>CAVQXR010000003.1:0-250571 GCA_963717955.1 uncultured Thermoleophilia bacterium | reverse complement strand
CGCCGTGCAACGCCGGCTGCCCGGCGGGCGAGAACATCCAGGCCTGGCTGTCGCACACCCAGGCAGGCCGACACGAGCAGGCGTGGCGCCAGCTCGTCGCAGACAATCCACTGCCGGCGATCCACGGGCGGGTTTGCTACCACCCGTGCGAGAGCGTCTGCAACCGCGCCGACCTCGACAGCGCCGTCTCGATCCATTCGGTCGAGCGGTTCCTCGGCGACCTGGCGCTCGAGCAGGGGTGGCAATTCGACCCTCCCCCGGTCCGCAGCGGCAAGCGGGTGCTCGTGGTCGGCGCCGGGCCCGTGCGGTCTGTCGGCCGCCTACCACCTGAGCCGGCTCGGCCACGAGGTGGAGATGCGGGACTCCGGCGCGGAGACGGGCGGGATGATGCGGTACGGGATCCCGGCCTACCGGCTGCCCCGCGACGTGCTCACCGGCGAGCTCGACCGGATCGCGGCGATGGGCGTGCGGGTGACCTGCGGGCACAAGGTCGAGGACCTGGTCGCCGAGCGCGAGGAGGGCACTTTCGACGCGGTCTTCGTCGCGGTCGGTGCGCACCTCTCCAAGCGGGTCGACATCCCGGCCCGTGACGCCGGCCGGATCGTGGACGCGGTCTCGTTCCTGCGCAGCGTCGCCTCCGGCGAGCGGCCGGTGATCGGCCGGCGTGTGGCGGTCTACGGCGGCGGCAACACCGCGATGGACGCCGCCCGGGTCGCCCGCCGGATGGGTGCGGACGAGGCGCTGATCGTCTACCGGCGGACCCGGGAGCAGATGCCCGCCCATCTCGACGAGGCCGAGGACGCCGAGCGGGAAGGCGTGCGGATCCACTGGCTGCGGACGATCACGACCTTCGACGGTCCGGAGCTGCGAGGTCGAGCTGATGGAGCTCGACGAGTCCGGCTATCCGCAGCCGACCGGCCGGTTCGAGACGCTCGCCGCCGACACGGTGATCCTGGCGCTCGGCCAGGAGTCCGACACCGCCTTCCTGCGCCAGGTGCCGGGCGTGGAAATCGCGCGCGACGGCACCGTGCAGGTGTCGACGTCGCTCCAGACCGGCAGCCCGGGCTTGTTCGCCGGCGGGGACATGGTGCCGAGCGAGCAGACCGTGACGGTCGGGGTGGGTCACGGCAAGAAGGCCGCCCGCCACATCGACGCCTGGCTGCGCAGTGGCGCGGCCGTGAGCTCGCCCAAGCACGAGCTGGCGAGCTTCGACAAGCTTCATCTCTGGTACTTCGGTGACAATCGCCCGCCGGCAGCAGCCAGAGCTCCCGGCCTGAGGAGCGGATTGCGGACTTCGGCGAGGTGGTCGGCGGCCTTTCCGCCGAGGAGGCGGTCTACGAGGCGGGCCGGTGTCTGTCGTGCGGCAACTGCTTCGAGTGCGACGGGTGCCTGGGCGCCTGCCCCGAGGACGCGGTGATCAAGCTCGGCGAGGGGCGCCGCTACCGGTTCGACTACGACCGCTGTACCGGCTGCGGCGTCTGCTTCGAGCAGTGCCCGGTGCACGCGATCGAGATGATCCCGGAGCCCGGCCGCTGATGCGCGCGACGGTCGACGGCAACGAAGCTGCGGCCTCGGTCGCCTACCGGCTGAACGAGGTCTGCTGCATCTATCCGATCACGCCCTCCTCGCCGATGGCCGAGCTGGCGGACGAGTGGTCGAGCCAGGGGCGGACGAACGTCTGGGGGAGCGTGCCCGCGGTCGTCGAGATGCAGAGCGAGGGCGGGGCCGCTGGCGCACTACATGGTGCGCTGCAGAGTGGCGCGCTGGCGACGACGTTCACCGCTTCGCAGGGGCTGCTGCTGATGATCCCCAACATGTACAAGATCGCCGGCGAGCTGACGCCGGCGGTGCTGCACGTGGCCGCCCGCTCGCTCGCGGCGCAGGGGCTGTCGATCTTCGGCGACCACTCGGACGTGATGGCCGTTCGCCAGACCGGCTTCGCGCTGCTCGCCTCGGCCTCGGTGCAGGAGGCCCACGACCTGGCGCTGGTCGCGCAGGCCGCGACGCTCCAGACGCGGGTGCCGTTCGTGCACTTCTTCGACGGGTTCCGGACGTCGCACGAGCTGAACACGATCGAGCTGCTCTCCGACGACGACCTGCGCGCGCTGGTGCCCGAGGAGCTCGTCCAGGCTCATCGCGGCCGGGCGCTCTCGCCGGAGCGCCCGTTCATTCGCGGTACGGCGCAGAACCCGGACGTCTACTTCCAGGCGCGCGAGACGGTCAACCCCTTCTACGCCCGCGTCCCGGACGCAGTCGAGGACGCGATGGCGCTGCTCGCCGAGCGCACCGGCCGCCGCTACCGCGTCGTCGACTACTTCGGTGACCCGGAGGCCGAGCGCGTGCTCGTGGTGATGGGGTCGGGCGGGGAGACGGTGCAGGAGACCGTGACGGCGCTCACCGCGAGCGACGAGCGTATCGGCCTAGCCCAGGTGCGCCTCTACCGGCCGTTTCCGGCGCAGGCGCTCGCCGAGGCGCTGCCCGCGACGGTGCGCCACGTCGCCGTCCTCGACCGGACGAAGGAGCCTGGCTCGATCGGCGAGCCGCTCTTCCTCGACACGGTCGCGGCGCTCACCGAGTCGTTCGGTGACGGCGAGCGGGCGGTGATGCCGAGGATCGTCGGCGGCCGCTACGGCCTCTCCTCGAAGGAGTTCACGCCCGGGATGGTCGCCGGCGTGTTCGCCGAACTGGCGGCAGAGCGGCCGCGGCGCCGGTTCACGATCGGCATCACCGACGACGTCTCGGGGTCGAGCCTGGACTACGACGCGGCGCTGGACATCGAGCCGCCGGAGACGGTGCGCGCGATCTTCTTCGGCCTGGGCTCGGACGGGACGGTCGGCGCGAACAAGAACACGATCAAGATCCTCGGGGAGGAGGGCCTGCACGCGCAGGGCTACTTCGTCTACGACTCGAAGAAGTCCGGCTCACAGACGGTCTCGCACCTCCGCTTCGGGCCGCAGCCGATCCGCGCTGCCTACCTCGTGCAGCAGGCTGGGCTTCGTCGGCTGCCATCAGTTCGGGCTGCTCGACCGGGTCGACGTGCTCGGCCCGGCGGCGGACGGCGCGACGCTGCTCCTCAACTGCCCGCGGCCGACGGACGAGGTGTGGGAGGCGCTGTCGCGTCCGGTGCAGGAGCAGATCCTCGCCAAGCACATCGACCTGTATGTGATCGACGCCGGCCGGATCGCCCGCGAGGTCGGCCTCGCCGGCCGCACCAACATCGTCCTGCAGACCTGTTTCTTCGCCCTCTCCGGAGTCCTGCCGCGCGAGCAGGCGATCGAGCGGATCAAAGCGGCAGTCGCGAAGACCTACGGCCGACGCGGCGCCGAGGTGGTCGAACGCAACCAAGCCGCGGTGGACCGCGCGCTGGACGGTCTGCACCGGGTCGAGCTGCCCGAGCAGGTGACCGCGAGCCGCGGGCTACCGCCGGTCGTCCCAGCACATGCGCCCGAGTTCGTTCGCACCGTGACCGCGGAGATGCTCGCCGGACGGGGCGACGACCTGCCGGTCAGCGCGCTGCCGGTGGACGGCACCTATCCGAGCGGCACGGCAGCCTACGAGAAGCGCAACATCTCGGAGCTGGTCGCGGTCTGGGACTCCGACCTGTGCATCCAGTGCGGCAACTGCAGCTTCGTCTGTCCGCACAGCGTGATCCGCTCCAGGTACTACGATCAGGCCCGCCTGGAGGGCGCACCGGAGGGATTCCAGTCGGCACCTATCGAGGCCGTCGGGCTGCCGGACACCCGGTACACGCTGCAGGTCTACGTCGAGGACTGCACCGGTTGCGAGCTCTGCGTTCAGGCGTGCCCGGTCGTCGCGCCCGGCGACGCCGGCCGCAAGGCGATCAACCTCGCGCCGCGCGAGCCGTTGGTCGCGGCCGAGCGGGCCAACATCGCGTTCTTCGAGACGCTGCCCGCGAGCGACCGGTCGCGGGTCGACTTCGGCACTGTGCGCGGCACCCAGTTCCTGGAGCCGCTGTTCGAGTTCTCGGGCGCCTGCGCCGGCTGTGGCGAGACCCCCTACCTGAAGCTCCTCTCGCAGCTGTTCGGCGATCGGCTGATGGTCGCGAACGCGACCGGCTGCTCGTCGATCTACGGCGGCAACCTGCCGACGACGCCGTGGACGACCGACGGCGACGGGCGCGGCCCGGCCTGGTCGAACTCGCTGTTCGAGGACAACGCCGAGTTCGGGCTCGGCTTCCGGCTCGCCGCCGACCGGCACACCGAACTGGCCCGCCGACGAATTGCCGAGCTGCGCGAGCAGATCGGCCCGGAGCTGGTCGACGAAATCCTGGCGGCGCCGCAGCTGCGCGAGTCGGAGCTGCGATCCCAGCGCGAACGGGTGGCCGAGCTCCGCCGGCGGCTCGACGGGCTCAACGGGCCCGCCGTCACCGACCTGCTCAGCGTCGTCGATCACCTCGTCCGGCGCAGCGTCTGGATCGTCGGCGGCGACGGCTGGGCCTACGACATCGGCTCCGGCGGGCTCGACCACGTCCTCGCGAGCGAGCGCAACGTGAACGTGCTGGTGCTCGACACCGAGGTCTACTCCAACACCGGTGGCCAGATGTCCAAGGCGACTCCGCTCGGCGCGGTCGCCAAGTTCGCCGCCGCCGGCAAGACCGTGCCCAAGAAAGACCTCGCCCTGCAGGCGATCGCCTACGGCTCGGTCTACGTCGCCCGGGTCGCGATGGGCGCCGATCCCCAGCAGACACTGACGGCGTTCCGCGAGGCGGAGGCCTACGACGGCCCCTCACTCGTGCTCGCCTACAGCCACTGCATCGCGCACGGGATCGAGATGCGAGACGGGCTCGACCAGCAGTACCGCGCCGTTGCCAGCGGTTACTGGCCGCTGATCCGCTACGACCCGGTGCTCCGCGCGGCCGGTGGCAACCCGTTCCTGCTCGACTCGCCGCGACCGCGCATCCCGCTCGCCGCCTACACCAAGCGCGAGCTGCGCTACCGCACGCTGACGAACAGCGACCCGGCCGAGGCCGAGCGGCTGCACGCGCTAGCCGAGCAGGCGGTCGAGCAGCGCTGGGACGTGTACGAGGAGATGGCGACCCGGAGCGCGCAGCACTTCGCAGCCGACGCGCGCAAGGACCGCCAGTGAACCTCTCGACGAGCTACATGGGCCTCACGCTGCGCAACCCGCTTGTCGCGTCGGCGTCGCCGCTCTCGCAGACGGTGGACGGCGTACGGCGGCTGGCCGACGCAGGCGTGGGCGCGGTCGTCCTCTATTCGCTCTTCGAGGAGCAGCTGCGCCGCGAGGCGGCAGAGAACGCGCGGCTGGTCGACGCCGGCACCGAGAGCTTCGGCGAGTCGCTCTCCTACTTCCCGGCCGCTGCCGAGGACGAGGCCGGCCCGCGGCGCTACCTGAGCCTGCTCGAGCGCGCCGCCGCCGCGGTCGACGTTCCGGTGATCGCCAGCCTGAACGGCGTCACACCCGGCGGCTGGACCGGCTACGCCCGGGCGATGCAGGACGCCGGCGCCGCCGCGATCGAGCTGAACATCTACTACCTCCCCGGCGACCCGCGCATCTCCGGCCGCGACGTCGAGCAGCGACACGTCGACGTCCTGAGCCGAGTCAAGGACGCGGTCGACCTGCCGGTGGCGGTCAAGCTCAGCCCCTACTTCAGCTCAACGGGTGAGATGGCGCTACGGCTCGACGAGGCCGGCGCGGACGCGCTCGTCCTGTTCAACCGATTCCTGCAACCCGACATCGACCCGGACAAGCTCGCCGTCGTACCCGAGGTCAGCCTCTCCAACCCGGTCGACGCCCGGCTATCGCGCACGTGGATCGCGCTCCTCCACGGACGGGTGCGCGCCTCGCTCGCCGCGACCACCGGCGTCGAGACCGCGGCCGACGTCGCCAAGTACCTCCTCGCCGGCGCCGACGTCGTCATGACCGCCTCGGCCCTGCTCCGGCACGGCCCCGAACATGCAACCGCGCTGCTCGACGGCCTCTCCGACTGGATGGCACGCAAAGGATTCGCAGCCGTCGACGAACTGCGCGGGCTGCTCGCCGTACCGCCCGGCACGGACGAGACGGACTACGAGCGAGCAGGCTACGTCGGCGCACTGCGGCAAGCCAACAGCGGCATCTACGGGCCCTGGTGAGCTAACCGCCGGCGGCGTTGCCAGTGGGCCAAATTGATTGAGTGTCGTTCGCGGCCAAGACGAGGTGGCCCCACTCGACACCCGGGCATCGTCGAACTCCTCGCCGGCGACCATGGTGCCACTCGCGCTCGGGGACGGCCGAACGTCTCGTCAGACCGGGCCTCTTCGCTGGCGACCGTGCGCCGGCTCTCGGCTGAGATCGTCAGGCGCCGCGCGTTCGTAACCGCGCGTCCCTACCTCGACGAGATCCTCCTCAGGTCGAGGCGGCCGAAGGCGCGCGCCGCGGCCTACGCCCGACCTCTGAGCTTCGCGGCGACGGCTGTCGCGCTCATTGTCATCTCAGCCCTCATCCGACAGCAGGCCGGCGAGCGGCTCTATGTCCTGATCGAGGAGTGGAAGGCTAGGGTGCCACCCGCTTGACGCTTGAAGCTTGCGCTCGGGTAGCTCGTCGTCCGGAGTGGATATGCCCGCCGCACGGCACAGCTCGGCCACGGTAGAGACCGTATTCCGCCTACGTTGATTGTCTCCAGTCAGATGCGACTCACCGATAACGGCTTCCGTTTCTCCCCGTCCGATCTTGGCGGGTTCGTCTGTCGGTGCTCGAGCACCTGCTCGACGGCGACGCGACGATCCCCAGAGCCGCGGCATGTTCCTCGAGGCGAGCTGCGGCGCCGCCTCGGTCGTGCGACGCGAGTTCTCGGTCGCTCGTCATCCGCTCGTGAGAAGCGGACTGCCGAGGCGGCTCGTTGCCCGAGGACGAGACCGGGACGACCACGACCTGGCCGACGCGCCGAACTCTACGCCGAGCCCGCCGACTGGAAACATCACCTCGTCGAGGCCGTGGTCGAGGAGGCCGAAGAAGCGGCGCGGTGACACCATTCGACCGGCCCTGGGCAGTCCCGACCGAGTAGGGCGCGAGCGGTGCGGCACACCCACTATTACGATGGGTAGGCATGGCCACGATTCGCTTCTCAGACGCGTCGGGTGAGGTGATCGAGTCTGGTACCGGCGCGGTGCTGCGTATTGAGTCCGTCGGCGTCGGTGGTGGCCAAATCGTCGCTGACTTGACGGACGGTGAGATCTCGAGGTCGTGGAGCTATGCTGATACTTGGCGGTCGGGTAGCCGGCCGAAACCTACCGTTCCATCCCGGCTCGTCGCCGAGAGAGCGAGGAGGACCGCAGGGCCGCCCGTCGACTCGTCTTTGAGTGAAGGAAAGGAGCGTCTCCTACCTGACGCTCGGGCGGTCCGGGAAGCGCCCGGGATGCCTCGGCCCGCGCCCCACCCATCGAATTCGCGGTGATCGGCGCCGGCGGCACACCGTGGGGATCAGACTTGGAGAGCCTGCTCGACCGCGTGGCCGGCCTTGAGCACGGTTAAGTCGTCCCACCGGCGCCCGACCATCATCATCCCGACCGGAAGCCCGTCCGAGGAGCCACACGGCACCGTCAGAGCGGGGTGGCCCGTGATGTCGAACGGGCAGGTGTTGATCAGCATCTCCAAAGCGCGAGCGACGAGTTCAGCGTCGGTGGCGTCGGTTCCCGGGAGCTTCGTCGCCTTCATCGGGAGGGTCGGAAGGACGAGCACGTCCACGTCTGCGAGCGCGGCGTCGTAGGCGCCGCGGAGCGTCCTCGCGATGTTCTGCGCCTTCGCGTAGTAGCGGCCCTGGTAGCGATCGTGCATGTACTCGCCCAGCAGCAGCACGAGCTTTACCGTGATCGAAAAGTCGTTGGCGCGGGCAACGCGGCTCCTGCCGAAGAAGTCGAGCAGCCCGGTCGTGTAGTGGCCCTTCCAGTTCGTCCCCATGCCGTTGCCGCGGAGCATCAGCGAGGTGGCGCCCTCGATCGCAATCGCGTTCCAGAGATGGATCCCGTCACGGTGCTCGGGAACGGAGATGGTTCTCACCTCTGCTCCGGCCGTCGCAAGATCGGCGGCTGAACGGCGCACCAACTCGTCCACGTCTTCCTCCGACGCACCGGGCCACCCGAAGCCCTCCTCCAGAACACCGACGCGGAGCCCTTCGATTCCGGCGCCAAGGTCGAGGTAGCTCTGGGCGGGGACGATCTCGGGCTGCCGAGGGTCGAGGTGGTCGCTGCCGGCGAGCACATCGAGGAAGAGCGCGGTGTCCGCGACGGTCCTCGCGATCGGGCCGACGTGATCGAGCGTCAGCTCGATCGGGAACACGCCCGTGTACGGGACAAGCCCGTAGGTCGGCTTCAATCCCGTCACCCCGCACCACGAGCTCGGGATGCGGATCGAGCCGCCCTGATCGCCGCCGAGCGCCAGGTCGACCTCGCCGGCGGCGACGAGGGCGGCGCTCCCGCTGGAGGATCCTCCCGCGGAGTACCCGGGTCGCCGCGGATTCTGAACCGGGCCCGTATCGCTCGTATGGCTTCCGCCCGAGAAGCAGAGGTGTTCGCAGACAGCCTTACCCGCGATTTCCCCGCCTTCCGCGAGGATCCGCGACACGACGGTCGCGTCCTCGTCGGGGACGTACCCCTCCAGCACCGCCGAGCCGTTCATCATCGGAACGCCGGCCACGCAGATGTTGTCCTTGACCGCGATCCGTTTGCCTGCGAGCCGTCCGTGGTCGCTGCCCCGGATCGAGCAGCGCCAGTACCAGGCGTTGAAAGGGTTCTCGGCCGCCGATGGGCGGTACCCGGGGGTGCGCGGATGGTCCACCGGAACAGCCGGCTGTTCGAGCTGATCGATCCTGGCATAGGATGCCAGCGGGCCGTCCAACAGTGCACGGAACGACTCCAGTTCCGCGTGGGAGAGATCGAGTCCGTACGAACACGCGATTCGCTCGAGTTCACCGACTGTTGGCTTGCGGACCGACATCTCGACCTCCTTGGATGGAACGACGTCGAAGGAGCGCGGCGGCTCTCTCAGTCGGGTTGCGCGCGAATCGATCGTCGGGCGGGGCCACCCTCACGGCTGCGTCCGCTTGGGGTCGCGTTGTCAGTGCTCTCTCTCCTTCACGACGAGCACAGGGCAGGCGGCGTGCGTGACGACCGCGTGGGACACGCTCCCGAGCAGCACTCCCCGGACGGCGCCGAGGCCGCGCGAGCCGAGGACGATCAGGTCGACGTCCCGATCACGGGCCAGCTTCGTGATCTCCTCCGCGGTGTTGCCGACGAGGATTTGGTACTCGGCCTCGAGCCCCCGCTCCGTGGCCTGCCCGAGCACCTCGTTGATCACATCCATCACGTCGCCGCTCGGGTGCCCCTGCTCGGCCTGGAAACTCGGTGGGACGTCCGGCACGACGGAGGCAAACGTCACGTTCGCCTGGAGCAAACCGGCGAGCAGCAGCCCTTTCTCCGCGGCCAGCTTGCTCATCTCGGAGCCGTCGATCGCAATCAGCACGTGTTTCACGCCAGCGCCTCCTCCGGCTTGGATTGGACTCTCATCACGTCCGGCTCTGCTTGCGCACGGCGCGCACAGCTTCGAGCAGGGTCTCCGTCGACGGCCGCTCTCTGTCGTCTGCGGATGTGAACAGCCGCTCGACCCGACCACCCGCATCGACGATCGCGACCGCCGGGCACGGCACACCACGGCCCTCGTCCCACAGGCCCAGCCGGTCGGTCAGCAGCCGGCCGCCTGGGTCCGATAGCACGGGGAACGGAAGCCCGTGCTTGGCACGGAGGATCAGGCCGGCAGATGATTCCTCGGGCGTGACGAGGTACACCTCGCTGCCAAGCATCCGAAGCTCGGGGTACGCCTCGGCCAGGCTGACCAGCTGGCGGGTGCACGGCCGTCACCACGGATCGCGGTAGAAGAGCAGGATCGTGGTCCCTGAAGGATCTCCCGGCACGGGCCGCACGGCCGACCGATCGTCTGCCAACAACTCGAGCTGAAGAGGAACGTGGAGCCGGTCCATGGTGTTCATGCCTGGGGGAAGCCGCGATGGCGCGCATGGATCTGAGGCGCCACCGCGGCGGAGGAATGGCCGTCAGACAGCGACCTGCTCTCGGTGCGGTTCCTTCAGGCCCGGATGGGGGTTGTTCCAGTGGGGCACGGTCCGACGCGCGAGCATCGCGCGGAAGCCCGCCGTCGTCTTCGGCAGGAGCTCCCCGTTCCCCCAGTTGAGGATGACGCCGTACTGGCGCACGAGGTCGAGCATGTCGAGCTCGCCTGCCCGGTACCGGGAGGCGATCTCCTCGGGGTCGGCCTCGAGCCAGCTCATGCGCTCGGCCCGCACGTGCTCGCGCTCGGCGTCCGTCGCCTCGCGGTCGAATTCGTACTCGGCGAGTTCGGCATCGATCTCCCTGATCACGACGGCGTAGTCCTTTCGGGCACGCTCGACCGAGACGTAGCCGTCGGCTACGTCGTCGCAGACCGACTGCGGGTCCCGGTCGAGCGGGTCGCCAAGGCCGCCGCCGCCGGCCGACGGTCGGGTGAACGTGTCACCCGAGCTGATGCGTACGTTCGAGAAGATCGAGCCGAGATACCGCTCGCGGTCAGGGCCCTGGCCCGGGTTGACCCAGACGCCGTGCGGGATCGAGGGAAGCCCTCCCCAGAGACCCCATGTGACCGACCGCTCGCGGTCGCAGCAGTACGACATGACGGTGCGCTCGGCTTCCATAAGCGTCCCGCCCTTCTCGACGCCCATGCCGCCCCTGTAACGTCCGGGCCCGCCCGAGTCCTGGCGGAACTCGTGGCCGGTTGTCAGCACGGGCGAGAGCCGCTCCTGGCCCTCGAACGGCTGGGTGCCAAGCTGGACGCCGAAGACCGGGCCGGTACCGCCCCAGCCGTCCCGCCCGTTCCGGGCGCCCCAGCCGCCGACCATCCAGTCGTACCACATGAAGTACGGCAGCCCCTCGTACCGCCCGTCCCGGCCACCGACGAGCAGGTACTCGAGGTTGAACGTGCAGGCCATGGCGCGTTCGGGCAGCAGGTCGGCCCACAGCTCGAAGATCGCGTTCATGATCTTCTCGAAGGGACCCGAGCAGAACCCGGCCGCCGGCGTCGGCCAAACCGCGTTGACGACGCTTCCTGGCTTACCCAGGTCGACGGTCACGACCCGGTACAAGCCCGAGTTGAGCGGGATGTCGGGGAACTGGATCTTCGTCCCCGCCACGATCGCCGCGAACGCACCGCCGTAACAGGTGTTCAGGAACGTCGACAGCGAGTGCGGATGCGACCCGGATAGGTCGTAGTGGATCGAGTCGCCGTCGATCGTCATCTTGACGTTGATCGGGATCAGGCCCTCGCCGAGTGCCGGGTCGACGTCGATGTAGTCCTCCGTCTCCCAGGTTCCGTTGGGAAGCTTCGCGACCCTCTGGCGGGTCAGGCGCTCGACGTAGTCCTGCACCTCCGAGAACGCCGTGACGAGCGTCTCCTTGCCGTACTTCTCGATCAGGCGGTGGATCTCACGCTCGGCGACACGGGTTGCCTCCGACTGTGCCTGCATGTCGCCGATGATGTCCAGCGGCGCGCGGGTGTTGTTCGCGATCAGCTCGGCGACGTCCCTCAGGTAGCGGCCGCGGTCCCACACGCGCACCGGCGTGATCCGCAGCCCCTCCGCCATGTGATCGAGGGCGTTGATGTTGAACGAGCCGGGTGTGGCGCCACCAACGTCGGCCCAGTGGCCGTTCGCCTGGGACATCGCGACCATCTCACCGTCCCAGAAGATCGGCCGGACGACGCGCGTGTCGTTGAAGTGCGTGCCGCCCTGGTAGACGTCGTTGACGACGAACACGTCGCCCTCGTGGATGTCATCCGGGAAGTTGTTGAGCACGGCCTTCGCCGTGTAGTGCAGCGTGCCGACGTGCGCCGCGATGTCGCCCGACCCCTGCATGATCGTGTCGCCGTTCGGGTCGCACAGAGCTGAGGAAAAGTCGCGCGAGTAGATCACGAACGAGTAGCACGTGCGGAAGATCTGCTCGGCCATCTGGTCGACGATGTTCACGAAGGCGTTCTTCAGCACCTCGAACGTCACAGGATCGAGGCTGTAGGTCCTGTCGGTATTGGTGCTCACGAGACCTCCTCTGGAATCTCCATGCGAATGTTCAGCCAGGCGTCCACCTCGGCTGTGACGCCAGGGGGGACGACGGTCGTGGAGTCGAGCTGGTCGATGATCGCAGGCCCCTCGACTCGACTGCCGGCCCCGAGGTCATGGCGGTTGTAGACGGGGGTGTCGAGCGGGTGATCCGACTCGTCGAAGTGAACCTTGCGGCTCTCGACCGGCACGGCCTCCTTGCTGCCGAGCTCATGCCGCGCGAGCTCTGCCTTCGGCGTTAGGCCAACGGCGGCGACGCTCAGGCGATAGACCTCGACCGGCGCCTCGGTGCGCTTGTAGTTGTGCTCGCGCCCGTGTTCGTCGTGGAAGAGGCTGATCACGTCGTCGAGCGACGTGATCGGTGCGTCGACGGGGATCGACATGGAGCGCCACTGGCCCAGGTATCGCATGTCGACGTACCGCTGCAGGCTCATCCGGTCCTCGGGCACGCTCTCGTGCCCGAGGCGCTCCCGGCCCTCGGCCTCGAGTTCCTGGAAACGCGCTTCGACGTCGGCGGGATCGAGTGTGTCGGCCCGCCCGAGGTACATGACGGAGATGTCGTGGCGGATGTCCACGAGCAGGCAGCCGAGCGCCGAGGTCACGCCCGGGTGCGGTGGCACGAGCACGGTCGGGATCGAGAGTTCGCGTGCGAGCGCGGCCCCGTGGAGGGGGCCCGCACCGCCGAAGACGACGAGAGCGAAATCGCGCGGATCGTAGCCGCGCCGGATCGAGATCAGGCGGACAGCGTCACCCATGTTTGCGTTGGCCACCTTGATCACGGCCGACGCCGCCTCGGGCGGCGAGAGTCCGAGCGGCTTCGCGACGTGCTCGCTGATCACACGCATGGCCGCATCCGCGTCGAGGGACACCGCACCACCGGCGAGCGTCGAGCCAAGCCGGCCGAGCACGACGTTCGCGTCGGAGTTCGTCGGCTTTTCTCCCCCGCGCAGGTAACACGCGGGCCCGGGACTCGACCCTGCCGACTGGGGGCCATTGCGAAGCGAGCCGGCTTCGTCGATCCAGGCGATCGAGCCGCCGCCGGCTCCGATCGTGAGCACCTCGATGCTCGGGAAGCAGATCGGGTAGCCGTACTCGACCCACCACTCCTTGGTCACCCTCACCTCGCCGCGGTCGCACAGGGACACGTCTGTCGAGGTGCCGCCCATGTCGAGCCCGATCGAGTTCTCGAACCCGCAGAGCATGCCGATGTGCCGGCTCGCGATCGCGCCCGCGGCGATACCGGAGGCGGCCAGGCGGGCCGCGAAGCGCTCACAGGTCTTCGGCGTCATCACCCCGCCACCCGAGTGCAGCAGCAGCAGGTCTTCGCCGTAGCCGGAGTCCTGCAGGCGCTGCTCGAGCCGGCGGGCGTACTGGCCGACCACTGGTGCGAGCACGGTGTTGGCGACCGTGGTCGAGAACCGCTCGTGCTCGAAGATCTCGGGAAGCACGTCGCTCGAGGTCGACACAATCACGCCCGGGATCTCCTCCTCGAGGATCTCCTTCATGCGCCTCTCGTTGTGCGGGTTGACGAAGGCGTTCACGAAGCAGACGGCGATGTTGGTGACGCCGCGCTTCTTGATCGTGTGGGCGAGCTCACGGGCCCCGTCCTCGTCGAGCGGAGTGATCATCGCCCCCGAGTAGTCGACCCGCTCGGTGACGACGAGCCGGTCGCGCCGGCGGATGTACGGAGGGGCGACCTCCTTGTAGGTGTCCCACAGGTCGTCGCGGTTGCCGCGACGGATCTCGATCACATCCCGGAATCCCCGCGTCGTCACCATGATCGCGGGCGGGAAGTTGCGCGTGATCAGGGCGTTCGTCGCCAACGTCGTGCCATGCGCGAACAGCGCCACATCGTGAAGGTCGACGCCCGCAACCGCGACGCCTTCGAGGACACCCTCGATCGGGTCCGCCGTCGACGGCACCTTCGCGACGCGCAGCTTGCCGGACGCCTCGTCGAGAACGCAGATGTCCGTGAACGTGCCGCCGACGTCACACGCAACGCGAACCCGGCGTCCTCCCCCGTTGCTACTCGCCTGGGCTTCGCTCCCGTCCGCCATTCCGTTCTCCTTTCGCGTGGATCGAATGAATCGTCGCCTGCCGTGCGCTTCGCCCTCAGCGCCCGGACGCCCGGAACCCGCTCTTCCAGGCACGAAGGCTCGGCCGCTGGCCGCTGCGAAGGTGCTGCCGCAGCGACCTCAGCTGCTCGCCCAGTCCCACCAGTCCGCGCGGGGCCACCACCACGACGAGGATCAGGATGATCCCGAGCAGCAGCGGCCAGCTGTCCTGGAGTCCGAGCTCCGACGAGAGATAGTGCTCGCCCCACTTCACCGCGAGCACGCCGATGAGTGGTCCGAGCAGGGTGCCCACGCCGCCGACGGCGACCCAGATCAGCGCCTGCGCGCTGAACAGCACGCCTGCCGTCTGCGGGCCGATGTAGTGCGAGGCGCTGATGTAGAGCACCCCGGCGAAAGCCGCGAGCGCCGTCGACGCGCTGAACCCGGCCGCACGGATCAGGCGGAGCCTGTAGCCGAGCGCCTCCAGGCGGATCGGGTCGTCGCCGGACGAGCGCCAGATCAGCCCGAGGCGTGAGCGGCGGAAGATCGCATACCCGAGCACGATCAGCAACAGGAAGCCGCCGTTGAACGCGTACAGCGCCATCGCGTGATTGCCACCGTCGAAGCCGTCGGTGAAGCCCGGCACGCCACCCAGGCCGTTGCTCGCACCGATCACCTCGATGTCGTTGAACTGGAGCGCCGCGATCACTCCGATGCCGAGCGTCACGAGCGGGATGTAGACCTCGGGGGAGCCGACCCGGAAGACGATCACGCCGATCAGGAGGCCGACGAGGCCGACGACCAGCGGTGGGATGATCAGGGCCAGCACGGGGATGCCTTCGACCGACGGGCCGTGCAGCGCCTCGAGCACCCGGTTGAAGATCGGCTTGTCGGTCTCCTCGACGAGGAAGTTCGTGTGCCCTCCGACGATGTCGTACGGTCGCCCCAGCAGGATCAGACCGCCCAGGTAGGCGCCAGCGGTGAAGAACGCGCCGTGCCCGAAGCTGACGATCCTGTTCTCGCCCCACAGCAGGTCGAGGGAGTACGCGAGCACGGCGAACGCGAAGAACAGCGCCATCAGCCCGAGAGCGAACTCCGAGAGCGTGAAGCCGAGCACGATTCCGAGCCCGGCGATGATCCCTGCGGCCACGAGGGACGTGCGAGGGTTGTCGCCGACCAGGCGGACGAGCCCGAACCGCCTTACCTCCCTGTCCAACGACCTCGTGCCCATTACCCCCTGCTCCTCCGCTACACCCGGACGACCGAGACTGCCCCGCGACGCAGCGCGATGATGGCGAGCGCGGCACCCCAGATCGCGATCTGGGCGATCACGTCGTTGACCGGGATGGCGACCGCCGCCGTACCAAGCCCGATCAAGACCGACCAGATGATCGTCGAGCGGACGTTGCCCAGCCCGGCGAGGATCACGACGAGGAACCCGCCGACGAGGTACGGCGTGCCCATGCCGGGGAAGACCGTCCGCAGGGGCGCGACGAGCGCACCCGCGAGGCCCGCCAGGCCACAACCGAGCGCGAACGACCAGCGGTTGACCTGGGCAACCCGCAGCCCGAGCGTTTGCGACGTGTCGGCGTTCCCGATCACCGCGCGCATCTTCAGGCCGAACTTCGACTTCCGGATGATGAGCGCCACGATCCCGGCGGTGACGGCCGCGGCTCCGATCAATACCGCTCGCCACTCCGAGAACGTGGCTCCGAAGCCAACGGAGAACGATCCGGCCAGCGGCACCACGACGTACCGGAGGTCAGCGCTGAACAGGAGCGTCACCGACTGCCGGATCACGAGCCCGAGGCCGAAGGTGGCGAGCATTGACGCCACCGGCTTGTGGTAGAGGAAGCGAATCAGCACCATGTCCGTGAAGTAGCCGATCGCGCCGACGATGACCGGAGCGAGAACGATCGCGCCGACCGAGCCGAGCGACTCGGCGAGGAGCGCCATCACGTACGAGCCGAGCATGATGAACTCGCCCTGGGCGAGGTTGATCACGCCCATCACCCCGTAGATGATGGTCAGGCCCAGGGCGCCGAGGAGATAGATCGCCCCGACGCCCAGGCCCTGAGTGAGGATGTTCATGAACGTCTGCACGATGCGCGAGACGCTCTCGGTTCCTCTCCAGCCCTTCCCTTACCCGGCGGTCTCCGACAGCGGCGCCGGGCACTGGGGTGCGCGGTCCGCCGGCACGACCTCGGGCGGGAAGGGGTCGGCATCGCGCGTGTCGAACGTCGCGACGGTGTCGAACTGCCCCTCGGCGTTCGTCTGACCGACGTACGACGGGTGGTTGCAGTGGTGGTTTTCCGTGATGATGTTGATCGGAATGCCCTCGGGCGCGTTGTCGATCGTGGCCGCCTCGAGCGCCGCGCGGAGCAGGCCGGTGTCGTAGACGTCGTCGCCGCTGAGCTGCGACGCGGCGTTCGCGAAGAGGTACACGGACTGGTACGTGCCGGTCAACGGCATGTGGGTGACGCTGTCCGCGCCCCAGCGGGCCTTGTACGCCTCGACGAACGCAGTGTTGGTGGGATTGTCGAGGGACTGGAAGTAGGTCGCGGTCATGTAGTGGCCCTGGGCGAACTCGACGCCCATCGCCTGCACCTCGACCTCGGTTGTCACGGTTGCAGCGATCGGGTTCGCCTCGGCCGTGAGTCCCGCATTCTTGTACTGCTTGTAGAACGCGATCGTGGAGTCGCCGACCATGTTCGAGAACAGGACGGCAGGCTGCTTCGCCTGGATGTCGGCGACGGTCGGGCCGAACTCGGTCGTGCCGAGCGGGAAGTACTTGTCGTCGACGATCGTGCCGCCCGCCTCGGTGACCAGCTTCTGCACGATCGCGGAAACGGTGCGCGGGTAAATGTAGTCGGACCCGACGATGTAGAAGCTGTCGCCGAGATTCTCCATCACCCACGGCACGTAGTCCGTAAGGAACTGGTTGGGCACCGCGCCGCCGTAGAAGCAGTTCGGGCTGCACTCGAGACCCTCGTAGTAGGTGCCGTAGAAGAAGAGCGCATCGTTCTGCTCGAAGACCGGGAGCATCGACACACGGCTCGCGGACGTGTAGCCGCCGATCACGATCGCGACCTGGTCGTCGAGCACCAGCTTCTGCGCCTTCTGAACGGCGATCGTGAAGTCCGACGCGTAGTCCTCGGTGATCGCCTCGATCTGGCGACCGTTGATGCCACCGGCAGCGTTGATCTCCTCGACAGCGAGCAGTCCACCCTGGTAGATCGACTTCTCGGTGACCGAGAGGACGCCCGTCAGCGCGTTCACGAGCCCGACCTTGATCGGCTCACCCGAATCCGCCTGGGTGGTCGGTGCCGGAAGCGTCTCGGTCGCACCGGTATCGGCAGGCGGCGCCGTCGTCGCCTCCGCGCCGCCGCCGTCGTCTCCTCCACCGCAGGCCGCGAGCAGGCCTCCAGCCACCGTCAGGCCGGCGATACCGCCTGCGCTCAACCGCAGGAACTCCCTCCGCGTATGTGCACTCACCTTCGGCTCTCCTTTCCCTCGATCCCCTCGACTGTCTCTCTGCCGAGCTGCGCGCTAGAGCGCGCTGTAGTACCTCTCGATCGCCTCTGCCGACGTGCGGTCACGCCCGACCGCCTCGCCGCTGCGCAACACCAGGAACTCCTCGCAAAGCGCCGAGACGATGTGATGGTGCTGCTCGGCGAGCACGAGAGTGAGCCCCTCGCTGGACAGATGTCGGAGCACGTGAGTGATCTCCTCGATCACGATCGGCGCGAGCCCCTCCGTCGGCTCGTCGAGCAGGAGCACCACCGGCCGGCGTAGCAGCGCCCTGGCCACCGCCACCTGCTGCTGCTCACCGCCCGAGCACAGTCCCGCCTTCCGGCGCATCAGCGTCTTGAGCGCCGGAAACAGCTCGTGGATATCGAATGCCGGCCCCTCGCCAGCCCGTTCGAGGGTCGCGAGCTGCAGGTTCTCCTCGACCGTCATGTTCGGCAGCAGGCCACGGCCCTGCGGGACGAGGGCGAGCCCCGACCGTGCGCGCTTCCATGCCGGCAC
Organism: uncultured Thermoleophilia bacterium; assembly: GCA_963717955.1. Taxonomy (GTDB): domain Bacteria; phylum Actinomycetota; class Thermoleophilia; order Gaiellales; family Gaiellaceae; genus CAVQXR01. The sequence continues at coordinate 232,376 of CAVQXR010000003.1, read as the reverse complement.
GGCCGAGATGTCCTGGCCGTGCAGCCGTATCGTGCCGCGCGTAGGTAGCACGCCGGCGACACCACCGATCAGCGTCGACTTGCCCGCTCCGTTGCGCCCGAGGATCCCGAGCGACCCGGACGGTCGCACCGTGAGCGCAACGTCCCGCACCGCGGGCAGCGGACCGCGGAACACGGTGAGGTGCTCCACGAAGAGGGCCGGCTGCGCCATGCCGCTGGCGGCCTGCGCGGGCCGCTGATCGTCTGCTGCCACCGTCGCCGCCTCGTCGGTCGTCACGCGCCGTCCTCCGTCGCCTTGTCGCGCGCGTCGATGCCCTCGCCCAGGTAGATCTGACGAACGATCAGATTGGACTCGATGTCGGCGAAGGTGCCGGTCGTCGTGATCTGGCCGTCGTGCATGAAGCTGACCCGGTCGGCGACGGTCTGGACGAAATCCATGTCGTGCTCGACGATCAGGTACGTGACGCGGCCACGGCCGGCCAGGATCATCTGGGCCAGCTCGCCACGCTCGGTCTTCGTCATCCCGGCGGTCGGTTCGTCGAGCACGGCCAGCCGCGGATGCTGGGCGGTCACCATCAGCATCTCGAGGCGCTGCCGCCACCCGTGGCCGAGCACGTCGCCGCGCACCGAGCGGATCTCGCTGATGTCGAGCTCGGCCTCCTGCAAGCCGGCCTCTGGATGTGCAAGAAAAAGGTTCTCCTCGGCGGAAAGCCGCGGGAAGACCCTGGGGATCTGGAACTTGCGACCGACGCCCTTGCGGATTCGACGCCAGGTCGCTCCAGTCAGCAGCTCGCCGTACATCTCGACCGTTCCCGACAGCGGTGCCACGTGACCCGTGATCACGTTGGCGAGCGTCGTTTTGCCCGCACCGTTCGGTCCGATCAGCGCGTGGATCTCGCCGACGTCGACCGAGAGCGAGGCCTCCCGGAGGATCTTGGTCTCGTCGAGCTCGACCACGATGTTGCTGGCCACGAGCGCCCGGGAGCCCGCTCCCGCCGAGGCGCCCACTGGCTCATGCGCTGCGGCTGGCGGGGCGGTGGGATCATTTCGATCTGCCTGGGCGAGCAGAACTCGCCCGCTGTAGGCGCAGGCGTTCATCGGGAGGACGTGACTCTACGGGCACCCGGCATTCGCTTCAATCCACAATCTACGCCGTGGTGGAGTGGCGACACCCGGACGCGCGCGCGAACAGGACATGGCCGGTCTTCCCGTCGGCCTTCCGCGTGCTCTCGTACATTCGCGCCCCTCCTCGCTTCTGCTCTTTCCTGCTTTTGACCCCGTTCGTGCTCGGAGGTTAGGCGAACCGGATGAGATCTCGCGTCGCGACCACCGCCGGAACTCGGTAAGTCCCAGGGCGGGGTTCCTCGCGGATTGGGCCGATCAGCTCCTCCGGGGTACCGAGCTCGCGCAGCAGCGCGGCTTCTTCCGGGTCTCGGGGGCGTTCGCGCCGGTAGGGGCCGAGGGCACGATCGACGGCCGCGACCCACGCCGCGTTCTCGGCTCGCTCACGTTGCCACTGCTCGTAGCTGCGCACACCCTCACTGTAGATCCCGGGCGACTTCGTGAAGCTCCCAGGACTCGATCGCCTCTCCTGCACGAACGCGACCAGCCAGCTGATCGAGCACGACGAGGGCGCTCTAGAGCCCCTCGGCGGCGGCGCGCCGATCAAGGCGTTTGCGATCGAGCGCGCGGACCTCGAGCAGGTAGACGGCCTGACGGAAGGCATCGGCGTGGCCCGTTGCGACGAACTCGTGCAAGCGGTTGACGAGCACGTCTTCCGGACGCTCAATTGAAACGAGTCGTCCGCTTCCGAGTGTGGCATCCTCCGCCTCTCACCCGGCGACAGTGCGGAGCCGGGTGCCTCCAGAAGGACATTCGACCCCTGCAGTTGCCAGTACCGGCCGCGTCGATCGAATCCAAGCACCGCGAGCCTGGCGTCGATCTCCGGGAGGTACGGCATCACGACGTCCGATGTCGCTCGTCAGGTGTGCACCCGCTGTCCAGTAGGCGACGGCGAGCCCACCGACAACGACCGGGTGGACCCGAGCGGGGCGACAGCTTCTGAGACAATCGCGGCGACCTCGAGCCGGCGCTCGGTCTCGTCCTCGATCTCAAGCGCACGGGTGAGCGCTTCTCGGTCGGCGGCCATGGCCGCATTGTGGGTGACGCGTAAGACCTCAGGGGCGGCGGGGTGACTCCTCTGCACAGAAACGGACGAAAGGAGTGCCTTGACCCCCACCTCGCTCATCGACGCAACGATCCAGCTCGGCGACCCGCTCTCCCATCGCGGCGTCGGCGTCTACCCGCTGTTCCCGCAGCAGACGCCATCTGCCCGCTACGTCACGCTCGAGGAGGCGCTGCCGCTCGGGTTCCGGGTGACCGAGGTCAGCGCGGCGGGCTCGGTGCCGGAGCTGCTCGTGCACAATCCGCTCGACTCGTCGGTGCTGCTGTACGACGGGAGGAGCTGGTCGGTGCGAAGCAGGACCGGATCCTCTAGAACGTCACCGTGCTCGTGCCCGCGGGGAGCGAGCTTCCGATCCCGGTCTCGTGCGTCGAGCAGGGACGGTGGAGCCGGCGGTCGGAGGTGTTCTCGGCGGCGCGGCATGCGGCGCACCCGGAGCTGCGCCGCCGCAAGGCCTCGGCGCTGTCGGCCGCGCCGCTCGCTCGCGGTCGCGCCCAGGGGGAGGTGTGGGCGGCGGTCGCGGACACGTTCACCCTCCACGGCGGCTTCTCGCCGACGATGGCCCAGGCCGACCTGTTCGGGCGCCGTGAGCCCGATCTTGCAGGCCTGCGTGGGGCCTTCCCGCTCCAGCCGGGCCAGTGCGGCTCGATCCTGGCGCTCCCCGCCGGGACCGAGCCGGGACGGGCCGCGAGCCTTTCGCTCGACTACGTCTCCCGCCCGGAGGCGTTCGCGCGCCTGTACCCGAAGCTGCTCGACGGGTACCTGCTCGACGCGCTCGACCGTCTCGACGGCACCCAGGCCGAGCCGGCGTCGTTGCTGGCCGCGATGCGCACCGCGGCTCCCCGCAAGCACGGTCCGTCCGTCGGCCTCGGCCAGGACGTGCGGCTCGCCGGCGACACGATGATCGGCTCCGGGCTCGCCCTCGACGGTGAGCTGCTCCAGCTCTCGGCATTCACGATCGGCGCCGACGGCCGCCCGGCGACCCGGATCGCCCGCCCGAGCCGTCGCCGCTGACCTACCGGGACGACCCTGGGGCCGCGGGCTGACGTAAGAAGCCGGGGCCCTCGACACGACTGGAGAGTGGATGGATGAGCTGATCGATCTCCCCTGGCTCGACGGCGCCGCCGACGAGGAGCAGTCCGCCGCAGCGGCTCCGGTCTCGCCACGCGACCGGCGTCGGCTGTTCGAGGACGGGTCGGCGTTCGCGCCCGTTGCCCGCGAGCAGATCGTCGGCATCGACGGGATCGTCGAGCGGGTCGACGAGCTCGTCCACTGGCTCGACCACGCCGGCCGGTACGCCGAGCACGGCGCGCGGCTGGAGCCCGGCGTGCTGTTCGAGGGGCCGCCGGGGACGGGCAAGACGCTGCTCGCCCGCTACCTCGCGACCCGGGCGGACGCGCTGTTCGTCGACGTGCGGGACTTCCCGTGCGCGACCGGGAAGCTGAGCGCGGACGACGTCGAGGCGCTGTTCGCGCTCGCCCGCGACGCGGCGGCCGCGGGCAGGCCGGTGGTGCTGTTCTGGGACGAGCTCGACGGGATCGGCTGGCGCCGCGGCCCGCACGGCCCGGTGCCGTCAGCCGTGATGCTGGCGCTGCTCTCCGAGCTCGATGGGGCCCGGGGGAAGCCGGACGGTGTCCTGCTCGTCGCCTGCACGAACCACGCCGACGCGCTCGACCCGGCGCTGCTGCGGCCGGGGCGGATCGGTATGCATGTCTCCTTCCGCGCGCCGAACCGGGCCGGGTGCGAGGCGCTGATCGCTCACTCCACGTCGCGGGTCGAGACCGCAGGCGGGCTCGACCTCGAGTTGCTCGCCGGCCTGATGCCGTGCGGCGTGACGGCCTCGACGGTCGAGGAGGCGGTCGCCGAGGCGTGGCGTCTCGCGGTCGCCCGCGCGATCCGTGAGGATACGCCACCGGCGCTGACCGAGGGCGACCTGGTCGCCACCCTCGCCCGGCGGATCGCCGGGTCGCCGCCGGCGTTTGCCTCGCTTCGCCCCGATGAGCGGCTGCAGGTGGCAGTACACGAAGTCGGCCACGGTCTCGTCGCGCTCGCCAACGGTGTCGATGTCTGGCTCGTCTCGGTCGAGCCGGGCGCGTCGGTGGGCCGGGCCGTTACCGGCGACCTCGGACTGCTGCCGTCGGCCGACAGGCTCCTCACCCAGCTCAGTATCGGGCTCGGAGGGCTGGTCGCCGAGCAGGTCGCGCTCGGCGCGCGCGGGATCGGGTCGTGCTCGGACACGCTGAAGGCGAGCGAGACCGCGCTGAGGCTCGTCGAGAACCACGGCGCCGGGCGCCGGACCGGTCGCTTCAACCCCGACGCGATCGTGTCACGCCGACCGGCCCGCACCTCCGACACCTCCGAGCGGCTGCTCGCCGATCTCGACGCCGACGCCCGCCGGCTCGTCGCCCGGGCCGAGCGTGACGCCGAGCGGCTGCTGCGCAGGATCGGCCGCAAGCGCATCCTCGCGCTCGCCGCCGTGCTCGAGGAACGGCGCACGATGACCGGGCCCGAGTTCGCCCGCGAAGCCCGCGCACTGCTCGGCGACCCGGCCCGTCACGCAAGGCGGAGGTGGTTGCGATCGAGCTGAGCTTCGAGGGGTGCGCCGTGACCGTGGAGCTCTCCCACAACCTCGTCCTGGCCCTGCCCGGGCCGAGCGAGCCCGCGGGGAGCTGGCGGTTCCGGCTCTGCCGCATGGACGGCGACCGCCTCGAGATCGTCGACGACCACGTCCACATCGCCACGGTGATGCTGCTCGCCGGCGAGGGCCGCCAGCAGCTCGCCCGTGCGATCGCCTCCACGATCGTTCTCGCCGCACCCGGCATCCACGCGCACCGGCCGCCGGCGCCGCTCGCCCCCCTCGTACAGGAGCTGGCGGAGACGAGGCGGCTGTTCGAGCTGTCCGAGCGGCTTTCCGTCGACTGGGACGGGTCGACCGTGCTGTTCGAGGTCGGTCTCGAACAGGTCTTCGAACAGGGCGACAGTGGCGACGGGGTGATCTTCGAGGCCGAAGAGCGGTACATGCAGGTGCTCGTCAACCGCGAACGGAAGGTCGTGTACGGCGAGGCGGTCGATCCGGAGCACTGGAAGGCCGGCCTCCGCTCACCCCCGAGCAGCGCCGCCGGCTCGCCGAGTTCGGCTGGAGCGAGCCCGGCCGTCCGTTCCAATCGCCCAACTACGGGCGCCTCTGGACGCTCGGCCCCCACTGCACGATCGAGGACATCGCCTGGGTACTCGCAACGACGATGGCCGACGAATACCGTCCCACACCGGGAACGAGGCTGGAGTCGACGATCATCTACTACGGCGGCAGGGAGACAGGGCCGAGCCTCGCTTCCTCGACGCGGTCGAGGTGGACGCCCGCTACCGCGACCTGCTCCGGGGCGGCGAGAAGCCTCGAGGGCCCCGTGCTGCGCCCGGAGCGGCGCTACCGCTACGAGGACGTCAACGACCTTGCCGAGCTCGCAGCGGCGCTGTCTCGTCGCCGTCAACCGCCGCCACGCCCTCGTCGACGGAAACAAGCGCGCCTCCATCACCCTCACCGACGAGTTCCTCGCCCTGAACGGCTACCGGCTCGAGGGCGACGACCAGCAGCTCGCCGCGCTCGTCTGGGAGGTCGGCAGCCGGGCTCGACGAAACCGAGACGCTCGAACGGCTGCGCCCGTTCGTTGCCGCCGGCGCCCCCACGGAAACGTTCCCCGACCGCCACCCGTCCGTGATCGAGGCGCTGGCGCGGTGAGCGCCGCTCACCCTCAGTCAACGTTCAGTCGACCTCGCTCCGCCGTACGAGAGCCCGTCGTAGCGTAGGACGTTGCACTAGCTCCAGAGCCGCTGGACGATGCCTTCCCAAGGAGCGCCCAGAACTCGCCACCGACGTGCGCGCAGGAGGTGGTTCGCGGTCGTCGGTTAGACGGACGGGAGAACCGTGAAGCCCTCCCGATGGAAATCGTCGTCGAATGCGAACGCCTCTGTGACGCCGCGCCGACGCATCAGCTCGAAGCTCGTCCGGTCGACGAGCGACACGTCTCGCGCACCCGAGGCGAGCAAGGCCGCGAGGGCCGCGTGGTGCAACGATTCGTCGACGAACACGAGCTCGAACGCGGGCAGCACGTCGTCGACCAGCGCGCGTACGGCGTCCATGCCGAGCCGCCGTTGCACGAGCGCTGTCGCCTCCACGGCGACATAGCCGTGCGTCAGGAGAAGCTCGCGGTCCAGCAATGAAGAGAACGCCTCTGCCGCCAGTGCGTGGTTGTCGTCGTCGCGGTCGAGCACCGCGTAGAGGGCGGAGGTATCGACGAAGACGCCCACGGTCGCGTCGTCAGCTCGCGAATGCGCGTTCGAGCTCTCGGTCGTGCTCGCGGCTCACGTCGCGCGCGCCCGAGGCGAACCGGCCGATCGCCGCCCGGGCCCGCGCCGACCGAGCCGACGCCGGCGTCTGGAGCCTCTCGTCGATCAGCTCCCGGACGACCGCCGCCATCGACACACCCCGCTGAGCAGCGACCAGGCGGAGCGCACGCGCCTGCTGCTCGGTCAGTTGGAGCTGCGTTCGAATCATACCATCATGATAGCACTTTTTCAATCATGCTAACAGCGAACGGTCTTCCGATGCGCGAGCCGTCCCCCAAGGCGGCTCCCCCGTCGCTCGGTGGATAGAGCAGCAGCTCCAGACCCTGGTCACAAAGCGAGTGGATCGGTGTCAGGCAGCGAGCAAGGTGGAGATAGGTGCGATCGCTGCGTTGTGCCGGTAGCTGCGTGGAATCGACCATGAGCTGGCGGAACGGCTCGACGTCGAGCGCCCGTCTACCGCGCCCGCTCTGCGAAGGCGGGCATGACCTGTTCCGCGAACAGGCGCAGCTGATCGGTGAGCATCGCGCGCGGCATGCCCTCGGGCAGGTGGATCATCATCTGGTCGAGGCCGGGGTAGCGCTGCTCGAACTCGCGGATCTGCTCGATGACGTCCGACGGGCGCCCGCAGAGCCACGCCTGCTGGGCGACTCCCTCTCGAAGTGATGGGGCGCTTGTCGGCGCCGCCTCGCCACTTTCGGTCTGTTCACTCGTGGCGAGGCGTACGAAACCGAACGGGGTGAACCACTTGTACCGCTCGTCGTGGTAGGGCTCGAGGCGTCGGATCGCATCCTCTGCCGTCTCGGCAAGGTGGACTCCGACTCCCCAGCAGATGTTCTCCCCCAGCTCGAGCTGGCGGCCGGCGGCCGCCGCTTCCGCCTGGTAGAGACGTACCCACTCGTCGAGAAGGGCCTCCCCGGTGAGGGTGAGCATGCCCTTGATTCCGCTCTGCGCCATCCGCACGATCGAGCGGCCGCTCGAGATCGCCTGCCAGATCTCGACGGGCTGATGGATGGGCCGCGGAACGACCGTGACGTCCTGGAGCGGATACCCGCGGAAATCAACCTGGGCGGGGATCTGGTAGCGCTTGCCCTGATGGGAGAACGACTCCTCCTCGAACGCCTTACGGATCACCTCGAGCTGCTCTTCGAATAGCTCGCGATTGGCGTCCTGGTCCAACAGCGGGGCTCCGAGCGACTCCACCTCGCGTGACTGGTAGCCGCGCGCCACGCCGAAGATGATCCGCCCCCCGGTCAGGATGTCGGCGACCGCGTAATCCTCGGCAAGTCGGATCGGATGCCAGGCCGGGAGAACGTTGAAGGCGCAGCCGAGCTTCAGCCGCCTCGTCTGGGTTGCCAGCCAGGTGTTGAGCAGGATCAGGTTCGGGAACACCTCGTACCCTTCGCGCTGGAAGTGGTGCTCGGCCGTCCAGAGGCAGTAGAAGCCGAGGTCGTCCATCAGCTGCGCAAGCTCTTTCGCAGTATCGAAAGCTTCGATCAGCCGTTCGTTCGGATAGCGGCGCTCGTCTGCCGGCTTCCCGTCACTGCCCACGTCATCGAGCTCGATGAACCCGACATAGAGCGCTGAGAACTTCGTGATCATCTCGACTCCCTTGGAACGGCGTCAGCCGATCGCCACTCGCGATCGCCCCGAGGGATTCTCCATCGTTCGGAGACGCGGCGCGGCGGAGCTGGGGTACGCGAAAGCGACGCGGCGGGCGGCGCTTCCTATGCGAGGCACTCCGGTGTCACCCGCGGCCCTGACTGGATCGACCGGGACTCCACGCGGCGGCCGGGGGCGGAGGGGCCGGGTGACGCCGCACCGCGCGCCGACCGTTAGCCAGATCGGGCCCACCGGGCTTGGCCTACGAAGCTCACCCTGTTCGAGAGCGAGTTCCACCTCGCCGCCTGGGCCGGCCGGCGGATCGCCATGTTAGCCGCCGGCCTCAGGAACCCGAATCGGTCGAACGCCTGAGATCGGCCTCGATGCTGCGCAGCTCGGCCTGGGCGAGCTCGGCGCGGCGTCGGTCGATCTCTTCGGTATCCGCCTCGGCACGGGCGAGGTCGCGCCTCGTAGCGTCGACCTCCGTCGTGTCCGCAGTCACCGAGCGCAGCTCCGCCTCGAGGCGGGCGACCTCGGCGCCCGCGCTGGCGCGAATCTGCTCGAGCTCTGCGTTCGCCGCACGCATCGCGTCGCTTCGCCTGCTGGCGAAGCCGTCCGCGTTGAGCGCGGCGACGTTGACGACCTCGGCGAACCGCCGTGCCTCGACCTCGTCGGAGCTGCACGGAACCACGCACACGAGCTCCGGCGCCTCGACGACGAGATAGAGGCGATCCGGATGCCGGTCGAGCTCATGCACGAGCTCGGCGTCGGCCCCGCCATGCGCCGTAAGGCGAGCAAGCGATGCCTGCCGGGTCGCGACGAGGGCCGCTCCCGGCTCGACGAGCGCGTAGACCGAGGGCGAGAGGGGAGCGTTGGCCCCGGCTACTTCGACCGCCCGATCCGTGAGGCGGAGATTCTTGAAGTGGGCGAGCTCACGGCCCCGCTCCGCCGCCTCCAGAACGGAGCCGCCGCGTTCGGCCGCGATCTGCTCGCGTTGCTTCGCGGCCTCGAGCGCCTCCGCCGCTGCACGCAGGGCGCGGTCGTGCCGCTTCTCCGTGCGCGCGAGGGCGCGGCGAGCGTCTCTGACCTGCCCGCGGTGCGTCCGTTCGGCGGCGCGAAGGGCTCGGCGCGCCTTCCCGAGCGCTTCGCGCTCCGGCGGAGAGCCCTTCGGGCTAGGCAGACGCCCCAGAATGTCGATGAGCCGGGCGGCCATGGCGGCGACGGTCGAGTCGTTCAGGGTACCGGAAGCGGTCCCGTGCAGGCCATTCGGTCGGTGACGTTCGGCCTCGCAGCGTCCATGGCTCCGACCGCCGTAGAACGCCCACCGCCAACCCGAGGCAGCCCGAGAACAGCCGCTGACCTTCGGGACGATCCCTTGCTGATCACGCTTGGAACCCTCAGCGTCTCAGTCGCCAGCGACCAGGCTTCAGCACTGGAGACTCTTCGCGTGACGCTGGCGGACACGGCACGCTTGCACCGGCGAGCGCGCGCAACGGCGGAACCTGCAGCCGCGAACCCGTCGGCTGATTAACGACGCCTCCGGTTCGTTCCGTCGGTGGCGGCTAGCTATGAGGCAGATGGTTGTGCACGTCCCTGTAGGTCGTCTCAGGCGGTTCGGTAATGCCCGCCTGTTGCGAGAACGGGCCGATCTGCTCCTGCGCGAAACGGTCGAATACCTCCCTCGACTCCCACACGTCGACGACCCGGATTCCGTCGTCGGTCTTGGCAGTCCAGTGGAAGATGGCGCCCGGCGGGGTGTTTCCGGAGGTAAGGCCCATCAACTCGACGATCTTGTCGTATTGTTCAAGGGTCGCGCCCTTGAAGTTCATCTCGATCGCGACTGGCATCGTGTCTCCTTTGTTGTTTGTGCCGTTCGAGACTACGCCATTTCTCTCGCGCAGGTCGGGCCGCTGTCACCGCCACTGGCACCCACCGAGCGCGTCGGCTGCTCGATAGTCGGGCGGACGCCCGAACTTCGTCTGAATCCTTGATGCTGAGCGGATAGGATGCGCCGTGCGCTTCCGGGGGAAGGCTGCGGTCGTTACCGGCGGCTCGAGCGGGATCGGCCTTGCGATCGCTCGGCGGCTGGCGGAGGAAGGTGCGGATCTCGTGCTCGTCGCGGCGCCGGCGGATGCCACCGCGCTCGAGCAGGTGGTTGGTGAGCTCTCGACCACCGGCGCGAGAGTCGAGGGAATCGCTGCGGACGTGGGGGAGCCCGAGACGGCGGACCGCGTTGTTGGGCTGGCGCACGAGCGGTACGGGCGTCTCGACGTGCTCGCCAACAACGCAGGGATTGCCTACTTCGATCCGATCTTCGAGACACCGCTCATGCATCTCGACCACACGCTGCACGTGAACGTGCGGGGGATGTACCTGATGGCCGTCGCGACTGCGCGGGCGATGGCGGAACGGGGCGGCGGGGCGATCGCGTGCACCGCGTCAACCGCCTCGTGGATGGGCGAGGAGCTACAAGTGACGTACAACATCTCCAAGGGCGGTGTGGCCGAGATGGCGCGGTCGCTCGCGGTTGACCTGGCGCCGTACGGTGTCCGCGTGAACGCGGTTGCACCGGGGTGGGTGGCGACGCCGGCTACGCGCGAGATCGTCGACGACGCGGCGCAGTGGTCGAAGCATCGATCGCGGATCCCACTCGATCGGCCGGCCGAGCCGGGGGAGATCGCCGCCGTCGTCGCGTTCCTGCTCTCTGACGATGCCTCCTACATGACTGGCTCCGTCGTCACCGTCGACGGAGGCCTCACGGCCGGGTTCCGGTACACCGACTGGGAGGCCGTCTCCGCAGATCCCGCGCCGAGGCCGGTGCGTGCTCCGTGAACGGCCGCGTGGCCGGAAAGGTGGCGCTCGTGACCGGAGCGGGGACCGGGATCGGGCGCGCAACGGCGGTCAGGTTCGCCGACGAGGGCGCGGCCGTGATCGCGAGCTCGCGCACGCTCGCGCATGCGGAGGAGACGGCCCGCTTGGCAAGGGAAGCCGGCGGCGAGAACCCGCTTGCCATTGCGCTGGACGTGACCGACCCGGAGTCCGTGCAGCGCGTCGTGGGAGAGGTGGTCGAACACCACGGGCGGATCGACGTGATCGTGAACAGTGCCGGCATCGACCTGCCGCACGGGCCGCCGGTCTGGGAGACGAGCGACGCCGAGTGGGCCGAGATCCAGGACGTGAACGTCACGGGAACCTTCCGCGTCTGCCGTGCGGCGATCCCGCATATGCCGCCCGGGGGGTCGATCGTCAACGTGGCCTCGATCAACTCGTTCGTGGCCTGGCCCGACAACGCCGCATACACCGCCTCGAAGGGGGCGCTGTTGCAGCTGACGCGCGCCACGGCGCTCGACGTGGCGCGCCGCGGGCTTCGCGCCAACGCCGTCTGCCCGGGCGTGATCGACACGCCGCTCACGAGCTCCTTCCTCGACGCCAGCGACGACCCCGAGGGGTTGCGCGAGGAGTACGCGGCTGTCGCTCCGGTGAACCGGATCGGCACTGCCGTCGAGGTCGCCAACTGCATTCTCTTCCTCGCTTCCGACGAGGCGTCGTTCGTGACCGGCACGGCACTCGTCGTCGATGGAGGCACGACCGCCACCGTGTGAACGCGTGCCGCGCCGCTAGCGGGAGGCGCCGGTCAGCTCACGAAGCAAGGCAAGGCTGGGCGCAAGCCGTGTCCGCTGGTCATCGAATTCGACCCGGTTGTCCAGGCCCTCGACGCTGAGCCAGAAGTCCCGCTGCCCAAGCCCGCGGGCCAGAGCCTCCAGCAGGTCACCCAGGGGCGCGGCACCCTCGCCCGGATACCGGTACAGAACCGAGAACCCGCGGCGATGGTAGGCGTCGTCGGTCTGGATGGACTCGAACACGTAGTCCTTCACGTGTCCGGCCGGGGCGAGCGGGGCCAGCGCCTCGATGACCGGCAAGGGGTCGTCGAGCGAGGCGATCGGATTGATCAGGTCGAGGAAGACGCCGACCTGCTCGGGGCCGACCGCTTCGATGATCGAACGGTACTCGGCCGCGGTGAAGTCGGAGTGATTCTCCAGCAGGAGCGTGACGCCGGCTTCCGCCGCAAGGGGAGCGGCGCGGCGCAGCACCTCGACGACGTAGCGGCGCTCGGCCTCGATCAGGTCCGGGAAGGGCGCGAGCTCGGCGCGGTAGAAGCCCGATGCGACGCGGAGGATCGGACTGCCGAGCGCGGCCGCGTTCGCGAGCCAGCCCTGGATGCGCTCCACCCCGACCTCGGGCACGTCGCCCTCACGTCCCCGGCCGAGGAAGTCGCCGGAGGCCAGCAGCTGTAGGCCGAGCGCGGCCGCGCGTTCCGGCAGTGCGGCGAGAGACGCTGCATCGAGCCGTCTGACATGGTGGAGGTTGACCTGCACGCATTCGACGCGGAGCGCCGCGGCCTCCTCGAGCACATCGGCGACCGAGAGCTCGCCGCGCTCGAGCCGTAGGTGCCAGCAGAGGGTGTCGACGCCGAGCCGGATTGCCATCGCCTTAGCCTAGGCCGCATCGGCTCCGTCGGCCTGCGAGAATGCCGCCCCATGCTCGTCTACATCGAGTACATCAGCCGCCTCCCCCGGGTCTCGGTCGAGCAGTTCCATTTCGCGGCCGGGCGGCAGGATCTCTGGTCCGAGGGCTACGCGGACGACGTGCTCGTGCTCAACCTCGGCCGCACCTTTCGGGTCGGCCCGACACCGGAGTACCTCGCCGTCTGGTACACGCCGGGTCGGGGCCTCGACCGGATCGGCGACTGGGAACGTGTCTTCCAGAGCCATGAGGCAGACGATCTGGAGGAGACCTTCAAGCTGGCGTCGAGGATCGACGCGGCCGGATGCTACGACCCGCTGCTCGAGCCGGTCAAGCGCCGCGACGGCCTCTACTACGCGGAGTACTTCGACTTCGCGGAGGGCTCTACGCGAGAAGAGGTCCGCGTCTTCTTCGAACAACGCCGGGAGCACAGCGGGCTCGAGCTCAACCTGCTCTGCGAGCGGATCGGACGCCTGGGTCCTCCGGCCCGGGCGCTGGCCGTGTGGAACATCGGCGGCTGGGATCGGCTCGATGCGATCGCACGGGAGCTGGACGCGGTCGACACTCCGGTTCGCCTGCTCGAATCCGCCCTCTACCGTGACCTCGGTCACGAGACCCTGTAGCCGGCCGCCCTACTGCTGCTCGTCGGGCGGCCGCGTGTGGTCGTGCACGTGCTGGACGCCCGCGGGGAGCTCGTACGCGAGATCCAGCTCGTCGAACGTCGAGCCGACGGCAGCCCAGCCGCCGGTCGCAACCGAGCGGCGGGCGGCCGCGATCACGTCGAGCACATGGAGGTCGTGCGACGGCTCGTGCACCGGAGGGCGCCCGTCCCGCACCGCGAGCACACATTCGCGCAGGCCGTCGGCCCACAGCCAGGTCGGGTCGAGCGAGTCGTGCTGCTCCCAGCAGCCGGCGGCGTTGCGCCACATCTCGAAGCCACGGGGATCCCAGTCGTCCCCGAGCAGGTTCGCGGTTCCTTCTGTCCCGTAGAGCTCGAGCGCGGGGCGCCTGTAGCGCTGGATCGCCTGCGACGAGACGATCGAGCTGAGCGCCCCCGAGGCATGGCGCAGGATCGCGTGGGAGACGTCCGGATCGGGGGCTGCGATCGTCCGGCCCGGTGCCTTGCGGGCGGAGACGGCAGTCGCCTCCGCGGCGCCGACGGCCGCGACCGGGCCGAGCAGGGCGGTGAGACTCTTTAGGTTGTAGATCCCTGCTTCGGCGAGCGGCCCGGGCCCGCCCTCGTGGTACCAGCGCGCCCATGGTGACCCGGCGTTGCCGTACAGGCCGCGCGCGCTGTGCACCGCCCCGATTGCACCCCGGCGGATCTGCGTCCACAGCGCCCTGAACGTGGGCGACAGCTGCACGAAGGGGGCCGCCAGGAACTGCAAGCCGCATGCCTCTGCAAGGCCGAACAGCTCCTCCGCCTGCGCCCGGCCCTCTGCGACGGGCTTCTCGCAGATGACGTGCTTGCCGTGCTCGAGGGCCAGGCGCGAGAGCGTGGCATGACTCCGGGGCGGTGTGAGCACGACGACGACCGCCACGTCGGCGTCCTCGGCCACGGCCTCCGGTGAGTCGACGAGGCGGGCGCTCGGTCGGCGCCGCAGCAGCTCCGGCCATGTCTCGCGGCGCCGCGCGCAGATTGGTCCCTCACGGGCGAGTCCACGTGGCACGAGCCGGTCGAGGACCTGCAGGTACGCCCAGAGGACGCTGCCCGCTCCGATGAAGCCGACTCCTGGCGGGGGATCAGACACGACCGAGTTGCCGGTACAGGCCGAGGCTGTCGAAGTACACGTGGGCCGTGGCGATGCCGTCCCCCCGACAGCTGAGCCAGCTCACGCCGGGGAGCTCGTGTCCCTCGACCACGTATCGCCAGCGAACGGCCGCCGCCGTTCCCTCGCTGAGCACCTGCTCGACGTCGTACTCGAAGTGCGGGGTTTCCGCGAGCCAGCGCGTGCAGAGGGCACGGATCGCCTCCCGTCCGACGATCGGTCGCACGCCGGCCAGGTCGTCCGTGCGATGCTCGACGTCGAGGAACAACGCATCCACGCAGAAGAGGGCTGCGAACGCATCGGGATCACGCCCGACCAGGGCGTCCCGCCACCCGTATGCGAGCGCCGCAGGATCAGACAACGGGGAAGGCGTCCTGCCTCGGTCCGAGCATCCATCCTCCGTCGACCCACTGCACGGAGCCGGTGACGAAGCGGGACTCGTCGGAGGCGAGGAACAGGGCGGCGTACGCCACGTCTTCGGGCTGGCCGAGCCGGCCGAGGATCGTCATCCGCTCCGACGCCTCGCGGTACCCGGGATCGGAGAACGCCTCGCGGGTCATGGCGGTCACGATCGAGCCCGGGGCGAGCACGTTCGCGCGGACGCCACGCGGGCCGTAGTACTGGGCGATCGACAGCGTCAGCGAGGCGACGGCGCCCTTCGAGGCGGTGTAGGCGTCGTAGACGGGCTCGGGCCGGAACGCCACCGGCGAGGAGGTGTTGATCACCGAGCCGCCTCCCGCCTCGATCAGATGAGGGATCCCAAACCGGCACATCAGCATCACGCCGGTCAGGTTGACTGCCAGCGTCTGCTCCCACGCTCCGAGGTCGAGCTCGGTGACGGCGCCGTCGCCCGGAATCCAGACTCCGGCGTTGTTGTAGAGGACGTGCAGCGCTCCGAAACGGGTCACGGCCTCCTCGACGCTGCGGTGGCAATCCCCGGGCGAGGAGACGTCGGCGTGGATCGCAACCGCCGTTCCTCCCTCCTCGCCGACGAGTCGCACCGTCTCGATCGTTCGCTCGAGCGACCGATCGAGGACGGCGACGTTCGCCCCTTCCCGCGCGAAGAGGATGGCGGCCGCCCGACCCATGCCCTCGCCTGCGCCCGTGATCAGGGCGACCTTGCCCGCCAGCCGTCCGGTCGTGGTCACAGGGTCTCGCTGCCGACGTCGCGGTAGATGCCCGCGTCGACGAGCTCCACCGGGCGTTCCAGGCCGTCGAGCTCGACTGCGACCGATTGCAGACGATCCCACGACCCGACGTTCCAGATGGCGAGCGCGCGGGCGCCAGGGCCGAGCATTCCGATCCTGTCGCAGAGGAGGTTCAGCTCGAGGCCGGAGCGGTCGCGGCGCTCCTCGTAGAAGGCCGTGACCTCGCCACGGTCGGCGCCGGCGGCGAACTCGAGGAACTCGGCGTAGTAGAGGCCGTCCCGCCTCGGGACCGGCTCGAGCAGTGCCTCGAAGCATCCAGCTCTGTCGATGCGGGCGCCCAGCGCGAAGATCTCCTCGAGGGCGACGGCGTCCCCGCGGTCGAAGATCTCCTCCCACTCACCGATGCGTTCGAGCCCACGCCCGCGCGTGTACCAGACCGTCACGTACTCCGGCAGCGGGCCGGCACGGAAGGTGCGGCCGAGGTTGAGCACGAGCGCGTCCTGCTCGTACTCGCCCGACCAGGCCTCCGGGCGCCCGGCGACGAAGTGGAACGCCTCGACGGAGACCTCCGGGCGTCGGCTGATCAGCTCGATGTAGACGAGGCCTTGCACGGAAGCGGTCAGGCACCCGCCTTGAGGTCCTGCCAGGCGTTGGCCGCCTGTTCGAAGGTGACGAACTCGTCCGACTCGACGGGAGGGTTGTTGTAGAACGGGAACTTCGCGATCAGCTCGTCCAGCTGGTCGTAGGGGTAGAAGGCGGCGATCTCGGCCGGCAGGTACTGCACCGCCGCTTCTACCGTGACCCCCGCGACGAGGCTCTCTGCGGCTGCGGCGTGCACCTGCGGGTCGAGTACCTCGTTGATCCAGGCGTGCGCCGTGTCGACGTTGTCCGAGCCCGGCGGGATCGCGTAGGAATCGCAGAAGGAGATTCCGCCCTCGTCCGGGAACGACATCCTGACCGTGTCCTTGCCGGCGTCGAGCGCGAACCGGTTGACCGCCTGCCACCCGAGGAACCCGATGACGACGTCGCCCGAGACGAAGCGGGTCGTGTAGTCACCGTAGGAGGGCGCGACGCCCTGGGTCTGGGCGATCACCTGGCGGAGCAGGTCTTTGCATGCCTCGAAATCGTCCGTGGTCAGCGCACCAGGGTCGAGCCCGAGGATGTGGGCCGCGAGCGCGAAGTTGCCGGCGGTGTCGTCGACGACCGCAACCTTCCCCTTGTACTTCGGGTCGAGGAGGTCGTCCCAGCTCGTCGGGGGGTCCTTGATCTCTGCCTCGTCGTACTGGATCCCCTGCGAGCCGAACGTCCACGGAACGCCGGTGCGTGTCCCGTCCTCATCGAGCCAGAAGTTCCGCTCGTCGGACGCGAAGAACGGGAAGAGGCCGCCGAGGTTCGGCAGCTTCGCCTCGTCGATCGGTGAGAGGATCTCGAGGCTTCCGTAGAGGGGCTTGAAGCCCTGGTAGTAGGTGATCAGGTCGTAGCCCTCTGCGTTGCCCGACGCCTTCAGCTTCGCTTCGATGTCGTTGTGGCTGCCGATGTACGTCGGGTTGACGGTGACGCCGTTCTCCTCCTGCCAGGCCTCCAGCGGCCCCGGCACGTCGTAGCCCTCCCAGGAGAGGAAGTCGATCGTGCCGGAGGCCTCGGGCACCTCTGCGGCCGGAGCCGCGGTGGTGGCGGCGGCCGTGGTCGCGGGCTCGGTTTCCGCCGCTGCCGTGGTCGCGGCCTCAGTGGTCTCGGCCGAGGTGTCAGAGCCTCCGCCGCAGGCGGCGAGCAGCGCCGGCCCGGCACCGAGCGCGACCACACCGAAGCCCATCCTCCGGAGGAGCTCACGCCGCGAGAGCATCGCCTGCTCGTAGCGCGCCATCGAATCTCGTACCCGAGGGTCCACAGGATCGCCATCGCTCATCGCCGTCGCCTCCTCGTCGTCGGTGCTCGTTCCAGGCACTGCCCAGGCACCGGTCGTCGCGACACGGCGGCCCGCGGAGAGCGCCGTGCACCGCCGGATGCAGGATCGCCACGCTAACCGGATGCAGGATCGCCACGCTAATGCATCACACCTCGCGCGGTCAAGGCGCTCGGGGCGCCGGCGGGTGGAAGGGGCTCCCCGGGCGCTCCCCTCCGCCGGCAGCGGGCGCTGGCTGTCCGGTCAGGACGGAGTAGTCCCAGTACCCGCGCTCCCGGAGAATGCGAGCGTCGCGTAACTCGAACACGTCGAGGGCGTAGTTGACCTCGAGTCTGCCGCTCGGCTCGGCTCCGAAGAACCCGGAGACGCGGGTGCCGGCCCCTCGCGACTCGAGGCAGACGAGGTCTCCATCCCCGAACAGAGTCAACGGTTCGATCCGGAAGTCCGGATAGGCCTCGAACCATCGGCGGCAGTGCTCCAGGTATGCCGCAAGACCGACGACCGGTGGGAGGGGCAACTGGTGGTTCTCGAAGTCGTCGTGGAAGAAGTCTGCGATCCGCTGGAGATCGTGGCTATTCCACGCCTCGACGAGCGCGAGTACCCGCTCGACGTTGTCGTTGCCTGGATCCCGGCTCGCGTCGGGCTCGCGGCCGCTCATTCGCTGCGCGGCAGGAGCCGTCCGCGCTGGCTGTCCCAGTGCAGGCCCACCTCGTCGCCGATCGAGAAGGCGTCGGCGCCACCGCCGACCTCTGCCCGGACAGGGTCGGCCAGACCGGGTACGTCGACCCGGTAGGAGTAGCCGGTTCCCCGGAACGCCACGTCGCGGACGTTGCCGGTCAGCACAGCGCCGTCCGTCGGCCCGACGCCGATCGCCTCCGCCCGGATCACGAGCCACGCCTGGCCGGGATCAGTGCCCTGCGATCCGACGAGGAGCCTGGCCCCCGCGAGCACCACATTCACCGCGTCGCCGGCGGCGGCCTCGACGGTACACGGCAGCACATTGGCATCGCCGACGAACCGCGCCGCGAACGGGGAGGTGGGTCGCCGGTAGACGTCCTCCGGGCTGCCGATCTGCTGGATCCGGCCCTGGTCGAAGACGGCGATCCTGTCGGAGAGCGCGAGCGCCTCCCGCTGGTCGTGGGTGACGTAGACGAAGGTCGCGCCGGTCTCGCGATGCACCCGGCGCAGCTCCTCCTCCATCTCGAGCCGGATCTTCAGGTCCAGCGCGGAGAGCGGCTCGTCGAGCAGCAGCACCCGTGGCTTGTTGACGAGCGCGCGCGCGAGGGCGACGCGCTGCATCTGCCCTCCGGAGAGCTCGTATGCGCGCCGACGCTCGTACCCGTCGAGCCTGACGAGCCGCAGCGCGTCCTGCACGTGCGACGTCACCTCCGCCTTCGGCACGTGGGCGATTCGGAGCCCGAAGGCCACGTTCTCGAAGACGTCGAGGTGCGGAAAGAGGGTCGCGCGCTGGAAGACCATGTTGACCGGGCGTTTGTGCGGCGGTACGCGGGTCACATCCCGTCCCTCGAGGAGCACCTTGCCCTGGGTCGGTCGGATGAAGCCGGCGATGATTCGCAGCAGCGTCGTCTTGCCGCAACCGGACGGCCCGAGGAGCGTGATGAGCTCGTGCTCGGGGACATCGAGAACGACGTCCTCGAGCGCGATAACGGTCCCGTACCGGTGGGTGACGCCGGCTACCTGCAGACGGACGTCGGCGCTCACAAGGGCTCTCCGGCAAACGTGCTCGCCCCGGCTCGGCGGCGGTTGCGCTCGCCGCGCAGGGTGAAGACGAACGAGACGACGACGAGCGCCACCGTGATCGCCATCAGCAGGGTCGAGATGGTGTTGATCGTGGGGTCGACGGTACGACGCAGGCTCGACCAGATGAACATCGGCAAGGTCGAGTCTGCACCGATCACGAAGAACGTCATGATGAACTCGTCGAAGGAGAGGGCGAAGGCCAGGGACGTTGCTCCGACGAGGATCGGCCAGACCTGCGGCAGCGTCACCCGGCGGAAGACGCGCCACGGCGATGCGCCCAGGTCTGCGGCTGCTTCGTCGAGCGCCGGGTCCAGGCGGTCGAGTGCGGCGATGGTGATCAGCAGGAAGTAGGGAAGGACGTAGACGAAGTGGGCTGCGGCGACCGTGGTGAGCGAGAGATGCAGCTCGATCCGCGCGAAGAAGACGAGCATGGAGATGCCCAGGAACAGCCCGGGGAGGGTGATCGGCAGGAAGCACAGCAGGGCGAGGGGTGCGCGCAGGCGGGGGGCGAGTCGTGACAGGCCGTAGGCTGCGGCGGTTCCGAGCACGAGCGTCACGGCGGACACGACGGCAGCGACGATGAGCGAGTTCATGAGTGCATCCCGGAACTGCGCGGAGCCGAACACCTCGCGGTACCAGCGAAGAGAGAAGCCCTCGAACGGGAACGACAGCCCGCCGGTGCGGTGAAACGAGAACAGCACGACAACGATGAGCGGGACGTAGAGGAACACGAGCGCGAGAATGCTCACGGTGGCCGCGATCGGCGCGCGCTGGCGGTCTCCGGAGGGCGCGACCTCGACGAAGCGAATCCGGTCGAGGTTCAGGATCCTGAGGCCGACCATCGTGATCAGGTAGCAGACGAGGAAGGCCGCGAGCATGAGGAAGGCGAGCGCTGCACCGAGCGGCCAGTCGCCCACGCCGGTCAACGCGGTTTGGATCCGGACGCCGAGCATCGCGCCACTCGTTCCGCCGAGGAACTGCGGTGTGACGTAGTCGGCTGCCGACAGCACGAACACGAACAGGAACGACGTGGCAGCGGGCGCCGCGATCAGGGGCAGGACGACGCGGCGCCATTGCGCGAACGACCCTCCGCCCAGGTCCTGGGCGCCCTCGAGCAGCGCGGGTGCGATCGGCCGGAATCCCGCGTAGAGCACGAGCACGACATAGGGCAGGAAGATGTGGACGAGAGCGACGGTGACCGAGAAGCGGTTGAACAGCAGGAAGTCGAGCGACTCGTCGATGAGCCCGATGTCCCGCAGGCCGGTGTTCAGGAGCCCGTTGTCACCGAGGATCGACCGCCAGGCGTAGATGCGTACGAGGTAGCTCGCGAACATCGAGACGACGATCAGGAGCAGGACGACCATCTGCCAGCGCCCGGCTGCATAGCGCAACCAGTAGGCCACCGGCAGCGCGAGGAGCAGTGTCACGACCGCCGTGCAGATCCCGACGACGAACGAGTTCACCGCGAGCGTTCCGTTGACGCCGGTCGTCACCGCATCGCGGTAGGCGTCGAGCGTGATCGGGCCGCCCACCTCGAACAGGCCGGCGGTGAGGAAGCTGTAGACGAAGAACGCGGCGAGCGGCGCAACGAAGAAGAAGAGGAGGCCGACGACGACCGGTGCCGTCAGCACGAGCGGCCCGAGCCGCAGTTCGCGTGACCGCCAACCCTGCGGTGCCGCCTCCTCCTGTGCGATCGCGCTCAAGTGCTTGTCGTGGACGCGCTGGGTCTAGGCCTTGATCGTCGTCCAGAGCTCGGCCATCTGCGTGGCGGTCATGTACTCGTCCGACTCCTGTGGCGGGATGCCGTACAGGGTCACCTGCTCGAACAAGCCCTCGATGTCGTCGTAGTACGGATAGACCGCGGCGGCCTCGGGCGTCAGCAGGGGCACGGCGTCGGTGACGACGGTTCCGCCGACCAGGTACGCGGCCGCATCGGCCTGCACCTGCGGATCGTACGTCTGATTGATCCAGGCGTAGGCGGTGTCGGCGTTGTCTGCACCCGGCGGGATGGCCCATGCGTCCGTCGTGGCCATGCCGCCCTCCTGCGGGATCGCGAGCTGGATCGTCTCCTTGCCGGCCTGCACCGCGAAGGAGTTCACCGCCGCCCACCCCGGGAACATGAACACGGCCTCGCCCGAGACGAGCTGGCTCGTCGCATCGCCATAGGTCGGGGAGATGGTCTTCGACTGTCCGACCATCTGCTCGAGGAAGGCCGAAACCTCGGTCTGCTGGTCAGGCGTGAGAGTGGTGACGTCGTAGCCGAGGATGAAGGCGCCGATCGTGAATGCGCCGAGCGGGTCGTCGACGACGACGACCTTCCCGGTGTATGACGGGTCGAGCAGGTCGTTGTAGGAAGTCGGCGCATCGACCTCGGCGGAGTCGTAGTTGACGGAGTTGATGCTGAAGGTCCACGGAAATCCGGTGCGGGTCCCGTCTGCATCGAGCCAGTAGTTCCCAACGTCGGAGGCGAAGAATGGCATGACGCCGGCGAGGTTCGGTACACGCGCCTCGTCGAGGGGCTCGAGCAACCCGAGCTCCGAGTAGAGGCTCTTGTAGCCCTGGTAGTACGTGAAGATGTCGTAACCGCCCTGACCGCCCGCGGCGACGAGCTTCGTGGTGATCTCGTCGTGGTTGCCGGGATACGTCGGGTTCAGCGTGACGCCGTTCTCGGTCAGCCACGGCCCCATGATGTCGGGGAGGTCATAGCCCTCCCAGGACAGGAAGTCCAGGTCGCCACCTACCTCACCGGCCGCGGCACCGCCGTCGGTTGCGGCCGACGTGTCCGCCGGTGTCGTCTCCGGTGTCGTCGCCTCGGCAGTCGTCGCAGCGGTGGTGCCGGTTTCGTCCCCGCCGCCGCAAGCCGCGAGCAATGTCGGCAGCGCGGTCGAAGCGAGGAGCACCAGGCCTGACCGGCGCAGCAACTCGCGCCTGGTCAGCTCGCGCCGAAGGATTGCGCGGTCGATCGCCACGCCGAGCTCTCGACGCGCTCGCTCCTTCTCCGGAAAATCGGACATCTCGGCCCCCTCCTCCTTGTCAGTTCCTGTCGCCAGTTGGGACGTCTCTCGCACGACGGGGGTTAGCCCGGGATCGCCCCACCCCAACGGTGATGCATTATCCTCGAGATCCTACATCGTGGTTAGTTCTGATGCGTGCGCAGCGTGCTCCCGAGTGCGGTGCGCCCGACCCGAAACGGAAGGTGGGCCAGTGAGCGATAGACCCGTGGACGAGCGCGAGGACATGCGGATCCAAACTCGGCTGGGCCGGTGCCTGGCGAGTGGCGACCCGATCGTCAGGACGCGCGCTGCCGAGGCCCTCGGCCGGATGTCGGCCGGAACGGGGATGACGTCGGTCCCGCACCTCGCACGCATCTCGTTGGACGACGACAACTCGGGCGTCCGTGCGGCCGCGGTGAATGCACTCATCAGACTGGACGTTCCGGTCGCGGATATCCGCACCAACGCGCTGGAGCTGCTCTCGCACCCTGCACGTGAGGTACGCGCGCGGGCGGGCTGGACGATGGGGCGGTTCGAACCCGCCGAAGTCGAACCCGCCGTCCCAGCCCTGGTCGAGTGCCTCCGCACCGATCCGGACGTCGACCCGAAGTTCGGTGCACTGTGGGCGTTCGCCCGGTCCCGCCTGCATTCGCCCGAGATCCTCGCCGTCCTCGAGCATGCGCTCCGGGACGCGAGCGGTGACGTGCGAAGCGAGGCCGCTCGCACGCTGGGCAGAATCGGACCGAAGGCCGCTGCTGTCGAGCCCACCCTCGCGGACGTGCTCGACGACGTCGACCCCCTCGCCCGTGGTAACGCGGCCGAGGCAATCGGCCTGATCGGGACGGCGGCCCCGGTCACGGTCGCCCGCCTTCGGGCACGCTGCTCTGACCCGATCGACTATGTGCGCGGGGCAGCCGTGACCGCCCTTGCCCGGCTGCGGGAAGCCGTGCCCGACCGGACAGAGACGGCCGAGGAGGATCCCTGGTTGGAAGACGCCCCCTCCGTCGACGTGCTCCTCGGTCGGCTGCAGGGAGACGACGCGTTCCTTCGCGCCGAGGCGGCTTGGCTGCTCGCCAAGCGCGGCGTTCGCGACGTCGAGGTGTCCGACGCGCTCGCGACCCAGGCGATCGTCGACCCCGACTCGGACGCGCGCTGGGCCGCCCTCTACGCGCTCGCGCGCATCGGTGTGCCGGGGAGCGAGCTCACGGGAACCCTGACGAACATCCTCGCATCCGACGTGGACCCTGACGTCCGGCAAGGCGCTGCCGCCGCGCTCGCCGTCCAGTGGCAGGGGGCGCCCGGCGCCGCCGTCGGGTCCCTCGCAGTGGCACTCGATGACGAGGATCCGATGGTGCGCGACGAGGCGGCCGACGCCCTGCGAGCCATCGGGCCCCCGGCATCCGAGGCCCGGGCGGCTCTCGGACGCGCCGCCGAGGATGCCCATTCCGGCGTGCGGGCCAGAGCGCGCGAGGCTCTGGCCACGATCGCGAGCGAGTAGGCGGGCCCGCTCAGACCTCGTTCAACACCGCAACCAGGGCGGCCCGAGCACGCTGGCGAACCATCGGATGCCGGTCCGCGAGCCGTGCGCGGATGGCCGGGACGGCCATGCGGGCCGACGGCCCGAGCCGTGCCAGGGCGACGAGGGCCTCCTCGCGGAGCATCGAAGCCGCAGCATCGTCGAGCGCTGACACAAGAGCATCGACGACCTGCGTCGAAGCGAGGCCGATGTGCCCGAGCGCGTTGGCCGCCTGAGCCCGGACGTCCGGATCAGGATCATCCTGGACTGCCACGATCACCTCCGGGACTGCATCGACCGCCGCGTTGCCGATGCGGCCGACACACCAGGCTGCACCCCACCTCGCGTCCGGGTGCTCGTCCGTACGAAGCTGGTGGACGATCGCGGGCAGCGCGGGCGCCGCGTCCGCGCCGAGCTTCCCGACGGGCCACGACGTCTCGGCGCGAAGACGCGCATCGTCGCTACGGAGACGCTCGAGCAGCTCGTCGAGCTGCGCAGGCCGGGTCGCCGCCCGGCTGGCCTCGGCCTGCAGCTCGTCGGCGAGTGTGGTTTCCCCGAGACGGGCGAGCGCCTCGAGAGCAGCTTCGCGGACGGGGCGAACTGGATCGCCGACCAGCTGCACGAGGGCCGGCACGGCTTGGGCAGCCTGTGGCCCGATGCGGCCGAGCGCCCGCGCCGCCTCCTCCCGGACGAGGGAGTCGGGATCCTCGAGAGCGCGATCGAGTGCCGGAACGACGTCGTCGACGGATGCGGTCGCGCCCAGGGCGAACGCCGCTTCCGAGCGGATGTCCGGGTCCGGTTCGTCGCGGAGGAGTCCGATCATCGTCGGGATGGCTGGGGCGGCGGCAGGGCCCATTCGTTCGAGAGCCCAGAGCGACGCCCAGCGAGGGTCGATGATCGTGCCGCGTTCGTCCGCGAGCGCGGCAAGATCAGGCACGGCGACGGCCGCGTCCGGGCCCAGCTTCAGGAGCTCCCAGACCGCGAGCGAGCGCGCGAACCAGTGGTACCTCTGGCCGAGCAGCTCGATCAGCAGGGGGACGTCGCGGTCTGCGTCCACTCCGAGCAGGCCGACCTGCTCCGTCAATGCGTATCGCTCGTCGTGGTCGGTGGCAAGGATCGCGCGCCGAAGCAGGTCGTGAACGTGTGCCGTCGTCTCGTCGGCCATCTGTCCTCCCGGTCAGGCCGACGGGAGACTCGGTGCTGGCCGTCGGCACGGTGGAACGGTCTGGAAGAGACTTCGGTCGGCGTTCTGGCCCTGCCGACAGGGCGGTAGCGAGCGTGGTATGGCGGGTAGACGCCGTCGCGTAGCTCGCCCGACCGGCAAGTACCTCGATCTCACCCAAGTCAGGGGACGGCGTCGAGAGGATTTGCAGTGCAAAGACCGGGCCGGTCGGAGGCGTCATGAGACACCTCCGTTTGACACCCCGAGGCGCTGGGGCGCTCGTTCGAGATGAGAACCGTCTAGGCTGCACGGTCTGATGCATGATAGTAACGATCATGGATCTTTACCGAACGAATACGTGCACGTCGCGGTGGCGGAGCTCACGCGCGGAGAGTCCGCCGACCGCCTCGTGGCGGCCGAGACGCTTGGCGCGCTGGGCTGCACGCGCCGTCCGTCCTCGACACGATGGTCGAGCAGTCGATCACCGACTCGGAGCCGCCGGTTCGCTACGCGCTCCTCGACGCGCTCGAGAGGATCGGCTGGGAGGCGGGGCAGTACGTCAACGTCTTCGGCAAGCTGCTGAGCCACCCCGATGAGATCGTCCAGGCCCGCGCAGCGTGGGCGCTCGGACGGGTGGGCCCTGACGCGGCGCCGGTCGTTCCCGGTCTCGCGTCCGTGGCGGCCGACACCGGTCGCCTCGTCGACCCGCGCTGGTCGGCGGTCGTCGCGCTCGAACGCCTCGGCACCATCGGTCGGCCTGCCCTCCCCGCGCTCTTCCCCCTGCTCGCCGACCCTGATCCCGACGTGCGCGAGGCGACCGCCCGGGCGCTGGGTGCGATCAGCAACGAATCGTCCGTCACGCCGGCGCTGGTCGCGGCACTCGACGACCCAGACCAGCTTGTTCGCGAGTCGGCCGCGGTCGGCCTTGCCCGTGTTGGCGCGGCCGCGGCGAGCGCCGTTCCGGCGCTCCGGGCACGCTGCGCTGACGACTGGCCCGCAGTCGCGGCCGCGGCCAGGCATGCTCTCCTTCGTGTTGCAGGGCAGGCGCCCAAGACGGCGCCTCGCCCCGGTGAGTCTGCACACCGGGCCATCGAGGTTCAGCTTCCCGTGCGATTGGCCGGCCTGCGCAGCGAGAACGAGCGCACCCGGGGAATCAGCACCTTCGAGATCGGCAAGCTCGGGCCCGGCGCGGCCGAAGCCGTTCCGTTGCTGGCGAGTCTGCTCTCGACTGACCAGAACCTCGACGTGCGTTGGTCGGCTGCCTGGGCGTTCGGGAAGATGGGTGCGGCGGCGGTGGCCGCGGTTCCCGCGCTCGTGCGGGCGATCGTGCACGACCGCGACCCCGATGTCCGCGCCGAGGCGGCGTGGGCTCTCGGGCGGATCGCACGCGAAGACCCCGATGTGTGCCCGCTCGCCGTCGACGTTCTCGCAGCCGCGCTGCGGGACAAGGACTCGCTCGTCCGCGAGGAGGCAGCCTCGGGACTGGGAGCTCTAGGGCCGGGGGCGGTACCCGCGGTCTCTGCGCTTGCGCGTCGTGTTGGCGATCCCCACCCTCTCGTGCGTCAGCGAGCGCTCGACGCTCTACTGGCGGTCAGCCAGGGGATTCGGCTAGCGGCTCGACCGGAGCATGGACAAGGTGACATGCGACCGCTCGGTCGGTCTCCGTCGCCAGCAGGGCAGGCGGGATGGCCGCGCAAACAGGCATCGCCACCGGGCAGCGTGGGTGGAATCGGCAACCGCCCGGAGGGTCGACAGGGCTTGGCACGTCGCCCGTGAGCACCATCCGCTCCCTCTGCCGCTCGACGCCGGGTTCGGGTGTCGGGACGGCCGACAGAAGGGAGCGGGTATAGGGGTGCAGGGCATCGTCGAAGAGGGTGTCGGAGTCGGCGATTTCGACGATCGTCCCCAGGTACATGACGGCAACGCGGGAGGCGGCGTGGCGAACCACGGCGAGGTCGTGGGAGATGAGCAGAAGCGTGAGGCCGAGGTTCTCCTGCAGATCGCTGAGGAGGTTCACGATCGCTGCCTGGACGGATACGTCCAGGGCCGATACGGGCTCGTCCGCGACAACGAACTCGGGTGACAGCGCCAGAGCGCGGGCGATCCCGATCCGCTGGCGCTGTCCGCCGGAGAACGCGTGGGGGTAGCGGCGGGCCGCGCTCGCAGGGAGCCCGACCAGTTCGAGCAGCCGCCCAACCTCCAGCCGGCGCTCGCTCGCGGCGTGCATCCCGTGCGCCCGAAGGGGCTCCCCGATGATCCTCTCGACGCGCATCCGGGGATCGAGCGATGCGTACGGATCCTGGAAAATGATCTGAGCTCGTCTCCGGAACGCGAGCAGATCGGCGCCCCTCAACGTCGCGATGTCGACGCCGTCGAAGCGAATCCGTCCCGACGTGGGCTCGGCGAGGCGCAGGAGGCTGCGGCCGAAGGTTGTCTTCCCGCAGCCCGACTCACCGACGAGGGCGAGCGTCTCGCCACGCTCGATCGCAAGCGTCACGCCGTCGACCGCCCGCAGCAGCTGACGCGTACCGCGCCAGCCGCGTGCGGAGACACGGAACTCGACCGTCACCGACTCTGCGTCGACGAGGGTATCCGAGCGATTCTCCGGTGCCGCGGTCATGCGGCAGGCGTACGGACGTCGGCCCAGCAGGCCGCGGCGGAGCCGTCCGCGTCCGTCTCGACAAGAGGAGGATCCTCGATGCGGCAACGGTCGAGCGCGTAGGCACAGCGAGGGCGGAACGCACAGCCGGCTCCAACAGCACCCGGCGAGGGCGGGGCGCCGCCGATCGAGGCGAGGCGGCGCATGCGAGGAACCCCGAGGCGGGGGATGCTCTGCAGGAGCCCGAGCGTGTAGGGATGGCGTGCGTCGGCGAACAGGCGCTCTGTCGGCCCCTGCTCGACAATGCGCCCGGCGTACATGACGCAGACCTCGTCGGCCACGCCGGCCACCACGCCGAGGTCGTGGGTGATCAGCAGCAGCGCCATGCCACGTTGCTCGCGCTCTCTGTGCAGAAGCTCGACGAGCTGCGCCTGGATCGTCACGTCGAGCGCGGTCGTCGGTTCGTCGGCGATCAGCAATTCCGGGTTCGCTGCGATTGCGATGGCGACGGCAACCCGCTGGCGCAGGCCTCCGGAGAGCTGGTGAGGGTACTGGCGCAGACGGGTGCCGGGCTCGGGTACTCCGACTTCCTCGAGGAGTTCCACGGCACGCTGCCGGGCCTGGCGGCGGCTCATGCCAAGGTGGTGCTCGAGTCCCTCGGTCAGCTGTCGTCCGATGCTGAGAACGGGGTTCAGGCTTGTCATGGAGTCCTGGAAGACCATCGCGATGCGCCGCCCCCGCAGCGCCTCGAGTCGTCGCGGTGACGCCGCGAGAAGGTCATCGCCCCTCAGCGCGATCGATCCTCCGGTGATCATGCCGTTCGGCGGCAGCAGCCCCATGATCGAGAGGGCGGTGACGCTCTTGCCGCACCCCGACTCGCCAACGAGTCCAAGCGTCCGGCCTTCGCGGAGCTCGAAGGAGATCCCGCGAACGGCCTGCAGAAGCTCATCGTCGGCGACGAACGACGTTTCCAGTCCTGTGACACGCAGCAGCGGGGAGTCAGCCAACCGCTCAGCGAACACCGAACAACAGGAAGCGCCCACGGCGCTCGAGCGTGGGGTCGAGGACATCCCGCAGGCCGTCACCGAGAAGGGAGAACCCGACCATGGCGAGCACGATCGCACCTCCAGGGAACGCCACCAGCCAAGGCGAGGAGAGGAGTGCTGTCTGCCCGTCGCTGACCATGTTCCCCCACGAGGCCTGGGGCGGCTGGATACCGATTCCGACGTAGGATAGGGCCGCCTCGAACATGATCGCCGTGGCCACGCCGAGCGTTGCGTAGACGACGACGCTCGGAAGGATGTGCGGGACGATGTGTTGCACGACGATCGTGGGCGACCGGACGCCCGCGGCACGGGCTGCGGTCACGAACTCGCGCTCGCGCAGGCTCACGACCTGGCCGTAGACGATTCGCGCGAGGCTCGCACCGAAGGCAACGCCGAAGATGACGAGCATGGATGCGAGGCTCGGCTTCGTGACGGCGAGCAGTGCCACCGCAAGCAGGAGAACCGGGAACGAGAGGATGACGTCCACGGTGCGCATGAGCACGGACTGCACGACACCGCGCGACATGCCCGCGAGACTGCCGAGCGTGATCCCGAAGAGGCAGGCGAGCAAGCTGCCTCCGATGCCGACGAGGAGAGAAACCCGAGCGCCGTAGAGAGCGCGGGACAGCTGATCCCTTCCGAAGGCGTCGGTTCCGAACAGGAACGCGCCGCTCGGCGCCAGCGGTTCGCCTTCGAGCGACAGACCCTCGCGGTGCTGGAAGTCCTGGTCGTACGGGGCGATCACGGGTGCCAGGATGGCGCACACACACAGGCCGATGACGATCACCAGGCCGACGACCGCCATGCGATCGCGAAGAAGCTCTCGAAAGGCGAGCCGCCAGAAGCCCTGCTCGTCGGCACTCGCCGGGCTGCTCACGTCCGGCCGTGCCGCAGCTGTCACCTGACCTCAGACTCCGCGCGCTCGAGGCGGGGACGAGAGCTCGGCTTGAGATAATGCATTATCAACGCTACGATACCTCGAATTGTTTGTCAGTGCATGGCTTCGAGAGGGGGCGACGTGACCGCCGGCGACAGCAACAGATGGGATCCCGTGCTGACCCGACGCACGCTGATCGTGCGAGCTTTCCAGGCCGGCGGCATAGCGGCGCTCGGGGGTGGGCTGCTCGCGGCCTGCGGCGGCTCGAGCACCGAGACGGAGACGAGCGGGGGGGCGACGACGGCAGCCGCGACGGGCGCCGCGACCGAGACGGGGGCAGCCGCGACCACGGCGGCGACAGGGCCTGTCCGTGGTGGGACGCTGAAGTACGCGGCCGTAGCGGGCCTGCGTGGCTTCGATCCCCAGAAGTTCTGGGACGGCTTCATCTGGACCGGGGCCGTCGCCGTTGCGGAGCCGATTCTGTTCCTGCCCCCGCAGGGCGGAGAGCTCACCGACGGGCTCGCCTCGCTCCCGGAATTCAACGCGGACGGAACGCTGTTGACCTTCACGCTGCGTGACGGCGTGATGTTCCATCACGGCCGGGTGATGACAGCGGACGACGTCAAGTTCTCCCTTGATCGACTGCTCTCCCCGGCGTTTGCCTGCGAGGGCGCATCGCTCTACACGGGCCTGCCGATCGTGGGCCTGGCCGATGTGTTGAGCGAGAAAGCGAACGAGGTCAGTGGGATCAAGGTCGTCGACGACCAGACGTTCACCATCGAGCTCGAGCAGCCGGAGAGTGCACTCCCGTACCTGCTTGCGATGCCGTTCGCCTCGGTTGTGCCGCGCGACGTCGTCGAGGAGCTCGGCGACGAGAAGTTCAATCTCGCTCCCGTCGGGACGGGCCCGTACGTGATGAGCGACGTCGATCTGGAGACCGGGCTCGTCCTCGACCGCTTCGCCGATTACTGGGATCCCGAGCGGCCCTACATCGACCGCGTCGAGTGGACGTTCCAAACGGCGACGGACCTCGCCGTCCTACAGGTGCAGGACGGCCAGGTCGACATGATCATGGATCGGATCCCGAACGCGACTGCCGTGCAGCTGCGCGACGACCCCGAGCTCAACGGGAACCTTCTGATCGGGGCTGTCAACCTCTTGTACTACCACACGCTGAACGTGCAGTCCGAGCCGCTGAAGGACGTGCGAGTACGCCAGGCGATCGCGATGGCACTTGACCGTGAGCGGCTCGCTCGAACGCTCAAGGGTCTCGCTGAGGTCGTCACAGGCGGTCTCTTCAGCGAGCTCACTCCCTACTACCAGGAGGGGCTCCAGATCCCCTTCGACCCCGAGGGCGCCAAGCAACTGCTCGCCGATGCCGGAGCCGAGGGCATCGAGTTCGAGATCCTGGCGCAGGAGCAGAGCCCGTTCAACGAGATGGCACAGACAGCTCAGGCCGACCTCAAAGCGGTCGGGATCAACGCCACGACGAACCTTGCCACCATCGAGGTGTTCATCGACAAGGCCTACAACGGCGATCCGCCGCCAATGGTCACCTATCTCTGGGACCTCCCGTATCCGCACGGGTCGTACTTCTTCGACGGTGCGTTCACACAGGCCGCGATCGACGCGAAGTGCTGCAACCTCTCGATGTGGAGCGATCCCGGCTTCGAGAGCCTCGTGAAGGACGCGCACGTGGCCCAGGATGCCAACGAGGTCGTCGACTACTACAAGCAGATGGACAAACAGGTGGTCTCGGACGCGGTTGCGGCGGTTCCGATGATTCAGGACGTCCGGGTCGACTTCACGTCGAAGCGGGTTCAGGGCGTGTTCGCTCCGGCGACGCTGACGACGGTCACGTTCTTCAAGGACTACTGGCTCACGGAGGCCTGATCGCCGTGCGGGCAAGCCGCGCCCGGAGTCATCCGTGATCTGGTACCTGTGCAGGCGCCTCGCCTGGACGATCGTCGTGCTCTGGGCGATCGCGACGCTTACCTTCGGCGCGATCTTCCTCTCGCCGATCGACCCGGCGCACGTCTACGCCGGGTCGCGCGCCTCGGAGCAAGTGGTCGAGAGGGTACGCGAGGACTTCGGTCTCAACGACTCGATCGTGGTTCAGTACGGTCGCTACATGGGGCGGCTCGTGCAGGGGGATCTCGGGACGTCCTTCTTCACCGGAAAGCCCGTCCTCACCAGCACGGTGGACCGGCTTCCGAGGACCGTGCTGCTGGCCGGTGCGGCAGCTTTCGTGATGTTGGTGCTCGGTATCCCGATGGGGATCATCGCTGCGCTCCGGCCGCGCTCGCTCGTCGATCGATTCATCATGGGCTTCTCTCTCGTCGGTGCAGTGATCCCGACGTTCGTCCTCGGGCTGCTGCTTCTGTACTTCCTCGCGTTCAAGATGGATCTCTTCCCGCTCGGGGGCTCCGGGTCATTCGGCCACATCATTCTTCCGGCGCTGACGCTCGGGATTCCCGGTGCAGCCTGGTATGCGCGGATGCTCCGCTCGACGATTCTCAACATCACCTCGGAGGACTATGTGCGCAATGCCCGTGCCAAGGGCATGCCGCAGAGAATCGTCGTCGGCCGCCATGTCATGCGAAACGCGATCGGCCCCATCATCACGATGATCGCGCTCGACCTTGGCGTCTTCTTCGGTGGCGTGCTCGTGATCGAGAAGGTCTTCGGCTGGCCCGGCCTGGGCGAACTGGCCTGGCGAGCCGTGGGCAGCAACGACATCCCGGTGATCATGGGCACGGTCCTGATTGCCGCCTGCTTCATCGTTCTGCTCAACCTCGTCGCCGACCTCGTGAACGCGGCCGTCGATCCGCGGGTCGCCTACGCCTAGATGATTGATTCCACGGTCTCGCGCGGCTGGTGGCCCCGTCTGGAGTGTCCGGGCCGCTTCCGCTCTCCGTCGCAGCGCTGCGACGCTGCGACCGAGAGCGTGCGCTTCGTGACGCCAGGGCTTACCGAGGCGTCCAGCCTCGCCTGCGCCCTGGCGTCACGCCCCGGAGCAGCCAGCCGGCACCCCAGCGTCGGCGATCTCGTGGAATCACCCATCTAGGCTGTCGACGTTGTGAATGGCGAGGCGAATAGCGACCGCGCAGCGCTGCGCGCGACCTATCGCAGCTTTCTGGACGGCGAGGTCGCTCTCGTCACCGGCGCGAGCCGCGGGATCGGGCAGGCGGTCGCCGTCTCCCTTGCGGAGCTCGGCGCCGACGTCGCCCTCGTCCAACGCGGTGAGGCGGCGGACACCGTCGCAGCTGTGGAGGCGCTGGGTCGGAGGGCTCTCGTGCTCAGGGCCGATCTGAGCGAGCCCGAAGCTGCCGAGGCTGCGGTTGCCGAGGCGGCCGTGGCCTACGGGCGTCTCGACGTCGCGGTCTGCAACGCCGCCCTGAACGTCCGCGGACCCGCGCTCGACATCTCGATCGACGACTTCCGGAGAGTGCTCGACGTCAGCCTGCTGTCTGCCTTCGCGACCTCACGCGCCGCCGCTCGCGCCTTTCGCGAACAGGGCGCAGACGGCCGGATCGTCCATGTCGCCTCGGCGTACAGCTTCTTCGGTGGGTTGAACGTGCTCGCCTACGCGGCCAGCAAGGGCGCCGTCGCGCAGATGATGAAGTCCGAGGCGGTCGAATGGGCCGCGGACGGAATCCGGGTCAACGCCGTTGCGCCCGGCTGGGTGGAGACGGAGTTCACGGCAGCCCTGCGCGAGAACCCCGAGCGGTTCGCGGACATCACCGGCCGGATCGTTGCCGGCCGCTGGGCCCGTCCACAGGAGATCGCCGACGCGGTCGCATTCCTCGTCTCCCCCGCGGCCGCCTACCTCCAAGGGGCCATCGTCGTCGTCGACGGCGGCTACCTCGTGCGTTGATCGATCGCCGTCCTGCGCAAGATCCCGATCACGGGATGTAGACGCGAGAGCCCGTGCAGTTGAGCAGGAACTGCTCGGGAAATGCGCGTGCGATGTCCATCATCGCCCGCATCCCCGTGCAGTGCATTGGACAGAGCATCTCCACACCGATGTCGCGGAGGGCCTCGATCGTCTTGTGCGTCTTCTCCTCGGGAATGCCCGGGAAGCCGAGATGGAAGCCCCCGAAGACGCCCACCACGCGTTGGCGGTCGGTGATCTTGATCGCGTGTCGGATCGTGTTGATCACGCCCGCGTGGCTGCAGCCACAGAGCACGGCGATCCCGTCGCTTCCCACCTCGATGACGAGCGCCTGGTCGTCGGGCACCGCGTCGGGCTGCATCTCGCCGTCGATCATCTGGATCAGCGCGTTCGGGGTGTCGATCCGGGAAGGCGGCATCTCGAACTCGACCTCGCGAGGAATGGCCCCGGTCGCGATCAGCCCGGGGCCGACCTCGAGCGGTCCCTTGTGGAAGACGATCCGGCCGCCGGCTTGCTCGATCGTTTCCTCGGAGAGATCTTGGTTGTAGTAGGGGGCGACCTGGCCCGAGGCGAGGCGCAGGTACCGAGGCAGGAACGCGTCCGCGTGCATCGACAGCGGCACAGGAGCCTCTCGACTCTCGAGGAAGCCCAGCAGCCCCCCGTAGTGGTCCGGGTGGCCGTGGCTGATCACCGCATGGTCGACCATGCCGAGGTCGATCGAGAGCGCACCGGCGTTGTGCTGCAGCACCGGGCCCGTCATGCCGGTGTCGAAGAGGGCGCGGTAGTGGTAGCGGCCCCACACCACGTCGAGGTGGAACGCGACCCCGTTCTCGGCGACCGGGCATGCGCATTTCGGGTCGAAGTGGTGCGCCAGCCCCGCTCTGGTCACTTTGGGACCGTCGGGCAGCAGCATGTCGACGTAGTTCTCGGTGAGGGTTGTGAGGACGACGCTGTCCACGCCCTGGCGCATGCTGTTCTCCTTCCCGACCGAGCGGCGCTCAGTCGCTCCTGAGATCGAAGGGGTCGTCGGGCTTCTCGCCGGTCACGTGTTGGCAGAGCGCGAGGTAGCTGCGGCGGATGTGCTCCTCGAACCTCGTGCGGACCAGGTCGACGTCCCCTTCGCGGAGGGCCTTCACCATCGCTCGATGCTCTTCGATCGACTGCTCCAGGCGTCCGCCGATCACACCGAGTATGTCCCATGGGAATGCGAGCCAGAGCGTGTCGACGATCCGGGCGAGCGACGGGATCCCGCAACGCTCGTAGAAGAGGAAGTGGAATTCGCGGTTGGCCTCGCGTGCGGCGGCAGGGTTCTTCTGCTTGCTCGCCGCGGCCATCGCGTCGATCAGCTCGTCGGCCTGCTCGAGATCGCGCCGTGATACGCGCAGCGTCGCACGCTGGGCCGCGTAAGGCTCGAGCAGTCTCCGCGCGATGTAGACGCCCTTGACCTCGTCCAGGTTCGCCTCGGCGACGCGGACGCCCCGGTGCGGCTCGCTCACGAGCAGGCCCTGCGCCTCGAGCTGACGCATCGCCTCGCGGACGGGCGTGATGCTCGTCTCGAAGCGCGCGGCCAGCTCGTCCTGCTGGATCCGCGCGCCGCGCGGAAGCTCGCCAGATCCGATCAGCTCTCGCAGCTCCTCGGCGATCAGATCCTTCTTGGTCTTTCGTGCCATCGCCTTTCCTTATGCTCCTGCCGCCGGCAGCTGCTCTAGCATCGCGAGGATCGCCTCGGTGTCCTCGCCGAGCGAGGGCGGTCGTGTCCTGCCCCGTCCCGCTCGTAGACCCGCTCGCCGAGCCCGACCAGCGTCCTGACGCCGACCCCGGCCGCCGTCTCCTCATTCGCCAGCATCCCTCGCTCCCTCACGACTGAGTGGTTGCCCACGGCGGCGAGATCGTTCAGCGAAGCGTACGCGAGCCCCAGGCTATCGAGGAGGGTATACGCGCGGCCGGAGGGCAGGGCTCCGATTGCGGCCGCCACCATCGCGTCGACCTCCTCCCGACGTTCAAGGCGGCGGATGTTCGTCGCGTAGCCGGGGTCGTCCGCGAGCTCCGGCCGCTGGAGGATCGCCTCGGCGAAACGCTGCCACTCGTGGTCGTGCTCGACCGCGACAAGGACGAGCACGCCGTCGGCGCAGCGGAAGACGCCGTAGGGCACGATCGCGTGGTGGCGATCGGGGAAGCGCGGATAGAGCAGCCCGGCGTTGAGGTAGCTGAGGAGCATCGGCGCAGCGAATTCGACGGTTGCGTCGTACATCGCGACGTCGAGGTGGCGGCCCTTTCCGTCCTTCATACGTCCGAGGAGGCCGGCGAGCACCAGCACGGCACCGTAGATCCCTGTGCCGACATCCGAGACGGAGACTCCGGCACGGCTCGGCGTTTCCGGCGACCCGGTGAGGCTCATCACGCCTGCCTCGGCCTGGACGAGCATGTCGTAGGCCTTGCGGTCGCGGAACTCGCCGGTACGGCCGTAGCCGGAGATCTGACAGGTGACAAGGCTGGGATAACGGCTGCCCAATTCCTCCGGGGTGAGGCCGAGGCGGTCGAGTGCACCGGGGCTGAGGTTGCAGACGAGGACGTCGGCGCGCTCGAGGAGCTCGTCGAAGCTTCGCCGGCCGACTGGCTCCTTGAGATCGAGGACGATGCTCCGCTTCCGGCGATTGAGCCACCAGAACTGGGCGCTCTCGCCGGCGACGTTATCGTCCCAGTGGCGCGCGAAGTCCCCGCCGGGCCCGCGCTCGATCTTGATCACCTCGGCCCCGAGGTCTGCCAGGATTCGCGTGCACAGCGGCCCGGCGACGGAGTGCTCGAGTCCCACCACGACGAAGCCGTCGAGAGGCCCTGGTCCCCGACCGGTCATCCTGTTCGCACCGCGCTATCCTGCAACCGTACCGGCCGAACTACCCGGCAGAGACGTGCCGCTGATGCGTGCGCTCGCGCCCTCGATCCGATCCTGTACGGCCATTGCACCACTTGGCAGTGTAATGCATCAAACATCTTGATCATGCATCTAGCGCTCCTGGGTACGTGATCTGCGAAGATACTCATCCGATGGACTCCCCTCGAAGCCCCGCGTTCGGCGTCGTTACCGGCGCAGCTTCCGGCATCGGCCGCGCGACAGCGGAGATGCTCTTGGATCGGGGATACGAGGTCGTCGCCGTCGATCTGACCGAGGCTCCGATCGACCTCGGGGCATCTCCGGCCGTCACCTGGGTGAGGGGGGACGTTGCATCCGCCGAAACCTGGGAACGGGTTGGGACGGCCGTTGGTGAGCGCTCGCCGCACGGTGCCGACGCGTTCATTCCCTGCGCCGGGACGCTCGTAACGACGCCGATGCTCGAGACCGATCTCGAGGATTGGCGCCGTATCTTCGATGTCAACGTTTTCGGGGCCGTGCGTGGGCTCAGGACTCTCCTGCCTGCGATGCGGGAGCGCAGTAGCGGGGCAGTCGCCGTTGTCTGCAGCGTCAACTCATTCGTCGTCCAAGACACGCTGAGCGCATACTGCGCATCGAAGGCGGCGCTCCTTCAGGTCGTCCGGTCGGCTGCGCTCGAGTACGCCGGTGACGGGGTAAGGATCAACGCGGTGCTGCCCGGGATCGTCGATACGCCCCTCTTCCGGAGCTTCGTCGATGCAACCGACGATCCCCCGGCCGTGGTCAGAGCGCTTGCAGACCGTGTTCCGACCGGGAAATTGATCACCTCCCGCGAGATCGCAGAGGTCCTCTGCTTCCTCGTCAGCGACGCGGCGTCCGCGTTCTCCGGGGCGGCGATTGTCGTGGACGGAGGGATCACGACGTCGTACAGCTTCGACGTCCAGACCCGCTCGGGTGCGGGGACGGTCGGCCGATCCTGACTCCCTAGCGGCGACCGATCCGGTAGCGACGCAGGACCCGTTCGTCGATCTCGAGCCCGAGGCCAGGGCGGTCGGGTACGTCGACCCACCCGCCGTGCTGCTCGATCGGCGTGTCGACGAGCTCGGCCTGCAAGGGCGACGCGTCCGGCTTGAGCTCGAGCAGGACGCCGTTCGAGGACGCCGCCAGCACCTGAAGGGAGGCCGCCGTGTTGACCGCGCTCGTCCACGAGTGCGGGACGATCCCCACGCCCCGCGCGGCGGCGTAGCGCACGACCTCCCACATGCCGGTGATCCCCTCGACCCGGCCAGGGTCGACCAGAACGATGTCGACCCCGCCGGAGTCGATCAGGCGACGGTACCCGGACGGCGTCCACTCCCGTTCGCCGGTCGCGATCGGCATCGGGGCAGCCTCGCGCAGGCGGCGCAGGCCGGCGTAGTCCTCATGGTGAAGGGCGTCCTCGAGCCACATCAGGCCGGGCTCCGCAAACCGCTGCGCCATCTCGCTTGCATGTGCCACTGACCACCCGGCACGCCCCGAGACGTCCACGGCGATGTCGACGCCGGGGCCGACGGCCGCCCGAACACGGCGGACGATCTCGACGTCCCGATCGGCATCGAGGCCGAACTCCCTTTCGGGGTGTCCCCAGCCACCCTTGGTTGCGGTGAAGCCACGGGCGGCGTAGTCGGCCGCCTGGCGGGCCGGGGCGTCCAGGTCACGGGTGTCCCACATGACCGAAGCGCTCGCCCGGACGCGATCGGTGACCTTTCCGCCCAGCAGTTGGTGGACGGGCATGCCCGCGCGGCGGCCTGCGAGATCCCAGAGCGCCATGTCCACGCCCGAGAGCGCCAGGGTCGCGATCCCGCCGTGCCCGTACCAGAAGCCTCGATCACGCAGCCGCTCCCAGACCGCGCGGATCGACTCTCCGTTCGCTCCGACGACCAGAGACGCATAGCCTTCCTCGACGATGGCCTGGACCGCGAGGGCCGCCTCGGGAGCGCCGCACACACACTCGCCCCAGCCGACGGCGCCGCCGGTGTCCTCGACCCGGATCAACGCAACAGAGCGGGGCATCCCGAAGGCATGCGGCTCCGGGTACACGAGCGGGTGGACGTCGATCCTGCCGAGCGGCGGCGTGATCACCGCTTCGGGCATAGGATGCATTGTCGCTTGCTCAGATGCATTGACGGCCCTATCATGCCCGAACGCCGACAAGGAGGACGCGATGAGCGAGAGCGAGAACGCGGCAGCGGAGGTCGACGAGGACTTCGTCGCAATAGGCCCTGGCGCCCGGAGCGCACCTCCCGGTGTAATCATGGAGTACCCGACACGGGTGCTTGCCTCGATTCCACGCTGCGAGGGCGTCGCGACCGGGCCCGACGGGAACCTCTACTGCGCCAACGAATCCGGGGAGCTGTTCCGGATCAATCCGGCCGACGGGTCGTTCGAAGTCGTGGCCAACCTCGGCGGCTGGGGCGTCGGGCTCTGCGTCGACGGAGACAGCCTCGCCTACGTGTGCGTCTACGACAAGCACAAGGTCGTCCGAGCGAACCCCGCGACCGGCGAAGTGGTCGACTACTGCGCCACCGTGGACGGCGGGCCGTTGCCGTCGCCGAACTACGTCGCGTTCGGGCCAGACGGAACCCTCTACGTCACCGATTCCCGGGGTCCTGGGAAGGAGGAGAAGGAGGGACGCGTTTGCGCCATCCCGCCCGGAGGCGGCGACGCATCCGTGGTGCCCGGCGAGCGGCTCTTCTACGCCAACGGGATGGCCGTCCGCAAGGACGGGACACTCTTCGTCGTCGACACGTTCGTGCAGCCCCGCATCGTCAGCATTCACAACGGCAGGGTCGAGACCTACGTCGAGCTTCCCGGGACCGTCCCCGACGGGCTCGCGTTCGACGACGACGGCGGCCTGATGATCTCGTGCTTCCAGCCAAACCGCCTCCTCCGCGTCGAGCCGGACGGGGGTGAGGCAAGGATCATCATCGACGACTGGACGGGGCAGCTCCTGCTCAGCCCCACCAACATCGCCTTCTTCGGCCCGGGCAACTCGAGCATCGCGTTCGCGTCGTTGCTCGGTTGGTGGCTCAGCGCCATCGACACGCCCTGGACGGGACAGCGTCTCTTCTATCCGACGCCGTCGCGGTAGCCACTCTCGAAAGGACCACACATGCGCATCTTGCTGATCCTCGCGTTCCCGCTCGATGAGGCAGGCGTGGAGCGTCGGCGGGCGAAGATCCCGGCCGGCCTGCTCTCCCCGGACACGCAACTCGACCTCGTCCCGATCATCGACGCCGGGAAACTGCTGATGGACTCGTACTACAACTTCGCCCTCTACGAGCCCTTCATCATCCAGAAGGGGATCCAGGCCGAGCAAGAGGGGTACGACGCGGTCGCGGTCGACACCGTCTCCGACGTCGGTGTCAGCGCGCTGCGCTCCCGGCTCTCGATCCCCGTGATCGGGCCCGGCCAGGCCGCCTACGCCGTCGCCTCGATGCTGGGCCGTCGGTTCTCGATCCTGACGAGATGGGACCGCTGGAGCTGGCTCCACGACGCGAGCCTCGACGCCTACGGCCTCCGCGACCGCTGCGCCTCGATCCGTGCGCCGCAGCTCCCCGTCGAGGTCGTCGAGGCGCTTCCGGGGAAGCACGCCGGCGAGGCCGCGGCGCTCATGGAAGGTCATCCCGACTACTTCCCTGCCTTCCTCCGCGAGGCGCAGGCCGCGACCAAGGAGGACGGTGCGGACGTGCTGATCCTCGCGTCGATGACGATGCAGGAGGCCTACGAGTACCTCGTCCCGCGCGTCGACGTCCCGGTCATCGACCCCGGTCCGCTCGCACTGAAGATGCTCGAGCTCTGGCATTCGCTCGGGCTCACCCACTCCAAGAAGGGGTGGCCGGCGCCGGAGGAGATTCAGGACGAGAGGTTCCTGGGATTGCTGGGAGCCTGACCCGGCTCCTCGCTGCTCATGTCGATCGTGCTCGAGACCGAGGTCGCCCGTGCCGAGGTGCTGCCGGAAAGCGGCGGCCGCGTCCAGCACCTCGTCGACCGACGCACCGGCCGGGAGCTGCTCTACGTTCGCCCCGCCGGTGAGGGGCCGGATTTCGGGAGCGCGACTACCGGTGGGTGGGACGTGCTGTTCCCCAACGACGAGGCCTGGCGCGGGCACCCCGACCACGGCCGCGCCTGGAACGCGCCGTTCACGGTCGAGGAGGCGGACGGCTCGGGATGCAGACTCTCGCTTTCCCTCGATGCCCCAACGGCAAGCGTGATCCGCACCTTCACCATGCTCGAACCGCCCCGCGCCGGCCTGCGGGAAGAGTTGAGGATCCACGCGAACGCCGATGTCGGCCCGTGTCTCGTCGCGCCGCACCCGGCCCTGGCGGTCGGCGTCGGATGGCGCATCGAGCTCCCATCGAGCGCGAGAAACGTGGAGGCCGACCGTGACTATCCGGGGCGGTTCCGCCCCGAGCAGCCGCTCGGGAACCCCGAGTGGGCGACTGCGTCAGTGGTGCCGGACGTGCACCCCTCAATCGTCGAGGTGCTGTACGTCGAGGGCGTGGCGGAAGGATCCGTCGTCTCGGCCGACGGCCGTGCTGGCACGCTCGTTCGATGGGATGTCCGGTCGCTTCCTCACCTGTGGATCTGCGTGCTGACGGGCGTGTACGAGGATGGGCCTCCGGCCATGATGCTCCTCGAGCCCGCCACGTCGCGACCGTACCGCCTCGACGAAGCGATCGCCGCCGGTCGATTCGTGGCGCTGCGGGCCGGAGAATCCTGGGAGACGACGGTCGAGGTGGAATCGCTCGATCGAACAACCCTGACGGCGAGCGATGATCGATAGCCGCCTTTCCGGCCGGGTCGCCCTCGTCACCGGCGGCGCCCACGGAATCGGCCGCGCGATCGCGACCCGCTTCCTGCTGGAGGGAGCGCGCGTCGTGATCGCAGACGTCGAAGGGGATGCGGCCGTGACGACCGCACGCGAGCTCGGGGACGAAGGCCGAGTGATCGGAATCGGATGCGACATCTCGCAGCGAGATCAGGTTCGAGCCGCGGTGGAGACCTGCGTCGCCTCGTTCGGCGGGCTGGACGTGCTCGCCGCCAATGCGGCCAACGCCGACGTCGTCCCCCTGCTCGAGATCGAGGACGCGGCGTGGCGGCGAATGCTCGACGTGAATCTCACCGGCGCCTTCATCTCGATCCAGGAGGCTGCGCGGGCGATGATCGCCCGCGGCCAGGGCGCGATCGTGGCCACCGCCTCGACGAACTCGTTCTTCGTCGAGGCGAACACCGCCCACTACTCGGCGACCAAGTTCGGTGTCGTCGGCCTGGTTCGCACGGTTGCGCTCGACCTCGCCCAGCACCGGATCCGCGCCAACGCGGTCTCGCCTGGGATCGTCAACACGCGGCTGGCCGGCTTCCTCGTTCAGGACCCGGTCGCAAGCGCCGCCTACCTGAATCAGCACGTGCCCTTGCGCCGCTTCGCGGAGCCCGAGGACGTCGCAGCCGCGGTCGCGTTCCTTGCCTCCGACGACGCCGCCTACATCACCGGCGAGAACCTGGTCGTCGATGGCGGTATGACCGTTGGCGTCCCGATGGAGCCGCCCGAACAGCCGCTGCCTGGAGCGCTTCGGTAGATGGCCCCGAGCCCAGCGACGGTCACCGCCCATGACGGAACCACCGACATCCAGGAGGGCGAACCTTGAGTGACTACGAGTACCCGGCTCTCACCTTCGATCGACCCACTCGCATCCCGCTCGAGGCGACGCTGAAGCACGTCTGGGGCGACGACGTCTCGGGGCAGACCACCGACTGGGTCTACATCTCCACCGAAGAGGTGTCACAGATCGTCTTCGGAATGCCGGTGGGCGGTGGCTTCGGTCATTCGGACGATTTCAAGGACGTCTACGACTCCGACATCGTCTGGCGAGTCCTCCAGGGCATGCTCGTCGTCCTGAACCCCGAGACGGGTGAGGTGCACCGGGCCCGCGCAGGAGAGTCGCTGTT
The DNA here is from genome assembly GCA_963717955.1 of uncultured Thermoleophilia bacterium. Lineage (GTDB taxonomy): Bacteria > Actinomycetota > Thermoleophilia > Gaiellales > Gaiellaceae > CAVQXR01. The sequence goes on along the minus strand of CAVQXR010000003.1, from coordinate 190,202 downwards.
CTTCCACGGGGACATCTGGCACTACGGCTACAGCTACGGCACGGAGCCCGCTCGAGTGATCGAGTTCTCGGCTCCGTCGGCCATCCAGGCCGTTCGTCGTGCGGTCAAGAAGCCGCCGATCGCAAATCCGAGATACGCCCAGGACGAGTTCCTCGGCCGCTGGCCCGAGGCGCAGCGGGAGGCAGTCGAGCAGTCTTCCGTGCGCCTGCTCACCGAGCACGACGTGCTCTGGCGCTTCGAGGGAGAGCGGAGCCACATTCTCGTCGGCCATCTGATCTCCACGGATTACCTGACGGTTGGCGAGGCCCATCTGCTCCCGGGGCAGCTGAGCGACGTGCTCGCACAGCCGGCCATCAAGACGATCTATGTCCTCGAGGGCACCCTGAACGTGCAGCTCCCCGAGGGAGAATCATGGATCGAGGCGCACGCCGAGGACGGTGTCTACCTCCCGGCCGGCACCCGCCACCGTTTCCTGAACTTCACGACCCAACCGGTCCGGTTCCTGTTCCAGCTGGTGCCGGAAAGCGGCTCCGGCAACCCGTAATCCGACGAGCGAGCCGGCCGCCCGACCGCAGCCCGGCGCCAGGGCGTGAGGTTCACCTCTCGAGCAGGCGGGGCAGCTTCTCGTCCTGCAGCCGTCGCGGCGCCGGGAATGCCAGCTTCGAGTGAGTGAGCCCCAGCAGACCGAGGCGCTCTGCGATCTGCAAGCCAACCATCCCGGGATCGAGCACCGGCCGCGGGACCCGCTCCGCAAGCCAGCGAGCCGTCTGATGCATTCGGGTCGTACCGATCACGATCACCGACGCTCCATCCTCGTCGACCGCCGCGTTCGCCTCGGTAAGGAGCGCTGAGCGCTGCTCGGGCGTGAGTCCGAGCCGCTGCTCGTCCCCGGCCGCGCCGGCCACCACACGAACCGAGGCGCACTTGTCCACGAGCTCGTACAGACGCAACCCCTTGTGGATCGCATGGGCCGACTGCTCCGTCGTTGCCAGGACCGAGAACCGAGGGCCGAGCGTCAACGCGATGGTGTACGCAGCGAGCCCGGGACCGACGACGGGGACCGTCAGCCGTGATCGAAGCGCGAACAGCCCGGGATCGAGAGCAGAGTCGATGACGACAGCATCGAACCCGTCGTCTTCGGCTGTAGCTCCCGCCTCGACGACGGAGACAGCGCGCAAGGTCTCCTCGTAGTCGGACCCGAGCTCCGTTGCACGTGAGGCGGAGACGGCGGCGAGCTGTACGTCCGGTCCGACGGTCCCGTCGGGGATGGCGGCCAGGCGCTCGGCGATGGCCTCGTCAGCGAGCGGGTGAGGGATGACCAGCCTGATCTTCACTGCGGCTCCCCACTCGTTCGGCGTTCGTCGTAGGCGGAGACAGCGTGACTGATCCGGAGCTCTGCCAGCATCTCGGCGAGCGTGAAGGCGAGAGGACCTGGATCGATCACCGGTACGTCGAGGTGCGCCCGCAGGTACTCGGCTGCGGGGCGCATCGTCAAAGACCCGAGGATGATCGTGTCCGCTCCGTCCTCCTCGATTGCACGGCGAGCCTCGCCCAAGAGCGCTCCGAATGCGTCGTCGGGGTTCTCCTCGATCGTCGCCCGTGCCTCGAGGACACCCGTGAAGCTGGCCACAACGGCCGGTTCGATCTTCAGCGCACGAACCGACGCACAGTGTCCACCCAGCCCGTGATGTCCGTGGATCGGGAGCTCGTTGAGGAACTTCCACCCCGTCCATTCCGTGACGATGGAGAATCGGCGCCCGAGCTGCATGGCGAGCGCATAGCCTGCGAGGCCCGGTGCCACGACCGGAATGGGGATTTTCGAGCGAAGCGCGGCGACGCCCGTGTCCGACACGGTGTCGATCACGATCGCGTCGACCTGTTGATCCTTCGCCGCCAGTCCCGCTTGCGCCATGAAGCCATCGAAGAGGAGCGTCTCGTAATACGAGTCCTGGAGAAGCCCGCCGTCCTCGACGGGCAGGTACACGACCTCGGTGCTCGGGCGGAGCACATGGAGCGGGAGGAGATCGTTTCTCCACTCGATCCACCGGCCAGCCAGCGGAAACGCAGGTATCAGCCCGATCCGCACGCGATTGCCCTTTCGACGCTCCCTCGACCCGGCGAGGAAGGACGATATCCCAACCTACGCCGGCCGGTCAGGAGATCCGACGGCGTGGTCGCGGCGCGATCGGCCGTTCCTGCGGATCCCAGTCGCTCTCCCGAAATTCCGCCGTCATTCCGCCGTCGGCCACAAGAAGGGCCCCGGAGGTACGACGCCAGATCGCCCCAGCAGGAAGGCGACCACGGAAGCGATCTCGGCCGGAGTAGCCGCGCGATCCCCGGCATGCGCGAGCGCGGCTTCCTCCCGGTCGCCGGCCCTGCGCCTCGGCCGAGGGGAGCGTAGATTGCCTGTTGTGGAATCACTGCCGAGAACACGTCGCGCGGTAACGGCAGGCTGCTTGCTCGGCCTTGCGGTCGGCTGGAACCACGCCGACGTCGGGGCCATCGCCAGCCTCATGGGCGACGCTTACGACACCTCGCTCGGCATGGTCGGCCTCTTCACCGCGGCGCTGTTCGTGATGCACGCCGCACTTCAGGTGCCCTCGGGGCGGGCGGTCGACCGGGTCGGAGCTCGCACCATCGGGATCTGGGCGCTGGCGATCCTTGTGGCTTCGAATGGCGTCGCACTCGTCGCGCCAGACCCGTCGCTCGCGCTTGTCGCACGCGGTCTCACCGGGATCGGGACGGCGCTCGGCTTTGTGGCGGGCATCGACTTCGTCCGTGCCGAGGGCGGGTCACCGTTCGCCCAGGGCGTGTACGGTGGATTATCGATCGGCGGCGCAGGTCTTGCGCTCGCGATCGTGCCGCAACTGGCAGGGTCGCTTGACTGGCGCGCACCATACGTGGGTGCGATTGTCCTTGCCGGCACGGCGGCTCTCCTGCTGCTGCGGTGTCCCGGTGACCGCCATTCCAGCCTCGCGCGGCAGCGATCAGTCCTCGAGGCCGCGCCGGCGCCCCGGGGTGGGCTGCTTCGCCTGTGTGTACTGTCCATGGCCACGTTCGGGCTGAGCGTAGTGGTCGGAAACTGGATCGTTACGTTCCTCGAACGAGACAGCAATCTCAGCCCTGGTACAGCCGGGGCGATCGGTTCACTGGCATTGCTCGGCGGAATCGTCAGCCGCCCTCTCGGTGGCTGGCTCGCGCGCCGCCATCCCGCGAAGAACCGCGTCGTAGTCGGCCTGAGCTTCGCGGCCGCGGCTGCGGGCGTCCTGCTGATCGCCGCCGGCGGCCCGCTTGCCCTCGGGCTGGCAGGAGCGCTAACGCTTGGGATCGCCGCCGGTGTCCCGTTCGCTCCGCTCTTCAGCGCGGCAGCCCGCGTGAGGCCTGAGGCCCCGGCGGCCGCAGTCGCGCTCGTCAACATGGCGTCGAACCTTGTGATCGTCTTCGGCGTCCCGCTCCTCGGCGTCTCGTTCGTGCTTCCCGGCGATGGGCGCATCGGATTCGTCGCCGTCGCGGCGCTCTGGCTCGGCGCGCTCCTGCTGGTTCCGCGGGCTCGGGAACTGGATGCCGTCACGCCCTCGACCGCCGCCGGTCAGGGCGAGCCCGAGTTCAACTCGCCGCCGGCCCTCATCCGGGCCGAGTCCTGACGGGCGGGCGCGCGCGACGCTGACTGGAGCGGTGGCGCAACACCCTCGGCCTCCGCACCCCCGTAGCTCAGTGGGTAGAGCAGCAGATCCGTCCGGCAAGTCTGGCGCCGAGGAGCTCCGCTCCCGCCGCGAGCCGATGCCGTGGCTCGATCGCCGAGCGTTAGATACGGAACTCGGCCCAGAGCGGCCGATGATCTGACAGGTAGTACTTGGCGAACGTGAGGAAGTCGGTTCGTCCCTGGGCGAGCCAGAGGTCGCGAAAGACGGCGCCGTCGAAGTCGAAGACGCCGACCTGGCCCGTGAAGTCCTGTTTGGTCTCGCCGGGAAAGAACGCGATCTGGTCGTAATGGCTTTCGGAGACGATGCTCGATCCGATCTGGGTGGAGTGCGCGGGTAGCTGCAGCCCGCGGCTCGTGAGGACTGTGTAGATCGGGTCGCCGGGCACGACCTGGGGCAGGTTGAAGTCGCCGAGCGGGATGATGTTGTGGGTGAACGCCCTGGCGCTCTTTCGTCGCAGGTCTGCCCAGCGGGCGACCGCGAATGTCTCCAGGCGGCGTCGGTCCATGTCGGCCGGGTCTTTGTCGGAGCCGAAGAACAGGTGCACGTTCGCGAGCAGGAACCGGAACGTCCCGGCCTGGAAAGCAGCCATGTAGGGGCCGCGGTCGAAGCCATGGAACGCCTGTGCAACTCCCGGGAGCTTGATGTAGCGCAGGTCGCTCGGCGGCACCGACAGCCGGCCGACCTTCTCGAGTGGCCGTACCTTCGTCGAGTCGTAGAGGAACGCCTGGCGCTCGCGGTTTCCTGACGGGTCGGAGACGAGCATCCGCCACGTCGCCGGCAGCAACGAGTAGATCGCGCGCAGACCGCTCAGGTCGTCGGCGATCTCCTGGATCGCGACCAGGTCGAACCAGCCAGCCATCTCGGCGATCAGCCGGTAGTCCTTCTCGCGGCGCTTCTGAACGCCGAGATTCGCGACGTTCCAGGTCGCGATCAGGAGGCGGTCGGGTTGCTTCGGTGGCACCGCCCGCCCCGGCTCCGTCTGCTCGTACTGGCGAACCGCGGCCAGCTCGACGGCGAGGTCGTAGTCGTAGACGAACTTCGGCTTCGGGAACGGCGGCATCGGACTCGTCCTTGCGCGGACCAGTCTCAGTCGTCCCTGCCGATCTGTCAAACGGTGCGAAGATTGGCGGGTCATGCGAGCGGGTCCGGTCGTCGCGATTGTCGCTGCCCTCCTGCTTGTGGGGTGCAGCTCGTCGCCGCAGACCCCGTCGTCGGCATCCTCACCTGGGCCGACCGGGGCTGCCGCCACCACGGCTGCCGTGGCGGAGCCGGGCGAGACGCCGGCGGGAACGACGGGTGCTGTGCCGGGCCGCCCGCGCGGAACGAACGCCGTCGTCGGGTCGGTGACCGACGGCGACACGATCGTGCTCACCAACGGGCGCCGCGTGCGGCTCGTCCAGATCGATGCCCCCGAGGTGCACGAGGACGAGTGCTACGGGGCGGAGGCCTCGGCGGAGCTCGAGTCGCTGTTGCCGCCCGGGACCCGAGTGCGGCTCGTGGCCGACCCGCGGCTCAACCGGGTGGACGACTACGGGCGGCTGCTGCGCTACGTCTACCGTGGCGGACGCAACCTGAACGTGGTGCTCGTGCGGCGCGGCGCCGCGACGGTGTGGTTCTACCGGGGCGACCGCGGCGCCTACGCGCAGCGGCTGGTGCAGGCGGCGAGGCAGGCGCAGGCCTCCGGCCGCGGCCTCTGGGGTGCCTGCCCGAGTACACCGTTCGACACGCTGCACGGCGCGAACACCGGCAGCGGCGAGCTGCCGCCGCCCGACACCGGCGGCGCGGTCTCCTGCCCGGGCGCGATCCCGTGGCACGAGGCCGCCGATCACGTGGGCGAGCGGGCGACGGTCGAGGGTCTGGTCGCCGGCACGACTTACGCCGCCGACACCGACGGGAAGCCGACGTTTCTCAACCTCGGCGTCGACTACCCCGACAAGCGCCGGTCCACGGTCGTGATTTGGGGCGACGACCGCGGCGCGTTCCCCGAGCCGCCCGAGGACGCCTACGCTGACCGCACGATCTGCGCCACCGGCACGATCGAGCTGTACCGCGCCATCCCCGAGATCGAGGTGTCCTCGCCGGGGCAGATCGAGGTCGTCGGGTAGTCACGACACCGGGTCGCCTATCGAAGCGAGTTCGCCTCGAGCAAGACGGACTGCCCCCGCCCCAGTGAGGGAACGGCGCCTCTCCTCCTCAGGGTGAGAGCCCGCATCTGCGCCGCGGGCGGGAGGGACGAAGCATTCCTCGTCCCTCCCGCCTCCGCTGGACTCAGCAGTTGACCTTCGTCTCGGCCGTGCAGCTGTCGCCGCCCTTGCCGCCGTTGGCGACGTCTGCGCCCTTGCCGCCGCGGAGCACGTCGGGGCCGTTGCCGCCCTGAAGCACGTCGGGGCCGTTGCCGCCCTTGAGCACGTCGGCACCGTTGCCGCCGCGCAGGATGTCGCTGCCGCCCAGGCCGTTGATGACGTCGTTGCCGCCAAGCCCGCAGATCACGTTCGGCCCGCCGGTGCCGTTGAGCACGTCGGGGCCGGCAGTGCCGGTGATCGTGCAGGCTCCGGCGCCACCGGTGACCGTGATCTGCTGGGTCGTGGAAGCCGTCGCGCCGCCGTCGTCGGTCACCGTCAAGGTGACGGTGAAGGAGCCCGCGCCCGCGTAGGTGTGGCTCGGAGTCGCCCCGCTCCCCGCCTGGGTGTCACCGAAGCTCCAGGCGTAGGAGGCGATCGTCCCGTTCGGATCCGAGGAACCCGACGCGTCGAAACCGACCGTCAGCGGGGCCGGCCCGCTGGTCGGATTCGCCACGAACGACGCCGTCGGCGCAGGGTTCGTGAGCTTGCGGATCCGGTTATTGAAGGTGTCGGCGATGAAGAGGGTGCCGGCGTCGGTCGACTCGATTCCCCAGGCGAAGTTGAGCTGGGCGAACGATGCCTGGCCGGTGTCGCCCGAGAAGCCCGGCACGCCCGTGCCGGCGATCGTCGTGATCACGCCGGCAGGGTTGACCTTGCGGACCCGGCTGTTGTCGAAGTCGGCGATGTAGACGTTGCCGGCCGCATCTGTTGCAACCCCGCTCGGACTGTCGAGCTGGGCAGCGGTCGCCTGGCCGGTGTCACCGGAGAAGCCGGGCACGCCGGTGCCGGCGAAGGTCGTGATCACGCCCGCTGCGTTGACCTTGCGAACGCGATCGTTGTCGCTGTCCGCGATGTAGACGTTGCCGGCACCGTCTGCGGCAACGCCAGCCGGACCGCTGAGCTGGGCCGCGGTTGCCTGGCCGCTATCACCCCCGAAGCTGGGGGCGCCCGTCCCGGCGAACGTCGTGATCACGCCGGCCGTGTCCACCTTGCGAATTCGATTGTTGCCGGCGTCGGCGATGTAGACGTTTCCGGCCGCGTCCACATCGACGTCGAACGGAAGGTTGAGCTGGGCCGCAGTCGCCTGGCCGGTGTCACCCATGTCGCCGAGCGCGCCCGTGCCGGCGAACGTCGTGATAACCCCGGCCGTGTCCACCTTACGGATGCGGTGGTTGAACGTGTCGGCGATGTAGACGTTGCCGGCGCTGTCGACCGCGATCCCGAATGGGGCATTTACCTGGGCGGCCGTCGCCTGGCCGGTGTCGCCCGTGTCGCCGGGCGCACCCGTGCCGGCAAATGTCGTGATCACCCCGGCCGTGTCCACCTTCCGGATCCGGACGTTGAGGGTGTCCACGATGTAGACGTTGCCGGCCGCATCGACGGCGACACCGCGGGGACCCGAGATGCTGGCCGCAGTCGCTTGACCGGTATCGCCCGAGAAGGTGGCCACGCCGTTCCCGGCATGGGTCGTGATCGTGTCGGTCCCGCTCGCCGCCAGAGCGGAGGCGATCACCACACTCATGGCTGCGAGCGCAGAGATCCCTCCGACTGCCGCGACGAGGCGGCTCTTCCGGATTCGTGTCGGGAACCGTCCCATATGCCTCCTCACCATGGCATTCCCCGTTTCCAAACCGAGAAACAGGCGAGCGTTGAACTCTATCGTCCGGGAGCCGGCCCCGCCCGCTCGCGGCTGGCTGCTGCCGCCGGAGCGCCTGGTGGAGACGGCGGGGCACGGGCTACCCCTCGCCGAGGTAGTTCCTCGGGTTGTCGTGGGCGATGGCTTGCCACAGCTCCTCGCCGAGGACGCCTCTGACCCGTACCGATCTGCGCCGCTCCTCGAGCTCGGCGTTCTCGACGACGTAGAAATCCGAGCCGAACAACACCCGGCGGCGCAACCTGGCGTCCGAGAGCAGGACTTTGAGCAGGTAGACGTACTCGTCGTTCGCGAAGATCGTGTACGAGATGTCGGTGTACAGGTTCTCGTACTTGCCCGCCTTGATCATGTCCATGATCTTGGCGAGCCAGCTCTTGTCGCCGTCGGCGCTGCCCTCGTCCCAGGGGTTGTCGAGATACGCCTCCCATTCTCCGGCGCCCCCGAAGTGTGCGAGGCAGATCGTCAGCGTCGGACGGGCATCGAGGATCGGCTTGTAGGCATCCGGATCGGTGAAGAGTCTGAGCAGTTGCTCGGGGTCCTGGCCCAGCCGTCCGCCGTCGGGATCGGTTCGCATCTGCCGCGTCGGCTCTCCCCGGTACTTCACGCTCGCGGGCGGCGAACAGTGCGTCATGACGGGGATCCGGTGCTCGACCGCGTAGTCGTACAGCGGCCATAACGCTCGATCGTTCGGGTGGTAGCCGAGCGGCGGGTAGAGCTTGATTCCTCGAAAGCCTCGCTGCTCGATCCACCGCTTCGTCGTTGCGACCACGTCGTCGCGCCTCGCGTCGGTCGCAGCAAACGGGATCACGAGTGTCGGGTAGGCGTCGCGCAAATCGGCCAGCCGCGCGTGCTGCACCTCGATCGACTCCCGCACCTCGCCGGCGTTCATCAGCGCCATGTCCATGGGGAGGACGACGAACCGCGTCTCCGTCGGGTAGTAGCTGCGGAGGAGCTTGAACACGCCCTCCTGCGAGCCGCGTTCGTAGGAGATGTGGAGGATCTGGGCGTAGCGGGTGAGCCTGCCGCGCCGCTTGCGATCGAGGTGTCGCATGACGAGCAGCAGCGATCGGCGGATCCATGCGACCCTGAGCAAACGCCCGATCAGGTAGCCGGCAAAGTGGTCGGGCACATGGTCGCTGGTGAACGTGTGGCAATGACAGTTCGTGATCTGCACTGCGACGCCCCTACTACTCGAGCTCCACGCTGTTCGGCTGCTGGTCGGTCAGCCGATCCTCCCGGCTTGCACCGTCGTTTGCGAGCCGATCGTCGCCAAGCAGCTCGATTGGAACGTACCGATTGCGGCCTGGGACCTGCGCGCGTTGGTCGGGGAGCGCACGTCGCAAGGGCGCGCAGTCTCGGCCCGAACGTTCCCGGGCGGCGCAGCGATCGAGAGCTCTGCTGGCACGCGCGCGACCCTCCTCACGGGCAGGCCGCAGGCCACCCGAGTCATGTAATACCACGCACAAGGTGCTCTGGCAAGGAGTCGAACGCGGCCGAAGGCCACGTCCGCCACCCACGAAGGGCTCCCCGCGCGAGCCGATCGGTTGCCGCCGGTTCGACCGGAGACGGCTCTCTGACAGCCGCCTCCACCATCACGGTCTCTCGTGGAGGGAACCGTGCGGCCTTCGCGCCGGTCGAATGTCCGGAAGAGAGCAACACGAGCGAACGAGGGGATCATGAACATCGGATACGTTGCGATAGCCGTCGTGGCGGTCGCCGGAGCGATCGGGGTCGCGGCCTGCGGCGGTGGAGCCGATCAGCCTGCGAGTGCGCCTGCGCCCGCGGAGCCGATCGTCGACTCGGGCCAGCTCGACGGAACGATGCCCGCCGGTCAGATTCTCGATGGCGACCAGCTCGTCGGCATGCCTCTCGACGTGGCGATCTCGTGGGTCGAGGAGCAGGGACGGCAGTGGCGCGTCGGACGCGAGGACGGCGTGGATCTCGCGGTCACCGCGGACTTCGTGCTCGACCGGGTCACGTTCGCCGTCGAGGACGGCGTTGTCACCGCGGCCACGATCGAGAGCGAGGCCGGTTAGCACCGAAGGGGTACGGCGCCTCGCGGGCCCCTTCGATACCCACGACTCGAGCGCCCGGTTTGCCGGTCACCGAGCGGCGCCACCGTCGGGTCCGGCGCCTGCGAGCCCTTGCTCGGCGAGCCAGCTCTTCACGAGGCGCTTCTGGGCCCGGGTCAGCCACGCTTCCGCGACCAAGTCGCCCAGCTCGTCGCGATCGATGCGCTCGAGATCCGGGATGCGCACGAGCACCGCGGCGTAACCGTTGAAGTGCGGGGTGGTGAAGAAGACCCCGCGGCCGTCCGCGAGCAGGAGCTCCTTCTCGCCGAGGTCGGCGACGCGGAACATCACCACGTCGTCCAGCCGCTCGCCGGTGTCCGGATCGATCGCATCGGGCCTGCGGCTGCGATGACAGCAGAACAGCTTGCCGTGCACCAGGTAGGCGGGCCGGCCGTCCTCGGAGACGTTCTTCGTGGTCTGCGGCATGGCAAGCGCGAGCTCGTCGAGATCGATCATGGTCGCCATGGAGCCAGCATGGCACGCTCGTCCTCGGCTCAGCGGATCGGAGGTCGTTAAGAAGGACATGGAGGCGATGGGGGCGGACTGCGCGCTCGCCGGCGGGGTGGCAACACCGCCTCGCCTGACGTCCCGATCCGTACCGGCATGATCGGCGCGTGCGGGAGCCGCCCGGCTCGATCCGAGCGCGCGTGGCTCGGTGGATGGAAGGGTGGTTCATCCCGCCGTACCCGGAGGAGGCCCGAATCCCTCGGAGAGCCACTTCCGCTGGCTTTCAACGTCACCGCCCACTCCGGGCCGCTTCGGCGCGGGCGAGAGCCAGCGTCCGCTTGGTGCGGTAGGCGAGGTTGGCGGGGTCGAGTCTCGAAGCTCTCTCGTAGGCTTCCGCCGCCTCGTCGTACCGTTCGAGGCGGAAGAGGCACACCGCGCGGGCATCGTGCGCGAACTCATCGAAGATCCGCTCGTCGTATGCCGGACCGCCCGCGGGAAGGGTGGCGAGATCGACGGCAAGGAGCCGATCGAGCAAGCCCAGGGCCTCCGGGTAGCGCCCGCCGGAGACGTGTGAGGCCGCCTCGATCCACCAGAGGAGCTTGTTGTCCGGGTATCGGCCGCGCGCCTCACGGAGCAGTTCGGCCACGTCTTCACCGCGGTCGCGTCGGAGGCGGATCAGGTCGGTGAACACGAGGACGCCGAGCGGGTCGTGCGGCCTCCGGCGCGCCAGCTCGGCGGCATCTGCCAGCACGCGGTCGGCCTCGTCGATCTGCCCCAGACCCTGGAGAACGCGGGCGAGGTGGTGGCGGTTGAACAGGTTGTCGGGGTGCTGAGACAGCTCGGCGCGAAGGAGGGGGAGGTTCCGCTCGTGCTTGCGGGTCTGGTCACCCTCGTAGCCGACGTGAGTGAGCAGGAGGTCGCAGTCGCTGATCGGCCGCCGCTCTGCCAGGGCAATCGTCGCGATCGCCGGCGTCACCTTCTCGTGGATCCGCCCGGAGAAGCGGATCCTCGGGTCACGTCGCCAGAGCCGGTACTCGAGGTAGGGGGTAGATCTCAGCTCCGGTCGCAGAAGCACGCGGAACGCCACCTCGCTGGCGCCGACGAGGAGCCGCTCGATCGTCTCACGGTCGGTGGGAGCCAGACGCTCATCGGCGTCGATGTACAGGATCCACTCGCCTGTCGCGGCGTCGAGCGCGACGTTGCGAGCATCGGCGAAATCGTCCTGCCACTCGTGGTGGATGACACACGCTCCGTGGCGCTTCGCGATCTGCGCGGAGTCGTCGACGGATCCCGTGTCCACCACGACGATCTCGTCGACGACGGAGCCTATCGACGTCAGGCAGTCGTCGAGGACGCGAGCTTCGTCGCGGACGATGAGCGTTGCGCTGAGCAGCACGGCGTTCGGAGGCGCCCGGGACCGCCCGCCGGCTAGCGGCAGGCGGACTCGTCGCGCCGGGCGGACTCCACGTCCGACCGGGCCTGGCCCCGGAGATGCGGGTTCCGCAGGTGCTGCGTCACGAACACTTGCAGTTCAGGAGAGCCTGGAGTTCGGCGACGCCGGAGGAAAGGTCATTTGCGGTGTCTTGCGCGATCCTCCTCCCGGCCAGAAGGACCCTCAACTCCGCCTCGATGGCTGCGAGGATGCGGCAGGCGGCCGCGACCTTGCCGGCATCCAGCTTCGACCCGGCCTGAGTCAGCTGCCGCCGAAGCAACGTGGCCGCGCGCGTCCGGATACCTCCCTGCTGTCGCCAGTACCCGATGCGAGCGATCAGCTCGTCGATGAGGAGGTCAACCTCGGTCTGGTTCGCGATCGACTGGTTCGGGCAAGACTGGTTCGGGTGGAAGCTAGAAGCGGCCTCGGCGACCTCGGCAAGGCCGAAGGAGACCACGACGGGGACGATGAAGGCGCCCGCGACCACCCTCTTGAGGAACTCGCGGCGGGGAAGCCTCAGCTCGTCCAGACGCTCGTCGCTCATCTCGTCGTCCCCTTCCGGCCCGTAGGCTGAGATGCGGAGCCGAACTACGCGCAGAGCGTATCGGACGCCCGTCTCCTGTGCAAGGATGGATGGCGTGGTCGGCCATGGATGAGACGGCCGACACGGTCGAGCGGTTGATTCTGCTTGCGCCGATCGAGCCGGCCCCGAGCGGGAACGGGCTCGCAATGCGGACGGAGCTCTTTCGCCGCTCCGCGCCCGTCGGCCTCCAGGTCGAGACAGTCGTGGTGCCGGTTGCGGGACGACTGCCCGGCCCTCTCTCTCCCCCGCCCGGAACGGTCGTCGTGCCTCCGGATCCCGTCCAGGCGCGGGAGGGAGTGAGAGCCCTTCTCACTCGCCCGGCCTGGCGTGACCGTTTCGCGCGAGCCGGAACGCTCCCGCGTCGTGCGCGGACGGCTTCTCCGGGTCTCGTGGATGCCGTCGTCAGAGCGGTCCCGGTCGAGGGCAGCGTCGCGCTGCACGTCATGCGCTCGTACCTCGCCCCGCTCGGAGTCGCCGTGGCCGAGCAGCTCGACGCCAGGTGGGCCACACTGGACATCGACGAGGACGACGCTGCCGTCGCCCGGGCCCGGGGTGAGGTGGAAGAGTCGGCTGCGTACGAACGGCTGCTCGACGTCTTCTGTCCGCTCTTCGACGGCCTGTCGGCGGCGTCGCCCTCGGAGGCCGAAGCGATCGGCAGGCGCCACGGGCTGCTCGTGGAGCACGCCCCGAACGCGATCGACCTCCCGATACGGATCCCACGCCGCCCGGAACCGACTCGCCGCCGCAAGGCATCGCTCCTCTTCGTCGGCAACCTCACCTATCCGCCGAACATCGAGGCGGCGCGGATGCTCGTCGAGGCCGTGTTGCCGGAGTTGCAGCGGCGGCTCAGGACGCCCGTGCACGTGACGCTGGTCGGGCCGCATCACGAGCAGGTCGAGCGCCTGGCGGGCCCGGCTGCCGAGGCGCGCGGCTTCGTCGCCGACCTCGGCCCGGTCTATGCGTCTGCAACCGCCGTCGTCGTTCCCCTCAGCACCGGTGGCGGCACGAGGATCAAGCTGCTCGAGGCGTTCGCGCACGGCGTCCCGGTGGTTGCCTCGACGGTAGCCGCCGCCGGGCTCGCGGTGGGGGACGGGCGACACCTGCTACTGGCCGATGGAGCCACCGAGACCGCGGCGGCGGTCGAGCGGATCGTCACCGACGCTGCGCTTGCCCGCGGCCTCGTGGACGAGGCCGGCCGGCTCGTCCGTGACCGCTACTCGACCGACGTGGTGATTCCCGGGGTTCGCGACCTGTTCGACCGCGCTGCCGCACGAGCCCATCTGCGCATTCAGCGCGCTGTTCGGCCGTGAGTATCCCAGCGGATGAGGCCTCGTTCGGCGAGGTCATCGAGCCCGGCAATCGCATCGCCGGTCGGAGGACGGTGCAGGCCGAAGACCTCGGCGAGCGTGGCGGCGACGGCATCGACGTCGCGGGTGCCGTCGCAGAGGTCGAAGATGACCGAGGCGGACGGGTTCAGGTGGTGCACCATGTCCCGCGCCGGGTCGTAGACCACGAGACCGTCCTCGGCCTCGTTCACCTCGAGCGACTCGACTCTACGGGGGTTCGCGTCGATCGTCTTCCTCTTCCTCGCTCGCGGCGCGCAACTCTAACATGACGCCCTGCCGATGATCCCGAGAGTTGCACATTTCGTGTTCGGTCTCAGGGACCAGCACGAACCGTTTCACTTCCTTCACTACCTGTCGGTCGAGTCGTGCCGACGGGTGCTCGAGCCCGAGACGATCTACTTCCACCACATGCATCTGCCCTGGGGGCCGTGGTGGGACCGCATCCGGGCGCATCTCACGCTCGTCGAGGTGGATCACGTCGCGGAGGTCCTGGCTGCCGACTATTCGGCCGGGCATGTTCCGCAAGCGTTTCTGTACGCGCACCACGCCGACTTCATCCGCCTCGACGCACTGATCGAACACGGTGGCGTCTACGCCGACATCGACACCATCTTCGTGCGCCCCTTCCCGGACGAGCTCTTCGAGCCGCCGTTCGTGATCGGCCGCGAACCTGAGGTTCGAGATCAGATAACGAACGAGTCCCGGCCCTCGCTCTGCAACGCGCTGCTCATGGCAGAACCGAACGCGTTGTTCGCCCGGCAGTGGCGAGCCCGCATGGCGGCCGAGCTCAACGGAACGTGGAGCAACCACAGCGGCTTCCTCTCGGAGGAGTTGAGCCGGCTCGCGCCCTCTGCAGTTCGCGTGGAGCCCGAAACCAGCTTCTTCTCCTTCCCGCCCACTCGAGCCGGCATCTCGAGGCTCTTCGAGGAACGCCACGCCGTTCCGTTGGGAGCGCTCAGCGTTCACCTGTGGGCTCACCTGTGGTGGGACCCCGCCCGGCGCGATTTCAGCGACGCCCATGCCAGCTGGTGCACACCCCCGTTCCTCGGCCGGGCCCAGACGACGTTCTCCGACCTGGCGCGCCCATACCTTCCCGCCTCTGGCACAGCCGCCGCAAGCCCGCGCGAGCCCACCGCCCGGCCGACGACGTCGTCGGTTCGACCGGTGAGCGGTTGGAGCTACGTCTCGCTCGACGGATACTCCGGCTACGGGGTGGCGGCGGCCCGCTGCCTTGCGGCGCTCGAGGACTCGGGGCTGGAGGTGAGCTGGATGCCGTTTTCCTGGGCGACGGGCCTCAGCCGTTCCGAGGATGCGTTGTTCCTCGAGGCGCTCGGGCGTGGCGACGCAACCGGCAACCCCTCCGATGGCGGAAGGCCGGTTGACGTCGTCGTCGCCCACCTCGTACCCGAGCACTTCCCGCTCGTCCGCCGGCGATTCCCGGATGCCTTCCTCGTCGGGCACACGGTCTGGGACACCGACCGGATTCCAAACCATTGGCCTCCGTGCCTGAACGAGGCTGACCTGCTCGTCGTCCCATCCCGCTTCGCCGCCGACGCGCTTGCCGCCGCGGAGGCCGTCCCTCCCGTGGAGGTGGTTCCCCACGTTGCACCGCCTATCTGGACCGGACGATCGGCGGCATGGACCGGGATCCCGCCCGAGACGTTCGTCTTCTACACCATCGGCGAATGGAACGAACGAAAGGCGGTCTTCAAGACGATCGAGGCCTACCTCCGGGCGTTCTCCGGAGGTGACCCGGTGCTCCTCATCGTCAAGACCTCACATCGCGATCACCGTGCCGCACCCCCCCGCCCTGGGGCCGCCGGGCCGGGAACGACTGCCTGGTCGGTTGCCCACCTTCTCGCCCGGCATCCCGATCCGCCCAGGGTGCAGCTCGTCACCGGTGCGCTGACCGACGGTGAGGTCGCCGACCTGCATCGCCGAGGAGACTGCTTCGTCTCGTTGTGTCGAAGCGAAGGCTGGGGGCTCGGCGCATTCGACGCTGCGGCCCACGGCAACCCCGTCGTGATCACGGGCTACGGCGGCCATCTCGACTACCTCGCCGGTTCGCCCTACCTCGTCGGCTTCGACCTCGTCCCGGTGCACGACCCGGCCGGGTTCCCGAGCTACGCGCCCGACCAACGCTGGGCCGAGCCTGACGTCGATCACGGCTCCCTGCTCCTACGGGAAGTCGCTGCCGATCCAGCGGAGGCCGCAGCGTTCGCCGATCCCGTGGCTGCGGACATCGGGTGGCGGTATCGCCCGGCGGCCATCGCGACGGCGTTTCGCGCGGCCGTCACCCGGCACCGCGCACCGGGCTTGGCCAAGGTCTGAGCTCGGCAACCCGACGAGCCCCGAGCGCCTTCATTCGCCACCCGCAGGAGGCCGCTCAGATGACGAGGCCCTCGCTACGCAGGTGAGCGAGGCACTGCTCGTCCTCGGCTGCGCGCGAGCCCCTCGAGGGCGATCATCGTCGTCACGGAGCCAGCATGGCAGGCGGTGTCGCCCGAGATACGGCCTGGAAGTACCTTCATGTCGCATAATTCCCGCGTGACGGCGCAGACACAGCCTGCCTCGGTGGCAGCGTCGACGGAGGCAGAGAAGGCGGCACGCTTCGCCGAGCTGCAGCGCAAGCTCGTTCCCCTCTGGCAGTCGATCGGACGGCTGACCCAGGACGCCCAGACGATCGTGGTGGTTCCGTCGCTGACCGGCGGCAAGCTCGGGCTCCATGGGGCCTTGCTGCAGGCCTACGAGGAGCGCTTCCTCTTCTTCCTCCTGTTGCTGCGGCAGCCGCGCGCGCGAATGATCTACGTGACCTCACAGGCGATTCTCCCGAGCATCGTCGACTACTACCTGAGCCTCCTTCCCGGCGTGATTCCCTCGCACGCGCGCCAGCGCCTGCACCTGGTCGCGCCGCTCGACGGCTCGGGACGACCGCTGACCGAGAAGCTCCTCGAGCGGCCGCGCCTGCTCGCGCAGATCCGAAGCCTGATCGCCGACCCCGACCGCGCGCACCTCGTGCCGCTGAACGTGACCGAGATCGAGCGGGACCTCGCCCTCGAGCTCGGGATCCCGATGTACGGGTCCGAGCCGAGGCACCTCCACTTCGGGACGAAGAGCGGCTGCCGCGAGCTGTTCGCCGGCGAGGACGTCCCCCATCCGCTCGGACGCGAAGGGCTGGCTCGAATCGACGATGTGCCCGCCGCGATCGCGGCCATGCGCGCGGCGAAGCCGGGGCTCGAGGAGGTGCTGGTCAAGCTGAACGAGGGAGTCTCGGGAGAGGGCAACGCGCTCGTCGACCTCAGGGATCTCCCGCCTCCCGGGGACGCGACGGAGGCCGCCGAGATCGAGCGGAGGGTGCGCGCGATGAGCTTCGAGCACCACGATCTCGCCTATGACAGCTACGCCGGCGCGTTCGCCAGTATGGGCGGCGTGGTCGAGCAGCGGATCACGGGCGAGGAGCTGCGAAGCCCGAGCGTGCAGCTACGAGTGACACCGCTCGGCAAGGTCGAGCTGCTCTCCACCCACGACCAGCTGCTCGGTGGGCCGACCGGCCAGAGCTACTTCGGCTGCCGGTTTCCCGCCGACACCGCCTATGCAGCGGCGATCAGCCGGGAGGCAGCGAAGGTCGGCGCCCGACTTGCCGCCGAAGGCGTGCTCGGCCGGTTCGCGATCGACTTCGTCACCGTCCGGGAACGGGACGGCGCCTGGACGCCTTACGCGATCGAGCTGAATCTTCGCAAGGGCGGCACCACGCACCCGTTCCTCTCGCTCCAGTTCCTCACGGACGGCGCCTACGACCCCGAGACGGCTGTCTTCACCACACCGGGCGGGCAGCAGAAGTGCCTCGTCGCGAGCGATCATGTCGTGAGCCCGGCATACCGCCGGCTCTCGCCCGACGACCTCTTCGACGTCGTCGCCCGGCACGGGCTCCACTTCGATCAGTCGCGGCAGACCGGCGTCGTCCTGCACATGATGAGCGCCCTCGGCGATGCCGGGCTCGTCGGCATGACGGCCGTGGCGAACTCCCACGACGAGGCCGACGCTCTCTACGCACGAGCGGTCGCGGCGCTCGACGCCGAGGCGTAGCGGTTCCTTCCGCTCAGGGGCACGGTCACTCCGCGCGGCCATCGACGGCGGCGTGGGCGAGCGCCGAGGGTGTCCGGCAACCGACGATCGCGGGGGCCTCGTGGACAAGGTTGTCGTTCTCGAGTGCCTCGACCATGAACAGGGCGAAGTCGACGCGGCGCGTGATGTTGCTCTCGAGGATCGGGTCGCCGACGTGCCTGCTCCACACGGGCAGGCCCTGGCTCTCCCCTTCCTCGAGGTCGCTTCCGCGCACGACCGTCCACCGCGCGTCGCTGGCGAACACCCGCCGGCACGCCTCCACCTGGTCGTCGAGGTCGGCGACGCGGGTGAGGCGCGCGAGCCGGCCGACGACTCCGACGAGGGCCTTGAGCCGCCACGAGTACACGTCCTGGCCGTCGCGCGTGATGTGCCACCCGCACGAGAACACGAGCCGCGACCGGGGAGGCGCATAGTCGAGCACGGCCTGGGCCGTTCCGGACGCGTACTGGTGGACACCCCACGGGACGAGCACGACGAGCGCCCCGTCGCAGCCCGCGACCGCTCTCCTGATCACCTCGCGGTCGTTGGTCGCTCCCGGAACGACGGTGATTCGCCCCCTGAACGCGTCGAGCTTCTCCACGCTGCGCTCCCGGCATACACCGACCACCTCATAGCCCCGATCGAGCGCGTGCTGCACCATGTAGCGGCCGAGCTTCCCGGATGCTCCGACGATGCAAACCCTCATCGCGTCCTCCCAGGCTGCTCGCAGCGAAGCTCGATCGTCGTCCCGACCGCGCTCTGGACGAATGCGTCCGCGAAGCGGGCGACGAAGTGGTGGATAGCCTTCCAGCCGGTGCAGTGGGCGGGGACGAGGACCGACGCAACGAGCGCGTCGGGAACCGCGCCGCCGGTCGCGACCCGCGAGGGGACGCGCGGCGCACCCTCGGCCAGCGCCTCCGGCCAGCTGACCCGGGTCACCGGACCCTGATCGGGGCTGAGCGGATCGGTGACGTTGTCCATCAGGACCGTCACCCGGAGCCGCTCGACGGGCTCGAGCACGATCGGCGACATCGGCGCCTCCTCCGGTTGGAATTGACCTCCCATGGTACGGAGGGGTCGCCGGTGCGAGTCGCCCGGCTTTCCGGCAAGGTAGCGGCATGGCCGACGGCGACATGGCCCGCCTCTTCCACCGGCTCACGTCGTACGAGGGCGCCCGCGAGTGGACGGATACGGTCGACGACCCGTGGATCGTCACCTCGTTCGAGCCGAACGACGTGAAGCTGCTGCCTCCGCCGGTCAAGGAGTTCCGGGACGGGCTCGCTGCCGCCCCGCTGCCCCGCGATCTGCCCGCTCCCGAGGGGAGCATGCTCGCCGTGCTGGGCGGTCAGGCGGCGGGCGACTCGGCCCTCGATCTCGCCCAGCTGGCCCGCTTGCTCTACCTCTCTGCGGGCGTCGTCCGCACGGCGGAAACGCGCGACGGCCGGACGATCCTCTTTCGGGCCGCGGGCTCGGCAGGCGCCCGGTTCCCGCTCGAGATCTACGCCGTGGTCCCCGAACGAACGGCCGGCCTGCCACCGGGAGTGCACGCCTACCAGCCGGTCGAGCACGCTCTCCTGCAGGTCGGCCCGCCGCCCGCCGGCGGGATGCCGGCGCTGGTGGTCACGGGCGTGCCGTGGCGCACCGGCTGGCGCTACCGCGAGCGCGGGTACCGGCACATCTTCTGGGACGCCGGAACGATGCTCTCCCAGCAGCTTGCGCTCGCCGCGAGCGCCGGGCTGCCCGCCCGGCTCTACACCGAGTTCCCGGACCTCGAGTTGCGCGACCTCGTCGGCGCCGACGGGATCGACGAGTTCCCTGTTGCGGTCCTCGCGCTCGGCGACGCCGTGCCCGGCTGGACGCCGGCGGCTCGGGCCGAGCAGGGGGCCGTCGACCCGTCACCGGTCCAGTTCCCGCTCGTCACCGCGACCCACTGGGCCGGCATCAGCTCCCGCTGGGGCGAGCCGTGGGCGTCAGGCGAGGCGGTGCGCGATCCGCTCCCCGACTCGCCGTCGGTGGACGAGGTGATCTACCGGCGCGGGTCGACCCGGCTGATGGACCCGTCCCGCGGTGTGCCGCGTCTGCTGCTCGACGCGGCGCTCGCAGTCGCACTCCGGGGGATCGACCTCCCACACTTCGTCGCGGTCCACGACGTCGACGGGGTGCCGCCCGGGCTGTACCACTGGCCCGACCTGTCCGCTCCGGTGCGCGCCGGAGACTTGCGCGCCGACTTGCGCCGGATCGCGCTGGGGCAGGGGCTGGCCGGTGACGCGGCGTTCGTCGTCATCGCCGCCGCCGACATCACCTCGATCTCCGACCGTCGCTACCGCGAGCTGCAGCTCGCAGCCGGCCTCGTCGAGGGGCGACTGCACCTCGCCGCCTACGGGCTCGGCTACGGCGCCTCGGGCATGACCTTCCTCGACGCAGACATGCCGGGCCTCCTGCGGGCTGACCTCGAAGCAATGCTCTTCACCTGTGTCGGCGTGCCGGAATACGCCAACAAGCGAGCCGGGCGACCCGGCGAGCCCGTGTCCGTACGCCAGGTGATGCCGCGACTCGACGACCTGAGGCCCTGACCGCCGTCAGCGGCCGAGCTTGCGGTAGCCGGGGGCATCCCACCATGCCTGCCGCCCTCCGCGTCACGGCGTTCGCGATCGAGCCGATGAGTTTCGGGCGCCCGGGCGGTCAGGGCGAGTGCGCGTTCCCGACGGACGGAGGAGGTGCTGGTCATGGATTTCCCCACGGGCCCGGCCGGCACCGGCCGCGTGACCGCGGGCGGGCGGGCGGCTCGCAGCCCGAGAGCGGGCATCACCGATCCTCCAGCGGGCCTCGCCACCTTCTCGACGGTAAGCGGCCCGCGCCCGCGTACGATCTCCTTCACCGTTCGCAGTCCCGTCGCGCGCGCCGACGTGCCGGGGTTGTGCGACCGGGTCGGAGCGCTTCTCCGGCAGGGCCGCGCCCGGGTCGCCTACTGCGAGCTGCGCGGGGCTCCCGCGGACGCCGTTGCCGTCGACGCGCTCGCTCGGCTGCAGCTCGCAGCCCGTCGGCACGGCTGCGAGATCCGGGTGTGTCACGCCTCCCGCGAGTTGCGCGAGCTGGTCGCGCTCATGGGACTCGCCGACGTGCTCGCCGAGTGACGCCGGCGACTACGCCTCGAGCTGCGTAGGGAGCCCGAACAACGGGAAGAGGCGCTCCGTATCGAGGAAGAACGTGAGCTCGACGATCCGTCCGCGCTCGAGCTCGAGCACCTGCAGTGCCCACGGCTCGTGCCCCACACCGTTCGGGACCGGCTTGTACTGGCCGAACGCCGGCGAACCGTTTGCATCGGCGACCGGGACCACGCGCGATCCACGACAGCCGCTGCCCGGCCCGAACCACCAGGTGAAGATGTCGTCGCGGCCGGAGAGCCAGAGCTCGTAGGGCGGCATCGACTGCGTCGCGTCCTCGTGGATCACCGCAGTGAGCGCTTCCATGTCGTACTGCTCGAACGCCTCCACGTACCGCCGGAGCAGCTCCCGAGCATGGTCGTCGAGGCTCCGCGGTGGCGCGACGTCGCCCGCGCTGCGGGCCGCGAGCGTCGCCCGGGCGCGCTGCAGCGCGCTGTTGACGGACGCCACCGAGGAGTCGAGCAGCTCCGCGATCTCGGCGGCCGTCCAGCCGAGAACGTCGAAGAGAATGAGCGCGGCGCGCTGCCGGGGCGGAAGGTGCTGTAGCGCCGCCACGAAGGCGAGCCTGATCGTCTCGCGCGACACCACCGCATCGGCCGGATCGGCGTCCGCGAGGGCCAGCCCGTTCGGGATCGGCTCGACCCAGGTGCTCTCCGGTCGAGAGGCGAGGTTGGCGAGCTCGGGCGCCAGGGCAGGGCCGAGATCCATGGGACGCGCGCGGCGCTCCCGTCCTCGGAGCATGTCCAGGCACACGTTCGTCGCAATCCGGTACAGCCACGAGCGGAGAGTCGCGCGTCCCTCGAACCGCCCCATGCTGCGCCAGGCCCGAAGCATCGTGTCCTGCACGGCGTCCTCGGCGTCGACGGGCGAACCGAGCATGCGGTAGCAGAACCCGGTCAGCTCACGGCGATGCTCCTCGAGAGCGTCGAAGCCGGACGCGGCCGGTCGCGCGGACGCCTCCACGATGGTCATGCTAGCGGCTGCTCCGCTCCGGACGGGTGCTCCCGGGAGGGCGATGGGCGCAGAGCCCCAGCCTCCATCCCGCTCACTGCGCGACTGCGGCCGGATCCATCCAGATGACCTCCCAGAGATGGCCGTCCGGGTCATGGAAGCTCCACCCGTACATGAACCCGTGATCCATGGGGTCATTCGCACGCGTGCCGCCCGCCTCGAGCGCCGTGCCGACCAGGGCGTCGACTTCCTCGCGGCTCGTGGCGGCAAACGCGAGGATGGCCTCGGTGTGGGTCGTCGAGTCGGTAACCGCCTTCGATGTGAAGTCCTGGAATCGCTCGCATGTGAGCAGCATCACGAACGAATCGTCGCCGACGATCATGCAGGTCGCGTGCTCGTCGGTGAACCGCTGGTCGAACGAGAACCCGAGCTGCGTGAAGAACTCGACGCTCCTCGGGAGGTCGCCAACCGCCAGATTTACGAACAGCTTGCGCGTGGATGCCATGTCCTCTCCTTCGATCCGTGGTCGTTCATTCCGGTAGACGACGGGCCGTGCTTTCACTCATCGACTGCGCTCACGACGTCCGGTCGAGACGAAGGGTCATCCGGACGGCCTCATCGACATGATCGGCGACCCCGACCGGAGAGGGCGTGACGGACCACCCAGGCGATGTTCGCCATGACGAAGCTCGACATCGCCGCACTCCGGAAGGCGCACACGGGCGACGCCGTCGCCGCGAGCTGAACGGCGGCGGGTCGTCGACGCAGACCGGGGCGGGCTGCAACCCGTCCCGGCGTCTCCGCTCGGGCGATCCCTCCTACGAGACGAGCACGAAGTCTTTCCGCGAGTAGTCCTGGACTCGTTCGGCCACGTACGCGATCGCCGTCCCGGCCTCGCTCGACGTGTTGCCCTCGATCGAGCGCACGGTTGCCCTGTCCGCGTCGATGACGATCCCGACGTGGGCGTACTCGAGCGGTCCCGACGTTGCCCGTCTGAGGTAGAAGCTGCCAGGGGTGATCCGGCCGCGCGCCGCCGGTAGGGGACTTCCGAGAAACGTTCCGTTCGCTTTCGCATCGGTCGCCATGTCGTCGCAGGCGAACGTGCGGCCAACCGGTGCGGGGGCGTCGATCGTCGCGCACGCCTGCGCCATCACATACGTTGCGAAGCCGGCGCACCAGGGCCAGTCTTCGCCTTCGTTGCCGTCCATGTACAGGCGCACCCACGGCCCGTCGTTCGGGAACGCCTGCACCTCCCGTGGTCTCGCCGCGAGGTGCTGTCGCGCGTAGGCGACGATCATGGCGCCCAGCGTGGGGGCTCGCGGGAGTGGGGCGAGCGCGCCGCGCATCGGCGCCGTGAGCCGCTCATACGTGGCCTGGTCGACGATCCCGGTGGCCGGCAGGCCGCTCGCCGTCTGGAAATCCCGGACGCGACGGGCGGTCGCTGCCCCGAACTCGCCGTCGACGGCCAGGTCGTAGCCGTGGAGGACCAGCCAGCCCTGGATCAGCCGGACGTAGACGCCCGTGCTGCGCCGGCGGTACACCCGGTCGAGCGTGAGGTCGGCGATGGCCGGGAGGGCGGGCCGCGGCGCGACCGTCGGGATCCCGAGGGCGCCGAGCGTCTCGGAGCCGACGATGCCGTCGACGAGCAGGCCACGCCGCTCCTGGAAGACGCGCACCGCCTGCGCGAGCCTCGACCCGAAGCGCGGGCCCGGGTCGACGCCGAGCGTTGCCCACTCGCCGGGTGCGTTCAGCTCGAACCACTGCTGGAGACGCTGCTTGACGAGCGCCACCGGGTTTCCGCTCGAGCCGACACGGAGTAACCCATCAGCCGAGGGCCTCGCCGGCACATCCTTCCCCCCGCCCTGCCCGCCGAACCCGGCGAGGCGCTCCAGCACGTCACGCCCGTAGTCGGCCCCGGTCGTGTGGAGGTCGGAGTCACCCTCCCCGTACCCTCGAATGGCGCCTCCTGCGCCGGCGTTGTAGGCCGAGAGGGCGAACTTCAGCAAGTCCGCCCGGGCGACTCCGTGCTTCCTGCCGAACGCGAGGTTCTCCGTCAAGTACGCGGCCGCCAGACGTGCGGCGTCGCTGACCGGCGGTGTCTTCCCGCGGCCGCCGGCGCCATGCGCGGTCAGCCACTCCTTCCAGGAACGGTCATCGATCTGGAAGAGGCCTCGGCCGTGACCGCCGTCGGCAACGACGTCGGTCATGCCCGTCTCGCGGGACGCCACGGCGAGCAGGATGCCGCGGGGCAGACCCTTCTCCCCTTCCGCCGCGTGGCAGATCGCATCCCAGCCGTTCGCGCGAGCCGCCCTCCGCTGGCGTGTCAGCTCCGCCTTCGCGATCCCCATCGTCTCTCTCCTTCCGTGCGCTCTGCCGAGTGGCGACGACGGGCAGGGCCACCATCGAACGGCGCAGGTCGTCGAGCTGACGCCAAGACCCGTCTCGGAGTCCAGAAGCCGCAGCAACGAAGCTCACAAACCGGAGCGGCAAGCCACCACGCTCCTCGTTGCCTACGTCACAGGGAGCCGGCACGGTACCAGCCTGGTAGGGAAGGTGTCAACGAAGCCGTGGGAGATCCGGGCCCGCCGGTTGACACGCCGCCTCCGGGGCGGGATCATGGACGCGAGCTGCGCGTTCCCGGACTGCGGCACCGCGTCCGCGTCGGCGCCGGTCATGGACCAGGAGTTCCGGATCAGGGTTTCGCGCCGGCCGGGCGGTGGGTTTGAGGTGGCCGCGTCGGGTCCGGGCGGTGAGGGCAGTGGCGGGTTCAGTCTGCCGTTTGACGAGAAGGATCTGCGGATCCTGATCCTGGAGATGGGGGTGCCGCGCGGGTTGACGCGCGGGGTGAAGTCGCCGGCGGCGGAGGCGGCGCGCCGGCTCGGCGGCGGCCTGTATGAGGCGCTGTTTCAGGGCGAGGTGGGGGAGCTGTTCGTCCGCTCGCGCGCGATCGCCGAGGCGCGCGATCAGCCGCTGCGGGTCACGCTCGCCCTCACCGACGTCGCAGACCTCATGCACCTGCCGTGGGAGTACCTGTACGACGGCGACCGCGGCCTCTTTCTCGCCACCTCGCGTCGCACCCCGGTCGTGCGCTACCTGGAGATCCCGAGCCAGCGGCGGCCGATGCTGGTCGTGCCGCCGCTGCGGGTGCTGGCGATGATCTCCAGCCCCTCCGACGCGGCAACGCTCGACGTCGGTCTCGAACGGGCGAAACTCGAACGGGCGCTCGATGATCTGTCCACGCGCGGGCTCGTCTCGGTCACGTGGCTGGAGACGGCAACGTTCGAGGCGCTCCAAGACGAGCTACGCAACCCCGGCTACCACGTGTTCCACTACGTCGGCCACGGCGGCTTCGACCCCGCCGAAGACGAGAGCGTGCTGCTGCTGGAAACCGACGACGGACGCTCGCTGTACACAACCGGTGAACAGCTCGGCGCGCTGCTGCTCGACCACACCTCGCTCAGCCTCGCCGTCCTCAACGCCTGCGAAGCCGCACGCGTCTCGCTACGCGACCCCTTCGCCGGTGTCGCGGCCAGCCTCATCCGACGCGAGGTGCCGGCCGTGATCGCGATGCAGTTCCCGATCACCGACAGCGCCGCCATCCAGTTCTCCAGCGAGCTGTACCGCGCGATCGCCGACGGGCTCCCGATCGACGCCGCCCTCGGCGAAGCCCGCAAAGGCCTGTACGCCACCGACCCGAAAAGCGTCGAATGGGGCACACCCGTCCTCTTCATGCGCGTCCCCGACGGCCGCATCTTCGACCTCGACCCCAGAGCCCTACCCCCCACACAACCACCGCCGCCCCCACCAGCCGCAACCGACAAGCCCGACCCGACCGCCGAACCCGACGACGGCCCCACCCCCCCCCCGACACTCGGGCACCCGGCGAGGACAAGCGCCCCGGCTGGGCACGCAAACACGCCGCCCTCATCGCCACCATCGCCGCCATCATCGTCGCAGCGATCGCGGCCGCCATCATCCTCACAACCGGATCCGACGAACCACCCTCCACCAACCCCACCACCCAAGACGCCCCGACGACCGGAGCAGAGGCAGGAGTGGAGCCGATCGAGGCGATGCTCGTCCCTCTCGATCCGGCGGGCGGTCAGGGCGCCCTCAGCGTTGAGTGGCGGGCCGAAGACGTGGTCGTGTACGTCGACGCCGTCGAACCCGCCGTCAGGCCCGCCGTCACGGGGGAAGAACGCCCGCTGCTCGAGCTGCCCGCCGACGGTGCCGGCGGCGAACCTAACCCCGTGTTCGACAGTCGTCCGCCCGTGGTCGAGGGCAAAGCGCTCGTCCGCAACGAGTTCCCGAGCTACTCGGTGAACGGGGATCTCGTCTTCCAGTCCAACCCCGGCGGCGAGGGCTGGAATCTCTACGTGCTCCGTCGAGGAAGCCAGACCGCCGAACACCTCATTGCCGCCGGGTCCCGCGAGCAGGGGGAGGAGGTCACACCGTCATGGTCGCCTGACGGCAGCGAGATCGTCTACGCACGCAGCCCGGAGCACGAGCGACCGGCGACGCCTGAGCTAGAGGCGAAGTACGATCTCTGGGTCACCTCCACAGACGGGTCCGGCGACGCGACGGCGCTCGACCTGCCCGATGGCGCGAGCTCCGACGAGTTCTTCCCCGCGTGGTCTGCGGACGGCGACCAGCTCGCGTTCGTTCGGGCTGACAGTGCCCCCGGATGCCAGCGCGGCGAGCTGTGGATCGCCGACTACGACGCCGCGGCGCGGTCGTTGAGCGGGGCACGCCCGCTCGTGCAGGACGCCGACGACGTGCGCCATCCGTCATGGGGACCCGACGGCCGGATCGTGTACAGCGCGAGCGCCGGCGGCCAGTACGCGCTGTTCGTCCTCGACCCGGCGCAGGAGACGCCGGTGCCGCGGCCGATCGCGCTCGGGGACGAAGCTCCGATGGACGCGATCGATCCGGCGTGGTCGCCAGTCGACGACCGCGTGGCGTTCACGGGCGGCCCCTTCACCTGTACGCACGACAAGTTCGCGCCCCGGACCGGCTTCGTGTCCCGTCCCGCAGACCCCAACCTGAGCTCCCGGGTCTACGTTGCGACCGTCGGGTAGCTCCCACCACCACCGGTCCGACCTGCTAGAGCTCGACCGCGAGTCCCGGGGTCTGTTCCTCCGGGAACACGGCGCTGTAGCGGTATCTGGCCATCAGTCCCGGGTTGTCCCACGGAGTGGTGCGCTCGGACCGGTAATTGAAGTAGAGCGTCGCAGCATCGCCATGGCCGATCGCTCGCGCGACGCCCTCCGGGTCAGGGTGGTTCGTCCGACTGCCGCTCGACGAGAACAGGAAACGACCGGTGTCGAGGAGGTCGATCACATCGCTGCTGACGTTGTGCTTGCTCCCATGGTGCGGAACCTTGAGAGCATCGACCCTGAGCCGCTCGGCCTTGCGCTCGGAGCAGAGTCGCTCCAGTCCCGTTCGCAGCACGTCCGGGTGGGCGTCACCCGTGAAGACGCAGCTCGTTCCCTCGAACTCCGCCAGGAACGCGATCGTGCTGCCGTTCGGGGCGGCCTTGTCCGCGACGAGCTTCGACGCCGCGAGCGCGTCCACGTCGAGCGTGTCACCGAGGAGATCCGGGACGCCTCGGCGCCGCGCGGCTTCCTCGAGTGCGGCGTCGGGAACTCCGGGGTCGAGGCCGGCTGCGCGTACGGTCTCTTCCCACTCCGGCCTGAGCTTTTCGAGTCCGGCCGGGGTGGGTGAGAGCAACGTCAGTCGCATGCCGCCGCCGAGCGTCTTCCGCGGGAGCTTCCCCTTTCCCGGGACGTAGACGGTCTTGCCCCGAAAGGCGGCGTTCCACGGCCAGCCGCTGTGGTCGAGCTGCACGCTGACGATCTCTGCCTCCACCGGGCCGAGCAGGTCGCCGACCTGCGGCAGGTGCCGCCACGAGTTGAACCAGACGTCGTCGAAGCGCAGCCCGAGGGTTTCGTCGGCGAGCAGCCTCGGGATCCCGCCGATGTGGTCGGAGTCGACATGGGTGATGACGAGCAGGTCGAACCGCCGCTCGTCCTCGGGGACCTGCCGGACCCTTGCCTTGACCACCTCCGCGGTCGCGCGCACGCCGGCGTCGATCAGGATGCGATGCGGACGGGAAGCCGAGCCATACTCGATCCAGAGAGCGTCACCCTGCTCGGCCGGCAGCATTTCGATTCGGAACACGGCGTACCTCCGTTCAGTTGCCCCCGAGCTGCCAGTCCGCGTCGCCGAAGGCGGTCAGGCAGAGCGCCGTCAGCTCCCCCTTCGCGAGCAGCTGACGGCGGACGTCGCGGAGCAGGTCTCCGGCCCGAACGGGCGTGCGCCCGGCAGAGGCCCTGGCCAGCTCCGTTGCAACGGCACTGGCCACTGACGCAGCCCGCTGGCCGAGCACCGACGCGACCGTGCCGACGACGAGCGCGGCGCCGAGATCCTGGAACCGCGCCACGAACGTCTGCAGGCCGAAGTCGCTGACCGCGGTCTCGCAACCGAGGAGCAGGACGATCGGCCGCTGGTCGGTGGACGTGCGCACGTAGTCGGGCAGGAGCTGCGAGATCCGGCAACGCTGCTCTGCCCCGATCTCCAGCGCCAGGCTCGGGCCGATCTCGGTGGTGTGGGAGAGGAGCACCAGCAGGGTCGGGCGCAGCCGGCCGATGCCGAGCACCCAGTCGTCCCACGTGTCGACGTAGCCGCTGCCCTGCGCCGTTCGATCGAGCGTCTTGCGCACCGCTGCGATCTGACCAGGCTTGACCTGATCGACGCGGTCGCTGGCGGCGAAGAGTACGACGCTCGGAGCCGCGAGCGCGTTGCGGCCGGTGCTGGTGGCGGCTCGAACCGCGAACTCGGCGCCGTGAAGATCCGCGCTGGTCCAGCTCTCGTCACCGAGGACCTGGCGTTCGATCACCTTCGAGATCGACCAGAAGCCGGTCGGGCAAACCGTCGGGCAGAGCTGTCTGGCCCCCACAGGCTCGTGCGCCTGCGGGCACCGTCCGGTGCGGAGCGCCGCCTTCCAGGCCGGGCAGAGCGTGGCGTCGTCCTGGGGAGGCGGAAGGTCGTAGACGAACTCGACCGGAAAGAAGTCGCTGGCGCCTTCGACAAGGACCTGGAGCCGTTCGAGGTCCCGCCCGGACGCAGCAAGCCGGTCGACGATCGGCCGGCCGATCACGTCGTAGAGCTCACGGCCCTGGAATGCCAGCTCGCGCAGCTCCTCCACCGAGCCCGGATCGGCGAGGTCGCGGCGGCGGGCCGCATCGCTGGTTGCGAGATTCTTCAGAGTGCGTGAAAGCGCCGGGATCGATCGCTCGATCCGATCGTTGTCGAACACCACGAGTTGGTCGTCGGCCACGCCGGCGGTCGCACCGCCGCCCGTGCGGGTCGCGGTCCGAGCCACCGCTGCGTCGAACCGCTCACGCCCCTCGAGGCTCGCGCCCGCCGGGACGATCGCGGCGAGCTGGAGCTCGATACGCGAGTCTGCGGGGGCGTCGGCGGGATCTGCGCGCACGGGGCCGTGTAGGAGGGCGAGCTGCACAAGACGGTTGCGGTGGAAGACGTGGATCTGCGCCTCGAAGGCTGCGAAGGCGGGATCGGGCTGGAACGAGAAGGTGCAGGTCGTGCTCGGGCCGCGTGGCGGGAGGTAGACGACGGCCTGCTGCGGTGTGGCTCCGGCGGCGAGGAAGGTGACCGTCAGCGGCTGGGAGCCTTCGACCGCGCCGAGGGCGTCGTCGAAGCTGGAGCCGCTCGCCGGAGCGATCCAGCCGATCTCCTTCGGACCGATGCACACGGTCGCCTGGTGCGGTGTTCCCGAGCGAAAGGCGCGGTCGGTCACCTGCGGTCGGGCGGGGTCGTGCAGATCGGCGACCTGGGCGAGAACCCAGCGGCTCTCGGCGGGCGGTTCCAGCTTCGCCGGCTCGTCCCGTCGCGGGATGCTGCGCGTGCGGGGCTCCGCAGGGTCGGGCTGGGTCCTCCTGCGGCCGCGCAGGATTCCGAGCGGGAAGCGCACTCCTCCCCTTGGCGCGCCCTGGCTTTCTGCTACCGGCGTGCGCCCGGTGACGACGGGCGGCTCGCGCTGCGGCAGGCTTCGTGTGGGCGAGGGCGACGGGGCAGGCTGACTCGGCGCGGCAGGCTGACTCGGCGCGGCAGGCGCACTGCCACCGCCGTTCGTCACGACCATGTCCTCGATCAGGAAGATCGGGGGAAGCGGCACGGGAAGATCGAGGGGCCCCGCGAAGAAGCGCGGAGCCTCGCTCGCCCGCTCCCAGGCGGCGGCGTCCGCTACGAGCCGCGCCACCGCGGCGGTCTCCTCCGGAAGCCGATGTGCAAGACCACGAACGAGAAACCCGAGCCCGCGGCGCGACGAGGCCCAGGCGATCTGCATGCGGAGTCCGCCGTCCGGGGCATGCCCAAGCCGCACATGGGTTTCGAGCAGGCCCTCCAGGTCGGGCACGTAGCTCGCGCCCGACGCTCCGATCAGCTCGACGACGACGTTGCCGGAACCGAGGCGAGCCGGGTCGGCGCGCCGGAAGAGCTCCGAGAGGGCGAGTGAGAGCACCGCGGCTCGATCGGATCCGGCCCCGAGGAGGTCGACGAGCCGCTCGAGGGTGCGGGGGAGCGTGTCGAGGCCGTCAGCCAGCTCGCGCGGGATCGAGGAGCCGTCGATCGCCTCCCTCACCTGCGTCCGCTCGGCCGGGCTCGGCGGCGGGACCGGTCCCGGATCCGCGAGGGCCGACCCGGTGGCGACAACGACCTCCGCTGCACGTAGCAGCAGACCCGTGAGCAGGCCGGGCTCGCGGGCTCCCCGGAGACGCTCGAGGGTGGCGGCCGGCAGCGGGGGGCCCTGCCGTAGCTCTACGAGCAGGAGGTCGGGGTCGCCCCATGCCGACTCGTCGCCCCACCGGAGCTCCAGCTCGGCGTTGACCTCATGCAGCCGCTCGAGCGCCGGTCCGAGCGCCTCGTCGCGCCCGCAGCGGGCGAGCGCGAGCGCGAGCCAGAAGCGAACCCAGTCCGCGGCGGCGTCCTGCGGAAGCTCGCCGCAGCGCCGCGCGAGCACGTCGGCGACCGCCGACACGTCCACCAGCGCGAGATGCCGCGGCGCCACGCTGTTCAGCGCCGGGTCGTCGAGCAGCACGATCAACGGCGCGACTGCTCGCACATCGTGCGCTCTCGCCAGCGCACACGCGGCGCGGCGGCGTTCTTCGGGCTCTCCCGTCTCCGCGAGCCGCCACAGCGCGACACGCACGGAACGCAACGGCACGCGCGCGGCGAGGTCGATCGCGTCGAGTTGCTCGGGCATCGACCGGTCGCCGATCGCGGCGATCGCGTACGGCTGGACGGCGAACCACGCGTCGCGGTCGAGCGGCAGAGACGTCAGCGCCCGGAAGGCGGCGAGCCGCACCCCCGGAGAGGGATTCACCAGTGCGCCCACAAGGGGCCCCGCATCACCGAGCCCGACGCCGCAGGAAGTCGAGTCCGTGCTCACAACGACCTCCTTCCCGAGCGCCACTGTACCGCCCGGGCGGGAAACATGAGAGGATGCTGCGGCTCGACGAAGGGAGGGCGATGAGCGACTCGCGCGTCGATCCTGCGGCAGCCGAAGGCGGCGCTTCTGTGCCGAGGCACGGCAGCGCCCTGTGCCTCTCGGGCGGCGGCTACCGGGCGATGCTGTTTCACGTTGGCACACTGTGGCGGCTGAACGATGCAGGCATCCTCGCGAACCTGCAGCGCGTGTCGAGCGTGTCGGGCGGGTCGATCACGGCCGGCGTGTTGGGGCTTGCGTGGCCCAGGCTCGATTTCGACGGGGCAGGCGTCGCACGATCGTTCGGGTCCGAGGTCGTCGAGCCGCTGCGCCGCCTGGCCGGGCGCACGATCGACTTCCCCGCGATCGCCCTGGGCGTCCTCTTGCCGGGAACTGCCGGGGATCGCATCGCGGCGGCGTATGGTCGTCACCTGTTCGGCAGCGCCACGCTGCAGGAGCTTCCCGACGCGCCGCGATTCGTGTTCGACGCGACCAACCTGCAATCCGGCGCGCTCTGGCGTTTCGCGAAGCCCTACATGCGCGACTACCGGGTGGGCGAGGTCAAGGCGCCGCGAGTCAGGCTCGCAACCGCGGTGGCAGCCTCCTCGGCGTTTCCGCCGTTTCTCTCACCCGTCGTGCTGAAGCTCGGCGAGGCCGACTTCACGCCCGGCTCCGGCACCGATCTGCAGCGACCCCCGTTCACGACGCGGGTCACGCTCACCGACGGCGGCGTGTACGACAACCTGGGCCTGGAGCCGATCTGGAAGCGCTACGACACCATTCTGATCAGCGACGGCGGCGGCCACATGGGTGCTCAGGAGCGACCGAGGCGCCTGTGGCCGCTCCAGGCGTTCCGGGTGCTCGGGGTGATCGACACCCAGGTTCGAAGCCTTCGCAAGCGGGAGGCGGTCGATGCGTTCATCGCCGGCCGTCGCAAGGGGGCGTACTGGGGGATCCGCACCGACATCGCCGACTACGGACTGTCGTCGGTGCTGCCATGTCCTCGTGAGGCCACGATGCGGCTGGCGTCGGTCCCGACCCGCCTGGGTCGCATGGATCAGCGCACGCAGGAGCGGCTGATCAACTGGGGCTTTGCGGTCAGCGATGCGGCCCTCCGGCGCCACGTGGACGCCAGCCTGCCGGCGCCCGCAGAGTTCCCGTACCCATCGGCCGGGATCTGAGGGCCGCGATGGCACACGTGCGTCGCGCGTCGGCCCCCGCGCCGGGGGCCAGGCCTACCACCGCGGGGGTTCGCCCCCAGGCACGCCTGCTGTCGTCACGTTGACATCCGCACGGGTTCGCGCGACCATGAGACCCTGACCGACGCGGGGTGGGCTGCGACACCGTGTCCGCGCTGGGCAGTCGGGTATGAGCGACGACTTCCGGATCAGGGTTTCGCGCCGGCCGGGCGGTGGGTTTGAGGTGGCCGCGTCGGGTCCGGGCGGTGAGGGCAGTGGCGGGTTCAGTCTGCCGTTTGACGAGAAGGATCTGCGGATCCTGATCCTGGAGATGGGGGTGCCGCGCGGGTTGACGCGCGGGGTGAAGTCGCCGGCGGCGGAGGCGGCGCGCCGGCTCGGCGGCGGCCTGTATGAGGCGCTGTTTCAGGGCGAGGTGGGGGAGCTGTTCGTCCGCTCGCGCGCGATCGCCGAGGCGCGCGATCAGCCGCTGCGGGTCACGCTCGCCCTCACCGACGTCGCAGACCTCATGCACCTGCCGTGGGAGTACCTGTACGACGGCGACCGCGGCCTCTTTCTCGCCACCTCGCGTCGCACCCCGGTCGTGCGCTACCTGGAGATCCCGAGCCAGCGGCGGCCGATGCTGGTCGTGCCGCCGCTGCGGGTGCTGGCGATGATCTCCAGCCCCTCCGACGCGGCAACGCTCGACGTCGGTCTCGAACGGGCGAAACTCGAACGGGCGCTCGATGATCTGTCCACGCGCGGGCTCGTCTCGGTCACGTGGCTGGAGACGGCAACGTTCGAGGCGCTCCAAGACGAGCTACGCAACCCCGGCTACCACGTGTTCCACTACGTCGGCCACGGCGGCTTCGACCCCGCCGAAGACGAGAGCGTGCTGCTGCTGGAAACCGACGACGGACGCTCGCTGTACACAACCGGTGAACAGCTCGGCGCGCTGCTGCTCGACCACACCTCGCTCAGCCTCGCCGTCCTCAACGCCTGCGAAGCCGCACGCGTCTCGCTACGCGACCCCTTCGCCGGTGTCGCGGCCAGCCTCATCCGACGCGAGGTGCCGGCCGTGATCGCGATGCAGTTCCCGATCACCGACAGCGCCGCCATCCAGTTCTCCAGCGAGCTGTACCGCGCGATCGCCGACGGGCTCCCGATCGACGCCGCCCTCGGCGAAGCCCGCAAAGGCCTGTACGCCACCGACCCGAAAAGCGTCGAATGGGGCACACCCGTCCTCTTCATGCGCGTCCCCGACGGCCGCATCTTCGACCTCGACCCCAACACCCCACCATCAACCGACGAACCCCAACCCGCCGACGACACACCGACCGACACGTCCCAGCCCACCACCGAACCCGACGACGGCCCCACACCACCCCCACCACCCGACACTCGGGCACCCGGCGAGGACAAGCACCCCGGCTGGGCACGCAAACACGCCGCCCTCATCGCCACCATCGCCGCCATCATCGTCGCAGCGATCGCAACCACCATCATCCTCACAACACGAAACGAGCCCCAGGCCCCACCCACCAACCCCCCCACCACCCAAGCCGCCCCGACGACCGCGGGAGCCGAGCCGGGGACTTCGCCGGACGAGTTCCCGCTGCAGATCGGCGATGTGGTGTCACCGGGTGTTCCGTTGCTTGGCGCCGGTGAGGTTGCAGCGCCGGGAGAGCTGGACGTGTACACGTTCGAGGCCGTTGGGGGAGAGCGGATCAACCTGGCCAACCTGCCCATGGAGGGCGACTGTCCCGAACTGGGGATGAGCTGGAGCCTCGCGCATCGGGGGAGCGCCGACCCGCCGCTCTTCTCGAACCTGCCGATGGACGACTGCGCGGATTTCAACGCGACGTACTACCCGTTGGAGGCGGGCACGTGGGTGCTCACGGTCTCCGGGGCGACGGGCACCTACAGCTTCCAACTCGCCCAGCCGGACGAGTTCCCGCTCCAGATCGGCGATGTGGTGTCACCGGGTGAGCCGTCGCCTGGCGCCGGCGTGATTGCATCGTCGAAAGAGCTGGACCTGTACACGTTCGAGGCCGGTGGGGGAGAGCGGATCAACCTGGCCAACCTGCCGGTCGAAGGCAACTGTCCGGCGCCGGGGATGAGCTGGAGCCTCGTGCATCGGGAGAGTGGGGAATCGCTCCTCGACGAGCCGATGGACGACTGCAAGAGCTACGACGCGACGGGCGAGCCGCTCGAGGCGGGCACATGGGTACTCACCGTGTACGGCACGACGGGCACCTACAGCTTCCAGATCACTCAGCCCTAGTAGCCTCCGTGCCGGCTTCCGCCGGGCTCGCCGTGCCACTGCCCCGCCCGGGAAGACCGCGGGGTGGGACAGCTTCTCTCTGCACGAACTCGACGAGCGCCCCGTTTTTGCCCCGTGTCGAGCCGAGCGGACACCCTCCCGCAGGCCCGACGCGGGAGGGTGTCCACCGTACCCTCAGAGCCCGAAACGCTGGGTGTCGACCCACTCGGCCTTGAGCAGCGACCACCAGTCGACGGCGAGCCCGGCGAGGATGTACTCGTAGGGGATCCAGCCGTATCCGGCATCGCCCCAGCCGGTTCCCCACGAGTTCCGGATCCGGAGAGCGCCGGTCGTGGTGGGGCTGCCCGGCGCCGCGTTGCGGATCTTCATCGCGTCGTCGTAGCCGCAGGCCACGACGGCGTGGCCGCCGAGCACCGACTCGCCGGCCTGGGGGCGCGGGATCTTGCCGGTCGTGCCCGCCTGCCCGATCGAGCTGTAGACGGTGAAGCCGAACATCGGTGGCAGCCCTGCCGCCAGGTACTGCTTGATCCGTCCGAGCAGCACGTCGCGCGGCGTCACGGGCGGGTCGAGGCGGTAGTACTGGAGCGCCTGATAGCCCTGGCCGAACGCATAGCAGAACGGCGGTGGCTCGACGTCGTAGGACGCGATCGCGTACGGCCAGTACTTCTCAGGTGGCGCACCAAAGACGGTGAGCGCACCCATGGTCGTACGCAGGTACGCCCCCGTGTCGCCCGTCCAGCCGAGCAGGTTCCGGGTCGCCTTGTACAGGAAGAGCCTCGAGGCGTCGATGTGCCTGCCGAAGGCACGACGCTCGAAGTACTCGAGGATCCCGACCCCGGCGTTGGCGGTACAGGAGCCGAGCGCGCCCTGATTCTCGATGGGCGGGAACCACGACCGCAGGTCGACGGCCGCCGGAAGGCTGGGTGCCGCGGCGAGGCTGTCTGCGACCCCCATTTGCTCGAGAATGGGCTCGATCCGTGGGTCGTGCGGCGTGTAGTCGCGGAAGTCCGGGTAGTCGGGCAGCCAACCCAGACCTGCGGGAGGGGGCTGCTCCTCGAGGATCAGCGCCGGCGCTTCCGGCTCTTCCACGACGGTAGATCTCGCTCGCTTCGATCGTTCGGGCATCTCGAACCACCCTTTCGCGGTTGGTGCGTACAGGTTGAATTGCCGCAGAGGAGGGTGGGCTCCTGGCGCGGGATCCCAACGTGCGTGCCGCAGCAACGATCTGCAACCCGAGCGGGTCCATCCGGACCTCTTCGTTGCGTTCGCTACATGCAGCGATCAGTGTACGACTCATTCGCCCCACGGTCAAGCCGCGGGGTTCGGGCACCCGCTCGAGCACGAAAGCACGCCACGGCGGAGGCTGCCGGCAGCGAGAGCGGGCGGCTGACCCGGAATCCAAGTCGGCTCGGGGACGTTGGCCTGGACGACCCGACGAGACTTCGATCGGAGGAGATGCCATGCGCGCGATCGTCATCCGCAAGGCCGGGGGACCTGAGGTGCTGGGGTTGGAGGAAGTTCCCGACCCTGAGCCGGGCGAGGGGCAGGTGCTCGTCCGCATCGAGGCGGCAGCGGTGAACCACTTCGATGTGAACCAGCGGCGCGATCCGGCGGCGGCCGGCGCCACGCCGCCGTTCACCCCCGGGGTCGACGCCGCCGGGACACGGGTCGACAACGGCCAGCGCGTTCTCGTCAGCAGCGCACGGGGCACGTACGCGGAGCTGGTGGCGACACCGGCGGCAAACGTGCGGCCGATTCCGGACTCGCTCGACACGGCCCGGGCAGCCGCCCTCGGCGTCGCGTACAGGACGGCCTGGGCCTCGCTCGCCGACGGCGGGCTCGAACCCGGCGACACCCTGCTCGTCCAGGCCGGCTCGAGTGGCACGGGGCAGGCGGCGATCGACATCGGCCGCCATCTGAAGGCAACCGTCTACGCCACCGCGAGCGAGTCGAAGCACGACCGGCTGCGCGAGCTCGGTGCCGAGCCGCTGGCATACGAGGACGAGCGCATCGCGCAGCTCGGGGCCGCGGTCGTCTTCGACCCCGTCGGCGGAAACGCGTTCGAGCGCAGTCTGGCCGCGCTCGCACCGGGCGGGCGGCTCGTCGTCCCGGGAGCGCTCGACACTCCGATCGTCTCCCTCGATATCTGGCAGATCGTCGGCAAGCGCGCGCGAATCATCGGGACCGGCGCCGCCGCGGTCACGGAGCTCGACCGCCTGATCGAGCTCGCCGGCACGGGCGAGCTGAGCCCGGTGATCGACCGCGAGCTCCCACTCGCCGAGGCGGCCGAGGCGCACCGTCTGATCGAGACACGGCAGGTGTTCGGAAAGATCGTTCTGCGACCCTCGCTGGGTTGATCCCAGGCCTCGCGCGGCTGGCTGCACCCGGCGCCCCTGGATCCCCGCGCATGCACGCAGGCCGACGACGCGCGTCGCCGGCGGGTGATGAAGGGCGGCACCGGGCGGCGCAGCGACGGGTGAACCAGAGCGCGGGCCGGGCCGGGCGGAACGGTCAGATCAGCAGCCCCATGTCGATGCCGTCCCAGAGCTCGCCGCTCGCCCGCCGGTAGTGCCTGACACGGCGCCCCTCCTCGACGAACCCGAACTTGCGGTAGAGCGCGATCGCGGCGGCGTTGTGCGGGAAGACGCTGAGGCTCAGCTTGTGCAGGCCGCGCTCGCGCGACCATTCGATCGCCGCTGCCAGGAGCGCCGAGCCCACGCCGCAGCCGCGCCATTCGCGCGCGACCGCCATCCCGATCTCGCCGAACCCGAACCGGCTCGGCTCGACGTGCAGGAGGCCGACGATCTCGGTGCCGACGACCGCGACCAGGGTCCCGTCCAGCGTCCAGCTCGCGGCCCGCGCGCCGACGTCGACGGGCGGCTCCGTGGCTATTCCGTCGCGCTCGTCGGCGACCGCGGCGAACAGGATCGCAAGCGGGCGGCGGTCCGCCTCGACCGCGGTGCGAACCTGGAACTGCTGGGCGCGTGGCATCCGCAGATCTTCGCAGCGTGAGCCCGTACTGATCGCCGGAAGCCGATGCCGGAGAGATCGTCCGGCGACCCGGGCCGCTCGCCTGCCGGGATCACGCGGGGGCGCGCGAACGCTCGGTCAGCTGCTCGCACAGCGTGTCGAGCTCCCGGGAGCGCTCGGCGATGATCTCCTCCGCCTTCGACCTCAGGGCGGCGAGATTCGTCCGACTTGCGTCGTCCATGTCGTCGCTGCCGCGATCGAGAGCGGTCTGGAACCGGTAGTAGCGGGGCTTACCGTCCTCGCCCTCGCCGCAGAGAACCTGCATCTGATGGTCGACGGTGTCGCTGACACCGTCGAAGACGACGTTCAAGATCGGCTGGGCCCACAGCGCGAGGCCCCACGTCCTGGCGTCCTCGTAGTGAATCGGGCGGGTGTGCTGCCCCGTCCCGAGCGAGACGACGAGGAAGTCCGTGGCATCGCGATTGAGCTTCCTCGCCTCGACGTAGCCGCACAATGCCGGGTTGTTCGCGAAGACGCCGCCGTCGATCAGCCCGCCGGCTGGATCAGTGGCTTCGAGCTCGGCGGGCTCGAAGTAGGTCGGGGCGGCCGACGTGGCGCGGGCCACGTACCGCATCGGGAAATCGAACGCGGGGTCCTGCCGCGCCTTGTGCCGAGCGAAGAACCACGGTTCGCGGCTCTCGAGCTCATAGCTCGTGACCACGACCTCCGTGACCGCGTCCCTGAGCGGTGCATCGTCGAAGTACTCGGCGAGCACCTCCTCGAGCCCCTTCGCCGGGAACTTCTCCTCGAGCAGGTTCTCGAGCGCGATGACGCGGTGCCACAGCGGTCGAGCGAAGATCCGCCCTCCCTCCCGCTCGTAGAGGTCGACCAGATCGGCGGCGCGATAGTGCGGCTGTCCCTCCACCTCGCCCGGCCTGGTGAGCGCGAGCGCAAGGATCCCCCCGGTCGACGTCCCGGCGACGAGATCGAACAGCTTCGCCGCCGGCGCATTCGTGCGCTTCTCGATCTCGGCGAGGATCAACGCAGGAATCACACCACGGATCCCGCCACCGTCGAGCGTCAGAACGCTCACCGTGCTGGACATGACCGCCTCCCTCGACATGCGACACTGAACCGCCCGAGACGTGCCGCACGTCGTCCTGGGAGATCACGCACTGTACGACCTTGTGGCGTTTGTGTCAAGCAACGTTGCCCTGGAGGTGCACGGACGGCCGCTCGCTCGGCTTGCCGACCTGCCCGGCGACCGGCGCTAGTGCTGCGTCGGAATTCCCTTGACGCTCCAGCGCGCGAAACGCGAGCCAGGCAAGGACGCAGGGAGCGCCCGTATTGGTCAATACGGGCGCTCCCGAGGACGCCGCATGGCGACGCGTTGCAGCCGCCTGGAGTGCAAGGCGATTTCTGGGACGGAGCACTAGACTCGACGTATCGGCCCGCACGAGCATCACGAGGACGGGGGGTCGGAGCTTTCCGAGATGCAGCTGCGCGTACGCGCGCTGGAGACGATTCTGACCGAGAAGGGCTATGTCGAGCCTGCCGCCCTCGACCTGATCGTCGAAACCTACGAAGCGAAGATCGGTCCCCACATCGGTCAGCAGGTCGTCGCGAAGGCGTGGGCCGATCCGAACTTCAGGCGGGCGCTCGGCGAGGACGCGAGCGCGGCCATCAGCTCGCTCGGGACGTGGCCACGCGTGGGGGATCACCTCGTGGCCGTCGAGAACACGCCGGTGCTGCACAACATGGTCGTGTGCACGCTCTGCTCCTGTTACCCGTGGGACGTCCTCGGCCTGCCGCCGGTCTGGTACAAGTCGGCGCCCTACCGATCGCGAGCGGTCAAGGATCCGCGCGGCGTGCTCGCCGAGCTCGGCTTCACGCTCGCGCCGGAGACGGAGATCCGCGTCTGGGACTCGACGGCCGAGACCCGGTTCCTGGTCGTGCCGATGCGGCCGGACGGCACCGCAGGCTGGAGCGAGGAGCGCCTTGCCGGGCTCGTCACCCGCGACTCGATGATCGGCACGGGTCTCCCGCTGCGCCCCCAGGACGTCGGCTGATGGACGGCGTCCACGACATGGGTGGGATGGACGGCTTCGGGCCCGTCGTCTCCGAGCCCGTCGGGCCGTCCTTCCACCACGCGTGGGAGGGCCGCGTGATGGCCATGAACCGCGCGCTGGGCGCCGCCGGAGCCTGGAACATCGACATGTCGCGATTCTCGCGGGAAAGGTTGCCGCCGACGGTGTACCTCTCCTCCACCTACTTCGAGCGATGGCAGCTGGCGATGGAGCGGCTGCTCGTCGAGCGCGGCTACGTCGGCGACGACGAGCTCCAGGCGGGCCGCTCGTTCGGAGCGGGTGTGCCGCTTCCGCGCGGCGCCTTCACGGTGGATCACCTCGAGGCGGTGCGGACGCGCGGGTCGTTCACCCGTCCGGCGGCGGCGGCGCCGCGCTTTGCCCCGGGCGACCATGTGCGAGCCAGGAACATCCACCCAGCGACCCACACCCGGCTGCCCCGTTACGTGCGCGGGCGCCTCGGCACGGTCGAGCGTGTTCAGGGCCACCACGTCTTCCCGGACATGTCTGCGCTCGGGCACGATGACGCGCACTGGCTCTACACCGTGCGCTTCCGCGGGCAGGAGCTCTGGGGCGAGGGCTCGGATCCCGCCCTGATCGTCTCGGTCGAGGCGTTCGAGCCGTACCTGGACCCCGCCTGAGATGACGCCCGATCCGCACCCGGCGGCGGACGAACCGCAACGGCTCGCGGCCCTGCCCCGGGACGCCGAGGGACCGGTCTTCGCCGCCCCGTGGGAGGCCCAGGCCTTCGCGCTCGCCGTCGCGCTGGAACAGGGTGGCGCGTTCACGCGTCTCGAATGGGCGCAGGCGCTCGGAGGGGAGATCGCGCGAGCCCAGGCGGCAGGCGACCCCGACGCTGGTGACACGTACTACCACCACTGGCTCGCCGCCCTCGAGCGCCTCCTCGCCGACAAGCGGATCGTCGAGGGCGCGACGCGCGCACGGTATCGAGACGCCTGGGCCCACGCCGCCGGCCGCACGCCCCACGGCGAGCCGATCGAGCTCGAGCCCGAGGACTTCTCCGCCCATGAACTCGTTTCAGAATGAAGCCTTGCGGCGCAACGTCATCCTGAAACGAGTTCAACGGAAGAACGGCAGCGGGTCGAGCATGTTCTCGAAGACGTGTCCTCCCTCGTTCGTCTTGCGGATCTCGATGTGGGCGTGCTCGGGCCCGTCGTCCCATCGGCTGACTGCGGCAACCGGCTGCCCGGCGGTGACGCGGGCACCCACGGCCACCGCCGGCACGACGTGCCGGAAGATCCAGACCTTGCGATCCCCGGCCTGGATCTTCGCGGTCCCGCCGAAGACCTGACCGCTCGTGCCCACCGACGGGTTGGCTTCGATGATCCTTCCCGCGGCCGGGGCACGCACGACCGTGCCGGTGGGAGCGAACCAGTCGAGCCCGGCATGATGTCTGACGCCGTTCTTGTCGGGCGCACCCTGTGGCTCGACGAACGCGAACTCCGAGCGGAGGGGCACCGGCGGCGGGAGCGGCAGCACGATGCCGTTCTTCGTCGGGACGAAGGTCTTTTCCCGCCGTTCCTCGGCCCGTCGAGCGAAGTCTGCCGGGAACGGTACCTCCCCGAACAGAAAACGGAGGGCAGGCAGGCCGAGCGTGCTGTTGATCTGGTTCACCGGGTAGCCGACCTGCCACTTCCACTCCGCGACGCGGTGGGCGGTGATGGGGCCGAAATCGCCGTCCACATCGCCTCCGGCGAACCCGAGTAGCCGTTGCACCTCCTCGATGTCGGCGCCTTCGATGTGGGGATCCTTGAGCGCGAGCTGACGATGCATTGCGTTCTCTCCTCTCTCGCTGCAGTGTCGTTTCCGCCGTGCTGCGGCGGCCGCGGTGCGCTAGTGGTCTAGGCACCGTTCCTTTCTCCCTGCGTGTCGTCGCCGTCCGGGCCGGCGTTGCCGGGGGCAACGATCTCGACGGGCTTCTGTGTGTCGTCGCTATCCGAGGCGACCTTGACAGGTGCGAGGATCTCGGCGGCCCGCGTGTCGACGGCGCGGGTGAAGGCCTCCTGCGCGTAGCCGAACAGCGCGACGTACGCGAGAATCTCCGATCCCGGCTGCGGCGCGAAGAGATCGAAGACCGCATTCTGGACGAAGAGCGCACCGAGAAGCCCGGTCAGCGCGCCGGTCGGGATCTTCAGCGCGGCCTGGACGAGCGGCAGGCTGTAGGGGCCTCGAAACCCCTGCAGCCGTCGCAGCGCAGCGACCGCAGCGAGCAGGCCTCCAAGGCCCCCGACGAGTAAGATCTGCCAAACCTCGGGTTCCTGGCAGGTTGCCTCCGACAGTGTCGGGTGTGAACACAGCGGCAGCCAGTCCGAGGAGGAGGAGAAGGCGGCGATCAACGCGAGGGCGAGGATGAGAAAGAGCGCCGTTCCGATCAGCGCATTGCGGAAGCTCCGGATCCGACTGTAGAGCGCGTCGATCTCCGTGAACGCGGTCTCCATCACCTGCCGCAGGGCGCGGCGCTGCTCGATCGTCAGGCTCCCTTCGCGAGCTTGCTCGACGACTGCCCGGTAGGCGGCGCCTCGGGTCGCTTCCTGCGAAGCGTCGCAGGCTCGCGTCGATCTCGGGAAGCTGGGCACGGAGCGCTGCTTCGCTCTGGATCAGCAGGAGTTGCGCCTGGGCGGCGTGGAGCGCCGACCAGGCACGGTCGATGTCGTAGCCGGTGAACCAGTTGCCGATGTTCCGCCAGAACTGCCCCTGAACGGTTCGAGCGGCATCGACGAGCAACGTCCTGCAGCTCTTGACGACCTCGTGCTGCTCGGCCACGGTCGCCGTCGGGGCTGAAGCTCGGCGAGCCTCAGCTCGTCACTGAGCCAGATCGTGCGATCGACGACATAGACCTTCCAGGTGAGACCTTCGCGCCGCTTTCGCCACTCGTCGAGGTTCTGGGCGATCCGTTCCTGCTCGTCCTTCCTCGCCTGGCGTCTCGCCCGCCACCGGCGCGGCGGCTGGCACGGCAGCAGCGACCCGCGAAGCGGCGGACGGTTTCGATCGAGCCGGGTGGCGCGGATCGCCTGCTCTGGCGCGTCGTCAGCGCTCTCGACCCCGACGTCGTCGGGCGTCTCGAGCATGGAAGGCTTTCCTGGCACGCGCGCGACCCCTCTTCTCCTCACCGGCGGGCCGCAGGCCACCGAGACATCTGATATCACGCACAAGATCGTTTGGCAACCACTCCTCGGGAGCGGCGCCGGCAGGACGCCGCGAGGGCTCCGTCGTCAGGACGCCGACCGCTCCCGCTCGATTCCGAGCCGTCGGCCCACGAGGCGGGGCCGTGGAGCCGCTGCGGCTTCGACGAGCGCGGTGGCGAGCCCGACTGCCTCGGCTCGACCGATGACATCCCCGGCCGTGAGTGAGCGCCACGTCTGGAAGTCGACGGCATGGCGCACCGCGGCGATGAGGACCGCTGGCCGCCGGCCGCGGGCGAG
Source organism: uncultured Thermoleophilia bacterium (assembly GCA_963717955.1). Taxonomy (GTDB): domain Bacteria; phylum Actinomycetota; class Thermoleophilia; order Gaiellales; family Gaiellaceae; genus CAVQXR01. The sequence continues at coordinate 146,942 of CAVQXR010000003.1, read as the reverse complement.
CCGGTCCCGCACGGGCTCGTCAACGTCGGTGACGAGACGGTGAAGGTCGTGGGCTTCTTCTCGGAGTCCGAGATTCGTCTCGACCTTCAAGGAGCCCGTGCAGCCGTTCGGCGTGACGGTCGTGAACCAGGGCGCCCCGGTCCCCACGCCTGCCTGAGCCGCGACCGAGAAGAGTGACGCTCGCCCACTGCGAGCTCCGAGGCCGGACTGGGCTCGCCCGTCCGGCCTCGCGATCGTCAAGGCATGCGCCGACCCCGCTGACCGAAGCGAGCGGCCCGCGGCGCGCTACCGTAGCCTTCGTGAAACGGCCTCGTAGCTCAGGGGATAGAGCACCGCTCTCCTAAAGCGGGTGTCGGAGGTTCGAGTCCTCCCGGGGCCACTCGGGAGGGGCCTGCGATGCGGGCCTCTTCCATGGGCTGCGCCGCGGCGGGTAGTGGTACTGGTTGGAGAGGCGGTAGCTCCCGTCGCGGGTGCAGTAGGGGGCGAGGCCCTCGACGATCGACGTCTTCAGCTCGTGCTCGCGTTCAGGTCCCGCGAGGATGGCCAGCCCGGCGACGGCGACCGAGCGTCTCTGCGTCGGGATACTCGAGGACCCAGGTCGTGTCGAACTCGCTCCCGGGGGTAGGCCGGCCTCGGTGGCGAGCGCCGTCAGCGCGCCCGCTGCGAGAGATCGGGGGCTCCGGGCCCGTTGCGGCGCCCGTAGCGGATCCCGCTACCGTCAGGGCGTGGAGGGACGACCGGACTGGCGTCCGAGTTCGGCGGTGCTCGCGCGCGTCGTGCTGGCCGCGTTCGTCCTCGCGTGGGTCTTCGGTCCGTACTGGCTGCGCTCGACGGTCCCGATCTGGCTCGTGTTCGCGGTTGCCGTCGGGCTCGAGCTGCACTTCGTCGTCAGCGCCGTGCGCGCCGAAACGTCGCGGCGGCCGGGCCGTGGCCCGCAGACTCGCGATCTCGAGCGGTACGGCTACGCCGAGGAGGCGGAGGAGCTACTGCTCGTCCGCGACGGCGGCGACGAGCTGTGGATCTCCTACGCGGGCGAGACGGGCGACGAGCTCGACGCGCTGATCGAGGGCGCGCGCAGCGAGGAGGGCGACGAGCAGCCAGCCGAGCCCGTTCCCGCGACCGGTCGCCACGGGCGGTGGTCGAGCCCGATTCTCCGCTTCGCTGCCGGCATCGCAGTGATCGGGGCGCTCGCGGCGCTCGTCTGGGTCGTCCAGGCCCATACGGGATGGGACTCGCTCGCTGACGACTCGCGCCAACGGACCGTGACGCGGATCTCCGAGGAAGCGTCACGGATCGCGGGGAAGCCGGTCTCGATGCGATGCGACGAGTCGGGCTCGCACGTCGGCTTCGTCCAGGACGCCGACGGCGTCGCCACCGTCGGCGGCACGCTCGCGTACCTGACACCGGAGCGCTGCTACGACCTCTACCGGCTCGCGTTCGAGGGCGAGACGACCTCCAGCCGCACGGCGCGCGCGCTCGCAGTCCTCGCTCACGAGGCCTGGCACCTCCGGGGCGTTTCGGACGAGGGCACGACCGAGTGCTACGCGTTCCAGAGCGGCGTCGCGCTCGGCCAGCGGCTCGGCCTCTCGCAGGACACGGCCGCCCAGATGATGCGCCAGCAGCTCGTCGAGAACGTGGATCGGGGTGCCTCGAACCTCGAGTACCTCGTGCCGGGCGAGTGCCGGAGCGGAGGTCGCCTGGATCTCGACCCGGCCCTCGAGCGATTCCCGTAGCCCGTCGTGCCGGCAAGCCGACGACGTTCGAGGAGCTTCTGCACCTTCCCACCACAGGCTGGCTCGGCGAGAGGCGAGCGCCGGCTCCACCGGTTAGGCTGTCGCGACCTGAACGATTAGCGTTGCTCGGCGTCTCGCTCGACAGAGACGTCCGTCCGAAGCCACACGACCGCGACGGTGTGAGGAGGAGAGGATGACGCTTCCGTTTCCCGTCCACGAGATCAGCACCGATAGCGCGTTCGAGCGCGGCGTCCAGCACGGGCTCAAGTGCCGCGACCAGGTCGCTGCGACCCTCGACACCTACCGCCAGATCTTCCGCGACTTCGTCCGGATCGACTGGGAGGAGGCGAAGCGCATCGGTCAGTCCTACGCGGGCCCGATCGAGCGCTACGACGCCGAGATCGCCGAGGAGATCCGCGGCGTGGCGGAGGGGAGCGGGTTCGAGCACGCGGAGCTGCTCGCGCTCAACTCCCGCTCCGAGATCGCGTTGAGCGCACGGTTCGTCGACGGCTGCACGGCGTTCTCGGCCTTCGGACGTGCAACGCGGGGCGAGACGACGGTGCTCGCCCAGAACTGGGACTGGCGGCCCTCGCTGTCGGAGTCGATGGTCGTCCTGCGGATCGAGCAGCCCGGGAAGCCGTCGTTGACGATGCTGACGGAGGCCGGGATCGTCGGCAAGCTCGGCTTCAACTCGGCCGGGCTCGGGGTCTGCCTGAACGCGATCGTGACCGACCGGGTCGAGCCGACCGGCACGCCCCTCCACGTCGTCCTGCGCGGCATCCTCGATTCGCGGACGCTGGGCGATGCGATCGGCGCGGTGGCCCGGGCCGGGATCGCCGCCGCGGCAAACTTCCTGGTCGCGCAGCACGGAAACGGGAGCGTCGACATCGAGGCGGTGCCGGGAGAGCTCGACGTCCTGCTGCCCGAACAGGACGTGCTGGCGCACACGAACCACCTGCAGAGCCTCCGGCTCACGGGCGTGCGCGACCTCGGCGCGGCGGCGTTCCCGGACACGTTCGTGCGCCTGGCCCGCGTCCGGCGGCTCCTCGACGAGAGCCACGGCCGCCTCGACGGCGACGCCGCCCGGGCGATCCTGCGCGATCACGCGAACGCGCCCGACTCGATCTGCCGGCACGTCGACGAGATCGTCGACCCAGAGGGCAAGCGCATCCACTCCGTCTTCTCGCTCGTGATGAACCTCGAGCAACGGAAGCTCGAGGTGACCAACGGGCCGCCGTGCTCGGGCGAGTACGTCGACCCCGTCGGGGCCGCGGCCCTCGCCGCGCTGCCGGCATGAGCGGGCGCTGGAGGCCCGAACTCGTCGACCTCTCGCACCCGTTGAGCGAGGAGACGGGGGTGAAGATGTTCGGCGATCTCGGTAGCGACGACTACAACCGCGTCGACATCACCTATCTCGCCAACTGGGAGACGGCCAACGGGATGGTCGCCCGCTTCTCGATGTTCGACCACCTCGGCACCCACATGGACGCGCCGAACCACACGAACGAGGACGGATATGCCCTCGAGCAGGTGGACATCTCCCGGTTGGTCGGGGAGGCTGTCGTCCTCGATCTCTACCGCGGAGACGTCGACTACGGGTACACGGCGGACGATCTCGCGAACGCGACACCCACCATCGAGCCCGGAGACATCGTCCTCATCCACTCGGGCTTCAAGCCGGTCGCGCGCAGGGAAGACCGGACGAAGCAGACGTATCTCACGGTCGAGGCTGCCGAATGGCTGGTCGAGCGCGGCGTCCGGGCGGTGGGCTGCGAGCCTGCCGGGATCGAGCACCTGCCCGACGGGTACTTCGTGCACCGCTGGTACGCGAAGGACACGCCGAACCCGCCCTCGTGGCCGGCACATCGCGTGCTGCTCGGAAACGACGTCTACATCATCGAGGGCCTCACCAACCTCGACCGGCTCAAGGGCAGTCGCATCCGCTTCGCGGCCCTTCCGCTCAACGTGCCGGGCCTGACCGGGTGCCCGGTCCGGGCGGTCGGCTGGATCGATTCCTGAACGGCCGTCGGCGGCCCGGCGAGGCGCGGCCGCCTCACGTTCACGCCTTCCGAGGCGGACCTGGCCGGGCCCCGCGACATCGATCGCGCGACCGTGGCAGCGCTCGCACGGGTGGCCCCGGACAGACACGCCGGACGGGCGACCCGCGGTAGTCTTGGCGCCTGCTCGACACCGCCGTCCGTCGCAGAGGAGCGTGATGAACGAGAACGGGAGCAAACACGATGAGATCCTCCTCGCCCTGCGCCGCTGCTGGTTCCCGGTAGCCCGAGCCCAGGACCTCGACCGTCCGGTCGAGGCGACGCTCCTCGGCGAACGCCTGGTGGTCTTCCGCACGGAGGAAGGCGAGCCGCGTGTCCTCCACCGCCGCTGTATCCACCGCGGAGCGAACCTCGCCAAGGGTGAGGTGAACGGAGACCTCCTCACGTGCGCGTATCACGGTTGGTCGTTCGACGGCGCGACCGGCGAATGCAGGTACGTTCCCTCGCTCCTCGGCTCGGACAAGCGGATTCCCTCGACTGCCCGCGTTCGCAGCTACCCTGCGCACGAGCAGTGGGGGCACGTCTGGACGGTGCTCGACGAGCCGCTCTCGCCTCCGCCGGATCCCCCGGAGTTCCACGAGCTCGCCCTCGGCGAGTGGGTCGCCGGGCCGACCATCCACTCGACGATCGGGCTCGCGGCGACGACGGAGAACTTCCGCGACGTGGCCCACTTCCCGTTCGTCCATCGCGGCACGATGGGGCAGGTACCGCACGGCGTCGAGGCGCTCGACGTGCGACGCGACGGAACACAGGTCTGGATGACGCGGCGCGTCGAGGCGCGGCCGGGCGCGCCCTGGTCGAACGACGGCGACTCCTGGATGCGCTACCACACGTTTGCCCCGGGGGTCTCGATCATCCTCTACGACTACGACGACATCGGCAAGCGCGTCCTCGTCGGGTGCCCGAGCCCGATCGGGTACGGAGAGTGCATGATCTTCTGGGGCGTCGCGAACGATGAGAGCTTCACCGGGATGACGGTGCAGGAAGCGATGGAAGCCGAGCACGCCGTCTACCTCGAGGACATCCCGGTCGTCTGCGACCTCGACCCCCGCGAGGTGCCGTTCGACGGTGAGGTGGCGGACGTGTCGGTGCCTGCCGATCTGTACACGCTCGCCTACAGGAAGGCGTTCCTCGAGTTCGTTCGCGCCGCGCTCCCTGCGGCCGTCCATGATCGCGCCCTGACGCCCGCCTCATGAGCGACCCGTCCGGAGGCTGGGCCTGGCCGGAGGGCAAGCGTGTCGCGGTCTCGCTGACGTTCGACGTCGACGCGGAGTCGGGGTTCCTGGGCGATAGCCCGAACTACGCGAGGCGCCTCTCCACCCTCTCGGAGGGCCGGTTCGGCGTCACCCGCGGCATGCCGCGGATTCTCGGCCTGCTCGAGCGCCATGGCATCTCCGCGACGTTCTTCGTCCCGGGCCACACGGCAGCGGGGCATCCGGGGCTCGTCCAGACGATCCTCGACGGCGGGCACGAGATCGCCCACCACGGCCACATCCACCTGCGAACCGACAAGGTGTCGCCGGACGAGCAGCGGGAGGAGATCGAACGCGGCTTCGCGGCGCTCGACGCGGCCGGCGCGCCGCGACCGGTCGGGTACCGCTCACCGGCATGGGAGCTGACCCCGGAGACGTTCGCGCTGCTGCTCGAGCACGGGTTCGCCTACGACTCGAGCTGCATGGGCGACGACCGCCCCTACCTGGAGCGCCACGACGGGCACGAGATCCTCGAGCTCCCCATCCACTGGTCGCTCGACGACTGGCCGCATTTCGGCTGGTCGATCGACCTCGGCGGGAACGTTGCGAGCGCGCAGGAGCTGCGGGCCTCGTGGGCCGGGGAGTACCGGTCGGCCCGCGCCGAAGGGCGGCACGTCACCTTCACGATGCATCCGGAGGTGATCGGACGCGGCTACCGGTTCGCGCAGCTCGAATCGCTGGTCGAGGAGATCGCGGCGGACGGCGACGTCTGGTTCGGCCGTCTCGACGAGATCGCCGCCCACGCCCGTGGGCGCCTCGGTGCCGGCGCACACCCTCGTTGATGCCCCCGACCCCGTAGGAGGACGACGTGCTCGCGCTCAAGCGGATCGACAACCTGGACATCCTGTGCAAGGACGTCGGCGCGATGGTCGACTTCTATCACGGGACGCTCGGGCTCCCGTTCTTCCTGCCGTACGTCCCAGAGGAGGAGTGGGCGTCGATCGAGGCGGGGAACCTCACGATCTACATCTTCAAGTCCGAGCGGGGCCAGCACGAGCCGCGCCGCACCCCGGTCAATCCGGAGAACGCCCCCGGTTTCGACTCGTTCGCCTTCGAGGTCGGCGATCTCGACGAGGCCGTGGCGGCGCTCGACGGCACGGTGGAGTGGGCGAGCGACGAGGCCATCGCCTGGGAGCATCCGTCCGGAACGTGGTACCGCTACCGCCCGCTCTACGACCCCGAAGGCAACATGCTCTACGTCACCGAGCCCCACAAGGCCCGGTAGCGGATGCCGGAGCGGCCGCTCTGGAGCCTCGAGGACCGGGTGGCGATCGTCACCGGCGCCGGGCGCGGCATGGGCCGGACCCACTGCCTCGAGCTCGGGCGCCGCGGAGCCTTGGTCGCCGCGCTCGACCTCGACGGCGACGTCGCGGCGGCGGTCGCCGGGGAACTGCGCGACCTGGGCGGGCAGGCTCTCTCGTTTGCCGTGGACGTCACCGACCGCGACGCGGTCGAGGAGGCGGTCGAGCGAACCGCGGCCGAGTGGGGTCGCCTCGACATCGTCGTCTCGAACGCCGGCCTGATCAACGACGAGACGCTGCTCGCGGACACCGACGACGGCGAGTGGCAGCGGATGCTCGCCGTCAACCTCGACGGAGCACGCAACCTCTGCCGCGCGGCCGTCCCGCATCTGAAGCGGAGCCCGGCCGGGCGCATCGTCGTCATCTCGTCACAGTGGGGGCAGGTTGGCCCCGGCCACTCGTACTCGTACGTCTCCGCGAAGTCCGCCCTTCTCGGCTTCGCCAAGAACGCGGCGAGGGAGCTCGCCCGGTACGGCATCTGCGTGAACGCGATCACCCCGGGCTCGATCAGGACGCGTATGGTGCCCGACCCGGAGCGGGAGCTCGAGCTCTACCCGATTCCCATCGGCCGGATGGCCGAGCCCGAGGAGGTGAGCTACCTGGTCGCGTTCCTCGCCTCGGACGAGGCCGGGTTCATCACCGGCCAGACGATCCCGATCAACGGCGGTGCCGAGCTCGTCGGGATCTGAGCGAAGGCGCAGCCTCCTGCCTCAGTGATCCTCGTGGCCGCGGGCGTCGTTGACGATGGGCGCGGCAGGCGCTATCTCGCGTCGACCGTGACCTGGACGTCCGCCTCGACGCCGTTCTTCTCCAGCTCTTCGGAGAGGCTCTTCGTGAGCGACGCGTGGACGCTCTCGCGAAGGCGCTCGACGAGCTCGGGCCGGACGCGCTCCTCGAGGCCCGCCTCGACCGAGGCCTTGATCTTGTCGTGGACCGTCGTGTCCACCCGCTCGCGAACGGCTTCGAGCCCCGCGAACATGCCCACGAGCCCGCCTTTCTCCTTCTTGACGATGTCGTGGTAGTTCTGCACGTCCAGCTCGATGACGACGTCGACCTGGACGGACGAGACGCGGTGGGTGACGTTGACGGTGACCATGGTGTGTGCCGGCGGAGCCCGCTCAGCATATGCCAGCTCGGGCGGCGGCGACAGCCACGCTGCAGCCGGTCATCTGCTGCGTCTGCGTCTGCGAGCGCGTCCGCCCTCGCGCGCCCGCCGGTCGTCCCGTCCGTCCTCCCGAGCAGCCCAGAGGAGCAGACCGAACCAGACGGCTAGCCCGACGGCCGTGATGACGACGATGACGATGGCCGTGATCAGCACGATCGTTCCTGTCGTCACATCCTGGCAGGCCGGCGATCCTCATCGCCGGCGCGCTCCCGGGTGAGATCGGGCGCCGGGTCCGTTCGCGCCTCGCCGGCCGGGAGCGCCCCACGCACGATCCCCGGTGATACGCTGCTCACCCCGCTCGCGGCCACCTGGAGGGGCTCACGGCTCCGGCAGTCGACATCGCTTCCTGGCGAGGCATCTACCCCGCGCTGTGCACCCCGTTCGATGACGAGGAGGCCGTCGACCTCGAGGCACAGCGGCGGGTGGTTCGGTTCGCGATCGACGCCGGCGCCCACGGGCTGGTCGCCTTCGGGCTCGCCGGGGAGGTGCTGAAGCTGAGCGGTGCGGAGCGCAGGGCGCTCACCATCGCAATCGTGGAGGAGGCCGCCGGCCGGGTGCCGGTGTTCGTCGGCGCGGGCGCGGAGAGCCTGCGCGCGTCGCGCGAGCTCGCGGCCTTCGCGGAGAACGCGGGCGCGAGCTGCGTGGTGCTGCCGGCGCCGGTCTCGGCGAAGCTCGGCGGCAGCGCGCTCGCCGACTACTTCGTCGGCGTCGCCTCGAGCGTCTCGATCCCGGTGTTGATCCAGGACGCACCCGCCTACCTCGGGCAGGCGGTCGGCATCGACACGGTGCTGCGGGTTGCCGAGCGGGCGCCGAACGTCCGCATCGTGAAGCTCGAGGCCGGCCCGGCCGAGCTGTCGACCTGGATCGCCGTGCTCGGAGACGGGTTCAGCGTCTGGGGCGGTGATGCCGGCATCTACCAGCTCGACAGCCTGCGAGCAGGCGCCGCCGGGCTCATCCCCGGCGTCGACCTCGTCGACCTGCTCGTCCAGGCATACGAGATCGAGGCGGGCGGCGATCACGCTCGGGCGGACGAGCTGTTCGGGCGCGTGCTGCCGATGCTCCTGTTCGAGATCCAGCACTCGATCGACCACTTCAACGCCTGCGCGAAGCACGTGCTCGTCCGCCGTGGTGTCCTCACCCGTGCCCATCTGCGCCAGCCGGCGGAGCGCTTCGGCGAGACGTCGCTGCGCCTGCTCGACGAGCATCTCGCGGCGCTCGAGCTCCCGGACGTCCGGTGACCCCGTGCCTGGCACGTGCCTGGCACCAGCTCTGATGCGCCGGTTCGCCCGCTCGGCTCGCCTCGTGCGCGATGCCGCTGACCTACGCCCACGACGCGATCGACCCCGTCGCGGGATCTTGCGGTCGCCCCTGACGGCGGCCTCCACCCGGCGATTCCGTCCGACAGCCGCTCCGGCGCATACGGTGGTGTTCGGCAGGTCAATTCCCTGGAAAGGAGGCGCAGTGCCCGGGAAGTTCGTGATCCGGAAGAGCAGAAAGGGCGAGTTCCACTTCAACCTCATCTCGACGAACGGCCAGATCGTGGCGACGAGCCAGCGCTACGCGACCAAGCAGGCGTGCATGCGCGGCGTCGCGTCGGTGCAGAAGCTCGCGGCCGCTGCGGTTGTCCACGACCTCAGCACGTCCGAGCCGGCGGCCCGGCCGAGGACGAGATAGCCGAGACGCGCAGGCGGGCCGAAACGGAGCAGCGCAGGAGGCGATATGAGCGTCGTCAGGATCAACGCGATCGACGTCCCCGAGGGGCGCGGCCCCGCGCTCGAGGAGCGGTTCGCGCAGCGACTCGGCGAGGTCGAGCGGGCGCCGGGCTTCCTCGGCTTCGAGCTGCTTCGCCCGACCGGCGGCGACGAGCGCCGCTACTTCGTGTACACGCGGTGGGAATCGGAGGAGACCTTCCAGGCGTGGCGGGAGAGCAGTGCGTTCCGTCGGGGCCATGCCGACCGACCCGGGCACGGGGGGCAGGAGCCGGTCGGCACCGGCTCTGCGCTGCTCGAGTTCGACGTCGTGCTCAGCGCGGGGCCAGAGGCGGTCTAGCCGACCCGGAACCGGCTGCTACGGTGTCGCGGTGCGCGAGGAGGGCTTCGTCGAGGTCACGGGTGGCCGCGTCTGGTACCGGAGCGAGGGCGCCGGCGAGCGGACGCCGCTGCTGATTCTCCACGGCGGGCCCGGCGCAGCCAGCTACTACGTGGAGCCGCTCGCCGACGCGATCGCCGAGCACCGCCGCACCGTCGTCTACGACCAGCTCGGCTGCGGGCGCTCGGATGCGCCCGACGACGTGTCGCTGTGGACGATCGACCGCTTCGTCGAGGAGGTCGATCAGGTGAGGCGCGCGCTCGGCCTCGAGCGCTGCCACCTGCTCGGGCAGTCATGGGGCGGCTGGCTTGCGATCGACTACATGTGCCGCGCCCCCCGCGGGATCGCGGGTCTCGTGCTGGCCTCCACGTCGGCCAGCCTGCCGCAGTTCACGGCCGAGGCGAGGAGGCTGATCGGGGAGCTGCCCGAGCCGGCGCGCACGACGCTGATCGAGCTCGGGGAGCGCGGCGAGTACGACAGCCCGGCGTACGCCGAGGCCGTCATGGAGTTCTACCGCCGGCACGTCTGCCGGCTCGACCCGTGGCCCGATGCGTTCGTGCGGACGGCGGAGACGCTCGACGGCAACCAGGTGTACCTGACCATGAACGGCCCCACCGAGTTCGACGTCATCGGCACCCTACGCACCTGGAACCGCACGGCCGATCTCGCACGGATCACCGTGCCGACGCTCGTCACCTGCGGACGCTACGACGAGATCACGCCGGCCTGCTCCGAGACCATCCGAGACGGCGTCGCCGACGCGCGGATGATCGTCTTCGAGAGCTCCTCACACTGCGCGCACCTCGAGGAGCCCGAGCTCTACGCGGCGACCGTCGAGGGGTTTCTGCGCGAGTTCGACGGGCGCCCCGATGCGGCCTGACTCCGGTCGAGCGGGCGGCCCGGCCGCGGCGGTCGACGCGCTCGGCCGCGCCGTCACGTCCCTGTACGACCAGGCCCTGGATCGCGTCCTCATGTCACCGTCTCCGGTCACCTCCGCGGCCGAGGGGAGGCGCCTCCTCGCCGCAGACGAGCAAGCCGAAGGCCTCGCCGACCAGGTGCAGCGTGTCGTCGTGCTCGCCGTTCCCGTGCTGCGGATCGCCGCACGGGGCGCCCGGTGGACGCATCTCCCGTGGGCGCTCGTCGCGTCGACCACGATCTCCGTCGCGATCGCGGTGCGCACCGGCGTCCGCGAGGTGCAGGCCCTCGCGTCCCTGCTCGCCCACCGGATCGAGCTCGAGACCGGACAGCCGGCCGATCGCGCCCTCGTCAAGAGGCTCGCGATCGAGCTCTACCTCCGGCCAAAGCGCCCACCCGACCTCTCCGCTCCGCGTCCGGCCGCCGGACGCCTCGTCCGCCGGTGGATCTTCCGCGGCGCTCTCGGGCGGGACACCGCCTCGGCCGCGAGCAAGGCGCTGGACGCTGCCGAGCGGCTCGACGTGAAGGGCGTCGTGGCGCGCTGGGCCCGGGGCCCCGGCTCGCCCGACCCCGTGGGAATGCCGGCCATCGACCCCCCTCGTCCGGCCGGGCCCGGCCGGAACTGATCGCTCGCCTGACCGGCCCGGACGCTCCAGCCCGAACGTGGACTCGCGCTGTACGCTCGGGCGCATGACGCAGTTCGGAGCGCGTTTCGTCACGGCCTTCGAGTTCGCGCTGGCGGCGCATGAGGGCCACCTACGCAAGGGAAGCGACATCCCCTACGTCAGCCATCTGCTCGGGGTCGCCTCGCTCGTCCTCGAAAGCGGCGGCTCCGAGGCCGAGGCGATGGCCGCGCTCCTGCACGACGCTGTCGAGGACCGAGACGTCGAGCTCGAGGAGGTCGAGGCCCGGTTCGGCTCCGAGATCGCCGGGATCGTGAACGAGGTCAGCGAGGAGCGCGGCACGCAGGAGCTGCCTTGGTGCGACCGGAAGCGCGCCTACATCGCCCACATCGACGTCGCATCGCCGTCGGCGCTGCGAATCGCGGTCGCCGACAAGCTCCACAATGCCCGATCCCTGCTGCTCGACTACCGCACGAGCGGGGAGTCGCTGTGGGCGCGATTCGACGCGGACGGCGACTCGCTCTGGTACTTCCGAGCACTCGTCCACCGGCTGCGGCCACATGTGGAGGATCCGCGGCTCGAGCCGCAGCTCGACGCGCTCGAGCGGACGGTGGCCATCCTCGAGGCCGAGGTGGCAGCCGCCCCGCATCCACTCGACGACTCCTACTGGCTCGTACCGGGGCGGCTGCTCATGGGCGAGTACCCGTATTCGGCCGACCCGGTCGTCGGGCGCCGGTATCTGCGCCGCCTCGCATGGTCCGGCATCGACCTCTTCCTCGACCTGACCGAGGAGGGCGAGCACGTGCTCACGCCCTACGCCCCGATCCTCGAGCGCGGAGAGCATCGCTGCGGCGAGCACGCACCGACGGAGCACGTGCGCTACCCGATTCCGGACGGTGGCGTGCCCGAACGGACGCAGATGGCAGCGATTCTCGACGCGATCGACCGGAGCCTCGAAGCCGGTCGTACGGTCTACGTGCACTGCTACGGCGGTGTCGGCCGAGTCGGAACGATCGCCGGCTGCTACCTCGTTCGCCGGGGCGCCTCACCCGAGCAGGCCCTCGTCCGGGTCGCCGAGCTTCGCCGCGACACGCCCGACGGACACCGGGACTCCCCCGAGACGCCCGAGCAGCGTCGGCTCGTCCTCACCTGGCGCGAGGGCGAGTAGACGGGTCAGCCGTCGAGCCGGAGCGGAAGGCGGACGCTGAAGCGAGTCTCGCCCGGTCTGGACTCCACCGTCAGCTCGCCGCGGTGCTTGATCGCGATCCGCTGGGCGATGTCGAGACCGATGCCCGTCCCCTTGCCGACCTCCTTGGTCGTGAAGAACGGCTCGAAGATCCGCGCCATCGCCTTCTCGGGGATCCCGGGCCCGTCGTCCGCGATCTCGACCACGATCCGATCGATGTCGCGTCTCGACGTCACCCGGATCGTCCCGTTCCCGTCGAGCGCGTCGATCGCGTTGTCGATGAGGTTCGTCCAGAGCTGGTTGAGCTCGGAGCCGTAGGCCTGGATCAGGGGCAACTGGGGCTCGAGATCCTGCTCGACGGTGATCGAGCCCTGCTTCAGCTTGTGGCCGAGGATCGTGAGCGTGCTCGTCAACCCCTGGTTCACGTCGACGTCCCCGCGCGGCGCCTGGTCCATGAACGAGTACTTCTTCACCGCATCGATCAGGCTCGAGATCCTGGCCGTCGCCTCGGACGCTGTCTCGATCAGGACCGGGGCCTGCGCGAGTGCGCTCAGCCAGCGGACAGCGACGGGGAGGATGCCCTCTCCGACCTGCGCGACGAGGTCGTCGATCAACGCGTCGTCGACGCCGGCGGGGACGAGCACGGCGGCCATCCAGGCCGCGTCGTCGACGCCGTGCTCGGAGAGCCGCACGGCGAGCCTGTGCTCGCGGTCGCTCGCCTCGAGCGGGTCGAGATCGCGCGCCGCGGAGTGATCGAGTCGCTGGCGCACCTCGAGCATCGCGTGCATCTGCTCGCGGGAGAGCCCGGCGAGCACGAGCTCGTCGAGCGCCGAGTCGTGAGCCTGGAGCGCGCGGCCGAGATCCGTCACGGCACGGCGGGCCGCCGCAGCCGGATTGTTCAGCTCATGCGCCAGCCCGGCCGCAAGCCCGCCGAGAGCGACAAGCTTCTCGCGCTGGGCGAACACGCCCTGAAGGCCCTGCATGACCGGAGCGAAGACCCGGAAGATGACGCGCCGCACCGTGGGCTCCTCGAGCACGAGCCGGTGAAAGGCCTCGGGCTCGAGGCAGAACACCCGAGACGGCTTCACGGCGCGCGTGGATGCGCGGAACGGTGTGTCGGTCAGCAGCGCGATCGCGCCGAGGTACCCTCCGGGAACGTGCCGCTGCACGACGACCTCGTCGCCGCCCACCGCTTTCGTCGTCTCGAGCTCGCCCTCGAGCAGAAACATGAAGCACGTCGCCGGATCGTCCTCGAGGAACAGGATCTCCCCCGGAGCGAGCTGTCTCTCGACCCCGGCCGCCTCCAGCTCGGCTAGGCGCTCCTCGCCGACCTCGGCGAGGAGCTCGACCTCCCGGAGCGACCCGATGCTCACCGGCCGTTGAGGTACTGGTGGACGAATGCCACGGACATCGAGCCGTCCCCGACCGCGGAGGCGACGCGCTTGATCGACCCCTGGCGGACGTCGCCGGCGACGAAGACGCCCGGGGTGCTCGTCTCGAGGAGAAAGGGCTCGCGCTCGAGCGGCCAATCCCGTGTGATCCCGTCCCGGCCGGAGAGGACGAACCCGGCAGGTGTTCGCGCAACGGTGTCACCGAGCCATTCCGTCACCGGGCGGGCACCGATGAAGATGAACAGCCCCGCGGCCGGAAGCGTCTCGCGAACGCCGTCACGCTCGAGCGTGACCGCCTCGAGACGATCGCCGCCGAGCGCCTCGACGACCTGGGTCTCGAGCTTGACCTCGATCGTCGGGATCGCCTCGATCTGGTCGATCAGGTAGCGGGACATGCCACGGTGGAGCCCTTCCCCCGGCAGACGATCGTCACCCCAGGCGCGAACCGGCTGAAGAAGACGGCCGCCTGGCCGGCCGAGTTGGCGCCGCCGACGACGAAGACGTGCTCACCCGACATGGCCTGCGCCTCGCTCGCCGCGGCCCCGTAGTAGATACCGGCGCCCGTGAGCCGATCGACCCCGGGCGCGTCGAGCCGGCGGTAGGAGACGCCGGTCGCGATCAGCACGGTGTGGCATGCGATCTCACCGCCGTCGGCAAGGCGGATCGCGCGGAGTTGCTCGCGAACCTCGAGCGCGACCGCCTGCCTCGTCGTCAGCATCTCAGCACCGAGACGTCGCGCCTGGGCTGTCGCGCGCCGCGCGAGATCTCCGCCGCTGAGACCGGCGGGGAAGCCGAGGTAGTTTTCGATCCGCGAGCTCTCGCCCGCCTGACCGCCGGGAGCGTGGTGCTCGACGAGCAGCGTTCGCAGACCCTCGGATGCGCCGTAGACGGCCGCGGCGAGCCCGGCCGGGCCGGCTCCCACGATCACCAAGTCGTAGAGGTCGAGCTCCGCCTGCGTTCGCAGGCCGATGCGCTCGGCGACGGCCTGCAACGTCGGACCGGAGAGCACGGCCCCGTCCGGCAGCGCGACGATGGGCAGCATCCCGGGCTCGGCGGCCTCGAGCATCGGCGCCGCCTCCAGGTCACCTGCGTCGAGCCAGCGGTAGGGGACGAGATTCCGGGTCAGGAAATCGCGCATGCGGTGAGACTCGGGGACCAGCGGTGGCCGACGACGGTCACGCCGCCGAACGGGTGGGCCCTCGTCGACTGCCATGCGGTGAGCAGATCGTCCAGCACCGGGAACAGGTGCTCCTCCGGCGGGTCCCATGGCTTCAGCAGGTAGTGGTCGAGCCCGACATCGTTGATGGCCCGGATCGCCACGTCGGTGTCGGCGTAGGCCGTCAGCAGCACGCGCTTCGCGTCGGGCGCGATCTCCCGCAGGCGAGCGAGCAGCTCGACCCCGCTCATCTCGGGCATGCGCTGGTCGGTCAGGACCAGCGCGACGTCCTCGCCCCGACCGAACAGTCGCTCCACGAGATCCAGCGCAGCGGCGCCCGACTCGGCCCGCAACACCCGGTACGTGTCGGCGTAGCGGCGCAGGAGGTCACGCTCGACCGAACGGGCCACGATCGGCTCGTCGTCGACCGCGATCATGGCCGCGCGCTCCCCCGCCGCTCTCCCCGACCCGGCCGTGGCTCTACCCATCCGCCTG
This sequence comes from uncultured Thermoleophilia bacterium, assembly GCA_963717955.1. Classification (GTDB taxonomy): domain Bacteria; phylum Actinomycetota; class Thermoleophilia; order Gaiellales; family Gaiellaceae; genus CAVQXR01. Next base: position 131,579 of record CAVQXR010000003.1, on the reverse strand, counting down.
CCCGGCCGGCGCGACTGCAGTGGCAGGGGCCGGACACGCGACGATGGTGGCCGCCGGCACGCCTCCGGGCCTCGATTGCATGTCCTGTCCCCTGCCCATGCCGAGACGCCATCGTAGCGAGCCGGCCTCCGCGGCCAACGGACGTGGCGACGGCGGGGGGGCTTGCCTCGCGCCTGTTGGTCAGGCGAGGCCGAGCGCGGTGCGGACGAACCGGTCCTGCTCGACGAGGTGGGCGGTCGGGTAGGCCTCGCTCGTGCTCGCCCGCCACGGGCGTCCGGCGTACGACAGCGAGACGGCCTCGGGGAGCGACTCCTCGAGCCGGTGGCGGATCGACCGGTACGGGCCCATGTTCTGCGGCTCCTCCTGCACCCAGACGAGCTGCTCGACGGCCGGGTAGGAGCGCAGCAGCTCCGTGTACGCGGGGACGGGGAACGGGTAGAGCTGGTCGAGCCGCGCGACCGCGAGATCCGGGCTATCCGCGTAGCTCGGGTGCCCGACGATGTCGTAGTAGACCTTGCCGGAGCAGAGCAGCAGCCGGCGAACGCGGGCGCGCTCGTCCGGCATGACGTTCGGGTCGTCGAACACCGGCCGGAACGACCCACCAGTCAACTCCTCGAGCCGTGACGTGGCCTGCTTCAGCCGCAGGAGGCTCTTCGGCGTGAAGATCACGAGCGGCCGCGGTGTCGATCCATGCGCCTGCAGACGCAGGAGATGGAAGTACTGGGCAGGGGTCGAGGTGTTCGCGATCCGAATGTTCCCCTGGGCCGCGAGCTGCAGGAAGCGCTCGACGCGCGCGCTCGAGTGCTCGGGACCGTTGCCCTCGTACCCGTGCGGGAGCAGCAGCACGAGCCGGGCGGTCTGCTCCCACTTCGCGAAGCCGGAGACGATGAACTGGTCGACCACGACCTGGGCGTTGTTGACGAAGTCCCCGAACTGGGCCTCCCACAGGACGAGGCAGCCCGGCTCGGCGACCGAGTACCCGTACTCGAACCCAAGCGCCGCGTACTCCGAGAGGGGCGAGTTGTACACCTCGAACGAGGCCCTGGCGTCGCGGAGATGGCGGATCGGGCAGAAGCGCTCGCCGGTCTGGAAGTCGTGCAGCACGAGATGGCGGTGCGAGAACGTGCCCCGCTCGGTGTCCTGACCGGTCAGCCTGACCGGTACCCCCTCCCGGAGCAGGCTGGCGAACGCGAGCGCCTCGGCCTGACCCCAGTCGATGCCGCCGGCCGGGCCGACCGTGTCCCTGCGCCGCTCCAGCTGGCGGGCGAGCTTGGGGTGGACCGTGAAACCGTCCGGCACCGCGAGGAGCCGCTCGTTGAGGTCGAGCAGCACGTCGGGCGCCACCGCCGTGGCGGGCACGCCACGGTGCACGCGCTCCCGCCGGGCAGGCCCGTTGCCCGACGTCTGGAGCTCCGCCTTCAACGCCTCGTGGGCCTGCTTGAGCCGCTGCTCGACCTCGACGACGAGCGGCCGGCCTGCGCCGTCGGCGATCACGCCCTCCCGCGCGAGCCGCTCCGCGTAGAGCGAGAACACCGTCGGGTGGTCCTCGATCGTCCGGGCCATCACGGGCTGGGTGAAGGCGGGCTCGTCCTGCTCGTTGTGCCCGAAGCGACGGTAGCCCACGAGGTCGACGACGACGTCGTGGTGGAATCGCGTGCGGAACGCCATCGCGAGCCGGACCGCCGCGACGGCGGCCTCCGGATCGTCCGCGTTGACATGGACGATCGGAGAGTCGTACCCCTTGGCGAGATCGCTCGAGTAGCGGGTCGAGCGGCTCTCGGCCGGGTCGGTCGTGAACCCGATCTGGTTGTTCGCGACGATGTGCAGCGTCCCGCCCGTCCTGTAGCCGGCTACGCCCTGGAGGTTGAACGTCTCGGCAACGACGCCCTGTCCCGCGAACGCGGCGTCGCCGTGGATGAGGATCGCGAGCGCGCGGTCGGGATCGTGCACGCCGGACGATGTCTGTTGATCGGTCTGCGCGGCCCGGGTGAGCCCTTCGACCACCGGGTCGACCGCCTCGAGATGGCTCGGGTTCGCGGCGAGGACGACCTCGACCCCGATGCCGAGGATCTCCCGGACGGCGCGGGCACCGAGGTGGTACTTGACGTCGCCGGTGCCCTCCTCCGTGTCACCCGTGACCGCCTCGATCACCCGCTCACCCTCGAACTCCCGCAGGATCTGCCCGTACGGGCGCCCGACGACGTGCGCGAGCACGTTCAGGCGGCCGCGGTGCGCCATGCCGATGACGACCTGGCGCGCACCCGCTCCGACGGCGAGCTCGAGCACCGTGTCGAGCATCGGCAGGAGGGCGTCGAGCCCTTCGATCGAGAACTGCTTCTGTCCGATGAAGGCGCGCCGGAGGTAGTGCTCGAAGCCCTCGGCCTCGGCGAGGCGGCGCAGGAGCCAGTGTCTCTCATCCGGCGGGACGGGAGCCCGGTAGGCCGACGACTCGATCGCCTGCCGGAGCCAGACACGCTGCTCGTGGCTGCCGATGTGCTCGATCTCGTACGCGATCGTCCCGCAGTAGGTCTCCCGGAGCCTGGGCAGCGCGTCGACAAGGGTCTCGCCGGAAACGGCAATGCGTAGCACGGAGGCGGGAATCTGCGCCATCAGCTCGGAGGTGAGCGGCGGGTGGAGCGTCTCGGGTCTGAGCGCCGGGTCGCCGACCGGCTCGGAGCCGAGCGGGTCGAGCCGGGCAGCGAGATGGCCGTGCATGCGGTAGGCCTTCACGAGCGCCATCGCGGCCGCGACCGCCGGGAGCAGCTCCGGGGCGGCGGCCGCCGCGGGCACTTCCGGCGCCGGCCGGGGCCGGGCGGGCGCAGCGAGGGGCTCGCCGGTGAGCTGACGCAGGCGAACGACGGCCGGATGCTCGTCGAGAACCCCGTTTCCGCCGTGCTCGAAGAGGTCGCGCCAGGCCGGATCGACGGAATCCGGGGAGGCGAGATACCGATCGAGGATGTCTCGAACGTAGCCGAGGTTGACGTCGTCTACGTGCTCCTGTGGCACCGGGATCCGCTCCTCGTACACCTTACCCGGCTCGACTCCGAGCGCCGGCGGGGTGACGATCGCCCGCTTCGAGGGCCGTCGGGAACTCCTCCCGGAGCACTACGCGACGACCCCGCCGGGCGGCTCGATCGGGAGCCCGGCCGCCTGCCACGCCTCCATCCCACCGGCCAGGTTCTCGGCCGTGTAGCCGGCCCGGACGAGCATCTCGGTCGCGTACGCGCTCCGGCCTCCGCTGCGGCAGACCGCGACGAGCGCGACGTCCTCGGGGATCTCGTCCTGGCGCATCACGAGCTCGGGGAGCGGGATGTGCACCGCGCCGGCAATGCGGCCGGCGGCGAACTCGTCGCGCTCTCGGACGTCGAGGACCATCGCCTCGCCCGCGGCGATGCGGGCGGAGGCGTCTGCCGGGCCGATCTCCGGCGCCGCCATCAGTCGGGCCACGTCCCGGCGATCGACGTCGCGAGCCGTGACGCTCCCCATGCGTCCATGCCGCCGATCAGATCGCGCAGGCCGACCGCACCCGCTCGCTCGAGGAGGCTCATCGCGATCGAGGAGCGGTAGCCGGTGCCGCAGACGACCACCAGCGGTCGCCCGTGCGGCACGTCCGCACGTCGCTCGAGGAGCTGGCTCAACGGGATGAAGACGCTGCCGTCGATCGCCCCGGTCTCACGCTCACGTGGCGTGCGCACGTCGAGCACGACGGGCGGTTCGTCCGCGGCGAGCTCCTCCGCGAGCTCGAGCGCGGTCACGCGCCCGGCGGCCGTGATCAGGTCCTGGCGGGCCGCCACGGACTGCATCCCGCCGTCGAGGTAGCCGGCGATGCTGTCGAAGCCGATCCGGCCGAGCCGGGTCGCGGCCTCCTCCTCGCGTCCGGGGTCGGCCACGATCACGATCGGCTTCGCGACATCGAGCAGCGTGCCGCACCAGGTGGCGAAGCTGCCTGAGAGCCCGACGTTCACGGAGCCGCGGAGGTGCGCGGCGCAGTACTCGGACGGCTCTCGCGTGTCGAGGATCTGGGCACCTGCGTCCGCGAGTCGGAGGAGCTCGTCGATCGCGAGCGGCGTGAGCTCGCGCTCGAGCGCCTGCTCGAGCGTCTGCCGCTCCTTCGTGTTGAGGATTGCGTCGTACGTGAAGTAGGCCGGGGCGTCCGGCTGGTCTGCGGTGACGATCTGGATGAACTCCTCGCGGCTCATCGGCTGCAGAGCGTAGTTGTGCCGGCGCTGCGCTCCGATCGTGCTGACGGTCTCCTGGCTCAGGCTCTTGCCGCAGAGCGAGCCTGCACCGTGTGCCGGGTAGACGAGCGTCTCGTCGGGCAGCGGGAGGATCCGCTGCTGGATCGAGTCGTAGAGGAGCGACCCCAGCTCCTCGGCCGTCCAGCCGAGCGCGGCCCGCAGGTCGGGGCGGCCGACGTCGCCGACGAACAGCGTGTCGCCGGTCAGCGCGGCGTACGGGCGCTCCTCGCTGCTCTTTCGGTCGTAGACGAGGATCGTGATCGACTCGGGGGAATGGCCTGGTGTCTCGAGCACGCCGAGCCTCACCTCGGGTCCGAGGTCGAGCGTGTCCCCGGTCGCGAATCTCCGGCCCGCGAACTCCGTCTCGCCACGGGCGCCGTAGCAGATCTCGGCGCCGGCGCGGTCGCGGAGCTCGAGGTGACCCGCGACGAAGTCGGCGTGGAAGTGGCTGAGGAACACGTAGCCGATCCGGACGCCGGCGGCTTCCGCATCCGCGAGGTACTGGTCGACGTCCCGCTGCGGGTCGACGACCGCCGCGACCTTCGAGACCTCGTCGCCGACGAGGTAGGACGCGTGTGCGAGGCAGCCGAGGTAGTACTGCTTGAGGATCATCAGGGCCTCCGGGCTCGTTGGCTAGCTCTGAGCGACGCGCTCGACGACCCGGGTGAGGCGGTCGCGCACCTCGGCCGCGATCGAATCGAGCGCCTCGTTGCCGACAAGAGAGAGCATACGGGCTGACTCGACCGCGGCAACGTACACGATCATGCTCGGGCGAGATGGGTTCCGGCCCCTACGACCGGTTGACGGGAGGGGCGGGATCTGATCCCGCCCGATCGGACTGCCCGAATGAGGCCGGGGAACGACCTACCGCCGTGCGTCGGCGAGCACGCGCTCGGCCGGGAGGCCGCGGATCGACGCGTCGACGAGCTCGATGGGATGGAACGCGGGAAGCGGGTTCTCTGCACGGCGGAGCTGCGCCGTGACCTGGATGAGGCACCCCGGGTTCGCGGTCGCGTACGCATCCGGGTGGGTCGCAAGGACGTTCGACGCCTTGCGCCGTCCGAGCTCGCGGGCTGCCTCGGGCTGAACCACGTTGTAGATCCCGGCCGAGCCGCAGCACAGCTCCTGCTCGGCTGGCTCGGCGAGCTCGAGGCCCGGGATCGCCCGCAGCATCAGCCGCGGCGCGGACTGCACCCGCTGGGCGTGGAGGAGATGGCACGAGTCCTGGAACGCGACCCGCACCGCGAGCCCGTGACGCTCGGCAACGGGGCCTTCGGAGATCACCTCGGAGATGTCCCGCACCCGGTCGGAGAAGGCCGTTGCCTTCCCGGCGTAGGCCGGGTCGCCGGCGAGCAGGTGTACGTAGTCGCGGAGGTTGGAGCCGCAGCCGGCGGCGTTGGCGACGATCAGGTCGGGCTCCTCGGCCGCGAAGACGTCGATCAGCCGCCGCGCGCGGGCGAGCCCCTCCTCGCGTCTGCCGGCGTGGACGCTCAGCGCACCGCAGCAGGCCTGCGATCTCGGCGCGACGACGTCCCACCCGTCCGCCGCGAGCACCCGCGCCGTCGCGGCGTTGACGTCCCCGAACACGACACGCTGCACGCAGCCCTCGAGCAGAACGACGCGGCCGCGCCGCTCGCCCCGAGCAGGCGTCAGCCGCGGCACGCGCCCAGGAACCCTCCACGGCGGTGCGATGTCGAGGAGCGGAGTGAGCGAGCGCGGGACCGGGAGGCGGCGGCCGAGCCGCTCGAGCGCGAGGGCGGCCCGCATCCGGCGGGGGTGCGGGAAGACCGTGAAGATCAGCGACCGCAGCAGCGCCCCGCCGCGCGGGCGCTCGACGCCGGCCTCGACGACGGCGCGCGTCTGCTCGATGAGCCGGTCGTACTTCACCCCCGACGGGCAGGACGTGACGCAGGCCATGCAGCCGAGGCAGCGGTCGAAGTGTTCGACGACCGACGGCGACAGCGTCACCTTCCCGTCCTCGAGCGCCTCCATCAGGTAGATGCGACCGCGCGGCGTGTCCATCTCCTCGCCCCAGAGAACCCATGTCGGGCAGGTCGGAAGGCAGAACCCGCAGTGGACGCACTCGCCGAGCAGCTCGCGGTCGATCACGCGAGGATCCCCGCCGGATCCAGCACCCCGCGGACCCGCTCGGCGAGGAGGGAGGCGCTCGCCTGGCCCTCGTCGGAGAGTGCCGCCATCGGGTAAGCGGATCCGATACCCGGGCGCACGAGCGCCTCGCCGGCCGCGGCGAGCGTCTGCACCAGCCCCCGGGGCGGGAACGAGATTCGCCCGCCGGCCCGGGCCTGCCAGGCGCGGGACTCGTCCCACACGGCCTCGCCGGCCGCGCCGCCGCCGACGAGCCGCCCCGCCTCCGCGAGCTGCGCCGCGACCGAGCGGGCCGAGCCCTCGAAGAGGAGCTGCAGGCGCGAGCCGGGGCCTTGCCAGAGCAGGTCGAGCGCGCTCGGGACGAGCTGCGAGCGGTGCACGAGCTGCGCGCGTTCGCACGCCTCGTCCGCGGTCTCGACCCCGGTGACGAGGGTGGCCGTCGCGCCGGGCAGCGGGTGGAGTCGAAAGCTCGCGCGAGCGATCAGCCCGAACCGTCCCGCAGAGCCGCAGAAGAGCTTCGCGATGTCGTAGCCGGCAACGTTCTTGACGACCTTGCCCCCGGAGCTTGCGACCGTCCCGTCCGCGAGGACGACGGTCACACCCAGCACGAGGTCGCGCGGCGCGCCGTACCGGTGGCGGCGTGGCCCGGCGAGGTTCGCGGCGAGGCAGGCCCCGACGGTCGGATCACCGGGCGGGTCGAGCGCCAGCATCTGACCCTTCTCCGCGAGGCGGGCGTTGAGCGCGGAGAGGCGGATGCCGGCCTCGACCGTGACCGTGAGGTCGCCGGCCTCGTGCTCGAGGACCCGGGCGAGGCGGCCGGTCGACAGGATCAGGTCGCCTCCCGGACACCCGATCGAGACGCGCCGCCCCTCCCGCGAGGCAGCGCCGAGGATCTCGGCGGCCTCGCGCACCGACCCCGGCTCGAGCACGTTCGCGTCCGGCTCCACCGCCGCCTCAAAAGCGCTCGCCCAGCCCGGCGAGCTCGATCGGATGGGCCCGGTACGGGCCGGGAACCTCGCCGCAGAGCCGCGGGGTCGGGAAGATCTTCCCCGGGTTGCTGAGCCCGTCCGGGTCGAACGCCCGGCGGATCCGGTGCATCGTCTCGATGTCGATCTCGGAGAACATGAGCGGCATCCGGCAGGCCTTGTCGACACCGATGCCGTGCTCGCCGGTGAGCGCCCCGCCGGCGTCGACGCAGGCGACGAGGATCGCCTCTGCCAGCTCCTTCGCCCGCTCCGGCTCGCCGGGATTGCGGCGGTCGTAGAGCACGAGCGGATGAAGGTTGCCGTCGCCGGCGTGGAAGACGTTGCCCACCCGGAGCCCGTACTGGTGCTCGAGCTCGCCGATGCGGTCGAGGACCTCGGGCAGCCTCGTGCGCGGCACGACCCCGTCCTGGACGTAGTAGTCGTGGCTGATGCGCCCGACGGCGGCGAAGGCCGCCTTGCGCCCCTTCCACACCAGCGCCCGCTCGGCGTCGTCGCGGGCAACCCGGAACTCGGTCGCGCCGAGGGTCCGGCAGATCTCGTCGACCCGCGCGAGATCGTCTTCGACCTGCACCGCGTTGCCGTCGAGCTCGACGATCAGCGCCGAGCCGACGTCCGGGTACCCGGCGTGCACGGACGCCTCGGCCGCTTCGATCGTCAGCCGGTCCATGATCTCCATCGCGCCCGCGAGCACCCCGGCGGCGATGATCTCCGACACGGCGAGCCCGGCCCGGCTCGTCGAGTCGAACCCGGCGAGCACGGTGCAGACCGCCTCGGGCTTCCGGATGATCCGCACGGTGATCCGCGTCGCGATCCCGAGCGTTCCCTCGGAGCCGATCACGAGGCCCATCAGGTCAGGGCCGGGAGGGTCGAGCCCCTTGCCGCCGAGCTCGACGAGCTCACCGTCGGGGAGCACGAGCTGCAGGCCGGTGACGTGCGTGACCGTGAACCCGTGCTTGAGGCAGTGCGCCCCGCCCGCATTCTCGGCGACGTTGCCGCCGATCGTGCACACCTGCTGGCTCGACGGGTCGGGCGCGTAGTAGAAGCCGTGCGGCGCGACGGCCTGGCTGACAGCGAGATTGGTGACACCTGGCTCGACGGTCACGCGACCGCTCTCGACGTCGATCTCGACGATGCGGTTCATGCGCGCGAGCGAGATGACGATCCCCTCGGCGACCGGCACGGCGCCGCCGGAGAGCCCGGTGCCGGCCCCGCGGGCCACGAACGGGACCCGGTGTGCGGCGCATGCCCGTACGACCGCCTGCACCTCCTCGGCGCAGCGCGGCAGCGCGACCAGCGCGGGGACGACGCGATGGCCGGTCAGCCCGTCGCACTCGTAGGTGAGTAGTTGCGCCCGCTCCTGCACGACCCCCCCGGCGTCCAGCGCCTCCCTCACGGAGCGCACGAACGCCGGCGGTAGAACCGTCCGCTGCTCCTCAGCGCCATCCATCGTCGGGGCCACCCCTCGCCTCCTCCCGCTTTCAGCCTAACCGCCGACGGCGCGCGAGTGGCGCGCGGAGCGTGCCGGGTGTGTGACGGGAGTGTCAGGGCTCATGCCGGAGCGGGAGTGTCAGGGCTCATGCGCGAGTGTCCGGTTCGCAAAGCCGATGCAGGAGCACCCGACTCATGTCCCGCCGGCCGCCCTGGCGGTCAGCGCCTCCGGGTTGAGCCCGTTGTCGGGACAGCGCCCTTCGAGGAGCACGGCGCGCAACGCCTGCACGCAGAGCATGCCCATCGCCTCCCTGGTCTCGGTCGTCGCGCTGCCGAGATGCGGGGCGAGCACGACGTTCTCCATCTCGAGCAGGCCCGGATGCACCTCTGGCTCATGCTCGTACACGTCGAGCGCGGCTCCGGCGAGTCGGCCCGCGGCGAGCGCGGCGACCAGCGCGGCCTCGTCGACAACGGGGCCGCGGGTCGTGTTCACGAGCACCGCGTGCCGCTGGACGAGGGAGAGCGCGCGGTCGTCGATCAGGTGACGGGTGTCGGGCGTCAGCGGGCAATGCAGGCTGACCACGTCGACGGTGGACAGCAGCTCCTCGAACCCGAGCCTGGGATACGCCGCGTCGGGGATCTCCCTGCGGTTCGTGTACACGACGCGCATCCCGAACGCCTCCGCGAGGTCCGCGACGTCGCGGCCGATGCGTCCCAGGCCGACGATGCCGAGCGTGCGCCCGCCGAGTCCGCTGCCGAGCATGAACCCCGGCGCGAGAATCCACGGATCGCCCGTGCGAATGAACCGGTCGCCCTCGGTGACGCGCCGGACGAGCGAGAGCAGCAACGCGATCGTGAACTCGGCTGTCGCACGCGTGAGGACTCCCGGCGTGTTCGAGACGAGGACGCCCCGGCCGGTCGCGGCCGCGAGGTCGACGTTGTCGTACCCGACGGCGTGGTTCGCGACGATCCGCAGCTGCGGGCCGGCGGCGTCGAGCAACTCCGCGTCGACGCGATCGGTTGGCATCAGGCACAGACCGTCCACGCCCTCACTCGCGGAGAGAAGCTCGCCGCGGGACGGAGGCCGGTCGGAGTCGTGAATCGTCACCTCGAACGAGGTGCGCAGGTCCTCGATGATGCGGGGCAGCACTCGGCGGGCGACGTGGATCGTCGGCATCGGTCTGCATCTTGGTATAACTTCCCAAAGTGAAGCGAGCTCGACGCGCCGACCCCTACCTCGACACGGACGTCATCGACGCCCGGGCGCCGCGCTTCAACCAGGCGGTCATCGGCTCGCTCGCGCTCGTCGCGTTCCTCACCGGCTGGTGGCCGCTGCTCGCGATCCTCGCCGCGCAGCTTGCGATCGGGCTCGGTTTCGGCCGGCGCTACTGCCTGCCGTGCCTGGCGTACTTCGAGCTCCTGCAGCCCGCCTTCGGTGAGGGCCCGATCGAGGACTCGCGCCCTCCGCGGTTCGCGAACATGGTCGGGATAGTCGTCCTCGGTGGCGCCTCCATCTTCCTCGCGGCCGGTCTCGACACGGTCGGCTGGGCGCTCGGGCTCCTCGTCGCCGGGCTCGCGCTGTTCTCCGCGATCACGGGCGTCTGCGCCGGCTGCGAGATCTACAAGCTCGCCGCCCACCTCCGGGGCATCCGAACCCACACGCTGGACCGCGTCGACCTCGGTGAGCTCGGTGACCTCGGTGCGTCGCCGCAGGGCGAGCTCGTCGTCCAGTTCACCCACCCGCTGTGCAGCGGTTGCCGGACACTCGAGCGGCAGCTGCGTGACGAGGGTCGCCACGTGGTCACGGTCGACGTCTCCCGCCGCCCGGAGCTCGCGCGCAAGTACGGGATCGCCGTCGTCCCGACCGCGGTCGCGGTCGAGCCGGACGGGACCGTCAGCCTCCGGCTCGCCGGCTGATTCGGTCCGGGCGCCGGGATCAGCCGTCCGGGGGGTCCTCGGACAGCGGGTTCACGCGCAAGCCCGTCGCCACGACCCGGCGCCCGCCGACGGTGTAGACGACGTCGACCGAGTCGTTCTTGCGATACGTGCCGGCGATTCCGAAGAAGATCGACGACCAGCGCAGCAGCCCGAGCTTGCCCTCCTGCGCGAGCGGCTTCCCGAACGAGAGCGTGCGACCCTCGACGGCGTAGTCGACGTCGCGTTGCTGGAGGATCCCGTTGACGTAGACCTCGAACGGCTCCGCGACACCGACGGGCAGGGTGACGTTCGAGGCCCCGGTCACGGACCTATCGTAGAGGCGGCCCTGCGGGCGCGCTTCGGGCTGCTGCCGCCCGCCGATCGGCATAGAATCGCCGCGGGCATGTGGTGGAGGCAGGCACGTCTCGTTGCAGCGCTCGGCGCGCTCACGCTCGTCCTCGCTCCGCTCGCCGTCGCCGGCAACGGCGGCATCGCCCCGCCCGACTCGGCGACCGAGAGCGGCGCCTCGATCAACGAGCTCTACTGGATCCTGATCGCGGTCCTCGGCGTCATCTTCCTGCTCGTCGAGGGGGCGCTCGTCTACTTCATCGTCCGCTTCCGGCGGCGCCGCGGCACGGCATACGGCGCCGACGGCCCCCAGATCCACGGGAACACACGCCTCGAGCTCGTATGGACGGCCATCCCGCTCCTCATCCTGATCGCCCTGCTCGTCGTCACGATCGTCAAGGTGCCCAGCGTGCAGGCGAGCCCGAAGCCGGGCGACGACCCGCTCGTCGTGCGCGTCGACGCCCACCAGTTCTACTGGGAATACGTGTACGAGAACGGTGTCGTCGCCGTCAACACGCTCGTGCTGCCTGTCGACCGGCCCGTCCAGCTCGTGATCGACGCGAAGGACGTGATCCACAGCTGGTGGGTGCCGGAGATCACCGGGAAGCTCGATGCGATTCCTGGCCGGACGAACACGCTGAACTTCACGATCGAGAAGGAGGGTGTCTTCCGCGGCCAGTGCGCGGAGCTCTGCGGCGCCCAGCACGCGGTGATGCTCACGACCGTCGAGGCCATGCCCGAGGCGCAGTTCGACGGGTGGCTCGCCGATCGCACCTCGACCCAGGCGGCCGGAACCTCGGAGCTCGGCAGGGAGACCTGGGAAGGCGTCTGCGCGACGTGCCACGGCGCGCTCGGGGAGGGCGACTACGGCCCGGCGATCGCCGGGAGCTCGACGATCGTCGACCTGCAGGCGCTCGGGGCCCTGCTCGAAGCCGGCCAGGACTCCGACGCGCTGCCCGGCTACATGCCGGGCGTCTCGACCGGCTGGCCGGAGGGGCAGCTGGAAGCGCTGGTCGACTACATCGCATCGAACCCGGACCTCGCTCCGGCCCAGAGCGGACAACAGGGAGGATGAGGTGGCGCTGAGGGTCGAGGAGCCGGTCGTCCCGACGATCTCGCAGGGCAGCCTCGTCAGCTGGCTGGTGACCGTCGACCACAAGCGGATCGGCCTCATGTACATCTGGAGCGCGATCGCGTTCCTGATCGCGGGCGGGATGATGGCGCTGCTCATCCGGCTCCAGCTCGCGCACGCGGGCGCCGAGGTCGCCACCCAGAACGCCTTCAACGGCCTGACGACCATGCACGGGACGGTGATGGTCTTCCTCTTCGCGATGCCCATCCTCGCCGGCTTCGGCAACTACCTCGTCCCGCTCATGATCGGCGCCCGGGACATGGCGTTCCCGCGGCTCAACGCGCTGTCGCTGTGGCTCTACATCTTCGGGGCGATCGCGCTCATCGGCAGCTTCGGGATGGACGGCGGGCCGGCGACGGCGGGCTGGACCGGCTACACGCCGCTGTCCGGGCCCGACTACACGCCGCAGGCGGGCCAGGACATGTGGATCCTCGGCCTGCACCTCGTGGGCATCTCGTCGCTGTTCGGCTCGATCAACTTCCTCGTGACGATCACGAACATGCGCACCCCCGGCATGAGCTGGCGCCGGATCCCGCTCTTTTGCTGGTCGATGGTGGCGCAGTCGATCCTGATCCTGCTCACGGTGCCGGTCGTCGCCGCGGCCCTGCTGCTCCTGCTGCTCGACCGGCAGGCTGGCACCGAATTCTTCCTGCCGGAGGGCGGAAGCGCGGTGCTCTACCAGCACCTGTTCTGGTTCTTCGGCCATCCCGAGGTCTACATCCTCGTGCTGCCCGGGTTCGGGATGCTCTCCGAGATCATCCCGGTCTTCGCGCGCAAACCGATCTTCGGCTACGCGGCGGTTGCGTTCTCCAGCCTCGCCATCGCGTTCATCTCGATGATCGTGTGGGCTCACCACATGTTCACGGTCGGGCTCAGCACGGTCGCGAACAGCTACTTCATGATCGCCACCTACCTGGTCGCGATCCCGACCGGCGTCAAGGTGCTGAACTGGACCGCGACGCTCTGGCGGGGAAATCTCACGTTCCGGACGCCGATGCTGTTCGCGCTCGGCTGCCTCGGACTGTTCGTCATCGGGGGCCTCTCGGGGATCATCGTCGGCAACTATCCCGTCGACTACCAGGTGCACGACAGCTATTACGTCGTCGCACACTTCCACTACACGCTGTTCGGCGGGATGGTGTTCGCGGTCTTCGCCGGGCTGTACTACTGGTTCCCGAAGATGACCGGGCGGATGCTCGACGAACGGCTGGGCAAGATGCATTTCTGGCTGATGTTCATCGGCTTCAACGTCACGTTCATCCCGCAGCACATGCTCGGCCTGATGGGAATGCCGCGGCGTGTCTACACCTACGACCGTGAGGGCGTGTTCGAGATCTACAACCTCGTCTCGACGATCGGCGCCTGGCTTATGGGGCTCGCGATCCTGTTGTTCGTCGTCAATGCGATCCGCAGCTGGAAGTCCGGCCCGCGGGCCGGCAACGACCCCTGGCTGGCGGATACCCTCGAGTGGTACGTCTCATCCCCTCCGCCGGAGCACAACTTCGACCGTGTCCCGTACGTCTCCAGCCATCGACCTCTCCGGGATATCCGCCTCCGGCTCGGGATCGGCACCGGTGGCGACTGACCCACCCACCGCCGCGCCCGGGCCCTGGCTGCGCCTGACCGCGCTCGGCGCCGTGGTCGGCGTCGCCGCGACGGTCGCCACCGGGGAATGGGCGCGTTCCCACGAGGCCGCAGTGCTCGGCGCCCTCGGCCTCCTCGTCGCGGTCGCCGCCTCGGCGTGGTTCGGCCACCGTGATCGACGCGCGCTCGTGCTCCTGTCGCTCACCGCGCTCGCGCTGTTCGTGGTGCAGATCGGGATCGGCGCCCTGGTCGCCGCAGCCGGCTCGGACGGCTGGAGCTCGCCCCTGCACATCGCGCTCGCCTCGTTGACGCTCGCCGCCACGGCCGTCGCCGCCGCACTGACTCTGCGCGGCACGCCGAGCACCGGCCCGGCTCGCGCGAGCTGGCGTGACTACGTGATGCTGACGAAGCCGCGGATCATGGTGCTCCTGCTCCTGACCGCGGCCGCCGGCACGTTCGTCGGTGCCGAGGGCGTTCCGTCGCTCGGGCTCCTCGCGGCCGTCCTCGGCGGGCTCGCGCTCGCCTGCGGCGGCGCCTCCGCGCTCAACCACGTGCTCGACCGCGACATCGATCAGCACATGAAGCGCACCGACCGGCGGCCGGTCGCCACGGGCCGGATCGCGCCCGAGCGCGCGCTCGAGTTCGGGCTCGCGCTGTCGGCGTTCTCGTTCGTCGTGCTCGCGAGCTTCGGCAACGTGCTCGCGGCGTTGCTCGCCGTTTTCGGAAACCTGTTCTACGTCATCGTCTACACCCACTGGCTGAAGCGAACCACGCCGCAGAACATCGTCATCGGCGGCGCGGCAGGCGCCGTGCCCGCCGTGGTCGGCTGGGCGGCGGCTACGGGCGAGCTGGCGCTCCCTGCGCTGCTCCTGTTCCTGATCGTCTTCTACTGGACGCCGCCTCACTTCTGGGCGCTCGCCCTGCTGATCCGGCAGGAGTACGAGAACGCCCGCGTGCCGATGCTGCCGGTCGTGCGCGGCGAACGCCATACCGCCCGGTCGATCGTGCGCTACACGGTGCTGATGATCGGGATCACGATGCTCCCGTTCGTCGTCGGCGACCTCTCCTACGTCTACCTCGGGGCGGCAATCGCCCTCGGCGGGCTGTTCCTGTGGCTCGCGATCGCCCTCCGGCGCGAGACGACCCCGGCGCGGGCCAAGAGCCTGTTCTCCTACTCGCTCGGCTACCTCGCCCTGCTGTTCGTCGCCATGGCCATCGACCCGATCATCCTTCCCTGAGATGGACCCGGAAACCTCCCGCAAGAACATCCGGCTCGGCCTCATCCTGTTCGCGATCGCGGTCCTGCTCGTCGTCGCGACGGTCGTGACGGCATTCGTCTACAACTCGGCGAACTGAGCGCGATGAGCGACACCGAGCCGACCCTCCCCGAGCCGACTCACATCCTCGTGCTCGCGAACGAGACCGTCGCGGGCCGGAGCCTCGTCGAGGCCCTGCGGGCGCACGCCGCACAGGGGCCGATCCGGGTGACCGTCATCTGCCCGCAGAACGACCCGGCCGCCGGGTACATGATCTACGCGGAGAGCCGCCGGTCGGCGGCCGAGCGGCGGCTCCACCGGACGCTCGACATCCTCCACGAGGCCGGCATCGCGGCACGCGGGACGATCGTCGACCCCGACCCGCTCCAGGCGCTGCGCGACGGTCTCCACCAGTACCGGCCCGACCGGGTGATCGTCTCGACGCATCCCCAGCAGCGATCCGGCTGGCTGCGCCAGAACCTCGTCGAACGCGCCCGCAAGATCGCCGGCGTGCCCGTCGAGCACGTCGTCGTCGGTCTCGACTCTCCGCGCGAACGGGCCGCGGTGCTCGTGGTCGCCAACCAGACGATCGTCGGCGCGCCGTTGCTCGAAGCGCTGCGTCAGCGGGCCGCCCAGTCGCCGGCGACGTTCACGCTCGTCGTGCCGGCAGACGAGCCCGGAGCCCAGCGCCGTCTCGATGCTTCCCTGGAGCGGCTCCGCGAGGCCGGCATCGACGCGTCCGGCTATCTCGGAGATCCCGACCCGTACACGGCCGCGATGAGCGCGCTACGCGACGAGCCGGCCGACGAGATCGTGATCTCGACCTTCCCGGACCGAAGCTCCGGGTGGCTCCGCCGCGACGTGGTCCGCCGGGTCGAAGGTGGTGCCGGTGTTCCGGTGCGCCATGTCGAGGTCTCACGCAACGAGCTCGAGCTCACGGCCTGACGCTGCTCAGGGCGTCGGTGCGGTGCCACGCTCCTCTTCCTCGAGGAAGCGGCGGAAGAAGAGCGCGAACGCGCCGAAGAAGACGACCGCCTCGCCGAGCGACATGAACGCCCCGGCGAGCCGCTGGTCGGTGAGCGCCGACATCCCGAACGCGCGCGGCGCCTGCGCGTAGAAGTCGTACGCGGCCGCGGGCGCGAGCACGAAGACCAGGCCGATCGGCCCGGAGAGGACGAACGCTGCGAACAGGTAGACGGCCTTCGGGCCGGACCGGCCGGCCCAGCGCTCCCCGTAGAGGATCGGCCACCAGAGCAAGAGCCCCGCGACGACATAGGTCACGTGCTCGACCGCGAGCAGCCAGTCGGGATGGCGTAGCGCAGTCTCGTAGGAGACCGGAACGTGCCACGCCGCGTACGTCAGCAGCCAGATCGGGAGCGCGACGAACGGATTGGTCAGGCTCCGCACGAGGGCTATCCGGCCGAGCCGGGCGGCGAGCGCGGGTCCGATGC
Source organism: uncultured Thermoleophilia bacterium (assembly GCA_963717955.1). GTDB lineage: Bacteria > Actinomycetota > Thermoleophilia > Gaiellales > Gaiellaceae > CAVQXR01. The sequence continues at coordinate 115,133 of CAVQXR010000003.1, read as the reverse complement.
CGAGTGCAAGGAGCAGCGGCACCCACTCGGCGAGCGCCACGTTCTGGAAGAGGTGGGCCGAGAGCAGGTAGTGGCGCGAGAGTGTCTCGACGGGCGACAGAAACAGCGCGGCCGCGATCCCGATTCCCGCCCAGAACGCGAGCCGGCGGCGAGCCGAGACGGGGAAGCGGCGCTGTGCGCGCACGTACAGCACGGCGAGGGCCGCGAGGAGCGCAAGCTCGATCCAGGCCGGCTCGATGCCCGTCGGCGACGGTTCCACCGCCGCCTACGCTACCGCGGCCGCAGCTCCCCGGGCACGCCGGCGGCGGCGCGCACAGCCTCCTCGTACACCGGATCGCGGCCGAAGAGCTCGAGCTGCTCGGACAGGAGATCCGCGGGGGTGGGCGCGTCGCCCGCGGCCGGCACCGCCTCGAGCTCGCCGATCGCCACGCGCTCGAGCGCGGGCCTCGGCTCGAGCTCGAGCCCGACGTGCCGCCGAAGGCGCGCGCTCAGCCAACCAGCGAGCAGGGCCGCCTCGGCCGGCGGGCCGGCAACCTGCACCCGCTTCGCGCCGGCCACGGCGGGCCAGAGCCCGGCGAGCGCGACCCGCCAGGCACCCGTCCGCGCCCACGCGATGTCGGAGACGGCGACCCGCTCGAGCAGGGTCGCCAGCCCTCGCAGACCCTGGGCGGCCTCGGGCCACTCGGTCGAGTCCACGACGAGACGGTCGGCCACGGCGACGAGCTGCTCGAGCTCCGCCGCTCCGTACGGCAAGGGACCGCGCCAGCGCAGGAACACGGGGAGATCCGTCACGAGCAGCGGCGTGACGACGCTCGCCGGAGCGAGGGCTCGCCGCCCGAGCAGGCGAATCGCGATCAGCTCGCTCGAGATCGCGCGTCCGGCCACCTCGGCGCCGAGCACCTCGATGCTCACCTCCGCATCGAGCGCGTCCCGGTCGGCATCGCGGTCGGGGAGGAGGAGCACGATTCGCGACGGCTGGCGGTCGCCGAGGCGGTCATGGACGGCGCGCGCGGCCTGCTCCCAGTCGGCCGGCACCCAGGCGACGTGGGTCAGCACACGGGTGCGCAGCACATCCCGCCCGGGCTGCGCTGCTCCGGCGTCGAGGCGCCACAGCTCCGCCTCGATGTCGCGGATCGTCGCGTGGGGGATCAGTGTCGCCGCCACGACCTCCCGTCCCGGTGGAGCAGCTCGTCGGAGGCGAAGGGCCCCCAGCTGCCGGCCTCGTAGTTCGGGAAGCCCGGCCGCTCCCGGCGCCATCCGGCGACGATCGCGTCCACGAGCTCCCACTGCTCTTCCACCTCGTCGGAGCGCGTGAACAGGGTCGCATCGCCGAGCATGCAGTCGAGGATCAGACGCTCGTACGCCTCGGGCAGCCCGGTGCGGAAGGCGCCCCCGTAGAAGAAGTCCATGCTGACCGGGCGAATCGTGATCCCGCCGTGGCCCGGCACCTTCGCGCCCATCGTCAGAGACACGCCCTCGTCCGGCTGGATGTGGATCAGGAGGACGTTCGGCCGGAGGACGTCCATGGCGTCGAGCTCGAACGGCGGGTGGGGAGCGCGCTTGAACTGGATTGCGATCGTCGTCTCCCGCTTGGGCAGGCGCTTTCCCGCCCGGACGTAGAACGGGACATCCGCCCACCGCCAGTTGTCGATCGCGAGCTTCGCCGCGACGAACGTCTCCGTCATGGAGTCGCGGGACACCCCCTGCTCCTGCCGGTAGCCCGGGACGTCGACGCCCTCGATGTACCCAGGGCCGTGCTGTCCGCGGACGACGTCGGCCGGGGCAGGGGTGGCGATCGACCGCAGCACCTTCACCTTCTCGTTGCGTACGGCGTCGGCGGTGAAGTCGCTCGGCGGCTCCATCGCGGTCAGGGCCACGAGCTGCAGGAGATGGTTCTGCACGATGTCGCGGATCGCGCCAGCCTGCTCGTAGAAGCCCGCTCGTCCCTCGACACCGAGCGACTCGGCGACGGTGATCTGCACGTGGTCGACCATCTGCCGGTTCCAGATCGGCTCGAAGATCCCGTTCGCGAACCGCAGCACGAGCGTGTTCTGGACCGTCTCCTTGCCCAGATAGTGATCGATCCGGTAGATCTCGCTCTCGTCGAAGAAGCGGCCGAGCATCAGGTTCAGCGCGCGCGCGCTCGCGAGGTCGCGGCCGAAGGGCTTCTCGACGATCAATCGCGTCCAGCCCTCGCCGCCGCGCTCGCGGTGGGCGCCGAGCTGGGTCACCACCGTCTCCGTCGTCGACGGCGGCACGGCGAGGTAGTGGAGGCGGTTCCCCCGCGTGCCGCGCGTGCGGTCGTCCTCGGCGAGCCGCTCGAGGAGCGTCTGCGCCCCGCCCTCGGACGCGAAGTCGGTCGCCACGTACCGCATCCCGGCCGCGAGCGCCTCCCAGGCATCGGTCCGGAACTCGACCCGTGCATGGGTCTGCACGGCCTCGCGCATGCGGCCTCGCCACTCGTCGTCCGTCAGCGGTGTCCGGGCCACCCCGACGATTGCGAGGTCGCGCGGCAGGGCCCCGTCTGCGGCGAGCTGGTACAGGGCGGGCAGGAGCTTGCGGCTCGTGAGGTCGCCGGACGCGCCGTGGATCACGACCGCGCACGGCTCGGGGACACGGACGAGCGGCAGCCCTTCGAGGAGCGGGTTCTCGGCGGCGGAGCCGGAGTCGGATCGCATCGCGGACCGGCGGCCTCGCCTCAGGCGGGCGCGAGTTGCGCGCCAGCGGCGCCGATGCCGGCGAGCAGCGACGCGAACGAGTCGGCGAACTTCTCGACACCCTCCCGCTCGAGCACCTGCGTCACGTCGTGGACGTCCACCCCCGCCGCCTCGAGCCGGTCGAAAACCCTCCGGGCGTCGTCGACGCCCTCCGTCAGCGTCGGGGCGACCCGCCCGTGATCCTGGAACGCCGCGATCGTCTCCTCGGGCAGCGTGTTCACCGTGTCCGGACCGATCAGCTCCTCGACGTAGAGCACGTCGGAATACGCCGGGTTCTTCGTCGAGGTCGAGGCCCACAGGCAGCGCTGCGGCCTCGCGCCCTTCGAGGCGAGCCCGGCCCAGCGCTCGCTCGCGACGAGCTCACGGTAGTGCTGGTAGGCGAGCTTCGCGTTCGCGATCGCCAGTCGTCCCTTCAGCTCGGCCGGCGCGCCGAGCTCGTCGAGCCTGCGGTCGGCCTCGGTGTCGACGCGCGAGACGAAGAAGCTCGCCACCGAGTGCACCGGGCCGGGGTCGCCCCCGGCGGCGACGAGCCGCTCCAGCCCGCGGACGTAGGCGTCGGCGACCTCGGCGTAGCGCCGGAGCGAGAAGATCAGCGTGACGTTGATCGACTTGCCCTTCGCGATCATGTCCTCGATCGCCGGGAGGCCCGGCTTCGTCGCCGGGATCTTCACGAGCAGGTTCGGGCGATCGACCAGGCCATGGAGCCGGCTCGCTTCGGCCGTCGTGGCCTCCGTGTCGTAGGCAAGCGTCGGATCGACCTCGATCGAGACGTAGCCGTCGCTGCCCCCGGTCCGCTCCCAGACGGAGCGGAGCAGGTCGCACGCGTCAGCGACGTCGCGAGCGGCGAGCGCGACGAACAGCTCCTTCGGATCGTCCGTGCCTGCGAGCACCTCGCGGAGCTGCTCGTCATACGCGTCACCGCTCGAGAGGGCTTTCTGGAAGATGGTCGGGTTCGAGGTGACGCCGACGATGGCGTCCTCCTCGATGGCCCGCGCGAGCGCGCCGGAGCGCAGCAGGTCGCGCGAGAGATAGTCGATCCAGGCGCTCTGTCCGAGGGTGGCGAGGCGGTGGAGCGGCGTGTCGGTCATGACCTTCTCCTTGCGTCGGTCTGCGATGGTCAGCCCGCCCGCACGCCGCGCTCGAGCAGCGCGCGGGCCCGGTCGAGGACGGCCTCGACGGTGAAGCCGAGCTCCGAGAGGACCACGCCCCCGGGCGCCGAGGCCCCGAAGCGCTCCACGGAGACGATCTCGCCGGTGCTCCCGACCCAGCGCTCCCAGCCGAGGCCGACACCGGCTTCGACCGAGAGCCGCGTCTCGACCCCGGACGGCAGCACAGCCTCGCGATACTCGTCCGTCTGAGCCGAGAACAGCTCCCAGCAGGGAAGGGAGACGACGCGCACCGCGTGCCCCTCCTCGGCGAGCAGCCTCGCCACCTCGAGCGCGAGCGAGACCTCCGACCCGGTCGCGATCAGGACGAGCTCGGGGGTGGAGGCACTGCTCTCCCAGAGCACGTAGCCGCCTCGCTCGAGGCCCGACGAGTCGGCGACCTCGTCCGGGTCGAGCACCGGGAGATCCTGCCGCGAGAGCACGAGAGCGACCGGCCCGTCCACCCGCTCGAGCGCGACCCGCCATGCGACCGCCGTCTCGTTCGCGTCCGCGGGCCGGATCACCCAGAGGCCGGGGATCGCCCGGAGCGACATCACCTGCTCGACGGGCTGGTGGGTCGGGCCGTCCTCGCCGACGCCGATCGAGTCGTGGGTCCACACCCAGACGACCGGCAGCTCCATGATCGCCGAGAGCCGGACCGCGGGACGCATGTAGTCGGCGAAGACGAGGAACGTCGAGCCGAAGGGCTTGACGATCCCTCCGTGGAGCGCGAGCCCGTTGACGATCGCTCCCATCGCATGCTCGCGGATCCCGAACGGGATGTTGCGCCCGGCGAAGTGACGCGCGAACGTCCCGGCGCCGTCGAACACGGTCTTGGTCGACTCGACGAGGTCGGCGGCCCCGCCGAGCATCGTCGGAAACGCGCGCTTGAACGCTTCCATGACCGTGCCGCCGGCGCTCCGTGTCGAGAGCTTCCCCTTCGCCGCCGGATCGAACCGCGGCAGCCGCGACTGCCAGCCCGGAATCCCCGAGCCCGACCACGCGATGTCCCAGTCGCGGGCGAGCGCGGGCTCGGCCCGGCGCCAGTCCGCCACACGCTCCGCCCACGCGCGCTGAAGCTCGGCCCCCGGCTCGTGCAGGCTCATGTGCTCGTAGACGCCGTGCGGCACGACGAACTGGCGCTCCGGGTCCCACCCGAGGACCTCCTTGGTCGCGCGCACCTCGCTCTCTCCGAGCGGTGCCCCGTGCGCCTTCGCGGTGTCCGTTGCGCGCGGCGCGGGATAGGCGATGTGCGAGCGCACGACGATCAGCGACGGGCGATCGAGCTCTGCCTTCGCGGCGGCGAGGGCATCCTCGAGCGCCTCGAGGTCGTTCGCGTCGGAGACGCGCTGGACCTGCCAGCCGCAGGCCTCGAAGCGCTTGCCCTTGTCCTCCGAGTCGAACGAGAGCGCCGTCGTCCCGTCGATGGTGATCCGGTTGTCGTCGTAGAGGACGACGAGCTTGCCGAGGCCGAACGCGCCGGCGAGCGACGCGGCCTCCTGGGAGACGCCCTCCATCAGGTCGCCGTCGGACGCGATGGCGTAGACGCGATGGTCGACCACCTCATGGCCGGGACGGTTGTAGCGCTGGGCCAGGAAGCGTTCGGCCATCGCGAAGCCAACCGCGTTCGCGAGGCCCTGCCCCAGCGGCCCGGCAGTCGTCTCGACACCCGGCGTCAGGTGCGCCTCCGGGTGGCCGGGCGTGCGGGAGCCCCACTGCCGGAAGCGCTGCAGCTCCTCGAGCGGCAGGTCGAAGCCGGTGAGGTGGAGCGCGGCGTACTGGAGGATGCAGGCGTGCCCGGCGGAGAGGACGAACCGGTCGCGATCGGGCCAGGCGGGGTCGGCGGGGTTCACCCGCAGATGGCGCCGGTAGATCAGGTAGGCGAGCGGGGCGAGCGCCATCGCCGTCCCGGGATGGCCCGCGCCCGCCTTCTGGACGGCATCCATGGCGAGGACGCGAATGGTGTCCACGGAGAGCCGCTCGAGGTTGCCGTCACCGTTCGGGACCACCGGGAAGAACCATACCGGCACAGGCCGGCCGTGACCCCTGAGGCGGGCCCGTCATGCCCGCGCCGACCGATCCTGTTCACTGTGGGACGGAACGGTCCGGTACCCGCCCGGGCCGAGGCAACCCGGTGATCCCGATCCGCGACAACATCCCGACCCGGCGACGGCCGGTCGTCACGCTCACCCTGATCGCCGTGAACATCGCCGTCTGGATCGCCTACGAGCTACGCGACCTCGAGGGGACGGTCGCCGACTCGGGCTGGTTCCCGTGTGAGATCGACGGCGTCTGTGACCCGCCGGGGCTGCCGTGGCCCTTCGACGCGCTGACCTCGATGTTCATGCACGGAGGCTGGCTACACCTGTTCGGCAACATGCTGTTCCTGTGGATCTTCGGGAACAACGTCGAGGACCGCCTCGGCCGGGTGCGCTTCCTGCTCTTCTACCTCTGTGCCGGCATCGCCGCGATCGCGCTGCAGACCGTCATGACGCTCGCGTTCGGCTCGCAGGCGGAGGCGACGATCCCGAGCGTCGGCGCGAGCGGCGCGATTGCCGGCGTCCTCGGCGCGTACCTGGTCCTCTTCCCCGGCGCCCGGGTGCTGACGCTCGTGTTCGGCTTCGTCCCGGTCGAGATCCCGGCCGTCGCGTTCCTCGTGTTCTGGTTTCTGTTCCAGCTCTGGTACGCGGGCTTCGAGCTGTTCGCGCCTGCGGGCACCGGTGCAGGGGGCATCGCGTTCTTCGCCCACATCGGCGGCTTCGTCTTCGGACTGTTGGCGGCGATCCCCGTCAAGGGGCCGCGTCAGCGTGCACCAGCCTGGCCGAGATCGGAGCTCTGAGGGCGGGACGGCCGCTCGGTCAGGTCTGCTCGAGCGTCGCGATCAGCGCCTCGGCGACGACCCTCATCGGCCGGCCGGAGACCTGGCTCGCCTTGCGCAGCCGCGCGAACGCCTCCTGCTCGGTCAGCCCCTCCCGCTCCATCAGCAGGCCCTTCGCCCGCTCGACGATCTTCCGCGTCGCGAGCGCCTCGGCAAGGGAGTCGGCCTCCTCCCGCAGGGCCGCGAGCTCGGCGTGGCGGGCGGTCGCCGCCCGGATCGCGGGCAGGAGGTCGGCCTCGCGGAACGGCTTCACGAGATAGCCGAAGACGCCGGCCTCGACCGCTCTCGAGACGAGCTCGTCCTGGCTGTACGCGGTGAGCATCACGATCGGGATGGGGCGCTCGGCGATGATGCGACGCGCGGCCTCGATCCCGTCGAGCCTGGGCATCTTGACGTCGAGGATCGCGATGTCCGGCCGCTCGGTGCGGGCGAGCTCGACCGCCTCCTCCCCGTCGTGCGCCTCAGCGCAGACGTCGAAGCCGGCGCGCTCCAGGATGTCGCGCAGGTCGAGCCGGATGATCGTCTCGTCCTCGGCGATGAGGATCCGGGCCGCCGCGTCCGCCGTCAACGCGGGAACACCACCTCGGCGCGGAGCCCCGAGGGTGCGGCGACGAGCGCGAGGGTTCCGTGCAGCTCGTCGCGCACGAGCGCCTGCACGATCGAGAGGCCGGTTCCGGGAGCCGCGTCGCCGACACCGCGTCCGTCGTCGACGACCGCCAGCACGATGTCGCCGTTGCGGCTCGCGAGCTCGATCTCAACGTGTGTGCCGCCGTGCTCGAGCGCGTTCTGCAACAGCTCCGAGAGGACGAGCGCGAGCGCCGTCGCCCGGTCACCCGCCAGCGAGACCGACTCGACGTGCGACCGGACGTCCTTCCCGACGCCGACGCCCTGGACGATCATCCGCCGCAGCCGCTCGACGAGGTCCCCGAGATCGACGTCGTCCTCGCGGCGCTCCATCAGCGCCTCGTGCACGGCCGCGATCGCGAGGATGCGGTTGACCGAGTCCTCGAGCGCCTGTCGGGGGTCGATCGCCGTCGACCTGGCCTGGAGCCGCAACATCGAGGCGACGGTCTGCAGGTTGTTCTTGACGCGGTGGTGGATCTCCTTGGCGAGCACTCCGCGCATCACCGACCGACCCTGCTCGAGCGCCACCGCCGCGTGGTGGGCGATGGACGTCAGCAACGTCCGCTCCTCGTCGGTGAACGCCGTGTCGCGCTCGCAGACGAGCGCGCCGATCTCGCGTCCCTTCCAGCGGAGCGGCGTTCGCTCGACGAACGCTCCGGCCGTCCCCCGCGGCCACGCGGTACGTCCGTCGGGCAGCACGATCCGGGCGCCGGTCGCATGCACCGCCTCGACGGTCGTGATCACGATCTCGCCGAGCGACTCCTCGAGATAGAGCGACTCGGAGACCGCTTCGGAGATCCGAGCGAGCGCTTCGAGCTCGGCGACCCGGCGGCGAGAGTGGTCGTAGAGCTTCGCGTTCTCGATCGCCTGGGCGACCTGCCCGGCGATCGCCATCAGCAGGTCGATCTCGGCGTCGTCGAACTCGCGCGGCCTGATCGTGCGAACGTTGAGCGCCCCCTCGAGCCGGTCCTTCGCGAGGATCGGTACCGCGAGGATCGATTCGTACTGCTCCTCGTGGAGGTTCGGGAAGTGCTTGAAGCGAGGGTCGAGGTGCGCCGCCCGCGGGATCATGATCGGGGCCCGCTCCGAGACCGCGATGCCGGTGATGCCCTCGCCGGGCCGCATGCGCGGGGTCTGCGTGAGCGCGTCGACGAGGGAGCCGACGGAGGCGCGCAGGACCAGCTCGTTCGCCTGCTCGTCGTAGAGGTAGACGAAACAGGCGTCGGCGCGGAGCGCGTCCGCGACCTTCGTCGCGATCAGCTCGAAGAGCTCGCCGAGGTCGAGCGTCGAGTTGACCGCCGCGATCGTCTCGGTCACGAGCTGCAGGTGCCGCTCGGAGCGGTTCATACGTGTCCGATGATAGGCGCCGTGTCCAGGTACGAGATCGCGCTGCTCCTCCACATCGGCGGCGCAATCGCATATTCCGCCGGAATCGCGCTCGCGGCCGTCGCCTTCGTCGCGGCCCGCGGCCGGGAACGGCCGAGCGAGATCGCCGCCGTCCTCACGCTCGCGCGGACCGGGGTCTTGCTGGCGCTCGTCGGCACGGCGGTGCTGCTCGGCTTCCCGCTGTGGCTCGTGGACATGTCGGGGTCGATCGGCATCGGCGACGCCTGGGTGAGCGCCGCCCTGACGCTCTTCGTCGCGGCCGCCGACCTCGGCGGCCTCGCCGGCCAGGCGCCGAAGCGGGCCCGGAAGCTCGCCGCCGACCTCGCTGCCCGTGACGACCGCGCGACGCCGGAGCTCGAGCGGCTCCGCTGTCGGTGTGGAAGCCCGGTGCGTAGCGGGGTGGGCGTCCGGTCCCGTCCGCTACGCTCGTCGGCGTGAGCCGTCTCGACCCGAATGTCGTGGCCGGCACGTCCGGCTACCTCGTCGCCGACGCGCGGGGACGTCTCGTGGGTCGTGTCGAGCGTGCGGCGAGCCCACCGGATGGCACCGGGGTGCGCCTCTGGGTGCGCGGCCGGCTGCCGTTTCGTCGCCGCCGGCTGGTGTTGATGGCGGCGATCCAGGAGGTCGACCCGACGAGCCAGGTCGTCCTGCTGAACGTCGACCGGGACGCGTTGCCGGATTCCGGGTGAGCCGGCCCGGGCGCGCCGAGGCAGGCCTGGGCCGGCCGTAGTCCGGATCAGAGCGTCGACAGGTACCGGTTCAGCTCCCACGGCGTGACCTGAAGCCGGTACTCGTCCCACTCGCGTCGCTTCAGGGCGACGAAGCGCTCGAAGATATGGGGCCCGAGGATCTGCCGGCACAGCTCCGAGTGGGCGAGCTCCGTCACGGCCTCGCCCAGGTTCTCGGGCAGGCTGACGATGCCGCGACCCTCGCGCTCCTCATGGGTGAGCTCGAAGAGGTTCTCCTCCATGGGCTCCGGGAGCTCGTAGCCGTGCTCGATGCCCTCGAGCCCGGCCTGCAGCAGCGCGGCGAAGGTCAGGTACGGGTTGCACGACGGATCCGGACAGCGGATCTCCGCCCGCGTCGCCTGCTCCTTGCCCGGGTGGTACAGCGGGATCCGGATCAGGGCCGAGCGGTTGCGCCGCGACCAGGCGACGTAGACCGGCGCCTCGTAGCCGGGCACCAGCCGCTTGTAGGAGTTGACCCACTGCGCGAAGATTGCGCAGATCTCGCGGGCGTGGCGGAGCTGCCCGGCGATGAACGCCTTCCCGGTCGGCGAGAGGTGCCAGGCGTCGTCGGCGTCGTAGAAGGCGTTCTTCCCGTTCGTGAACAGCGACTGGTGCGTGTGCATGCCCGAGCCGTTCTCGCCGAACAGCGGCTTCGGCATGAAGGTCGCGTAGATCCCGTACTTCGTCGCGATCTCCTTGACGATCAGCCGGTAGGTGACCGTGTGATCGGCCATCCCGAGCGCGTCCGCGTAGCGCATGTCGATCTCGTGCTGGGAGGGGGCGACCTCGTGGTGGGCGTACTCGACCGGGATGCCCATCGACTCGAGCGCCTTGATCGTCTCCTTGCGCCACTCGCCGGCCACGTCCAGGGTCGCGAGGTCGAAGTACCCACCGTGGTCGAGGAGCTCGGTGGCCTCGTCGCTCTTGAAGTAGAAGTACTCGAGCTCGGGCCCGACGTTGAAGGTCTCGAAGCCCATCGCGGTCATCCGCTCCAGTGCGCGGCGGAGGACGTGGCGCGGGTCGCCCTCGTAGGGCTCGCCGTCGGGCGTGACGACGTCGCAGATCATGCGCGCGACCTTGTACTCGCCGGTGCGCCACGGGAGGATCTGGAACGTCCTCGGGTCGGGGATCGCGACCATGTCCGATTCCTCGATCGAGTTGAAGCCCGTGATCGAGGAGCCGTCGAAGCCCATCCCGTCGTCGAGCGCGCCCTCGACCTCGCCGATCGTGACGGCGAAGCTCTTCAGCTGGCCGACGATGTCCGTGAACCAGAGGAGCACGAAGTCGATCTCCTCCGCGCCAATCCGCTCGAGGACCAGCCTGCGCTCCGCGGGATCACTCGTTGCCCTTCCCATGAACACCTCCCTGAACAAAGAAAAAGCCCCAGGCGCCTAGCACCTGAGGCCACGTCGCCTCGACGAACGGGAGTCAGTATAGCGGGCCTTCCGGCCGACTGTCCCGGACAGGCGGCGGGAGCCCGCGCGACCGACGGCGGGAGCCCGGCCGACCCCGGGCTCCCGTCCGACGCCCGTCCGCTCAGGAGATCGCGAACGTCACCGCGAGGCTTGCCTGCAGCTCCTGGAGACCTGGCTCGATCGGGACGCCGCCCGCGTCGGCCGCGGCCGCCCTCTCGGCGGCCGGAAGCGGCGCGTAGCCGCCTCCCTCGACGACGTTGACGACGCCGCCGAGCGTCACGCCCGCGGCCTCCGCAACGGCCTCCGCCTTGCTGCGCGCGTCGTCGAAGGCCTCGCCGAGCGCCTGCTCGTAGATGGCCGTCTTGTCGGCAATGTCGAGGGTGGGCCCGTACACCTGGTTCGCGCCGGCTGCCGTCGCCGCGTCGACGACCGCCCCGACCTGGTCGAGGTCACGGACGATCGCGTTGATCGTGTTGATCGCCGAGTAGCCGATGATCACCTGGCCGTCGCTCGAGTACCGGGGAGTGACGGAGACGGACTGCGTCTGGATGTCTTCGTCGGGGATCCCCTCGCCCTTCACCGCGTCGATCACCTTCTGGACGGCCTCGTTGTTCGCCGCGAGCGCCTCGTTGGCGGTCGCGCCCTGCGTCTCCACACCGAAGGAGAAGGTCGCCTGATCGGGCGCCGCCTTGACCGATCCGAGCCCGGTGACCGTGATTCCGAGCGCCGCGCCGTCCGACCCGGTCGCAGCGCCGCCCTGAGCGGCCTCCGGCCGGCCGACGCCGTTGCACGCGGCGATCACGAACCCGGTCACCGCCAGCGCGGCGACCGTGCCAATCCGTTTCGTCGAAGTGCTCATTCTCATCCTCCCGCAGGGGTTCTCTCGCACCGCATTTGACGGGCGCGACGGGAAGGATGTTCCAGCGACGGGTCAGGCGGCTGCCGGGACCGGAAGCACGAGGGGCACGGGGCCGATGCCGAGGTACGGGCGCCACCCGTCCGGCACGTGCGGCGCGGCGAGCGTGATGAACAGGGCGGGCGCGGGCGGACGGGGAGGCACCCGCGGGTGCATGCGGGCCTCCTCCGGAAGCCGATCGCCCTTCCGGTGGTTGCACGGCGCGCAGGAGGCCACGACGTTCTCCCACACGGAGTCGCCCCCACGGCTCCGCGGGACGACATGATCGAGCGTCAGCCGCCCACCCGTTCCGCAGTACTGGCACTGCCAGCCGTCACGGGCGAACAGGGCACGACGCGAGATCCGTCGATGGACGACCCGCGGAACCCTGACGTAGGAGAGCAGCCGGATCACGTGCGGCCACAGGTAGTGGCGACTCGCCGCCCGCAGCGGCCGCTCGAGCACGGTCAGCACCTCGGCCTTCCCCTTGGTCACGAGCACGTGGGCACGTCGCACGGAGCAGACGTTGAGCGGCTCGTAGCTCGCGTTGAGGACGAGGACCTGCTTCACTCGCCAGCCATTCTATTTGTCAGGAGGCCATTGCCCGCTCGACCGCGGCCTGCTCCTCGGGGGAGAGCGGCACGGTCGAGCGACCGCGCTCGAGATCTTTCACGTAGATGCGGGCGTAGTCCCGTCCCTGGATCGTGGTCAGGACGACCCCGGAGCGCGCGCCGTCGAGGAGCGCGATCGCCGCGGACTGCTGGCCGCCAAGGGCCTCGAACGCGTCGAAGCGGACGATCGCCGTGTGCGAGAACGTGCCGTCGACGCGCCGGTCGACCCGGACGAGACCGGCCGCTATCTCGTCGACGGCGCGATGGAGATCGTCGATCCGCGTCTGCAGCGTGACCGCGAAGTCCACGAGGTCCTCTCGGCCCGAGCCGAGCAGCACCTTCTGGGCTCGACGCACCTTCCGCACCGACGACCACGACAGGTACGCAGCCAGCAGCGCGGCGACGGCGACGACTGTCGCCCCGATGGCGATCCAGGCCGCGGTCGATCCCGAGACGCTCACGCGAGCGTGAAGATGACCTGGAAGTCGGCCGAGTTGTTCACCGTATTCTGCTCGCCCTCGACGGGCTTGACGGCAACCTTGAGTGTCGTCAGGGTCGTGTACGGCAGATCGACGAAGTCGGTGAGCCGGGCGATCGCGGTCTCACCGGGGTTGATGAGGTCGATCTTGGTCGTCTTCTTGATCTGCGGGTCACCCTGGATCGTGATCGTCACCTGCACGTTCGTCTCCTGGAAGTCGCCCGAGTTCTCGACGACGACCTCGATCGCGAAGTCGTCCGTGACGACGATCTCGTTCTCCGCGTCCAACGACAGCTCCTGGCCGTCCGGCTGAACCACCACGCGGGCGATCCCGTTCCCGTGCGCGCCCGTCGCCTCGCCGCCGCCCTGGTTGATGCGCTCGACCATGGCAGCGAGCGAGTCCTGGGTGACGAGCTCCGGGTCGGTCAGGAAGACCGAGTCGGCGATCTGGATCCCGCTCACACCTTCCTCCTTCAGCACGGCCTCCGAATCGCGCTTGAAGAAGTCCGCATAGACGACGTCGCCGGCGGTGAGCCTGGCGCCATGGTCCGAGAGCAGGAGGCCTGCTTCGGCGGGATCGGTCGCCGGCTGGATCGTGCCGGCGGAGTCCGCCATCTCGCGCAGCCCGTCCGTCCGCAGCTCCATCGCCTCCACGAGGCTCTCCTGCTCGTCGGTGAGCGTCGCCGGCGGCGCCAGCGCGGCGGCGCCCGTCGCAACCTGTGACTGCTGCTCGGCGAGACCGGTGAGCTGGGACTGGAGGTCGTCGAGCGTGAGGCCGGGCTGGGCCAGGAGCTGGGTGAACTGCTGGCCGATGTCGTCGGACGTCCGCGTGAGCGACGCGGCCGCCTGGAAGTACTCCTCGTAGTCGCCCTGCGACTTGTCCCCGCGGCAGCTCGTGACGCCGACGATGATCAGCACGCCGATCACGATCACAGCTCCGATCAGGGCGGCGAGGCGAACGATCGGGGTGCCGCCACCGGGGGATCGAGGGCGCGGGGGCGGCGGCCCGCCCGGACCGCCGGGGCCGCGCCCGGTGGGCTTCGGCTTCGGCGGCGGTCTCGTCTCGACCGTGCGATCCTCGTCGAGGTCGTCGAAGAACTCGAACTCGAGATCGTCGTCGGGTCGGTCGCGCTCTGCCACAGCAAGCGATCGGTTCGGGGTGCGCGAAAGGAACCCTCCCCGCCGCGCGGAACCCGCCGAGGATACCAGCCGCACGCGTCCGCGCGAGACGATGGTGGCCGGGCTTCGTTGCAGGACTTCGCGCCGTTGCGGGTAAAGGAATCGTTCGATGACCCATGCCGCGGCAGCGGCCGCTTCCGGCCGCGAGTTGATCCTCGGTCGCTACCGTGCCGTGCGGCCGCTGGGGAGCGGCGGCTCCGGATCGGTGTGGCTCGCGGTCGACGAGCAGAAGGGCCGCGAGGTCGCGCTCAAGGTCGTCCCGAGGGAAGGAAAGGCCGGAGTGAGGGCGGAGCGCGAGGCCGACGCGGTTGCGCGGTTGCGTCATCCACACGTCGCCCGCGTCTACTCGGTCGACCGCGACCTCGGCCACGTGTACGTCGCCTACGAGTACGTCCCCGGGATCACGGTGCGCGACGCCGTCCGGGGCGGCCGGCTCAGCGACCGCGACGCGATCGACGTGGCCGCCCAGGTCGCGGAGGCGCTCGGGCACGCCCACGCGAACGGGATCATTCACCGGGACGTGAAGCCGGCGAACGTCCTCCTGGCGGAGACGGGCGAGATCGACGCCAGGCTGCTGGACTTCGGCCTTGCGCTGATGGAGGGTGAGGCGAGCCTCACCGCCACCGGCGACGTTCCCGGAACGCTCAGCTACATCTCGCCCGAGCGCCTGCGGGGCGAGGAGACGACGAGCGCGGCCGACGTCTGGGCCGTGGGGGTCATGCTCTGGGAGGCGCTCGCCGGCCAGCAGCTCTTCTTCTCCACCTCGCCGGTCGAGACGGCGAGCAGGATCGCCGCCGGCGCTCCCTCGCTCGGCACCGTCCGGCCCGACCTGCCCCGGTCGAACGTCGATACGGTCGACCGGGCGCTTGCGGCCGATCCCCTGAGGCGGCCGACGGCGAAGCGGCTCGCCCACGAGCTCCGCGACGCCGCGCAGGCGCCCTCCCGCCGCCGGGCGCAGGCCCCGGCCACGTCCCGCCGAGGCGTGGCGCAGCGCGTACCGACCGCGCTCTTCGCTGCAGGTTTCGCCGCGCTCGCGACCTCGCTGTTGCCCTTCTTCCCGCCGCTGTGGACAGCCGCGATCGCGGTCGTCGTCGGACTGGCCGCCTTCTGGAATGCCCGCCTCGGGCTCCTGCTCGCGATCGCGGCGCCGATCCTCCCGCTCGGCAACGTCTCGCTCGGGCTCGCAGCCGTCTACGCATCGGTGGCACTCGTCTGGTTCGGGCTCTTCTGGCGTGACGCACGGCACGGACTGCTCGTCGTGCCCGGTGCGCTGATGGTGCTCGTTCCCGGCGGCGCGGCGTTGCTCCCGCTCGTCGCGGCCCGGGCGGTGGGCCCCGTGCGCCAGGCAGTCTCGGCGGGAGTCAGCGTGATCGCGGCAGGCGTGCTCGCGGGGCTGGACGGCCGAGCCCTCCCGTTCGACGGCGTTCCCGCCCCGCTCGGTCTCGGGGTCGCGGGGAGCGACGACCCGGCAGCGGTCGCCGGCACGCTGCTCTCGGCCCTCTCCGACCATCGCCTGCTCGCCGCCGAGGCGGTCGTGCTCGCGCTGGCGACGCTCGCGCTCCCGGCCGTGCGCAGGACGGGCCCGCTCGGGATCGCCGCGTACGCGACGCTGCTGCTGCCGCTGATGCTGCTGGCGCCGCCGCTCGTCTCCGCCCCGCGGCCGGACATGCTGCCCGTCGTCGGCGGTGTCCTCGTCCTGTCGACGGCGCTTGCTCTCCCCTATCTACGCAGAGGAGCCCCCAGCTACACTCGTTCGGGCTGAGAACCGCGCGTCTCGGCCGGAGGTACGACGTGCTGCGGGGCATCGAGAACCGGATCGAATCGCTCGTCACGGGTGTCTTCGGGCGCGCCTTCCGCTCCCACGTCCAGCCCGTGGAGCTCGCCCGCAAGCTCGTCAAGGAGATGGACGACCACCGCACCGTCTCGCTCTCCCGCGTGTACGTTCCGAACGAGTACCACCTGTACCTTTCGCCCCGAGATCGCGAGCAGTTCGTCGGCTACGAGGACGGCCTGCTCCTCGAGCTGAGCGACTTCCTCGCCGAGCACGCGCGCCGCGAGTCCTACTCCCTCGTCTCGTCGCCCCGCGTGCTCCTCCACGAAGACGCCGACCTCGCGCTCGGCGAGTTCGGGATCTCGACGCGCATGGCACAGCCCGCAGCCGCCGCGCCGCCCTCGCCCTCCCCGGTCGCGCGGCCGCCCGCGACGGCTCCCGTGGGGGCCGCTGCGGCAATCGAGGCGGCCTCGTCGTCCGGGCGCCCTGCGGACGCTGCGGCGCCGCCCGATGAGGCCGTCGCCGTCGAGACGCCACTGCCACCGGTCGTGTCCCCGCCCCCGGTCGTCTCGCCGCCTCCGGTCGTGCTTCCGGCGCCCGAGCCCGACGGCGGGCCGGTCGCAGGGCCCGTGCCGGCGGCCGAAGAGGGGACGCGGGTGTTCGAGCCCGAGCCGCCGGCGGCGGCGACCGCCGTGCTCGTGATCGCCGGCGAGCACCGGCCGATCGGCCCCGGTCGCACGGTGCTCGGACGTGCCCGCACATGCGACATCACGGTGGACGACCCGAGCGTCTCGCGGGAGCACGCAGAGCTTCGCCCGGAGGGCGACGGCTGGCTCGTTGCCGACCTCGGCTCGACGAACGGGACGTTCGTCAACGGCCGCCGGGTCCAGACGGCGCCGCTTCACGCCGGAGATCGGCTGACGCTCGGACAGTCGGAGCTCCGCTTCGAACGGTCCTAGATGGTCGACCAGGTCCTGCTCCTCTTCCAGGCGCTGTTCCTCGTTCTTCTCTACCTCTTCGTCTGGTGGGTGGTGCGATCCGCGAGCCGCGACCTGCGTGTGCCCCAGGAGAGCTTCGTCCTCACCCCCGCCCAGCTTGCGGGAACCCCGCTCGCGCGACCGCCGCTTCGGCTCCTCGTGGAGGTGAGCACGTCCCAGCCCGCGGGGCGGTCGTTCGACGTCGGTCCCGTCCCGCTCACGATCGGGCGAACGGACGAGAACCTCGTCGCGCTCACAGGCGACGAGTTTGCATCCGCCCACCACGCCCGTGTGGAGGGCCTCCGTGACGGGCTCTGGGTCGTCGATCTCGGCTCGCGCAACGGCACGTACGTGAACGGCCAGCGCATCGACGGACGCGGGCGGCTGGCCCAGGGAGATCTGCTGCGTATCGGCGACACGACCCTCCGGGTGGTCGCGTGAAGCTCGTCGCCGTCGCAGGGCTGACGGACCCCGGTCGCCTGCGCCGTCGTAACGAGGACGCCTTCGTGTGCGAGCCGCCACTGTTCGCCGTCGCCGACGGGATGGGGGGCGCTCGCGCGGGAGAGGTCGCCTCGCGACTTGCGGCAAGCGCGTTCCGCGACTTCCACGAGGCGGACGCGCTCGACGCGGAGCCGCGCCTACGGTCGATCATCCAGGAAGCGAACCGCCGCATCTACTCGCGGTCGTCGAGCGACCCCCACGCGTCGGGCATGGGGACGACGGTCACGGCCGCGCTCGTCACCGGCGCGCGGGTCGTCGTCGGCCACGTGGGCGACTCACGGCTGTATCTCCTGCGGGACGGGAGTCTCGAGCAGCTCACCGAGGACCACTCACTCGTCGCTGATCTCGTTCGCACGGGACAGTTGACGCCGGAGCAGGCGGACGTCCACCCGCAGCGCTCCGTGATCACCCGGGCGCTCGGAACGGACTCGGCCGTGATGGTCGACAGCTTCTCGATCGAGGCGCAACCCGGCGACGTCTACCTGCTCTGCTCCGACGGGTTGACGACGATGGTGCCCGCGGAGGCTGTCCGGAAGATCCTGCTCGAGAGCTCACAGCTCGACGGAGCCGCCCGGGCGCTCGTCGCCGAGGCGAACCGCAACGGTGGCGAGGACAACGTGACGGTCGTCCTCTTCTCGGTCGCCGCGACCCTTCCGGACGAGGACACCATGTCCGGGCTCGAGGGGCTCCGGATCCCGTTCGTCCCGTCCGACCAGACCGGGGACGGCGGGGCCCCGGCCGCCCCGCCCCGGCCGCCCGCCGCCCATACGACTCCGACGGCTCGAAGGCGCGGCCGGTCCGCGCGGTGGCTCGCGGTCCTGGTCGTTCTCGTCGCGGTCTTTGCCGGGCTGACGGCGGCGGCGCTCTTCGGCCTCTCCCGCGCCCACTTCGTCGGGGCGACCGAGAACGGCCGTGTCGCCGTCTACCAGGGGGTGCCGTGGGACCTCGCCGGCGTGAGGCTCTACCGCGAGGTCTACGTGAGCAACCTCCTCGTCGAGCAGCTGTCGCCCGAGGAGCGCCAGGCGCTCTTCGACCACGACCTGACGGCCGAGGAGACCGCCCGCGAGGAGATCCACCCGTACGAGGAGGAGGTGGAGCCCTGACGGCTCCACCACGCCGTGCACCCGCTCCGGGGCAGGGCGAGTGGGCGGTAGTGCGCCGTCCGGGGAATGGGGTGCGGTTCCTGGCGCGCGAAAAGCAAGCCAGACAAGGACGCAGGGAGCGCCAATATGCAGGCATATTGGCGCGACTGAGGACGCGGTCTGGCGCCGCTTTGCAGCCGCCAGCACCGTGCCGTTTTCCCCGGACGGTGCACTAGTGCACCGGGAGCCCGCTGCGACATGAGCCTGCGTAACCGGGAGCTCCTGCATCTCGTGCTCGCCGGGGCCGTGACCGGCCTCGGCTTCGCGAGCGTCTACATCGCCGGCAAGTCCGTCGTCTCGACGGCGTCGCTCACCTATCTCGCCTTCTTCCTCGGTCTGTACCTGGCGGCCCATCTCGTCGCGCGGTTCCTGCTGCCCTTCGCCGACCCGTACCTGCTGCCCGTCGCCGCGCTCCTGACCGGCATCGGCCTCACGTTGATCTACCGGATCGACCCCGAGCTCGCGCTCCGCCAGGGGCTCTGGCTGGCCGTCGGGATCGGCGTGTTCGCCGCGTGCGCCGTTCTCGTTCGCGACTACCGGGTGCTCGACGGGGTCAAGTGGATCCTCGGGACCTGCGCCGTCCTCCTCCTCGTGCTGCCTGCGCTGCCCGGGATCGGCCGAACGATCAACGGCTCCTCGCTCTGGATCGAGGTCGGGCCGATCACCTTCCAGCCGGGCGAGATCGCCAAGGTGCTGATGGTCGTGTTCCTCGCCGGCTACCTCCGTGACAACCGGGAGGTGCTCTCGGGCGGTCTGGGCCGGTTCGGCCGGCCGTCGCTCAAACACTTCGGGCCGCTGCTCGTCATCTGGGGAGGGGCGATGCTCGTCCTCTTCCAGACGAACGACCTCGGTGGCGGCCTCCTCTACTTCTCGGTCTTCCTGGCGATGCTCTATCTGGCGACCGCGCGCTGGGCGTACGCCCTCGTCGGCTCGCTGCTGTTCGCCGCCGGCGCATACGGCCTCTACCAGATCGTCCCGCACGTGCACGACCGCGTCGACGTGTGGCTCCACCCCTGGCAGGACGCGTTCGGGGACGGCTACCAGCTCGTGCAGTCGCTCTACGCGATCTCGAGCGGCGGACTGTTCGGGTCGGGCCTCGGACGCGGCGTCCTCGTCGGCGAGGGCGGCTCGCCGTACATCCCGTTCCTCGAGACGGACTTCATCTTCTCGGCGATCGCCCAGGAGCTCGGGCTGGCAGGTGCCACGGCCGTGATCCTGCTCCTCGTCGTGTTCGTCTACCGCGGTCTGCGGATCGCCATGCTCGCCGACGACGGCTTCTCCAAGCTGCTTGCGGCCGGTCTCACCGCCACGCTCGGCATCCAGGCCTTCATCATCCTCGGCGGCGTCACGGGGCTGATCCCCCTGACCGGGATTACGCTCCCGTTCATCTCGTACGGCGGCTCGAGCCTCGTCGCGAACTTCGTCCTCCTCTGGCTCCTGCTCGCCGTCTCGAACCGCGTCAACGCCAGGAGCGCAGGCCTGTGAACCGGCAGCTTCGCCGCCTCTTCGTCGTCCTCTGCGTGCTGTTCACGGCCCTGATCGCGATGTCGACGTACTGGCTCTGGCGCTCACCCGATCTCGAGGCACGGCAGGGCAACCCGACCCTCGTCGTCCGGCAGGTCACGATCGAGCGGGGGCTGATCTACGCCGCGGACGGGACGACGATCCTGGCCGACAACCGGACGCGGAAGGTCGATGGCCGGACGTGGTACCTGCGGCGTTACCCGCAGCGCGGCCTCGTCGCGCAGACCGTGGGCTACTCGACGATCTCCCGCGCCCGCGCCGGGCTCGAGCGCTCCATGAACGACTTCCTCACCGGTTCGAACGGAAATCTGAGCACGATCGTCGACCGCATCAGCGACCGTGTCCAGGGGTTGACCCGGACGGGGAACTCCCTCGTGCTGACGATCGACGCAGCGGCGCAGCGGACGGCGATGGAGGAGCTCTCGTCAGCTTGCGGGGCGATCGTCGCGCTCGACGTGACGACCGGTGCCGTCGCGGTGATGGCGTCCTCGCCGACCTACGACCCGAACCTCGTCGAGCGCCGCTACGAGGAGATATTGACCGCGCCCGGCCCCTGTCCGGATCCGGCCCCTCTCCTCAACCGGGCGACCGCGGGGCTCTTCATCCCGGGGTCGACGTTCAAGGTCGTCACCGCCGCGGCCGCGCTCGATTCCGGGCGGTACGAGCCGTCGAGCGAGTTCGTCGACAAGGGGTTCTGCGTCGAGTACGGCAAGAAGGTGTTCAACTACTCCGACCAGGACGGCCCCGCGATCTACGGGCGCGTGACGCTCTCGGAGGCGTTCGAGAACTCGATCAACTCCGTCTTCTGCGAGCTGGGCAAGGATCTCGGGCCGCAGCTGATCCTCGACTACGCGACGCGGTTCGGCTTCTACGAGCTTCCCCCGCTCGAGACCCCGGACGACGAGCGCCGGCCCAGCGGGCTGTACGAGGACGGACGGCTCTTCCTCCCGGACGATCCGAACGAGGTCGACCCGGGCCGGCTCGCATTCGGTCAGGAGCGCATGCTGGTGACACCGCTGCAGATGGCAATGGTCGCCGCAGGGGTTGCGAACGGGGGGGTGGTGATGAAGCCGTTCGTGGTCGACCGGATCCTGGAGCCCGAGGGGAGCATCCTGACGAAGACGGGCCCCGAGGAGGTCGGGCGAGCGGTCAGCCCGGAGACGGCAGCCGAGCTCTCGGCCATGATGGAGCTCGTCGTGCAGTCCGGGACCGGCACGGCGGCCCAGATCCCCGGCATCCCCGTCGCGGGGAAGACCGGGACCGCGGAGACGGGCCGTGCGGGGCGCGACGACATCTGGTTCATCGGGTTCGCCCCGGCAGACGTCCCGCGCTACGCCATCGCGGTGCTCCTCTCCGACAAGGACGGCACCGGGGGCGCCATTGCCGGCCCGATCGCCGCCACCATCCTCGAGACCTTGCTGTCGCCGAGCGCGTAGCCTTTGTACGAATGGCCGTTCAGGACACTCTCATCGACACCCTCTTCCACGGGCGCTACCGCATCATCCGGCGCCTCGGCGCCGGCGGCATGGCAAACGTGTATCTCGCCGAGGACACGGACCTCGGTCGCCGCGTCGCGATCAAGATCCTGAACGACCGGTACGCGCACGACGACCTCTTCGTGGAGCGATTCCGCCGCGAGGCGAAGTCCGCGGCGGCGCTCTCGCACCCGAACATCGTCTCGATCTACGACCGCGGCGAGGCCGAGGGCACCTACTACATCGCGATGGAGGCGATCGACGGGAAGAACCTCAAGGAGGTGATCCGCGAGCAGCGGCGCCTGCGGCCGGCCCAGGCGATCGCGTACACGCGGCAGATTCTCGATGCGCTGCGTTTCGCGCACCGCAATGGGATCGTCCACCGCGACATCAAGCCGCACAACATCCTCATGGACCCGGATGATCGGCTCAAGGTGACCGACTTCGGGATCGCGCGGGCCGGCACCTCGCAGATGACCGAGGCCGGCTCGATCATGGGCACCGCCCAGTACCTCTCGCCGGAGCAGGCCCGGGGCGGCGACGTCGGGGCCACATCCGACCTGTACTCGGTCGGGATCGTGCTCTACGAGATGCTGACCGGCCACGTTCCCTTCACGGGCGACAACGCGGTCGAGATCGCGATGAAGCACACGACGCAACCTCCCGGCCGCCCGTCGGCGGCGGCGCCCGGGGTACCGGCCGAGCTCGACCAGGTCGTGCTGCGCGCACTCGCGAAGAATCCGGCCGACCGGTACCAGAGCGCGGCCGAGTTCGACTCCGACCTCGCGCGGATCGAGGCCGGGCTGCCCGTCTCGCCGGAGACCGCGGACGCGGCGACGGCCGTGTTGACGGTGACATCCGCGCTCGCTCCGACCGAGGTGCTGCCGCCGGCCCCCGGTGGGCCCGCACCGCCGGGCGGCGGTAGGAGGACGCCGTACGACCCGTACGAACGGCCGAAGAAGAAGCGCTCGATCCTGCCGTGGATCATCGCCGTGATCCTGCTCGGGATCCTCGCCGGCGGCGGCTGGTACGCCTACAACGAGATCAACGATCGCCTCATCGAGTCCAAGCCTGTGACCGTCCCGCTCGTGGAGGGCATCCCGCAGGAGCTCGCCGAGCAGAAGATCACCGATGCGGAGCTCACCCCGGTCGTGCGCCGGGAGCCGAGCGACACCGTCAGGGCGGGCACCGTGATCCGCCAGAGCCCCGATGCCGGCACGAAGATCCAGAAGGGCGAGAAGGTGACGATCGTCGTCTCGAGCGGCGTCCAGAGGGTCGAGGTCCCGAGGGTCGTGGGGCTCTCGCAGGCGGAGGCCACGCAGCTGCTCCAGGAGGCGGACTTGCGTGTCGAGCCGAGGCTCGTCTTCTCGAAGCAGGATCCAGGCACCGTCGTCGCCCAGAACCCCGACCCCGGTGCGTCCGTTCCCAAGGACTCGGTCGTGATCATCAGGATCTCGCAGGGCGAGCAGCTCATCGACGTGCCGAACGTGATCGGCAACGACCAGGGGACGGCGGAGGCGATCCTTGCCGACGCGGGCTTCGAGGCGGTCGCCGAGTTCGTCGAGAGCGACACCGACGCCGGGATCGTCATCGACCAGACGCCGAACGGCGGTCAGGCAACGAAGGGAACGACCGTCACGATCGTCGTCTCGACGGGCCCGCCCGAGCCGACCACGGGCTTCGTGCCGGGAGTCATCGGGCTCACGGAGGACGAGGCCACGGCACAGATCAGCGACTCCGGCTTCAACGTCGCGGTCGTCGAGATTCTCGCGTTCCTCCCGGAGGAGGACGGGATCGTGCTCGACCAGGATCCCGGCGAAGGGACGGAGCTCGAGTTCGGCGACACCGTCACGATCCAGGTCGGCGTCTTCCCGTGAGCCCGCTCCGCGTGGCCGTCCTCTCGGGCGGCCGCTCGAGTGAGCACGAGATCTCCGTGGCGTCCGCGCGCGCGGTGATCGACGGACTGCGGGAGGCGGGGTACGAGCCGGTGTCGGTCGAGATCTCCCGCGAGGGGCGGTGGGCGCTTCCCGGCCGGACGCCGGCTCCCGTGGAGGGCGAGGCCGCGTCGCCCGCCGCCGGTCTCCCGGTGCCGACCGAGGCCGCGAGCCCCGTCGAGGCTCTCGGCGCGGTCGACGTCGTCTTCCCGGTGCTTCACGGCCCGTTCGGGGAGGACGGGACGGTCCAGGGCCTGCTCGAGCTCGCCGGCGTCGCGTACGTGGGACCCGGCGTCGCGGCGTCCGCGCTCGCGATGGACAAGGATCTCTTCAAGGCCGTGATGCGCGGCAACGAGATTCCGGTCGCTCCGAGCGTGGCCGTGCACGCCCACCAGCGGGATGCGGCGACGAACCCGTACGGGTACCCCGTCGTCGTCAAGCCGGCCCGGCTCGGATCGAGCGTCGGGATCTCGATCGTCCGCTCGCCCAAGGAGCTCGGCCCCGCGCTCGACCTCGCCCTCGCGCACGACGACAAGGCGCTCGTCGAGGCGTTCGTCGAGGGCCGTGAGGTGGAGTGCAGCGTGCTCGGCAACGAGGAGCCGATCGCCTCGGTCGTCGGCGAGATCGTGCCACTCAAGGCCGACTGGTACGACTTCGCGTCGAAGTACGACGAGGCCGGCATGGAGCTCGTGATCCCGGCCCGCCTGCCCGCCCGGCAGGCCGGACGCGTGCAGGAGCTCGCCGTGGGCGCGTTCGTCGCGTGCGGCTGCGAGGGAATGGCGCGCGTCGATCTCTTCGCCCGCGGGGACGGCGAGGTGGTCGTCAACGAGCTGAACACGATCCCGGGCTTCACGGCTACGAGCGTCTATGCGAAGCTGTTCGAGGCCTCGGGGATTCCCTATCCGGAGCTGCTCCGGCGGCTGGTCGAGCTGGCCGTCGCCCGCCACGAGCGCCGCGAGCGACTGCGGTACTGAATCGGCCCGCGGGTGACCGCGGGGCTGCGCCCGGCTCCCGGGCGGGTCCGGCCCGGCCGAGCCGGGCCGTCAGCCGCGTGACCGCCGGGGCTGCGCGCGGCTCCTGGGCGGGTCCGACCCGGCCGAGCCGGGCCGTCAGCCGCGCGCCCGCCGGGGCCGCGCCCGGCTCCCGGGCGGGTCCGACCCGGCCGAGCCGGGCCGTCAGCCGCGGAGGACGGCCTCGAGGGCCTCGTCCCAGACGGCGAGCGCCTCCCCGAGCTCGTCCTCGCCGATCACGAGCGGCACGAGAACGCGGATGCAGTTTCCGTGGACGCCGGCCTTCAGCAGGAGCAGGCCGCGCTTCATCGCCTCGAGGACGACCTCGGTGGCCAGATCCGGCGCCGGCTCCTTCGTCACGCGGTCGTGAACGAGCTCGATCGCGAGCATCGCGCCGAGGCCGCGCACGTCTCCGATCGCCGCGAACCGCTCCTGCCATGCCTCCATCCAGCCGCGGATCGTGGCGCCGACCTCGTCCGCTCGGCCGGCCAGCCCCTCGGCTTCGATCGTGTCGAGGACGGCGAGCGCCGCCGCGCACGCGACCGGGTTTCCCGGGAACGTGCCTCCGATCGCCGAGTCCGGAGGGGCGTTCATCGTTTTCGCCCGGCCGATCACGCCGGACAGTGGCAGCCCGCCGCCGATCGACTTCGCGACCGTCATCAGGTCGGGCTCGACCCCGAAGTGCTCGATCGCGAACATCCGGCCGGTCCGGCAGAAGCCGGTCTGCACCTCGTCGGCGACGAGCAGGATCCCGTGCTCGTCGCAGATGCGACGGAGTCCCTGCACGAACTCGACGGGAGGCACGACGAAGCCCCCCTCGCCCTGCACGGGCTCGAAGACGATCGCGGCTACCTCCTCGGACGCGACCCGCGTCGAGAAGGCATCCCGCAGCGCGGCGAGCGCGGTGGCGGCATCCGGGCCTCGGTAGGGGTTCGCGAACGGGACGCGGTAGACCTCGGGCGCGAACGGGCCGAGCCCGGCCTTGTAGGGGTGGGTCTTCGACGTCATCGTCATCGCCATCAGCGACCGTCCGTGGAATGCCCCGTCGAAGACGACGATCGCCGGGCGCCCGGTTGCGACCCGCGCGATCTTGACCGCGTTCTCGACGGCCTCCGCACCCGTGTTGAAGAGGGCGACGCGCACGTCCCGGGCGATCGGCACGAGCCCGACGAGACGCTCCGCGAGCGTGATGTAGCTCTCGTACGGCACGATGGTGAAGTCGGTGTGAGCGAAGCGCGCGAGCTGCTCCGTGGCCGCGGCGACCACTCTCGGTGCCGCGTGCCCGACGTTGAGAGCGCCGACGCCGCCCGTGAAGTCGATGAAGACGTTGCCGTCGACGTCGGTGAGCGTCGCGCCCCGCGCCTCGTTGACGACGATCGGCAGGTACACCGAGAGCGGCTCGGCGACGACTCGCTCCTTGCGCTCGAGAAGGGCACGGCTGCGCGGCCCGGGAAGCTCGGTGCCGATGCGAATGGTCCGGGTGGTGGCCACGGGCTCCACGCTAGCGGACGGCCGCCCGGCGGCACCGCGTAGAATCGGCCGATGGTCCTCGCCGATCGAACCATTCGCCGGCTCGTCGCCGAGGGGCGGATCGGAATCGACCCGTTCGACGAGAGCCTCGTCCAGCCGTCGAGCGTCGACGTGCGAGTCGATCGCTATTTCCGGGTCTTCCGCAACGCCCGCTACCCGTACATCGACGTCAAGACCCCGATGGAGGATCTCACGGAGCTGGTGGAGATCGGCGACGACGAGCCGTTCATCCTCCACCCCGGTGAGTTCGTTCTTGGCTCGACGCTGGAGCGCGTCTCCCTTCCCGAGGACCTCGTCGCGCGCCTGGAGGGCAAGAGCTCGCTCGGGCGGCTCGGCCTGCTCATCCACTCGACCGCCGGCTTCATCGACCCGGGGTGGGACGGTCACGTGACGCTCGAGCTCTCGAACGTCGCGAATCTCCCGATCACGATCTACATCGGTATGAAGATCGGCCAGCTCTCGTTCGTGCAGATGACCGAGCCGGCCGAGTCGCCCTACGGCGCAGCAGGCCTGGGCTCGAAGTACAAGGGCCAGACCGGCCCGACCCCGAGCCGCTACTGGCAGAACTTCGTCGAGCGATGATCCTCGTCACGGGCGCAACCGGATTCATCGGCACGCGGGTCGTCAACCTGCTGCGAGGCGAGGGCAGGCAGGTCCGCTGCCTCGTGCGCGACCCGTCGCCCGACGATGCCCTCGACCGGCTCGGCTGCGAGGTCGTCCGCGGGGACGTGACCGAGCCCGCATCGCTCGTCGCCGCCGTCTCGGGCTGCGACGCCGTGATCCATCTGGTCTCGATCATCCGGGGCCGTGCCGGGGACTTCGAGCGGGTCATGAGCGGGGGGACGGCGGCGCTGGTCGAGGCTGCGGCGGCGGCGCACGTTCGGCGGTTCGTGCTGATGAGCGCCCTCGGCGTGAGCGCAGAGACCCGGGACCTCGTCCCCTACTACCGGGCCAAGTGGGCAATGGAGCAGACCGTCAAGACCTCCGGGATCGAGCACGTGATCCTGCGTCCGAGCTTCGTCTTCGGCCCCGGGGGCGGTGCGATCGGAGAGCTCGCGAGGGTCGTGCGCTACTCGCCCGTAACGCCGATCGTCGGCTCCGGGACGCAGCGCATCCAGCCGATCGACGTCGACGACGTCGCGGACGCCGCCGTCCGGGCGCTCGATCTGCCAGAAGCTGCGAACCGGACGTTCGAGCTGGCGGGCCCTGAGGTCGTGACCTGGAACGAGCTGTGGGAGCGGCTGGCCGCGGCAATGGGGAAGCGGCGCGGCCGGGTGCACGTTCCGAGCGCTCTGGTTCGGGTGCCCGCGGCGCTGCTCGAACGGCTGCCGAAGGCGCCCATCACGCGCGACCAGCTCACGATGCTCGAGTCGGGCGACAACGTCTGCGACCCCTCCGAGGCGGTGCGGACCTTCGGGTTGGTGCTCACCCCGCTCGACGAGCAGCTCCGCCGCTCGCTCTAGCGGCTGACGGCCCGGCTCGGCCGGGCCGGACCCGTTCAGGAGCGGCCCGGAGGGCCGCGGTCAGCGGCTGACGGCCCGGCTCGGCCGGGCCGGACCCGTTCAGGAGCGGCCCGGAGGGCCGCGGTCACTAGTGCCTGGCTCGGACCACACGGAGGGCCAGGTCGCCCTGGCCCTCCGTTGGTCGGTCATCTCGCCTGGATTTCGTAGGAGCGCTGGATGCCCCCCACGCTGGCTAGGCGATTCCCCGTAGGTCTCGGGAACACGCCCCTACGAGCGAGCACCTCCACTGCCCGTACTGTCACAATCGCTCAAGTCCGGATCACCTCCTTTCCGTGGTAGCAGCATCATAGGCACCCCGGCCGGACACGTAAACCCCCGGGGGAGAAACGCCCCGGGGCGGTCAGAGGACGACCGTGAGCTCGAGGCCGCGGTCGAGCGGCACGGTCACGCTCGAGAGCGAGGGGTCGGCCTGGCGAGCCCGGCTGTAGACGCCGAGCGTCCCTTCGTGGGAGAGCACGTTGTCGGCGACGACGAGCCCGCCAGGCTCGAGCAGCGGGCGGGCCAGCGCGAACAGTGCCTCGTAGTCGTCCTTCTCGGCGTCGAGGAAGGCGATGTCGACGACGTCGTCGAGCTCTCGCAGCGTGGTGAACGCGTCTCCTTCGACGAGCGTCGCCGACTCCGTCAGCCCCGCCTCCGCGATGTTGGCGCGCCAGGCCTCGCACTTCGCCGGATCGTGCTCGAGCGAAGTCACGTGGCCGCCGAGCACGCGCACGCCGGCGGCGAGCCAGATCGAGGAGTAGCCACGCGACGCGCCGATCTCGAGCACCTCGCAGCCGGCCTGCGCCGCGGCGAGGGCGAACAGGAAGCGTCCTGTCGTCGGCGCTATCTGGCGGGCGCGACGCTCCTGGGGAACGCCTTCCTCGCGCTCCCGGCGGTCGTCGTCCTCGAGACGCGCGAGCACGGAGTGGACGCGATCGTCGAGCATGCCTCAGGGCAGCTCGAGCCGGACGACTCCGCCCTCGGCCCAGACGCGGTAGGTGCAGACGGGGATGTACGCCGGCAGCGTGCGCGGCTTGCCCGTGCGGATGTCGAACTCCGACCCGTGGCGCGGGCAGACCACGATGCAGCGCTCCTCGTCGAACTCGCCTTCGGCGAGCGGGCCGTGGTCGTGGGAGCAGCGGTCCTCGATCGCAAAGAGCTCCCCGCCCGCGTTGAACACGCCGACGGCGAGATCTCCGTCACGTACGATCTTCCTCGACCCGGGCGGAAGCTCGCTGGCCGGGCAGACCTCGACGAGCCCCATCAGCGGATCTCGAGCTCCTCGCGGCCCGCCCACTCGGTGGGCAGCGGCGTCCCTTTCGCCCGGTGGAGCGCGACCTTCAGCACGCCCAGCCCGAGCAGCGCGCACTTCAGGCGCGCCGGGTTCTGCTGCAGCGGCACGCCCAGCTCGTCGAGAAGCTCCTCCTTCGGCATCACCGCGATCTCGGCGGTCTCCCGGCCCTCGACGAGCTCGGTCAGCATCGAGGTCGCCGCCTGGCTGATCGCACAGCCGCGCCCCTCGAAGCGAATCGCGTCGATCCGGTCGCCGTCGCCGAAGCGGACCGTGATCGAGACCTCGTCGCCGCACAGCGGGTTCTGGCCCTCCGCCTTCGCGTCGCACGGATCCAGCGCGCCGTGATTGCGAGGGTTCTTGAAATGGTCGAGGATCAGCTCGCGGTAGAGATCTTCGCTCATCCCCGTCACGCGAAGGTCGCGTGAACGCGGGCGAGCCCTTCGACCAGCCGGTCGATCTCCGCGGGCACGGTGTAGAGGTACCAGCTCGCCCGGGTCGTGGCCGTGACGCCGAAGTGGGCCATGATCGGCTGCGTGCAGTGATGCCCGGCACGAACCGCGATCCCCTGCCCGTCGAGGATCTGCGCCACGTCGTGCGGGTGCACACCGTCGACCTCGAACGAGACGATCCCGCCGCGGCGCTCGGCCGGCGGGCCCAGCACCGTCACGTACGGGAGCTCGGCGAGACGCCCGAGGACGTACGCAGTCAACTCTCCCTCGTGACGCTCGATCTCGTCCATCCCGATCGCATTCAGGTAGTCGATCGCCTGACCGAGGCCGAACGCCTCCGCGATCGGCGGGGTGCCGGCCTCGTACTTGTACGGCAGGTCGGCCCACGTCGACTCCTCGAGCGTCACCTTGCGGATCATCGAGCCGCCGAGCTCGAAGGGGGACATCTGCTCGAGGAGTTCGGCGCGCCCCCAGACGACGCCGATCCCGCTCGGCGCGAGCATCTTGTGCCCCGTGACGGCGAGGAAGTCGCAACCGAGCGCCTGCACGTCGAGCGGGCGATGCGGCGCCGCCTGACAGGCGTCGACCACCATCACGGCGTCGCGCTCGTGCGCCCAGGCTGCGAGGTCGCTCACGGGATTCACGGTCCCGAGGGTGTTGGAGACGAGCGCGCAGGCCACGAGCTTGACTCGCCCGAGCCTTTCGATCTCGCCGAGCGCATCGAGGACGAGCTCGCCGCTGTCGTCGATCGGGATCGCCGCGAAGCGGGCACCGGTCCTGCGGGCCATGTACTGCCAGGGAACGAGGTTCGAGTGGTGCTCGAGCTCCGTCGCGACCGCGACGTCCCCGGGGCCCAGGTTGTCGAGAGCCCAGGCGTACGCGACGAGGTTCAGGCCCTCGGTGCCGTTGCGCACGAAGACGACCTCCCGGGACGACGGCGCGTTCACGAGGGCCCGCACCTTCTCGCGGGCGCCCTCGTAGCCGGCGGTCGCCCGCTCGCCGAGCTCGTAGACCGCCCGATGGACGTTCGCGTACGAGGTCTCGTAGAAGGCCCGCATGGCGTCGAGGACCTGGCGGGGCTTCTGCGAGGTGTTGGCCGAGTCGAGGTATGCGAGCGGCTTTCCGTTGATCTCGAGCGCGAGTGCCGGAAAGTCGGATCGAAGACGCTCGACGTCGAGCCGGGCGACGGTGCTCACGTCCTCATCGTACCCGTCGGCGATCGGGCGGCTTCGAGAGGCTCACCGACGGGACGAAGCGATCGTCGGTCAGCGCCAGCCCGGCCATCGCGACCGCCGCCCCGCCGATCGACGAGAGGACGATCGCAGCGTTCGGAACGGCGAGCGAGAAGAAGTCCCGGGTGACGTCGGACGCGAGGATCACGCCGTAGACGGCGAGGAGCGAGAGGCACAGTGCGATCACGAGGGCCGATCGCACTCTGCCTGCAGCCTCGAGCACGACGACGAGGTACAGGCCGACGAGGATCATCACGGTCACCGAGACCGTCTGGGCCTCGATGGTCGGCAGGTTGATGACGTTCAGCGCGAACAGGTAGGACGAGACCACGCCGAGCGCGGCCGCCGTTCCGGCCGGGATCGCGAACCGTGCGACGTCGCGCAGGAAGTTCGGGGTCGTCCAGGCGCCGGAGCTCGGAGCGAGCGCGAGGAAGAACGCCGGGATCCCGATCGTGAGCGCGGCGGCGAGGGTCAGATGCCGCGGCAGCACGGGATAGTCCTGCGGCACGAGGCCGGCCGTGAGGATCAGCACGACGGCGAACGCCGACTTCGTCGCGAACAGCTTGGAGACACGCTGGAGGTTGCGGAGCGTCTTCCTGCCCTCGGCGACCATCGACGGCACCGTGCCGAACTCGCCGTTGACGAGCACGATGTCCGCCACGGTCTTGGCCATCTGGGAGCCGCTGCCTTGGGCGATCGCGAGCCGTGCGCTCTTCAAGGCGGGAACGTCGTTGACGCCGTCGCCGATCATCGCGACGTAGGCTCCGCCGTCGCGCAGCGCCTCGACGACGCGCTGCTTGCCCTCCGGCGAGATCCGGCCGATCACGCTCGCTGAGGTGGCAAGGCGACGCAGCTCGTCCGGGTCGGCCGGAAGATGGCGGCCGTCCAGTGGCGGGCCTGTTGCGGGGATGCCCGCGTCCGCCGCGATCGCGGCGACGGTCTCGGGGGCATCGCCGGAGATCACCTTCAGGCTCACGCCCTCGCGGAGGAAGAACTTCACCGTCTCGCGTGCCTCCGGCCGCAGGCGTTCCCCGAGCACGACGATCCCGAGCGGGACCATGTCCCCAGGCGGCGTCAGGTCGGGATCGGCCGCGAGATCGAACCGCTCGAAGGACGCGGCCGTCGTGGCGAGCGCGACGACCCGGCGTCCCTGCTGTTGCTCTCGGCTCGCCTGCTCGGCCAGCGGGCCGAGCGGGAACAGCTCGGGCGCGCCGAGCACGTAGCCCACCGAGCCGGCACGGACGGCGCTCCAGCGTCGCCTCGACGAGAACGGCACATAGCCGGTCGGCTCCTCGGCAGGGGCGGGGAACGCTTCCGCGATCGCATTCAGCGTCCCGTTGCGGGCCGGCGAACTCGCCGCGTAGCGGCCGAGCGAATCCACGAGGAACGTCTCGTCGACCCCCGGGGCCGGCACTGCCTGCACGACCCGCAGGGCGGCCTCGGTGAGGGTTCCGGTCTTGTCCAGCAGCACGATCTCGGCGGAGGCGAGCGATTCGATCGCGTTCAGCTGCTGCGCCAGCGCGCCTCGCCGGGCCATCCGCAGCGCCGCGACCGCGAACGTGAGGCTCGTGAGGAGGATGAGCCCCTCGGGTACGAGGGTGACCACGCCTGCGACGCCCGTCGTCACCGACTCGCTCAGGTCGTCGCCTCGCTCCCAGAGCGCGTACCCGAACAGCGTCCCGAGTGGGATCATCACCGCGACCATCACGAGCAGGAGGTTGTTCAGGGATCGC
Organism: uncultured Thermoleophilia bacterium; assembly: GCA_963717955.1. Lineage (GTDB taxonomy): Bacteria > Actinomycetota > Thermoleophilia > Gaiellales > Gaiellaceae > CAVQXR01. Next base: position 83,003 of record CAVQXR010000003.1, on the reverse strand, counting down.
TCGAGCGGGGACCGCGGGTGGCGGAACGTTCGCGCCACGTCGGCGAGCCGCTCGGCGTAGCTCTCGGTGCCCACCGCGGTGACCGTGTAGAAGCCGGAGCCCTCGACCGCGAACGCTCCCGAGCGCACCTCGTCGCCCGCATACCGGGGCACGGGCTGCGACTCTCCGGTGAGGATCGACTCGTCGAGGGCGAGACCGTCGGCGTGGGCGAGCCGGCCGTCGGCGACGAGCTGGTCGCCGGCCTCGACGCGAACGAGATCGTTCGGGAGCACCTCCTCGACGGCCACGCGCCGCGCGACGCCGCCCCGAACGACCGTCGCATGCGGCGCCACGATCGCCGCAAGCCGGTCGAGCGCGGCCTTGGCCCGCCACTCCTGGGCGATGCCAATCCCCGAGTTCGCGACGAGGATCGCGACGAAGAGGGCGTCCTCCCAGTGCCCGAAGGCGAACGTGAGCACACCGGCTCCGACGAGAATCAGATTGAAGACGGTGAAGACGTTCGCCCGGACGATGCTCGCGACAGAACGGCTCGTGGCCGGCGGCTCGACCGGCCCCCGCTCCTCGAGCAGGCGCTCGGCCTCGGCCTCGGAGAGGCCTGTGAGCGCAGTGCGCCCGGCCGGGTGCACCCGCGACTCGGTCACGACGCTGACGCTACCAGCCGCGTCCGCGGGCGGCTCCGGGCCGGGCTGCGGCGCGGGGTCCGGCCAGCATCCGCTGCGCATATACGATCGCCGGATGGCGCTCGACCACACGAACCTCGAGCAGATCCTGGAGGAACTCGATGTCTCCCTCGACGTCACGGCAAAGGGCCATGCCGTGGCGCCCCTCGTGGACCTCCTCGCGCAGGGTGCGTCGCGCGAGGAGACCGACCGCGTCGCCGCGCGGGTCGCGGTCGAGACGTGGGACGACGAGCTCGCCCGCGCCGTTCGGACCCGGCTCGACGCCCTTCGGGGCGAGTACGAGGCCCGGATGCAGGCAATCGATGCCGTCGGCCGCGAGCTCGCCCGGCCGCCGGGAGAGAACGAGGTCGCGCTCGCGCTCGTCGCCCGCGCCGCGGTCGAGCTGTGGGCCCGCGCCCGCCGGAGCTACTCGGTCGTCTCGGTCCTCGAGGACGAGCTCGAGGACACCCCGCCCGCCGAACACCGGGCGCGCGCGCTCGCGATCGCGTCGGCCGCAATCCCGATGGTCGATCTCGACGCGGATGAGGTCGCCGCCGCGGTCGGCCGGTTCCTCTCGGACCGGGAGGCCACCTGGCTCGCCCGCACGCTCGCGACGGACGAACGCCGCGCGGCGATGCGCCTCGCGCTGGCGCACCTCGCCGACGCCGCGGGCGAGGAGTTCCCGCTCGCCGTCGGCGCGCTCCGAAGCCTGCTCGACGAGCCGACCCCCAGCGACCCGGCGGAGGACGACCTGTGGGTGAACCTCACCGTCGGCCTCGCCCAGGCGCACCTCGACTTCGAGCCGGGCTAACCGCAAGCGGCGCGAAGCGCCGCGCGCAGCGGACGCGCCTCCGCGGCAGGGCGCGAAGTCCGATGGGCTCGGTCTACTCGCTGGCCTGGGGGCTTTGAGGCTCAATCGTTGCGCCGTACCAAAACCCCTCGCGAAGGCGTTTCCGAGCGCCATCGTCGAGTGTCGCCACGCCCAACGATGTGGATCCGTGCGCAAGCAGCCGACGGTCGAGTTCTCGCGGGATACCGGAAGAACGCTGTGAGAGAAGTGCTCTGCGCTCCTCTTCGGTCACCGTTTCGCACCAGCTCACAGCGAGTGCCATGCCGACTTCGTGGGGATCCTCGGGGTTCTCTGCTTCAGCCGCTTCCGTTACCTCTGACGGGCGTAGTCGAAAGTGCGGCTCAAGGAATGCCCTATGAGAACGAGGACTTCATCCGCCTCCATGATGAGTGTCGGCGACATGTTCTTTTCATCGAGCGGCTCGATCCCGACGACGACGACCTGGACGCCGCGCTCTTGCGCCTCGCTGACACCTTCGCGGAGGTCCTCGTCGCCAGCCAGCAGGAATGCAGTGGAGATTCCCCTTTCGACGGACAAGATGATGAGGTCTCGCACGACGCGGGAGTCGACACCCTTCTGACCGAAAGATGTCAGACGCCCCAACCGGAGCTTCACACCGGAAAGATTCGCCACTTCCTCATGCTGAGGCGTTGGCCGTGCCTGCGGCGCCCCGTCGTACCAGTACGTCCGGAGGTGCTCGAAACCGCACCGCTCTTTGGCGAATGAGGCAAGTTCTTCATTGAACCGCTGCAGGTCGAGCACGAGTTTGGCGACGATGCTTCTTCTCGCCAAAGAGCAACTTGCTCGATTCCGCGTACACATATCCTGCGTCGACGAATATCCCAAAACGATGCATGCAGACCCCCGAAATAGAGAAGGGCCCTAACGGGCCCTAGACAGAATCGTGCGGCCAAACGACCACACAGCCACAGAATAGCAGGCCGCCCAGCTTCCTGTCACGCCTCCGGAATGCGCGCTTCCAGCGCCTGCGCTACCGCCTCGCGCACTGGCTCGAGCTCGATCCGGTCGAGCATGTCCTGGAAGAAGCCGCGCACGATCAGCCGCTCCGCCTCCGCGCGCGACATCCCGCGCGCCATGCAGTAGAAGAGCTCGTCGCGGTTGACCGGGCTGTTCGTCGCGCCGTGCGTGCAGCGGACGTCGTTGGCCATGATCTCGAGACCTGGGATCGAGTCCGCGTGTGCGTCGTGCGAGAGGATCAGGTTGCGGTTCTCCTGGTAGGCATTCGTGTGCTGGGCATCCGGCTCGACACGGATCATCCCTCGCCAGACGGCACTCGCACGGTCGTGCAACGCACCGCGGAACGCGAAGTCCGACGTGGTGTTCGGGGCGGCATGCTCCTGGAAGGTGTCGTAGTCGAGGTGCTGCGTCCCGTCGGCGAAGTACGCGCCCGTGACGCGAGATGTCGCGCCGGGCCCGGCGAGATCGTTCTCGATCCGGATCTTGCCGCGCTTCGAGCCGAAGCCGCCGTTGACCCAGTCGAGCTCGGCGTCGCGATCGACCCGGGCACGATGTGAGGCGAAATGCCAGGTTTCCCGCGAGAGGTTGTGGATCGACACGTACTCGAGCTTCGCAGCCTGGCCGACGAAGAGTTCCACCGCCGCGTTCACGTACGCCGGCAGCTCGGACGACTCGGATACGTACTCCTCGATCAGCGAGAAGCGGCTCTCTGGCTCGGCGACGACGAGCAGGCGCCAGAACAGCGCGCCGCCCGGCGCCGAGTTTGCGATCCGCACGTAGATCGGCTCGGCGAGCACGGCGCCCCTCGGCACGACCACCAGCAGGCCGTGCTTCCAGAGCGCCGCGTTCTGGGCCGTGAACTTGTCCTCGATCCCGACGAGCGTCCCCAGGAGCTCGTGGTCCTCGAGGGGTGCGAAGGTCACGCCCGGCGGGGCCGAGACGATCTCGATCCCCGACTCGGTCGCGAAGGCCGAGCCCGCCGTGTCGATGTCGAGCATCGAATCGGGGCGCGCCGCTCCGGCTGCTGCCGCGTCGAACGCGTCCGGGTCGAAGCCGGAGAGATCGGTGAAGCGCCAGTGCTCGTCCTTCGTGGTCGGGAGTTCGAGCGAGCGGTAGCGCTCGAGCAGCTCAGCTCTCAACGGACGCGTACCTCCGGTGCAGCATCAGCGCGTTGCCATCGGGATCCTGGAAGAAGGCCATGTGGCAGACGCCGGTGTCGAGGACCTCGCCCTCGAACTCGACACCCGCTTCCTCGAGCTCTGCGCGCGCTTGCGCCACGTCGCCGACCCGCAGCGCGATGTGCGCGGAGTGCGGGGCGGTGAACTCGCCGCCCGTGTTCGACGGATCGATCAGGTAGAGGCTGACCTGACCGAGCTGGAACTCCGGCCACGCGCCGCTGCCGATCTGGCGCAGGCCGAGCGTCTCCCGGTAGAACCGGGTCGACCGCTCGAGATCCGTGACCGGCACGGAGACGAAGTCCGTGCGCTCGACCTCGATCAACCGACCGACCCCTCCATCTCAGACACGGGGGAAACCATGTTTCCCCCGTGGACCCCCTTCTTCGAGATGACGAGCTCGATCAACCGACCGACCCCTCCATCTGGAGCTGGATCAGCCGGTTCATCTCGACCGCGTACTCGAGCGGGAGCTCCTTCGTGATCGGCTCGACGAAGCCGGAGACGACCATTGCGCTCGCTTCGGCCTCCGAGAGGCCGCGACTCATGAGATAGAACAGCTGCTCCTCGCCGATCTTCGAGACGGTGGCCTCGTGCTCGGTGAAGACGTCCTTGTTCTCGTCCACCCGGATGTACGGGTAGGTGTCGGAACGGGACTCCTCGTCGAGAATCAGCGCGTCGCAGACGACCTTCGACTTCGCTCCGACGGCGCCCTCGGCAACCTCGAGCAGGCCGCGGTAGCCGGCGCGGCCTCCGTCCTTCGAGATCGACTTCGACGTGATCACCGAGGAGGTGTGCGGAGCGATATGCACGCACTTCCCGCCGGCGTCCTGGTGCTGTCCCTTGCCGGCGAACGCGATCGAGAGGACCTCGCCGTGCGCGCCCTTGCCCGCGAGCCAGATGGCCGGGTACTTCATCGTCACCTTCGAGCCGAGGTTCCCGTCCACCCACTCCATCGTCGCTTCCTCGTGGGCGACCGCGCGCTTGGTGACGAGGTTGTAGACGTTCGTCGACCAGTTCTGGATCGTCGTGTAGCGACAGCGGCCGCCGGGCTTGACGATGATCTCGACCACGGCCGAATGCAGCGAGTCGCTCGAGTAGATCGGCGCTGTACAACCCTCGACGTAGTGCACGTAGGCGCCCTCGTCGACGATGATCATCGTCCGCTCGAACTGGCCCATGTTCTCGGCGTTGATCCGGAAGTAGGCCTGGAGCGGCATCTCGATCTTGACGCCGGGTGGGACGTAGATGAACGAGCCGCCCGACCAGACGGCCGAGTTCAGCGCCGCAAACTTGTTGTCGTTCTGCGGGATGATCGTGCCGAAGTACTCGCGAACGAGGTCGGGGTGCTCGCGCAGGCCCGAGTCCATGTCGAGGAAGATGACGCCCTTCTTCTCGAGCTCCTCCTGGAGCTTGTGGTAGACGACCTCGGACTCGTACTGGGCGCCGACACCGGCCAGGTACTTCTTCTCGGCCTCGGGGATGCCGAGTCGGTCCCAGGTGTTCTTGATGTCGTCCGGGAGCTCCTCCCACGACCCTGCCTGCTTCTCGGTCGGCTTGAGGTAGTAGAAGATGTTCTCGAAGTCGATGCCGGAGAGGTCGGCGCCCCAGCCCGGCATCGGCCGGCTCCGGAAGTACTCGAGCGACTTGAGGCGGAACTTCCGCATCCAATCGGGCTCGTTCTTGTGCGCCGAGATCTCCTCGACGATCTCCGACGTGAGCCCCCGCTGGGACTTGAAGACGTAGCTCTCCGGATCGTGGAAGCCGTACTTCTCTGCGTAGTCGCTGCCGATGCCGCCAGCGATCTCGGTTTCGGACGTGGTCACGAGCTCTCACCTCCTGCAACGGTGGCCGGGAGAAACGCGTCGTAGCCTTCCGCCTCGAGCCGATGCGCGAGCTCGGGGCCGCCGCTCTCGACGATCCTGCCGTCGACGAACACGTGGACGTAATCGGGCCGGACGTAGTCGAGGATGCGCTGGTAATGGGTGATCACGAGGGCGCCCATCTCGGGCCCGACGAGCTCTCGCACCCCGCCGGCCACGACCTTGAGCGCGTCGATGTCGAGGCCCGAGTCCGTCTCGTCGAGCACCGCGAGGCGCGGCTCGAGGATCGCCATCTGGAGGATCTCGACCCGCTTCTTCTCGCCGCCCGAGAAACCCTCGTTCAGGTAACGACTCATCATCTCGCGAGGGACCTTCAGCCGGTCCATGGCCGCGGTCAGCTGCTTGCGGAACGCGGGGATCGGGACCGGGTCGTCCTCGCCGCCGTTCTTCGCCTTGCGCTGCGCGTTGATCGCCGTGCGGAGGAAGTTCGTCACGGTCACGCCCGGCACGGCGTGCGGGTACTGGAAGGCGAGGAAGAGCCCGTGTTGGGCGCGTTCGTCCGCTTCCATCTCGACGATGCTCTCGCCCTCGAGCAGGATGTCGCCCTCGGTCACCTCGTAGGCCGGGTGCCCCATGAGCGTGTAGGCGAGCGTGCTCTTGCCGGAGCCGTTCGGGCCCATGACCGCGTGGACCTCGTTCGTGTTCATCGAGAGGTCCACGCCGCGAACGATCTCGGTTCCGTCCTCGATCGTCACGTGGAGGTTCCTGATCTCGAGAAGCGCCAAGGCTCTGTCAGCCCCTTTCGCGAGTAGTCGCTATCGCTATTGTTTTTACCATCAACGTCAGATAAAATCAAATCGCCGCATGCCGGTGCAACAGCAACAATCCTCGAGAAACGCATCCGCCGACGAGGCTCGCCTGCATCGGGCGCTCGGCGACGGGAGCCGCCTGCGCATCCTCCAGGCGTTGCGTGGCTCGGAGCAGCCGCTCGACGCATCGCAGCTCGCGGAGTACGTGGGGCTGCATGCGAACACCGTTCGCTCGCACCTGCGGATTCTCGAAGAGGCCGGCCTCGTGGCGGTCGAGCCCGAGGATCGCACCCGCCCGGGGCGCCCGCGACTCGTCTACGTCGCCGTGCCCGACACGCCGGGTGCCGTGGACACCGGCGGGTACCAGCTGCTCGCCGAGATCCTCGCCAGCCACCTCGCCAGCGCCGGGCAGGAATCCTCGCTCCAGGCCGAGCTGGCCGGGCAGGCGTGGGGAAAGTACCTCGTCGGCCGCCGGCCCCCGTTCGCGACCGCGTCACCCGCGGAGGACGTCCAGGCGGTCATGCAGCTGCTCGAGCAGTTCGGGTTCGATCCACGCCTCGAGCCCGACGATGGCGAGGGGATGATGCTGCTCACGCAGCACTGTCCCTTCGGTGAGGTCGCCGACCACTACCGCAAGGTGGTGTGCTCGGTGCACCTCGGGCTGCTCCAGGGCGCCCTCGCAGAGCTTGGCGCCCACGTCGAGGCCGAGCGGCTCCAGCCGTTCGTCCGCCCCGGCGTGTGCGCCGCCCACCTCGAGCCGACCGGCGCTTCGTAGGGCCTTAACAGACGGGGCCCTTGGCGCTCCCGGCGTTAACGAAGCCGTAATCGGTCCCTCCGGCGGAAGCCCGCCGGGACGCTGCTACCCTCGGTGTATGCCGAATCTCGGAGTCTGGGAGATCCTCCTCATCCTGCTCGTCGTGCTGATCGTCTTCGGGCCGAAGCGGCTCCCGGACATGGGTCGCTCGCTCGGCCGCGGCATGCGCGAGTTCAAGGAATCGATCTCGACGGCAGTGCCGACCGAGGAGGAGCTCGAGGCGGGGCTGCAAGGCGATCCGAACGCGGAGCGCCCGGCCCCGACCGTGGTCTCGGCCACGGCCGCGCCGTCCGCGCCGGTCGGCGAGGACGGGAGCACCGAGCCCGAGCCCGAGCGGGCCCCGGGCCCCGGAGGCCCGGCCACCGGGTAGTGGGCAACTCGACGACGAAAAGGCGGTAGAAGCCATGCCACTCGGACTGTTCAGGAACTTCGGCGTCTGGGAGATCCTCATTCTCCTGTTCGTCGTGCTGCTGTTCTTCGGACCGAAGCGCCTGCCCGAGATGGGCCGCTCGCTCGGCCGCGGCATGCGCGAGTTCAAGGACTCGATCACCGGCAGCGGCCCGGACGACGAGGACGAGGACGAGGACGAGCAGCAGGCCGTGCTGACGTCGGCCGAGGCCGCGCCCGCCCCCGCTGCGCCGGCCGCGCCCGCACCGGCCGCGAAGTCCGAGGCCGAGCAGTCCTCGTCCTAGGCAACCAGGACACCTCGAGCAAGGGAAGGGCACGTGCGCCTTCCGCATCGCCTGGATCACGGTGACCATGCCACCCTGACGGAGCACCTCACGGAGCTCCGCCAGCGGATCTTCGTGTCACTGATCGCCGTCGCGATCGCATTCGGCGTCGCGTACGCGTTCCGAACATCGATTCTCGCAGCCCTGAACCGCCCGTTCGAAGGCACGCAGATCGACAAGCCGATCACGTTCACGGTCGGCGAGCCGTTCATGACGTCCTTCATGGTCAGCGCCTACGCGGCTGTGTGCGTGGCGCTCCCCGTGATCGTCTACCAGGGGTGGGCGTTCATCGCGCCCGCCTTCGACGGCCGGGATCAGAAGATCATGAGCCGCCTCGTCGTCTTCGCGACCCTGCTCTTCGTCACCGGCGTCCTCTTCTCGTACTTCATCGTCCTGCCGTCCGCGATCCCTTTCCTGCTCGGCTTCGATTCCGGCGAGTACGACATCCAGCTGCGAGCCCGCGACTACTACGGATTCGTGGGCCTCACCTCGATCGTGACGGGGCTCGTCTTCGAGATGCCCGTGCTGCTGCTCGGGCTGGTCCGGATCCGGGTCCTCACGGCCGACAAGCTCCGCAAGAACCGCCGCCTCGGGATCGTGCTCTGCGTCGTCGTCGCCGCGGCGCTTCCCGGCGTCGACCCGGTCACCACGGCCATGCAGGCCCTGCCGCTGCTCTTCCTGTTCGAGGGCTCCATCTGGCTCACGACCTACTTCGAGAAACGCTGGGCGATCGCCGAAGCGCGTGAAGCGGAGCTCGCAGGCACGACCGCTTCGTGACGAGGCTGTTCGCGGCCGACTGGGTCCTGCCGGGGGATGGTGCCGACCCGGTCCCTGACGGCGGGGTGACGGTCTCGGACGACGGGAGGATCCTGCAGGTCGGCCCGGCGGATGCTCTGGGCGGGGAGCGGGAGGACTTCCCGGGTTGCGCGATCATCCCCGGGCTCGTCAACGCCCACACGCACCTCGAGTACGCGGTCTACGCGGGCTTCGGCGACGGGCAGCCGTTCGTCGAATGGCTGCGCCTCCACGTCGAGCGCAAGCGGCGGCTGTCGTTCGACGACATGACGGCGATCGGCCGGCTAGGCGCCACCGAGTGCCTGGCCTCCGGGGTGACGACCGTGGGCGACGCGAGCTTCAGCGGCGCCGCGGCGCTCGCGGCGGACGAACTCGGCCTCCGCGCGATCGTCCATCTCGAGGTCTTCGGCGGCCCGGAGGAGCTGCACGAACGCTTCGAGCCCAACCGTGCGCGTATCGCGAGCGTGCTCTCCGACCGCGTCCGCCTGGGCATCTCCCCGCACGCGCCGTACACGGCGTCGCCCGAGCTGTACCGCGCCTGCCTCGGGCTCGACCTCCCCGTCGCCACACACCTCGCCGAGTCGGAGCTCGAGCGCGAGTGGCTCGTCGACGGCTCGGGCGCGTGGTCGGCTCTCGCCGAGTTCCTCGAGCCCCCACCGGGGTGCACCGGCATTCGTTCGCTGGCGGACGAGGGGATTCTCTGCCCGGGGCTCACCGCGGTCCACTGCGTGACGGTCGACGCCGAGGAGATCTCGCTGCTTGCGCAGCACGACGTCGGGGTCGTGCACTGCCCTCGCTCGAACGCGCTGCTCGGCTGCGGGATCGCGCCGGTTGCGGCGTTCCGCCGCGCCGGCATGCGGGTCGGGCTCGGCACGGACAGTCCGGCGTCGGCGCCCTCGTTCGACATGTTCGAGGAGCTGCGCGCGGCGGTCATGCTGTCCCGGGCGCGCGAGGCGCACGCTGCGGCGCTCACGGCCGGTGACGCGCTCGAGCTCGCGACCATCGGCTCGGCGCGGGCGCTCGGCCTCGCGGACGAGATCGGCTCCCTGAAGCCCGGGAAGCACGCCGATCTGACGATCGTCGACCTCGACGCATCGGGATTCGCGCCCGTCGAGGATCCGGCCGTGGCGCTCGTTCTCGGAGGCACGCCGGGAGCCGTGTGCCGTACCATCGTAGGAGGCGCGACGCGCTACGCACGAGGAGGTTTCGCATGGCACGAGCTTCGGCAAAGGGCGGCCGCCGCCCGCGCCCGGATGCTCGAACCCAATCCGCCGAGCCCGACGCAGAGCTGACGGGCGGCACCGAGCCGGAGTCGAGCCAGACGGCGAAGCCGTCCGGCACCGGCACGGGCGTCAAGCCGATCCGGAAAGGATCTCGCGTCGTCCGTCGCGACCGGACCGCGCCCCAGCCCGCCGAGACCGCCAAGCGCGAAGCGAAGCGTCAGGACAACTGGGAGGATCAGCTCTTCTTCGGGCGCCTGCGGCGGCACATGAAGTGGGTGTTCGCCTTCCTCGCCGCGGCCTTCGCGATCGGATTCGTCGTCTTCGGCGTCGGCACCGGGGGCGGCGGGATCGGTGACGTGCTGGACGATCTGTTCGGTAGCAACGACCCGGCGCAGCTCCAGTCCGTGCAGGAGGCCAAGCAGCGCGTCACGGAGAGCCCGAACGACCCCGAGGCGCTGCTCGCGCTCGCCTCCGCCTACCGCGCGTCCGGCCAGCCCCGCCTGCAGGCGGAGACGCTCGAGAAGGTGGTCGCGATCCGCCCCGATGACGCCCAGGCGCTCACCCAGCTCGGGCGGGCGTGGTTCACGGCGGGCGAGAGCGTCACACAACAGGCAGGCGAGGTCGCCCAGCTGAGGACGACCCCGATCACGTCCGACCTGTGCACGTTCCCCGGCACATCCGGCCTGGTCGGTGCCGTCTGCGACGATCCCGTCGACCAGGCGATGTCGTCGGCGACGAGCCAGCGCGTCCAGCAGTTCGTCGACGAGGCGCAGGGCCTGTACGGCCGGGCGGCGGGCTCCTTCGAGCAGCTCACGGCCGTCATGCCGGACGAGCCGACCTCGTGGCTGTTCCTGGCGAGCGCCGCCCGGGAGGCCGGCGATTTCGCCGCGCAGCTCGCCGCCTACGAGGAGTTCCTGAAGCGCTTCCCGGACGACACGAACGCCCCACAGATCAAGGAGATCGTCGATCAGCTGAAGGCCTCGGACGACACCGTCGTCGGTTAGGGTACGCCCGTGCCGCGCCCGACCCTCCTTCTCCTGGGCCTGGTCGCCGTGGTGCTCGCCGCCGGCTGCGGCGGGAGCGGCGGCGTGAGCGAGGGAAACGACCTCGCTCAGGGGCGAGCGCTGTTCAACGATCCGGACGTCGGCTGCGGGACATGCCACACGCTCGCAGCCGCGCCGTCCAGCGGAACGGTCGGTCCGAATCTCGACGACGCGTTCGCGTCTGCCCGCGACCAGGGCTTCGACGAGACCACGTTCGAGCAGATCGTGCGCGAGCAGATCCGTATCCCCGGCATCGGCTCGCAGATGCCGGCCGACCTCGTCACCGGCGAGGACGCCGACAACGTCGCCTACTTCGTCGCCCAGTGTGCCGGCAACCCCGGGGCCGACGAGTGCGTCGTGGCCGACGGCGGGATCACCGCCACGGACGGCGCCGAGATCTTCGCCGCCGCGGGGTGCGGGAGCTGCCACACGTTCGCTCCGGCCGGCAGCACCGGAACCATCGGGCCGAACCTCGACGAGACGATGCCCACCGAGGAGCTCGTCATCGACCGGGTCACGAACGGCATGGGCGCCATGCCCGCCTTCGGCGACCGCCTGAGCGAGGAGCAGATCCAGGCCCTCGCCGACTACGTGACCCAGAGCGCCGGCTAGCCGCGCGGAAGCCGCGCCAGGGCGGCCGTCACGCGGGCTCGCGCTCGAGGTCGACCACGACGTGCGTGATCGGCACGCCGGGGAAGCGACCGCGGGCACGCTCCACGATGCCCTGCTCGAGCCAGTTCGACCGGCCCGGCGGGTGCGTCGACACGATCACCTCGTCAGGGGCGAACGTGTGCAGCGCGTCCTCGATCGCCTGGACAGGGTCCTCGTCGCCGATCTCCCCGCGCGCCCGGATACCGGCGGTCGCGAGCGCTGCGAGCGAGTGATTCAGGCGCTCCTGCGCCGCCGCACGGCTGCCGTCGGTGTCCGACGTCCAGTGCCGGACGTGCGACGTGAGGGCGGGCGCGATCACGAGCACCTCGGCGTCGTACCCGGCCGTACGGTACCGCACCTCGTCGAGGAGCACTCTGCCGCGGCAGGTCTCGTTCGCCACGACGACGACCCGGCGTTTGCCGAGCGCTTCGCGGCGCCGTTCCCAGACCGACGGCTCGGGCGGCTCCGATCCGCTGCGCAGATAGTAGGCGAGAAGCGCGCCCAGCCCGAGCCCGAGCGCAACGCCCAGGGCGACCCAGCCGCCGCCGAGGATCCCCGCGACGGCGACGACGACGCCAACGCCCACCGCGAGCAGGGTGAAGCGGAACGCGTCGGCCTCGCTGCGGATCGGGTTCCGCATCGGTTCTCGGCCGAACGGTAGCACCGGCCCGTGGGTGGAGGCCGCCCCCGGGCCGGCCGCCTCCGGACGGAGAGCGTCGCCTACGGCGGCAGACCGTGCAGGACGGCTCCGCCCGTCCCGCGACACGTCGCGGCCACCGCTCCGCGGTGTCCGCTGTGCGGCCGCCTCCGGCGCAAGATCGTGCAGGACGGGCTCCGCCCGTCCCGCGACACGTCGCGGCCACCGCTTCGCGGTGTCCGCTGTGCGGCCGCCTCCGGCGCAAGATCGTGCAGGACGGGCTCCGCCCGTCCCGCGACACGTCGCGGCCACCGCTTCGCGGTGTCCGCTGTGCGGCCGCCTTCGGCGGCCTTACCCCCACTAGATCACGTAGACGGTGACGTAGACGACGATCCACATCACGTCGACGAAGTGCCAGTAGATCGCCGGCACCTCGAGACCGTGGTGGTGCGTCGCCGAGTAGTGCCCCCGGACCGCCCGGGTGAACGCGATCCCGAGCAGCGTGAGGCCGACGACGACGTGCAGGCCGTGGAGGCCGGTGAGCCCGAAGAACGTCGTCGCGAACGCGTTGTCCTTGGGGGCCCATCCGAGCCTCGCGTACTCCATCCCCTGAACGACGATGAACACGAACCCGAGCATGAAGGTCAGCCCCAGTCCGGCGATGACGCCGGGCCGGTCGTCCTTCTTGACCGACGACGTGGCCCAGTGCACCGTGAAGCTCGAGGTGACGAGGATGATGGTGTTGACGAGGGCGAGATAGACGGGCAGGTGATAGCCCTCGGGCGGCCAGGTGTCGCCGTGCTCGCCGGCTGTTCGCGCGAAGAAGTACGCGGCGAAGAACGATCCGAAGAGCATCGCCTCCGAGGCGAGGAAGAGGTAGATCCCGAGGTAGATCGAGTCGGCGCGGGAGCTGTGATGGGCCGCCGGCGGATGGGCGCCGTGATCGTGTGCGTGGGCTTCGGCGGCCGTGCTCATCAGTGGTGGGTGCCGACCTTCCCGGACTCGGGAACGGGCGCGCCGCCCTCCTCGGCGAAGATCGCGTGCCTGGCCCCGGGGATTCCGTACTCGTACGGGCCGCCGACCACGGTCGGAATGCTGTCGAAGTTGAACTTGGGCGGCGGCGACGACACCATCCACTCGATCGTGAGCGCACGCCACGGGTTCGAGGGAGCGGGCTCACCGCTCCGCCAGCTGACGATCACGTTGTAGAAGAAGATGAGCGTCGCGAACCCGAGAACGAAGCTGCCGATCGTGCTGACCATGTTCCAGTCGGCGAAGGCTGGATCGTAATCGGCGACGCGTCGCGGCATCCCGCGCAGGCCGATGTAGTGCTGCGGGAAGAACGCGAGGTTGAAACCCACGAACGTCAGGAAGAAGTGCAGCTTCCCGAGCGTCTCGTTGTACATCTTCCCGGTCATCTTCGGGAACCAGTAGTACGCGCCGGCGAAGATGGTGAACACCGAGCCGCCGAAGAGGACGTAGTGGATGTGGGCGACGACGAAGTACGTGTCGCTCGCGTGCTGGTCGATCGGGACCGAGCCGAGGTAGATGCCCGAGAGGCCCCCGATCACGAACATCGAGATGAACCCGACCGCCCAGAGCATGGGTGTCCGGAACTTGATCCGCCCCTCCCAGAGCGTCGCCAGCCAGCTGAAGACCTTGATTCCCGTGGGGACCGCGATCAGGAGCGTCGTCACCATCATCGGGATCCGCAGCCACGGGGCCATCCCGGCCACGAACATGTGATGCGCCCACACGGAGAACCCGAGGATGAGGATGCCGACGAGCGACATCGCCATCAGCCGGTACCCGAACACGGGCTTCCGCGCGAAGGCGGCTATGACCTCGGAGATGATCCCGAATCCGGGCAGGATCATGATGTAGACGGCCGGGTGTGAGTAGAACCAGAAGATGTGCTGGTAGCCGACCACGTACCCGCCGCCGTCCGGATCGAAGAAGTTCGCGTGGATCACCCGGTCGAGCATGAGCTGGAACTGGGAGCCGGCGATGAACGGCGTCGCGATGACGACGAGCAGGGACGTGGTGAAGTTCGCCCACACGAGCAGCGGCATGCGCCAGAACGTCATCCCGGGGGCCCGCATCGTGATGATCGTGACGAGGAAGTTGAGCGCGGTCAGGATCGACGACGCGCCCGCCCACTGCACGCCCATCTGGAACATGAGGTTCCCGACCGGGTTCACCTGGGACAGCGGCGGGTAGTTCGTCCAGCCCGCCGCGTAGTCGCCGCCGGGAAGCAGGAACCCGGCCAGCATCATCGTGCCTGCGATCGGCAGCAGCCAGTACGACACCGCGTTCAGGCGCGGGAACGCCATGTCGGGCGCGCCGATCATCAGCGGGATCACGTAGTTGCCGAACCCGGCGAAGACCGGCACGATGAACAGGAAGATCATCAGACCGGCGTGGACGGAGAACAGGCTGTTGAACGCCTGCGTATCGACGAACTGCATGCCCGGCTGAGCGAGCTCCGCGCGCATGAACAGCGCCATCAGGCCTGCGATCCCGAAGAAGACGAACGTCGTGACGACGTACTGGACGCCGATCACCTTGTGGTCGGTGTTGATCCGGAAGTAGTCCTTCCAGGAGTCGGCGCCGTGAGCGGAGTGATCCTCCGCCCGCGTCTTCCGACCCGAGATCCAGTAGGCCCAGTAGTCGAACGCGCCGAGCCCGGCGAGGAACCCGATCGGGACGAAGATCGTCCAGAAGGACAACAGGACGGGAAGATCCCAGACCGGCTCCGAGGCGAACGTGTCGCGGCCCAGGTAGCGGATGAGGCAGACGAGCCCGGTGACGACCCCGAACGTGAGCGCCGTCACCCAGGCGGCGCGCAGCCAGCCCGGCTGCGTGAAGCGCTTCCTCCCATGCACAGGCGCCTTGGGCGGAGCCGCGGGCTGCTCGACGTGCTCGTGCCCGAGAACGGTTGCCATCGGCCTCCCTACCCGTCGCCTTCCGGCACACTAGCGGTGGCACTAGCGGCGGCGCCGTCGCCTCCCGCGGGGGCATCTCCGCCGCCGGCCTTCATCTCGGCGAGCCATGCCTCGTACTCCTCGGGCGTCTGCACGATCACACGGTTGCGCATGGTCGAGTGGCCGAGGCCGCACAGCTCGGTGCAGATGATCGCGAAGGTGCCGACCTTCGTCGGTGTGACGAGCAGGTGCTGAACGGTGCCCGGCACCACGTCCTGCTTCAGCGACCACTCGGGCACCCAGAAGGCGTGGATGACGTCCGGCGACTCGAGCTTCAGCTCGATCGGGATGCCCACCGCCACGTGCAGCTCGCCGACGTAGGTGTCACCGAGCTCGGGGTACCGGAACTCCCACGCGAACTGCCAGGCCTTGACGTCGACGACCGGCCGCCCGTCGGCGTTGTCCTCGTTCTTCACGAGCACGACGGCGCTGAAGACGCCGATCGCGACGACGAGCGCCGTCGGGATCGCCGTCCAGACGATCTCGAGGATGGTGTTGCCGTGGATCGGCTTGCCGTCCTCGTCGTCGTCGTCGGGAACCCGGAACTTCACGAACGCGTAGATCGAGACGGCGGCGACGAGCGCGAAGATGACGAGGCAGATGATCGACGTCACCACGTAGAGGTCGTGGATGCGATCGGCCTCCTTCGCGCCCGACTCCGGCAGCCAGTCGATCCAGAACGCAATTGCGAACGCGATCGCGCCGATGACGACCGAGAGGAGCAACAGCTGGATGATCAGACCCTTGCGCACCGTGACTCCCGCCGAAGGCGTTCGCGAACGGGCCAAGCGTACTCGGCCTGACGGCCGTGAGACAACCGGGAACCGTCAGCGCACGGGCGTGGGAGCGGTCCCCGGAACCGGGTCGAGCTCACGGATGAGCGGGAGCACGGCCAGCGCCGCGAGCCAGAGCACGATCGCGGCCGCGAAGCCGATCTGGCCGTCGGAGGGCAGCGAGAACGCGAGCCCCATGAGCGGCGTCCCCACGACGATGACCAGGTTGGCCGACATGTTCACGACCGCCACCGCCACGGCCGGCGCGTCGGGGCGGATGCGCGTCGCCACCGCGAACGACCCGGCGAACGGGATCCCGGCCGCGAGCCCGAGCACGAGTGCCCCGACGAGGGAGAGTGCGACCGGCCCCGCGAGCGCGAGGAGCGCGGTTCCGACGGCGCTGAGGGCGAAGGCCAAGCCGAGGATCGAGCGCAGGCGTGCGGGATAGCGACGGGCGAGCCAGCCGCCGAGCGGCCGGCTGACGATGCCGCCGACGAGGATCAGCGAGCCGACGAGACCGGCCGTGCCCCGGCCGTAGTCGGCCGCCCGCGTCAGCAGCGAGACGATCCAGTTGCTGAGGACGACGGACAGCCCGAACGAGGCCATGTACACCACGCAGAGGCGGTACAGGCGCCCGTCGCGCAGCACGCTCGGGGCGTTGCCCGCGGTCCCGCGCTGCGGCCTCGCCCGGAGCGCGTCGGACGGGCCGGGCACGAGCGCGATCGCCGCGATTCCGAGCACGACGAGCATCGACAGGTAGGGCGCTCGCCAGCCGAGCGAGGGCTCGAGCTGCGGCACGACGGCCAGCGCGAGGCCGCCGGCCGAGAGCGCGACGCCGCCGAAGACCCCCTGCGCCAGCGTCGAGCCTCCGTGGGATCGGACGTAGTCGATGCCCGAGACGAAGCACAACGCCGATCCGACGCCGCTCAGGGCACGCATCGAGATCGCGAGCGCCGGGTCGGGCGCGATCAGCGCGATCGCGTTCGGGATCGCCATCGCGGCGAGGCCGAAGAAGGCCGCGCGTCGCGCGCCGAGCCCGTCGACGAGCTTCCCGGCCGGCACCTGCATCGACGCGTGGACGACGAAGAGGGCGGTCGTGAACAGGCCGATCGTGGCCAGCGCGACCCCGTAGTCGACGGCGAGCGAGTCCGCGATCGCCCCGACGTTCGCGATCGTCCAGCCTGCCCCGAGGCCGACGGCGCAGCCGCCGACGGTCGCGCGAGACGTCGCCGAGCCGGGCCAGCCCGCCTGGCTCACACCGGCGACGGGGGGGCGGGCGGCGGCGTCCGTGCGTGCCAGTCCGTGAGCTGCTGGTACGCGTGAGCCGTGCGGAGGGCGACGGGCTCTCCGAAACGGGGCCCGACGAGCGCCATCCCGACGGGAAGGCCGTCCACGAACCCGGCCGGCACGGCAACGACCGGAGCGCCGACGCAGCTCCAGGGCGAGTTGTAGGGGATGATGGTGAGCCGGTAGGGCACTCGCTGGCCGCCGGGGAGCTCGACCGTGTCCTCGCCGATCCGCGGCGGAAGCACGGGGAGACTCGGCGCCGCGAGCAGGTCGACGCGTTCCAGCGCGCGGCGGAACTCGGCGTCCGCGAGGCGGCGGGCACGTTGCCCGAGCACGTACGCGGTGGGAGGAAGCATGAGGCCGGTGAGCAGGCGCGCCCGGACGTCGGCGCCGTACTCGGGCAGGCGCTCCCGCAACCACTCGCGGTGGACCGTGGCCGCCTCGATGAACTGCATCGGACTGCTGGATGGGGCCGAAGTGCTCGAGAAGGCCGACCTCGACGTCGACGAGCGTCGCTCCCGCGCCCCGCAGCTCTGCGAGCGCGGCCTCGACGGCAACGGCGATCCGTGGGTCGATCACGTCGGACTCGAGGAGGTCCCGTACGACCCCGATACGGAGGCCGGAGATCCCGCCCGCCAGCTCGCGCGTGTAGGCGGGGACAGGCGTGCGCTCGGTGGTCGGGTCCGCCGGGTCGTGCCCTGCGATCGATTCGAGAACGAGCGCGCAGTCCTCGGCGGTGCGCGCGATCGGGCCGACGGTGTCGAAGAGCCACGCGACCGGGACGACGCCGCGGTTCGAGACCCGCCCCCAGCTCGGGCGCACACCCGTCACGCCGTTGAAGGTGGCCGGGATCCGGATCGAGCCGGCCGTATCGGTCCCGAGCGTCCCGGCCGCAAGGCCGGCCGCGGCGCAGGCGCCGGAGCCGCCGCTCGAGCCGCCGCAGATCCGTTCGAGATCCCACGGGTTGTGTGCGGGGCCGGGGTACGCGCTCGTGGTCATTGCCCCGTAGGCGAACTCGTGGGTGTTGAGCTTCCCGAGGATCAGCGCCCCGGCAGCGCGGAGACGCGCGACGACGAAGGCATCCGTCGCCGCGACGTTCTCGCGCCCGAGGACCTTCGACCCGGCCGTCGTCGGCGCGCCGGCGACGTCGATCACGTCCTTGACCGCCAGCGGCACGCCCCAGAGCCCCTGGCCGACGGCAGGCCGTCCCTGCGTCTCCAGCCGGGCTGCCTGCGCGAGCGCCTGCTCGGCGAGCACCGTGATGTACGCATTGAGCGGGGGGTCGAGAATCTCGATCCGGTCGAGGAAGCCCTGGACCGCCTCGCGCGGGGACAGCTCGCCGGCCCGGAGCCGGCGCGCCAGGCCCGCAACGCTCATCGAGGCGTGTCGAGCGGGAGGTACAAGCCGGCCGGGACCGTGTCCGCGGGCACGAGCCGCTCGAGCTCCTCGAACTGCGGGTAGAGGACGATGAGGAACGCTCGCACGCGCGCGAGATCCTCGTCCGTCGGGCTCACACCGAGCGACTCGGCCTGCGCCCGCATGTGCTCGAGCGAGGGGACCTCGTAGGGCACGGTCGGAAGAGCCTACCTCAGTAGACTTCGAGGGGCGATGCCGATCTACGAGTACCGGTGCGAGGCCTGCCGGGAGACGTTCGAGGAGTACCTGACGGCGTCGACGGCCCCGGCACCGCCGTGCCCGGCGTGCGCATCGACGAGAGTCGATCGGCGCTGGTCGTCGTTCGCGACCGAGTGGAAGCCGAGCATCGTCAACTGGCATCGCGTGGGAGCGAGCTGGGGCCAGAAGCCGCCCAAGAAGAACTTCTGATGCCTCCGGGCGATCCGAAGTCGAGGGCGACGGGCCCGCGACTCGCGGAGGCAGGCTCGACGCTCCCCCGCCCCCGGGTGGGTGGACGGTGAGGCTAGAGCGGGTGAGGCCCGAGCCCGGGCTCGGGCAGGCTTCGTGCCCGTGACCGGCCCCTCGTCCGTCCGCCGGGTGGAGCTCACCCCGGCGGCCACCGGCCTGCTCCGCGAGGTGTCATGCGCCACCATCACCGCGCAGCTGCTCCGGCGGGGCCTGCGCAGCACGTTCCTGGCAGGGCTGTCCCCGACACGGCCCGATCTCCGGCTCGTCGGCTACGCCTTCACCCTGCGCTACGTTCCCGCCCGCGAGGACCTGGGGGTCGGCGTCCGCTTCGACAACGAGACGAACGTCCAACGGCTGGCCGTCGAATCGGTCGGCGCCGATGACGTGCTCGTCATCGACGGCCGCGGCGAGCTCGGCGCCGCCACGCTCGGAGACATCCTCGCGACCCGGATCGCCGCGCGCGGCGCGGCGGGGGTGGTCACGGATGGCTGCCTGCGCGACAGCCCCGGCTTCCGGGAGATCGAGCTGCCCGTCTACTACCGCGCCCCCCATGCGAGCCTCTCGTCGATCGCCCATCATCCCCTCGAGATGAACGTCCCCATCGGCTGCGCAGGCGTGCTCGTGCTCCCGGGGGACGTGCTCGTCGGCGACGCCGAGGGAGTCGTCGTCATTCCCGCCGAGCTGGCCGAGGAGATCGCCCAGGACGCCTTCGAGCAGGAGCAGGTCGAGGAGTTCGCGCTCGACCGCGTCCGTGCGGGCGAGAGCATCGGAGACCTGTACCCGCTGGCTACCAGCCGCCGGGACGAGTACGAGCGCTGGCGGAAGCGCCGGAAAGGAGAGCGATGACGAGCGCGATGCGCGAGACCATGTGGCGTCAGCCCGCCGATCTGCGGGGCATCCTCGCCGACCGGGCCCCTGCCGAGCACGCGGCCGCGCGACTCCACGGGGTCCGTGTCCTCGTCGTGGGGACCGGCACGAGCTGGCACGCCGCCAATCACGCAGCCTGGTTCCTGCGCGCCGCCGGGATGGACGCCCGGCCGATGCAGGGGATGGACGCCGCCCTGTACGGCACGGGTGCCCGTGCCGGGGACGCCGTCGTCGTGCTCAGCCACCGCAACCGCAAGCGCTACACGACACAGGTCGGGGCCGACATTCGCGCTGCGGGTCTCCCGCTTCTCGTCGTGGGCGGGATCGGCTCGCCCGACGTGGATCTCGAGACGACCGAGCAGGAGCGCTCCGCGGCCTTCACCGCCAGCCATCTCGGCGCGCTGCTGCGCATGGCTCAGGTCGCCACCGCCCTCGGTGCCGATCTCGGCGACCTCGAGGCGATTCCGGGGGCGGTGGAGCGAGTCCTTGCGGGCCCGGGCACCGCCGTGGGACCGCCCGCCCGCCTGCTCGAGCTCACCGGTGCCGGCCCGAATCAGTGGACCGCCGCCGAGGGCGCGCTCAAGGCGCGCGAGACCTGCTGGGTCGCGACGGAGGGGCTCTCGGTCGAGCAGCTCCTCCACGGGCCCGCGGTCGCCCTCGACGGACGCGATACGCTCGTCGCGCTCGACGGCGGCGGCCCGGGAGCAGAACGCGTCGAGGCCGTCGCGGCCGCCGCCCGTAACGCGGGCCTCGAGGTTCACCACATCGCCGATCGGGCCATCGGTGAGCACCTCTCCGTCTTCCCGCTCACGGTGCACGTCCAGCGGATCGCGCTCGAGCTCGCCGAGGCTCTCGGCACGAATCCGGACGACTTCCGCGAGAGCGAGCACACCGCCTGGCGCGAGGTCGGGCTCTAGCAACGAGAGGGGGCCGGATTGCTCCGGCCCCCCTCTTCGTCCAGTGTTCGTCGTCGTTTCGGCTACAGCCGGTTAGCTCTCGCAGCCAACCACCACGTCGCCGTTTCCAAGGCCGGGGGCTCCGGGGTTGCACCGGTCAGTGCCGGCCTGGCCGCCCAACCAGTCCCTGTTGGCACCACCCGCGAGGGTGTCGTTGCCCTTGCCACCGTACGCCGTGTCAGCGCCGTTACCTCCGTTGAGGTTGTCGTTGCCGGCGTTGCCACGCATCGTGTCGTTGCCATTCTGGCCCGACATCTTGTCGTCACCGGCACCACCGCTGATCTCGTCGTCGGCGGCACCGCCGTTGATCGTGTCGGCATCGCCGCTGCCCTGGATGGCATCGGGACCGCCCTTGCCGTTGAGCAGGTTCGGGCCCGCGTCGCCGCGCATGTTGTCGGCGAACGAGGAGCCGTTGGCGTTCTCGAGCCCGGACAGGGTGTCGTTGCCGTCACCCGACGCCGCACCCGTGGTCAGGTTCACGGTCACGCCGACACCGCCGGCGCCAGCGCCGGAGTAGTCGCCCGTGTCCGTGCCCTCGCCACCGTTCAACGCGTCGTTGCCGTCACCGCCGGACAGCCAGTCGTCACCGCCACCACCGTTCAGGGTGTCGGTCGACCCGCCACCGGTCAGGGCGTCGTTGCCCTCGTTGCCGTTGATCACGTTGCCGGCAGACGAGCCGACCAGCTGGTCAGCACCAGTGCCGCCGTTGATGTTCTCGACGTTCTGGCCCGACTGCGGATTGCCCTCGTCACCGCCACCGGCGGCACGCGAAGGCACATCGCCGACGAAGAGGCCGCCGCAGTTGTCGCCCTCGCCGGCCTCACCGTCGTTGTCGACACCGTCCAGCGACACGTTGACCGCGTTCGAGCGGCCGCTGTAGTCGCAGGTGTCAGAGCCGGTGCCACCGTCCATGTCGTCGGCACCGTTCATCGCCGACCCCTCATGGAAGGTGTCGTTGCCGGCACCGGAGATCATCAGATCGTTGCCACCGTTGCCGGTGAACTCGTTGTCGGCCCGGTTGTTGGTGTAGGCCGCGAACAGGATGTCGTTGCCCGACCCGCCGACCGCGTTCTCGACATCGAGGAACACACAGTCGCCCTCGTCGGTCGCATCCCACGAGTCACCGTCACCGTTCAGGTCGGCACCGTCACGCTCCTGCGACTCGTTCGCACCGCCACCGCCCGCACGCTCACCGTCGTTCTCCCACTCACAGTCGTCGCTGTTCTCGACCTCGGCCTCCTGAGGCATCGGATCGAGGTAGACGACGACACGCGTCGAGCGGGCCGAATAGGTGATCGTGTCATCGAGCCCGGCACCGCCGACGATCAGGTCGGAACCGTTGTTCGTGCCGGTGCCGCCCTCGGCGATCGAGGTGCCCTCGTTCTCGTTGAACGTGTCATCGCCGTCGTTGCCCCACTCACAATCGTTCCCGGCATCACCGGCGATCGTGTCGTTGCCGGCAAGACCGACGATGTTGTTGTTGAGGTTGTCACCCGACAGGGTGTCACCCGCCGCGGAACCGATGATGTTCTCGATGTTCTGCAGCACATCGGTGCCCTCACCGGTCGCCACACCCGGATGCAGCTCACCCGGATCGAGATTGACGATCATCGGGCCCACAGCACCCGAGTAGTCCACCCAGTCACCGTCGAGATCCCCCGGCAGCTCGAGCTGGCCGGTCGCGATGTCCATCTCGACCTCGCACTCCGACCCGAACACCGTCTCACCGGAATCGTTGCCGTCGAGCACGTCGTCACCGGGGCCGCCACGCAGAATGTCGTTGCCGTCACCGCCCTGGATGTCGTCGTTGCCCGGGCCGCCCGAAAGCAGCACACCAACCTCGTCCTCGGTGCCCGGACACTGATCAGACCCGACAGGCGGGCCGGTGCCGTGACTACCCTCGGCGGAGATCTCGTCGTCCCCGAGGGCACCCTCGACCGACACCGAACCGTTCCCGTCGCTGACCGCACCCCAGATCCACGCCTGCGCGTCGCAGCGGAAGTCGGCGTCATCCCAGACGTCGGCGTCCTCGTCGTCGTTCAGGTTGATGAACCCGTGCCAGTTGTTGTCACCGAAGTAGAAGACGCCGTTGTTGATCTCGTCACCGGCGCCGAGCGTGATCTTGTCGTCGGAGGAGTTCCCGACCACCGACACGTGCTCGACCTCGTTGAGCAGGAACTCGAGGTCGTTCTTGCCCTCGGTTCCCGTCTGGTCGTCGTCGTTGTCATCGGGCGTGTCGGCGCTCGGCTCGAAATCGCCGCCCGACAGGTCGATCACCAGCGTGTCGGCAGCGGTCGTAGGACCGTCCGCGTCCACAGCGATATAGGTCGTGTTCGACGTCGTCGCCAGGCCACACTGGACACCGTTGACCATGATGCGCGACCCGGAACCCTTCGTCACCACCGCCGTATCACCCAGCAGGTCGATCTCGATGTCGTTGCCGAACTGGGTGCACGACGCCGCCGCCGAGGCCGACCCGGCCCCAAACGACAGAAACACCCCGAACGCGGCAGCAAGCGTCGCGAACAACGCCAGCTTCCGGCGTCCTCTCCTCACTCCGTTTCCGCTCATTCCTCTCCCTTCCTCACGTTGCGAACGAGATGGGTTTGGCGCACAAGTTCACCCTCTCGGGCAACTTTCCTGCGAGCGTTTCGGAGATGTCTCCGGCCGCCTCGCCGGGGGCACAGCGGGCGTGCGCCTGGACCGACCTGGCTAGCCAGGCTCGCCGCCCGGGATCGCCGCACGCCGGCGGGTGAGCAGGCGGATCCCGTAGACGGCGGACGCGAGGAAGCCCGCGACGAGGAACGTGATCACGATCGCGTTCGCGCCCGGGACGTCGAGGAGCTTGATCCCGGCCACCGTAAGCGTGGTCGCGAGCACGCCGCGCAAGATGGGCTCGGGCATGCGCACCGTGAACTGGCTGCCGATCAGCACGCCCGGGATCGACCCGATCAGGAGCCAGCCGACCGCCCCCATGTCGACGTTGCCCGCGCTGAGGTGCCCGATGCCGGCGACCCACAGGAGCGCGGCCGCGTGGAAGATGTCCGTGCCGACGACCTTCGCCGACTTCAGGGGAAACGCGAGCAGCAGCGTCAGCCCGAAGAAAACGCCGCTCCCGACGGACGTGAGGCCGACCATGAAACCGCCGAAGAGGCCGATCGTGAAGGCGACGGCCCGGTCGCGGTTCGTCAGCCTGATGCCATCGACCCGCTTCGCCGACGACCGGAAGAAGAAGGTCTTCAGCAACAGGCCCGCGCCGCCGAGGAGCAGTGCGACGCCGAGGATCTGCCCTCCGACCGACTCGACGCTGTCGCCGTAGGTTCGCCCGAGATAGGTCGCCAGCGCCACGCCTGCGAGCGACATCGGCGCGCTGCCGAGGAGCATCCACCCTGACAGCCGGGCCCCGACGTTGCCGAGCGTCCGCTGGCGCCAGGCGCCCACCGATTTGAAGATCGCCCCGTGGAGGATGTCGGTACCGATGGCCGCCGTGGGGCTGAACCCGAGGAAGAGGACGAGCATCGGCGTCATCAGGGAGCCGCCGCCCATGCCCGTGATGCCGACGAGAATGCCGACGAGCAGGCCGGTGAGAGACAGTTGCCAGGTCATGAGCCGCCGGCAGCTCCGCCGACACGTTCTTGTAGCAGTCCACCAGAGGCACCGCCGCCCGAGGTAGCGCGGCGAGGAGCCTCCAGAGATCAGAGGCGCGTGCGCTCGAGCCACAGCTCCTGCCGTCGCCGTGCGCCGGCTCACGATATCGTCGGGCTCGAAGTCCACCCCTCGGAAAGGAGCATCCAATGTCGGAGGCATCGAGCGAGGCGCCGCTGCGCGACCTGATCACCGCGATGACCGCAGACTCGCTCAAGGCGTGCAATCTCGACGAGCAGACGCTGATGCTCGTGCGCATCGCCGCTCTCGTTTCCGTAGACGCGCCCCCGGCCTCGTACCTGTTGAATCTCGGTGCGG
This sequence comes from uncultured Thermoleophilia bacterium, assembly GCA_963717955.1. Classification (GTDB taxonomy): domain Bacteria; phylum Actinomycetota; class Thermoleophilia; order Gaiellales; family Gaiellaceae; genus CAVQXR01. The sequence continues at coordinate 58,122 of CAVQXR010000003.1, read as the reverse complement.
CACGCGAGGTCGGCCTCGAGCTGGAGGACGTGCAGGGCGTGCTCACCGCCGTCGCTCCGATCGTCGGCACGGCTCGGGTCGTGGCCGCGACCGGGAACATCGCACGGGCGCTGGGGCTCGCGATCGAGCTCGCCGAGCTCGAGGAGGAGAGCTAGGCGCGATCAGAAGATCGCGGACGGCCGGTGCTGCTGAAGCTGCGGCCGTTCAGGACCTCGCGCCGCGTGGGGGCGCGGGCCGGACCGGAGCCTGTGGCCGCCGTGCGCACCGGAGGGGGCCTCGACTCCCTCCGGGCCGCGCGTGCGGGTTCCCGCGGACAACGATCCGTGATGACGCGGATGTCCGAGACAGGTAGCAACATAGCCTGAGCTGGATGCGAGTCGCGCTCCTCGGAGCGGGTCGCGAACACGACAGTTGAAGAGGAGGCCAGATGTCAGAGATGCAATACGAAGAGCCGAGCAGGTGGGCCACCGGAGCGGTCCTGTTCGCGGGCGTGGTGATGATCCTGATCGGCATCTTCCAGGCGATGCAGGGCCTGGCGGCGCTCATCGAGGACACGTTCGTCGTCGTCACGCCGAACTACTTCCTGGAGTTCGACGTCACGGGCTGGGGATGGATCCACCTGGTCATGGGAGTCCTGGTCGTGCTCGGGGGCATGGCGGTCATGTCCGGCAAGGGGTGGGCCCGGATTCTCGCGATCGTCCTGGCGGCTCTCTCCGCGATCGCGAACTTCTTCTACATCCCCTATTACCCGTGGTGGTCGCTGCTGACCATCGCGCTCGCCGTCTGGGTGATCTGGGCGCTCACGACCCGCTGGAAGGGGGCTTCCGGCCGGGCCTGATCGGCGAGACCGGAATACACGGTGACCAGGGGCTGCGAGGAGGAGGGCGCCCGGGCGGGCGGCTTCCTCCTCTCCGACCTTGCGGCCCTCCGCCCGGGCGACGGGATCCATCAGGCCGCCCGGCGCCTGCCGACACACCGCGTGACGCAGGCGCGAAGCATCGCCGGCCCAGTAGGGAGCTAGATTTGCGCCCGTGAGCTTCGACGTCTCTGCGGATGCGTATGACCGCTTCATGGGCCGGTACTCGGTCTTGCTGTCACCGCAGCTTGCGGACGTCGCCGGGATCACCGGCGGTCAGCGGGTGCTCGACGTGGGCTGTGGGCCCGGCGCGCTCACGGCCGAGCTGGTCGCGCGGGTAGGGCCCGGCGCCGTGTCGGCCGTCGATCCGTCCGAGTCGTTCGTCGCGGCTGCTCGCGCCCGCAACCCCGAGGTCGACGTCAGACAAGCGCCCGCGGAGCAACTCCCCTTCCCGGATCGGTCGTTCGACGCGTCCCTGGCGCAGCTCGTCGTCCACTTCATGTCGAGCCCGTCCGCAGGACTCGCCGAGATGAGGCGGGTCACGCGACCTGGTGGTGTGGTTGCGGCCTGCGTCTGGGATCACGCCGGTGGTCGGGGGCCGCTCAGCCCGCTGTGGGAGGCAGCGCGGACGATCGATCCCGGGGTGCGGGACGAGTCGCGCCTCATGGGCTCCCGCGAAGGCGACCTGGCGCAGCTGCTCGAGTCGACAGGCCTGCGCGAGATCGAGGAGTCAGCGCTCTCTGTGAGCGTCGAGCACCCGAGCTTCGAGGAATGGTGGGAGCCGTTCACCCTCGGCGTCGGCCCCGCAGGCTCCTACGTGGCCGGGCTCGACGTGCACCACCGAGCGCAGCTCCGAGAATCCTGTCGCGCCGGCCTCCCCGACGCACCGTTCGTGCTCACCGCGCGAGCCTGGACGGCTCGCGGCGTCGTGTAGCGCAATCTTCCGTCATCTGGCGGCGAGCGCGCCATGCTCCGCGACCTCCAGGCGGTCGGCGCGGGGGCCAACCGAATGCCGCAGGTCCGTGTCATGGGGTTCGGGAGCGGTCGTCGCCGTCTGTCGCGACGTCCCGATCTGGGCAGCACGACTGAAGGGAGCGTCTCGTGAGATGGGTCACCCGTGAGCGGCCGAAGACCGATCGGATTGCGTGCCCGTGGCTCATCAAGAAGTTCATCGACCCTGACGCCGAGTTCGTGTACGTCCCGGCCGATCAGGTGCTGGAGACGGCCGAGCGTGAGGGCGCCCGCTCGTTCGACACGCCGGGAGCGACCTATACCCACCGGGACGGGCTCTGCACCTTCGAGGTGCTCGTCGACGAGTACGCGATCGAGGATCCGGCCGTGAAGCTGCTGGCGCGGATCGTCCATGGCGCCGACGTGAGCGGCGACCGGGACGTGACGCCGCAATCGCGCGGGCTGCTCGCGGTCGCGGAAGGCTTCCACCTCCTCGGACTCGACGACCACCGCCAGCTCGAGCTGAGCCTGCCCGTCTACGACGCCCTGTATGCCTGGTGCGCGCACGAGGTCGCGGCCGGGCACGCGCAACCGTGACGTTGAGCGCGGACGCCCGTCGCATCCTGCTGGTGCAGGCGGCGCGCGCGTTCGCGTACGGGCTCGGGAGCGTCCTGATCGGCGTCACCCTGGCCGACCTCGGCTTCTCCGGCGTCCAGGTGGGGGTCGTGCTCGCCGCGCTGGTTGCCGGCGCCGCGCTGATGTCGCTCGCGATCGGGCGGTTCGGCGACCGGCTGGGACGCCGTCACTGGTACATCGTCCTGCTCGTCACCATGGGCGTCGCGGGCACGGTGTTCGCGCTCACCGGGTCGGTGTGGCTGCTCGTCCTCGCCGCCTTGACCGGCACCGTCTCGACCGAGGTCGTCGAGTCCGGCCCGTTCACGTCACTCGAGCAGGCGATGCTCCCCTCGCCGGCCGAGGGTCACGACACGACCCGCCTGTTCGGCACCTACAACACGATCGCGACGCTGGCCGGCTCGCTGGGGGCGCTCGCCGCGATCGGCACGCGCGTGACCGACGTCGAGCCCCAGAGGCTCCTTCTCGCGTATCCGATCGCAGCCGCAGCCGCGATCGTCGTCGCCGCCCGTCTGACGGCAGCGGTGGAGCCAGGACGCTCCCGGCGGCCCGCCCGCCGCCCGCCGCTCGAGCGATCGCGCGGCGTCGTGCGCCGGCTCAGCGGGCTCTTCGCGCTCGACTCGTTCGGCGGCGGCTTCGTCACCCAGGCGTTTCTCGCCTACTGGTTCACCGAGACCTGGGGAACCTCGACCGCGACGCTCGGAGTCGTCTTCTTCGCGATCGGCTTCCTCCAGGCCGGCTCCTTCCAGATCGCCGTCCGGCTCGCCGGCCGCGTCGGACTGCTGAACACCATGGTGTTCACCCACCTCCCCTCCAACATCCTGCTCGCCGCGATCCCGTTCGCACCCAGCGAGTCGGCCGCCATCGCGCTCCTCCTCGCCAGGTACGCGCTCAGCCAGATGGACGTCCCGACGCGGCAGGCCTATGTGATGGCTGTCGTCTACCCCGACGAACTGGACCGCGGCCGCCGTCTACACCAACACCGCGCGCTACCTCGTACGCCCGGCCGGCCCGCTGCTGGCCGGCCCGATCCTCACCGTCTCACTCGGCGCACCGTTCGTCATCGCCGGCGCCATCAAGAGCGCCTACGATCTCGGCCTCTACGCGCTCTTCCGCCATGTCGAACCGCCGCGGGCCGGTACCTGAGCGCCCTCACGAGAGCGTCTTGAAGCGCTCGGGTCTGGGGACGTGCGCCCGTCAGCAGCAGTCCTCGCAACAGCCTTCGCCGCGCCAGGTGGCGCGGCCTTCGCGGACCGCGACGGCGGCGATGAGAAGCGCCGCGAGCGGGTCGAGCCACCAGAGTCCGAAGAGCGTGTGCCGAGCAGGCCGATCAGGACGGCGCCCGCGAGGTAGGCGCCCAACAGGTTCTGGGTGCCCTCACCGCGTGTGGCCGGCGAGCCGAGCTGTCGGCGAGGCGGCGTTTGGCGTTCCCGAGCAGGGGCATGCCGATGAGGCTCGTGATCGTGAGCGCGATTCCGAGCCAGCTTGTTTCGGGACGTTCGCTCCAACTCGGCGCCGGCCGTAGCACGGGCACAGCGGCTCGTCGCGATCCAGCTCTTCCTGCTTGCCCCTTACGTCGCCGCTGAAGCGATCCACCAGCTCGGGTCGAGCACCGTGTCGAACCGAATCGGCCGCCCCCGGTGGCCATGTACAAGACCATCTTCGCTGGAGGGAGCCCTTTCACGGGTCGCGGGACGAACCACGCTCTGCAGGGGCTCGATGAGCTTGCCAGGCTGGTCCCGTCGAACCGTTGGAACCTCGAGACGGAGGAGCGAGCGATGCGAGTCGTGGTGAACGAGTTCATGAGCCTCGACGGCGTGGTGCAGGCACCGGGCGGCGCCGAGGAGGACACCGACGGGGGCTTCGCCCACGGCGGGTGGTCGATGCCGTACTTCGACCCCGAGGTGATGGGCGCGGCGATCGCTGACGGCATGAGCACGGTCGAGGCGCTGCTGTTCGGCCGGCGCACGTGGCAGGCGATGGCCGCGGCGTGGCCCGGCCGTGCCGGCGACCCGTACGCCGACCAGATGAACGCGGTCAAGAAGTACGTGGCCTCGCGGACGTTGACACCGGACGACCTGACGCTGGAACAACACGACGCTGCTGTCGGGCGACCACGCCGTCGCCGACATCGCTGCCCTGCGCGCCCAGGATGGCGGCGACCTGTTGATCTGGGGCAGCGCCAGCCTCGTCACGACCCTGCTCGCCGAAGGCCTGGTCGACGAGCTCAACCTGATGATCGAGCCGATCCTGCTCGGCGGCGGTAAGCGGATCTTCCCCGAGGACGGCACGGCCCGGCCGATGCAACTCGTGCGATGCGTCACGGCCGCAACGGGCGTGCAGGTCTGCACCTACCACCCAACGTCGTAGGGCTGCGGCAAGCCGACGCGGACTGCCCGATCGTTCTGCAGCGCAGGTCGACCATCCCCCTCGACGGAAGTGGTGGCGCTGGTTTCCCGTCATGAACCCGGTGCTCGCCCGCGCCGCCGGACAGTTGACAGCGTCGCGCCCTGTGCCTGTAATGGAACCATCAGCGGGCCTGCGGGCAAGGAGGGACCGCTTTGGACGCCGTCGGACGAGGTTGAGCGACGCTGTTGACCGCGAACGGCAGTGGCGTGACTCACCCCCGGGGTCGCCGGAGGGCCCCGCTCTCGCCCGGTCACGACTCTTAGGCGGGGGGCGGGAATGCTGCGAAGGTGTCGCTCCGTTCCCTCGGTGTCCGTCGGCAGTCGTGAGCGGGCGCCAAGGACCGCGGCACGAGTCCGCCGGGTCCGACTGGCCTGATGCGTCGCGGGTAGCTTCCGGCTCCAGCTCGTAGCGGTCAAGGCAGCCTCCGAGCGAGCCAAGGACGTGCGAACGGCCCCGTCGTCCGCGACCAGGCCGAGCACGTGACGTCGGCGGCGCCGAGGAGGGCGATCGTGTGGTCGCGCATGTCTTCCCCGACCTCGCGCAGGCTGCAGCCGATCGTCATCGGGCACGGTTCTGGCTCGTGGCGGGCCGCGAGCTCGTCGAGCTTCAGCCGTCCTCCGTCGGCGAGGGAGGGAGCGAGTACCGCCCGCGTGGCGTAGCCGGGCGTCTCGAGATCAGCGATCACGCTCCCGGTTGACGTCGTCCCGGATTGTCGGCTATCGTCTGATCCTGATAATCAAGACATTTCTTATAAAACAAGCAAACAATAGGAGGATTCTGTGGCAAGAGATGGAGGACGGATCGTCGGCGTCGCCGTCGGCTGGACAGCTGGCGTCGCGCTCGCACTCACACTTGCTGCCTGCGGCGGGTCGGCGTCCGGCTCGGGGATTTCGAACGACGCGGCAGATGGAGGGAGCGGAGCGACCCTCAGCCTCGTTGCCTACTCGACGCCGCGAGAGGCCTACGAGGAGATCATCCCGGCGTTTCAGCAGACCGACGCCGGTCAGGGTGTCGAGTTCGAGCAGTCGTATGCGTCCTCCGGCGAGCAGAGCCGTGCCGTCGAGGCAGGGCTGGCGGCGGATGTCGTCGCGTTCTCGCTCGAGCCGGACATCACCCGCCTCGTCGATGCCGGCCTGGTCGACGCGGGCTGGAACCAGGACGAGTACAACGGCATGGTCACGGACTCGGTGGTCGTCTTCGCCGTCCGCGAGGGCAACCCGGAGAACATCCAGACCTGGGATGACCTCCTCAGGGAGGGCATCGAGGTGATCACCCCGAACCCGTTCACGTCCGGCGGTGCGCAGTGGAACATCATGGCCGCCTACGGTGCCCAGTTGGAGCAGGGCCGGTCGGAGGAGGAGGCGATCGCATACCTGCGGGAGCTGTTCCTCGAGCACGTTCCCGTGCAGGACAAGAGCGCTCGCGAGTCGCTCGCGACGTTCTCCGCGGGCAAGGGCGACGTGCTCCTCGCCTACGAGAACGAGGCGATCTTCGCCCAGCAGGCGGGCGAGGAGCTCGACTACGTCGTGCCCGGCGAGACGATTCTGATCGAGAACCCCGCCGCAACCGTGAACGCGAGCGCGAACCTGGACGTGGCGCAGGCATTCATCGAGTACCTCCGCACGCCCGAGGCCCAGACCGTGTTTGGCGAGAAGGGGTACCGGCCGGTTGTGCCGGACGTGCTCGCGCAGTTCGACTACCCGGACCCGCCCGGTCTCTTCACGATCGCCGACCTCGGCGGCTGGCCCGACGTCCGGAAGCGCTTCTTCGACCGCGAGCAGAGCATCTTCCTGGAGATCGAGAACGAGCTAGGGGTACCAACTGACGACTAGGCCGCAGACGGTGAGCCTGCCGGCGCGCGCCGTCAGCCCCGGGCGCGCCGGCGGGCTCGTGCTAGGGATCTCGACGGCGTACCTCAGCCTGATCGTGCTCATCCCGATTGCAGCCGTTGTGGCGTCCTCGCTGAACGGGGGGCTCGCGGCGTTCTGGGAGGAGGTGACCGCCCCGGCGGCGGTCGCGGCGCTGAAGCTCACGTTCGTCGTCTCGCTCCTCGTCGTGGCGGTCAATGCGGTGATCGGGACCCTGATCGCCTGGGTGCTCGTGCGCGACGATTTCAGGGGCAAGAGCGTCGTCAACGCCGTCATCGACCTGCCGTTCGCGCTGCCCACCATCGTCGCCGGTCTGACGCTGCTCGCGGTCTACGGGCCGGAGAGCCCGATCGGCGTGAACGTCGCCTATACGCGCATCGCCATCGGGCTGGCGCTCCTCTTCGTCACGCTGCCGTTTGTCGTCCGAGCCGTTCAGCCGGTCCTGGTCGAGCTCGATCGGGAGATGGAGGAGGCCGCCTCGTCACTCGGGGCCCGCCCGCTGACCACGTTCCGCACGATCATCCTTCCCAACCTCAAGCCCGCCATCCTCTCCGGCGCGGCCCTCTCCTTCGGCAAGGCCGTCGGCGAGTTCGGGTCCGTCGTCCTGATCTCGGGGAACATCCCGTTCGACACAGAGGTCGCGTCGGTCAACATCTTCAAGGCGATCGAGAGTGACGACCCGGCGGCAGCAGCGGCCGTCTCCGTCGTGCTCCTCCTGCTTTCGTTCCTCGTTCTCGTCGGCGCCGACATCCTGGAGCGCCGGAGCCGGAGGCACGATGCGTAGCTCGAGGAGATCGCGTATCACGCTCCGGTTCGCCGCCCTCGGCTATCTGGTCGCGATCCTCGCCTTCCCGTGCTCGATGATCCTCTTCAACACGTTCAAGGATGGGCTCGGGCCCGTCTGGGACGCTCTCACCGATCCGGCGTTCGTGTCGGCGCTGAAGCTGACCCTGATCGCCGTCCTGATCGCCGTTCCCCTGAACACGACGTTCGGCATCCTCTGCGCGCTGGCACTGGTTCGGCGACCTCCGAAACACGGGGCCTGGCTCATGAACGCAGGGATCGGCCTGCCGCTCGCGCTCTCGCCAGTCGTCGTCGGCCTGGCGCTCATCCTCGTCTACGGGAAGGACGGCTGGTTCGGCTCCTGGCTGCTGGAGCACGGGGTACAGGTCATCTTCTCGGTTCCCGGAATTGTCCTCGCGACGATCTTCGTCACCCTGCCGTTCGTGGTCAGAGAGGTGATCCCCGTGCTCCGGGAGATCGGGACCGACCAGGAGGAGGCGGCCTGGACGCTCGGGGCGACGCGCACGCAGACGTTCTGGCGGATCACGCTGCCGGCGATCCGATGGGGCGTTGCCTACGGCGTCGTTCTCACGACCGCCCGCGCCCTCGGCGAGTACGGCGCGGTTGCGGTCGTCTCGGGACGGATCGCCGGCAAGACCGAGACGCTCACCCTTCACGTCGACGAGGAGTTCCTGCGCTTCAACGAGGTTGCCGCCTATACGACGTCCCTCGTGCTCGCGACCCTCGCCGTGCTCACGCTCGTGGCCATGAACGTCTTCCGGCGAAAGGAGGTGCTGGATGTCCATCGCCGTCCAGCAGGTGACGAAACGCTTCGGTGACTACGTCGCGCTCGACAACGTGTCGCTCGCGATCGCGAGTGGATCATTGACCGCTCTGCTCGGTCCAAGCGGCAGCGGGAAATCGACGCTCCTACGGGTGATCGCAGGGCTCGAGCCACCCGACGAGGGGCACGTCTCGATCCTCGGCGACGAGGTGACGCAGGTGCCGGCGCAGGAGCGAGGAGTCGGCTTCGTGTTCCAGCATTACGCCGCGTTCAAGCACATGACCGTCCGCGAGAACGTGGGCTTCGGGCTCAAGATCCGCAAGCGCCCGAAGGCGGAGATCCGGGGACGGGTCGACGAGCTCCTCGACCTCGTGCAGCTGAAGGGCCTCGCCGACCGCTACCCTGCCCAGCTCTCCGGCGGCCAGCGCCAACGGATGGCGCTGGCGAGAGCGCTCGCCGTCGAGCCGCGAGTCCTCCTCCTCGACGAGCCGTTCGGCGCGCTCGACGCCAGGGTGCGCAGGGAGCTGCGGTCATGGCTCCGCCGGCTCCATGACGACGTGCAGGTGACGACCGTCCTCGTCACCCACGACCAGGAGGAGGCGATGGATGTCGCCGACCGGGTCGCGGTCATGAACGAGGGCGTGATCGAGCAGACGGGCAAGCCTCACGACCTCTACGATCACCCGGCGAACGAGTTCGTGATGGGCTTCGTCGGCCCGGTGAACCGGATCGACGGTCGCCTCGTCCGCCCGCACGACCTCGAGCTTCGGCACGAGCCAAATGGCGCGACGCGGGAGGCGATGGTGGAGCGGGTCCTGCACCTCGGCTTCGAGGTTCGCGTGGAGCTCCTGCTCGCCACCGGGGAGCAGGTGTTCGCGCAGTTGACGCGAGACGAGGCACAGCAGCTCGCGCTCCAGCGCGGTCAGGTCGTGTTCGTCCTGGCCAGGTACGTCCGCGCGTTCCCTGAGGGCAAGCCAGAAGCAACGGTCACCGTTACCGAGCCTGCCTGACTCGCGGCCACTGGATGCAAGACGCGCGAGGCCACCCTCATCGAGCACCTGCACGGTTCCACTGTCGGAATCCCGCCGGATCGGGCCGGATCCACGGTACTCCGAGGCCCGCGGAGCGAGGCTGCGAGGGTCCGGATTCCGCTCGACCAAGCCGGCAATTGTGGGGTGGCTTGACACGAGCGCGAACCAGGAGGTAGGGTCACGCCCAAGTTTCCCGTCAGAGCTCGCGAGCGGCCGCGTGTCTCCCGTCTAGGAGGTCGTTTCGTGACTCGACACCGCCGTCTGCTCGTCGCCCTGATCGCCGCTGGTCTGGCGGTGATTATCGTGCCGCTGGCACTCGGTGTGTTCCCGGTCCCGGCCCTCGAAACCCCGATGGGCAACCAGCCGATCAGGACGCCGGAGCTACGGATCCTGGCGCCGACCCGGGTCGTCCACCCGGGCAAGCTGATCCCCGTCCGGATTGCATTCACTGACTTCGACTTCCAGCCCGGGCTACGGTGTAACCCAGCCACAACCTGCACCGGTCAGGGCGCGCAGACCCTCAACGCGGCTGGTCTGGCCCAAGGTCACATCCACGTGTACATCCAGAAGGGGACCGGGCTCGGCGACCCGGACTCGGTGAGCTTCTGCATTCCGCCCACCGCCGTCGACGGTGTCGCTATCGGCAACTGCCCGGCGCTCGCCGAGCGTGGGCTCTACCGCGTGACCGCCGAGTTCCAGTCGAACAGTCACATCAGCATCCTGAAGGAGGCCGGCAAGCCGCAGGACGCGCCCACCTCTGACGCCGTGGTGATCCGGGTCGCCTGACCAGCGCCCCGCGCTCCGACGGTAGGCCGCCTCACCGCGTACGCTCGGCCTGTTTGCGGTTTTCCCGACGGGAGCTCCGCGGGCCCGGCCGAATGCCCATCGGGCGGGTGTGTCCCTCTGCGTGTCCCCCGGAGCACGTTCGATTGCAGCCTGGCAACAAGCGATAGCTCTCCTCGAGGCGGATCACCGCCGCCTTCGGGCACTGCGTCTCGAGGTTGAGGAGGTACTCCGGCGTCGCACCGGTGCGGGTCTTCCCCCGAACGTGCGGTACTAGGGAAGCAGCCCAGGTAGCGTTCGAGCGCACGCTCCTCGAGTTCTCGATCGGGGGGACGTTCAGAACCTTCAAGACAGAGAGCCGCATATGGTGGAGCCACAGCACGCGCCGCTCAGCGCCACGGTGATGCCGAGCACTTCGCTCGGACTGCACTCCGGGCGAGCGCTCGGAGCGGTAATCGGGCGCCCGCGCGAGCTGGCGGCGCTCCAGCGAGCGCTGGCCTCAGCGCGCAGCCGGACCGCCTGCATCGTGTTCGAGGGGGAGCCCGGCATTGGGAAGACCCGCCTGCTGATGGCGTTGGAGGAGCTCACGAGCGCGGGGGAAGTGGTCTCGATCGCCGTCACGGCGGATGAGGAGATCCGCGGGCCGCTGCTGCTGGCGCGCTCGATCTTCGCATCCCCGGCCCTGCTCGAAGCCGCGGCGGGCACCGCCGCCGAGCAGCCGGTGCAGCGCGCGGCCGGCGCGCTCTTGGGCACCGACGAGCCTGGCCTGGAGGCGATGTCTCCGGACCGCAAGCTGCTACGCATCTACGACCTGACCGCGTTCGCGCTGGGCGCGCTCGCCGCCGAGCGGCCGCTGGCGATTTTGGTCGACGACCTCCAGTGGGCGGACGAAGACAGCCTGCGGATGTTCCGGTACCTCGTGCGCACGGGCGGGGCCAGCCCGATGCTGCTGGCGTTCGCCATCCGCCCCGACGAGACGGCCTTCGTCAACGAGGCCGTCATCTTGCTCGCGGACCTGGACCGCGCGGGCATGCTCCAGCGGCTTCGGCTCAGCCGCTTCAGCCAGCTGGAGTCGACCGAACTGCTGCAACAGGTGCTCGGCGGCCGGGTCGAGCTCTCGACCGCAGCGGTGATGCACGCACAGGCCGAGGGCGTCCCGTTCATCCTGGCCGAGCAGGCGCTCGCCTATCGCGACGCGGGGCTCGTCCAGCAGATCGACGGCGTGTGGAGCCTGGCGCGCAACGCCCAGCGCCTGCTGCCGTCGGCGGTGCGGACGCTGATCCAGCGGCGCTCGGCGCGACTCCCGGACGCGACCAAAGCTGCGCTGGCGGAGGCGGCCGTGCTCGGGCGCAACTTCAGCCTGCGCGATCTCGCCGAGGTCGAGCGGCGCCTGGGTCGGGAAGCGCCGGACGCGGACTCGCTCGCGGAGTCGCTGGCGCCCGCAGTGGCGATTGGACTGCTGACCGAGCATGCCGGCGGGGGTCCGGCCGACTACACCTTCACCCACGAGGGCGTCCGTGAGTACGCGTTGAGCACGCTGCCTGCGTCGCGCCGCCGCACGATCCATGCCGCAATCGTGGACATGCTCACGACCGGTGGGGATTCGCGCCCCGAGTGCCAGGCGCTGCTGGCGCACCACGCGATGGCCGCCGGACAGGGCGAACTCGCCGCTCGCGCTTCGGTCGAAGCCGCGCGGGCCGCGGTTCAGGGGAACGCCCCCGAGGAGGCGCTGCGCCTGGTAGAGATCGCGCAGCACGTCGCATCCGCCCCGAAGGAACGCGTCGCCCTGCTCCGCTTGCGGGACGACGCGTTGACAATGCTGCGCCGCAGTGCCCAGCGCCTGGAGGGGCTGCCCGAGCTCGCGGCACTGGCGGAGGCGCTCGGCGACAGCCACCTGGAGTTCGACGTCACGCTGCGGCGCGCTGCCGCGCTGCGGCTCTCGGACGAGAGCGACGCCGCCGCTCTGCTGGCGCAGGGAGTGCGCGGGCAGGCCGCGGAGCGCGGCGACGCGCAGGCGGAGCTCGCGGCCTGCATGGAGCTCGGACAGTGCTTGCTGGGGGCGGAGCTCGGCGAAGCGTTCGTCCAGACGCCGAGCGAGAGCGACCTCGATGGTGCCGAGGAGGCGTACGAGCGCGCGGTGGGGCTCGCCGAGCTCCTCGCGGACGAGGCGAGCGTGGCTGCGGCGTCGCGCGAGCTCGGCGTGATCTCCACCTCCCGCGTGCGCGCCGGGTTCATGGGCATGGATGCGCATCAGCAGGTCGTCATCATGGGCCGGCTCACCGGCGGCGAGTTGTCCGAGGACATCCTCCCCACGCTCCCCATCGGAGCCTTCCAGGCCGAAGCCACGGCCCGCTTCCAGCGGGCGCTGGACATCTATGAGCGCCTCGGAGACCGGCAGGGGATCATGGCCACGATCATCGCGATGGCCGTGGTCAGCTGGGCTCCGGACATCCATCTCATCGGCTCCACGAGACACATCGAGGAGATTCGCCGCCTGCACACGCGCAGGGAATCGATGACCAGGGAGAGCGAGCGGGCGCTGGCGGACGCCCAGATGCTCTACGGATCGCACATGTATGCGCGGACCCGGCTGTTCGCCGACGTGGCGCTCACGAAGGGCGAGGAGACGTACACGGCGGCGCGTGCGCTGGGCGATCGAGGGCTCGAGTTCGCCGCGGCGGGAGGTGTGGCGCTCGAGCACGCGCAGCTCGGCGCGATCGCGCAGGCCGGCCGCTGGCTGGAGCGCGCCGCTGCGGTGGCCTCGGAAGCGCCGACGCCGCTGCGCGCCCGCCAGCTGGAGCTGTGGCGGGGCAGGGTACGGTGGGCCGCCGGCGATGCCGAGGCGATGCGGCGGCACCTCGAGCAGGCGGCCGCCCTCGCCGCCGAGCAGGGGCTCGCGGCCGCGCGCTGCGAGGCGTTCGCGCAACTCGCCCTGCATGCCGCATGGCTTGGCGGGGAGCGGCGGGAGGATGGCCTGCTGGACGTTGCTGAGCGCGCCGCCGGCGAGGCGAAGGCATTGGCCCCGCTGCTGCCGGGCCACCCCCCGTGGGGCGCACAGGCCGATGCCGCGCTCGCGCGCGTCGCCTTTCAGCGTGGGGCGTACGAGGAGGCGGCTGCCGCCGGTCGTGCCGCGTTCGCGGCGCTGAGGGAGGCTATGCGCGAGGATCTGCCGCTGGAGACGATGCTGCCGGCGGCCGAAGCTGTGCTCCAGTCCGGCGGCGAGGAGGAGCGCGCGGCGGTGCGCGGCCACCTGCGCCTCATCGTGGCGCTGGTGGCGCAACGCATCGTCGACGAGGACGTGCGCGTGCGCTGGTTCGGCGGTCGGCTCGGACGGGAGCTCACGCGGCTAGCGGGGCCGCTTGCGGCCGGGACGCCGGCCGCCTCGAGCGGGCCCGCGTTGCCGGTGCCGCTGGCGGCCGAGGAGACCGAGTTGCTTCGCCTCGTCGCCGAAGGGCGCACGAACGCCGAGGTCGCGGAGGAGTTGCAGCTCACGGAGGATACGGTGGCGCGTCGGCTGGCGGTGGTGTTCGCAAAGATCGGAGCGGGATCGCGTGCCGACGCCACGGCCGCGGCCCTGATCAGGAAGCTGGTGTGAGATGTTCCAGGTGCGGATCGACCGCCATCGTTGTATCGGTGCGGGCAATTGCGTCGCGATTGCGCCCACGGCGTTCGACTGGCTACCCGGCGAGCTGCAGAAGGTTGCGCTCGTGGACATCACCAGCGTGGACGACGAGGAGCTCCGCCAGGCGGTGCTCTCCTGCCCGACCCAGGCGATCGTCATCGAGGAGATGGAGGACCTGCTGCCCTGGCAGCTGCGCGGCAGCGCCGTCTCCGAGCCCCGCCGCGTGGTGAAGACGTTCATGTTCACGGACATCGTGAAATCCACCACCCTGATAGAGGCCATCGGGGACGAAGCCTGGGAGACGCTCCTGCGCTGGCACGACCAGGCGCTGAGGTCGCAGTTCGTGACTTACCAAGGCGAGGAAGTGATCTCCACGGGAGACGGCTTCTTCGTCGGCTTCGACAGCTCGGAAACCGCGATCGAGTGTGCCGTCGCGATCCAGCGCAGCCTGGCCGAGCACCGCCAGGAACACGGCTTCGCGCCCCAGGTGCGCATCGGCGTGCACGCTTCTCCCGCCACCCAGATCGACCGCAACTTCCGAGGCAAGGGCGTCCACGAGGCCGCCCGCATCGCCGCCCTCGGCGAGGGCGGCGAGATCCTCGCGAGCAAGGAGACCGCCGCCGATCACCCGTCGATCTCGGAGCCGCGCACGGTGACCCTGAAGGGCATCGCGGAGCCGATGCAGATCGTCTCGATCAACTGGCAGTGACCGGGCTCCCCGTTCCGCTCGCCATCGCGTCGGGCCCGACAACGAGGTGTCTCGAAGACCCGAAGATCGCATACCCCACCAGCGGCAAGGAGGTCGCATAGAGACCGAACACCACCGGCAGCCCAGCGAGCTCGCCCATCGCGAGCGACGACGGCACCGCGACTACGGCCACGATCGCTCCGGCGATCAAATCCGAACGCAGAGACGATCGCTCGTAGTGGCGGGCAACGCCAACGGCGGGCACAGCCTCCGTCTCCCCGACACGAAGGACATCCCTCCGGATCGCGTCGGCCCGCAAGCTGCGGCGGAGCACTGGCGTGAGAGCCGCCTCGGCTTTCCTGCACTTGGCCCGCGCTCGCGCACGAATCAGCCCGGCGGTGGCCCTTGCTCTTCCGTGTAGCGATCGAGAGCGATGCGCAGTTGTGATCCGTTCTCGGCCAGCTCCTCGCAGAGCGATAATGGGATTAGTTGGCCGCCGTGCTGGTGCGCTTGCGCCCGGGCATAGACGTCCTGGCGACGCAGCGTCAGGCCCCGGATCTGGCTGCTAAGGCTGTCCAGCGGGGAGATCGCCCACCGCTCGCCCTTGAGAATGCGTCTCGGTACCCGCCGTAGATCAGGATCGCCAGCCCTGGTCGGCGCCCGGGATCGCCGATCCAGGAGGAAGCGGCGCTCCGGTCGGATACCTCAAGCGCGGTTGCGTACTGGTTCACCAAGAGATGGGGCCCGTCAACCGCGACGCTCGGGATCGTCTTCTTCGCGATCGGCTTCCTGCAGGTTGGCTCCTTCCAGGTCGCCGTTCGCCTCGCCGGCCGCATCGGACTGCTCAACACCATGGTGTTCAACCACCTCCCTTCCAACTTCCTGCTCGCCGCGATCCCACCTCTATGATCCGGCGAGCAGACTCGTTCGCCAAAGTCTCGAGGGAAGTTTGCGAAGGGTTGTCATCACCGGTATGGGAGCTGTGACTCCGCTTGGGAATGACGTGCCCTCGACTTGGGAGGGCGCCGTTGAGGGGCGGAGTGGCATCGATTTCATCACGACCTTCGACACGGGCGACTATCCGGTTCGTATCGCTGCCCAGGTGAAGGGCTTCGACACGCCGGAGCTGGCCTCTCACAAGGACATGAAGCCGCTCGACCGTTGCATCCTCTTTGCGCTGTCGGCGGCGAAGGAGGCACTCGGTGACGCGGGGATCGACGGCTACCAGCCGGACCGTGTCGGCGTCGTGCTCGGCTCCGGCATCGGCGGCTTTCACGAGCTGGTACGCCAGTACGACATCCTCAGGGAGCGCGGGCCAGGCCGTGTCTCGCCCGGGTTTCTTCCTAACGTCCTCGCCGATGCGGCCAGCGGCCAGGTCGCGATCGCGCTTGGCATCCGGGGCCCGAACTTCGCGGTCGTTTCGGCCTGCTCTACCGGATCTCATGCCATCGGTGTGGGAGCGGAACTCGTGCGCCGCGGCGACGCCGACGCGGTGTTGGCCGGCGGCACGGAGGCGTGTATCTCGCCGCTGCTCTTTGCCGGCTTCTGCGCGATGCGCGGTCTCGTGTCCGAGGACGAGGTTCCGTCGCGGGCGTCCCGGCCTTTCGACGCGACACGGGCCGGGTTCGTCATGGGCGAGGGAGCTGGCCTCGTGATGCTCGAGGAGCTCGAGAGTGCGAGGTCGCGCGGGGGCATCGTCCACGCGGAGGTTCTCGGCTACGGCGCCTCCAATGACGCGCACCACATGGTGGCGCCTGATCCCGATTCGGTCGGAGTGGCCGAGATGATGCGGGCGGCCCTCGACCGGGCGGGCCTCGACCGACGCAGGATTGACTACATCAACGCCCACGGCACCTCGACGCCGCTCGGGGACGCGGCCGAGACGAAGGCGATCAAGGACGTCTTCGGCAGTCATGCGTACGACATGGCGATCTCGTCGACGAAGTCGACGATGGGTCACCTCCTCGGCGCTGCCGGCGCGGTCGAGGCGATCATGTCCGCGCTCGCGATCCACCACCGTGTCATCCCGCCGACGATCAACTACCGCAACCCCGACCCGATCTGCGACCTCGACTACGTGCCCAACGAAGCGAGGGAGGCGGAGATCGACGTCGCGCTCTCGAACGCGATGGGGCTCGGCGGCCATAACGGCTGCGTCCTGCTCGGCCGTGTGGATTGACCCGGCCGGACCCGGGGCGAGCGCGGTGGGCCCGCTCTTGCGAGAACGCCCCTCCTGCCGGCCGCCCTCCTTGAGAAGCAGCCGGCACGTGTCCGCCCGTGTACCCAACGAGCCTGGCCGGGGAGTGTCTCGGTGCTCCTGACCCGCCTCGGCGTCCCGTGGCTGTGGGGGGCGGACGTCGAGAAGGGCTGGGTCTTCATGCGCTTCAACGTCGTCCCGATCACGACGAGGTGGCTGGCACCCGGCTCGTACTCCTACGGGCTCGACCGCCTGCCACAGACCGGGGGGGCCGTTCTGGCCGTCAATCATCTCTCTGCGATCGATCCGCTGCTCATCGGCTCCTTCTCCAATCGGGCGATCTTCTACATGGCAAAGCACGAGATTCTCCAGATCCCGATCGTGGGGGAGGCACTCACATGGACGGGCGGCTTTCCTGTCCGCCGAGGCGAACCCGATCGGAACGGGCTGCGCAGGGCGCGCGAACTCGTTCGGGAGGGACACGTGGTCGGGGTCTTTGCCGAGGGCACGCGTCAGCGCTTCGGCTACCCGGGTGAGGTGCGCTCCGGCGCGCCCATGATCGCGATGAGAGAAGGCGTGCCCGTGATCCCGGCCGGCGTCGAAACCTTCGGCTGGTCGCGCAAGAACCGCCGCGCCTGCTGCGTCGTTTGGGGCCCGCCGATGAGCTTCACAGGAATCCCGTGCAACGGGAGCGGCTACAAGGAGGCGGCCGAGATCCTGCGCCTCGAGATCCTGCGCCTCTGGCGGCAGGCCGCCGAGGCAGTCGCCGCCGGTTTCCCGCCCGCGCTGCACGACGGGACGTTGCGGCACAGCTGGCCTCGCGCTCGCCAGTTCCACCGACAGAGGACGCCACGGCGCGCAAGTGGGGTTGCGTAACGCGCGTTCGACGGCTTGGTTAGCTCGGGTAGCTCCGCTCGGCCAATGTCGGACCCCGCAGGCAGCCTGGTCATCAGGGCAGGAACATCACTCGTCGAGTGTGCCGCCTGTGGGTGACGCCATCTACCCGCCTGGCGCCGGGGGCGGAGGTCGCCCCGCTGGGGGCGACGCTCGTGGCGTCAGGCGAGCGTGCCGCCCTCGTCGGTGAATCGGCGCTTCTGCTCCTCGAGCTCTTCGACCTTCGGTCCCGTATCAAGCAGTTCGCCCGTCTCGGGCGCCGAAACGGCTTCTGCTGGCGCTGCCTCAGGCGGTTTCGCTTTCCCTCGGGAGGCGGCTGGGGCCTGCTTGCTGCGTGTCCTCTCGGACTCTGGCACTTCGGTTGTCACCTCCGGCTCGGGACGCGGCGAACCGCGATCCTCCGGAATTGGCAGCCGCTCATCAGCGGCGAGCGAGCCGGCGACCGCTCTCCGTGTTCGGCGGCGTGTAGTTGAGCTGGTAGTGGTGGTAGAGGGTGGACTCGTCGGCCTGGGAGAGCTCGTCCCCGTGCGGCTCGATGTTCGGGGCGTTCCTGACCTGCTCCCTGGAGACCGGCACCTGCAGGGAGTCGGGTCCGAGGCTGACCCTGGCCAGCGGCACGAACGTGAGGTGACGGCGGCGGACGAAGCCCTCCTTGACGGTGGCAAACATCGGCTCGTCGGTCTCGACGTCGACGTAGACGTCTTGGAGCTTGCCGATCTTCTCCCCGAAGCTGTCGATCAGATCCTTGCCGTGCCAATCGGCGATGTTCTGATAGGTCGCCATTCGACTCTTCCCCCTTTGCAAGTGCCAACACCCGTGGACACTGCGCGCGCTTCACCTCGCCCCGATATCGTACTGTTGGCGGCCTACAGGCCAGCACCCGGCGTGTCCTCACCCCGTGCAACCCCACTAGCCATGCGGCCCGGCCACAGCGAAGGGAACTACGAATCCCAAGGTCGCGACCCTAAGTAACGCGCCTCCTAACTTGCGCGGCTGCTTGCCGAGCTTCCTTCCGAATGGCGGCCAATGGGCCGTGCAGGATTCGAACCTGCGACCTTGGGATTAAGAGTCCCCTGCTCTACCAGCTGAGCTAACGGCCCGGGGCGGCCCAGTATAGCCCCGGGCCGGCGGTCCCAGACCGCCTGACGGCTAACCTCCGCCCGTGCGGATCCTCTCCGTCGTCGGCAATCGCCCGCAGTTCATCAAGTCCGGCCCGGTCTCGTCCGCGCTGCGGGGGCGGGCCGAGGAGATCGTGCTGCACACGGGCCAGCACTACGACCCGAAGCTGTCCGCAATCTTCTTCGCTGAGCTCGAGCTCGCAGAGCCCGCCTACCACCTCGGGGTCGGCTCGGGCACCCACGCGGAGCAGACCGCCCGGATGCTGCCGGGCATCGAGCGCGCCGTGCTCGAGATAGAGCCCGGCGTGGTGCTCGTCTACGGCGACACGAACTCGACGCTCGCCGGCGGGCTCGCCGCCGCGAAGCTCGGCACTCCCGTCGCCCACGTCGAGGCGGGGCTCCGCTCGTTCGACCGGACGATGCCCGAGGAGCTGAACCGGATCCTCGTCGACCGCCTCTCGACGCTGCTCTTCTGCCCGAACGAGATCGCTGTCGAGAACCTCCGTAGCGAGGCGGTGACCGAGGGAGCCCACGTCGTCGGCGACGTCATGCTGGACGTCAACGTCAGGCTCGCCCCGCTGGCGCGCGAGCGCTCCACCGCCCTCGCCGACGTGGGTGTCGAGCCCGGCCGCTACCTCGTGCTGACGCTGCACCGCGAGGCCAACATGCGTCCAGGCCCGCTCGCGCGCATCGTCTCGGCGGTCAACGCTCTCGCCGAGCCGGTCGTGTTCCCGGCGCATCCCGGAGCGACCCGGGCCCTTGCCGAGACGGGCCTACGCCTCGGGCCGCACGTGCGGACGATCCCGCCCGCGGGCTACGTCGACTTCGCCGCGCTCGCCTCGCAGGCCCGGCTCGTCCTCACGGACTCCGGTGGCGTACAGAAGGAGGCGTACTGGTACGAGGTGCCGTGCGTGACCCTGCGGACGACGAGCGAGTGGGTCGAGACGCTGGAGACCGGCTGGAACCGGCTGGTGGGCGACGACCCCGACGCGATCGTGCGCGCCGTCGCGGACGCGGGGCCCGGGCTCACCCATCCGCCGCTCTACGGTGACGGCCACGCGGCGGAAAGGATTGCCGAGCTCCTCTGTACGATGACCCGGCCGTGAAGAGGGAGCTCGCGATCATCGGCGCCGGCTACGTCGGCCTGCCGCTCGCCCAGGTCTTCGCCGAAGCCGGCGTCGGGACGGTGCTCGTCGACGTGGACGTGTCACGGGTCGAGCGGCTCAACCACGGCGAGAGCTACATCGAGGACGTCCCGTCCGAGCGGCTCGCGCCGCTCGTCGCGACCGGGGCCGTCACCGCGACGGCCGACTACGACGCCGTCCGGGAGACCGACACGGTGCTGATCACGCTCCCCACGCCGCTCACCCGCAACCGCGAGCCTGACCTCTCGATCGTCCTCGGCGCCACACGGGATCTCAGCGGGCGGCTTCGCAAGGGTCAGCTCGTCGTGCTCGAGTCGACCACGTACCCGGGGACGACGCGCGAGGAGCTGCTTCCGATCCTCGAGACGAGTGGGCTGCACGTCGGCGAGGACTTCTTCCTCGCGTTCAGCCCCGAGCGGGTCGATCCCGGCCGCACGGACTGGACGCCGAAGAACACGCCCAAGGTGGTCGGTGGGGTCACGCCCGCGTGCTCCGAGCGCGCCGTCGCCTTCTACCGGCGCGCGATCGACACGGTGCTCCCCGTCTCGTCGCCCGACACGGCCGAGCTCGTGAAGCTGCTCGAGAACATCTTTCGCTCGGTGAACATCGCGCTCGTCAACGAGCTCGCGCAGCTGTGCGACCGGCTCGGGATCGACGTGTGGGAGGTCGTCGAGGCAGCCGCCACGAAGCCGTTCGGGTTCATGAGCTTCGAGCCCGGCCCGGGCCTCGGCGGCCACTGCCTTCCGGTCGACCCGTTCTACCTCTCCTGGAAGGCGCGCGAGGTCGACTTCTACACCGAGTTCATCGAGCTCGCCGGCAAGGTGAACGAGAACATGCCGTTCTTCTGCCTCGAGAAGATCGTGCGGGCGCTGAACTCCCACGAGCGTGCCGTCCGCGGCAGCCGCATTCATCTCGTCGGCATCGCCTACAAGGCCGACGTCGCCGACGTGCGCGAGTCTCCGGCTCTGAAGCTGATCGAGCTCCTCGTCGCGGGCGGGGCCGAGGTCTCCTACACCGACGCGCACGTGCCGAGGCTCGAGGAGCACGGCCTCCGTTCGGTTCACCTCGACGGCGCCGTCGAGGAGGCCGACTGCGTCGTGATCGTCACGGCCCACTCCGGGATCGACCACCAGGATCTCGTGTCGCGGGCGCGCCTGCTCGTCGATTTCCGGAACGCGACGGGCACGAACGGTGCTGTGAGCCCGAGCGTCTGGAAGCTGTGAGCGAGCCACCCGTCCGCATCGGGCATGCCGGTCTCGGCGTCTGGGGCCCGAACATCGCCCGCAACCTGGCCGACCTGCCGGACACCGAGCTCGCCCAGGTCTGCGACGCGGACGAGGCGGCGCTCGCGCGGGTCGCCGGCCGGTTCCCGACCGCTCGCCTGACGACGCGCTTCGAGGACCTGCTCGAGGACGCCACGCTCGACGCGATCACGATCGCGACGCCGGTGCCGACGCACCACGAGCTGGGCCTCCGGGCGCTCGAGGCCGGCAAGCACGTCTTCGTCGAGAAGCCGCTCGCGCTGACGGCCGCGCAGGCCGAGGAGCTGGCCGCAGCAGGACGGGAGAGGGGCCTCGTCGTGATGCCCGGCCATCTGCTCCTCTACCACCCGGGCGTTGCGAAGCTCAAAGAGCTCACCGAGACCGGCGAGCTCGGCGACATCCTGTACGTGTACGGAAACCGCCAGAACCTCGGCACGATCCGGCCGGACGAGAACGCGCTCTGGAGCCTCGGCGCCCACGACGTGTCGGTGATCCTCCACCTCGTCGGCGAGGAGCCCGACGAGGCCTGGGCGCACGGCGAGTCGTACCTCAAGCCCGGGGTCGAGGACGTGGCGTTCTGCTACCTGCGCTTCCCGTCGGGGATCGTCGCGCACATGCACCTCTCCTGGCTCGACCCGCACAAGATGCGGAAGATGACCATCGTCGGCCGCAACCGGATGGCCGTCTTCGACGACATGGAGCTCGAGCGGAAGATCACCGTCTACGACAAGTTCGCCGAGCAGCCTTCGGAGAGCTACGGCGAATGGCGGACGCGCACCGGCGACATCCGGTCGCCGAAGATCGACAACGCCGAGCCGCTCCGCCTCGAATGTGAGCACTTCCTGCGGCTCGTGCGCGGCGGCGCCGGGGCCGAGACCGAGGCGCAAATGGGCGTCGCCGTCGTCCGGTGCCTCGAGCAGCTCCAGCGCTCGCTCGATGGCGATCCTCCGGCAGGCCGCTGATGGCGCACGAGGTCGGGCAGAACGTCGTCGTCTATCCCGGCACGGTCATCGGGGACGGGTGCCGGATCGGCGACAACGCGGTGCTCGGCAAGCAGCCCGTGCTCTCGCCCCGCTCGACCGCGATGCGAGACCCGCTGCCGCCGCTCGTGCTCGGCTCCGGCACTGTCGTCTCGACGGGCGCGATCGTGTTCGCGGGGACGACGATCGGCGAGCGCGTGATCGTCGCCGACCAGGCCTGCGTCCGCGAGCGGTGCACGATCGGGGACGACGTCGTCCTCGGCCGGGGAGTGCTCGTCGAGAACGACACGCTGATCGGCGCGCGGACGACGATCCAGGCGAACGCGTACGTGACCGCGTACACGACCGTCGAGGAGGACGTCTTCCTCGCGCCCTGTGTGGTGACGACGAACGACAACTACATGGGGCGGACGGAGCGCCGTCACGCGCTCCGGCGCGGGCCGACGATTCGCCGCGGCGCCCGGATCGGCGGCGGGGCGGTGCTGCTGCCCGGGATCGAGATCGGCGTGGAGGCGTTCGTCGGAGCCGGTGCGGTCGTCCTCCGCGACGTTCCGGCACGCACCGTCGTCGTCGGCAATCCGGCGCGGTTCCTGCGCGACGTTCCCGACGAGGAGCTGCTCGAGCCGCGCTCGTGAAGGGCGGGCGGGATGAGATCCCGCCCCTACCGGGAGATGACGAGGCGGTACTGACCTCCGTCTCGCCTGGGCGCCTTCACCTCGACGAAGTACCAGGCCGAGCGGGGAACGCGGTAGGTGACGGTCGCGGTCGCTCCCTTGGCGTGCGCGAGGACGGCGCCGATGCGAACGGCGATCTGGGTGATCTCGGTGACGTGCTTCGTGCCGGGTCGCCAGAGAGCGAGCGTCGGGGACGTTCCCTCGGGGCCGCGGAGCTTGAACGTTGCCCGGTGGCCCTGACGCAGGTAGACGCGGTAGACGTCGTTCGGGTCGTCGTAGTAGTCGATCGTGGCCTGGACGCTCGTCCCGTACAGCGAGCGTGCGGCGCGGCCGGCGTCGCCGTTCGTGCGCGAGCCGTCGTCGGCGAGCTCGAAGGCGTCCGCAGGGGGCAGCGGCAAGGTCGTCGCCTGGCGGAGCGCTTCCTCCACGTTGAGCAGGCCCTCGCCGGTCGCGGCATCGCGGCCGGCCGTACCGAGATCGGTCGCAGAGCTCTGGAGCACCTTCATCACCTGGCTCGCCGTCATCGTCGGGCGCTGGGCGACCAGCAGCGCGGCCGCGGCGGAGACGAGCGGCGCCGAGAACGAGGTGCCGTCACCGGTTCTGTGAGAGGCGAGCGCACACAGGCTGTAGCCGGGGTACGGGCACTTCGGGTCGCTCAGGGGCACCGGGAAGGTCGAGATGATCCCCGTCCCCGGCGCGATCAGGTCGTTGTACACCGCATCCCGGTTCGAGAAGGAGGCCGGCGTCCCGCTCTGGGTCATCGCGCTGACTCCCACGACGTGGGGGAGCGCCGCCGGATAGCTCGCGAACTTGTACGGGCAGGGCAGCCCCTGACAGTTCCCGACCGCCGCGACCACGACGGCGCCGTGAGCGTAGGCGTACTCGACCGCATCCTGCTCGAGCGCCGAATACTGGTCGCAGCGCTGGGTCCCGCGGGTCGCGCCGGCCGCCGAGGCTCAGGTTGATCACCCGCGCGCCGCTGGCGACCGCCCAGCGGATCGCCTTCGCCTCCGCCTCGGTCGTGATCCCGCCGTTCGCACCGACGACCTTCGCGACGAGCAGCCGTACGGGAAAGCCGACGCCCGCGACGCCGAGGGCGTTCTCCATCGTGGCCGCGATCTCGCCGGCGATGAGCGTCCCGTGACCGATCGTGTCCTCGGTCGCCTTTCCGGCGACGAACGAGCGCGCCGCGACGATTCGGCCGGCGAACTCGGGGTGGTCGCCCTGGATCCCGGAGTCGACGACCGCCACCCGCACCGGGGGCAGATCGGTCGGGGCGGTCTCCCAGAAGGCGAATGCGCGGATGGACGGGAGGTACCACTGGAACGTCGCGAGCGGGTCGGTCGGCACGAACGACAGCCGGCGCGATCGCTCGACCGGCTCCGCGTACTCGACCCCCGGGATCGCCCGGAGCGCGGGCAGCGCCGCCTCGACGTCGGGAACGGCGAGGACGATTGCGCCCAGCGGCTCGAGCGTCCGATCCGCGACACCACCGGTCACCCGCTCGGCCTCGGCCGAGACGATCTCGACCGGCGTGCCCTCGAATAGGCCGACCGCGATGCGTCCCTGCGCGGCGGCAGCGGGCGCGGCGGCAGCGGGCCGCGGCGGCCGGCGAGCGCAACGGCTCCCGCGAGGCCGGCGGCGATCAGATACCGACAACGGCCACGGCTCACTTCGGCGCCGAGCCGACGTCGATCGTGAACCAGGTCGAGCGAAGCCCGAGGAGCGAGCGCATGGTGGAGCCGGAGATCTCTGTCCGCTTGTGAGCGCCCACCGCGATCACTGTGCCAACCCGCCCGGACTTGTTCCGCTTCACCGTCAGCTCGGCGAGCCCCTGCGGCAGCCGCGAGCCCAGCCTCGCACGCAGCTGCTGCTCCGTGAAGGCCACCGGGCCCCAGGAATGGTACGGGGACAGCGTGTCGTACGGATCGTCGACGGACACGAGGTACGGGACGGGTTTCGCATCTGCCCAGACGTCCTCGACGGCCGCCGTTCGACCCCCTGAGCTCGCCGAGAAGAACGTCCAGGCGACCTTGCCCTCCCACGTCAGGATCTCCCGGGCCGTCGCCCTGATCGCGGCGTTCGTCGCCGGATGCTCGGCGCCGATCCCGCCGTAGACCTGGCTGCGCGTGTCCGCGTAGAGGTCGAACGTCCCGGAGGTCATCTTGCTCACGAGCGCGTACGAGCGTGACGCGACCGCCTGCGCCTTCAACGCCTCCGGATGCCAGCTCGCCGGCATCTCGCGGGCGACGACGCCCTGGAGGTAGCGCTCGAGCGGGACGACGTTGACCACCGAGAGCGCGCCCTTCGCGGCGTGGACGACGAGCTGGCCCCGGTACCGACGGTCGAGCGCGAGTGCCTTGCCGCCCGGCTTGAAGCGCAGCGGCCCGGCGAGCGTCGTCACCACACCGTCGACCGCGACGGTGAGATCGGGCGAGATCCGGACGGCTCCCGCCGGGACCTGGACGACCCTCCCGTCCGCGTCAGTGACCGTGAATGGCGCGACGGACGAGATCTCGACGGTGGCGCGGCCTTCGGCGAGCAGCACCCTGACCTTCGAGGCAGGCGCGCTCGTCAGCTCGGTTCCCGGATAGAAGTACGCGAGAATCCGGTCGTACGACCAGCCGTTCTGGCCCAATCCCCATGCGCCGTACTGCGGCATCCCGACCGCGTGCCCCCAGCCGTGCCCGGAGAACTTGTACAACGCTGCCGCGCTGCCGCCGGACCCGCTGAGCGCGAGCGCGACGACGACGGGGATGATCGCGATCAGCCTCAGCACCGGATGGGGCGCGGACCGACGCGCCTGCGTTCCAGGGTAGCGAAGATCTGTGACGGTTTCGTGAGCAGTCGGCCCCGCGGTCGGCACCGGTCGCTGCCTTCGCGGCGGGCCTCGCGCGTCCTGCCGCGAGCTGCCGGCAGCTCGGCTCAGCGAAGGCGGTCTGCGTACTGGCGGCGGTAGTACTCGAGGTACTCAGCCGACCTGAGCGGCTGCCACCAGCTCACGTTCTCGCGGTACCACTCGACCGTCTCGGCGAGCCCCAGCTCGAAGTCCCGCGCGGGTGCCCAGCCGAGCGCGCGCAGCTTCGTGGCATCGAGCGAGTAGCGGTGGTCGTGGCCGGGCCTGTCCCCGACGTGCCGGAGCAGGGCCGGGTCGGCGCCCACGAGGCGGAGGATCGCCCTCGCGACGTCGAGGTTCTCTCGCTCCTCGCCCGCTCCCGCGTTGTAGACACCGCCGGGCTCGCCGTCGCGTAACACCGTCTCGATGGCGGAGCAGTGGTCGTCGACGTGCAGCCAGTCGCGCAGCTGGCGGCCGTCGCCGTACACGGGCAGCGGTTTGCCCTCGAGCGCGTTCGTGACGAACAGCGGGATCATCTTCTCGGGGTACTGGTTCGGCCCATAGGTGTTCGAGCCCCGCGTGATGCGGCAGTCGATCCCGAACGTGCGGACGTACGCGAGCGCCTGGAGGTCACCGCCGGCCTTCGAGGCCGAATACGGGCTCGACGGCCGCAGCGGGTCGTCCTCATGCGAGGAGCGACCGGGTGCGACGTCGCCGTAGACCTCGTCCGTGGAGACGTGGACGAGACGCCGGCCCGTCTCCCTCGCCCACTCGAGCAGCACGAACACCCCGTACACGTCCGTCCGGATGAACTCGGAGCCGCTCAGGATCGACCGGTCGACATGGGTCTCGGCGGCGAAATTCACGATCACGTCGCACCCTTCGGCAGCGCGCGCGAGCGTCGGCCGCATCGGCGATGTCTCCGCGGATCAGCTCGCAGTCGACACCCTGAACGTTCGCGGGATTCCCGGCATAGGTCAGCTTGTCGAGGATGACGACGGTTTCGCGCGCGTGGACGAGGCGCTTGACGAAATGGCTGCCGATGAACCCGCAGCCGCCGGTGACGAGGACGCGCATCCGGTGATGCTATCCCGGTGAGAGCCGCTCGAGGCAGGCGCGCAGGCCGTCGCGCCAGTGCGGAAGCACCGGAGCGTCCGCGTTCTCGCTGCGGAGCACCGAGTACGCAGGGCGGGGCGCGGGGCGTCCGAGCTCGGCGGTCGTGATCCGCCGCACTGTGCACGACAGACCAGCCTCCTCGAAGATCGCCTCGGCGAGCTCGGCCCACGTGCAGTCCCCCGCGGCCGCCAGGTGGTAGAGGCCGTACGGGAGGTCTCGCTCGAGCAACTCGTGCGTCGCCGCGGCCAGATGGCCGACCTCGGTCGGACAGCCGCGCTGGTCGTCGACCACGGCGACCTCGTCGCGCTCGGCTCCGAGCCTGAGCATCGTGCGCACGAAGTTGTGGCCGGTCGGCCCGAACAACCACGACGTCCTGACGATCCAGCCGTCCCGGATCTCCCGCTCTCCCGCGAGCTTCGACGCGCCGTAGGCCGAGATCGGGTGCGGGGCGTCGGCTTCGACGTACGGCTCGCCCTTCATGCCGTCGAAGACGTAGTCCGTCGAGTAGTAGACGACGGGCGCGCCGAGCGCGACGACCTGCCGGGTTCCCAAGAGGTTCGCGACCCGGGCCGCGGACGGATCCTCCTCGGCACGGTCGACGTCCGTCCAGGCCGCGCAGTGGAGGACGAGCCCGGGCCGCTCGCCGGCGAGCCGGCCCGCCGTCACGTCCAGCTCGGCCCTGGCCGCACCACGAGCCCACGGGAAGGCTTCCGCGAGCGCGGTCCCAAGCTGCCCGCCTGCGCCCGTGATCAGGATGCGCGGGAATCGCGCGCGGAGAGGATCGGGCTCTGCGTGCTCCATAGGCTCCGGACGCGCGGGTCGTCCCACGGCAGGGTGTGCTCGTCGGGGTCGTCGGGGTCGTACTCGGCCGTCACGTGGTAGCTGAACAGGCAGTCTGTCAGCGCCTCAAACCCGTGCGCGTGGCGCCCC
The DNA here is from genome assembly GCA_963717955.1 of uncultured Thermoleophilia bacterium. Lineage (GTDB taxonomy): Bacteria > Actinomycetota > Thermoleophilia > Gaiellales > Gaiellaceae > CAVQXR01. The sequence continues at coordinate 30,562 of CAVQXR010000003.1, read as the reverse complement.
GGAACGTAGATGGCGACCGGGTTGCCCTCGCCGATGTCCTCGCTGAACGTCTCGCCGCTGCGGCGATCGAGAACGACCACCCGTGCCATGCCGCTGAGACACGCGAAGAGATCGTCCTGGCCGCGCTCGTGGTAGTGCAGCCCACGGATGACTCCCTTCTGCGAGAACGAGACATTCGTCTGCACCATCCCCCTGGGCAGCCAGCTGTCGCGCCGCAGCTCGGCGAACCAACCTCGGTCGTCCTCGAATCGGCGCTGCGGTAGACGAATCAGGCCCTCGATCATGCGACCCGGTTGACTCCGGTCTCCTCGATCAGCGCGCCGATCCGGGCGAGCGCATCGTGAGTGCCGGCGTCCCGCCACCAGCCCCGCACGCGCGTCGCGCCGAGCCGGCCCTGCTGCGCGAAGGCCCGATTGACGTCGCTGATCTCGAGCTCGCCACGGTCGGACGGAGACAGGCCGCGAATGATCTCGTAGACGTCGGGCGCGTAGCAGTAGAGGCCGGTCACGGCATCCGCGGAGGGTGGTCGCTCGTACCGCCGGTCGAGCGTGCCGGGCTTCTCCGAGATGTCGACGATCTCGCCCCCGTCTCCATAGACGACGACGCCGAAGCGCTCCGGGTCGGCCACCTCCTTGATGAAGATGTGCGCGCCGTTCGGGTCCTCGACGAAGGCCCTGATCGCGGCGACCTCCGCGTACTCGAAGACATTGTCGCCGAGACAGACGACGAGCGGCCCGCCGGCCGCGAACCGCTCGGCCATGCCGACGACCTCGGCGATGCCGCCTGCCCGCGTCTGCACCTTGTACGAGAGGTCGAGGTGGAACAGGGGCCCGGAACCATCCCGGGACTCGACCCGCCCGTCGCCGAGAAGGTCGATGAAGTCGCCCGCATGTTGCTTCCCAGTAACGAGGAGCACCTCCGTGACGCCGGCGAGCTGGAGCAGCTGGAGCGGGTAGTAGACCATCGGCCATCGTCCCACCGGCAGCAGGTGCTTGTTCGTCACGCGCGTCAGCTCCCGCAGGCGAGTCGCCTCGCCACCCGCGCAGATGAGGCCCTTCGTACCCGACATCCCGGCCGTCAGTCCTGCCCGCCCCTACGCCGTCGTGGCGATGGCAGCCGAGAAGGCCCGTTCGGCCTCCGGGCCGAACACCGCGAAGACGACCCGCTCGAGCGTGGCCGGCACGTGGGCCCCGGCCACCTCGACCATGAGCTGGGCACACTCCTCGAGTGAGAACCCGCCGACCCCCGTGCCGAAGGCCGGCAACGCGAGCGAGCGCAGCCGGAGCTCGTCCGCAAGGCGCAGGCAGCTCCGCGTCGTCTGCGCGATCAGCTCGGCCGAGGTGCGAAGATCCTGCCCCATGACGGCGCCGTGGATCACGTAGCTGAAGGGAAGGCGTCCTGCACCCGTGGCCACCGCCGTCCCGACCGGGATCGGCCCCGCCGCGACCGCCTCCCGCTCGATCGTCTCGCCGCCGGCGCGCCTGATCGCTCCGGCGACCCCGGAGCCCATCCAGAGGTGGTCGTTGGCGGCATTCGCGATCGCGTCGACGGGCATCGCGGTGATGTCGCCGTCAACGACCTCCAGTGCGAGCGCCACGCTCCTCCCTCCAGGCGGCCTTCCGCCGCCTCACCGAGCCGGCGCCGAGGACCGCCGCGTACCAGACCGTGAGGAGCCCTAGGAGTCCGAGGCCGCCCAGACGGAGCTTCGCGCCCATCGACGCAGAGCCTACCGTCACCGAAGCACCCTGCGGCTACAATCGAGGCAGAACCCGGAGAAAGGACCGACCATGCCCACGAAAGTCAAGGAGACGGCCGTCGCCGCCAAGCCAGTCGTGAAGCGGCTCGCCAAGGACGAGAAGTTCAAGAAGCACGTGAAGAATGCGTACGGGTCGGCCCGCACCGTCTACGACGACCTGTTCCTCGAGGGCGCCGAGCCGACGGCCGCGGCCGCCCGTAGCGTCGTCACCAAGCTCGCGGCCGATCCGGAGCTCCAGGAGGAGCTTCGCAACGTGGTCGGCGAGCTTCGTCAGGCCGGCAAGCGCGCGCAGAAGGCGTCGAAGCCTACGCACAAGGGGCGCAACAGCCTCCTTCTCGCCGGCATCCTGATCGGCATCCTCTACAACCCGAAGACCGGCCCGGACACGCGGGCGTGGCTGAAGGAGAGGATCTTCGGGCCGGACGACACGTTCGAGTTCGAGGCATAGGAGCTGCCGCCGGCCTCACCGCCGGTCTCCCCGCTCGACCCGAGGGCCGGCGCAAGCCGGCCCTCCGGCACTTCCCGGGGACGTGGACGTCCCGGCGACGCCGTGGCGCGAGGAACTACAGGGCCTCGAGGTACTCGTTCAGCTCCCAGTCGGTGACCGACAGCGAGAAGCGGCGCACCTCGTCGCGCTTCATCGCGACGAAGCACTGCACGAACTGGGCGCTCAGCTTGTGGCACATGAACGGGTCCGCCTCGAGGGCGTCGAGCGCCTCGGCGAGGGAGAAGGGGAGGGTCTCGTAGTCGCCCTCCTCGTAGACTCCGTACGCGGGCGGGCCCGGATCGAGCTTGCGGTCGAGCCCGTCGATCCCGGCGAACAACGCGGCCGCCGAGGCGAGGTACGGGCTCGCGGTGCCGTCGCCTGCGCGCGACTCGAGCCGGGTCGCCTTGCCGCGCTCCGGCGGGATCCGCACGTAGACGGACCGGTTGTCGGGCCCCCAGTTCACCCAGTAGGGCGCCAGCTCCCGGGCGATGAACCGGCGGTAGGCGTTGATCGTCGGCGCCATCACGGCGCTCATGGCGCGGGCATGCCGGAGCTGGCCCGCGACGAACCAGCGGGCATCGTCCGAGAGCCCGAGCTCCCCGCCGGGAGCCTCCATGGCGTTCGTGCCGTCCTCGTTCCACAGCGAGAAGTGAAGGTGGTACCCGGACGTCCCGCCTGCGTTCGTCGGCCGGCCCAGGAACGTGGCGACGAGCCCGTTCATCGCCGCGATCTCCTTGATCGCGAGCTTCAGCAGATGCGCGTCGTCGGCGGCCTGGAGCACCTCGTCGTAGCGGCAGTTGATCTCCCACTGCGACGGGTCGTACTCCTGGTTCACGCAGACGAACGGGAGCCCGAGCCCCCGGACGGCGTCCTCCATCTGCCGGATCACGCCCCCCGGATCGACGCGCGGGTCCATGCGATAGACGAGCCCGGGTGTCGGCGCGTAGCGCTCGATCCCGCCCTGGTCGTTACGGCGGAAGAGGAAGAACTCGAGCTCGTGGCCGCACTTGACCCGCAGGCCGTGGGCCTCCGCCTCGCCGATCGCCCGTCTGAGGATGCCCCGTGGATCGGAGGGAAGCGGCTCGCCGTCGAAGCGGCAGTCCCCGATGCAGAGCGCGGTATCTCGCTCCCACGGGACGATCCGCAGCGTCGACAGGTCGGGAACCACGTCCATGTCGCGAAACTGCACCTCGTCGCGGAGCCCGGTGCCGTCGACCATCACGCCGGTGTGGTCGATCGCGAAGACCGAGACGCAGAAATGGAGGCCGCCCTGGCACACCTCCTCGAGCTCGTCGAGCGGGATCACCTTCGCGCGCGTGGTGCCGAGGTGGTCGCTGTAGTGGACGCGCACCCGGGTGATGCCGGCCGTGCGCAGCTCATCGAGCGTCAGCGTCATGCGTCGTCCTTTGTCTCGTGTTCGTCCTCGCGATGGGAACGCGACGAGCAGCCCGACGATGGCGTCGATCGCGGTCGGCTGGTCGATACGCCGCCGTTCGAGCCCGCCGTCCTCGCAACCCGGTTCGCCATCTCCCCCCGTCGTCGTGACTCCGAGAGTATGAGACCTCTCGGCCGAGCGCTCAAGCGCTCGGCGGGATCCTGCCGCGGCAGAGCGGCCGTCCGCGGGTGCGCACCGGGGTCGCCGCGCGTTCCTCCTGTCTCGCGAGTCGTGCAGCAGCGGTGATTGCCGTTCAGACGGTGGACGTGGGCGGTGGACCGAAGCCACCGGACTGAGCCCGCGAGGGAGCGCCGCCGCAGATCGAGTACTGTCCTCGGGTCGAGCACGAGGGGGCCGCGATACCCGCCCGTGGGATCCACCACGTCGATCTGGCAGTCGGAGACGTCGAGCGGTCGCTCGCCTTCTCCCTGGGCCTGCTCGGGCCGGTAGGCCTCGCTGAGGACTCGCGGTACGAGACGTACCGCAGGACCGAGGCAGCGCACTTCCGTCGGTCTTCCGCGCGTCTCACCGACCCGGGCGGCCCGGCAGAGTTCGACGATTCGCACCCACGTGGAGGAGGAGGGCCGATGGCGACATGATCCGCACCGGTGAGGAGTACCGCGCTTCGATCCGCGACGGCCGCGAGGTCTGGATCGACGGCGAGCGGGTCGAGGACGTGACGACGCACGCGGCGTTCCGGCCGATCGTCGACGTGCGCGCCCGCATCTACGACATGGCGCACGAGGAGGCGACGCGAGATGTCATGTCGTACGCCGAGGCCGGCGAGCGGTGCCCGATCGGACCGAAGCTGCCGCGGACGAGAGACGACTGGCAGGCGAAGCGGCAGGCCGTCGACGCTGTGCTCGACGATGTCGGAGGCGTCGTGACGCGGGTCAGCGACGAGACGGTGGGCGAGATGTGGTCGCTCTACGACGGCCAGGACGTGCTGAACGAGATCGATCCCCAGTTCTCGGAGCACATCCGCAGCCATGTCGAGCGGGCCGCACGGCTCGACCCTTTCCACGTGTCGGCCAACACCGACCCGAAGGGCGACCGCTCGAAGCGCCCGCAGGACCAGGAGCATCCCGACACGCAGCTTCGCCTCGTCCGCGAGACCGACGGCGGGATCGTCGTGCGCGGCGCGAAGTTCGAGACGGCGGCGGCCTACGCGAACCAGGCGTTCGTGAAACCGACGATCGCGAACTGGGGGGACGACAAGCTCTCCGACTACGCGCTCGGCTTCATCGCCCCCATGGGCGCGCCCGGCATCAAGCACCTCTGCCGAACGGGGCTTGCGGGCCGCGCGCCCGCGGCCGACTACCCGCTCGCCAATGGTTTCGACGAGGTCGACACGCTCATCGTCTTCGACGACGTCCTCATCCCCTGGGAGAACGTCCTCTTCTACCGGCACACGAGGGCGGCGAGCTTCATCCGCGCCACGCTCCACCGCTACAGCGCCTTCCCGTTCGTGCAGCGGATCCTCCGCTACGCCGACCTGCTGATCGGCGTGTCCACGTTCAATGTTCGCCAGACAGGGCTCGAGCGCCGCCAGCCGGTGCAGGAGAAGCTCGCGACGCTCGCGTGCTACCGGGAAGGGATCAACGCTCACCTGACGGCCGCCATCGACCTGGCGGAGGCGAGCCCGGGCGGCCTGCTGATGCCGAACCAGTCGCTGCTGTTCACGGGCCGGGTCCTCGCCTGCTCGCAGCTCCCGGCGATGATCCATCTCGCCCGCGAGCTGTGCGGCGGCCAGATCTGCGTGACACCGGACATCGCGCTGTTTCGGCACCCTGAGACCGGCCCGTGGCTCGAGAAGTACTACGCACTCGGCGGCTGGATCGCGGAGGACCGGCGACGTCTCCTCGCCTTTGCGCGCGACCTGCTCAACTCCGACTACGCGGGACACCGGCTGACGTTCCAGCTGTTCGCGCAGTCACCACCCTTCGCGCACAACCTCGCCGTCTACAACAACTTCGACTTCGCCGGCCCGCTCGACCTCGTGCGGCGCTACGCCGGGCTGTCGGACGACGTCCTGGAAACCGAGCATCGGAAGGTGCCGCTCGCGACGGGGGCACCGTGAGCCACGGCCATACCCGGATCAGGAAGTTCAACACCCGGGACACCTATCCCGACCAGAAGCTCGACAACGACCTCTGCCAGGCGGTGGTCGCCGGCAACACGATCTACCTGCGCGGGCAGGTCGGCCAGAACCTCGACACGTCCGAGTCGGTCGGGATCGGCGACGTCGACGCGCAGACCGAGCAGGCGATGGCGAACATCGCGATGCTGCTCGAGGAGGCCGGCGCGCGGCTCGAGGACGTCGTCAAGATCGTCGTCTACCTCACGGACATCCGCTACCGCGAGCCCGTCTACCGCGTCATGGGCCGTTGGCTGAAGGGAGTGCACCCGGCCTCGACCGGGATCGTGGTCGAGGCGCTCGCGCGACCCGAGTGGGTCGTCGAGATCGACGCGACCGCCGTGATCCCGCCGGAGCGGCGATGACCTTCTCGCTCGTCGGCCGCTGCGAGCGGACCGGGATGCTCGGCGTCGCCGTCACCTCGTCGAGCCCGTGCGTCGCGGCTCGCTGCGCGCACGCGCGCGCCGGAGTGGGAGCGGCCGCGAGCCAGAACATCACCGACCCGCGGCTCGGTCCGAGGCTTCTCGACCTCATGGAGACGGGGCTGGCGGCGCCGGAGGCAATCGCCGAGGCAGCTCGTACGGCCGAGCACATCGAGTACCGCCAGCTGACGGCGATCGACGCCGCCGGCCGCACGGCGGCGCGCTCCGGCACGCACACGCTCGGCAGGAACGTGACCGCGGAGGGGCGCAACTGCGTCGCCGCCGGCAACCTGCTCGCGAGCGACGACGTGCCCGGCGCGATGGTCGCGGCCTTCGAGCGCGACGCCGGCGCCCACCTCGGCCGCCGGCTGGCCGACGCACTTCTGGCCGGGCAGGCCGCGGGGGGCGAGGAGGGACCTGTCCGCTCGGCGGGCCTGCTGGTCGTGGACAAGGTTGCCTGGCCCGTGGCCGATCTCCGCGTCGACTGGCACGACGGGCCGCTCGAGGAGCTGGAAAAGCTCTGGGAGGTCTGGGCTCCGCAGCTCGACGACTACGTCTCGCGCGCGCTCGATCCGACCGCGGCACCGAGCTTCGGCGTCCCCGGCGATCCGTGAGGCTCGAGCTCGCGGCAGCCCCGAGCTCGCTTGGTTAGGGTAGGGCGCATGAAGATCGCGAACATCTCCGGAAGGGCGCACCTCGTCGTCGAGGGCAAGCTCGTCGACGTCGAGCACGCGAGCGGGGGACGGCTTCCTTCCGACCCCATGGCACTGATCCCGAGGCTCGGCGAGATCGACGACCTTCCCGTGCCGGCGGATGCACAGCCCCTCGAGTCGGCGAGGCTCGCCTCGCCGGTTCCACGTCCGTCGAAGATCCTCGCGATCGGACTCAACTACCGCGGGCACGCGGAGGAGTCGGGGCTCGACCTCCCGGAGCAGCCCGTCGTGTTCACGAAGCTCCCGAGCGCGCTCGCCGGGCCGACCGACGACATCGTCATTCCAGGCGGGCGCCTCCGCGTCGACTGGGAGGCCGAGCTCGTCGTGTGCATCGGCAAGGGCGGCAAGCGGATCGCCGAGGGCGACGCCTGGTCGCACGTCGCCGGGCTGACCGCCGGCCAGGACGTATCCGACCGCGAGGAGCAGTTCAGGGCCCTGCGCCAGTTCACGATGGCGAAGTCGTTCGACTCCTACGCGCCCACCGGACCGGTGCTCGCAACGGTGGACGAGGTCGCGAACCCCAACGATCTCGCGGTCGAGTGTCGGATCGACGGCGAGGTCGTGCAGTCGAGCCGCACCAGCGACCTGATCTTCCCCGTCTCGACGCTAATCGCATGGTGCTCGCGCGTCTGCACCCTCGAGCCCGGCGATCTGATCTTCACAGGCACGCCCGCAGGCGTGGGCGACGGCCGGAAGCCGCCGCGCTATCTCGCCCCGGGCAACGTCGTCGAGACGACCGTCGAGGGCGTCGGCGCGATGCGCAATGCCGTCGTCGCCGGCCCGAGCTACGCGTAGGCGCCGGGCCTCATCCGGCCTGCCTGACCCGGCCGGCCCTCGCGAGCTACGAGGGAGGGCCCTCCGGGGCGAGGCCGAGCTGCTGCATCATCGTCATTCCGTCGAAGACGCCCCAGTGCTCGTGCGCGAGGCCGTCGTCGCCGAAGCGAATGATGTCGATGAGCGGGACGTCCATGCTCCTCCCGGTCGCGGGCATGCCCATGAACTCACCCTGGTGTGTGCCCGTCGCCCTCGCCCGGACGACCACCTTGTCGCCGCTCGGGAGGACGTCCTCGATGTTGAAGCGCAGGTCGGGGAACGCCGCGACGTACATCCTGAAGAACTCCATCACGCCGTCCTTCGTCGGCGCGAGTCCGGGAGTCTCCTCGTGCTCGACGAAATCGTCCGCAAGCATGGCGCCGAACCCATCGATGTTCCCGGCGTTGATCATCTCGTACGCGCGCCGCATCGTGGATGTGTGATCCATCGTGCTTCTCCTTCTGGTCGCCTTCGGGCGACGATTCTACGGCCTGCGATCGGTCGCCGGGGCCGCGACCGAATGCGCGTCCACGTCGACGACAGGGCAGCTGCGCGGGTCGTGTCTACGCGCCGAGCGTCCGCGCGAGCGCCGAGTGGATGTGCTGGCGGGTGAGAGCCTCGGCGAGCTCGACGTCTCCGGCCTCGACGGCCCTCGCGATCCGCTCGTGCTCGGCCAGGTCTGCGGCGAGCAGCTCCGGCCGTTCCACCTGCTTCCCGTAGATCGCCTGCGCGAGCCCGGGCACCCAGAGCGTCTCGGCGAGACGGATGAGGTACTCGTTCTCCGACGCCCGGACGAGCGCGAGATGGAAGGCGCGGCTGGCGGCGTAGGACGACAGCTGGTCGGCGCTCTCGCGCTGGGCGTCGACGGCGCCCCGCAGCGCGGCGAGCTGGCCGGCCGGCCGGCGCGTCGCCGCGAGTCGCGCCGCGCCCGGCTCGACGATCAGCCGCGCCTCGTAGGCGGCACGCACGTCCTCGACCTTGACATCCGAGACGTGAGCGCCGCGGTTCGGGTGGAACTGGACGAGCCCCTCGGCCGCGAGCCGCCGGAGCGCCTCCCGCAGGGGCGTGCGCGAGACGCCCAGCTCTTCGGCGAGCGCTTCCTGGCGAAGCTTCGTCCCTCGCACGAGCTCGCCCTCGACGATCCGCTCGTGCAGCGCAGCGTAGACACGGTCGACGACGGACTCGATCTGCAGCGGCTCCACGCCCACGAACAAAAAGGATACATTATGCGCCAGAGGTGTCCCGATAGCTCGGGTGCGTACCGCGGCTCAACGGCGACAGACGTTTTCAGAAGTGAGACCTTGACACGCAGCCCTGAGCGTGTAATGTATCCAAAATACGTGCCTGGGTTGGGTTCTGGATGAGCGGATGAGCGACTGGGTGACGGTGGGCCGGGCCGTGGACGTGGCGCCGGGGGCGCTGCGCGGAGTCCGCATCGGCGAGCTCTGGCTCGCAATCGGGAGGCACGACGACGGGACGCTGTTCGCGGTCGACGAGTGGTGCTCCCACGAGGAGTGCCAGCTCTCCGAGGGCGACATCGAGGGCGGCTCGGTAGTCTGCTACTGCCATAGCTCGGCGTTCGACACGACGACCGGGATGCCCTCGAACGGTCCCGCGACGGAGCCGATCCGTGTGTACGAGATCCGGGCGCTCGACGATCAGCTGCAGGTGCTCGTCGACGCCCCCAGCGACGACGTGAGGTGGACCGAATGGCGACTCTGACACGTCCGAGCCTTGCCGACATCGATCTGACCGATCTCGATCGATGGGTGCAGGGCGTCCCGTACGACTGGTTCGAGCTGCTGCGACGCGAGGCGCCGCTCTTCTGGCAGGAGGAGCGGGAGGGGCGGGGCTTCTGGTCGATCACGCGCTACGAGGACGTGATCGCCATGTCGAAGGACTGGGCAACGTTGTCGAGCGCCCGTGGCGGCACGTCGCTGATGGACCTGACTCCCGAGCAGGTGGAATCCCGCATGTCGATGCTCGACGCGGACCCGCCCGTACCACACCCGCCTACGCTCGATCGTGAACAAGGCCTTCACGCCGCGGGCGATCCTCGCCTACGAGCCGCGGATCCGCGAGCTGATCAGGGAGATCCTCGAGCGCGCCTTCCGGCAGGACGAGTTCGACTACGTGGCCGACGTCTCGATGGAGACGCCGATGTGGGTGCTGTGCGAGATCATGGGCACCCCGGTCGCCGACCGGCAGACGACTCATCGAGCTCGGCGACGCGATGCTCGGCAACACCGACCCCGACGTGGCCGGCGAGTTCGTGCACGGGCAGGCCGACCTCTCCGAATACGCGCACCTGCCGTTCTCGAGCCCGGCCGCGCTCGAGATGTTCGACTACGCCCACGCCCTCGCCGCCGAGCGCCGGGCCAACCCGGGGGAAGACATCACGACGCGCCTGCTCCAGGCCGAGGTCGACGGCGACCGCCTCTCGGAGCACGAGTTCGACCTGTTCTTCCTGCTCCTCGTCACCGCCGGCAACGAGACGACGCGGCACGCGATCAGCCACGGCACGCACGCCCTGCTCACCCATCCCGACCAGCTCAGGCGCCTCGTCGACGACCCGTCGCTCGTGCCGACCGCGGTCGAGGAAGTGCTCCGCTTCGCGACGTCGGTGCTCCACTTCCGGCGAACCGCGACGCACGACGTCGAGCTGCACGGCGAGGTGATCCGGGAGGACGACAAGGTCGTGCTGTGGTTCATCTCCGCGAACCGCGACGAGAACCAGTTCCCCGAGCCGCTCGCCTTCGACGTCGCGCGCAGCCCGAATCGCCACGTCGCGTTCGGGCTGGGCGGCCCGCACTTCTGCCTCGGCGCCCATCTCGCCCGGCTCGAGCTGCGGATCTTCCTCGAGGAGATGCTCCCGTACCTCCCCCACCTCGAGCTCGCTGGACCGCCCGAGCGGCTGCGATCGAACTTCTTCCACGGGATCAAGCGCCTGCCGGTCGCCTACCACCGGCCGTGACGAGCGGCGTGGCCTCCCAGGACGTCACGCACGCGTTCCGCCGCACGGTCGGCTCGTTTCCCACGGGCGTCTGCGTCGTCACCTCCGACCACGACGGCCGACCGGCCGGGATGACGCTGAACAGCTTCACCTCCGTCTCGCTCGACCCGATGCTCGTGCTGGTCTCCCTCGCCCACGGGTCGCGCACGCTCGAGACCGTCCGGGCCTCCGGCCGCTTCGCGATCTCGATCCTGCAGCGCGGCCAGCGCCAGGTCGCGCTCGACTTCGCGACGCGCGGCGGCGAGTTCCCGCACCAGCACGTACGCGAGACGAAACTCGGCTTCTACCCCGTCCGCCAGGCGCTCGCCGAGCTGTACTGCGACGTCGAGCAGACGGTCACGGCGGGGGATCACGACGTCGCGTTCGGCCACGTCCGGGAGTTCATCTCGACGAAGGGCGAGCCGCTCGTCTTCCACGGCGGCCAGTTCGGCGGCGTCGACCCCGATCAGCCGGCGCCGAAGTCGTTCATCGAGTTCCTCGACGAGGGGATCGGCTGGTGAGCAGGCGTGTCCGCGTCGAGGTCGGGGGCCGGCCGGTCTGGGGCGTCCGGGACGGCGACTCGATCGCGCTCGACGACGGCCGCCGGCTCCTGGAGGCCGATGCCGCCTATCTCGCGCCCGCGACGCCGTCGAAGATCATCGCCGTGCACCTCACCTACCGCAGCCGGATCGAGGAGTACCGGGCTCGGACGCCGGCCGAGCCGTCCTACTTCATGAAGCCGCCGAGCACCCTCAACGGGCATCACGGCGTGATCCGCAAGCCGCGGGGCTCCCGGTACCTGAACTACGAGGGCGAGCTGGCCGCGGTGGTCGGGCGGCGGATGAAGGGCGTCCCGGTGGAGGGGTCGCTCGACCACCTCGCCGGCTTCTGCTGTGCGAACGACGTCGGCCTCCACGACTTCCGCCACGCCGACCGCGGCTCGATGCTGCGCGTCAAGGGCCAGGACGGCTTCCTGCCGCTCGGCCCGGAGCTCGTTCCTGCCCGCCGAGTGGGATCCGTCCCGCTACACGCTGCGCACGTACGTCAACGGCGAGACCGTCCAGGAGGCGACGGCCAGGACGACGTGATCTGGCCGGTCGAGTACCAGCTCGCCGACCTCTGCCGGCTGATCACGCTCGAGCCGGGAGACGTCGTCCTCACGGGCACGCCGGCGAACTCGAGGCCGATGGAGGCCGGCGACGTCGTCGAGGTGGAGATCAGCGGCCTCGGCCGGCTCTCGAACACCGTCGTCGACTGGGACGTCGATCTCGTCGGGGCCCGGCGAGCAGATGGAGGTCTCCGCGAACACGCTGCACGTCGCGCTCGCCCTCCCGGAGGACGAGGCCGAGCGCCTCGTGGCCGAAGGAGAGGCTCGAACCGTGATCCGCCTGCACCGGATCGACCATGTCTGCCTGCGCGTCGCCGACCTCGGACGAGGCCGCTGCCCGCTGGGCGTCTCCAGTTCGGGCTCCTCGAACGCTCCCGCGAGGGCGGTCGGGCGCTGCTCGCCTGCAACGACGAGCCGTACTGCCTCGAGCTCGTCGCAGGCCGGCGAGCCGGGCCACGACCACGCCGGCTTCGAGCTCGCACGCGACTGCTCCCTCGACGACGCACGCGCCCACCTCGCAGTCATGGACGTTCCCTGGGAGGAGCGCGAGGGCTGCCTGTTCGTGCGGGATCCCGACGGGCGCGGGGTCGCAGCTCATGCCCTACCGAGAGCCGGCCACCGCGGTCGACCGCTGGCCGCAGCATGCCCGGCCATCGCACGACCGTCCACCTCGGAGGCGCGCGCAAGCTCGGCCACGTCAACTGCCTGACGGGCGCGATCCACGAGTGCGCGGCCTTCTACCGGGACGTGCTCGGCATGCAGCTCAGCGACTGGCTCGACGACGGCGGGGTGTGGTTCCACATCAACAGCGACCACCACGTCGATGGCGCTCGTCGACAAGGGCTACGCGCACTTCCACCACCTCGCCTTCGAGACCGTCGACATCGGGAAGATGCGCGACATGCTCGACCACCTCGCCCGGCACGGCCGCTGGCTCGGCTGGGGCCCGACGCGTCACGGCATCGCCGGCAACATCGCGAGCTACGTCCGCATCGTCGAGGAGGAGTGCTTCGTCGAGCTGTACTGCGACATGGAGCAGCTCCAGGACGACCACGTCCCGCGCGTCTATCCCGGACGACCGCTACTCGTCCAACACCTGGGGCCCGCTGCCACCCCGCTCGTACTTCCGCTTCGACGAGGCGGCGATCGAGTACGAGCGTCAGAGCCTCGAGACGCTCGGCGTCCCCCTCGCTCCGCTCACGCTCATCTAGTGAAGGAACCTGGCCACCACCGAGACCGGACCCGACCGTCCTCGCCCGCACCGGCAAGCAGTACCTCGACGAGCTCGGCCGCGACGAGCGTGAGGTCTGGCTCGACGGCGAGCTGATCCGCAACCCGCTCGAGCATCCGTCTGCTCGCGACCGGTGCGGAGTCGATCGCCCGCGTCTTCGATCTCCAGCACGAGCACGCCGACGAGATGCTCGATGCCGTCGCCCGACGACGGTGGCGCTCGTCAACGTCACGCACCTCATCCCTCGCGCGAAGGAGGACCTCGAGCGGCGCCGCGCGCGCGATCGAGCTCACCGCCTCGGCGCCACCGCAGGGCTGATGGGTCGCACGCCCGACTACCTCAACGTCACCTTCGCGTGCTTCGCCGGGCGCGCCGACGTGTGGGCGCGGCGCGGCAACGAGCAGGGCGCGGAGAACATCGTCGCCTACCAGAAGGATGATGCGCGACCGCGATCTCTCGACGACGCACACGATCATCAACCCGCAGGTCGACCGCTCGAAGCCCGAGGCAGAGCAGGCCGCCGGCGAGGTCGCGCTGCACAAGGTCGGCGAGTCGAGCGAGGGGATCGTCGTGCGCGGCGCCCGGATGCTCGCGACGCTCGCGCCCTTCGCCGACGAGCTGAGCCGTCTATCCGGGCTCGGACATCCGGCCCCAGGACGGCGACTACGCGCTCGCCTTCGCGATCCCGATGGGAACGCCCGGGCTCAAGTTCGTCTGCCGGGACACGTTCGCGAAGAGCCGCAGCCACTTCGACTACCCGCTCTCGTCGCGCTTCGACGAGATGGACGCCGTCGCGATCTTCGACGACGTCGTCGTGCCGTGGGATCGCGTCTTCCTCTGCGGAGACACGGTCTGGCTACTCGGAGGTCATCACCGACACGGGCTGGCGCGGGCCACATCATGCACCAGGCGTTCACCCGCGCCCACACGAAGCTCCTGTTCGCGTTCGGGCTCGGCCACCTGATGGCGAACACGACCGGTGTCGTCCGCTTCGACCACATCCAGGAGAAGCTCGGGCAGATCTGGAACATGGTCGAGCTGACCCGCTCGGCGATCGTGGCCGCCGAGGCGGGCTCGGCGCTCGACGAGGGCGGCGTCTGGTATCCGGACGACCGCCCGTTTCTCGCGCTGCGCGGCGAGATGCCGAAATGGATGCCGCGCGTGAACGAGCTGCTGCAGCTGATCGGCGGCAGGCGGCTTCATGTGCACGCCGTCCGAGGCCGACCTGAAGGGCCCGATCGCCGACCTGATCGCGCAAGTACTTCCAGGCCGCCGGTGCCGACGCCGAGCGGCGCATCCGCCTGTTCCGGCTCGCCTGGGACTTCGTCGGCTCCGATCTCGGCGGCCGCGGCGAGCTCTACGAGCGCTTCTACCTGTCCGACTCCTACCGCATGACCGGCGCTCGCCTACAACCTGGCCGACAAGACCCGCGCCGTCGAGCTCGTCGAGCAGTTCCTGCATGACTGAGGCCATGCAGAAACTGCGGTGTAGGGGCCGGATCTCATCCGGCCCGAGCGGGCGCCGCGCCGACGGGCCGGAGCTGACGGCATGACGCTTCGGGGTACTCGCTGCCGCGCTCCCCGGAGGGACGCGCGAGCCTCGTGCCGCCTCCGCCCTGGCACTACGTCGGCGACTTCCTCGTGCTCGAGTTCTGGGCCGATCCGGATGCCGTCGCGGCAGTGCTGCCGTCCGGCCTCGAGCCGCTACGTGGACGACCCGGCCGCGCCGCGGCGCTCTTCGTCGACTGGCAGTCGTGCACGGATTCCCACGACGAGCTGCTCGACCCGGCGCGCAGCCAGTACAAGGAGTTCTTCATCGTCGTCAACGCGGTGCTCGACGGCGAGCACGTCACGACCTGTCCGTACATCTGGGTCGATCGCGACTTCGCGCTCGCCCGCGGCTGGATCCAGGGCTTCCCGAAGAAGCTCGGCTCGGTCTGGATGACGCGCACGCTCGGGCTCGACTGCATCGCCGACCCCGGCTCGCGCGCCGGCGCGGTCTTCGGCGGAACGCTCGCGGCGAACGACCGGCGCCTGGCGGAGGGCAGCCGTGACGCTCGAGCGCGTCTCCGAGTCGGGCCCGACGCACAACGACCCGGCGCTCGTCAACGTGCGCCACTTCCCGCGGCTCGCCGCCGGACAGCACGACGACCCGGCCGTCCACGAGCTCGTCCGGGCGCGCAGCCGCGACCGCTCGATCTCCGAGATCTGGGAGGGACCGGCGACGCTCGAGCTGTTCGGTGCGCCGAACGAGGAGCACACGGCGCTCGCGCCCGTGCGCATGGGCAAGGGGTTCCGGTTCACCTTCGCCTACACGGTCGACGATCTCGGCTACCGTGAAAGAGCTGCGAGCTCAGAGCGCAACGGCCACGGACAACCGGGTCGAGGTCGCCGGCGTCTCCGTCTCGACCGACCACCTCATCGGCGGCGAGCGGGTCGCGTCCGCCGAGCGCTTCGAGGATCGCTCGCCGATCGACGAGCGCGCTGCTCGCCGAGGTCTCCCGGGCGGGCGCCGGAGGAGGTCGACCGCGCCGTCCGCGCCGCGCACGACGCGTTCCCCGCCTGGGCGGCGCTCGGCCCGGCGGGCCGCGCCGAGCACCTCCGAGCGGCTCGCCGACCTGATCGACGCGAACGTCGAGCGCCTCGCGGCCGTCGAGTGCGAGGACATGGCGATGCTGCTGCGCTCGCTCCGGGCCCGCGTCATCGCCCGCGGGGCGCGCAACTACCGCGCCTACGCCGACCTCGCCGACGCCCACGAGGAGCGCGACTGGCGCTCGAACGGCACCTGGAACCGCGTGCAGCGGATGCCGGCCGGGCCGGTCGCGGTGATCACCCCGTGGAACGCCCCGTTCATGCTCTCGACCTGGAAGACGGCGCCCGCGCTCGCCGCCGGCTGCACGGTCGTGCTCAAGCCGGCGGAGTGGTCGCCGCTCTCGTGCTCGCTGCTCGCCGACCTCGTCGCCGAGGCGGGGCTGCCGCCCGGCGTCTTCAACGTCGTGCAGGGCATCGGCGAGGAGGCGGGCGCCGCGCTCGTCGCGCACCCGCTGATCCGTCGCGTCTCGTTCACCGGCTCGCCCGAGACGGCACGTCACATCGGCGTCGCGGCGGCGCGGAACATCGTCCCGTTCACCGGCGAGCTCGGCGGCAAGAGCCCGCTTCGTCGTGTTCGAGGACGCCGACCTCGACGCGGCCGCGCGCAAGGCGGCCGGCCAGTACGACGACGCGGGCCAGGTCTGCCTCGCCGGCACGCGCCTCCTCGTCCAGGAAGCGATCCGCGACGTCTTCCTCGAGAACGTTCCACGCCGTGCCGACGAGCACGTGCTCGGCGATCCGCGAGACGACACGACCACCGTCTCGCCGCTCATCCACCCCGACGCACCTCGCGCGCGTCGAGGGCTTCGTCGAGCGGGCCGCGAGGCCGGCGACCGCGATCGTGCGCGGCGGCGGCGCCACTCGGAGCTCGGCGGCCTGTGGTACGAGCCGACGCTCGTCGAGCCGCGCTCGAACGACGTCGGAGATCGTGCAGCGCGAGGTCTTCGGGCCCGTGCTGACGATCCAGACCTTCCGCGACGAGGCCGAGGGCGTCGAGCTCGCGAACTCGACGGAGTACGGGCTCGTCGGCGATCGTCTACACCGGCTCGCCGGCCGGGCCGATCGCGTCGGCCGCGCGCTGCGGGCGCGGCACGGTGTGGGTCAACTGCTTCCTGGTGCGCGACCTGACGGCCCCGTTCGGCGGCTGCGGGATCACCGGCATCGGCCGCGAGGGCGGCGACTACGCGCTCGACTTCTACAGCGACCTGAAGACGCTGCAGATCCTCGACGGCACGACGGCGTAGGCAGACGGTGACGCACGTCCGGGGAATGATTGGGCCAACCAGAATTGTCCTGCGCCGGCGCCAGCCGACACTGGTCGGGCTCGACAGCCGGAGGCGACGGTCCTCCGTTGCTCATCCTGCACGGACTGGCCGGCACCTCACACGAGTGGGATGAGTCAGCGTCGTGGCTTGCCCCGGACTTCCGTGTGGTTGTGCCCGACCAGCGCGGCCACGGAGGCAGCGCGCGGGCGAAGGGAGGGTACTCGCTGGAAGAGTACGCCGGCGATGCGATCGAACTGCTCGACGCCTTCGCTCGGTCGGCAGCGTTGGTCGGCCACTCGTTCGGGGGCCAGGTGGCGATCCTCGCGGCTGCTCGCAGGCCGGCTTCCGTCTCCGCGCTCGTGGTCGTCGAGGCCGGGGTGGGCCCGAGCAACGGGAACGCCCAGGCGGTCGCAGAGTGGCTGGCGAGATGGCCAAGCCTCTTCCCCGACCTGACCGCGGCGCGGGCGTTCTTCGGGTCGATGGGACTCAGCTCCCGGTGGGCCGACGGCCTCGTCCGAACGCCGGGCGGTTACCGGCCCGCCTTCGTCGCGGAGGACATGATCGAGTCGGCGCGGAGCCAGGAAGAGGTCGATCTGACGGGAGTGTGGCGAGACCTCTCCGTCCCGATCCTCGTCGTGCAAGCCGAGAACGGGTTCCTAGGCGACGACGAGCCCCAGACCATGCTCGACGCACAGCCGCTCGCCCATCGAGCCGTGGTGCCCGGGAGCGGCCACGACGTTCACCTCGATCGACCTGCCGCGTGGCGTGACACCGTCGAATCGTTTCTGCGCGGCGAGCTCCTGACCTCACGCTAACCAGGAGAAGTGGGGGCATCGTGGTCCCCGACGGGGGGGAGACAACGGGGTCGGGTCTCTAATGGGGTGTCGGCACCCGCTCGACCAGCGCCGTCGCCCGCTCGATCGCCTCTGCCTGGTGGGGGAGCACCGTCTCACCCGTCTGAGGGACGATGAGCGCCACGAAGGGATCCTCGACCTCGGTGCGGATGCCGGAGAGCGTCTCGACGATCGCGAGCCCGCAGAACGGGACGACCGCCTGCGAGTAGCCGCCCTCGTGGGCGAGCACGAGCCTGCCACCGGCGTGGCGATCCGCCGCGCCCATCAGCAGGCGGGTCAGCTCCCGATAGCCGTCGGAGTCCATGAGCTGACGTGCGAGGGGATCCATGCCGTTCGCATCGAGGCCGCTGGCGACGATCACGAGCTCCGGCCGGAAGCGGTCGAGCGCGGGCACGACGACTCGCTCGAATGCGCGCACGTACGCGGGAGCTCCGGAACCGGCCGGCAGCGGGATGTTGACGTTGGTCCCGGCACCGGCGGCGTCCCCGTTCTCCGCGATCGTGCCCGAGTCCGGCGGGAAGCAGTTGTCCTGGTGGATCGAGATCGTGAGGACCGATCGGATCGGCGTAGAAGCCGGACTGTGTCCCGTTGCCGTGGTGGACGTCCCAGTCGACGATCGCGACGCGCGCCAGGCCGCGCGCCGCCCGCGCGTGGTGGGCAGCGATCGCGCAGTTCCCGAAGATGCAGAATCCCATCCCCTCGTCGGCGAGCGCGTGGTGCCCCGGAGGGCGAACGAGCGCATACGCGTTCGACACCGTGCCGTCGAGCACCGCGTCGACCGCCGCGATCGCCCCGCCGGCCGCGAGCAGCGCGATCTCGAAGGAGCCGGGCCCGAACGCGGTGAGCCCGCCCGCATCCCCGCCGTTCTCGTCCGACATGGCCCTGATCCGGTCGACGTAGTCGCGGGTGTGGAAGCGGCAGACCTCGTCGACGGTCGCCTCACGAGGCTTCACGGAGACGGCTGCTCGGTCAGCCCGCTGATGTCGAGCAGGTTCTTGAACCGCCGCTTCGTGCCCGGGTTCTCCGAGTGCTCCCCCGGCTCGAGCCAGCCTCCCGCCGGAAGCGGCCCGGCCGCATGCCGCGTGTCGTGCCACATGTACCGCTCATGCCAGACAAGGCCGGTCGCCATGCACGTCTCCTTCGATCTCGAGACCGGAAGTCGGCCTGGCCAACCGGGAGCTGGGGCCGCGCCGGACGTCGGGTGGGGTGTCGGGGGCTACGGACTCTAACCGGCTCCGGCGAGCGACTCGGCGAGAGCCGACATGCCGGCGTGGTGCAGCGCGAACAGGCGGGTGTCGAGCACGTCGGGGAACGTCGAGAGCTTCGCGATCACCGTCTGCGAGGGGTGGTGCAGGAACACGCTCTGCCCGTTCATGCCGACGGCCGCGTAGATCCCTCGCTCCGCGTCCCAGATCCACCAGTTGTCGTGGTAGAACGCGGTGCCCGGCGGGCCGCCGAGCTCGTTGTCCGAGCCGTAGGCGTCGATCAGCTCCTCGTCGCGGACGAGCCGGCGGCCGATCCAGTCGGCGGGCACGACCCGGCGTCCACCGATCGTGCCTCCCTGCAGGCACATGAGGCCGAACCGCGCCAGGTCGCGCAGCGTCGTGCAGATACCTCCCTCGACGACGGGGAAGCCGCTCCGGTCGACCATGATCTCCGCGTCGTGCTCGGCGCCGAGCGGGAACCAGATGCGGTCGGAGAACAGCTCCGGATAGGGCAGCCCTCCGGCGCGCTCGAGCACCCAGCCGAACACGTCGGTGGCGAGCGAGTGATAGGCGAACGCCCCGCCGTGATCGCCCGCTGCCGGGATCGTGCGGATCCACGACTCGGTATCGGCGGGAATGTCCGTGCGCCCGTGGGCGCGGTAGTCGGAGACGTCGAGGATCGTCAGCTCGTCGAGGTCGAAGTCCCAGCGGACTCCCACCCGCATGTCGAGGAGGTGCCGCACGGTGCAGCCCTGCCACGCCGGTTCCACGCAGCTCGGGGATGTGGTCGGTGACGAGATCGCCGGTGCGAAGCGCGCCCTCCCCGACGAGCACGCCACAGAGCGTCGAGTTGAGCGACTTCGAGACCGACATCAGCAGGTGCGTGTCGGACGGCGCCATGCCGTCGAAGTACTGCTCGGTCACCACGGAGCCGTCGTGGACGACGAGGAACCGTCGGTGAACGTCTCGGCGAGCATCGTCCGCAGCTCGAGCGTGCGGGCTTCGTGCTCGAAGCGAAAGTTGTCGAGGTCGCGTTCCTCCCGGGGAGCTCGGACATCGGCCCGTCACCGCGCGGGATGCGCGCGGTGCGCGCGAGGGTACCGACCCGCCGAAAGCCGAGCCGATTGTACGGCGCATCGAGCCAGTTCGCGCTCGTCGCCCCGAGCGTCCCGGTCGTCTCCATGCGATATTCCTACCGCATGAAGCTGTCAGGGACAGTTGCACTGGTGACGGGCGGCGGTACCGGGATCGGCGCCGCGACAGCACGGCTGTTCGTCCGGGAGGGCGCGCGGGTCGTGGTGACCGGCCGGCGGCCGGGACCGCTCGCCGGTGATCGCCGCCGAGCTCGATGCAGTCGCCGTGGCGGGCGACGCGGCCTCCCCGGAGGACATGCAGCGGGCGATCGGCGCCTGCCGTGACCTCGGCGGCCTCGACGTGCTCGTCGCGAACGCGGGCGGGGAGAGCGGAGGCGCGGCGGCCGACACCCGGGACGACGAGTGGGAGTCCTCGCTCCGCTCCAACCTGACGAGCGCGTTCGTCTGCGCCCGCGCCGCCGTCCCCGAGCTCCGCGCCAGGGGCGGCGGATCGATCGTCATCGTGGCCTCGGAGGCTGCCCTCACCGCGCCCCCGCGGCTCGCCGGGTACGTCTCCGCCAAGACGGCGCTGCTCGGGCTGACCCGTTCGCTCGCGGTCGACTACGGGCCCGAAGGGATCCGCTGCAACGCCGTCTGCCCCGGCTGGGTGCGCACGCCGATGGGCGACGACTACCTGGGCGGGATCGCGGCGGCCCGCGGCATCTCGATCGACGAGGCGTACGTGCTCGCAAGCTGCCGGCTGCCGCTCAGGCGCCCGGCAACACCGGAGGAGATCGCGACGGTCTGCCTGTTCCTCGCCTGCGACGACTCCGCGTTCGTCACCGGCACCGTGCTTCCCGTCGACGGCGGCGCGTCGGCCGTCGACGTCGGCACGATCGAGCTCGGGCCTAGAGGCTAGCTCGAAGCCCGGCGCGGCGCCGACGAGCCCGGGCACGGTGACCGGCACGAGCGGCGCGCTCTCTCCGACGAGCAGCGGCAGCCCCAGCGCCTCCTCGAGCAGTCCAGGGACGAGGCCGCTGTGCGACGAGATGTCCTGGACGTCGAGGAGCGCCGCCCCGGGCTCCGGTGCGGGGCCGCTGCCGACCTCGGCCTGTCCCGGTGCGACGCTGATCGCCAAATCCTCCGCGCTCTGCCAGCTCAGCAGGTAGCCGTACGGGTCGATCACCCCGTCGTAGCCGAGCCCGAGCAGCGCGGCCGGGTGGATCTCGAAGTGCAGGTGCGGCGGGGTTCCGCGAGCGTCGCCGGTGTCGCCGACGAAGCCGATCACGTCGCCCGCCCGAACCCGAACGCCGTTCTCGGCGAGCGGTGAGTAGGCGGAGAGGTGTGCGTAGTAGTACTCGTTCCCCTGGCCGTCCCGAAGCCACAGTCGCCAGCCGCCGACCTGGTTCCAGCCGACCGAGAAGAGCGTGCCGTCGGCGACTGCGAGGATCGGAGCGCCGAGCGGCGCGAAGATGTCGTTCCCGTGGTGCCAGCCGGTCAGCGCCCGCGGGTAGCCGAAGTCGGAGGAGAACGACGCCGGCCCGTAGACCGGGAAGACGTAGCCCTTGCCGGTGATGTCGGGGCGAACGCCCGGCGGCGGGTCGCGGACGATCGCCGGGATCGTCTGTTGCGAGCCCGGCGGATGGACGGTCGGCTCGTCGGGCAACGCGTCCGGGGCCCCGGCCCCACCGCCGTCGTTCTGCTCGCCCGGACCGGCAGCGTCCCCGCCCCCCCCGGCCGATTCGCCGGGAAGCTCGGTGGGCGGGATCGGCCAGCGGGTCGCCGCTTCGGCGTAGCCTACGAGGACCTCGGCGCCGGCCGAAGCCCCGCGTGCTCCGCCGTGAGGTGGACGTGAACGCCGACGACGAAGCCGCGGTAGGCGTGCTCCTCGTCGTCGCCCCGTGCGACCGCCTGCTCGAGCACGACGACGTAGCCCCAGGTCCCCGAGCGGGATGCGTGGCGCGGGCACTGCGGCGACCAGCCGGCCTGCGACCCGAGGCCCGACACGCTCGATCCGCTGAGGTCGCCCGCCGCGCCATCGCGGGCGGCGCGCGATGGGGTCTTCATCGCAGGGGTCTTCATTGCGCCACGGTCCTGGCTCTGTTGCCTCCCGGCGCCACCCTGCCGGCGTACGCCCTGGCGGAGTTCCACGGGATACCGGCGCCCTATCTGGCCAAGGCCCTGCAGGCCCTCGCGCGAGCCGGGATCGTCGAGTCGCAGCCCGGACGCAAGGGCGGCTACCACCTGCTGCGGCCGGCGGGGGAGATCACTCTGCTCGATGTGGTGGAAGCGATCGAGGGTCGCCGAATCCAGCTTCAACTGCACCGAGATCCGCAAGCAGGGCCCGGCCCGGGTGGCGCCCCGGCTCTACACGCCGGTCTGCGCGGTGGCCGCCGCCATGTACCGGGCCGACGAGGCGTGGCGAGCCGAACTGGCCCGTACCAGCGTCGGCGATCTGCTTGTTCGCTTCGGGGAGACGGTGCCGGCGGAGGCGGTGGTCAAGGGGGCGGCCTGGCTCACCGAGGTCGTCCGCTGACTGTCACGAACGGCCGCCGCTGCGCTGCGACGTGATGGCCTGACGCAGCCGGTCGACGAGGGCGCGGGTGGCCGGGCTGATCGGACCTCGGTCCCTCCAGGCCAGAGCCACTTCGCCCTGCAACGTCGGTCGGGTGATGGCGACGTGCGCAGGCGCGACCTGGCGGGCATCGGCCACCGACTGGGGCACGATCCCGACCCCGAGGCCGGCAGCGGCGAGCTCGGCGACCAGACGGGGGTCGCCCGCCTCGAAGGAGATCCTGGGCGCGAGGCCGGCCGCGCCAAAGGCGGCGTCGAGCGATGAGCGCATGTCCAGTACCGGTCGGGCAGGCTGATCAGCTCCCGCTCGCAGAGAGCCCGGAGGGTGATCGTGGCCTTCTTGGCCAGGGGATCGGTGTGGCTCACCACGGCAACGAACGCCTCGCTCGTGATGACCTCGATGGCGACCCCATCGGGCATCCCGGTCCCGAGACCGACGACAGCGATGTCGATGCGCCCGGTCTGCAGCGCCTCGACCAGATCGTCGGTGTTGGCCACGGTCAGGCTGATGTCCACGCCGGGTGATCGGCGTGAAACGCCGGCCAGCGTGCCGGCCAGGTCCAGCTCCTCGGCCGGCATCGAGGTGACGGTCCCGATCGCCACCCGGCCGCGGGTCAGTCCCACCAGTTCGTCGACGGCCAACCGGATCCCCGGCGACGGCGGTGAGGGCGGCCCGGGCATACGGGAGCACCGCCGGCGCCTGCTTCGGTCACCCGCACCGGTCCGCCCGGAGCGGTCCAACAGGTCCTGGCCGAGCTCGCGCTCCAGCCGGCGCATCTGGGCGCTCACCCCCGGCTGGGCCACGTGGACCCTCTCGGCCGCCCGGGTGAAGTTCGCCTCCTCCACCACGGCGACGAAGTACTCCAGCTGGCGAAGTTCCATAAGCAGTGATTCTACGAAGCCAGTGCTAATAGATCTTGGCCTTCTAGAGACAAAAGCCCCACAATGGTAGGACGACCAGAGCAAGGGAGACCTTCATGACAGGGAAGCACGAAGCTGCCGGCGAACCTGAGGCCCTGGCCCGCCTGTTCGTCGAACGGGCAAATGCCGGCGACCTGGATGGCCTCGCCGACCTGTACGAGCCCGACGCGGTGATGGCATTCCCCCCCGGCGAGACGACGGTCGGCCGGGACGCCATCCGGGCCGTCTTCGAACAAGCATTTGCCCACAATGTCAAGTTTTCCGTGGAGGAGCCGCTCCCGACCGTGCGCTACGGCGATCTGGCGCTGACCTCGACGCGACCCGCCGACGGCACGGGCGGTCGGGTCCAGGTCGCCCGGCGCCAGGCCGACGGCACCTGGCGGCGGATCATCGACCGACCGGAGACCCCAGCCCAAACGTGACCGAACTAGGGTGACTCCCGATTGCACGCCCTCGCGTGTCGCGCCGGGACGAAGGCGTCGGAGGTAAGAGCTATGCAGGTGAAACCGCTGGACTCCGCTTTGGGCGCCGAGGTGACGGGCGTCGACGTGCGCAGGCTCGATGAGGACGGGCTGGCAACCTTCCGCCGGGCCGTCGTCGATCACGGGGTCGTCTTCGTCCGCGATCAGCCGCTCTCCGACGACGAGCACCTCGAGCTGGCCGGCCGCTTCGGGTCCTTGAGCGTCTATCCGGTGCTTCGCCTCGCCGGGGAGAACCGCCCCCTCGAGTTCATCGAGGACACCGCCGATGATCCGCCGAAGGCCGATCGATGGCACACCGACCTGACCTGGGTGCCGGCTCCTCCGATGTTCGCGTTCCTGCACATGGAGATCGCTCCCGACGTCGGCGGCGACACGATGTGGGCCGATACCGAAGGGCTCTACGAATCCCTGTCGCCGGGGTTTCAGGACCTGCTCCGTCCTTTGCGGGTTCACCACCATGTCGGAGCCAACGGATTTGATCGCTTCGAGGAGCGGTTCGGCCCGGAGATCGGCGGCCGTTTCCGGTCCGAGTACGGAGAGGGCGTGGAGCATCCACTCGTCCGCCGGAATCCCGAGAGCGGCCGGTGGGCGCTCTTCCTGGCCGGGTACTGGATGGACGCCATCGTCGGCCTCGCCGGTGAAGAGAGCGATCTGCTGCTCGACTACCTGATGGCCCGGGCGACCTCGCCGGAGCACACCATCCGCTGGCACTGGCAGGTGGAGGACCTGGCCGTGTGGGACGAGCGCCGGACCATGCACGTCGCGCTCGGCGATCACTTCCCCCAGCATCGCAAAGTGCGCCGCTGCACCGTCGACGGCGAGGTCCCCGTGGGGGCGGCACGATCGAGCGCGGCCCGGAGGGGTCGAGTCCCTGGCGAGCGGGCTGAAGGTCGTCGAGATAGGTGAGGGCATTTCGTCGGCTCTCGCCGGGATGGTCCTGGTCGACAACGGCGCCGAGGTATTGGCCGTCGAGCCCCCGACCGGAAGCCGGCCTTCGGCAGATGCCGGCCTTCCGGATGTGGGGCCGGGGCAAGCGGACGGAGCGCCTGGATCTCACCAGCCCGGTGGACAGAAGCCGCATGGCTGAGCTCGCCTCCCAAGCTGACGTCGTGATCACCGGGTTGGAGCCGGCCGTCGCCGACCGACTCGGCGTCGACGGGGCGACCTTGTGTGCCGCCAATCCGGCGCTGGTGCACTGTGAGATCACCGGGTTCGGCCGTGATCATCCGCTCAGCGGGGTCCCTGGTCATGACGGCATCGTGACCGCGGCCGCCGGCAGGGCCTACGAGTTCTCGGTCATGTTCGGAGGCGAGCGGCCGGTCTTTCCAGCTGTTCCGGTGGCGACCTACGGCGCCGCCATGCTGGCCCTGCAGGGGGTCTTCTCTGCTCTCCTCGAGCGGGAGCGGACCAACCGTGGCCAAGCCGTATCGACCAGTCTGCTGGGCGCCCTCGGGGTGTTCGATCTCTCCGGCTGGGCGCCGGGCGGCAGTCGGGCCTTGCGGCTCGCCGACGTCCCCGATGACCTACTACCCCGTCGCTCGCACCAGCGACGGTGTGTGGGTGCAGTTCAGCCAGAACTCACCTCGGCTGTTCCGTGCCTTTCTCCACGCCATCGAGCTCGAGAGCATCTACGACGAGCCGAGGTTCCACCACGCGCCCCGCATCCCGGATCCCGCGGATGCCGCGCGACCTGCGGGCCATGGTGATGAAGCGGGTCGCGGAGCGTCTGTGGAAGGAATGGCAGGCCAGGTTCGCCGGCGACGACAACGTCACGGCCGAGCCCCTGACCTGGCCCGGCGCCGCCTTGAACCATCCGCAACTGATCCACACCGGCGACTCCGCCCAAGTGGTCGACGAGGAGGTCGGTTCCCTGCGGTGGCTGGGACCACTGATCAGCTGCTCGGCCACTCCGGCCCGGGTCCCGGCCGTGCCCGCCCGACCAGCGGACCTCGACGGCCCGAAGGGCTGGTTGTCGCGCTCCGAACCCTCAACGATCGAGAGCCAGCTGCCGGCTGCGCCGCTGCTGAGCGGCGTCACCGTGCTCGAGATGGCGACCTGGATCGCCACGCCGATGGCCGCGGCCCTGCTGGCGGAGCTTGGCGCCCGAGTCATCAAGATAGAGCCGTTCGAAGGCGACCCGATGCGACTTTCCGGTCCGGCCGGCCTGAAGTGCGTCCAGGGCAAGGAGAGCATCATCCTGGACCTCAAGGCCGCTGAGGGACGTCAGATCGTGCACCGCCTGGCCGAGCGGGCCGACGTGGTCGTGCACAACTACCGGCCCGGTGTCCCCGAGCGATTGGGCATCGACTACAAGACCCTGCGGGCGCTCAACCCGAGGCTCGTCTACCTCTACGCCGCCTCCTATGGCTCGACCGGTCCGATGTCGGCTCGACCGGCGTTTCACGTGACCGCCGGCGCCGTCTGTGGCGGCGCGTTGGCCCAGTCCGGGGTGGGAGTGGCACCGAGCCGGACGTCGAGCTGAGCGACGACGACCTTGCCTACTGGTCGCAGTACCTCACCCGGTGCAACGAATCCAATCCCGACTTCAATGCCGCCCTGGCGGTGGCCGCCGCCGTGACCATGGCTCTGTTTGCCCGGGAGCGCACGGGAGAGGGTCAGTCCCTCGAGACCAGGATGATGCTCTCGAACGCCTACGTGCTCTCAGAACACTTCATCGACTACGACGGCCGCCCGGATCGTGTCTTTCCCCAGGCTGATGTCTACGGGCTCCACGCCCTCTACCGGCTCTATCCGGCCCGGGATGGGTGGATCTTCGTCGCCGCCCTGGACGACGCCGTACTTCGGCCGGCTCTGCCATGCCATCGACCGTCCCGGGCTGGTCACCGACCCGAGGTTCGCCGACTCCGTCGGCCGTACCGTCAACGATCAAGAGCTCGCCAAGGAGCTTGGGGCCGTATTCGCCGAGCGGGATGCCGTGGTGTGGCAG
The DNA here is from genome assembly GCA_963717955.1 of uncultured Thermoleophilia bacterium. Taxonomy (GTDB): domain Bacteria; phylum Actinomycetota; class Thermoleophilia; order Gaiellales; family Gaiellaceae; genus CAVQXR01. The sequence continues at coordinate 3,556 of CAVQXR010000003.1, read as the reverse complement.
GACGAGCTGTCGGCGCGAGGGGTCGTCTGTGTGAAGGCGCACGACGGGCCTCACGCCGCCTACATCTTCGATGCTCCCTGGGCGGAGCGTCTCGGGTTCTCCGTACCCTCGGAGGCCTCCGGCTTCGGTCCCTACCCCCGCTACGGTCGGGCGGTTGCGCACCGGCCGGCGATCTCGGTGCGCCCGGAGCGGCCGACGCCGCCGGTGCCCAGACCCGAAGCCTCCTCGCCGAGCTCGGCTATGACGACGGGGCATTCGAGAAGCTGCTGGCGGGCGGTGTGATCGCCGAATCCGCTTCGGGCGCCTGAGCCAACATGCGCACACGACGCCTGTCTCCGGCCATAGACGTGGAGGTCAGCGGCGTCGAGCTGGCCGAGCTACTGGACAGCGACGCCGTTCCGGCGGTTGCCGATGAGCTCCACCAGATGTGGCTCGAGCACAGTCTGCTGCTCTTCCGGGACCAGACCGTCACACCAGACCAGCAGCTGCGATTCGCGGGCTGGTTCGGACCCGCGGAGGCGTCGACACCCCAGGCCATGCAGACCGGCGAAGCCATGTCGACGCCGGTCCACTACATCTCCAACCGCGTCGACGGAGGTCGCGCCGGCGATGGTGAGCTGCTCTTCCATTCGGATTCGGCGGCACGCGAGCACCCGATCCGGGCCGTCGTGCTCTACGCCATCGACGTCCCCGATGACGGCGGGGACACGCTGTTCGCCAACTGTGCCTATGCCTTCGGTACCCTGCCGGCGACGCTGCGGTCCCGCATCGCCGGCTGCCAGGTCCATCACGGCTTCGACTACGAACGGGCTGAGAAGAGCCCGCCTGACGGACCGGGTTTTCACGCCGAGCACCCCGTGGTCATGGCCCATCCGATCACGGGCGAGCCGATCCTCTACCTGAGCCGTAATGCCTCCACCAGGCATCGTCGGGCTCGGCGCCGACGAGAGCGACGCGTTGATGGAGGAGCTGTTCTCCTACATCGAGGCGCCGCCGGCCATCTATCGCCACAACTGGCGGGTAGGGGACCTGATCATCTGGGACAACGTCGCGCTCGTCCATGCCCGAACCGCCTTCGATCCTGCGGCGGCGCGGACCCTCCAGAGGGTGACCGTCTCCGGTACGCCGTCTGGCGAATCGGTCACTCAGGCCGCTCGTGCTGCTTCGCGCTTCTCGAAGAGAGTAGAACTGGCCCCCAGACCCCGAGTCGGCCCTACTTCTTGCGATCGTGGACGCGACTGGCTCCTTGATCGTCTCAGTGGGAGCCGTCATGTCCAACCCGGAGAAGGCGATACGTGAGAGCGTGGCCGTCCTGTCTGAGTTCTTCGTCGGGGAGGGGACTCTCGGCGACACCCTGACACGTGTGGCCGGGCTGGCTCTGTCGTCAGCATCGGGCCGGCCGACATGGCTGGCATCACCATGCTGGTCGAGGGCCGGGTGCGCACCGCCGTGTTCACCGATCCGGAGTCCCCCGAGATCGATTCCGCCCAGTACGAGACCGGCGAGGGCCCCTGTCTTGACGCCTTTCGTCACCAGCGGGTGTATCGGATCGACTCGACGGCGACGGATCACAACTGGCCCACATTCAGTGCGCTGGCCGCCCGTCACGGCATCGTGAGCACGCTTTCGCTCCCGCTCATCGCCCACCACGAGGGGGTGGGCGCGCTCGAATCTCTACGCCCGCCGCGATCGTTTCTCCGCCGCCGACGAAGATCTCGGCGCCATCTTCGCGACGCAGGCCGCCATCGTGTTGGCCAATGCCCAGGCGTACTGGGATGCCCGGCATCTGAGCGAACAGCTCGGCCAGGCCATGCAGTTCCGGGCTGTGATCGAACAGGCCAAAGGCGTGCTGATGGCCACCGGTGGCAGAAATGCGGACGAGGCCTTCCAGCTTCTGGTCCGCGCATCGCAACGAGAGAACCGCAAGCTGCGCGATGTCGCCGCCGACCTCGTCGAACGGGCCCAGCAGCGCCGGCCACCCGACCGTTCCCTCGTGCTCGACTAGCAGCCCCGATTGGTGATCAGGTGGTCCGGGACCCCGGGCCATATGCTCGGGTTCCGAATGGATCTGAGCGAAGGACACCGAACGGATGACGACGGCATCATCTCCGTCGACGACCACATCATCGAGCCGCCGCGTCTGTGGCAGGACCGTCTGGCCCGGCGACACCAGGCCGAAGCGCCGCACGTGGTGCGGATGGAGCCGGGTGTCGACGGCTGGTCCTTCAACGGCGAGGTGACTCCGGTGATGGGCATGGCCACCGCCGCCGGACGAAGCCCGGCCGAGTATTCGAACACGGCTACCTACGAGCAGATGCGACCCGGCTGCTATGACCCCGTCGCCCGCCTGGCCGACCTCGACGTCGCCCGGGTGGCTGCGTCGGCGTGCTTTCCGAACTGGGCCGGATTCTCCGGTACCAGGCTGTCGGCCGCCCGGGACAAGGATCTCTCGCTGGCGTGCGTACAGGCGTACAACGACTTCGTGCTGGAGGAGTGGTGTGGCGCCGCTCCCGATCGTTACATCCCGGTCATCCTCGTCCCCCTCTGGGACCCGGGCGCGGCCGCGGATGAAATGGTCCGCACGGCGGGTCGCTGGCGCCCGTGCCGTGGCCTTCAGCGAGAACCCCTCAGCCCAGGGCTATCCGTCCATCCACGCCCGTGACGGCCATTGGGATCCTGTCTTCTCGGCCGCTCAAGAGACGGGGATGCCGCTCTGCCTCCACATCGGCTCCTCGTCGCACATCTACCAGCCGCCGTCGCCCGACAGCCCGATCACCGTGGCGTTCACCACCGACTTCCTCAACGCCGAGTACACCTTGATCGAGTGGATCTTCAGCGGCGTCTTCGACCGTTTCGAAGGTCTGCGGATCTGCCTCTCCGAAGGCGGTGTCGGATGGATACCCCACTGCCTCGAGCGATGTGACATGAAGTACGACCGCTACGCCGCCTGGGCCGGATGCGGGCCATCCCGGCGACCGAGCGAGTACGTCGCCGATCACATCTCCGTCTGCCTGCTGGAGGACATCTTCGGCTCGGGTGTCCTGGAGGCCATCGGCCTGGACAACGTGCTCGTCGAGGTCGACTATCCCCACGCTGACTCGTCGTGGCCGCGAAGCTCGGCGATCATCGCCGACCGCCTCGCCCGCCTCAGCCCCGCAGACCGGGCCAGGGTGCGCCGGGGGAACGCCGAGCGACTGTTCCATTTCCAGGCCGCCGATCTGAGCGCACAGGCTGTGGGGGCGGGCTGAGATGCTCGATCTCATCTTCGCCGGCGGGACGATCATCGACGGGACCGGTCGGGCGGCCCGACGAGGCGATGTTGGCATCGAGGGGTCGCGAGTGGTGGCGCTCGGGACCATTGATCAACCAGCGCGTCGAATGGTTGATGCGACCGGCCTGGTGGTGGCGCCGATTCATCGATCCCCACGTGCACTATGACGCCCAGGTCCTCTGGGATCCCGATCTCACGCCGACCAGCCTGCACGGAGTCACCACCGTCATCGGCGGCAACTGCGGTTTCGGCATCGCTCCGCTCGGCCCGGGCGCGGCGGACTAC
>CAVQXR010000002.1:0-717910 GCA_963717955.1 uncultured Thermoleophilia bacterium | reverse complement strand
GCGAAACGGCTGCGAATTCATGCCATCGGTATGAGGAAGGCCGGCGCCGCGCCGCCCATAGTCCCTGGAGTGCTTCAGCGCCATCACAGCGCCGCGGCGGCGGGCGTGAACCACGTTGCTGCAAGCGCACTCGACCGAGGAGAAGGAGAACGTGGTGTCTAGCGAATCCGAGCAGGTTTACGGCCAGTCCATGGCCTGGCAGCCCGAGCGTCCTCGCTGGCGGTTGTTCCCGCTTCTTGTCTCGTGGCTTGCGACGGGCGTCGCGTTGATGGTGGCCTCCGGGATTCTTCCGGGTGTCCACATCGGGAGCTTCTGGGGTGCGCTGCTCGTGGCCGTGATCGTCGCGGCGCTGAACGCGGTCATTCCACCCGTGCTGGCGGCGCTGCGGTTGCCGCTCACGCTTGTGCTCGGCTTCCTCCTCGTCCTGATCGCGGACGCCGTCATTCTCCTTGTCGCCGCCGACCTGAACGTGACCGACGGGGTGCTCGATGTCGACAACTTCGGCTGGGCTCTCCTTGCGTCGTTCGTGGTCGCCGCCGTGAGCGTCGTGCTCGCCGTGATCTTCGGCTCGGATGACACGTCCTCGATCCGCATTGCGCAACGGATCGCGCGTCGGCAGGGCATCATCGCTGGCACCGACGTCCCAGGCATCGTCTACCTCGAGATCGACGGGCTTGCGCTGCCCGTGCTGCGCCGGGCGATGCGCGACGGCAACGCTCCGACCATGGCCCGCTGGATGGCCGACGATACGCATCGTGTGGTCGAATGGGAGACCGATCTCTCCTCGCAGACGGGCGCCAGCCAGGCGGGGATCCTGCTGGGGTCGAACGAGGACATCTCGGCGTTTCGCTGGGTGGAGAAGGAGACCGCGACGCTGATGACGTGCTCGGCTCCGCCGGACTGCGCGGAGATCGAGCGGCGGCATGCGACTGGCATCGGGCTGCTCATCGACGGTGGCGCGAGCCGCGGAAACCTTCTCTCCGGCGAGGCGGAGGACGTGATCCTCACGGTCAGTCGAATAGAGGAGGAGAAGAACTCCAATCCAGGCTATCGGGCGTTCCTGGCCAACGGCGACAACGTGACCCGCACGCTCGTCCTGTTCGGATGGGAGATCGTCCTCGAGTGGACGGCCGCGCTGCGTGAGATCCGGCGGGACGTGCACCCGCGCGGCCACCGAGGCGGCATCTACCCGTTGATGAGGGCGGCGCTCTGCGTCTTCGTTCGCGACCTGATCGTGTCGGGCGTTCTCACTGACATGATGCGCGGGCGACCTGCTGTCTACGCGACCTTCTCGAGCTACGACGAGGTGGCGCACCATTCCGGCCTCGAGCGCGCCGACACGCTCGAGGCCCTGCGCAAGCTCGACGACCACTTCGCGCAGATCGAGCGCGCTCGCCGCTATGCGCCACGGCCGTATGAGATCGTCGTCCTTTCCGACCACGGGCAGACGCAGGGCGCGACCTTCAAGCAACGCAACGGGTACGGCCTCGACGAGCTGGTCGAGCGCTCGCTCGCGCGGGGTGACGTGGAGGGAATCGCGGGCGGGGACGAGCAGAGCTCCATGGTCGGCAACGCCTTCAACGAGGCTACGGGGAAGAAGGCGAAGCGGCCCAAGAACGACGTCTCCGACCGCGACGTCGTCGTGCTCGGCTCGGGCAACCTCGGTCTCATCTACCTGATGGAGGAGCGCCGCCGCCTAACCCTCGAGGAGGTCGAGGCACGGCACCCGGAGCTCATATCCGCCCTGCGTGCGCATCCCCACGTCGGCTGGCTGCTCGTCCGCTCATCCGAGCGCGGGGCGGTCGCGCTCGGCGCTCGCGGCGCCCACTATCTCGCGGAAGGCCGCGTCGAGGGCGAGGACCCGCTGGCGCCGTTCTCGCCGCACGCACCGCAGCACCTGCTCAGGACCGACGGCTTCGAGCATGTCGCCGACATCATGGTCGGGAGCTTCTACGACCCCGATCTCGACGAGGGGTGCGCCTTCGAGGAGCTGATCTCCTTCCATGGCGGCATGGGCGGGTTCCAGACGCAACCGTTCATCCTCCACCCGTCGCACCTCGAGGTTCCGCCCGGGCCGATCCTCGGCGCCGCAAGCGTGCACGGCATCCTCGCGGGCTGGCGGCAGCAGCTCCAGGCCGGCCGGAACGCGGCGGTGCAGACGCAAGCCGAGCCGGCGGCGGCCGAGGCCGGACAACCGGCCGGAAACACGGGGTAGTGCGTGCAGGTCTGCGCCAGGCGTGATCGTCCAACACAAGGGAGAAGGAGGCGAGCTCGGTGGGACTGCTACGCAAGGACAGCGATTCAGATTGGATCCGGTACCAGATGCACGAGAAGCTCTTCGCGATCGGGGACGACTTCTGGATCGAGACGGATGACGGTGAGCGCGCGTTCAAGGTGGATGGTAAGGCGGTCCGCGTCCGAGACACGCTCACGCTCGAGACCGCGAACGGCCAGGCGCTCTACCGGATCCAGGAGAAGAAGCTGAGCGTCCGCGACAAGATGGAGATCGAGCGCGACGACGGCGAGACCTTCGCGACCGTCAGGAAGGCGCTCGTCAGCCCACTGCGTGACCGCTACTCGATCGAGATCGAGGACGGCGGCGAGCTCTCCGCAAAGGGAAACGTCGTCGCGCACGAGTACGAAATCGAACGAGACGGCGACAAGGTGGCCGAGGTCTCGAAACGATGGTTCCGGATACGCGACACCTATGGGATCGAGATCGCGCCGGATGAGGACGCTGCGCTGATCCTGGCGGCGTCAGTCTGCATAGACCAAATGGCCCACGAGTAGCCGAGGGCCAACCCCGCGCGAGGCCCCAGGCGCTCGCTAGCCGTTGCCCATCGATTTCCGTCGCAGGCGGGCAAGCGTCCCGTTGAGGTTGGGCTCCCGGAGAGCTCGCCGCGGGCGAATCTCACCCTGGAAGGATGAGGCGGCGACAGATCGCAGCAGGTCAAATGGGAGCCGGTGCCTATGGACGAGTACAAGCAGCAACTGCGCCGGCTGGCCGTCCACGATGATGCCCTCCTCGAGGCGCTCGCGGTCGCCGGCAGCTCATTCGCAGCCTCGGCCATCGACGAGAGGACCGCGGCGCTCGTGCGCGTCGCCGCGATGATCGCCGTCGACGCGGCGCCTTCCTCGTTCCAGTACGGCGTCGCACACGCCCTCGGAGCCGGGGCGACAGATGACGAGATCGTGGCCATCCTCGAGGCTGTGGCGCCGGTGACGGGCGTCGCGAAAGTCGTTCTGTGCGCCCCGAAGGTGGCACTCGCGCTCGGCTACGACGTCGAAGAAGCACTCGAGCGGGTCGACCCGTGACGAGCGTGAACGAGCCCTCCCTTCCCGCAAGGCAGACGCAGGCGGCCGGTTTGCCGCCGGAACGAGGTTCCGATGTCTTCGCCTGACCATCAGACCCCGGAAGCGGGCGACACGATCGGCCTTGACAAACTGCGGAAGCCGCGTCCGCGCTTGGAGCAGCGCGCTCAGAAGGCGGTTGCCACCGGGCGGGTCATTCCGTACCTGGCCGGTGCGACGGTGGGGCTGGCCCTCCTGTCGGGCTTCATCGCCACGCTCGTCGATCGCGAGGACTTCCCCACCTTCGGCGACGGCATCTGGTGGGCACTCGTCACGCTCGCTACCGTCGGCTACGGAGACATCGTCCCACACACCGCCTGGGGTCGCGTCCTAGGCAGCGTCGTCATCGTCTTCGGGATCACGTTTCTGTCCTTCCTGACCGCCACGGTCACGTCGTACTTCGTCTCCGCTCAGCAGGAGCGCATGGCGGAGCACGAGCGCGAGCTACGAGAGGCCGACCAGGAGGCGGACGCGGTGATCCTGCGCCGCATCGACCAACGACTCGCCGCGATCGAAGCGCGGCTCGAGGAGCGGGCCAAGTGACCGCGAGAGCACGATCGCTTTCGCCGCCGTTCGCCCACGCCCAAGGAGAGGCTCGTTGCGCCGATGAGTCGCGATCTGAGCTACGCGTCGCAGAGCGGAAGGGCTCAGAAGGCCCGGAGGTGAGGGCCGCTAGCTGTAGGACCCAGCCAGGTTGTTCCTCGTGAGGGCTTCCAGCCGCTGGAGCGGTGGTTGGTGGCCGAGGGAGCCGTGTGGTCTGCGGCGATTGTAGAAGTCGAGCCAGCTGGTGAGTGCGCGGCGTCGTTCGTCGGAGGTGCCGTAGATCGCGCCGTAGGCCCAGCCGCCGAGCAGGGTGCGGATGAAGCGCTCGGCCTTGCCGTTGGTGCGTGGCCGGTAGGGGCGGGTGCGCAGGTGCTTGATCCCGAGGGCCCTGCAGGCGAGTGCGTGCACGACCGAGACGTAGGCGGAGCCGTTGTCGGTCATCACCCGTTCGACGCGGATGCCGTGAGCGCGGAAGTGAGCGACGGCACGGCGTAGGAAGCCGACCGCGGTCGTGGCTTGCTCGTTGTCGAGCACCTCGACGTAGGCGATCCGGGTCGCGTCGTCGATGCAGATGTGCACGAACTCCCAACCGATCCCGCGGCTGCGCGTGCGGCGGTCGCCGTTGACGCGGTGGCCGGGGCGGCCGATCCGGCCGAGCTTCTTGACATCGATGTGAACGAGCTCGCCCGGCCGCTTGCGTTCGTAGCGATTCGCTGGCTCGGGAGGCTCGAGCCGCGACAGCTTGCCGAGCCCGATCCGGGTGAGGACGGTCGAGACCGTCGAGCGCGGCATCGCCAGGGTCTCGGCGATCTCCGCCCCGGTCATCCGTAACCGGCGAAGCAGCACGATCAGCTCCACCCGCTGCTCGGGCGTGCGGTGTGGAACAACCACAGGCGCCGAGGAACGATCGACCAGGCCGTCGCCGCCTTCGGCGCGGAAGCGGGCAAGCCACTTCGAGACCGTGCGCACGCTCACGCCGGCGGCCTCGGCCGCCTGCGCGAGCGTCCAACCTTCCTCAAGCACGCGGCGCACCATCAGCGAGCGGCTGTGCAGACAGGTGCGGGCGTTACCGTGCAGCCTCATTCGGGTCCTCCTTGGAACTGGGTGGCTTCGACACCCCCAGCCTCCAAGGAGGCCCGGATGGAACAACGCTCCTGGCTCCTACAGCTAGCAGGGTCCGTCGTTTCGGCTCGGGAGGATCTCGCTCAAAGCTGCATGGCGGAGCCGACCGCGCCGAGCCTGGCGCTCCTCGCAGCGGCTCGGTGCGGGGATCGACGCCCTCTTGGTGAGGCGGCCCGGCGAGAAGCTGGACACGAAACAGCAGCAGGAGCTCGCCGCGCCCCGGCGCCTGGCGAGCGTCCTCGGCGCCCACTTCCTCGAGGAGGAGTCGGACGACCTCGTGACGGCGGTTCGTCAAGTCAGCGCCGACCGGGGCACGACCTATCTGTTCCTCGGGACGCCCGACACCCGGCGCCGCGAGAAGATCACGCGAGGCTCCCTCGTCACGCGCCTGGTGCGCGAGCTGCCCGGGATCGACATCCGCATCGTCGCGGATCCGACCCGCCGCGAGGACCTGCGCGGCTCGTAGCCACAGGCGGCGGGGGAAGGCGAATCGCGGCAGGCTCGTTTGCAGTGTCGAGGTCAGTTGCTGGGTGGAAGGAGGCATGGGCATGAGCGAAGCGGAAAGCCTGTTCGGCGAGGCGCACATCCGGCGCTACCAGGAGACCGACGGAGAGGTCGGCCATATCTGGCGGCGAGGATCGAAGGTGCTCTTGCTGAGCACGAAGGGCCGCAGCAGCGGCGAGCCGCGCACGGCACCGTTGATCTACGAGCGGGTTGGGGAGGGCTACGTCATCGTCGCGTCGAAGGGCGGCGCAGCCGAGCATCCGGGCTGGTACCGAAACCTCGCCAAGGAGCCGCGGGTCGAGGTGCAGGTGGAGGGCGAGGTCTTCCCGGCGCAGGCTCGCACCGCGACGGGTGCGGAGCGGGAGCGCTTGTGGAAGCTGGCCGTGCGGCAGTGGCCCGACTACGACGCCTACCAGAGGAGGACCGAGCGGGAGATCCCGGTGGTTGTGCTGGAACGCAGCTGAAAGTCCGGGAACGCCCTGCGAGGCCGGCGCGTACTCACGTGAACGGCAAGCCGACCGGCGCGAAAAAAGCAGCAGTAGGATCGCCCGGGCGGGCTCCGCCGGAACGCAGCAGGCCGCCAGTGGCGGCACACTGTGCGCGGATCCCCTCCCGATCGCCGTCATCGAGATCCGAAAGCTCGCGCATTCTGGCGCGCATTCTGGCGCACAAAGCCTCTGGACGGCTTGGTTAAGCCAAATCGGCGGTGTCTTGAAAACCGCAACCCGTTGGAAGACGGGTCAAGGGTTCGAATCCCTTCCCCGCCGCTCAGATCAGCCGTTCACGCAGGCCGCCCTCGGGTGCGTCACGCCTGTCGGAGGCATTCACATCGGCCGCAGGGACAGCGCCCTGGACGACCAACACCGCCCCCGCCCCCGTCACTGGCTGCAAGTCCGCCCCCAGGTCGGTGGACCGGCCACGGCGCTCGTCGACGACCGATCCGTACATCGAGCTGAGGTAGACTCGCGTTCGTCCTCATTGCCGCCAACCATGTCTTCGTTGATGCAAAGCGCCAGATCAATACCGCCGCGCCCGAATTCGATGCACGCCCTGTTCGTTCGTGCGTAGTCGACGAACTGAGACGATGACGTCGAGTCTTGAGCCCACCCCGCCCGAGATCTACGACGAGGTCGGAGTCGGGGCCGTTTCTGGCGATGCGCCTCCGCAGAGCCTCTATCTCGATCTGATGAAACGTGTCCTGTGCAATCTCATCTACGAAGACCTCTCGCTGCCCCTCAACCGATTTGATATTCGACTCCGAGTGCACGGTCGAGATATGCCGATCGAGGCTCACACCATGGTGGGTTGGCAGCGCTTGACGAACATCGAGTCCTGTGCGAAGGCTGTCCTCGACGCCGGCATTCCTGGCGATTTCGTGGAAGCCGGCGTCATGCGAGGCGGATCGTCGATCTTCATGCGTGCGGTGCTCAGGGCGTACGGAGTCACCGATCGGCGGGTGGTTGCCTGCGACACGTTCGTGGCCCCGCCGGAACAGCGCAGATGGTTGCCTGGTAGACCCCTCCTCAGGCTTGCGGGCTTGCTGACGCGAGTGCCGTCTCGAAGATTGCAGCTGTCGCTCTATCGTCTCATCGAACGGCGCCAGCACAGCTTCCCCGCCAGCGCCAATCCTTCGCAGGACTTGGTTGACTTCGTTATGGAAAGCTTTCGTTACGTCGCACAGAATCCGTCTGTGCTCGACCGCAAGGACATGGTAAGCCTCGCGGCCGTGAGATCGCATTTTGCGCGGTACGGGCTGCTTGACTCACAGGTGGCGTTTCTCCAGGGATTTTTCGCCGATACGCTACCGCAGGCACCGATTCAATCCGTCGCGATCCTCCGCTGTGACGCAGATACCTATGAGTCGACCCGCTCGGTGCTCGACGTCCTCTACGAGAAGGTGAGCGCAGGAGGATATGTGATCATCGACGATTATCACAGCTTTTCCGACTGCAGAGATGCGGTTGACGAGTTTCGCGCAGAGCACGCGATCACCGACGCACTGGTCGAAATCGACGAGGATGCGGTGTACTGGCAGAAGGCCGCGATCGGAAATCGCTGATGGACAACCGTGGAACCCTTTGGACGACGGGTCAAGTGTTCTGAATCCCCTCCCCGCCGCTCAGCTTCGATAGGCCGGACGTCCTTGCAGGGATTCACTGCCGGCGCTGATCAGCAGGCTCAGCGCGTCGCGCGTCCGATCGCTTCTCGCATGGATCGCCCCTCGCCCAGCGCTATCGCCGCCCCGACGAGCGCAAGGTGGGTGAACGCCTGCGGGAAGTTGCCGAGCTGACGGCGCGCGATGGGGTCGTATTCCTCGGCGAGCAGGCCCACGTCGTTGCGGATGTCGAGCAACCGCTCGAAGAGCTCGCGCGCTTCGTCGTGCTCGCCCTGAAGCGCGAGGACTTCCACGAGCCAGAACGAGCATGGAAGGAAGACGCCCTCGCCCGCGGGCAATCCGTCGATCTGACCATCGCTTCGGGAGAGGTAGCGGAGGACGAGCCCGTCCACGGTCAGCTCGCGGCGGATGGCATCGACGGTAGCGACGACGCGCGCATCGTCGGCCGGGAGGAATCCCACGATGGGCATCAGGAGAACGCTCGCGTCGAGCTCGTGCGAGCCGTAGGACTGCGTGTAGGCGAGCTTGTCCGGGTTCCAGGCCCGGTCGAGGATCTCCGCCTTGATCTCGTCCCTGAGCTCGCGCCACCGCTCGACCGGACCGTGGCGGCCGAGCTCCTCGTGGGCGCGAACGGCTCTGTCGAACGCCACCCAGGCCATCACCTTCGAATGAGTGAAGTGCCGGTTCGGACCTCGAACCTCCCAGATGCCGGCATCCTCGAGACGCCAACCGTCCTCCAGCCACGCGAGGAGCTTCAGCGCCAGGTGCCACACGTTGTCATCCGCCGGCGCCCCGTGCAGACGCGCCTGGTAGAGGGCGTCGATCACTCCCCCGTAGACGTCGAGTTGAAGCTGCTCGGAGGCAGCGTTCCCGACACGCACCGGTCGCGACTGCTCATAGCCCGGGAGCCAGTCGAGCACGCGTTCCTCGAGACGGCGCTCCCCCGCGAGCCCGTACATGATCTGGACCTCGCCCGGGTTGCCGGCGACGGCCCGCAGGAGCCACTGCCGCCACGCGATTGCCTCGCTGCTGTAGCCGGCGCGGATCATCGCCAGCAGCGTCAGCGTGGTGTCGCGCAGCCAGCAGTAACGGTAATCCCAGTTGCGAACCCCGCCGATCCACTCGGGGAGTGACGTCGTCGGCGCGGCGACGATTCCACCGGTCGGTGCGTAGGTCATCGCCTTGAGCAGCAGCAGCGATTGGTGGATCTCTTCGTGGTAGTCGCCCACGTGTCCGCAGCGGGCTGCCCAGTCGAGCCAGAACTCCTCGGTGTCGGCCAGGGCCGACTCCGGGTCGATCGCATCCGGAAGCTCCTCATGCGAAGGAAACCAGGTGAGCACGAACGGGATCCGCTCGCCGGCGGCGAGGGGGAACTCGGAGACCGTGGTCATCTCCTCCCCGTGGATCTCGACCGGCGTGCGAAGGCAGAGCGCGTCCGGCCCCGCGATCGCGACTCGGGCGTGATCGATCCGGCGAACCCACGGCACGATCTGTCCGAAGTCGAATCGCACCGCGAGCTCCGAGCGCATGCGAACCTCACCGTCGAGGCCCTCCACGATCCGCACGATGTCAGGCGTCTCGCCTCGCGGCGGCATGAAATCGATCGCACGCACGCTGCCCTCGTCGGTCTCGTAGATCGACTCCAGGATCAGGGTGTCATGGCGATACCGGCGTGACGAGCGCACCAGCCCGGAGGCAGGGGCGAGCGACCAACGTCCATGGTCGGGCTCGCCGAGAAGCGCTGCAAAGCACGCGCCCGAGTCGAACCGGGGAAAGCAGCACCAGTCGATGGAGCCCGTCCGGCTGACGAGCGCGGCGGTCTGCAGGTCGCCGATCAACGCGTAATCCTCGATTCGGGATGTGGCCGTCACACGTTCACCACCCTGTGCCGAACCGCGTGAACCGAGCAGGCGAGCCTGCCGGATCGAAGACCGACGCGGTCTCGTCTCACGGTCATCCTGCGGTCGTGCGAGCACCGGTGCACGAGCTTGCCGCACGCATCGCGGAGCCCGACGCCCTCGCCAGGTTCGTGCCCAGAGCTGGCGCCGGCCGACACGGCACGAGACTCGATCCCCTCAAGAGCACCCGAGGACGATACCCTCGGTCTGGCGTGGCGGCTACCGCGACAACCCGAGTTGCGGCGCGAGCTCCTCGGCGGCCTGCGCCGCCACCATCCGCGAGCCTGAGCTGAGAAAGCGAGGCGAACCATGAACACCAGCACCCGGTACCTGATCGTCGGCGGCGGCCTGACCGCCGACGCTGCCTGCAGGGGGATCCGCGACGTGGACCCCGACGGCAGGATCCTCATCGTCGGCGAGGAGACCTTTCCACCGTACCTGCGGCCGCCGCTCTCCAAGGGGCTCTGGAAGGGCGAGGAGGAGAGCACGATCTGGCGCGGCACCGCCGAGCTCGGCGTCGAGCTGCGGCTCGAACGGCGGATCGTCGAGCTCGACCTGGAGCGCCGCGAGGCGAGCGACGACCACGGCGATGCGTACGCCTACGAACGGTTGCTGCTGGCGACCGGGGGGCGGCCCCGACGGCTTCCTTTCGGCGGCGACGAGATCGTCTACTACCGCACCCTCGACGACTACCGTCGCGTGCGGGCGCTCGTCGACGACAAGGCGCGCTTCCTGGTTGTCGGGGGCGGCTTCATCGGCTCCGAGATCGCGGCCGCGCTCGCTCTGAAGGGTCGCTCGGTGACCATGGTCTTCCCTGACCCCGGGATCGGTTCTCGTCTCTTCCCGGCAGCGCTGTCGGCCACGCTCGTCGACTACTACCGCGACCGCGGCGTGGAGGCACTGCCCGCAACCTCGGTCACGGGTGTCGAGCGGCAGGGCGCGAGCACCCGGGTCACGCTCGAGGACGGACGTGTGCTCGAGGTGGACTCCGTCGTCGCCGGGATCGGCATCGAGCCAAACGTGGAGCTGGCCAAGGGGGCCGGGCTGCCCGTCTCGAACGGCATCGTCGTCGATTCACTCGGTCGCGTCGGGCACCGCGAGGACGTTTTCGCCGCGGGAGACGTTGCCCGCTTCCCGGTCGCTGCGCTCGACAGCGAGCTCCGCGTCGAGCACGAGGACCACGCGAAGAGCCACGGGCGTCGGGTCGGGGCGAACATGGCCGGCGCCGGCGAGCCATACGACCACCTGCCGTTCTTCTATTCCGACCTGTTCGACCTCGGCTACGAGGCGGTCGGCGAGCTCGACTCGAAGCTGGACACGCTCGTCGAGCTGCGTGAGCCCGGCGAGGAAGGAGTCGTCTACTACCTCGACGCCGAACGGAGGCCGCGCGGGGTGCTGCTCTGGAACCTGTTCGGGCGTGTCGACGACGCCCGCGCACTGATCCGCGCCCGAGAACCGATCGCGAAGGGCGCGCTCGGCGGGGGAGCCCGATGAGCCTCGTCGTGCCGCGCAGGGGCGGCCAACGGTGTCGCCTCGCTCGGCGCTTGCCGAGACCGCCCGACGCCCCGCAGCCACGTGGCCGGCCGCGCGCTTACGCGGCGCGGGGCGTGAAGGGCCGCAGGTCGTCCTGCCCTTCCTGGACGATGCCGTAGCTGGACTCCGGCACCTCGTTCCAGGCGCCGGCGAGGTCGCCGAGCGGCTCCGACACGACCAGCCTCGTCTCGTCGGACAGCCCGTGCAGCACCGGGTTGTCCGGATACTGCGACCGTAGCGTCGCAACGGCGGTGCTGAAGAACAGCGACCTGGATCGCCGCTCACTGGAGTAGCGAAAGGCCCACACGCTCGCGCCGTCGGTGGTCGCGACGGTCATCTGGATCGGATGCTCGACCCCGTAGCGGCGTCCCGTCTCCTCGATGAACCCCACGGCACGTTCGACCGCCGCCGGCGGGTCGTGCTCGAGCCCGAACGTCAGCGCGACGTAGAAGAACAGCTCCGAGTCGGTCGAGCCCTCGATCTCCGGGTACAGCGACGGATCGACCGCGAACGCGAGGTCGCGCTTCACGGTCGCGAACTCGCGGATCAGGCCGTTGTGCATCCACAGCCACTTCCCGTGGCGGAACGGATGGCAGTTGGTCTGCTGGATCGCGCCGCCCGTCGACGCGCGGACGTGCGCGAAGACGAGCGGCGAGACGAGGTGCCTCGCCAGGTCCTTCAGGTTGCGGTCGTTCCAGGCGGGCTCGATGCTGTGGAACACCCCGGGCGTCTCGCCGACGCCGTACCAGCCGATCCCGAACCCGTCACCGTTCGTCGTCGTCGCGCCGAGCCGCGAGTGCAGGCTCTGATCGATCAACGAGTGCGCGGGCCTCAGGAGCAGCTCCTCGAGCAGCACCGGCGACCCCGCGTATGCAACCCAGCGACACATGCTGGTCCCTCCCAGCTATCGCGGTTCCTCGGCCCCTGAGGCCGGTCGAGGTTGACGCCGCCATGCTACGACCCACACCGTCGAGCTGCATCCCGGCCGACCCGTGATGACGCCGCGGAAACCGGCGACCGTACCGTCTCGGCGACCGACCCGCGCGGAAGCTCCAGCCACCGCAACGCCCCGGAATGGACGAAGATCCGCGCGATGACCGGCGAGCGTCCGACGAGCGAGCGAGGCCGGGTCGGTCGGCTGCTGCCGATCCTCGGCTGGGCGCCGCGGTACGACCGCTCCTGGCTCTCCGTCGACGTCATCGCAGGATTGGCGGTCGCGGCGCTGGTCGTGCCGAAGGCCCTGGGGTACGCCGGGATCGCCAGCGTGCCGATCGAGAACGGTCTCTACGCGGCCGCGGCGGGCACGATCCTGTACGCGCTGTTCGGCACCTCGCGGCAGATCTCCACCGGGCCGAGCTCCGCCCTCGCCGCGGTGGCGGGGAGCGCCGTGATCGTCTCCGGCGTCTCGAGCGGACCGGACTCGACGGCGCTCGTCGCCGGCGTCGCCCTCGTCGCGGGCGCCCTCTTCC
Source organism: uncultured Thermoleophilia bacterium (assembly GCA_963717955.1). Lineage (GTDB taxonomy): Bacteria > Actinomycetota > Thermoleophilia > Gaiellales > Gaiellaceae > CAVQXR01. Next base: position 705,374 of record CAVQXR010000002.1, on the reverse strand, counting down.
TGCTCATGTGGGTCTTCAAGCTGGGCTGGATCTCCCAGTTCCTCTCGCGCGCGGTGATCACCGGCTTCCTGTTCGGGGCCGCGATCGACGTCACGGTCGGCGAGCTCTCGAAGCTGACGGGCACCGAGGCCGACGGGGACAACGTCTGGCAGGAGCTCCGGTCCTGGATCCAGGGGCTCGACGCCACGAGCGGTGTCACCCTGCTCGTCGGGACGATCTCGCTGGCAACGCTCTTCGGGCTTCGGGCCGTCGCCCCCCGGGTCCCCGGGGCGCTCGTGGTGGTGGCCGGCGGGATCCTCGCGTCCGTCCTGCTCGAGCTCGACGCCCACGGTGTCGCGCTCGTCGGAGACGTGCCGCGAGGCCTGCCCGTACCGGGTATTCCCGACCTCGACCTGCTGTGGGAGAACGCGTCCGCCGTGGGCATCGCGGCGGTGGGCATCGTGCTGATCGGCTTCTCGCAGACCGCCGGCGACGCCCGCTACTTCGCCACCAAGCATCGCTACCGCGTCGACATCGACCAGGAGACCGTGGCGCAGGGGATGGCGAACGTCGGCGCCGGGCTGATCCAGGGGATTCCCGTCTCGACGAGCCTCTCCGCGAGCTCGCTCAACGACAACTCCGGCGCGAGGAGCCCGGTCGCCTCGCTCAGCACGGGCGCCATCGTGGTCCTCACGCTCATCGCGCTCGCCCCCCTGTTCTCCGACCTGCCGAAGGCCGTCCTGGCGGCCGTGATCATCGAGGCGGTGACGATGGGCATGATGGACGTACCGGAGATGAAGCGGCTCCGGCGCGTCAGGCGCTCGGACTTCCTGATCGCTGTCGCGGCGATCGCCGGCGTTCTCTCGTTCGGAGTTCTGGCCGGGATCGTGATCGGCGTCGCGCTCTCGGTGGGCTGGCTGGTGTACGTGTCCACGTCGCCGGCGATGCCCGTCCTCGGCCGAATCCGAGGGTCGCACATCTTCCGCGAGCTGGACTCACACCCCGACGACGAGCAGTTTCCGGGTCTCCTCGTGCTTCGCCTCGACGGCGGGCTCTTCTTCGCCACCGCCGACGCGTTGGGCGACCGCGTCCGCGAGCTCTCGCTGGCAGGCGACCCGCCGCTGACGGCGGTCGTGCTGGACTGCGCCGACATGCCCTTCGTCGACTCCGAGGGGTCGGCAAGGCTCCGGGAGCTCGTCGAGCTCGCGCGGGAGAACGGCATCTCGTTCCGACTCGCCGGCGTCAAGCCGGGCGTCATGGAGGTGCTTGCCCGCGACGGCGTCCTCGACACGATCGGCGCCGATCACCTCCACGGCGACGTCGATCAGGCGGTGCAGGCCGAGCTGGCGCATGAGCGACCGTCGCCCGGACCCGCCGCACCGCACCCGTAGCGTCGACGGGCCACGCCGACCCGGCAACGACCGAAACGCGCACCAGTCCGATCTGACAGACTCTCGGCCGTGATCCGCGTCTCGACCCCGACCGCCTGATGAAACGGGCCTTGCCGCTGGCCGCCCTTGCGGGCGCCCAGTTCATCATGGTCCTCGATCAGTCGGTCATGAACGTCTCGATCAGCCAGCTGGTCGAGGATTTCGACACGACGGTGACGACGATCCAGGGGGTGATCACCCTCTACTGCCTCGTGATGGCGATGTTCATGCTCACCGGGGCCAAGATCGGCGACATCATCGGCCGGAAGCGGGCCTTCGTGATCGGCCTGATCGTCTACGCGTGCGGATCGGCGCTGACCGCGGCGGCCCCGACCGTGGCGGTGCTGGCGCTCGGCTGGTCGATCCTCGAGGGCCTCGGCGCGGCGTTGGTGCTTCCGGCGATGGCGGCGCTGATCGCGGGGAACTTCGAGGGCCGCGCGCGCAAGGGCGCCTACGCAGTGATCGGCGGCGTCGCCGGCGCGGGCATCGCGATCGGCCCAATTCTTGGTGGCTGGGCGACCACCGAGCTATCGTGGCGGGTGGTCTTCGTCGGTGAGGTCGTCATCGTCATCGGCATCCTCGCCATGACCCCCTTCGTCCGGGACGCCGCCCGCACCGGCCCCAAGCCCCGCCTCGACTTCGTCGGCGCGATCCTGTCCGCGACCGGTCTCGGGGCGGTCGTCATGGGCATCCTTCAGGCGACGACCTGGGGCTGGCTGGAGCCGAAGGACTCCCCCGTCGAGCCGTTCGGGTTCGCGTTGACCCCCTTCGTCGTCGCAGCCGGCGGGCTGCTCCTGTGGGCCTTCGTGCGCTGGCAACGGCGCCGGGAGGCGAAGGGCACCGATCCGTTGGTCCATCTCGACCTGGTGAAGATCCCGCCGCTGCGATCCGGGCTGATCGGACTGTTCTCCCAGAACCTCATCCTCATGGGCGTCTTCTTCGTCGTGCCCCTGTACCTTCAGCTCGTGCTCGGTCTCGACGCCCTCGAGACGGGCATCGAGATGCTGCCCGTCTCGATCACGATGTTCGTCGCGTCGGCGGCAGGCTCGCGCATGTCGCGCCGTTTCCCGGTGCGGTCGATCGTCAGGGCCGGGCTCACCCTGACCGGAGCCGCCAGCCTCACCCTGCTCGCCGTCGTCGAGCCCGAGCTGGCCGACACCGGCTTTGCCGTGTCCATGGCCCTGCTCGGCGTGGGAATGGGGCTCATCGCCTCGCAGCTCGGGAACGTTGTCCAGTCGTCCGTCGACGCGTCGGGCCGGGGCGAGGCAGGCGGCCTGCAGTACACCGGGCAGCAGCTCGGCTCCTCGCTCGGGGTCGCGCTCATCGGAGCGATCGTCCTGACAGGCCTGACCAACACCTTCGTCTCGAACATCCAGGCGGACCCGGCGATCAGCGACGAGGTGTCGGCCCAGGTCAGCGTGGCGGTCGGGTCGGGGATCGACTTCGTCTCCACTGACGACGTCGAGGCGGCCGCGCAACAGGCCGGGCTGGACGAGGCGACCAGCCAGGCGCTCGTCCAGGACTACGAGGATTCTCAGCTCAAGTCGCTCAAGACCGGGCTCCTGGCCGCCGCGCTCCTCGCGCTCGCCTCCCTCGCGTTCACCCGCGATCTCCCCAGCCGGGTGCCGTCGTCCGAGCCGGAGCCCACCCGCGAGGCGGCGCCTGCCTGACGGGCGCCGCCGCCTGATCTACGCGGGGATTCTGACCGCGACGCTGCGCTTCAGGATGTTGTCCGCCTCGTCGACGAGCCTGACCGCGAGCTGTGCCCGTCCCGGCGCAACGCTTGCCGGTATGCGGAGCGCGACGACACGGTTCCCCGCCTCGACGTTCGCGATCGTCTTCGAGACGAGCAGCTTCCCTGCCCGCTTCAGCTGGAGACGGACCTGGACCGGTTCGCCGAGGGTGAGGCGAACGGTCACGCGCCGGCTGGTCACGGTCACGGCGCCGAACGTCGCCTCGACCACCTCGTCGGCGCCTCCGGTATTGAAGGAGACGAGATTCCCCGCGTGGTCGGAAGGCCACAGGCCGCCCGGCGTGCGATCAGCCGCCTGCTCGCCGAGCAGCTCGGCGGCGGTGGGCGTGAGCTGACCCCGGCTGAAGACGTGGTCGATCCGCTCGGCGAGGGTCGACACGGCGTTCTTCAGATCTGCCGCCTGGCAGCAGGTGTACCCGGCGTCGTTCGGGCGGAGGCTCGCCCAGGCATCGGCGAACCCCGCGTTGCGGATGATCGAGTAGGTGGCGGTCCCCGTCCCGTCCGGACGCGAGCCGACGTTCCCGGCAATGACCGTTCGCATCTCCACTCCCTGGAGCGCGCCCAGCAGCTCGCCGGCTTGACTCGTCTGGACGGTTGCGTCCTCGGACTCGAGGTGGGTGTTGACGACGCGGACGGGCGCGCCGCCGACGAGCACGTCGACCGACTGCCACGAGCGCGGAACCGGGATCGGGGGGAAGTATCCGGTGACGAGCGAGTACGTGCTCACGAACCGCTTGGACTGCGCGTTGGAGGTCTGGAGGCCCTGGCGGACGAGGATCGCTTCGCGGTCGGTGAAGCGGATGTCGAGGCCGGAAAGCACGACCGGGAGCTCCTGCTCGAGGTTCTCCGAGACGGTCGCGACCACGTACTGCTGGCCGCGCGCGGCCAGGGCGGCGAGCAGGGTCTGGAGGTAGTCGTAGGCGACCGTCGTCGCCGGGGTCGTGTTGAAGTCCGACGGGCTCTGGGTCTGCCAGAGCATCGCCTCCTGCAGAGCGACGACATCCGGCTTCGTCCGGGCGATCTCGTCGGCGATCTCCTGCGCTCGAGCGGGGAAGTCCGTCGCCTGCACGGTGGCCCACGTCAGGGCGAGCGCCTTGTTGATCGCCTCTTCGGTCTGAAGGCCGCCGAAGATGTCGGTCGACGCGCCGCTGTACAGGCTCCACGTCATCACGGTCAACTTCTGCGCCCCGCCCTCGGACCGTCCCGGGACGGCTCCGGCCGTCGCCGTCGAGGCGAGCGCAATCGAGACGAGGAGCGCCAGGAGGAGGGCGAGCCGCCGCATTGGAACGAGGCTAGCACACACGACTCAGACCGTTCGCAGTGCCTCGGTCGGAGACAGGCGCGCGGCACGGGTCGCCGGGTAGAGCCCCGCCACGGCCCCGATCGCGAGCGCCGCGAGCACGCCTCCGACCAGCCCGTAGGCAGGCACGACCGTGTCCCAGGACCGAGACCACGCATACACGGCCGTCACGATCGCGCCGGCCACGACGCCGACCAGGCCGCCCACGGCCCCGAGGATGAGCGACTCGGTCAGGAACTGACCCGAGATCTGGCGTTTCGTCGCGCCGAGCGCGCGCCGCAGGCCGATCTCCGAGCGTCGCTCGAGGACCGAGATGACCATGACGTTCGCGATGCCGACGCCGCCGACGAGCAGCGCGACGGCGCCGAGGCCGACGAGCAGCGCGGTGAAGGCGTCGTTGACGGCCGCGCGCGCCTCGAGCGCGTCGGAGGGGCGACTGACCGAGACCTCCTCCGGCTTCTCGGGATTGGCGGTCGCGGGCATGACCGCGCGGACGGCCTCGACCTCGCTCGGGTGGGTGCGGACGAAGACGGACGTGGGTGAGCTATCGGCGCCCAGCGTGCTCTCCGCCACCGGGCGTCCGACGAACACGGAGCGGTCGAGATCCGGCGCCAGGTCGAGCGGCTGGAGGATACCCACCACGGTGAACCAGCGATCCGCGAGCCAGACCTGCACGCCGACGGTGTCGATCCCGAGAACCTCGGCGCTCTTCGAGCCGAGGACGACCGTCGGATAGCTCTCGATCGCAGCGTCCAGGAAGCGGCCCTTTCGCATCGATCCACCCAGCGTGGTGACGAGATCGGGATCGGCCCAGTTGACGGCCACCCCTCCCGTCTCCTGCTCCGGGATCAGGTCTGTCCGGCGCACGGTCGCACCGACCGTCCCGATGCCGGCGACGTCGGTCACGGGCCCGATCCGCCCGATCATCCGGGGCGCATCCCCGGGAAGCTCGGCCTGCCCACCGAACAGCGACTGGCCGGCCTGCACCTGGAGCAGATTCGTGCCGAGCCGGTCGAGACGGTTGACGAGGTCCGACTTGCTCGATTCGGAGATTCCGAGCACCGCGACCATCGACGCGATCCCGATCGCGATCCCGAGCGCCGACAGCGCGGCGCGAAACCGTCGCGTCCGCAGCCCGCTGCTCCCGACCCGGACGACGTCTGCCGGAAGGAGCCTGCTCGGCCGGGGCGGCGGCGGAACGCTCATACGACCGACTCGTCGCCGACGATCCGGCCGTCCCTGATCTCCACGCAGCGCGGGAGCGACGCGGCCAGCTCGCGATCGTGCGTGATGACCGCCACCGTCGTTCCCTCGGCGTTCAGCTCCTTCAGCAGCGCGATGATCTCGGCCCCAGAGCGCGAGTCGAGGTTGCCCGTGGGCTCGTCCGCGAAGACGATCGCCGGCCGCCCCACGACCGCCCGGGCGATCGCCACCCGCTGCCGCTCGCCGCCGGACAGCTCACGCGGTGTGTGCCCCAGCCGGTGCCCGAGCCCGACCCGGTCGAGCGCCTCCTCTGCGAGTCGGCGGCGCTCCTCGGCCGGGATGCCGCAGTAGATCAGCCCCTCCGCGACGTTCTCGAGTGCCGAAACCCCTTCGAGGAGAAAGAACTGCTGGAAGACGAATCCGATCCAGCGGGCGCGGACGCCTGCGACCTGGCGGTCGGAGAGCGCCGTCACATCGTGCCCGGCCACGGTCACCGAGCCCGAGCTGGGGCGGTCGAGCGTCCCGAGGATGTGGAGCAGCGTGGACTTCCCCGAGCCGGAGGGGCCCACGATCGCGAGCAGCTCTCGAGCCTCGATCGCGAGCGTGACGCCGCGGAGCGCGAAGACCGGCCCGTCGTACTCCTTCACGACGTCGTGCGCCGCGAGCACCGGCCCCTCCCCGAACAGCTCAGGGACTTCGGTGACGCCCATCGCGATCCTCAGGCGGGTACGACGACGGTCGTTCCCTCGTCGACGTCTCCCGTGATCTCGACGAACCCGTCCGCGAACGCGCCGGGCTCCACGCCGACGAGCCGCGTGGTCGCGCCGTCCACCACCTCGACCGCGTATCCACCGCCGCTGACCGCGATCAGCGCCGTGACCGGCACGGCGAGCACGTCCTGGCTCTCGCTCTTGCGGATGAACACGGTCACCGGCGCCTGGTCGAAGCGGGGCTTGTCCGTGCCCTCGAGCTCGATCACGAGCGGGATCGTCGGCTGGCTCTGCGATCCGTCGGGCAAGGTGTGTGACTCGGCTACCGCCCCCACCTCGCGGATGGAGCCCGGCACGCGCTCGCCTCCCGGAAGCTCGACGTCCACGGTGTCGCCGACGGCGACGAGCGTCTGGCGGTCGGCCGGCAGGTCGACGTCCACGACCGGCGCGTTCGAGGACACCTCCATCACCGACGCTCCGGGCGCGATCCGGCTGCCGGACCGACTCAGATGCTGGCCGACGCGAACGGCACCGTCGAGGAAGACGACGGACCCGGGAGCCACGATCCCCGTCTGCTCGACGCCCACATCCTCCTGCCACCGCTCGACCGCCGCCGTGGTGGCGGCCGTGAACTCCTCGTCGACCGTCAGGTCGGCGTCGCGGTGGCCGAGCGCGACGAGATTTCGCTCGAGCGCCCGGACGTCCGGCCCGTCGGAGACGCCCTCGGCGAGCACCCGGTACGCCGGGACCGTGCCGTAGAGCAGCAGCACCGGCCGATCGTCGATGCGATACAGCTCCTCGCCACGGCGAACGATCGTGCCCTCGTCGACGATGGAGGTCATCGTCCCCGCGGAAGCGGCGACGACCTCGCTTCGCTCGTCGAAGCCGAGCGTGCCGTCGAAGCTCTCGGTCTCCACGAGATCCCGCCGGACGACCTCCGCGGTCGACGTCGTGGGCGACGCGACCTCGCCTGCGTCGGCGGTTCCCGGGTCGCGACCGAGCGCGAGCCAGACGACCAGGCCGAGCAGCACGGCGAGGACGGCGACCGTCGTGAAGATCAGCCAGCCACTGCCGCGTCTCCGGCTGCGTCCGCGATCGGCAGGCTCGGGTCCGGCGGGCTCCGCCTCGGCCTCGACGGGTCCGGCCGGCTCCGCCTCGGCCGGGCCGGCCTCGCGGGTCGCTGTGTCTTCGGGCGCCGCCTCCTGGGCGGCTCCGCCACCGGGACGCGCCATCACGACTCCTCGAACGGGTTCGGCGAATCATCGAAGACCTTCCGGCACTCGGCGTCCGCCTCCGCGAACGCTGGATCGTCGGGGTCGATCGAGCCGCCGAAGAGGTCGAGCCCCCGCGTGAAGTCGGGGTCGGGAACGTCGAGCCCGCTGCTGCGCATGCACTGCGCGTACGCGACGAACGCTTCGCGATAGCCCTGGATCTGCTCGGGAGACAGGGTCTGGAGGATCCCGAGCAGGATCGGCCGGCACGCGTCGATCTTCTCCTGCACCGCCGGGTCGTCGAGGTCGATGCCGGCCGCCTCGATGCTCTTTCGCGCCTCGACCGGGCTCGCCGTGAAGTCCGGGTCGGGAATGTCCAGGCCCTGCTCGCGCAGGCAGCCCGTGAACTCCACGAGGATGTCCTGCGCGTCGCCCGGCTCCGCCGTGCCGGTCGTCGCCGCCGTCTCGGTCACCTGCGGCACGGTCGGGAGCTCGGCAACCTCCGGCGCGTCACTGCCGCCGCAGCCCGCCGCGATCGCGCCGAGCGCAAGCACTGCGGCGACCAGGCCGATTCGGGTCATGTGTGCCATCTGGCTGCCTTTCACGGTCGGTTCACCGGTTCTGAGGGTACCGCGTCGCCGTGGCGGGTCGGTGGCAACGGGCTCTCGAGGATCACGTCCCGCCCATCAAAGCAGGCGAAGCTGAGAGGAATCTGAGATCTCGCTCGAGCTGCGCCACGGACGAAACGCTCGACGCGATCACCGCCTTTCGGGCATCATCCTAGGTGACAAGGGAGGGGGCACGTGTTGCACGGCATCGAGGTAGTCGGCATTACGCCGTTCGGGGAGGCGTCGGTGACGCTCGCCCGTGCGCTGTGCACGGCCGGAGCGACCGGCGTCGTCAGCCTTGCCGACGACCTCGAGGAGGCCCGCCGAGCGCTCGCGGAGCTGCACGGTGCCGCCCCCGGGCGCCTCGGCGTCGCGGTCTCGCAGACAACGCAGGTGGACCCCGAGATGCTGCCGGACTCGGTCGAGCTCGTCGTTCTCCCTGCCGGCGTTCCGGTCGGTCCGTGGCGGCCCCGCACCGTGCTCGTTCAGGCGACCTCGGTGGCCGAGGCCCGCTCGGCCGCAGCGGACGGTGCCGACGGGGTGATCGCCAAGGGCTCGGAGAGCGCCGGGCGCGTCGGGGACGAGGGCGCATTCGTGCTCCTCCAGCACCTCGTGGCCGAGCTCCGCGTTCCCGTCTACGTGCAGGGCGGGATCGGGCTCCACAGCGCTGCCGCAGCGCTCGCGGGCGGCGCGGCGGGCATCGTCGTCGACAGCCAGCTCGCCCTGATGCCCGAGCTGGGCCTGCCGCCGGACACGCGGGCCGCGATCGCGAGGATGGACGGGAGCGAGACCGAGGTCGTCGACGGGATTCGCCTTCTCTCGAGGCCGGACGTCTTCGGCGGCCGCCCCGTGCACGCAGGCCAGGATCTCGCCCTCGCCGGGCCTCTCGCGGACGCGTTCCCCTCGGTGCGAGCGCTCGTGGCGGCGCTGCAGGAGGGCACAGTTCGAGACGTACGGCGCGCGCGGACGCTGCGCCCGCTCGGGCCCGGAGGCCCGCTGGCGCGCGAGCACGGCGTCATGTACCCGATCGCCCAGGGGCCGATGACCCGCGTGAGCGACGTCGCTTCCTTCGCCGACGCGGTCGCCGAAGGCGGCGGACTTCCCTTCCTCGCCCTCGCGCTGATGCGCCCGGCCGAGATCGAACGCCTCCTCGAGCAGACGTCGCAGCGGCTCGGGGACAGCCCGTGGGGCGTCGGCATCCTCGGCTTCGTGCCCGCCGAGCTCCGCGAGCAGCAGCTCGAGGTCGTCCAGCGCTTCCGCCCTCCGCTCGCGCTCATCGCCGGCGGGCGGCCGTCGCAGGCCCAACCACTCGAGGAAGCCGGCATCGCGACGTACCTGCACGTGCCATCGCCGGAGCTGCTCAAGCAGTTCCTTCGACGTGGGGCGCGGCGGTTCGTCTTCGAGGGCAGAGAGTGCGGCGGGCACGTCGGGCCGCGCTCGAGCTTCGTCCTCTGGGAGCAGCAGCTCGACGTTCTCCTCGACTTCGAGGCTGGCGAAGAGCTCAACGTGCTGTTCGCGGGCGGCATCCACGACGCGCGCTCTGCCGCGATGGTCGAGGCGATGGCCGCGCCGCTCGCGGATCACGGCGCCAATGTGGGCGTTCTCATGGGCACCGCGTACCTGTTCACGGCCGAGGCCGTCGATCACGGTGCGATCCAGCCCGGCTTCCAGGATGCGGCCCTCCACGCAGAGCGCACCGTCCTGCTCGAGACGTCTCCCGGTCATGCGACGCGCTGCGCCGACACGCCGTACGTCCGGCAGTTCATCGCGGAGCGCGACCGCCTGGCACGCGAAGGGGCGTCGAGCCGCGAGTTGTGGGAGCACCTCGAGCAGCTGAACCTCGGCCGCCTCCGCGTCGCCTCGAAGGGGCTGCGGCGCGACGGAGAGCGTCTTGTCGTCGTGGACGAGGAGGAGCAGCGGAGCGAGGGCATGGTCATGATCGGCCAGGCGGCGACGCTGAGGCACGAGCTGACGACGATCGAGGCGCTCCATCGCGACGTCTCGGTTGGCGCCGGCACCGTCCTGGAGCGGGTACAGCTTCCCGAGGTGCCGCCCCGGCGCCGGCCCCGGCCGGCCGACGTGGCGATCGTCGGCATGGCGGGCGTCTTCCCCGGCGCTCCGGACATCTCCACCTTCTGGAGCAATATCGTCGCGGGCAGGAACGCGATCAGCGAGGTGCCGGCGAGCGCTGGAACCCCGAGATCTACTACCGCCCCGACGACACCTCCTCCGACAACGTCCCCTCGAAGTGGGGCGGCTTCCTCGACCCCGTCCCGTTCGACCCCGTCAGCTTCGGGATCCCGCCGTTCTCGATCTCGGCGATCGAGCCGATCCAGCTGCTGGCGCTCGAGGTCGCGCGTCGAGCGCTCGCCGACGCCGGCTACCTGGAGCGTCCGTTCGACCGCGAGCGGGCGTCGGTGATCTTCGGCGCCGAGGCAGGCAGCGACCTTGCCAGCCATCTCGCGTTCCGCGCGCTCTGGCGAAAGCACGTCGGCGACCTGCCCCCGGAGCTGGCCGAGCTCCTCCCGGCGCTGACCGAGGACTCGTTCCCCGGGCTGCTCGCGAACGTGATCGCCGGCCGGATCGCGAACCGTCTCGACCTCGGCGGCATCAACTTCACCGTCGACGCGGCCTGCGCAGCCTCGCTGGCCGCCGTCTCGCTCGGGGTCAAGGAGCTCAACTCCGGGTCGAGCGATCTGGTGCTCTGCGGAGGCGCCGACCTCCACAACGACATCATCGACTTCCTCATGTTCTCCACCGTTCACGCGCTCTCGCCGTCCGGGCAGTGCCGGACGTTCGCGGAGGACGCCGACGGGATCGTGCTCGGCGAGGGCGTTGCGGCCGTGGTCCTGAAGCGCCTCGAGGACGCCGAGCGCGACGGCGACCGCATCTACGCGGTGATCAAGGGAGTCGGGTCGTCGAGCGACGGCAGGTCCCTCGGACTGACCGCCCCGCGCCGGGAAGGTCAGCTGCGTGCGCTCGAGCGCGCCTACGAGCAGGCGGGGATCTCCCCTGCGGAGGTCGGTCTCGTCGAGGCCCACGGCACCGGCACGGTCGTCGGCGATCGAACCGAGCTCGAGACGCTCGACGACGTCTTCGTGCGCGCGGGGGCGGGAACCCAGCAGTGCGCGCTCGGCTCCGTGAAGTCCCAGATCGGCCACACGAAGTGCGCGGCGGGGCTGGCAGGTCTGATCAAGGCGACCCTGGCGCTCGAGCGGGGAGCGCTCCCGCCCACCAGCAACATGGCACATCCGAACCCGGGGTGGAAGGACGGTCGCAGCCCGTTCACCCTCAGCGACCGAGCCCGCCCCTGGCTCACCGAGAACCGGGTCGCCGGGGTCAGCGCGTTCGGCTTCGGTGGCACCAACTTCCACATCGCCCTCCAGAGCCACGCGCCCGCGAACGGCGTCGCGTCCGGCCACGACCTCTGGCCGTCCGAGCTGTTCCTCTTCCGGGGCGCCGATCGCGCCGCCGCGAGCGCGCGCATCGAGATCGTCGCCGGGCTCCTCGACCACGGACCGTGGCGCCTGCGCGACCTCGCCCGGTCGGCATCGGCCGGGGACGCTCCGGTCCAGGTCGCGATCGTGGCCTCCGACCTCGACGACCTCGCAACCAAGCTGCAGGCGGCGCGGGAAGGGACGGCCGCCGACGGTGTATACCTGCGAGACGCCACGGCCGACGAGGCGCCCACGGTCGCGTTCCTCTTCCCCGGCCAGGGCAGCCAGAGGGTCGGCATGCTCGGCGACCTCTTCGTCGCCTTCCCCTCGCTCCGGCGTTTGCTCGGGCTGCGCGCCGGGCTTGCGGATGCGATGCTCCCACCGACGGCCTGGACCCCCGAGGCCCGCGCGGCTCAGCAGGCCGCGCTCACCGACACACGCGTCGCCCAGCCAGCCCTCGGGGTCGCAGGGCTGGCGCTCGCCTCGCTGCTCCGAGAGCTCGGGGTCGAGCCGGCCATGACGGCCGGGCACAGCTACGGCGAGCTCGTGGCGCTCGCCGCCGCCGGCGCCTTCGGGGAGGACGCGCTCCTGTCCCTGAGCGACGCCCGCGCCGCGGCGATGGTCCATGCCGTCGAGGCGAACGACGGCGGCGACCCGGGTGCGATGGCAGCGGTTTCCGCGGGCCACGCCGACGTCGCCGAGGCGATCGCCGGTCTCGACGGCCTCGTGATCGCGAACGACAATGCGCCGGACCAGGTCGTCGTCTCCGGCACGAGCGCGGCCGTCGCCGAGGCACTGACCCGTTTTCGCGATGCTGCGATGTCGGCGCGCCAGCTGCCGGTCGCGTGCGCCTTCCACAGCCCGCTGGTCACCGCGGCGGCCGACCATTTCGCCGCCACGCTCGCCGAGCTCGAGCCGGCCGCCCCGCAGCTCCCGGTGTACGCCAACGAGTCGGCCTCCGCGTACCCGACCGCACCGGACGGGATCAGGGCGCTCTTGATTGCGCAGATCGGCTCCCCGGTCCGGTTCGTGGAGGAGATCGAGGCGATGTACGAGGCGGGCGCGCACGTCTTCGTCGAGGCCGGTCCCGGCCGGGTGCTCACAGGCCTCGTCGGGCGGATCCTCGGCGAGCGACCGCACGTCGCAGTCGCCTGCGACGAGCCTGGTGAGCACGGCGTGACCCGTCTCCTTCACACCCTCGGTCGGCTGGCCGCGGCCGGCGTGCCCGTCGACGTGGAGCCCCTGTTCGCAGCCCGCGACGCCGAGGCGTTCGATCTGACCGCGCCGCCCGACCGAACGCCGAGCCCGACGACCTGGCTCATCGACGGACACCGGGCGCTCCCGCTCCACGGAGAGGTCCCGGCACACGCCCTGAAGCTCACGGACGGCCCGGTCGTCCGGTCACTTCTCCCCGGTGCCGTCCAGGGCGCCGTCCCTGGCGCCGACCGCGAGAGCGTCGTGCTCGAGTATCTCCAGTCGGTCCGCGAGCTGGTGGCGACGCAGCGCGAGGTGCTCCTCGGCTACCTCGGGGCCGGCGCACCCGCCGGGATGGAGCTGCCGCCCGTCGCGGTGACGCCGGCGCCCGCGCCCTCTTCGCCCACGGCCGCGTCCGTGGCGGCCGCCGCGGCGGCCGCCGCCGGGAACGGGGCGCCACCGGCGAGCGTCCTCGAGACGCTGCTGCAGATCGTGAGTGAACGCACCGGGTACCCGCCCGACATGCTCGGCCTCGACCTCGACCTCGAGGCAGACCTCAGCATCGACTCGATCAAGCGGGTCGAGATCCTCGGCGCTCTCGACGAGCGCCTGGGCGGGGTCGGCCGGGACGAGGTGCCGGAAGAGCTCGTGGCCGTGAAGACGCTGCGGGGCATCCTCGAGGTGATCGAGCGGTCGGCCGGCGAGCCGTCCGCGCCCGTGGCGGACGAGCACGCCGCCCCGTCGCCAGGCATACCGGCCGAGGCGCTCGGAGCAGAGGACGCGCAGCCCGTGAACGGCAAGATCGACCGCTATGTCCTGCGGCTCGAGCCGGTCGGGCCGGCCGAGGGCGAGCTGAGCATCGACGGGACGCGCATCGCCGTCGTGCCGGACGGGCTCGGGGTCGCCGACCGGCTCGCCGGACGTCTCGAAGCCCTCGGCGCCACCGTCGAGTTGATCGGCGATGGCGGGGACTGGTCCGCCGTCCAGTGCCTCGTCGACCTGTCCCTCCTCGAGCCGGCGGTCGGCCCCGAGGACATGGGCTCCGTCTTCGCCCGGGTGCGGGACGCGGTCGTCGGCGGTACCGGGACAATCCTCGTCGCGACGGCGCTCGGCGGAGCCTTCGGGCACGGCCGCCCGGAAGGAGAGCCCCCTCCCGCGACCGGAGGCGCTGCCGGTCTGCTCCGAAGCCTCACGAAGGAACGCGACAGCCTCCGCGTGAAGGCCGTCGATCTCGACCCGAAGCGTGATCCCGACGAGCTCTGCGCAGCGGTGATCGAGGAGCTCCTCACGACGGACGAGGTCCACGAGGTCGGCTACGAGAACGGCACTCGCCACGTCCTGCGGGTGGTTCCGATGGAACGCAACGGATCCGGAGCCCTGCGGCCTCTCGACGCGCAGAGCGTCGTCGTCGTCACCGGCGGCGCCCGCGGGATCGCCGCGCGGGTCACCGAGTCGCTCGCCGCCCGCTTCGGGTGCCGGCTGGAGCTGCTCGGCCGCACGCCCCTGACCGAGGAGATCGACGATTCCGAGCTTGCGGAAGCGCGAGACGCTGTCTCGATCCGCAAGGTCCTCGTCGCCCGCGGCCAAAGCGTGTCGGAGATCGAGCCCGCCTGCGCGCGGATCCTCGCCGTGCGCGAGATCCGCTCGACGCTGGTGGCCGTCCAGGCGACAGGAGCGCAGGTCGACTACCACCAGGTCGACGTGACCGACGACGAGGCGTTCGGCAGCCTGATCGACGAGCTGTACGAACGGCACGGGCGTATCGACGGCGTCATCCACGGCGCCGGGCTGATCGAGGACAGGCTGATCGCGGACAAGACCGACGCGTCGTTCGAGCGGGTGTTCGCGACCAAGGTGAGCGCTGCGAACACCCTGGCCAGGAAGCTCCGTCCGGACGTGCGGTTCGTCGTGTTCTTCTCGAGCGTCTCGGGGGTGTTCGGCAACCGCGGCCAGTCGGACTACGCGGCCGCGAACGACTTCCTCGACAAGCTCGCCGTCGCCCTCAACGACCGCCTCGAAGGCCGTGTCTTCTCGATCGACTGGGGCCCGTGGGGTGGGGGCGGCATGGTCTCGCCCGAGCTCGCCGCGGAGTACGCGAAGCGCGGCATCGGGCTCATCGAGCCGGAGGAGGGGTCCGTCAGCTTCCTGGACGAGCTGCTCTACGGCGCCAAGGACGAGCCCCAGGTCATCCTCCTGAGGGCGACCCGGCCGCGTTCGCATGAGTTCGACGGATGTCGCCATCGTCGGGATGGCGTGCATCTTCCCCGGAGCCCCCGACCTCGAGACCTTCTGGCGTAACGTCGCCTCCGGTGTCGACGCGATCACAGATGTCCCGGCGTCACGCTGGGAGAGCGACTTCTACGACCCCGACTCGAGCGAGCCGGATCGGTTCTACTGCCGCCGCGGCGGCTTCATCGACACGTACGCCACGTTCGACCCGGTGGCGTTCGGCATCATGCCGAACGTTTCCGAAGGAGCCGAGCCCGATCAGCTCCTGGCCCTTCGGGTCGCGGGGGAGGCGCTCGCCGACGGAGGCTACGCCGAGCGGCCCTTTCCGCGCGACCGCACGGCGGTGATCCTCGGGCGGGGCGGGTACATCGGGGCAGGCCTCCGCCGGCTCGAGCAGATCGTGCGCGGTGCCCAGCAGCTCGTCGAGCTGCTGCGATCGCTTCTTCCGACACTCGGTGAGGACGAGCTCGCCCGCGTCCGCCGGGAGTTCCTCTCACAGTTCCACAGCTATGGGCCCGACACCGCGATCGGGATCGTGCCCAACCTGGCCGCGTCGCGCATCGCGAACCGGCTCGAACTCGAAGGGCCCGCGTACACGATCGACGCCGCGTGCGCGAGCTCGCTGATCGCGGTCGAGCTCGGCTGCCACGAGCTGGCCGACCGGACGTGCGACATGGTCATCGCCGGCGGCGTCCATCTCTGCAACGAGCAACTGCTCTGGAGCGTCTTCTCGCAGCTCGGCGCCATCTCCCGGAGCGAGCAGACCCGGCCCTTCGACCGTCGCGCCGACGGCCTGCTGATCGGCGAAGGCGTCGGGATCATGGTGCTCAAGCGCCTGGCGGACGCGAGCGTGAGGGCGACCGCATCTACGCGGTCGTCCGCGGGATCGGCGTCTCGAGCGACGGCCGGGGCACAGCCTGATGACGCCGCGCGTCGAGGGTCAGCTCCGGCGCTCGAGCGCGCGTGGCAGGACAGCGGCCTCGATCCGTCGACCGTCGGGCTGGTCGAGGCACACGGAACCGGCACGCCGGTCGGCGACGCAGCCGAGCTCGAGACGCTGGCACGGTTCTTCGGTCCGGCGCCGAACGGCCAGCGGGCCGGGCTCGGGTCGGTGAAGTCGATGATCGGTCACGCCATGCCCGCGGCGGGCGCGGCGGGCCTGATCAAGGCCGCGCTCGCCGTCTACCACGGCGTGCTGCCGCCGACGCTCCACTGCGAGGAGCCACACCCGATGCTCGACCGAACGCGCTTCCGGCCGATCACCACGGCGGAGGAGTGGAACGGCCACCGGACGCCGGCGTGAACGCATTCGGCTTCGGCGGGATCAACGCGCACGTCATCCTGGACGCGGCGACAGAGGGACGGCCGAGACCTGCCCCCGCGAGGAACCGCGCGAGCGGATCCTGGCCCTTGCCGCCGAGACGAAGGAACGGCTGCTCGAGGCGCTCGATGCCGGAGCATCGGGCGGGGACGGCGACTGGCGACTGGCGATCGCCGACCCGACCCCGGAGCGTCTCGCCGCCGCACGGGCGGCGGTGGAGAGCGAGTCGCCGCGGCATGGCCGCGACGGAATCTACTTCGCACACGGCGGGCTCATCGGCGCAGGCGGCAAGATCGCGTTCCTCTTCCCCGGCGTCGAGGCGGTGTTCGAGCCGCGGGTCGACGACGTGGCGCGCCACTTCGAGAAGCCCCTGCCGACGGTCGTCGACGACCCGGCGAATCTCGAACAGCACGGCACGGCGGTCGTCGAGGTCAGCCGGCTGCTGAACGCTGCGCTGATCGAGCTGGGCGTGGAGCCCGACGCGATCGCCGGCCACAGCATCGGCGAATGGACCGGGATGGTGGCCAGCGCCATGATCTCCGAAGAGGCCGTGAACGGGCTGCTCAGCAGCCTGCGTCCCGGCATGCTCCAGGTTCCCGACGTGGTGTACGCGGCCGTCGGCTGCGGGGCTCCAGAAGTGGAAGCCGTGATCGGCGACCTTGCGAGCGTCCACGTCTCGCACGACAACTGCCCGCACCAGTCCATCGCCTGCGGGGAGGACACCGAGATGGAGGAGGCCGTCAGGCGCCTCAAGGCCAGACGGGTGCTCGCACAGGTGATCCCGTTCCGCTCCGGGTTCCACTCGCCGGCGTTCGACGGCTATCTCGGCCTCCACCGCGACCATATCTCCGGGATCCCGCTCGACACCCCTCGCGTTCCCCTGTGGTCGGCGACCACCTGCCTGCCGTACCCGACGGACGGGGACGAGATCCGGGAGCTCTTCGCGCGCCATCTCGTCGAGCCGGTGCGGTTCAGGGAGCTCATCCTCGCGCTGCATCGAGACGGCGTCCGGGTCTTCGTGCAGGTCGGGGTCGGGAACCTCGTCGGATTCGTCGACGATACGCTTCGCGGTCTACCGCACCACGCCATCGCCACGAACCTCCCACAGCGCTCGGGTCTCGCGCAGCTGGGGCGTGCCGCGGCGGCGCTCTTCGTGGAGGGAGCGCATGTGCGGCTGGAGCCGCTCGGCATCGTGGAGAAGGCTCGACCGCGCTCGGCCGTGAGACTCGCGATCGGCGTTCCCCTCGTTCGGCTGGAGCACCACCTGCCACTCGAGACGGCAGCGGTCGGCACCGTCGAGACCTCGGATCCCGTCCTCGCTGCGTTCCAGGCCTCCCTCGGCGAGGTCAAGCATGCCCAGGAGGCGGTCGTCCGGGCCTTCGCGGACCACTCCGAGGCCACGGCCACGCGGGACGGGGGACCGGTCGAGATCCGCGAGGAGCGCACCTACTCGCTCGCCGATTATCCGGCCCTTCTCGACCACTCGTTCTTCAACCAGCCGCCCGGCTGGCCGCGCCTGGAGGATCTCGGATCGTCGATCCCGATGACGATGTCGATCTCGATCGCACGCGACCTTGCGCGGCGCATCTCGGGCAAGGAGGCGGTCGCGGTCGAGCACGTCAGGGCGATCAAGTGGATCTACGTCGAGCCGCCGGCAGACCTGACCCTGCGCGCCCGTTACGACGGCGGGACACGGGTCGAGGTCGCTGTCGAGGGCCACTTCGAGGCGGTCGTAACCGTTGCGAACCGCTTCCCCGACTCTCCCGCCCCCGACCAGCGTCCGCTCACCAATGAACGCCCGCCGCCGATCACGGCCGCGGAGGTGTACTCGGAGCGGTGGATGTTCCACGGCCCCGCCTATCAGGGCATCGTCGGACTCGAGACCGTCGCCGATGACGGCATGCGGGGCGTCATCGAGGCGCTCCCGGCCCAGGGCGCCCTCCTCGACGCAGCCGGTCAGTTCGCCGGGCTCTGGGTGGCCTTCGCCTCCGAGCGCGACCGGATGGCGATGCCCGTTCGGATCGATCGGTACGAGTTCTTCTCGACCGAGCCCCCGACCGGAGAACGGCTGACATGCACTGCCCGCGTGCGCCACGCCGGAAAGCAGGTGGCGAGCTTCGACATCGAGCTCGTGCTCAGCAGCGGAGCGCTGTTCGCCCGGGCGACCGGCTGGCAGGACTTCCGCTTCCAGACGGACGACGTCTTGTTCACGGTTACCCGCGAGCCCAGCCGCAACCTGCTTGCCCGGCCCTACCCGGAGGGCTTCGTCCTGCTCGACCTCGACGGGTATGGCCTCTCGCGAACCGTGGAATTCCTCTCGTCGCGGTTTCTCGACCATGACGAGCAAGCCGAGATGGCGCTCGTGCCTGCCGGCCGCCGCACGGAGTGGCTCGGGGGGAGGATCGCCGCGAAGGACGCCGTCCGACGGACGCTCTTCGAGCTCGGCAACCAGGACGTCTTCCCGATCGAGGTCCAGATTCGAAACGACCCGAGCGGGCGGCCGACGGCCTCGAGCCGGCTCGCCGAGGACATCCGGGTGTCGATCGCGCACAAGGACGGGGTTGCCGTCGCTCTCGCCGCGATCGGCCGCGATCCGGGTATCGACCTCGAGACGATCGAGCCCCGAGACGACGGCTTCGTCCGTCTGTCGTTCGCGCCGGAGGAGCTCGAGCTGCTGCCCGATGGCGACCGCGACGAGTGGCTCACCCGCCTCTGGGCAGCGAAGGAGGCTGCCGCCAAAGCGGAGGGCACGGGCATCCAGGGTCTTCCCCGGGAGATCACGGCCTCGGCGGTCGACGGGGAGCGGTTCGACATCGGCGGCCACCCGATCGAGACGAGAAGGCTGGGCGATCGGATCGTCGCGTGGACCGGTTCGGCCCCTGAGGAACGCCGGTAGACTGTCGCCGATGCCGACGCTCGACGCACAACGCGAGGAGATCCTTGCTGCGGTCTCGGGGATTATCCGAGAGGTCATCGACGAGGACTGGGTGCAGGACGCCCCCATCGGGATCCAAACCTCGTTCGAGACGGACCTCGAGCTCGAGAGCATCGAGCTCGTCGCGCTCGGCGAGGCGCTGCGCGAGCATTACGGCGACGACCTGGACTTCGCCGGCTGGATCTCGTCGATGGAGCTCGACGAGATCATCGGACTCCGCGTGGGCGACCTCGTCGAGTTTGTGGCCGGCTCTCGGTAGAGTCCTCATGGCGTTTGTCGAGGCCAGAGGAATCCGTTTTCACGTGCAGCAGATTGGACACGGATGCCCGACCATCGTGCTTGTGCATGGCCTCATGCCGCACGACAACCTTTCCGGCTGGTACATCGCGGCGGCGTCTCGGCTCGCGGACCGCGGCACGATCCTCATGTACGACCTTCGTGGCTTCGGCCTCAGCGACCAACCCGCTACCGGCTACACGATGGATGACATGGCTTCCGACCTCTACGGTCTGCTCGAAGCGCTCGGGCTCTCGGAGACACAGCTCGTGATCGCCGGATCCAGCTTCGGCGCCACGCTCGCTGTTCACTTTGCGCTCGATACGCGAACAACCGTGGACGGGCTCGCTCTGCTAGAGCCCTATCTTGGGGACGGGGAGAGCATGGACTTCGTTCGCTGGTCACGGGAGGTGCTCCGACAGGCCGGACCAGAGGCGAGAGAAAGCCGTGCTCGAGAACTCTACGAGGAGGTCCTTCGCTCCCATATGCAGGCGGGCGGCAGTGAGTTCGACGAAGCCTCGGAGTTTGTCCCCCAGATCAACCGCTTTCTCTCGCACAAGCGAGGGCCGACACGAGAACGCGCAATGAATCTGACGCTCCGAACATCACTTATCGACGACCTTGCAAAGCTCGACGCTGTGACCGATGAGCAGCTGCGGGCAATCGCATGTCCGACGCTGCTGATGTACGGCGAGGAGTCGTCCATGCTCGTCGAGGCCGAGCGGCTCGCAGGAGCCATCCAGGACAGCAGGATCGAGATCGTTCACGGGCGCGGGCACGGAATGCTTGTCACGGCGCCGGAGCAGGTTGCGGGCAAGCTTGCCGACTGGCTCGAGACGGAGTTCTCGTAGGAGCTCGCTTCCTCTTCGTCGTTCCGCCCTTTCCCGGACACGTCAATCCGACGGTGGCCGTCGCACGGACGCTCGAACGAAGAGGGAACTCGGTCGCCTGGGCGGGACACAGCTCGATCGTCCAGCCACTCCTTCCTGCCGGAGCGTCTCTGTTCGCACTCGACGAGCGCATAGGCGCCGCCGAGAGACTAGCCCTCCAGGAACACGGAGCCATGCTGCGCGGGCTGAGTCGGTTCCGGTTTCTCTGGGAGGAGGTGCTCATCCCCCTGGCCGAGTCGATGATCGACGGCGTCGAGCGGGCGGTCGAGGAGTTCGAGCCGGCAGTCGTCGTGGCCGACCGGGAGGCGCTGGCCGGGGCCCTCGTTGCTCGCCGGTTCCACCTTCGATGGGCCACGTCGGCTACCAGCTGGGTCGCGCTCGCCGACCCCTTTGGCGGGTTTCGGCGGGTTGGCGAGTGGGTCGTCGACCGGCTCGCCCGTCTTCAGCAGGAGGCGGGGCTGGTTCCCGTCGACTGGCCTGACCGCTCGCCAGATCTCATCCTTGTCTACGCCACGCGCGCCCTGATCGGAGACGTTCCACTTCCCGCCGCCTGCCGCCTGGTCGGCCCTGCGCTCGTGGGCCGAGTGGAGCGGACACCCTTCCCATGGTCAGAGCTCCGGGATGGCCCAAGGATCCTCGCCTCCATCGGCACGGTCAACCCGGGCGCCAACACGTGGTTCGTACCGACGGTGCTCGAGGCACTCGACGACGCCTCCTGGCAAGCGGTCCTCGTCGCACCGATGGAGCTCGTCCCGCACCCGCCGCCGAACGTCCTCGTCCGCCCGTATGTACCGCAGCTCAGCGTTCTCGACACGATGAACGCTGTCCTCTGCCATGCGGGCGCGAACGTCACATGCGAATCCCTGAGCCGGGGGCTCCCCCTCGTCGTTGTACCTATCAAAGACGACCAGATGCACATCGCAGGAGACGTCGTCCGGGCCGGGGCCGGCATCCGCGCGCGCTTCGGCCGGGTGACACCGCACGAGCTTCGGACGGCCGTGGAAACCGTGCTCACCGATCCCTCCTACCGCGAGGCCGCCGGCCGGATCCGCACGTCCTTCGAGGAAGCGGGCGGCGCCGTTGCGGCGGCGGACGCCCTCGAACGGCTCACGATCGCATAGCCGAAGCGGGACCGAACCGACCGTGCGGGCCCTAAACCACTCGGGGCACGCCGATCACCTACGAACGGATCAGCGCGGCCAACTGCAGCGGCGTGCGAACATCGACTGCCCGACCCAGGCGATCGGCAATGACCTCCAGCGGCGTCGTCTGTTCCGCGACCACCATCCCGTGGCACGCTGCTAGCGCCTGCAGATCCTCACGACTGAGCCAACTTCGGATCGGCTCACCCAGCAGCCTCCAGAGGTATCCGTGCAGGCTGTGCATGTGCGGGCCGCTCTCGTCGAAGTAGTCCAAGGCCACCACCGAGCCGGCGCAGAGCAGTCGACTCAGCGCCTGGATCGTATGATCGATCACATCCAGTTGAAGGTAGTACGTCACACCCATCCAGTTCACGAATGTCACGACCTGGGGGTCGAACCCAGCGTCGATCAGATTCCCGCCCACGTCGTCCGTCTCGAAGTCGGCCGGGACGAAGCGGCAGCGGTCGGCAGGCGGCTGACGACCCGACCGTGCCAGTAGCGAAAGCTTGCGCTCCTGTGTCGCCGGAGCGTCGACCTCGAAGAACCGGGCTTCCGGAAACCGCTCCTGCAGCCGCAGCGTCATCGTGTCCAGCCCGGCACCGAGCAACACGATCTGACCCCGGCCGCGGATCGTCCGCGCCGCCCAGTCGTCGGCGAACCGGTCACGTGCGGCGATCTCCTCCGCGGCGAGTCGGAGGCGACGCCTGGCCGCAAGCGAACCGGACCTGGCCGCTCTCTTCCCCAGCCGGCGTTCGACCATCAACGCGGCGTCGGGGTCGTCGGAGATCCGCCGCCCGGCCGGCTCCGACTGGTGGAGCGCCCGCAGGAATGCGGACACCCGCGCTGTCGTGCTGGGCCTGCCGGCCCTCATCGACGGCGACCGGAATTCGGCTGACTCATGTCGTTTCGCATTCCCATGGCTCCCCGGCCCGCTACGGTGCCACGCGCTCCCTGATTGACGCCTCGTCGAGGCCGAACTGCTCGAGGGTGTACCGGTGGACCCCGTGCTTGTGCCGGGGGTTCTCGGCGATCCAGACGGTCATCCGCGCCAGCATCTCGTCCGTCACGGCCAAGCCGAGCTGATCGTACACGCCGGTGACGG
Organism: uncultured Thermoleophilia bacterium; assembly: GCA_963717955.1. GTDB lineage: Bacteria > Actinomycetota > Thermoleophilia > Gaiellales > Gaiellaceae > CAVQXR01. Next base: position 682,654 of record CAVQXR010000002.1, on the reverse strand, counting down.
CTCCGATCGGGTCGTCGACGAGCGCCCGATACTCGACACGGAGGAACCGCTCGGGATGAGCCGTCCGGGCAGCCGTCATGCGCTCGAGCGCGGCGGCCGTGAATTCGAGCGCCAGCCGGCCCGCGGAGTGCGGGTCGGCCTCGTCGGAGGAGATCCGCCGGAACGCCGAGAAGAGGCTCGCCAGTGACGGTACAACGGTCGTCAGGGGACGGGTCGTCTCGACGACGACGGCGTCCGGGAAGGTCGCGAGCAGCTCCGAGACGAAGAGCTGATGCGCCGGCGTCTTCAGCACCCAGTGTCCAGCAGGTGCGTCCCGCTCCTTCGGCGGCGCCGCTTCGAGGCAGCGCACAATCGTGCGGTAGTGGCGGTACGCCTCCGCGATGTCGTCCCGTGGGCGCGCGAGCAGCCACTGCCAGTAGCGGGGTGCGTCCCAGAGCATCTCGAAGAACGGGCTTCGAAGCGTGATCGCCTGGAGCGCCAGATCCTCCTCGACGCCCCGCGGATCGACCGGGTGGATCACCCTCAGGTCGGGCGAGAGCCGGTCGAGACCGCGTACCTGCCTGCGGGCGCGGCGGCGGCGGTCGTCGCGCCGTCGACCGGGCCGCAGCACCGGCCAGAGCGACTCCCAGTAGAGGGGCGCGCGCGCCGCGGGATCCGAGGCCAGCAGCTTGTAGAGGAGTGTCGTTCCCGTGCGCGGCAGGCCCACGACGAAGATGGGCCGGCGGATCTCCAGCCGCTCGATCTCCGGGTTCGCGGCGACCGTCTGCGCCACGTTGAGGCGGTTCGCGAGGAGGTCGACGAGCGTCCGGCGCGCCACCATCCGACCGACCGTCGTGAGCCGCGCATCGTCTTCCAGATCCTCGCCAAGGACGGACAGCGGCTCGAGCGGCTCGCGGTCCTCGTCCTCGCTCCTGGCCTGTCGGCGGGCCGCCGCGAGCAGCACCTCCGGGGACAGGTCCGGCCGCTTCCACCCGCGTCGGGAGAGCGCGCCCCCGACGGCATTGACCGCCCGCGCGCCGGGCGGGGGCCGCAGCTGCCGCTCGTCCGCGCTCACACCCGGCATTGAATCATCTCGGGAGCAAATCGGGGCTCCCGCCTCCGGCGCGAACTGCTTGCGCTGCCTACGGCAGACGGTTGAACCAGAGGATCGACAGGCTGCCGCCGGCGAGCAGGAGGATCGCGCCGAGGCCCGCGAAGAGCCACGCGACCTCGGTCTGCGTCTCCGTGAACCCGACGTCACCGGCCACCTGCTCGTAGACGCTCTCGAGCTCCTCCCCGCTCGGCGCGTCGAAGAACGTCCCGCCGCTCACCTGGGCGACCCGCGACAGCGTCTCGCGGTCGGGCGGCACCGGGATCGTCTCCGTGAAGCCGAGCTCGTCCGTCACCTCGATCGTCCCCTCGTCCGTCCCGAGCGCGACGGTGCTCACAGAGACGCCTCTTGCCCGCGCGTCGCGGGCGGCCTCCTCGGGATCGAGCGTTCCCTCCGAGGGCGCGCCGTCGGAGAGGAGCAGGACCACCTGCCTCGTCTCCTCGGCGGCGCCGCTGTCAGCCAGCGTCGCAGCCTGCTGGGAGCCCTGGAGCTGCGTCGCGACCGCGATCGCGTCGCCGATCGCCGTGCCGCCGTCGGCTTCGAGCGTCTCCAGCGCGCGGCGCACCGCGTCGTGGTCGGTGGTCGGGGGGACGAGGACGTTCGCACCATCCGAGAACGTGACGAGCCCGACCGGCAGCTCGTCGGGAACGCTGTCGAGGAAGCTGTTCGCAGCGGCGCGGGCAGCGTCGAGCCGCGTCGGCTCGACGTCCGTCGCCTGCATCGAGCCCGACGAGTCGAGCGCGAGCACGACCGAAGCCCGCCGCGGCTCCTTCTGCGTGAGCTCCGGCCGCGCGACGGCGACGACGAGCGCCGCGAGAGCGACGAGGAACAGCGTGGGCGGCACGTGACGCCGCCAGCGAGGCGTCTCGTCGACGAGGTTCGCAAGGAGATCGAGGTTCGTGAACTTGACGGCGAACCGTGCCCGGCGGCGCTGCACGAGCACGTAGGCGGCCAGCGCGAGCGGGACGAGAGCGAGGCCGAGCAGCGCCGCGGGCCAGACGAAGCTCATCGCCGGTTCCCTCGGCGGCGGAGCTGGCCGGCGAACGAGCGGAGCCAGTCGCCCTCGGTCGAGAGCACGAGATGCTCGGCGCCCGCACCGAGGATCGTGGCCGCGAGCGCATCACGCTCGGCGGCCGCGCGCTCGGCGAAGCGCCGGCGCAGCCGCTCGCTCGACGTGTCGACGCGAAGCTGCCTGCCGGTCTCGGGATCGACCAGCCAGAGGTCGCCGACGTCGACGAGCTCCTGCTCGCGCGGATCCCTGATCTCGGCGCACACGGTGTGGCAGCGGGCGGCGACCCTGGCGAGTGGCGCGGCGAAGCCGGAATGGCCGCGGAAATCGGAGACGACGAAGACCGCGGCGCCGCGACGCGCGATCCTCGCCGTGCGCGCCAGTGCCTCGTCGAGCGTGGAGCAATGCGAGCCTCGCCGCTCCTGCTCGCGACGAAGCGCCACGAGCAGCCCCAGTATTCCCCCGCGCCCGCCGCGGGGTGGAACGGTCTCGACCTCGCCTGCCCCCCAGGTGACGACGCCGAGCCGGCTCCCGCGCCGTGACGCGAGGTGACCGACCGCGAGCGTCACGCCCTCGGCGACGTCGGCCTTGCGGCGGTCCGCCGTCCCGAAGATCATCGAGGCCGACACGTCGAGCACGATCCACGTCGTGAGCGCACGCTCGGCGACGTCGACCCGCACGTGCGGATCGCCGGTCCGGGCGGTGACGTTCCAGTCGATCCGGCGGACGTCGTCTCCGGGCATGTACAGGCGGATCTGGGCCAGCTCCGTGCCGACACCCAGCGCAGTCGAGCGGTGCTCGCCGGGCAGCAGGCTCTCGACCCGCCGCCGCACCGTCAGGTCGAGGGCGCGAAGCAGTGCCTCCGACATCGGGCCCGGGCCCGGAGCCGCGGGCGTCCGGCCCGGCAGGTTGTAGGGCAGCGCGCTCACGCCGCGGCCCGTGCGAGGTCGATTCGAGGCGCCGGGACGGCCTCGAGCACCCGGTCGAGGATCGTGTCCGGCGTCACCCCGTCGGCGAGCGCCCGGTAGCTGAGGACGAGTCGGTGCCGCAGCACGTCCTTCGCGAGCTCGCGGACGTCCTGCGGCAGCGCGTAGCGCCGGCCCCGGGTGAACGCGAGCGCCTGGGCGCTGCGAACGAGGCCGATCGAGCCGCGGGGGCTCGATCCGAACTCGACCAGCTCGGCGAGCTCCCCGAGCCCCTGCGTGGCCGGCTGGCGGGTGGTGAGGACGAGGCTGACCGCGTAGCCCGTGACGGCCGGGTCGACGTAGACGTCGCGGACCTGAGCCTGGAGGCGGCGCAGCTCGTCGAGCGAGACCACCTGCTCGACCTGGGCGAGGCCGGCGAGCGACCGCTGGACGACGGTCAGCTCGTCGCCGTAGCCGGGATAGTCGACGAGCACCTTCATCAGGAAGCGATCGACCTGCGCCTCGGGCAACGGATAGGTGCCCTCGGACTCGATCGGGTTCTGCGTCGCCAGCACGAGGAAGGGCTCGGGGACCGGGTAGGTGGTGCCGCCGATCGTGACCTGGTGCTCCTCCATCACCTCGAGCAGGGCCGACTGCACCTTCGCGGGCGCCCGGTTGATCTCGTCGGCGAGGAGGAAGTTGCAGAAGACGGGCCCGAGCTCGGTTCCGAACTCCCCGGGGCCGGGCCGGTAGACGCGGGTGCCGACGAGATCGGACGGGACGAGATCGGGCGTGAACTGCACACGGTGGAAGGCTCCGCCGAACACCTCGGCGAGCGTCTTCACCGTCAGCGTTTTCGCGAGCCCGGGGACGCCCTCGAGCAGCACGTGGCCCCCGGCGAGCAGGGCGACGAGCGTGCGCTCGAGCATCAGCTCCTGCCCGACGATCACCCGCTTCAGCTCGAACAGCGCCCGCTCGACGACCGCGCCTGCCTCGGCATCCGCGGCGAGCGGGATGGTCTGCTCCGTCAGCGTGTCCTCGATCTGCGTGCTCGCGCTCTCCATCGCCTTCCTTCCCTCGGCCGACTGTCGGAACGAGTGAACCAGTGCAGCATGTGAGCGCCGTTGAGCCGGGTTGAGGATCGGTTAGGCATGATTCACGGCGCGTTAAGGCGGCCGCGGATTCGGCAACCGGCGGGCTCTCGGCATGGCGCCGGAACGCGACGGAGAGCACATGGACGCACGTGACCTGTGGCATAGAGCCCGCCCCTCGGCGACCCGGGCCGCGCGCGACGCGCTGCCCATCGTCAGCTGGCTGCCCCGCTACGACAAGCGGCTGCTCGTCCCCGACGCGATCGCCGCCCTCGCCGTCTGGGCGCTGTTGGTTCCGCAGGGCCTCGCCTATGCATCGCTCGCCGGCGTTCCGGCACAGGCGGGCCTCTACGCTGCGCTCGCCGCGCTCCTCCTGTACGCGATCTTCGGCACCTGCCGCAACCTCAACGTCGGGCCGAGCTCGGCGATCGCGGCGCTGTCGGCCGCCACCATCGCCCCCCTTGCCGGCGGCGACGCCACGACCTTCGTCGCCCTCTCCGCGGCCGCCGCGCTCCTCGCGGGCGGGCTCCTCGTCGCCGCGGGCGTGGCGCGGCTCGGGTTCGTGGCCGAGTTCTTCGCGAAACCTGTCCTCACCGGGTTCGTGACCGGCCTCGCGCTCACCGTGGCGAGCTCGCAGGCACCGAAGATCTTCGGCATCACGATCGAGGACGGCAACTTCTTCGAGGACGTGTGGCGCCTCGTCGCGACGCTCGACGAGACGAGCATTGCCACGTTCGCAGTCGGCGCAGGGACGATCCTCGTCATCGTCGTGCTGTCCCGGTTCCTGCCGAAGATCCCCGCCGGGCTGATCGCCGTCGTGCTCGCGCTCGTCCTCTCGACCTGGCTTGACCTCGAGGCGGACGGCGTGTCGGTCGTGGGAGAGATCCCGCGCGGCCTGCCCTCGTACGGGCTCCCGGACGTCGGCCTCGGGCAGGTGCTCGACCTGATGGCGGGCGTGGCCGGGATTGCGCTGCTGGCGTTCGCGGAGTCGATCGCCGGCGCCCGCTCGCTGGCCTCCCGCCAGGGCTACGAGGTCGACCCGAACAAGGAGCTGGTCGCGCTCGGGGCGGCGAACATCGGGGCCGGCCTCTCGCAGGGCTTCTCCGTCGATGCGAGCCTGTCACGATCGGCCGTGGGCGAGAGAGCGGGAGTGAAGACCCAGGTTTCGGGGCTCCTCGGGGCCGGCCTGCTCATCGTCACCCTGTTCGCGCTCGCGCCGCTGTTCCGGAACCTCCCGGACGCCGCGCTGGCCGGGCTCGTCATCACCGCCGTCGCCGGGCTCGTGGACGTGCGCGGCCTGCGCAGGCTCGCACGGCTCGACTGGCGCGATTTCTGCCTCGCGATCCTGGCGCTGGCGGGCGTGCTCCTCTTCGGGATCCTCGAAGGGCTGGTCATCGCCGTCGTGGCGTCGCTGCTCGTGCTCGTCTGGCGGGCATACCGCCCGGCGAGCGCCGTCCTCGGTCGCCTCCCGGGCGCCGAGGAGCCCGACGAGACGTTCCGGTTCCGTAACATCGCCCATCATCCCGGCTGCGAGACCTTTCCCGGTCTCGTCATCTTCCGCTTCGAGAACGAGCTGTTCTTCGCCAACGCGAACGGGTTCCGCGCCGAGGTCCGCGCGCTCGTCCGGGACACGGCCCCCACCGTCCGCGAGGTGCTGGTGGACGCCGGCTCGATCTCCTACGCGGACACGACGGCGACGGACATGCTCCTCGAGCTGATCGACGAGCTCCGCGCGGAGGGGATCGTGCTCGCGTTCGGCCGCGCCAAGGCGCCCCTGCGGGCTATCCTCGATCGATCCGGCGTCGCAGAGGCGCTCGGGCCCGAGCACCTGCACGACTCCGTTCGAGCAGGGGTCGCCGACTACCTGCGGCGCAACCCGGGTGTCGAGCCCGTCAGGGCGGGTCCTCGGTCCCGACCGGGCGCTAGTGCTCCGTCTCGGAATTCCCTTGACGCTCCAGCGCGCGAAACGCGAGCCAGGCAAGGACGCAGGGAGCGCCCGTATTCGTGAAGACGGGCGCGACCGAGGACGCCGCATGGCGACGCGTTGCAGCCGCCTGGAGCGCAAGGCGATTTCTGAGACGGAGCAACTAGAGTGCGCGTCGTGAACGAGCGCGGCTCCGCGTACGGACAGCGTCCCAAGTGGTCGGCCGGCCGGCCGGCCTTCGGGATCGGCCGGATCGTCGTCATGTGGGCCAGCTCGGCTCTCGCGCTCCTCCTCGCGGCCTGGATCGTTCCCGGGGTCGAGATCGCGACGTTCGGGGCGGCACTCGCCGTCTCGGTCGTCATCGCCGTGCTCAATGCCGTCCTGCCGCCGATCATCGCCGCGATCCGCCTGCCGCTGACGCTCGTCGTCGATTTCGTCCTGATCCTCCTGCTCGACGCGGCGATGTTCATGCTCGCGGAGGAGATCGCGCCCGGCGACGTCCAGATCGACGGGTTCGGATCCGCGCTGCTGGCGGCGCTCGTGGCGGCGGGCATCGGCGTCGTGATCGAGGTCGTGATCGGCGCCAACGACGAGGACACGTACGACCTGCGAGTCATCACACGGCTGGCAAAGCGGTCCGGGGAGCGGGTCGAAACCGACCGGCCGGGAATCGTCTTCCTCGAGATCGACGGGCTCGGCCTTCCGATCCTGCGCCGCGCGGTCCGGGACGGGAACGTCCCGAACATGGCGCGCTGGCTCGAGGAAGAGACCCACCACCTCGTCGAGTGGGAGACGGACCTCTCGTCCCAGACGGGCGCGAGCCAGGCCGGGATCCTGCTCGGCTCGAACGAGGACATCCCGGCCTTCCGCTGGGTCGAGAAGGAGAGCGGCCTGCTGATGACGTGCTCCGCGCCGGCGGACTGTGCCGAGATCGAGCGCCGGCGCTCGTCCGGGCCGGGCCTCCTGTCGAACGGCGGCGCGAGCCGCGGCAACCTCCTCTCGGGCGGTGCCGATCACCTGTTCCTGACGGTGAGCCGGATCGAGGCCGAGACGCACGCCAACGCGGGCTACCGCGCATTCTTCGCCAACGGCCACAACGTCACGCGGAGCTTCGTGATGGTGATCTGGGAGGTCGTCCTCGAGCTCACGGCGGCAGCACGGCAGCGCCGACGCGACGTCAAGCCCCGCGGGCATCGCGGCGGCATCTACCCGCTGATGCGCGCCGGGATGTGCGTCCTCGTCCGCGACCTGATCGTGTACGGCGTGCTCACCGACATGATGAAGGGCCGCCCGGCCGTCTACGCGACGTTCTCGAGCTACGACGAGGTCGCGCACCACTCCGGTCTCGAGCGCGCCGACACCCTCGAGGCCCTGCGCAAGCTCGACCAGCAGTTCGGGCGGATCGAGCGGGCCAGGCTCTACGCTCCGCGCCCGTACGCGCTGGTCGTGCTCTCAGACCACGGTCAGACGCAGGGCGCGACCTTCAAGCAGCGCAACGGCTACACGCTCGAGGAGCTCGTCCAGCGCTCGCTCGAGCGCGGCCAGGTCTCGGGCGTCGAGGGCGGCGACGAGACCGACTCGATGCTCGGCCACGCGTTCACAGAGGCCACCGGCCGGCAGGAGCACGAGAAGGAGAAGAAGCGCAAGAACGACGTCAGCGACAGGGACATCGTCGTCCTCGGCTCCGGGAACCTCGGGCTCGTCTACCTGATGGAGGAGAAGCGGAGGCTCACCCTCGAGGAGATCGACGCCCGTCACCCGCGCCTGCTTCCGGCGCTCCGGGAGCACCCGCACGTCGGCTTCCTGCTCGTCAGATCGCAGGAGCACGGAGCCGTCGCGCTCGGCGACGGCGGCATCAACTACCTCGAGCTGGGGCGCGTGGAAGGCGACGACCCGCTCGCGGCCTTCTCCCCCACCGCCGGGCGGCACCTCGTCCGCACCGACGGCTTCGCGCACGTCGCCGACATCATGGTCAACAGCTTCTTCGAGGACGAGACGGAGGAGGGCTGCGCCTTCGAGGAGCTGATCTCGTTCCACGGCGGCATGGGCGGGCCACAGACGCAGCCGTTCGTGCTCGCCCCGGTCGACCTGCCGTTGCCGGACGAGAAGATCGTCGGCGCCGGAAACCTCCACCGAATGCTGCTCGGCTGGCGGACGATGCTCACCGGCGAGGACATCGGCACGGCGCCCCCCCTCGACGCCGATCCCGGGGGGCGTCCGGAGAGCGACGGCGATCCGTCGTCTCCCCGGCCTGCCTGAGCCGATCAGCGCCCGGCCGTTCATGATCCGCACGGCTCGCGAGCGAGGGTGGAGGTGCGTCGGCGTGCTCGCGGCGGCGATCGTCGCCACCTGCGCCGCCTCAGGGAGCGCGCTCGCGCAGGCCGAGCAGGATCTCGCGGAACGGTACGCGCCGATCGTCCGTCTGAAGCTCCAGGAGGAGGACTGCGGGGAAGGCGAGCCCTACGTCCCGACGGATGTCGATGCCGTGCTCGCCAACCCGGAGGTTGCCTTCCGGGGGCCCTGGGACACGGTGAACGTCGTCGGCGTGGCTCCGACCGCCGACGACCTCGGCCGCGGCCTGCCCGGCTACCACCTCGACTTCCCAGGAGATGCGCTCAAGCCGGGTTGCGACTACGAGCTGTGGTCGAACCGGCTCGGCGAGACATTCGAGCCCACGATGTACGCGCGCTTGGTCGCCGAAGGCGCCCATCCGTTCGCGCTCGCCCTCCAGTACTGGTTCTTCTACCCGTACAACGACTTCAACAACAAGCATGAGGGCGACTGGGAGATGATCCAGCTCGTCTTCGACGCCGACTCTGCGCAGGAGGCGCTCACCGAGGGCCCCGTCCGGGTCGGCTACAGCCAGCACGAGGGTGCCGAGGAGGCCGTCTGGGGCGACGAGAAGCTCGAGCTCCTGGACGGAACCCATCCCGTCGTCTACCCGTCTGCCGGATCCCACGCGAACTACTTCGAGTCCTCACTCTTCCTCGGCCGCAGCGCCGCCCAGGGGGTCGGCTGCGACGACACGAGCGCTCCGTCGGAGGATGTCGAGCCGCGAGTGCTGCTCGTGTCGACCGCGGAGGAGGCCTACCTCCGAGCCTACCCATGGCTCGCCTTCGAGGGGCGCTGGGGCGAGAAGCAGCCGTCGTTCTACAACGGCCCCACCGGGCCGAACACGAAGCCACAGTGGGCGTATCCGATCACATGGGCGGACGAGACCTGGCGCGACCGGAGCTTCGCGATCGGCGGGATCGACACGCTCGGACCCTCCGCGACCGCCTTCTTCTGCACCGCGGTCGGGGCGGGCTCGGATCTGCTGACGAGGCTCGCAGCCAACCCTCTTCCCGTCTTCCTCGGGCTCATCGCGCTCGGCGTTCTCGTGGTGGGGGGAGTCTGGAGGACGGAGTGGCAGCCCGGTGCTCCCCTGCGCCTCATCCGCCGCCGCTCCTGGGGCCAGGCACTGAATGCATCACGCCGGATGTACCGATCCCGTTTCAGGATGTTCGCGGGGATCGGGCTTGCCTTCGTGCCGATCATGGCCCTCGCAGCCGCCGTGCAGGCGATCCTCTTCCGGGTGGCCGGGCTAACCGGCGCCACCGAGGCGGTCGACGAGACGAACCCGTTCGTGCTCTCGATCGTGCTCGAGATCGGGCTGCTGTTCGCGATACTCGGGCTCGCCATCGTCCAGGCGGCCGTGGCACGTGCGATGGCGGAGCTCGACGAGGGCCGTCTCGTCGACACCCGCCGCGCGTACCGCCTCGTCCGCGACGAGACGGGCCCGCTCGCCGTGGCACTCGGGATCGTCGTCGCGTCGTGCCTCATCCTCACCCTCTCGGTGATCGGGATCCCGATCGCGATCTGGCTCGTCGGGCGCTGGGCGTACGTGGCCCAGGTCGTCGCGGTCGAAGGGCTCGGCGGTGTCGCAGCCCTGCGGCGCAGCGCCCAGCTGATCCGCGGACGCTGGTGGCGATCGTCGCTCGCGGTCATCTCGTTCGCGGCGCTCGGCCTGGTCACGGGACCCCTCGTCGGAGTCCTCCTCCTGTTCGCCACGAGCGCGTCCTTCGACGTGGTCGAGATCGTCTCGTCGTGTGTCTACGTCGTGACGATGCCCTTCGTCGCCATCGCGACGACCTATCTCTACGCGAACCTTCGCGCGCGCGAGCGAGCCGCTCGCCGGACTGCCGAGCCCGACGTCCTTCCGGAGGAGGCGGGCTGAGAGCCCGGCGGGCGGACGAGCGCGCCGCCGGTGGCGGCGCGAGCGCTGCGATGTCCACGAGCGCCCGCCAGTCGTCGGAGTCGACCAGGTCGGCGGCCGACTCCTCACCGGGCACGGCCCAGATGCTCCGGTACGGTCAGCGCATCGTGTCGAGGATTCCGCGCACGTCCTCGATCGTCGTTCGCGGATTGACGATCGCGATGCGGGTGATCGTCTCGCCGCGGTGCCGGGTCGGCATCACGAGCGCGTAACCGTCGGCGAGCAGCCTGTCCGACCATCGCTCGTAGTCGGCGTGCTGCCACCCCTTCCGCCGGAACGCGATCACCGTGAGCATCGGGTCGTGGACGCGTTCGACGTACGACCTCCCGTCGATCTCCGCGGCGGCTGCTCGAGCGACCTCGAGCGTCTGCTCGATCGCGTCCGAGTACACCCTCGTCCCGTAGGCGGCGAGCGAGAACCAGAACGGCAGCCCCCGGGCTCGCCTCGTCAGGTGGACCGCGTAATCGGAGGGATTCCACTCGTCGCGCGTCGTGATCGCCTCCAGGTAGCCCGCGCGCTGCGTGTGGGCGCGGCGCGCCACCTCCGGCTCGCGGTAGACGAGCGCCGCACAGTCGTAGGGCGCGAAGAGCCACTTGTGGGGGTCGACCACGAACGAGTCCGCACGTTCGATTCCGTCGAAGAGGTGCCTCACGGAGGGGGCGGCGAGCGCGGCCCCGCCGTAGGCGCCGTCGACGTGCAGCCACAGGCCACGATCCGCACAGACCTCTGCGATCCCCGCGAGATCGTCGACGACGCCGAGATTCGTCGTTCCCGCGCTGCCGACGACGGCGAAGGCGCCGCCGTCCGTCCCCAGGCCGTCGAGCGCCTCGCGCACCGCGCCGCCCCACATCCTTCCCTGGTGGTCGGAGGTGACGTCGACGACCTCGACGTCCATCACGCGCGCCGCCGCCGCGATCGAGGAGTGCACCTCGGCGGACGCGAGGACGCTCCAGCGCTCGGGCCGGTTGCCGCCGCGCCGCTCGAGCGCCGCGTGCCGCGCCGATACGAGCGCCGCGAGGTTGCCGGCGGTGCCCCCGGCGACGAAGCATCCGCCCGCCTCGGCCGGGAGGCCGACGAGGTCGGCGATCCAGCGCAGCGCCTGGTTCTCCGCGTACACCGCGCCGGCTCCTTCGAGCCAGGTTCCCGCATAGATCGAGGAGGCGCTGACGACGAGGTCGAAGAGCGTGGCGAGGTCGCTCGGCGCGGCGGGGATGAACGAGAGGAAGCGCGGGTTGTCGACCGAGATCGTCGCCGGGGCGAGAACGTCGCGGAAGACCCTGAAAGCCTCCTCGGCACCCAGGCCGCCAGGCGTCACCGTCTGCCCGGCGAGCTCCTCGAGCACGGGAGGCGGCAACGGCCGGTCGAGGGGAGCCGGGTCGAGCGTCAGCCGGTCGCGCGCATAGGCGAGGATCTCCTGTCCGATCCGATCGTCGTCCGCGGTCCACCGGTGCACGCCGACAGGCTATCGACGCCCCGGCGGTCGAGGCCGCGCCCGACCGTGGGAGGACGTAGGGCAGTCACCGCCCGGAGCCGCGCGGGCGGGGCTTGCCGGGTATCGAGCGTGCGGCGTGGCCCTGTTGTCGGCCCTGATCGTCTCGTTCCGGCGGCGGTAGAGTCGGCGCCGTGGCGACGATCACCGATGGACAGTCGAGGGCCTTCGCCCACCGGGAGCTCGAGGCGGCCAGGGCTCGTCGCTGGGCACGCCCGATCGGTCGCCGAGCTGGCGCCCGAGCACGGGATTGCGCTCCGGGGCCGCCGATCGTCCTCGACGACGCGCTCTCAATGGTCGCCGACGGCCGGATCCGGCTCGCCGCCGAGGAAGGGTGGCCGAACCCTCGCTGGGCAGATCGGTAGCCGCCGTGCGGCGTCTGACCGCGGCCGACGTGATGCTGCTCGCGTGCGTGCTCGCGTGGAGCCTGAACTTCACGGTCACGAAGTACGCACTGGGTCACGGATTCTCGCCGCTCTCCTATGCGGCCCCACGCTTCACGATCGCCACGATCGTGTTCGTGGCGATCGCGCTCCGGCATACGAGGCCGTTCGCCGTCCCGCGCCGGGATCTCCGAGTGATCCTGCTCTGGGGCGCCCTGGCCGTCTCGACGAACCAGATCGGCTTCGCGTGGTCGTTCGACTTCGCGAGCGCGACGACGATCGCCCTGCTGTTCGGCACCCTCCCGATCTTCGCCGGCATCTTCTCGCAGCTGCTCGGGATCGAGCGCCTCGGCGCGTGGCGGTGGGCGGCGGCGGTCGTCTCGTTCGGCGGGGTCGCTTTGGTCGCGCTCGGCACCGCCGGGCAGGTCTCGGCCGAAGCCGGCGGAATCCTGCTCGCCCTGTATGCACCCGCCAGCTTCGCTCTCTACTCGATCGCGCTCGCGCCGTACGTGCGCGCGCACGGCACCTATCGCGTGAATGCGCTGATCTCGCTCGCCTGCCTGCCTGTGATTCTCGCAGCGGCTGCCCCGGAGCTCGCCCGCACCGACTGGTCGGCGATCACGCCGCTCGCCTGGGCGGGCCTGCTCTACAGCGCGATCGTCGCCTATGCGCTGACGAACCTGATCTGGTTCGTCGCGGTGAGCCATGTGGGAGCGGCTCGCGCTGCCGTCTACGCGAACCTCCAGCCGTTCTTCGGCGCGCTGTTCGCGCTGGTACTCATCTCCGAGCCGATGGCCCCGCTCCAGTGGGCCGGTGGGATCGCGATCGCCCTCGGCATCGTCCTTTCCCGGCGTCGTCCCACGCCGCGCATCGACCGGATCGAAACGGACGCAGCGCCGCACGAATAGCCCCTCGCCGCAGCCGCAGCCGGTAGTGCCATGCCCGATCCGGATGAAGCCCGGATGAAGGGTGCCTGGCACGTGCCTGGCACGTGCCTGGCACGTGCCAGGCACCGTGCTCGTAGGCTTGCGCCGGTGAGACGGGCTCCCGTGTCGGCAACGTGGCTCGTGCTCGGTGCCGTCGGGTCGATCCAGTTCGGTGCCGCGCTCGGCGCGACGCTGTTCGACGAGGTCGGTGCGCTCGGGGCGTCGTTCGTGCGGATCGGGATCGCCGCGATCGTGCTCGCCGCGATCTGGCGGCCGAAGGTGCGCGGCCACAGTCCGCGGGAGCTCGCGACGGCCGTGGCGTTCGGGCTCGTGCTCGGCGGGATGAACTCCTGCTTCTACCTGGCGCTCGACCGCATCCCGCAGGGGATCGCGGTCACCTTCGAGATGATCGGCCCGCTCGTGCTGGCGCTCGTCCTGTCGCGCCGCGCGCTCGACGGGGTCTGGATCGCGCTGGCGGCGGCCGGGGTCGCGCTGCTCTCGGGGGGCGACTGGAGCGGCCTCGACCCGGTCGGCGTCGCCTTCGCCCTCGTCGCAGGGACGCTGTGGGCCGTCTACATCCTCCTCGCGACCCGGGTCGGGCGCGCATTTCCCGGCATGGGCGGCCTCGCGCTCGCGATGGTCGTCGCCGCGCTCGCCACGCTTCCGTTCGGCATCGCCGACGCAGGGGCCGACCTGCTCGACGCCCGCGTGCTCCTGATCGGCGGCGCGGTCGCGCTCCTCTCCTCCGTGATCCCGTACTCGCTCGAGCTCCACGCACTCCGCTCGATGGCAACACGCGTGTTCGGGGTGCTGATGACCGTCGAGCCGGCCGCAGCCGCACTCGCCGGCCTCGTCGTGCTCGGCCAGCGACTCTCGACGATCGAGCTCGTCGCGATCCTCCTCGTGATCGCCGCGAGCGCCGGCGTCACGCTGACCGCCCGCCGACAGCTCAGTTGAGCCGGGCGCGGAGCGAGCGCAGCTCGATCTCGAGCGCGGTCTGGGTCCGGCCCTCGAGCGGCAGCGCGAGGCGCAGCTCGGCGGCCCGGATCGCATGCGCCACATCGGCGCGCCGGGCGAACGACGCGACGAGGTTGTTCAGCATCCGCAGAGCGGTCTCGTGGGCTCGCCACGGGCGGATCGTGTCCGGCTCCACGTCGGGAACGACGAGGCGGCCGCCCGAGAACGGATCGAGGAGCAGTGTGGTCTCGCCCGCGAAGATCCCGGCGAGGAAATGGCCCGGCAGGCCCACGCCCGAGACCTCGACCCCGGCGCGCCGGGCGACCTCCACGTAGACGGTGGCGAGCAGGATCGGCAGCCCGCGGCGCCGTTCGAGGACGAGGTCGAGCATGGAGCTCTCCGGTCGGTCATAGGTCGCCCGGTCGCCGCAGAATCCCTCACGCTCCCCGAGCAGCGTCGCGAGCGAATGCGCCTGCTCGAGCGGCGTCGAGCAGGCCATCGACGCGAGGGCCGTGCCGAGGCGGTCGAGCTCCCCGAGCGCCCGCTGCCGGTCGACGTCGCGGAACTCTGCAGCGAGCGCGAGCGCCAGCTCGTCGATCCGCGCACCACTGTCGGCAGCAAGCGCTCTGAAGTCGGCCGGCATCCAGCCATTGTGGAGGCGCCGGCCACATCGCCGCGCCGGCCGGTGCTACCCTCTGGCCATGAACCTCGGCCCGTGGGAGATCGCGATCATCGTGCTGGTTGTCCTGCTCCTGTTCGGTGCCAAGGCGGTCCCGAAGATCGGCCGCTCCGCCGGCCGCACGATGCGTGAGTTCAAGGACTCGGTCGGCGACATTCCGAAGGAGTTCAAGGAGGCCGTCGAGGCGCCGGCGGAGATCGCAGGAGTCGTGCGCAACCCGAAGCAGGCGGTCAAGGACGCGCTCAACCCGTTCAAGGAAGAGGCCGAGCCGGAGCCCGGGAATGTCCCGACCGACGACGAGATCGACGAGGCGCTCGCACGCCGCGCCGACGGAGCTGCGGCCGCCGCTCCCGACCCGCCCGGCCCGGACGCCCCGGACGTCGAGGAGAAGATCGTCGAGGCCGAGCCGGCCAAGCCGGTCGAGAGCTAGCCACCACCCGGGCGGTTGACCGGGGCCCGCGCATCGCGAGAGCCGGGCCGGCGTCCTCCAACGCGCGTCGTGCTGCTCGCGGTCTTCGCGGCCGCCCTCGATAGCTACCTCGTTCCGCCCATGCTCCTCGCGATCGCGGCGGATTTCGACCGCTCGCTCAGTGGGGTCGCGGCCGTGGCCGCCGTGTACGCGCTGGCCTACGGCCTGATGCAGCTCGGCTGGGGCTTCGTCAGCAATCGTCTCGGGAGGCTCGGGGCGATCCGGATCGGGCTCGCCGCCGGCGGCCTCGCCACGCTCGCCGCCGCGTTCGCAGGAGACGTGACGCTGCTTCTCGTCCTGCGAGGAATCGCCGGCGCCGCGTTCGCCGCGGTCGCACCGTCCGCGATCACGTACATCGGCGACCATGTCGAGACGTCGCGGCGGGCCGGGACGCTGTCCGATCTGGTCGCCCTCTATGCGGCCGGCGTGGCCGCAGGCATCGTGTGTGGCGGAACGGCGAGCGGTCTCGCGTCGTGGCGCGTCGGCTTCCTCGTGTCCGGGGCGGTGGCTGCCGTCGCGCTCGCCGCTCAGCTCCGCTACGAGCGCGATCCCGTGCTCGTTCGTCGCCCGGCGCGCGACTACGCGGCGAGCATCGTCGGCGCGCTCAGGGCCACGTGGCCGCGCGCGGTCGCGCTGCTCGCTCTCGTCGAGGGCGCGGCGCTCGTCGGGTTCCTCGCCTACTTCCCGGCCGCCCTCGAGGAATCGGGGGTGAGCCGGGCGCGCGCCGGGCTCGTGGTCGCGGTCTACGGTCTGGCGATCGCTCTCGGAAGTCGCCCGGCCCAGCGGTTCGTCGTCGGCTGGTCGAGCGCCCGGATCATGGCGTTCGGGCTCCTGCTCGGCGCCGCGGCGCTCGCGGTCGCCGCGACCTCGCAGACACCCGTCGGGATCGGCGCCGCCGCCGTCCTGCTCGCCGTCGGCTTCGCGCTCGCCCACCCGTACCTCCAGTCCTGGGCAACCGAGGTGAGCCCGCGCGAGCGGGCGACCGCAGTCGGCCTCTTCGCGACCGGGCTGTTCGTCGGAACGGCAATCACGACGCAGGCCGCCGCGCCCTTCGTCGCATCGATCGGCTTCGGCTGGACGTTTGCCTTCGGCAGCCTGCTCGCCCTCGGGCTCGCGTTCACGGTGGCCGTCACGCGCGAGCGCTACGAGGCTGGCGAGACGGCGACTGGAGAGCGCGCATGACCGGGGCCACGTCGTGCAGGGCCGACAACGCGGGCCCGCCTGCCGGAGGTTGCCGTCATGCGCCCGGTTCCTGTACCCAGTTCACGCTCCACGCCGGGACCGCGAGACGGTAGACGATCTCGGTCGACTCGCGGGAGTAGATGACGATCTCGTCGCCCGTCGCGACCGCGAGCCACGCGCCGTCGGGCGACCACGAGAAGCCCCGCTGCGACGGCAGCTCGACGGTCGGGCGTCGCAGGCGGAGATCGACGAACGTCACCGGGCCGTCGTCGGCCCCGCCCAGCGGACCGATGGCGAATTGCGTCCCGTCGGGGCTGAAACGGACGAGCTCCCCGAACCTCGAGCCATTTGCCCCCGACCGCCCTGGGAGCCGGACGCTCGCGGTGAGCTCCGCACCTTCCCAGAGCTGGAGGACCGACAGCCCGGGCCCGTCGGAGGGCGTTCCCACCGCGGTCACCGCGAGCACGCCGTCGACACTGCGGTCGTAGCCGAGCAGGCGGATCGCTCCGTTCGCGTCGTCGGGGAAGCCCCGTCGCAAGTCGGCCGCGGTGAGCGCCACGGCGCCGTCTTCCCAGAGCTCGCTCGCATACGCGAGCGCAGGCCGCAGCAGGAGCGTGCCCTCCGGAGTGAACCGCGGGTAGCAGCCGCTGACGCTCTCACGACCGCCGTCGGGGAAGCTCGCGATCACGGTCGAGAACGGGTCGCCCTCGTCCCCGCACCAGGCAACGGCTGTGCCGTCGGGCGACCAGCTCGGATCACCCACAGCCTCGCCGATCGGCCGTGCCGCCCGCTTCTCGCCATCGAGCCGGACGAGCGCGATCGGGCGCAGGGGTGTCGAGCCGTCCCGCGACCGCTCGGAGACCAGCGCGAGCCGGCCGCCCGGCGATGCCCACACCTCGCACCCGGTTGGCGCGCCCGGGCCGCTCAGGCGCACCGTCGAGAGCCTGACCGTGCGCAGCCGACAGTCCTCCCCGGCGAACACGAGCTGGCCGAGGAGCGCGCCCGGCACCGGGACGTCGGGCCCGCTGAGACGCTCACCCTCCCGATCGGCCGCATCGGTCGTCGTCGCGTCGAGGCCGGTCGAGGTGGTGTCGCGCCGCAGGCCGTCGAGCGTGGCGGCGATCGCGATCCCGGCGACGGCGAGCACGACGAGCGAGGTCAGGGTCACGCGATGGCGCACCCCCGTAGTTTGCTCACCGGCGGCGCGCGACGCGGACGATCAGCAGGCGCCCGCCGTCTCGACATCGCACGAGTCGAGGCCGCGGCCGCCGGTTCCCCGGTCGACGCCCCGTCCGCCGACGAGCCGGTCGTTGCCCGCACCGCCCAGCAGCTGGTCGTCCCCGTTACCGCCGATCAGCACGTCGTCGCCGGCGAGCCCGCGGATAGCGTCGTTGCCACCGAGGCCGCAGATCACGTCGTCGCCGCGCGTCCCGGCAATGATGTCGTCGAGGATCGTCCCCCGGATCGTGCAGCCTTCCGGGCCGATCGGAGGGGTCAGGCCCGGGAGCGCCGGGGGGGACGGCTGCCAGTCGGGCTCGAGCTCCATCGCGAGCTGATCGGAGATCTGCACGACGACGCCGTCGCGCCCGATGACGAACAGGCGCGAGCCACCCGCACGCTGGGACGAGAAGACGAGTGCCTCACCCGTCGGCGAGAAGGCAGGATCCCGATCGACCCCGGCGTGCGTGAGCGCCTCCTGCCCGGACCCGTCGATGTGGACGGAGTAGAGGCTGCCGACTCCCCCGCCCTTGAAGCCGCTGCCGCCGGCCCGCTGCGAGCTGAACACGACGAGCGCGCCGCCCGGCGACCACGTCGGCCGCTCGTCATCCCCGTTGGCCTGCGTGAGCCGCACCCGGCCGCTGCCGTCGACGCCCATCCGCCAGATATCGAAGCCTGCCTGGCCGGAGAAGAGCGCCCAGGCGATCGTGCTCCCGTCCGGCGAGAAGGCGGGATCGTCGTCGAGCGTCCTGTTGACGGTGAGCCGCACCGGGAACGAGCCGTCGGCGCCCATCGCCCAGATCTCGTCGCTCGATTCGCCGAGGTCGGACGCATGGGCCGAGCGGTCGGAGACGAAGGCGATCCGGGAGCCGTCGGGCGACCAGCTCGGATCGGTGTCCCGCTTCGCGCCGGCATCGTCGGTCAGGTTGTGCAGGCCCGAGCCGTCGGCACCCATCACCCAGATGTCCCAGTCGCCGTCGCGGTTGGAGCTGAAGGCTAGCCACCGCCCGTCGGGCGACCATTGCGCGTCCCGGTCGGCGCCGGGGTGATTCGTCAGGTTGACCCGGTCGGTGCCGTCGCCGTCGATCGTGTAGACGTCGAACTGCCCGCCGACGTTCGACTCGAAGACGATCCGTCCCTCGCCGCCGGGGAACGCGCCCGCGGCAGAGCCGGCCAGCCCGGCGAACGCCAGGAGCGCGCAGGCCAACACGACGAGCGTATGTCCGCGGGAGGTCACCCGGACGATTGTGCCTACGCCGTCGGACCCCCCGGCGAGGGAACCGCCGCCACGATCACGCCTCGGCGCGACCTCTCAGACCGACAGCTCCTGCAGCGAGCGCGGCGGTGCCTCCCCGGTCCGGGGAGCCGACCGGCCGGCCGCGCGCAGAGCGCGGCTGTAGGCCCCCGTCGCCGTCTCGGCCCCAGCCATCACCTCGCCCGTCGATCGCATCTCCGGCGCCCGGTTCGCCGCTCCGGGGAAACGGTCGTCCGGGAAGATGGCCTCCTTTGCCCACGCGCGCGTGGGCGTCGCCCGCTCTGGGAGCTCGAGCTCGGCGAGCGAGGCACCGAGCAGCAGGCGGCAGGCATGGTCGACGAGCGGCACCCCGGTCGCCTTCGCGATGAACGGCACCGTCCTCGATGCCCGTGGGTTCGCCTCGATCACCGACAGCTCACCACCCTGGAGCGCGAGCTGGAGGTTCATCAGCCCCCGGGCACCGAGCCGGCGAACGAGCGCGTCGGCGATCTCCCTGACCCGCGCCTCGATCCCGGCCGTGACCGACGGGCCGGGGATCACGCACGCCGAGTCGCCGGAGTGCACGCCGGCGGGCTCGATGTGCTCGAGGATCCCGGCGACCCATGCGGTCTTGCCGTCGCAGAGGACGTCGACGTCGAGCTCGACGGCCCCTTCGAGGAACTCGTCGACGAGCGAGGGCTCGTGGATCTCGAGCTCGTCGCCGGAGCGCACGACGCGCATGCGCCTGCCCCCGAGCACGTAGTGCGGCCTGACGAGCACCGGGTAGCCGATCCGCCCCGCGACCTCGAGCCCCTCGTCCTGCGTGCCGGCGACCCCCCAGCGCGGGTGCCGGATGGCGAGCTCCTCGAGGATGCGCCCGAACTTCCCGCGATCCTCGGCCGAGTCGATCGCCGGCAGCGGGTCACCGAGCAGCGGCACGCCCGCCGCGGCGAGACCGTGGGCGAGCCGGAGCGGCGTCTGACCACCGAGGCTCACGACGACTCCCAGCGGCCGCTCGATCGCCCAGACGTCGAGGGCCCGCTCGAGCGTCACCGGCTCGAGGTAGAGGCGGTCGGAGGTGTCGTAGTCCGTCGACACCGTCTCCGGGTTGGAGTTGAGCAGCACCGCCTCGTAGCCCAGGCGCTGGAAGGCCTGGGCGGCGTGCACGCAGCAGTAGTCGAACTCGATCCCCTGCCCGATCCGGTTGGGGCCCGAGCCGAGGACGACGATCGTCCGGCCGGGCGCCGGCTCGGCCTCGCCGTCGTCGCCCTCCTCGAACGAGAGGTAGTAGTAGGGCGTCCGCGCCTCGAACTCGGCCGCGCACGAGTCGACCGCGAGGCGACCCGGCAGGCCCCGGGCTGCGCGCACCTCGGCCTCGTCGCGTCCGAGGACCCGCGCGATCCGGGCATCGGGGAGCCCGAACCGCTTCGCCGCCGCAATGTCGCCGCCTGCCGCGAGCCGCGCCTCGGCCTCCTGGATCGAAGCGAGCTCGGCGGCGAAGTAGGGGTGCAGCCCGGGGATGTCCGGGATCTCCGGGATCTCGTCGTCGCCCTCGAGCCCGTCGAGCGCCTTGAGGAAGGCCTCGGGGAACGTCCGGCCGAGCCCGAGCGCCTCGCCGACCGCCCGCATCTCCGTCCCGAGCGTCGGCTCGATCCAGGGGAACTTCGCAAAGTCGAAGCGTGGCGCCTTCACGGCCACGTAGTCGAGCGCCGGCTCGAACGCGGCCGAGGACTTCCCGGTGATGTCGTTCGGAAGCTCGTCGAGCGTGTAGCCAACGGCGAGGAGCGCGGCGAGCTTCGCGATCGGGAAGCCGGTCGCCTTCGACGCGAGCGCCGAGGACCGTGAGACCCGGGGGTTCATCTCGATCACGACGAGCTCCCGAGAGGCCGGGTCGTAGGCGAACTGCACGTTTGCGCCGCCCGTCGCGACGCCGACCGTGCGCGCGCACGTGAACGCCGCGTCTCTCAGCCGCTGATACTCGGCGTCGGGAAGCGTCTGCTGCGGCGCGACCGTCCACGAGTCCCCGGTGTGGATGCCCATCGGATCGAGGTTCTCGATCGAGCAGATGACGACGCAGTTTCCCGCCCGGTCGGCCATCACCTCGAGCTCGAGCTCCTGCCAGCCCTCGACGGAGCGCTCCACGAGCACCTCGGAGATCGGGCTCGCGGCTAGACCGATCGCGACCTGACGGCGAAGCTCACCCTCGGTCCGGGCGAGGCCGCCGCCGGTACCGCCGAGCGTGAACGCCGGCCGCACGACAGCGGGCGCAAGTCCGGGCGGAAGCTCGTCGGCGGCGTGCACGATCACGCTCTCGGGGACGCCGAGGCCGGCCTCCTGCATCGCCGTGCGGAACACCGCCCGGTCCTCGGCGCGCTCGATCGCCGCGAGATCGGCCCCGATCAACTCGACGCCGAAGCGGTCGAGGACTCCCCCTTTGCCCAGCTCCATCGCCAGGTTGAGCGCCGTTTGGCCCCCGAGCGTGGGCAGCAGCGCATCCGGGCGCTCCTTCTCGATCACGGCGGAGACCGCCTCCGGGTCGAGTGGCTCGAGGTACGTCGCGTCCGCCCACTCCGGGTCGGTCATGATCGTCGCGGGATTGGAGTTGACGAGGACGACGCGGTAGCCCTCGCTCCGGAGCACGCGACAGGCCTGGGAGCCCGAGTAGTCGAACTCGCAGGCCTGGCCGATGCGAATCGGCCCCGAGCCGACGATGAGGATGCTGCGCAGGTCGGCGCGCTTGGGCATCAGGCTCCCCGCGGGCTCCCGCCGCGCGCATGGCTCGGACGGGCGGCCTCCGCGATCCGGTCGAAGAACGGGATCGCGTCCAGCGGCCCCGGCGCCGCCTCGGGATGGAACTGAAGCGAGTAGAACCCGTCGCCTTCGAGCCCCTCGACGGTCCCGTCGTTCAGGGAGACGTGGCTGACCTCCGAGGCATCGTGCGCCTCGACCGCGAACCCGTGGTTCTGGACGGTCACGAGCACCCGTCGCGTGTACCGGACGCGCACCGGGTGGTTCGCGCCCCGGTGGCCGAACGGCAGCTTGAACGTCGGCATCCCGAGCGCGAGCCCGAGCAGCTGGTGCCCGAGGCAGACGCCGAACAGCGGCACCCGACCGACCAGCCCTTTCACCGTCTCGATCGCGTCGACGAGCTGCGCGGGGTCGCCGGGCCCGTTTCCGACGAGCACCGCGCGCGGCGAGAGCGCCATCACCTCGTCGCTGTCCCACGTCGGCGGGCAGACGGCGACCTCCAGGCCGCAGCCGGCGAGCCGCCTCACGATCGACCGCTTGCAGCCGAAGTCCACGAGCGCGACACGGGGGCCGGAGCCGACGGTGTACGGCTCCCTCGTGCCCGCGAGCAGGCCGAGCGGCGGGTGGGCGTGCTCCGGGTCGGCGGCCGCGCGCTCGTAGTCGATGTGGGGCTCCGCGAGCGCGCGGTCGAGCAGCTCGTCGGGCGGCGCCTCCCCGAGCGCGCACCGCATCGCACCCTCCGAGCGGATGTGCCGTACGAGAGCGCGCGTATCCACGTCCTCGAGCGCGACGACGCCCCTCCCGGCGAGCCAGTCGGCGAAGGCCGGCCGCATGCGCCGGCTGACGACGCCCTCGGTCCAGATCCGGCTCGACTCCATGCGACACTCGTCGACCCCGTAGTTGCCGATCAGCGGGTAGGAGAACGTGAGGACCTGGGCGGCGAAGCTCGGGTCGGTGACGGCCTCCTCGTAGCCTGCCATCGAGGTCGTGAAGCACGCCTCTCCGGACGAGACACCGGACGCTCCGACGCTGCGGCCCGCGAAGGTCGTGCCGTCCTCGAGCACCAGGTGGGCCGTTCGCATGACTTGCATAGTTTACTGAGACTATGCATAATACGCAACATGATCTCCGTCGCGATCGTTGGCGCCTCCGGCTATTCCGGCCAGGAGACGATCGACCGGGTGCTCGCGCACCCGCAGCTCGAGCTGGTCGCGCTCGGCTCCGACACGTTCGCCGGGCAGCCTGCGGGCGCCCTCGACCCTCGACTCGGCCGCAACGGCGCCGGGGCGCTGCCGGCGTTCGTGCGGAACGCCGACGCGCTCGCGAGCGGCGCCGACGCCCTGTTCCTCTGCCTCGACCACGACCGTGCGGCGGGCATCGTCCCCCCCGCCGAGGGCGTGGTCGTCGACCTGACCGGCGCGCACCGCCTCCGCGACCCGCAGGGGTATGCCGACTGGTACGGGTGGGAGCATCCTCGCCCCGCGGATCTCGCCGACTGGTGCTACTCGATCCCCGAGCTCGGGCCGCCGACCGGGCGCCTGATCGCGAACCCCGGCTGCTATGCGACGGCGGCGCTGCTGGCCCTTGCCCCGCTCGCCGGCCAGGTCGAGCCGGATTCGGTCGTGATCGACGCGAAGAGCGGCGTCTCGGGCGCCGGGCGCAACCCGCGGGCGAGCTCCCACGCCGGCGCCGTGCTCGAGAACCTCTCCGCCTACAAGGTCGGCCGCCACCAGCACGAGCCCGAGATCGAGCAGCTGCTCGGCTTTCCCGTCTGCCTCGTCACCCATCTGCTGCCGATCCGCCGCGGGCTGATGGCGACGTGCTACCTGCGCGGCGTCCCGGCCGGTGAGGCACGCGGGATGCTCGAGGCGGCCTACGCGACTGCCCCGGCGGTCAACGTGCTCCCGGCGGGGGTCGACCCCGAGCTGTCGCGCGTGCAGGGCACCGACGCGGCCGAGATCGGCGTCTTCGCAGACCGGGCGACCGACCACGCGATCGTCACGTGCGCGATCGACAACCTCGGCAAGGGAGCGGCCGGACAGGCCGTGCAGAACGCGAACCTGGCCCTCGGCCTCGACGAGACGGCCGGGCTACGGCTCGCGGGAGTCGTCGTATGAGCGTGACCGCTCCCCGGGGCTTCGTCGCCTCCGGCGTCGCGGCGGGGATCCGCCGCAGCGGGAAGGATCTCGCCGTCGTGCGCTCCCTCGCGCCCGCGGTCGGAGCCGCGATGTTCACGGCGAACCGGCTCAAGGCCGCGCCCGTCACCGTGTCGCAGTGCCACCTCGACCGGATGAGCCCGCAGGCGGTCGTCGTCAATGCCGGGTCGGCGAACGCTGCGACCGGCGCGCGCGGCGAGCTCGACGCGATCGCGACCGCGGCCGAGGCGGCGCGGCTGATGGGCCTCCGCACGGAGGAGGTGATCGTCATGTCGACCGGCGTGATCGGCGTTCGGCTTCCGCTCGAGAAGCTGCTCTCCGGGCTCCGCATCGCGGTCGATGCACTCACCCCCGACGGGGGCGAGCCGGCGTCCGAGGCGATCATGACGACCGATACCGCCCCGAAGACCGCGGCGGCGAGTCGCGACGGGTTCACGGTCGGCGGCATGGCGAAGGGGGCCGGGATGATCCATCCGGTACTCGCGACGATGCTCGCCGTCGTGACGACCGACTACCCGTTGACGCAGGCCGAGGCGCTCGGCGTCCTGCGCCCGGCGGTCGAGGAGAGCTTCAACCGGATCTCGATCGACGGCGACTGCTCGACGAACGACGCCGTCCTCCTGCTCGCGAACGGCGTGAGCGGCGGCGAGCGGACGCGTGCACGCGACGAGGCCTTCGCGGCCGCGCTTCGGGAGGTCTGCGGCTCTCTCGCCAGGAGCATCGTCGCCGACGGCGAGGGCGCAACGGTGCTGCTCGAGATCGACGTCTCGGGTGCGGTGAGCGATGGCGAGGCGACGGCGATCGCCCGCCGTATCGCTACCTCGCCGCTCGTGAAGACCGCCGCGTTCGGCCGCGACCCGAACTGGGGCCGCGTCCTGGCCGCGGCCGGATCGGCGACGGTCAACGGCGGCTTCGCCCGCCTCGACCCGCAGCTCGCGACGCTCTCCTTCAACGGTATCGCCGTCTACGTCGACGGCATGCCGGTCGAGTCCCGGCCCGATCTGTCAGGAACCGCGTGCCGGATCGAGCTCGAGCTCGGCCTCGGGCAGGGACGGGCCGCGTACCTCTCGTCCGATCTCACGTACGACTACGTGCGCATCAACGCGGAGTACACGACGTGAGCCTCGTCGTCCTCAAGCTCGGCGGGGCGATCGCGGAGGGCGCGGCGCAGGCCGTCCTCGAGCTCGCGGCCGACCACGAGGTCGCCGTCGTCCACGGCGCCGGCCCTCAGATCTCGGCGCTGATGCGCGAGCGCGGCCTCGAGGTGCGCTTCGTCGACGGGCGGCGCTTCACGACCCCCGAGGCGCTCGGGCTCGTCCGGGAATCGCTCGTCGGGGTAAACGCGTCGATCTGCTCCGCGATCGGGCCCCGCGCCGTCGGCCTGATGGGCGACGAGATCGGCCTCGGGGCGACGCCGGTCCCGGGGCTTGGCCTGGTCGGAAACCCGATTCCGAGTCGCCCGCCGCTCGTGACCAGCGCGCTGCGGGAGGCGCGCATCCCGGTCATCGCTCCCCTGGCGAAGGGCCCGCTCAACGTCAATGCCGACGAGGCCGCGGTGGCCCTCGCCGCAGGCCTCGGGGCAGAGAGGATCCTGTTCGTGACCGACGTGCCGGGACTCCTGCTCGACGGCGACGTCGTCGCCTCGATCGGCGCCGAGGAGGCCGACTCGATGCTCACGGCGGGCACGTTCCAGGGCGGGATCGTGCCGAAGCTCGAGGCCGCGGTCCACGCCGCCCGGCTCGGCATCCGCGCCGAGATCGGCGAGACGGTGGTGACGGCATGAGCGCGACGCTGGGCGCCCACGTGCTGCCGACCTACCCGCGGGCCGACGTCACGTTCGTCGAGGGAAGCGGGGTCTGGCTGACCGACGACGCCGGGAGGCGGTATCTCGATTTCCTCGCCGGCATCGCGGTCGTCGGGCTCGGGCACTGCCATCCCGGCGTCGCCGCCGCTGCGCATGCGCAGCTCGAGCGCCTCTGGCACGTCTCGAACCTGTTCTGGACGCAGCCCATGGCCGGGCTCGCCGACCGGCTCTCCGAGCGCTTCGGCGGCGCGCAGGCGTTCTTCTGCAACTCCGGCGCCGAGGCGATCGAGGCCGGGCTGAAGTACGCGCGCAAGAAGAGTGGAAAGCCCGGGATCATCGCGCTCGAGCAGTCGTTCCACGGGCGGACGTTCGGCGCCCTCTCGGTGACCGGGCAGCCCGCGAAATGGCAGGGCTTCGGCCCCCTCGTGCCCGCGGTGCGCTTCGCCCGGCTGAACGACGCCGAGTCGCTCGCCGCCGCCGCCGCGCCCGGGGACGTCGGGTGCATCGTGCTCGAGCCGATCCTGGGAGAGGGCGGGGTCCACCCGGCCACCGAGCAGTTCCTCGAGAGCGTCGCGGAGGTCGCGCGCGCCGAGGGCGCGATCGTCTTCTTCGACGAGGTGCAATGCGGTCTCGGGCGAACCGGCACGTTCTTCGCCCACGAGCAGCTCGGAGTCAAGCCGGACATCGTCGCGCTCGCGAAGGGCCTCGCGAACGGGCTTCCGATCGGCTGCCTGCTCGTCTCGGACGATGCCGCGGGTGGCTTCGTCCCGGGCGATCACGCATCGACGTTCGGCGGGAACCCGGTGACGTGCGCGGCGGGCTGCGCCGCCGTCGACGCGATCGACGACGAGCTGCTCGCGAACGTCAGGGAAACGGGTGACCGGCTCCGGTCGGGTCTCCGGGCGCTGCCGGCGGTTGCCGCGGTGCGCGGCACGGGCCTCATGGTTGGATGCGAGCTCGACCGCCCGGCCGGCCCGGTCGCGAGCGCCTGCCTCGACGCCGGCCTCGTCGTCGGCACCGCGGGCGCGAACGTGCTCCGCCTGACGCCGCCGCTCGTCGTCCGGCCCGAGCACGTCGACCAGGCACTGGCGATGCTCGGCGAGGTGCTTGCGTGACCCCGGTCAGGCGCGAGCGTCAGGGCGCGATCCTCCGGCTCGTGCGCGAGCGCTCGATCTCCACGCAGACCGAGCTCGTCGAGGCGCTTCGCGACGCCGGCTTCGATGTCGTCCAGACCACCGTCTCCCGTGACGTCGCCGAGCTCGGCCTCACGAAGGTGCGCGACGGGAACGGCCGCCTCGTGTACGCGCCGCCGGGCTCGGTGAACGGCGACCGTCGCCGCGAGCTCGCCACCGCGCTGCGCCGGCTCGCGCTCACGATGGAGGCCAGCGGCAACCTGCTCGTCGTGACGACGCCGCGCGGCTATGCCGCCCCGCTCGCCGACGCGATCGACGAGGCTGCCGGCAGCGACGTGATCGGCACCGTCGCCGGCGAGAACACCATCATCGTCGTCGCCCGCGAGGGCGTTACGGGCGCCCAGCTGCGTGACCGGTTTCGCGTCCATCTGATGGAGGGAGCAGCATGAGCAGAACCGCCGTCCTCGCGTACTCCGGAGGGCTCGACACGACCTGCGCGATCGCATGGCTGCGCGAGGACTACGGCTTCGACGAGGTCGTCGCGGTCCTGGTCGACGTCGGGCAGACCTACGACATCGACGAGGCGATGGCCCGCGGCACGGCGGCCGGCGCGGCCGACGTGATCCTGGTCGACCGGCGCGAGGCGTTCGCGGACGAGCAGGTGGCGCGGGCGATCAAGACCAACGCGCTGTACGAGGGGAAGTACCCACTGGTCTCCGCGCTCTCCCGCCCGGTGATCGCCGAGGGGGTCGCTCAGCTCGCGCTCGAGCTCGGTGCGGAGGCGGTCGTGCACGGGTGCACGGGCAAGGGGAACGACCAGCTGCGGTTCGAGCTCGCGTTCAAGGCGAACTACCCGGGCGTGCGCGTGATCGCTCCGCTGCGCGATCGGACATGGACGCGCGAGGAGGAGGTCGAGTACGCGCTCGCCCGGAACATCCCGACCCAGGTGACGAAGAGCTCTCCCTACTCGTTCGACGAGAACCTGTTCGGAAGGTCGATCGAGGCCGGACCGCTCGAGGATCCGTGGGTTGCACCGCCGGAGGACCCGTTCATCCTCTCCGCCGATCCGAACGCGGCGCCCGCACCGACCGAGGTCGTGATCGCGTTTCAGCGCGGCCTCCCGGTGGCGCTCGACGGCGAGGAGTTGTCGCTCTTCGATCTCGTCGCCGAGCTGAACCAGCGTGCCGGCGCGTACGGCATCGGCCGGGTCGACATGATCGAGAACCGGGCCGTCGGGATCAAGAGCCGGGAGGTGTACGAGGCGCCGGCGGCGATCGTGCTGATCAGCGCTCACCGCGCGCTCGAGGACCTCGTCCTGACGAAGGCCGAGCTCCAGCTCAAGCGTCAGCTCGAGACGCGCTGGACGGAGGTCGTCTACGACGGCCTCTGGTTCAGCCCGATCCGCGAGGCGATCGACGTCTTCGTCGACCACACGCAGCAGCTCGTCACCGGCGAGGTGCGCGTGGAGCTGCGGTCGGCCGCCGCGATCGTCAACGGGCGCCGCTCCGAGAACGCGCTGTACGCCGAAACGCTCGCGTCCTACGCCGCCGGCGAGACGTTCCCGCACCAGGCCGCCGAGGGCTTCATCCAGATCGCATCGCTCGAGACCGAGCTCGCCGCAGCGCGGGCGCGGAAGCTGGCCGAGACGAACGCCTGAACGCGCCATGTCCCTGTGGGCAGGCAGAACCGGTGGAAAGAAGCTCGCACCCGAGGTCGAGGCGTTCCTGCGCGGCGACGACGCGGCCCTGCTTCCCTACGACTGCGCGGGGACGCGCATGCACGCCCGGCGGCTCCGCGAGGTCGGCATCCTGACCGAGGCCGAATTCGCGGAGGTCGACGGGCGCCTGACGGAGATCGCGGAGCAGGGCGCGGCGCTCCTCGACCCCGGCGACGAGGACGTCCACTCGGCGATCGAGCGCGTCCTCGGCCCGGTCGGGCGCAAGATCCACGCCGGCCGTTCGCGCAACGACCAGGTCGTGACCGCCTTCCGGCTCTACGTCCAGGACGCCTGCGACGAGGCCGTCGCTGCGATCCGTGCGTTCGCGCTCGTGCTTCTCGACCGGGCCGACGAGGAGGCGGGGACGGTCATGCCGGGCTATACGCACCTGCAGCGGGCCCAGCCGATCGCGCTCGGCCATCACCTGCTCGCCTGGGTGGAGATGCTGGAACGCGACCTCGAGCGGTTCCGCTTCGCCCGCTCCCAGGCGGAGCCGACGCCGCTCGGCGCCGGCGCGCTCGCAGGCTCGACGCTTCCCCTGCCCGCCCCTCCGGGCCAGATGCGGAACTCCCTCGACGCGGTCGCCGACCGCGATTTCGCCCTCGACTACCTGTACGCGACCGCCGTCCTCTTCACCCACCTCTCGCGGATCGGCGAGGAGCTCTGCCTCTGGACGACGGCCGAGTTCGGCTTCCTGCGGCTCCCCGAGGAGGCGGCGACGGGCTCCTCGATGATGCCGCAGAAGCTGAACCCGGACGTCGCCGAGCTGTCGCGCGGAAAGGCCGGCACCGCGATCGGCCGGTTGACGGGCCTGCTCGCGACCGTGAAGGGCCTCCCACTCGCCTACAACCTCGACCTGCAGGAGGACAAGCCGCCGGTGTTCGCCGCTCGCCGCGACGTCGCCGCCGCCCTCGCGGCGCTCTCCACCCTCCTCCGGCACGCCGCAGTGCGCCGCGAGCGGATGGCCGAAGCGGCGTCCGACCCGTTGCTCCTCGCCACCGACGAGGCCGAGCGCCTCGTCGCCGAGGGCGTGCCGTTCCGCGACGCGCACGAGCAGGTCGCCGCGCTCGTGCGCGAAGGGGGGCTCACGACGCAGGCCACGGCCGCGGACAGCGTCGCCGCCCGGAGCTCCCCGGGTCCCGGTGGGGTCCGTGCCGCGGGCGCCCGGGCCAGGCACAGGATCGGCTAGCCGGGCACGCGGGCCTTCCATCGGTGCCGACTCTGGTGCCAGGCACGTGCCTGGCACGCTTCGATACTGCGACCGATCGGGCTGCACGACTACGCTCACGCCGTGAGCCCCCTCCCCGAGATCGCCGCGGCGGTCGGCACGCCGCTCTACGTCTACGACGCCGACGTCTTCCGCGCGCGGATCCGGACGCTCGAGGCAGCCCTCGGGGACGCGCCCCATCAGGTCTGCTACGCGGTCAAGGCGAACGACGCGCTCGCGCTCCTACGAATCGCGGCGGCCGAGCACTTGGGAGCCGACATCGTCTCCGGCGGAGAGCTCTACCGGTGCGAGCTGGCCGGCATGCCGGGCGATCGGATCCTGTTCTCCGGCGTCGGCAAGCAGCCCCACGAGATCGACGCCGCGCTCCGGGCCGGAGTGCGCTCCATCAACGTCGAGTCCCTCGGCGAGCTCGAGGTGGTCGCAGGCCCGCGCCCGTGCGCTCGGCTGCCGCGCGCCGGTCTCGGTCCGCCTGAACCCGGACGTCGACGTCGAGACGCACGAGAAGATCGCGACCGGATCGGCCGTCACGAAGTTCGGCCTCGGGTTCGACGACGCCCTCGTCGCGCTGCGAGCGGGCCGCGGCGGACGACCGGCTCGAGTCGACCGGGATCTCCTTCCACCTCGGCTCGCAGCTCTTCGACACTGCACCGCTCGTGGCGGCTGCCGCGCGAGCCTCGGAGCTCTGGACGGTGGCCCGTGAGCGGGGGGTTCCGCTCCGCGATCTCGACGTCGGCGGCGGGCTCGGGGTGGCCTACGAGGGAGGCGAGGAGCTCGACGTCGCCGCCTACGCGGGCGTGGCGGTCCGCGCGGCGGCCGCGATCGACGCCGTGCTCCTGCTCGAGCCGGGCCGCTGGCTCGTCGGGCCGGCCGGGACCTTCCTGACCCGCGTCCTGTACGTCAAGGACGTTCCCGGCAAGCGCATCGCGGTCTGCGACGGCGGCATGAACGACCTCATCCGCCCCACGCTCTACGACGCCTACCACCCGATCACGGTGCTGCCCGACGACGGGCGGCCCCGGGGGACGGTCGACGTGGTCGGGCCCGTCTGCGAGACCGGCGACTTCTTCGCCCGCGGGCGCGAGCTTCCGCTTCCGGAGCCGGGCGACCTGCTCGCTGTCGGCCACACCGGCGCCTACGGACGGGTCATGGGGTCGGCCTACAACGCCCGGCCGCTCTGCGCCGAAGCGCTCGTCGAGGCTCACACCTGGCGGGTGATCCGCGAGGCGGGCACCTACGAGGACCTCGTCCGCGGCGAGATTCCGTAGCGCAGGCCCGGCTCAGTCGACGGCTCGCTCGACGCCCGGCTCGTCGATCACGCTGTCTCCGGGTCCTGCCGTCTCGCGGCGGGAGCCGCGCAGGTAGAGCCGGTCGTACAGGAACGCTGCGAGCAGCCCACCGATCGGACAGGCGACGTAATACAGCCAGCCGTCCGCCCAGAAGTTGCCGACGAGCTGCGGACCGAAGGCGCGCGCGGGGTTCATCGCCGCGCCGCTGATCCCGCCTGCGACGAGGACGCCCGCGAAGACGGTGAGGCCGATCGCAAAGCCGCCGACGAGCTTGAACCCGCCCCGCTCGTCGACCGCGGTGGCGAAGAAGACCAGCACGAGGAGGAACGTCAGGATGATCTCGGTGACGAAGCCCTCGCCGATGGAGACACCCGCCCCCAGGCTCGGCGCACCGAGGTTGACCGCATCCGCCTTCGCGTCGTCGAAGACCGCCCGCAGCAGGGCCGCCGCGATGACGGCGCCGACGAACTGGCTGACGATGTAGACCAGCCCCAGGATCGGCTCGATGCGCCTCGTGATCAGGAAGCCGGCCGTCACCGCCGGGTTGAAGTGCCCGCCCGAGATGTGCCCGAACGCCGTGACCATGACGGCGAGGATGATCCCGTAGGCGGCCGCGACGCCGAGGAGGTCGTTCCCGCCGGCGATGATCGCACCGGCGGCCACGAACACGACCGCACCCGTTCCGAGCGCCTCGGCGACGCTCCTGCGTAGGACGTCCTCCTGCTCCACGGGCGACATCGTACCCGTGTGGGCGGCGAGCTATGCGAGCTCGGCGAAGCCCTCGGCCCGCGGCGTCTCGCCGGCGATCACGAGCACGTCGCCCTCCTTCACGACCGTGTCCGGGGTCGCGTAGGTGAACGACCCTCCCGCCGGCTTGATGCAGACGACCGTGATGCCGTGGCGCTTGCGCACCTCCGCGTCGGCCAGTGTCTTGCCGATCAGGGCCTTCGGCGCGATGACCTCGACGAGCGCGAAGCCGGGGTCGAGCTGGATGTAGTCGATCGTGCGACCGGTCAGCGTGTGGCCCACCCGGACGCCCATGTCGCGCTCCGGAAAGACGACCCGGTGGGCGCCCACGCGCTCCAGGATCTTCCCGTGCGCCGCGGTGATCGCCTTGGCGACGATCCGCTCGACGCCGAAGTCGACGAGCACGGACGTCGTGAGGATGCTCGCCTCGACGTTCGTGCCGATCGCGACCACCGCGGCGCGGAAGTCGCGGGCGCCGATCTGTGCCATGGCCTCCGGGTCGGTCGAGTCGCACTGGACGACGTGGGTGAGGGTGTCCGCGTAGTCCCGCACGCTCTTCTCGTCGGCATCGACACCGAGCACCTCGTGGCCAAGGTCCGTCAACGTCTCGGCGAGCGCCCCGCCGAACCGGCCCAGCCCGATGACGAGGAACTGCTCTTCCCTAGCCAATGATTGGTCTCCCTTCCGCGTAACGGTATCTGCGTCGCTGCTCCCGCAGCACGAGGGCGGTCCCGAGCCCCAGCGGCCCGACGCGACCGAGGAACATGAGCACGATCAGGGAGACCTGACCGGCGGAGGGCAGGCCGCCGGTGATGCCGGTCGAGAGGCCGACGGTGCCGAAGGCGGAGGCGGAC
The DNA here is from genome assembly GCA_963717955.1 of uncultured Thermoleophilia bacterium. GTDB lineage: Bacteria > Actinomycetota > Thermoleophilia > Gaiellales > Gaiellaceae > CAVQXR01. The sequence goes on along the minus strand of CAVQXR010000002.1, from coordinate 650,170 downwards.
TCGAAGATGCTCTGCGAGACCGTCGCATCGCTGACCACGACGAGCACGAGCGTGCTGGCCGCAACCGCGATCAGCGCGATCAGCGTGAGGGCGAGCGCCTGCCGCTGGGCCGGAGCACCGATGCGGCGTCCGAACACATTCACCTCGTCGTCGCCCCGGATCTCCGTCCAAACCATCATCAGGAGCAGGGCGAACGTCGTCACCTTGATGCCGCCGCCCGTGGACGCGCTGCCGGCGCCGATGAACATCAAGACGTCTTGGAAGAGAGTGGTCGGCTCCTCGAGCTGCGCGTAGTCGACCGAGTTGAAGCCCGCGGTGCGAGGCGTCACGCCCTGGAAGAAGCTCGCGAGCAGCTTCCCGGGGACGTCGAGGGAGCCGAGCGTTCCAGGGTTGCTCCACTCGAAGACAAGAACCGACGCGAAGCCGACGATGAGGAGGATGGCGCTGATGAGCAGCGTCAACTTGGTGTGGATCGACCACCGCCCCGGAGCCCTGGACTGACGTCTCAGCTCGAGCCAGACCGGGAAGCCGATTCCGCCGGCGATGATCGCGAGACACACGGTCATCGAGACCCAGCCGTCCGTGACGAACTGCATCATGCTGTCGCTCCACAGGGCGAACCCAGCATTGTTGAATGCGCTGATCGCGTGGAAGACACCGCGCCAGATCGCATCTCCGGCTGCGTAGTCGTAGGCGAGCGCGAAGCGGAGCGCCATGACGACGGCAGCGACAGCCTCGAAGAGCAGGCTGAACACGGCCACCCCGACGAGGATGCGCCGCACCTCGCCGAGCTCCAGGGCGCCCGTTTCGGCCTGGGCGATCAGGCGTGACCGGAGACCGAGCCTCCGGGCGACGATCAGCGCCAGAACCGACGCGAAGGTCATGATCCCGAACCCGCCGATCTGGATCAGCACCATGATGACGGCCTGACCGAGCTCGCTCCAGTACGTCGGTGTGTCCACCACGATGAGGCCGGTGACGCAGACCGCGGAGGTCGACGTGAAGACGGCGGTGAGGAACGAGGCGCCGCCCGGCTCGACCGTGGCGGCCGGGAGCATCAGCACGGCGGCCCCGGCCAGGATGACCGTCGCGAACGCGAGCGAGACGAGCCTCGCCGGGTGGTTCAGCAGGGCGCGAAGGTCAGGCACGCCAGTACCGCCGTGTGAGGAGGATCGCGACCGGGATGATCTCAAGGCGCCCGGCCCACATGAGGACGGCCATTACCGACGTCGCGAAGTCGCTGAACGGCTCGAAGGATCCCATCGGGCCCGCGAACCCGAACGCCGGCCCGACATTGCCGAGCGTGGTTGCCGAGGCGCCGATCGCGTCGATCGGACGCAGGCCCGTATCGGTCACCGTCGCATCGACCATGAGCACGAACGCACCGACGAGGAACAGCAGCAGGTAGATGAGCCCGAACGCGAGGATCGCGCGAAGGATGCGCTCGTCGACGGGGCGGCCGTTGAGCCGGATGGGAACGATCGCCTCCCCGTGCACCGTCTGGTCGAGCTCCCGGGCGAGGAGCTTGCCGAGCACGAGCCAGCGGACGACCTTCATCGCCCCCGCCGTCGAGCCTGCGGAGCCGCCAATCAGCATCAACGCGGTCAGCGTGACCCAGGTGAGGCTGCTCCAGAGCGCGAAGTCGGCGCTCGCGTACCCGGTCGTCGTCATCATCGAGACGGCCTGTACCGCCGCTGCCCGGACCGCGGCTTCGCCGGGCTCGAAGATGTCGGAGCGAAGCAGCTCGAGGAACAGAGCGACCGCGCCGGCGAGAAGCAACCCCAGGTAGAGCCGGAGCTCCTCGTCGCGGAAGGGGTTGGTACGGCGCATCAGCGTCCTGTAGTGGAGCGCGAAGTTCGCACCGGCGAGCACCATGAATACCACCATCACCCACTGGCTCGCGGGTGCGAACGGCTCGATCGAGCGGGCCTGGGGCGAGAAGCCGCCGGTGGGCAGCGTCGTGAACGCGTGCGCGGCGGCCTGGAACTCCGACATGAGCGGGTCGACCCCTGTCCACCCGAGAACGGCGAGCACGAGCACCATCAGCGCCGTCAGCCCGACGTAGACGAGCCAGTACCGCCGGGCCGTGTCCCTGATGCGGGCGGTCAGCGGCTCGTACTCCGGGCCCGGCATCTCGCTTTCGACGAGCTGACGCCCGGCGACGCCCAGGCGCGGGAGCACCGCGAGCCCGAGCACGACGATCCCCATGCCGCCGAGCCATTGCGAGAACTGGCGCCACATCGTCATCGACTGGTTCAGCGCCGGGATGTCGGTGAGCGTCGCTCGCACCGGTCGTGGTCATGCCGGACATGGCCTCGAAGTACGCGTTGACCGGGTTGCGGAGTTGGGGCTCACCGAACAGGTACGGCAGCGCGACGGCCCAGGCGACGAGCGCCCAGGTCAGCGAAACGACGAGGAAGCCCTCGCGAATACCGATCGTGCGATGACTCCCGGTGCCGTACTGCAGCGCCGCGCCGACGGCCACGGTGATCCCGGCTGCGGCGAGGAACGGCCAGACCGGCTCCCCGTATCCGGCCGCGAGCACGGTCGGGAACGCGAACGTCAGGGAGAAGTACTTCAGGAACCGGCCGATCAGACCCAGCGCGGCCGGGAGGTCGACGCCGACCACCGGAAGGCGTCCCATCCGCCCCAGACTCGCGACCGATCTCACGGCCGCCAGTATGTGCGGCTGAGCAGGACGGCGACCGGGATGATCTCGAGCCGTCCGAGCCACATCGCGCCGGTGAGGATACCGGTCGAGAGATCGCTGAAAGGCGCGTACGAGCCGAAGGGGCCGGCGAATCCGAACGCGGGCCCGATGTTGCCGAGGCAGGCGGCCACCGCTCCCATGGCGTCGAAGGGCCCCATCGCCACGTCGAGCCGGCGCGCGTCGATGACGATCCCGATCGACGCGATCGCGAACAGGCCGATGTACACGGCGAAGAACACGAGCACCGAGCGGAGGGCGCGCTCGTCGACGACGACGCCGTTCAGCCGCACGGGAATCACGGCCTCGCGGTGGACGGTCTGGTCGAGCTCGCGCCGCACGATACGGAAGAGCAGGAGGTGACGCACGACCTTGATCGAGCCCCCGGTCGAGCCGGCCGACGCGCCGATGAACATGAGCGCGAACAGCGTAATCAGCGCGAGCGCCCCCCAGGTCGTGTAGTCGGCGACCGCAAACCCGGTCGTCGTCATGATCGAGACGGCATGGAAGGTGGAGATCCGGATCGCCTCCTCGCCCGACGCGACCCCCCCGGAGACCACCTCGACGAGCAGCAGCGCCGATCCGACCAGCAGGAAGGCGAGATAGAGCCGCAGCTCCTGGTCCCGGGCGACCGCCGCGGCGTGGCGCTGGACGAGAAGCCGGTACAGCCGCAGGAAGTTGATGCCGGCGAGAACGATGAAGAGGAGGACCACCCACTGGGTGATGGGCGCGAAGGCAGCCATTGACTCGCTCTCGGTCGAGAACCCACCGAGCGCCAGCGCCGAGAAGGCGTGGGCCGTCGCCTCGTAGAGATTCATCGCCGGATCGGCGCCGCTCCAGCCCAGGACCGCGAGCGCGAGGATCGCGATCACGGTCAGCCCGATGTAGAGGCCCCAGAGCCGCCGCGCGGTCTCGCGGATCGAGACACCGAGCCGCTCGAGGTCCTGTGGGCCCGCGAGCTCGGCCTCGAGCAGCTGACGGCCACCGACCCGCAGCCGGGGGAGCACGGCGACGGCGAGCACGATGATTCCCATGCCGCCCAGCCAGTGGCTCGCCTGACGCCACATCGCGATCGAGTAATCGAGCGCGTCGATGTCCGTCAGCACGGTCGCGCCGGTGGCCGTGAAGCCCGACACCGACTCGAAGTACGCGTCGATCGGGTTCCCGAGCTGGGGCTCGGCGGCCAGCACGAATGGCAGCCCGCCGAAGGCAGGGACGAGCAGCCAGACGAGCGCGGCGACGAGGAATCCTTCCCTCGGCCCGATCCCCTCCCGTCCGGCGGTGACGGCCCCGAGCACGACGCCGGCAGCGGCCGTGACGAGCCCGGAGACGATGAAGGGCCAGACGGGCTCTCCGTAGCCAGCCGCGAGGGCGACGGGGAACACGAAAGTCAAGCTGAGGTATCGCAGGAGCGCGGCGACCAGGTTGAGCGCGCTGCCGACATCGACGCCGAGCGTGTGGGACTGGCGCCGTGGCCGTCCATCCGCTCGCCTCCACGCACCGGGCACGGCCAGGAAGGCTATCGCTCCGGGTGCCCGGAATCAGTGGGTCGTCACGGCCCGAGGGCCCGCTCGACGACGCCGCGACGGCTGGGCGGTCCGGCTCCTAGACTAGAGCACGCGCTCGACGCGGGCGACGCGCGACGACTCGGTGAACAGGATCGCCCGGTCGCCTGCGAGGAGCATGTCGTCGCCGTGCGGGAAGATCGCTTTCCCGTTCCGGACGATCGCGCCGATCAGCGACCCGGTCAGCGGGAGCTCCCTGAACGGCGTGCCGACGAGCTCGGAGTCCGCTCGTACCGTGATGTCGAGCACCTCGAAGCGGTCGCCTTCGAGCATCGTCAGCTGCCGGATCCGTGGGTCGTGCGCGAAGCGGACGATCTCCTCCGCGGTCACGAGACGCGGATTCACGGCGACGTCGACGCCGGCTCGCTCGAGGACGGTGAGCGAGATCGGGTCGTCGACGACCGCGATCGTGAAGCGTACGCCGACGACCTTCGCCAGCGTCGCGGCGTAGAGGTTCTTCGCGTCGTCGCCCATCGCGAACACCGCGGCACGGGTCTGCCCGATCCGCTCGCGCTCCAGGAAGTCCGGGTCGAGCCCGGTTGCGTTGAAGACGCGGACGCCTGGCCAGGTCCTCGGCGACCATACGCGCCTTCTCCGCGTTCGGCTCGATCAGGCGCACGCGGATGCCCTGTGCGACCAGCGTCCGCGCGATGGCGCGGCCGGTGCGGCCCGCACCGAAGATCACGACGTCCTCGATCGGCCCCGCGTCGTGCGACACGATGGCGCTCCACGCCCGTACGGCCTCCGGCGAGCCGATCACGATCGCGCGGTCGCCGGGCATGATCGTCTCGTCACCTCTCGCGACGAGCAGCGTGTCGGCGCGGATGATGCTCGCGACCTTCGAGTCGGCCGGAATGAGCGCCTCGCGGAGGGGCCGGCCGATCGTCTCCCCGGCCGGCAGGTCCAGCGGGACGTCGAACTCGACGATCTCCACCTGACCGTCCGCGAAGACGTCCGTCTGCTTCGCAGCCGGCATGCCGATGATGCGCGCGATGGCGTTCGCAGTCTCGACCTCCGAAGCGACGACGAAGTCGACGTCGAGCTGGCGCTCGCGCCAGACGTCCAGGTACTCGACGTTCATGGTGCGGACGATCGTCTTCGCGGACGAGAGCGTCCGGGCGAGCATCGCGGCGACGATGTTCGTCTCGTCCCGCGACGTGCACGCGATCACGAGGTCGGCATCGCCGATGCCCGCGTTCTGAAGCGCCCGCCTGCTGGCGCCGTTGGCCTCGACCGTGACCACGTCGAACCGGTACGCGAGCGCGTTGAGGCGCGTGTGGTCGAGATCGATCACGCTGATGTCGTGCTCGTGGTGAAGTGCCTCGACGATCGTCGAGCCGACCTGGCCGGCGCCGATGACGAGAATCTTCACCGCTGGATTGTGCATCATCTGGGCGATGCAGATCGAGGCAGTGGTCTTCGACATGGACGGACTGCTCATCGACTCCGAGCAGGTCTGGGACGGCGTGCGCGAGGAGCTCGCACGCGAGCGCGGCGGCCGGTGGCACGAGCGCGCCCAGCGGGACATGATGGGCATGAGCGCTCCGGAGTGGTCGGTCTACATGCACGACGTGATCGGCCTCGCCGAGCCGCCGGCCGAGATCGACGCAGAGGTCGTGCGCCGCATGGTCGTGCGCTACCGCGAGCGCCTGCCGCTGATCCCGGGCGCGGCGGATGCCGTACGGCGGCTCGCCGAGCGCTGGCCGCTCGGGCTCGCCTCGTCGTCGAACCGGCCGCTGATCGAGCTCGTGCTCGAGGAATCCGACCTGGGCGAGCTGTTCGCGGTCGTCGTCTCCTCCGAGGAGGTCGCCCGCGGCAAGCCGGCCCCGGACGTCTACCTCGAGGCCGTGTCACGGCTCGGAATCGCACCGGCCCGGGCGGCCGCCGTCGAGGACTCCCACAACGGGATCCTCTCCGCCCGTGCCGCCGGAATGCGGGTGATCGCCGTTCCGAACCCCCGGTTCCCTCCACGGGAGGACGCGCTCGCTGCGGCCGACGCCGTGCTCGGGTCGATCGACGAGCTCGAGCCCGGGGTGATCGAGCCGTGAGCCGCCGCTCGATCGACGAGCTCGTCGCGGAGCTGCGAGGCGACTACCGGCGCCTCGAGCCCGCAGAGGCCCTCGAGGCCCAGCGGGGCGGCGCCTGGATCGTCGACACCCGTTCGCCGGACGAGCAACGGCAGCAGGGCTGGCTCGTGCCGGGTGCCGTCCACATCCCGCTGTCGGTCGTTCTGTGGCGGCTCGATCCCGACGTCGAGACGCCGAACGAGAAGCCGCCCCTCGACACGCAGCTCATCGTCATCTGCCGGCAGGGGTACTCCTCGAGCCTCGCGGCCTCATGGCTGCGGGCGATCGGCTTCGACCGCGCGACCGACGTCGTCCGTGGGGTCGAGGGCTGGCACGCGGCAGGGCTCCCGCTCGACCCCTATCCGGGCTCGACCTGAGCGGGCGGCAGGGCCGTAGCCCGGGAGCTCTCAGTCCACGCGGCCGAGCAGGACGCAGCCGTTGTGGCCGCCGAGACCCATCGCGTTCGACAGGGCAACGTCGATCTCCGCCTCGCGTGGCTCGTTCGGCACGTAGTCGAGGTCGCAGACGGGGTCGGGGTAGCGGTAGTTGATCGTGGGCGGAATGACCCGCTCGTAGATCGCGAGCGCGACCATGATCGCCTCGACGGCTCCGGCAGCACCGAGGAGGTGGCCCATCGTCGATTTCGTGGACGAGATCGCCATGTCGTAGGCGTGGCCGCCGAACACGTCCTTGATCGCTTTCGTCTCCGCCGCGTCGCCGAGCGGGGTCGACGTTCCGTGCGCGTTCACGTAGTCGACCCGGACCGGATCGACCTCCGCGCGCTTCAGCGCGGCGCGCATCATCTCGGTGACGCCGGTCGAATCGGGGTCGGGAGCGGCCATGTGGTACGCGTCGTTCGAGGCCCCGTACCCCAGCACCTCCGCGTAGATCCGGGCCCCGCGCGAGCGGGCATGCTCGTACTCCTCGAGCATCACGAGCCCCGCTCCCTCCCCCATCACGAAGCCCGCGCGGGTCGCGTCGAACGGGCGGGACGCCCGCGCCGGGTCCTCTTCCTCGGGGACGAGTCCGCGCATGGAGCAGAAGCCGGCGAAGAAGAGCGGGTGGATGCAGGCCTCGGTGCCGCCGGCGAGCACGGCGTCGGCGTGGCCGTGGCGGACGAGCTCCGCCCCCTCGCCGATCGCGTGCGACCCCGTCGCGCAGGCCGAGACGACCGCGTAGTTCGGCCCGCGAAGGCCGAGCGCGATCGCGACCTGGCCGCTCGCCGAGTCCGGAAGGACGTTCGGCAGGAAGGTCGGTGAGACGCGGCTGGGACCGCGCTCACGCAGCACGTCGTACTGGCGCAGCAGCTCGTGCAGACCCCCGATCCCCGACCCGAGGACAACCCCGACCCGGTCGGCCGAGTAGCCGTTCGGCCCGCCGGAATCGTCGACCGCCTCCTTGGCCGCGACGAGCGCGAACTGCACGTTGCGGTCGATGCGGTTCATCTCCTTCTGCGGGAGCAGGCCGTTCGGCTCGAAATCCTTGACCTCGGCCGCGATGTGCACCGGAAACTCGCTCGTGTCGAAGGCGCGAACGAAGTCGACGCCGGACCGGCCGTTCAGCGCCCCGTCCCAGGTCGTGGGGATGTCGTTGCCGAGCGGGGTGACCGCTCCGACGCCGGTGATGACAACACGGTTCACTGCTCTCGATTCTTAGACGGGCGAGGCGCGCAGCCGGTTGCACCTCCCCGCGGGCCTCTACTATTCAAGCAGTGGAGCCCCTGGAAGAAACGCAGTCGGGCCTGCGCGTCCGCCTCGAGCCGCTCGACGACTACGTCATCGTCGAGCCCGTGGACGATGAGGCCGAGACGCGAACGGGGCTGATCATCCCGCAGAGCGCCGATGCCCAGTGCCGCTCGGGCATCGTGACCGCGGTCGGCCCCGAGGCGGGCGGTGTCGAGCCGGGAGACAAGATCCTGTTCCCGAAGAGCGCCGGCTTCGACGTCCGCCTGGCCGGCGTCGCGGCCAAGGTTCTACGGCGCGGCGAGCTCGTTGCCCGCGTCTACGACTGACGGCGCCTGAGGGAGAATCCCCCGAAACGGGGATGAAGCCCGTCGCGTCCCCGACCGATGATCCTGGCACAAGGTCTTCCCCCAGACCCCGGCGACTGGCAGGGCCCGCCTCCCCCGGCGGGCTCTGCGCCGTTTCGGGACGGATCCCGCAGACCGAGGTTGGTACGATCAGGCCGCACGGAGAAGTGGCCGAGTGGCTGAAGGCGGCGCCCTGCTAAGGCGTTAGGTGGGGGATTCCCTGCCTCGAGGGTTCGAATCCCTCCTTCTCCGCTCTCTCGGAGAGCCCGGCCGACCGCGGTCGCGTCGCCGGACGGTTGAATCCACGAAATCGCCGACGCTGGGGCGCCCAGCCGCGCGAGATCGTGGAATCAATCGTCTAGGATGGGCGCGCCCCGGAGGGGTGGCAGAGCGGTCGAATGCGGCGGTCTCGAAAACCGTTAGGGGCGGTTCCGTCCCTCGGGAGTTCGAATCTCCCCCCCTCCGCTCTCCTGAGCCGAAGTCCCCGCACAGTGCGGGGTTTCGGCCCACCGCCATCGTGAGCCAACTCCACTGGAGGGCGTTGGCGGCTCGATCCGAATCTTGTATCCTCCGCCACTTAAGCAGCTCGGGCAGGGGCGACGTCGGAGCGTGTCCTCCGATCGCGAAGGGAAGGAGGCACCATGGCGGAGAACGGTGACTACGACGTGCTGATCGTCACGTCCTGGCACGACCACGTCGACCGCCTGACGGAGATCGGCAGACGGAACTTCGCGAACGTGGCCGTCGTGTACTGGGAGATAGGAAATCTGTCGACGAAACCCGACGTTCTCCGCGAGATCGAGGGAACGGACTACAACCTGCTCGTCTCCTACATCAACGGCCTCATCCTGAAACGACACCACCTCGAGCGGGCGCAGTTCGGCGCGATCAACATCCACCCCGCGCCTCCGGAGCACCCTGGGCTGTACGGCTTCGTGTGCCAGCCGGTCATCCGTCGGGACGTCCGCACCCACCACGGCGTCACCGTCCACGAGATCGACGAGGAGATCGATCACGGGCCGATCTACCGCGTGCGGCGGTGGGAGGTCGACGAGGACGCGACGATCCAGTCGGTGTTCGACCGCAGCTTCGAGGAGTGCCTCGACGTCTTCGAGGAGGTCGCCGAGGAGCTCGGCCGCGCCGCCAACGGCACCCGTAGCCTCCCCGTCCTCGACGAGGCGTGGCATCCGACCAACGCTCACCACACGCTCGAGGACGTGCGCAGCTGGTTCGAAGCGCTCGACCCGGCACACCCCGCCCACCAGGAGCGGGTGATCTACAACCACCCCCACGCGACCTACTCGCCCCCCTACTTCGACGACCTCTGACGCGGCGCGGCATCCACCGAGCCTTGGCGCCCACATTCATACTGAGCGGGCGTGACCCCCACGGGCCATGAGCAGGAACGCACCGCGATGCCACGGTCCAGGGCGAGCTATCCCACCCACCCACCGCGGGCCGTAAAGGACACGGGGCGCGATGTGCGATAGCCCGAGAGCACCCGACTATCGCGGCTGGAAGGGTTGGTTCGAGCTGCCGACCGCACGACCGCGCCGCCCGATCGGCGACTGGGTCGATCTCACCCACCCGCTGTCGAGCGGCGTGCCGCGACTCTCGTCGTTCGGGCCGCCCATCGTGACTCGGGTCTCTGAGATGCCAGCGCAACCGCTCAACGTCACCCAACTGGAGCTGATTGTCCACGTTGGCACCCACGTCGACTCACCGTGCCATTTCTTCGTCGACGGCCCTGCCATGGAGGCCGTCCCGATCGATCGTCTCCTGGGCCCCGGCGTGGTCGTCGGTGTCGACAAGCCCGTCGACGGCGTGATCGACGTCGCCGATCTCGAGCGGGCACGGCCCCCGATCGAACCCGGCGACATCGTCGCGATCGACAGCGGGTGGGCGAAACGCTGGGGAACACCCGATTGGGATCACCATCCCTGCCTCTCGATCGAGGCCGCATGCTGGCTTGTCGACCGGCAGGTGAAGCTCGTCGCGATCGACATGGCGACGCCCGACAGCCCGGTCGACGAGCGCCCTGCCGACTTCAACTGGCCCGTGCACCGTGCCCTGCTCGGTCATGGTGTGCTCATTGCCGAACAGGTGGCCAACCTGCGCCCGCTGGTGGGCGAGCGCGTCGAGTTCGTCTTCGCGCCCCTCCCCGTGTGCGGCGCCGACGGTGCTCCGGCGCGGGTGCTGGCCCGAAGGATCGCCGGCTGAAGAGCCTGCCGGGACTCGCCCGCCGCCGCCCCAACCCGAGGCTCGATCCAGGGACCGTCTGAGTCGACGGCTCGGACGTCGGCAGCCCCGCCGTCGAGACGTCGGCGGCGGGCACGGGCAGCGCCGGCTCGTCAGACGGCCTGGCGTTGCACCCAGCGGGCCCGGGCCCGCGCTGCCTCGACCTCACGGTCTCTCGGCGGCGCGGAGGTCGTCAGCTCCGCAAGGAGCTGGCCCGAGACTGCTGCGACCTCGTCGACCGCGCGCTCGAACGCCTCCCGGTTCGCAAGCGACGGCTTCGTGAAGCCGCTGATCTTGCGGACGTACTGGAGGGCGGCGGCGCGGATCTCCTCCTCGACCGCGGGGGGCTCGAAGTTGTACAGCGTGTGGATGCTTCGGCACATGCACGCAGCGTACCTGCGCGTGTGTACCGGTCAGGCGAGCCAGCGCTCGAGGTTCTCCGCCACGAAGTCGTCGTCGGCCAGCTCGGGGTAGAGGCGGTAGACGCGGTCGATCGCCTCGGCCTGGCCCGGGCTCAGGTCCTCGGCAGGGTCGAGGCACCAGCGGCCCTCGAGCAGCCCCTGACGGCGCAACACCTCGTGGCAACCGGCGATGACGCCGTGGAAGCCGTTGGCGACGTCGAAGAAGGCCGCGTTGCAGTCGGTGACGGCGCTGTCGAGGCCGAGGAGGTCGGCCGGCACGTCGGCAGCGCCCCGGACGGCCCGGCAGCGCTCGAGGATCTCGACCGCCGTGCGCGTCCAGACCGACCAGTGGCCGAGCAGGCCGCCGGCGAAACGAAGCTCGCCTACCTCCGTCCGGAACGGCACGGTGAGGTCGAGGACGATGTGGTCGTCGTTGCCGGTGTACAGCGAGACGCGGCTGCCGGCGTCCGCCTCGGCCACGCCGTGCACCACGTCGAGGGTCGCATAGCGGTCGAACGGCGCGACCTTGATCCCGATCACGTTGTCGATCTCCGCGAGACGGCGCCAGAAGCTGCGGCGCAGCGCGATGCCCCCGACCGCCGGCTGCAGGTAGAAGCCGATCGTCGGCATCTCCTCGGCAACGGCACGGCAGTGCGCGATCAGCGCGTCCTCGCTCGAGCCCTTCAGCGCCCCGAGGCCGAGCAGGATCGCGTGATAGCCGACCGAACGCGCGAGGCGTGCCTCGGCAACGGCCTGCTCCGTCTGGCCGACGGCTCCGGCGACCAGGAACGGAGTGCGGGAGACCCAGTCGGCGGACGTCTCGGCGGCGAGCTCGAGCACCGGTCCGTAGAGGCCGGCGTCGCGGATCGCGAACTGGGTCGTGTGGACGCCGACCGCGAGACCGCCGGAGCCCGCGTCGAGGTAGTAGCGCGTCAGGCCCCGCTGGCGGCGGCGGTCGAGCCGGCGGCTCGAGTCGAGGGCGAGCGGGTGCGCGGGGATGACGGTGCCGCCGCGGAACACGGCCAGCACCTCCTCGGGGATGTCTCGCCAATGCATCGGCGAGCTCATCCGATCTCCGGCGCGGCGCTGGCGCGGATCAGCTCCGGATCGCCGAAGCAGGAATCGCGATCGAGGGCCATCCGGGCGAAGGGCCGCTCTCGCCGGAAGCCGCGGGCGGAGAGCAGCTTCGCGACGTCCGCCTGGCTGTCGGGCACGTCGAGTGCCACCGGGCCGGAGATTCCGGCGATCCCGGACTCCAGCAGGAGGAGCGCCGTTTCGGTCTGGAGGGCGACGACCGGGCCGATGTAGGTGGCGGTGCGGCCGGGCCTCGACAGCAGGAAGCCGCCTCCCGCCGGATCGTGCCGGGAGAGGGCTCCACGCCGCCCGAGGAGGTCGCCGAGGATGGCCGACCGGTCGGCCCCGAACGCCGGCCGGTCGAGCTCCGCGATCTCGAGCACGCCTCGAACCGGTGGCAACGCGGGTGCCGGAGCGCCGCCGCCGCCCTCTCCGCGCCAGCGAGTCAGGGCCTGGACGGGGCGGAAGCCCATCCGCTCGTAGACCGGCTGCCCGGCCGGCGTTGCATCGAGGAACGGGACGAGCCCGCGCCCGCGCAACTCCGCGATCGCTCGTTCCATCAGACGCGTCCCGAGCCCGCGCCGCCGGTAGGGACCGTGCACGATCACCATGCCGATCCAGCCGAAGTCCGAGGGATACGGCAGCGCGAGGGCGGTCGCGGCAAGCGCTCCTTCGGTGCCGGGCACGGCGAACGCGCGGCCGAGCCGGATCAGCATCGACCAGTCCTCGGCGGTCTGATTCCAGCCTGCCTCCTCGGACAGCGCGAGCGCACCCGGGATGTCCGTCTCGCGCAGCTCGACGAGCGGCGCGTCGAGCCGCGCCCCGCCCTCAGTACGCGCCATCCCTGACCTGGAAGTCGGTCGGCTTGCCGAGGCTCGGCATGTCGCGCGCCACCCAGTCCGCCACCCAGTCGACCATCGTCGCCAGCGGCACCTTCGGGTGGCCGAGCAGCGAGAAGGCGCGGTCCGCGTTGCTGAGCCAGGCAGTCGGTGCCTCGTCGCCGACGACGGTCGGTCTCTTCCCGATCCGCTCGCCGAAGGCCTCGGCGAGCCATCGCACCGCGATCGTCTCGGGCCCCGTGACGTTCAGCGGCTCGGTCGGGGTCGTGCAATGGAGCAGACAGCGCAGCGCCATCGCGCTCGCGTCACCCTGCCAGATCACGTTGACGTGGCCCATCGTCACGTCGACCGGCTCGCCGTCGCGAACCTTTCGGGCGACGTCGTGCAGCACGCCGTAGCGCAGGTCGATCGCGTAGTTGAGGCGGAACAGGCAGCCCGGCGTGCCGTGGAGCTCCGAGTGCCACCGGACGACCCGCTCGCGGCCGACGCAGCTCCACGCGTACTCGCCGGGAGGCGGGAGCAGCGGCGAGCCCTCGGTCGCTCCTCCCGAGTCGATCGGGACGAAGGGGTACACGCAGCCGGTCGAGAACGTCACGAGCCGGCTCTCGGGCAGGGCCTCGGCGACGAGGGCCGGGATCAGGGTGTTCATCGCCCACGTGCGTGACGGCGCGTCCGCGGTGCCGAACTTCTGGCCGACCATGAACACTACGTTCTCGACTCGCGGCAGCCGGGCAAGCTCGTCGCGGTCGAGCAGGTCGGCCCTGATCGTCACGATGCCGTGCCCGCGCAGCGCCTCCTCGACCGCCGGATCGCTGAACCGGGCGACCGCGTAGATCGCCTTGCCGGGCGCGGCGCGCTTGGCCATCCGGGCGAGCGTCGGGCCCATCTTGCCGCCGGCGCCGAGGATCGCGATGTCGCCGTCGAGGCGGGCGAGGTCGGCAACGAGGTCGTCGTCGGGACGCGAGAGCCGTTCCTCGAGCGCGTCGACGTCGGCGATCGAGCCGGTCTGTTCGTCGCTGGAGGTCGCGTGCGCAGTCACGAGAATGCCCTACGGGACAGTGAGCCTACTTGCACCCGGCGGACACATGTCAAGATCCCATCGATGACCGTGCAGCCCCGGCCCCTGGCCGCCTCTCAGGTCGATCCCGCAGACCGGTTCGCCGACCCGGCGCTCCCGGGCGCGGCGACGAGGCGCGACGCGATCGATTGCCTGCTCGACGAACACCGGATCGAGCTCGTGCGGTTCGAGACGCCCGACCTGAACGGCGTCTCCCGCGGCAAGACCGTGACCGCCGATCATCTGTGGTCGTTCGCCGACCACGGGCTCGCGCTCGTCGGCGACATCTTCTGCTGGGACCACGAGTGCTGGGTCGCGACGGGGACGGGTTTCGGGGAGGACATCACGTTCGCCGACCTCGTGATGCGGCCCGATCTCTCGACGTTCGCCGTCCTGCCCCACGTCGACGGGCAGGCACGGGTGATCTGCGACATGGAGTACGCGGACGGGCGGCCGGTCGAGGCAAGCCCGCGCCGGGTCCTGCGCCACCAGGTCGAGCGGGCGGCCGCGCTCGGGCTCACGGTGCTCATGCAGGCGGAGTACGAGCTCTACGTTCTCGACGCCGACACGCGGCTGCCACCGTTCGGCGGTACCGACATCACGACCACCCTCACGAACCAGCGGCTCCCCGTGTTGCAGCACCTCGTGCGTGACCTGAAGGCCCTCGGTCTGCGTCCGAGGACGCTGAACCAGGAGTGGGGGCCGACCCAGTACGAGCTGACGTTCGATCCCGTCGAGGGCATCGCCGCAGGCGACGACAACTTCACGTACAAGACGTACGCGAAGGAGATCGCCGGCCAGCACGGCCTGATCGCCACCTTCATGACCAAGCCGTTCATCGACCGGAGCGGCTCGAGCAGCCATCTGCACATGAGCCTGTTCGACGGCGCACGCAACGTGTTCTGGAATGCGGACGGCGAGGAGCTCTCTCGCGAGTTCCACTGGGCGATCGGCGGGCTGCTCGAGCACGCCGCGGGGCTGAACGCGCTCCTCGGCCCGACCGTCAACTGCGCCAAGCGGTACCGCAAGGGGACGTACGCGCCCGCGAGCGTCACGTGGGGGTTCGAGAACCGGTCGGTCGCCGTCCGGGTCAAGGCCGGTCGAGGGGACCAGACCCACATCGAGGATCGTCTCGGCTCGGCCGCGTCGAACCCGTATCTGGGGCTCGCCGGGATGCTCGTCGCCATGCTCGACGGCATCGAGCGGCGGATCGACCCCCCTCCGCCGCTGCACGAGAACGCCTACCGGCTCGACGACCTCCCGCTGCTCCCGCTCACGCTCGAGGACTCGATCGCGAGCTTCGAGCGCGACGAGGTCCTGCGCGACGCGTTCGACCCCGAGTTCGTGAAGGCGTTCCTGGCGCTCAAACGCCACGAGATCGAGAAGGCGCGCGCCGCGGTGCCGGACTACGGCACGGCCGAGTGGCACGACCGGGTGACAGACTGGGAGCGCGACCAGTTCCTGTACTTCGCGTGAGCGGGACAGGGCGGCTCGCATGAGCGCCGGCCGGTCGGACGTCCTCATCGTCGGGGCCGGAGCGTCGGGCGGGGTCGTCGCGCGCCGGCTCGCCGAGGCAGGGTTCGACGTCGTCTGCCTCGAGCAGGGGGACTGGCCGGAGCGGGACGCCTATCCGGGCCCGAAGCCCGACTGGGAGCTGCAGACCATGAAGCCGTGGTCGGCCGACCCGAACGTTCGCGAGGGCCCCCGTGACTACCCGGTCAACGCCGAGGAGTCCGACATCGTCCCGCTGATGTTCAACGGCGTCGGAGGCTCCACGGTCCTGTACGCGGGCGACTGGCCCCGCCTGACGCCCTCGGACTTCCGGGTCAGATCGCTCGACGGGGTCGCCGACGACTGGCCGCTCTCCTACGAGGAGCTCGAGCCCTTCTACGACCGCATCGCGCGCGAGGTCGGCGTCGCCGGGTTGGCCGGCGATCCCGCCTATCCGGAGGGCGACGATCTGCCCTTGCCGCCCCTGCCGCTCGGAGGCGGGATCATCGACGTCGTGCGGGCGCACGACCGGCTCGGCTGGCACTGGTGGCCGGCTCCGAGCGCGATCCTGTCCGTCCCGTACCAGGGCCGTCATCCGTGCGCGCAGTGGGGCTCCTGCATGCAGGGCTGCCCGGAGGGGGCGAAGGCGTCGACCGATGTCACGCACTGGCCGCGGGCGATCGAACACGGGGCCCGCGTCGTCACCGGCGCGCGGGTCGTTCGCCTGGTCACGGGCCGCAGGCGTATCGTCACGGGCGTCGAGTACGTCGACGAGTCGGGCGCCGTGCACCTGGCCGAGGCCGACGTGGTCGTGCTCGCCGCGAACGCCGTCGGGACGGCGCGGCTGCTGCTGCTGTCGGCGGACGGGACCTGCCCGGACGGGCTCGCGAACTCGAGCGGGCTCGTCGGACGGCGGTTGATGATGCACCCGTTCGCGATCGCCACCGGGGTCTTCGAGCGGTTCCTCGAGACCTGGAAGGGGAACGTCGGCTCGCGCGTCCACTCGCTCGAGTTCTACGAGACCGACGCGGCCCGCGGCTTCGTGCGAGGCGCGAAGTGGAGCCTGGCACCCTCGAGCGGCGGGCCGATGAACGCCGCCATGCCGGCACGGGCCGGGACCGCCGTCTGGGGCCTCGAGCACCACCGGCGCGTGCGGGAGCGCTTCGGCCACTGCCTCAGCTGGGGGATCTTCGGCGAGGACCTGCCGGACGAGCAGAACCGGGTGGGGCTCGACACGGATCTCGTCGACTCGGCGGGCCTCCCCGGGGCGAAGATCGTGTACAGGGCCTCGGAGAACTCCCGGCGGCTGCTGGACTTCCACGTCGAGCGGGCGAGGGAGTCGCTGCTGGAGGCGGGCGCGACGCGCGTCGACTCCCTGACGACGATGCGCAGCGCCGGCTGGCACCTGCTCGGCACGGCGCGCATGGGGGTCGACCCGGCGAGCTCCGTCGTCGATCCCTGGGGGAAGGCGCACGACGTCGACAACCTCTACGTCGTCGACGGGAGCGTCTTCGTCACCGCGGGCGGCATCAACCCGACCAACACGATCATGTCGCTGGCCCTGCGCGCCGCAGACCGCCTCGTCGAGCGCCGGGCAGAGCAGCGGGTGCCCTCATGACGGAGGAGCGGCCGGGCCCGGAGATCGACGGCGGACTCCGCGGGCGGCTCGCGGTGGTGGCCGACGACCTGATCCCGGAAGGAGACGGCATGCCGGCGCCGAGCAGCCTCGACATCGGAGGCACCCAGCTCGATCTCGTGCTCGCGTCGCGTCCCGACCTCTCCGGCGCCCTCCGTCGCGCGCTCGAGGCAGCCGACGGCGTGGCCGACGCGGCTGGCTGGCTCGAGTCGCTGCGCACGGACGATCCGCCGAGCTACGACGCGCTCGTCACCGTCGTCGTCGCGGGCTACTACATGCACCCGGAGGTGATGCGGCGGCTCGGGTATCCCGGCCAGGTGCCGGAGGAGGTGAGCGTCGACCGCTTCCCCGACTACATGGAGGAAGGGCTTCTCGAGCGCGTGTACGAGCGCGGGCCGATCTACCGCCCGACGCCGCCGGCAGCGAGGGCCGACGCAGGGTGAGGCGCGGGGCCGTGGCCGGTCTCGAGGACGTCGTACGCGGCGGGCTCTGCGCCGGCTGCGGGCTCTGCGCCTCGCTCGCCGGCCCTGACCGCATCGAGATGGGCCTGTCGGCTGCGGGCCACATGCGCCCCCGGTTCCACGGCCCGCTCGACGCGGAAGAACAGTCGCTCTTGCTCGCGGCGTGCCCGGGCGTGACCGCCCGGGGCCCGGAGCCCTCCTCCCTCGAGCCGGGAACGGTGCTCGACCCGGTGTGGGGGCCGCTTCGCGGGCTGTCGCGGGGATGGGCCGCCGACCCCGAGATCCGTCGCCGGGCGGCCGCCGGGGGGGCACTGACGGCGCTCGCGTGCTTCCTGCTCGAGTCCGCCCGGGTGGACGCCGTCGTGCACGTGCGCGCCTCCACCACGAGGCCGATGCTGACCGACACGCTGGTCTCGAGGAGCCGCGGGGAGGTGATGAGCGGTACCCAGTCGCGCTACGGCCCGTCCGCGCCGCTCGTCCACGTCGGGAGGCTCCTCGACGAAGGAGTCCGCTTCGCGGTCGTCGCCAAGCCGTGCGACGTCGCGGCGATCCGGAATCTCGGTCGCCGGGACGCGCGGGCCCGCGACCAGGTGCCGTACCTGCTGACGCTGTTCTGCGGTGGAGTGCCGACCGCGACCACGGCTCGCCGGATCGCGGCCTTCCACGGGCTCTCGCCCGAAGAGGTTGCGGTCTTCCGCTGGCGCGGAGAAGGCTGGCCGGGCGCGACGCATGTCGAGTCCCGTGACGGCCGGGTGTTCGACCTCACCTACGACGAGACATGGTTCGACCCGTCGAAGCCCTGGCGCTACGACGTTCAGTGGCGCTGCAAGATCTGCCCGGATGCGATCGGCGAGCTCGCCGACGTCGCCTGCCCCGACGGCTGGATCGTGGACGACGGCGGGCGCGCGCTCCACTCGGAGGCGCCGGGCGTCAACGCGATCGTCGAGCGGACGGCTGCCGGAAGTGAGCTGATCGCCGCGGCGACGGATGCCGGGTACCTCGAGCTCGCCCCGTTGACCCTCGCCGAGCTCGACGCGATGCACGCCGACCAGCGGACGCGCCGGCTCGGCGAGCCCGCGCGGCTCCTGGCCCTGCGGCTCGGGCGGGCGGCACGTCCCGAAGTCAGCGGTTACCGGCTCGGCGCGGCCGCACGCGGGGCCGGGATGCGGCTCCTCCTCTCCCAGCTGCGCGGCACCCTGCGCCGCATCCGCGGCGGCCAGGCGCGCGAGTCGCTCGTGTAAGGCTACGGCCGGCGGCCCGAGCGGGTGTGCTGCCGGGCCGCCCGGCCCGCTACCCCAGCTTGCTGACGATCCGGTTCATCTCGTCGCGGTCGAACGCACGCATGGTCGAGCTTCGGAGGTTCCCGTCGGCCCCGAGTGCGAGGAGGAAGGCCGTGGCCGTCTCCTCGTCCGGCGCCTCGGTGATCGCGACGATGTCGAACTCGCCCTGCGTCCAGTACAGAGCCTTCATCTTCATCCCGACCTTGGCCATGGCCGCCTCGGCCGCCGCGGCCCGCTCGACCGTCGACTTGTAGCCCTTGATCCCCTGCTCGGTCCACTTCATGAGGCTGATGTAGCACGGCATCGCTGCTCCTTCCGATCGCCTTCGAGACCCCCGCCACGCAGCGAGGCTCCTCTCGGCTTGAGCCTACGCACACCGTCCGCTTCGGTCAACCGCGCGGCTCTCGCGGGCTGACGCGCCCCGCGGTGCATACACTCGGGACGTGACGGCAGCGCCGTGGTCACTGCCCGGAGCACTCGCATCATGGGCCCGCTGACCGCCCTGCTCGCGCAGCGCGAGGTCGTGCTCGACGGCGGTCTCGCAACGGAGCTCGAGACACGCGGCCACGACCTCCGCAACGCGCTCTGGTCCGCGCGCCTCCTCCGCGACGACCCGCGGGCGATCGAGGACGTGCACGCCGCCTACTTCGAGGCAGGCGCGGACGTCGCGATCACAGCGAGCTACCACGCAAGCCTCGAGGGCTTCGAGTCGGCCGGCATCGATCGGCAGGAAGGGTCTCGCCTGCTTCGGCTCAGCGTCGAGCTCGCCCGCCGGGCCCGCGACCGAACCGGCGGGAACGGTCTCGTCGCAGGAAGTGTCGGGCCCTACGGGGTGCTGTGGTCGGACGGCACCGAGTACACGGGCGACTACACGCGGGCCACGGACGATCAGATCGCCGCGACGCAGCGCTCCCGGATCGCAGAGCTCGTCGCTGCGGGCGCGGACATGCTGGCGATCGAGACGATCCCGAACGGGCGGGAGGCGCTCATCCTCGCCGAGCTCCTGGACGAGGTGCCCGCCACCGAGGCATGGGTCTCGTTCTGCTGCCGGGACGGCGAGCGACTGAGCGACGGCACGCCGATCGGCGACGCGATCCGCGCGGCAGGGCGAACCGGACGGGTCGCGGCGTTCGGCATCAACTGCACGCCGCCGCAGCACGTCGACTCCCTGCTCGACGTTGCACGGCGCACGACCGACGTCCCGCTCCTCGTCTATCCGAACCACGGCCGTGTCTGGGACGGGGACACGTACACGTGGAGCGGCATCGGTGTCGATCACTTCCCGGCTGCGCTGGTCGCGCGCTGGCGCACGCTCGGCGCCCGCGCGATCGGCGGCTGCTGCGGCATCGGCCCCGCCGCGATCGCGCACATTGCGCAGGCGGCAAACCACGACACCTGACGCCGCGCGCGCTACTTGAGCGGGTTCGTTCCGGCCATCCAGATGATGACACGGGTGAACTTGCCGTCGGGGCCGATGTCGAAGAAGTTGCAGTTGTGCATGTCGTTCGTCGTCCCGTCGGTGAGCTCGCCGATGTAGCTCTGCTCGGTCGCGACCTTGCCCCGCCCGGGCTCGACGACGATGTTCTTGATCTCGTGGAAGATCGACGTCGAGCCTGCCGTGAAATCGCTGAACATCCGCCGGATCTCCTCGGCGCCCGTGAAGGTGACGTTGTCGGTCTGGACGGTCAACGTCGCGTCGTCGGCGAAATGCGAGAGGATCGCGTCGACGTCCATCGCGTCGACCGCCTTGAAGTAGCTGTCCGGCAGCGCCACGAGCTGCTCGGAGGTCAACGGGCTGATCTGGGTGGCCATAGGGGCTCCTTCGACGAGGGTCGGATGTCTGACATGGCAATGGTGTCCCAGGCGGCGCATCGCGTCAACCGGTATCGCCGAAACGCGGGGCCGCGGCGTTTGCCGGCCGGTCGCGACGGGCCGTAGAATCAGGCGACGTCACGTGCGGGCCGGTGGCCCGGCCGAGGCACGCGAACACGACAGGAGGAACGAGATGGCACTGCAGCTTGGTGACGAGGCACCCAACTTCCAGGCGGAGACGACCCAGGGCACGATCGACTTCCACGACTGGAAGAGCGGGAGCTGGGCGGTCCTGTTCTCGCATCCGAAGGACTTCACCCCGGTCTGCACGACCGAGCTCGGGTACACGGCGAAGCTGAAGGGCGAGTTCGACAGGCGCGGCGTGAAGATCATCGGGCTGAGCGTGGACGGCATCGAGGACCACGAGCGCTGGTCGAAGGACATCGAGGAGACGCAGGGGATGGCGCCGAACTTCCCGATGATCGGCGATCCCGACCGGAAGGTCGCAGACCTCTACGACATGATCCATCCGAACGCCGACAACACACTGACGGTGCGGTCGGTATTCGTGATCGGCCCGGACAACAAGATCAAGCTCACGATCACCTACCCGGCGAGCACGGGGCGCAACTTCGACGAGATCCTGCGCGTGATCGACTCGCTCCAGCTGACCGCGAAATACCAGGTCGCGACACCCGTGAACTGGCAGGATGGCGAGGACGTGATCATCGTGCCGGCTGTCTCCGACGAGGAGGCGAAGGAGAAGTTCCCGGGCGGCTGGAAGACGCTGAAGCCGTACCTGCGGGTGCTCCCGCAGCCGGACAGGAGCGACTCCTAGCGAGACGCGGGCGGGAGGAGCGGGCGGCCCGAGCTCTCCCAGGCGCGGAAGCCGCCCTCGAGCTCGACGATGTCGGAGTACCCGAGTCGCGCGAGCACGGGAGCGGCTTCCGCGCTCATGTCCCCGCGAAGGCAGTAGAGCGCGATCGGCGTCCCCGCCGGCGGCAGCTCGGCGGCGTGGGCCTCGACTTCGTCGAAGGGGATCCATAGGCTCGTGCCCTCGATCGACCCCTCGTCCGGGACGTGGACGTTGATCGTGACACGAGCGGGCTCGCCCATCGCGGCCTGAAACGCGGCCGGCCCCACGAGCCGCGCGGGCGGCGCGGACGGCGCGGACGATTCGACGGCGCCCCCGCCGCAGGCTGCGAGCGCCGTGGCAAGCACGAGCAACGCGGCGGCGGCCAGTGTGCGGGCCCTCATGCCGTCAGAGTAGTGACGGCACTAGCCAGGCGGGAGGAGGCCCTCGCCGGCCAGCGCCGCGAGCCCGCGCTCGCGCAGGTCGCCGGTCATGGCCGAGACGTCGGCATCGGGCGGGGCGAGACCCGCGAGCTCGAGCCACACGACCCGCTCGCCGACCTCGGTGACCCGGACGTCGAGATCGATCCCGGCCAGCGTCGGCGAGCCGCCGGTCGCCCGGAGCAGGACCTCCCGGGCGCGCTCGACGGGCGTCTCGATCGAGACGGGCAGCGCGGCGGCGATCGTGCGCCGCGGGTCGCGGACCGAGCGGTTGACGACGACCGAGTTCACCATCAGCCCGTTCGGGACGTGCACGCGCCGATCCTCATCGTCGACCATCACCGTGTGCACGAGCGTGAGCTCGTCGACGGTCCCGGTCACCTCGTCCACGGTGACCCGATCGCCGATCCGGACCGGCTGTGTGAACGCGAGCATGATCCCCGCCCCGATGTTGGCGAGCGGAGCCGACAGCGCGAGCCCGGCGATTGCCGCGAGCAGTGCGCTCGAGGCGAGCAGCGCCGTGCCGAGCTTCTCGGTCGACGGGAACACGGTCAGCACCTGCCAGGCGACGATCACGAACAGGAAGCCGACGATCAGCCGCTCGAGCACGGCCATCCTGGTGCGCAGGCTCGCCGCGTCCTCCGGGCCCCGGCGTGCCTCGACGGAGCGCAGGTAGCCGCGGACGGCTCGATGCAGCAGCCAGCGGATCAGGAGCACGGCTGCGACACCGGCGACGCCGGTGACGACCGCGGTCAGCGCGTGCTCACTCACCGCGTCCTGAGTTCGGCACGGGCGGGCTGGTGCCTTCCGGCCGTGGATACGATGGACGTGTCGCGGAGAGGTGTCCGAGCGGCCTAAGGAGCGCGACTGGAAATCGCGTACCCGGCGATGAGCTGGGTCGCGGGTTCAAATCCCGCCCTCTCCGTTCACGTCCCACCTTTGAGCCCCGGGCCCACACGGCCCGGGCTCGCTTGCGGTTGCCCGCCAGCAGCGATCTCGTGGCGCAGCGGCCGCAGGCAGCGTGGGTGGGTCACCTCCGTCGCAGGCCGCTTCGCGGTAGCGACGCTCGGAGGTGATGCGCAAAGACTGGCGACGTGTCCTCGGGATCGTAGAAGGCTGCGTCGGCGACGATCACGAACCGGCCATGGCCCTGGCCGGGGAACGGTGGAGTGCGGGCGTCGTACGCGATCGACGCCGGTTCATGAGAGCTCACCTGGGGTGCGGGTCATACTGCGCGCACGGAATACCAACACTGCCCGAGGAGGGACTGGATGACGCGGTCGAAGGGCCACGCGCCCGACGCTGGTTTCGCCGGGGAGGCGGACCTGCGCCACAGCCAGATGGGTGCCATGTGGAACGCGCACTGGTACGACGAGTTCGAGATCGCGAACACGACACCGTCGGATGCGCGCACGTTTGAGCTCGCGTGCAACGGGGAGTCGGTTACGGTCGCGTTGCTTCACAACGCCGCGCCGCAGACGTGTGAGCGTTTCTGGAACCTGCTTCCCTTGGGCGGCTATGCCATTCACTGCGCGTTCTTCGGGCATGCGGCGTTCTGGCTCGACCGTATCGACCTTGGCACGGGGCGGGTGCTCGAGAACCGAAGCGTTCGTCTCACTCCCGGCGAGTTCATCTGGGATCCCTGGATGCACGAGATCACCTGGGCGTACGGCAGGTACGCGGAGATGCGCTTCCCGACGACCCTCTGGTATGGGGATGAGCCGCACCCGAATCAGGGTTGCGTCTTCGCGCGGGTCGTCAACGCCGATCTCGATTCCTTCGCCGCCATGATGAAGCGGCTGCGCTACGAGGGCGCGAAGTTCGTCGAGGCTCGCCGCAACGTGTGATTCGCGCCGTCCGCGCTCGGGTGGCGGCTATGCGAATCCAGCCGGCCAGCGCTGATCGCGTGGAGCCTTCCTCAAGCCTCCTCAACGCGCCGCAGTGATCGGTAGGCACGACTCACGGGTCGAGCCCGAACATGATCATCTGAGCAGCCTCCCCAGCTTCCACCATTCGGGGTTCAAACGTTGGTCCACAAGCCCCGCTGGCACGGGGGAAACGGACGCGTTTTCCCCCGTGCGCCCCCTTCCGGCACTCGGCGGGCCCGCGCGCGGACGGACGGGACGACCCCGGGGCTATCCGCCCGTGGCGGAGACGACGTAGGCGGCGACGTCCTGGATCTGGGCCTCGTCGAGCTGGCCGCCGAATGCGGGCATCGCCCCCATGCCGTTCGTGACCCGGTCGACCACGAGCTCGTAGGACGGCTTCGCCTCGTCGAGATTCGGGCCTACGGCGCCTGTCGAGCCGGCATCGGCGAGCGTGTGGCAGGTGACGCAGCCGGCGCTCGCGAAGACCTCCGCGCCGGCCGCCGGGTCACCCTCGACCGCACCTGCGCCGCCGTCGGTGGCGCCGGTCTCCACGGGCGCCTCGCCCCCGGTCTCCGTGGGCGTCTCGCCTCCGGTCTCCGCAGGTGCCTCGCCTCCGGTCTCGGCGGGCTGCTCGCCCTCGCCACCACCGTCGACCTCGGCCGCCTCGGCGGTCTCCTCCTCCTTGCCGACGACGTAGATCGTCGCGATCGTCCCGAGCGTCAGGACGAACACGACCGAGAAGAAGGCGGCCAGGTGCTTTCCGGGGAAGCTCGGGCTCCGTTTCGGGACGATCATCGCGACGGTCAGGCTGAAGACCACGAGGACGGCCGCGACGGCCCCGATGATGATCTCTTCGGTGGTCACGAGCGGCCTTTACGATACTCGTTCGGGTGGGCCGCGTCCGCATCTACGTTCTGGCGGCCGCGGCTCTCGGGCTCGCGGTCCTGCTCGCCGCGGCCCGGGTCGGCGAGGAGGCCGACGCGCTCTCGGGTTGGCAGGCGCTGGCGCTCGGAATCACCCAGGGGCTGACCGAGCTTCTGCCGATCTCCTCGTCCGGGCACCTGATCCTCGTCCCCTGGTTCGCCGACTGGGAGTACCTCCGACAGAACGAGGGCTTCAACCAGACCTTCGACGTTGCGCTGCACCTCGGAACGCTCACCGCCGTCGTCGTCTACTTCTGGAGCGACGTCACGCGCCTGATCGTCGCCTGGCTCCGCTCCGTCCGGCGGCTCCGGGTCGAACACGACGACGAGCGGATCGCCTGGCTGATCTTCGTGGCGACGATCCCCGCGGCGCTCGCCGGCGCGCTCGGCGCCGAGGTGATCGCGGATCATCTCGGCGAGCCGTGGCAGATCGCGATCCTGATCGCCGTGTTCGCGATCCTCCTGTGGCTCGCCGACCGCCTGCCGGCGCGACGGGAGGCCGCCGACCTCCGGCTGCGGCACGGTCTCTTCCTCGGGATCGCGCAGAGCCTCGCGTTGATGCCCGGCGTCTCCCGCTCGGGCGTGACGATCACCGCCGGCCGCTTCCTCGGCCTCGACCGTGACGCGGCCGCGCGCATGTCGTTCCTGCTGCTCGTGCCGACGGTCTTCGGCGCCGCGGTGTGGACAGGCGTCAAGGACGTCGTGCTCGGGGAGCTTCCGGCCGGCTGGGTGGGACCGTTCGTGGTCGGCATGCTGGCGGCGGCGGCCGGCGGGCTGCTGGCGATCGACCTCTTGCTCGGCTACGTGAGACGCCACACGTACACGGTCTTCGTCATCTACCGGCTCGCGCTCGCGCTGCTGATCCTTCTGCTGATCGCGAGCGGCGTGCGAAGCGCCACCTTCTGAGGCGGAGGGTGTTTCGGCGCCGACACGTGCTGGCCGCCGCCGCCGGTGTGGGGGCGTTGACGGCCGGGCTCGCGGCCTGGCTGCTCGTGCTCCGGGACACGACCACTCCCGTGTCGGTCGGAGAGGCGGTCTCGGGCTTCCGTGACGAGGGCACCCCGGGCGCCGGCGTGTACGTCTACGCGACCTCCGGCGAGGAGTCCGTCGACGCACTCCTCGGGAGCGGTCACCCCTACCCGAACGAGACGACGGTCACGGTCTCGGCGGGTGGATGCGGCGTGCTGCTGCGCTGGGCGCCCGTTCACGGCCGAACCCAGACGTACGAGCTCTGCCGAGTCGAGGACGGCTTCGAGCTCGCCGGCTACCGCGAGACGCACCGCTTCTTCGGCCAGACGACCCGCACCGACTACCGGTGCGAGCCGGGCTCGCCGTGGCTCCTGCCCGCGCTGGAGACCTTCGAGCGGCGCTGCACCGCGGAGGACACGACGGAGACGGCGCACGGCCGCATCCTCGGGCGGGAGACCGTGGACGTGGACGGCGAGGACATCGAGACCTACCACGTCCGCATCGAGACGACGCTCGAGGGGAGGACGCACGGCTCGGGCGAGCAGGACTGGTGGCTCCTTCCCGAGAGCGGGCTTCCGGTGCGCGCGATCGTCCGCAACGACAACGCGACCGGGTCGCCGATCGGCGACGTCAGCTATTCGGAGCGGGTCGAGCTCCTCCTGGCCGATCTGGAGCCGCGCCGCTGAGTTCCAAGCCGTCGGCTCAGCCTTCGAGCGCGACGGCATACGGGGCGGGCAACGCGACCCTGACCTCGTCGAGCGTCGTGTCGCCGAGCAGCTCGGTCAGCGTGAGCACACCGTCGCGGAGCCGGAACACCGCGAGCTCGGTCACGACGACGTCGGCGGCCGCCCGCGCCGTGAGCGGGTACGTGCACTCCGCGACGATCTTCGGGGCCCCGGAGGAGGCCGTCGCCGTCATCGTCACGATCACGCGCCTGGCGCCGACGACGAGGTCCATCGCGCCGCCGACGCCGAGCACGTCCTTGCCGGGAACGGCCCAGTTGGCGATATCGCCCGCCACGCTGACCTGGAGGGCGCCGAGCACGGCGACGTCGATGTGCCCTCCGCGGATCATCGCGAAGGACTCGGCGCTGTCGAAGTACGCAGCGCCCGGCCGCGCCGTGACGGGAAGCTTCGCAGCGTCGATCAGATCGGCGTCGAGCTCGTCCTCGGCAGGCCGCGGCCCCACCCCGAGCAGCCCGTTTTCGGTATGGACGAGGACGTCCGTGCCCGCACCCAGGAAGCCGGGGATGAGGTTCGGGAGGCCGATCCCGAGGTTGACCACCTCGCCCGGCTGGAGCTCCCGTGCCGCGCGCGCAGCAATCCTGGCCTTGACGTCGCTCATCTCGGCCTCGCCTCGACCAGCAGGTCGACGTAGAGGTGCGGTGTGTGCACGCACTCGGCCTCCAGCTCGCCGATGACCAGCACGGAGCCGGCCTCCGCGACGACGAGGTCGGCGGCGGTCGCCATCAGCGGGTTGAAGTTCCGCGCGGTCCTGCGATACCAGAGGTTTCCCAGCGCGTCCGCCCTTGCCGCGTAGACGAGCGAGACGTTCGCGCGCAGCGGCCGCTCGAGGATCTGCGGGACGCCGTCGATCAGGCGCTCCTCCTTGCCCTCCGCGAGCAGCGTCCCCGCGCCGACCGGCGTATAGAAGCCGCCGATCCCGGCGCCACCGGCCCGGATCGCCTCGGCGAACGTCCCCTGCGGCAGCAGCTGGTACTCGAGCTCGCCCGCGTTGACGGCCGCGACGGCCTCCGGGTTCGACGTGAAGTACGAGGCGATCGCCTTGCGGATCCGCCCTTGCCGGAGCAGCAGCCCGAGCCCGCGGCCGGCCTCGCCCACGTTGTTCGAGACGATCGTCAGGTCGCGCGCGTCGCTCGCCTCGACGAGCGCGTCGATGAGGGTCAGCGGCGCGCCGACGAGGCCGAACCCGCCGACCATCACCGTGTCCCCGCTGCGGATGCGGGCGACGGCCTCCTCGGGGCTGGCGGTCCCGCGCGCGGTCACGGCGAGAAGCGTATTCGACGGCGGCGAACCGTCCGCGGTCGATACCCACCCGGTGCGTCGACCGTCTACCGAGCCGCGCGAGGTCCGTCCGCCGGTGCCAGGGGTCCGCGGCGCCCGGGCGCTAGACGGGCGCCAGGCCGCGCGCCTTCCGCGACGACGCCGTCTGGCGCCTCTGCGCCGACAGCTCCAGCTTGCGCAGGCGCACGTGTGAGGGTGTCACCTCGACGCACTCGTCCTCGCGGATGAACTCGAGCGACTGCTCGAGCGACAGCGGGCGCGGCGGGATGAGGCGTACGAGCTCGTCGCCGGTCGACGAGCGGATGTTCGTCAGCTTCTTCTCCTTGGTCGGGTTGACGTCGAGATCCTCGGCACGGGCGTTCTCGCCGATGATCATGCCCTCGTACACCTCGGTCCCGGGGCCGATGAACAGCTGGCCGCGCTCCTGGAGGTTGAGCAGGGCGAAGGACGTCGCGGCGCCGCGCCGGTCGGCGATCAGGCTTCCCGTCGGTCGGGTGCGGAGCTCGCCGTGCCAGGGCTCGTAGCCGTCGAAGACGTGGTGCAGGATGCCCGTCCCGCGGGTCTCGGTCAGGAGCTCCGTGCGGAACCCGATCAGGCCGCGCGCCGGCACGAGGTACTCCATCCGAACCCACCCCGTCCCGTGGTTGACCATCTGCGCGAGTCGGCCCTTGCGCAGCGCGAGGAGCTGGGTGATCACGCCGACGTACTCCTCCGGCGCGTCGATCGCGAGTCGCTCGACCGGCTCGTGCACCTTCCCGTCGACGCGTCGCGTGACGACCTGCGGCTTGCCGACCGTCAGCTCGAACCCCTCCCGGCGCATCAGCTCGACGAGCACGGCGAGCTGGAGCTCGCCACGGCCCTGCACCTCCCAGGTGTCGGGCCGCTCGGTGGGGAGCACCCGGAGCGACACGTTGCCGACGAGCTCGGCGTCGAGCCTCGACTTCACGAGGCGGGCGGTCAGCCGGTCACCGTCCTGACCCGACATGGGCGCAGTGTTGATCCCGATCGTCATCGAAAGGCTCGGCTCGTCGACGCCGATGACCGGCAGCGGGCGCGGATCGTCCGGGTCGGCCAGCGTCTCGCCGATCGTCACCTCGGGGATGCCGGCGACGGCGATCAGCTCTCCCGGCCCGGCCTGCGCAGCGTCCACCCGGTCGAGCGCCTCGCTGACGTACAGCTCGGTCACCTTCGCGCGCTCGATCGTGCCGTCGGCACGACACCACGCGATCTGCTGCCCCTTCGCGATCGTTCCCTGGCGGATCCGGCACAGGGCGAGCCGGCCGACGTACGCCGAGGCGTCGAGGTTCGTCACGTGAGCCTGGAGCGGGTGGCCCTCGACGTACTCGGGCGCGGGGATGTGCGTGAGCAGCACCTCGAAGAGCGGCTGCAGCGTCGGCGCCAGCTCGTCGGGGGCGAGCCCTGCCGTTCCCGCCTTGGCGTTGCAGTAGACGATCGGAAACTCGATCTGGTCCTCGTCCGCGTCGAGGTCGAGGAACAGCTCATAGACCTCGTTCACGACCTCCTCGATGCGGGCGTCGGGGCGGTCGACCTTGTTGACGACCAGGATCACGGGCAGACGCGCCTCGAGCGCCTTGCGCAGCACGAACCGCGTCTGCGGTAGCGGGCCCTCGCTCGCGTCGACGAGCAGCAGCACGCCGTCGACCATCGTCAGCCCCCGCTCGACCTCGCCGCCGAAGTCCGCGTGGCCGGGCGTGTCGACGATGTTGACCTTCACGTCCCCGTACCGGACGGCGGTGTTTTTGGCGAGGATCGTGATCCCCTTCTCGCGTTCGAGGTCCATCGAGTCGAGCACGCGCTCGGCGACGTCCTGGTTCTCGCGGAACGAGCCCGACTCCCAGAGCATCGCGTCCACCAGCGTCGTCTTCCCGTGATCGACGTGGGCGACGATCGCGACGTTGCGGATGTCCTCGCGGCGCTGCACCGACAGAGGGTACCTGCGGCTGAGCGGCCTGCTCGGCCGGGCGCGACCCGCACAGGAGCCGGGCGGGGCCCGGCGGTCACATTTGGCCTACGGGCGGAATCGGCCCCTGCCCTTCCGAGCCCGGGGGGACGCCGATCCCGAAACGCCGGTTCGGTAGCCTCCGCCTGACCCGCGACCGAAGGAGACGAATGACCGCGTCCACGCCAGAAGCCCGCCTCGAGGCCATGGGGCTGTCGCTCCCGCCCGCGCCCCAGGCCGTCGCCAACTACGTCGGGCTCGTGCGGGTCGGCGAGATCGCCTTCGTCTCCGGGCACGGCCCGGTCGAGAACGGCGAGCTCGCCTACCGGGGCAAGCTCGGCCGCGACATGGACGTCGAGACCGGGCAGCAGGCGGCCCGGCTCGTGATGCTGAACATGCTCGCGACCCTGAAGGCGGAGCTCGGCAAGCTCGACCGGGTCGAGCGCGTCGTGAAGCTGCTCGTCATGGTCAACTCGGCGCCCGACTTCGCCGAGCAGCCGGTCGTCGCCAACGGTGCCTCCGACCTGCTCGTCGCGATCTTCGGCGAGGAGCGGGGCAAGCACGCCCGTTCGGCGGTCGGCATGGGCGCGCTCCCGTACGGCATCTCGGTCGAGATCGAGGGAATCTTCCAGGTGCGATAGATCGATCGAGCAGCCCGGGCCACGGGCCGCCCGCTGGCCGATCGGCAGGACGCCGCACGGCCGGCCAGAATGCGGCGGTGACCGACGAGCTCGCCTACCTGACCCCGGAGGCCAAGGCACGGGTCGAGATCG
The DNA here is from genome assembly GCA_963717955.1 of uncultured Thermoleophilia bacterium. GTDB lineage: Bacteria > Actinomycetota > Thermoleophilia > Gaiellales > Gaiellaceae > CAVQXR01. The sequence continues at coordinate 619,704 of CAVQXR010000002.1, read as the reverse complement.
ACCGGATGCTCGCCGCCGCCGGCTGGGCCGTGCAGGATGCCGGCCGCGCGAACCTCTCCGCCGGCCGCGGCGTCGCCGTGCGGGAGTTCCGCCTCGCCCCGCCGCACGGGCGCGCCGACTATCTGCTGTTCGTGGACGGCACCGCGGCCGGGGTGATCGAGGCGAAGAAGGAGGGCGAGACGCTCACCGGCGTCGAGTGGCAGAGCGCGAAGTACGTCGACGGGCTCCCCGACGAAGTGCCGACCGCGGTCGAGGGCGCCCTCCCGTTCGCGTACGAGTCGACGGGCGCCGAGACGCGGTTCACGAACACGCTCGACCCCGACGCTGCGAGCCGGCCGGTGTTCTGGTTCCACCGCCCGGAGACGCTCGCAGGCTGGCTCGACGAGGCGGCAGACCTCGTGGTCTTTCTGAAGCGGCGACTGAGGACGCATGTGGAGTCCGATCCACGCGCCACGCGAGCGAACGCTGCGTTATGGGCGATTGTCGCGCCACATGTCAGGCACGAGTCGATCTGGCATCCATAAACAGCCTCGAACGCACAAAGGGCCTCGCAGAAGCGAGACCCTGAGGCTGGTCGGGTGGTGCGTGTGCACTCCCGTAGACCCAGGGTAGCGACCGCTCGAGGTGCCGTCAATGCGAGCATCCCCCCGAGGAGCAGCGCCGGATCGTGGCCGAGGTGGAGGAGCGGCTGAGCGTGATCGACGCGATGCGGGCGTCGATCGAGACGGCGCAGCGCCGCAGCGCCGCGCTGCGGCGGGCGATCCTCGAGCGGGCCTTCCGCGGCGAGCTGGTCCCCCAGGACCCGACCGACGAGCCGGCGTCAGCCCTCCTCGAGCGAATCGCCGCTGCCCGCGCGGCGACTCCAGGGGCTCGCCCTTCACGAAAGACCCGTTCGTGAATGGACACCAGCTAGGGACACCAGAGCGCCCGATTGGCGAAAATCCCTGCAATCAGCCGCGAACCCAGTCTTCTGCTGTGGACACGGAGATGCCGCATTCGCGGGTTTATCAAAGCTTTGAGCGTTTATAGCGAATCGCGCCCAAAACCCTGGTGGGGCCCGAGCCCCGCAGGCCGAGCTCTCCCCCTTATAGGCGTTTACCGCGTTTATAAGAACTATCGCTATAATCCACCCGTGGACGCGCTACGCAACCCCTACACACCGGGCGCCGGTACACCGCCCCCTGCGCTGACCGGACGCGACCCCGAACTCGAGCAGTTCTCCCTTCTCCTCGGGCGCCTTGAGGCTGGCCGCCCGGAACAGAGTCTGTTGATCACCGGATTGCGGGGTGTCGGCAAGACGGTGTTGCTCGATGCGTTCGAAGGCATGGGCATCGATCGAGGGTGGTTCGCGAGCTTCACCGAGATCACCAACGAGACCCGGCTCCCCCGAGTGATCGCCACGATGACGCGCGAGGCGCTCCTCAACCTCAGTCGCGCCGACCGCGTGCGTGACCGGGCGCGCCGGGCCCTTGCCGTGCTGAAGGCCTTCACGATCACGACGGGCACCGGCGTGGACCTGCGTATCGAGCTCGACGCCGAGGAAGGGGTCGCGGACAGCGGAGACCTCGGTCGCGATCTCGGGGACCTGCTCATCGAGGTGGGAACCGTCGCCCGCGAGGGAGCCAGGGGGGTCGTCTTCCTGCTCGATGAGGTGCAGTTCCTCGACCGCCACGAGTTCGAGGCCTTGATCGCCGGGATGCATCGCGCGGGTCGGCACCGCCTGCCGATCACGGTGGTCGGCGCGGGCCTCCCTTCTCTTCCGAAGTTGGCCGGGGAGGCCAAGTCCTATGCCGAGCGGCTGTTCGTCTTCCCCGAGATCGGTGCGCTCAGCGAGGAGGCGGCGCGCTTGGCGCTCGTCGAACCGGCGCAGGACGAAGGCGTGACCTACACGGAGGAAGCACTCGGTCGGATCCTTTCTCTGAGCGGTAGGTACCCGTATTTCCTCCAGCAGTACGGAAAGCACGCGTGGTTGACCGCGCGGCGGGACCCGATCGATGTCGAGGCCGTGGAGAGCGCGCACGCACTCGTCCTGAGCATTCTCGACAACGAGTTCTTCCACGTTCGATTCGAGCGGGCGGCACCTCTCGAGCAGCGCTACCTCGCGGCTATGGCCGAGCTGGGGGACGGGCCGCAACGATCGGGCGACGTCACGCGTACCCTCGGGTACGCGAGCACCACCGAGACCGGCGCGATCCGCGACAGCCTGATCAAGAAGGGGTTGATCTTCAGCCCGCGACACGGCATCGTCGACTTCACCGTCCCGCTCTTCGCCGACTTCATGCGCCGACAACATCCGCTGTCCGAGCTCCTGTCCGAAGAATGAGCACCCACAACGGCCTCGTCCAGCGGCTCTGGAGCTACTGCAACGTCCTTCGCGACGACGGGCTCTCCTACGGCGACTACCTCGAGCAGCTCACCTACCTGCTGTTCCTGAAGATGGCCGACGAGCAGACGCGGCCGCCGTTCTCGCGGGCGTCCGTCGTGCCCGAGGGGCTCGACTGGCCGAGCCTGCTCGCTCGCGACGGCGACGAGCTCGAGGTGCACTACCGCCACGTCCTCGTGGAGCTCGGGCGCGGCTCCGGGATGCTCGGCGTCGTCTTCCGCAAGGCGCAGAACCGCATCCAGGACCCGGCGAAGCTGCGGCGCCTGATCGTCGACCTGATCGACCGCGAGACGTGGCTCGCGCTCGACGCCGACGTCAAAGGCGACGCCTACGAGGGGCTGCTCGAGAAGAACGCCGAGGACGTGAAGTCGGGCGCCGGCCAGTACTTCACGCCGCGCCCGCTGATCCGCGCCATCTCGAGGTGATGCGCCCCGAGCCCGGGATGCGGATCTGCGACCCCGCCTGCGGCACCGGCGGGTTCCTGCTCGCCGCGCACGAGTGGATCGCGAAGACGTACCCCTACCTCGACCCCGACGAGAAGCGTCGCCTGCGCTTCGACACGCTGCGCGGAACGGAGATCGTCGACAACACCGCCCGGCTCTGCGTGATGAACCTGCTCCTGCACGGGATCGGCGCCGAGGACGCCGCCAGCCCGATCGTCGTCGACGACGCGCTGCGCGCCCATCCCGGCGAGCGGTTCGAGATGGTGCTGACCAACCCGCCGTTCGGGAAGAAGTCGTCGATGACGATCGCCAACGCCGAGGGCGAGACCGAGCGCGAGGACCTCGTCATCGTCCGCGACGACTTCTGGGCGTCGACATCGAACAAGCAGCTCAACTTCGTCCAGCACGTGCGGACGCTGCTCGAGACGGACGGCCGCGCCGCCGTGGTCGTCCCCGACAACGTGCTCTTCGAGGGCGGCGCGGGCGAGACGGTGCGACGCAAGCTCCTGCACGAGTGCGACGTCCACACGTTGCTGCGGCTGCCGACCGGGATCTTCTACGCCCAGGGCGTGAAGGCGAACGTGCTCTTCTTCGAGCGCAGGACCGCGTCCGAGACCCCGTGGACGCGCGAGCTCTGGGTCTACGACCTGCGCACGAACATGCACTTCACGCGCAACCAGAACCCGCTGCGCTACGAGCACCTCCGGGACTTCATCGCGGAGTACGCGCCGGAGGACAGGCGGAAGCGGGTGGAGTCCGAGCGCTTCCGGCGTTTCCCCTACGACGAGCTGATCGGACGCGACAAGGCGAGCCTCGACCTCGTCTGGCTCCGCGACGAGTCGCTCGAGGACATGGACAACCTCCCGCCGCCCGACGTGATCGCGCAGGAGATCGTCGAGGACCTCGAGGCGGCGCTCGCCCAGTTCGCGGAGGTGGCGGGTTCGCTCGGCGTGCCGAAACCGGACGGGCCGTCGGCCTGACGGCCGTTGCCCGCCGGCCGGCTCAGGCGTGGTCGCTGTACCCGGCGCGCCCGCCCTCGATGATCCTCGGGAGCGGCTTGCCCTGCTTCTCGAGCAGGGCGAAGTAGTCGCGCCTGTGCGTGGCGGCGTCGATCACGTCCATGACCGATCCGTCGGGGTTGTAGAGGACCATCGCGCCGCCGACGACGAACAGCGCTTCGGTGACCTCGGTGTTCCCGTCCAGCACCTTGAGCGTGTGGGTCGAGCCCGGCGGCTCGTAGAGGTACGAGCCGGCCCTGCTCGTCGCCGAGTCCGGGTACTCGAGGTACGTCCACTCGCCCGAGAAGGTGTACGCGTGCACGGCGCCGGTGTGCAGGTGCGTCGGCAGCTGGACCCCGGACGCGAAGCGGACGCGCACGACGAAGAAGCCGCCCTCGACGTCGGCGACGAGCAGCTTCAGGTCGATACCCTCGACACCCAGCCAGCTCTCGGCGTACGGCACCTCGTCGTCGTCGACGCTCAGCGCGATCGGGATCGTCGTCGGGTCGTTCACGGTCGCCATCTCTGCTCCTTCGCTCGCTTCCGCTCTCAGGTGTAGCGCCCGATCCCGCCCGCGGCGCCGGTGACGATGGCCGCCTTGCCGTCCAGCATGAGTCGCTGATCCAAGCCTCTCGATGCTACACCCGGTGCCCGTCCGCTCGGTATCGTCAGTCGGGCGTGGTGGCCGGGAGCGTCCACGGAGAGGGTGTCTGCCCGACGGTGCCCGCGGGGTAGATGGTCGAGGCATTCCTCTGGGGCGCGCTCGGGGCGTCGGCACTCCTGGTCGGGGCGCTCGTCGCCTACGAGCTCAGACCGGGTCGTCGGCTGATCGCCGTCGTCATGGCGCTCGGAACCGGGCTCCTGATCGGGTCGGTGTCGTTCGAGCTGATCGACGAGGCCCTGAAGAGCCAGGCGCTCGGCTGGGTGGCGCTTCTGCTCCTGATCGGCGCGGCCGTGTTCGCGGCCGGCGACTGGCTACTCGAGCGGCGGGGCGCGGGGAAGCGGAAGGATTCCTCGGGCAAGCAGGCCGAGGGCTCGCCGCTGGCAATCGTGCTGGGCTCGATCCTCGACGGGATCCCCGAGTCGTTCGTGCTCGGCCTCACGGTGCTGCAGGGCGGGGTGAGCGTCTCGCTGCTCAGCGGCATCGTGCTGACGAATCTGCCCGAGAGCATGTCGTCGTCCAGCGGCCTTCGGGCCTCCGGCTGGTCGCGGCGAAGCGTGATCCTGATGTGGGCCGCGGTAGTGCTCGTCTCCGCTCTCTCGGCCGCTGTCGGCTACGCCCTGCCCGATCCGGCGAGCGGCCAGACGGGCGCACTCGTCCAGGCGTTCGCGGCCGGCGCGCTGCTGACGATGGTCGCCAACACTCTCCTCCCCGAGGCGTACGCCGTCGAAGGCGTGCTCACGGGGCCGCTCGTCGTCGCCGGCTTTGCCCTCTCGCTGGCCCTGTCGACGATCTGAGAGCGAGCCTGAATGGGGTCAGCCCTTGCACTGCAACGACGTACTGCGGGGATCTTTCGTGTGGGGACATGTCATTCCAGCCGAGGCCCGGCATGAACAGCGCGATCAACGCGTTGCATCGCAAGGTCTGACCCCGTCCCCTGCGCATCGCAAGGTCTGACCCCGTCCCCTGCGACAAATCACGCTGGCTCACTGAGCCTGCCGTTTCTTGACAGGTTCGGGTCAGTACATGCGGCAAGGTTGAAACAGCAGGGTCGTCGCTTCCCGCTTTTCATTTTCGAGATGCTTACTTCGACCCGTCGTTTGCGCGTATCAGGGTTTCTCGTTGCATTGACCCAGCGAACCCATTCCCAGCGCGCCATCGGCGTAATATCGATCCATAGGTCTCGGATCGTCTGAGGGGCAGCTGCCAGAGCTGCCTCGAGATCCTGTGGCACGTTCGGCTCCGGCCAGTCTTCGAGTGACTCAATTTCGACCGTCGCGGTGTCACCCGCGCTTAACGCAGCGGCTTGTCGTAGCTCTCCGTCAATTCTCATCCAGTGGCCAAAATCGCCGTCCGGTTCCAACACCGTTTGGAACCCATGGCCATTGATCGTTCCCTGTACGGCCACCTGCCCGCGCGACGACAGTTTCCCGCTCGCTTTCTCAGGCAAGCGCAGAATCGTCCATTCGTCGATCGTGTACAGCGTGGCGTCAAAACGAATTGTTGGCATTCCTGTGCGCTGCCTCATCGCACCGACAGAGTAGCTCCTGCGTTCAGGGGGGAGGGGGTCGCTCCGGCCGGAGATCGCGCACCGCGACCTCCGCGCCACCGAAGTCCACCAGCACGATCTCGAACCTCCCCGCCACCCGGGCTCGTCGTGGAGCGTCTCGGCGAGTTCGCGCTCGGCGTCCTCGAGTCGGCGCTCGCCGAGCGCGACTGCGTATCCGCTAGTGCTCCGTCTCGGAATTCCCTTGACGCTCCAGCGCGCGAAACGCGAGCCAGGCAAGGACGCAGGGAGCGCCCGTATTGGTGAATACGGGCGCGACCGAGGACGCCGCATGGCAACGCGTTGCAGCCGCCTGGAGTGCAAGGCGATTTCTGAGACGGACCACTAAGTTGTAGTTCCCAGAGACGTTGTTGACGCGTGAGGCGTCGCTGAGCCCTCCTAGGGTGCGGCTTGTCAAAGAGTCGCGGTCCGAAGGAGGGCTCGTATGGATCTTCATGCAAATGCGGTGTTGACTGTTCGTCAGCGTCAGCGTGTCTGTGATTTGGTCACCGCCGGAGTGACGGTCACGGCGGCGGCATCGCTCGTCGGTTGCTCACGGCAGACGGCATCGAAGTGGGTGGGCCGGTGGCGGCGAGGGGAGGGCCTGGGCGACCGCTCGAGCCGGCCGCAGCGCTCGCCGAGGCAGACACCGGAAGCGATCGAGCAGGCGATCCTCAGTAGCCGCGCCGAGCTGCGCGAGGGACCGCACGTGATCGGGTGGGTGCTGGGGATCGCAGCTTCGACCGTGCATGCGGTGCTTCGACGCCACGGACGGTCTCGTCTGCAGAGAAGACCCGAGCGCGAGACGATCGTGCGCTACGAACGCTCGCGGCCGGGCGAGCTCGTGCACGTCGACATCAAGAAGCTCGGTCGCATCCTCAAGCCGGGACATCGCGTGACGGGCGATCGCCGAGGGCAGACCAAGGGCAAGGCCGGCTGGCAGCACCTGTACGTGGCGATCGACGATCACTCCCGGCTCGGCTTCGCCTCCGTCTACCCCGACGAGACGGCAGACAGCGCGCTCGCCTTCCTGGAGCAGCTCGTCCGCTTCTACGGGCAGCACGGGATCCCCGTCGAGCGCGTGCTCTCCGACAACGGCGCCTGCTTCAAACGCCGCTGGGCCGAGGCCTGCGCCACGCATGGGATCGCCGTCAAGAAGACCCGCGCCTACCGCCCACAGACCAACGGCAAGGCCGAGCGCTTCATCCGCACCCTGCTCGAGCGCTGGGCCTATGCCTACCCCTACGCACACGAGTCACAGCGTCTGGCCGCGTTGCCGCCCGCGCTCGACTTCTACAATCGCTTCCGTCCCCACCGCGCCCTCGCAGGCCACACACCGTTGCAGCGCGTCAACAACCTCCCTGGGACATACAACTAGTGCGCGACCACGCGCCGGTAGCGCCAGATCGCGAGCGCGCCGAACACGACCGCGATGGCGATCGACCACAGCGTCGCGAGCCAGACGTCGTTCCCCGCAGGGGTGTCGATGAAGAGGCTCCGCACGGCGTTGACCATGATCGTGAACGGGTTGTTCTCGGCCACGGGCTGGAGCCAGCTCGGCATCGACGCGACCGGCACGAACGCGGACGACACGAAGGTGAGCGGGAAGAGGATGGTGAAGCCGTACGCGTTCGCAGCCTCGGGCGACGACGCGGTCAGCCCGATGAAAGCGAACACCCACGAAAACGCGTACCCGATCAGAAGGCAGAGCGCGATGCCGGCCACGATGTCCGGGAGTCCGGTTTCGAAGTCGAAGCCGACGAGCAGCCCGACGACGAGCATGACGACGAGCTGGATGACGTTCGTGCTGATGTCCGCAAGGGTGCGTCCGGTCAGGACGGCCGAGCGCGACATCGGCAGCGAACGGAACCGGTCCATCAGCCCCTTTTTCAGGTCCTCGGACAGCCCGAGAGCGGTGACGAAGCCGCCGAATACCATCGACTGGACGATGATCCCCGGGATCAGGAAGTCCACGTAGTCGAGTCCCGGCGTCGAGATCGCGCCGCCGAAGACGTAGACGAAGAGCAGCACGAACATGACCGGCTGCACCGTGAAGCCGACGAGCAGGTCGGGCTGCCGCGGGATGCGCTTGACGCTTCGAGTCGCGAGCACCCACATGTCCGACAGCTCGTTCGCGACCGCACTCATTCCCGTTCCTCCTCGGTGTCTGCGGCGGTGTGGCCCGTCAGCTTCAGGAAGACGTCGTCGAGCGTCGCCCGCCGCGTCGCGATCTCGTCGATCCCGATGCCGGCTTCGTCGAGGCGGCGGACGGCGTCGGCGATCGCGCCGCTACGACTTCCGACGGGCATGGACACCGTGCCGTCGAGCGTGATGGGCGTGCCGTCCCCGACCCCAGCGAGCGCGTGAGCGGCCGTGGCTGCGTCGGCTCCGTCGCAGAGGTGGATCTCCAGCCGGTCACCCCCGACCTCACGCTTCAGGTCGTCGGGCTTCCCCTCGGCGATGACGACGCCGTGGTCGACCACCGCGATCCGGTGTGCGAGCCGGTCGGCCTCGTCGAGGTACTGCGTCGTCAAGAGCACCGTCGTCCCTGCGCTGACGAGCGCGTTGATCGCGTTCCAGAGCGCGATCCGGCTCCGAATGTCGAGCCCGGTCGTCGGCTCGTCGAGGAACAGGATCGGCGGACGCGCCACGAGCGCCGCCGCCAGGTCGAGTCGCCGGAGCATCCCGCCGGAGTACGTGCGAACGAGACGCTTCGCCGCGTCCGCCAGCTCGAAGTCCTCGAGCAGCTCGCTCGCGCGCACTCGGGCGGCGCGGCGTCCGAGGTGGTAGAGCCGGCCGACCATCTCCAGGTTCTCGAAGCCGTTCAGGTTCCCGTCGACGGCGGCATACTGACCGGCCAAGCCAATCTGCTCGCGCACACGCGCCGCGTCTCGCACAACGTCGAACCCCGCGACGCGCGCGGTGCCGGCGTCGGGCTTCAGGAGCGTCGTCAGGATCCGGACAGCAGTTGTCTTGCCCGCCCCGTTCGGGCCGAGCAACCCCAGCACGCTGCCGGTCTTTGCGTGCAACTCCACACCGCGCAGCGCCTCCACGGCTCCGTAGCGCTTGCGCAGCCCCTCGGCCTCGATCGCGAACGAGGTGGACACGACCACAGTATTGCCTCCCCAAGAGGAGCCGCACCTTGTTGCCCCGATCGGAGTCCCGTCCCCCTCCGGCGCTTCAGGGGGAAGGGGTCGCTCCAGACGCAGTTCGCGCTCGATGACCCCCGTGCCACCGAAGTCCACCAGCACGATCTCGAACCTTCCCAGCCACCCCGGCTCGTCGTGCACCCCTCGGCGTCCTCGAGCCGGAGGTAGAACTCGTGAACCCGGAGGGGGATCCGTTTGCGAGGACGTCACGAAGCCGCGTGTCCGGGTGCTGGGGCCTGAGGTCTGCCCGCTGAGGACACGGGCACGTGAATGGGGTCAGACCCTTGCACTGCAACGACAGATTGCGGAGATTCTTCGTGTGGGGACATGGAATTTCAGCCGAGGCCCGGCATGAACAGCGCGGTCAACGCGTTGCATCGCAAGGTCTGACCCCGTCACCCGCTTACGCGCAGGGTGCTCGCCTGGGCTGCGGTGCGAGCCGGGCTCAGCGGGTGGGCCTGGTAGGTCTTGGCTGGACGAGCAAGGGATGAATCCGGCAGGGCCACGAAGGCCACGGAGCAGGTGCGTCCACTGCTCCTCGCCCCGGCCGGAAATCCGGGGTTGCTTCGGCATCGTGGACTGAACTAGTCTCCCGTTTGTTGCAGGTGCGACAATCGCACCGCACATAGGACGGGAGGAGTCATGAGGCGTCACCTGGTTGTGGCCGTACTGGCCGTCCTCGGTGTGCTCGTCTGGGCAAGCGCCGCGCCGGCCGCGGACGTGCTCACGCTCTGCATCAGCTCAGGCGGAAACGTCAAGGCCACCGCGACCTGCAAGCCGAGCGAAACCGAGTGGAAGGTCGTCACAGAGGAAGCCTTCACCGCGCTTGCGGCCCGAGTCACCACCCTGGAGGGCAAGGTCACCGCCCTCGAGACGTTGCTGGCAGGCGTCAGTCGCCCGAACGCGGACACGCTGCTGCTCACCGGCATGAACCTGCAGGTCGTCAACGGCAGCGGCCTGACCACCGACTCCGAGAACCGCCTGGGCAACGTCATCATCGGCTACAACACCGACAACGGCGACACGAAGACGGGATCGCACAACCTCGTGATCGGCGACCGGCACACCTATACGAGCAGCTCGGGTGTCGTGTCTGGCTTCGATAACAGCCTGACCGGCATCCTCTCGTTCGTGGCCGGCGGCCAGAACAACACCGCCAGCGGCATCATCTCGTTCGTGGGCGGCGGCGTGCTCAACACCGCCAGCGGCCGCCGCTCGTTCGTGGCCGGCGGCCAGAACAACACCGCCAGCGACTTCGGCTCGTTCGTCGGCGGTGGCGACACCAACACCGCCAGCGGCTTCCTCTCGTTTGTGGGCGGCGGCAACAACAACTCCGCCAGCGCAGACGGCTCGTTCGTGGGCAGCGGCTCAGGTAACCTCGCCAGCGGCGTCCGCTCGTTCGTGGCCGGCGGCGAGACCAACACCGCCAACGGCTTCGGCTCGTTCGTGGGCAGCGGCGTCGGCAACACCGCCAGCGGCTTCGGCTCGTTCGTGGGCGGCGGCGTCGGCAACACCGCCATCCACCCAGACTGCGGCATCGTCTTTAGCACCATCTTCGCAGGCGCCTGCTGAATCAGAGCCCACCAGGGAAGCCCCGGGGACCAGCCGGGGCCTCCTTCCAACACGACGCCTGCGTGGACACCTGTTCCACGCATAACGAGGCGACCGAGGGATGTCGGCCGCGAGCCGCGGCCGGTTGTCAACGGAGGCGACAGGAGGCTCTCCGCCGTTTCGCCCTGGCGATCCATCGCGTCGAAGCTGGCGTGGCTTCCCAGGGGCCTCCTGTGGGCTCCTGCGCGTCCGACGTTGTCTGTTCAGACATCACGACGACTTGGAGTCCGACAACCCCCGTCGGAAACGGGTCCCCCGGATACGAGTCCCGCGCGTCCGCGGCGTTTCAGGGGGGTGGCGGCCCGGCACGGCCGAACATCCGGGGTAGCACCGGGGGTAGCACCGCACGCGCTTTCGCGGCCTTCCCGGCACACCTGACCGGCTTGTTCAAGCGGTTTCCGCTCAGCCGAGCAGGTCTCGATGGGCGCACCTGGGATCGAACCAGGGACCTCCCGCGTGTGAAGCGGGCGCTCTCCCGCTGAGCTATGCGCCCGAGATGGTTGATCGGAAGGTCGATTCCCGATCGATCATCCTGCGTCTCGCGAGGATACCAAGCGCCCGCCCGCTGCTACGATCGTTGGGCCCGGTCGCGCTAGGCGGGGAGCTAGCGGTTCCCTGAACCCGCAATCCGCTACAGCGGGGCTGAATTCCTCGCCGAGGGGGTCTCGTTCGAGATAGGGCTCGCGCCGCGAGCGTCGACGGCCAGGTTCCGCGCGATGGGAGCCTGCGAACCGCGTCAGGTCCGGGAGGAAGCAGCGCTAAGCGGAGCCTCCCAGGTGCCGCGGAGCAGCCTGGCCCGAGCGAGCGTCGCCGGCACCGTCTCGAGCGCGTCCTCGACGCGAGGTGCGCGACCGGGCGAACCCGAGGGAACCCATGGTTCCCTCGGGGGCTCCCTCCTTCTGCCGGGTCGCTTCGCTTCCGGAGCTACGGCGGGCGCCGAGCGCCCGCTGAAGAAGGGATACCGTACGGCCAGATGACCGCTCTGTATCGCAAGTACCGGCCGCTCGACTTCGGCGAGGTCGTCGGGCAGGAGGCGGTCGTGCGCACGCTGCGCAACGCGATCGAGCGCGACCAGATGCGCCAGGCGTACCTGTTCGCCGGGCCGCGCGGGACCGGGAAGACCTCGCTCGCCCGGATCCTCGCGAAGTCGCTGAACTGCGAGCAGGGCCCGACCGCGAGCCCGTGCCTGACGTGCAACTCCTGCGTCACGATCGCCGCCGGCACCTCGCTCGACGTGATCGAGATGGACGCCGCCTCCCAGCGCGGCATCGACGACATCCGCGAGATCCGCGAGCACGTGATCCTGCAGCCGGTCGAGGGGCGCTACAAGGTCTACATCCTCGACGAGGCGCACCAGCTCACCGACGCCGCCTTCAACGCGCTGCTGAAGCTGATCGAGGAGCCGCCGCCGCATCTGGTCTTCATCTTCTGCACGACCGAGTCCGAGAAGCTGCTCCCGACCGTCCGGTCGCGCTGCCAGACCTTCCGCTTCGACCGGCCCCGCCTGGCCGAGCTCGCCCGCCTGCTGCGGCGTGTCGCCGAGGGCGAGACGCTCGACGTGCCCGACTCGGCGCTCGCGCTCATCGCCCGCAGCTCCCGCGGGAGCTTCCGCGACGCCGTCTCCACCCTCGACCAGCTCGCGGCGGCGACGGACGGCGGGATCACCGTCAACGCCGTGCTGGAGCTGCTCGGGGCCGTCGACGAGGCCGCGCTGTTCCGTCTCTGCGACCAGGTCGTCGACGCCGACACCGCGGGCGCCCTCCTGTTCGTGGAGGAGCTCGCCGACCAGGGGCAGGACATCGCGCGGCTCGTCACGGAACTCCTCGACCATCTGCGCCACCTGATGCTCGTCCAGCACATGGGCGAGGTGCCCGACTCGCTCCCCGTGACCGAGGAGACCCGCGATCGACTGCGTCAGCAGGCGAATCAGCTCGGGCCGACGACGGTCCTGCATCTGATCGACCTGCTCGGCGTCGCGGTCGAGGACATCCGCCAGGGTGGCGATCCCCGCCTGCCGCTCGAGCTCGCGCTGGTGAAGGCGACACAGCCCGGGCACGATCTGTCCCACGAGGCGGTGCTGGTGCGCCTCGGGCAGATCGAGGCGCGGCTCGGCCGTGTGTCGACGCCACCCGCCTCCCGCTCGGCAACGGGGAGCCCGCCGCTGCCGACGGCTCCCCCTGCGCCGCCGTCCGCCGAGCCCGAGCCCGACGCAGAGCAGGCGCCCGCGGCGGAGGAGGGCGGGGACGTGACGCTCGACCTCGAGCACCTGCGCCAGCAGTGGGAGCCGGTCGTGCTCGGTGAGCTCACGCGAAGGTCGATCCCCACCGGGTCGGTCTACCGCGAGTCGAGGCCGGTCGAGCTCGACGGCACCCGGCTCGTGATCGAGTTCCCCGCATCGGCCTCCTTCCACCGCAACATGGCCGAGGACGAGAGGAACAGCCACGTCCTCCTCGACGTGCTCGCCGACGTCACCGGACGCCGGCTCACCCTCGAGTTCAAGGTCGGCGAGCCCACCCACGCCGAGCCCCACGACGAACCGTCCTCGCCGGCCGGCGAGGACGAGCTCGTCTCGCTCTTCAAGGAGACGTTCGACGCCCGCGAGATCAACGACGAGCTGCAGGGGGAAGCCCGATGAAGATGGACATGAACAAGATGCTCAAGCAGGTGCAGGAGATGCAGGCCCAGATGGCGCAGGCCCAGGAGGAGCTCGCCAGCGAGGTCGTGGAGGCGTCCGCGGGCGGCGGCATGGTGAAGGTGAAGGCCACGGGGGCCGGCGAGATCGTCGAGCTGAAGATCGATCCCGATGCGATCGATCCCGATGACCCGGAGATGCTCGAGGACATGGTCCTCGCCGCCGTCAACGAGGCGCTGCGCAACGCCCAGGATCTGATGCAGTCGAAGCTCGGCGGCGCGATGGGCGGCCTGGGCGGGCTCGGCCTGCCAGGCCTGTGAGAGCTCGCCCGGGTCGACGCGGCTGACGCGCCGGTCGGCCGGGTGTCGGACACGGCCCGTACGACCCGGTCGCCACAATACGCAGGTGGTCTCCCCCGTCCTCGAGAACCTCGTGGTACAGCTCACCCGCCTGCCGGGCGTCGGCACGCGCACGGCCCAGCGCCTCGCATTCCACATCCTGCGCTCGCCGAGCGAGGAGGCGCTCGCGCTCGCCGAGGCGATCCGCGAGGCGAAGGAGCGGATCGGCTTCTGCCGGGATTGCGGCAACCTCACCGAGCAGGAGGTCTGCGGCATCTGCCTCGACCCGCGGCGCGACCACACGGTCGTCTGCGTGGTGGAGCAACCGGTCGACCTCATCGCGCTGGAGCGGACGCACGAGTACCGCGGCGTCTATCACGTCCTCGGTGGGGCCCTGTCCCCGATCGACGGCGTCGAGCCCGAGGATCTGCGGCTCGAGCAGCTCTTCCGGCGGGTCGAGCAGGGCGGCGTCGAGGAGGTCGTCCTCGCCACGAACCCGACGATGACCGGTGAGGCGACCGCCGCGTTCATCGCGGACCGCCTCCGCGACCGGGCGCGCGTGACCCGGCTCGCAAGCGGTCTCCCGGTGGGCAGCGACCTCGAGTACGCGGACGAGGTGACGCTCGGGCGCGCGCTCGCCGGCCGGCGTGAGATGTAGCGACCCGACGTGACGGGTCGACGCCTGGGCAGGACCGATCCGGCCCCTACACTCCCACCTGTGATCACCTCCGAGCACGAGGCGGTGCGCGGCGACCGGGCGGCGCGCGCCGGGTCCACGGTGGTGATGAAGTTCGGCGGCACGTCGGTGGGCGATGCCGAGCGGATCCGCGCCGTCGCGAGCCGCCTGGTCGCCGCGAGGAGGGCCGGCGCCCGGGTCGTCGGGGTCGTGTCTGCCATGGGCAAGACGACGGACGACCTGATCGGCCTCGCCCGCCGGGTGTCCCCGGCACCGGACCCACGCGAGCTGGACGTGCTCCTCTCGGTGGGCGAGCGGATCTCGTGCGCGCTCGTTGCGATGGCGATCAACGACCTCGGCGTCGAGGCCGTCTCGCTGACCGGGTCGCAGGCCGGCATCATCACGGACACGGTCCACGGGATGGCGCGGATCGTCGACGTTCGCACGCAGCGGATCGAGGGAGCGCTCGATGACGGGCGGATCGCGCTCGTCGCCGGGTTCCAGGGGATGTCGCAGGGCCGGGACATCACCACGCTCGGGCGGGGCGGGTCGGACGCGACCGCCGTCGCGCTCGCGGCCGCGCTCCACGCTGGCGCATGCGAGATCTATACGGACGTCGAACGGTGTCTACAGCGCCGACCCCCTGGTCGTCCCGGCAGGGAGGAAGCTCACCGCGCTCGGCTACGAGGAGATGCTCGAGCTGACCGCTGCCGGGGCTCGCGTCCTTCAGCTACGCTCGGTCGAGTTCGCCCGCAATCACGGGGTGCCGCTTCACGTCCGCTCGACGTTCCGCGACGAGCCGGGGACGTGGGTCGTCGAGGAAAGCGATTCGCGCATGGAGAATGCAGTCATCTCGGGTGTCGCGCACACCACCGACGAGACGGTCTACCGTGTCCACGGCGCGCATCCGGCCGACCTCGTCTCGGCGCTCGCCGACGCGCACGTCGACGTCGACACGATCACCCAGACGAGCGCCGACGTGATCGTCTTCTCGGCGCCCGCGGCGGATCGAGCGGCCACGGCCGACGCGCTCGACCGCCTCGGAGCGAGCTGGTCCGAGTACGACGAGCTCGCGAAGGTGACCGTCGTCGGCGCCGGGATGAGGAGCCACCCGGAAATCGCCGCGCGCACGTTCGAAACCCTTCGCGAGCTGCGCATCGACCCCCAGTTCATCTCGACGTCGCCGATCAGGATCGCCTTCTACGTTCCGGCCGCGGACGCCGAGCGCGTCGTGCGCTCGCTCCACGACACGCTGGGGCTGGCCGGCGAGGCGGAGGCACGACCGTGACGTACGGCGTGCGAGTCGGCGTGGTCGGCGCGACGGGCGCCGTCGGCACCGTGACGCTCTCGCTCCTCGCGGCGCGCGGGTTCGCGAACGTCAGCGCCCTCGCGAGCGCCCGCTCCGCCGGGAGCACGCGTCCGCTTCGGCGAGCGTGAGCTGGCGGTCGAGGAGGCCACGCCGGAGCGGCTCGCCGCGGGTGGGCTCGACCTCTGCTTCTTCTCGGTCGGCACGGCGACGAGCCGTGAGCTCGTGCCCTTCGCCGTCGAGGGCGGCGCGACCGTGATCGACAAGTCCGACGCCTACCGGCTGGTGCCGGGCGTCCCGCTCGTCGTCGCGGGTGTGAACGACGATGCCGTCGGCCCCGACGATCGCATCGTCGCGAACCCGAACTGCTCCGCGATGCAGCTCGCGTGCGCGCTCAAGCCGCTTCACGAGGCGGCCGGCCTCGCCCGCGTGCGCCTGGCCACCTACCAGTCGGTGTCGGGCGCCGGCGACGCGGCGATGCAGCGCCTGCGCGAGACCGAGCCCGCGGGGGCGGATCTCGCGATCGACTGGATCCCGGAGGGTGAGTTCGACGAGCTGTCCGAGGAGTACAAGCTGCGCGAGGAGACCCGGAAGATCCTCGACCTGCCGGACCTGCCGCTGCACGCGACCTGCATGCGGGTCCCGGTGTTGATCGGCCATGCGCAGGCGGTCTGGGTCGAGACGCGACGACCCCTCTCGCCTGCGGAGGCACGCGAGGCTCTCGCGGCCGCGCCGCACATCCGTCTGGCCGGCATGCCGACGCCCGGGCAGGTCGCCGGCACGGACGAGGTGCACGTCGGCCGCGTCCGGCGCGACCCGACCGCCGACAACGTGCTCGCGCTGCTGGTCGTGAACGACAACCTCCGCAAGGGCGCGGCGCTCAACGCCGTCCAGGTCGCCGAGACCCTGCTCGAGCGGAACCTGCTGCCCGCGTAGACCGCGTCAGTCTCGGCCGAGGAGCCCGAGGCTCAGCAAGATGTCCTAGACACCCACGTCGGCGGGCTCCGGAGAGCCTTTCGGGCCCCGCAGCTCGAGCGAAGCCACGACCGCAAGCAGCGCGGCGGCGACGATCACCGCGGCGACGGTCTGGAACCCTGTCACGCCGCCCACGGTCGACTCGAGCGTGACCCCGATCACGAGGGAGCCGACGATTCCGCCGACGTACCGGCTCGTGGAGAAGATCCCGGCCGCCGCCCCGGAGCTCTGCGGGGGCGCCGCTTCGATTGCGGCCGTCTGCAGGGCCACGACGGAGAGCCCGAAGCCGACGCCCGCGAGGCCGAGGCAGGCGAGCAGGGCAGGCGACGAATCGACGCCGAGGGCGAGCGGGAGGAGCGCGGCCGTCGAGATCGACAGCCCGAGAACGGCCGGGAAGCGCCTCCCGCGGCGATCGGCGAGCCGCCCGCCGACGGGCGACAGCACCGCCGCCGGGGCCGAGAAGACCGTGAGCGCGAGGCCCGCGGCCGCGACCGACCAGGCCCGGTCGTCGATGAGGAAGATCGGGACGGCCAGCAGGGTCGTGTACATGGCGAGATTCGAGAGCGCGATGCCCGCGGTCGCCGCGGTGAAGCTTCGGATGCGGAAGAGGTCAGCCGTGCTCGTCGCGCCGGTCCGCCGCCCGACCAGCTGCTCGGTGCGAGGCAGCGCCCTCGCCCCGAGCACGAGCGCCGCAACGGCGATGGGAGCGCTTGCGTAGAACATCGCCTGCCAGCCGGAGCCCTCGACGATCAGGCCTCCGAGCGTCGGCCCGATCGCAGCCGCTGCGGTGGCGACGCCCCAGACGACGCCGAACGCCGCCGCGCGGCGCTCGGGCGGGACCGCGAAACGGACGATCGCAGCGCCGTTCGGGAACGAGAGCGCACCCGCGAAGGCCTGGACGACACGTAAGGCGATCAGCACCGCAAGGCTCGGCGCGAGCGCCGCTCCGACGGAGGCCGCCCCGAAGCCGGCGAGGCCGATCAGGAACAGCCGGCGCCGGCCGAAACGGTCGCCGAGCCTGCCGGCGACGGGCTGGAACGCGGCGACCACGATCAGGTACGCGGTGACGAGCCAACCGACCGATGAGAGCGGCACGTCGAAGTCGTCCGCGATCTCGGGGATCGCAACGGCGATCATCGTCGAGTTGAGCGGCGCCAGGACCGTGCCGAGCGAGACGGCGAGGAGCACGCCGCGATCGGAACGTCGGTCGCCCCCGGCGGTGATCAGGCCACCCCTGCGGCGAGAACGAGCCGCTCGCCCGGATCCGGGAGCGCATCGTCCGGCCGCGGCCAGTCCGCCGCGGAGTCGTGAAGTGTGGGGATCATCCGGTCAGTGGCGCTCGGGAACCGGCTCCGGCGCCAGCAGCCGATGTCTCACGTACCGCAGGGCCCGCTCGAACGCCGCGTCCTCGCCCCGGATCAGGCCGCCCAGCTCGAGGCGCCCGAGCTCGACCCGCCCGTCGGAGCGCAGCGGGACGAAGCCGAAGTCGCCGAGGAAGTCGGCCGGGAACACTGTTCGGTGGACCAGGAACCGGTCGGTGGGCGTCGCGCCTTCCGGGTAGCGGTATCCGAAGGCCTCGATCGCTGGCAGCCTGCGGTCGCGCACCTCGCCGATCACGGCGAGGAAGAGGCTCTGCATGACCCACGGTGTCGAGGGGTCGGACAGATACGCGCACGTGATCAGGACGGCGTCCTCGGACGGCGGTCCCGCCGGGAGCTCCCGCGCCCGCGGATACAACGGGGCGGGCCCGTACTGCAGGAACCCGAGCCGGCGGTCGTCCTCGCCCCGGTACAGCGTTCCCCACGACCCCCAGTCTCCCTCGGTGCGCTCCGCCCAGCGCTGCTTCTGGGCCGGTCGGTCGCTGCGGCTCTGCCAGAAGGCGCAGTCCACGCAGACGGGCGGCGCGCCCGGAAGGGTCAGTCGCGTGACCGGTTCGAGCCTGTACGCCACACCGCCGATTCTAGAGTGCTCCGTCTCGGGATTCCTCCGGACGCAGCACCAGCACCGCGGCCTCGGGGCGCGACCAGAACCGGAACGGGACGAACGTCGTTCCCGTGCCCCGGGAGACGACGAGCGTCCCCTGGGGAAGCCGGTAGACGCCGACCGGGTACGGCTCCTGGTGCCCGGCTAGACGGAGCTTCCCGCCCGGGTAGGGCACGCAGATCTGCCCGTCGTGCGTATGCCCCGAGAGGACGAGATCGAACGCGCCCGGCTCGAGTCGATCGACCGTGTCGGGGAAGTGGGCGAGCAGGATCCGCAGGTCGGCGCCGGGGTCGGCGAGGTCTCGCGGCGGCGCGTAGCGGCTCCCCACGGCGAGGCCCGCAATCTGCACCCGCCGCCCGGCCGTCTCGACGGTGACCGCGGAGTCGGCGAGCAGCGTCGCCTGCGGATGGAGATCGTCGAGCCGCGCGCCGCCCGAGAACGGGTCCCGCGTGTCGGCGACGTCGACGTTTCCGAGCACGGCGAAGCTGCCGAGGCGCGGGGACAGGCGCGCCAGCGCAGCTCGCAACGGCAGCTCGCCGGTTGGCCGGGCCAGGAGGTCCCCGGTCAGCCCGACGACGTCGGCCTCCTGGGCAGGCGTCCAGCCGACCGCCTTGCGCACGGTGCGGCCGTTGAGCGACACGGAGCCGAGGTGCAGGTCCGAGAGGTGGAGGATGCGGAGCCCGTCGAGCTCGGGGGGCAACCGCCGTACCGGGACCTCGACCCGCCGCCGCTCCACCCACTGTGACTCGAAGAGGCCCCAGCCGAGGCCGGCCAGCGCAAGGGCTCCCGCGGCGCGAGCGAGCGTGCTCAGTTCGTGAGCTTCTCGAGCACCGGCTGCATCGTGACGACGTGCCGCCGGAACTTCAGGTCGGCCTCCTCGAGCCCGGCCGCGACCCCGATCAGCTGCGCGAGATGGAGGATCGGCAGCCCGAAGCTGCGGCCGGTCTGCTGCTCGAGCTTCTGCTGCCATGCGTCGAGCGAGAGGTGGCACAGCGGGCACGGCGTGACCATCGCGTCCGCGCCGGCCTCCAACGCCTGCTGGATCGGCTGGATCAGCTCGCCGAGCGCCACCTCCTCGCGGGCCTGGATGATCGGGAACCCGCAGCACTTCACCTTCGCCGGATAGTCGACCGCCTCCCCGCCGCAGGCGGCGATGATCTTCTCGAGCGAATGAGGCCGGTCGGGGTCCTCGAAGCCGAGGAGCTTCGACGGACGGAGGATCTGACAGCCGTAGAACGGCGCGATCTTCAGGCCTCGTAGGCCCTTGTGCGCGACCTCCTGCAGGCGCTCGTAGCCGTCGCCCTCGGCGACGAGCCACAGGAAGTGCTTGACGTCGACCCCGCCGCTGTACGGCGGCGCGCCGACGTTCCGCAGGTTCTCGTTCACCCGCTCGCGAAGCGCCTCATCGCCCTGCAGCTCGAAGTTCGCCTGCCGCAGGTTGAGCGTGCAGACGTTGCAGATCGTCATCAGCGTGTCGCAGCCGGCCGCTTCCGCGTAGGCGAGGATCCGGGCATTCAGGTGGACGTAGTAGTCGGGCTCGGCCTCGTGGATGTCCCCCGCTCCACAGCAGGTGACCGCCTCGAGCGTCTCCAGCTCGAGGTCCAGCTTCGGCGCGAGCGCCTGCGTCGCCGAGTCGAGCTCCTTGGCCGAGAGCGACGCGAGGCAACCCTTGTAGTAGGCGACGCGCATCACGCGCCCTCCTTCTCGACCTCGGGGAGAAACGGAACCGGGAAGGAGCCCGGGCCGTACGGGCCCCGGGCCGCTGCCTCCGCGAAGGCCTCGTCGTGCTTCTCGATCCGGCCGAGCGCGCGCTCGCCCTGCACGATGCCCGCCGCACCGTCCCTACCCTGCACCTTCACGATCTCGTGGAGCTGTCGGGCCTCCTGCTGGCGGTCGGCGACATGGGGCGGGAACGGCAGCGGCACCTTGCTCCTCCGGGCGAGGCTCAGCGCGAACTTCGTCTCCTTCAGCGCCTGCCTGAGCCCCTGCGTCTTCGGCACGAGCTCCGTCTCGCGCAGCCACCCCGTCGATTTCGCGGAGACGACGAACCACTTCGCATGCTTCGCGCCCATGTCCTCCTCGAAGCCCAGCCGCATCGACTCGGCGCCGAGCTTCGCGATCGAGTCGCGCGGGTCGACGCCCTTCGGGCAGCGCTCGTTGCAGAAGTAGCAGCGGGTGCAGTCCCAGATCCCGTGCTCGTCGTTGTAGATCGACAGCCGCTCGACCGTCGCCTGGTCGCGCGGGTCGCCCACGAAGCGGAAGCCCTTGGCGAGCGCCGCCGGGCCGAAGAACTCGGGATCGGACTCCATGGAGTTGCACTCCGAGACGCAGCAGGCGCACATGATGCAGAGCGCCTCCTTGCGGATCGGGTCCATCTTGTCCGCCGGGACGACGAACTCCTTGTCCGGGATGTCCTCGTAGCCCGTCTGGAGCCACGGCTTCATCGCCCGCATCTTCGACCAGAACGGCCCCATGTCGACCACGAGATCCTTGAGGATCGGGAGGTTGCCCATCGCCGAGATCACGGGCACGCGACCGGCCTCGACGATCGGGAGCATCCGGGCCTGGCAGGCGAGGACCGCGGCCCCGTCCATCCGCATGCCGCAGGAGCCGCAGATCATCATGCGGCAGCTCTTGCGGTACGAGAGCGACCCGTCGTGGCGGTCCTTGATGATGTCGAGGACGTCGAGCAGCGTCGCCCACTCGGGCGCCTCGATCTCGAAGTCCTCGAGCCGCCGCTCGCCGCTCTCCGCGTCGTACCTCCAGATCTTCAGCCCAACCTGCACCTCGGGAACCCCTCCTCGTCGCTACGGCGTCGTGGCGCCGTCATCGCCCCCGCCGAGCAATCCGCTCAGCTCGGCGATGTCGACGACCTCGTCGGCGGGCGGCGGCTCTGCGGTGACCTCCGTCCCGTAGTCGAAGAACTCCATCGTGATCGTGTTCTGCACGGGCTCTGCCGTCTCCGACGCGGCTGCCGAGTAGTCGATCGTGACGCGGCGGATGAGCCCGTCGTCCGCGATCCAGACGTCGACGGGGACCACGGTCGGCTTGCCGGACTCCTCGAGCTGGGCGACGGACTGCTCGAGCTGCGCCTGCAGCTCCGGCGGGGCCGACTCGACCGCCTTGCGGAGATCCACCGTCGCCGTGTAGTGCGTCGTCTCCTCACCGCGGACGGTCTCCGTGCCGACCTCCTGCACGTTCTCGGCGCCACCGAGGTAGGCGAGGAGCTGCGACGGATCGTTCTGGCCCGCCTGGGCGAGCGCGCTCAGGTCGAACCCGCCCGTCTCGGGCACCTGCTGCGGGTCGATCTTGATCCACGGCTTCGCCCCGGGGAGCAGGTTCGAGAGCAGCGGGAAGTTCAGGTAGATCACCGACGAGTCGAAGATGATCTCCGCCTCCGTCGACACGCTCTCGCCCAGCGCGCCGAGCGACCCGAGCAGCGCGCCGAAGTCGAACGTCAGCCGGCCGACCTGCTGCTCGTAGTCGAACTCGCCCTCGCCCGTGAGCTCGACCGGCTCCTGCTCGCCCGCGATCCCCACCGTCGCCGAGAACGCGACCTTCGAGCTGCCCGCGGCCCGCGTGTCCTCCGCGGCGACCGCGATGACGTTCGAGCCGTCCGCCGGTCGCCGTCGTCCCTCCGTCGTCCCCGCCGCCGCACGCGGGAAGGGCGAGCAGGGCGAGGACGGACAGGAACGCGGCGAGCGGGCGCAGCTGCCGAGGCATCAGTACGTGCGCTCCTGCGGCTCCCACTTCGTCCTGCGAACGGGCTTGAACGAGAGCGCAGGCTGCCCGTCGACCCACCTGACGACGGAGTGCTTGAGAAAGTTCGCGTCGTCGCGCGCCGGATAGTCGTCGGGGCGGGAGTGGGCGCCCCGGCTCTCCTTCCGCGCGATCCCGCACTCGAGCATGCACGCGGCGACGTCCAGCATCGCGCCGAGCTCGATCGCCTGGGTCAGGTCGTTGTTGAAGATCGCTCCCTTGTCCTCGACGTAGACGCCCGGGTAGCGCTCCCGCAGGCCGGCGATCAGCTCCTGTCTGCTCCACCATCGCGTCCTCGCGCCGGAACACGCCGAAGTTCTCGAGCATCGACGACCCGAGCTCGTCTCGCAGCACGTAGGGGCGCTCACCGCTCCGCCGGTCGAGCAGCCGCCGGATCTCGCGCTCGGCGTCCACAACTCGGGAATCGGGGACGGTGACCGTCGTGTGGGACAGCGCCCACTCCGCCGCCGCCCGCCCGGCCCGCCGGCCGAACGTGATCGTCTCCATGAGCGAGTTGCCGCCGAGCCGGTTCGCTCCGTGGACGGACACACAGGCGGCCTCGCCGGCCGCGTAGAGGCCGGTGAGCTCGGTCAGGCCGTCGCTGTCGGTCTCGATGCCGCCCATGTGGTAGTGCGCTCCGGGGCGCACCGGGATCGGGTCGTAGATCGGGTCCACGCCCGCGTACGTGACGGCCAGCTCCCGCGAGCTCGGCAGGCGTTCGAGGATCCGCTCCGCGCCGAGATGGCGCAGGTCGAGGAGCACCGAGCCGTTGACGCCGCGGCCCTGATCGATCTCGGTCTGCTCCGAGCGGGAGACCACGTCCCGGCTCGCGAGCTCCAGCGCGTTCGGCGCGTACCGCGCCATGAACCGCTCACCGTCCTTGTTGAGCAGGTAGGCGCCCTCGCCCCGGCAACCCTCCGTGATCAGGATCCCGCTCGGGTACATCGTCGTCGGGTGGAACTGCATGAACTCCATGTCCTTCAGCGGGACGCCTGCCCGGAGCGCCATCGCCATCCCGTCGCCCGTGCACGCCCAGGCGTTCGTCGTCGCCCGATACATGCGGCCGACGCCGCCCGTCGCGAGCACGACCGTCTTCGCGCCGATCGCCTTCACGCCGCCGTTGAGGAGATCCCAGCAGATGACGCCCTGGCAGCGCCCGTCCTCGACGACGAGGTCGTGGGCGAAGTACTCCTCGTAGGTCGGGATGTCGCGCTTCATCACCTGCTCGTAGAGCACGTGGATCAGCACGTGGCCGGTGATGTCGGCAGCGAACACCGTCCGAGGGGCGCCCGCGGCGCCGAACGGCCGTTGCGCGAGCTTCCCGTCCGGCGTGCGGGAGAAGACGCACCCCCAGTGCTCGAGCTGGTAGATGTCGCCGGGCGCCTCCCGGGTGAAGATCTCGATCGAGTCCTGGTCGCCGAGGTAATCGGAGCCCTTGATGGTGTCGAACGCGTGCTTCTCGGGACTGTCCTCGGTCGCGTTGCCGAGCGCGGCGTTGATGCCGCCCTCCGCCGACCCGGAGTGGCTGCGGGTCGGGTGGAGCTTCGAGACGATGGCGACGTCGGCGCCGGCGTCGAACGCCTCGATCGCGGCGCGCATACCTGCGCAACCGGCCCCCACGACGAGGACGTCGTGCTCCCCTTCCACGGGCCCAACCCTATCGAAAACGGCCGGATGAACCGCCCGCTACCCGCGGCCGTCCGGCACCGCGAAGCGCACGCCGACGCCGCGCAGGAACAGCTCGTTCGTGCGCGGGTAGTAGACGATGTCGTTCGGCTCCCGCGTCCCGTAGACCAGGTAGGTGAGGCCGCCGGGGCCTGCCTCGAACGAGTGGGGAATCCGGGTCCCGGCCGGCCTGGCGATCAGCGAGCCCGCGTGCACGGGTAGCTCCTCCTCGCCCAGCCGGCACGTGCCCGTGCCGTCCAGGACGACGAACAGCTCCTCCTCGGCGCCGTGGCAGTGCGGCGGTACCGCCTCCGCGCCGGGCCTGACGGCGACGTGGTTGAGCCCGGTGAGCACCGAGCCGCCGGCCTTCCCGAGCCGGCGGACGGCGGCGATGTCGCGAAACCACTCCTCGGCGACGTCGGCGGTCGCGACGATACGCGACGGACGCGGCGACGGTTCGGGCGGCAGGGGCGGCGGGCCCGCGTCCGCCTCGCGCTCGAACGGATGCTTGCCACCGGGGGCCTCGACCCATCCAGGCCAGTGCCAGGCGATGCCGGCGCGGCGGAGCAGCGCCCCTCCCGCCGGGACCCGCATGCCGAAGGCGAGCACGTCGAGACCGCCCGGCCCGGCCCGAAGCGTATGCGCCTCCGCCTCGCTGAGGTGGACGAGGCAGTCGCCGGCGCCGACCTCGTACGTCTCTCCGTCCTGCCACGAGAGCCCGCTGCCGCCGAGGACGTAGAAGATCTCCTCCTCCGCGAGCTCGACGTGCGCCGGGGTCGACCAGAGGCCCGGTTCGATCTCGATCCGCTTCACCCCGATCGCCATGGAGCCGGCGGCCCCTCCGAGGTCCCGCCAGGAGCCGACCATGTGCCCGAACTCGCGGCGGGACCGCCTCACGTCGTCCCAGTGGGCGACGTGGCTCACTGGACCGGGCCTCCCGTTCGGGTCGGCGGAAGCTGCACGTCGAACCGGGTGCTCGCCGCGTAGAGGAGCGAGGCGGGCTGGCCGACGTCGAGACCGAGCGCCAGGAGTGGCTCGAGATGCGGTCGCTTCACGAGCTCCGCGGCCTCCCAGACGAACGGTTCGTGCGTGGTCGCTAGGCGCCTCACACCTGCAGAGTAGAGGTAGGCGACGTCGTGGTGCCCGAGCGGGCCCGAGGGCAGGACAGGTACCTCCACGGCAGGGCCGAGTCGCCGGTAGGCGATCTCCAGGCCGAGCGCGGTTGCGGCGACGAGCCCGTCGCGGATCCGGATCCGCGCGGCGCGCACGGGCATCCCGAGAGCGACGGCGCCGAGCGCGCCTGCCGTGACCCGCAGTCCGAGGAAGAAGACTGCCGGACCGTTCTCGCCCGTGACGTATGTGCGAAGGGTCAGCTGCGAGAAGTCGGGCGCGCGCAGCCTCCCCGTGCGGTTCCCAGCGGCGCGGGTCCCGACCAGCGAGAAGAGCGCGTCGCCCGACGCCGTCGTCTCGAGCGCGAGGCCGGCCGGCAGCTTGCCCGCCAGCGCTCCCGGAGGCACCTTCCAGGTGGCGAGCAGGAGGTCACGCAGCGTGGAGCGCAGCAGCACCCCGCCATCGTAGGGCGACTCAGACGGCGGCGACCTCGAGCCCGCGCGGAATCCGCTTCTCCGCGTCGTAGAACGGCAGGTCGACGATCTCGCATGAGTGCGTCGCGCCATCGAAACCGAGCGCCTGTGCTTCGCGCGGCTCGACGCGGTCGGCGCTCGCGAGCCGGACGTAGCCGACACCGCGACCGAGGAAGGGCGACCAGCCGGCGGCGGTGACGTGGCCGATCTCCCTACCGCCGCGGGTCACCGGCCCGCCGATCAGGGGCTCGGCAGCGGGGCAGGAGATCCCGTAGAGGCGCGTGCGCCGGTCTGCGCCGAGCAGCGCCGTCTTGCCGAAGAAGTCGTCGGCACGCTCGATCTCGACGAAGGCACCGAGCCCCGCCTCGAAGGGCGTCATCGTGCTGTCCATGTCCGAGCCGTTGTTGAGGATGGCCGCCTCGATCCGGCGCACGTCCATCGGGTCGAGGCCGATGTCGATCATCCCGTGGCGTTCACCGGCCGCGGTCACGTGATCCCAGAGTGCCTGACAGTCCAGGCCCGGCCGCGTGTAGATCTCGAAGCCCACCTCGCCCGTCCAGCCGGTACGGGTGATGAGCACCTCCTGGCCGCCCATCACGACCTCACGGGCGTCGAAGTACCGGAACGCGGCCGGCGCGCCCGCGTCGCACGCATCGGCGAGCACGTCGAGCGCCTTCGGGCCCTGGATCTGGTGAACCCAGGAGTCAGGGTCGCGCACCTCGACGTCGAGACCCATCGCGTGCGCCCGCATCCAACCGACGATGTCGCCGTCGGCCTGCACGTACCAGTACCTCTCCTCCTCGAGGCGGATCAGGATCCCGTCGACCAGGATGCCGCCGTCGGGCCAGCACGCGATGCCATAGGTGCAGCGGCCTGGCCGGAGCTCGGAAACCTGCCGTGTGAAGACGCGGTCGAGCAGCCGCGCCGCGTCGGGGCCCGCGATCTCGGTCGGGAGCTCGCCGGTGTCGAGGCGCGTCACGCCGCGCCTGAGCGCCCAGTACCCGTCCTCTCGCCGTGACATGGCGAGCGACACGGGCATCATCCGGCGGTTGTAGACGCAGTACGTCGCGCCCTGCTCGAGATCGAACCGGTAGAACGGCGACCGGGCGTGGCCGTAGTTCCAGCCGGGCTCGGCGAGCGAGCAGACGACGTCGCGATAGGCGAGGTGGCGCTGTGTCATGAAGGGTGATCCCTTTCCCGAGGTCGGTAGCCCGAAATTGCCATCGAACAGCAAACTATTCGCTGGGCAGCGTAACGGTCAGTCGGAGAGCTGTCAACCGGAGAAGACGTTGATCGATAGACTGAACGGATGTCCGACGTCTCCTCTCAGGCGCTCGAGGCGTTCGGTCAGGACGTACGCGACCGCCGGCAGCGACTCGGCCTCTCGGTCAGGGCACTCGCCGCGCGTGCCGGGATCTCGCCCGCCTACGTGACGGCGATCGAGCTCGGGCGCAACCCGACCACCGGGCGGCCCGCCGTACCGTCGATCCGCGTCGTCTCGCGGCTCGCGGCCGCGCTCGAGCTCGACCCCTCCCACATCCTCACGTCGATCGGACGCGCCGACGAGACGCACGGATCGGCTCCCGCCGGCGCCTCGGGACACGTGCTCTTCTACAGCCTGGGCAAGCTGAGCGACCCGCTCGCAACGGCCGAGCGCATGTTCGGCGCAACGGTCGACCACTGGCTCCATGTCGCCGATCCCCGCGACGGCGACCCCGGCCTGCCCGCCGGGCGCCTCACCGTCTGTCGCTGGCCGCTCGGAACGTTCCCCTACGCCGAGCGACACCTCGTAACCGCGCACATCGTTGAGGCGCTCGAGGCAGAGGTCGAGCGGCTCGCACCCCTTCAGGCAGGGCGCCGAGTCGGCCTCGTGATCGCCGATTGCTCGGCGGTGATGCGGTGGGTCCAGAACGCCCAGGCCGAGGTGCACCTGGAGCAGAGCTGGAACGAAGAGGTGGATCGGATCTGGCGGAAGCACCTCCACGCAGCCCCCGCGGTCGACATCTGCGCCTACCGGCACGCGGACATCGAGGCCCTCGGTCTCAGCATCGATCAGCTCGCGACGGCGCTCGACCTCGTCCGGCTGCACCATCGCGTAGTGCTGCTCGACGACGAGGGCACCACGACCGGTCCCGCCGCCATCCGGGGGATCCTCGGCAATGCCCGCCCGGCCGGAGTCGACGCCTCGACCTGGTTCGATCTCGCGGCCGCGGCCGCTGACTCGCTCGTCCGGTCGGCCTGACTACGCAGGAAGCGACGGCCCCTGCCGCGAACTCTCGGTCGTGAGGACGGAAGCTGCGATCGAACGGTTCCTCGCAGGCCCGGCGCTGTCGCCGGCAACCCGCCGGAGCTACCGCGTCGACCTCGAGGAGTTCGCCTCGTGGCTCCGCGGCCGCGGCACGCCCCTCGACGAGGTCGATGTGCGCGTGCTCACCGCGTACGTGGCGGATCTCGGAGCCGCGCGACCCGGCCGCCGGCCGCGAAAGCTCGCCCCCTCGACGCTCGCGCGCAAGCTCGCCGCCGTCAGGAGCCTGCTCCGCGCGACGCGCGGGCCGGGGCACGTTCCGGACGTCCCGCTCGGAGGGCGCGCGCGGCGGCGCCTCCCTCACGCTCCGTCCGAGCGCGAGACCGATCTCCTGCTCGCCACCCTCGAGGGCGACACGCCGCTCGCGCTGCGCAACCGGGCGCTGTTCGAGCTCGTCTACTCGGCGGGCCTGCGTTCCCGGGAAGCCGTCGAGCTGCGGCTCGCCGACGTCGACTTCGATCAGGAGGCCGTCCGCATCCTCGGCAAGGGCGGCAAGGAGCGGGTCGTGCCGCTGGGCGAGGAGGCTGCCGCGTGGCTGCGCCGCTATCTCGCCGACGCGCGGCCCCGCCTGGCGCGGGGCGCGGCCGACCGGGTGTTCCTCTCGGCGCGTGGGCGGCCGCTCGACACCTCGACGCTCCGGCGGCTCGTCTCGAACCCGCACCGGCTCCGTCACGCATTCGCGACGCACCTGCTCGAGGGCGGCGCCGACCTGCGGACGATCCAGGAGCTGCTCGGGCACTCGTCGCTCTCGACGACCCAGGTCTACAGCCACGTCGATGCCCGGCGCCTGAGGAGGATCTACGACCGCGCCCACCCCCGTGCCTGACCGTGTCTGAGCCCGATCCGACCCTCGAGAGCTTCCTCGCCCTGCTCGCGGCACGTCGCTCGCCGCGGACGGTCGACGCCTACCGGCGCGACCTCGCCGACCTCGCCGCCTTCCTCGGGGCCTCCCCGGCCGGAGCCACCACGGCGGACCTGGAGCGCTGGGTCGCGGAGCTTCGGGGCCGCGGCCTCGCCCCGGCTTCGGTCGCCCGCCGGGTCTCGGCGGCGCGAACCTTCTTCCGCCACCTCGTGCTGCTCGGTGCCCGCGCCGACAACCCGGCCGCCGAGCTGTCGCTGCCGCGGCGTCACCGAAGGCTCCCGCGGTCGCTGTCGCCGGCCGAGGTCGAACGCCTGATCGACGCCGCAAACGGCATCACGCCGCGCTCGCTGCGTGACCGCGCACTCGTCGAGCTGCTCTACGGTGCCGGCCTCCGGGTCAGCGAAGCGGTGGGGCTCGACCGCGGGCGGGTCGACCTCGACGAGCGCATCGTCCGTCCGCTCGGGAAGGGAGACAAGGAGCGGATCGTCCCCCTCGGGCGCGAGGCGACCGAGGCGCTGCGACGGTACCTCGCGCGCGGGCGACCGTACCTCGACCGACGGCACCGTCATGAGCTGTTCCTCAACGCGCAGGGCGGCGCGCTCACCCGGGCCGGCGCGTTCCTCATCCTGCGCCGGCTCGCCGTCGAGGCCGGGCTCGAACCGGAGCGCGTGCACCCCCATCTCCTCCGCCATTCGTTCGCCACGCACCTGCTCGAGGGCGGGGCCGACCTGCGCAGCGTGCAGGAGATGCTCGGCCACGCCGATCTCGCGACGACCGAGCTGTACACCCACGTGTCCGACCGGCGCAGGCGCGAGACCTACTTCAGGGCGCACCCCCACGCGATGCGCGGCAGCGATCCCCCACGGGGATGACGCTCCCCGCGGAGGCGCTCCTCCTCGACCTCCACAACCACACCCACCGCTCCTACGACGCCGTCAACCGGCTCGAGCACTACGAGCGCGCCCACGCGACCGGCCGCTTCGGGGTGCTCGCGATCACGGATCACAACCGGATCGACGGAGCCTTCGAGCTCGCGGCAGCCGCGACCTTCCCCGTCGTCACGGGGATGGAGATCGACACTGCCGACGGAGAGCTGATCGGACTGTTCCTGGAATCGGCGATCCCGTCCGGACGTCCCGCCCGGGAGACCGCGGAGCGGATCCGCGCCCAGGGCGGGCTCGTCTACGTCCAGCATCCCTTCTATCCCTTCCTCCGCCGGCCGTTCCACCCGGCGGCCCGGGAGGCGCTCGCCGACGCCGGGCTCGTCGACGTCGTCGAGGGCCTCAACGGCGGACCGCTGATGGCCCGCTACGACCGGCAGGCCCGGGCGTGGGCACGCTCTCGAGGTCTGCCGCTCGCCGCCGGGAGCGACGCGCACGAGCCGCTCGCGATCGGAAGCTGCGTCGTCGCCGTGCGCCCCGGCCCGCTCGATCCGGGCTCGCTGCTCGAGCGCCTCCGCGACGGCGTGCTCGTCGATCGCCGGCGCAGCTCGACCGCACTGCTCGCGGCGAAGGCGCGGCACGAGCTCATCGGGCAGGTCCCGGCCTGGCTCCGCGGCGAGCTGAAGCGCCGCGACGTCGAGAGTTCCTAGCGCGAGCCCTTCGCGCGCTCGCGCTGCTTCCTTCTCAGCACGTCGGCGACCCGCTTCGCCGCGGTCCGAAGCTCCGCGTCCTCCTCGTCGGAGTCGGCGATGTGGTCGAGCAGGACGAGCGTGTCCGCATGCGGCGAGCCGTTCTTGAGCGCGAGCACGGCGAGGCGGCGCACTGCCCGGTTCGGGTCTGCATTTGCGAGCGTGTTCAGCAACGGACGGACGGAGTTCACGACTCCCGCATGGTCGCGCGAGAGCAGCTCGAGCGAGAGCAGCGCCGACCCGCGGCAGGCCGGGCTGTCGTCGTCGAGCCCACGCCGCAGGAGCTCGGCCTTGGCCCGGAAGTTCAGCTGGCCGATTGCGCGATACGCCACGGCACGCTGGCGGAAGTCCTCGCTTCGCGCCGCGGCTTCGATCTCGTCGTCGGCGACGTGACGGATGTCCGCAAGCTCGCGCTCGTCGCTGATCTCCGCGGCCTGAGCCGCAAGCTGTGCCAGGTCCACCTACGAGACGGCCGAGAGCGGACGCGCGGCCGGTCCGACGTATTCCGCCGAGGGCCGGATCAGCTTTCCCGTTCGCTTCTGCTCGAGGATGTGCGCCGACCAGCCGCCGGTCCGGGAGCACGCGAACATCGCGGGCGTCATCGGTGGCGGGATCTCGGCGACGTCGAGCACGACGGCCGACCAGAACTCGACGTTCGTCGCGAGCACCCGCTCGGGGTGGCGGGCCGCGAGCTCGGCCAGCGCCGCGTTCTCGAGTGCCTCGGCGACCTCGAACCGGGGCGAGCCGAGCTCGCGCGCGGTGCGGCGCAGCACGCGCGCACGCGGATCCTCCGCACGGTAGACACGGTGGCCGAAGCCCATCAGGCGCTCCTTGCTGTCGAGGAGCCCCCTCACGAAGCGCTCCACGCTGTCCGCCTCGGCGGCCGCGTCGAGCATCGGAAGCACGCGGGCAGGAGCACCGCCGTGCAACGGGCCCGATAGGGCGCCGACGGCCGAGGAGAGCGCCGCCGCCGAGTCGGCGCCGGTCGAGGCGACCACCCGGGCGGTGAAGGTCGAGGCGTTCATCCCGTGCTCGGCCGTGCAGATCCAGTACGTGTCGATCGCCGTGACGTGACGCGGATCTGCCTCTCCCCGCCACTCGAGGAGGAACCGCTCGGCCGCCGTCCGGCCCGTCGCGATCGTCGCCGCGTCGACCGGCGTCGCGTGACGGTCGGCGAGTCGCGCCGACTGGGCGACGATCGTGAGCATGGTCGCGGACACGCGGCGCAGGTCCTCGTTCGCCTGCTCGTCGGAGATGTCCATCAGCTTGCCGAGGCTCCAGTCCGCGCCCAGTCGGGCCGTCGAGGCCTGGAGGTCGGCGACCGGCTTCCCCGTGGCCGCCGGCAGCACGAACGGGTCGGCGGGCCCGAGGCCCGGCAGCGGGGACTCGTCGACGAGCAGGCCCCAGACCTGCTCGAACGGCACCGCGCCCACGAGGTCCTCGATGTCGACGCCCCTGTACCGGAGCGAGCCGCCCTCGCGATCGGGCTCGGCGATCTCGGTCTGGAACGCGACGACGCCCTCGAGGCCTGGGGCGATGATGTTCATCGCTCTGAATCTACCCGATCCGTTCGGGCACCGGACTTGGGTAGAGTCAGCCCGGTCATCGCGGAAGCCGGCGCTCTCCGGCCCGGAAACACGACAGGAGCACGACAGGCATGAGACGCAGAGTGACCGTGATCGGAGCCGGGAACGTCGGCGCGACCGCCGCCCAGGAGATCGCCAGGCGCAACTACGCGGACGTCGTTCTCGTCGACATCGTCGAGGGGCTGCCGCAGGGCAAGGCGCTGGATCTGAACGAGGCCGGGCCGGTGCTCGGATACGAGGCGAAGGTCACGGGCACGAACAGCTACGACGAGACCGCCGGCTCGGACATCGTCGTGATCACCTCCGGCCGGCCACGCGCGCCGGGCATGAGCCGCGACGACCTCGTCACGACGAACCAGGCGATCGTCACGACGGTGACAGAGCAGGCGGTCGCGGCGTCCCCCGGTGCGATCGTCGTCGTGGTCACGAACCCGCTCGACGCGATGTGCCATGTCGCAAAGCACGCGTCGGGCTTCCCGAAAGAGCGGGTCGTAGGCATGGCCGGCATCCTCGACACGGCACGGTTCCGGACGTTCATCGCGTGGGAGACGGGCACCTCGGACGAGGACGTGCAGGCGATGGTGCTCGGCGGGCACGGGGATCAGATGGTCCCGGTCGTATCGGCGACGACGGTCGGCGGCGTGCCGCTGACGAAGCTCGTCGCGCAGGACCGGATCGACTCGATGGTCGAGCGCACCCGCAAGGGCGGCGGCGAGATCGTGAACCTCCTCGCCACCTCCGCGTGGTATGCACCGGGAGCCGCGATCGCGCAGATGGTCGACTCGATCATGCTCGACCAGAAGCGCGTGCTCCCGTGCACCGCGCTGCTCGAGGGCGAGTACGGGATCGACGGGATCTACATGGGTGTCCCGGTCGTTCTCGGCGCCGCCGGCGTCGAGCGGGTGATCGAGCTCGACCTGAATGCCGACGAGAAGGCCGAGCTCGAGCAGTCGGCGGCCGCCGTGAGCGAGGTCGTCGCCGTCCTCTCGCAGTAGAGCGCCAACGCCTGGCCTGTACGGCCGGAGCCGGCCGCGCGGTCGTGTCGTTACGATCGTGAGGGTGCGGCAACGCCCGCGGCGCACCTGGATCGCCCTGACCGGCGCGAGCGTTCTCGTCGTCGCGGTGGTCCTGCTCGTCCTCTGGCAGGCACCGACGAGCGACTTCCTGTTCGAGCCGGGCAGCACCCGAAACGTCGACGCGCTAGTCGAGGTCGAGGGCGAGGACGAGACGCCTCCTGCCCCGGGCGACGGGATCTACATGGTCGACATCTCGGTTCGCCACGCGACGGTGCTCGAGCGGCTCCTTCCGTTCCTCCGCGAGGACGGCACGATCGTCCCCGAACAGGCGCTGAACCCGGAGGGGGTGAGCGACGAGCAACGCGGGAAGGCCGATCGCCGGCAGATGACGCGGTCGCAGGAAAACGCCGCAGCCGTCGCGCTCCAGGCGCTCGGGTACGACGTCGAGATCGTCCTCTCCGGCGCCGACGTGGCGCTCGTGCTCCCGGGCTCGCCGGCCGAGGTGGCGGGGATCGAGCCGGGCGACGTGATCGTCGAGGCGAACGGGGAGCCGATCGACGGGCCCGCTGACCTGCGCGGCGCGCTGGACGCCGTCGACCCGGGCGAGCAGGTCGAGCTGACGGTCTCCCGCGACGGCGGGCGGACGGAGCTGACGGCGGGCACACGGGCGGCCGAGGACGACCCGGGTCGAGCGGTGATGGGCGTCGAGATCGAGCAGGCCTCGACGATCGAGCTCCCGGTCGACGTGTCCGTCGACGCGAAGGGGATCGGCGGGCCCTCTGCCGGGCTCGCCTTCGCGCTCGGGATCGTCGACGAGCTCGGGGCGGACGTCGACCAGCAGCGCAAGGTGGTCGTGACCGGCGAGCTGAGCCTCGACGGCCGGGTGCTCCCGATCGGCGGCATCAAGCAGAAGACGATCGCAGCACGCGAGGAGAACGCGGACGTCTTCGTGGTGCCGCGCGACAACGCCGACGAGGCCGAACGCTATGCCGGGGAGCTCGAGATCGTCCCGGTCGGAAGCTTCGAGGAGGCCCTCCGCGAGCTCGACGTCACGCTGCCCGAGCCCGTCGCGTCGTAGACCGCTGCGCGAGAGGCGCTACGCGGCGACGGCGGCCGCCTCGCGAACGAGCGCGCCGAGCCGTCGGATGCCCTCGCGGATCTCGTCCACCGACGGGAAGCTGAAGGCGAGCCGCATGGACTCCTCTCCGCCCGGGCCCGCGAAGAAGTCCGTGCCCTTGACCAGCTGGACGCCGACCTCGCCCGCCCGTGCCGCGAGCTCCTGCACCCTCACGCCGGCCGGCAGGTCGACCCAGAGGAAGTAGCCGCCGTCGGGGTGGCTCCAGGACGACCCCTCCGGGAACTCCGCCTCGAGCGTCTCCAGCATCGCGTCGCGTCGCTTGCGGAGCTGGTCGCACACGACGACGAGGTTCGTCTCGAACAGGCCGCGCTGGATGAACTCGTGCAGCATCGCCTGGGGAAGCGGCGACGGGCCGATGTACGTCGAGGCCGCGATCGCCTCGACGGGCCCGACGAGCTCCGGCGGCACGATCATGTAGCCGACGCGCAGGCCGGGGGCGCCTGTCTTGGAGAACGACGACGAGAAGACGACGCCCTGCTTGCCGGCGAGGTCGTACATGCTCGGCAGCGGCTCGCCGCCGTAGCGCACGAGGCGGTACGGGTCGTCCTCGTAGACGAGGGAGCCCCGGGCCCCGGCGAGCTCGACGAGCGCGTGGCGCTGCTCGAGCGGGAGCGTCCGCCCGGAGGGGTTCTGGAAGGTCGGGATCGAGTAGAGGAGCTTCGGCGCCGGCCCGGTCGCGAGAATCGATTCGAGCCGGTCGAGGTCGAGGCCCGCATCGGTGAGCGGGACGGACTCGATGTCGGCGTGCAGGCTCGCGAGGACGCCGAGCGTGCGGTCGTAGCTCGGAGCCTCGACGACGGCCCGGCCTCCGCCGTCGAACAGGTGTCGCGCGAGGAAGTTGAAGCCGGCGAGGGAGCCGGTCGAGATCACGACCCGGGACGGCTCGACGCCGTGCTGCGCCGCGATCCACTCGCGCAGCGGCGGGTAGCCGCCGGCGGGGCCGTAGTTGAGGATCGTACGGCCCTCGCGCTCGATCACGGCAGCCGCGCACTCCTTGAGCGCGTCGACCGGAAGGATGTCCGGCGACGGGTTGCCGCGGGCGAAGGAGATCACGTCCACGGAGCCATGCTACCGCGAGCTGCTCCGGCCCCTCGATGCACGAATAGGCGGCGCGGGGCGAGCGCGCGGCACGCGGGGCCACGTCTCATGCAACCGGCGACCGGCCCGGGCCGCGAGGCTTCTGCCAGACCGAGACGTGGGTGCGGCTCTCGCTTGTGAAGGGCTCGCGCTTCCAGCCGCCCCAGCGCCCTTCCAGCGGCATCCCCGCAAGCTGCGCCATCAGGTCGAGCTCCGCCGGCCAGACATATCGGAAGGGAACCGAGATCGCCTCGAGGGTGTCGTCGGTCACGACGTAGTGATGAGAGACGAGCCCCTGGTTGGCGACGTCGTACTCGTCGAAGCCGAGCCTGGTCTCACCGACGTGGAACGCGAGGATCGTCTCGCCTGGTGCGAGCCGCCGCAGCCCGGGAACCATGACCTCGATCACGAAGCAGCCGCCGGGCTCGAGGTGGTCGGCGACGTTGCGAAAGCACGCGACCTGTGCCTGCTGTGTGGTCAGGTTCATGATCGTGTTGAAGACGAGGTAGGCGACCGAGAACGTTCCGCCGACCGAAGCCGTCGCGAAATCGCCGATCGTCACGCCGATCTTCTCGCCTCCCGGCTTCGCGCGGAGGCGCGCTGCCATCGCGTTCGAGAGCTCGATCCCGTGCACGGGCACGCCCCGCCGGGCAAGCGGCAACGCGATCCGCCCGGTGCCGATCCCGAGCTCGAGCGCACGCCCGCCGCGGGCGAGCCCGGCGAGGAAGTCGACGACCGGCTCGACGACCTCCGGTGCGAACATCTCCGTCTCCGACTGGTCGTAGCGAGCGGCGATGCGCTCGTCGAAGATCCCGTCGCTTCCGAAGACTGCCACCTCGCCCTCGAGGGAGTGTACGCCGACCCCCCGAGCATCGGGGATGACCCTGGACGAGCCGCCGGGCTCGCGCCGCTCGGCGCTCAGCCGCGCAGGTACGCGAGCACGGCAAGGACGCGACGGTGGTACTCGCTCGCCTCGCCGATGCCGAGCTTGCGGAAGATCTGGTGTACGTGGGTCTCGACGGTCTTCGGGCGGTCGGGATCTCGGCACCCGCCTGCCTCTGAGGTGTGCCAGCCTCTCGCGGGCTCAGGTGCGGGCGCCGAGGAGCTCGGCGACGAGCTGCGCTGCCTCGGTGGGGCTCTGCCCGACCCGGATGCCATGGGCCTCGAGGGCTTCCTGCTTTGCCTTCGCTGTGCCCGAGGAGCCCGAGATGATCGCGCCCGCATGGCCCATCGTCTTGCCGGGCGGCGCGGTGAAGCCCGCGATGTAGGAGACGACCGGCTTGCCCATGTTGGCCTCGATCCAGGCGGCCGCCTTCTCCTCCTCGCTGCCGCCGATCTCGCCGACCATGACGACGAGCTCGGTCTCGGGGTCGGCCTCGAACCGCTCGAGGACGTCGATGAACGAGGACCCGACGACGGGGTCCCCCCCGATACCGACGATAGTGGACTGGCCGATACCGAGCTGTGTCAGCTCGTTCCCGATCTGGTACGTGAGCGTGCCGGAACGGCTCACGAGGCCGACCTTGCCCGCCGAGAAGATCTCGGCCGGGATGATCCCGACGTTCGCCGCCCCCGGAGAGAGGACGCCCGGGCAGTTCGGGCCGACGAGCATGACCCCGCGCGGCCGGATGGCGTTGTAGACCCGCAGCATGTCGTGGGCAGGGATCCCCTCGGTGATGCAGATCACCGTCTCGATGCCGGCGTCGACCGACTCGTAGATCGCGTCCGCGGCGAAGCGGGCAGGGACGAACACCATCGCGGTGTTCGGACGGGTCTCGGCGACCGCGTCGCGGACGGAGTCGAAGACGGGGATCCCATCGACCGACTCGCCGCCCTTCCCGGGCGTCACGCCCGCGACGACGTTCGTGCCGTACGCGCGGTTGCGCAACGCGTGGAACGTGCCCTCGCGACCGGTGATGCCCTGGACGACGAGGCGCGTGCTGCCGTCGACGATGATCGCCATCGCTACCGCCCTGCCAGCTCCACGACGCGTCTCGCCGCGTCGATCATCGTGGCCTCGGTGTGCACGTTCGCGGGCGCGGCCTCCGCGAGCAGGCGGCGGCCCTCCTCGGCCTCCGTCCCGTCGAGCCGGACGACGACGGGAACCTCGATCGCCATGCGCTCGATCGCCTCGAGCAGGCCGCGGGCGACCTCGCCGCCGCGCGTGATGCCTCCGAAGATGTTGAACAGGATCGCCTTCACCGGGTCGGCCGTGATCACCTCGAGCGCGCCGACGACGACGTCGGCCTGCGCACCGCCGCCGATGTCGCAGAAGTTCGCAGGGCGGCCGCCGGCCTGGGCAACGACGTCGAGCGTGGACATCACGAGCCCGGCGCCGTTGCCGAGGATGCCGATGTCGCCGTCGAGCTTCACGTACGCCAGGCCCTTCTCGTGGGCCCGCTGCTCCTGGGGGTTCGTGGCCGCGAGATCGCGCAGCGCGGAGAGGTGGGAGTGCCGCCAGAGGGCGTTGTCGTCGATCGAGACCTTCGCGTCCAGCGCCCGCACCTCTCCGGACGGGGTGACGATCAGCGGATTGATCTCGCAGAGCATCGCCTCGGAGCCGACGAACGCGGCGTAGAGCTTCCCGACGATGGCGATCACCTGCTTCTGCTCGTCCGGGTCGCGGACGCCTGCCGTGAAGCAGAGCCAGCGAGCCTGGAACGGCTGGAAGCCGATGAGCGGGTCGACGTGCAGGCGGGCGAGCTTCTCGGGGGTGGCCGCGGCGACCTCCTCGATGTCGATCCCACCCTCGCTCGTCAGCATGAACAGCGGTTTCTTCTCGCCCCGGTCGAAGGTGACCGAGAGGTAGTACTCTTTTGCGATCTCGGACGCCTTCTCGATCCAGAGGCGGTGAACCGTGTGGCCGCGGATGTCCATCCCGAGGATCCGTGCAGCGTGCTCCTCGGCCTCCGTCGGCGACGCAGCGAGCTTGATCCCGCCGGCCTTGCCGCGGCCGCCGACGTGGACCTGGGCCTTGACGACGACCTCCCCGCCGAGCTCCCGCGCTGCCTGGCGAGCGTCCTCGGGAGTCGTGACGAACCGGCCCTCCGATACGGGGATCCCGTACCGGGCGAAGAGCTCCTTGCCCTGATACTCGTAGAGGTCCACGGGCCCGGAGTCTAACGACCGACGACCCGCGGTTACGATTCGACCCGTGGCGACGACCGACGACCGCGAGACCGACTCGGGCATCCCGGTCAAGCCGTTCTACGACGAGGACGACGTCGCCGGCCTGGCGCTCGCTCCGCCGGGCGAGTTTCCCTTCACCCGCGGCCCGTACCGGGACATGTACCGGGGGAAGCCGTGGACGATCCGTCAGTATGCGGGCTTCGGCTCGGCCGAGGAGACGAACGCGCGCTTCCGGTACCTGCTCGACCGCGGGCAGACGGGCCTCTCGACGGCGTTCGACCTCCCCACCCAGCTCGGCTACGACTCGGACCATCCGCGATCGCTCGGCGAGGTCGGCCGGGCAGGGGTCGCGATCGACTCGTTGGCCGACATGGAGGCCCTCTTCGACGGGATCCCGCTCGACCGGGTCTCCACCTCGATGACGATCAACGCGCCGGCGGCGCTGCTCCTCCTGCTCTACGAGCTGGTAGCGGAACGCCAGGGCGTGACCGGCGAGGCCCTCCGGGGCACCGTGCAGAACGACATCCTCAAGGAGTACGCGGCGCGCGGGAACTACATCTTCCCGCCGCGGCCGTCGATGCGCATCACCACCGACCTGTTCGCGTACTGCCGTGAACGGCTCCCGCACTGGAACACGATCTCGATCTCCGGCTACCACATCCGCGAGGCCGGGGCGACCGCCGTCCAGGAGCTCGGCTTCACGCTCGCGAACGGCATCGCGTACTGCGAGGCGGCGGTCGCGGCCGGACTCTCGCCCGACGAGTTCGGCGCGCGACTGTCGTTCTTCTTCAACGCCCACAACGACTTCTTCCAGGAAGTGGCGAAGTTCCGCGCCGCCCGCGGGCTGTGGGCGCGGATCATGCGCGACCGGTTCGGCGCGACGAATCCGAGGGCGCAGGCACTGCGGTTCCACGCGCAGACCGGCGGATCGACGCTGACCGCGCAGCAGCCCGAGAACAACATCGTGCGGGTCGCCGTGCAGGCGCTCTCGGCCGTGTGCGGAGGCGCCCAGTCGCTGCACACGAACGGGTTCGACGAGGCGCTCGCGCTTCCGACGGAGCACTCGGCGCAGATCGCGCTGCGCACCCAGCAGATCCTTCAGCACGAAGCCGGCTGCACGCAGACCGCCGACCCGCTCGGCGGATCCTACTTCGTCGAGGCGCTGACGCGGGACCTCGAGGAGCGGGCCCGCGAGCTGATCGAGCGGATCGACGAGCTCGGAGGCGCCGTCGAGGCCATCGAGCGAGGCTTCGTGCAGGCCGAGATCGAGGACGCTGCCTACCGGTACGCGCGCGAGGTGGAGAGCGGCCGGCGCGTGATCGTCGGCGTGAACCGATTCGCGACCGAGGATGAGGAGTCGGGAGTCGCGCTCCATCACCTCGATCCGGAGATCGAGCGCCGCCAGGTCGAGCGCACCCGCCGCGTTCGGGCCGAGCGTGACGCGGTGCGGGCGGCGGCGGCGCTCGAGCGTGTTCGCGATGCCGCCCCGGGCGCCGAGAACCTGGTCTACCCGATGCGCGAGGCGCTGGCCGCCCGCTGCACCGTCGGCGAGATCTGCGACGTGCTGCGCCTGGAGTTCGGAACGTACGACGCGGCCGTCGCGCCGGGATAGCGTGCGAACTCGTCCGGCGAGGCACGAGCGCCGGGCCTGAGCCCGCCGGACTGCCGCACAGAGAGCTCGTCTCTCGGCCTGGATCCGGCGGCGTCCACGTTCCGTCGTGCACGGCGTTGATTGCGGCAGGCATGAGGGGGCAGGCATGAGGGCGGCGGCCGTGCTCTCGTCGGTCAACGCCTCGTTCTGCCTGTCGACCGCCCGCCGGACAGCTCACCGCGGACAGCAGGACCCTGACCTTCTGCTTCTCGGGCCAGTGCTCGAGAACCTCGAGGCGACCACCCCCAGGCTCGGCTCGCCCACCACCCGCACAGCGACGACATCGAGCCCAGCCGGTCCGGCCACGGTCAGCTCGCGGTCACCATCGCGTCGCCGGGGGCTTGCGAGTGGTCAGCCGCGCTGGCCGGCGAGGACAACAGCGCAGCACCGACGACGAGCGCACGACGCAAGCGCCGTGGCAGGGCGCCGCACGCGAGAGCCGCGTCAAGCGTCCGTCGAGCCGCACGTTCCCTCCCCAAGGGCCGGGGAGCGGAACCGAAGAAGCCGAGAAGCGAGAACAGTGCCGGAAGATGCCGAGTACCAAGAGCCGGAAGAAGCCGAGAAGCGAGAGCAGTGCCGGAAGAAGCCGAGCCCGGAGCCGGGCCGAAGAAGCCGAGCAGCAAGCACCGGGCCGCCGGAGCCCGAGCCCAACGAGCAGTCCTTGCCGTGCCCGGTCGCATCGGCTCGGCACCGAGATCGGCCCGCTCCGAGGTGCTTGTGTTTCAAGTAACGAGCAGACAGCCGCCTTGTATGCGGCTACCGGCCGCGTAACTTGAAACACAAGTGTTCCTGGCTCGTGACGCCCGGGCGTGGCGGACGACCGCGCCGGAGGGCATGGTTCTGCCATGAGGGCCAGGCAGGCACCGGTGGGGCGCTGACGTGGCGTTCCACGGCGCGGTCGACCCGCGGCTGCTCCATGCGCTGGCGGCTATGACCGAGCTTCCGGCCGCCGAGGCCTGGCGGCGGGCGGGTCTCGTGGCGGCCCGCTACGGCGCGCGCCGGCCGAGCTATCCGACGGTTCGCCGCGGCCTGCTCGCCCACCAGGCCCTCGAGCGACTCCGCGCCGCTCGCCGCGACGTGCGAGCACAACTCGTCGCCGACCTCCTCGCGGGCAGAGCGCCCTGGCGGTGGCTGGATGCCCGCATCCTGGGAACGATCCCGTACTCCGGCGCGGGGCCGCGGGCAGGCGAAGGCGGGCGAGGGCCGGGTCGCGGTACCCGCCCGCGCGAGCCCGGCAGTTAAGCTCCGCCGCATGGCGGCGGCCGACGATGCGCCAGAACCCGGGCCGAGGAACGTCCCGACGACCGAGCAGAAGCTCGAGCAGCTGCGAGCCCTGCGCCATGAGGCGGCTCACGCCGGCGACCCGAAGGCGGTCGAGCGTCAGCGCGCCCGGGGCAAGCTCCTGGCCCGGGAGCGGATCGAAAAGCTCCTGGACCCGGGGAGCTTCGTCGAGCTCGACCGCTTCGTTCGCCACCGGAATCCGCACTTCGGGATGATGGAGCGCCGCCCCTGGGGCGACGCGGTCGTGACCGGCTACGGCACGGTGCTCGACCGCAAGGTGTTCGTCTTCTCGCAGGACTTCACCGTCTTCGGCGGGACGCTGTCGGAAGCGTTCGCCGAGAAGATCTGCAAGGTCATGGACCTCGCGCTGAAGTACGGCTGCCCCCTGATCGGCATCAACGACTCCGGCGGAGCGCGCATCCAGGAGGGCGTGGTGTCGCTCGGCGGCTACGCCGAGATCTTCTGGCGCAACGTCCAGGCCTCGGGCGTCATCCCGCAACTCAGCCTGGTCATGGGCCCGACCGCCGGCGGCGCCGTCTACTCGCCGGCGATGACCGACCTCATCCTGATGGTGGACGAGACGTCGTACATGTTCATCACCGGCCCCGAGGTCGTGAAGACGGTGACGGGCGAGGAGGTCACGTTCGAGGAGCTCGGAGGCGCGGCCACCCACGCGTCCAAGTCCGGCGTCGCCCATCTCACCGCGCCGGACGAGGAGACCGCCCTCGAGGACGCCCGCTACCTGCTGTCCTTCCTCCCCCAGAACAACCGCGAGCGCCCGCCGTCCTTCGAGCCCAGCGACCCGCCCGGACGCGAGGATGCCGAGCTCGACGGGATCGTCCCCGACAGCCCGAACAAGCCGTACGACATGCGCGAGGTCGTCCTGCGCGTCGTCGACGACGGAGACTTCCTCGAGATCCAGCCGCTCTGGGCCGAGAACATCGTCTGCGGCTTCGCGCGGCTCGGAGGGCACTCGATCGGAGTCGTGGCGAACAACCCGAGAGCGCTCGCCGGGACGCTCGACATCGACTCGTCGGTGAAGGCCGCGCGGTTCGTTCGCCTCTGCGACGCCTTCAACATCCCGCTCGTCACGTTCGTCGACGTCCCTGGCTTCCTCCCGGGGACCGAGCAGGAATGGGGCGGCATCATCCGCCACGGCGCGAAGCTGCTTTACGCCTACTGCGAGGCGACGGTGCCCAAGCTGGCCGTGATCACGAGGAAGGCCTACGGCGGCGCCTACGACGTCATGAGCTCGAAGCACATCCGCGCGGACTTCAACGTCGCGTGGCCCTCGGCCGAGGTCGCGGTGATGGGCCCCGAGGGAGCCGTGAACATCGTCTTCCGCCGCGAGCTCGAGCAGGCGGAGAATCCGGTCGCGCGACGCGAGGAGCTGATCGAGGAGTACCGGACGCAGTTCGCGAACCCGTACACCGCGGCGGAGCGGGGCTACGTCGACGACGTCATCGAACCACACCAGACACGTCCTGCCCTGATCAGCGCGCTCGAGCTCGCGCTCCCCAAGCGGGAGATCCGCCCGGCGCGCAAGCACGGGAACATCCCGCTCTAGCCTGTCCCGCTCTAGCCTGTCCCGCTCAGCGCAGGCCGGTCACGCGAGCCCGGCCTCTGCGAGCGGGCGTCGGCCCCAGGCGAAGCGATCCGCGTAGTACCCGGTCATCGGGGCGAGCGTGACACCGCGCGAGGAGGAGTGGATCATCCAGCCGCCCCCGATCGCGATCCCCATGTGACCGACCTGGGAGGGCTTCGACGACGGGCCCTCGTCGCCGAAGAAGACGAGGTCGCCCGGCTGGAGGGACGCGAAGCGGATCCGCTCCGAGGCCCGCATCTCCGCGCTCATCACGTACGTCGTGCGGCCCTGGAGCACCTGCGCGAGCTGCGGCGCCCCCTCGAAGGGCTCCGTCTTGTAGACGCGCCATACCAGACCGGAGCAGTCGAAGCCACCCGGCACGCGCACACCGAAGGGCGACTGGGGCCGGTCGGAGGTCCCGCCCCAGATGTAGGGATAGCCGATGAATCGGGTCGCCCGGGCGAGCACTTTCCGCTGCCACTCGGTCAGCTCGGGGAGGACGAGGGACTCCGCCTGGCCGGCAACCGCCTGCGCCGAGCGCGAGGCTCGCAGCGCCAGCACCCGCGCGACCGAGTAGGCGGTCTCCGCCCGGGTGATCGGGTCGAGCGGCCGGAGCTCGAGCGTCTCCTCGCTCTGCGGGTGGTTGAGGCGCAGGCCGAGCAGACGCGCCACGACCTCGGTGCCCGCGTAGCCCTTCGGGGCGAG
This sequence comes from uncultured Thermoleophilia bacterium, assembly GCA_963717955.1. GTDB lineage: Bacteria > Actinomycetota > Thermoleophilia > Gaiellales > Gaiellaceae > CAVQXR01. Next base: position 576,031 of record CAVQXR010000002.1, on the reverse strand, counting down.
GCCCGCACCCGCCAGCGTCGAGCGGACGCTCCTCGCCGTTGCGGCGACGCCGAGCAGCCGCACGAGCTGGGCGTCGAGCTCCTTCACCCTCACGACGGCCGCCGGGTCGCCGGAAACCGCCCAGCTGCCGCCGAGCGCGCCGAGGAGCTCGGCGAGCTCCCCCCGCGTCAGGCGGTCGTTCGGACGGAAGACATCGATCGACGGAGCCATCAGACCGGCCGCGACGACCTTCTCGATCTGCGGCCGTGCCCATGACTTCTTCCCGCTCGCAGGCCCAGACGACGTCGCTGCGGGCGGCGCCTGCGTCGGCGAGCCCGTTGCCGGCGGAGACGACGAGCCGGTCGTGGGCGGGGGTGGCGGGGCCGGGGTGTTGTCGGCCGCGACCGCCGGGGTCGCCACGATCGCGGAACACGAGAGCAGCAGCGCAAGCAGAGGTCTCATGGCCTCCGTATCGTCCGAAAGGGGGAGAAGCTTTACCCTTTCCGGCGATGGAGCCCGAGATCACGCCCGAGCCGTCGCCCGCTGAGCGGGCGGCGATCCAGCAGGCACTCCGGCATGCGGCGGTCGCATCGTCGGGGTGGCTCATCGAGCGATCACCCTGGTGGCAGGCGGGTCTCGAGGAGGCAATCGCCACCCCTGACCTCGACGGCGAGAGACCCGGCGACGGCGAGCGCTACAGCGCGAGCTCGAACGGCTGCAGCACCAGCCACGGCGCGAAGCCCTGGTGACGGTAGAGCCGCGCGGCCGGGAGGTTCTCGACCGGAACTGCGAGCCGGAGCGTCTGGCCCGGATGCTGCGTCCAGTACTCGTGGAGCGCGAGCGAGAGCACGTGGCCGCCGATGCCGCGCTCACGGGCAGCCGGGGCGACACCGTGGAAGACTCGACGCCGCGAGGGATTGATCCTCACGACCGCGACCGGGCGCCCGTCCTCCTCCGAGACCCGGACCTCGCCGCGCCCGAGCGCCCTGGCCCAGACGTCGTCCGACAACGGGCTGCGGACAAAGCACGCCCGGCAGAGGGTCAGCACCTCGTCGAGGTCGGCCGGGGTGGCAAGCCTCGTTCGGATCCCGGGATGCAGCGGCTGGTCGACCGGGCGGTGCGCCGACGGGAGCAGGCGGTACACGGCCACGGGGCCGCCACGCGGCTCGAAGCCGTTGTTTTCCAGCATCAGGCGGCCGCCGATGTTGCGCACGCCGAGCGACGCGGCGAGCCGCCCCACGCGCCTCGAGCCGGCGAGCTCGACGGATGCCGCGAGCAGTGTCCGCCCGACCTTGCGTCCGCGGAAGGCCGGAGCGACGAGGGGCCCGAACAGCAGCGCCTCGTCGTCCAGCTCGACTCCGCCGAAGCCGGCGACCATCCCCTCGTCCTCCGCGACGCGGATCGTCTCCTCGGGCGCCCGGTCGAGGCCCGAGAGCTCGGCCTCGAGCTCCTCGTGCGACGACCACACCGGCGTTCCGACCTGCTCCGCCTCACGGGTCTGCGCCCGGCGGGAAAGGCCGAGGAGCGCCTCGGCGTCCTCGGGACGGAAGCTACGCAGGTTGACGGCCACGGAACAGGGACGGGGCGATACGAGCGTAGTCGAGCCCCGAGACGAGCGTGAGGACGAGTGCGACCAGCAGGCCCCACCAGGCGACGTCGTCACTGATCGCGCCACCGAGGGCGAGCCCTCCCAGCACGACTGCGATCGCCTGCGCCCACGTCTTCGCCTTCGCGAGATCCCGGGCCTCGACGACCACGCCGCGCTCGAGCGCCGCCTGCCGCAGGCCCGTGACGAGGAACTCGCGGGCGATGATCGCGGCGACCATCCACGCCGGGAGGGTCGGGACGAGCACGATGAGCGCCGCCATCACGAGGATCTTGTCCGCGATCGGGTCGAGGATCCGGCCGAGGTCGGTGCTGCTTCCGGACCGACGCGCGAGCCAGCCGTCGATCTGATCGGTGAGCGCGGCGACGGCGAAGAGCGCGGTCGCCCAGTACGCGTGGTTCGGGAAGTCCCAGACGAACAGCAGCACCACCACCGGCACCGAGAGGGCACGGCCCACGGTCAACTGGTCGGCGACGGTCATCTCCGTGGAGAATACGCTCGACGGTGGCGGCCTTTCGTAAAATCCTCGTCGCGAATCGCGGAGAGATCGCGATCCGTGTCTTCCGGGCCCTGCGCGAGCTCGGGATTCAGACGGTCGCCGTGTACTCGGAGCCCGACCGCGACGCGCTCCACGTGGCGGCGGCCGACGAGGCGTTCCTCGTCGGCCCCGGCCCGGCCGCCGAGAGCTACCTCGTCGGGTCGCGGATCATCGAGACCGCCCAACGGGCGGGGGCCGAGGCGATCCACCCTGGCTACGGCTTCCTGGCCGAGAACGCCGGCTTCGCTCGCGCGGTGAGCGAGGCCGGCCTCGCCTGGATCGGCCCTCCGCCCGAGGCGATCGAGGCGATGGGCTCGAAGGTGTCCGCGCGCGAGCTGATGAGGAGGGCGGGAGTGCCGATCGTGCCCGGCACCACGGAGCCCGTGGGACACGTGGAGGAGGTCGTGAGGCTCGGCGAGCGGTACGGCTGGCCGCTCGCGATCAAGGCCGCGGCCGGCGGCGGCGGCAAGGGGTTCAAGGTCGTCGGCTCGGCCGAGGAGGCCGAGCGGGCGCTCGAGTCCGCGATGCGCGAGGGGCTGTCGTACTTCTCGGACGCCACCGTCTACGTCGAGAAGTACATCGAGGATCCCCGCCACGTCGAGGTGCAGGTGCTCGGGGACGCCCACGGCAACGTCGTCCACCTCGGCGAGCGCGACTGCACGATCCAGCGCCGCCACCAGAAGCTCGTCGAGGAGACGCCTTCGCCCGCCGTGACCGCGGAGTTGCGCGACAGGATCGGCCGGATCGCCGTCGACGCCGCCCGCGCCGCCGGGTACCGGAGCGCCGGCACGATCGAGGGCCTGCTCGATCGCGAAGGGAACTACTACTTCCTCGAGATGAACACCCGGATCCAGGTCGAGCACACCGTCACCGAGATGGTGACGGGCATCGACCTCGTCAGGGAGCAGATCCTGATCGCCGCCGGGGAGCCGCTCCGGTTCGGGCAGGAGGACGTCAGCTTCTCGGGTCACGCCATCGAGTGCCGCATCAATGCCGAGGATCCCGCGCGAGGCTTCCTCCCCACGCCCGGCGGGATCACCGCCTACCGCGAGCCCGCCGGCCCGGGCGTGCGAGTCGACTCGGGCGTGCAGGCGGGCTCCGAGATCTCCGGGCTGTACGACCCTCTGATCGCCAAGCTGATCGTCTGGGACGGCGACCGCGAGGCGGCTCGGCGCCGGATGCTCCGGGCGCTCGACGAGTTCGTGATCGAGGGCGTCTCGACCCTGCTCGGCTTCCATCGAGCCCTGCTCTCGCATCCCTGCTTCATCGACGGCGACACCTGCCACGGCCTCGTCGAGTCCGAGTCGATGGCCCGACTCGCTGCGGACGCGGCCGGGCTCCCGGCACGGGGGTCGGGGGCGCCGCCGGCCGCGGGCCGCCTGCGGGAGGAGGTCGTGATCGCCGAGGTTGACGGGCGGCGATTCGAGGTGAAGCTCGCACGGCCGGAGCCTCCCCACGCGGAGCTGGGCCGGCGGCGCCGCGAGCGCGGCGATCTGGGCGCGGGCGTCAAGGCAGGCAGCGAGGCCGTCGTCAGCCCGATGCAGGGGACGGTTCTCGCGGTCGAGGTGGCAGATGGGGACGAGGTGCAGGAGGGTCAGGTGATCTGCATCGTCGAGGCGATGAAGATGGAGAACGAGATCACGGCCCACCGGCGCGGCGTCGTGACCGGGCTCACCGTCGTCGCGGGCGAGCCGGTCAAGACCGGCCAGCTGATCTGCGTGGTCGGCCGGGACGGCGCCGACGAGACCTGACCTACGGGTCAGAGCGTCCGGCGGTACATGGCGAAGGCCCGCGTGGCAAGAGCGCTCGTCAGCGCGACGAAGGCGAGGAGCAGGCCGAGGAAGATCCCGACCCGGCTCCAGTCCGTGCCGGTCGACGCCATCTCGCGGGCGGCGATCACCCCCCAGTTGACCGGGTTGAACTTTGCGGCCCACTGCATCCAGTCGGGCATCAGGGCCTCCGCGATGAGGATCGCCGAGATGAACGTGAGCGGGAGGCTGAAGAAGTTCAGGATCGCGATCAGCGGCTCCTCCCGGCGAACGATCAGCGCGATCCCGTGGGAGATCCCGGCCCAGCCCGCGGCGACCAGCGCGGCCACGAGGAGGATCACGAGCCAGCCGACGAGGCCGCGCTCGACCCGGGCGCCGAGCAGCCAGGCCGTGCCCAGGATGATCAGCGCCTGGACGATCGCGATGATCCCCGCGTGGATCACCTGCGAGACGATGAGCGACGCACGGCTCGTGGGCGTGGCGAGAAACCGCGGGATCACCCCGCGGTCGAGATCGTCGATCATCGCCATCCCCGACCAGACCGCGCCGAAGAACGCCGTCATGACCACGATCCCGGGCGTCAGGAACTGAACGTAGGAGTCCGTCGCGAACCCGGGCAGGTCGATGATCCGCCGGAACAGCTGGCTGTAGAGCAGGAGCCAGAACATCGGCTGGGTGAGCGCGAAGACGAGCCACACGGGCTGCCGGAGGAAGTTGCGCTGGTGCCGTGCGACCATCGCGAACGTGTCCTGGATCGCGGCGGTCACGTCGTCGGGCTCCCGGCCGCGTCCTCGGAGCGAAAGTCCCGCCCCGTGAAATGCAGGTAGACGTCGTCGAGCGACGGCCGCGACACCGTCACCGAGGCGACCGCGATCCCCTCCGTCTCGAGTGCGGAGAGGATGAGCGGGACGGCCTGCGCCCCGCGCTCGACGCGCGCGCGGAGCACGCGGCCGTCGACGATCGCCTCGTCGACCGCGCCGAGGCGTGCGGCCACCGAGGCGGCGGCCTCGGCGTCACCGTCCGCGAGCTCGACGGCGACGGAGTCACCGAGCAGCTGGCGCTTCAGCTCGTCCGGCGCCCCCTCGACCACGACCTGCCCTCGGCTCACGATCGCGATGCGCCGCGCGAGGCGGTCGGCCTCCTCGAGGTAGTGGGTCGTCAGCAGGATCGTGAGCTGCTCCTCTCCGGCGAGCCGGCCGAGCTCGTCCCACATCGCGGCGCGCGCCTCGGGGTCGAGACCGGTCGTCGGCTCGTCCAGGAACAGCACCTTCGGGCGGTGGACGAGCCCCATCGCGACGTCGAGCCGGCGCTTCATCCCGCCTGAGTACGTGCGGACGATCCGATCCGCGAACTCCCGGATCGCGAACGTGTCGAGCAGCTCGTCGACCCGCCGGCGAAGCGGGGCGGGAGCGACCCGCTGGACGCGCCCCTGGAGCAGCAGGTTCTCGCGGCCGGTCGCATGCACGTCGACTCCCGAGTTCTGCGGCACGTACCCGATCACGCGACGGACGGCCTCCGCCTCCCGCGTCACGTCGTGGCCGGCGACGACCGCCCGGCCTCGATCCGCGGTCGAGAGCGTGACGAGGATCTTCACGGTCGTCGACTTGCCGGCGCCGTTGGGGCCGAGCAACCCGAACACCTCGCCCTCGGCGACCGTGAAGGAGATCCCGTCGAGCGCCCTGACCCCCTTCGCGTAGGTCTTCTCGAGCCCCTCGACCTCGATCGCGGCCATCGGCCGAGTCTAGAGGCTCCGACCCGGAGGCTCCGCTGAGAAGCTCCAGCCGGGAAGCTCCGGCCGGGAGGCTCCGCGGGGAGGTTCCCTCGGGCCCGACACACCCGTCCGCAGCGTCGCCCCGGCCGCCTCCGGCTCGCCGAGGGCACTTGTGTTTCAAGCAACAAGCAGTCTGCGGCTTGGCGGCAGGGATCGACGATCGTTGCTTGAAACACAAGCCCCTGTGCCGTCCGTTCGGGAAGCCGGGCCGACGAGCGCCCCGTGGAGCGGCGGGCACGCCGCGAGGCTACGCTTCGGCCGTGCTGGTCAGGGTGCGCTTCTTCGCGGCGCTGCGGGAGCGCGCAGGCGTCGCGGAACGCGAGCTCGAGCTGCCGGACGGCGCCCGGGCCGTCGACGTCTGGTCCGCCATGCCGGCCCTCGGCGACCCGCCTCCCGGCATCCTCTACGCGCGGAACCGGGCATACATCGACGCCGCGACCGCCCTCGCCGACGGCGACGAGCTCGCGCTCATCCCTCCGGTCTCCGGCGGGGCGTTCCGACTCACCGACGCTCGGATCGACGTGGCGGCCGTGATCGCCGAGGTCGCCGACGAGCGGGCCGGGGCGATCTCGACGTTCGTCGGCACCACGCGCATCCACTCGCGGGGCCACACGGTCGTCCATCTCGAGTACGAGGCCTACGAGGGCATGGCGGAGCAGGAGATGGCCCGGATCGCAGACGGCCTGTACGGGCGCTACGAGCTGTGCGGGGTGGCGATCACCCACCGCGTCGGTCGGGTCGGGATCGGCGAGGAGAGCGTCGTCATCGCCGTTTCCGCCCCGCACCGCGGCGACGCTATGGCCGCCTGCAGGGACGCGATCGACACGCTCAAGGAGACCGTGCCGCTCTGGAAGAAGGAGGTCTACGAGGGCGGTGCCGAGTGGATCGGACGGGGTTCCTGACCCCCAAGTGCACCGTCCTAGACGTCGCCGCGGAAGCGGCGCACCGCCCGCCATGCGAGCGGCAGCAACGCCCCCGCGAGGTACAGCTTGAGCAGGTCTCCGACGATGAACGGGTACAGCCCGAGCTCGAGCGTCTCCTCGAGCCCGGTCCCGAGTTCGGCGGCGAGCCAGGGAACCCCGCAGAGGTAGATGAGGACGTTCCCGGTCAGCATCGCCGCGACCGACGAGCGGAACTGGCGGTCCCAGCGCCGTTCCGCGAGCCAGCCGGTGACTGCGGCCGCGACCACGAAGCCGATGAGGTAGCCGCCCGTCGGGCCCATGAACGTCTCCCAGCCGCTCGTCTGGTCGGCGTAGACCGGCGCGCCCGCGATTCCGACGAGCCAGTACAGGAGCAGGCTCGAGCAGCCCCGCCACGCTCCGAGGGAAGCGCCGACGAGGACCACGGCGAAGGTCTGCCCGGTGATCGGGACGGGCGTGAACGGCAGCGGGATCGAGACCTGCGCCGAAAGGGAGACGAACAGTGTCCCCGCCACGATGAGCACCGCGTCGGTGAGCAGGCCCGTTCTGGGGACGGCGGCGAAGCGCAGGGTCGCGGCGTGATCTCGCACGGGCGGGATATTACCCCGCTGCGTACCCCGCTGCGCGATTCGGCGCGACGCCCTCCCGGGCGGCGGCCGGCGACGAGCAGCTCCCGCTACGGCGGCGGCTCCCCGACCCGCGCGTCCTAAGATCTGAGCATGACCAACGGCAACCCGCTGCGGGAGCTCCCGTCCGTCGATCGGCTGCTCGCGACCGAGCGCGTCCACGCGCTCGCGCAGCAACACGGGCGCCCGCTCGTGACCGAATCCGCCAGGCGCGCCCTCGAGCGCGCGCGCGAGGAGATCCGGGCCGGGTTCCCGGTGGACGACCTCCCGGCCCGGGTCGAGGCGGAGGTCGAGGCCACCCTGCGACCGCGGCTGCGCCGCGTGCTCAACGCGACCGGAGTCGTCGTGCACACGAATCTCGGGCGCGCCCCGCTCTCGAAGTCGGCACTCGCGCGCGTGGTCGAGGTCGGAGGGTCCTACTCGAACCTCGAGTACGAGCTCGCGAGCGGCTCACGAGGCTCCCGCCAGGATCACTGTGCCGAGCACCTGCGCGCGCTGACCGGGGCCGAGGCGGCGCTCGTCGTCAACAACAACGCCGCGGCCGTGATGCTGGCCCTCGCGGCGCTCGCCGAGGCGCGCGAGGTGCTCGTCTCCCGCGGGGAGCTGGTCGAGATCGGGGACGGCTTCCGCATCCCCGACGTCCTGAGCCGCTCCGGGGCACGACTCGTCGAGGTGGGGACGACGAACCGCACGCGGGTCGCCGACTACGAGCGCGCGCGGACGGCGGACACGGCGGTCCTCCTGCGCGTGCACCAGTCCAACTTCCGCATCGTCGGCTTCACCGAGCGGCCGTCGCTCGCCGATCTCGCCGCGCTCGCCCATCGACATGGGCTCGCGCTCGTCGACGACCTCGGCTCGGGCGTGCTGCAGGAGCTCGAGGACGAGCCTTCCGTGCGTGAGAGCCTCGAGGCGGGCGCGGACCTCGTCTGCTTCTCGGGCGACAAGCTGCTCGGCGGGCCGCAGGCGGGGATCGTCGCCGGCCGGGCGGCGCTCGTGGAGCGCCTGCGCCGGCACCCGCTCCAGCGCGCCTTGCGCGCCGACAAGCTCACGCTCGCAGCGCTCGAAGGGACGCTCGCGCTCTACCGCGATCCGGAACGGGCACTGCGCGAGATCCCGGTGCTGCAGATGCTCGTCGAGCCTGCGGACGACGTCCGCGAGCGTGCGGAGCGCCTCGCCGCGCTGACGGACGGCGGGGTCGAGGAGACCGCGTGCCGCGTGGGCGGCGGCGCGCTTCCGCTGGCCGAGATCCCGAGCTTCGCGTGCGCGCTACCGCAGCAGCTGGCCGCGCGGCTGCGCCTCGGTGACCCGCCCGTGATCGGGATCGTGCGGGACGGGCGACTCCTGCTCGACTGCCGCACGCTCCGCGAGGACGAGCTCGGCGAGGTCGCGGCGGCCGTCACCGCGGCCCGCGAATGACGACACCGCTCGTTCTCGGCACCGCGGGGCACATCGACCACGGCAAGACCTGGCTTGTCCGGGCGCTCACGGGGAAGGACACCGATCGGCTGCCGGAGGAGCGGCGGCGCGGGATCTCGATCGACCTCGGGTACGCGCCCCTCGAGCTGCCCGGCGGCCGCCGGCTGTCCGTGATCGACGTCCCGGGCCACGAGCGGTTCGTTCGTAACATGGTCGCCGGGGCGACCGGCATCGATCTCTTCCTGCTCGTGATCGATGCCGGCGAGGGCGCACGGCCGCAGACCTTCGAGCACCTCGCGATCATCCGCCTGCTCGGCATCGAGCACGGTGTCGTCGCGATCACGAAGGCCGACACCGTCGACGACGAGACGCTGGAGCTGGCGCTCGAGGAGGGGCGCGAGCTCGTCCCCGGAGCCCCCGCCGTCGCCGTCAGCGCGCGAACGGGTCTCGGTCTCGACGAGCTCCGTGCCGCGCTCGCGCAGGTCGCCGCGACCGCCGAGCATCGGCACCTGCTCGGAGCGACGAGGCTGTTCGTCGACCGTTCGTTCTCGCTCCGCGGGATCGGCACGGTCGTGACGGGAACCCTGTGGTCGGGAACGCTCGGCGAGGGGGACGAGCTGGTGGCGGCGCCAGCCGGCATTCCGGTACGGGTCCGGAGCGTGCAGGTCCACGACGAGGCCGTGTCGCGAGCGGAGGCGGGGCAGCGGGTCGCCGTCTCGCTCCCGGGGGTCGACCGCGGCCGGCTGCGCCGCGGCGACGTCCTCGTCGCTCCGGGCGCCTACCCGGTCAGCTACCGGCTCGACGTGATCCTGACCGAGCTCGAGCCGATCGCCGATCACGCGCGCCTGCACGTCCACCACGGGACGGCCGAGCATGTCGCGCGCGTCGTCCGGGTGGGGGCGGGCTACGCACAGCTCCGGCTCGCGACGGCCGCCGTGGCGGCCCGCGGCGACCGGGTCGTTCTCCGGACGCACACCACCGTCGGGGGGGCGCTCGTGCTCGACCCGGCACCCCCGAGACGTCCGGACGAGCGACGCCTCGAGCTCCTCCGGCTGGGCGAGCCGGCGTCGATCGTGGAGGCCGCGCTCACGGCCGCAGGCGAGCCGCTGACCCGGGCGCAGCTCTCGCGCCGGGCCCTTCTCGACCCGGCGGAGCTCGACGCCGGCCTCGCCGGGGCCGTGCGCATGGACGAGTTCTTCGCGACCGCGGCCTGGCTCGAGGAGGTGCGGGCGGACATCGCCGGGCGACTCGCGGACCGGGCGGCCCGCTCGCCGCTGGATCCCGGGCTGCCGCTGCCGGAGCTGCTGCCGGCGCGACCCTGGGCGACGGCGGTACTGCCGCTGCTGCCGCTCGAGCGACGCGGGGCGCAGGCCTTCGCCCCGGGCGCCGCCGCCCGGCTCGGGGACCGGGCCGATGCGGCCGCCGCGCTCGAGGCGGAGCTCGCCGCGAGCGGGCCGAACCCCCTCAGGGTCGACGACCGGGAGCTCGCGCTGTTTCTCGAGCGTGCGGGCACGCTCGTGCGCCTCGGGGAAGGGTTCGCGATCGGCACGTCCGCGTTCGAGCTCGCGCGGGAACGGCTGATCGAGGAATGCCGGGCGCAGGGGCAGATCACGCTGGGCCGCTTCCGCGACCTGCTCGGCGTGGGGCGGCGCTCGGCCCAGCTCCTGCTCGAGCGCTTCGATTCCGACGGGCTGACCCGCCGAGTCGGCGAGGCCCGGCTCCTGCGCCGGCGGGGCGCCGGTTCCCAGGATCGGGACCCGCGCGATGGGTAGCATCATGACGATGAGGACGGGCCGCCTGGCGCGCTTCGCGATCCTCGCGGCCCTCGTCGTGGGTGTGCTCGCCGTGCCCGCACAGGCGGCTTCAGACGGGTCGCGCTCCTTCGCGCAGGGCGACCATGCGGGACCCGCCGAGCGTGCCGGCCGCATCACGACGGCCCGGGCGGCGCTCGAGCGTGCGCGATCGCTGTTTCGCGTCGACGCGGCCCGCGGAGACGGGATCGTGCCTGGTCAACGAGACGCGAGCCTCGTCCTGCGCGACCTGCTCGCGAACGTCGAGGCGCTTCCCGCCGAGGAGCGCGCGGAGGCGATCCGGATCCTCGCGCGGCCGGACGACGGCTCGGGGTTCGGCGCGGACTACAGCGTTCCCGCGGCGCAGGTTCGCGTTTCCTGCACCGTCCACTTCTGCGTCCACTGGGTCGGTTCCACGATCGACGCCCCGTCGCTCGTCGACGCGAACGGCGACACGATCCCCGACTACATCGAGTCGGTTCGGACGACCCTCGAGGAGGTCTGGGCCGCGGAGGTCGACGGGCTCGGCTACCGGGCGCCGAAGTCGGACCTCGGCTCCGTGAACCACGGCCCCGACGCAAAGGTCGACGTGTACGTCGCGGACATCGGAAGCCGGCGCCTGTACGGCTACTGCACGAGCGACGATCCCGCGGCCTTCGCCGAACAGCTGCCGATCTCCGCGTACTGCGTGCTCGACGACGACTACTCGGCGGAGCAGTTCGCGGAGGGCGGGACGATCGGCGTCCCGGCGCTCCAGGTCACCGCCGCTCACGAGTTCTTCCACGCGGTGCAGGCTTCCTACGACTTCTTCGAGGACGACATCCTCATGGAGGGGACGGCGACGTGGATCGAGGACGAGGTGTACGACGCCGTCGACGACAACCGGCAGTTCCTCGCCGGGAGCCAGCTGACACGCCCCGACGTCCCGTTCGACCGCATCCGGGGCGGCGATGATGACCAGCCCTCGGGCTTCGCGTATGGCGCGTGGATCCTGTTCCGCTACCTGAGCGAGCAGCACTCCCCCGAGCTGGTGCGGCGGACGTGGGAGTTCGCGGACGGGACGAGCGGCGCTCCGGATCAGTACTCGCTACAGGCGGTCGACTCGGCACTACGTGAGCAGGGGACGACGTTCCGCGCCGGCTACGGGGGCTTCGGGCTCGCGAACGCGACGGTCGCCACGTCCTACGAGGAGGGCGAGGCCTATCCCACCCCGCCGCTCGCCCGATCGCACAGACTGCGCCAGGGTGCCACGGCCTCGGGAACCGCCGTCCTCGACCACCTCACGTCCTGGTACGGCCGCTTCCGCCCGGGCAAGCTCGTGACGGCGAGCGCGCATCTGCGCCTCAAGCTCGACCTCCCGCCCCTGAGGCGCGGGACCCACGCCGCGCTCCTCGTCGTGCGCCGCGACGGAAGCGTGCGGACGGTCGTGCCGCAGCTCAACGCGAACGGCAAAGCGACCGTGACCGTGGGCTTCGGCCGGGGCAGGATCGACAGCGTCAGGCTCGTGCTGACGAACGCGAGCGATGCCTACACGTGCAACGTCGGGTCGCCTCTCGCATGCGGCGGCGCGCCGGCCGACGACGACCTCCTCTTCATCTACAGCGCCCGCGTCCAATAGCGCCGCACGGCCGCGCAGCCGCATGTCGCTAGGCTCCGCCGTGGAGCGGCACGGGCCCGGTGGCCCAGCTGGTCTTCAAAACCAGTGCGGTCGTGCAACCCACGACTCGGTCGGTTCGACTCCGGCGCCGCTCCGTTTCTGAGGAAACGGCTTGAACAAGCCGATTCGTACGCTGATCCAGCCGATCGCGTGAGTGGCGTTGTCCGTCGGCCACATCGCGCCAGGAGGCCTGCGTGCGTGGTGGGACCATCGCACAACGATCGCACAACTTCTTACTCGACCCTGGTAGAAACCACCTTCCCCGCTCCCCGGATCGCGGGAGCGTTGTGTGAGCCTCGCGGCCGGCGTGCCTGACTAGCCGGCATCAAGCCCTCGGAGGCCGTCTCAGGCATGGTGGCCGGGAGCGAGGCGGGGGCCTCTCCGCTTGCCTTCCAGCTGCCAGGCGGCGGGGGCTCCCGCTCGGGGAAGAGCGCACAGGCGAGTTCGCCCACCTTGCGGCAGACGGCCGTTGAGATGAGGCGCGGTGTCGGATCGGGAGCTCACCGGGACAGCCACCTGCCCGGGACGGACGCGAAGACCGCGGGGCCGTTCCGACGATTCCTCGTTGAGTGCAGGAAAGGAGGCGTCTAGACTCTGTCGCGCGCCTCGCACTCGGCGTGGATCGCTGCGTTCACTGCCGCAAGGCTTGGGGCGAGGGGTTCGCGGTCAGCAGCGAGGGTCGATGCCGACGGGGCAGCCCCTGTCGTTCAGACCGATGGGTCGGGATCACCCTTGGCCGCGAAGGCCGCGAGGTCGCGAGCACAATCGAGGCACAGACCCCAGTCGGTGTCGCCAGTCATCACCATCCGCACCCAGCCCACGTACACGTACTCTGGCCCCTGGCCGAGCACCTCGGCCAGCCCGGCCGTGATGGCCCTGACTTGGCCCCTGGGGTGCGGGTCGTAACCACGGCCGACGAGGTCACGGAACTCCGCATTGGGCACCAGCCAGCCGTCCTCGGCCGAGATCGATGCGCTGCAGATATCGCAATTTCCGGCGGGCGCAGGCCCCCAGCGAACGAGCGCGTCGGACCCGAGCGCGAGGGCGGCCTCCGCATCCGGGCCTCCGATCAGCTCCAGCGCGTGCAACGCATCGCGGTGGACATCGGGCCATGGGTGTGACCGCAGGATCTCCGCGAGGGCGGGCACCGCGCGGTTGTCGCCGAGCCTGCCCAGCGCCTCTACCGCCATGCGGCACTCGGTGTCGCTGCTGAGCCCCTCGCCCAGCGCGTGCAGCGCGATCCGGATCAGCTCGTCCACGGCCCGGCGGTCGCCCCACGTAGCGAGGCCGTAGGCCGCCTGCTTGCGTACGCCCGGATCCTCGTCATGAAGCGCCCCGGCGAGCGCCTCCGTCACCTCAGGATCGTTCAGATCGTTCAGCTCCCCCAGAGAGAGGACTGCGGCCCAGCGCACAGACTTGTCGGGGTCGCCCAAGGCCGCGATCAGGGGTCTGACCACTCTCGGATCCTTCGCATGGCGGAGGTGCGCCGCCGCGCACTCGCGAACCGACGGATCGTCGTTACCCAGTGCAGCCACCAGCGCATCGACTCCGGCCTCGCCAAGGGCGACAAGCGCGTCCGCCGCCTTGGACATCTGCTCGGGCCTGTTGTGGCGATTCGCCGAGGTCATGGCATCGACCAGCCCGGCGACATCCCCCTTCGCCCGCAGCCGCTTGACGCTCCGAGGTCCGACGGCACCCATCCCGGAAAGCCTAGGCCCGCGGGCGGTTCCTCGCAGCGCTCCCGTCCGGTTCCGAGGCGAGCGTGAACCCAGCCGTGGCGTCGGGATGCCCGCGAGCCGCGAGAATACGTCCCCGAGCCTGCCCCGCTGCGGCGACCGCCGCGCCCTCGCAGTCCAGGCGCACGATCCGTCGCGTCAACGGCACGGGCGCCACCAACCGCACAGGCCTCGTCTCACCGCCTCCGACCCAGGAGTCGCCGGAGCGCAGGGCTACTTCGCCTACTGCGCGACCAAGCACGGAGTGGTCGGGATGACGTCATCGCCCGACGGCACAACATGGGAGTGCACGTCGACGATGCGGGGCGTGATCACCTCCCAACACTGCCGGAGCGACCGCCCCGCGGCGCAGGTGAGCGTCGTGCTCCTACTGCCTCACAGCGGGCAGTTCGCGCGAGCTGACGCGGCTGCCCTGCCGCGCTATTGCTGCGCGGCGTCGAGCGTGTCGCACCAGCGGAGCACCCTCACGAAGCGGCGGTCGGCGAGGATGCCGAAGAGCGGCTCGCGGGTCAGCTTCGCGCGGGTCGTCGCCGGGCTGGCGATGCCGCAGAGGAAGCGCGCACGCTGTCTCGGCGCGCCGAGGGCGTCCGGATGGGCGGCGCTGAGGCCTCCGAGCGCGACCCTGTCCACGAGCGTGTCGATTACCGGCTGTGGCGCCGCCTGTGGCAGCTGCTGCGCCCGTCGGCTGAGGCAATGGGTGCAATGGCCGCAGGGCTCAGCGCGCGTCTCGCCGAAGTAGGCGGCGAGCTCCCGCACCTGGCAGCCGTCGTGCGTGACGAGCGAGACGACTTGCCCGACCCGTGCCGTCTCGGCCTGCTCGCGCCGGTCGAAGCGCTCGGCGAGCCGGGCGAGCAGGTCGCCCGTCTCGGCCGGATGAGCGAGCAGCGTGTAGCGCTGGCGGGCGTCGGCGGCCTGCAGCTCGATGAGGCCCCGCTGCTCGAGGTCGTCGAGCGCGGTGACGATCCGACTGCGTTTCTCGCCGAGCGCGGCGGCGGACGCCTCCGGGTCGATGCTCGTCCAGAGGCGGCCGGCCCTGCCGGTCGCGACCACGCGGCGGAGGAAGTCCGCGCGGGCGGAGTCGAAGCGGGCGAAGACGTCGTCGAGCGAGCCCGCCGTCGACCGGAGGCGGTAGCCGGCGTAGAAAGGCGTCCCCTGCGTGAGCATGCCGTCCAGCTCGAGGTAGGTCAGGACCGTCTGTAGCACGAGCGGCCGCACGTCGTGGCGGACGGAGAGGTCGTACTCGGAGACGGCGAACTGCGCGCCCTCCTCGTGTTCGAAAACCTCGGCGAGCAGGCCGGCGAGCGCGTCGCCGGTCGGCGTGTCGCCGAAGGCGAAGTTCTCGAGCGTCGGGACGTCGTCCGGGCACGCCAGGAGCTCGCACGTGCTCGGCTCACCGTCGCGGCCGGCGCGCCCGACCTCCTGCGAGTACGACTCGAGGCTCTTCGGGAGGTTGAAGTGGTAGACGTAGCGGACGTCGGCCTTGTCGATGCCCATCCCGAAGGCGATCGTGGCGACGACGACGTTCCGGTCGGAGCTCGACCACCAATCCTGCACGGCCACGCGGTCCTCGGGGCTCATGCCGGCGTGGTAGGCACGGGCGGGGAGCCCGGCGGCGTCGAGCAGCGAGGCAACGCGAAGCGCCGTGCGCTGCAGCGTCACGTAGACGATCGCCGAGCCGGGCGGGCGCTCGCGCAGCCTGGCGATCAGCCAGCTCATCGCGCTCGGCGGCGGTGACGGGCGTGGTCAGCAGGGTCAGGTTGGGCCGGTAGAAGCCCGTGATGACCGAGTCCGCCTCGTCGATGCCGAAGCCGTTGCGGATGTCGGCGGCGACGGCCGGCGTGGCGGTCGCGGTCAGGGCGAGCACCCGCTCGGCCCCGAGCTCCCGTGCGCGCGCTGCGAGCTTCAGGTAGTCGGGTCGGAAGTTGTGGCCCCACTCGGAGATGCAGTGCGCCTCGTCCACGGCGAACAGCGCGATCTTCGTCCGCACGAGTTGTCCGAGGAACCGCTCGTTGTTGAACCGCTCCGGGGCGACGTAGAGCAGCTTCAGGCTGCCCGCGCAAAGCCGCTCGGAGACGTCGCGAAGCTCGTCCGGGCCGAGGCTCGAGTCGAGCCGAGCGGCGTCGACGCCCTGGCGGACGAGGAAGTCGACTTGATCCTTCATCAGCGCGATCAGCGGCGAGACGACGACCGTGACGCCGTCGAGCAGGAGCGCCGGGAGCTGATAGCAGAGGCTCTTGCCGGCGCCCGTCGGGAAGACCGCGAGCGCGGAGCGGCCCGCTAGCAGCGCCTCGACGACCTGCTGCTGGCCGGGGCGGAACGAGGAGAAGCCGAACCTGGCGCTGAGGACGTCGAGCGCGCTCTGAGCGGTCTTCTCGGCTGGCATGGTGGGCCAGATTAGCCGCCTTCCTGCGCCGAACCGCCGCGCCGGTAGAACATGAGGCTCATTCCCAGCCGTCTGCGTTGTCCGCTCAGTCGCGGAACCTCCTGCTAGTGCCCATCCTTGCCGCGACAGGTAATCGCAAGCTCACGGAGCAGGGAAGGATCCCCGACGCGAACATCGCATCGACCCGCCGCCGATGGTGACAGGCGCTTCCGCGAGCGGCAAGGGCGACGATCAGCGGCTCCTGGAGAGCGGCCCGTTGACGACCTGTCTACTTGCCGCGCGAGGTCTTCTTCGGGCGCTTGGGCTTTGCTGGCGCCTTCTTCTCGGTCTCGGCCAGCGGCTTTGGACGCTTCTTCCCGGCCACGTCGGGCTCCTTTCCGGCTGTCCTGCTGCCAGGCGCACCCTAGCGGGTTCTGCCGACGAGATCGTTCGACTCGAGGGTTCCGACGGTCATCCGCTCCGAATCCAGCGCGTCCAACTCCCGCCGCTTCGGCTCCGACGTGGCGGCTCACCGCGAAGCTCCAGGTCAGGAGGCAACAGGAGAGCTCAGACGGGGTTAGCGGCCGGCTTGGTCACGGCGACCGCGTTGGGCCAACTAGGCTGGAGGCTGTATGAGTCCGTTGATTCCGATGGTGATCGAGCAGAACTCGCGCGGCGAGCGGGCCTTGGATATCTATTCGCGTCTTCTGGCGGAGCGGATCATCTTCCTCGGCACACCGATCTATGACGAGATCGCGAACCTCTTGGTGGCCGAACTGTTGCACCTGGAATCCGAGGATCCCGACAAGGACATCTCGATCTATATCAACTCGCCGGGCGGCTCCGTCTACGCGGGGCTGACGATCTACGACACGATGCAGTTCGTCAAACCAGACGTGCAGACGATTTGCGTCGGGACAGCGTTGTCGATGGCCGCGGTGCTGCTCGCGGGCGGAGCGAAGGGAAAGCGGATGGCGTTGCCGAACGCAAAGATCCTCCTTCACCAGCTGTCGGGCGGCTTTGAGGGGCAGGCAACTGACATCGAGATCCAGGCGCGCGAGGTGATCAGCGTCAAGCGACGTCTCGAGGAGATTGTCGTCCTGCATACCGGCCAGCCACGCGAAAAGGTTTCCGCGGACATGGAGCGCGACTACTTCCTGAGCGCGGACGAGGCAGAGGCGTACGGGATCATCGACCGTGTGATTACCAACCGCTGATGTGATTCCGCATGTGAATACGCAGGGCATTCGTGGCCACTCCGGCGGGCGTATCAGAATCGAACGCTGCCCCAGCGCCCGCGAGCGGCTCCGCTCCGTCGAAAGGAAATCCCTGCACATGGTAGGTGGGAGTGCGGCCGCATCGGACCCCGCTCCAATCCGTCTACGTCCATGGAAGTCCGCCGAAACGGGTGTCTATGGGCGCACAATGGGCGCACCGTATTTCGCCAGTTCTGGGCGCCTATCGGCGTGAGGGCGTTTCATTAGGGTTTCCCCAGTCTGGTAGACCCTCCGCTGCGTCACCGTCGGGTGACCACGCCGGCGCCCAGTCGATGAAGCGCTCCTGTGGGGGGCCCACGAGCTGTCGACGGTTGCGTCCCGTCGGATCGCATCACGAAGAGCGAAGGCGTGTCGCGCCGCTCCGCTGAGGGGGCTCAGCGCTCGCGGGGCGCTGCGGCGACCTGCTCGTACAGCGAGACGACACGGGTCGCGATCGTGTCCCAGGAGAAGCGGCTGCGGATCTGCTCGTAGGCCGCCTCCCCCCGCGCGCGGCGCTCGGCCCGGTCGTTGACGGCCTCGACGAGCGCTGCCGCCAGCGCGGCCTCGTCGTCGGGGCCGACGAGCCAGCCGTTCGGGCGCCCGCGTTCGGTGTTCACGAAGTCGAGCGGCCCGCCCGTCGAGGTCGCGATCACGGGGAGCCCGCATGCCATCGCCTCCAGGTACACCTGCCCGAACGGCTCGCCCACCGACGGCGCCGCCAGCACGTCGGCCGCGTTCATCCCGTCGGGGAGCTCGTCGTGCCCCCGCCACCCGGTGAAGAAGATCCCACGGCCTCCGCCGGCCCGCGCCACGTCGACAGGGTGCTCCCCCTCCCACTCCCCGGGATGCCCGCCCCAGATCACGAGCGGGGCGGGGCGCTCGAAGCTCGACCGCGCCCGCTGGTAGGCACGCACGAGCAGCGGGACGCGCTTGAAGGCCAGGAAACGCCCGACGAAGAGGAGCACCGGGCTCGCCTCGCCGGTCGCCGGATCGGTGAACGGCGCCAGGTCGTCGGCCGTGTACTGGACCGAGCCCGGCACGCCGGAGGCGTCCCAGCCGAGCGGATCGTCCACGAGCCACGCATGCCACCGCGCCAGCCGCTCGGCCGGGGTCGCGTGCCGCCGGTCGAACCGCTCGACGTCGACGCCGTTCGCGATCAACTCGACCCTCGCCCCGTCGATCCCGAGGAGGCGGACGGCCTCGTCGCGATCGTGGAGCGAGACCGCGATCAGCCGGCCGGCCCGCGCCGCGTTCGCCCGCAGGCGTGCCTCCCAGGCATCGCCGTGGCGCCAGGCGTCCCAGCGCGTGCTCTCGAGGAGCTCGCGGTCGGCGTCAGGGAGCGAGGCAATTGCCTCCCGGCCCGCGACGCCCAAGGCCATCCCCGCCAGATCTGTCCCGAGTCGGCCGGCGATGTCTCGGCGCCGGCGGATCCCGTCGAGCATCTTCAGCTCGGTCCCGTGCAGATGCGCGACCACGGGCAGCCGGGGCGCGACCCGTGCGAGCGCGTCGTGCTGAGGCGTGAGGTGATGCAGGTGCGCCAGCAGGGCCTCGGTTGCGCCGCCGCGTGCGAGCAGCCGTTCCCATGCGGTCACCTGGCGCTCCGCCTGCTGCTCGTCGAGCGACGCGAACAGCCGGTCGGGGGCGCCCGGACGATCCTCGAACGACGGATGAAGCGGCACCTCGGCGGCCATCGGGTCGCCGCCCCGGCCGAACGCCTCTCGCGCCGCGGTGAAGTCGGCCGACACGATGTCGAGCCCGGCGAAGAACGTCGCCGCGTTCGTCGCCGCTCCCGCCTCGCCGAGCGAGCCCGCGAACAGCCGGACGGGCCAGCCCTGCCGCGCGAGCGCCCGGGCGAGATAGCGCGCCACCTGCGCCGATCCACCGCGCGCGTAGAAGGCCAGGCCCATCGTCACGGCGTTGCCGGCAGCGGGCATCTCGCCGACCTCGGGGCTCACGACGCCCGGGCCCGCACAGACAGGGGCGGCCCGGCCCGCTCAGGCGCCCCCCCGACCCGGACGGGCCTCACTGCTCGAGCTCGATCCCGCGCTGGCGGAGCTGCGCGATCGTGTTCTCCCGCCAGCGGTTCGTGGAGGGGGAGAACGGGACGAAGGCGATCGTCGCGCCGTCCGCGGTGCGCACCCGGTAGTGGCCGCCGCCGGACCGCTCGACGGAGAGCCCCGCTCGCTCGAGCTGACGGACGAACGCCTTCACGTCCTTGTTCACAATTCGACGATACGCGCAGCGCCCGGTTGCGAGCGGAGGAGCGGCCCGCCGGCTACGCGCCCGCGCCGCCCTCTGCCTCCATCGCCGCGAGCCGCGTGTAGTAGTCGGCGAACTCCCGCAGGTGCGCGAGCGCGATCTTGCCGGTCGTGATCGGGTCGTCGCCCGTGACGTTCGTCTCGGGATCGTGAAGGCCGTGCTCGAGCTCGACGTCCATGCCCATCCGAAACTGCTCGACGTCGAACGGGCTCGTAGCCCAGTGGATGCCGATCCGCTCCCCCACCTCCCGGGCCTGCTCCGCCGAAAACCGCTGTCCGTGCCCCATCGCGCCTCCCTCCGTCGACCTCCTGATCCGAGCGTACAGGCCGCCGCGCACCGACGGGCTGGCGGCGGGCTCTCGCATGGGGGAGAATCCCGCGCATGACACCTCCGGAAAGCATCTCGCGGATCCTCGTCGCCACCGACCGCTCGGCCACGGCCGAACGCGCGGTCGCGTGGGCGGCCGACATGGCCGACCGGTACGGAGCCGAGCTCTGGCTCCTCCAGGTGCTCGTGCCCGCCGACACGACAGGGGGGTCGACCGCCGTCGAGCGGTCGCGACTCTACCTCCAGGAGCAGGAGCTCGCCCTTCACGCCCGCGAGATCGCCGGGGAGAGCGGCCGCGCGTTGGTCGTGATCGACGACGACCCCGCGGCAGCGATCGTGGAGGCGGCCGAGGCGGAGAAGATCGACGTCGTCGTCGTCGGGAACGCCGGCATGACCGGGCGGAAGGAGTTCCTGCTCGGCAACGTCCCGAACCGCGTCTCCCACAACGCCCGGTGCACGGTCGTGATCGTCAACTCGACGCTCCAGCCTCCCGGCGACGGCGACGACGGCCGCGGGCTGTTCCGGAGAAAGCGGTGAGGCGCCGGGCCGCGCCGGGCCCTCCCGACGTCGAGGGGCAGCTGTTCGGACGGGCGACCGAGATCGCGCGAATCCTCCGCCGGAGCGGGCTGGCGCAGATTTTCGCGAACCCCGCAACGAGCTCCACCGCCCGGCGAGCGCAGGCCGAGCAGCTGCGCGCCGTCCTCGAGCAGCTCGGCCCCACGTTCGCGAAGCTCGGGCAGATTCTCTCGACCCGTCCGGATCTCCTGCCGCCCGAGTTCATCGACGAGCTCGCGACCCTCCAGGAGCACGTCACGCCGCTGACGGAAGGCGAGGTCGTCTCGGTGATGGAGCAGGAGCTCGGCGTCCCCTGGGAGGACGTGTTCGAGTCGATCGACCCCGACCCTCTCGCGGCCGGCACGATCGCCCAGGTGCACCGCGCGAAGCTGGAGGTGGGCGCGCGGGTCGTCGTCAAGGTGCAGCGGCCGGCGGCCGCCGGCGACATCTACCGCGATCTCGGCCTTCTCGACCGCTTTGCCCAGAAGACCGTCTCACGCCCGGTGTTCCGTCAGGTGGTGGACTTCCCGGCGATCATCGAGCACCTCTCCGCCTCGCTGAAACGGGAGCTGGACTTCCGTCAGGAGGCCGCGAACGTGGAGCGGATCCGCGTGCTCCTCGCGCCGTATTCGCGCCTCGGCGTTCCCGCCGTCTACCACGAGCTGTCCAGCGCGCGCCTGCTCGTGCTCGAGGAGATCGAGGGGGGGCCGATCGGCAGCGCCCCGGCCGGCGATGCCCGGAAGCAGGCGGCGCGTGAGCTGATCGAGTCCTTCTACCAGCAGATCCTCGGCGACGGCTTCTTCCACGCCGACCCGCACCCCGGCAACCTCAAGTGGTGGAACGACCGCATCTACTTCCTCGACCTCGGTATGACCGGCGAGGTCGATCGGCAGACCCGCGAGCTGCTCCTGCTCGTGCTGATGGCGTTCGGACGTCGCGATGTCGCGTTCCTCACCGACACGACCCTGATGCTGTCCGGCGACGACCAGCGGGACGACATCGACATCCGCGCCCTGCAGGGAGACCTCGCGGTGATCGTCAACCGCTTCGCCGGAGCCACGATCAGGGACATCCAGCTCGGGCCCGTGCTCCAGTCGATGACCGAGGTCGCAGCCGACCACGGAGTTCGCCTGCCGTCGTCGCTCGCGCTCGCCGGGAAGGCGCTCGCGCAGATGCAGCTCGCCGCTGCGCAGCTCGACCCCGGGCTCGACCCGTTCTCGGTCGCCGGTGCCTTCGTCTTCAAGGACATGGCTTCCCGCGCCCGTGAGGGTCTGACCGGTCAGAGCCTCCTCTACGAGGCCCAGAAGCTCAGGTTGCGCACGACGCGGGTGGTCGAGTCGCTCGAGCGACTGGTCGGCGCCCGGCCGGGAGCGAACCTGCAGGTGCGGTTCAGCGGCACCGAAGGCGTCGAGGAGACGATCCGCCGGGCCGGCCGCCGCTTCGCGGTCGCTGCGGTCGCGGGCACGTGCATCGTCGCCACCGGCATCACGGCAGACGCAGCCCAGGTGGCGAGCTGGGTCCCGATCCTGCTCGGCACGATCGGAGGGTTGCTCGCCCTTGTGCTGCTCGTCGATCTGCTACGGGGCTAGTGCTCCGTCTCAGAAATCGCCGTCAAGGGAATTCCGAGACGGAGCACTAGCGCACCCGGACGGTGGGGGTGGCGTGCGCCGGTCGGCGGCTCCGCCGGACGACCTTGTTCAACCGTCGCTCGACCAGGAACACGAGCACGCTCATGAGCGCACCGACTGCCGCACGGTCGAGCCGGCGCCTGAGCTTGCCCGCCGGCCGAGCCGCACCGTCCTTATCACCCATCGTCCCCCGCTCGCTGCCGTCCGATCAGCCCGTCGGTCATGTCCCGGCAAGACTACCGCGCCTCGCGAGTAGGCTCTGATCATGGCCGTCTGCTCGAGCTGTGG
This sequence comes from uncultured Thermoleophilia bacterium, assembly GCA_963717955.1. Classification (GTDB taxonomy): domain Bacteria; phylum Actinomycetota; class Thermoleophilia; order Gaiellales; family Gaiellaceae; genus CAVQXR01. Next base: position 553,548 of record CAVQXR010000002.1, on the reverse strand, counting down.
CGAGGCGAGCCCGGAGGCGTTTCGCTTCTGTCCGGCGTGCGGCGCCCTGATCGATTCGGGCCCCGTCCCCGTCTTCGAGGAGCGCAAGCAGGTGACCGTGCTCTTCGCGGACATCGTCGGCTTCACGAGCCGCGCCGACCGGCTCGACCCCGAGGACGTCCGCCGGCTGATCGAGCCGGTGCATGCCGGGATGCGCCGGGAGATCGCGAAGGCGGGCGGCGTGGTCGAGAAGTTCATCGGCGATGGCGTGATGGCCGTCTTCGGCATGCCGACGGCACACGAGGACGATCCCGAGCGCGCCGTCCGTGCGGCGCTGGCGATCCGGGACGCCGCCCTCGAGCTGGAGGAGCGCGGCGACGAGTCCCCGCTCGCGGTGCGGATCGGCGTCAACACGGGCGAGGCGCTCGTGAAGCCCGATCTCTCGCCGAACGAGGGAGAGCGAATCGTCGCCGACTTCGTCAACGTCGCTTCGCGGCTCGAGAGCGCCGCACCCGTGAACGGCGTCCTCGTCGGGGAGAAGACGTATGTGCGGACGGCACGCGCCATCGAGTACGAGGCATTCGAGCCGATCGATGCGAAGGGAAAGGCAGAGCCCGTCCTGGCGTGGCGAGCGGTTGCGGCCCGCGCGCTGATCGGCACGGACATCCGCGAGCGCGGTCGCGCACCTCTCGTCGGACGGTCTGACGAGATGCAGCTGCTCTGCGACACCTTCGCGCGGGCGCGCAACGAGCGGTCGGTGCAGCTCGTGACACTCGTCGGCGCGCCGGGGATCGGGAAGTCGCGCCTCGTGCTCGAGCTCTCCGCCGTGGTCGAGAACCATCCGGACCTCGTGCACTGGCGCCGCGGAGCCTGCCCTCCCTACGGAGAAGGCATCGCGTACTGGCCGCTCGCCCAGATCGCCAAGGCCCAGGCCGGCGTGCTCGAGACCGATTCGACCGACGAGGCGGCCGGCAAGCTCCACCGCGAGGTCGTTGACCTCGTCGCCGACGAGCAGGAGGCACGCCGCGTCGAGGAGCATCTGCAGCGGCTGGTCGGGATCTCCCGGACGCATCCCGGCGGCGGCGACGCGGTCGCGGAGTTCGCCGCCTGGCGCCGATTCATCGAAGCGCTCGCGGAGCAGCGCCCGACCGTGCTCGTCTTCGAGGACCTGCACTGGGCCGACGACGGCCTGCTCGCCTTCATCGACCACCTCGTGGACTGGGCGGCCGGCGCACCGCTCCTCGTCGTCTGCACGGCGAGACCGGAGCTTCTCGGCCGGCGTTCCGACTGGGGAGGTGGCAAGCCGAACGCGGTGACGATCTCGCTCTCGCCGCTCCCCGACGACGAGGCCGCCGAGCTCGTGACCGGCCTCCTCGAGGATGCCGGGCTTCCCACCGAGCACGCGCCGAAGCTGGTCACGCGGGCGGGCGGGAACCCGCTCTACGCGGAGGAGTTCGTGCGCATGCTCACCGAGCGCGGGGCGACCGCAGGTGACGGGGACATGCCCGTCCCAGACTCCGTTCACGGCATCATCGAGGCGCGCCTCGACACGCTCTCGCCTGCCGAGAAGGCGACGCTTCAGGATGCCGCGGTCCTCGGCCCCGTCTTCTGGCTCGGCGCTGTGGGACACGTGGGCTCTGCCCCGAGGCTGCGAACGGAGGAGTGCCTCCGGGGCCTCGAACGCAAGCAATTCGTCCGCCGCAACCGTCGCTCCACCGTCGAGGGCGAGGTCGAGTACGCCTTCCGCCACCTCCTCGTCCGGGACGTCGCCTATGAGCGAATCACCCGTTCGCGGAGGGCCGACAAGCACGTGCTCGCCGCCGGGTGGATCGAGTCGCTCGGCGCGGTCGAGCACGCCGACACCTGCGCCCACCACTATCGCGTCGCGCTCGAGCTCGCACGCGCCCTCGGCCGCGACACGTCGGCCGTGGAACGGCCGGCGAGGGCGGCCCTCGCGCTGGCGGGGGATCGTGCCGCGACGCTCCGAAGCTACGCGTCCGCGGCGCGGCTCTACGACGGCGCGCTCGAGCTCACCGCGCGTGACGACCCGGAATGGCCGCGCCTGCGCTTCCGGCAGGGCGAGGCGCTGTTCTGGTCGGAGCACGGTGGCGCGGTGGAGCTGACCGAGGCCCGCGACGCGCTTCTCGCCGCCGGCGATCGCGGCACGGCCGCGGAGGTCGAAGCGCTGCTCGGCAAGCTCGCCTGGTTCCGGGGACACCAGGAGGCGAGCATCGCGAGCTACCGCGGCGCCCTCTCGCTGCTCGAGAACGCGCCTCCCTCGCGGAGCAAGGCCCGGGTCACGCTCGTGCTCGCCAAGAGCCTGCTGCTCGCCGCCGAGAGCGAGGCGGCGGTCGCCGCTGCCGGGTTCGCCCTCTCGATGGCCGAGGATCTCGGCCTCGACGACCTGCGGGCCGAGGCGACGATCATCATCGCGGACGCCCGTGTCGAGATGGGTGACACCTCGGCACTCGGCGATTACGAGCGCGGGATCGGCCTCCTCGAAGAGCTCGGCTCACACGAGTGCGTCGCGGGCCGCATCAACTTCGCCGACACGCTGATGGACCTCGGCGACCTGCGGCGAGCAGCGGTTCACCGGGCCGAGGCACAGCTGGCCGCCGAGCGTTTCGGCGAGGTCCGCGGGATCGAGTGGCTCGAGGCCGAGCTCGCCGGCGAGGCCTACTGGGACGGACGCTGGGACGAGGCGCTCGAGCGGGCGAATGCGTTCCTGGAGCGGACCGCTGCGGGGCACCGTCACTACCAGGAGCCCTATGCGCGGGTCACCCGCGGCCGGATCGCGCTCGCCCGCGGCGACGTCGCTGCGGCGCTCGGGGATGCAGAGCAGGCGCTCGCCTTCGGGCGGGGGGCGCTCGATCCGCAGGCGCTCTACCCGGGCCTCGCCTTCGTGGCGCGCGCCTCGCTCGCCGCCGGGCAGCGGGAGGAAGCGGAGGCCCGGGCGGCCGAGCTGCTGGAGCTCGTGGCATTCAGCGGCAAGACCCCGACCGCCTTCCTGTGGTTGAACGACCTCGCCGCGGTGCTCGCCGATCTGGGCATCGGCCCCCGCCTCGCCGAGGCGACCGCCCATGTCGGCAAGGCCACCCCGTGGCTCGAGGCCGCGAAGGCGTTGGCCGAGGGGCGCCCGCTCGAGGCGGCGGCGATCTACGAGGACATCGGCGCCCGGCCCGACGAGGCGCTCGCCCGGCTGCGAAGCGTTCCGCTGCTGCGCGCGTCCGGGGCAGCCGACCGGGCCTCGCAACAGCTCGAGCGCGCGCTCGACTTCTACCGTTCGGTGGGCGCGGACCCGGGGGACGTCTAGCCCGGGGAGAGCGCGACGAGGAGACCGCCGTCCTCGTCGTAGCCAGGGAAGAAGTCGCAGACCAGGCTCTTCTCGGTTCCGGAGCGCATCCGCATCACCAGCTGCTGCCCGAGCCTCCGGACGCCCCATTCGAGCGCGACCGCCGCCGGATCCTCGCCGTTCTCGGCCCGGAGCGCGAAGCCCTCCATGAGCTCGTGGCCGAGCACGTCCTTCTCCCGATAGCCCGTGAGCTCGAGCACGCCCCGCCCGATCGCGAGCACCCGACGGTCGCGGTCGCACACGACGAAACCGGTGTTCGGCCCCGGGTAGTAGTCCTCGAGCAGCTCGAACAGGAACCCGAAGCCGCAGGCCGAGCAACCGATCGGCTGGTGGGACAACCCCTCGCGGCCATCCTCGTCGATCGCGCGCCGCTTGCAGTTCGGACAGATGTACACGGACACGCCCGAACACTAGCCACACGGCGGGACCGGACTACGCGGTAGGGAACGGCGGGCCCAGGCGTCTCGGTCACTTGCCTTCCCTGCCGTGTAAGGCTAGCCTTATTTCCAACAATGGTCGGACTTACTCGGACGGCCCGGGCTCCTGTAAGGTCACCCTTCCAATGGGCTCAATGCAGACACCGATGATCGAGATGAGCCGGGTCGTGAAGCGCTTCGGCCGGACGGTCGCGGTCGACATCGAGCAACTCTCGGTCGGTCGCGGCGAGTTCGTGGCACTGCTCGGGCCCAGCGGATGCGGCAAGACGACGCTCCTCCGGCTCGTCGCCGGCTTCGAGGAGCCCGACCGGGGCACGATCGCCATCGACGGGGCGCCCGTCGCCGGCCCGGCCTGGGTGCCACCGGACGCCCGGCGCGTCGGCATGGTCTTCCAGGACTTCGCGCTGTTCCCGCACATGACCGTCGAGCACAACGTCGGCTACGGCCTGCAGCGCCGCGACCGTCCTGGGCGGGTTCGCGAGGTGCTCGACCTCGTGGGGCTCGGCGAGCTCGCCCACCGCTACCCGCACGAGCTGTCCGGCGGCCAGCAGCAGCGCGTGGCGCTCGCTCGCTCGCTGGCGCCCGGGCCGGCGGTGATCCTCCTCGACGAGCCGTGGAGCAACATCGATCCGCTGCTTCGGGGCGAGATGCGGGACGAGCTGGCGGAGATCCTCCGCGCGATCGGCGCGACGGTCGTGCTGGTCACCCACGATCGCGAGGAGGCGTTCTCGCTCGCGGACCGGATCGCCCTGATGCACGATGGGCACATCGTCCAGTCCGGCGTGCCCGAGGAGCTGTACTACGAGCCCTGCACGCGCTGGGCTGCCGCCTTCGTGGGCGCCGCGAACTTCCTCCCCGGCACGGTCGACGGCGACGTGGTCGAGACGCCGGTCGGGTGCTTCCACCCGGTGCACGCGAACGGCAGCCGTGCCGTCGACGTCCTCGTCCGCCCGGAGCTGCTCGAGCTCGCGCCCGATCCGGCAGGCACCTGCGAGGTCGTCGGCCGCGAGTTCCGGGGACACGACGTCTTCTACCGGGTCCGTCTGGCCGACGGCACCACGCTGTGCGCGCACCGCCCTTCCACCGAGGTCGTTCCGCTCGGCGCCCGGGTGGCGCTGAACCCGCACCACGGACGCGTCGCCGTCTTCTCCACTGAAATGAGTTGAGCCTTACCTTTTCTATAAGGTCTCCCTAACAACTTACGCGGTCGGCACAGCCACCGCCGTCGAAGGAGGGGGAGCTGAAGCAGCTCGTGATCCTCGCCGCCGCCCTCGCGCTCGGGCTCGCCGCGTGCGGTGGCTCGGGCGAGGATGCCGCGACCGGACAGGAGGGCCTCGCCGGCTCCACGCTGACCGTGTACTCCGGCCGCGAGGAGGAGATCGTCGAACCCCTGTTTCTGGCCTTCGAGGCCCGGACGGGGATCGAGCTCGACGTGCGCTACGGCGACAGCGCCGAGCTCGCGGCGACGATCGCCGAGGAGGGCGACAACAGCCCGGCCGACGTCTTCTTCGCCCAGGACGCCGGAGCGCTCGGCGCGGTGGCGCAGACCGGACAGCTCGCGGAGCTTCCCGAGGAGACGCTCGACCGCGTTCCCGAACGGTACCGCGATCCGGACGGGCGCTGGGTCGGGACATCGGGTCGCGTCCGCGTGATCGTCTACAACACCGATGCGCTGGGCGAGGACGAGCTTCCCGCCTCCGTGCTCGAGCTGGCGGACCCGAGGTGGAAGGGCAAGCTCGGGATCGCCCCCACGAATGCGTCGTTCCAGGCGTTCGTGTCCGCGATGCGGCTCACGCTCGGCGAGGAGCAGACGCGGGCGTGGCTCGAGGCCGTGATGGAGAACGAGCCGAAGCTCTACGAGAAGAACTCGCAGATCGTCGAGGCGGTCGCCACCGGGGAGATCGAGCTCGGCCTCGTCAACCACTACTACCTCGGCCTGCTCAAGGAGGAGCAGCCCGACGCCCCCGCCGCGAACCACTTCCTTCCCGGTGACGATCCCGGCGCGCTCGTCAATGCGGCGGGCGTCGGCATCCTCTCGAGCGGCGAGAACCCCGACGCGGCCCGTCAATTCGTCGACTTCCTCCTCTCCGACGAGAGCCAGCGCTTCTACGCCGAGGAGGCCGAGGAGGCCGAGTATCCGCTCATCGCGGGCGCGGCGGCTGCCGCGGGCCTGCCGCCGCTCGATTCGCTCGAGGGCCCCGACGTCCCGCTCGGCGATCTCGGCGCGGAGCTCGAGGAGACCCTGCTGCTCTTGAACGAGCTCGGATACACGTTGTGACGAGCGGGCCGGCGGCCGGCGTCGCGAGGGCGCCGGCGCGGCGGCCGCTGGCCCTCGCGGTCACAGCCTGCTGCGTCGTCGGCCTCGCGCTGCTCCCGCTCGTCTACCTCGTCGTCCGGGCGGCCGGGAGCGGCGAGGCGTGGGCGATCCTCACGCGCCGGAGCACCCTCGAGCTGCTGCTCAGGACCGGGGCGCTCGTCGCGGCGGTCACGCTCTGCTCCGCGGTCGTCGGCGTCTCGCTCGCCTGGCTCGTGACGCGGACAGACCTCCCGGGCCGGAGGATGATCGCGGTCCTCGCCGCGCTCCCGCTCGTGATCCCGAGCTACGTCGCCGCCCTCGCGCTGCTCGGGGCGTTCGGTCCCAAGGGCCTGGTCCAGCAGCTCGTCCTCGGCCCGCTCGGAGTCGACCGGATCCCCGAGATCTACGGCTTTCCGGGCGCGCTCGTGGCACTCACGCTCTCGAGCTACCCCTACGTGTACCTGCTCACGGCCGCCGCCCTGCGCAGCATGGACCCGAGCCTCGAGGAAGCCTCTCGCGGCCTCGGCCGATCGCCGCTGGCGACGTTCGCCCGGGTCACGCTGCCCGGCCTCCGCCCGTCGCTCGCGGCCGGGTCGCTGCTCGTCGCCCTCTACGCGCTCTCCGACTTCGGCGCCGTGGCGCTGATGCAATACCAGGCGCTGACACGGGCGATCTTCCTGCAGTACAAGGCCCTGTTCGACCGGACCCCCGCGGCCATCCTCGCGCTCGTGCTGGTCGTGTTCACCGCGCTCGTGCTCCTGTTCGAGGAGCGCTCGCGGCGTGGACGCCGGTTCCACGCGCTCGGGCGCGGGACGTCACGCCCCGCGCGGCAGCTCCCGCTGGGCCGCTGGCGCTGGCCGGCGTTCGCCTGTGTCGGCGCGTGCCTGGCCGTGTTCCTGTTCGTGCCCCTCGCGGTCCTCGGCTACTGGCTCGCCCGCGCGGTCTCGCGCGGCGACGACATGAGCGAGGCCTGGCTCCCGGCCGTCAACTCCCTCTGGGCCTCGGTCGCGGCGGCGGGGATCGCGACCCTCGCCGCGCTCCCCGTCGCCCTGTTCGGCCGGCGCAGCGACACGACGCTCGCGCGCGTGGTCGGAGGGGCCGCGTACGTCCCGAACGCCCTGCCCGGGATCGTGATCGCGCTCTCTCTCGTCTTCTTCGGTGCACGGTACGCCGAGCCCGTGTACCAGACGATCGGCCTGCTCCTGTTCGCCTACACGGTCCGCTTCCTCCCGCAGGCTCTCGCCGGCTCGAGCTCCGCCCTCGCCGGAGTCAGCCCTCGCCTCGAGGAGGCTGCGTACGGCCTCGGGCGTAGCCCGCTCCCCGTGTTCGCCTCCGTCACGCTCCCGCTGGCGCGAGCCGGCATCCTCGCCGGCGCGGCGCTCGTCTTCCTGAGCACGATGAAGGAGCTGCCGGCCACGCTCCTGCTGCGTCCGATCGGGTTCGAGACGCTCGCGACCGAGGTCTGGAAGTTCACCTCGACGGGCGCCTACTCCCGCGCGGCGCTCCCGGCGCTGCTTCTCGTCGCCTTTGCGGCGCCGTTCGCGTACCTGCTCATGGGCCGCAGGGAACCGGCACCCTCCGACTGAGCGCCGGCCATACCAGCGAGTAGGATCGTGTTGTCATGCCGCCCGACGAGACGATGACCCGCGTTCCCTCCGAGCACGACGAGAATCGGGACATGGAGGAGCGCGCGCGCCCGTTTCGGGCCCTGTACGAGCACTGGGAGCGACACCAGTGGTCGCCGCTCGACGTCGACTACACCGAGGACGCCGCCACCTACGCCGGCCTCGATCCTGCCGAGCAGGAGGGGCTGCGCTGGATCTTCGCCCACCGCTTCCACGCCGAGTTCGAGGTCGCGACCGTGCTCGCGCCATTCGTGATGCGGGCGCCGGGGCACGAGCTCATGACATGCCTCGCGACCCAGGTCGCCGATGAGTTCCGCCATCTCCAATCGGTTCTGCGCGTCTACGCCGAGGTGTTCGGGATCTCGGGCATCGACCGGGTGCGGGCGATCGCCGACGTCAACATCGACCCCGTCGCGGCGGCGATGTACGACCGCTTCCAGGAGACGATGGCTCCGCTCGTGCACTCGGACGACGAGGACGTCTTCCTGCGCGCCTCGGTCGCCTACCACCTCCTCGGCGAGGGCGTCGTCGCCCGGTGCTCGCAGAACCTCGCGGCGGGCCAGTACGCAAAGTTCGGCTCGTTTCCCGGCCTCGTCGCGGGGCAGCGCCACGTCGCGCGCGACGAGGCGCGCCACATCGGCATCGGCGTCTCGTACGCGCGCCAGCGCATGTCCCAGGATCGGGAGCGCGCGACGGCGGTGATCGGAGGCGTCGTCGACGAGTTCGCCGAGCTCTCCTCGGAGTTGCTCGAGGTGGCGCTCGCCGGCGGTATGGACTCCCAGGTCCTCGCCGGCTACGGCGTGCAGGCCGAGCGCTTCTACGCGGAGGCCATGCGCCTCTGGCAGATCCGCCTGCAGTCGATCGGCTGGTTCGACCAGAGCTGAGCGGGGCGGCGCGGCCCTACAGGCCCGCCTGCCGCATCTCGTCGAGGGCGTCTTGCGCCTCGCGATGCACCGCCCGGCGCGCGCTATCGACCTCATCCGTCCCGGCGGGCTCCGGTGGGGGCTCCGCGGCGGCGACCCCGGTGGTGGTGTCGCCGGCGGCCTCCCGCGAGGCGGCGAGCTTGCGCCGCAGCTCCTCGGCCCGCAGGTCGTCGGTCGTCGTCTCACCCGTCCGCGCGCCGGCCCGCCGGCGACGTCGCAGCAGGCCGACGAGCGCGAGGCCGGCTGCGAGGCCGATCAGGAATGCGGAAAGTCGTCTCACACCTGGCACTCTTCCATGACGAAGTGGTGGTTGGCAAGCGCCGCCCTCTGGCTATACTCGGGTGACTTCCTGCTCCACCGGCGCGTCGACCGTTCCCGAACGGCGCACACATCGGTGGGGCCGCCTCAGACCGAAGGAAGGAGGAGATCGGGGACGTGAACCAATACGAGGTACTGCTGATGCTCGATCCTGAGCTGGCCGACGATCGTCAGGCCGAGATCATCGCGCGCGCCGAGGAGATCGTCACGAAGGGTGGCGGGGCGTGGCTCGGGAACGAGCCGTGGGGCCGGCGAAAGCTCGCCTACGAGATCGACAAGAAAGGCGACGCCAACTACCACCTGCTCGCCTTCGACTGCGAACCGGCAGCGCTCGACGAGCTCACGCGCGTGCTGCGGATCACGGACGGCGCGATGCGGCACATGGCGACCCGGCGGCCTCGAACGTCGCGCGGGGCGGGCGCCGTCCAGGCGTCCGGGTAAGATCGAACAAACGTTCGACGGAGAGGAGCTAGCAGATGGCCGGTGACATCAACAGGGTCGTGCTCGTGGGCCGCCTCACGCGGGACGCCGAGCTTCGCCATCTGCCCTCCGGCAGCCCCGTGCTGCAGCTCGGCCTGGCCGTGAACGGCCGCCAGAAGGACGACGGGGGGAACTGGGTCGACAAGCCCAACTTCTTCGACATCAAGCTCTTCGGACCGCGTGCCGAGTCGCTGGCTCCGCACATGTCGAAGGGAAAGCGCCTCGGCATCGACGGGCGCCTCGACTGGTCGTCCTGGCAGGCCCAGGACGGCTCGAAGCGCTCGAAGGTCGAGGTCGTGGCGTTCGACATCCAGTTCCTCGACAGCCGGGGCGAGAGCGGCCAGGCTTCCGAGGAAGGCGGCTACGGCATGGCCCAGGCCCGGGACACGCAGCCGCACGAGGGCGACTTCTCGCCGCCCGACGACGACATTCCGTTCTAGCTGATCGATTCATCGAGCGATCGAGGAGATACGCGTGGACAAGGACAGACAGGGAACGCGGAAGCGCAAGACCGGCCCGTCCACGGGCGCGGGCGCCCGAAGGAAGAGCTGCTACTTCTGCCGCGAGAAGATCGACGAGGTCGACTACAAGAACGTGGCCCAGCTCAAGCGGTTCGCCTCGGAGAAGGGCAAGATCCGGTCGCGGCGGATCACCGGCGCCTGCCGGCGACACCAGGAACAGATCGCGGCCGCCGTCAAACGGGCGCGCGAGATGGCCCTCCTCCCCTACGTCGGAGGCTAGGTCGTGGACGTCGTACTGCTGACGGACGTCGAGAAGGTCGGCCTGCGGGGTGAGGTCGTCTCCGTCTCCCGCGGCTACATGCGGAACTACCTCCAGCCGCGCCGGCTCGCAGATCCCGCCACGCCTGCGCTGGTCGGGGAGATCGAGCGCCGGGATGCGGAGCGGGCGAAGCACGAGGCCCGGTCAGTGGAGCAGGCGCAGTCGATCGCGGACACGCTCGGAAAGACCGTGCTGCGCTTCGAGGTCAAGGCTGGCCCGCAGGGAGTGCTGTTCGGCTCCATCACGCCGACGGACATCGCGGACGAGCTCTGGCGCGTGCGCAAGATCCGGGTCGATCGCCGCAAGATCGACCTCGAGGACCCGATCAAGCGCGTCGGCCGCTACGAGGTGGGGATCGATGTCTTCCAGGACGTCAGGGTCGAGGTGAAGACCCTGGTCGTCCCCGAGGGCGGAGAGCTGCCGCCCGAGGAGCCCGAGGCGCCGGAGGTGCTCGACGACGAGGAAGCCGGAGGCGCCCAGGCGCTCACGGCCGACACTGCCCTGGTGGACGTCGCCGCGGCGGACGCCGCCCTGGCGAACGTCGCCGAGGCGCCGGGAGCCCTCGAGGACGAGGACGACGACGACGAGTACGACCAGTACCTCGACGAGGGCTTCGAGCCGCGACGCTGAGAGCTCGTTTCAGCATCACGTTTCATCGCCGGGCCTGATGCGCGGGGGCGATGCAAGGACGCAGGAAGCCTCAATACGAGACGTTTCGGGGCGGCCGAGGACGCCCACCGCGGGCCCGCACAGCGCGTCACGACGGCGCAGGGCTTCATGCTGAAACGAAGTCTAGAGGCTTGACGTGAAGTGGGCGTGCGCCTGGGGTGTCGCCTGCACCAAGCAGCGCGGCTGACTCGATCGGTGGCAAGGCTGGTGGCCTTGGTACCGATCGAGGCGGCCGCGATTCGCCGTGTGCAGGCCCGCATCCAGGCGTGCGGTCATTTCACATCAAGCCTCTGGGACGCGCCGGCACGGCCGTCAGGCAGCGCCGACGGGCCCGCACAAGGCCCGTCCCCTCCCGGGCGGACCGCACCCGCCGCCCGCTTCGCGGTAGGCGATCCGGCCACGCGCCCGGCCGCGGCCGGGCGACGGTGACCGCCGCCGGCCCGTCCCTGCCGTCGTCGACAGGGCCTCTGTGCATCGCTGTGGACGGAGCGACGAACTTCCCGCTCCGAGCGGGAGATCGGCCCACATCTGATTGTGGGCGCAGCGTGCGTGCCGTCCGCCGCGCCTGAGAACATTCGTTCTCTTTCCCCTGCAACGACGCCCCTCGTGTTTTCCGAATGGAACACGAGCCGGGTTCTCAACAGGGATGCCGATGTCGCCCGAACGTGGTTTGCTCATATCCCCGGACATGACCCAAACGGTCCCCACCGCACCGGTTCCGCCCCAGTCGCTCGACGCCGAGGAGGCCGTCCTCGGTGCGATGATGCTCTCCCCGGGGGCGATCGCCGCCGTCAGCGAGATCCTCGACGACGGCGACTTCTACCGGGAGAGCCACGCGAAGATCTACCGCGGGGCTCTCGGCCTCTACGGCCGGGGTGAGCCCGTCGACGCGATCACCCTCGTCGACGAGCTCGAGGAGCGTGGGCAGCTCGAGGACGTCGGCGGCCGGGCCCGCGTCGCCGAGCTCGCGGCACTCGTCCCGGCGACCGCGAACGCCGCGCACTACGCCCGGATCATCCGGGAGTCGGCGGTGCTGCGCGGGCTCATCCGCGCGGGCGGCGAGATCGCACGCCTCGGCTGGGACGGAATCGGCGAACCGACCGAGCTCGTCGACCGCGCCGAGCAGATCGTCTTCGCGCTCGCGCAGCAGCGGATCTCCGGCGACTTCTCTCACATCGAAGAGCTGCTCAAGGAGAGCTTCGAGCGGATCACCGCGCTGTACGAGTCCGGATCCGAGGTCACGGGCACCGGCTCTGGCTACCGCGACCTCGACCGCCTCACGTCGGGCTTCCAGCGCGGCAACCTCGTGATCGTCGCCGCCCGGCCGAGCATGGGGAAGTCCGCGTTCGGCCTCGGCATCGCGGCGAACCTCGGCGTCCGCCAGCAGGTGCCGGTCGCCGTCTTCACGCTCGAGATGTCGAAGGCCGAGGTGACGCAGCGTCTCATGTGCAGCGAGGCGAAGGTCGAGAGCCAGCGTCTCCGAACCGGCCGGCTCGCGCCGGAGGACTGGCCCCGCCTGACCGCTGCCTGCGACAAGCTCGCGAAGGCGCCGATCTTCGTCGACGACACCGGCTCGGTGACGATGATGGAGATCCGCTCGAAGGCCCGGCGGCTCAAGGCGAAGCACCCCGACCTCGGGCTGGTCGTGATCGACTACCTGCAGCTGATGACCTCGGGCACGACCGCCGAGAACCGCGTCCAGGAGGTCTCGCAGATCTCGCGCAACCTGAAGCTCCTCGCACGGGACCTCGACATCCCGATCGTCGCGATGTCGCAGCTCTCGCGTGCCGTCGAGCAACGCCACGACAAGCGCCCCATCCTCTCCGACCTGCGCGATTCGGGCTCGATCGAGCAGGATGCCGACCTCGTCATCTTCCTGTACCGCGACGACTACTACAACGAAGACTCCGAGCTCCAGGGCGTCGCCGAGACGATCCTCGCGAAGCACCGCAGCGGCCCGACCGACACGGTGAAGCTCTCGTTCCTCAAGCGCTACGCGAAGTTCTCCGACCTCGCGGCGATGTGACGACGGCCGTCGCGCCGGCTCGCCGCGCGAGCGTCCGGCGGTTGCGGTAGTCTCCACCAGCCTCGCACCGTGCGGGGACATTCCGACCTGAAAGGGGGGAGCGTATGGCCGTCGCAGCCGATTACCCGTTCCTCGACCTCCTGTGGACGATGATGCTGATCTTCCTCTGGGTGGCGTGGATCTTCATCCTCATCAGAGTGTTCGTGGACGTCTTCCGGCGCCGCGACATCGGCGGGGGGAAGAAGGCGCTGTGGGTGATATTCCTGATCGTCGCGATCTTCCTCGGCGTTCTCGTCTACCTGATCGTCAACGGCCAGGGGATGGGCGAACGGGACATGGCGCAGGCCAAGGCCCAACAGAGCGAGTTCAACGACTACGTACGTTCGGTTGCCCCCGGCGGGTCCGCCGCGGAGATCGAGAAGGCGAAGGCCCTGCTCGACTCGGGTGCGATCACCCAGGCCGAGTACGAGCAGATGAAGGCCAAGGCGCTCGCGTCCTGAATTGCGCAGTCCGCGGGCCCGGCGCAGGCGGCTCTCTCCGCCGGCGCCGGGCCCGCGGGTGTCGCGGTGCGCGTTCCCAGTCCGTTCTGCGCGGCGAGGTACGCTTAGCCGGTGGCGGCCGGCGTCGTGCGGGCCGCCAGCTCCGGGCCCGGCGAGACGGGCCCTGACACCGACCTGAGGACACGTCCACACCATGCCCGCCACCGTGATCGTCGGCGCGCAGTGGGGCGACGAGGGGAAAGGCAAGATCGTCGACCTGCTCGCCCAGAGCTCCGACCTCGTCTGCCGCTACCAGGGAGGCCCGAACGCGGGCCACACGATCATCCGCGACGGTGAGCGGTTCGCGCTGCACCACATCCCGTCAGGGATCCTGTACCCGGGCAAGGGCTGCGTGATCGGGGCGGGTTGTGTCGTCGAGCCCGAGCAGCTCGTCACGGAGATCGACGGGCTCGAGGCACGTGCGGTCTCGACGCGTGACCTCGTCGTCTCCGGGAATGCCCACCTGATCATGCCGTGGCACCTGGCGATCGACTCCGCGACGGAGCTGCGGCTCGGGAAGCTCCGAATCGGCACCACGAGGCGCGGTATCGGACCGGCGTATGCCGACAAGGCGGCGCGAATCGGGATCCGGGTGCAGGACCTGCTCGACGCGAAGATCCTCCGCACGAAGATCGAGGTCACGCTGCTCGAGAAGAACCTCGTGCTCGAACGGGTTCTCGGCCTCGAGCCGATCGAGCTCGAGCCTCTTGCCGTGCGAATGGAGGAGCTCGCAGCTCGCCTGCGCCCCTACGTCGGCGACACCTCGCTCCTCGTCGATCGCGCCCTGCGCGAGGGCCGGCGTGTGCTCCTCGAGGGTGCGCAGGGAACGATGCTCGACCTCGACCACGGAACCTACCCGTTCGTCACGTCGTCGAACCCGATCGCGGGAGAGGCGGCGACCGGCACCGGGATCGGGCCGACGAGGATCGATGAGGTTCTCGGCGTTGCCAAGGCGTATGTGACGAGGGTCGGCGAAGGGCCGTTCCCGACCGAGATCGAGGGCGATGACCAGGCGCGCGTCCGCGAGCTCGGCGCCGAGTACGGCACGACGACCGGCCGCGAGCGGCGTTGCGGCTGGCTCGACCTCGTCGCACTGCGTTTCGCGGTCCGCGTCAACGGCATCACCTCGATCGCGCTCACGAAGCTCGACGTCCTCTCCGCGTTCGACCGGCTGCCCGTGTGCGTCGCGTACCGGCTGCGCGACGGCACGGAGACCCCCGAGCTGCCTGCGCACCAGAGCGACTTTCACCATGCAACCCCGATCTACGAGACGCTCCCCGGCTGGCTCGAGTCCCTCGAAGGCGAGGCGATGCCCGAGAACGCGCGCCGTTACGTCGAGTTCATCGAGCAGCGGCTCGAGGTGGAGGTCAGCCTCGTCGGAACCGGCGCCGACCGCGAGAGCGTGCTCGCCCGGCACCCGCTCGCCGCGCTCCCGGACGGCGCCTGAGCAGCTCCCCTTGCATTCGGGCGCGCGCGGCGCGATGATCAGCGTCCAGTGGCAGCGCGTGTCGTATGCATCTCCCAGACGACCGGATCCGGCGGCGAGGACGTCGGGCGCGCCGTCGCGCAGGGTCTCGGCTACCGCTACGTGGACGAGGAGATCGTCGCCCGGGCGGCCGCCAAGCACGGGCTCGATCAGGGCCTCGTCGCGGACGCCGAGCGGCGCAAGTCGTTCCTCAAGCGGTGGCTCGAGGAGCTGCGAGATTCCCCGGGGCTCGATCTCTACTACGCCTACGGCGTCGTCGGGGTCGCGGACGAGCCGGGCGAGACCGCTCCGTCCGACACCCTCCGCAGCGTGATCCGCGAGGCGGTGTGGGAGACGGCCGACGAGGGCGACGTCGTCATCGTCTCGCATGCCGCGTCCATCGCCCTCGCCGGGCAGGACGACGTGCTGCGATCCCTCGTCACGGCCTCCCGGGACGTCAGGGCGAGCCGTCTCGCCGCCGGGCCTCTCGACATGAAGGAGGCGGCGAAACAGATCGAGCAGGCCGACGGTGCGCGGGCCAGCTACCTCGCCCGCTTCTACGATGTCGAGCGGGAATCGGCGACCCACTACGACCTCGTGGTGAGCACGGACGTGCTCAGCGCGGAGGATGCCGCGCGCATCGTCGTCTACGCCGCCGGCCTCCGCAACCCCTGATCCGCGAGGTCCGCCCGCTCGACCGGCCGGCGGGACTAGAATCCCAGTACTCCGGCAGGTGCCGGAGCCGATCGAAGGGACGCGATGACCACAGCCATGACGGGCCGTCTCACGACCCCGCTCGTGCGGGACGAGAGCGGCCTGCGCCCTGCGACCTGGAACGAGGCTCTCGACCGTGTGGCCGAGGGCTTCCGGCGCGCGATGCCCGACGCCGCGAAGAGCTTCGGGATCTTCTCGTGCTCCAAGGCGACGAACGAGATGAACTTCCTCGCTCAGAAGTTCGCGCGCCAGGTCATGGACACCAACAACATCGACAGCTGTAACCGCACCTGACACGCTCCCAGCGTCGTCGGTCTGGCGACGGTGTTCGGAGCCGGCGGCGGCACGTCGTCGTATAGCGAGATCGAGGAGACGGACATCATCGTCCTCTGGGGCTCGAACGCCCGCGAGACCCACCCGATCTTCTTCCATCACGTCCTCAAGGGCGTTCACGGGGGCGCGCGCCTGTACGTCGTCGATCCGCGCCGCACGTCCTCGGCGGCGTTCGCCGACCTGTGGCTCGGGCTCGACGTCGGCTCCGACATCGCGCTCTCCCACGCCATGGCCCGCGAGATCATCCATGCCGGCCTCGCCAACCGCGCGTTCATCGAGAACGCGACCGAGGGCTTCGAGGAGTACCTGGCGGCCGTCGAGCCGTTCACGCTCGAGGCCGGCGAGCGGATCACCGGCGTGCCCGCCGAGGTGATCCGCGAGGTCGCCCACGCCTATGCCCGGGCCGACCGGGCGCAGATCTGCTGGACGCTCGGGATCACCGAGCACCACAACGCCGTCGACAACGTGCTGGCGCTCATCAACCTGGCGCTGCTCACGGGTCACGTCGGCCGTTACGGCTCCGGCCTCAATCCGCTGCGGGGCCAGAACAACGTGCAGGGCGGCGGCGACATGGGAGCGATCCCGAACAAGCTGCCCGGCTTCCAGGACATCGAGCGCGACGACGAGGCTCGCGCGCGCTTCGAGGCGGTCTGGGGCCGGCCCATCCTCCCACACTACGGCTGGCACCTCACGCAGATGTTTCACGCCATGGAACGTGGCGACCTACGCACCCTGTACGTGATCGGAGAGAACCCCGCCCAGTCCGAGGCGGACGTGCAACACGCCCGGAACCTGCTCGAGGGCCTCGACCTCCTCGTCGTGCAGGACATCGTGATGACGAAGACCGCGGAGCTCGCGGACGTCGTCCTTCCGGGCGCGGCCTCGTGGTGCGAGTCGGAGGGAACGGTCACGAACTCCGAACGCCGTGTCCAGCGTGTCCGAAAGGCGCTCGACCCGCCCGGCGACGCCCGCGAGGACACGTGGATCCTTGCCGAGCTCGCCCGCCGGCTCGGCTGCGACTGGGGGCACCCGACGGCCGAGGAGATCTGGGAGGAGGTCCGTTCGCTCTCGCCGATGCATGCGGGCATGAGCTACCGGCGACTCGAGGAGCTCGGGGGAATCCCGTGGCCGTGCCCGGACGAGGGCTCGACGGGATCACCGTTCATCCACGGACGGCTCTGGGAGGAGCCGCGCGGGGGCCCGGCGGCACCGTTCAGCCCGGTCGAGTTCAGGCCGCCGTTCGAGGCGCTCGACGCCGACTACCCGATCCGGCTGACGACGGGGCGGCGCCTCGAGTCCTACAACACCGGCGTGCAGACGCGCTTCTATCGCTCCCCGCTCCATCGCGGCGAGTCGATCGACCTCTCACCCGAGGACGTCGAGCGGATGTTGCTCGAGGACGGGGAGATCGTCAGGGTCTCGTCGCGCCGCGGCTCGGTCGAGGCGCCGGTGCGCATCGACCCGTCCCTGCGACCGGGGCTCGCGTTCATGACGCTCCACTTCCCGGACGAGGTGGACACGAACGTCCTCACGATCGACGCCACGGACCCGAAGTCGGGCACTGCCGAGTTCAAGGCGGCGGCGATTCGCGTGGAGAAGATCGCTTCCGCGGGGCTCGAGGCGCGTGGCCGCGCCGAGGAACCTGCGGCCGTTGCCGGCGACTGACCGGCACACCAGCGACTAGGATCGCCACGCGTGGACCTGCACCTCCTCGACGCGGAGCCGACCGATGCCGAACGGACGGCGGTCGACCACCTGCTCGGCCCCCCGGAGTCGGGCTGGGACGGCGGCACGCGCGATGTCGCCGTCGACGGCCGGATCGCCGTCGCGCGCGGGACGCACGGGGCCAAGGCGAGACGCGACCTCCTGCTGCCCGCCCTGCAGGCGGTGCAGGAGCACATCGGCTGGATCAGCCCCGGTGCCCTCAACTACGTCTGCAGCCGTCTGACGGTTCCGCCGGCCGATGCGTTCGGCGTGGCCACCTTCTACGCGCTGCTGTCGGTGGACCCGCGGCCGGCGACCGTCGTCCACGTCTGCGAGGACCTCGCCTGCCGGTGCCGCGGAGCCGACGCGTTGATCACGGAGCTCGAAGGGCGGTTCGGGCCCGAGGGCACCGTCGGAAGCGACGGCGCGACCTGGCTGCGAAGCCCCTGCCTCGGACAGTGCGACCGCGCTCCCGCGGCAATGCTCACCGTCGCCGGGCCCGAGCCGCGCGAGCACGTCCTGGCTCCCGTCGACGCGGCCGGTGTTCTCGGTGCCATGCGAGGCGAGCCTGGCGACGTCGACCCGGTTACCCCCCTGCCGCAGGAAGGGAGGCCGGAGCTGAGGCTCCTTCGCCGCATCGGGAAGATCGAGCCGACGAGCCTCGACGACTACCGGGCGCACGGAGGCTACGAGGCGCTCCGTCGGGCATTCGCGCTCGGCCAGGAGGGTGTGATCCGTGAGGTCCTCGACTCGAAGCTCCAGGGACGCGGCGGCGCCGCATTCCCGACGGGCCGCAAGTGGGAGGCCGTCGCGCGCCAGCCCGTCCTGCCGCACTACCTGATCTGCAACGCCGACGAGTCCGAGCCCGGCACGTTCAAGGACCGCGTGATCATCGAGGGCGACCCGTTCTCGCTGATCGAGGCGATGACGATCGCCGCGTACACGACCAACTGCGAGCGAGGGTTCGTCTACCTGCGCGGCGAGTACCCGCAGGGTCACGCGATTCTCGAGGCGGCGCTCGAGACCGCCCGTGCCCGCGGCTTTCTCGGCGACCGCATCTTCGGGCACGGGTTCTCGTTCGACATCGAGATCCGCAAGGGCGCGGGCGCGTACATCTGCGGCGAGGAGACCGCGATCTTCAACTCGATCGAGGGCTACCGTGGGGAGCCGCGCAACAAGCCACCGTTCCCGGTCACCAACGGGCTCTTCGACAAGCCGACGGTGGTCAACAACGTCGAGACCCTCGTCAACGTCCTCGACGTGGTGCTCGCAGGAGGCCCGGCCTTCGCCGCGGTCGGCACGGAGGGATCGACGGGCACCAAGCTCTTCTGCCTCTCAGGCCACGTCGAGCGACCGGGGGTGTACGAGGTCGAGTTCGGCGCCACGCTCCGCGACCTGCTCGATCTGGCCGGGGGCGTGGCCGGCGGCCGGCGGCCCCAGGCGGTGCTCCTCGGCGGGGCGGCCGGCGGATTCGTCGGGCGGGACGACCTGGACGTCGTGCTCACGTTCGAGGGGGCGCGCGCCGCAGACACGACGCTCGGCTCGGGCGTGATCCTCGTCTTCGACGAGACCGTCGACCTGCCCCGGATGCTGATGCGGATCGCTGCGTTCTTCCGCAACGAGTCCTGCGGGCAGTGCGTGCCGTGCCGGGTCGGGACCGTGCGCCAGCAGGAGGCCCTCGCCCGGCTCGTCGCCGGGCGAGCCCGGGGAACGGTCGACGACGAGCTCGCGCTCATCGCCGACGTCGGTCAGTGCATGCGCGACGCGTCGATCTGCGGGCTCGGCCAGACGGCCTCGAGCGCGATCGAGTCGGCGATCGGCAGGCTCGGAGCGTTCGGGAACGGAGGATGACGTGAGCTCGACGCAGCTGCTCGCGCCGGCCCGCATGGTCGAGCTCCAGATCGATGGGCAGGCCGTCCGCGTGTTCGAGGGCTCGACGATCCTCGACGCCTGCGAGCAGGCCGGGATCGAGACGCCGACGCTCTGCTACGGCGAGACCCTGCGGCCGGCGAACGTCTGTCGCGTCTGCGTCGTCGAGCTCGAGGGCTCGCGGGTGCTGGCCCCGGCCTGTTCGCGGAAGGTGGAGCCGGGCATGGTCGTCCGCACCGATTCCGACCGCGTCCGGACGTCCCGGCGCCTCGTCCTCGAGCTGCTCGCCTCGTCGGTCGATCTCTCAATCGCACCCGATGTCGGCGGATACCTCGAGCTGTACGAGGCGAGGCCGGAGCGATTCGGCCCGCCCGCCGCACCCGATGCCGAACGCGACCGGCGACGCGCGGGGCACCACATCGAGCCGGACGGCGAGACGGCTGCGACGGTCGCGTCGCCGGTCAAGGTCGACAACGACCTGTACAGCCGCGACTACTCGAAGTGCATCCTCTGCTACAAGTGCGTCGACGCCTGCGGCGAGCAGCACCAGAACACGTTCGCGATCGCCGTCGCGGGCCGCGGCTTCGATGCCAGGATCTCGACGGAGTACGTCGTCCCGCTTCCCGAGTCGGCGTGCGTGTACTGCGGCAACTGCATCGAGGTCTGTCCGACCGGAGCCCTGATCTTCAAGAGCGAGCTCGACATGCGGGCGGCGGGCGAGTGGGACGAGGCACGGCAGACCGTCGTGCAGACGATCTGCCCCTACTGCGGCGTCGGCTGCAATCTCGACCTCCACGTCCAGGACAACCGGATCGTGAAGGTGAGCTCGCCCGCCGACCACGACATCACGCGGGGAAACCTCTGCGTCAAGGGTCGCTTCGGCTTCCAGCACGTGCAGGCACGCGGTCGGTAACCTCGGGGAATGGCCCTCGTGGAGCGGCCGGCGGTCCGGAAGCGGACTGTCCGCGCGCAGATCGTCGCGGTCGACGGCGAACGGGCCGTCACCCGGCGCGACCGAATTGTCACCGAGGAACCGCTCGAGATCCGCGCGGCGGGCCCCGGGCAGGACGCCGTCCGGGTGGCCGTGACGATGAGGACGCCCGGCAGCGACTGGGAGCTCGCGGCCGGCTTCCTGTTCACGGAAGGGCTCGTCACGAGCCGTGAGGAGATCGCCTCGATCCGCTACTGCGGGCCAGAGGAGGCCGTCGAGCAGCGGTTCAACGTCGTCACGGTGCGCCTCCGCCGGCCGTTCGACGCGACCGTGTTCCAGCGCAACTTCTATGCCACGTCGAGCTGCGGAGTCTGCGGAAAGGCCGCGATAGACCAGGTGGAGGTCATGTGCGCGCCGATCCCGCCCGGGCCCACGGTCGCAGGCGACGTGATCGCGGGCCTGCCGCATGCGCTTCGCGCCGCGCAGGACGTCTTCGACGAGACCGGGGGCCTGCACGCGACGGGCCTCTTCGACGTCGACGGCACGCTGCTCGTCGCGCGCGAGGACGTCGGCCGGCACAACGCGATGGACAAGCTCGTCGGGCATGCGCTGCTCGAGGGCGGGGTTCCGGCCCGCGATCGGATCGCGCTCGTCTCGGGCCGCGCCAGCTTCGAGCTCGTCCAGAAGGCGGCGGTTGCCGGCATCCCGATCGTGTGCGCCGTTTCGGCCCCGTCGACGCTCGCGGTCGAGACGGCCGAGCGCCTCGGAGTGACGCTCGCCGCGTTCGTACGGGGCGAGCGGTTCAACGTCTACGCTCATCCCGAGCGAGTCGCGTTCGCGTAGGCCAGGGCCTCTTCGTACTCGGCGGGCGTATTGACGTTCCGGAGCGAGTCGAGGCCCGGGTCGGCCGCGCGGAGCCCCGGGTCCGCCAGGAGCAGACGCTCGTCGAGCCAGGCGACGCGCAGGTCGTCGAGCAGCGAGCGCATCCGCAGCTCATCGCGCGCGAGGCGCCGTTCGACGGTCGCCAGGACGTCGACTCGATAGGCGGCCGAGAGCGGATACGACTGGCCTGCGACGACCGGCACGGCCGCGTCGGCATCGGCTTCGAGCGAGCGCAGCGACAGGGAGACGAGCTCCGGGACGAGCAACGGGACGTCGGCTGCCGACACGAACGCGACTCCTGCCCGCCCGCGGACAGCCCGAAGACCGGCGGCCATGCCCTCGAGCGGCCCCCTTCCCGGACGCGCATCCTCGACGACCTCGATCGCGGCCGGCAGCGCGGGCAGCGCCTGGCCCGGCGCACGAACCAGAACGACGGGGCCGTCCACGGCCGACGCGATCGTGTGGAGCACCAGGGCCACGAGCGACCGGCCGTTCCACGGCAGGTCCGTCTTGGGCTGCCCCATACGCGCCGACCTCCCGCCGGCGAGGACGATCCCGGCTTGCCTGTGCACCCTCCCAATCCTACGGCTGACCGACACGGAGCTCGGTTCCGGGATACGGTACTCGGGTGGTGCACCATGAGGTCGCGGGGACGGGTCCGCCGGCCGCCCTGCTGCACGCAGGCATCTGCGACAGCCGCATGTGGGAGCCCCAGTGGGGGCCGTTCGTCGCCCAGCACCGGACCGTGAGGCTCGACTTCCGTGGCTTCGGGGAGACGCCGCTTCACCCCGGCCGCGTCTGTCATGCCGAGGACGTGATCGCCGTGCTCGACGCGCTCGAGATCGAGCGCGCCGCGCTGGTCGGGGCCTCCTTCGGCGGCCGGGTGGCGCTCGAGCTCGCGGTCGCCCGGCCCGACCGGGTGAGCGCGCTCGTGCTCGCCTGCCCCGGCATGACCGGGCACGACTGGTCGGACGCCGTACAGGCTTACGGTGCCGAGGAGGACGCCGCGATCGAGCGGGGCGACGTCGATGCGGCGGTCGAGGCGAACCTTCGGATGTGGGTCGACGGGCCCCACCGGCAGCCGGGAAGCGTCGATCCCGCGCTCCGCGAGCTGGTCGGGCGGATGCAGCGGCGCGCGTTCGAGCACTGGCTGGCCCTTCCCGAGGAGGCCAGGGACGCGGCCGACGACGAGGCGCTCGTCCCCGACCTGCCGGACCGCCTCGGCGAGATCGCGGCGCCGACGTTGGTCGTCCTCGGGGAGCTCGACGTCATCGACATGCACGCGATCGCCGACCGCCTGACCCGTGAGATCCCCGGCGCACGGTTCGCCTCGATCTCGGGCACGGCGCATCTTCCGAGCCTGGAACGCCCGGACGAGTTCAACGCGCTCGTGCTCGGTTTCCTCAGCGAGCTGTAGCGCAGTCCGCCGACCCGCCGACCCGTCGACCTGCCGGGGCGCGGCGACCTCCGCCGCAACTCTGCCGTCGCGGCGACCTCCGCCGTACTCCGCCGTCGCGTGATCGTCGCCCGCCGGGGCGAAAGGAGCTTGTGTTTCAAGCCACGAGCGTTCGCGCCCCTTGTCAAACGACCCGCGGCTCGTGGCTTGAAACACAAGCCTCGAAACGCGCGGCTGCGGATCCGGCGCCGGGATCGCAGGCCGGGCTCCGGCGGGAGGCGTTTGCCGCCTCCGTAGACTTCGGGCGTGACGCAGGAGCCCTGCTCGGTTCGCACCGTGGACGAGGCCCTGCGGGAGTTCCGTCCGCGTCGGCGCACCGCGATCGAGGGCGTCGCGCTCACGGAGGCCCTCGGGCGCGTGCCGCCGGGCCCGCTCACGGCACCGCCGCAACTGCCCGACTTCGTGCGCGCCGACGCGGGCGTGGCGGCCGGGGACGTGCTCGCTCCCGCCGGCCGGCCGCTCCGGGCCGCGGACATCGGCCTGCTCGCCGCCGTCGGGCTGACGGTCGTCCCGGTGCGCGCCCGCCCACGGGTGGCGATCGTCTCGGCCGGCGCCCGACGGCTGACGCCGGGCCAGGCACGGGATGCGATCTCCCCGGCGATCTGCGCACTCGCCGCCGAGGCGGGCGGCCACGCCGAGGAGCGCGACATCCTCCGAGACGATGCCGCGTCGCTCCGTGCGGCGCTCGAAGATGCGCTCTCCGGATCCGATCTCGTCGTCGTCTCACCGGGTTCGTCTGTCGCCGCCCGCGAGCTGGCGGCCGTGGTCGTCGGTTCCCTCGGCGAGCCCGGTGTGTGGTGTCGCGGGCTCGCGGTCGAGCCAGGTGGGCCCACGCTCCTCGCGGAGTGCGCGGGCGTTCCCGTGTTCCTGCTCCCGGGCGGCCCGCTCGCGCGGCTCGTCATCTTCCGGCTGATCGGGATCCCGCTCGTCCGGCTGCTCGGCGGCTGCTCGATCGCACGGACCCCCGTCTGGGCCCCGGCCGTGCTCAGCCGCGATCTTCCGTCGGTCGAGGGCCGGCTCGATGTCGTTCAGGTGAAGCTCCGCGACGGCCGGGCAGAGCCACTCCTCACGGAGCCGGCTCCGCTCTCGACCATCGCCGCCGCCGATGGGTGCGTCCTCGTTCCGACCGAGACGAGCAACCTGTCAGCGGGTGCCCGGGTCGACGTCGAGCTCTACCGCTGACCGGGCCCACAGCGCACGATTCTCCGGCCCGGCGGGCCGGGTCCTCCCCGGGCTAGCGACTCCTCCCACCCGGGGGGCAGGTCCGGCTATCGTCTCGCCCCAGGGATCGGAGACGAGGGAGGAACGGCGCATGCCAACGGTCGAGGAGATCCGCAGGATCTCGAAGCAGCACGGGGTGGAGTTCTACTTCGCACAGTTCGTGGACATGTACGCGCGACCGAGCGCGAAGCTGATCCCGGCGGCGTACCTCGACGATCTGCTCACCGACGGGGCAGGGTTCGCCGGCTTCGCCGCCGGCGAGATCGGGCAGGTTCCCGCCGACCCCGACATTGCCGCGATCCCCGACCCGGACAGCTTCACGCCCGTCCCGTGGGAGCCGACCGTCGCCCGGTTCGCCTGCGACATCACCGTGGAGGGCGAGCCGTGGCCGTACTGCCCGCGGACGATCCTCAAGAACATGCTGGCGAAGGCGAAGGCGCAGGGGTACGAGTTCAAGATCGGCCTCGAGCTCGAGTACTTCCTCGTCCGCCGGCGCGCCGACGGCTCGATCGAGCTCGCCGATCCACTCGACACCCTCGAGAAGCCCTGCTACGACCTTCACGGCCTGTCGCGCCACTACACGTTCCTGACCACGATCTCGAAGTACGTCAACGAGCTCGGCTGGGGCAACTACGCGAACGACCACGAGGACGCGAACGGCCAGTTCGAGCAGAACTTCGCCTACGACGACGCGCTCGTCTCCTGCGATCGCGCGATCTTCTTCCGGTACATGGTGCACCAGCTCGCGGAGCGCAACGGCATGATCGCGACGTTCATGCCCAAGCCGTTCAGCAACCTGACCGGCAACGGCTGCCACTTTCACATGTCACTCTGGAAGAACGGCGAGAACGCCTTCCTCGACGAGGCGGACAAGCGTGGCCTCGGGCTCTCGGAGGTCGCGTACAACTTCATCGGCGGCCTCAAGAAGCACGCGCGCGCCTACAGTGCCGTAACCGCCCCGACGGTGAACTCGTACAAGCGACTGAAGGTCGGGACGACGACGTCCGGCGCCACCTGGTCGCCCGTCTGGATCTCCTACGGCTACAACAACCGCACCCAGATGCTGCGCATCCCCGGCCCGGGCCGGATCGAGGATCGCACCATCGACGGCTCGACCAACCCCTACCTCGCCGCGGCAGCGATCCTCGCCGCCGGCCTCGACGGCACGGCGAACAAGCTCGACGCCGGCGAGCCGAACTCCGAGAACCTCTACGCGATCCCGTACGACGAGCTGAAGGCCCGGGGCCTCGAGACGCTGCCCGCGAACCTCCTCGAGGCGACGCACGAGCTGAAACAGGACGACGTCCTCCGCGAGGCACTCGGCCGCTGCGCGAAGGAGGACTATCTCGACTACTTCCTCCGCGTCAAGCGCGAGGAGTGGGATCGCTACCACGAGCAGGTCACGCCGTGGGAGATCAGGGAGTACCTGACCCGCTTCTAGAGCTCGTCTCTCAATGAACCCTTGCGCCGCCGTGACGCGGTGTTCGGGCGCGAGCTATGCGGCGAGCGGTACGCGCGCGGCGCGGAGCTCGGATCGAAGCGCTCCTATCTCGAGCGGGCGGTTGGCGACGAGCGCCGCGAGCATGCGCCCCTGCCGATCGAGGTAGCGAACCGTGAACGCGTCCGCGCCGCCGTCGATCTCGACGGCGGCCCAATCCGCCGCGTGACCGACATGCTGGAGCCGCAGGCCGAACTGATCCGACCAGAAGTACGGCGTGTCGTCGTATGTCGCGTCCAGGCCCAGGATCGCACGGGCGACTGCTGCACCCTGCCCGGCGGCGCCGGTCCAGTGCTCGACACGGAGTCGGGCGCCGAGCCACGGCTTCCAGACGCTCGCCACGTCCCCGGCTGCGTACACGCCGGGGACCGTCGTGCGACCGCGCGCGTCTACGGCGACGCCCACGCCGGTAGACCCCGAAGGATCGAGCTCGGCCGCCGGAACTGCGCCCACACCGACGAGCACCGTGTCGCACGGGATTCGCCGACCGTCGGCCAGGATCACCGATCGCACGCGCCCATGCGACGACGCGTCGATCCCGGCGAGGCCCGTGCCGAGCTCGAGCCTGACGCCGTGCTCCCGGTACCGGCTCGCGAGCATGGCGGCGACCTCGGCGCCCAGATGGCGGCGGAACGGGGGCTCGACGTCGATCAGCGTCACGTCCACACCGAGGCCCCGAGCCGTCGACGCCACCTCGGCACCGACGAACCCGGCGCCCACGACCACAAGCCGGGACCCCGCCCGGAGATCGCCACGCAGCGCAAGCGCGTCGTCCAGCGTGCGGAGGTGGTGGACGCCGGCGGGCATGTCGCCCATGAGTATGCGGCGGGCCCTCGCGCCCGTCGCGAGCACGAGTGCGTCCCACCGGAGCGCGAGTCCGCCGCGGAGGACGGCCGCTCGGGCGCGGACATCGATCGTCTCGACCCGCCGGCCGAGCAGGAACACGATCCCGGACTCCGCCCAGAACGCATCGGGACGCAGCCTCAGGTCGTCGGGTGCCTTGCGGCCGGCGAGCAGCTCCTTCGAGAGGGCCGGGCGTTCGTACGGCGCAACGGCTTCCTCGCCCACGACGGTGATACGGCCAGCGAAGCCTTCCGCGCGCAGGGTCTCCGCGCACCGGGAGCCGGCGAGGCCGGCCCCGACGATCAGGACCGCTTCGGGCGGCATCAGGCGGCCCTCTGGTTCGTCAGGGCGTCGTAGACGGAGATCGCGCCCATCGGGCACGAGGCGGCCGCTTCCAGCACCGCATGATCGTCACTCTCGACCAGCCGCGCCGTGGCGATTCCGGATCCATCGAGCTCGAACACGGCCGGCGCCTCGTCGAGGCAGGATCCGAAGCCGCTGCACAGCGACCGGTCGATCACGATACGAAACGCGCTCATCGAGGCTCCTTCTGTGGTGGTGTCGGGTCAGGACGATCGGGTCTGGGTCACGGGGGCCAGGGTGACGACCTGCACCTGAGGGGCGGTCGCCTCCTGCCGGGCCACCAGCCGTGCCTCGTGCCTGGCGGCCGCGATCTGCTTCTTGCGGTGCTCGAGCCTGACGCGGTACACCGCCCAACGGTGGTCGACGATCTTCTGCACGCGGGCGGCCTCCTCGCGGAGTGACGCCTCGCGCGCGCCAAGCCGCTCGAGCCGCGGGTCCGGCCCGGCGGCGGCTTCGACCTTCCATGGACTCGACGCGAGCAGCACCCAGGTGACGAAGAACACCGCGATCGCAGCGCTCAGCGCATAGAGGCGGCCCGCGTGACTCGGCATCAGTCGTCATCCTCGTGCTCGGACTCGCCGTCCTCCTCGTGCTCGAACTCGTCGTCGCCCTGCACGGGAGGCGCGTCGACGAACACGACCTGCGCCTCGCCCGGGGACGAACCGCCAGCCGCCTTGGGCACGTCGGGAATCGGCGGGAGCCTGGGTGGCTTGGCGTCGAGCGCGTCGCGGAGCGACCGCTCCCAGGTGTCGAGCTTTGCCTCTCGGGCCCGGATGGTCGCGTCCGAAACGGTCTCGACCGCGGCGGTCGAGTCGGCCACGACGGCCATGCGCACCGCGGCCAGCGAGCCCGCGGCCACGGCGACGCCGAGCAAGAGCGAGATTGCGAGAACATGCCTCTTCTTCACTGAACCCTCCGTACCCGTGGTTGTCCTCTCCAACCCTACGAAGGGCCGAACCAAGGCCGGGCAAACGCCGGGTAAGCCTTGGAGAGGCGCGGGTCAGGGGTTCGCAAAGAACCTGCCGCAGCACAGTGCGGACAGGGGCAGCCCGTGCGGGTCGCTCAGACGCTCAGCTCGGAGGGGACGAAGCGGTCGACCTCGACGATGCTGTCGGCCGGCACGTTGGCCTTCCGAGCAGCAGCCAGGATCGCGTCAGGGGACGGTGCCTCGTACAGGCAGTACGACCTCCTCCTGTCCGCGCTGAGGAAGGAGAACAGCCAGCGGACTCCCTCGTCCGCGTTGATGTCCTCAATCAGCCTGACGTCGTCGCTCGTCAGCTGGAGCTGTTCGGCGAAGGTCCGCTCGATGAGGTAGAGAGGCATCGCCGCGGATCGTAGCGGCGCCCGGCTCAGGAGCGCACCAGCCCGTTCCGGAAGGCGTAAGAAGCCGCCTCGGTGCGGTTGGCGCAGCCGGTCTTGCGGAGGATGCTCCGGACGTGGTTGGCGACCGTGTGCTGGCTGATGAGCAGCTCCTTCCCGAGCTCGCGGTTCGAGAGGCCCCGGGAGAGCAGTCGCAGGATGTCGACCTCGCGCGGCGAGAGCCCGTCCGGGAGGGAGACGGCCCTCGACCGGGGCCCGAGCGCGGCAAAGCGCGCGTGCAGCGCGTGCATCCCGATCCGGTCGGCGAGCGCCGAGGCCTCGCCCAGCAGCGCCTCGGCGCGACGTGCATCGTCCTCGCTGCCGCTGGCGAGGAGCAGGCGCCCGAAGTGGTAAGCCGTGTGGGCGACCCACGTTCGCACGCCCATCCGCGAGTTCCGCTCCAGCGCGGATTCGAAGTGCAGGCGTGCTGCGAGATGATCCCCGGCAGTGGCCGCGAGCATCCCGAGGAAGCGATCGGTGGAGCCGTAGAAGGCGACGCCGTGTCCGATCAGCACGTTCTCGCCGCCGTAGCGGGCGAGCTCCGGGTAGACCTCGGCCGCGAGCTCCGCGTCCCCGACGAGGGCGCAGGCGTCGGCGAGGTAGGCGAGCGACAGCAACCACAGCGACTCCCGCAGCGCCTCGAGGCCCTCCCGGCGGATCCGGTCGAGCTCGCGGCGCGCCTCCTCTTCCATCCCGAGCTCCGCCAGCAGGACCGCGAACCCCGGCCCCCATGCGCCAGCGGCCCCCCCGACGCTCGCGAGCATGCGGACGACGGGGGCGAACTCGGCGAGTCGGCCCTGCTCCCGCCGGATCCCGAACATCTGGATGCCGTACACGCCCGAGGCGTCGCGACCGGTGAGGAGCCTGCTCCATTCGTGCGAGCGCTCCGCTGCCGCCTCGGCCTCCTCGAGATGACCGTCGGCGAGGGCGATCGACGACGCGTCGTGCTCGGCGACGTGGAGGATGAAGGGCTGACGTGTCCTGTGTGCCAGCTCGAGCACCGTCTCGATCTCACGACGCGTCCCCTCGAGATCGCCGAGCGCGATCAGAGCGGGGATTCGCCATTCCATGGACTCGGCCTCGATCTCGACGTCGCCCATCTCGGCGGCCAGGTCCCGCGCCTCGGCCAGCATCTCCGCGATCGATTCCATCGACAGAGCCCAGCGCCCCCAGTAGGACCTCATGAGAACCGTTGCGAGGCCGCGACGGTCGCCGATCCGTTGGGCCATCTCGGTCGCGGTGCTCCGAACCTCGTTCGCGCGTTCGTAATCGCCCTGGAAGTCGAGCGCGCGCGCGAGCCCCGCGAGCAAGCTGACCCGAACCGGCGACTCCCCCTCGTCGAGCGTGCCCACCGCCTCGGCGAGGAGCTCGGCCGCGCCCACGTCGCTGATTCCCGGGCGCCAGCAGGCGTCCTCGAAGCCGATCGCGGCGCGCGCGAGCCGCCGAGAATCCCCGAGCGCGCGAGCAGCCTCGAACGCATCCCTGAACGTCGCGATCGCGTCGATGGCCTTGCCGCCCGCCTGGTAGGCGACACCGAGCTCGAGCTGCGCCTCGACCCGCTCGACCGGGTCGTCGATCCCGAGCTCGATCGCCGTGGCGAGTCGGGCAGCCGCGTCGTCGAACGCGAGCGAGGCGAGCGCCTGACGGGCCGCGCGGACGTTGTAGTCCACGGCCTTGCTCGCGTCGCCGATCGGAGTGGCTGCCGCGAAGTGGTGGGCGAGACCCGCCAGCATCCGGCCGTCTCCCGGCACGGCCGTCTCCTCGAGCGCGAGCGCCACGCGGAGGTGAAGCTCGGCGCGGCGCAGTCCCGTCAGACGGTCGTACAGCGCCCGCCTCACGAGCTCGTGCGTGAAGCGAAAGGAGAGCTCACGGCGCGGGAGCTCCTCGATCATCCCGCTGCGCGTCGACTCCTCGAGTGCGCCCGCCAGAGAGGCGTCGTCCAGGCTCGCCGCCCGCCGCACGATCGTCACCTCGAACTCGCTCCCGGCCGCCGCCGCCAGCTCGAGCAAGTCGGTCGTCACCGCGGAGAGCCGGGCCAGGCGCTGGCCGACGACCTCCCGCACGCTCTCCGGGCTCGCGAGCTCGCCGACCGGACGGGTCAGGCGAACGCGACCGTCCGCGGACTCGAGGCCGCCGGTTTCCATGAGCGCTCGCCACACCTCACACACGAGGAACGCGTTCCCGGCCGTCAGCTCCATGATCGCCTCGGCCACCTCCGGAAGCTGCATCCCGACGTCGCCACCGGCGGCTCTCTCGACGAACTCCGCTACCTCCTCGACGGAGAGGCCGGCGAGGCTCAGCCGCAGGATGTCCTCCGTGCGGCGGAGGTCGGCAAGGGTCTCCGACAGCTCTTGCGGCATGTCGACCTCGAGGTCGCGGAAGGTCGCGATGATCAGCATGCGTGCACCGCCGGCGACTCGGAGGAGGTGGCGCAGAAGGAGCAGGGACGGCGTGTCCGCCCAGTGCACGTCCTCGAGGACGAGCAGGAGGGGCAGTTGGCGACTGGCTCCGGCGAGCAGCTCCGTGACCGCAGTGTGGAGCCGGTGGCGCTCGGTGTCGGGATCGGCCGCGACCGGGGCCGAGAGACCCGGAACCCGGCTGGAGAGGTCGGGGAGCAGCCGCGTCAGCTCGCCGCTCGAGGGCGCCATCGACGCGAGCAGCACCTCGGGCTCGACGATCCGCGCGAAATGGTCGAGCGCCTCGACGAAGGGCTGGTACGGCGTGCGGACCACCGCGTCGCAGGCTCCGTAGAGGACGACGGCGCCCGAGCTCCCAACCTCCTGCGCGAACTCGCGGACGAGCCGGCTCTTCCCGGATCCGGGCTCGCCCCCGATCAGTACGGCCCGACGACCTTCGCCCTCGACCGTGGGCATCAGCGTCCGCAGCGTCGCAAGCTGCCGCGAGCGACCCACGAACGCAAACGACGGCGTCAGGCGGAGCGGGCCGGGAAGAGGGGGCGCATCGACCACGACTGGACTAGTCAGATCTGATTATCGACATCGGTGAGGGTGCTGTCGACCTGCCCGCAAAGTGGGTCAAACCGGGTCATGACAGCCGACCGGTGCACCCGTATCCTGCTCCATGTCGAGCCGGCTCTTCGCCGGCGCCGTACGAGCAGGAGGAGGACGTCAGGATGAGCACCACCAGTACCCCGGCCGAAGCGGCTCGTCGGGAGCTCGCGGGCTTTGGCGGCGAGCTGATCGGCCCCGATGACGCCGGCTACGAGGAGGCCCGCGCCGTGTTCAACGCGATGATCGACCGGCGCCCCGCCCTGATCGCCCGCTGCGCGGACGACTCGGACGTGGCAAAGGCGATCGGCTTCGCGCGCAAGCACGATCTGCCCATCGCGGTCCGCGGCGGAGGTCACAACGGCGGCGGGCTCGGCGTCTGCGACGACGGCGTCGTCGTCGACCTCTCGCTGCTGCGCTCGGTCGAGCTCGACGCCGGCAGGCGGGAGGTGCGGGTCGGAGGCGGGTGCACGTGGGCCGATGTGGATCGCGTGACCCAGGAGGACGGGCTCGCGGTGCCGTGCGGG
This sequence comes from uncultured Thermoleophilia bacterium, assembly GCA_963717955.1. Lineage (GTDB taxonomy): Bacteria > Actinomycetota > Thermoleophilia > Gaiellales > Gaiellaceae > CAVQXR01. Next base: position 521,951 of record CAVQXR010000002.1, on the reverse strand, counting down.
ATCATCTCCACGACCGGCGTGGGCGGCCTGACGCTCGGGGGCGGGCTCGGACATCTCACCCGCAAGTACGGGCTCACGATCGACAACCTGCTCGGGGCCGAGCTCGTGCTCGCCGACGGCACGAAGGTCGAGGCCAGCGCGGACGAGAATCCGGATCTCTACTGGGCGATCCGCGGGGGCGGCGGCAACTTCGGCGTGGTCACCTCGTTCCGGTTCCGGGCGAACCCGGCGGGAACGGTGGTGGCGGGGCCCACGTTCTGGCCGATCGACGAGTCGTCCGAGGTGTTCTCCGTCTACCGGGAGTTCATTGCGACCGCCCCGCGCGAGCTGACCGGCTTCTTCGCCTACCACTTCGTTCCGCCGGCGCCACCGTTCCCCGAGGAGCTTCATGGCCGGCTTGTCTGCGGGGTCGTCTGGTGCTTCCTCGGCGACGAGGAGGAGATGGCGAAGCTCGTCGCCCCGATGCTCGCCGTGGGCAACCCGCTCATGCACGGCTCGCAGCCGATGCCTTTGGCGGTCCTGAACGGCGCCTTCGACGGTCTCTACCCGGCGGGCGATCAGTGGTACTGGAGGGCCGACTTCGTGAAGGAGGTTCCGGACGAGGCGGTCGCGCTCAACACGAAGTTCGGCGAGCTGCTCCCGACCGGGAAGTCGACGATGCATCTGTACCCGATCGACGGAGCCGCCCACGACGTGTCGTCGACGGACACGGCCTGGAGCTTCCGGGACGCGCGCTTCGCACAGGTAATGGTGGGCGTCGATCCCGATCCCGCCAAGGCCCCGGAGATCCGCCGATGGGCCGTCGAGTACTGGGAGGCGCTGCACCCGCACTCGGCCGGCGGCGCCTACGTCAACATGATGATGGAGGAGGGCCAGGAGCGCGTCCAGGCTGCCTACCGCGACAACTACCCGCGGCTCTCCCGTGTCAAGGCGGCGTACGACCCGGACAACGCGTTCCGGCTGAACCAGAACATCCAGCCCGCGTAGACACGCCTGGAGAACGTCGACGCGGAGGTCGGCCCGCTGCCGACCTCCGCGTCACGGTCCGGAGGGTTCGGTTTGCAGCGATCCCCCCCGTGCGGTAGAAATGGCAATACCGTTTCACTAGTGGAGATAGTGGCCCCGTGACGTTCCTCCTGCCCTGCCCGAACTGTGGCCCTCGCGAAGTCGAGGAGTTCCGGTGCACCGGCGAGATCACGCGTCGCCCGACGGACTCCCCGACCCGCGGGAGCTCAACACCTACCTCTACTTCCGCGACAACGTCGGCGGGCGTGCACCGTGAATGGTGGTGTCACCGCCACGGCTGCGGGCTGTGGTTCGTGGCCGAGCGCGATACGCGCGACGGACGGGTCGTCAGCACCGAGATCCCGCAGGCCTCGTGACGCGGCTTCCGGCCCAGCCACACGAGCAGATCGACCGCGAGTCGTCGGTCCTCTTCAGCTTCGAGGCGCAGCCGGTCCGGGGGTTCCGCGGCGACACGATCGGCTCCGCGCTGTACGCCGCGGGCCGGCGGACGTTCACCCGCAGCTTCAAGTATCACCGCCCGCGCGGCCTTCTCTGCTGCACGGGCCACTGCCCCAACTGCCTGATGACGGTCGACGGCATCCCGAACGTGCGCGTCTGCACGACGCCCGCCGTGGACGGGATGGTCGTGACGAGCCAGAACATCCGTCGGCTCGCTCGACCGCGACCTCATGGCGGTGACGGACAAGCTCGGCGGCCCGTTCACGCCGCCCGGCTTCTACTACAAGACGTTCATCAGGCCGAAGCGGCTGCTGGCCGCTACTACGAGAAGTTCCTGCGGGGCGCGGCAGGCCTCGGCAAGCTCGATCCGGACGCCGGGCGCACGACGCGCCACGACGTCGAGCATCGACACGTCGACGTCCTCGTCATCGGCGGCGGCAGATCGGGCCTCGAGGCGGCGATCGCCGCGGCCGGGCAGGGAAAGCACGTCGCCGTCGTCGACGAGGGCCCCGCTCCGGGCGGTGGCCTCCTGCTCGATCCGGCAACCGCGCCCCGGGCGCGTCGCGCTCGCCGAGCGTGCCGCCGCCGCCGGCGTCGAGATCTTCTGCCCGGCGACCGCGATCGGCGTCTACGAGGGTGGCCTCGTCCCGGTGGAGCACGGCGACGTGCTGATCCGGTTCCGCGCCGGGCACGTCGTCGGTGCTGCGGGCGTGGTCGAACAGCCGCTCGTCTTCCCCGGGAACGACCTCGTCGGCGTGATGTTCCCGACGGCCGTTCGCCGGCTCGTCAACTTCTGGTCGCTGAAGCCGGGCGAGCGCGCCGTCGTCCTGACCGTCGACGACCGCGGCCTCGAGGCCGCAGACGACCTTCGCCGCGCAGGCGTCGCGATCGCCGGCGTCGTCGACTTCCGCGAGCGCCGGCCGCACGTCGATCGCCGCCAAGGGCAGGGCAGGGCCGGGTCCAGAAGATCACGGTCGACGGCAAGACCGCTTCCTGTGACCTCGTGGTGATGGCCGGGAGCCCGCAGCCCGCCTACCAGCTGATCGCCCAGGCAGGCGCCACCGTCGGCTTCGACGCCGGACGCGGGATCTTCGTCCCGACCGGGCTTCCCGACAACGTCTCGGTCGTCGGGGGCGCCGCGGGCGACGTTCGCGACGTGGCCTCGCCGGCGCCCGTGCTCGGCGAGGGCAAGAAGTGCTTCGTGTGCTACTGCGAGGATCAGACCGTCAAGGACCTGAAGTACGCGATCGACGAGGGCTTCGACTCGATCCACCTCGCGAAGCGATACACGACCGTGACGATGGGGCCGTGCCAGGGGAAGCTCTGCCACCTGAACTCGATCCGCGTGTACGCGAAGGAGACGCGGGCGAGCGAGGAGGAGATCGGCACGACGACGTCCCGGCCGCCGTGGGCGCCCGTCTCCATGGGCCTGCTCGCCGGGCGTCCGCACGAGGTGGCCAAGCGTACGTCCATGCACCACCGTCACAAGGACATGGGGGCGCGGGTCTTCTGGACCGGCGCCTGGCGCAGGCCCCACTCCTACGGCGACGACACCCAGGCCGAGGCGCACAAGGTCCACGAGTCGATCGGGATCATCGACGTCTCCACGCTCGGCAAGATCCTCGTCAAGGGGCCCGACGCCGGTGCATTCCTCGACCGCCTCTACCCGAACCGCTTCTCCGACCTGAAGGTCGGACGGATCCGGTACGGAATCCTTACGAGCGACGGAGGCCGGATCTTCGACGACGGCACGATCGCCCGCCTCGGCGACGACGAGTACTACGTCACGACCACGTCCACCGGCGCCGACGGCGTCTTCCAGTGGTTCGAGTGGTGGAACGCGATCTGGCACATGGACGTGGAGCTCGCGAACGTCACCGGCGCGGTGGCGGCCGTCAACGTCGCCGGCCCGAACGCACGGCTGCTGATGGAGAAGGTCTGCCACATCGACGTGAGCAACGAGGCGTTCGGCTACCTCGACGCGAAGCATGCGCACATCGCGGGCGTCCCGGCGCTCATCCTGCGGATCGGGTTCGTCGGCGAGCTCGGGTACGAGATCCACTTCCCGAGCCCGCACGGCGAGCATCTCTGGGACACGCTCTTCGAGGCCGGGAAGGAATGGGATGCGGCACCGTTCGGGCTCGAGCCGCAGCGGATCCTCCGTCTCGAGAAGATGCACATCCTCGTCGGACAGGACACCGACGGCGAGTCGAACCCCCTCGAGGCCGCAATGTCGTGGATCGTCAAGCTCGACAAGGACGACTTCGTCGGCAAGTGGGCGATCGAGCACGTGCAGGAGCGCGGCCTCAGGTGGATGCTCGTGGGCTTCGAGAAGCCTGACGGCCGGATCCCGGTCGAGGGCGCGCAGGTCGTCGTCGGCGGCAGGTCCGCAGGCAGGGTGACGAGCGTGCGGTTCAGCCGGGAGCTCGAGAAAGTGATCGGGATGGCGGTCGTGCCGATCGGGCTCGCCGAGGACGGCAAGATGTTCGACGTCAAGATCGGGAGCGCGATCGAGCAGGCCGTCGTCAGGACGGAGCCGTTCTTCGATCCGCAAGGAGCGCGCCTCCGATCATGACCACGCTCGACTTCCTCAGCCCCGATCGGGCGAAGGCAGGCGACGGATTCTCGCCCGTGCTCCGGTCGTCGATGGAACGCCATCAGCACGAGCACGGTGCCGCGTTCGCCGAGCGTGACGGCTGGCTCGTGCCCGTGAGCTTCCCAGGCGAGGCCGATCGCCTCGCGAGGGTCGGCCTCGTCGACCTCTCGCACCTGGGCAAGCTCGAGGTGCGCGGCGAAGGGCCTGCCGACGAGAGCCGGGACGTGATCGCGTGGTACCCGTGCCGGCCGGATCTCGCGGTCGTGCTGTGCCGTGCCCGGGACGCATTCCTGCTGCGCTCGACGCTGGCCCGGAGGTTCAAGCTCGTCCTCGACCAGACGGGCGCCTGGAACATCCTCGCGCTCGTCGGGCCCGACGCGACGGCCGTGCTGCGCCGGCTGACACACCTCCACGAGTTTCCGGCCAGCGGACCGGTCGCGCAGGTCAGCGCCCATATCATCGAGCGCGACGGCGGCTACTGGATCGTGTTTCCGCAGGAGTACGGGCATTCGCTCTGGGAGATCGCCGCCGACGCGGCGGAGCCGTTCGGCGGCGGCCCGGTCGGCGTCGGCGCGATCACGAGGGCCGGGACGTGAAGGACATCCTCTTCCCTCGGCGGATGTGGCGGCGCACCGACCTGAGGAAGCGCTACGAGGTCGTCATCGTCGGCGGCGGCGCGCACGGCCTCGCGACCGCCTACTACCTGACGAAGAACCACGGCGTCCGAGACATCGCGATCCTCGAGAAGAGCTACCTCGGCGCCGGCGGCTCGGGGCGCAACACGACGATCATCCGCTCGAACTACCGCACCCCGGAAGGTGCCGAGTTCTACCGTGACAGCGTCCGCCTCTACGAGGAGCTGGCACAGGATCTCAACTACAACCTCATGTTCTCGCAGCACGGCCACCTGACGCTCGCTCACTCGGATCGGGGCATGATCGTCTCGGCCGAGCGTGCCGAGGTGAACCAGCTGCTCGGCATCGACAGCCGCGTGATCGGCCGTGACGAGGTCAAGGAGATCTGCCCGCAGATCCACCTCGACGGAGGGTTCCCGATCTACGGTGCGCTGTACCACCCGCCCGGCGGGATCGTTCGCCACGACGCGGTCGTGTGGGGCTACGCGCGGGCCGCTGACCGCGGCGGCGCCGAGATCCACCAGGGCGTCGAGGTGACCGGGATCGACGTCGCCGACGGGCGCGTGACCGGTGTCCAGACGAACCACGGGCCGATCGCGACCGACACCGTGGTCGCCTGCACGGCCGGCTGGTCGACGCAGATCGCTGCCATGGCGGGAGTGCAGCTCCCGATCTGGACGACGATCCTCCAGGCCTGCGTGACCGAGCCGGTCAAGCCCTTCCTCGACGTGATCATCGTCTCCGGGCAGCTCCACATCTACATCTCCCAGAGCGACCGGGGCGAGTTCGTCATGGGCTCCGGTGTCGAGCCCTATCCGACGTTCTCGTCCACGAGCACGTTCCCGTTCGTCGAGGAGCTGGCGAAGCACATGCTCGAGCTGTTCCCGCAGCTCGCCGGAACGAGGATCCTCCGGCAGTGGACGGGGCTCTGCGACATGACCCCGGACTTCAGCCCGGTGATGGGCGTGACCGAGGTCGAGGGTTTCGTCGTCGACTGCGGCTGGGGCACCTACGGCTTCAAGGCGTCCCCGATCGTCGGCACGACGCTTGCGGAGCTCGTCGCGACCAAGAAGACGCCGCAGCTGATCGAGCCCTTCAAGCTCGAGCGCTTCTACACGGACACGCTCGTCTCCGAGGCGGCCGCGGCCTCGGTGACCCACTGACGGCCGTCGCGGAGAGGCCCGGCCCCGACAGCCCGCGGAGGGCACAGGAGAGCAGATCGCACATGACCAAGGTTCCCTCGAATCTCGACATCGCCCAGGCGCACGAGCTGATCCCGATCACCGCGATCGCGGAGAGGTACGGGATCCGAGCCGGAGGAGCACGACCTCTACGGGCGGTACAAGGCGAAGATCGACCTCTCGGTCGTCGAGCGCCTGAAGGACAGGCCGGACGCTCCGCTGGTCTGCGTCACGGCGATCACGCCGACGAAGGCCGGCGAGGGAAAGACGACCACGTCCGTCTCGCTCACGCAGGGGCTCGGCAAGATCGGGAAGAACCCCGTCCTGGCGCTACGCGAGCCGTCCCTCGGGCCCGTGTTCGGGATCAAGGGCGGCGCCGCCGGCGGCGGCTACGCGCAGGTCGTCCCGATGGAGGACCTGAACCTCCACTTCACCGGCGACATCCACGCCATCTCGGCTGCGAACAACCTCCTCGCCGCCGCTCTCGAGGCGCACCTCCTCCACGGCAACAGGCTTGGCATCGACCCGCTCACGATCGGGTGGCGACGCTGCGTCGACATGAACGACCGGGCGCTCCGGCAAGTCGTCGTCGGCCTCGGCGGCCGCGCGAACGGCTACCCGCGCGAGACCGGCTTCGACATCACCGCGGCCTCCGAGGTGATGGCGATCGTCGCCGTGTCGGCCGATCTCCAGGATCTCCGTAAGCGTCTCGGCCGCATCACGGTCGGGTTCACCCACGAGGGCCAACCGGTCACGGCCGACGATCTGCAGGCCGCGGGCGCGATGACGGTGATCCTCAAGGAGACGCTCAAGCCGAACCTGATCCAGACGCTCGAGGGCCAGGCCTGCTTCATGCACTGCGGCCCGTTCGCGAACATCGCGCACGGCAACAACTCGCTCGTCGCCGACAAGGTCGGCCTGAAGCTCGGTGACATCGTCATCACGGAGTCCGGATTCGGGTCGGACATGGGCATGGAGAAGTTCCTCGACATCGTCTGCCCGATCGGCCGCCTGCGCCCGAGCGCGGTCGTCGTCGTCACGACGGTGCGCGCGATGAAGCACCACGCCGGCGAACCCGACGGCGGGCTCGACGCCGTCGAGATCGGCTCGGCCAATCTCGCCCGGCACATCCGGATTGTGAAGGAGTTCGGCCTGGAGCCGATCGTCGCCGTGAACCGGCGACCGGAGGACACCGACGAGGAGTGCGCGCTCACGAGGAAGCTGGCGCTCGAGGCCGGTGCGTTCGCCGCAGAGCTGAACGAGGCCTACGAGAAGGGCGGGGACGGCGCGACGGCGCTCGCCGAGGCGGTCTGGGCCGCCGCCGAGAAGCCGAACGACTACTCCCCGATCTACGCGATGGACGACCCGATCGCGACGAAGATCGAGAAGATCGCGACCCGCGTCTACGGGGCCGACGGCGTGAGCTTCCTACCGGCGGCGCAAGAGAAGCTGCAGACCTTTGCCGAGCAGGGCCTCGACACGGTGCCGATCTGCATGGCGAAGACGCATCTGTCGCTCTCCCACGACCCCAACCTCGTCAACGCCCCGACCGGGTTCACGCTGCCAGTTCGGGATCTCCGTTCCTACACCGGTGCCGGCTGGCTCGTCGCGCTGTGCGGCGACATGCAGACGATGCCCGGCCTCGGCATCACCCCCGCGCTGCAGAACGTGGACATCGACGAGACCGGCCGCACGACCGGCCTGTTCTGAGGCGGCTCCTGGGCGGGTCCGGCCCGGCCGAGCCGGGCCGTCAGCCGCCTGGTGACGCTGCTCCCGACCTCGTAGACTCCGGCGGATGACGGCGCGCCTGATCGACGGCACGATCGTTGCGGCCGAACTCCGGGAGAAGGCCGCGCTCGAGCTCGCCGCCGTCCGGCGGGAGGGCATCGCGCCGGGGCTCGCCACCGTCCTCGTCGGCGAGGACTACGCGGCGCAGGCGTACGAACGGCGCCTGCGCCGAAACGCGGAGGAGCTCGGCCTGCGGTACGTCTCGGAAACGCTCGGAGCGGACGCCGAGGAGGCCGACGTGCTCGCGCTCGTCGGCAAGCTGAACGCCGACCCGCGCATCTCCGGGATCCTCATCCTGCGCCCGCTGCCACGTCAGGTCACCGAGGCAGCGGTCTACCGGATGCTGCACCCGCTCAAGGACATCGAGGCGCTCCACCCCGAGAACGCCGGACTGCTCGCACTCGGGCAGCCACGGTTCACGCCCTCGACCCCCGCGTCCGCCTTCTACCTCCTCGACCGCTATGTCGAGGAGCGCGGTCACCGCCCCAGCACCTACTACAACGGCAAAGAGCTCGTGCTCGTCGGCCGCTCGAACAACGTGGGCAAGCCGGCCCTCTGGCTCGGGCTCGCCCGCAACGCGACGGTGGCCTCCTGCCACAAGTTCACCTCGGACGCCGGCCGCCTGCTCGAGCACACGCGCCGGGCGGACATCCTGGTCGTCGCGGCCGGCAGGCCGAAGCTCGTGACGGGCGAGATGGTGAAGGACGGCGTGATCGTCGTCGACGTCGGCATCAACCCCGTGCACGACCCGGAGACGGGGAAGACGCGGCTCGTCGGCGACGTCGAGCTCGACAGCGTCGCCGCGCGCGCCGAGGCGGTCACGCCCGTGCCCGGCGGCGTCGGACCGGTCACCGACGTCTGGTTGCTGCGCAACACGATCCGGGCGGCCGGACTCCAGCGCCGCGGCTGATCCGACGCTGTGCTTCCGATGCCGCGCCAGGCACCGCCCGAGGCACCGCCCGACGGGTCGGCGCCGGTGTTCGGGTGGGCCGCCCGAGAACGGCCCGCCCCGACTTCGCTAGCTAGTGGACGATCAGGACGTCACACGCGGCGGCGTGCGAAACTCCGGCGCTCACGCTCTGGCCGAACATGCGCCCGATGAAGCCGTGCTCGCGCGTGCCGACGACGATCAGGTCGGCGTTGCACTCCTTCGCCGCCTCGACGATCGCGTCGACCGGATCGCCGACGGCGAGGATCGTCTCGGCCTTGATCCCCTGGGCGGCCAGCGCCTCCGTTGCGCGGGCAAGCTCGTCGCGATGCGCGTCCTTCGACTCGATGGGGTCGATCCCGCCACCCCGCGGGGCCGGCGTCATCGTCAGCGCAACGCTGGTCACGACGACTTTGGCGTCGAACGCCTTCGCGAGGGCCGCCCCGCGCTCGAGCGCGCGCTTCGACTGATCGGTGTCGTCGTACGCGATAAGGATGGTCTTCATCGAACGTTCCTCCTCCCGTCGTTGCGCAAAGCCTCTCGCTTTGCGGGTTCCGTGTCAACAGTGAACTCCGGGATTCCCCGTTGCGGGAAACCACCGACTCTTCGGTTGTGCCCTCAGGGCAGGGCCCGAGGCGGCAGTCCGCCTCCCGTCGGACGAAGCGACAAGCCTTGCGCGTGAACGGGACACCTCGGCAGCCGCCTCCGGGCGCCGTTCGCAAACCGCAGGCATCGGGTCATTTCTGGAAGCATCGCTCACTTCGTCGTAGAGTGGAGAAGCCGGGCGAATCGGGGGATTCACCTACACGAGGATCCGCGGTTTCGCGGTGGCGTCGCTGCGGGCCGCAGGCGATGCTTGCGGCATCCGTTACACCAGGAGGTGCCATGAAGGTCTTGCTTGCATACGACGGCGCGGAGCACAGCGGGCACGCGCTCGAGGAGTGCCTGGCGCTCGCCAGGAACGAGGGAGCATCCATCACCCTGCTGTCCGTGATCACGCCCGACCAGGAGCCGTCGCGCTTTGCAACCGGCCCGCGGCCTCACGCGCAGGACGACGTGGCCGCCGGTCACGCGTATCTCCGCGAGAACGGCGTCGAGAGCGAGATGAAGACCGTCGACGGCAACGCCGCGGACGCGATCGTCGACGAGGCGAGGGCAGGCGGCTACGACCTGCTCGTCACGGGCTCCCGGGGGCGGGGGCCGGTCGCGCGCGTACTGCTCGGCAGCGTCAGCCATGCCGTGTCCGAGCGGACGCCGTGCCCGCTGCTCGTCGTCAGCGAGACCCATCGCGTACGGGTCGAGCCCCGGCCATAGACGAGGGGCCGGTGCCCGCGCACCGGCCCCCGCCGGATCCTGAGCCTGAGGGACGCCTAGCCGGGCGAGCCCGCGTGTGCCGGCGACAGCACGCCGGCGCCGCCTGCCTTCCGGACGAGCACATCCTGCCAGTCGGCGTGTCGCTCCTTGCACGTGGGGCAGGCCTGGAGCGGGCCGTGCGCGGTCCCGTCCAGATGCCCCCACAGGCTGCGGGACAGGAGCCCGTCCGCCTGCTTGCGTCCACAGATGCCACAGCTCAGATACAAGCCCATTGCTCTCGAACGTCCTCCTTGTCTACCAGGGCCCGATGAACGACCCCTGGTCGTGTACCAGCACGATGATGACCACCGCCACGATGCAGACGACCGACGCGGCGAGCAGCACGGGCGTCAACCACCGCACCGTGCTCTGCTCGGGCGGGAACTCGACCTGCTTCTCTCGAGGCATTTCGCTCCTCCTCTCCTAGAGCCCGCCGGCCCGCAGCCGGGCGGCGTGCGCGTCGAGCGCCCGCTTCTCCATCACGACCCAGGCGATGAGCGAGGCGACCATCAGGAGCATCCCGAGCCCGGTCAGGACGAACGTCCCGGTGAGGTCGTGGTCTGCGCCGGGCCCGAACGTCCAGAAGGTCGTGATCTCCGTGTTCAGCGAGCCGTCCTCGTTGTACCAGCTCTCGTACGGGAAGCTGTCGATCATGGAATCACCTCTCCTTCACACATGCCCGCTACGCCTCGACTCGATCGTCGGTGCGTTTGCCGGTCAACTCTTTGTACGCGTCGAGCAGGATCGGCGCTGCCTCGACCTCCTCGCCGTCCGGGAGCACGATGACCTCGGCCTGGCGCTCGAACTCCGGGTAGAAGTCCTGCTGGAACTCCGCCATGTCGAGCCCCTCGAGCTCGACCTCGATCGGAACGCGGAGCAGGTTGAGCTTCTTCAGCACCCAGCTCGCCAGGTAGCCAGGGATGAACGCCAACGGGAAGAACGCGAGCATCCCGACGAGCTGGCCCCCGAACGAGGAGTCGATACTGTTCACGCCGGTCGGGAAGCCCCCGGCGAAGATGCCGACGAGCAAGACGCCGTAGAAGCCGCAGACTCCGTGGACCGCGACGGCTCCGACCGCGTCGTCCACCCGCAGCTTCTTCTCGATGAACTTGCCCGCCCAGACAGCCACGATCGCGCCCGAGAAGGCCAGGATGTACGCGAGCGAAGGATGGTAGATGTCGGCACCGGCCGAGACGCTGATCACGCCCGCGAGCCCGCCGGACAGCGTCCAGAACGGATCGCCCTTGCTGGCGAACCACCCCCCCGTGAACCCGCCGGCGAAGCCGATCGTGATCACGAGCGCGATCGCGCCGAGCGTCGTCGGGGACAGGTAGATGTTGAGCCAGCCCGGGAAGAGCGTCGACTGAATCACGAGGCAGGCGGCATAGAAGCCGTAGAAGCCCGTGAAGATGAGCATCAGCCCGGATAGCGTCATGTGGGTGTTGTGGGGTCTGAACGACCGGGCGCGGCCCTTGAAGTCGTACTTGCCGATGCGCGGCCCCAGGTTGAGCAGGACGCCGAGCGCGAACGCACCCGCGACGCCGTGCACGACGAGCGAGGCGATCGAGTCGTGGAAGCCGTACTTCGTGACGAGCCAGCCGCCGGAGCTCCAACCCCACGCCGCGTCCATGATCCAGACGGCGGATCCAAGGAGCACGGTCAGCAGCAGGTACGCGGAGAGCCGGATGCGCTCAATGAGCGCCCCGGACATGATCGACCCGGTCGTCCACGAGAAGAGCAGGAACGCGAGGAAGAAGACCGCGCTGATGTGGTCGTTGAGGTTCGGCCCCATCTGATCCGCCCACGGGGAGGTCGTGCCGCAGAATCCCGGGAACTCGGGATCCGGGCCCGCATGCCCCTGCGCCGGGCCGCCGTGCTGGAAGCAGCCGTAGATGTACCAGCCGAAGTAGTAGAAGGTCGGCGTCACGACGGCGATCGTGAGGATGTTCTTGATCGCCGTCGACATGATGTTCTTGCGTCTCGCCGCGCCGGCCTCGTACATCATGAAGCCGGCGTGGATGAGCCACATGACGACGACGGTCCAGAAGTAGAACGTCTCGCCGAGGACCTGGGAGTCGAGCGTCAGCTTCGCGTCGAGCTCCTCGATCGTCTGCGCGAGGACCGCCCCCACCGAGCCCAGGATGTCCACCGCCACCTCCCCGTCTTGCCCCGTAAGCGCTGCTTCCGCGCTGATCGCGTAGGCTACGCCGTCGGTCAGATGGAGTCAAGACCCCGCGTGTGAGGTCTCTCGGCCTCGCGGAGGACAAGGCTGTCTCGCGCGTTCAGCCCTCGCGTCGGATCTCGACGACGTCGCCGGTCTGACCGTCGATCACGACGACGTGGATGTTCTCGAGCGTCCCGTCGGCGAGCTTCGTCGACAGGGACACCGCCCAGAACTCGTCCGAGGAAAGCCCACGCTTGAGCAGGCGGACCATCACGTTGTTCGGCTCGAATGACGTGACCGTGGACTTGGCGATCTCGGTCGCCTCTTCCTGCGTGACCTCGGTCTCCGTCGCCCCGCAGGTCCGCGCGACCAGAAGCGCCACGACGAGCACCACGGCGAGGATCGCCACCCGCCCGAGCGGGCGGTCCCTAAACGCTCGCCCGCTGCTTTCGTCTTCGGTCGATTCCACGCCAGATCCTGAGGAAGAGGTAGCCGACGAAGTGGACGAGGAAGACGAGCGAGAGCCACCAGGCCCACCATTTCCAGTGGGGCTTGTACTCACGGAGCTCCATCACGGTCAGGTACATCGCCGCCACGAGCGTGAGGAGCATGACCGGGATGGCGCCCGGGATGTTCCGGAACATGAGCACGAAGAGCATCGGAACGCACATCGTGCGGCACTGCCGGCCCGTTGGCAAGCCCGGGCAGGCGCTCCGGCCACCTCACCGGCGAGAATCCACCCGTGAGCATCGAAGACATCGTCCTCACGCTCGCCATCATGCTCGCCGCGGGCCTTGCCGCGGAGCCGATCGCGCGCATCCTTCGGCTCCCGGTCATGCTCGTGCTGATCGGGGCCGGATCGATCCTCGGGCCGGAGCTCACCGGGGCGATCGACGTGCCGCTCGACTCGACGGGCGCACAGCTCCTGCTGACGCTCGGTGTGTCGGTGATCCTCTTCAACGGCGGCCTCCAACTCTCGCTGCGCGTGCTCCACCAGGTCGCGATCGGGCTGGGACTGCTCTCGATCGTCGGTGTCATCATCACCGCAGCGATCGTGGGCGTGGTGGCGGCGGCGGCCTTCGACGTGCCGCTGTCGATGGGATTTCTGATCGGCGCCGTGCTCGCCCCCACCGATCCGGCGATCCTGATCCCCCTCTTCGAACGCCTCCGGCTGCGCCCGAAGGTCTCGCAGACGGTCATCGCCGAATCCGCGCTGAACGACCCGATCGGCGCGGTGCTCGCGCTCGCGCTCTCCACGGTCGTCCTCTCGGGCGAGTCGTCCCTCGCGGAGCCTGTCCTCGACTTCGTCACTGAGCTTGCGATCTCGCTCGGCCTCGGCGTGGCCTTCGGCGTCGCGATCTCCTACATCGTCTCGACGCGGCGCCTCGGGATCTGGGAGGAGTCCGCGGCCGCCGTGATGCTGCTCGCGGTGACGGCGAGCTACTTCTCGGTCGACTACGCGGGCGGGAGCGGCTATCTCGGCGCGTTCCTCGCCGGGCTGATCGTCGGCAACATGGACACGCTGCGGCTCGGCATGCACTCCGAGCACGAGCGCTCGATGCGGACCGTCGTAGCGACGGTTGCCGAGACGATGGTGATGCTCGTGTTCATCGTCCTCGGCGCGAACCTGCCCTGGAGTGCCCTCGTCGACGAGATCGGCCCCGCGCTTCTCGTGCTCGCGACCCTGATCTTCGTCGCTCGACCGATCGCAGTGCTCGCCTGCATCCTTCCCGACCGGCGCGGGGCCTGGACGCGCAACGAGACGGTCTTCGTCGGCTGGACGCGCGAGACGGGCGTCCTGCCGGCGGCGCTCGCCGGGATCATGGTGTCGCTCGATGTCCCCGACGCCGACCTGATCGTCATCTGTGTCGCCGTCGCCGTGATCCTCACGCTGTCGATCCAGGCAACCACGAAGGGCTGGCTCGCCCGCAGGCTCGGGCTCCTCGAGATCGAGCTGCGCGAGGTGCCGCCGCCGGCAGCGCGCGGGCCGGACTAGATCCGGCCCCTACCGGGAGCCGGGGCGCGGTGGGTCGGGTGTCGCCGTAGGGGCGGGATCTCATCCCGCCCGCCCCCCAGATGACCGTGACCTGTGACCGCGGCCCTCCGGGCCGCTCCTACGCGGGTCCGGCCCGGCCGAGCCGGGCCGTCAGCCGCAGAGGCCGCTCAGCCGCGGAGGTTAGGACCAGGGGTATGGCGAGCTCGAGACCGGGTGCAGGTCGCCCGTCTCGAACCGCTCGAACCGGAACGGATGCAGGAGGCTCGAGTGATCGCCGCAGACGACCTTCGCGACCTCGCGGCCGACCCCGATCATCTTGTACCCGTGGTTCGAGTCGAAGATGCCGTACGCGTTCGGCTTGATGTAGTCGAAGACCGGGAAGTTGTCGGCCGTGAAGGCTCCGATCCCGCCGGAGCGGGCCAGCTTGTACCCGGGTCGGCACCCCGCGAAGCGCGACATCGCATGCGAGAGCGCGGCGCACCACATGTCCGGGAAGCCCGGGTCGACGTCGGTCGTCTGCGGATAGGGATCGATCTGCGCGTCCGGGCCCACCATGACCGGCGAGGCACCCCCCTGCACGCCGTTCCGATCCTGCTTGTAATAGATCCCCCACAGCTCGTCGGTCACGAGCACGCCCTCGTCCGTGTACAGGGGGGCGTCGGTATCGAGATGGATGACCGGCGGCATCGACCCGTCGGGGAGCGAGAACAGCTTCGGGTCGACGTGGATCTCGCCCTCCTGCAGGTTCCAATACGTCCACATCGGGCGATCGCGCACGACGTCACCCGACGGCGTGTGGACGTCGATCGTCATCGGCATCTCGAGCATCGACCAGAGCGGCTTCGCCCACGGGCCCGGGGCGATCACGACCTGCTCGCCGACCTCGATCGTCCCCTCGTTCGTGATCACGGCCCTGATCGAGTCGTCCTCGCGGTACTCGAACGCCTTCACCTCGACGCCCGAGAGCACCCGCACCCAGTGCTGCTCGCACTTGGCCTTCAGGCCCATGATCGAGTCGACGTTGAACGCGAAGCCGCCCTGCAGCTCGTGGAGGAGCACGTGGACGCCCTTCGCCCGCCAGTCCGGGAAGAGCTCCTTCATGTAGGCGTCGACCTCGCGCTCGCCGAGGACGAGGCGCGAGCGGTAGCCGATCCTCTCCTGTCGCTCGTAGGTCTCGGTCAGGTCCGCGATCTGCCGCTCGGCACCGAGTGCCATGTACCCGACGGGGTTGTAGGCGTAGGCGGCCGGGTCCGATTCCCACACCTCGACGCAGGCCTGCATCAGCTCGCTCATCGCCGGCTGGTAGTAGTTGTTGCGCACGACGCCGCAGGCGATCCCGGATGCGCCCGCCCCGGGACTGTGCTTGTCGATGACGACGACGTCCGATCCCGCACCGGCGCCGCGCGCTTCGAGCTCCTTCGCCAGGTGGTATGCAGTCGACAACCCGTGGATGCCGGCACCGACGACGAGGTAAGGTGTGGATGCGGGGAGCGCCATTGGTATTGCCTCCTGGGCAATAGTGTTGCAAAATACGCCGGGCGAACCCTAGCATGACTCGTACTGGTCAGCCAGCCATCCGCCAGGTTGCCGCCGTGCAGCGGGCGGTCGCCGTGCTCGATGTCCTCGCTGATCGCGAGGCCGAGCTCGGGACGAACGAGATCGCGCGCCGGACTGCGATCAACCCGAGCACCGTCTCGAGGCTGCTGGCGACGCTCGTCGAGTCCGGCCTCGTCGAGCACGTGGCCGACAGCGGCCGCTACCGACTCGGGCTCCGGCTGATCCAGCTCGGCAACGCCGTGCTCGCACGGCTCGACCTGCGAGCACTCTCGCGCTCCCACCTGCTCGCGCTCAGCGAGTCGACCGGGGAGACGGCAACCCTCTCGGCGCCCGGCGGGCGCGAGGCGGTGACCGTGGACTACGTGCAGAGCCGCTCGCTCGTGCAGAGCGTCGCGCGGATCGGGCGTCCGAGCGTCGCGCACGCGACCGCGGTCGGCAAGGTGCTGCTGGCGCACGGTGGGCATCTGCCCGACGGTCCGCTCGAGCGCTTCACGCCGCTGACCGTCGTCGACCGGGAACTCCTCGCCGACGGAGGTCGACCGGGTGCGGGCAGAGGGCTTCGCGACCGCGCGGGGCGAGCGCGAGCCGGATCTCAGCGCCGTCGCCGCTCCCGTCTTCGACGGCTCCGGCGAGCTCGCCGCGATCCTCGGCGTCCAGGGCCCGTCGTCTCGATTCGACGCGTCGGCGATGGCCGCCGCGATTCCGGCCGTATGCGAACATGCGCGCGCGATCTCGGCGGCGCTGGGCCACCGGGCCGCGCCCGAGGAGCAAGCCGTGACCGGCCGGCGCGATGCCGGACTGCACAAGGAGGCTCGATGAGCGAGGAGATCATCCGGACCGCATTCGACCGGCCGCAACGCGCGATGGGTGGTGACCTCGTCGACTGGGAGGGCTGGTACTGGCCGAACCACTTCGGCGACCCGGTCGCCGAGCACCACGCCATCCGCAACGACGTCGGGGTCTGGGACGCCTCGCCGCTTCGCAAGTGGGGCTTCAGCGGCCCCGACGCCGCGAAGGCGGTCGACCGCATCTTCACGAACGACATGCTGAGCCTCGAGGTCGGCCAGGTGCGGTACGCACCGTTCTGCGACGAGCAGGGGAAGATGATCGGCGACGGAACGGTCTTCAGGACCGCCGACGACCAGTGCATCGCCGTGACCGCTCTCGACGCCGACCTGGATCACTTCAGGGGCGTGGTCGCCGGGCTCTCGGTCGAGATCGAGCCGATGACACGGTCGACGCCGCAGCTCGGGATCAACGGCCCCCGCTCGCGCGAGCTGCTGCAGGGGCTCACGGACATCGACGTTGCCGGGCTGCGCTACTTCCGCTTCTGGCCGGAGCAGGTGAAGGTCGGCGGCGTCCCGTGCTGGGTGTCGCGGACCGGGTACTCGGGCGAGCTCGGGTACGAGCTGTTCTGCTCCCCCGATGGCGCCGAGCAGCTCTGGGCTGCCGTCGTCGGCGCGGGCGCCAGGCCGTACGGGCTGGCGGCGGTCGAGACGATCCGGATCGAGTCGGGCCTGATCTTCATCGGCTACGACTACTTCCAGCACGAGACGAGCCCCTACGACATGGGCCTCGAGAAGCTCATCCGGCTCGACAAGGCCGAGCTCTGCGGGAAGGACGCTCTCGCCGCCGAGGGTGCGAACCCACCCAACCGCTTCGTCACCCTCGTCGTCGACGGGCCGGTTCCGGAGTACGGGGCGTCCGTGACGAAGGACGGCGAACGGGTCGGCACGCTGACGAGCCCGGCCGAGAGCCCGACGCTCGGCAAGGTCATCGGCCTGACCGTGCTCCGCAGCGATCTCGCCCGGGAGGGTGAGACGGTCGAGGTCGCCGTCGAGGGCGGCACCGCGCCGGCAATCGTTGCACCGATGCCGGTCTACGACACGGAGAAGGTACGCGCGCGGGCGTAGGGACGCTGGCGGGCGGGTTCGGCCCCGAACGACGTCCGGCCCGCACCGTCCGGGAGGTACAATCCATCCTGGTGCGCCGGGAAGCCTGGTCGGCAACGACTCATGGACGACCTGGCCGACTTCTACCCTGAGCTCCTCGTCGCCGCGGCGCTGCTGGCCGCCGCGCTCGCGCTCGCGCCCGTTCTCCGCCGCCTGCACCTCCCCGGCCCGGCCGCGTTTCTCGCCGTCGGGGTGATCGCCGGGCTCGCCGGGCTCGACGTCGCCGAGCGGCTCGGCCCGCTCGAGCTCGAGGAGATCGGCGCCCTTGCTCTGTACGGGATCCTCTTCCAGGGCGGTCTGGCCACGGGCTTCACGGCCTGGCGGCGGTCCGCGCAGCCCATCGTCCTGCTCGGTCTTCCCGGCACGGCGGCGACGGCGGGCGGGCTCGCAGCCTTCGGGCACTACGTGCTCGGGTTTGACTGGTCGCTCGCCCTCCTCGTCGGCGTCGCGCTCGCCCCGACCGACCCGGCGGCGGTGTATGCGACGCTCCGCGGCGGCGCCTCGCGCGGCCGCGCCCGGACGATCCTCGAGGGCGAGTCGGGATTCAACGACCCGGTCGGCATCTCGCTCATGGTGGTCGCCGTCGCGGCGCTCGGGCCGGACGGAGCCTCGTTCGGCGAGGGTGCGATCCGCCTCGCGGAGGAACTCGGCATCGGGCTTGCGGGCGGCCTTGTGGGCGCCGGCGCCCTCATGATGCTGCTGCGAGCGACGCCGAAGCTCGAGGAGGGGTTTCAGGCGCTCGCGGTGCTGGTCGGGGCCGTGATCGTGGGAGCCGGGACGGCCTCTCTCCACGGCAGCGGCTTCCTCGCGGTCTACGTTGCCGGCCTGCTCCTCTCGGACCGTTGGGCCGAGCAGGACGGGCGCAACCATGCCGTGCCGGAGTCCGTAGCGGCGGCCGCCGAGCCGATCCTCTTCGGCCTCCTCGGAGCCGCCTTCGCGCCGCTCGTCGGCGGTGTCGACCTCTGGCAGGGATTCGCGATCACCTTCATGACGGTCTTCCTCGTCCGCCCCGCGGTCGCGGCCGTCTGCCTGCTGGGCAGCGGTCTCACGAGGGCGGAACGGGTGCTCGTCTCCTGGGGTGGCCTGAAAGGCGCCGTTCCGCTGCTGCTGGCCGCGTATCCCGGCCTCGAAGCCCTCCCCGAGACCTCGCGGACGGAGGCGATTGTCCTCGTCGCCACGGCGGCCTCGATCGTCGTCCAGGGGGCGACGCTCCGCCGGGTGGCGCGGCGAGTATCGGCGGGACCAAGCGTCTCGACGACCGCCGGGGCCTGAAAGCGGCTGGGCCTTCCGTTGCCCGCCGCGATGTCGTAGGCTCATGTCTCCGACGAAGGAGGTGGCAGCGTGAGCGTGTCGGCCAAGGCCACGTTGAGCGAGGAGCAGGTCGCGACCCTCCGGGCGCTCGGAGACGTGCTGATCCCGGCTGCCGGGGAGCTTCTCTCGTGGAGCGAGGCGGATCCCCAGGGGAAATGGCTCGACCGGGCGCTCAAGGCTCGGCCCGACCTCGTCGAATCGCTGGGTGCGCTGCTCGACCGGGCCGCCGGCAGCGATGCCGGGGGAGAGGCCCGCAGGCTCCATGCGGAGGAGCGGCCGGCGTTCGACGGGCTCGCGATGATCGTCCAGGGCGCCTACTACATGAACCTGAAGGTCCGCAAGCGCATCGGGTTCCCCGGCCAGGGCAAGCGCCCACCGTTCGCCGACGAGGCCGAGTACGACCTGCGCGACGACATCCTCGACGCGGTCATCGAGCGCGGGCCCGTCCACAAGCAGGCCCCGCCGGCTCCTCCGCCGAATGGACGGGTGGAGCCGCTCTCGTTCAACCTCTCGCGCTCCCCGGAGCGCGCCGACGTGCTCATCATCGGCGCGGGGGCCGGTGGCTCGGTCGCGGCCCGGCACCTCGCCGAGGCCGGCTACAGCGTGGTGTGCCTCGAACAGGGAGGCTGGCCGAACGTCTCCCAGTTCCCGGGGGACAAGCTCGAGTGGGAGCTCGTCGCGGATGCCCAGTGGAGCCCCAACCCGAACGTCCGACGGCAGCAGGCCGACTATCCGATCGAGGTCTCCAACTCGCCGATCACCCCGGTGATGTACAACGCCGTCGGCGGCTCGACGGTGCACTTCTGCGCGCAGTGGGTTCGGATGCGGCCACACGACTTCAGGGTGCGCACCGTGGACGGGCTCGCCGATGACTGGCCGATCTCGTACGAGGAGATGCAGCCCTACTACGAGCGGATCGACCAGGAGATGCTGATCTCCGGGATGACGGGCGATCCGGTCTACCCCGCCGGGCCGGCACCGGCGCTGCCGCCCCTGCCGATCGGCGCGATGGGACGCAAGGCGGCGCTCGGCATGAACGAGCTCGGCTGGCACTGGTGGCCGGCCGCGCACGCGATCCGCTCTCAGGACGTCGGCAATCTCGCCGGCTGCGAGCGGACCGGCGCGTGCATGTGGGGCTGCCCCACGGGGGCAAAGAGCTCGACCGACACGACGATGTGGCCGGCCGCGCTGCAGCACGGCGCGAAGTGCATCACGGGCGCGCGCGTGCGCGAGATCACCGTGGACGGCAAGGGGCTCGCGACGGGCGCCGTGTACATCGACCGGAACGGGCAGGAGCAGTTCCAGGCCGCGGACGTCGTGATCCTCGGCGCGAACGGGGTCGGGACGCCGCGGCTCCTGCTGCTCTCGACGTCCGCCCGCTTCCCCGACGGTCTCGCGAACTCCTCGGGCCTCGTCGGCAAGCGGCTGATGCTGCACCCGTACATGAGCGTGCTCGGCGTCTACGAGGACGATCTCGAGACCTGGCTCGGCCCGTGGGGGACGCAGCTCCTCTCGCTCGAGTTCGCAGATCACGACGAGTCGCGCGGGTGCTCCCGCGGCGCCCAGTGGGACTTGATGCCGCTCGGCGGGCCCCTGTTCAGCCTGGCCCGCTACGACGATCGGCCATTCGAGAGCCGCTTCGGATCGAGCATCCACGAGCTGATCGAGCGGACGCTCGGGCACGCGTTCGACTGGGGGATCGGGATCGAGGACATGCCGCACGAATCGAACACGATCACGGTCGACCCGGAGCTGAAGGACGGGGACGGCATCCCGGCGCCCAAGGCCCATTTCGTCATCGACGACGACATGAGGACGAACCTCCGCTTCCAGCTCGACCGCGCCCACGAGGCGCACCGGGCCGCAGGGGCGGTCGACACGATCGAGGCCGACTGGTCGGCCTGGGGCTGGCACCTGCTCGGCACGACCCGGATGGGCGACGACCCCGCGACCTCCGTCGTCGACCGCTGGTGCCAGACGCATGACGTGCCGAACCTCTACGTGGTCGACGGTTCCGTCTTCGTCACGTCGGGCCCGATGGCACCCACGTCGACGATCTGCGCGAACGCGGCGCGGGTCACGGCGCGCCTGATCGAGCGGGCGAACCTGCAGCGCGTCCCGGCGTAGGCCGGGCGGGCCGGACGAGATCCGGCCCGGGCCGGTCAGGACCGGCCCCTACTCGGATTCGTGAGGCGTCGGCCCTCGTGATGTTCGGTGTAGGGGCCGGACCTGTCCGGCCCACGCCCGGTCACCGACGGGCGGGATTCTCCCGGTCCAGCGCCCACCGCATCGGGTTCGTGGCGATGTATTGGCGGAACGACGTCAGCTCTTGCTCGTCGCGAATGACTCTGTCGTGGTAACCACGCTGCCAGAGCGCGTCTCCGGCGAGGCGGCTAGCACGCCCCTTGAATGCGCCGACGACCGCTGGCAAGGGCGGTGGTCGACGGTCCCCGCGTCGGTCGAGCCACACGATTCCGTGGACGTGATTCGGCATCACCACGCAGGCCTCGACGTCGACACCCGGGTGCTTCACGGAGATCGCCCACCAGGCGCTCTCGACGATTCGACCGAGGCGCGAGAGCACGGCTCGATCGTCCTCGATACAGGCGAAGCGGCATGCCCTTTCCCGGCCGCACACGGTGACGAGATAGGCGCCCGCGGTGCCGTAATCGAAGTCCCGGAGCCGAAGGCGACGTCGCGAACGCACGCCACCGATGATCCGTGGAGGCGATGCGCGGGTCCGTCACGAAATCGGATCTCTTCAGCGCGGGGCAGGTCCGGCCCCTACTCCGCAAGCCAGACTAGGCAGGCACAGCGGTCGCGGACGGCCTTCGCCGCCCGGCGATAGCGCCATCCGCGAAGCCGGTTGCGATCGGGGCCGAACACGAGCAGGCCGGGGGAACGCTCCGCCACGAGCTCGACCAGCGCGTCGACCGGGTGCGGGCTGCACACCCGCAGGCGCTCGACCTGGACGCCGAACGACGAGGCGAGCCGAGCGGGCTCGGCCAGGGCGCGTGCGTCGCGTTCGCCCGCAAGCTCCCAGCTCAGGCCGAACACGACCGCCTGCGGCGACAGGATCAGCTCGACGACGTTGAGCAGGACGAGGGGCTGGCCGCTCTCGACCGCGGTGTCGACGGCGAACGCTGCCGCCTGCGGGTCGAACGGAACACCGAGCGTCGCGAGGACGACGGGCCGACCGATCGTTCCGACCTCGAGCTCGACCCGGGGCGCGCGGGGGCGGCGCAGCGTGAGCACGGCTCACTCCGGGTGGAGCTGCCACGAGGGCAGCGATCCGATGCGCGCCCAGACGCCACGCTTCAGGCGCGGCGAGACGATTCCGGCCCACAGCACGAGCAGCGCGGGCACGAGCAGGAGGAAGACAAAGTTGACGAGCAGGCCCAGCGGGATGAGGACCGCCGTCGTGACAGCGATCGCTCCGATCGCGACGTGCCGGTAGCGGGCGACCGCCGCCGCGACACGGTCGTACTCCTCCTTCGGGATCTGCGCGGTGTTCCAGCGTTTCCCGCACGTCTCGCACGTCCAGACCTCGCCGTAGCCGAGGTACCGAACGGCGCCGCAGTCGCAGCGAACGGTGATCCTCAGCCCACCCATGCAGCTGATTCTAGATCGGGATCGCTCGGCGACGGACGCGGCGTTCCGCGTTCGGTTGCATCCGTCCACCGTGGGTGCTAGGTTCGCTCGGCAGCCAGAGCGAGAAGGGGGTCCGACCATGGCGGTCGCGGAGATCGAAGAACGACAGCTCCTGAAGACGCTCCGCTGGTACGACGGGTTCGTGATCGCGCTCGCGAATCCCGGGTTCCTGCTCGGCGCACTCGGCTGGACGGTGCTCGACCTCGGCGGCTGGGGCGCGGCGCTGCTCTGGGGAATCACGGCGGCGATCATGGTGCCCGTCATGATGCTGTACGCGGAACTCGCCGCGATGTTCCCGCACAAGTCCGGCGGCTTCCCGCTCTACGCGAACGAGGGGTGGCGCAAGCACACGACCCTCGTGGGGCCGATCGCCACGTTCGGCTACTGGATCGGCTGGTCGGTCGTGCTGTCGTTCCTCGGCATCTTCTGCGGCTACATCGCCCAGGCGGCGTGGTTCCCGAACGAGCCGTACGGGACGTACGCGTTCGGCGGCGCGGACATCGACGCCGGGTACTTCTCGACCGGCACCGTGAACATCGGGCTCCAGCACCTGATCGCAATCGGCCTGATCGCCTGCGTCTGGTCCTTCAACGTCTTCGGCACGCGCATCGGCGTGGCGTTCAACTACCTCTCCGGCCTCCTGCTCATGATCCCGCTCTTCTGCTTCATGATCCTGCCGTTCATCAACGGCGACTTCGACTCGGCCAACCTCACCTACAAGCTCGACGATCCGGGCCTCGCCTGGGGCGGCTGGCAGCTCGCACTCGTGTGGATCTGGATCATGATCTGGTCGGCGGGCGGCGTCGACACGTGCGCGACCTTCGCGCCCGAGTACAAGGACACGGTCCGGGACACGCGAAGGGCCCTCATGTCGGCGGCGCTCTTCTCGCTCGTCGTCTACACGGTGCTGCCGATCGGTCTCACCGGCGGCGTGGGGCCGGAGACGGTGGAGCTCTTCGACTACGTCGGCGCGCTCGAACAGCTCGTCGGCTCGGGCGCGACGGACTTCTTCGTGATCATCATCCTGGCGAGCTTCGTCATCTCGATGAACACGGCGACGGCCGACGGGAGCCGCGCGCTGTACGGCATCTCGAAGGACGGGCTCACGATCAAGCAACTCGGACGCCTCAACCGCTGGAACGTACCGGGGTTCGCCATGTCCCTGGACGCGGCGATCAACATCCTCTTCGTCCTCTTCGTCGGCAACCTCTTCGGCATTCTCGTGGCGAGCAACATCGGTTACGTGCTGGCACACGTCTTCGCCCTCTCCGGGTACGTCCTGCTGAGGAGAGCGCGGCCGAACTGGCCGCGGCCGATCAAGCTCCCCTCGTACTGGACATGGATTGCCGGCGTCCTCTGTGCCGCGTTCCTCGTCTTCAGCGCGGTGGGCATCGCCTGGTTCCAGATCGCCGGCGGCGGGGCCGTCTACGGCGGAACCAAGGAGCGGGTGATCGGCTTCGCGGTGCTCGGCGTCTCGCTCCTGCTCTTCCTCTTCCGGCGAATCGTGCAGGACAAGGAGGCGCCCCACTGGCGCGAGGAGACGCCGGCGATGCCCGAGGAGGAGGCCACCGGCTCCCCGGTCGTGCACTAGGGAATCTCGTTGGACCCGCTGACCGGGCCAACGCTCGAGGGGCGGGTGCTCACCCGCCCCTCGTCGTCTCTGCGAGAGAATGACCGCACCCAGCAGAGGAGGGAGCGAATGCCCCGCGACCCGAAGCACGACGTCCTCTTCGAGCCGGTCAGGATCGGGCCGAAGACGCTCCGGAACCGCTTCTACCACACGCCCCAGTGCAACGGCGCGGGCTCCGAGAAGCCCGGCTTCCAGGCCGGGCATCGCGGGATGAAGGCCGAGGGAGGATGGGCGGCCGTGTGCACCGAGTACTGCTCGATCCACCCCGAGTCGGATGACTGCCATCGCGTCTCGGCGCGGCTCTGGGACGACGAGGACGTCCGTAACCTCGCCCGCACGACCGCGGCCGTTCACGCCTGGGACGCGCTCGCGAGCGTCGAGCTCTGGTACGGGGGCGCGAACGCGCCCTGCATGGAGTCGCGATGCGTGCCGCGCGGCCCCTCGCAGATCGCGAGCGAGGCCGATCCTCTGACGATCCCGCGGGAGGCGACGGTCGCGGAGATCCGCGAGCTCCACGGCCTCTACGCGGCTGCGGCGCGCAGGGCCCGGTCCGCCGGGTTCGACATCGTCTACGTGTACGGAGCCCACGGCTTCCTGCCGATGCAGTTCCTCTCGCCCTACTACAACCGGCGCAGCGACGAGTACGGCGGCTCGTTCGAGAACCGGGCTCGCTTCTGGCGCGAGACGCTCGAGGCTGTCCGCGAGGCGGTCGGCGAGGAGTGCGCGATCGCGGCCCGGCTGACCGTCGATCCGCTCGGGCCGTGCGGCGTCGAGCGGGACGAGGCCCTCGGGTTCATCGCCCACGTCGACCATCTCGTCGATCTCTGGGACGTGAACGTCGGCGCGTACACGAACTGGGGCGACGACATCGGCCCCTCACGCTTCTTCGAGCAGAACTACCAGGCCGAATGGACGCGCGGGGTCAAGGACGTGACGGCGAAGCCCGTCGTCAACGTCGGCCGGTTCACGAACCCGGACACGATGGCCGAGGCGATCACGAGCGGCCAGTGCGATCTTATCGGCGGAGCTCGCCCGTCGATCTCCGATCCCTTCCTGCCGAGGAAGATCGAGGAGGGCCGGCTCGACGAGATCCGCGAGTGCATCGGCTGCAACGTCTGCGTCTCGCGCTGGGAGATCGGCGGGCCGCCGCTCATCTGCACCCAGAACGCGACCGCCGGCGAGGAGTACCGCCGCGGATGGCATCCCGAACGG
Source organism: uncultured Thermoleophilia bacterium (assembly GCA_963717955.1). Taxonomy (GTDB): domain Bacteria; phylum Actinomycetota; class Thermoleophilia; order Gaiellales; family Gaiellaceae; genus CAVQXR01. The sequence goes on along the minus strand of CAVQXR010000002.1, from coordinate 496,533 downwards.
TTCACGAAGGCGGCGAACGCCGACCGCGACGTCCTCGTCGTCGGAGCCGGTGCCGCCGGGATGGAGTGCGCCCGCGTCCTCGGCATGCGGGGCATGCGCCGGGTTCACCTCGTCGACGCCGCACCCGAGATCGGCGGCTACGTGGACTGGGTGTCGCGCCTCCCCGGCCTCGGTGAGTGGGCCCGGGTCGTGAACTATCGCCGTGTCCAGCTCGACAAGCTGAGGAACGTCGAGATCGTGTCCGGCCTGCGGCTCGACGCTCGGGCTGTCCGCGAATACGGCGCGGAGATCGTCGTCGTCGCGACCGGCGCGCGCTGGGCGGGCGACGGGATCTCGGGCGCTACGCATGCACCCGTACCGGGTGCCGACGCCTCCCTCCCCCATGTGCTCACCCCCGAGCAGGTGATGCTCGAGGGCAAGCCGTGCGGCGACCATGCGCTCGTCTACGACTGCGAGGGCTACTTCATGGGCGTCGGGATCGCCGAGAAGCTGGCGCTCGAGGGCAAGCGCGTCACCTACGTGACGACGAACGCCCACCCGGGCCAGTACATGCACTACACGGGCGAGATGGCGCGCCTCCACGCACGGCTCCACGAGCTCCACATCGACCTCGTGGCCGAGCGCTATCTCGCCGAGATCCGGCCGGCCGGGGTGCGAGCCGTCAGCGTCTGGGTCGAGGACGACGCCCGCGAGCTGGCGGCCGACTCCGTCGTCCTCGTCACGCAGCGCCTCTCGGACGACTCGCTATGGCGCGAGCTGCAGGCCGACCCCGATGCGCTCGAGCGCGAGGGCATCGAGGGCGTCTACCGCATCGGCGACTGTGTCGCCCCTCGACTGATCGCCGACTGCGTCTTCGACGGGCACCGGCTCGGACGCGAGATCGACTCTGCCGACCCGGCCGTACCGCTGCCGTTCATCCGAGAGCGGCGGCTCGTCGGCGAGACGTCAGACGCGGATTACGAGGCACAGCTCGCCCGGGCCCGGGACACCGTGCCGGTCTGATGCACCGCCCGATCCGGGGGATCGTGTACGGGGTCGGGGCCATGGGCGCGATCATGGCCCGGCTGATGCTCGAGAAGGGCGTCGAGATCGTCGGCGCCGTCGCGCGCAGTCCCGAGAAGGTCGGCCGCGACCTGGGCGAGGTCGCCGGGCTCGGGTTGACGACCGGCGTCGTGGTCGAGGCCGATGCCCGGCCGGCGCTCGAGCGGGGAGCGGACGTGGCCGTCGTATCGGTCGCGAGCTACCTGAGCGCGATGCTCGACCACTTCCGGCTCTGCCTCGAGCACGGCACGAACGTCGTCACCATCGAAGAGGAGACGATCTGGCCGTGGGGCACCGCGCCGGAGCTCGGCTTCGAGCTCGATCGGATCGCCAGGGCCCACGGGGTCTCGCTCGCAGCCTCGGGGGCTCAGGACGTGTTCTGGATGAAGCTCGTGGGAACGCTCATGGGTGCGGCACACCGGATCGACTCCGTCGTCGGGCGCTGCAGCTGGAATGCCGACGACTACGGGCCCGAGGTCGCGGCGCACGTCCACCTCGGCGACTCCCCGGACGAGTTCACCCGGTACGTCGAGAAGCACGGGTGGCCCGACTTCGTCGCGCGCGCAAACCTCGAGGCGCTCATCGCCGACTGCGGGCTAACGCCGTCGGTCGTGTCGAGCTTCGTCGAGCCGGTGCCCGCAGTGCGGGACACGCCGTCGACGAGCCTCGGCGGGATCGTTCGCGCAGGGCGGATGCTGGGAATCGTCGATTCGACAACGATCACGACCGTCGAGGGCCCGTCGTTCACCTTCGAGATGGCTGGGCGCGTCTACGACGCCGGCGAGTCGGACACGAACGAGTGGCTGATCCACGGCGAGCCGGAGCTCCACCTGTCGAACGAGCGTGTGCCGACGCGCCTCATCACGTGCACCTCGGTCGTGAACCGCATTCCGGACGTGATCGACGCGCCGCCGGGGTTGGTCACGCTCGACCGGCTGCCGCAGCCTCGCTACCGGCACCTCCCGCTGGAGCGCTACATCCGGGGCTACCGGGGCTGAGCGACCGGCTCGGCCTCCGCGGCTGAGCGGCCGGCTCGGCCGGCCGCGACCCGCACAGGAGCCGGGCGGAGCCCGGCGGTCACAGCCGGGCCGGGTGCCCCGTCCGCCCTACGTCCTCTCGAGAGGTTCGCCGGAAAGCTCCTCGTCGTCCCAGGTGACGACGATCGTCCCTCGGCTCCCGAGCTCCGCGAGGAACTCCCCGGGGTCGAAGTAGACCTCCGGGTCGACGAAGCCGGCACCGCGTGAACCGTGGCGGGCGAGGAGCTGCGCCCCGACCGCTGCGCAGATCCCCGTCATCTTTCCCGTCCCCTCCTGGCCCCAGTCGGGGTGGCTCGCCCGGTAGACGCGCCTCGTGCCGCCGGCGATCACCTCGACGTTCACGAACAGCCGCCACGGGGAGTCGTCGCGCTGGCCGCCAAACCGCGCCCAGATCCGCTCTTTCGTCGACTCGATCGATTCGGGATCGAGGAGGCCGTACCTGTTGAGCACCTTCACGTCCTCCATCAGCTCGGGCCGCCAGGTTCCCCGGACGGCACAGAAGCGCAGGCTCGGGAAGTGCCGGGGAAGCGTCGTGACCTCGGTGTGCGGGACGTAGTAGACACGCTGGCGCCCGAGCGGCGCGGCGAAGTCGACGAGCCGGGACCCCTCCATGAAGCCGGCCCGCTCGAAGCGGCCGTTCACGTAGACCTGCCGTGTCGGACAGCCGTCCGAGAGCTCCCAGAGGATCGTGTCGAGGAGGCCCGGGCTCGGCGCGATCGTCCGGAAGCTCGCCCAGGCGAGGTGGGCCTCATCGGGAGGCCCGAGCTCGTCGGCCGCGTGCCTGACGAGCACGTTCGTGAGCCCGGGTGAGGCGCCGAGCCCGGAGACCGCCGTGATCCCCGCAGCCTCGACCGCTGCGCGCTGCGCCGCGGTCGGCTCGGAGATCAGATCCGCGTAGGCGACCCGGGCCGCCACGGCGAGCTCGAGCACCCGGTCGAACAGCGTGAAGCTCGTGCAGTTCACGAGCAGATCAGCGCCCTCGAGCAGCCGCAGCGCCTCGGCGCGGCATGTGAGATCGACTGCGACCCCCTGTGCGCGCTTCTCCCCGAACGAGTCGACGAGCGCCTCGACCCGGGCGCCGTCCACGTCGGCGACGAGCAACTCGTCGACCTCGGGGCAGCCTGCGAGATCCTCCGAGAGGCCGCTTCCCATCGCGCCGGCACCACCGAGAACGACGATCCGCATCCGGCGCGAGCATAGCCCCGTCCCGGAGGCTCCGGGCCCGGCCGCGAATGGGGGTTGATCTTGTCCGCGCCGGGTGGTACGTTCGCGCCTTCCGGCAAGGCGTTCGCCGGCGAAGGCGGTTGAGTAGGCGATGGGTCGCGACCTCCTGATCGTCGAATCGGCGGGCGAGCGACCCGGTGGCGGCTCGAGGCGATGCGCTGCGGCAAGACGAGGAGGGGTGGATGGCTGAGGTAGCGGTCGACGAACGAAGGCTCCTGAAGACGATGCGATGGTGGGACGGGTTCGTGATCGGACTTGCGAACCCGGGCTTCCTCCTGATCGGGCTCTGGGGCTCGATCATCTCCCTCGGCGGCTGGGTCGCCGCCGTGCTCTGGGTCGTCTCCGCGATCATCGGGGCCCTGCAGGCGTACATCTACTGCGAGCCCGCCGCGATGTTCCCCGACAAGCCGGGCGGCCTGTCGGTCTACGCGCGAGAGGGTTGGCGGCAGCACTTCTCCCTCGCCGGGCCGATCGCCGTGTTCGGCTACTGGTTCGCCTGGTCGAGCGTGCTCGCGATCTACGGCAGCCTGGTCGGCTACCTGCTCATCGGCACGTTCGGCGGCGAGGGGTACTTCGCCACCGAGTCGTGGGATCCGCCCGTGATCGTGTCGCTCGGCTGGCCTCAGCTGATCGGCATCATGTGCGTGCTCCTCTGCTACGCCTTCAACGTTCGTGGGATGCGCCCCGCGGTGTGGTTCAGCTACATCGTCGGCGCGCTGATGATGATCCCGATCGTCGTGATCGCCGTCGGCGGCTTTCTCACCGGCGACTTCTCGAACCATCAGATCGACTCGAACTTCGTCGGCGACACGGTCGCGTTCTACGGCGACGATCCGAGCGGCTTCAACAAGTTCCTGATGATCATGGTCTGGATGTACATCCTCGGCTGGTCCACGTATGGGCCCGAGGCGGCCGCGACCTTCGCGCCCGAGTACAAGGACACGAAGAACGACACGCGCAAGGCGCTCGCGGCGACGGGTGCGCTCAACGTCGTGCTGGCGTTCATGCTCCCTGTCGTCGTGATCGGGACGATCGGCTACGACGCCCTCTTCGGCGATGTCACCGGCGTGCTCTGGCTCGTCGACGTCGTCAACTCGATCGCCGGCGAGAGTTTCGGCAAGTTCCTCGTCGTCTGCCTCTGCGCGGGCCTGCTGCTCTCGATGAACACCGCGACGATGGACGGCTCGCGGGCCTTGTATGCCCTCTCGGAGGAGAAGATGACCATCAAGTGGCTCGGGGTGCTGAACAGGCACCACGTCCCGGGCCGCGCGATGACCTTCGACATGCTGCTGAATGTCTTCCTGCTGCTCTACTTCGGCAACATCTACTTCATCCTCGCGGCAGGGAACCTGGGATACATGCTCTCGCACGTGCTCGCGCTCTCGGGGGTCCTGCTCCTGCGCAGGGACCGGCCGAACTGGCCACGCCCGATCCGTCTGGCGAAGCCGTGGATGGTCGGGGCCGGAGTGTTCGCGCTCGCGAACCTGCTGTTCATCGTGTTCGGGCTCTGGAAGCTCAAGTACACGGGCTACGGGTTCGACTACCTCAGTCCCGAGTACGCAGAGGGCACGGCGAGCCCGACGGAGCGGATTCCGGAGATCATCGCCGTGGGCGTCGGTGCACTCGCGGCCGGTGTCCTCGGCTACGTGATCGCCCAGAAGCAGTGGGGGCGACCGTTCCGGTGGAAGGAGCCGAGCGACGAGCAGCCGTCGCAGGAGGCGATCGACGGCGCCGCGGCATCGGCCCGCGCTCGCTGATCGACACGGTTCGCGCGGGGAGGGGCCGGCGTCGCCCGCCCCTCCCCGCGACGCTAGAATCGGCTTGTGGGGATCCCGATCACCGTCAAGTGCGAGTGCGGCGAGACCCACTCGGCGCAGCTCGGTGACCCGGTCGAGTGCTCCTGCGGCCGCCGCTACGACACCTCCCAGCTCCCGCAGGGCCGGTTCACCCAGGTTCGCGCGCACCAGGCGCGGGCACGGGTGTACGTCAGGGTCGGCTTCGTCTTCGTCGTCGGCATCACCGTCCTCTCCTTCTTCGTCTGGGGGATGTGGGGCGCCGCGATCGCCGCACCGGTCACGGCGGTGATCTGGTTCAAGATCATCCGGCGGTGGTTCACACGAACGTTCGTCCCCTCGCCCGGAGAGCTGCCGACGCTCGAGCTGGAGGCAACCGAACGGTGAGCCGCGTACCGGTCGAACGGGACGCGCCGCCCGATCCGATCGGGGTCGCGATACCCGTACGCCCGGTCATGCTCGTGACGCTCAACGTCCCGTTCGATCCGGTCGCCGTCGAGTTCGCGCTGGACACGGCGGCCGAGACCGGCGCCGAGCTCTATGTCTGCGATGCGATCCCGCTCGGGTATCGCAACTACGCCGGGCACGTCGCCCGTCAGTACGCGGAGCACCACAATCGCCGGTACCTCGACGAGGTCGTGGCGTTCGCCCGAGCTCGTGGCATCAGGACGACGCAGCTCGCGTTCCACAACCCGAAGCCGATCCGCGCGACTCTCGAGGTCGCCGCGAACGAGTCGGTCGGGCTGCTCGTCTTCGGTCCCGAGCAGACGCGCCGCGGCAAATGGGCGTTCCGGCGCGCGGCGCGTCGGCTGCGCGAGAACGCCTGCTGCCTCGTCTGGACGAACGAGTGAGGGCGGCAAGGCTCGTCGAACTCATCGAGCCCGGCATCCGGCCCCACACCGACCGGCGCTACGCCGCTCAGTCGCGAGGGGTGGGCCGGTAGATCGGCCCGCGGGCGACGACCGGGTCGAGGAGCCCGTCGCGCAGATACCACTCCGCCTCGTCGGGATAGGCAGGGTTCGGCCCCTGGCCCGGGTAGCCGATCAGCTTCCGCACGCGAGGGTGCATGTAGTAGGCGCCGGTGACCAGGAGGGCGAGCGTCTCGAAGCCGGCAGGCTCCTCGGTGCGCAGCCGCTCCAGCTCGGCTGCGGGCTCCCGGTCGGCTGCGACGTCCAGCATCGCCAGCAGCCCTGCTTCGAGATCCGGCCGGGCCCCGAGCGCCTTGTCGATCCACCGCTCGTGCACCTTGACCTCGCTGGCCGCCGGCATGCCGTCCGCCGCCGGGACGAGGACGTCGGCGAGCCCGGCGAGAGTCGAACGCTGTTCTGGGCTCACGGAACCGGCACCTCCTGGAGGCTCGCGTGCTCGGCCAGATGCTCGGCACAGCGTAACGCCACCGCGCAGATCGTGGCCGTCGGGTTGGTCCCGCTCCCCGTGGGAAAGACGCTGCCGTCGACCACGTAGAGATTGGGCACGTCGTGGGAGCGACACGAGCGGTCGACCACCGAGGTTGCCGGGTCGTCCCCCATGCGAGCCGTGCCGAGCAGGTGCCAGCCCGTGTCGGGCGTCCAGTGCGTGACCACGGTCTCGACGGCGCCGGAGGCCGCATGGGCTTGCTTCACACGCTCGACGTGCCAGTCGAGCATGCACGTCGTGGCCTCGGACGTGCGGTAGTGGATCTTCGGGGCCGGCACTCCGTCGGAGTCGACGAGCGCGGGGTCGAGCGTGACGCGGTTCGAGTCGTCGGGCAGGTCGTCGGCCGTGACGCCCCACTCGAAGGCGCGGCCGAGCCCTCGCCGGACGAGGCCGTGAAGCCCCGCTCCGTAGCGCTGCTCGAACGGCAGGCCGTCGTACCGGGACAGCAGGCCGAGCGGGCTACCGAGCGGGAGCAGCTCCCACTTCGCGCCTCGCGGGAAGCCACGCGCGCTGTCGCTTTCGTAGAACTCGAGGGAGTACACCGGGTTGCCGACCGGGCCGAGCCAGCTCTCGAGCTCGTCCTCGTAGATGCCCATCACGGTCGCGAACGGGTGCATCATCAGCCGGCGACCGACGAGGCCCGACGAGTTCGCGAGGCCCTCCGGGAACCGCGGCGACGCGGAGAGCAGGAGCAGTCGCGGGGTCCCGACGCCGTTGCAGGCGACGACCACGACGTCGGCGGCCTCGTGATGCTCGGCGCCGCCCCGGTCGATCCAGACCGCGCCCGTCGCGAGCCCGGCTGCGTTCGTTGTGAGCTCGCGAACGCGCGCTCCGGTGACGAGCCGTGCGCCGTGCGCGATCGCGTCGGGCCAGTGCGTGATGTCCATCGAGCCCTTGGCGCCCTCGACGCAGCCGGTCATGCACGTGCCGCGCCGGGTGCAGGCCTTCTGCCTGCCCCAATCCCGCGACGGCATCGCCTGGGCTCCCGGCCACCAGTGCCAGCCGAGGCGGTTCATCCCCTCCGCGGCAACGCGTCCGACCTTGCCGATCGGCAGCGCGGGCATCGGCAGCTCGTGCGGCGGGTACGCGGGGTCACCCGGGAGACCCGAGACGCCCATGCCGGCCTGGACGGTGTCGTAGTAGGGAGCGAGGTCCTCGTAGGAGATCGGCCAGTCGTCGGCGAGCCCGTCGAGGCTCCGGACGCGGAAATCCGACGGCAGGAATCGCATCCACTGGGCGGCGTAATGGATCGTGGAGCCGCCGACGGCGCAGTGCATGAGCGGGTTGATGGCCGACTCCGACGTCTCGCACGGATAGTCGGCCGCGAGCTGCCGGACGTTCGGGTTGACGTGCCAGCGCTTCGTCGAGGCGAGCTCCCACTCGGGCGAGTCGCCCGGATAGTCCGAGGCGTTCACCCAGCCACCCTGCTCGAGGCACGTGATCCGGAAGCCACGCTCGGCGAGGCGCTTCGCGACCACCGAGCCGGACGCGCCGGCACCGATCACGAGCACGTCTGCGCGCTCGCCGTTCATGCGCCGAGCGCGCCGAGCAGGTCCTCGAACTCCGGCCCACCGAGCACGGATTCGACGCGATCGAGGTGCCCCTCCGCCCAGGCCCAGGCGTCGAAATCCTCGTACCGCATCCCCTCCCCGACCTGGATCGCCGCCCAGAGCGTCCACCCGTAGCTCCACATCACCGCCCAGAGCCGGGCGCGCGCGACCTTTTCCGGGCGCGGCACCCCGTGGTACTCGGCAACCATCTCGTCGAGCTGGTCGACGGACATGCCGGCCTCTGCCCAGATTCCCCCGAGGTCGAAGCACGGGTCGTTGTTGCCCGAGTACTCGTAGTCGATCAGGCGGAACCGGCCACCGACGTCGATGAAGTTGCCCGGCATGAGGTCGTTGTGGCACGGCCGCCGGCCGTCGTCGGTGGCCCGGATCGCGGTCTCCATGCGGGCGACGTGCGACAGGTACTGCGGATACCGGTCGGGGATCCGGAAGCCCTGCTCCGCGACGATGTCGAGGTAGCGGCGCTGGACGTCGAACATGTCGAAATCGCGACCGAAGACGGGACCGGCGTGGAGCTCGCGGAGGGTGCGGGCGACCATCTCGGGCTTTCCCGCCCGGCAGAGATCCTCACCGGACTGTGGTGTGCCCTCGATGAACTCGAGCACCATCGCCTCGTGCTCCGGCAGGTAGGCGAGCACCTCCGCGCCCACGCCCGAGTGGGCCGCGATCGCCGAGTTGTGCGCCTCGTTGTCACGGTCGATGAGCAGCAGCTCGGAGTGGCTCGAGAAGAGCCGGACGACCCAGGCGCCGTCGTGGGTGACGACCTTGACGCTGCGGTTGATGAGGCCGCCGGAGATCTCCTCCGTCCCCAGCACGCGCCCGGCGAGCTCGGGAACGGATGCGACCACCGCTTCGAGCCGGGCCTCCTCGCTCACGAGCGCCAACCGACGCGCAGCTCGGCCGGGCGGCGGAACGCGAACCCGCGCGGCTCCGGCGCATCGACGAGCTCGAGCCCTGGAAGGTGGTCGAGCAGGGCGCCGACGGCGATCTGACCCTGGAGCCGCGCCAGGTTGAAGCCGAGGCAATAGTGTGCCCCGTGGCTGAACGCGAGGTGGTGGCGCACGTTCTCCCGTCCGACGTCGAACCGCAGCGGATCCGGGAACAGCGCAGGGTCGCGGTTCGCGGCCAGGGTCGAGATGCCCACGAACTCTCCCCGGCCGAGGTCGACGCCGCCGAGCGTCGTGTCGCGGCTCGTCCAGCGCTCGATGAAGGCCACGGGCGGGATCAGGCGCAGCGACTCCTCGATCGCACCGGCAACGAGCGTGCCGTCTTCCCTGACGGCCCGGTGCTGGTCGGGGTGCTGCAGGAGCAGCAGGATCGTGTTCATCACCATCGACTGCACGGTCTCGATCGCTCCGAAGAGGATGACGCGGAGCTGGGCCACGATCTCCTCGTCAGCGAGCTCGACTGCCGGGTCGGTCGCGACGGCACACGTGATCGACCCGTCCGGGACGCGCCTGACTCGCCCGAGCTCCGCGGTCAGCAGCTCGTCGAACTCGGCGCGGGCCGCATCGGCGCGGCGCTGCGGCTCGGGATCGCCGTCGTAGGTCATGGCGCCGGCGAACGCCTCGTAGAAGCCCGCGATCCGCGGCACGTCGTCGAGCGAGAGGCCGAGGATGTCGCCGGCGACCCCGACCGCGAACGGTGCGGCGAACTCCGCGCCGAGCTCACAGGAGCCACGGGGAGCGAGATCGGCAACCAGCCGCTCGGCCCGCTCCCGCACGGTGCCGGCGAAGCGCTCGCGCACCGGCCTGACCCGGAACGGCCGATCGAACGGGGCGCGCTGACGCTCCTGCGGCGCGCCGTCGGTCGTCAGCATCATCACACCGAGCGACGCCCGAACGAGATTCGGCACCGCCCAGACCGTGAACTCCGCGCGGCGCGCGAGCAGGTCGCGGGCCAGGTCGTACGAGGTGACGAGCCAACCGCCGAGGGCGGGCACCCAGGACACAGGCTCGACCTCTCGCATCCGGTCGAGCGCCGCGGCCCGACCGTGCTCCTCGAGGTCGGCGAACTCGATCGAGGCGCCCGCCGGGAATCGGCGGCGTCGCTCTGCCTCGGTGACCTCGTCGATCTCGACCTGCTCAACCAGGTCGGACCGCCCGCTCACGAGAGATCGAACGTGATCTGCTTCGTCTCGGTCAGGGCGTCGACGATCCAGCCGGCCAGCTCGCGGCCCGGCGCCGGACTTCTTGGCGCCGCCGAACGGCGCCATCTGATCCCAGTAGTTCGTGGTCTCGTTGATGTGCACGGTTCCGTGGCGCAGCTCCTCCGCCGCCTTCCAGGCGTCGTGGAGCGAGCGCGTGAACACGGAGGCGGTGAGCCCGTACTCGGTCTCGTTCGCGATCGCGAGCGCCTCGTCGAGCGTGCGGAAGGTCATGATCGGCGCGACCGGGCCGAACGTCTCCTCCGGGCGATCCGCATCTCGCTCGTGACGCCGTCGACGATCGTCGGCTCGTGCAACTGACCGTCGTGGCCGCCGCCGTACACGACCGTGGCCCCCTTCGAGACCGCGTCGGCGATGTGCTCCTGGGTGCGCGCGAGAACCGCCGGGATGCACATCGGGCCCCATGTCGGTCGCCTCGTCGAGCGGGTCGCCGACCCTGAGCGCCTTCGTCCGCTCGAGCAGCGCGGCGACGAACGCGTCCTTGACCGACTCCTGCACGAGAATGCGCTCGGCCGCCGTGCAGCACTGCCCCGCGAGGTAGAAGCAGCCGATGATCGCCGCGTCGGCGGCCTTGTCGATGTCGGCGTCGGCGAGGACGATCTGCGGGCCCGTTGCCGCCCAGCTCGAGCACGCGGTTCTTCAGGCCGGCGTCGCGTGCCACCTTCTCGCCCGTCCTCGACCGATCCGGTGAAGACGACCGAGCCGACGTCCGGATGCGTGACGAGCGACGACCCGATCGTCGCCACGACCGTGCACGACGTTGAGCGTCCCGGCCGGGAAGCCCGCGTCGTGCAGCACCTCGGCGAACATGTTCGCGCAGAGCGGCGCGTACTCGGACGGCTTCCAGACGACGGTGCAGCCGACCGCGAGCCCGTAGACGATCGGGATCCCGGCGATGTCGACCGGGAAGTTCCACGGCGCTGATCGCACGCGACGACGCCGATCGGCTCCTGCACGATCGATGATGCGCTTCGCGCTCGAGCGCTCCTGGGTCGAGGGCGAGCACCTTGCCGGCGTGGCGCAGCACGTCCTCGGAGGCGCGGCGGAAGTGGTCGGCCGTGAACTCCTCCATCTCCTCGCGCGACTCGCGGATCGTCTTGCCGACCTCGCGCGAGATCATCTGCGCGATCTCCTCGTTGCGCTCCATGCAGAGCGTGAACGCGCGGCGGCACAGCTCGACGCGGTCGACGCACCGACGTCTTGCGCCAGTCGCGGAATGCCTCGGCAGCGGCCGCGACCGCCGTGTCGACCTGCGCCGAGCGAGGCGGCCGTCGACGGTCCCGAGCAGCTCGCCGGTCGCCGGCGATCGTGACCTCGATCTCCTCGCCGTCGCCGGCGACCCACTCGCCGCCGATGAACGCGCCGTTGCGCGTCGTGACCGCCATCGCTCCTCCTCTGCTCGTCCGGTGCGGTGAGCGTACCGTCCCCGGCGCCCCGCCAGGGCCAGGGCTGCGGGTGCGATCCGATTGGCCCTGCGCGGTGCCCTCCACGGCATAGAATCGAACCTCTAGTCGCAAAGGAGGCCACCTCGATGGCTGCAGATCCGAGGTACGACATCCTCTTCGAGCCGATCCAGGCTCGGCCCGAAGACCATGAAGAACCGCTTCTACCAGGTCCCTCACTGCAACGGATTCGGCTCCGAGAAGCCGATGAACCAGGCGTACTTCCGCGCGATGAAGGCCGAGGGCGGCTACGGCGGCGTCTGCACGGAGTACTGCTCGATCTCGCCGGAGTCGGACGACACGCACCGCGTCTCGGCGCGCCTCTGGGACGACGACGACATCAAGAACCTCTCGGTCATGTGCGACATGCTCCACGAGTACGACTGCCTCTCGCCGCCTGCGAGCTCTGGTACGCCGGCCCGCACGCTCCGTGCATGGAGACGCGCTGCGTCCCGCGCGGCCCCTCGCAGATCCCGAGCGACTTCGAGCACCTGACGTACTGCATCGAGATGGACAAGGACGACATCCGCGACGTCCAGCAGATGTACGTCGACGCCGCGAAGCGCGCACGCACGGCCGGCTTCGACATCGTCTACGTCTACGGCTCGCACTCGTACCTGCCGCAGCAGTTCCTGACGCCCTTCTACAACAAGCGAACGGACGAGTACGGCGGCTCGTTCGAGAACCGCGCCCGCTTCTGGCGCGAGACGATCGAGAAGGTGAAGGAGGCCGTCGGCGACGACACCGCGATCGCGGTGCGGCTGTCGCTGCGACATGTTCCTCGGCGAGGCCGGCACGCAGCTCGAGCGCGACGCGTGCCCGTTCGCGCAGATGGTGCGACCACCTCGTCGACGTGTGGGACATCAACCTCTCCGGGCATCGCCGAGTGGGGCGAGGACGCGACGCCGTCGCGCTTCTACGCGCACGGGCCGCGCCGTCCCGTGGCAGAAGCGGATCAAGGAGGTCACGACGAAGCCGGTGCTCGGCGTCGGCCGCTGGACGAACCCGGACGCGATGGTCGAGGCGATCAACGGCGGCGCGCTCGACATCATCGCCACCTGCCGCCCCTCGATCGTCCGACCCGTTCCTGCCGAAGAAGATCGAGGAGGGCCGGCTCGACGACATCCGCGAGTGCATCGGCTGCAACGTCTGCATCTCGCGCTGGGAGATCGGCGGCCCGCCGCTCATCTGCACGCAGAACGCGACGCGCGGGCGAGGAGTACCGCCGCGGCTGGCACCCGGAGAAGTCTCGAGCCCGCGAAGAACGCCGACAACGACGTGCTCGTGATCGGCGCCGGCCCGGCCGGGCATGGAAGCGCGCGATGATCCTCGGCAAGCGCGGCATGCGCCGCGTCCACCTCGTCGAGGCGCAGGACGACATGGGCGGGATCATGCGCTGGATCCCGCAGCTGCCCGGTCTCGGCGAGTGGGGCCGCGTCGTCAACTACCGCAAGATCCAGATCGACAAGCTGAAGAACGTCGAGTTCATCCCGAACGACCACGCTCGACGCGAAGGGCGTCGCCGAGTACGGCGCCGAGATCGTCGTCGTCGCGACCGGCTCCTACTGGGCGACGAACGGCCTCAACGGCTGCACGCACGACACGATCCCCGGCGCGGACGCGTCGAAGCCGTTCATCCTGACCCCGGACCAGCTCATGGACGAGGGCAAGGCGGCTGCCCGGCGACAGGTCCTGGTCGTCGACAACGACGGCTACTTCATGGGCGTCTCGATCGCCGAGAAGCTACGCGCTCGAGGGCAAGAAGGTGACGCTCATGACCCACCTCGGGCACATCGGCCCCTACATGCACTTCACGCTCGAGGCGCCGAACATGCACCGCAAGCTGCACGAGCTCGGCGTCGAGATCGTCACCGTACCACATCCCGACCTAGATCGAGGAGGGCGTCGTCAAGTCGGTTCACGTCTACGACGACGACGCGAACGAGGAGGCTGGGAGTTCGACTGGTCGTCCTCGTCACGCCCGTCGCTCGAACGAGGCGCTCTTCCGCTCGCTGAAGGACGACATCGGCCTCGAGAAGATCCAGGCCGAGGGCGTCGACGCCCTCTACCGGATCGGCGACTGCGAGGCGCCGCGCCTGATCGCCGACGCGGTCTTCTCGGGCCACCGCCTCGCCCGCGAGATCGACACCGACGACCCGTCGATCCCGCTGCCGTTCAAGCGCGAGCGGAAGGTCATCGAGCGCGAGCTCGCGACCGTCTAGCCCGGCATATCCACGAGGGGAGCCCGGCCGTGGGCTCTCCGGCAAGGGCCCGTACGGGCGGATGCGATCCGGCCCTACGGCAGCTGCAGCCTCGGGCCGAGTCGAGGACCGGCCCCTACACGGTCTAGGAGGCGCCGCCACGCGGCGTCTCCTAGACTCACGGGCATGAAAATCGTCGTGTGCGTGAAGCAGGTCGCGACGCTCGGCGACGAGGTGGAGTTCACCTCGGACGAGCGTGACGTCGACCCCGACTTCCTCGAGTTCGCGATCAACGAGTGGGACACCTACGCGACCGAGGAGGCGATCAGGATCAAGGAGGCCGCGGGCGACGGCGAGGTCGTCGTCGTCACCGTCGGCGACGAGGACGCCGAGGACGCGATGCGCCGCGCGCTCGCGATGGGCGCCGACCGCGGGGTTCGGATCGAGGGCGAGGACATCCCGCTCGGGGACCCGATCACGACCGCGCGGGCGCTCGCAGGCGTCGTCCGGCGTGAGAGCCCCGATCTCGTGCTGCTGCGGCGTGCAGTCTTCGGACGCCGTCCAGGGCGCGATCGGCGTCGCCCTCGCCGAGCTGCTCGGGCTCCCGCGCGTCGCGGTCGTGCAAGAAGGTCGACCTCCAGGGTGGCAAGGCAACGGTGGAGCGCGAGCTCGAGGGCGGCCTGATCGACGTGACGGAGGTCGACATGCCGGCCGTGCTCACGATCCAGACCGGCATCAACGAGCCGCGCTACGCGACCCTGCGGGCGATCAAGCAGGCCGAGCAGAAGGAGATCGAGGTCGTCGAGCCGTCGGATCTCGGCGAGCCCGCGGCCCGGGTCCGCCGCATGTTCGTGCCCCCGAAGGGCGAGGGCGCCGAGATGCTCGGCGACGACCCGGCCGAGGTGGCCGCAGAAGATCAAGGCGATCGTAGAGGAGAAGCTGCGATGAGCGTCCTCGTCATCGCCGAGCACCTCCAGGGGAGCATCGGGACGTCACGAAGGAGCTCGTGACGGCGGGCCGCGAGCTCGGCGGGCCCGTGACGGTGGCCGTCATCGCGGAGACCCGTCGGCGCTCGTCGAGCAGGCGAACGTCGAAGGCGTCGACGAGATCGTCACCGTCGCAGGTCGGAAGCGCCGAGTTCGAGGCCGACACCTACCAGACCGCCGTCGAGGCGCTCATCGCCGCGCGCGCGCCGCGTGTCGTCCTGATGGGCTTCACCGTCAACTCGATGGGCTACGGGCCGGCGGTGGCCGCGAAGCTCGGGCTCGGGTTCTCGACCGACGTCTTCGCAGTGCGCGACGAGGCCGGCGAGGTCGTCGCGACCCGCGCGTTCTACGGCAGCAAGGTGAATGCCGAGGTCGAGTTCCCCGGCAAGCAGACCGTGCTCATGCTCCTCCGCGGCGCGACGTGGACGCCCGCAGAGGGGGCGGGCTCAGCATCGGTGTCGTCGCTTCCGGTGGCGGCCGGCGGCTCTCGCTCGCGCCACCTCAGCTTCGAGGAGGCGCCGGCGGCGGACGTGGACATCACGACGGCCGATTTCCTGCTCTCGATCGGGCGCGGGGTCGGCGAGAAGGACAACATCGGGCAGTTCGAGGGGCTCGCCAGCTCGATGGGGGCCGTTCTCTCGGTGAGCCGCCCGCTGGTCGACGCCGGCTGGATGCCGGCCGCACGCCAGGTCGGCCAGTCCGGCAAGACCGTGAAGCCGAAGGTGTACCTCGCCTTCGGCATCTCCGGGGCCGTGCAACACCTCGCCGGCATGAAGACGTCCGGCACGATCATCGCCGTCAACACCGACCACGAGGCGGCGATCTTCAACCTCGCGGACTACGGCGCCACGTGCGACCTGTTCGAGGTCGCCGAGGAGCTCGAGAAGCTCTACTGAGCGGCAATCGGTGGGGGGCGCATCGCCCCCCACCGATCCTGCGTCACTCGACCGGCTGGAGCCGCCCCGTCGCCACGTCGTACACGAAGCCCGAGGCCGTGAAGGAATCGGGCAGGAGCGGCGTCTCGTCGATCCGCCGCACGCTCTCCCGGACGCGATCCCGAACGGCCGGGAAGGCATGGAAGTCGACGTCGCTCGCGTCCGCCCCCGCCTCGGCGGCGAGCTTCTCGCGAAGCGCCTCGTCCGTGAACGTCTCCATGCCGCAGTCCGTGTGGCCGACGACGATCGCCTCCTGGGTGCCCAGCAGCCAGTGCGAGATGACGAGTGAGCGGAGCGCATCGTCGGTGACGATCCCGCCCGCATTCCTGATCACATGGGCGTCGCCTTCGGCCAGCCCGGCGTACTTCGCCGGATCGAGACGCGCGTCCATGCACGTCACGACCGCGAACCGCCGCGCCGGCGGTATGGGAAGATCGCCCTTCGTGAAGCCCGCCACGTACCCGTCGTTCGCTGCGAGGACTTCGTCGATCACCGGCATCGGACGTACCTCCTAATCGCTTTCCAGAATAAAGTGATGTTACTTCATTCTAGAAAGTTTTGCTCGAGAAGGCACGCCCGCGCCGGATCAAGCCCGAGCACGGCTCGAGCAGCTGCGGGCGCGAATCCCCCCATCTACCTCCTCCAGAGCTGCCATGCCCCGTCTCCGAGGTCGGAGCGTTCCCTCGTCAGCCCCGGGGCTCCTCGATCTGCGCCCTCAGCCCGTCCACCCAGCGCTCGGCGTCGCGCCAGCCTTTCGAGGCTGCCCGCCTGCGGGCATGGCCCGCCTCCGAGTCCGCGACCGGGTAGGAGCCGAGGAACTTGATCCGGCCGTGCTTTGCCGCAAGCTCGCGGAGCGCGTCCGCGACGAGCTCGTCGGCGATGTGGCCCTCGAACTCGATGACGAAGCAGTAGCGGCCGAGCCCGGTCTTCGCCGGTCGGGAGTGCAGCGCGGTCAGGTTGATCGCGCGCGCGGCGAACTCCTGGAGGATGGCGAGCAGCGAACCGGGGCGATCCGCGCGCTGGAAGCAGACGATCGTCGTCTTGTCGTGTCCCGTGGGTGCGGGGATCCCGGGCCCGACGACGCCGAAGCGGGTTGCGTTCTCCGGATGGTCCTCGATCTCCGCGGCGATGACCTCGAGCCCGAAGCGCGCCGCCGCGAGGCGGTTGCCGATCGCCGCCAGCCCCGGCTTGCGGGAACGGGCGACCTGCTCGACGGCCGCGGCCGTCGAGTTCGCGGCCACCGTCCTGGCGCGCGGAAGGTGCCGGGCGAGCCATTCACGAGACTGTCCCGTCACCACCGGGATCGAGACCACCCGGGTGACGTCGCGGAGCCTCGTCCCGGGACGGGCAACGAGGTTCAGCGAGATCGGCCTGACCAGCTCGTGGCGGATCATCAGGTCGGCATCGAAGACGAGCGTGTCGAGGGTCAGGTCGATCGAGCCGTCGATCGCGTTCTCGAGCGGCACGACGCATCCGTCCGCCTGCCCCCTCTCCACCGCCGCGATGACCTCGGGAATCGAATCCATCGGCAGGTGGTCGGCGGCGGCGAGATCCGGCACGGAGAGCATCGCCTCCTCCGAAAAGGTGCCACGAGGGCCGAGGAACGCAATGGTCGGCATGGCCGCAGATCATACGGAGCAGGCTCCGCGGCCTGCGCACACTAGGCAGTATCCAGGCGGACGAGGAAGTACGATCCCGGTTCCATGACGCTGGCGGAAACGGCGACGCGGGAGACGTTCGACGGCCTGACGGCCTGGCAGGTCGGCCTCTGGTACTTCCTGATCTTCGTCTCGACCACCGTCTTCGCCTGGGGCGTCTTCCGCCTCGTCCGCAAGTACCTCGCGAGCCGGGAGCGGCCCGCGATCGAGCGGCGATCCGTATCGCGCGCGGCCCGCGGAGTCGGACGCGCGACGACGATCGTCCTCACCCATGCCTGGATCAGGCGGCGCGACCACGCCTCCGGCATGGCGCACCTCTTCGTCTTCTACGGCTTCCTCGTGCTCTTCATCGGCACCGCGATCCTGGCGTTCCAGGACGACGTCGCGGCGCCGCTCGGCTTCGACTTCTGGCAGGGCTGGTTCTACAAGGGCTACTCGCTGTTCCTCGACGTCTTCGGCGCGCTGCTCCTCGCCGGCCTCGTCGTGCTCGCGGTCAAGCGGTGGGTCATGAAGCCCGCTCGCCTCGACTACACCCGTCCCGACCGCGAGGAAGGAGAGTACGACCGCAGCCGCTACCGGGCCGGAGACCGCATCTTCGTCGGATTGCTGTTTCTGTTGGCCCTGACCGGATTCCTGCTCGAGGCGTTCCGGATCGCGGCCGACCGGCCGCCGTTCGAGGTGTGGTCGCCGATCGGCTGGGCGATCGGCAACCTGTTCCGCGCGATGGGCCTCGAGGGGGAGACGGCCGCGGACGCGCGCCTCGTCTCATGGTGGTTCCACGGCGTCATCGCGCTCGGCTTCGTCGCCTCGATCCCTTTCACGAAGGCCGTCCACATGATCATGGGCCCCGCCGGTGTCGCAACCCGGGACGAGAAGACCGGCCGGCGGCTGGTGCCGATCCCGGCCGACGCCAAGCCCGAGGAGGTCGGCTATCAGCGCATCACCGATTTCGCGATCCGCCATCTCGTCGAGCTCGACGCGTGCACGAAGTGCGGCAAGTGCCACGCGGCGTGCCCGGCGACCGCCTCGGGCTACCCGCTCTCGCCGCGCGATCTGATCCTCGACCTGCGCGAGTACGCCGAGGGCTCGCTCGGGATCCGCTCGTCCCTGGGCATCGCCCCGCTCGCCGACCCCGGCGGCTCGATCCTCGGCGACCCGATCCGCCCGGAGACGCTGTGGTCGTGCATGCAGTGCATGGCGTGCGTCGAGATCTGCCCGGTCGGGATCGAGCACGTGCCGATCATCAACCAGATGCGCCGCGGCCTCGTGGAGCGCGGTGAGATGGACTCGCTGCTCCAGTCGACGCTCGAGACGATCTACACATCGGGCAACTCGTTCGGCGAGGCGAAGCGCAAGCGGGCCCGGTGGGCGAAGGAGCTCGATTTCGAGCTCAAGGATGCCCGCAAGGAGCCGGTCGAGTACCTCTGGTTCGTCGGCGACTACGCCTCGTTCGACCCGCGCAACCAGCGGAACACGCAGGCGCTCGCGCGGATCCTCCAGCACGCCGGCGTCGACTTCGGGATCCTCTACGACGCCGAGAAGACCGCGGGGAACGACGTCCGCCGCGTCGGCGAGGAGGGCCTCTACACGTCCCTCGCCGAGGAGAACATCGAGGCGATCGGCAAGTGCGACTTCCGGAAGATCCTGACGAGCGACCCGCACTCGTTCAACACGCTGCGTAACGAATACCCGGAGCTCGGCGCCGAATGGACGGCCGACGACGTGACCCACCACTCGATGCTGCTCCTCGAGCTGCTTGAGGCGGGGAAGATCGCGCCGACGAAGCGGCTCACGCAGCGGGTCACCTACCACGACCCGTGCACGCTCGGCCGCTACAACGGCGTCTACGAGCAGCCGCGGTCGGTGATCCGGGCCGTCGGCCTCGAGCTCGTCGAGATGCCGCGCAACCGCGACAACTCGTTCTGCTGCGGTGCCGGCGGCGGGCGTATCTGGATGAAGGAGCTGCGCAAGGAGGGCTCGCAGCGACCGAGCGAGAACCGGATCGACGAGGCAGTCGCGCTCGAGGGGGTCGAGTACTTCGTCGTCGCGTGCCCGAAGGACGTCACGATGTACGAGGATGCGATCAAGACCTCGGGGCACGCCGGCGACATCCAGCTCAGGGAGATCTCCGAGCTCGTGCTCGAAGCGCTCGACCTCACGCCCGTTGCGGTCGTTGCCGAGGCACCGGACGGCACGGGCGGCGGGGACCAGACACGCGATGAGAGGGAGGCGGAGTGACCGAGGAACGACTGGCAGAGTTCATGGCGGCCTGGAACACGCGCGACGTCGACGCGATCGTCGGCGCGTTCACCGACGACGGGGTCTTCCACGCCTCCGTCGGCGCCGAGCTGATGGGCGCGACGGCGGTGGGCCCGGAGGCGATCCGGCGCGGAGTCGAGGCGTTCTTCGAGCGCTTCCCGACTGGCCGGTTCGAGGACACGACACTGTTCGTGGCCGGGGACGGGGGCTTCGCCGAGTGGACGTTCGTCGTCACCGGTCCCGGCGGCGAGGACGTCCCGACCAGGGGCTGCGACCTGTTCGAGTTCGAGGGCGAGAAGATCCGCGTCAAGAACGCGTTCCGCAAGGCAAAGCCGGCGTCCTGAGCCTCGTTACACAATCAGCGCCGATTGTTGTGTAAGATCGCCGTGTGCTGAAGCGGGTGCAGCTGATGCTCGACGCGGAGCTCGACACGGCGGTCGAGCGCGAGGCACGACGGCTCGGCGTCTCGAGGTCCGAGCTCGTCCGCCGCCTGCTGCGCGAGCAGCTCGTACCCGATCTCCCGGCGCTCGAGGACGATCCGATCTGGGACTTCGTCGGCATGACAGAAGGCGCCGCTGACGACTCGCAGCAAATCGACAAGGTGGTCTACGGGCCGCTGGAGGCCGGGCGCTGATCTTCGTCGACACGTCCTACTGGGTCGCCGCACACCGTCGCCGGGATCGCCACCACGAAGCCGCAAAGGCGCTGCTCGAGCGCGTGAGGCAACGCACGCTGATCACCTCGAGCCACGTCCGAGGCGAGACATGGACGTTCCTCCGCCGGCGTGATGACCACGGTGCCGCCGTCGCCTTCCTCGACATGCTGGATCGCAGCCCGCGAGTGGAGGTAGTAGCGGTCTCGGAGCAGCTCGAGGCGGAGGCCCTGAGCTGGCTCCGACGGCACGACGAGCGGCCATACTCGTTCGTCGACGCGACGAGCTTCGCGCTGATGCGCGTGCTCGGCATCGCCGAGGCGTTCGCGTTCGACGGCGACTTCGCGGCGGCCGGATTCGTCGAACTCCGGGCGTAGCTGGGTCTCCGAAGCGCGGCCGGCCGAGCCGGCCGCTCAGCGGCGAGCGATCCGATCGGCGATGAGGCTGATCAGCTCGAACATCACGGACGCCGCGACCATCGCCGTGATCTGGTTCGGCGAGTCCTTCGTCGGCATCAGGCAGACGACGTCGGCGCCGATCACGTCCATCCCCCGGACAGCCTGCAGCAGGCGGACCGCCTCGTCGATCGTGAAGCCGGAGACGCCGGGCTCGAGGTTCGACACCGCCGGGGCGACGCTCGGATCGAGGCAGTCGAGGTCGAACGTGATGTAGAGCGGCGCATCGCCGATTCGCTGCTGGATGATCTCGCCGCAGCGCTCCGGGCCGAGCTCGCGGTAGCGCCGGATCGGGATCACCTCGTAGCCGAGGTCGTAGCTCGGCTTCAACCAGTCGGCGTTCCTCGGGTTCCCGCGGATCCCGATCTGGACGCTGCGGGCCGGATCGATCTGCCCCTCGTGCACGAGGTAGCTGGCCCAGTGCGCCGCCGACTTGCGCGCGCCGAGCCAGTGGGGGATCGACTCGTACGCGTCGATGTGGGCATCGAGGTGCAGGAGCGCGGCCTTCCTGCCGCCGGTCAGCTTCGCGTGCGGGCCGACGAGCCCCTGGACGATGCCGCCGGTGACGCTGTGGTCGCCGCCGATCGAAACGGTGCGCGTCCCCGCAGATGCCGCGCCGGCGAAGAAACCGGTGATCCGCTCGACGCAGCGCTCGTTGTCGTTGGCCTCCGGCAGCGGCACGTCGCCGAGGTCGTGGATGCGGCATGCCTCCCAGGGGGAGAGGCCGAAGTCGAGGTGGTAGCGACGCTGCAGGGCGGAGACGTTGCGCACTGCCCGCGGCCCCAGATGCTGGTCGCGCTCGGTCGAGCCGTTCCCGGACGAGTGCGGAACGCCGACGAGCGCGATGTCGCAGGCGGCCGGATCGGGATCGACGGGGCACCGGAAGAGCGAGGGAACGCCCCACCAGTAGAGCCCCTCGACCATCATCCGGTCGCGCGGGTCGAGGTCGTCCATGCTCATCGCTCCTCCTTCACTCCCGGCGAGAACCGCTCGATGAGTGGTGTGCCGCCCAGTTCGCGACAGCGGTTCCTATGACAGCACGAACAGCTCGCGGAACGGCACCTCGCGCAGTGACCAGCGCGTGCTCGTGCCGGCACGGAAGGAGACGATGTCGCCGGCCTTCAGCTCGACGGTGGGCCCGCCCGTGATCTCGATCTGGACCGAGCCCTCGAGGACGTGGATCGTCTCGTTCATCGCGATCTCGTACTCGAACGGCTCGGGTACCTCGCCGCCCGGCATCCGCCACAGCCCTGCGTAGAAGCTGCCGTCCTCCTCGGCTCGCACGAAGTGCACCTCGCCGATCACCCGCCCGTCGCCAACCTCGAACGGCTCCCATTCGGTCGCGTCGACGTTCGAGAGATATGGCCCATCCATGTCTGCCGGGTCATTCCTATGCGAGTAGAGTGCCGACCCGGCGGGCCACGGTCGACCCGCTCTCGATCGCGCCGTCGATGAAGCCGTTCCAGCCATCGGCCACGTCGGAGGTGGCGAGGAACACCCGGCCCTCCGCCCGCTGAAGCTCCTTCAGGGAGCGCGTGAGCTGGTTCGGCCGGTACATCGACCACGTTCCCTGCGCGAACTCGTCCCGCGTCCAGTCGTGCGCGTACGACTCGACGATCTCGAAGCCGGGCATCAGCTCGCTCGCCGCGCTCTCCACCGCGTCGCTGTTGGCCGGATCGAGCATCTCGGCGTCGGAGCCGAACGACACGAACAGCGTGTCGCCGTCGATCTTGTATTCCGACTGCAGGAACGTGATGCCGGCGTTGGTCGGGGCCACGGCGAAGTAGTCGTGATCACCCCGAACCCGGAACCAGACCTTGATCCCGTGCGACGACTGCCCCTCGGCGGCGGCGGCGTTCTTCCCCTCCGAGAGCGATGGCGTGAAGTCGATCGTGCGCAGGACGTTGAGCGGCACGGCGACAATCGCGATCTTCGCCTCGATCGTCTCCCCCTCGCGGGTTCGCACGGCGACGCCCGAGTCGCCGTGCTCCACGGCGTCGACTGGTGTCTCGTACCGGATCTCGAACGCGCTCTCGGCGGCCATGGCCTCGACCAGGCTCCTTGTTCCGGTGACGAGCTTGTACCGGGCGATGCAGTCCATCATCGACTGGAAGGTGAAGCCGGAGAGCGCGTACCAGCGCAGTGCCGCCATGAGGCCGGTCTCGGCGAGATGCGCGCTGCAGCATGTGCCCCAGACGCCATCGTTGACATCCAGGGTCTCCCGGTCGAAGCCGAGCCCTTCGACGCGGTCCTGGATCGAGAGCGCGTCGGCCGCGGAGACGTCGCGGAACAGCGGGTCGTGGGGACGCTCGAGCAGCGCGCGGGCGTCATGGCAGAGCCTGTCCGTGCCGTCCTGCATGATCCGCCAGAGTTCTTCCGGCGCTCCCTGCTTGAGCTCCCGACCGACCAGCCAGCCGGTCTGCTCGGCCGGCGCGGCCTCGGTCACCTCGAGCCCGTACCGGCGAATCTCCGCCCAGACGTGCGGCTGGTGCCAGTGCACCCACGTGCCGCCGACCTCCACCTGCTTGCCCGCGAACTCGGACGTCCAGGTACGGCCACCGAGGCGATCGCGAGCCTCGAGGAGGAGCACGCGGTGGCCAGCCTGCTGCAGCTCCCTGGCGGCCGTGACGCCGGCGAAGCCGCCGCCGACGACAACCGCCTCGTATCCGGCGCCCATCAGCCGCTGATGACGAAGAACTTCTTGAACGGGCGCTTGACGTGCCAGGTCGAGGTCTGGCCCTTCGCGAACGAGGCGACGTCTCCGGGGCGAAGCGTCACCGAGTCGCCGCCCTCGACCTCGATCGTCACCTCGCCCTCGAGCACGTGGAACGTCTCGTCGCCGGGGAAGACGTAGGGGAGGTCGGCGGGATCGTGCGTCCAGAATCCGGTGAAGAGCATGCCTTCGCCGCCGCTCTCGACGCGGAGCCAGTGGACCTCGCCGAAGGGCTCACCCTCGTGGATGAACGGCTCGTACTCGGTCGTCCCGATGTTCGAGACGGGGGTGGTCTTCACGGATGCCATGGTGCCTCCTGGTCGAAGATGGGAGCTCCCGCCGACGCGGACGCTGAAATCGTACTTCTCCGGACATTCGTGCGATTCGGGCCGAGCACGGCGTCCGGCCTACCCCGCCTCGACCCCGACGACGAAGTCGATCTCCGGATCGAGGATCTGCTCGATCAGGGTCTCGTCGGGGCCGATGCCCATCTCGCGGCAGCGGTTCCGGTAGTGGCGGACCTTCTGCCCCTGGTACTTCTGTAGATCGAGGCCGGGAATGGACTTCTGGTACTCGACGAGACCGACGACGTTGCCGCGGAACTCGTCGAAGACCTCGTGCACGAGACGCTCGTAGCCCGGGTTCTTCTCGATCAGGAGGCGAATCGCCGTCGTGCCGAACGTGATGTGGCGTCCCTCGTCGGCGAGGATGTGCCGGAAGCCTTGCCGGAGGGTCGGGAACGCCTGCCAGAGGTTCGTCGTGTCGATCACGATCTCGTAGGACGGCATCGTCAGGACGCCCTCGGCGAACCCGCTGTAGAGCGTCGCGAAGCGGACGAAACCGACTTCGATCGCCCGCTCGTCGCCCGACCGCACCGCTGCCGTCAGCTCCTCGCCGTACCTCGGAAGTCCATCGTGGAGCACCTCCTTGATCTCGAAGCGACCCGTCGGATCGACGGTCTTCCCGCGTGAGAGGAAGTACGGCGCGACCTCGTGCGGCTCGAGGATCCCGACCACGCGGTCGTGCCAGAGCGCGAAGAACTCCGAGTGCTTCGCCTCCTCGAGCAGAAAGGTGGACAGGTACATCGTCCAGTCGTACCTGTTGAGCGCGTGCGCGGCTGCGAGCATCGGGACCAGCTCGTCCGTGACCCGCTGCTCGCCGGCGAAGAAGCGAACCGTGATGCCGAGCAGCCCTTGCCGGTGCTCGTCGGCCAGGGTCTCCCAGTCCCGCGCGTCCGGCCCGTAGTCGAGGTCTCGCGGGCTCCACATCCCCCTGAATGCCTTCTCGTACTTCCGGTAGATCGGACCCGCCATCAGTTCGCGGGTGAAGTGAAACTCCCGCTCGTGGGCGTCTCGTCCGTCCGTCTCGACCAGGTGCTCCTTCACAGGTCCCTCCTGGATCGTCTCTGCCCGTCGACCGTTACCGTAGGGCATCGTGGCCGCGCAGCGTTGCTCGTCACTGTCGCTCTCGCTTGGCGAGTCGCTCGTCGCGACGGCCTCGGCGGCGACGGCGTGGCTGCTGGTGGAGCAGCCGGGGGTCTGGGGCGCGAAGGCGCTCAGCGAGTCGGCGCTCGATCGCGAGATCGGCGGCCGGCTGGAGCAGCGCGCGAAGGTGCTCGGGATCAAGGCACTCCTCGTCAAGCACCACCGACGCGAGGCGACGACCGGGCGCCGCTGCCTCGCCGCCTGGTCGGCGCCCGGCTCGAGCTGGCTCGAGGAGCTCCAGCTCGAGAGCCCCGAGCGGCTGCTGGACCTCGACCTCGAGGCTCTCGCACAGGGCGAGAGCCTCGGCGGGAGACGGATCGAGACGCCCGTCCATCTCGTGTGCACGAACGGGAAGCGCGACGCCTGCTGTGCCTCGCTCGGGCGACCGGTCGCGGCCGCGGTCACCGCGCTGCGGCCCGACGCGACGTTCGAATGCTCCCACCTCGGCGGGCATCGCTTTGCGGCGAACGTCGTCTGCCTCCCTCACGGGCTCTGGTACGGACGCGTCGGGCCGGAGGACGCCGACCGCCTCGTCGCCTCTGCGGAGAAGCGTGAGATCGTGCTCGACCGGTTCCGTGGCCGCTCCTCGCTCCCCGCGGCGGCCCAGGCCGCCGACTGGTTCCTGCGCGAACGCGACGGCTACCTCGGCATCGAGGCGTTCACTTCCTGCACGACCGCATCGGAGAACGACGGCGGCGTCGAGGTCGGCCTGAGCGGGCCCGAGGGCGCCTGGCGGGTCAGGGTTCGCCGGGACGAGGCGGCCGAGTCCCGGCCGGTGTCCTGCGACGGGGAGAAGGTCGAACGGCCCTCGGTGTGGTCGCTCGTCGCGATCGAGCCGGCGGCCTGACCGGAGAGGGCGGGATGAGATCCCGCCCCTACGACTCTGCCCTGTAGGGGCCGGATCTCATCCGGCCCCCCGGATCTCATCCTTCCGCCCCGGGCCACACGTGGGCCCACGGGCGCACCGCCTCGAAGGCGGCGGCGGCGCGGAGCACCGTCGCGTCGCCGAAGCGCCTGCCGACGATCTGGAGCCCAACCGGGAGGCCCCGCTGGTCGAACCCGCACGGGACGCTCGCGGCCGGCAGGCCGGCGAGGTTCGCCGGGTAGCAGAACGCGCACCAGTCCTCCCTGACGGGGTCGACCTCGTAGTCGCCGATCCGGTCGGGGCAGTGGACGCCGACCGGGAAGGCCGTGAGCTGCATCGTGGGCGTGAGGAGAAGGTCGTAGCGCTCGAAGAATTCGAGCCATCGGGCCGTGAAGGCGGCCCGATCGTGCATCGCGTCGGCGTAGTCCGCCAACGTGCGATGTCGGCCGGTCGCGAGGATCTCGCGGGTTCGCGGCTCGAGCAGGTCTCCTCGCTCCTCCAGGAGCTCCCGATACGACGCGTAACCCTCGCAGGCCGCGACCGTCGCCCAGAGCGTCGTCGGGTCGCCCGTGCCGGGGTGCCCCTCCTCGATCGGCCACCCCGCGGCGGCGAGCGCCTCGACCGCCGTCGCAAACGCCCGCTGAACACCGGGCTCGACCGGGGCGTGCCCGAGGTCGGCGGAGACTGCGATCCGCAGCCCGGAGACATCCGGAGCATGCGCCGCGGCCACGTAGTCGACGGGTTCGCGCTCCTGGCTTCCCGGATCGGACGGGTCGAAGCCCGCAATCACGCCGAGACACAGCGCGAGGTCCCGCACCGACCGCGACATCGGCCCCTTCACGCTGAGCGTCGGCCAGCCGCGGAAGCCGGGCGTCCCGGGCACGAGACCGAATGTCGGCTTGTGCCCGGCGACGCCGCAGAACGACGACGGGATCCTGATCGAGCCGCCGCCGTCGCTGCCGATCGCGATCGGCGTCAGACCGAGAGCGAGCGAGGCGCCGGCACCGCCGCTCGAGCCGCCCGGCGTCCGGTCCGGATCCCACGGATTGCGGGTCAGCCCGTACACCTCGTTGGCGGTGATCCCCTCGAGACAGAGCTCCGGGTTGTTCGTCTTGCCGACGAGGACTGCGCCCGCCTGGCGGAGTCGCGCCACTGCGACGGCATCCTGCTGCGGCACGAAGTCGGCGAACGCACGCGAGCCGTTCGTCGAGGGTGCCTCCCGTACCCAGACGACGTCCTTGATCGAGACGGGAACGCCGGCGAGCGGCCCGGGCGATTCGCCCGCGGCGAGCTTCCGCTCCACCTCGCGCGCCGCTGCGAGCGCCTCGCCGTGCAGGAGCGTCGTGAACGAGCCGACTTCTCGGTCGAGCTCCTCGATACGCGCCAGAGCGGCCTCCGCGAGCGCCACGGGCGCGAGGTCGCCCGAACGCACCGCCGCTGCGGTCGCTGTCGCGTCCCGAGTCCGATCGAAGTCGCTCAGGGCGCCGGGAACACTCTGACGGCGACGTCGGTCGGGTTGAAACCGTTCGTCGGCGTCAGATCGTCGGGGCAGGCGGAGGCGGCGACGACGAGGTCGCGCTCGGCCCGCAGCAGCACGTAGTCGCCGGGCTCCGAGATTGCCGGCTCGGCCTCGATCGTGCGGCCATCGGGGCCGACCTTCGTGTTGTAGAACCAGTTGACGACCTCGTAGAAGCGCCGCTCCGGGTAGCCGAACTCGGCCAGCACGCGGTTGAAGTTGTCCGTGCAGTTCGGGTGGCCGGTGCGGCCCAGCGCCTCGTAGCTCTCACGCGTGCATGCGACCGCGAACGTGTCATGCCGGCGCACCGTGTCCTCGACGAGCGTCAGCAGGAGCTCACCGTCGGCGTCGAAGACGCCCTGGCCGGGCGCGGGGAAGAGCCCGTCGACGAGAGAGCGGGTCACCATCGTCGAGAGCCCCACGCCGGGGCGGTCGCGGTGATAGGCGAGCATGTCGGACACCTGGCAGCCCTCGATGTCCTCGATCTGGACGTGCTCGCCGGCCCAGACCTCGTAGGCGACAGCGTTGCCGGGACCGACCACCGCCTCGAGGCGCGGCCTGCCGAGCGTGGAAACGATCGACGTGGACTGCGCGGTCACCTCCGCAGTAGGGTACAGCGACCCGACATGACGTGACGGAGGACGCCCGTGAGCAAGGAAACGGCCTTCCACGAGAGGCTCACCGCGATGACCGACCAGTGGCTGGACCTCTTCGGCTACTGGGCCCCGTCCGTCGTCACCGACGTGCTCGAGGAGTACCGTGCCTGTCGCGAGGCCGCCGCCCTCATGGACTTCTCGATGCTGCGCAAGGTCGATCTCGGCGGCCCCGGCGCGCTCGACCTCGTCAACTCGATCGTGACCCGCGACGTTTCGACGCTCACCCCCGGGCGCATCGCCTACGGCGCGCTCTGCGACGAGCACGGGAAGATGGTCGACGACTGCACGGCGATGCTCCGCGCGGCCGATTCGGTGCGGTTCTGCGGCGCGAACGACCGCGACTACGAGATCTTCTCCGCAAAGGCCGAGGGCTCGGGAATCGTCGTCCGCGAGCTCACCGACGCGCTGCCGCACCTCTGCCTCCAGGGGCCCCGCAGCCGCGAGATCCTCCAGAGCCTGACGGACAGCGACCTCTCGAACGCCGCCTTCCCCTACTACACGTTCCGCGAAGACGTCGAGATCGCAGGGATCCCGGTCTTCATGACCCGCCTCGGCTACACGGCGGAGCTCGGCTACGAGCTGTGGGTTGCCCGCGACCGCGCGCTCGATCTGTGGGACGCGCTGCTCGCCGCGGGAACGCCCTCGGGGATGCGCGTGATCGGGATGATCTGCCTCGACCTGTTCCGGATCGAGGGCGGCTTCATCATCGGCGGGGTCGAGTACGACCCCACGGTCTCGCCGTACGAGTGCGGGCTCGGCTGGTCGGTCGATCTCGAGAAGGGGGACTTCCAGGGCAAGAACGGGCTGCTTCGCGACCGCGAGGCGACCTCGCTCCGCCTGACGAGCGTCGTGCTCGAGTCGGGCGGTGATGCCGCCACCGGGGCTCCGCTGCTCGTCGACGGCCGGGAGGTCGGTCTCGTCACGCAGGCGGTCGAGTCGCCCTACCTCGGCATGAAGACGCTCGGGCTGGCCAAGATCCGCAAGGACCTGCGCGAGCCCGGTGTGACGGTGCAGGCGAACGTCGCCGGGGAGCTGGTCGCGGGCGAGATCGCCCGCCATCCGGTCTACGACCCGGAGCGGAAGCGGGCGAAGGAGAGTTAGCCGCCGCGGCTGACGGCCCGGCTCGGCCGCGGAGGCTCCGCCGCCCGCTGCGCGGCGAGCCCAAGGCTCGCCTTTGTGCGGCCCGGCTTTCGCCGGGCCGCGGCACTTCGCGGTCAGCTTCGCTGCCCGCTGCGCGGCGAGCCCAGCTCGCCTTGCTTATTCGTACTGGAGGGCCTCGAGGACGTTCAGCCGCGCGGCACGTCGTGCGGGGAAGATCGCCGCGACGATGCCCGCGAGCACGCCGATGATCCCGAAGACGATCAGGCTCCCGATCGGCACCGAGAACACGAGCCCCTCGCTTCGGAGCGCTGCGGTCGTCATGGCGGCGAGGACGAACCCGACGACCATCCCGAGCGCCGCGCCGATCAGCGCCGTGATCACGCTCTCGTAGCGGATCATGTTGCGCATCTGGCGCCTCGTCATCCCGATCGCGCGGAGCATCCCGAGCTCGCGCGTTCGCTCGAATACCGCGAGCACGAGCGTGTTGACGATGCCGAAGAGGCTCACGATCACCGACAGCGCGAGCAGCACGTAGAGCAGGTTGAGAAGCGGGTCGATCGAGTCCTGCTGCGACGTGACGAACCCGTCCTTCGTGTCGAGCTCGACCGTCGGGAAATCGGTGAGCGACGCCACGAGCGCGGCCTGCGCGTCCGGGCTCGGCCCGCCCTCGACGTTGACGAACGTGTACAGGTTCCGCGGGTTCTCGAAGGCCTCGTCGAAGGTCGCCTGCGGGATCGTGACGGAGCCGAGCATCTGCCAGAACGGCGGCGCGTGGTAGATCCCCTCCACGACGAGGTCGAGCGTCGTCCCGTTCGTCGTCAGCACCTGGAAGGTGCTGCCGACGGACAGGTCGTGATCGGTCGCGAACGACTGCTCGACGACCGCGCCGTTCGCCGACAGTGACGCGAGGACATCGTCGGAACCGTCGCGCCAGTCGAAGGCATAGACGGTCGCAATCGTCTCCGGGTCGACACCGGTGACGTTCTCCTGGTTGCCGAACGCCTCGCCGAAGTCACCGCGGACTCCGACGACCTCGGCGCCCGGCGTCGAGGCGAGCGCCTCGTCCGGGCCCGGCTGGAAGGGCGTGAACCCGTCCTCGGAGACGACGACGTAATCGGCGTCGACCTGCACGTCGATCGCGTTCGACACCGAACCGCGCAGCCCCGCGGCGAGCAGGGCGACGAAGGTGATCAGCGCGAGGCCGATCATCAGCGCGGCCGCAGTCGAGGCGGTTCGCGACGGGTTGCGGATCGAGTTCTCCTGTGCCAGGCGCCCGGGCGCCCCTCCGATCCGGCGAGCGGGCCAGCCGAGCGCCTTCACGAGGGGCTTTACGAGGTGAGACGAGATCAGCGCCACCCCGACGAAGAGGATCAGACACCCGGCGCCGAGCGCGCCCAGCCGCTCTCCGACCCCGAGCCCGTCCACGAACGAGCCGTAGACGAGCAGGAGGATGCCCAGGATCGTGATCAGGGTGGCGATGAACGGCGCGAAGCGGGCGAAGCGCGACCGGGGCAGGGTCGCGCCCTCGCGCACGGCCGCGATCGGCGGCACCCGTGTCGCGCGGACAGCGGGGAGCAGCCCGGCGAGAACGGTGATCAGGATCCCGGCCGCCAGGCTCACGACGACGGTTCGCCCGGCGAAGACCGTGCCGGCCTCCGGAAGCTCGAGCCCGACGGCCTTGAGCACGGCGCTGAGCCCCTTCGCCAGGCCGAGCCCCAGGAACAGGCCGACCACCGACGCGATCGTCCCGATGACGAGCGCCTCCAGGATCACGGATGTCAGCACCTGCCGGCGCGAGGCCCCGAGCGTGCGCAGGATCGCGAACTCGCGGACGCGCTGGGCGACCGTGATCGAGAGGGTGTTGAAGATCACGAAGGCGCCGACGAAGAGGGCGATGCCGCCGAACGCGAGCAGGAAGTAGCGGATGAACTTCGTGAAGGTCTCGAGGTCCTTGTTCGCCTCGGCCGCCTGCTGCTGACCGGTCTGCACCTGCGTCCCCTCCGGTAGGACCGGCTGGATCTCGTCGATGAGCTGCTGGGGCGCGACGCCTTCGGCCCCCGCGATCTGGATGCCGTCCAGCTGACCCTCCTTCTGGAACAGGCGCTGTCCCTCGGGAAGGGTGAACGCCGCGATCGTGGCGCTGCCGAGCGTGTCCACGTTCGCGTACTTCGCGATCCCGGAGATCGTGAACTCCTCGAGCGGCCCCTTCGCGACGACCCCGATCGTGTCTCCGACCTCGTACCCGTGCTCGTCGGCTGTACCCGCATCGATCGCGACCTGACCCGGGCCCGACGGCCACGACCCGTCCGTCAGCTGCAGCGCGTTGAAGCGTTCCTGCGAGAAGTCGAGCCCGAATCCGAGCGCCGGCGCGCCGCTCGTCGAGATCAGGTCGCCGTCCGGCTGGGTGAGCTGAGCGAGATCGCTCACGGCGCCCGTCGCCGTCTGGACGCCCGGAAGCGCACGCACCTCGTCGAGTAGCGATTCGTCGAATGGTGGGTCGAGATCGCCCTCGACGTCGAACGCCGACTTCCCGGTGATCACGGCGTCGCTTCCCGCGTACGCCTCGTCGAAGACGCTCTTGAATGCCGCATCGATCGTGTCCGTGAGCACGTAGGTGCCGCTGATCATCGCGACGCCGAGCACGATCGCGAGCGCGGTCAGGGCCGAGCGAAGCTTGCGGCCGGCCAGCCCGCGGAGCGCGACGGAGATCATGGAGTGGCCGACAGCTCGTTCAGCGCGGCGAGGATCTCCGACGCCGTCGAGCGCCCGAGATCCTTGACGATCAGGCCGTCGGCGAGGAACAAGACACGATCTGCCATCGCCGCCGCCCGGGCTTCGTGGGTCACGATCAGCATCGTCTGGCCGTAGCTGTCGACCGAGTCGCGGAGCAGGCGCAGGATCTCCTCGCCGGTGCGGGAGTCGAGGTTGCCGGTCGGCTCGTCGGCGAAGAGCACGGTCGGACGCGTGACGAGCGCCCTCGCGATCGCGACCCGCTGCTGCTGTCCGCCGGAGAGCTCGGACGGGCGATGGCTGCGACGATCGGACAGCCCGACCTTCCCGACCAGCTCGTCCAGCCACGCCTTCTCCGGCTTCGCGCCGGCAAGCTCGACCGGGAGTGTGATGTTCTCCTGCGCAGTCAACATCGGCAGGAGGTTGAAGAACTGGAAGACGAAGCCGATGTGCTCGCGCCGCAGTAGCGTGAGGTGCTGGTCGCCGAGCCGGGCGATCTCGGTTTCGTCGATCCAGACCGACCCCGAGGTCGGTCGATCGAGCCCGGCGAGGATGTGCATCAGCGTCGACTTGCCCGAGCCCGACGGCCCCATCACGGCCGTGAACTGCCCACGCGGGATGTCGAGATCGACCCCGCGCAGGGCGTCGACCGCGGTCTCCCCCTCGCCGAAGCGCCGCGTGACCTCACGGGCCGACACCACTGCACCGGCAGCGGGCTCGGGCCCGACCTGCTCACTGATCGCCGTCGTCTCCATCGCACCTCCAGGCCGCTCGATCACAGGACACTCCTCCAACCGGTCGATCGCGCGCTCAAGCGGCCGGCCCGCCCAGGGCGGTACGCCGAACCGTACCTGGATCGGGTCACCGGGCAGGCGCGGAAGCGGGCTCGGAGCGCTCGCCGAGCAATGCCTCGAGCGTCCGCTCGACGGCGAGCACCGTGTCGGCCGTCCGCTCGACGATGAGCGCGAGCTCGTCGTCGGTCGAGACGAACGCCGGCGTCAGCAGCGTCTGGTCGCCCGTGTATCCGTCGCCGGTCGGCTGCGTGGAGTAGACGAGCAACCCCCGGCGGAACGCCTCCTCGTTGATCCGCGAGGCGACGGCGAGCTCACGAGGAAGGAACGAGCGGCCGTCGCGAGGATCGACGTAGTCGATCCCAAGCAGGAAGCCACGTCCCCTCACCTTCTTCACGAGGCGGCTACCGGCGAGCGCCGCGTCGAGCTCCGCGCGCAGCGACGGGCCTCGCTCCGCCACGCGGTCGACGAGGCGGTGCTCCTTCAGGTAGCGGAGAACGGCGAGGCCGACGGCGCAGGAGAGCGGGGCGCCGTCCCACGTGTGCCCGTGCTCGAACTCCCGCGACCCATGGGCGAACGCCTCGTACACGGCCTCGCTGCACAGCACCGCCCCGACGGGCGCGTATCCGGCGCCGAGCCCCTTCGCGGTCGTGACGATATCCGGGACGAGCGGGAGCTGCTGGCAGGCGAACCAGGTTCCCGTGCGCCCGATCCCGGTCACGATCTCGTCGAGCACGACCAGAAACCCGTGCTCACGGCGGCGCTCGCCGAGGCCGCGCCAGAAGCGGTCCGGCGGCGAGTAGCCCGGGAGGGACGCGCCGCTGACCGCCTCGCAGAAGAACGCTGCGACCGTGCCCGGGCCGGCCTCCTCGAGCGCCCGGTCGAGGGCCACGAGCGCCGCTTCGCCCGTGGGGTCGAAGCGCCAGGTCGACGGCGGAATGTGGAGCTGCGAGCTCAGGTACGGGCCGTATGGATGTTGCAGGCCCGGGCGTCCCGTCATCGCCAGCGTCGCCCAGGTCGGCCCGTGATACGCCTGGGCCTGGGTGACGAAGCGCCAGCGGTCGGGCTCCCCGCGCTCGACGTGGTAGCTGCGAGCGAGCCGGAGCGCCATCTCGTTCGCCTCCGAGCCGCCGGAGACGAAGTGGACGCGCGAGAACTCGGGCGCGATCCCGAGCAGCTCGGCCGCCAGCGCCTCCTGGGCGGGCGTCGTCGCCCTCAGGTTGTAGACGAACGAGATCCGCTCCGCCTGCCGCCGCGCGGCCTCGATGAGCTCGGGCACGCCATGGCCGAGGCTCGCCACCATCGCTCCGCCGCCCACCGCGTCGAGGATCGCGTCGCCGGCAGCGTCGTAGAGCCACACGCCCTCGGCGCGTTCGATCAGCGGATAGGCCTTGTCGAGCTCGCGCGGGAAGACCGCGGTCTCGTCGCTACGGACGACGGCGCCGCTCATGCGACCGCCTCCGCCACGCCGCACCAGCGGATCATGACCCGCGCGTAGGCCCGCGCGCACGTGACGAGCTCGTCGACGCCGATCCATTCGTCGGGGGCGTGCGCCCGGGCGAGATCGCCGGCGCCGAAAGCCGGGCTCGGCGTCGCCGCGAACCGCGTCAGGAGCGCGCCGTCGTACGTCGTGTCGATCCCCTCGGCGCGGCTGTCGATCCCGAGCTCTGCGGCCGCCTCCCGGGCGGTCGCGACGATCGCGTGGCCGGGATCGATCTCCGACGGTGGGTAGTCCGTGTACCACGACCAGGACGGTGGATGCCCGCCGAGCCAGTCGTCCGCGGCCGCGGCCTCTGCGACGACTCGCTCGATCTCGCCTCGCGGCCCCGAGCCGTAGCCCTCGGCATCCGCCTCCCCGGGCAGGTACGTGGCGTTGACTGCCACGTCGCAGCGCTCGGGCACGTTCGAGATGAAGGCGCCGCCGCGGATGATCGTCGGGTGGATCCCCGGCGTCCCGAGCAGGAGATGCCGCTTCTCCGGCCGCTCGGCCCACTGCGTCTCGAGAACGCCGAGGGCTCCGAGCAGGTACACGGCCTTGCGAATCGCGTTCACGCCTCCTCCGTCGCTCCAGTGCGGCTGGTTCACCTCGGCGTGCGCCGAGCGGCCGGGCACGCCGAGCGTTCCGTGGAGCAGGCCGCGGGTTGCGATCCAGAGGCTCATCCGGGTCGGCTCGGGGACGAGGCCCGCGTCGCCGCGATAGCCGCGCTCGATCGCCGCGACCGTGCCCATCGCGCAGGTCTCCTCGTCGGTCACCGCCTCGAAGATCACATCGCCGGCGAGCCGGACGCCGGCCCTGCCCAGCACGTCGAGGGCGAAGAGCGCTGCCGCGACCCCGCCCTTCATGTCGACGGCGCCGCGCCCGTACAGCCGCCCCTCACGGATCTCGGCGGCGAAGGGCGGGCTCGTCCAGTTCGCGGGGTCGCCCGCGTCGACCACGTCGATGTGCCCGTTGACGACGAGGGACCGTCCTCCACCCCGGCCCCGCAGCACGCCCGCAGTGAGTGGACGGCCGCGGAAGTGGTGCCACGGCGGCATCATCGGGTGGCCGCGGAGGGCGTCGGCGTCGGGCTCCCACTGGTCGACCTCGGCGCCGAGCGAGCGCAGACGCTTCGCGATCACCGCCTGGCAGGCGGCCTCGTCGTTCTCGGTGTGCTCCGAGCCGGGCGAGAGGTCGACCGAGGTCGTGTCGAGGCGGACGAGGGCGCGGCACAGCTCCACGAGCTCCTCCGTACCCGCCTCGATCCGCTCGTCGACGGCGTCGATCAGCGCCATGCGAGGATGCTAGTGGTGAGGCTCCGGAAGCCGCCGCCTCGATCGCGACCCCAGGGAGGCACAACACGGGCTGAACGCGGGCTCAACACCGCTTCATCCGCCGTAACCCCGATCCATGCGCCGTGCGGTAGAACGGAAGCATGAACAAACGCCTTCGTCTCGTCTCCGTGCTCGCACTCGCCTCCGTCGCGATCGGGACCGCCGCCTGCGGCAGCTCGGCCCCGTCGAACGCCGAGCGCGCGGCCTCCTCCACGCAGCCTGCCTCCACGCCGTTCGTCGCCACCGGCGGCGTGCCCGCCCACGAGCTGATCCCGGACCTCGTCGAGCAGATCACCCCGTCCATCGTCTCGGTGGTGACGAACGCCGGCCAGGGCAGCGGCGTCGTGTACGACGCCGGACAGGGCATCGTCGTCACGAACAACCACGTCGTCGAGGGAACGAGCCAGGTCGAGCTGGTCCTCTCGAACGGCGACCGGATCCCGGCGCAGGTGCGCGCCACCGATCCGGCGACCGATCTCGCGATCCTCGAGACCGACCAGGAGGGGCTCACCGAGGCCGCGTTCGCGGAAGAGCTCCCGCGCGTCGGAGAACTCGCGATCGCCGTCGGCAGCCCGCTCGGGTTCGAGAACACCGTGACCGCGGGAATCGTCTCCGCGCTGCACCGCTCGCTCGACCAGGGAACCTACATCGACCTGATCCAGACCGACGCGCCGATCTCGCCCGGCAACTCCGGGGGAGCGCTCGTGAACTCCGTCGGCCAGGTGATCGGTATCAACTCGGCCGGCATTCCCGCGACCGAGAACGCCAACTCGCTCGGCTTCGCGATTCCCTCGCCGACGGTGCTGCGCGTCGTGCAGCAGCTCCTCGAGACGGGCACTGCGCAGCAGCCCTTCCTCGGTATCACCGCGGCCCAGGTGAGCGCGCAGGAGCGCGAGCAGCTCGGCATCGAAGGCGGCGTCGAGATCCAGTCCGTGAGCGACGGCTCGGCGGCGGCCGCGGCCGGCCTTCAGCCCGGCGACGTCATCGTCGAGATCGGCGGAGCTCCCGTCCGCTCCATGGAGGAGCTCCTCAGCGCGCTGCGCAGCCACGCCCCCGGCGACCAGGTTGCCGTCGTCGTCCTGCGCGACGGCGAGCGCGTCGAGCTGACGGCGACGCTCGCCGCCCGCTGAGTCCGACCCTCCTTCCCCTCCCGTAACTGCGGCCCGTCCTTCCCGGCGGGCCGCAGCCGTTCGCCGGCACTTGACCCGGACTGGCTCCGTCGGTCACAGTCGTGGTGAGATGCACTGCCCGGCATGCGGCTTCGAAGGACCACCGGGCGCCCGGTTCTGCGCCAGCTGCGGGACACCCCTCGCTGCCTCCTCCGCGACCCGGGAGGAGCGCAAGGTGCTGTCCGTGCTCTTCTGCGACCTCGCCGGGTTCACGAGCAGGGCCGAGCGGCTCGATCCCGAGGATGTGCGCGCGCTTCTCGGCGGCTACCACGCCCGGCTGCGGGCAGAGCTCGAGCATTTCGGCGGCACCGTCGAGAAGTTCATCGGCGACGCCGTCGTCGCGCTCTTCGGCGCCCCGGCGGCCCACGAGGACGATCCCGAGCGGGCCGTCCGGGCGGCGATCGCGATCCGCGATGCGATCGCCGAGCAGAACGAGGCTGCCGGCAATGATCTCCATGTGCGCATCGGCGTCACGACCGGCGAGGCGATGGTCGCCCTCGACGCGCTCCCTGCGGCCGGAGAGGGCATGGCCTCCGGCGACGTCGTCAACACGTGCGCGCGCCTGCAATCTGCGGCCCCGATCGACGGGATCCTGGTCGACGAGACGACCCATCGGGCCACACAGCGGACGATCGAGTACCGGGAGGCAGAGCCGGTGCTCGCGAAGGGCAAGGAGCGGCCGATCCGCGTCTGGGAAGCCCTCGCGGCCCGCTCGCGCCACGGCGTCGACGTCGTCCAGCGAGGCCGCGCCCCGCTCGTCGGCCGCGACGACGAGCTCGCGCTGCTGACCGGCGCGCTCGCCCGGGCCCGGAACGAACGCTCGCCGCAGCTCGTCACCCTGGTCGGCGTACCCGGAATCGGAAAGAGCCGGCTCGTGTGGGAGCTGTTCCAGATCGTCGACGCGGATCCCGAGCTGATGTGGTGGCGGCAGGGCCGCTCGCTCCCGTACGGGGAAGGGGTCACCTACTGGGCGCTCGGCGAGATGGTCAAGGCGCAGGCCGGGATCCTCGAGACGGACGGTGAGGAGTCGGCCGCGGAGAAGCTCCACGCGATCGTCGCGGAGCTGGTCACCGAGGACGGCGATGCGCGCTGGATCGAAGGTCACCTCCGGCCCCTCGTCGGCCTCGCCTCGAGCGTCGAATTCGCTGGCGATCGGCGAGGCGAGGCGTTTGCGGCATGGAGGCGCCTCTTCGAGGCGCTGTCCGACGGGAGCCCGACCGTGCTCGTCTTCGAGGATCTGCACTGGGCCGACGACGACCTGCTCGACTTCGTCGATTATCTCGTCGAATGGGCGAGCGGGGTTCCGCTGCTCGTCGTCGGAACCGCCCGCCCGGAGTTGCTCGACCGCAGGCCCAGCTGGGGCGGCGGGAAGCGGAACGCGCTCACCGTTTCACTGTCCGCGCTCTCCGACGAGGAGACGGCGCGGCTCGTCGCCTCGCTGCTCGACCGGCCGGTTCTCGACGCGGACGTCCAGAGCGGGCTCCTCGCGCGGGCGGGGGGCAACCCACTTTACGCCGAGGAATACGTCCACATGCTCCGCGAGCGGGGCGAGCGGACGGAGTTGACGCTGCCGGAGACGTTGCAGGGCATCATCGCCGCCCGGCTCGACACGCTGCCGGCACCGGACAAGGCGCTGCTCCAGGACGCCGCCGTGATCGGGAAGGTCTTCTGGGTCGGCGCGCTCGCCGAGATCTCGGACACGGCCCGCTGGCAGGTCGAGGAGCGGCTCCATGCCCTCGAACGACTCGAGTTCGTCCGTCGTGACCGCCGCTCGTCAGTCGCCTCGGAGAGCGAGTTCGTATTCCGGCATGCGCTCGTCCGCGACGTCGCCTACGGGCAGATCCCCCGCTCCCGGCGAGGGCAGAGCCACCGGCGGATCGCTGCCTGGATCGAGTCGCTCGGGCGCCCGGACGACAACGCCGAGATGCTCGCCCACCACTACCTCGCCGCCCTGGAGCTCGCGAGAGCCACCGGCGAGGACGTCTCGGTGATCGCGGGCCGAGCCTGCGCCGTGCTGAGCGACGCCGGCGACCGAGCCCTCGCCCTGTCGGCATACACCGCGGCGATGCGGGCCTACCGCGCGGCGACGGAGCTCGCCCAGCCCGGCAGCCTCGAGCGGGCACGGCTCCTGCTGGCCACCGCCCGGGCCGAGCACAGGGACGATTACTCGGCCGGCGAGGCGGCACTCGCCGAAGCCCTCGAGGCGCTCACGCCACACGGTGCGGTGGAGGACATGGCCGAGGCGCAGCTACGACTCGCGGACGTCGTCTGGCGGGCAGGCGACCAGCGGCGGATGCTCGAGCACCTCGAGCAGGGCGTCTCATTGCTCCGGGACGCGGCGCCATCACCCCAGAAGGCCTTCGTGATCGGCGAGGCGTCCCGGCTGCTGATGCTGACGTCGAGCCAGGCCGAGGCGATCGCGCTCGGTCGGGAAGCGCTCGCGATGGCGGAAGCACTCGCGCTCGATGAGCTCTCTGCAGACGTCCGCGTCACCGTCGGCACGGCACGGGGTTCACTCGGCGAGGTCGGAGGCATCGAGGACATCGAACAGGCCATCGGGCTCGGGCGGGCAGGCGGCTTCGGCAACGTCATCGTGCGTGGCTGCGTCAACGCCGCGGCGATTCTCTGGTACCTCGGCGACGTGCGGCGCAGCGACGAGTACGTCGGAATTGCGCGCAAGGCGGCGATCGAGATCCGACACGCCGAGGCGATGCGCTGGACGAAGTCGGAGACGGCCACCTCCGCGTACTGGCTCGGCAGGTGGGCCGAGGCGGAACGGACGGCCGAGGAGATCATCGGGGAGCTCGATGCCCGGCCCGTCCACTACCTCGACGCGACCGCGCACTGGGTTCGGGCCGAGATACGCCTTGCACGCGGCGACTTCGCCGGTGCTCGCAGCGACGCCGGCTGGCAGCTCGACTTCGCGCGCGGCGCGGCCGACCCGCAGATCCTCTGGCCCGCGCTCGCGGGATCGGCGCGAGTCATGCTGGCCATCGGCGACGGCGCTCTGTCGCAGGCACTGATCGACGAGATCCTCACTCGCCGGGACACCGGAGCCGGGATCATGCTCGGCGCGTACTTCGAGGCGGCTGTCGTACTCGCCGAGCGAGAGGATGCCGAACGTCTCTGCCGCCTCGCCGAGCACTCGCTCCTCGAAACCCCGTGGCACAGGGCCGCCGCGCTGCTCGCCGAGCGAGAGCTCGTCCGCGCCGCAGACCTGCTCGGCGAGATCGGCGTCCCGGTCGACGAAGCGTATGTGCGGATGCTCGCTGCCGAGCGGCGCGACGCGGGCGCGGAGACCCAGGCCGCCAGGGCGCTCGCGTTCTGGCGCTCCGTGGGCGCGACGGCCTACGCGCGCCGCTGCGAAGCGCTCCTCCCCGCGTCCGCCTGACGCCTGCCACTCTCCTTCGCCGCCGTGCCCGAACGCTCGCGCCTCTGGACGGTCGGCGCGCCGGCGCTCTTCGTCGTCCTCTGGTCGACCGGCTTCGTCACGAGCAAGGAGGCGGTCAAGTACGCGGAGCCGATGACGCTCCTCGTCATCCGA
The DNA here is from genome assembly GCA_963717955.1 of uncultured Thermoleophilia bacterium. Taxonomy (GTDB): domain Bacteria; phylum Actinomycetota; class Thermoleophilia; order Gaiellales; family Gaiellaceae; genus CAVQXR01. The sequence continues at coordinate 456,319 of CAVQXR010000002.1, read as the reverse complement.
CCTCGTGCCGCCGGTGACGGCCGTGCTGGCGTGGCTCTGGTTCGGCGAGTCGCTCGGCTGGGTCGGGGTGGTCGGGATCGCGGTCACGGCCATCGGGGTCGCGCTCGTCCAGCGGCCCACCCCACCCCCGGCGGCCGTGCCGCCGGACTGAGCACCTGCTACCCTCCTTCGCGTCATGGGACACGGGACCGGCCGGGCCCGCGAGGCGGCCTGGCGCGCAACCATCTCGAACAAGAACGGCTGATCGCCGCTTCCGGCTCACAGCGTCAGCGGAAGCGGCGGGTAGGACGCGCCCATCGCCGACCTGACGGCCGGCGTTCTGGCGTTCCTCCTGCGCGCGTGATCGTCGAGGAGGTTTCAGCCATGCCCATGCCCCATCGAACCCAGATGCAGGTGATCAAGCGACGCCTCGTCGGCAAGGACGGCAGCGCTCGCGTCGCCGAGCTGCGCCGGGCTCTCGCGGAGCTGCCCGACTACCGCAACGGCCCGTACGCCGACATCCGCAAGTGGGTGCTCGGCGAGATCGAGGCGACCCGGGTACGGACGCGGGTCGTCAACCGCGACTCGATCGCGGTACGCAGGGAGGGTGCCGCGCAGATCGCCGTCGCGGGGCCGCCGAACGCCGGCAAGTCCTCCCTCCTGCAGGCGCTGTCGGAGATCCAGATCAAGACCGGCGACTACGCGTTCACCACGCTGCGCCCGGTACCTGCGCTGACGCGGATCGGTGGCGTTCTCGTCCAGCTCGTCGAGATCCCGGGGCTGATCGAGGGCGCGCACGAGGACCGCGGCGGCGGGCGGGCGCTGCTCGGTGTCCTGCGCAACGCCGATGCGATGGTGCTCTGCCATGCGACCGACGCCCCGCTCGACGGCCTGCAGACGGTGCTGGTCGAGCTCGGGCTCGCCGGTATCGAGCTGCCCTCGATCGTCGCCGTCACGAAGCTCGACGAGCCCGACGACACGGCGGTTGCGCGGATCGCGGCGGCGACCGGGCTTCCCGCGGTCGGAGTGTCGATCCTCGACGACGCCAGCCTCGACCGCCTCCGTGAGTCGATCTGGTCGCTCACCGGGCTCATCCGCGTGTACCTGAGCCATCGCGGCGACGGCGGCGGGGAGCCGCTCGCGCTCCTGCCCGGCGCCACCGTCGCCGACGTCGCCGACGAGATCCACCACGAGCTCGGAGCGACCTGCACCGGCGCGAGGATCCGGGGCCCGTCGGCGCGATTCGACGGCCAGCGCGTCGGCAGAGCGCACGTCGTCGCCGACGGCGACACCGTCGAGATCCTCCGCCTCCGCCTCCGCGGCTGAGCGGCCGGCTCGGCCGGCCGCGACCCGCGCAGGAGACGGCGAAGCCGGCGGTCACAGATCCCGTAGGGGCCGGATCTCATCCGGCCCGTCGAGCCTACGCCCGGGCGCCCGGGTACGGGTGGGTCTCGCGCCAGTGGCGTGCGATCTCCGCCCTCGTCGTCACCCACACGTCGGGGTGCTTCGCCACGTAGCCGAGGAATCGCTCGAGGCCGCCGATGCGCCCGGGGCGCCCGATGATCCTGCAATGCAGGCCGACGGACATCATCCTCGGCGCGGTCGCTCCCTCGGCATAGAGCACGTCGAACGCGTCCCGGAGGTAGGTGGAGAACTCCTCCGCCGTCACGAACCCGTTGACGAGCAGGAACTTGAAGTCGTTGTTGTCGAGCGTGTACGGGAGGATCAGCTGAGGCGCGCCGTCGACGTCGACCCAGTACGGAAGCTCGTCCGCGTAGGAGTCGGAGTCGTAGAGGAACCCGCCCGCCTCGACGACGAGCCGCCTCGTGTTGGCGCTGATCCGCCCCGTGTACCAGCCGACCGGCCGCTGCCCGGTGACCCGTTCGATCGTCTCGATCGCCCTGCGGATGTGCTCGCGCTCCACGTCCTCGGGCAGCTCGAGGTAGTCGATCCAGCGGTAGCCGTGGCTCGCGACCTCCCAGCCGGCCTCGACCATCGCCTTCGCGGCATCCGGGTTGCGCTCGAGCGCCTGCGCGACCGCGTAGACCGTCAGCGGCATCCGGTGCTTCGTGAACAGCCGATGGACCCGCCAGAAGCCGGCGCGGCTGCCGTACTCGAACATCGACTCGGTGTTGAGGTTGCGCCGGCCGATCGTCGGAGGCGCCCCGATCACCTCGTGGAGGAACGCCTCCGAGGCCGGATCGCCCTCGAGCGGCGTGCTCTCGCCGCCCTCCTCGTAGTTGAGGACGAAGCTCAGCGCGAGGCGCGCGCCGCCGGGCCACCGGGCGGGAGGCGGATGCTGCCCGTAGCCGGCGAGGTCGCGCGGATACCGGTCGCCCATGGGCTCCGCTAGCGACGCTTCGCGTAGAGAGACCAGGCCTCGCCGAGGACGTCCCCGAGGATGCCGGCGATCTGGTCGAACTCCTCCGGCCCGGCGACGAGCGGCGGCGAGATCTGGATCACGGGGTCGCCGCGGTCGTCCGCGCGGCAGATGAGCCCTCGCTCGAACAGCGTCGGGGAGAGGAAGTCGCGGAGCAGCCACTCGCACTCCTCGGCGTCGAAGCCCTCCCTGGTCTCCTTGTCCTTCACGAGCTCGAGCGCCCAGAAGTACCCGGCGCCGCGGAGGTCGCCGGCGATCGGCAGCTCGAGCAGCTGAGACAGCGTCGAGCGGAACCGCTCCTCGTTCTCCCTGACGCTATCGACGATCCCCTCGCGCTTCATGATCTCGATGTTCTTCAGGGCCACGGCGCACTGCACGGGATGCCCCCCGAACGTGATCCCATGCGAGTACATGTTCGACCCCTCGAGGAACGGCTCCATGATCGCGTCGCGGGCGATGACAGCGCCGATGACGCCGTACGAGGACGACAGGCCCTTCGCCGACGTCATCAGGTCGGGCCTGATGTCGTAGCGGGCGGAGCCGAACCAGTCGCCGACGCGTCCCCAGCCGCAGATCACCTCGTCGGCGACGAGGAGGATCCCGTAGCGGTCGCAGATCTCGCGCACGCCCTGGAAGTAGCCTGCGGGAGGCGTGAACGAGCCGCCCGCATTCTGGACGGGCTCCATGATCACCATCGCCACGGTCCCCGGACCCTCCTGGAGGATCGTCTCCTCGAGTTCGGCGAGCAGGGACGCGGTGAACTCGGCCTCCGTCTCGCCCGCCGGGCGGTGGTAGCGGTTCGTGTTGCGAACGTGAGCCGTGCTCGGAACGAGGGGCTCGAACGCGTTCTTGATCCCGGGGATGCCGGTGATCGAGAGCGCCCCCATCGTGGTGCCGTGGTAGGCGATGCGCCGGGCGATCGCCTTCCAGCGCCGCTCGCCGCGCACGGCGTGGTACTGGCGGGCGAGCTTCCAGGCCGCCTCCACCGCCTCCGATCCGCCCGAGACGAAGAACACCCGGTTGAGGTCGCCCGGGGCGATCGACGCGATCTCGGCGGCGAGCTCGATCGCGCGCGGGTGCGCGTAGGTCCAGTTGATGTAGAACGGCAGCTCTCGCATCTGCGCCGCGGCCGCATCACCGATCTCCTCGCCGAAGCCGTAGCCGATGTTGACCGAGAAGAGCCCCGCGAGCGCGTCGAGATAGCGCTTCCCGTGAACGTCCTCCAGGTAGCAGCCGTCACCGCGGACGATCACCGGTACCTCGCCTTCCCGGTAGCCGCTCATCTGCGTGAAATGCAGCCAGAGATGATTGCGCGCCGCGTCCTGCAGCTCCTCGGCGCTCATGCGCGTCTCGATCGTTCCCATCGTCGTCCCGCCTTCCTGTCCGTCCCGATCCGCGAAGGTTAGCGGCCCCCGGCCGGCGGCACGGACGGAAGGACCGCGCGCTCCTGGCGATGCGGCAGCGGCACGGCCGGGTGCGGCGAGTCGATCTCGCGGGCCAGCCGGTGGCCGTCGAAGATCGCGTCGGCGAGCAGCCGCGTGGCCGCACAGTCACCGACCCGGAAGAGCCCTTCGATCCCCTCACGCTCGAGGGCGCCCGGGTCGGCGTCGAGCTCGTGGTAGAGCGAGTCGTCCGGGACCCGCTGCGTGACGAGCACCACGCCTTCAGCCTCGAGCTCGAACGGATGCCCGAACCGATCCTTGCAGCTGACCGTGCCGGGCCCGATCGATTCCACCACCGTTCCCGCGCGCTGGCCGACCCCGAGCTCGTCGAGGCGCTCGCAGAGGAGCGCCTGCTCGAGCGTGTGGGCGCAGAGGGGCGCGACGACGGGCAGGCTCGTGACCAGCTCGACCGTGAAGCCGTCGAGCGCCAGCTGCTCGGCGACGCTCGCAGCCGTGTAGTAGCCCTCGCAGTCGTAGACGACGACCCTCCGGCCGGGCGGGCGCTTCCCGTCGACCATCACCTGCTCCGGCGTCAGCACGTGCGGCAGCGATGCATCGGCACCGGGGATCGGCTCGCCCGTGACCCAGCTGAGACCGTCGCTCGCCCAGCGGGCGCCCGTGGCCAGGACGACCAGCTCGGCGCCGTACTCGAGCACGTCCCGTACGGACAGCCGAGCCCCGGTGACGACCTCGACGTTGCGGAGCTTCTCGAGCTGGATCCGGCGCCAGTTGACGACGCGCGCCCACTCGCCGAGACCAGGCAGCCGGGTGGTCCACCGCAGGTAGCCGCCGGGCTCGTCGCCGGCCTCGACGAGGTGTACCCGCCGGAAGCCGCGCTTGCCGAGCACGATCGCGCACTCCATCCCGGACGGGCCCGCGCCCACGACCAGGACGTCGCGATCGGCTCCCTTCGCCGGCTCGAACCGCTCGGGGTGCCAGCCGCGGCGGTACTCCTCGCCCGCGGTCGCGTTCTGCGTGCAGCCGAGATGGTGCCACTCGTCGCCCTTGACGATGCAGATGTTGCAGCCGATGCACTCGCGGATCTCGTCGTAGCGCCCCTCCTCGATCTTCGACGGGAGGAACGGATCGGCGATCGACGGCCGCGCGGCGCCGATGATGTCCCAGACGCCGGAGCGGACGATGTCGGCCATCCGGTCGGGGCTCGTGAGCCGGGACACGCCGACGATCGGCTTCGCGGTCGCCTCGCGCACGCGGCCCGTCCACTGGAGCTCGTGCCCCTCGGGGAAGAACCGGGACGGGCCCGAGTCGTGCGACCACGTCGTGAGCGTGCCCACGTTGACGTCCCAGAGATCGACCAGGGGATCGGCCATCCGGACGAACTCGAGCGCCTCGTCGGGGTCGAGGCCGGGCACGAGGTCGACGCCGATCCGCACGGCGATCGCACACTTCGCCCCGACCGCCTCGCGCACGCGCTCGATCGCCTCGAGCCAGAACCGCGCACGGTTCTCGAGCGAGCCGCCGTACTCGTCGGTCCGCTTGTTGTAGGCGGACGACAGGAACTGCGTCGGCAGATAGCCCGTGCCGCCGTAGACGTAGACGATGTCGAAGCCGACCGAGGCCGCCCGCCGCGCGGCGAGCACCCAGTCGTCGTGGACGCGGGCGATGTCCGCGAGATCCATGACCTTCGGCACCTGGTAGGTGAAGTACTCGTTCCCGAGCGCCGACGGGCCGATCGGCGTCCAGCGCGAGCCCTGCGTGCTCGCCTGACCCCCCGCATGAGTCAGCTCGATCGCGGCGAGCGCGCCGTGCTCGTGCACGGCATCGGCCGTCAGCGCGAGGCACGCGAGATCGCTCTCGTCGACGAGCTGCGCCGGGACGTACGGCGCCTCGTCCGAGTCGAACGAGACCGGGGCGAACTCGGTGCAGACGCCCGCCCAGCCGCCCTCGGCCTTCATCCGCCGGTGGGCCGCCTGGGAGAACGGCTTGTGCACCCCGAACCCGGTGCAATGGGGCACCTGGTAGAACCGGTTGCGTAGGGTCTTCGGGCCGATCCGGATCGGCTCGAAGAGGATGTCGTGTCGCGCGTCGCGCCGCGGCATCCTCAGGTCCCGGGCCGGCCGGCGGGGCCGACCCCGGCGAGCCCGGCCTCGACCGTCTCGGTGATCTCCTCCACGGTGACGGTGAGGCTCTCGGAGCGTTCACGCCGTCGCTGGACGACGATGTTCCCGACCATCAGCCCGACAGCGATCAGGAAGATCGCCGACCCGATCACGTTCACCTGCGGCGGCACGCCCACGCGGGCCGCACCCCAGACGTACAGCGGGAACGTCTGCTCGATGCCGGCGACGAAGAACGTGATCACGAAATCGTCGATCGAGAGCGCGAACGCGAGCAGCGCTCCGGCCAGGATGCCAGGGGCGATCAGGGGCAGGGTGACGTGCCGGAACGTCTGCAGCGGCGTGGCGTAGAGATCCATCGCGGCCTCCTCGACGTGCCGGTCGAAGCCCACGAGGCGGGCCTTCACGGTGACGACGACGAACGAGATGCAGAACATGATGTGCGCGAGCACGATCGTCACGAGCCCGAGCTGGGTGCCGAGGTTCAGGAACAGCGTGAGCAGCGAGGCGCCGAGGACGATCTCCGGCGCGGACATCGGCAGGAAGATCAGGAAGTTCGTCAGCCCGCCGCCGCGGAAGCGATACCGGACGAGCGCCATCGCGATCAGCGTCCCGAGGACGGTCGAGACGATCGTGGCGATCGCCGCCACCTCGAGGCTCGTCGCCACCGCGTCGCCGATCCCCGGCGACCCGAACGGGTGCGCCCAGTTGTCGAGCGTGAAGCCCTTCCACGTGTAGTTGAACTTGCCGGCGGGGTCGTTGAACGAGAACGCAATCACGATCCCGATCGGGAGCACGAGATAGGCGAGGGCGAGCACGCCGTAGACGTTCAGCAGGTGGTGCTTCACGAACGTCCAGGCACGCGCCGCCCCGCCGCGTCGGGGCATCGGAGGCGGGGCGGTGCCGGCGACCGAGCTCATCCCGTGAGCCTCTCCGCACCCAACACCTTCGTGTAGACGAGGATCAGGACGAGCACCGCCGCCATCACGATCACCGAGAGCGCGGCCGCCTCGCCGTACTCGCCGAGCTGCAGGAAGCGCGACTGGATGACGTTGCCGATCATGAACTGGCGTGGTGTCCCGAGCAGCTGGGCGTTGATGAAGTCGCCGACCGCCGGGATGAACGTGAGCAGCGTCCCCGCGAACACGCCCGGGAGCGAGAGCGGCAGCGTCACACGGAGAAACGCCTTCGCCGGGCTCGAGTAGAGGTCCTGGGCCGCCTCGACCAGGCGCCGGTCGATCTGCTCGAGCGCGACGTAGATCGGCAGCGCCATGAACGGCAGGAAGTTGTAGGTGATGCCCGCGATCACGGCCGTCGAGGTCGCGAGCAGCCGCCCGTCCTCCCCGAGGATCCCGAGCGTCCGCAGGATGTCGACGACGACGCCGTCGTCCGAGAGGATCGTGAGCCAGGCGAGCGTCCGGATGAGATAGGTGACGAAGAACGGCGCGATGATGAACAGGAGCAGCAGGTTCTTCCACCGGCCGCCCCGCGTGGCGATCCAGTAGGCGAGCGGGTAGCTGATCAGCAGCGCCAGCGCGGTCGCGATACCGGCGTAGACGAGCGAGCGGAAGAACTGCTCGTGGAACTGGCTGATCGAGTCCGAGTAGTTGCTCCAGGCCCAGTCGAACACGAACGTGAAGTCGGACACCTCGGTCTGGAGCGAGGTGTAGAGCAGGTAGTAGAGCGGAACGAGGAAGAACAGCGCGAGGAAGGCGATCCCCGGCGCGAGCAGGAGGTAGGGGGCGAGCCAGCGGTGGCGGTGGAGGAAGGACATCGTCGGAGCGGAGGGGCGGGCTCCCGCCCGCCCCTCCCGTCTGCCTCGTCTAGGCGCCGAGCAGCACCTGGAACTGCTCCTTGTAGGTGTCGTTGTCGGCGGCCCCGACGTCGAACAGGTGGGCCTTGGCGAGCATCTCGTCGGTCGGGAAGATGAGAACGTTGTTCGCGATATCGGGATCCTGCTCGAGCAGCACCTCGCTCGCGCCCTTGACCGGCGAGATGTAGTTGATCCAGGCGGCGGCCTGGGCCGCGATCTCGGGGTCGTAGTACCAGTTGATCAGCGTCGAGGCGGTGAAGACGTCGCCGCCCTTCGGGATCATCAGCTGATCGGTCCAGATCATGCTGCCCTCGTCGGGCTGCACCCACTGCAGGTTCGGGTTGTCGGGCTGGAGCTGGACGATGTCACCCGACCAGGCGAGCGAGACCCAGACGTCGCCTCCGGCAAGCATCGCGGAGTACTCGTTGCCGGTGAACTGCCTCACCTGGCCGGAGTCCACGGCGGCCTGGACCGTCTCGATCGCGCGGGCGAAGGCATCGTCGGTCACCGCGGTCGGATCGTCGCCGTTCAGCAGCATCGCGAGCCCGACCGTGTCGGGCATCTCCGTGAGGAAGGTGACCTTGCCCTTCAGCTTCGGGTCGGTGAAGACCTGCTCGAGGGAGGGGATCTCGCCATCGGTCTTCGTGGGGTCGTAGCCGATCCCGGTCATGCCCCCCTGCCAGGGCAACGTGTACTCGCGCTCCGGGTCGTAGGAGGGATGAGCGAGCGCGTCCTGCAGGTTCACGGCGTTCGGGATCGCGCTCTTGTCGAGCTTCTCGACGTAGCCGAGGTCGATCATCCGCCCGGGCACGCCCGAGGTGTCGGTGAGCACGACGAGGTCACGGCCGACGTCCTGCCCGGCCACGAGCTGCTGCTGGATCTTCGCGAAGAACTCCTCGTTGCCGTTGATGTCGCCCTCGAGATACTCGACCTCGACCCCGGTGGCCGCCGTGAAGGCCTCGAGCGTCGGGTAGGCCGTCTCGTCCTCGTTCACGTCGAGGTAGAGCTGCCAGTTCGACCAGACGATCTTGTCTGCGAGCTGGCCGCCGGCGGTCGTCCCGCCGCCTGCTTCTCCCGTCGTCGGCTCGGCCGTCGTCGGCTCGCCGCCCCCGGTGTCGGCCGCGGTGTCGCCGCCGCCGGCGTCGATCCCGCCCCCGCCGCACGCAGCGAGCAGCGCCGCCAGGGAGACGCCCATGGCCCCGGCGCCCGCGCGCTGCAGGATCTGCTTGCGCGTGTACTGCTTACCCATCCTCATCCCCTCTCACGATGTCGACGACAAAGGTTCCCTCCGGGCTCCAGCTCAGCGTGACCGTGGACCCCACCGCGGCCGGTTGAGCACCGGGATCGCTGTTCTGAGCGAAGACCGTGATCGGCCCGGCCTCCGTCTTGACGATGTACTGGCTCGAGACCCCGATGTAGGAGATCTCGGCGACGAAGCCCGACAGCGTGTTCTCCACGCCGCCGCCGAGCCGGATCTTCTCGGGGCGCACTCCGACCCAGATCCGCCCTGTCCGTCCGGCGAGTGCGCCAGGCGGAACGCGAACGTCGCCGCCGGCCTCGAGCGTGACGAGGTCGTCCCCCGCGACGACGCCCGCCAGCAGGTTGGAGACCCCGAGGAAGCCGGCGACGAAGGCCGTCCGGGGATGCTCGTAGAGCTCGGCCGGCGAGCCGAGCTGCTCGATCCGCCCGTCGTTCATGACGGCGATCGTGTCGGCCATCGTCATCGCCTCTTCCTGGTCGTGCGTGACGTGGACGAAGGTGATGCCGACGTCGTGCTGGATCCGCTTCAGCTCGAGCTGGAGCTGCTTGCGCAGCTTCAGGTCGAGCGCGCCGAGTGGTTCGTCGAGCAGCAGCACGCGCGGCTCGTTGACGAGCGCGCGCGCGAGCGCGACACGCTGCTGCTGGCCCCCCGAGAGCTGGCGCGGTCTGCGCTTCGCCATCTGCGCGACGCCGACGAGCTCCATGGCCTCCGATGTCCGCTTCGCCAGCTCGTCGCCGCTGATTCCCCGCCTTCGGAGCCCGAACGAGACGTTGTCGGCCACGGTGAGGTGAGGGAAGAGGGCGTAGCTCTGGAACACGGTGTTCACGTCCCGCCGGTGGGGCGGCAGCCCGCTGACCTCGCGTTCGCCGAGGTAGATCGCACCGCTGGTCGGCTGCTCGAAGCCGCCGAGCATCCGGAGCGTCGTCGTCTTCCCGCAGCCCGACGGGCCGAGCAGCGCGAAGAAGCTGCCGCGCGGGATCGACAGCGAGACGTCATCGACGGCGACCACGTCGTCGAAGCGTTTCGTGACCCGCTCGAGCCGGATGTCGATCGTATCGATGGATGCCGCCGCAGTCGTTCGTACTCGCGCAGCGAAAGGTAGCCCAGCCCGGACCCGGCGCGGGGCGGGAACCGGCGTCCGGCCGCCTCGCGGATCGCCTCGGGCTCACCGATCGGGGTCAAACCTATCGCGTCCCGATACGAAGCCCGAGCAGGCCCGGGAGCCCCGCGACCGCTCGTACGGAGACCGGGGCGCGAGCACCGTCCTCCTCGTGCTCCTCACAGGCGAGGATCGCCGCGCGGACGAGACCGCCGCCGAGACCGCGAAACGGCTCGGGCGGGAGCTTCGGTACCTTGCGCGCGACGAGCGGCAGGGACGTCCATTCGTCGTCGGCACCGAGCACGAGCGAGGCGAGGATCTGGCCGCCCATCCAGGACGGGCCGACGCCGTGGCCCGAGTAGCCCGCGCCGAAGTGGATCCCCCGGCCCGGCACGGTGCCGTAGAACGGCTGATGGTCGGACGAGACGTCGATCGGCCCGCCCCACGCGTGCGTGACGCGTGCCGGGGCGAGAGCAGGCAGCAGCTTCCGCAGACCGAGCTCCGCGCGCCACGCGGTCGCGGCGTCAGCCGTGAACCGCCGGTCAACGGCCCCGCCGAGGCCGATTGGGCCGGAGCCGCTTCCCATCAGCACGCGCCCGTCGTTCGTCGTGCGGAAGTAGTGGATGAACATCCGTCCGTCCGAGATCGCCTCGCCGCCGGTCCAGCCGACCCGCTCGAGCAGCTCGGGCACCGGCTCGGTGAGAACGACGTAGCTCCCGAAGTTCGTCAGGTGTCGCTTCGCGGGCCCCCAGCCGGTCATCCAGGCGTTCGTCGCGACGACGACGTCCCGGGCCCGGACCCGGCCGGCCGGCGTCACGAGCACGGTCGGGTCGCCCGCCTCCACCCGGAGCACCCTCGTCCGTTCGTGCAGCGCCATCCCCTCGTCGGCGACCACTGCCCGGCGCAGCGCGCGGGCGAGGCGTGCCGGCTGGATCGTCGCGCACTCCGGCAGCCAGACGCCGCGCCGGAAGCGCGGCGAGCGAACGCGCTCGGCGACGTCCTCGCGCGACAGAGGGAGCGCCATCTCCTCGACGCCGAGCACCCGGGTGGCCTCGAGCAGCCGGTCGAGGCCTGCGTCCTGCGAGGCCGCTGCAGAAACCTTCAGGTACCCGCCCTCGCGGAGCCAGACGTCCTCGCCGCGGGCCTCGCAGAAGCTGCGGATGCCCGGGATGATCTGCGAGCCGGCCCGGGCGAGTCGCAGCGTCGCCTCGTCGCCGACGAGCCCGCGCAGCGATGGGAGCTGCGTCCAGAAGCCGTGCACGAAGCCGCCGTTGCGACCGCTCGGCCCCCAGCCGACGATCTCCTGCTCGAGCACGACGACGCGGAGCGACGGGTCGCGCTCGCGGAGCGCGAGGGCCGTCCACAGGCCCGTGTAGCCCGCACCGATCACGGCGACGTCCGCCTCGACCTCGCCGGTCAGCCGCGGCGCCTCGGCCTCCCGCTCTCCCGGGCTGCCGCCCTCCGCCGCCAGCGCCTCGTCGAGCCACCACGGCGGGGCGAGCCCGGGGAGAACGGTCGGGGCAGGCGCGCTCAACGACGCTTCCGGGTCCGGTGCGAGGGCTTCACGGGCGCATCGTAGGCAACGGCCGCCGCTGCTACTCTCGCTCCATGCAGGTTGTCGCCACGAGGGAAGCGCTCGACTTCGTCGGGGAGCGCGGCGGGCGGCTGTTCGTCTGGCTCCAGAAGGCCGGTTGAGCGAGCTGCCCCACGATCCTGCGGGCCTCGACCGAGCCCGACAGGAAGCGTGACTTCAGCCGCGTGCCGGCTGACGGGATCGAGCTCTATCTCTCGACCGGGGTGCAGCGCAAGCTTCCCGAGGAGCTGCACGTGGTGCTACGCGGCGTCTGGCGCAAGCACGTCTCGGCCTACTGGAACGGCCTGCCGTACGTTCGCTGAACCTCCGGGGCCGCCCGCCCGGCGGCCCGGGCCGCCGTCAGTCGAGCTCGAGGCTGCCGCCGAGCGGGAGCACGCGGATCTCAACCGCCGGGGCGAGGGCCGCGGCGAGGCGTCTGAACTCCTCGACCGGCTCCGTCAGGAACGAGGGCCGACCGCCGACCGTGGTGAGCGGGTAGTAGGTGCCGTAGTGGATCGGCACCACGAGCCGCGGGCGGATGAGGGCGAGCGCTTGTGCGGCGCGCTCCGGGTCCATGTGCCCGGCGCCGACGGAGGAGCCCCAGCCCCAGATCGGGAGGAGTGCCACGTCGAGCGTCGGCTCGGCGAGCCCGGCCATCGCGTCGAACACGTCGGTGTCGCCGGCGAAGTACACGCGCCGCGAGCCTTCGACCACGTAGCCGAGGCTCGGCGCCTTGACCCGGAGCGGCCCCCGGCCCGCCTCGTGCTCGGCATGCGTCGCCCGCACCCGCACCGCGCCGACGGCGAGGTCGTCTCCGACGGCCAGCTCGACGACCTGCTCGAACCGCCTACGCCGCAGCATCGCCCCGGCTCCGGCCGGCACGATCACCGGGAGCGTCTTCCCGAGCCGCTCGAGCGAGGGCAGGTCCAGGTGGTCGTAGTGGACGTGCGAGACGAGAACCGCGTCGACGCCGCGCGCAGACCTCGCATCCACGCCGCTCACCCGCCGCAGATGGGCGACCCGGGTCCGCAGCAGCGGGTCGGTCAGCAGGCGGACACCGTCGAGGTCGACGAGAACGGTGCTGTGACCGACCCAGGTCAGGCGCGCCGCCGTCATCCGCTCCTCGCCGCGGCCTGGCACGTGATCGACCCGGGCCCGCTGCGCACCGGCAGATCGTACTGGCTACGTCCCGCGCTCCCTGCCGGCCTGCCGCAGCGCGAAGGCGGCCACCACGTCCCGGATCCCGCGAAGCAGGCAGAAGACGCCGACGATGGTGACGAGGAGCAGGACGGACCGGTCGTCGTCGCGGACCGCCCAGGCGCCGAGCCCGAACATGACGACGCCGGTGACCAGCCCGAGCCACCACATGTCGCGGTCGCGGTGCAGGAACGACTGGACGACCTCCACGATGCCGACGACCAGGAGATACCAGCCGGTGAGCAGCCCGAGCACGAGCAGCGTCTCCCCCGGATAGACGAAGGCGATGATCCCCGCGACCAGGCCCAGGATCCCGCCGCCGATCACCCACCACCTCCCCTCGTCCGTGGTCACGCCCGTCGCGAGCCAGCCCATGCCTGCGACGAGGAACGAGACGCCGATCAGGATCGAGGTCGTCGCGAGCGACTCGGCGTCGTAGGAGAGCACGACGAACCCGAGGACGAGGAGCAGGATGCCCGTGATCAGGTAGAGCCACCACACGCGAGAGACGGCCTGAACCATGTCGCGGAGGTCCGGCTCGGGCGGCAGCGCTGCCATGCCGGCATCCTAGGGATCGGCGACGATCTTCACCGCGTCGGAGGCGGCAGGGCCGCAGGGGATGTGAGACGATGGGGCCCGTGATCGACGCGGGCGTGGTCATCGGGCACGTCCACCTGAAGGTGGCGGACATCGACCGTTCGCTCGCGTTCTGGCGCGACGTGCTCGGTTTCGAGGTGCAGGAGCAGCTCGGCGATCAGGCGGCGTTCCTCTCGGCCGGGGGATACCACCACCACATCGGTCTGAACACCTGGGAGAGCAAGGCCGGCCCGCCGCCGCCTCGCGGGACGACCGGCCTCTACCACGTGGCGATCCGCTACCCCACCCGGCGCGCGCTCGCCGGTGCGCTCGCCGCCGTCGTGAGGGACGGGATCCCGCTCCACGGAGCGTCCGACCACGGGGTCAGCGAGGCGATCTACCTCGCCGACCCGGACGGCAACGGCGTCGAGCTGACGTGGGACCGGCCGCGCGATGAGTGGCCGCGACGGCCGGACGGGAGCCTCGCGATGGTGACGGAGAGACTCGACCTCGACGGTCTGCTCGCCGAGCTCGACGAGTGAGCCGGCACCCGGCGATCGATCTCTCCGCGGTTGAGGGCTCCGGCCCTCTCTGGGGCATGGCAAGCGACGACCTGAACGCGACGCTGATCGCGTGGCCGCCCGGCCGCGGGGTCGCGGAGCACGTGAACGAGGAGCGCGACGTTCTCGTCGTCGTGCTCCGCGGGAGCGGGACGATCACGATCGACGGCGAGCCGGTACAGACCGAGGCTCCCTATGCGTGCCTGATCCCGAAGGGCAGCCGGCGCGCGATCGTCGCCGGCGGCGGCGGGATCCGGTACCTGACCACGCATCTCCGCCGGCCCGGCCTCCAGGTCGGCCGCTTTGGGCCCCCCGCTCGCTAGCTGTGACGACCACACACCTGTGAGACGGATCTGATCCGTCCGGACCTCCCGTGAGCTTGCGGGTTGACGAAGACCGCAAAGCTCAGCGAGGAGGCCCGGAATGGCGCAGGCTAGTGAGCGTCCGCGACGGAAGCGGCTGTCGTGGGAGTCGCGGTGTGAGGTCGTTGCCGCGATCGAGCAAGGCGTCAGCCCGCCGCTGGCCGCGGCCAGCGGCGGATGCAGCCGCGCGACGGCCTACCGGCTCTGGCGTCGGTATCGCGAGGGAGGATGGGTGGCGTTACGCGACCGGCCTTCGACACCTCGTCGACAGCCGCGGCGCCTGTCGACCGAGCTCGAGCAGCAGATCCTTCTCGCCCGACGACGCACCGCCTACGGACCGGTGCGCCTCGCCGGGCTCGTCCCGCACTCACCCTCGACGATCGGCAAGGTCTTGCGTCGGCACGGTTGCTCGCGCTTGCCCCGGCCGGGCACCGCTGCTGCCCGCTGCGCGCGTCGCTACGAACGTGAGCAGCCGGGCGAGCTGCTGCACGTAGACACGAAGAAGCTCGGACGCTTCTGGGAGCCGGGCAAGCGCGTCCTCGGCGAGCAGGCGGGCCGGCCGCAGGGCAATCGCCGTGTCGGCTGGCAGCACCTGCACGTCGCGATCGACGACCACTCCCGCCTTGCCTACGCAGAGCTCCTCCCCGGGCAGGATGCCGAGTCCTGCGCTCGCTTCCTGCAGCGCGCCGTCGCCTGGTACCGAGGCCATGGCATCGTCGTCGAGCGCGTGCTGACGGACAACGCCAAGGCCTACCACGCACGTGCTTGGGTGGAGACGAGTGGGCGGCTCGGGATCGAGCGGCGCTACACACGCGCCTACCGCCCGCGTACGAACGGCAAGGCGGAACGCTTCATCCAGACGCTCCTGCGCGAATGGGCGTACGCGCGCAGCTATCCCTCGAGCAGTGTCCGGGCCCGCGCCCTTCCCGGCTATCTACGCTGGTACAACCGACGTCGACCCCACAGCTCGCTTGGAGCTCGGCCCCCGATCAGCCGCGTCTCACACCTCTGTGGTCAGGACAGCTAGCGAAGGCCGCCGGGCGGCTCGTCGCCGTCGACACGCTCGGACAGCGTGCCCGGAACTGGGTGCGGGCGGAACGTCGGCTCGGGGCGCGGTGCCTTCGTCGCCTCCTCGGCGGGCTCGCCCTCCGGCTCGATGGGCTCCGGTGGCGGGAACACGTCCTCGGGCGCCTCGCCCGAAAGCAGGCGCTCGAACTGATCCTTGTCGATCGTCTCGTACTCGATCAGCAGCCGAGAGAGATGGTGCAGCTCCTCCGAGTGCTCGGTGAGCAGCTCACGGGCACGTTCGTGCGCGCCCTCGATCAGACGACGGATCTCCTCGTCGATCTCACGGGCAACCTCGTTGGAGTAGTCGGGCTCGGCGCCGAAGTCGCGGCCGAGGAACGGCATGCCCTGGTCGCGGCCGAGCACCCGAGGGCCAAGCCGCTCGGACATGCCGAAGCGCATGATCATCTGCTTCGCCGTCGCGGTGACACGCTCGATGTCGTTCGCGGCCCCGGTCGTCACCTCGCCGAAGACGAGCTCCTCGGCGACGCGGCCACCCAGGTACATCGCCAACTGGTCCATCAGCGCTGCACGCGTCTGGAGGAACCTGTCCTCGCGCGGAAGCGCGATCGTGAACCCGAGCGCACGGCCCCGGCTGATGATCGAGATCTTGTGCACCGGGTCGCAGTGCTCGAGATAGTGCCCGACGAGCGCATGGCCGATCTCGTGGTAGGCGGTGATCGCCCGCTCCTCGTCCGAGAGCAGGCGGGTCTTGCGCTCGGGCCCGGCCACGATGCGGATGATGCCCTCCTCGAGCTCGGGCATCCCGATCGCCTTGTTGCCTCGCCTGGCCGAGAGGAGCGCCGCCTCGTTCACGAGGTTCGCAAGATCGGCGCCGGTGAACCCGGGCGTGCCCGCGGCGAGGGCATCCAGGTCGACCTCGGGCAGCAGCGGCTTCGACTTCGAGTGCACGGAGAGGATCTGCCGGCGGCCGGCCCGATCCGGGCGGTCGACGATGATCTGCCGGTCGAACCGGCCGGGCCGGAGCAGCGCCGGGTCGAGCACGTCGGGCCGGTTCGTCGCCGCGATCACGATCACCGTGTCCTTCGGCTCGAACCCGTCCATCTCCACGAGGAGCTGGTTCAGCGTCTGCTCGCGCTCGTCGTGACCGCCGCCGAGGCCGGCGCCGCGGTGACGGCCGACCGCGTCGATCTCGTCGATGAAGACGATCGCCGGAGCGGTGGCCTTGGCCTGGTTGAAGAGATCACGGACTCGGCTCGCGCCGACGCCGACGAACATCTCGACGAAGTCGGAGCCCGAGATGGCGAAGAACGGCACGCTCGCCTCGCCGGCGACCGCTCGCGCGAGCAGCGTCTTCCCCGTTCCGGGCGGGCCGGCGAGCAAGACGCCCTTCGGGATCCGCGCGCCGAGCGCCCGGAACTTCGCCGGGGTGGCGAGGAACTCCTTGATCTCCTGCAGCTCCTCGACCGCCTCGTCGGCGCCTGCGACATCCTTGAAGCTCACCTTCGGCGCGTCCGGTGCGACCCGCTTCGCGCGGCTCTTGCCGAAGCTGAACGCACCCTGCGCCCCGCCTTGCGACCGGCGCATGAGGAGGATGAAGAGCCCGAAGATGAGCACGAACGGGAGGAGCAGGAAGAGGATCTGGCTGAGCACGGAGCTTCCCGTGCCCTCGGAGTCGAACTTGACCCCCGCCTCCTCGAGCTGGTTCTGCAGCTCGATCTGCGCCTCGGGGCTCGGGTAGCTCACCTTGGCCGCCGTGCCGTCCTCGAACTCGACCGCGATCGACTGGGCCTTCGGATCGAAGGTCAGCTGCGCGATCGTCCCCGGCTGGGTCTCGACCCGGTCGATCAACTGGCTGTAGGTCAGCGAGTCGTCGCCCCGCGACGAGCGGAACGACGTCGCGATGAAGCCGGCGATGAGCACCGCCATCAGGACGGCCAGCAGGATCCGGGTGTTGGGCATGCCTTTCACGTTCTCGTGCCTGTGTCAACGAAAGTGTGGCACCGGCTTCTTCCCGACATCGGCTCGAACCGCGAGCGGAGTGCTAAGAGGAGGTTAAGGTGCGGTGCATGCGGGCCATGATCCTGGAGGCCCCAGGCCGTCCGCTCAGCCTGACAGACGTGCCCGGGCCGCGCCCGGCGGCGGGGCAAGTGCTGCTGCGCGTGCTCGCCTGTGGCGTCTGCCGAACCGACCTGCACGTGGTCGACGGCGAGCTGCCCGAGCCGGCACTGCCGCTCATCCCCGGCCACCAGATCGTCGGGATCGTCGAGCGGCTCGGCGCTGACGCCGCAGGCGTCCGGCGCGGCGACCGGATCGGCGTCCCGTGGCTCGGCTGGACGTGCGGCACCTGCGCGTACTGCCTGTCCGGACGGGAGAACCTCTGCGCCGGGGCCCGCTTCACCGGCTACCACCTGAACGGCGGCTTCGCCGAGGCTGCGGTCGCCGACGCCCGCTTCTGCTTCCACCTTCCCGACGGCTATCGCGATCTGCAGGCGGCGCCGCTCCTCTGCGCGGGGCTGATCGGCCATCGCGCCCTGCGGATGACCGGTGACGCGGCGCGAATCGGGCTCTACGGGTTCGGGGCCGCGGCCCACATCGTCGCCCAGGTGGCCCGCTGGCAGGATCGCCGGGTGTTCGCCTTCACGCGGGCGGGAGACGAGACCACCCGGCAGTTCGCGCTCGGGCTCGGAGCCGAGTGGGCCGGGGACTCGCTCGGCCCTGCCCCGGAGGAGCTCGACGCGGCGATCGTCTTCGCCCCTGCCGGGGAGCTCGTGCCGGCCGCGCTGCGTGCGCTCGCGCGCGGCGGGACGGTCGTCTGCGCGGGGATCCACATGAGCGACATCCCGTCGTTTCCCTACGAGCTGCTGTGGGGTGAGCGCGCCGTCCGGTCGGTCGCGAACCTGACGCGCCGCGACGGCGAGGAGTTCCTCGCGCTCGCCCCCCGCGTGCCGGTGCGTACCGAGGTGGAGGTCTACGGTCTCGAGGAGGCGAACGAGGCGCTCGCGGCACTCCGGGCCGGTCGCGTCCGAGGCGCGGCGGTGTTGAAGGTCGATGCTTCGTCCACCTGATCCACCGCTCACCGATGGCGTCGTGACGCTGCGGCCGTTTCGGGAGGAGGACGTCCCGGACGTCGCGGCCGCCTGCCGCGATCCCGAGATCCCGAGGTGGACCCGTGTGCCGGAGGGCTACACGGAGGCCGACGCCAGGGCCTTCCTCGCGACCTCGGAGCAGGGCTGGGCCGAGGGCACCGATGCCGTGTTCGTCATCGCCGACGCGACGACGCACGAGCTGCTGGGCACCGCGGGGATCCACCAAATCGGCGGCGGGAGCGGCGAGATCGGATACCTGGTCCGGCGGGAGGCGCGCGGCCGCGGAGTCGCGCCGAGGGCCGTGCGGCTCGTCTCGGGCTGGGCCCTGACCGAGCTCGGCCTCGCCCGGCTCGAGCTCCTCGCCGAGCCGGCGAACCTCCCGTCGCAGCGGGTGGCCGAGAAGGCCGGGTTCGCGCGCGAAGGCCTCGTCCGCTCCTACCGCGAGATAAAGGGCCGGCGGCGTGACTTCGTCATGTTCTCGCTCCTGCCCGGAGACCTCGACTGACGAGCGGCTCGAGACGGTCTGCATACCGTGCGAGCACCGGGCCGGCGATCGCCAGGATGAGCACGTAGGCTGCCGCGAGCGGTCCGAGCGACCCCTCCACACCGGCTGCTACACCGAGCCCGGCAATCACGATCGAGAACTCCCCACGGGCGACGAGAGCGGCTCCGGCGCGCAGGCGGCCGCGGACGCCGACTCCCGCCCAGCGAGCCGCCCACCAGCCCGTCACGAGCTTCGTCGCCGCGGTGACGAGCGCGAGCACGACGGCGGCAGCGGCGACGCCGGGCAATTCGCCTGGATCGATCTGGAGACCGAAGAAGACGAAGAACACCGCCGCGAAGAGATCTCGGAGGGGAGCGACGAGCTCCGCCGTCCGCGATGCGACCTGGCCGGACACCGCAATCCCGACGAGGAACGCTCCCACCGCCGCCGAGACATTGAGACCCTCGGCTGCGCCGGCGACGACGAGAACGACTCCCAGCACGGAGAGCAGGAGCACCTCGTCCGACCGGCTGAACACGACCCGGGACAGCAGCGATCCGAACCGGATCGCGACGACGAGCGCAGCGAGCGCGGCGGCGATTGCGATTGCGATCGAGCCTGCCGCCGCCAGCGCGCTCGCCCCGGCCAGGAGCACCGCGACGAACGGGAGGTAGAAGGCCAGCGCAAGATCTTCGAGGACGAGAATCGAGAGGATCACCGGTGTCTCGCGGTTTCCCAGGCGTCCGAGGTCTGCGAGCACCTTGGCCACGATGCCCGACGACGAGATGACGGTGACACCGCCGAGCAGGAGCGCCGCCAGCGCGCCCCAGCCGAGAACGAGGCCGGCCAGGAATCCCGGGACGAAGTTCAGGCCGAGGTCGAGCAGCCCGGCCCGGGCGCTACCGCCGAGATTCGACACGAGCTCCTCGCCCGTGTACTCGAGCCCGAGCGCGAAGAGGAGCAGCACGACGCCGAGCTGGGCGCCCACCTCGATGAACCTGGCCGAGAGCTCGATCGGCCCGAGCGCTCCGAGAGCGAGCCCTGCGAGCAGATACAGCGGGATGGGCGAGAAGCCCCTGTGCACCGCCAGCCTCGCGAGCACCGCAAGGACGGCGACCACGAGGCCGAGCTCGAGGAAGATCCCGGCTGCGTCGCCCGCGGCCGCGGCGAGCGGCAGCGGGTCAGGCATCGCGAAGGGCCGACGCCGCCTTCTCGATCGCCTCCGGCGAGCCGACCACGACCGCGGTGTCGCCCGCCTCGATCCCGAAGTCCGCCCGCGGAGAGTTGATGGTCTCGTCCCCGCGCACGACCGCGACGACGGAGGCCCCGGTGCGCGTGCGAAGACCGATCTCGTCAAGCGTCCGGCCGGCCGCCGGCGAACCCGGCCCGATCGCGACCCATTCGAGCGTCAGCCCCTCGACCGACTGGCGAAGCACCTCGTCGAGCCGCTCGACGACCTCCGAGCCGCCGAGCAGCTCCACGAGCACGTGAGCATCCTCTTCCCCGAGCGCCAGCACTGCTCTGGACGAATCCGGGTCGCTCCGGTCGTACAGGACGAGCTCCCGCCTGCCCGAGCGATGGTGGATCACGCCGATCCGGTCGCCCGCGGTGGTGGTGAACTCGAGGCGGACGCCAACGCCGGGAAGGCGGGTCTCCTCGATCAGGGCCATGCCCGATTGTCGCATGCAGAGCCGCCGGCGCACCGGGCCGTTCGCCGCGCGGGCGTACAGTGCCTCTCCGTGGACACCCACTTCCTGACGGCGACCGAGCTCGCCCGGCGCCTCCGGTCGCGCGAGCTGTCGGCGGTCGAGGTGCTCGACGCCCACCTCGCGCAGATCGAGCGGATGAACCCTGCCGTCAACGCGATCGTCACCCTCGTCCCGGAGCGTGCGCGCGAGGCCGCACGGGCAGCCGACGAGGCTCTCGCCGGGGGCGAGCCTCCGGGGCCTCTCCACGGGCTCCCGGTCGCGCACAAGGACCTCGCGCTGACGGCGGGCATCCGGACGACGTTCGGCTCCCCGCTGTATGCCGACTGGGTGCCCGGCGAGAGCTCGCTCGTCGTCGAGCGGATCCAGGCCGCGGGCGCGATCACGATCGGCAAGACGAACACGCCGGAGATGGGGGCCGGTTCGCAGACGTTCAACCCGGTCTTCGGCGCGACGCGCAACCCCTACGACCTCTCGAAGACCTGCGGCGGGTCGAGCGGCGGTGCGGCCACCGCGCTTGCCAGCGGGATGGTCCCGATCGCCGACGGGAGCGACATGGGAGGCTCGCTCCGGAACCCCGCGTCCTTCTGCAACGTGGTCGGCTTCAGGCCCTCACCCGGCCGGGTGCCCGTCTGGCCGACCGAGGCGCCGTGGTCTGAGCTCTCCGTGGAGGGGCCCATGGCGCGGACCGTCGCCGATGTCGCCCTCCTGCTCTCGGCGATCGCCGGCCCGGATCCCCGCTCGCCGATCGCCCTCGCCGGGCCGGGGTCCGTCTTCGCCGAGCCTCTCGATCGCGCCGTCCGCGGCGTGAGAGTCGCGTGGAGCGACGACGCCGGCGGGCTGCCCGTCGATCCCGCCGTGACCGCGGCCCTCGCCCCCGCGCGGCGGGCGCTCGAGGAGCTTCGGTGCGAGGTCGTCGACGGCTTCCCGAGACTCGAGGACGCGGGCGAGATCTTCCAGGTGCTGCGGGCCGTCGAGTTCGAGGTGGGGCTCGGCCCCGAGTACGACGCCAACCCTGAGTCGCTCAAGGACACGATCCGCTGGAACCTGGAGCTCGCACGGCGTCTCACCGCGCCTGACGTCGCAAGGGCGCTTCGCGAGCACGCCGCGCTGCGGGAGCGCGTCCGGCGGTTCATGGAGGACGTCGACTTCCTCGCACTCCCGACCGTTCAGGTGCCGCCGTTCGACGTCGAGATCGAATGGGTCCGGGAGATCCGCGGCGTCGAGATGGAGACCTACGTCGACTGGATGCGCAGCTGCTCCGACATCACGGTCACGGCCTGCCCCGCGATCTCCGTCCCTGCCGGATTCACCCCGGACGGGCTGCCCGTCGGCCTCCAGCTCGTCGGGCGCCACCGGGACGACCTCGGCGTTCTCCAGCTTGCCCACGCGTTCGAGCAGGCGACCCGGGTCGGCGAGCGGCGTCCCGCACTCGGCTAACGGCTGCCGGGCATCGACGTCGGCGAGACGCTCAGGGACCTGCGCGTCCGCGACCGGGGAAAAGCCGCTATGCCTGCTGGCGACGCCAGAGCTCGGCGGCGAGAAGCTCGACCGCGGTCGTCTCGACGAGCAGGGAGACGAGCGGTCCCGTGCGCCCGGGTACGCCACGTGAAGCGCGGCGCCGGGCACCGGCTGTCCGATCGAGACGAACGCGCAGCCGCGCCGCTCGATCCACTCGACGAACCCGGCGTCGAACCGCGAGCCCGGGAAGAGGATCGCCCGGTAGCCCGGCGGCCGCGTCAGGTAGAGATCGACGTGCAGCCAGTCGCCCGTCTCGCAGGCCGCGGCGCGGATCCGTGGCGCCTCGCGAAGCATCAGCGCAGACTGCTCGGCAGAGGACAGGCGCTCGGCGGGCGCCACGACGTCGACCGGGCCGCCGCCGAGCATCTCGAGCGCGGGCCCACCCACTCGTCGCGCGAGTCGACCAGGCGCACCGACAGCGCCGACGGCAGGGCGCAGCACCGCAGCCCGGGCTCCCCGGCGACCTGCCGCAGAGCATCAGCAGCACCGCTACCGTCGCCTGGTAGGTCCGGCAGGCGATCCCGCCGGCCTCGCTGCCGGCGAGCAGCGGGAGCACGGCGTCTGCGGCCGCACCCAGCGGGCTCTCGGGCCGGTTCGTGACCACCACGAGCCGGCCCGCGCCGCGGTAGCCGCTCGGCGGCCTCCACCGTCTCGGGCGTCTCCCCCGACGACGAGATCGCGACGGTCAGCGTGCCGGCGGCCGCCGGTGCGGACGCGCGCTACCGAGGCGTACTCGACGTACGCGTCGACGCCGGCTGCCCGCAGGCGCGCGCCCGCTGCGAGCGCTGCGAACCGCGAGCTGCCCATCCCGACGAAGACGAAGCGCCGCTCGCCGATCGCACCGAGCGCGTCGAGCGGGCTCCCGGTCCCGCCGTAGGCGTCGAGCACGCCGGCCAGCGTCTCCGGCTCGGCGAGGATGTCCGTGAGGAAGGCGTCGGGAGTGCTCATGGCGTCCCGGAGGATGCCAGGAGCGAGCGCATCGACGCCAGCGCGATCGGCGTCCACTCGGGCAGGAAGCTCGCCGCGTAGACGAACTCGTACGTCTCCTTCTCCACCTCGAACGCGCGGAGGAGCACGGGATCGAGCCGCAGCGAGCTACCGCCGAGCCCCGTCTCGTAGGCCGTCGAGAAACCCCGAGCGGGCCCGGCCGGCCCATGCGAGCGCGAGCTCGAGGCGGCGCCCGCCGGCCGCTCCGCGCAGCAGCCAGCGGGCGGCGTGGTCGAACGACCGGAGCATCGAGGCGACGTCGCGCACCGGCGACTGGAGCGCCGCCGCTCGTCGGGCGGGCGTGTCGGCTCACCCTCGAAGTCGACGACCTGGAACCCTGCCGGCGAGCGCAGCACCTGCCCGAGGTGCAGGTCGCCGTGCACGCGGGAGACGACTGACCCCTCGCAGCCCGCGAAGCCCGCAAGCTCGTCCCGCACGAGCGGTGCCAGCTCGAGGAGCGAGGTCGCCGTCTGCGGATCGACCACCGCGAGCGCGTGGTCGAGCTGCGCGATCGCGGCCGCCTGCCACGCGCTCCACGTCCGCCCGCGAGGCGGCCCGTCCGCCGAGCTCGAGCAGCGCCCGGTGCAGCAGCGCCGTCTCGCGGCCGAGGTTGACGGCCCACGAGGCCGGCACTTCGGCGACGGCCTGCCCGTCGAGCGCGTCGGCGAGCAACCGTTGCGCGAACGCCCAGCCATCCTCGGCGCCCCCGACGTAGTCCTGGAGCAGCGCGACGGGCCACTCGCGCCCGCCCGCCTCCCGGTAGCGCACGGCGCCGCGGGCCGCGGGCACGACCGCGAGCGCCCGGTCAGGTGCGTGACGAGCTCGACCTCCGGATGAGGCCCCGGCCACAGGCGCCGGTAGCACTTCAGCACGAGCCGCTCGTCGAGGACGTAGGTCGTGTTCGACTGGTCGAGGCCGAGCTCCCGCTCCGGGCCCGCGGGCAGCGTCCCGCCCGCCGATCGAGCTCGAAACCGTCGTGCGGGCCCGCGGCGAGCATCGCGAGGAGCCCCTGCCAGAGACCCTCCCCCACCGGCACCGCATAGCGCTCGGGCGCCCTGCCCGCGTGCACGTCGACCAGCAGCAGTGCGCCGCCCCCAGCCTCGATCCCGGCGACCTGCTCGATCCGCTCGATCGGCCGCCCCTTGCCGGCGAACCAGCGCTGCCCGCCGATCCAGGCAGGGTCGAGCGCCGCCGCGCGACGCGAGACCGCGTGTCCGCCGCTCACCGCACGAGGGGGCGGCCCGTGCGGGCGAGGCGCTCGATCAGGTCGGCGGCCCTCTCCGTTCCAGGGGCCGCCTGCACCCTGGCTGAGATTGCCCCGAGCCTGTCGTGCAGCGCGCCGTCGGCGAGCAGCGCGCTCGATCGCGCCGGTCAGCTCGTCGGCCGTGCAGCCGTACGTGCGAAAGCCGCCGCCCGAGCCCGAGCTCGTCGACCCGCTGCGCGTTGTCGTACTGATCCCAGAACAGCGGCAGACACGACCGTCGGCTTGCCGAAGTAGAGACACTCCGTCGCCGTGTTGTTGCCGCCGTGGGTGATCACGAGGTCGACCAGCGGCAGCACGCGCGTCTGCGGCAGGAACTCCGCGCCGACCATGTTGTCGGCGAGGTCGAGGAGCTCGTGCTGGGGGCCCTTGCTGACGATCGACCCGGTACGGCAGGGCCGCGAGGAAGTCGACGAGCCGCTGCATCAGCTCGAGGTCGGCGGAGCCGAGGCTGCCGAGGCTGAGGTAGACGAGCCTTCCCGGCCGCTGCGCGAGCGGCTCCGGCAGCGTCCACGCGGACGTCCGTGCGGCGCACCGAGCACTCGAGACGATGCCAGGTCGGCGCGAGCGGCCGCGTCCGCTCGTAGTCGACCTCGTCCGGATAGACGTAGAGGTTCAGGAAGGGCGACTCGTGGATGAACTCGAGGTCCGGGAGAGCCCGGCGCGCCGTGGTCCCGCACGAACGCGTCGAAGTCGGCCCACATCTCCCCGTGCGTCCGCCGGTGCTCCTCGCGGAAGTCGTCCCAGCCCGTGCGGTCGCGATCGGGTATCCGGAGAAGACCGGCGGCATGTCCGGATCGCGCAGCTCGAGCGGGTTGCACGACACGATCGCGCACCCACGGCCTGCCGGACGCAGAGATCGCCGGGAACGCGACGACGTTGTCCTCGACGATCACGTCCGGCCGGAGCTCGTCGAAGATCTCGACGAGCCGGTCGTTGACGTACTTCGAACCGTCGATCAGCGCCTGCCAGGTCGGGCTGCAGGAAGAGCCCGAGCTGCTCGATCGTCGGGCGGCGGAAATGAGGCGCCGTGTCGCGGATGAAGTCCTTCCAGAACTGGCCGGGCGATCTCCTCGACCTCCGGCGGCGGGCCGAGTCGCATGACACGCTCCTCGAAGCCCTTCGCCTCGAGGTTCCCGGCGAACGACTCCTCGACGACGAAGACGACGCGGTGGCCGCGGTGGCGCAGAACGTCGCCGATGCCGACGCAGTTGTTCGTCGGCCCGAACGCCCCCTCGGGGAAGAAGACGACGGTCGCCTCGGCTGGCTGTATCACGGCCGCGTCGTATCGTGCGATCGTGACTCCCGCCGGCCGACTCCGCGAGCTCCTGGTCGACCGGGGCGAGACGATCCTCGTTCCCGGCGCCTACAACGCGCTCGTCGCCCGCGTCCTCGAGCAGGCCGGGCTTCGAGCGCGTCTACACGGGCGGCTACGGAGCCGCCGCCGCTAACTTCGGGCTGCCGGACATCGGGATCATGACGCGGCACCGAGATGAGCCGATCACGTCGCGCGGATCACGAGCGCCGTGTCGCTACCGGTCGATCGCCGACGCCGACACCGGCTACGGCGAGCTCGACGAACGTCGCCCGCACCGTGCGCGAGTACGAGCGCGCGGGCGCCGCGGCGATCCAGATCGAGGATCAGACGTTCCCCAAGCGCTGCGGCCACATGGAGGGCAAGCAGGTCATCCCGCGCGACGAGATGGTGCACGAAGGTGCGGGCCGCGCTCGCCGCGCGCGCAAACCCGGACACCGTCATCATCGCCCGCACCGACGCGATCGCCGTCACCGGGCTCGACGACGCGATCGACCGGATGCAGGCCTACGCCGAGGCCGGCGCCGACGTCATCTTTCCCGACGCGCCGCGCTCCGTCGACGAGATGCAGCGCGATCGCCGCAGCCGTCGACCGGCCGCTCGTCGCGAACTATCTCCGAGCACGGCAAGACGCCGCTGCTCTCACCGCGAGGAGATCGGCAGGCGCTCGGCTATCGCGATCGCGCTCTACCCGACGACGACGCTGTTCGCGGCCGCGCAGTCGGCCCGCGAGATCGCGACCGACGCTGCTGACGCGATCGGACGAGCGCGAGGTGCTCGACCGAACCTGATGGAGTTCGGCGAGCTGAACGAGCTCGCTCGGCCTCGTCCGCGCTGGCAGAGCGGAGGAGCAGGAGGCGCTGTGAACGAGACCGTCTTCACGTCGAGGCGACCCCGATCGTGTTCGGCGCCGGCGCGGCTCGACCGAGACGGGCTTTCACCTGCGCCGGCTCGGTGTCACGCGGGCGATGCTCGTCTGCGACCCCCACGTCGCACGACCTCGGGATCACGGAGCGCGTGCGGGCCGCGATCGCGCGAGCTCGGGATCGAGACCGAGGTGTATGCGAAGGCACGCGTGGAGCCGAACGAGGAATCGGTCGCTCGACGCGATCGCCGTCGCCCGTGACGGCGGGTTCGACGGCTTCGTCGGCGTCGGCGGCGGCTCGTCGCTCGACACCGCGAAGATCGCGGCGCTCTTCGCGACGCACGGCGGCGAGCTGCTGCGACTACGTCAACAGGCCGATCGGGAGGGCACGCCGGCGTGCCCGGGCCGCTGCTGCCCCGTCGTCGCCGTCCCGACGACCGCCGGCACCGGCAGCGAGGCGACGTCGGTCGCGATCGTCGACTTTCCCCGCCTCGGCGTGAAGACCGGGATCTCGCACCGCTACCTGCGCCCGCGGATCGGCGATCGTCGACCCGCTGCTCACGCGAGAGCCCTCCCGGCGGCCGTCACCGCGTCGTGCGGGCTCGACGTCGTCTGCCACGCGGCCGAGTCCTATCACCGCACGCCCCTTCGACTCGCGCGAGAAGTCGGCCCCCGACGAGCGCCCGCCCTACCAGGGCTCGAACCCGATCGCCGACCTCTGGAGCGCCCAGGCGCTCGAGTCCGGCGGCCGCTACCTGCGCCGGGCCGTCGCCGACGGTTCCGACGTCGAGGCGCGAAGCGCGATGATGCTCGCCGCGACGATCGGCCGGCGTCGGCTTCGGCAGCGCGGGCGTCCACATCCCGCACGCCTGCGCCTACCCCATCGCGTCGCTGAAGCACGCGTGGACGCCGGCCGGCTATCCGGACGCGCCATCCCTTCGTGCCGCACGGGTTCTCGGTCACCGTGACCGCGCCGGCCGCGTTCCGCTTCACGGAGCCTGCCGCCCCCGACCGGCACCGCGAGGCGGCCCGGCTGCTCGGCGGCGCACGACCTCGCGGACACGTTCGCGCAGCTGATGCGCGACGTCGGCGCGCCGACGACGCTCGCGCGAGCTCGGGTACACGGAGGAGGACGTGCCCGCCATCGCCGAGGGCGCCTCCAAGCAGCAGCGCCTGCTCGTCGTGTCGCCGCGCGAGGCGGGCGTCGACGACCTCGCGGAAATCATCCGCAGCTCCCTGTAGGGGTCGGGACCTGCCTGGCCCTCCTACCCCGGCGGATCAGCGTCGGACGCCCCTAGCGGATGCCGTCGACGCGTTCCTCGCGGATCCCTCGATCACCCCGTTCTCGACGCCGGGGCACAAGCGCTCGCCCGAGCTCGCCGACCCGCTGCTCCGCCTCGACCTGCCCCTCTCCGCCGGCGCCGACGACCTCCATCTCGGGCTCGACGTCCTCGGGCAGGCCGAGCGCCTCGCGGCGGAACTCTGGGGCGCCGACCTGTGCCTGTTCTGCCTGAACGGCTCGACCCAGGGCAACCAGGCGCTCGCGCTCGCGCTCGGAGAGCCCGGGGCCAGGCTGATCGTCTCGAGGAACCTCCACAAGTCGCTGCTCGCCGGGATCGTGCTCGCGGGCCTCGAGCCGGTCTGGGTGCGGCCCGACGTCGATCCGGCGACCGGGCTCGCGCTCTCGATCCCGACGGCGCGGGTCGAGGCGGCAATCGCCGCGGCACCGGACGCATGCGGCGTCTTTCTCGTCGAGCCGAACTACGTCGGCGCGCTGAGCGACCTGCCGGCGATCGCCGCCGCATGCACCGCGGCGGGGATCCCGCTGCTCGTCGACCAGGCGTGGGGCGCCTACCTCGGCTTCCACCCCGCGCTGCCGCCGCACGCGCTCGCGCCGGGGCCGATGCGCTCGTGACCTCGGCCCACAAGACGCTGACGGGCTTCACGCAGACTGCGTACCTGCTCGCCCGGGACCGGTCGCTCGACCTGCGGCGTGTCCGGGAGGGGTTCGACGCCCTGCACACGACGAGCCCGTCGGCCGCGATGCTCGCGAGCCTCGACCGGGCCCGTGCCCTGCTCGCCTCCCAGGGCGAGCCCCTGCTCGGGAGGGCGCTCGAGCTGGTGGCGGGAGCGAGGGAGCGGCTCCTCGCGCTCGATGGGCTGATCGTCCCGGGCGCGTCGGGCGCCGTGAGCCACGATCCGCTGAAGCTCGTGATCGCGCTCGCCGCGACGGGCGCGGACGGGCTCGCCGTCGAGGCGGACCTCGTCGCCGAGGGCATCCGCGTCGAGCTTGCGAACCGCGACACCATCGTCCCGCTCGTCACGATCGCCGATACGGACGAGACCGTCGAGCGTCTGGTCTCAGCCCTCGAACGCTCCCTCGGCCGGCGGCGCGGTGTGCCGCGCGCCCCCGCCGCAGCCAGCGCCGTGTGGAGCATCGAGCCGGAGACCGCGCTGACGCCCCGCGAAGCGTACTTCGCCCGGCGGGAGACGGTTCGCGCCGAGGCGGCGATCGGGCGGATCTCGGCCGAGACCATCGCGCCCTACCCTCCCGGGATCCCCGCGATCGCACCCGGTGAGCGGATCACCGGCGAGCTGCTCCGGGCCCTCCGTGAGGCGCACGGGCACGGCACGCGGATCGCCTACTGCGCGGATCCGACGCTCGACAGACTCGAGGTCGTCGCCTGACGGCGTCTCAGCAGGGCTGATCGGGCCGTCGCAACGCCTCGGCCACCCCGTCGAGCGACCCGGCGCCGACCGACCCGCCGTCCAGCCCGGACAGCGCCGCGTCGACCGCCTCCTCGATGCGGCGCCGCCGCTCGGCGAGCCGCGCAGCGGATCGCTCGACCTCGGCCGCGAGCTCCTCGAGCGCTGCGGATTCCCGCTGTTCGAGCTCGGCCGACTCCCGCTCGGCCTCCGCGGTCTCCGCCTCGGCCTGGTCACGCGCCCCGGCCGCGACCGCGACCGCGACCTCCCGCGAGAGCTCGATCGCCTTCTCGAGCGCCCCCTCGTCGCCGGCAAGGGCGAGCCCCTGTTCCCCGTCGGCGACGCTGCTACGCAGCTCGGCCAGCTCGATGTCGGCGGCGTCGAGACGCGCGCCGATGCTCTCGAGCATCGTGCGCACGGCGGCTCGCTCACAGCCGATCACGCTCGTCCGCAACTCGTCGGCGCCGTAGCCCGACGCCTCGTGCCGGTCGTTCGCTCTCATGCCCGCTCCGTCATCTCCCCTCGAGGATCTCGACGCCGTCCTCCGTGAACACCACGCTCGCCGTCCCGCTGGGCAGCCCCTTCGGTTCCCTGCCGTCGAGCTCGACGCTCAGCGTCGTGGGCTGGCCCATGCGCACCCACAGCCGGCGCCCCTGGAAGGTACGTGACTCGCCCGGAAGCAGGAAGCCGTCGAACAGCTCCGCCCCGGTTCCGGAGCCGCGCCGGACGAGGACCCAGGTCTCGCCTCCCCTGCCCGTCAGCGCGAGCGTGACCGGCCGGAGCGGCGCTGCGTTCTCCGCCGCGGCCTCCGCGTCGGTCGCCGACGGCTCCGCGCCGGTCGCCGGCGCCGCCTCCGCGGGCGGGTCGTCGTCGATCGCCACCGCGGGCGGTGGCTCTGTGACGCCAGCGTCCGGCGCCGTCGAGACGGTCGCCTGCTTCGCCGCGGCGGCGTCGGGCGTGGAGGGCGAGTCCCCGCGCGTCAGGAGCGCCGCCACGGCGAGACCGACGCCTCCGATCAGGACGGCGCAGATCGCCACTGCGAGCAGGCCCATCCTCCGTCCGGTGCGGTGAACGGCCGGAGGGGTCGGCTCGCTGCCGCCGGAGCGGGCGAGGATCCGGATCCCTGCAGGTCCGAACGACGGTGGTGCGAACGGGTCGGGCTCATCCGAGAGCAGCTCGACGGCCGGCCAGGCAACGCCGGGCTCGGACCAGGCCGGGAGCTTGGGCCCGGCCGGAATCACCACCGCCAGCTCGTCGGTCGTCCAGTCCTCGACGACGACGTCCTCGGCGTCGCCGGGCAACTCCCCGACCGGCCCCCACGCGAGCGGTACCAGCATCGATCCTTCCTCGTCGGACATGTCGTCGGGGAACGCGACCGGCGGCTGCTCGCCGGCCTGACCGGGCCAGTGCTCGTCGACCTGCTCGAGCTGCTCCTGCACGGGCTCGTCGAATTGCACCGGCGCCAGGTCCTCTGCTCGCCGTCCCGTGCCGTCGCCGAGCGCGGCGAGCCCGGCGGCGAGCACGGCCCGGCAGCCGGCACGCATGCTGCTCTCCACGGCGTCGAGCTCCGCATCCCAGCGACCGAGCGCGGCGAGCTCCTGCTCGAGCTCGGCCCGCCGCGAGGCGATCGCCTCGCGGGTCGACGCCCGTCGCTCCTCAACCCATCGCCGGGCGGCCTCCCTCAGCTGCTTCGCCTCGCTCTGTGCCTCGACCTGCGTCTCCTGCAGGCGGCGCTCGAGCCCGTGCCGCCGCGCGAGCGCCTGGTCGAGCTCGACGAGCCTCGCCCGCAGGTCGTGCAGTGCGAGCTCCTTCTCGCCGAGCTCGCGCTGCAGCACGCCGACCAGCTCGTCGACGTCGCGAGGGTCGTAGCCGCCGATGCGGCGTGGAAGCCGCTCGGCCACGGTTGGATTCATCGCGTCCACCCGAGTGCTCTCCGGATGCCCTGTTCGCCGCAGGTCGCCTGCTCCCTGCGAGCGACGGACACGGCTGCCGGCCCGCGCCACGCCTCGATAGGATCGCCGGCATGAAGATCCGGGCCGCGGTGCTCGAGGAGTTCGGGGCGCCGCTCGTCGTCGAGGAGGTCGACCTCGCCGAGCCGAAGGCGGGTGAGGCCCTCGTCCGGCTGCACGCCTGCGGCGTCTGCCACACGGATCTGTACACGGCGTCGGGTACGGACCCGACGGGCTACGCGCCGTGCGTCCTCGGCCACGAGGGCTCCGGAGTGGTCGAGCGCGTCGGGGAGGGAGTGTCGCTCGTCCGGCCCGGGGATCACGTCGTGACGTTGTTCGCCCCGGAATGCGGAACGTGCGTGCACTGCCTCAGCTCCCGGACGAACCGCTGCATCGCGATCCGTGACCAGCAGGGGCTCGGCTACCTGCCGGACGGGACGACACGGCTCTCGCGCGGCGGCGAGCCGCTGCGACACTTCATGGGCACCTCGACCTTCGCCGAGTACGCGGTGCTGCCCGAGATCGCGCTCGCGAAGGTCGACCCCGAGGCCCCGCTCGCGGGTTGTGCCCCGTTTGCCTGCGGGCTCTCGACCGGTATCGGCGCCGCCCTGTGGACGGCCGGGGTCGAGCCCGGGTCGACCTGCGCGGTCTTCGGCTGCGGGCTCGTCGGGCTGGGAGCCGTGATCGGCTGCCGCCTCGCCGGGGCCGGGCGGATCTTCGCGATCGACCTGGCCGGATCGCGCCTCGCGCAGGCCGGCCACCACGGTGCCACGGACACGAGGCTCGCCGGCGCGGACACCGTGGAGTGGATCCGGCAGGAGACCGGCGGGTACGGCGCCGACTACACGTTCGAGGCGACGGGCAACGTCTCGGTCATGCGCCAGGCGGTCGAGGCCGCCAGGGAGGCCTGGGGGCTCGCGACGATGTGCGGGGTGGCGGGCAAGGGCGAGACCCTCGACATCGTGCCGCGTCTTCTGATCACGGGGCGCCGGGTCGCCGGGTCCTCGTTCGGCGGCGTCAAGGGACGGACGCAGGTGCCGCAACTGGTCGATCGCTGGCTCGCCGGCGAGATCGACGTCGAGTCGCTGATCTCGCACCGGATCACGCTCGACGAGGTGAACCGCGGGTTCGAGCTGATGGAGGCGCAGGACGGCATCCGCAGCGTGATCGAGCTCGACTGAGGCCGCACACTCCCCGGGAGGAAACGTGATCATCGAGAGGACCGAGCATCCGACCTGGCTCTCGAACGCCTATCTCGTCGCGGACCGCGAGGGCGGCCACGGCGTGCTCGTCGACTCGAACGGCATCAACCTGCCGCTCCTCGACGCCGCGGACGCGCTCGGGGTCACCATCACGCACGTCGTCGTCACGCACCACCATGCGGACCACGTCGTCACCTGCGAGGACGACGCGGAGCGCTTCGGCGTTCCCGTCCTCGCGCACCCGCTCGCCTCAGCGGCAGGCGTCCACGTGGACGAGGCGATCGGCGATAACGATGTGATCGGCACCGGCGAGCTCGAGATCCGCGTGATTGCAACGCCCGGGCACTGCCGAGATCATCTTGCGCTGCTGGTGAACGGATCGGCCTGTCTCACCGCCGACTGCCTGTTCCGCGGGACGGTGGGAGGAACGGCCGACGGAGGCCCCACGGGCTACGAGGATCAGCTCCACTCGATCATGGAGCGGCTCATGGCACTCCCCCCCGAGACAGGGATCCACCCCGGGCATCGGGAGCCCTCGACGATCGGCGAGGAGTGGGAGCGCAACCCGTTCATCCGCGTCTGGCGCGGGCTCGACCCGGAGACCGCCGAGCCCTGCACGGTCGCGGGAACCCCGGCGACGCTGTTGCTCTGGGGCCCGGACTACGACGGGACGCACAAGGCGCTGGTCGAGTACGGGGACGGCCGCCGCGCGATCGTGGGCGGCTCCCGGGTCGCGCGCCCTTAGCGCCGGGCCCGCCGGGTGGATGAGGGCGACCGCCGAGTCGCGATCGCGCCGACCGCCTGCCTCGTCTGTGACGATTCTGCGACCAGCGAGCCCTTCGACCGAAGGAGGCGGACGTGAGGCGGACGAACCTGGTCCTGACAGGGCTTCTGACGGTTCTCGCTGGAGGCCTTGCGGCTGGCTGCGAGGACGGCCCGCGAAGATGGGTGTCAGCCAGGACGGCCGGCTCGTCAGCTACGGAGTCGTGCTGCGCAACGTCTCCCCGAACGAGGACGCCCTCGACGTGACCGTCTGGGCGAACATCCTCGCGAAGGACGGGCGCCTGCTCGCCCAACCCCTCATGACGATCCAGGTGATCCGACACGACCTACTACCTCGGTGACGTGCTCGGCTTGGAGTCAGGCGACGAAGCCACGGGCGTGGAGACGTTCATCGAAGTGACCGAGACCGCCCCGGCCGCTTATCGGCTCCCCGAGGTCAGGCACGTCCGGACCCCGATCGGCGAGGACGGGCTCCATGTCCGCGGCGTGGTCGAGAACACCCTCGACGTGACGCTCTCCGACGGCGCCCCCGTTTCCTTCGTGCTCTTCGACGCCAGCGGCTCGGTCATCGGCGGAGGCTCGACGCCCCTCAATTCCCTCGCCTCGGGCGGGAGCGGCGCCGCGCTACCTCCCGGGCAGAGCGTCGCGTTCGATGCCTCCGCGTGCTGTGTCGATGCTGGCGCGGTCACCCGCGCAAGAGCAAGCGTCGATTACGAAGTCGAGGAGTAGGTGACGCTCCCCGGGGAGAATTACATCAGCGACGAGCCGAGGTAGTACGGCCAGATGACGATCGCCACGATGTCCTCCCACCAGGCCGGCCTCGCGTAGCCGATCGTGAACAGCCATCCAGCGAACCAGAACGTCCCGCCGAGCGTCCCGCTGTTGCCCACAGGCTTCCTTTCCTTCCCGTCCGTCAATCGCGTCGGAGCGACATCGTATCGCCGCGAGCGTCAGAGCGCCCGCCAGCGCTCCCAGACCTCGAAGATGCTCGCACCCGCCTTCAGGTCCGCGCGGGCGCCGTCCTCGTCGCGCGCCCTGCCCTGACACGTGGCGGCGGCCTCTACCGCGACGGCCGCCGGGCAGACGACGACACCGTCCTCGTCCGCGACGACGACGTCTCCCGGGTGGACGAGCACCCCGCCGCAGAGCGCCGGCTCGCGCCACCCGACGACCTCGGCCCGGCCCTGCGTGTCGAGGGGCGAGAACCCTCGACCGAACACCGGGAAGCCCAGCTCGCGGATGAGCACCGCATCGCGGACCGGCCCGTCGACGACCGCCCCGACGGCCCCGCGCCCGACCGCGGCGCAGGAGAAGAGCTCGCCCCACAGCGCCGCCTGGACACCGGGCTCGACCGCGTAGACCGGCACCTCGCCGGGCCGCAACGAGTCGAGCGCGGCCATCTCGCCCTGATACGGCTCGTTCGGGATCACATCCGTGGCGCTCACGATCACGGGCACGGCCAGCCCGACCAGCGTCTTGCCGGGGTCGAGTGGCCGGATCGCCGGATCGAGCGTGTGGTCGCGGACTCCCAACCGGTCGAGCGCGTCGGAGACGAGGGCGGCCGAGGCCGTCGCGAACGCCGTCCGGATCCGATCGGCGCCGGTCACCGCGAGCCCGACGTCGCCGTGCGATGCACGGCCGCCGCGCGCAGGCCCTGGAGGTAGCCGACGGCGTGCAGACGGCCGAGCCAGGCGTAGGCGGGGTCGTCGTTCGACTCGCCCTCGAGCGTCGGCACATGGTCGGGGCGCAGCACGATGTCGCCTCCGACCTCGTGCCACGCCTCCATGCACGCGACCTTGTCCGTCATGCCCTCGTCGTGGAACGTCTCGACGAAGTCGAGCGCCGTTCCCTGCACGTCCCGGAAGTGGCCGAAGGCGAGATGGCCCTTCCCGCCGAAGTGCCGGATCACGGCGGGGAGATCGTCGCAGAAGAGCGCGAAGTTCCCCTGACAGAGGCAGATCGCGTTCGCCTCGCTCTCGACGTACGCCATCGCGCGGTCGTACGACTCGACGGTGTTCATGATCCGCGCGATCCCGCGGACCTCGCCGACCGGAGGGTCGTCCGGATGCAGCGCGAGCCTGACGCCGGCCTTCTCCGCGACGGGCGCGGCGATGTCCATGAAGTGCTCCCACGCGCGCCACAGCTGCTCCGCGGGCACCTCGCCCGCCCATGTCGGCCCGGGCTCACCCATGTCCGCAGCACGGAAGGCCGTCACCTTCGCCCCGGCCCGCCCCGGCCGGGCGATGTCCGTGCGAACCCAGTTGATGCAGCCCATCCAGTTGTAACAGAGCAACGGGATCCCGAGGCTGCCCATGTTCCGGATCAGCGTGCAGACCGCCTCGATCTCCTCGTCCCGCCCCGGCAGCCCGAGCCGGATCCTGTCCATCGGCGGGTAGTCCTCTATCCCGAGCAGCTCGAGCCCCGCCTCCTCGTACCGCCGCTTCATCGCGTGCAGCGGCGGGTAGTCCCACGGCCTGTCGCCGGAGTCGTTCCACTCGCCGTCGAACCGGCGGTCGAGCTTCGAGATCGCGCCCTCGACCCCGATCTGTCGCAGGATCGTCCAGAACGGCGTGTAGTACGGGTCGAAGTACTCGGCGATGCGAACCATCCGGCTGTCGCTCCTCTCGTCGGGCAGGCCGTCCGAGCGTGTCGCAGGGGTTCATACGTGACCGGTGGAGCGGCGTCAACCAGGAGCGGCAGGCTAATGCTCCGTCCCGGAAATCCCTTGGATCCCGGGCGGCTGCAAAGCGGCGCCGGAATCGTCAAGCCACTTCCGAGACGGAGCACTAGGCTCCCGCGATGGCATGCCGGCCGCCGCTCGCGCTCGCCGGTGCCCGATTCGTTCAGGTCGTGGGCTCGCTGGTCGTGGCGGGGTCGCCGCGGTTGCCGGGGGCTCGCCCGCATGCGCGATCGTCGCCGGGTGACCTCGCCAGCCTGCTCTCGCTCCCGCAAGTGCTCCCCGAGCGAGGCCTCTCGGCAGGAGCCGGCGCTGGTCACGCCGGCGTGTAGCGTCAGGTCGATGGCCGTCCCCGGGCGCCGGCAGCTCCGCTTCATCGTCCTCATCGCGTGCGCGATCCAGTTCATCGACGTCGCGATGATCTCGGCGCTCTCGCCCCTCCTTCCCCACTTCCGCGAAGAGCTCGGCTTCGGGCCGTCGGAGTCGGGACGCCTGGTCGCGTCGTTCGCGCTGGGGGCGTTCGTCCTCGCCTTCCCCGCGGGGGCGCTCGTGGGCCGAGTCGGCGTGAAGGCGACGGCCATCCTCGGCCTCACGCTGATGGCCGTGACGAGCGCCGCGTTCGGTCTCGCCGACTCGACGGCCGCGCTCGAGGCGGCGCGGTTCGGGCAGGGAGCGGCCAGCTCGGTCGCGTGGACTGCGGGGATCTCGTGGCTGACCGGGGCGGCCCCGCCGGATCGGCGCGGGCGCTACCTCGGGTGGCAGGCCACGGCCACGGTGAGCGGCGCACTCGCCGGGCCGGCGTTCGGGGTGCTCGGCGCCAACGTCGGCACGCGGGCGACGTTCGTGGGGATCGGGATCGGGATCGCGCTTCTCGCCGTGATCGCGCTCGCGCTGCCGACGGTCCCCGCCACGCGGCAGTCGTACCGAAAGGCCTTCGGGGCGCTTCGCAACCCCGCCCTGGCCGTCGGGGTCTGCCTGTACCTCCTCCCGTCGCTGCTCATGGGCGCCCAGAACACGGTCGCGCCGCTGCGGCTGAGCGACGCCGGCTGGAGCGTCTCCGCGATCGGGGCGATCTTCATCGTCGCGGCCGCGATCCAGGCCTGCTGGAACCCCCTCTACGGCCGCTGGCTCGATCGGGTGGATCCCCGGACGCCGATCGTCCTCTCGCTTTCGATCTCCGCGGCTCTCGCGTCGCTGCTCGCGCTCCCCTTCCTCGACGGTCACTGGACGCTCGCGGTGCTCGTCGGCGCGGCCGCGATCGCCTTCGTGTCGTTCTACCTCCTCGGCTCGACGCTCATCGCGCGCGGCTCCGATGCGACGGGGCTCGAGCACGCGTACGGCTTCGCGCTCGCGAACGCGGCCTGGGCGCCCGGCACGATCGTCGGCTCGATCGTCGGCGGTGCGGTTGCGGAGGCCTTCGGCGTCAACGCCGCGTACGCACTCCTCACCGCCGTCTGCCTGGCGTTCCTCGTGGCCGTGCGGTGGATCCCGCTCGGTGCGCCCGCGCCGGTTGCGGCGCGCGCCTCCTGAGAAGCGCGGCCCGCCGTCCCTGCACGGGGGGGGGGGAACCCGGTCGATGGCGACCGCCGGTTCGTCGCCGACCATCCAGGCATCCTGGCCGGGCGGGCGTACGTTCACGTCGCCGGCCTCGAGGTCGAAATCCTTCCCGTCGGCCATCCTGACGCGGAGCGCGCCCGAGAGGACGGAGCGGTGCGGGCGCTTCCGCGCCCGCGATCGCGGGTCGCGGCCGGCCGAGCCGGCCGCTCAGCCGCCTAGGCGCTTCCGCGCCCGCGATCGCGGGTCGCGGCCGGCCAAGCCGGCCGCTAGTGCCCGGTCGGCTTCTCGAAGCCCTCGAGAACCTGGCGCTTCCAGGCTGTCCCGACCGTCGCCGACTCCTCGACCCACGACCCCAGCTCCGGCTGCGGAAACTTGCAGTGGACTTCTTTCAGCTGGATGCCGTAGGAGTTGCCCGAGGTCAGGTGGGTCATCAGCACCTTGCGGGCCATCTCGTCCTCGCGCCCCTCGGGGATCGGGAAGTAGATCTTGATGAAGCTGTTCGAGTAGCGATCGAAGACCGCGGGGACGCCGTCTTCCTCGAGGAGATGGACGTCCTCGAGCCAGTTGAGGTCCTTGCCCGGCGTCAACGCCATCAGGTCGACGTCCTCGACGAGCGACGGGTTCTCCTGGTAGGGGAACCGCTTCCCCGAGAGGAACTCGGCGTCGATCGACTTGATCTTCTCGGGCTCCTTGTAGGCGAGGTGGTGTTCGCTCGACATGCTCTGCCCCTCAGTCCCCGACCGCCGAGACCCGCTCCACCGTCGTCTCCGGGTGGCGGTGCATCGGGATCTCCTCCTGCTGCTTCTTGGCGAGGAGCTGGCGCACCTCGGAAAGGATCTCGTGCTCGGTCACGCCGGGGATGTAGTTCGTCCCTGCCAGCGGCACCTTCGCGCACGCCGCAGCCTCCATCGTCAGTGCGGCGAGATCCTCCGGCTCGAGCGAGTGCACGTTCGTCTTGCCGCAGGCGCGAGCCATCATCTGCAGCTCCATGGTCATCGTCGTCAGGAAGTTGTAGACGCGCAGCGAGGCCTCCTCGACGACGAGCCGCTTGCGCAGCTCCGGATCCTGAGTCGCGACCCCGACTGGGCACCGACCGGTGTGGCAGTGGTAGCAGTAACCGGCCGGGACGCCCACGGTGCCCTCGTAGTCCGTGACTCCCGGGATCTCCTTGTTGCAGTTGAGCGCCATCATCGCGGAGTGGCCGATCGCGACCGCCTTCGCACCCAGCGCGAGCGCCTTCGCGACGTCGGCGCCGTTGCGGATCCCGCCGGCGACGACGAGGTCGATCTCGTCGGCCAGCCCGACGTCCTCGAGCGCGCGCCGCGCCTCCGGGATGGCCGCCATCAGCGGGATGCCCGTCTCCTCGGTCGCCACGTGCGGGCCGGCACCCGTGCCGCCCTCGGCGCCGTCGAGGTAGATGATGTCCGGGCCGCACTTCGCCGCCATCCGCACGTCGTCGTACACGCGGGAGGCGCCGAGTTTCAGCTGGATCGGGATCTGATAGTCCGTCGCCTCGCGGATCTCCTGGATCTTCAGCGAGAGGTCGTCCGGGCCGAGCCAGTCCGGATGCCGGGCGGGCGACCGTTGGTCGATCCCTGCCGGGAGCGAGCGCATCTCTGCGACCTGCTCGGTCACCTTCTGGCCCATCAGGTGGCCACCGAGCCCGACCTTGCAACCCTGGCCGATGAAGAACTCGACGCCGTCGGCGAGCATCAGGTGGTGGGGGTTGAACCCGTAGCGGCTCTGGATGCACTGGTAGTACCACTTCGTGGAGTAGTCGCGCTCCGGCGGGATCATCCCGCCCTCGCCGGAGCAGGTGGCGGTGCCCGCCATCGAGGCTCCCCTGGCGAGCGCCATCTTCGCCTCGAGCGACAGCGCGCCGAAGCTCATCCCGGTGATGTAGATCGGGATGTCGAGATCCATCGGCTTCTTCGCGAACCGCGCGCCGAGGACGGTCTTCGTATCGCACTTCTCGCGGTAGCCCTCGATCACGAAGCGCGTCAGGGTGCCGGGGAGAAACACGAGCTCGTCCCAGTGCGGGATCTTCTTGAAGATCGAGAAGCCACGCATCCGGTAGCGGCCGAGCTCGGCCTTCATGTGGATGTCGTTGATGACCTCGGGCGTGAAGATCCGGCTGTGCCCGAGAACGGTCTTGTCGGTCGGTGCGGTCTCGTCGGCCATCACGCCTCCTACAGTACGAGCTTCCGCTCGGCGGGCTCGAGCGAGTCGTAGTTGTACAGCTGCTTCCCGCACACGAGCTTCTGGAGCTCGGGCGGAGAGCCAAGGCCGTGGTTTCGGAACTTGCGCTCGATCAGCTCGGTGTCCGCGTCCGTCCACTCACCCGGGACGCAGTCGATGCCGAGCGCCTTGATCTTGCCCGCGACGTAGATGTCGCCGTCGTACATCGAGTCGCCGAGGCCGGGGCCGACGTCGCCGCAGATGATCATGCGGCCGCGCTGCATCATGAACCCGGTCATCGAGCCGGCCGAGCCCATGACGATGATCGTCCCGCCCTTCTGGTCGATCCCCGTACGGGCGCCGACACGGCCCTTGACGATCAGGTCGCCGCCGCGCAACGCGGCGCCGGTGAGCGAGCCCGCGTTGCCCTCGACGACCACGACCCCGCTCATCATGTTCTCGCAGGCCGACCAGCCGACGCGCCCGTCGATCTGGATCTCGGGCCCGTCGATGAGGCCGCAGCCGAAGTAGCCGAGGCTGCCCTTGAAATTGATCTTGCACCGGGTCAGGATCCCGACGCCGAGCGAGTGCTTCGCCCCAGGGTTGTCGATCGTGACGTCGTGGATCCCCGCCTCGTAGACGAGGCGGCGCAGCTCGAGGTTGATCTGCCGGGTGGAGAGGTCCTTCGCGTCGAAGTAAGCCGAGTCGCCGTCGATCTCGGCGACCATCGGCGCCTCCGCGTGCGGCTCGGCCAGGCCGCGCGCGTCGTAGCTGATACGGCGCTCGCCTACCGCTTCCATGTCAGCACCTCGCGCTCGTAGGGGTCGTAGGTGTCGATCTCGTGGTCGACGATCTGACGGATCGCGATCTCCTCGGACGCGAGCGCGACGAGGTCGTCCGATTCGTAGAGCACGAGCGGCTTGGCGGCCATCTCGTCCTTCGCGACCCCGAGCTCGTCGCCGGTCACGGCGATGTAGGTGAAGACGCCGTCGAGCTCGTCGAGGCTGTCGTGCATCGCCTCCTGGAGCGTCGCATCGCCCTGCATCTTCTCGGCGAGATAGACGGCGATGATCTCCGAGTCGCACTCCGACTGGAAGCGGTGCCCCGAGCGCTCGAGGCGGCGGCGCCAGTAGAAGTAGTTCGTCAGCTGCCCGTTGTGGACGACGGCGATGTCCGAGAACGGGTATGCCCAGTACGGGTGCGCGCCCGAGATGTCGACGTCGGACTCGGTCGCCATGCGGACATGGCCGATCGCGTGCGTGCCGTTCACGTTGTCGAGCTTGTACTGGCCGGACACGGTCTCCGCGTCGCCGAGATCCTTGACGATCTCGAGCGAGCGGCCGAGCGAGAGCACCTCGGCACCCGGGACGTCCTCGATGTAGTCGGCCAGCCGCTTCAGGTCGCCGTCGTAGGCGAACTCGACACGGAACGCGTACTCGGTGTCGGACTCGACGGCCTCGATCCGCGCGCCGAGTCGCACCATGCGCGCCTCGGCCTCGCGCCGGTTTCGCTCGAGCCGCTCCTCGAACTCGAAGTCGCGGACGTCGTTCGAGTCGGCGAGCTTGTAGCGCATCACGTAGCCGGCCGAAGGAAGACCGTAGAGCGCGTAGCCGGTCGAGTCCGGCCCGCGGTGCTTCATCGACTGGAGCATCCGGGTCATCTCGGTCCCGATGTCGTGCTCCAACCCGTCGCGATAGATGATCCCAGCGATCCCGCACATCGGCGTCGTCCTTCCCCTTCTCCCGTCCCACCTTACGGGAGCACGTCGAGGTACTCCTTCACGTCCCAGTCGGTGACCTCGGCGCAGTAGCGCTCCCACTCGTCCTGCTTGTAGTGCATGAAGACACGGTACATATCGCCCGGAAGCGCTCTCTGGATCACCTCGTCGCGCTCGAGCGCAGCCAGGGCTTCGCCGAAGGTCATCGGGATCTTGGTGACCGCCTTGCCGGACTCCATCGCGTCGTAGATGTTGCGCTCCTCGGGCTCGCCCGGGTCGAGCTTGCGTTCGATCCCGTCCCACATCGCCATGATCAGGCCGGCAAGCGACAGGTACGGGTTGACCGCGGAGTCGACCGAGCGGTACTCGAACCGGCCGGGCGCCGACACCCGCAGTGCCGTGGTGCGGTTCTGGTAGCCCCAGTCGGCGAACACCGGCGCCCAGAAGCCCGTGTCCCAGAGCCGCCGGTAGGAGTTCACGGTCGGCGCGCCGAGACACGGTGAGCGCGCCGACGTGCTCGATGATCCCGCCGATCGCCCACAGGCCGAGCTGGCTCGGCTTCTGCAGGTCGTCGCCCTCGGGCATGAAGACGTTCTCGTCGTCGCGCCAGAGCGAGATGTTGTGATGGCAGCCGTTGCCCGAGACGCCCATGAACGGCTTCGGCATGAAGCACGGGAAGACGTTCAGCTCGCGCCCGACCTGCTTGCAGATCTGGCGATACGTGGTGAGGTTGTCGGCGGTCTTCTCCGCCCGGTCGAACTGGAAGTTCAGCTCGAGCTGACCCGGGGCGTCCTCGTGGTCGCCATGGATCATGTCCATGCCCATCGCGCCGGCGTAGTCGACGACCTTGTGGATCAGCGGCTGCAGCTCGGCGAACTGGTCGATGTGGTAGCAGAACGGCTTCGTCATCCCCTCGACGGACGGCTTGCCGTCGGCGCCCATCTTCAGCCACATCATCTCCGGCTCGGTACCGGCCCGGAGGTGCAGGCCCGTCGAGGCCTCGAAGTCCGCCTGCGTCTTCTTCAGGTTCGCGCGGCAGTCCGAGGTCAGGAACGCGCCGGGATCGTCCCGCTCCTCGCGGTTGCGGAAACAGGTGCACCAGACGCGAGCGGTCTTCGCGTCCCACGGGAGCGGCATGAACGTCTCGGGCTCGGGGATGCCGACGAGCTCCAGCGCCTCCGGCCCGTACCCGATGTAGTTGCCGTGGCGGTCGGTGAAGAGGTTCGCCGTCGCGCCGTAGACGAGCTGGAAGCCCTTCTCGGCCATCGACTCCCAGTGCCTGGCCGGGGCGCCCTTGCCCATGATGCGGCCGGTGACCGAGACGAACTGGTAGTAGATGTACTGGATCCCCTCGGCGTCGATGCGCCGGCGGACGTCCTTCACGAGCTCGTCACGGCCCTCGGCGCGGACGAAGCGCTCAAGGTCGGTCGCCACGGACTTCCCTCCTTTTTCCTCTGCTCGGGTTGGTCGCAGCCTCTTCGGCA
Source organism: uncultured Thermoleophilia bacterium (assembly GCA_963717955.1). Taxonomy (GTDB): domain Bacteria; phylum Actinomycetota; class Thermoleophilia; order Gaiellales; family Gaiellaceae; genus CAVQXR01. The sequence continues at coordinate 413,492 of CAVQXR010000002.1, read as the reverse complement.
AGACTTCTTGCCGAGAGGGCAATAGTATTGCCCGCTCGGGCCTGGTGCCGGACGAGCGGTAGAATCACGCCCATGGCAGTGGACACGACACTCGCCGGGCTCGCCGACGACCTCGCCGCCGGCTGGACGCTGCCGGCCAGCTGGTATTCGGACCCGGCGGTGCTCGCCCGCGAGCAGGAGCGCATCTTCGGGCGCTCGTGGCAGTACGCCGGCCGCACGGCCGAGGTCGCCGAGCCCGGTGACTTCTTCGCCTCGTACGCCGGCCACGTCCCGGTCGCAGTCGCCCGTGACGAGGACGGCTCGCTCAACGGGTTCGTCAACGTGTGCCGTCACCGCGGGCACGAGGTCGTCGCGGGTCGAGGCAATCGCCGGAGCCTGCAGTGCCCCTATCACGCCTGGACCTACGGCCTCGACGGGTGCCTGCGCTCCGCGCCGCGACTCGAGCGAGAGCCGGACCTGCCGGTCGCCGAGCTCTCGCTGCACCGCGTGCAGGTCGACACGTGGGGGCCCTTCGTGTTCGTCAATCCGGATCTCTCGGCGGCGCCGCTCGCGGAGGTCCTCGGCACCCTCCCGGGGACCGTGGCCGAGACCGGCTTCGACCTCGATACGCTCGAGTACGACGGGCGCCGGGACTGGACGATCGAGGCGAACTGGAAGGTCGCGATCGAGAACTACCTCGAGTGCTACCACTGCCCGGTCGCGCATCCCGGGTTCTCGGAGCTGCTCGACGTCGACCCGGACGAGTACAGGTTCTCGACGGGTCGCTGGACGTCGTCGCAGCGCGCGCCCGTGCGCGCCTCTGTCCTGTCGGGCGAGCGCGTCGCGGCCTACGACCCGCGCGGCGGCTCGACCGAGGCCCAGTACCACCTCGTCTGGCCGAACTTCACCATCAACATCGAGGCAGGCGTGCCGAACGTCGGCATCGACGTGTGGCGGCCTGACGGCCCGAACCGGACGATCGGGTTCTCGGAGCGCTGGTTCGCGGCCGGCGCGGCGCGCTCGCTCCGGGACGAGATGACCGCGTTCGCCGCTCAGGTAGGGCTCGAGGACAACGCGCTCTGCGAGTCGGTGCACCGAGGCCTCGCCTCCGGGATGCTGGCCCGCGGGCGGCTGATGCGGGCGAGCGAGCCTCTGATCGCGCACTTCCAGATGCTCGTGCTCGAGGCACTGGCCTAGAGGTCTGCGTCCGATCCGCGCGGCGAGCCGTCCGGAGAGGCCTGGGCAGTCTGCGACCGATCGTCCAGACGTCGCCCGCGCGTACGAGGAGGGCGGTCAAGGGCTGACCGCCTGCACGATGCGGGTGCACGGCACGACCCGCGATTAGACTCGCCCGAGCATGCGCGTTCTCCTCGTCGGGTCGGGTGGTCGCGAGCACGCGATCGCGCGCGCGCTGGTGGGCAGCGCGACGCTCACCGAGCTCCATGCCGCCCCGGGGAATCCCGGCATCGCGCAGCTCGGTCGCTGCCACCCGGTGAAGGCGGACGACGTCGACGGGATCCTCGACCTGGCGGTCGCGTCCAGGATCGATCTGGTGATCGTCGGCCCCGAGGCCCCGCTCGTGGCCGGCGCGGGCGATGCGCTTCGCCGCAACGGGATCCTCGTCTTCGGCCCGGGAGCCCAGGCCGCCCGGATCGAGGGCTCGAAGGCGTTCGCCAAGGAGGTGATGGCATCCGCCGGCGTACCGACCGCGGCGGCCCTCCCCGAGCCCGTCGCGCCGTGCGTCATCAAGGCGGACGGCCTGGCCGCGGGCAAGGGCGTCTTCGTCTGCACCACGCAGGCGGAGGTCGCAGACGCGCTCCCGAAGGCGCACGCGTTCGGCGACCAGCTGGTGATCGAGGAGCTCCTCGTCGGCGAGGAGGCCTCGGTGTTCGTGGTCACGGACGGCGAGCGCTGCGTGGCGCTGCCGGCGGCGCAGGACTACAAGCGCGTCGGCGACGGCGACACGGGTCCGAACACGGGCGGCATGGGCGCGTACTCTCCCGTGCCCGCGCTCGCGCCAGAGGACATCGAACGGATCGTGGACTCGGTGCACCGGCCGGTCCTCGCCGAGCTCGCCGGCCGCGGCACGCCGTTCGTCGGCGTCCTCTATGCCGGCCTCATGCTGACCGACGCCGGCCCGAGGGTGCTCGAGTTCAACGCGCGCATGGGCGACCCCGAGACCCAGGTCGTCCTCCCCCGCCTCGAGAGCAACTTCCTCGAGCTCGCGACAGCTGCGGCCCGGGGCGACCTCGGCGACATCGCGCTGCGCGTATCCGACGACTGCGCCGTCACCGTCGTCCTCGCGTCGAGGGGTTATCCGGAGACGACCGAGCCAGGCGTCGAGATCCGCGGGCTCGAGGACGCCGAGAGCGGCGGTGCGATGGTCTTCCATGCCGGGACAGCGCTGCGCGACGGACGGCTGCTGTCGGCAGGCGGGCGGGTCATCGACGTGACCGCGCTCGGCGGCACCGTAGCCGAGGCGCGCGAGCGTGCGTACCGGGCGATCGACCGCATAGACTTCCCCGGCTGCCGGTACCGGCGCGACATCGCCCTGAGAGCCGTCAATGCCTGAGGACACCTCGAACGCTCCGCTCGTCGGCATCCTGATCGGGTCGGAGTCTGACCGCGAGACGATCCAGGCGGCATGCGACGAGCTCGACGCACGCGGGATCCGAAACGAGCTGCTCGTCCTGTCGGCGCACCGTGAACCTGCCGCGGTCGCGGAGTACGCGGCCGGCGCGGAGGCCCGGGGGCTCCGGGTGCTGATCGCCGGCGCGGGGATGGCGGCCGCCCTCCCCGGCGTCGTTGCCGCTTACACCGACCTCCCGGTCATCGGCGTCCCGCTCACGTCGTCGAAGAGCGTCATGGGCGGGCTCGACGCGCTCCTCTCGATCGTCCAGATGCCCCCCGGCGTCCCGGTCGCCTGCGTGTCGGTGAACGGCGCGAAGAACGCGGCCATCCTCGCAGCGAAGATCCTCGCCGCGCGGGGCTGACACGCTCCGGCGGCTCGCGCCGGGGGTGGACCGGATCGAGCAGGGTGGTACGGCGCCCTGGCTACGCTGTGGCCGTGGCACGTCTGCACACGATCCTCGCCGCGGCGGCGGTGGCCGCCGTGGCCGCGAGCTCCGCAGCCGCCGCCCCTCGCCAGCCCGACATCGTCTGGAAGCCGATCCCGTTCGGGGCCGAGCGCAAGAGCCAGATGGCCGCATACTCGAACCGGCATTACGGCACCGCCCAGTGGCGACTGCGCGCCCCGCGGCTGATCGTCGAGCACTACACCGCGTCCAACAGCTTCTCCTCGGCCTACTGGACGTTCCACGGCAACACGCCCGACGCCGAGCTGCACGAGCTTCCCGGGGTGTGCGCCCACTACATCATCGACCGCGACGGGACGATCTACCAGCTGGTGTCGCTGAGGATCCGCTGCCGGCACACCGTCGGGCTCAACCACAGCGCGATCGGGATCGAGCACGTGGGCACGAGTGACGCGAGCGTGCTCGGAAACGCGAGGCAGATGGCCGCCTCGCTCCGTCTCACGGCCTGGTTGATGGATCGGTTCGGCATCTCCCTCGGCGACGTCATCGGCCACAACGAGAGCGTGGACAGTCGCTTCTTCCGCGAGCGGTACGCGGCCTGGAAGTGCCGGACGCACGGCGATTTCCGCCGTGAGAGCATGAACACCTACCGTGCCCGGCTCGAGCCGCGAGCCCGCCGCCACGGGCTGGACCTCTCGCCACCACGGTGGCGCGATCGCGGCTGCTGAGCCGGCCGGCGATGCTTCGGCGACAGGCGCCGCCAATAGAATGACCTTGTGATCGCTCGCTACTCCCGTCCGGCCATGCGCGCTGTCTGGTCGGACGAGTCGAAGCTCGCCGGCTGGCTCGAGGTCGAGCTGGCGGCGACGGACGCCTGGGCGGCACTCGGCGTCGTCCCCCGCGAGGAGGCCGACGAGCTGAGAGCCCGCGCGACGACGCCCTCCCCCGCGCGGGTCGCCGAGATCGAGGAGCGCACGCAGCACGATCTCGCGGCATTCGTCGACGCGGTCGCGGAGCAGGTCGGCCCCCCTGGGCGATGGCTCCACTACGGCCTGACCTCGTCGGACGTGCTCGACACGGCGCTCGCGCTGCAGCTGCGCCAGGCCGGAGCGCTGATCCTCGCCGGGCTCGACGGCGCGCTCGCGGCCGTCGTCCGGCGTGCCGAGGAGCACCGGGCGACGCCGATGGTGGGCCGGACGCACGGCGTGCACGCCGAGCCGATCACGTTCGGAGCGAAGCTCGCCGGCTGGGCGTTCGAGCTCGACCGCGATCGCGCCCGGCTCGGCCGGGCGCTCGAGAACGTTCGGATCGGCAAGCTCTCGGGCACCGTCGGTATCTACGCGGGAGGCGAGCCCGAGGTCGAGCGGCTCGTCTGCGACCGGCTCGGGCTGGAGCCGGAGCCGGTCGCGACGCAGGTGGTGCCGCGCGATCGGCTCGCGGAGCTGATCACGACGCTGGCCGTGCTTGCGGCGTCCCTCGAGCGCTTCTCGACCGAGATCCGCCACATGGCGAGAACCGAGGTGCGGGAGGTCGGCGAGCCATTCGGTCGCGGTCAGAAAGGCTCGTCCGCAATGCCGCACAAGAGGAACCCGGTCGTCGCCGAGCGGATCTGCGGGCTCGCCCGCGTCGTGCGCGCCGCCGCGCTCGTCTCGCTCGAGAACGTGGCCCTGTGGCACGAGCGTGACATCGCCCACAGCAGCGCCGAGCGGGTGGTCGTCCCGGACGCCTTCCTCGCGCTGGACTACATGCTGGATCGGTTCACGTGGCTCGTCGACGGGCTGGTCGTCGACCCGGAACGCATGCGGCGCAACCTCGACGCCTCCCACGGCCTCGTCTTCAGCCCTCGCGTGCTGACGGCGCTCGTCGAGTCGGGGCTCGAGCGCGACGAGGCGTACCGCCTCGTGCAGGGGCACGCGCTGCGCGCCTGGGAGGAGGAGATCGACTTCCGGTCGCTGATCGAGTCGGATCCGGCGATCACGGACCGGCTCGGCCGCGAGCAAATCGAGGCAATCTTCGACCTCGACACCCTCCTCAGCCACGTCGACGTCATCTTCGAGCGCCTGGCGGCGCTTTCACCGAGAAGCGAGGTTGCACATGTCTGAGGCGGCTGTCCACGTCGCGAGCGGCAAGGTGCGTGAGATCTTCGAGCTCGACCCTGAGCGCCTGCTCCTCGTGGCGAGCGACCGCATCTCCGTCTTCGACGTGATCCTTTCGACCGAGATCCCGGACAAGGGGCGCGTACTGACCGGCCTATCGGGCTTCTGGTTCGCCCGCACCCGGGAGATCGGCCCGAATCACCTGCTGGGGTTGCGCCCGGACGGACGCTCGACGGAGTGCCGCCGGCTGCGGATGCTCCCGATCGAATGTGTCGTTCGCGGCTACCTCGCCGGATCCGGCTGGAAGGACTATGGGCGCACCGGCTCGACTTCCGGGCACGAGCTGCCCGCCGGATTGCGGGAGTCGGACCGGCTCCCCGAGCCGATCTTCACGCCCGCGACGAAGGCGCAGACCGGCCATGACGAGAACATCTCGAAGGCGCAGGCTGCCGCTCTGGTCGGCGCCGACCTCCTCGCCGAGGTCGAGCGCGTCTCGATCGCCCTCTACTCCTTCGGCGCGGATCACGCGGCGTCCCGCGGGATCATCCTCGCCGACACCAAATTCGAGCTCGGACAGGACGAGCTGGGCCGACTCGTCCTCGCGGACGAGGTGATGACGCCGGACAGCTCGCGGTTCTGGCCTGCGGACGAGTACGAGCCGGGGCGCTCGCAGCCGTCGTTCGACAAGCAGTTCGTCCGCGACTACGCGGAGGGGCTCGGCTGGGACAAGACGCCGCCGGGCCCCGAGCTCCCGGACGACGTGATCGCCGGCACGCGCGCCCGTTACATCGAGGCGTTCGAGCGGATCACCGGCATCCCGTTCGACGACTACCTGGCCGACCCGGCCGTGGTGCTCGCGTGAGGGCAACCGTCCTCGTCCGCCCGAAGGCCGGGATCCTCGACCCGCAGGGCGAGGCGGTACGGGGCGGGCTCGACCACCTGGGCTTCTCGGTTCGCTCGGCGCGCGTCGGCCGGCTCATCGAGCTCGAGCTCGACGCCGCCTCCGACGGCGAGGCGCGCGCGGCCGTCGAGCGGATGTGCGAGAGCCTCTTGGCCAATACCCTGATCGAGAGCTACGAGATCCGGATCGCAAACGAGCGCGCGTGATCGATCTGACGAGCGAGGCAGCTCGCCCGCGAATCGCCGTCGTCAGCTTTCCCGGCTCGCTCGACGACGGTGACGCGGCCCTGGCCCTCGACGCCGTCGGGGCCGAAGCAGTGCCCGTCTGGCACGCCAGTGGGACGCTCCCCGACGTCGACGCGGTCGTGCTTCCCGGCGGCTTCTCCTACGGGGACTACCTCCGCTGCGGCGCCATTGCCCGGTTCTCGCCCGTGATGGGCGCAGTCTCACGCTTTGCCGCCGGGGGAGGCCCTGTGCTCGGCATCTGCAACGGGTTTCAGATCTTGTGCGAGGCGGGCCTGCTCCCGGGCGTTCTGCTCCGCAACCGCTCGCTCCGGTTCCTCTGCCGCGACGTGGCGCTCCGCGTCGAGACCGCGGCCTCCCCGTTCACGTCGCGCTGCGCGCACGGACAAGAGCTCCGGATCCCGGCCAAGCACGGCGAGGGATGCTACTTCGCACCGCCCGAGCTCGTGGCGGCCCTCGAGCGCGGGGGACAGGTCGTCCTGCGCTACGCGCCCGGTGAGAACCCCAACGGCTCACTCGCCGACATCGGCGGTGTCCGGAACGCCGAGGGCAACGTCATGGGCCTGATGCCGCACCCCGAGCACGCCGTCGATCCACTCATCGGCTCGACGGACGGGGCGCTGATTCTCGGCTCGCTCGTGGACGCTGCTCGCACCCGCGCCGGCGCGCCGGCCGCCTGAGCGTGGCCGGCCGTCTCAACCAGGCCCTGACGCTCGTCGGCCTCGCGCTCGTCGGCGCTGCGGTGGCCACGGAGCTACGCAAGCCGCCCGAGGAGCGCCAGTGGCACGGCCGCATCGCGGGCGCTATCCCGTACGAGCTCCGGCCGCCAACGATCGAGCGCGTGCAGGACCGCTGGTGGAATCCCGACGACGCTCGCCTCTTCACCGAGCACGTCTTCGGGGTCGGCTGGAGCCTCAACCTCGCCCAGGTCGTGCGGCTCATCCGGCTCTGAGCACAGCGCTGCGCTTCACGTCGTCAGTTCACATCTCGCCCTCCTCGCCGGGCCGGCTCGCCCTCCTCGCCGGGCCGGCTCGCCCTCCTCGACGTGTCGGCTCGGCCTCCTCGCCCGTGCCGTCTTCTCGCCGCCTCGCCGCCCTCGCCCGCGGACGCGTCGTTGCGGTCGAGCCCCACGGGAGCCGAAGCCCAGGAGCCGAGTCCCCCGGGAATCGAGTCTCGCTGGAACCGAAGAGATGGTGGAACTGCCGGACTGCGAAATCCGCATGGATAACGGGAAGAAGCGGACGGCATACCACGACGCAAAGACGATCTATGGTTCGTGGTGCTTCCTCTGCAAGTACCCCTTCCAGAAGCTCTCCTACAAGAGGCTGGGAGCCGGGGTGGGCCAGCTTCTCATTCTTCGCAAGGACTTGGAATCGTGAGGCAGGATCTGAACTACAAGACATGGAAGTGGCTGCTGTGGCCGTTCTTCTTCTTCGGCATCCTCGGCTGGTGGGTCATCCAGTTCGTGCTGATCTTCCTCGCGGTGTTCGTCGTGATCTTCGTCCTGGCAATGGCCTTCTAGGAGGAACATGAGGGCCTCGTCCTGCCCAACCTGCTCGCGAACGTCGAGGCGCTTGCACGCCCGATCGGGTCACCGTCGCGCCCCGCGACCATCGCCTACCGGTCGGGCCACCGGCCGCGGCTCGGGCCAGCCGGTGCTCCCCTGATCACCCGGGCCTCGCGACGGCCGACCACGCCCTGGACGGAGGTGCCGTTCTGTCATGGGCCACGCCTCGGGCGCAGCCCGAGCGCACGCGCGAGCCCACGATGCTCGCGCAATGCCTCGTGCAGGGCGGCGAGGTCTTCCGCCCGGAGCGTCACCGGGCCCCGCCTGGCCGTGCCGTCGGTCGTGTAGGCAAACCGGACGAGAGTCTCGCCGCCGGGACCGGCCAGAAGCTGCACGAGGGATGCGAACTCCCTGCCGCCCCCCTCCTGGCCGATCGTGACCTCCTCGACGACTCGCGCAGGTCCCCAGGGTGTCGTGGCCACTGCTCCCATGCCTCGAGGCTAGTTGGATCGACGTGACGGATGGTGCGCGGTTTGTGCCGTCTTCGTGTCGACTGCGTGTCCGATCACGCCAACGAAGGCCGGACCGGGAGCGGTTCGGGAAGCGGATCTCGCGGTAGGATCGAGCCGATGACTGAACCGACCGCAACCGCCTCCGAGCTGGTCGACGTCGCGCCGGGCGTCTGGCACTGGCGTCTGCGCGACGAGCGCATCGGGGGCAGCATGAGCGCGGCGCACGCGGTCGCCACGCCCGAGGGGTCGGTGCTGATCGACCCTCTGCCGCTCGCCGACGCGGCGCTCCGGCGCCTGGAGCCGGTGCGCGCGATCTGCCTCACCGCACAGTGCCACCAGCGATCCGCATGGCGGTACAGACGCGAGCTCGGTGCCCCGGTTCACGCTCCGAAGACGCGGGCGATGGAGCAGGAGCCCGACGCCCGGTACCGTGCCGGCGACGTCCTCCCTGGTGGGCTTCGGGTGATCCACACGCCGGGTCCGGAGGACGCGCACTACTCGTTCCTGCTCGAGCAGGAGCCGGGCGTCCTGTTCTGCTCCGATCTGCTCATGGAGCGAGATGGAGGGCTGGCCTTCGTGCCGTTCGAGTACCACGAGAGCCCGGACGCGACCCGTCGGAGCGTCGAACGCCTGCTCGAGCTCGATTTCGCCGTGCTGTGCCTCGACCACGGTCGCCCGCTGGCTGACGACCCGAAAGCCGCGATCCGCTCGGTGCTCATCACGGACTGAGTGCCCGATCTACCGCCGGAACTGGCCGCCGCGCCGGCGACCGAGCCGATCCGCCGCGCGAGGCGGCGGTTCCCAGGGTTCGCTCAACGACCACCCGCAGGCGGTGCAGGAGATCGTCGATGTCCACCCCGCCGAGTCGTCCTCGCATCGTTCGCTGCGCATCCTCCCACAGCGGCATCGCGGGGCTCGGCCGGGCGCGTCCCGCTCCCGTGAGCTCGAGCACACGCTGGACCGGCCCGCCTTCATCGCGGCGGGCGTGCTCGCGCTCGCCGCCTCGATGCTCGTGCTGAGGATCGTCCGGCGCCCGCGCGCATGTGCCCGCAGCCGGCTGATCCACCCTCAAACCGCCGGGCGCTCGTGCGACGGGTCGACGACGGCGTCGTCGACGACCGCGGCGCCCACCCGCCTGCCGAAGAGCTCGACCTCGACCGTCGAGCCGGGACAGAGCTCGACGGGAAGGTAGGCGTACGCGATGTTGCGCCGCACGGTAAACCCGTAGGCGCAGCTGCGAAGCCGCCCGACGACACGGCCGGCGGCATGAACGGCCTCACCCCCGTACAGCGGGAGGTACTCGTCGTAGCCGACGAGCAGGGTTCGGATGCGGCGACCGAGCGGTGCCTCGCGCGCCGCCTCGACGGCATGGCGGCCGTTGAACTCCGCCTTACGCTCGAGCGCGACGCAGAAGCCGAGCCCGGCCTCGTCGGGGCTGTCCCCGGGTGTCAGGTCGGTGCCGAAGTACCGGTAACCCTTCTCCATCCGCAGGCCCTCGAGCGCCCGGTACCCGGCCGGCTCGATCTCGTGGTCCCGGCCGGCGGCCATGAGCACGGTCCCAGACCTGGACGGCCCAGCGAGGCTCGACGTACAGCTCGTAGCCGAGCTCGCCCACGTAGGTGATGCGCTGGGCGAGCACGATCGCCCCGCCGACGCGGACACGGCGCGCGGTGCGAAACGGGAACGCCACGGACGACAGGTCGTCGGGCGTGACCCCGGAGAGGACGTCACGCGCTCGCGGCCCCCAGAGCCCGATCACACAGAGCTCCTCGCTCGCCTCGCGGAGCTCGACCGACCCGTCTTCCTCCCGGACGTTCAGCTGGAGCCACCCGAGGTCGGCCGCGACCGCACCCGCGCCGGTGACGACCATGAAGCGGTGCTCACCGAGTCGCGTGACGGTGACGTCGGCCAGGATCCCACCCCGATCGTCGAGGAACTGGGTGTAGACGACCCGTCCCGACGGGCGATCGACGAGGTTGTCGCAGACCCGTTCGAGCAGCGGGAGGGCCCCGGGGCCCGCGACATCGATCTTCCCGAAGGACGTCATGTCGATGATCCCGACCCGCTCCCGGAACGCCTCGTGCTCGACGCGCAGCCGTTCGAACCACGGCGGCGTGGTGAAGCCGAAGGCGCGCTGGTCGGCCCCCGCACGGCGCGCCGGACGGCCGGGCTCGAAGAGGTCGGGACGCTCCCAGCCGTTCTTCGTCCCGAAGACGGCACCGAGCTCCTGCGTTCGCCCGTGCAGCGAGCTCACGCGGTGCGGTCGCCCCCATTCGTCGGCGTCGAACGGGTACCGCTGCCGATAGTAGTACCGGTACGTCTCGCGGGCGGTCTCGGCCGCATAGGATGGGTCGCGGTAGGGCTGCCCGAACCGCCAAGGCCGATAGGCGCTGACGTCGACCTCGGTCTCGCCGGACGTCATCCACTCCGCGAGCGCCTTGCCCAGCCCACCGGCACCGCCGAAGCCGTTCAGCGAGAGGCCGGCCGCCATCCAGAAGCCGCGAACGTCCGGTACGGGTCCGAGCAGCGGGTTCGCGTCGGAGGTCATAGCGTCCGGGTGGCAGACGAGCGCGGCGATCTCCGCCTCGGCGAGGAACGGGAAGCGGCGGGCAGCCCCGTGGAGGAGCTGCTCGAAACGCCCGAGATCGGACGGGAGGGCCTGCTCGCCGTGCTCCCAGGGAACGCCGTCGATCCAGCGGGCGACCGGGTTCGGCTCGTAGCCGCCGAAGAGCATCCCGCCGGACTCCGCCTTCCCGTACACGAGGTTGTCCGGGTCGCGGAAGCACGGCATCTCACGCGGGAGCTCGTGCCCGGCGACGGGCCGCAGGAGGACGTGCTGATGATCGACCGGCGTCGAGGGCACGAATGCTCCGACCATCGCCGCGACCTGGGGCGCCCAGATCCCGGCAGCGTCGACCACGGCCTCGGTCTCGATCCGCCCGTGCTCGGTGAGCACGGCCGCGACCTCACGGCGCGGGGAGAGCTCGATCCCGGTGACACGGTTCCCCGTCGCGATCGTCACTCCGAGCGTCCGAGCCGCGTCGGCCAGCCCGTAGGTCGCCGTGTGGGGGTCCAGGTAGCCGTCCCCGGGCATCCAGACCGCGCCGAACAGCGACTGCCCGGTCGCCGCCGGCATCAGGCGAACCGCCTCTTCCGGCCCGAGCAGCTCGACGTCGAGCCCGATCCCCCGCGCCCGGCTGACACCCCGCTCGAGCTCCTGGAGCTGCCGGCGGCTCGACGCCATCCGGAGGCTTCCGACGGCCTCGAACACGCCGAGCTCCTTGTAGAGCTCGATCGAGTAACGGCGAAACCGCATCATCGCCGGCGAGGGATTGAACTGGGTGACGAGCCCTGCCGCGTGACACGTCGAACCGCTCGTCAGCGGCCCCTTGTCGACCAGCAGGACGTCACGCCACCCCGCTTTCGCGAGGTGGTACGCGACGCTGCAGCCGGTGATGCCTCCGCCGATGACCACGACGCGCGCCCGGTCCATGACCGGTCATCCTAGTGCCCCGCCCCGGAGATTCCCTGCCGCTCCAGGGCACGAAACGCAGCCCGGGCAGGGACGAGCGAAGGCCCGTCTCGGTGGAGGCGGGCGCGACCCAGGACGGCGCATGGCGACGCGCCGCAGCTGCCTGGAGCACGGGAGACCGCTCCGTCGGACACGGCCGCGATGATGTCCGGCGATGAGCGAGCCGCGCAACGACGCGCCCGACCCGCGGCTCGCTCGCTGGGAGCGTCGCGCAACTCCGTTCATCATCGCGGCCGCGATCGCACCCCTCGTCCCGGCCCTCACGGATGCAGACCGCGACCTCGTGACCGTGCTCGTGGAGCTCGCCGCGTGGGCGGTCTTCCTCGTGGATCTCGCGGTCCACGTGCACTACCGACGGGACTACCTCCATACGCGGGTCGGCGTCTTCGATCTCGTGATCGTGGTCGGAACGTTCCCCTGGTACCTCATCCCCGGTCTCGGTGGGCTGGCTGTCCTCGGGCTTCTCCGGCTCGCGCGGATCGCTCGCATTCTCGCGATCGGGCTCAGGACCGCCCCGCTTCGCCGGCTGGCTCAGCGCCTGGGTGCCCCTGCCATCGTGGTGCTCGCATCGGTCTTCATCGCGGGCGCGATCGTGTGGCGGGCCGAGCCCGAGACGTTCGAGAGCTTCGAGAACGGGGTTTGGTGGGCCTTCGTCACCGTGACGACGGTCGGCTACGGCGACTTCACGCCCGTCTCGGGAACGGGCCGCGTCATGGCCGTGCTGCTGATGTTCGTCGGCGTCGGGCTGCTCGGAACGGTCGCAGCGAGCCTTGCCTCGTTCCTCGACGAGCTCGCCGCCGCCCGGAAAGGGACCGGGGCCGACGAGGAGGCCGGGCCATCGGAAGACGGCTGGCGTCGGGGAGCTGACGGCCGCACTCGAGAGCCTCCGTGCCGAGATCGCGGCGTTGCGGGCAGAGCGCGGAGCGAGACCCGACGCCGAGCCATGACCCGTTAGGCTCCTCGTTCCGCGACCTCGCGGTGCTCCACAACACGCCAGAGGATCGGCTGACGGGCGACCCGCGAGCTGATCCAGTACCACGTTCCGCCGGGCAGGCCGCCGACCTTTAGACCTACCGCCTCGCTCACCGCCGGTCGTCGTCCCGGCCGACGTCGACGACCCGGCCGCGGGCGGGAGGGCGCTGTACCTGCGATCCCGACCGGATCACCGTCGAGCTGATCCAGCCGCCCGCCTGACCGGGACCCGGACGCGGGGGCCGCGGGATCCCTGCCGATGCCTCGCGCAACAGGCCAAGCTATGATCGGACAGACGGGTACCCGCGCTCTCCGCACGATCGATGTGGGTCCCAGGTCCGAATACGACCGGCTTCGCGGCCCTCGATGCATGGCGACGGGCTCGAGCGCTTCGAGGAGTATCGTGCCTCTGCATGGGCCTGAGCCAGCCTGCGATCGGTGCCCAGCGGCATGTCGACGTGTCCGCAGGCGAGAGAGACAGCGCCGCCTTCGTCTCTCGCCCCGAGATCGCCCGGGCCGCGCAGCCTGAGCCGCGTCGACGGCGATGACGACGAGCGCGCCTCGCACGTGGACGGGCTATCCGGCGCTGTCCCGCCGCTCGGTGGGCTGGCTTCGTTACCTGTACCGGAAAGCGACCACACCCGATTCATGGGATCGGGACGGGCGACCGCACCCCCACTGGGACGATCGGAGCGACGCGCCCGAGCTATCGTGGCACCGCTTCGACCTCGTCAACTCCTCGTACGCCGTCGCGCTGATGGCCGACCTGACGCCTGCCTGGCGCGAGGTCTACCACCGCATCCTCGAGGAGTTGGTGTTCCGACACACCGGCTGGTGGGCTGCGGCCGACTGGCTGACCCAGTTCGGTCACGATCCGGGCCGAGCTTCCTATCCGGATGCGTATCGAGCGGTCATCCCGGCAGATCGCTGGGGCCAGTACGACGTCCCTGGCTGGACGGCAAACGGAATCGAGCCGTGGGGCGTTCAGTGGGATCCGATTCGCGCCGACGGGAACCTGTTCTTCCGGGGGTTCTTCCTCGTGCTGCTCGGTCTGCACGTGCGAACGACCGGCGACGGGAAGTGGAACCGCCCGTTCGAGATGATCCGGGACGGGGAGCACACCTTCACGTGGACGCACTCGGCGATCTCCGAGTTCCTCGCCGACCAGTGGCGGCAGGTGCCGAACGGTCCGCATTGCGAGAACACGAAGGTGTGGCCCTTGTGACTGGCGGCCGCGGGCCTCGGTCTGAGGCTCCACGACATCGCGTACGGAACGGAGCATCACGAGGCGTTCGAGGAGTGGTGGTCGCGGACCGCCCGCCGTGACTACCTCGGCTTCAGAAACGGGCTGCCGGCCGCCGACGTCACGTTCTACTACGACCCGACCATCGACCACCACCACCGCCTCCCCGTTGGGCGGGCGGGCCTGTTTCCCGCCTACTTCCTGGCTCCGCAGAAGCCGACCGAGGCCCGCGCGCTGCTGGATGCGGTGATCACCGAGACGGGGGTGGCCGGAATGGCGTCACCGGCGGAGCTGCCCGGTCCGCAGCGTACGCCGATGCTCATCCACCTGGCGAAGGAGTGCGGTCTCGTCGCGCTCGCCGACGCCGTGCAGGACGCCTCGGACGAATACTACGAACCGACCTGGGATCGGGAGCGAGGGGAGTTCACGTGGGGCTTTCGTCTCGGCGAGGAGCACCCACGCGGTCAGTTCAACGCCGCCATGGCTGCGGCCGAGGTCATGAGTGAGGGCGCGTGGTGGCGGTTGTTCAACCTCGGACCGGGCGAGCGGTACGGCCAGCCGACGGTCTGCGGGATCGACTTCCCCGGCATGACCCTGACCCAGGCTTGGTGGGGCGCGGACGAGGCCCGACTGCTCCTCGCCACCGACACGGTGAACGACTGCGCGGTCGGGCAGCCCACCCGCTTCCGGATCGCCAACCTCGACGAGCCCTCCGCGTGGACGGTCGAGAGCCCCGACGGCGCGCCGATCACGACGGCCACCGTAGGGCCCGAGCTCGAGGTGACGACGGTGACGGGTAGCCACCGCTTTCTCGCGCGCCGGGCCTGATCGATCGACACCCGAGCGTTTGGTCGTTGCGCAGGTTCGGTCACTCCGCTCGCGGATCAGACGCTTCAGCTGTCGCTCAGGAGCCGAGCCTCACCGGCCGCCGCGGTTTCATGCATCGCCGCCTGGCTTGCGCTCGATCAGCTCCACGCGATAGGAATCGGGGTCTCGCACGAAGCACAGGCGCGAACCGCCCTCCCGGATCGTGTACGGCGGCCGCTCCGGCTCGATCCCCTGCTCGGCGAGCCGGGACAACGTGGCGTCGAGGTCGTCGACGGTCAGGGCGATGTGCCCGTACCCGGTGCCGAGCTCGTAGGACTCGACGCCGAAGTTGTAGGTCAGCTCGAGCCGGTCGCCGTCGCCGGGCAGGCCCATGAAGATGTTGACCGCCTCGTCGCGGATCGGCAGCTCGCGACGCTTCTCGAACCCGAGCGCCTCGTAGAACGCGACCGACCTCTCGGGGTTCGTGATCCGGTAGCAGGTGTGTATGAGTTGCACGTATGGATCAACGCCTCGCCGGGGAGCCGCCGGCCTTCGGTGGCTCAGGGTTCCTGCCGGTAGTCTACGGCTTCGTCCGCCGATGACCCCGCTTCGGGGAGCTCCACTCCTTCCCGAGAACGCACACACCGATGAGACCCTTCCGAGTCTAGTGCTCCGTCTCGGAATTCCCTTGACGCTAGAGCGCGCGAAACGCGAGCCAGGCAAGGACGCAGGGAGCGCCCGTATTCGTGAATACGGGCGCGACCGAGGACGCCGCATGGCGACGCGTTGCAGCCGCCTGGAGTGCAAGGCGATTTCTGAGACGGAGCACTAGGATCTCACTCGACCATGACATCGGCGATGGTCTTCGCGAGACCTTGGAGCGACGCGGCAGGGCAGTATTGCGCTTGGCGAAGGCGGGAGATCTAATCGACCTCGCCAAAGCGCTCGGGCAGACAGTCCCGTCGCGGGCGGGCGGCGCTCATCGTCGGCGCTCTGCCATTCTTGCCTTCCTCTTCGTCGTGATAGTCGTCGCCGCGTGCGGCGGCGAGGAAGGCAAGGCGGAGGCTCCGCCGTGGGGCCTCGAGACCGTCGTCCTCCCGGACGACGAGGCGTCGCTTCGCGCTCTCACCGCGGCGCTGCCGGCCGAGGTCGCTGGGCGCGCTCTCGCCGACCGGGAGTTCGTGACAGGCGTGCGCTACGGCGCTCGCTACACGGCGCCGGGCAAGCCGGACGCGTTCGTGGGTGCGGTGAGCCGGGAGAACGTCGAGGGCTTCGAGCCGGGGATGACAGCGGCTGGCTACCTCGAGCTCCTCGCGCGCGGGTTCGAGAAGGACGGCTTCGAGGGCGCGCCGGTGGAGATCGAGGCGCGGGCGCTCGACCTCGCGGGGTCGCTCGTGTACCTCGTGTGGAACTCGACGCTCGACGGGACGCCCTGGTATGCGGCGTCATGGGCCGAGCCAGACGGAGACTGGCTTTTCAGCGCCTGGGCCGACACGCCCGAGACGAGGGCTGCGCTCGTAGCCGCCTTCGCTGAGGCGACGAGCCCTGCGGTCTCGTGAAATCCCCTCGGTGAGCAGCCACTGAACACGGGGGGTACACGTTCTCTGGACAAGCTCCATCGCGCCAGCCTCTACACCCCGGTTCGATCCGGCCCGCCGGCGGCGGGATCGGCGGCGGGCAACGCTCCCATCCACCGTCTCGACTCGAGCTAGCCCCGGAGGTACGCGAGGACCGCGAGGACGCGCCGGTTGTCGGTCGCCGCGTCCTCGAGCCCGAGCTTCATGAACACGTGGCGGGTGTGCGTCTCCACCGTCTTCGGGCTCAGCCACAGCGCCTCGCAGATCCCCTGGTTCGAGCGGCCCTCGGCCATCAATCCGAGGATCTCTCGCTCGCGCCCGGAGAGCGCTCCGAGTGGATCCTCCCGCCGCTGCCGCGCGACGAGCTCGTCGACGACGGCCCGATCGACGACGCACTCGCCCGAGGCGACACGCCGGATCGCGTCGGCCAGCTCGTCCGTCCGGCCGACCCGCTCCTTGAGGAGGTAGCCGACACCGCCGGGCGCATCTTTGAGCAGACGCATCGCGTAGCTGGGCTCGAGGTGCTGGGAGAGGACGAGGACAGCCGTCTCCGGGTGGCGCGCGCGGATCTCCCGCGCGGCGATCAGCCCCTCGTCCGTGTTCGTCGGGGGCATCCGGATGTCCACGATCGCGACGTCCGGGCGGCGGTCGCGGACGAGGATCATCAGTTCGCGAGCCTCGCCTGCCTGACCGACGATCTCGAAGCCCGCGTCGCCGAGGAGACGCGCTATGCCCTCCCGCACGAGAACGGCGTCGTCGGCAATCACGACCCGCACGGGATCTCCGCGACGAGCGTCGTGCCCTTACCGGGTTCGCTCGACACGGCAAGCGTCGCGTCGACGGCGGCGAGGCGGTCGGCGAGACCGCGAAGACCGCTCCCCCGGGAC
The DNA here is from genome assembly GCA_963717955.1 of uncultured Thermoleophilia bacterium. GTDB lineage: Bacteria > Actinomycetota > Thermoleophilia > Gaiellales > Gaiellaceae > CAVQXR01. Next base: position 396,202 of record CAVQXR010000002.1, on the reverse strand, counting down.
GTGTCCGCGCCGCCGACACCGTTGTCGGCGACCGTGATCCGCAGAGCGGCGGCGTCGTGTCGCACCGTCACCGTCGCATACGAGGCCTCGGCGTGCTTCGCGACATTCGTCAGCGCTTCGGAGACGAAGAAGTACGCGGGGAGCTCGATGCTGGGCGCCAGGCGAGAGCCGGCTGCGCCGACGATCTCGACCGGGATCGGGGACCGGCGGGCAAGCGATTCGAGCGCCGCGTCGAGCCCGTCCTCGCGCAGGACGGTCGGGTGGATGCCGCGCGCGAACTCACGAAGCTCGGCCAGGGCCTCCTCGAGATCCTCCTGCGCGACGGCGAGCATCGACGCCGCATTCGGGTCCTCGGCCCGAGTCTGGGCGAGCCTGAGCTTCAAGGAGAGACCCGACGAGTCGCTGCTGCGCGCCGTCGTGGAGATCGCGCTCGAGGCGCTGCCGTTCCGCGTCGGTGGCCTCGACGATTCGCGCGCGCGAGGCCCGTACCTCGGCAAGCTGCGCGCGCACCTCGGCGGCCAGTCGCTCGTTCTCGAGCACGAGGCCGGCCGTCGCAGCGACCGACCGCACGAGATCCGGATCGTCGAGCAGCACCGGGTCGTGCACGAGCGCTGCGATGGGGGATCCGGAGACCGTCACCTGTGTCACGGCACGATCGCCCGGCTCGGGGAGAGCGATCGGCTGGCCCGCGCCGTCGACCCACCCGTGGCCGTCGCCGATCCAGTAGGCGACCTCGAGCGACGGATCTCCGAGCGTTCGCGCGAGGCGGTCGCGGAGGGTCGTCGCGCCGCCCTCCTGGAGCTCGACGACGAGGCTGGACACCCCGGAGCGGCGCACCCTCGTCCAGGCGAGCCCGGCGAAGTACCCGGCCGGGATCAGAATCGCGACGAGGCGGTCGATCGGGACGAACTCGTCTGCGAACGTCCAGTTCCCGCCCGCCTGCGCAGCGAGCCAGACCAAGCTCGTCGGAAAGGTGAGCAGACCCGCCACGAGCAGGGGGAGCGCGACGCGTCTGCGGACACTCGGGAGGCCGACGAGCCGGACGACGATCAGCACGGCCGTGGCGATGGCCACCGCGACTCCAAGGGCGCTCGTTCCCTGCCCGACCGGATCCTCGGAGCCGGGATCGAGGAGAACCGCCGCGAGCCCTCCGGCTGCAGTTGCCACCCACCCGGCGACGACCGTGGCACGCGCCGCGTTCGACCACAGCCGGCCCTCCGGATACGAGAGGAGAAGCCAGACGATCAGGATCAGCGGGACGTCCGCGAGAAGCTGGCCTGCCACCCGCGCCCCGGCGTGCTCCGCGAGCTCGAGGTAGCTCGCCCACCAGGTCACGGCGATCCCCAGCATCAGCCGGCCCGACATCCGAGGGCCCGGTCGGAAGAGTGCGGTCACGCCTGCCGCGGCGAACGACAGCGCGACTGCGAGATCGGCGGCGACCTGCCAGCGCTCGAGCCCGTGATCGAGCCCGAACCAGGCGGCGAGAATGCTCTCAGCGCCGATCAGCGGCAGGACGAAGATGGGGTCGATCCGGGCGGCCGTCCTCGCCGTCGCCGGAAGCGCCACAGGCGTGGCCATCAGGTCACCAGGGCGGAGAGCGCCGGGCCCGAAAGCCGCGACTTCGGGATGAACCCGCGCGCGGCGCTCGTCGCCAGTCTCGTCCCGAAATCGGCCGCGTCACGGGTCGACGTCATGACCACGAGGGGGCCGCCGGGTCCTTCGAGCTGGCGGGCGACATCGAAGCCGTTCGCGTCGGGGAGCTGAACGTCGAGCAGGACGATGTCGGGATGCGTCCGCTCGAACTCGGCGAGCGCCCCGACGCCGTCGGCCGCCTCCCCGGCGACCACGAATCCGTCGGCTTCGAGCACGGCGCGGGCGAGCGCGCGAAATTCCGCGTGATCGTCCACGATCAGGACACGCTGCGCCACTTCGGAATCGTTGCATAGCCGGCGCCGGCCGGCCGTCGGGGGAAACCCTGAACCGGCCCAGCTCTCGGGGGTATCCCCGACGACGTGTCCGTCACGACGTGATCTCCTGAGGCTCGGTCAACCGAGCGAAAGGTGGATCATGGAAGCCATGCATCAGCCAGCCGAGATCGAGTCACACTCGTCGCCCCGCTTCGGGACCCGGCGTACCCGCATCGCCGTGGCAGCCGTGACGGCCGTTCTGGCGGCTGTCGGGATCGTGCTCGTCTTCGCCCTCGGCGGTGAGAGCACGACGTCCAGCGAGAGCGTCGCCGCGACCTTGCGGGTTCCGGGCCATCCTGGATGGATCACAGCGGGCGAGGACGCCATGTGGCTCTCGATGAACTGCGACGTCGGTAGCCCGTGCGAAACGAGGGGCTTCACCCGGATCGATCTCGCAACGGGGACGGTCGAGATGACCGTGGCGCTCGAGGGAGAGCCGAGCTTCACCGCGCACGTCGGCGACTCCCTGATCGCGAGCCACTTCCCGGACGGTTTCGACAACCCGGGCGAAGTGCTGAGGCTCGACTGGAAGACGGGTGAGATCCTCGCCCGGGCGCCGGTGCCATACGGCCCGGGACAACTCGTGCAGGGGGACGGTGCCCTGTGGCTGGCCACCTTCCAGCGGGACGTCGCCGCGACGATCCAGCAGATCGATCCGCTCACGCTCCAACCGATCGGCGAGCCGTTCCCGGTCTCCAACCAGCAGTCGGTGGGTCTCGCCTACGGCGACGGGATGCTGTGGGCGACCGCGTCCGTCGACGGCGAGCTCGTGAGGATCGACGCCGAGACCGGAGAGACGACTCGCGGCACCGCGGGCGGGTTCCCGGCCGGCGTCGTCCTCGCGGGCGGGAGCGTCTGGGTAGCGAATCGCGAGAGCGGAACGGTCAGCCGCGTCGACCCGACGACGATGCAGGAGATCGGCGACCCGATCGTCACCGGCGGTCTCTCGACCTGGATCGTGGCAGCGGCGGGCTCCGTCTGGGTGGCAAGCCAGGAGGACGGCACCGTGACGCGGATCGACGCGACGACGGGCGAGCAGGTCGGCTCCCCGATCCGTGTCGCCGACCCGTCCGAGGTGGAGCAAGCCGCCGCCCACGCGATGTCGGTCGTGGGCGACTCGATCTGGGTCACGAGCATGACCGAGGACACGGTCTCCCGCATCGACCCTGCCCGCGGCTAGGCGATGGAAGGTCGATCCTCGCGCAGGCTGCCCGATCCGGCAGCCTGCGCGAGAGATCCGTCACCCCTCGACCGCGGTCGGGTGCCAGCTCGGCCGGTAGCCGGCCCGAAGTGCCGCGAGCACGGTAGGCGGGGTCAGCACGGCGGCGTCGCCGCGTCCTGGACGGGGCGACGCCGCGTACCCGTCCGGAGACCAGAGCAACACGCGTTCGGCGCGCACGGCCATGAGCTCATCCCCGCAGTCGACCATGGCACCGTCGGGAAGGTCGGCGAAGGGAACAGCGTGCAGGCGCTTGCGCCGGCCGTCGAGCCGCTCGGCGTGCAGGCGCCGGTCGAGCTCCGGCGCCCGTGGTAGGGCCGTGAGCCCGTCGTGCCGGGCGACCGCCGACGCGAACGCGATCGCGTCGGCCCGCCTGCAGAGGTAGCAGGGCCGGTGGCCCGCGGCGAGCGCGGTCACCTCGTCGAGGAAGAACAGCTCCGTGTAGTGGTCTGTCCACGGCTGCTCGGAGAAGCCCTTGTACTCGAGGAGGCAGCAGATCCATGCCCGGCTCGTCCACCGCCGCGTGCCCAGGGTTCTTGTGGCCGGGTCGTGGATGCGGCCGCCGCGGTTGCCCATCATCGTCCCCCTCTGCGGGACGGCCACGATCTCCCCGTCCGGGCGGACGCGATTCTGCAGCGGGAGGCCGATCCGCGGGTGTCTCCCGCTCCCGGTTCCTCCGGCGTCGATGACTCCCGGGCCGGACACTACGCGGGGTGATGCGGGGGCCGGAGCTCGCCGGCCAGCATGCGGGACGTCGTGCTCGTCGCGGCCCGGGCGGCCTCGACCGGCTCGGCGCCGTCGCGGCGCGCCATCAGGTAGGCGATCCAGAACGCGTCGCCCGCACCGGTCGGGTCGACCGGGCCGTCCACCGGCTCGGCGGGAACGTGCGCCGTGACGCTCGCCGTCACGACCACGGCGCCCTGCGAGCCAAGGGTGAGCACGACCTCGGGGATCCCGAGGGTGCGAAGCGCCTCGGGCTCGGCGCTCCCGACGAGCGCCTCGGCCTCCATGTCGTTGAGCTTCAGCGCGCGAATGCCGTGGAGGTGCGCGGGTTCGAGCGCGCCGTCCATCCGCAGCGGCCCGGGGCGGCCGAGCCGGACGAGCCCCTGGGCATCGACGAGAAGCTGGCGACCGCCCGCGCGAAGCGCATCGAGCGTCGCCGGCGGGAAGTCGGCCCTCGTCAGCGCACCGAGCAGAATCCAGCCGGCCTCCCCGATCGCTTCGCCGGCCCAGCCCTCGACATCGTCGACGGTCCAGGCATCGCCGAGCGCGACGATCTCCATGGTCCGGGTGTCGCCCTCGTAACGGAAGGAGAACGTCTGCGTCTCGCGGCCGGCCTTCCAGGTGGTCGACAGGTCGAAGCGCTCGAGCGGCTCGAGGAGCGCGGCGCGGTCGGCTGCGGCACAGCGCGTGACGAGTTGGGTTCCGGCGCCCTCACCGAGCGCGGCCAGGGTCCGCGCCTGGTAGAACACCGCGCCGCCGGGCCGGGGAAGCGCTCCCGCGACGACATCCTGGACGAGGTTTCCGATCAGGACGACGCGGGTCACCCGCCGATGATAGGTGGGCGCGGCCGGGCGGCCGCCCCCATACGGCCCGCGTCACCCCCGGTCGCGGCCGAGCTTCCGGTCGCCCCGCCCACGCAGCATCGGCGTGAAGACGAGCGACGCGAGCCAGACGAGGAACGTGCCGACGATCCAGGCGCCCGCCCCTTCGATCTGGAGCTTGTCCGTGACGAGGTCGGTGACGAGCAGCGACAGGAACGCCGAGATCAGCCCGGTGAGCGCTGCCGCCGGCGCGGCGTAGCTCCGGACGATCGAGCGGACGAGGGCCGACACCAGGATCGAGACGACCGTGAAGATCACGACGAGGATCGGGAAGGCGAGGTTTCCGACCTCGAAGCCGCCGAGCACCGCCGCGGCGATCAACAGCGCGACCGCGTTCGCGGCGAGAGCGACGGTGCTGGCGACGATCAGCCGCACGTCGGGACTCTAGTGCTCGCTCCGGGAAGCTCGCCACCCTTCGCGCGGCTGCAAACGCTTCGCATGCCGTCGTCCTCGGTCGCACCGATATCTCCCTGTATCGGGGCTCCCTGCGTCCTAGGCCTGCTCGGTTTTCGCCGGCGTACAGGCCCCGAACTTCCCGGAGTGACCACTAGTCCTGCGTCCCGCAGAGCGCCCGTGCGCTGCGGGACGCATCCTTAGCGGAACGCCTGAACGCCCGTGAGCGCGTTCCCGACGACGAGGGTGTGCACCTCGTGCGTCCCCTCGTACGTGAGCACGGACTCGAGGTTGTTCATGTGCCGGATCACCGGGTACTCGAGCGTGATCCCGTTGCCGCCGAGGATCGTGCGTGCCGAGCGCGCGACCTCGAGCGCACCGCGGACGTTGCCCATCTTGCCGAGGCTGACGTGCTCGGGCCGCAGCGTCCCCGCGTCCTTCATCCGCCCGATGTGGAGCGAGACGAGCGTCGCGCGGTTCAGCTCGAGCGCCATCTCGGCCAGCTTCTGCTGGGTGAGCTGGTACGAGGAGATCGGCTTCCCGAAGACGATCCGCTCCTTCGCGTACTCGAGCGCGGCCTCGAAGCAGGCGCGTCCGGCGCCGACGGCGCCCCACACGATCCCGTAGCGCGCCTCGTTGAGGCACGAGAGCGGGCCGCGGAGCGTCGAGGCGCCCGGGAGCATGCTGTCGCCCGGGACGCGGACGTCCTGGAGCACGAGCTCGGAAGTCACGGACGCTCGCAGGGACAGCTTGCGGTGGATCTCCGGGGCGGTGAAACCCGGCAACCCGCGCTCGACGACGAAGCCCCGGATCTCACCGTCGCCGGTGCGCGCCCATACGATCGCGATGTCCGCGATCGTGCCGTTCGTGATCCACATCTTCGTCCCGTTGATGACCCAGTCGGAGCCGTCGCGGCGGGCATGGGTGTTCATCGCGCCCGGGTCGGAGCCGGCATCGGGCTCCGTCAGCCCGAAGCACCCGATCACCTCGCCCCGGTGCATCGCGGGCAGCCAGCGCTCCTTCTGCTCATCGGAGCCCCACTTCCAGATGGCGAACATCGCGAGCGAGCCCTGCACCGAGACGGCGCTGCGGATCCCGGTGTCGCCGGCCTCGAGCTCCAGGCACGTCAGGCCGTAGACGACCGCGCTCGCCCCCGGCAGCCCGTAGCCGTCGAGATGCATCCCGAACAGGCCGAGCTTCGCCAGCTCGCCGAGCACCTCGCGAGGCAGGATGCCCCGCTCGAACCAGTCCCCCACCTCGGGAACGATCTGCTCACGCACGAACCGGCGCACCGTGTCGCGAACCGCGCGCTCCTCCTCGTCGAGGAGCGAATCGATCGCAAGGAGGTCGAGAGGGTCGAGGGCGGGGACTCTGGTCGAGGTCGTCACGGCGCCTGCCTCCGAAGTCGCGGTCGTCGAAACCCGGGCTGCTTCCTCACGAAGATCGATCCGAGCTCCCCCGAGAAGATACTCCAGGGCGCCCTGGCCGGGAGCAACGACCCGGAGCACTAGTGGTCTCTCCGGGAGACACCACTAGGCTTCGCCCACCCGTGCTCCTCCTCGGCGCGCTTGCGGTGGCGGTCGCGTCCTTCGTGGGCGGCGCGACGGGCTTCGGCTACGCGCTCATCTGCACGCCGCTGCTCCTGCTCGTCGGGTATCCGCTCGAATTCGTCGTCACGAGCAACCTCGCGCTCAGCCTCGTCACGCGGATCTCGGTCGTCTACCGGTTCCGCTCACACGTCCGCGCGCGCCGGGTGGCGATGCTGATCGCGGGGGTCGTTCCCGGCCTTGTCCTCGGGCTCTGGGTGCTCGACTCGGTGAGCACGCGGGCGCTCGAGATCGGCGCAGGCCTGATCGTGGTCGCCGTCGCGCTCCTGCTCGCGCGCTCGGTGGACGCGCCGGCCCCTCCGCCCCTGCCGGGCGGGGCGGGGGCTGCGGGGCTCGTCGGCGGCTTGATGGGCGCGACGACGTCGCTGTCCGGTGTCGCACCGGCGCTCCTCCTGGCGCGGGAGGAACCGAGCCCGGCGAGCTTCATCGGCGACATGGCCGCCTACTTCGTCGCCTCGTGCGCCATTCTGCTCGCCGGGCTGGCGATCGGCGACAGGATCTCCGGCGAGGCGCTCTACCCCGCGTTCCTCGTCTGGCTGCCGGTCTCGCTGCTCGGAAACCTGCTCGGCACGGTCGCCGGCACGAGGCTCCCGCCGCGGCTCTTCCGGCGGGCCGTGCTCGCGCTGCTCGTCGTCTGCGGTCTGGTCGCTGCGATCACGGCGTGACCTCGGCGGCCCGACCCCGCTCGAGGTCGCGGACTCCGGGCAGGAAGAGGAAGGCGAGGGTGGTCGAGACCCCGAGGATCCCGGCGGCGAGCAACGTCTCGCGCACGCCGAGCACTGCCGCGACCGGTGCCGTCAGCGCGAAGGAGACGGGGAGCAGGCACGTCGAGACGAGCCAGTCGAGGCTCGTCACCCGTCCGAGCAGGTCGCCGGGCACGTGCCGCTGCATCAGCGTCACCCACATGATCCCACCCGCTGCGGCCCCGGCACCGGCGATGAACGCGGCCAGCATCATCTGCCAGATCTCGTTCGCGATGCCGTAGACGATGGGGCCGGACACGGCGAAGGCGAAGCAGACGTACATCACCGTCACGACCCGGCGGGGGAGACGACGCTGCGCCGTCAGCAGGGAGGCCGCGATCCCCCCGACCCCTGCGGCGGCAAAGACGAACCCGAGGTCACGCGCGCTGCCGCCGACCTCGTTCCGAATCACGAACGGCATGAGGACCTCGAACGGGCCGAGGAAGAAGAGCAGGGAGATCGCCGCCATCAGCAATGTCCCCCAGAGCCAGGTCTGCGAGCGCACGAAGCGCATGCCCTGGCGGATGTCTGCGAGGACGCTCGCCCCGGCCGCCTCCGCCCTGAGCCCCGGGCGGGCGCGCACGAAGTAGAGGGCCGTCACCGACACGGCGTACGTCGCCGCATCGACGAGGAAGGCCCCGCCGGCTCCGATCGCCGCGACGATCAGGCCGCCGGCGGCGGGCCCCATCAGCTGCATCATCAGCGGCCGCATGAACGCGTCGACCGAATTCGCCTGTACGAGCAGGCCGGCGGGAACGATCTGCGGCACGAACGCGCCGAAGGCCGGCGGGAACAGCGCGTCGCCCGCTCCGAACACGGCCGAGAGCAGGTACAGGTGCCACAGCTCGAGGTGGCCGGTGATTGCGAGGACGCCCATCGCCGTGACGGCGCTCCCCCGCAGCAGGTCCGACGCGATCATCACGCGACGCCGGTCGAACCGGTCGCTGATGACGCCGCCGAAGACGAGCAGCGACACCATCGGGATCGTCCAGGCCAGGCCCACCGTCGCGAGCGCGCTCGGCGAGTTCGAGAGCTCGTAGGTCTGCCATGCCAGCGCGACGAGGAACAGCCCGTCGCCGAACAGCGAGACGCTGAGGCCCGTCCACAGGAGGCGGAAGTCCCGCATCGCGAACGGGCGCAGCACGCCGACGCGGCGCCAGCCGCCCGGCCCGGTCTCCTCGGTTGTCCGCATGCGCTCGCTCATCTCTCGCCCTCGGTCACCGCGGCACCCCAACCGGGACGTCGCGGAAGCTCAACGTGAAACGGGGCGGGTCAGCGCATCAGGCCGCGAAGGCTACCAGACGCCCAACGGTCGGGCGTTTCACGCGCCGGAGCATCACCGGGACGATCCGGGACGGAGCACGACGCTGCTCCGGCTATCCTGAGGTTCTGCGCTCCTGCGCGCTGCGGCCGTCGGCCGCGATCCTCCTCGAAAGCTCGATGATTGATCGGCGATTGACCGGAACCCGTGACACCGCCGGATGGCGGCCGATACCGGCGCCCGGAACCACGCTCGCTCGTTGCCCGTACCTCTGGTACGAGCAACGGAGTACCGCGGCCAGGCTTGGTCTCGCCCACCCCCGCCAGCACCACAATTTCCGATCGACCATCTAGACTTGCGCCCTCTCGTTGACCCGGTCACTGAACAGCCGCTTCATCGCGCGCTCGGCCTGACGGACTGGGAGTACGACCGTATCCAAGGATTGCTCGACCGGACGCCGAACCACTTCGAGCTCGCCGTCTTCAGCCTCCTGTGGTCGGAGCATTGCGGCTACAAGCACTCCGCCCTCCTCCTGAAGCGCTTCCCGACCGACGGCCCGGCCGTGCTGCAGGGGCCGGGCGAGAACGCCGGCGTCGTCGACGTCGGCGACGGGCTCGCGGTCGCCTTCAAGGTCGAGAGCCACAACCACCCGTCCGCCGTCGAGCCGTTCCAGGGCGCCGCCACCGGTGTCGGCGGGATCCTGCGCGACGTCGTCGGCGATGGGCGCCCGCCCGATCGCGCTGCTCGACTCGCTTCGGTTCGGCCCGCTCGGAGACGAGCGCAACGCCTGGATGTTCGGCCGTGCGGTCGCCGGGATCGGCCATTACGGAAACTGCGTCGGCGTCCCGACCGTCGGCGGCGAATGCGTGTTCGACGAACGCTACGCGTCGAACTGCCTCGTCAACGCGATGTGCGTCGGCCTGCTCCCGGCCGAGCGGCTCACCCGCTCGACGATGACCGGGACCGGAAACCTCGTCGTCCTGTACGGCGCCACCACCGGTCGGGACGGGATCGGCGGGGCGAGCGTGCTCGCGAGCCAGGAGCTGTCCGGGGAGGACGAGGACAAGCGCCCGACCGTGCAGGTCGGCGACCCGTTCACCGGGAAGAAGCTGATCGAGACGAGCCTCGCGCTCGTCGAGGGCGGGCTCGTGCTCTCGCTCCAGGACTGCGGCGCCGCGGGCCTCGCCTCGTCCCTCGCCGAGATGGCGGCGAAGGGTGGCGCGGGCGTCGACGTCCACCTCGACCGCGTGCCGCTGCGCGAGGCGGGCATGAAGCCGTGGGAGATCATGATCTCCGAGAGCCAGGAGCGGATGATCTGCGTCGTCGCCCCGGATCGCCTGCCCGAGGTCGAGGCGGTCTGCGCGACCTGGGAGCTGCCGTGCACCGTCGTCGGCGAGGTGAGCGGGAACGCCCGGCTCCGCGTCTTCTTCGACGGGAAGGTCGTCGGTGACATCCCGGCGCGGCTTCTCACCGACGAGTGCCCGCGCTATCCGATCGAGGTGAGGGCCCGGGAGCTCGACCGGCCGGTGGAGCTGCCTGCGCGACGGGCGACTCCCGAGGAGCTGCTCGGGCTGCTCGCGAGCGAGAACGTCGCGAGCCGGGCATGGGTCTACGGGCAGTACGACCAGCTCGTCCAGTCGCGCACCGTGCGCCGGCCGGGCCTCGACGCGGCCGTCCTGCGGCTCCGGCCGTCGTACCGGGGCCTCGCGGTCTCGCTCGACGGCTCGGGCCGGCTCGCCTCGCTCGATCCGCTGGCCGGGGGCGCGCTCGCAGTGCTCGAGGCCGCCCGCAACGTCGCCTGTGTCGGCGGCCGCCCGCTCGCGTTCACGAACTGCCTCAACTTCGGAAACCCGGAGAAGCCCGAGATCGCGTGGGAGCTCGCCGAGGCGATCGAAGGGATGTCGCTCGCCTGCGAGGCGCTGGGCGTACCGGTCGTCTCGGGAAACGTCTCGCTGTACAACGAGACCGACGGCCGGGCGATCCACCCGACACCGGCGATCGGCTGTGTCGGCGTGGTGGAGGACGTGCGCCGGGTTCCCGGCATCTGGCGCGAGGGCGATGCCGTCCTGGTCGCCGGGCGACCCGAGCTCCGGCTCGACGGCTCCGAGTACCAGGCACGCTTCCTGGGCGGACCCGTCGGCCGGGTGGCGATGCCTGCGCTCGCGGCCGAGGTCGCACTGATCGCGTTCCTCGTCAGCACCGCGCCCCGCGCGACCCTCGTCCACGATGCCGCCGAGGGAGGCCTGGCGGTCGCCCTCGCCGAGGCTGCGATCGCATCGGGCCTCGGCGCAGAGCTCGAGCTCGAGCAGGACGCCCTGACGCTGTTCGGCGAGGGCGGCGGGCAGGCGGTCGTCGCCGTGTCTCCCGGGCTCGTCGCGGAGCTCATGTGCGGCCCGGTGCCCGTCCGCGAGGTGGGCCGGGTCGGCGGGGACGCCCTGCTCGACGTGCCACTCGGCGACCTCCGCGGAGCCTATGAGGGCGCCCTCCCGGAGGCGCTCGGCTGATGTGCGGGATCCTCGGCATCTACGCCCCTGACCGTGAGGTCGCGCGGCTCACGCACTTCGGCATGCTCGCGCTGCAGCACCGTGGCCAGGAGTCGGCAGGGATCGCGGTCATCGACGACGGCCACCTGACGGTGGTGCGCGACATGGGGCTCGTGGCCCAGGTCTTCACCGAGGAGACGCTGCGAGGGCTGAGCGGTCAGGCCGCGATCGGCCACACGCGGTACTCGACGACCGGCGCGACGTTGTGGACGAATGCCCAGCCGACGGTCCAGCACGCGAGTCACCGCACCGTGGCGATCGCCCACAACGGCAACCTCACGAACACCTCGGTGCTCCGTGAGGAGCTTCGCGCCGCGGGAGCGCGGCTCAGCTCGACGTCGGACACCGAGGCGATCGCGGCAATGATCGCGCGGGACGAGGGCCCCCTCGAGGAGGCAGTAGCGCGGGCGATGGAGCGCCTCGAGGGCGCGTTCTCGATCGTCCTCCTCTCCGAGGGCAAGCTCGTCGCGTTTCGAGACGCCGACGGCATCCGCCCGCTCGTGCTCGGCCGGCTCGATGACGACTGGGTGCTCGCGTCGGAGTCGTGTGCCTTCGACCTGCTCGGCGCCGAGCCGGTGCGGGACGTGGGACCCGGCGAGCTGATCGTGATCGACGCCGACGGGCTGCGTTCCCGCCAGGCGCTCGAGCCCCGGGGCGACGGGGCGCTCTGCATCTTCGAGTTCATCTACTTCGCCCGCCCCGACTCCCACATGAAGGACATCGAGCTGCACCGCTCCCGGGTGCGGATGGGCGAGGAGCTCGCCGGCGAGGCGCCGGTCGACGCCGACGTGGTCATGCCGATCCCCGACTCGGGGACACCGGCCGCGATCGGGTTCGCCCGCCGCAGCGGGATCCCCTACAACGAGGGCCTGATCAAGAACCGCTACGTCGGCCGCACGTTCATCCAGCCCGACCAGATGCTCCGCGAGCACGGGATCCGCACCAAGTTCAACCCGCTCGACGAAGTGGCCGGGCAGCGGGTGGTGATCGTCGACGACTCGATCGTCCGGGGGACGACCACCCGCAAGCTCGTCCGGATGCTGTTCGAGACCGGCGCGAAGGAGGTGCACGTCAGGATCTCGTCGCCCCCGATCGTCTCGCCGTGCTACTACGGCATCGACATGGCGACGGAGGGCGAGCTGGTCGCGGCCGGCCGTTCGATCGAGGAGATCCGGGAGCTCCTCGGTGCGACGTCGCTCGCGTACCTCTCGCTCGATGGCCTGCAGCGGGCGACCGCCCGGCAGGAGGCCGAGTTCTGTCGCGCCTGCCTGACCGGACGGTATCCGACGGCGCTCCCCGACGATCGCTCCCTCGCGAAGCATCGCTTCGAGAGCGGGGCGGTCGCGCAGGTCAGATGATGCCGGCCGACGGCCGCGGAGTCGACGACGTCGTGCTCGCCGCCCCCTTGCGCTGCGGGACGACCTGAGCGGATGACGCCGATCCCCGACCTCGACGCCTTCCTCGGGCGCCCGTTCACCGCGGCGATCGCCACCGTCCGGGAGGACGGCTCGCCCCACCAGGTTCCCGTCTGGTATCGGTGGGACGGCGACGCCATGCTGATCTGGACGGACGAGAGCCGCGCCTGGTTCCGGAACCTGCTCCGGGACGACCGTGTGAGCATCGCCGTCTACGAGAGCAAGCCCCCGTGGGGAGCGGCGCTCGTCCACGGGCGGGCCGTCTACCGCACCGGGGAGGATCCGGACCTACTCGCGGAGTGCCGCCGGATCGCGCAGCGCTACGTTGCGACGGGCGACGTCGACGCGGTGCTCGACCGCTGGGTACAGGGCCCTCAGACGATCGTGCGGATCGAGCCCGTCTCGGTCACGAGCTGGACGGATCCGCCGAGCTGAGAGATACGATTCGCCGGTGACCGAGACTGCGCTCTGGCACTCGCAGGCCCAGATGTCCGTCGTCAAGCGCACGGAGACCGTCGTCGAGCGGGGGGAAGGGGTCTGGCTGTGGGACGAGCGCGGGCGACGGCTGCTCGACGCACCGGCGGGGCTCTGGTACTGCAACGTCGGGCACGGGCGCAAGGAGATCGCCGACGCCGTCTACCGCCAGATGGGCGCGATCGAGACCTACCACACGTTCGGGAACTACGCGAACCGTCCTGCCGTCGATCTCGCTGCCCGCCTCGCCGAGCTCGTGCCGATCGAGAACGCAAAGGTCTTCCTCACGAGCGGCGGCTCCGACGCGATCGACACCGCGGGCAAGCTGATCCGCCGGTACTGGTCGGCCATGGACAGGCCGGACAAGAAGACGATCGTCACGCGCGAGCGCGGCTACCACGGGCTCCACACGCTGGGCACGAGCATCGTCGGTCTCGACATCAACCGCGAAGGCGTGGGACAGATGGTTGCTGAGGCCGTGCGGGTCGGCACGAACGACGCCTCGGAGCTTCAGACGGTCGTAGACGATCTGGGCGCCGACCGGATCGCCGCGTTCTTCGCGGAGCCGATCGTCGGCACCGGGGGCGTCATCCACCCACTGCCCGGCTACTTCGACGAGATCCAGCGGATCTGCGTCGACAACGAGATCCTCTTCGTCGCGGACGAGGTGATCTGCGGCTTCGGCCGGACGGGCCAATGGTTCGGAACGCAGCGCTTCGGCCTCTCCCCCGACCTGATCGTGTTCGCGAAGGGCGTGACGTCCGGCTACCTGCCGCTCGGCGGCGTCATCGTCGGCGAGCGCGTGTGGTCGCCGTTCTGGGAGGACGGTTCGAGCCTCGTCTTCCGCCACGGGTTGACGTATGCCGGCCACGCGAGCGTCTGCGCCGCGGCGATGGCCAATCTCGACATCATCGAGCGCGAGGACCTCGTTGCCCGGGTTCGTGAGCTCGAATCCGCGCTTGCCGCGAGCCTCCGGCCGCTCGAGGGGCACACGCTCGTGCGTGAGGTTCGAACCGGGATCGGCCTGCTGACGGGCATCGTTCTCGTCGACCACCTCACGGCGCTGCGCGTCTCCGACCGCTGTCTCGCCAGGGGCGTCCTGATGCGCGCGCTTCCGGACGGGGTGCTCCACGTCTCGCCGCCGTTCGTGATCACCGAAGACGAGATCCGGATGCTGGGCGAGGTGATCGCCGAGGCGCTCGACGAGGAAGTCGTCGAGGACTGAAGCAGCGGGCGCCGCGTCCGTGGCGCGGGAGACTCGAGCTTCATACGATGGCGTCATGGTCACGACGCCTCCGCCGTCGAAGCTCGACCACGTCGACCTGCTCGACCACGACCTCTTCGCCGACCACGAGCCGTGGGAGGTGTTCGAGCTGCTCCGGAGCCAGGCGCCCGTCTTCCGCCACCGAGAGCCCGACGGCCCGGGCTTCTGGGTCATCACCGGGTACGACGACGTCCTCGCCGTGCTGCGCGACTGGGAGACGTTCTCCTCCGAGCTGGGCGGTGCCGCGACGATCGATCCCCTCCCCGAGGACATGCTCGCGGCCCGGCGCAACTTCATGGAGACCGACCCGCCACGGCACACCCACTTCCGAAGGATCTTCGCCGCACACTTCACGCCGAGGGCCGTCGAGCGGTACGACCCGTGGCTTCGGGAGCTCGTGACCGAGGTGCTCGACGAGGCGCTGCCGTTGCGGGAGTTCGACCTCGTCCACGAGATCGCGGCACCAATCCCGATCCGCGTGCTGGGAAGGATCCTCGGGCTCTCCGACGAGCACCTCCCTCGCCTGATCTGGCTCGGCGACCGGATGCTGGTCGACACCGAGCCCGAGTACGTCGGCGAGCTCGCCTTCACCGGCGAGCGTGAGGAGGACCGCTACTTGCCGTTCGGCAGCCCCTGGGCCCGGGAGCTGTGCGAGCTCGGCCGCCAGTACTGGGCGTCCCGTCGCGCGAGCCCACAGGACGACGTGCTCTCGCTGATCGCGGGCGCCGAGATCGAGGGCTGCCCGCTCTCGGAGCGCGATCTCGACAACACCTTCGCGATCCTCGTCGTCGCCGGCAACGAGACGACGCGGCAGGGGATCTCGCTCGGGATGCTCGCCCTGGCACGCGATCCCGACTCATGGGCACGGCTGCGGGCCGACCGCTCGCTCGTTCCCGACGCCGTCGAGGAGATGCTCCGGATCGCGGGGCCCGTCTGGCACTTCCGGCGCACCGCGACCCGGGATACGGAGCTGCGCGGTCAGCGCATCGAGCAGGGCGACCGCGTGGTGGTCTGGTTCGGCTCCGCGAACCGCGATCCCGACGTCTTCCCGGATCCGCACCGGTTCGACATTGCCCGTGAACCGAATGAGCATGCGACTTTCGGGCGCGTCGGCCCGCACTTCTGCCTCGGGGCGCACCTCGCCCGTCTCGAGATCACCGTGCTTCTCGAGGAGCTTCTCGACCGCGTGGAGCGCCTCGACCTGACCGGGCCGCCGATCCGCCTGCGCTCGAACTTCACGAACGGGCTGAGAAAGCTGCCCGTCCGGGTCGAGCTGGCGCCTCGCGGCTGAACGTTCTGTGCGGGTCCTTCGGGCCCGCGGTCGGCGGGTCCGGCCCGGTCGAGCCGGGCCGTCAGCCGCTGGGCAGATCGCCCGGCCGGTACTCGACCGGTCGCAGATCGCCCGTGCCCGCGTAGGCTTCGTCCGGCGATTCGGTCTCGTGCGCGACGCCCGCCCGATGGCGACGCGCGAGCTCGCTGACCCGATAGCGGACTCCCGCGTCGGGCGTCCGGGTGCCGACCATCAGGATCGCGCACGGCCCGTTGCCGGCGCCCACGAAGACGTGCTCGGTCCAGGCAGGACAGTGGACGAAGTCCCAGGCTCCCAGACGTCGCTCCTCCCCCTCGACGAGCAGCAGACATTCCCCCGCGAGTACGAGGAAGTCCTCCTGCTCGTCCTCGCCGTGGTACATGCAGTTCGGCTGGCCGGGCTCGAGGACGTGGATGTTGATCCCGAACGCGGGGAAGCGCGCGGCTCCCTCGAAGCGGCACCAGCGTCCGAATGTGTCGTGCTCCTGCCACAACGCCTCGCGGGCATCGACGACGAACCAGCCCTCGCCCGCGGGCACGAGCCCGTGCTCCGACGGCTCTAGACGTGCCTCGGACGTCATCGGTTCTCCCTTCTCGAGGCCTGCGGTCGACCCGCTGGGGCCGATTCAGCCATGTCCAGGTGCCTGGCACGTGCCTGGCACGTGCCAGGCACCGGCGGGGAGTTCGGGAGACTTCCGTGACACCATTGTGGGAATTGACGGGCTCGGACCGACCGGCTCTCAGACGTCCCCGCCGCGGATCAGCCCGAGTACGCGGTTCGGGTCGAGCGGCGTTCGGTCGATCGCCACACCCAGCGCGTCGGCCACGGCGTTGACGACGGCGGCTGGGGCCGCGATCGTGCCACCCTCGCCGGCGCCCTTGACACCTCCTTCGGTGACCGTCGAGGGCGTCTGGATGTGATCGACGTCCATCGGCGGGATCTCCATCGTCGACGGGTAGAGGTAATCGAGCAGGCTCCCGGCGAGAAAGTTGCCGTCCTCGTCGTAGAGGCACTCCTCGTACAGAGCGCCGCCGATGCCCTGCGCTGCGGCCCCGATGACCTGTCCCTCGACGACCATCGGGTTCAGCATGATCCCGCAGTCGTCGACGAACGCGATCCGCTCGACCGCGACGACGCCGGTCTCGACGTCGACCTCGACGATCGCCACGCAACAGCCGTTGGCGTAGCTCTCGGGCGGATCGTACGAGCGGGTCGCGGTCAGGACGGGATCCATGCCCTGGGGTCGCCGCCCACCCACGAACGCGCCGAAGTGCGCGGTGAGCCCGAGCATGATCATCGGAAACGACTTCTCGGGTGCGCCCCTGACCACGGCTGCGCCGTCGCGCAACTCGATGTCGTCGGGGCTCACCTCGAGCGCGAGCGCACCGAGCTGCTTCAGCTTGCCGGCGATCTCCTCGGCTGCCCTTGCGATCGATCCGAACGCGATCACGGCGCCGCGGCTTCCGAACGTCCCGGAGCCGTAGGCACCGACCGCGGTGTCGCCCTCGACGATCTTGACGCTCTCGATCGGCACGCCGAGCTTGTCGGCGACCACCTGGGCGAAGGTCGTCGCATGCGCCTGCCCGTGCGAGTGCAGGCCGACGCTGACGACGACGTTGCCCGTCGGGTCGACCGTGACCGTCGCAGTGTCCATGTAGTCGAACGGGAAGCCCATCCGCTTGGCCAGCTCGCCCGACCAGCCGCCCGGCTCGAGGAACGGTGAGAAGCCGATCCCGAGGTGACGGCCCTCTGCGCGGGCTGCGGCCTGCCGTGTCCGGAAGGCAGCGTAGTCGACGAGCTCGGCCGCCTTGCGCTGGGCGGCGGCGAAGCTGCCGTCGTCGTATCGGCAACCGGTCACCGAGACGTACTCACCATCCGGGATCGTGTTCTTCAGGCGCAGCTCGAGCGGGTCGATGTCGAGCTCGCGCGCGATGTCGTCGATCAGCGCCTCGCGAGCCGTCTGCCCGCTCGTCCAGCCGACGCCGCGGTAGGCCCCCGACGGGCACTTGTTCGTGTACGCGGCGTCCACCTCGAACCGCACGGCGTCGATCCCGTAGATGCTCGGGAGCATCACGGCCGCACATAGCGGGTCGACGAGGGGTGTGAATGGATACGCGGCGTAGGCGCCGGCGTCCCCGACGTACCGCCCCTTCATGGCGACGAACGTGCCGTCGGCCTGCGTGGCGATCGACAGCTCGCAGAGGATTTCCTTCGCGTGGAGGCTGGCCGCGAGCGCCTCGTAGCGATCCTCGATCCACTTCACTGGCCGGCCGAGCCGCTTCGAGGCGAGCACGACCAGGGCGTCCTCGGGGAACAGGTGGAGCTTGAGCCCGAAGCCGCCGCCGACGTCGGGGGCGATGACCCTGACCTGCTTCTCCGAGAGCCCGAGCGTCAGCGAGAGCAGCGTGCGGACGAGGTGCGGGATCTGGCTCGACGTCCACATCGTGAGCTCGCCCGAGCCGGCGTTCCAGTCCGCGACGAGGCCGCGGCCCTCGAGCGGCAGCGCGTGGAAGCGCCCGTGGTGGAATCGCTTCGTGAACACACGATCGGCGGAGGCGAACGCGGCATCGACGTCGCCGTTCTCGAACTCGATGTGCGCGAAGCTGTTCGTGTCCGAGCCCTCGTAGAGCAACGTCGCTCCCGGGGCGAGCGATGCCTCGGCGTCCGTGACGGCGGGAAGCGGCTCATAGTCCACCTCGACGAGCTGGGCCGCGTCCTCGGCGATGTAGCGTGACGTGGCGACGACGCACGCGACCGCCTCGCCGACAAAGCGAACCCGCTCGGACGGGAGGATCGGGCGGTTGTTGTCCTTCACCTCCTCGCGGGGAAGCGAGGTGTGGAAGACGATGCCCTCGACGTCGGCCGGGACGATGATGTCGAGGACGCCGGGCAGCGCCCGCGCTGCCTCGGCGTCGACCCTCGTCACCTTCGCGTGGGCGAACGGGCTGCGGACGAACGCCACGTGCAGCATCCCGGGCAGCGAGATGTCGTCGACGTACTGCCCCGTGCCGCGGAGGTACTTCCCGTCCTCGACCCGCGGGACGCTCTGTCCGATGTACGGCGTGCGCTCGGTCTCGGTCGTCGCCATCAGTTCCCCCCTCCGAGCTTGCGGGCCGCTTCCTGGACGGCCTCGACGATGCCGACGTAGCCGGTGCAGCGGCAGACGTTGCCCGACAGCGACTGTCGGATCTCCGCCTCGGTCGGGCTCGGGTTGCGCTCCAGCAGATCCGCGGTCGCGAGGAGCAGCCCGGGCGTGCAGAACCCGCACTGGAGCCCGTGCTTCTCGTGGTATGCCTGCTGGATCGGATGGAGGTCGTCCCCCCTCGCCATGCCCTCGACGGTCTCGACGCTCGCGCCCTGCGCCTGAACCGCGAAGACGAGGCAGGAGCGGACGAGCTCCCCGTCGACGCGCACGGTGCAGGAGCCGCAGACGCCTTGCTCGCAGCCGACGTGAGTCCCGGTGAGCCCGAGCTCGCCGCGCACGAAGTCGGAGAGCAGCGTGCGCGGCTCGGCGATGCCGCGTCGCTCCTCGCCGTTGACGGTGAGGCGAACGACGATCTCGCCCTCGACGACGATGGGCATCAGTCCCCTCCTCCGGCCTGCAGGACCGCCCGGCGCACGAGCACGCCCACGACCTGCCGGCGATAGTCGGCCGAGGCGTGCGAGTCGGACTTCGCCTCGAGCTCCTCGGATGCGATCCTGCCGGCGTCCGCCGCGGCCTCGGCCGGCGTCCGTCCGGCGAGCGCCTGCTCTGCGCCGCTCGCGCGGATCGGCCGGTCGGCGACGCCGAAGAGCGCGATGCGGGCCGATCCGACGACGTCGCCGCTCATCGTCACCGACACCGCCGCTCCCGCAAGGGCGAAGTCGCCGGTCTTGCGCGAGACCTCGGCGAAGCCGGTCCGATCGGCCATCGGGAAACGCACGTGCGTCAGCACCTCGTCGGGCGCGAGCGCGGTCGTGAAGTAGGTGACGAAGAGGTCGTCGGCCGCGATCGTCCTCGTGCCCGACGGCCCGCGGGCGACGATTTCGCCCCCGAGGGCGAGCAGAACCGCGGGCAGCTCGGCCGCC
The DNA here is from genome assembly GCA_963717955.1 of uncultured Thermoleophilia bacterium. GTDB lineage: Bacteria > Actinomycetota > Thermoleophilia > Gaiellales > Gaiellaceae > CAVQXR01. Next base: position 376,335 of record CAVQXR010000002.1, on the reverse strand, counting down.
GGATCGCCGTGGGCCATGCTGCCCCCCACGGTGCCGCGGCTGCGCACGCCGGGGAACGCGACGTGGCGGAGCGCCTCACCGGTCAGCGGGGCGGCAGCCTGCGCCTCGGCCGAGCGCTCGAGCGCTGCCTGCCGCGTCACCGCGCCCACCTCGACCGTGCCGTTGACCGAGATTCCCCGCAGGCCGGCGACCCGGTTGACGTCGATCAACACGCCCGGCACCGCCAGGCGGAGGTTCATGAGCGGCACGAGGCTCTGGCCTCCCGCCAGGATCTTCGCCTCGTCGCCGTGCTCGCCGAGCGCCGCGACGGCCTCGTCGACCGTCTCGGCGGCCACGTACGTGAACGGGGCAGGCTTCACCGCCGGCCACCTCCTTCCCGCTTTGTCCCCAGGGGCGGCACACTACGCCCCCTGGCGCAGGGCGGCAAGTCCGCAGCCGACCTCGGGCATCACCCTGTCGTGGATGAGCCGCAGCTGGCCCTGCTGGTTCGGGACGCCCTCGACCTTGATCCCCGACCAGGCCTCGACCAGGTACGGGTCGATCGGGGCGCAGATCATGTGGTCGAACCCGCTCGGGATCACCTCTCCCTCGACGCGCTCGACCCACTCGTCGGGCGAGCCCGACATCGAGAGCTTCTCCGTCAGCTCCATCGTCGTCAGCTCGACCGCTTTCTCGACGTCGCCGACGTTGAAGGCGTCCATGATCGGCTGCACGCTCTCGGGATCGATCCCGTGGCGCTCGATCTGCTCTCGCGGCATCGCCGGGATATAGAACGCGACGACGACGCGGGCCGCCTGCTTCGCCGCCTCGCCGTTCTCGGAGATCGACGTCACCATCCAGGCGCCGAGGTCGAGCTTCGACGCGTCGCGGCCAGCACGCTCGGCGCCGAGGCGCACGTGCTCGCTCGCGTAGCTCATCGCCTCCTTCGAGTAGGCGAGCGCCTGGTGCATACCGTCGGAGATCTCGCCGGCGAGCTCGAACGACTTCGGGCCGCGCATCGCGCCGATCTTCAGCGGGACGTGCTCCTGCACGGGGCGGGCGGACGTGAAGAGCCCCGTGTACTTGTAGAACTCGCCCTCGAAATCGATCTTGCCGTCGTCGAGCATCGTGCGCATCACATGGTGGGCCTCGCGCAGCCGCCTGATCTGGCCCCCGGTCTTCCAGTCGACGTGGTACTGCTCGAGCATCGCGATGTTGCCGACCGAGTAGACGCACTCGGCTCTGCCGTTCGACAGCTCGTCGAGGGTCGCGATCGTGTGCGCGAGGATCGTGGGCTCCTTGAGGATCACGTGCGTGACGCACGGGCTGAGCCGGATGCGCTTCGTGCGGGTCGCGGCGACGGCCGCGATCAGCCAGCCGTCCTTGTGGTAGGTCTCGTCTGCCATGTACGCGCCGTGGAAGCCGAGCTCGTCGGCGAGCGCGATCGTGTCGACGATCTCCGTCACGGGGTGGTCGGGCAGGGACGCGTAGCTGAACTTCATCGAACCCCTCCTTCGGGCTTCGGCGACATGCGCTCGACGACGAGTCTGGGCCGGCTCTCCACGCCCCGTCGCGCCGGAGCCACTAGAACCACTTCGTGTAGACCGGCTCCGGCACCGGCGGCAGCTCGTCCACGGGCCGACCGGAGAAGCATGATGTGATTCCCTCGGCCCAGCCGCGGGCTCGGTCTGTGAGCTGCCGGTCGTCTGTCTGCATGCGCCCGCGGGTCACGATCACGCCGAGATCCGCACCCTCGTACCGGTACTCGCCGGCGCCGTACACGCGGAGGTAGAAGGCCTCGTCCTCGTGCCCCACCGTGTGCCAGGTCGTAACGGGGCTGACGAACTGCGGCCGCCCGCCGCGCATCTCCCACAGCCCGCTCGGAGGAGCGGAGGTGATCGCCTCGGTGACGTCCTCGGTCTGCTTGAGCACGAGCTGGCTCCACTCGTCGTAGTCGCGCCAGCGCTCCTCGACCGCCTGGAGATCGACCTCCCAGTCCACGTCCATGAACTCGAGGAAGTGGAAGAGGAAGAGCGGGACGCCGCCGTACTTCGACGTGATCAGGTTCGTCAGAGGGCTGGCGCCCGAGACCCGCGGATTGATCTCTCCCAGGTAGACCTCCCCGGTCCCGTTCTCGACGAGGAAGTCGACGCAGAAGACGCCCCGGTAGGAATGCTCGTAGAGCGTCTCCCCGAGCCGGCGGACCATCGAGCGGATCGCCTCGCGCGTCGACTCGTCGAACACCCCCGGGAACAGGTCGTTGCCGCACCAGCCGCCCCGGTAGGGTGTCAGCTCCTCGAAGCCCGTCAGATCCGTCTGGATCGGCCCCACGAGGGTTCCGTGACGGGTGGCGCAACCTTCGACCGTGCCCGGGAGATGCTCGATCCGGCGCATGATCTTGAGCTCCTCGCCGGCGAGCTTCTCGGCGCATCCGTCCCAGAGCTCCTGCGACGAGATGAAGAAGGTCGTGCGCCCGGAATCGCCGTACGGCGTCTGGACGACGAGGTCCCCGCCGAGCCCGCTGGCCCGAGCGAGCTCGAGCAGCTCCTGGTAGCTCTCGGCGCGGGCGAGCACGTTCGGGGCCGAGCTGATCCCGGCCTCGTTCGCGAGCTGCGTCGTCACGATCTTCGAGTCGATGCGCTCGCGAAGCGTCCGGGCCGGCAACGCGATCTCGAGACCGACTTCGGCCGCAAGCTCCTCCGTCTCCTCCTCGAACATGACGAAGACGACCTTGCCGCCGCCCCGGGCGCCCACCCGATCGACGACGTCCTTGTGCCCGAGCAGCCAGGTGTTGACGGATTCGAACGTCGCGAAATCGCGATGCCCCTCGTACCGCGGTACGAACACGTGAGGGTGGTGCCCGTCGAAGCTGTCGAAGTAGGCGATGTACTCGAAGCTGCCGATCCACTGGTCGATGCCGAGGATGTTGTACGGCGTGGGCGAGACGAAGTAGAAGGGAGTCGGGCTCGACCGCGCGAAGCGGAACACGTCCGAAAGCCCGCTCAGCTGCGCACGCGCCGAGCGGTGAGCCACCTCGCCCTGCGTTCCCACACGACGACGCTACACGCTCGCCGCCGGCACTTCAACCGGTTCAGGCGAAGATCACCTGCGGGGTGTGCGGGATCTCGTTGCTGCGTTCCAGCAGGGGCGGCAGCGTGTAGTCGGTCTCACGGGTGCGCGTCCCCTCGTGAGGGTCGCCGAGGTGGATCTCCCACGCGTCGTCGGGCCACAGCAGGCGAACCGCCGCCGCCGCGGCGTCATACGACGCGGTGTACACGGTCCCCCAGGTGTGCCGGGCGAGAGGCCGGTAGACGGGCTCCTCGAGGAACACCCGCTCGAGGGCCTCGCGGGTCAGCGACGGCTCGGCGAGAGCGCCCGCGAGCCTGGCCTCCCGGGCCACGGTCTCGGACATGACCGCATGCTCGTGCCACTCGGTGGCCCCCTGGCGGTTCGCCGCGTAGGCCGTACCGTGGACGACCACCGGCTCCCGGTCGGGCGCGAGCTGCACGAGCGCCGCCGCGCCCGAGCGGTCGACCATGGCGACGTTGTACGAGATGTTGACGGGCACCGCGGGCGAGGCCTCCAGCGCGTCGGAGACGTCCCGGCAGTGCTCGAGCAGGTAGCGGAGAAGCAGGGTGATCGCGAAGCCGCGCCCGACGGCCCGGCGCCCGCCGAAGGAGAGGGCGACCGCGAGGCCATCCTCGTTGACGCCATCCAGGGCGCCCCAGAGGCAGTCGGTCATGACGGTCGTGCGCCTTCCCGAAAACGCCGACGTGAGGAGCGTCGTCTCGCAGAGGGCCGGGACGTAGTCGTAGTTGCGGACGAGCGCGGGCCCCTCGTTCGTCGTCACGGTCGCCATCGAGCAGGCCGCGAAGAACGTGGGCGGATGCCACTGGCTGAGAAACCGCGCCTCCAGGTCGCCGCCGCCGCACGTCTCGACGAGGCGCTCGTACGCCGGCACGAGCTCGGGGACGTACGTCCGCAGCGCCCGAGCGCACTCGGAAAAGGTCGGTCGAGCATGCTCGCCGTCGCGGAGGAACCAGCTCCGGTACGCCGGCCACGACCCGTCGAACAGCTCGCGGAACCGGGGCCCGGGACGTTCCTCGACGACCGAGCGGAAGGTGACCGAGATCGAGCGGCGGGTCTCGTCCGTCCGGCGGCTTGCGTCCGGGCCCATTGGCTCATAGTAGAGGGGGCCGCGGCCGGCCCATCTACGATGTCCCGATGCGCCTGGACGAGTACGCCGTCCTCGACGCGATCGCGCTCGCGGAGCTCGTCCGCGACGGAGACGTGACTCCCGAGGAGCTGGCGGCGTTGACCATTGCCGCTGTCGAGCGCGTCGATCCCGAGCTGAACGCCGTGGTAGGCGTGTACGACGATGCCGCCGAGCTGGCGGGCGAGGCGGCGGACGGGCCGTTTCGCGGCGTTCCGACGCTCCTCAAGGATCTGTTCCACGGGGACGCGGGCCGCCCCACGGAAGCGGGCTCACGGCTGGCAGCCGGCTGGGTGCAGCGCACCCAGTCCGAGCTCGTCCGCCGCCTCGAGGAAGCGGGGTTCGTGCCGCTCGGCCGGACGACGACCTCGGAGTTCGGGATCATGGGGACGACGGAGACCATCGCGCAGGGTCGTACGTGCACGCCATGGAGCGGCGAGCACATGGCCGGGGGGTCGAGCGGAGGAGCGGGAGCCGTCGTGGGCGCCGGGATCGTCCCGGTCGCGACGGGAAGCGACGGAGGCGGCTCGATCCGGATCCCCGCATCGGCCTGCGGCGTCGTCGGGCTGAAGCCGACGCGCGGGCGGGTCACCTGGGGTCCCGCGATCGGCGAGCCGCTGCTCGGCTGGGCCGTCCACTTCGTGCTCACGCGCAGCGTCCGGGACACTGCCGCCTGCCTCGATGCGCTGGCCGGCCCGCTCCCGGGAGACCCGAGCATGGCACCTCCTCCCGCTCGGCCCTGGTCGGAGGAGGTGGGCGCGCCCGTCGGTCCGCTGCGCATCGCCTTCGCGTGGGAGCCGTGGTCGGCCCGCCCGGCGATCGAGGAGGTACGACTCGCCTGCGAGGGGACCGCCGGCCTGCTCGAGCGGCTCGGGCACGAGATCGTCGAGGCCCGTCCGCAGTTCTCGTGGGAGCAGTTCCTCGGCGCGATCGCCGTCGTCTGGTCGGCCACCACCGCGCACATGGTCGACGGATTCGCCGACGCGATCGGCCGCACACCCGGGCCTGACAACCTCGAGTTGCCCACCCTGCGCATGGTCGAGTTCGGCCGGGCGGTCACCGGCGGGCGCCTGCTCGCCGCGCTCGACAGCGCGGCACACATCTCGCGCCAGGTCTCGTCGTTCTTCACCGAGCACGACGTGCTCCTGACGCCCACGCTCGGTGCGCTCCCCGCACGCCTCGGGGTGTACGAGCCCGACGCGGACCTCGAGCCCGGCGAGCTCTTCGCGGCCTGGTCGCAGCTCGAGTCGTTCAACCCCGTGTTCAATGCATCGGGGCAGCCGGCGATCAGCCTGCCGCTGCACGAGAGCGGCAGCGGCTTGCCGATCGGCATGCAGCTCGTCGGCCGGTTCGGCGACGAGGCAACGCTGATCCGGCTGGCGTCGCAGCTCGAGGAGGCTGCCTCCTGGCACGACCGGCTCCCCCCGCTGCACACCGGCCGGGCCCTCCGCGGCTGACGGCGCGGCTCGGCCGCGCCGGACCCGCGCAGGAGCCGGGCGAGAGCCCGGCGATCACATCCGCGTCCCAACGGGCGGGGTCGCATCCGGCAGAGCCTGATGAGATCCAGCCCCAACGGGGCGAGGTCGTAGGGGCGGGATCTGATCCCGCCCGCAACCACCGCGCGGATCGGACGGTGCCGCTGGCCTTCAGTAGGTCTTGGCGCCCAGCCCGCCGTCGACGAGCAGCGGCGCGCCGCTCACGAACGAGGCCTCGTCGGAGCAGAGGAAGACGACGGCCGCAGCGACCTCCTCCGGGCGCGCGATCCGCTTCCCCGGGTAGGCGCCCTCCATCTCCGCGCGCGCGGCGACCGGGTCGTCCGTCCCGGCGAAGTACTGCTCGATCATCGGCGTCTCCATGTCGCCGGGGCAGACGCAGTTGCAGCGGATCCCGTCGAGCGCGTAGTCGATCGCGATCGCGCGGGTCAGCCCCAGCACGCCGGACTTCATCGCCGTGTAGGCGGCGAGGTAGCCGTCACCCGTGAAGGAGAGGATCGAGCCGACGTTGACGATCACGCCTCCCTTCCCACGGGCCCGGAGCTCGTTGATCGCATGCTTGCAGCCCCAGAACGTCCCGGTCATGTGCACCTCGACGAGCTCGCGCCACTGCTCGTTCGTCGTCTCGTGCAGCCTGCCCTCGCCGAGGATGCCCGCGTTGTTGATCATCAGGTCGAAGCCGCCGAGCTCGCTGCCGCAGCGCTCGATCGCGCGCACGATGTCCTTCTCGCGCGTGACGTCTCCCTGCTCGAAGACCGCGACGCCGCGCCCCTGGTTCGTCGCCTGGTCGGCGACCGCCTGCCCGAGCTCCGCGTTGCGGGCGAGGCCGACGAGGCTCGCGCCCTCCCGCGTGAGCGCGTAGACGATCTCCCGCCCGAGCCCCTTCGAGGCTCCGGTCACGACCCCGACCTTGCCTTCGAGCCTGCCCATCGGCGCAACGTCTCCTCCGGCCTGAGGGCCGGACAGGTCCGGCCCCTACGTTTCCGCCTCGATCTCGGCGAGCAGCTCCTCGCCGGAGAGCTTCGCATCTGCCCAGTGGTCGTGCATCCACGCGAGGTGGTCCCAGCGGGAGGCAACGATCCGCTCGACCTCCCAGTTCGGGAGGTCCTGCTGGCGCACGTGCTCGGTCATCAGCGCGGGCTCGACCTCGTACACGTGGTCGAGCCGCATCACGACGACGTCGTTCACGCGCTTCGCCTCCGGGGGCTTCTGGTCGGAGAGGCGGAATCCCAGCATCGCTCAGTCCTCCTCGTAGGCATCGTCGAGCAGGTACTTGCCCGGGTTCATGATGTTGTTCGGATCGAGGGCCCGCTTGATCGTCTTCATCACCTCGTACGCGCCGCCGAGCTCCTGCGGGACGAGGTCGACCTCGCCGATGCGGCAGGAGCCGTGGCAGGCGGAGATCGAGCCGCCGGACTCGATCGCGATGCGCGCGATCTCGCGCTTGGCCCAGACGTAGCCCTGCCAGTTGTCGTCGTTCAGCTCCTGCTCCCAGATTCCGATGTCGATCTCGGCGAGATAGTCGCCCCAGGGCTTGTTGGGCCCGCTCGTGTAGGCGAACATGCCCCAGTCGTCGAAGATCCCGTACTTCTCGATCATCTGGTCGGCGATCCGGTGCCACTGCTCGCGCACCTCGGGGAGCTTCGAGTAGAGGATCGCGGCGTCCTCGCAGTGCCAGCTCATCGGCACGACCTGGCCGGTCTTGCGGATCCGGCCGTGGAGCGGCGTCGCGTAGCGATCGTGGCGGGCCGCCCAGTCGGCGTGAGAGATCTCGTCGCCCATGTACTCACCACCCGTCGCCTTGCCGATCCGCAGGCTCTCCTTCGCGCCGGGTCGCACCTCGTCGGCGTTGCCGTACATGGCGAGCGCGACGACCGCCTTCGCCGACTCGGGCTGCGGGATGTAGGCCTCGTCGTCGCGGCGCAGGTAGGCGACCTTCTCCTCGTCGAAGAGCACGACGCCCGCGATCGTCGCGTAGCCCGAACGCGCCAGCTCGCCCGTCGCCTTCCAGGCGTCCTCGTACGTCGCGTACGTCCAGAACGCCGAGAACTCCATCTCGGGGCGCTTCACGAGCTCGAGCGTCGCCTCGGTGACGATCCCGAGCGTGCCCTGGTGGCCCATGAACAGCTCCTTGAGCTGGTAGCCCGAGGAGCTCGACCGGTTCTTCGTGCCGCCGCCGTGGCCGACGCGGATGATCTCCCCGGTCGGAAGGACGACCTCCATCGAGATCACGAGGTGCTTCACGTGTCCGAACCGGGAGCCGAGCAGGCTCCAGCCGTTCGTGCCGATCCGCCCGCCGACGAGCGAGCACGGGTACGACGCCGGGTCGTCCGGATACATGAATCCGTAGGGCCGCAGCGCCTCGTTCAGCTTCAGCATGTTGATCCCGGGGCCGACGGTGACCGCGCGGTCGACGACGTCGATCTCGTGGATCTGGTTCATCAGCTTCACATCGACGAGGATCCCGTGCTTGAGCGGCACCGCGCCGTCGGTGAGCCCGGTGCCGCCTGCCCTCGGGACGACCGGGATCCGGTGGCGGTTCGCGAGCTCGACGACCTCGGAGACCTGCGTCGCCGAGGTCGGCAGCACGACCGCCTGCGGGATGTGATCTTCCCAGCGGTGCGCGGGGAACGGCGCCGGCACGCGGGCGCGGTTGAACAGCGCGGACTTGCCGGTGAAGACGTGATCGTCGCCGCAGATCGCGACGAGCTCGTCGATCACGGTATCGGGAAGCGTTGCGATCGCCATCTCTCAGTGCTCCCATTCGGAGATTCGCTCATGAACCTGGGGCCGAAAAGCAAGCGGGGCAAGGACGCAGGGAGCGTGCGTATCCGGAGGATACGTACGCGACCGAGGACGCAGCCCTGCGCCGCGTTGCAGGCACCAGGGCACGAGCGTAGCTCTGGATGTGAGCACCTCAAACCTCGAATCCGGCCGCCTCGGCCGTCAGCTCGAAGATGTCGTAGACCTCGATGCCCTGTGCCTTGCCCTGCTCGTCGAGCGGCCGCTCCGACCACGGGCACGCGGACACGAGCACCTCGACACCGTCGAGCGCCTTCGCCTGCTCGATCCGCCGGCGGCTGATCTCGGCCGTCAGCTCCGGCTTCTCGACCCAGAGGTTCGAGCCGGCGCCCGAGCAGTACGACCACTGCGTCACGCGGTCGACGTCGACGAACGTCAGCCCCGGGATCGCGCGCAGGATCTCGCGCGGGCTCTGCCACTTCCCGAGCCGCTTGTTGAGCCGGCAGGGGTCGTGGTACGTCACCGTGCGCTCCACGGGCGTGTTCAGCTCGATCTGGCCGTCCCGGATCAGCTCGGCGACCAGGTCGACGGCGAGCACGATCTCGAACTCGTCGAAGTTCTCGTCGAGCTCGGGGTAGTGCTCGACGATCGTGATGTAGTCGTGGGGGTCGGGACAGATGATCCGTTTCGTGCCCGTCTTGCGCCAGTCGATCATGTTGTGCTCGGCCATCTTGTGGGCGATGTCGACGTAGCCCGTCTCCCACATCGGCCCGCCGCAGCACCACTGCTGGTTCATCAGCCCGAACTCGATCCCGCCGGCCCGCAGGAGCAGCGAGACGGCCCGCGGGACCGAGGGGCGCTTGAACGCAGCCTCGCAGTCGGCGAAGAGCACCGTCTCGCCGCCGGTCGGTATGTCGAGGCCGGCCGCCCAGGCGCGCACCTTCGCACCCGAGGTCTCGATGTTCCAGCCGAGCACCGGCTCGTTGCCCCACCGGTCGGTGAGTTCGGCCCACCGCTTCCAGTTCGGCTGGTGGACACCCGAGTCGACCGCGTGCTTGCGCATCGCCTTCACGACGTCGATCGTCCGCTGGCGGAAGCGGTAGAAGTCGCCCGTGTAGAGCGTGTTCGGGCATCGCAGCTCGCAGGCGCCACACATCGTGCAGTTGACGTAGTCGTCGGCGACGTCCTCGATCGTCAGGTGGCCCTTCTCCATCGCGACCACGTTCGCGTGGAACGCGGTCGGGGTGTGCCGCTCGTCTCGCGTCACCTGCATGACCGGGCACACCTCGCGGCAGAACTTGTGGCCCGAGCTGAAGCAGTTGTAGGCGGCGTTGCGCCACTCCGCGAGGAACTCCGCGGGCAGCGTGCTGCCGCCTCCGTTCCCGTCTCCATCGACTCCGGCCTGGGGCACCGTTCCTTCCGACATTCGAGCCTCCTTTCCTGCCCGGAGCAACCGCCCCACGCGGCAACCATAGTGCGTCACCGATAAAATGTCTACTCGTAGATGATTTCCACGGCCCCGGTTGGAAAAACCCCCGAGAAGCCGCTCGCGGTCGCGCGGGCGATTGTCTTCTCGCCGATCGGCGGGCAGGGGCTCGTCGAGCAGGCCGTCCGCCGGCTCGGCGAGGCGATCGGGCTCGGGCTGCTCGAAGTCGGCGAGCGGCTCCCGCCCGAGGCGGAGCTGGCCGACCGGTTCGGGATCGCGCCCATGACGCTGCGTCAGGCGCTCGCGATCCTACGGGAGGCGGGGTACGTCGAGACCCGCCGGGGTCGCGCCGGGGGCACCTTCGTGTGCCAGGCCGTGCCTCCCGCGCCGGCGGAGGAGGCGGTCAGGCGCCTCGAGAGCCTCACGGTGGACGATGTCCGCGACCTGGTCGACTTCCGGACGCTCGTCGCCGGCGCCTCGGCGGCCCGCGCGGCCGAGCGAGCGTCAGCGACGGAGATCGCCGAGCTGCGCGCCCTCGTCGAGACGATGGCGGCGCCGCCGCCGTTCACGGAGTTCCGCCGCGCGGACAGCCGCTTCCACCTCGGCGTCGCCGGCGCGGCCCGCTCCGCGCGCCTGATCGCCGCGGAGACGCAGCTCCAGACCGAGATGGGCGAGCTCCTCGCGCTCATCCCGCACCCGCCCGAGGCGCTGCGCGTCTCGAACCAGCAGCACCGCGCGGCGCTCGAGGCGATCGCCCGGCGCGGTCCCGAGGCCGCCCGCCGTCTCATGGAGGCGCACGTCGCGGGCACCGGAGACTTCCTCCTCGGCCTGCGCCTGGGCCAGGTGGGCACGCAACGGGAGCCGGAGGCTCGCAGCCGTGCCGGGCCGGCCGGCGAAGCCGGCACGCAACGGGAGCCGGAGGCTCCCAGCCGTGCCGGGCCGGCCGGCGAAGCCGGCACGCAACGGGAGCCGCAGACTCCCAGCCGTGCCGGGCCGGCCGGCGAAGCCGGCACGCAACGGGAGCCGCAGACTCCCAGCCGTGCCGGGCCAGCCGGCGAAGCCGGCACGCAACGGGAGCCGCAGGCTCCCAGCCGTGGGGGCGAAGCCGGCGTCATCGAGCGAGGTCGCCCGTGACGAAGCCGATCATCGGCTGCTCGGTCGGCTTTCATGACTTCGGCGACTACCAGGGTGTCGGCTTCCAGCGGCCGATTGCCCTCGTCGGAGGCGTGCCACTGATCCTGTCCCGCGTCGAGGGAACGATCGAGGACATGCTCGACGCCGTCGACGCCGTCGCGATCGGCGGGGGTCGCGACATCGAGCCGCATCGGTACGGCCAGGAGCCCCACGAGCTGCTCGGCCATCCCGATCCCCACCGCGACGAGTTCGAGCTCATGCTGGTGCAGCGGGTCGTCGAGCGCGGCATGCCCCTCCTGGGCATGTGCCGCGGCATCCAGGTGATCAACGTCGCGCTCGGAGGCACGCTCGTCCAGGACATCACCCTGAAGGAGGAGTGGGGGGAGCATCCAACCGATCGCGGCTGGCATCGCTGGAAGGCCGTGGAGCACGCGTCGCTGTACGACCACGAGGAGGTTCCGCACCACCCGCGCCACGACATGGCGGTCCGGCCGGGCTCGCGGCTGCACGACGCGCTCGGCGTGGACGCGATCGAGGTCGACAGCTTCCACCACCAGGCGATCGACGAGCTCGGCGACGGCCTCGTGGTGACCGGTCGGGCCGAGGACGGCGTCGTCGAGGTGATCGAGGGCGCCGACTCCGAGCACTACCTGCTCGGGGCCCAGTTCGAGCTCCAGGAGGAGTGGCGGGTCGATCCGCGGTTCCTCGAGATCTTCCGGCAGCTCGTCGCCTCGACGGAGCACCTGCGCTAGCGATTGGGCGCCGCCTTCCCGGCGGCCGCGACCGTCTTGCGAGAGCGTCCGCTGACCCCGATGCGGCGATCGCGTCGCGCCAGACCCTACAATTCTCGCCTGTGATCGTCATCCCTCCGGCCGAAGGGCGGGCGTTCCATCTGGCCCGACGTCAGCGGTTGCGGCTGTCGACGCCCGCGGGCGCGCAGTGTGCGGACTTCTTCGCCTTCACGCCCACCCTGACCGAGTGGCTCTCGCCCATGCACACGTGGGTCGCCTCGCGGCACGTGCGCCCGCGCGCCGGGGACATGTTCCGCAGCCAGCTGCGCCGGCCGCTGGTCGAGTTCGTCGAGGATCACGCCGGCGGCGTGCACGACATGCTCCTCGCCGCTTGCGACGCCGAGCGTTACCGCCAGCTCGGGATCGACGGGCCGCACCGCAGCTGCGCCCAGAACCTCCGCGAAGCCCTCGCGGCGCTCGGGCTCGAGGTGCCGTTGATCCCGCAGCCGGTCAACTTCTTCACGAACACGACCGTCGAGCCGGACGGGACGATGGTCGCGCCACCGAATACCGTTCCCGCAGGCGCGTCGGTCGTCCTCGAAGCGCTCGACGATCTCGTGTGCGCGATCTCAGCGTGCCCGTTCGACGTGCAGTCGCCGGGTTGGGCGGTCAACGCCGAGGGGCGCCTGACCGGCCTTGCGGTCGAACTGATCGGCTAGGACGCCGCGACGCGGGCCCCGCCGTCCGCGCGCTCGAGCGCGCGGCCAGCCCACTCGAGGAAGCAACGGCGGTAGGCGACCGTGTACCGGTCGGCGGCGACGGAGAACTCGATGTCCTCGCCGAAGGGCACCTCACGCGGCCGCAGCCCGTCGAGGATCGGCTGGTCCTCGAGGTAGACCTGCGTCTCGAGCGCGAGGCAATCCTCGAGGCTCGGCCCCCCGAACGCGGCGTCTACGCCGACGACGAAGCGGATGATCGACCCCTCGCCGCCGAGCCCGACGGGCTGCACGGTGTTGAGGAGCACGCGGTTCCCGAGCCCCTCGTAGTCGTAGACGATGCAGGAGAGCGATGGCGCGACCGTGTGGTAGCTCATCGTGGCGCGGCCCGCCTGGTTCGACCACACCGCCTCGCCCTCGCCACCCTGGGCGAGGTAGGGGCGCGACATCCAGCACTCGATGCCCTCCCGGCGTACGTCGAGCGGTTCGACCTCGTGCGCGATCTCGCCCATCGACTGGCGGTGAACGAATGGGAAGTGCGCGACATCACGGAAGTTCTCGGTCGCAGCGGCGATGCCGCACGACTGCGGGATCTCCTGAGAGCAGGCGAACGTGAGGTCGAAGCCGTCGAGCTCGGCCAGGGCCGGAAGATCGTCGACCGGCTCGTCGAGGCATGTCCAGACCAGGCCCCAGCGCTCCTGGACGGGATAGGCGCGCACCCGGGCCCTTGACGGGATGGCGCCACGCGTGCCGAGAGATGGCACGTGCGCGCAGGCGCCGTCGGCGCCCCGCCACTGCCAGCCGTGGTACGGGCACACGATCGTCTCTCCGTCAACCCAGCCTGCGGCAAGGTCGGCGCCACGGTGGGGGCAGCGGGCCTCCGTCACCGCGGCGGTGCCGCTCTCCGCCCGGAAGACGACGAGTTCCTCGCCGAGCAGGGTCGCGGGCCGCGGGCGATCGAGGTCCTCGGAGCGCGCGACGACGAGCCACGCGTGCCGCAGCGCGCGGTCGATCTCCTGCCGGGAAGGTACGCGGGCAGTGGCGGTCGTCAACGCCGCCCCATCGCGTGGTGGGCCATGGCCTCGATGGCGATTCGCCCTGCCATCAGCGCCGTCGCGGGCGTGGCCTCCAGGCTCGGCGCCGTCTCCACGACGTCGACGCCGAGCAGGCCCTTGGCCGAGACGCCCCGGACGAGCTCGATCGCCTCGCGGCTCGTCAGGCCACCCGGGGTCGGGCAGCACGTGGCCGCCGCGTGCGCGGCGTCCATCGAGTCGACGTCGAAGGAGAGATAGATTCCGTCTGTACCGTCCGCTGCGACGGCGAGCGCCTGCTCCACGGTTGCCCGCGTTCCCTTCTCCCAGATCTCCTCGAGCCAGATGACGGTGACGCCACGCTCGCGGCAGTAGTTGATCTCCGTGCGCGGGTTCATCCAGCCCGAGATGCCGACCAGGGCGATCTTCGCCGGGTCGAAGCCCGCGTCGACCGCCCGCGTGATCGGACAGCAGTGATTCAGCTCCTCTCCGCCCACGTCAAGGGCGGTGTCGAGGTGCGTGTCGATGAGCACGAGGCCCGGGTTCGCAACGTGGTCGCGGACCGCGCGTACGGCCGGGATGGTGATGGAATGGTCGCCGCCGAGCGTGACCGGGAGGGCTTCGGCGGCGAGGATCTGGCCGATGTCAGCCTGCGCGCGCGCGAAGGTCTTCTCCGGGTTGGCGAGCGCGATCGGGCAGTCGCCACAATCGACTGGGTTGAGGGCCTCGACGAGATCGAAGTCGTACATGGCGTTGTAGGTCAGGAACTGGCAGGACACCTCCCGGATCCCGCGGGGACCGTAGTTCGCGCCCGTGCGGCTGATGCTGGTGGCGTCGAACGGGATGCCGTAGATGGCTGCGAGCGCGCCGTGCCTGCGTAGCTCCTCCGCGCTCGGCGCAACGTGAGGCAGGCGCAGGAACGATCCGGCTAGCCCCGCGTGCAGCAGACCGGTCCACATCGTGGTGTCGACGCCGGTGCTCATCCCATTCCTCCCTCGTCGCGTTGCGGTGGCGTAGAGTATTGCGGCCGCGCGCGATCGGGGTCGCCTTCCTCGGCGATGGACTGAACGTGTCGATGGATCGGTGTGCTGTGCGTGGTCGTCGGCGTCGGGCTCCTTGGGCTCAGCTCCTGAGCTGAGCCGCGACCGGCGAGCCGACGAGCTGCCGCCGGTGGTAGACGAGCGGGACAGCATCCCCCGCCATCTCGACCTTCCTGACGAGCCCGAGCACGATCCCGTGATCTCCGCCCGGATGCATCCTCGCGACGTCGCAGCCGGCGGCGAGCACACAGCCCGCCAGCTCCGGCAGGTCGTGCAGGCCCGGCGTCCAGTCGGCCCCGTCGAACTTGTCGGTTCCCTTGACGGCGAGGCGTCCTGCGAGCTCCTCCTCAGCGTCGGCGAGGATGTTGACGATGAACTCTCCCCTCCGAGCGAGGGCCCGGTAGGTCTCGGACGTCCCGGCGAGGCAGACGAGGAGCATCGCAGGCTCGAGCGAGAGCGAGCTCGCGGCGGAGACGGTCGTTCCGACCGGCCGCCGGTCGGCGTCCCACGAGGTGATCACCGCCACGCCGGCCGGCATCTCGGCCATCGCGGCGAAGAAGGTCCGCGGTCCGGCAGGTCCGGCACGAACCGCACCAGCTCCTCGAGCTCCGCGGGATCCACGACGAGCAGGTCGTCAGCCCACACCACGGTCGAACACCTCCTTGCCGTCGAGATAGATCCGGTCCACCCTGATCTCCTTCAGGTCGTCGATCGGAACGGTGAACGGGTCACGGTCGAGCACGATCACGTCGGCGAGCTTCCCGGGCTCGAGCGAACCCTTCCGATCCTGCTCGAGGAGATCCGCGTGCTTCCCGAGATCGACTCGCTCGAGGTCGCGATCTACCTCGAGCTCCACTACAGGCGGCTGCAGCCGCTGTTCGCGTCCGGCGAACCCGCGAAGCGCGGCCCGGGCGACGAGGTCGCCCCGCTCGGGGACGGCGGGGAACGCCGCCCCGGGTCGCCGTGACCTCTGCCGCTTCGGCTGAGGTAGCGTCCGAACATGGACGCACCGGACGTCGAGCGCCGCATCGAGCCTGGCTGCCTGCGCTCCGTCGTCCGGCGCCTCTCGTCGATCGGCTCGTGCCCACTCGGGTTCCGGGTCGCGGGAACCGCGGAGGATCGGCGGGCGGCCTCGCTCGTGGCCGGGGAGATGCGCGATCTCGGCCTGCGCGATGTCCGCCTGGAGCCGGTTCCCGTCGACGCCTGGCGCCTGCGCGAGGCGTTCGTCCAGGTCGGCCGGACGCGGTACGAGTGCGCCTCGCTCGGCGGCGTCCCGGGCACGGGGCCGGGTGGCGTGTCGGGCAGGCTCGCCGTCGTCCCCCGCGGCGGGCGCGGCGAGCTCGAGGGCGTCGACGTCGAGGGTCGGATCGTCCTCGTCGACTGGTCGGATCGCGACATGTGGCCGTACGCGTTCGGGCTCGAGCTCGGACTGCGAGGGGCGGTGGCGGTGATCGTCACATGCTTCCCGGGCGGGCCGTACTTCCAGCGCGACGAAGCACTGGGCTCGTTCGACGGTATGTGGCACCCGGAGGCGCCGCCCGTCGTGACGATCCGCAAGGAGGACGCGGCCACGCTCTGGCGGAGGGTGGGGTCGACCGTCACCGTCGTGCTGCTGGCGTCGCTCCGACCCGCCTGGGGCCAGAACGTGCTCGGCGTCCTTCCCGGGCGTCGCCGGGGCGCGCCGCTTCTCGTCGGCGCCCATCACGACGGCTGGTTTCATGCCGCCCACGACGACGCGACGGGCGTGGCGCTGCTCCTTGCGCTCGCCCGGGCGCTCGTCGAGTCCGGGCACCGGCCGGCGCACCCCATCGCCTTCGTCTCCCACACGGCCGAGGAATACGGGATCGCAGGGTCGCGGTTCGACTGGTGCTACGGCTCCTGGTACGGGATCACCCAGGCCCGACAAAGCTGGTCACCGCGCGTCCCGTTCTACCTCAACCTCGAGGGCTCGGGAGGTCGTGCACAGCCCATGTCACTCGATGCGCCGCCGGAGCTCGCGCGGTCGATGCGAGCGCTCTGCCGCCGGGCCGCGCGTGACGGCCTGCTCCCGCACGGGTGGACGATCGACCCTCCCAGCACGCTCACGGACGTGTGGACGCACCTCGCGGCCGGGATCCCGGGCGTCAATGTCTCGACATTCACCGACGCGGTCGCCCGCGACGCTTATCACACGCAGTTCGACACGGTCGACGGGCTCGACTTCGAGTACCTCGCCGACCTCGGCAGGGTCTTCCTGCGGGTGCTGCTCGCCGCCGACGCCGACCCCGACGGAATCCTCGATCACGGCGCCCGCGCCAGGCATCTCCGGAGAGCTCTGTCCGGAGTGCCCCGCTCGCCCGGCCGCCAGCGGCTCGAGCAGGCGGCGGCGCGGTATGCGGCAACGCAGGGTTGCGCCTCGTTCACGGCCGCGGGGCGGGGTCTCCACGGGCTCGACGCCGCCGGCGCGGCAGCCTACCCGCATGCGCAGGCCGCGCGAGACCTGCGACAGCTGCGGGCGGCGCTCCGTTCCTACCGGGCCCGGTGTTTCGACGAGGCGGCAGCCGCCCTCGCGTCGTGCGGCCTGAACGCGCATTGCTCGGACCTGTCGCGGGAGGCGTTCGCACGCGAGCATGTGCGCACGTCCGCGGCGGACTCCCGAGCGACCTGGGCGGCTCAGGGCCGCCTCAACCCCGGGCCCGGTCTCTGGGAAGAGCTCGCCTCGCTCCGCGGGGAGCCTGGCTCGCGCCCGCCGGGCCCCTGGCTCGAGCGACGCCTCGAGCGAGAGCTCAGGCGGGCGCAGAGGCTGCTCGAGACCCGGCTGGTCGGGATGGCGAAGGCGCTCGATGGCCGCTGCCCGCCGCTGCCGTCAGCCCGTAGGATGGCGCTCCCATGCCCGTAGGACGCATAGCCGTCGTGACCGGCGCCGGGCGCGGAATCGGCCGCGCCACCGCCCGGATGCTCGCCGCCCGCGGCGACCGCGTGCTCGCGGTCGCGAGAACCGAGGACGAGCTCGCGACGCTCGCAGCCGAGACCGGCTGCGCGACGCTCGCCGAGAGCGTCGCCACGGCGGACGGCTGTGCCCGGATCATCGACGAGGCGCGCCGCATGGGGCCGATCGAGATCCTCGTCAACAACGCCGGCATCGGCTCTGCCCGTGAGAGCGAGATCTGGGACCTGCCGCCCGAGGTCTGGCACGAGACGATGGCGACGAACCTCCACGGTCCGTTCGAGCTGACGCGGCTCGCCGCGAGGGACATGGTCGAGCGGCGCTACGGCCGGATCGTGATGGTGAGCTCGACGGCCGGCGAGATCGGGGGGGCACGCATGTCCGCCTACTGTGCCTCGAAGCACGGCCTCCTCGGCCTGATGCGCGCAGCCGCACAGGATCTGGGCGCCCATGGCGTCACGTGCAATGCCGTCCTCCCGGGCTGGGTGCGCACCGAGATGGCCGACCGCTCCGCCGCGCGGGAGGCCGAGCGCCGCGGAATCGGCATCGAGGAGGTCTGGGCCGATCGGGGGGCAAGCTACCCGCCGGGGCGCGTGGTGGCGATGGACGAGGTCGCCGCTGCGATCACCTTCCTCGCCAGCGAGGAAGCGAGCGGCATCAGCGGCGAGGCCGTCACCGTCGCGCTCGGCGGCCTCTGGTAGAGCCGGTCCCGACCGGCGACGCCACGCCCGAGAGCCGGGGTCACCCCTCGCCTCCTCCCGCTTACTAGCCTATCGAAGCGCGATTCACGAGTGGCGCACGGATCGTGCCGGGTTGGTACCAGAACAGTCGCGAGATCTGCGCGCGCCGTCGTCGTCAGCTCGCACCCTCCATGTACGACTCCCAGTCGCCCCACGGCGATGTCCAGTCCGTCTCGCACGTCTGCTTGATCGAGATGTGACACATCGGCGAGTCCGGTGTGGCGCCGTGCCAGTGCCAGACGCCGGCAGGGACGACGACCCAGTCGCCGGGGCGGATCAGGCGCTTCTCGGTCTCTGTGGCCACGACGCCTTCGCCCTCGACGACCTGGAGGACCTGGTCCACCGGGTGCACGTGCGGTCGAGTGCGCGAGCCCGCGTCGAACCACACCGAGATCAACTCGATCCCCTGGGCCGTGCCAGGATCGTTCATCAGCTGCTGGTGCACCGTCCCGGGGAACCACTCCGGGTGCGCGGGTGGACGGGCCTCGTTCCGATCGATCCTCACGAATCGCATCGCTCCTCCTCGGTCGCTTCGAGTCAGCCGACCGGACGCTAGCATCGGGCCGTGCGAAAGCTGCTCGTCTTCGGGAGCGCGGTGGTGCTGGTCGAGACGATCTTCTTCGCGGCCCTCGCACCGCTGCTCCCGATGTTCCGCGACGACCTCGGGCTCGTGAAGTGGCAGGCCGGCCTTCTCGTCGCGAGCTACGCGCTCGGGGGGATCGCCGGTGCGATCCCGAGCGCCATGATCGC
Source organism: uncultured Thermoleophilia bacterium (assembly GCA_963717955.1). GTDB lineage: Bacteria > Actinomycetota > Thermoleophilia > Gaiellales > Gaiellaceae > CAVQXR01. The sequence goes on along the minus strand of CAVQXR010000002.1, from coordinate 357,414 downwards.
GACGCGCTTCGGCGTTCGGCGGACAGTGATCGCGGGCCTCCTCGGCCTCGCCGCCGCGAGCGTGGCCTTCGGTGTCGCAGACGAGCTGTGGACGCTCGCCCTCACCAGGTTCGCGCAGGGAGTGGCGGGAACGCTCTGTTGGACCGGGGCACTCGCGTGGGTCATCGCGGCCGGCCCTCGCGAACGGCGGGGCGAGCTGATCGGCTTCGTCATGTCGGCCGCGATCGGTGGGGCGCTGATCGGTCCCGTGCTCGGCGGTCTCGCGTCGGAGCTCGGGCGCGCGGTCTGCTTCGGTGGGGTCGCTGCGCTCGCCCTCCTGCTCGCACTCTGGGGCCTGACGATTCCCGCACCGGCGCGCGGGGAGCCGCAGCCGCTCAGGCTGCTCCTCGTCGCCCTTCGGCAGCGGCCGGTCATCGCGGGGATGTGGCTCATGACCATGCCGGCCCTCCTGTTCGGAGCGCTGTCGGTGCTCGGTCCTCTCCAGCTCGACGACGTGGGGTGGGGCGTCGCCGGCATCGCGGCCACGTTCTTCGTCTCGGGCTGCCTCGAGGCGGTCACCAGCCCGCTGATCGGTCGGTGGTCCGACAGGAAGGGACGCCTGGCGCCGATGCGGATCGGGCTCATGACGAGCGCCGGCGTGATGCTCACCCTGCCCTGGCTCGCCGAGCGCTGGGCGCTCTCGGCGGTGATCGTGCTTGCCGGCATCGCGTTCGGCATGTTCTGGACGCCGTCGATGGCGCTCCTCTCGGACGGCATCGAGGCGGCGGGCGTGACGCACGCCCTCGGTTTCGCACTGATGAACCTGGCCTGGGCGCCCGGACTCGCGATCGGGACGGCCGTGGGTGGTGCGCTCGCCGGTGCGGCCGGAGACGTGGCCACCTACGGCCTCCTCGCAGCCACGTGCTTCGTCACGCTGGCCGCCCTGCAGCGGCGGTCTTCGAGTCTCGCGGTGGGCGCGGCGCTGCCGGCCGAGCAGCCCGGACGGGCGATCTGAGAGGATTCGAAGATGGCCGCGGCGATCGTCGACCTCACCCCCGAGCAGCGTGAGATCCAGGCGCTGTGCCGGGAGTTCGCCGCGAGGGAGATCAGGCCGATCTCCCTCGCCGTCGACGAGGCGGACACCGAGATGCCCTGGGCGATCTGGCACAAGGCCGTCTCGCTCGGGATCACGTCGTACATGCTCCCCGAGGAGTATGGGGGCGGTGGGATGACGGACGTCTTCACGCAGTGCCTCGTGCAGGAGGAGCTCTGCCACGGGTGCTCCGGGATCGGGAACCTCGTCACCTCCGGCGGGTTCTTCGCGGAGCCACTGCTCGAGCTCGGGAGCGACGAGCAGAAGCGCCGCTGGATCGAGCCGCTCTGCAGCGACAACCCGCCCCTCACCGCCCTTGCGACCACCGAGCCCGATTTCGGGTCCGATGCCGCGGGGATGCAGACGACCGCGAGCCGTGCAGACGACGGATACGTGCTCCGCGGCCAGAAGACCTGGATCTCGAACGGAGGGGTCGCCGAGCTCTACGTCGTCTTCGCGACGGTGGCTCCGGGGACGCGCTCGAAGGGCGTGACGGCGTTCCTGGTCGAGAAGACCGACCCAGGGGTCTCCTTCGGCGCCCCGATGCGGAAGATGGGCCAACGGGCGATCGTCAACGCCGAGATGTTCCTCGAGGACGTGCACCTCCCCGACGATCGCCGCCTCGGCGACGAGGGCCAGGGCTTCTACGGGCTGATGCGCACGTTCGACCGCTCCCGGATCGTGCTGGGCGCGGCCGCGACCGGCCTGGCCCGCGCTGCGCTCGAGTACGCGACCGAGTACGCGCGGACGCGCGTTCAGTTCGGCAAGCCGATCGCCGAGCATCAGGCCGTCGCCTTCAGGCTCGCCGACATGGCGACACGCGTCGACGCGGCACGCCTGCTCGTGTGGCGCGCCGCTCGCGCGCTCGACGCCGGCGAGCTGGTACCGAAGGAAGCCGCGATGGCCAAGCTCTACGCGTCGGAGACGGCGATGTTCTGCGCATGGGCGGCGGTCCAGACGCTCGGTGGCTGGGGTTACTCGCGCGAGTACCCCGTCGAGAAGTGGATGCGCGACGCGAAGCTCGAGGAGATCGAGGAAGGCACCTCCGAGATCCAGCGGCTGATCATCTCACGCCGGCTGCTCTCGGCGTGACCCGTGACCTCCGACCGTTGTTCGACCCACGGTCGGTCGCCGTCGTCGGTGCCTCGGCCGACCCGGTCAAGTGGGGGTACGGCCTGGCCCGCGGAGCGCTTCTGGGCGCCGATCGACGGCCTGTCTACCTCGTGAACCGCAACGGGGGCGAGATCCTCGGGCAGCAGGCCTACCGCTCGCTCGCCGACCTCCCGGGGCCGGCCGAGCTCGTGGTCGTCGCCGTGCCCGAGCCCGCCTTCGAGGAGACCGTGGACGCCGCGCTCGCCGCCGGCGCGAAGGCGCTGATCGGGATCACTGCGGGACTGGGCGAGTCCGGGGAAGCCGGCGCCCTGAAGGAGCGGGCGATCGTCGAGCGCGTTCGTGCGGCCGGCGCGATCCTGCTCGGGCCGAACTGCCTCGGCGCCTTCGACGCGGGCGCCGAGCTGGACATCGGCTGGAGCGAGCTCCCTGCGGGACCGATCGGACTCATCTCGCAGAGCGGCAACCTCGGGCTCGAGGTCGCGTTGCTCGCAGCCGAGGTGGGGCTCGGCTTCTCGCGGTTCGCCTCCCTGGGCAACCAGGCCGACCTCGAAGCGGCGGAGCTGGTGAGCTCGTTCGCGTCCGATCCCGAGACCCGGGTGATCGCGCTGTATCTCGAGGACTTTCGCGACGGCCGGACGTTCGCCTCGGCGTGCCACGCGGCGACACTCGCGGGGAAACCCGTGCTCCTGCTCGCGGCGGGGCGAAGCGACGCGAGCGTGCGGGCGGCACGCTCGCACACGGGTGCGCTGGTCAGCGACCTCGTCGCGGTCCAGGCCGCGGCACAGGTCGCCGGCATCGAGCTCGTGCGAACTCCTCGGCAGCTGATCGACCTTGCGCTCGCACTGCTAACACCCAGGCTTCCGCGAGGACGACGGCTTGCGATCTTCGGCGACGGAGGCGGCCACGGCGTCGTTGCGGCCGATCTCGCCTCGGAAGCCGGCCTCATGGTTCCCCGCTTGAGCGACGAGCTCGCCGCAAGGCTCGCCGGCGCGCTCGGACCCACGGCATCGACCCGCAACCCCGTCGACATCCCCGGCGGCGGTGAGCTGCTGACCGAGAGCTTCGAGCGGGCCGCGCGTCTGCTCCTCGAGTCCGGCGAGGCCGACGCCGTCGTCCTGACCGGTTACTTCGGGGGCTACGCGGAGTACGGCCCGGAGTACGAGGCCCAGGAGACGGACGCCGCCCTCGGAATGGCCCGGGCATCGGTCGACATCGGCCGGCCGCTGGCCGTGCAGACCATGTACCCGCGGGGCCCGGCCGCCCGAGTCTTCCGGAGCAACGGGGTGCCCGCCTACGGGGACATCGAGGTGGCCGTCCAGATGCTCGCGCGGCTCGCCGACCGCGCAGAGAGCTCCCCAGCCGGCGTGCCGAAGCTTCCCGCAGCCCGAGACGAAGAGCCCGTCGGAGACGGGTACTTCGAGGCCCGCGCTCTCCTGGCGGATGCCGGCCTGCCGTTCGTCGAGGCGCGCCGGGTGGAGGCGGCCGCGGAGGCGCTCGCGGCGGCAGATGAGCTCGGCTACCCGATCGTGCTCAAGGCGCTCGGACAGCTGCACAAGTCCGACGCCGGAGGCGTGGCCCTCGGGATCGCAAGCCCGGAGGCGCTCGAGCTGGTGTTTTCTGAAATGGCAACACGGCTTCGAGCGCCAGGTTACTCCGTCGAGCGGACGGCGCCGGTCGGCTCGGGCGTCGAGCTGATCGCCGGCACGCGACTCGACGCCCGGTTCGGGCCCATCGTCCTCGTCGGCATCGGCGGGATCTACGCCGAGCTTCTCGGCGACGTGGCCGTCGCGCTCGCCCCGGTCACACCCGCCGGCGCCGAGCGCCTGCTCCGGTCTCTCAAGGGGTCATCGCTGCTGCTCGGCGCACGGGGCCGCCCACCGGTCGCGATCCGCGCCGCGGCCGCCGCGGTAGCATCGCTCTCCCGGGTGGCGGCGGAGCGGCCCGCCGTCGCCGAGATCGAGGTCAACCCGCTGCTCGTCACCACCGACGAGGCGGTCGCGCTCGACGCGCGCCTCGTGCTGACGCAGAAAGGAGATCCCGGTGCTCGCTGAGGGGACGTTCGAGGGCAAGGTCGCGGTCGTGACCGGCGGGGGAGGCGGCATGGGTCGTGCCATGGCCCTCGAGTTCGCCCGGCTGGGCGCCTGCGTGCTCGTCGCGGGCCGGCGCCCGGAGCCGCTCGAGGAGACCGTCGCGCAGATCGAGGACGACGGGGGTGCAGCGCACTGGAAGCCGACCGACGTCCGCCAGCCGGATGAGGTCGACGCCATGATGGCCGAAGCCGTGAAGCGGTTCGGACGGATCGACGTGCTCGTCAACAACGCCGCCGGGAACTTCGTCGTCCGGGCCGAGGACCTTTCCCCGAACGGCTGGCGCGCCGTGGTCGGGATCGTGCTCGACGGGGGGTTTCTCTGCGCTCGCGCGGCCGGGCGCCAGATGATCGCGCAGGGTGACGGCGGCGCGATCCTCAGCGTGCTCGCGAGCTATGCCTGGACGGGTGGCCCGGGCACCGTCCACTCGGCCGCGGCCAAGGCGGGGCTGCTGGCGATGACGCGCACGCTTGCCGTCGAGTGGGCGCCGCACGGGATCCGCGCAAACGCGATCTGCCCTGGTCCGACCGAGACCGAGGGCGCCGGGGCAGCGCTCTGGCCCACCGAGGAGGACCGCGCCCGCGTTTCAGCGACCGTTCCCCTCGGCCGGCTCGCGACCGTCGAGGAGGTCAGCTGGTGGTCGACCGCGCTCTGCTCGCGCTACGCCGCCTACATCACGGGCGAGGTGCTCACGATCGACGGCGGCCACTGGCTCGAGCAGGAGGGCTACCTGCCGGCGATCGGGACGGAACCGACCTAGCAAAGCCCGGGGCGGCGACGGCGCCGAGCTCGACGGAGGGGGCGGAGACCGTCACGCCCACCGTCTCGCCCTAGATCGTCAGGGCGCAGCGCCCGTCGCGTGAACCCAGACGTAGTCCGTGTCGACGGCACCCATGTGGCAGCCCGAGCACACGGCACCGCTCGCGAGCTCGGTGAACGAGGCGTCCGCGGTCTCACGCGCGTACTCGACGAAGACCCAGTCGTTGTGGTCGGGGTCGGCGCCCTGCTCCTTACGCATGATCGCGATCAGGCCGATGAATGCGCGGTCGGGCCGGAACCCTTGCTTGACGACGATCGTCCCTTCCGGGTAGACGAGCGAGCCGCTGCTCCGATCCGCCTCCTGGCTGACGAAGACGTCCTTCGTGCCGAGATGCGGATCGTTGTCGGACGGGGGGATCGGCTCGGGATTCAGCCTCGTCCACGTCTCGTACCCGGCGGTGTACGCCGGCAGCCCGGGAAGCGCCTTCGGGGTCTCGGTCTCGGCCGGCGGCTCGGTGGTCCTCGCCAGGTCGGTCGTCGCGGGAGCATCCGTCGTCGTGGCAGGCTCAGTGGCGACCGCCTCGGTCGTCACCGCCTCCGTCGTCACCGCCTCCGTCGTCGAGGCTGCCGTCGTCGGAAGCGACTCGGTCCCGGTGGCCGGCGCCCCGGCATCCGAGCCGCCGCCGCAGGCGACGAGCGCCATAGCCGTCGTCGCAACGACACAAACGGAGAGGGCGATGCGGCCGGTCGACACCCTGATGGCACGTTTGACGCCTGCCGCGTCGATTCGTTAGGAGCCGATGACGACCGGCCAACCTGGTAGAAGTCGTCGGCGTCCGGCAATCGACGGGACGGGCGGCGGTCATGCCCACGAGCCGGGGGGATGACGGCAACCCGCCGCCCGGCCCGACGACCGAGGAGCCGTCGCTCAGAGCCCGACGTAGGCGTCGATCCCGCGCTTGGCGAGGCCCCGCGCGACGATCAACCGCTGGATCTCGCTCGTCCCCTCCCAGATCCGATCGACGCGGACCTCGCGGTAGAAGCGCGCGACCGGGTTGTCCGTCCGGTACCCGCGCCCGCCGAAGATCTGGACGGCACGATCGACGATCCGGCCGGCCGCCTCCGAGGCGTAGAGCTTCGCCATTGCCACCTTGCCGTGGACGATCTTCCGGTCGGGCTCGATGTCGAAGGCATGCGCCGCGTGGTAGGTCATCAGGCGTGCAGCGAGCAGCTCGGTGAGCGAGTCGGCGAGCTGGAACGAGACACCCTGGAACTCGACGATCGGCCGGTCGAACTGGACACGCTCTTTCGCGAACGCCGAGGCGAGCTCGAGGCTCCGGATCGCGGCGCCGCAGCAGCGCGCGGCGATGAACAGGCGCTCGATCGTGAACCACTCCTTCGCGCCCTCGTTGCCGCCCGACGGGATCCGGTTGCGCCCGGGAACGCGACAGTCGGTGAAGACGATCTCCGGGTGATGGTCGAGGTACGGATCGTGCAGGAAGCCGGGCACGGACGCGATCCGCAGGCCGGGCGCATCCGGGTCGACGAAGAACAGCGCCTGCTCGCCGTCGGCGACCGCGAGCACGACGTAGTAGCCGGGTTCGCCCTGGCTCGTGACGAACCACTTCTCGCCGTTGAGCAGCCAGTCGTCACCTGTGCGCACGGCGGTCGCCTGGACGAGCGAGACGTCGGATCCCGCGCCGGGCTCGGTGATCGCCCACGCCCCGTGGTGCTCGCCGCGCAGCGCCGGCGCGAGGTAGCGCTCGATCTGATGGGCCGTCGCCAGCTCGTAGAGCTCGCGCGGTCCGCGGTTGGCGACCACGAAGCCGAGCCCGTTCGTGCACTTCCCGGCCTCCTCCTCGAGCGCGACCTGCCCGAGCATCGAGAGGTTCCGGCCGCCGGCCTCCTCCGGCATGTTCAGTATCGCGAAGCCCGCGTCCCACGCTCTGCGGCGGACATCTGCGACGGCAGCCCAGTCGATGGCACCGCTCGCGGCGATCCGCTCCTCGATCGGGTAGACCTCGGCCTCGACGAACTGCCGCGCTCGCTCCTTGAGCGCGCGGATGTCCTCGGGGAGCTCGGGTACGACCAGCATGGAACCTCCTCCGGTGTCAGCAGCAGTGGCGCATCGCGGCGACGGCGAGCCCCTGGGCGCACGCGACGAGCCCGTCGACCGGCACGTACTCGTCGATCGTATGGGCGACGCTTCGGCCGTCCGGCGCGAAGCCCGGCGGCCCGTAGGCGATCGCCGGCGTGCCGCCGAGCCGCGTGAACGTCGCCCCGTCGTACCAGGAGTCGAGGCCGGACAGCGCGCCGGGACGTCCGACGTCCTCGGTCGACCGGGCATCGTCGAGACGATCGGGTCGTCCGGCGGGATCTCGAGCGACATGACCCGGTTCGGCCACCACGTCGACGCGCGGCGGATGCTCGGCGAGCCAGGGGTCGCTCGCCGCCGCCTTCGCGATCCATTCGTCGACCTCGCGCTCGACCTCGAACGACCAACCCTCGTCGTCGGTCTGCTGCGGCAGGTAGAGAACGGCGATCGTGATCGGCACTCGGCAGGGTACGTGACCGCCCACTCGCCCGCCTCGATCATCGTCGGCAGGACGTCCGGCATCGACAGCCGGGGATGGCGCAGATCGGAGCGGTTGCGCCACTCCTCGCGCAGGCGCCGGATCGCGTCGAGCACGACCTGTGCCTTCTCGATCGCGTTGACGGCGCCTCCCTCGCGCCAGTGCGGCTGGAAGACCTCGGCGTGCCCTGGGCGCCCGTCGACCGACGACCGTCGCATAGCTCGTCCCACGACACGAGATCCAGACGTCGAAGTTCGTCGGCTCGGTGACGATCCCCGCGTCGGCCTGGACGCCGTTCAGGACGAGCGCGAGCCCGCCCGCGCCCGACGACTCCTCGTCCGTGTTCGTCGCGACGATCAGGTCGCCGCAAGGCGATCGCCGAGCCCGCCAGCATCTCCGCGGCGAAGACCATGCACGCGATCCCGCCCTTCATGTCGCACGAGCCGCGGCCGTAGAGGTTTCCGTCGCGGATCTCGGCCTCGAAGCGGATGGCTCGTCCACCGATCGATCGGCTCGGCGGACACGGCGTCGATGTGGCCGTTGAACAGCAGCGACTCCTCCACCGCTGCCCGACGAAGCGCGCGACGAGCTGCGGACGGCCCTCGAACCCCATTCCCGGCGACGTAGAGCGGCTTGCCCTCGAGCTCCGCACGCTCGAGCTCGATCAGCTCGGTCTCGGCGCCGGCCGTCGCGAGCCGCTCCGGCGAGGTACGCCTGGAGCGCGTGCTCCTGCCGCGGCGGGTCGTCCGGTTCACGGGCAGTGGTGTCGAACCCGATCAGGTCGGATGCGAGCCGAACGAGCTCGTCCTGCCGGGCGTCGATCTCATCACAGACGCGCTGCTCGTCGTCGGTCAGTGGCACGGCGCGACAATCTACAGAGAGTAGGATCCGCGCCTGTGCGGGCAGCCGTCCTCTACGAGTTCGACGAGCCGCTCGTAGTCGAGGAGGTCGAGCTCGACGCGCCGAAGGACGGGCGAGATCTGCGATCCGGATGGCCGCGAGCGGCGTCTGCCACTCCGACCTCCACGTCGTCCAGAACATCCACCCGACGTCCGCTGCCGGCCATCCTCGGCCACGAGGGCGCGGGCGTCGTCGAGGAGATCGGGCCGGGCGTCACGAACGTCGAGCCCGGCGATCACGTGCATGCTGACCTGGCTTCCCTACTGCGGTCGCTGCCGCTAGTGCGCGAGCGGGCCGGCCGAACATCTGCGAGAACATCGCCTGGTACGACGCGACGCTCGAGGACGGGACGAGCGCGCTTCCACATCGGCGAGAGACGGATCCACCACTACAACACGTCGTCGTTCGCCGAGCGCTCCGTCGTGCCCGCCCGGACCGCGATCCCCGTCGATCCGTCCCTGCCGCTGCACCGAGCTCGCGCTGATGGGCTGCGCGGTGATGACCGGCGTCGGCGCCGCGCTCAACACGGCCCGCGTGCGGCCGGGCGAGATCGCGTCGCGGTGGTCGGCTGCGGCGGTGTGGGGCTGAACGTGATCCAGGGAGCCGCGATCGCGGGCGCGCAGACGATCATCGCCGTCGACGTCGTACCCGCGAAGCTCGAGACGCGCGGGCGCTCGGCGCGACCGACACCGTCGACGCAACCGCCGTCGACGCGGCCGAAGCGGTGCAGGACCTCACGGACGGCGGCGTCGACCACGCGTTCGAGGCGATCGGGCGGCCCGAGACGATCGAGCTTGCGCTCTCGGCTCACCGGGCGCGGCGGTCAGGCGATCCTCGTCGGCATGGCGCCGCCGGAGGCGCGGATCCCCTTCGACGCGCTCACGCTGACCCTCGAGGAGCGGGCGGTTCGGGCTGCTGGTACGGGTCGTGCCGTCCGCTCGTCGACTTCCCGATCCTCCTCGAGCTCTACACGAGCGGCAAGCTGAAGCTCGACCGATGATCTCGACGTGCGACCTCGACGGCGTCAACGACGCGTTCGAGGCGATGCAGGCGCGGCGAGACTGCGCGGTCGTGATCGTCTACCCGGAGACCGGCTGATGGCGCTCGACATGCGGACGGAGTGCGAGCGCTGCGGCGCCGCGCTGCCGGCCGGACGGCGAGGCGCGGATCTGCAGCTACGAGTGCACGTTCTGCCCGTCCTGCTCCGCTGCGATGGACGGGCGCTGCCCGAACTGCGGCGGCGAGCTCGTCGCCGCGGCCGCGCCGTGTCTCATAGGTCCGCCGTTGCCCTCGGTGGACTCGGGGCGGGGCCCCGCCCCGAGAGTTGCCGATCGTCTCGAGCGGCTCCCTCGGTCCCGGGCGAGGGCGATCGGCCAGATCGGGCCCCGCGACGGCGGGTAGGCTCACCCGAGGATGGCCATGAAGCGCAAGCGCGTGCGGATGCCGGGCCCGGGACGCAACCTGGCCGTGCGCCCCGGCGGCGGGCCCCACAAGCTGGACGAGGAGAAGCGGGCCTCCGACCGGAAGCGCCGGGAGATCGAGGAGCAGCGGGACGAGGCCGAGGAGCGGGAGACCACGGAGGAATAGAATCGTTTCGGAACGAAGCCTTGTGCCGCCGTGACGCGGTGTGCGTGCGCGCTGTGGCGTCCTCGGTCGCCCCAATACGTCTCGTACTGGGGCTTGCTGCGTCCTCGCATCGCGCCCGCCCATCACGCCCCGGCGACGAACGTCATTCTGAAACGAGCTCCTAGACAATCGATCCCTCGCGCTCGAAGGATGCGCGCTCCTGCGCGGTCAGCGGGCGCGAATGTCCTTCCCCGAACTCGCGCGCAACCAGTACGGCCTCCGCCTCCGCCGCGAGCGTCCCGTCCAGGGTCCGGATCTCCTCGACGGTGCGGATGCTGGAGTTCCCGATGCGCGCCAGCCGGCAACGCACGAGCACCGCATCGTCCTCCTGGCGGAGCTCACGCCGGAAGTCGATCGCGACCCGGGCGAGCACGAAGTCCCAGACGGACTCGGCATCCCCGAGCACACCCTCGAGCCACTCGTCGCGGACCTCTTCCAGGTAGGTGAGGTACACGGCGTTGTTGACGTGGCGGTAGGCGTCCATGTCGCGCCACCGGATCTCGATCCGCTTCTCGTGCACGGCGGCGGATGCTACCTCGCACGGATGCTGCGGCGGTAGGCTCTGCGCCGGCATGACGGTGAAGTCCGAGGCTGTGCTGCGGGGCGGGATCGAGCCCCTGCTCTTCCCGCGGTCGCTCGTCGTCGTCGGCGCCTCCGAGCGCAGCGTGCGCCCGATCGAGGGGGCGAGCCGGGGAGGCGTGCCCGTCTACCTCGTCAACCCGAACCGCCCGGAGGTGCTCGGGACGACCTGCTATCCCAGCATCGGTGCGCTGCGCGAGACCCCGGAGCTCGCGTTCTTGCTCGTGTCGCACGCGCGGGTCGAGCAGGCGGCCGAGGAAGCGCTCACCGCCGGGATCCGGGCGCTCGTCGTGCCGGGCGTCGGAGCCGAGGCAGGAGCCGAGGGGCCCGTTGTCGTCCGGCGACTGACCGAGCTCGCCGATGCCGCCGGAGCGGCGGTGATCGGCCCGAACTGCATGGGCGTCGCATCGCCGGTCGGGCCGTCGACCTGGATCGGCACCGTCCCGGACACCTTCGTGCCGGGTCACGTGTCGGTGGTCGCCCAGTCCGGCTCGATCGGCGAGGCGTTCATCGCAATGGGCCCGCGGATCGGCTTCCGCACGGTGGTCTCGTCGGGTGGTGAGCTCAACCGCGACGCCGCCGACCTGCTCGGTTTTCTCGCGGCCGACGACGGCACGCGGGCGATCGGGCTGTTCATCGAGGCTGTCCGGCGTCCGCACGCGTTCGCGGCGGCCCTCGAGCTCGCGGCCGAGGCCGGCAAGCCGGTCGTCTGCCTCAAGGTGGGCCGCTCGGACGCGGCCGCCCGGGCGACGCTCGCCCACACGGGCGCGCTCGTCGGCTCCGCCCGGGCCTTCTCGGCGCTCCTCCGGCGATACGGAGCGATCGAGGTCGATGACGTCCACGACCTGTTCGAGACCCTCGAGGTGCTCGGACGGAAGCGCTGGCCGCGTGGCCCCCGGATCGCCGCCGTGTCGGAGTCCGGCGGGGAGTGCGCGCTGCTCGCCGACCACGGCCAGGCGGTCGGCCTCCCGTTCGAGCCGATCCCCGGCGCGGTGTCGGCGGAGCTGCGCTCGGAGTTCCCGAACTTCGTCTCGCCGCAGAACCCACTCGACGCGTGGGCGATCGACGACGAGAACGTCGTCTATCCCCGCTGCTTCCAGGTGCTCGCCCGGTCGGGCGCCTACGACGTGCTGCTCGGCCAGGTCGACCTGTCCCAGTTCCGGGGGGTGGACGAGGAGGGCTGGTGCACGATGGTCGTCCGCTCGCTCGCCCAGGCGGTCGACGCGACCGACGGCCTGTTCGGGGCGATCACGTCGGTGCACACGAGCGACCCGCCGGCGCACATCGCCCGCGTCGCGCGGGAGCGGGATCTCGCGCTGCTCCGCGGCTCAGCGCATTCCCTCCGCGCGATCGCCGCGGTTGCCCGGTGGCGCCCGGTGCGGCCGCCGGCGCTCGAGCGAGCGGTTGTCGCGCTCGACGACCTTCTGCGTCCCGGGGCACTGCCGGAGTTCGAGTCGGCGCTGATCCTCGAACGCTACGGCGTCCCGGTCGCACCGCGGGCCCGGGCGGCGGGCCCGGACGAGGCGGCGGAGGCCGCCGAGGCGCTCGGGTTCCCGGTCGTCGTCAAGGCGGACGGCCCCGCGCACAAGAGCGCCACAGGCGGCGTCGTGCTCGGTGTCGAGAGCACGGACGCCGTGCGCGCCGCCGCGGCCCGGCTCGGCGGGCGCGTGCTCGTCGCCCGGCAGGTCGCCTCGGGCGCGGAGGTCATCTGCGGCCTCTCGCGAGATCCCGACTACGGACCGGTGCTGGCGATCGGGCTGGGCGGCGTCGCGGTCGAGGCGCTCTCTCTTGCCGCCGTGGCCCTCGCCCCCCTCGACCTCGACGCGGCGCGAGCGATCGTCGCGGAGGCCCCCGGGCTCGCGCGGGCAGCGAGCGAGGCAGCCCGGGACGATCTGGCCAGAACGGTCATCGCGCTCGGCGACCTCGCCCTCCACCACCCGGAGGTCGCGGAGATCGACGTCAACCCGCTCATCCTCGGCCCGGAGGGCGCCGTGGCCGTGGATGCGCTCGTGGTGGTCGGATGATGCGCCCCGGCCCGCCCATCGTCCATCACCTGCCGACCGCGCAGGCGATCTGCGGCCCGGGCCCCACATCCCCGCCCTGGGGGGTAACCCACCACCCGCTCTCGAGTATGCCCGAGAAAGCGCGCGCGTGGCGCGCGATTCGTGCCGAGCTCGTCACCGAACTGGAGGAAGTCGCATGAGTGAACCCGTCGTTCTCTACGAGCGGCGCGGCCCGGCGGCGTGGATCACGCTGAACCGGCCCGACAAGCTGAACGCGCTCAACCACGAGATCGTCGCCGGCCTGCACCGGAGCATGGACGAGGTGGAGTCGGACGACGAGGTCAAGGTCGTCGTCCTCACGGGGGCCGGCAAGGCGTTCTCGGCGGGTTTTGACATCTCATCGGAGGCCGAGGACGGGATCGAAGGCAGCTACCCATGGCGGGAGGAGCTCGCCCGGGACGTCGACGTGACGATGCGGCTCTGGAGCCTGCCCAGGCCGACGATCGCCGCCGTCAGGGGCTGGTGCCTCGGAGGCGCCTGCGAGCTCGCGATGGCGTGCGACATGATCGTCGCCGCCGAGGACGCGAAGCTCGGCGAGCCCGAGATCCGCTTCGGTTCCGGGCCGGTGGCGCTGCTCATGCCGTTCGTCATCGGGCAGAAGAAGACGAACGAGCTCCTCTACACCGGCGATGCCGTCGACGCTCGCGAGGCGTACCGGCTCGGGCTCGTGAACCACGTGGTGCCGATCGATGCCCTCGATGCGGAGGTCGCAGAGCTCGTGCGCAAGATCGCGCCCACCCCGCTCCCTGTGCTGCGGCTGACGAAGATCGCCCTCACGAGAGCCTACGAGGCGATGGGGCTGCGCCAGGCCGTCGGGATGAACCTCGAGATCTCCGCGGTGCTGAACACGGCCGGCACGCCCGAGCAGGTGGAGTTCAACCGGATCGCGAAGGAGCAGGGGCTGAAGGCCGCGCTCGCCTGGCGCGACTCGAGGTACGGGGAGGCGCTCTAGGTGGCTGATCGAAGATTGCGGTGTTGGCGGGGGTGGACGGGACCGAGCGTGGAGCTGCGATCGCTCCGTCGCTCGCACCACTGGTACGAGCGACGAACGAGCGTGGCGCCACGCGCCGGTTCCGACCGCCATCCGGCCGTGCCACGGTTGGCGGTCTATGACCGATCACGCCTCGTCGGCAATCTGGTGGAAGCACCCATCTAGTGCGAAAGCAAGCCAGGCCAGGACGCAGGGAGCGCCAATATGCGGGCATGTTGGCGCGACTGAGGACACGGTCTGTCGCCGCTTTGCAGCCGCCAGCACCGTGCCGTGTTCCCCGGAGAGACCACTAGCCGTGCGCGATCCCCGACACGACGTCCTGTTTCAGCCGATCCGGATCGGCCCGAAGGTGCTTCGCAACCGGTTCTACCAGGTGCCGCACTGCTGCGGCTTCGGGACCGAGAAGCCACGCCACCAGGCGGCGTTTCGCGCCATGAAGGCAGAAGGCGGGTGGGCTGCGATCAACACGGAGTACTGCGCCGTCAGCCCCGATTCGGACGAGACGCCGTTCATCTCCGCGCGCATGTGGGACGACGACGACCTCCGGGCGCTCTCGCTCACGTGCGAGCTGACCCACGAGCAGGGCGCGCTCGCCGGCTGTGAGCTCCACCACTCGGGCGCCCACTCGCCCAGGCGGCAATGGCGCCTCCCGGCGATGGCCCCCTCGCAGTTGATGTCCGACTACCTGCTCGTCACGCCGAAGGCGATGGAGAAAGACGACATCCGCCGCATCCAGGGCGACTGGGTCACGGCGGCGGAGCGGGCCGCCGACGCAGGCTTCGACATCGTCTACGTCTACGGCGCCCACAGCTACCTGCCGATGCAGTTCCTGTCGCCCTTCTACAACCGCCGCGACGATGAGTACGGCGGCTCGTTCGAGAATCGAGCACGATTCTGGGCGGAGACCCTCGAGCTCGTTCGGGAGGCCGTCAGCGACCGTTGCGCGATCGCATCGCGGATCTCCGTCGAGGCCCTCTCGCCGTACGGCGTCTCGCTGGAGGAAGGGCTCGCCTTCATCCGGCACGCCGACCATCTGGTCGACCTGTGGGATGTATGCGTCGGCTCGGCCTCCGAATGGTCCAAGGACTCCGGCGCATCGAGCCTCTTCGCGGAGGGCTGGCAGCTCGAGTGGACCGGTCGCTGCCGCGAGGCGACCGCGAAGCCGATCGTCGGCGTGTCTCGCCTCACGAGCCCCGATCTGATGGCCGAGATCGTCGGCGCTGGCACCTGGGACATCATCGGCGCCGCGCGGCCGTCGATCGCCGACCCGTTCCTCCCGCGCAAGATCGAGGAGGGGCGCTACGACGAGATCCGCGAGTGTATCGGCTGCAACGTCTGCATCCCGAAGGCCGACCCGGGCGGCAACATCGGCTGCACCCAGAACGCGACCGCCGGCGAGGAGTACCGACGCGGCTGGCACCCGGAGCGCTTCGACCGCGCCGCAAACGCGGATCGGGACGTCCTCGTCGTGGGCGCCGGGCCTGCCGGGATGGAGTGCGCGATCGTCCTCGGCAAGCGCGGCTTCCGCCGGGTTCACCTCGTCGACGCCGACGACGACATCGGCGGGATCATGCGCTGGGTGCCCCAGCTCCCGGGCCGGGGCGAGTGGGCACGCGTTCTGAACTGGCGGCGGATCCAGCTCGGCAAGCTGCGAAACGTCGAGGTGATCACCGGGGCACGGCTCACGGCCGCGGACGTCGTCGCCTACGGTGCCGAGCTCGTCGTCGTGGCAACGGGCGCGCGCTGGTCCCCCGACGGGCTGAACCGGCTCACGCACGACCCCATCGCGGGTGCGGACGCCCACCGTCCGGACGTGCTCACGCCGGAGCAGCTGATGCTCGACGGCAAGGAGCCGCCCGGCGAGCGGGTCGTCGTCCTCGACGGCGACGGCTACTACGTGGCGCCTGGGATTGCCGAGCTCCTGGCCTCGCGGGGCCATCGGGTCGAGCTGGTGACCTGCCTCGGCGAGATCGCGCCGTTCTGCCACGAGACCCTCGAGCAAGACCTGCTCCGCCGCGGCCTCCACGAGGCGGGGATCAGGATGCGGACCGGGGTGCTCCCGACGCTGATCGGACCCGGCCGGATCGAGGCCGTTGGCGAGTTCGGCGAGCCGGTCGAGATCGAGGCCGACGCCGTCGTTCTGGTCACGCACCGACTCTCGAACGAGCGCCTCTACCTCGAGCTCCAGGCCGACCCCGAGGCGCTACGGGGTGAGGGAATCGAGGCCGTCTACCGGATCGGCGACTGCGTCGCCCCCCAGCTCATCGCCGACTGCATCTTCGACGGCCACCGACTCGGGCGTGAGATCGACGCGGCCACCCCCGCCGTGCCGATCCCGTTCCTGCGGGAACGTCCGCTGCCCTCCTAAGCTGGACCGACTCCGAGATGTGCCGACACTCACGGTTCATCTCGCCTCCATCTTGCGGGCACCGTAGACGATGTGCGCGGGGATGCGTCCACGGGTGAGGCGGCCGTGGTGGACGCGGTCGAAGTTGTACTCGGCGAGGTAGTGCTCGAGCTCGCGCTTGAGGCCCGTGCAGTGGGGGTAGAGGTAGCGCGCGAAGGCCGGCCGCCAGCACTCCTCGAGGATGAGCCGCTGCAGCGCCTCGACGTTGCCGTTCGTCTGCGGACGACCCGAGCGGATGTAGGTGATGCGCGAGCCGAGCGAGGCGATCGTGCCCTTGAAGCGATCGTTGCGAAACTCGTTGCCGTTGTCGCAGAGCACGCGCTCGAGGCGCCAGGCCGCCCGCTTCAGGTCTCGCGCCACCCGGCGGGCGAGCTTGGAGGTGGCGATAGCCGACGGGTTGCCAGTGGGGCACACGACGAGCTCCGCCCAGGCAAACGAGGAGTAGCAGTCGATCGCGGTCAGCTGCCAGACGGCGCCCGTGGTGCCTCGTAGCCGCCCGACGTAGAAGCAGTCGAAGCCGACCAGCTCGCCGGGATGGTCGACCTCGATGTGTGGCTCGGGGACGGGCTCGCGCGGTGGTTCGTAGGGTGCCCGGTAGCCCGCGACGAGGGAGAGCCGCTTCGAGCGGGTGTTGAGGCCGTGTCGGCGCAGGCAGCGCCAGACGCCGTTTGCCGAGACGACGATCCCGCCCCACTTCTCCCGCCCCAACTCGGAGGCGATCCGTCGTGGACCGTGGCCGGGATGGGCGATCGCGAAGGCCACGATCCGCTCCTCCACCATCGCCGGCAGCTGGTTGGGCATCTTCGGCCGGCGCCGCTCGCGGGGCCGCAGCACCTCGAGGCCGTGTCGGTCGACCAGGCGCTTCCAGCGGTAGAAGGTCGAGCGATGCACCCCGAAGGTGCGGCAGGCCTCGCTGACCGACGTGCGGGCGGCGTAGTCGAGCAACTGCAACCGGTAGCCGAAGAGGACGTCATCCTCAGACATGCGGCTCACTCCTTTCCTCCGATTGGTCTCGAAGGCGAGGGTGAGCCGAGAAACGGACGGCACCCGGCTTACAAAACCCGGGTGCCGTCCTCTCAAGCCTCTACGAGGGCCCCAAGTGTCGGGACGACTCGGTGACAGTCCATCCTAAGCGGGAGCGGACGCCCCGAGCACGCGCCCGCCGGCGAACGTGCGCCCGGCTGTCAGCTCCTCGTAGCGGACGAAGACGTTGCCCGGCGCGATGCCGAGCCCGTCGGCGAGCGCCTCCGCCACCGCCGTCAGGATCGCCTCGATCAGGTGCGGCTCCTTGCCCTGATACCCGCTGACGCGGACGAGGGGAGGATGCGTCGAGTGGGGCTGAACGGCGGGCGCGTCGCCTCCCTCGCTGTACCACCCGGGCGGGATCGTCTCCCAGGTCGCCCACGTCCCGCTCGCCGGCTCGTCGAGCACCGCCGCGACCGCCTGGCACGCGCTGGCGAGCACTCTCCCGAGATCCACGGCGGCGCGCTGCGGGAGCGCCCGGATCTCGATCACCGGCACCGGCCTCTACCTGCCTTCGAAGCGCGGCCCGCGCTTCTCGACGAATGCCGCGGCCGCCTCGTCGGCGTCGGCGGTCTGGGCGAGCAGGCCGTAGGCGAGCCGCTCGACGAGCAGCGAGGCGGCCCGGGAGGCATCGGCGGCGAGATCGGCCGCCTCCTTGGTCACGGAGACCGCGAGCGGCGGCAGCGAGGCGAGATGCTCGGCCAGCTCGAGTGCCCTCGGGAGCTCGTGGCCGTCGGCCACGACCTCGGTCAGGAGGCCGACGGCGCGCACGTCCCCGGCGGCGAACCGCTCGCCGAGCAGCATCAGCTCCTTGGCCCGTGCCACGCCGACCGACCGGACGAGGCGCGTCAGGCCGCCCGCGCTCGGCAGGATGCCGAGCGAGACCTCCGGGAAACCGAGCACGGTGCTCTCGCCCGCGACGCGGAGGTCGCACGCCAGCGCGAGCTCCAGCCCTCCCCCCAGGCAGTAGCCGTGCAGGGCCGCGACGGTGGGCTGCGGAAGTCCGGCGAGCCGTTCGTAGACGCTCCCGGCGTCGCGGTAGTGGGCGAGGATCGCGGCGGGATCCTGCCCGCCGAACTCACCGACGTCGGCGCCGGCCGAGAACGCCCGTCCGGCACCCGCGATCACGACGGCCCGGCTGGCGCGTACCACGGCTCCGTCGAGCACCGAGCCGAGCTCGGACTCGAGCGCCCGTGAGAGCGCATTCAGCTTCTCCTCGCGGTGGAGGACGACCACCGCGACGGACCCGCGCCGCTCAACTTCGACAAGCGCCACGGCCGCGAGTCTACTCCGCGTGGTGCCCGCGGCGGTGAGCCCCGCCCGGATGAAAGGGGCGGCCACCGGGACCCCGGAATCCCGCATATCGTTCAGGTGTAAACCTGCGCGTCCGGCGCCGGCCGGAACGCCGACACGTGGCGGCGGGCCGATTGGCGGACGACCGCATCCGGCTCGTTGAAGGGAGCTGAGAACGCGATGGCAACACAGGCGCCGGTCGAGATCGACCGCGAGCGGATCGCGGAGCTGACCGCTCGCGAGGGTGCCCGCCTCGACGACCGCACGCCGGGCTCGTCGGAGCTCTACGGGCGCGCGCGGCAGGTGCTCTCCGGCGGGGTCGCATCCTCCTACCAGGTGCGCGATCCCTGGCCGCTGTATCTGGCGCACGGCAGGGGCGCGAAGGTCTGGGACGTCGACGGCAACATCATGCTCGACTTCCACAACGGCTTCGGCTCCATGGTGCAGGGCCATGCTCATCCGGCGATCTCGAAGGCCGTTCAGACGCGAATCGAGCTCGGCACCCACTTCGCCGCGCCGACGGAGGACGGCGTCCTCGTCGCCGAGGAGCTCGCCCGCCGGTGGGGCCTTCCACGATGGCGGTACACGAACTCGGGCTCGGAGTCGACGATGGACGCGATTCGCATCGCGCGCGCATACACCGGGCGCGACACGATCGTGAAGATCTTCGGTTCCTACCACGGCCACCACGACTACGTGATGGTCTCGATCGGCGTGCCGTACGAGCAGATCGGCGACCGCGAGAACCTCGCCTCGCTGCCCTACGGCGGCGGCATCCCGCAGCCGGTCGCAGACATGACGATCGCGGTTCCCTTCAACGACGCGCCCGCCATGGAGCGGCGGATCGAGCGCCTCGAGGCGGAGGGGCGCAAGCCCGCCTGCGTGATCATGGAAGCAGCGATGATGAACCTCGGGGTCGTGCTCCCGGAGCCGGGCTATCTCGAGGCCGTCCGCGAGATCACGGCCCGGCACGGCATCGTCCTCATCTTCGACGAGGTGAAGACGGGTCTCTGCATCGCGGCCGGCGGCGCGACGGAGCGGTTCGGCGTGAAGCCCGACATGGTCACCCTCGCCAAGGCGCTCGGGGGCGGCCTGCCGTCCGGCGCGATCGGCGGCAGCGAGGAGGTCATGCAGGTCGTCGAGAGCGGCACGGTCTACCAGGTCGGGACGTACAACGGGAACCCGCTCTGCATGGCGGCGGCCCGGGCGAGCCTGCTCGACGTCCTGACCCCCGAAGCGTACGCACACCTCGACGCCCTCAACGACCACATCCTCGCCGGGTGCCGACGGGTGATCGACACCCACGGGCTGCCGGGCTATGCGGTCGGCGTGGGCTCGAAGGGATGCGTGACGTTCTCGCCGAAGAAGATCGTCGACTACGAGACGTTCAAGGAGAACCAGGACGCTGCGCTGTCCGACCTCGCGTGGCTCTACAACATGAATCGCGGCATCTTCATGACACCCGGCCGCGAGGAGGAGTGGACGCTCTCCGTCCAGCACACCTTCGAGGACTGCGACCGCTATGTCGGAGCCTTCGAGGAGATGGCTCACGACCTGACCCGATGAGCCGCAGGGCCGACGGCCATGGCTGACGGGGCGACGACCCCGCTCGTCCAGGAGCTGTTCCGGCGCATCGCGGAGCATGTCCCCGCCTCGCGTGCCGGCGCCGTGCGCGAGTTTGCGCGCGCCTACGTCCGGCGGATGACGCCCGAGGAGGAGGCCGAAGTATCCGCCGAGGAGCTGTTCGGCCAGATCGTCGCGGCGTTCGAGTTCGCCGACGGCCGGGGCGCGGAGGCGTTCATCGTGCGGGCCTTCAACCCCACCCTGGCCAGCGACGGCTACGCCTCGGTGGGTTCCGTGGTCGAGACGAACTGCGATGACTCGCCCTTCCTCGTGGATTCCGTCTCGGCGGCGATCTCGGCGGACGGGACCGATCTGCGCGAGGTGATCCACCCGGTCGTCGGCGTCGAGCGAGACGAGAGCGGGCGGATCCGGCGCATCCTCCACGCCCGCGAGGCGGCCGTGCGCGAGTCGATGATGCACTTCGAGCTCTCGCGCCACCTCTCCGACGCCGAGCTTGCGAGGGTGACCGAGCGCGTCCTCCGCTCGCTCCACGACGTACAGGCGACGGTTGCCGACCGGGCCGAGATGAAGGCCCGGGTGACGACGATGATCGAGGCCGCGCGCGGCAGTGTCAGCCGGTACGCCCTGGACGAGATCGAGGAGACCCGAGCATTCCTCGAATGGCTGCTGGACCGTAACTTCGTCTTCCTCGGCTACCGCGAGTACGACCTCCGCGGCGACAGGCTCGCCGTCGTGCCGGGCGCGGGCCTCGGGCTCCTCACCTCGGACGATCAGTCCCGGTACCGCGAGCCGGTGCCGCTCGAGGCGATCGACCCGGGCCTGCGCGACCGCCTTCTAGAGGGGCCGGTGCTCGTCGTCTCGAAGACGAACCGCTACTCGACCGTTCACCGCCGGGCGAAGATGGACGACATCGCGGTCAAGCGCGTCGACGAGCGCGGCAGCGTGATCGGGGCGCTGCGACTCCTCGGCCTCTTCACCCGCAAGGCGTACATGGAGCCGGCCGGCCGCACGCCGATCCTCTCCCGCAAGCTCCGCCAGATCGCGATCGCCGAGGACTACCTCGAGGGCTCCCACGACTACAAGTCGCTGATCGAGCTCTTCGAGTCGTTCCCGAAAGACGAGCTCTTCACGGCCCCCGTCGAGGAGTTGCGGCAGACCCTCGTTCGGCTCCTCGACCTGCAGGAGCGGCGCCACATCCAGCTCTTCGTGCGCTCGAACCTCGAGGAGGGCCGGATCGCCGTCCTCGTCGCGCTCCCCCGTGATCGCTTCAACGCCGAGCTGCGCCTCCGTCTGCAGGATCTGTTCCTGCGGCGCTTCAACGGCAACTCGATCGACTACCACCTGTCTCTCGGCGACGACGAGCAGGCACGGATTCACTTCATGGTCCATGTCGACGGGGCGATACCGCAGGTCTCCTTCGCCGATCTCGAGCAAGAGGTGATCAGGACGACCCGGACCTGGGACGACCGCCTCCGCGATCGTCTCGTCCAGCTCCACGGAGAGGAACGGGGAAACCTCCTCGCCGACCGGTACTCGGCCCTTCTTCCGGCCTACTACAAGTCCTCGACCGACATCTACCTGTCACTGCTCGACATCGAGCAGTTCGAACGCCTGGCGGCGGGCGAGCCGTTCGCGGTCGCACTCCAGAACGAGAGGGAGCACGAGCAACGCCTGACCCGCGTCGGCCTGTACAAGACCGGCGGCAAGGTCAGGCTGTCCGACTTCATGCCGATCCTCGAGCACCTGGGGCTGATCGTCGTCGAGGAGGTCCCGACCCGGCTCGAGAGCGACGACGACGTGTACCTCCACGACTTCGGGGTCGTCGACGCGAACGGCGACTGCCTCGATCTCGCCGCATCCGGAGCGCGGATCGCCGACGCGATCTCCGCGATCTGGAATGGACACGCCGAATCCGACTCGCTCAACCGGCTGATCGTGTCCGCCGGCCTGACGTGGCAGCGGGTCGGGATCTTGCGCGCGTACCGGACGTACCGTCTGCGGGTCGGAGCCGCCTTCGGCGTCGAGTACAAGAACGAGGCGCTCGCTCGGAATCCCGGCATCGCCCGGAAGCTCGTCGAGCTGTTCGAGCTGCGGTTCGACCCGTCCCATGAGGAGAACGTCGATGCCGAGCGGGCGGCGGTCGCCGAGATCCGCGCCGACCTCGACCGGGTGAAGAGCCTCGACGAGGACCGGATCATGCGGGCGCAACTCGGGCTGATACTCGCGACCGTGCGGACGAACGCCTTCCGGCCGGACCGCGACTACGTCTCGTTCAAGCTCGTCTCGGCGGCGGTCCCGGACATGCCCAGGCCGTACCCGCTGTACGAGATCTTCGTCTACTCGCCCGCGATGGAGGGCATCCACCTGCGGGGTGGCAAGATCGCGCGGGGCGGGATCCGCTGGTCTGACCGCAAGGAGGACTACCGCACCGAGGTGCTCGGTCTCATGAAGGCTCAGATGGTCAAGAACGCCGTGATCGTCCCGGTCGGCTCCAAGGGCGGCTTCGTCCTGAAACGCACGCCGGCGGACACCGACGCGCTGAAGGCGGAGGTCGTCGCCCGGTACTCGACGCTCATGCGCGGCATGCTCGATCTGACGGACAACCTCATCCTCGGCGAGACCGTACACCCCCCCGACGTCCGCGTCCTGGACGACGACGATCCGTATCTGGTGGTCGCAGCCGACAAGGGGACGGCAACGTTCTCCGACGTCGCGAACGAGATCGCGGACGAGTACCGGTTCTGGCTCGGCGATGCCTTCGCATCCGGTGGATCACGCGGGTACGACCACAAGAAGCTCGCGATCACCGCCCGCGGGGCCTGGGAGTCGGTGAAGCGTCACTTCCGCGAGCTCGGGCACGACCTCACGAGCAGACCGTTCACGGTCGTCGGCATCGGCGACATGTCCGGGGACGTCTTCGGCAACGGCATGCTGCTCTCAGACCAGATCCAGCTCGTGGCCGCCTTCGACCATCGCCACGTCTTCGTCGACCCGGATCCCGATCCCGCCGTGTCGTTTCGGGAGCGTCGCCGCCTCTTCGAGCTGACGGCGTCGTCCTGGGACGACTACGACCGCTCGAAGCTCTCACCGGGCGGCGGGGTGTGGTCGCGGCAGGAGAAGTCGATCCCACTCTCCGCCGAAGCGCGCCGCGCGCTCGGGATCGAGGCCGGCGACACCGCGCCGCCCCCGGCGGAGGTGCTCGCCGCGATCCTCCGCGCGCCGGTCGACCTGCTCTGGAACGGGGGCATCGGCACGTTCGTGAAGGCGACGACGGAGACGCACGAGGACGCCG
Source organism: uncultured Thermoleophilia bacterium (assembly GCA_963717955.1). Taxonomy (GTDB): domain Bacteria; phylum Actinomycetota; class Thermoleophilia; order Gaiellales; family Gaiellaceae; genus CAVQXR01. Next base: position 334,052 of record CAVQXR010000002.1, on the reverse strand, counting down.
GCGACCGCACGAACGACGCGATCCGCGCGAACGGAGCCGAGCTGCGCTGCCGCGTCGTCTGTGAAGGCGGCAACCTCGGCGTCACGCAGAAGGGCCGCATCGAGTTCGACAATGCCGGCGGGCGCATCAACGCCGACTTCATCGACAACTCCGCTGGGGTCGACTGCTCGGATCACGAGGTGAACCTGAAGATCCTCCTCGGGATCGCGCTCGCCGCCGGCGATGTGACACAGAAGCAGCGCGACGAGCTGCTGCACGAGGTCGAGCAGGACGTCGCGGCGCACGTGCTGTACGACAACTACCTGCAGGCCCAGATCCTCTCCCAGGAGGTCGCCGTCTCGACGGACCGCGTCGCGGCCTACGAGGACCTCATGGTCTCCCTCGAGGAGGATGGCCTGCTCGACCGCGGGCTCGAGAGCCTTCCCTCCACGGACGAGATGGCCGAGCGGGCCAGGAGCGGTCGCGGGATGGCCCGCCCCGAGCTGTGCGTCCTGCTCGCCTACGCGAAGCGAAGCCTCGAGGGGAAGATCGAGCCCTCGACGCTCCCGGACGACCCGTTCCTTCTCGATGCGGTCCGGAGGTACTTCCCGGTGCGGGTCGTCGAGCAGTTCGGCGCGCTCGTCGACCGCCACCCGCTACGCCGTCATCTCGCGTCCACGATCACCGCGAACGTCGTCGTCAACGACCTCGGAATCACGTGGGCGTCTCGAGTCGCCTCCGAGACGGGCGCGGAAGCGGCGGAGGTCGCCCGCGCCTACTGGATCGCCCGGTACGTCACGGGCGCCCAGGAGCGGTGGGACGACGTGGAGGCCCTCGACGGGAAGATCGATCCCGTCGTCCAGAACGTGCTCATGGTCGGCGTCGACACGCTCGTCGAGGACGTTGCCCGCTGGTACCTGCTGAACCCGCCGAGCGCGCCGCTCGGGGTGACGATCGAGGAGACGGCGCCGGTGTTCGCGGAGCTCTCGAAGGCGATCGGGGCCGTCGGCTCGGAGTCATGGCGGAGCACCCGAGAGGCCGTCGTCATCGATCTCGTCGCGAAGGATGTGGCCGAGGATCTTGCCCGCCGCCACGCGTATCAGCCGGAGCTCGTGCACGCGCCCGACATCGTCACCGTCGCCCGCACCACGGGCGAGACGATCGGCGACGTCGCCTCCGCCTTCTACCTCGCCGGCGAGCGGTTCCATCTCGACTGGATCGAGCGTCGGCTACCGGACCTCCCCGAGACCTCGCGCTGGCAACGGTGGGCCGGGCAGGCAATGGGAGACGATCTGATGACGCTCCGCCGGGACATCGTGCTTCGCGTTCTCGACGGCGCCGCGGGGCGCCCGATCGCGGCCGCCGTCGACGGATACGCGGAGCGCCATGCCGAGGCCTACGAACGGCTCGACCGGCTCGTCTCCTCGCTCGGGGCCCAGGGGGAAGCGAGCCTCGCCGCCCTGACGGTCGCGCTCCGCCAGGTGCGAGCCCTCATCGCCTGAAACCGGGGCGCCCGTGATGGGTTCGGTGCCTCCCGGCCGGGCTAGCCCAGGAGGTAGCCGATGCGGCGGGGGAGCCTGGCCACGGCTGTGGTGAGGGCGCCTGCCGCTCGGCCCTCGTCCTCGGCAGCACAGCGGCGGAGCGCGGCCTCGTTCACGGCGAACGCACCGAGGGAGCGCAAGGGCTCCGGTGGGAAGCGTCTTGGACGGAAGCCGACGATCGGAAGCCGCGTCAGCTCGTCCTCGATCCCGAGGGCCCTGCGGGCGAGGATCTTGCCAACGAGATGACACGGGCCCACGCCGTTGCCCGTGTAGCCCGCGGCGACGTGGACGTCGCCGGCGGGAAGGCGGTCGACGAACACGAGGTGCGCGCCGGAGACGTCGATGGGGCCGCCCCAGGCGGCCTCGAGCCCGACGTCCGCGAACGACGGGAACATCCGCCGGAACTGGCGGGCGACCTCGGCGACGAATCGCTCGTGCCAGTCGTGGCCCTCACCCACCCGCATGCCGAGACCGGGCTGCATCCCCCCGGTACCGAAGGCGATCCGACCGTCCGCGGTCGTCCGGACGTAGTTCACCGCCGAGCGGAAGTTCCAGAGGCTCTCACCGCCCGTCCAGCCGATCCCGGCAAGCCGCTCGGGTGCCGGCTCGGTGAGGACGATGTAGGAGCCCCGCACCGTGAGCCGGGAACGAAGCGCGCGGTGCGAGGCGAGCCACGATCCCGCAGCGAGCACGACGGTCGCCGCCCGCACGCGCCCACCAGGTGTCTCCGCGACCGCGGGGCCATCGAGCCGGAGCCGCCGGACCGGGCTCGTTTCGAAGACCTTCGCGCCCTGCCCGAGCACCACGCGCCGTAGCCCCCGTGCGAGGCGGGCCGGATGGACGGTGCCGCTCTCGCGGAGCAGCATCCCTGCCGGGCGGTTCGGGAGCTCGATCCTGGCGCCGAGGGCCTCGGGCGAGAGCTCCGTGATCCGATCGGGGACGCCGAAGCGCGCCGCCGTCTCCACCAGCTCGTGCCGGCGGCCGGCCTGGCCCGGCGCCGTCTCGGCGCCGACCTCGCCGGCCCGAACGTACCAGGCGTCGACACCGTGGCGCTCACACCACTCCCCCACCTCCACCACGCTCTGCTCTCCGGCACGCGCGAGCGCCATCGCGCGCTCCTTGCCGAACAGCCCGGCGTGCTCGCCGAGGTACGACCAGAAGCCGTTCACGAACCCGCCGTTGCGTCCGCTCGGGCCGCCGCCGCAGATGTCGCGCTCGAGCACCACGACCCGGAGACCGGGCGAGAGCGTGAGCAGGTTGTGGGCGGTCCACAGCCCCGTGTAGCCGCCGCCGACGATCAGGACATCCGCTTCGGTGTCCTCGAGCAGCGGCGGGCATGGGTCGCCGGGGTCCGCGGCGAGCGCCTCGAGCAGCCACCAGCTGCGCCCCGGATAGGGCGGCGCCTCGGCCGTCATTCGGGCGTCGGCGTCATCGAGTACGTGAAGAACGCGGGCTCGTCGCCCACGTTTGCGAGGTGGTACGTCCACCCGGGGGCGAGGTAGACCGCGTCGTTCGGGCTCAGCTCGAGCACGCCTTCGTTCCAGGTGAGCCGGAGGCGGCCTCTGATGATGAAGTACGTCTCGTCCACGGGGCCGTACCAGTGGCCACCCGGGGCGGTGTCGTCCTGCTCCCGCGACGACCAGGTGTTCGTCTCCTCGCCCGGGTCGAGCCACGAGACGCCGCACAGCAGGTTCGAGCCGCACCGCTTCTTCGTGATCAGGCGGGCGATCCGCACCTTCGTCACCGCGTCGGCGGCGGGAACCGGCGGCACGGAGCCCATGGGAACCACCATCGGCCTCGGCTTCTCCATCGTTGCCTCCTCTCAGGGCTAGAGCTCAGAGCTTCGGGCGCCGGTCCGGCGCGTCGAGCCACGGCCGGACGCGCTCGTAGGCAGCGGCGGCCCGGAAGACGCTCACGTCGTCGTAGGTTCGCCCCACGATCGAGACGCCCGTGGGCACGCCGTTGCGGGCGATCCCGGACGGCACGGACATGACGGGGCAGCGGCTGCAGACGTTGAAGGCCGCCGTGGTCAGGATCTCCCAGCTGCTCTCGAGCCGCACACCGTTCACGATCGGCCCGTGATCGAGATAGTCGTCCCCGGCGAGGAGGGCTGGCAGGGGCATGGTCGGGCAGATCAGCAGCCGGTGGCGTTCGAGCACCCGGCCCAGGCGCTCGTACACCCGGGCCTCGAGCTCGAGCCCGCGGACGAAGTCGCCCGGAGTGCCGTACACCCTCGACAGCTCGGCGAGCTCGGCCACGTACGGGGTCACGAGGTCGGGGTGCTCCCGAACCTCGTCCGCGAGCACTGCCGCGAAGATCGAGGCGAAGTGGATCCGTGTCGCCTCGAGGATCTCACGCCGATCCCATCCGAGGTCGACCTCCTCGACGACCGCACCGGCCTCGCGAAGCGCATCTGCCGCGGCGTCCAGGTTCCGGGCGACGTCGCGGTCGATCCTGAACCCCCCGAGATCCCGCGAGAGGGCGATCCGCCAGCCGGCGATCCCGGGCAACTTCGCCGGGATCCGCAGCTTCGGCCGCAGGGATGCGACATCGGACGGGTGGGGGCCGGCCATGACGTTCTCGAGCAGGGCGCAATCGGCGACGGTCCGGGCCATGGGGCCCTCGTGGCACCAGTGGTCGAGGTTGAACGGCGGCTCCTCCGGTACCCGCCCGTACGGCGGCTTGAACCCGACGACCCCGCAGAACGAGGCGGGGATCCGCAGCGAGCCGCCGATGTCGGACCCCGTGGCGAGGGTGGCCGTTCCGGCTGCGAGCGCCGCCCCGGAGCCGCCCGACGATCCGCCGCAGCTGTAGCGCCGGTTCCACGGGTTGCGGGTCACGCCCCAGAGGCGCGAGTGGGTGAACGGTGCACACGAGAACTCCGGCGCGGCCGAGCGGGCGTGGATGATCCCACCGGCCCGGACAACGCGCTCGACGCAGACCGCGGTGTGGTCGGCGACGGCGTCGCGGTAGACGAGCGAGCCCTGCGTCCAGGGCTGGCCGGCGACGGCGGTCTCCTCCTTCACGGCGACCGGGATGCCCTCGAGCGGTCGCGGACGCCGACCCTTCCCCGCGTACCGGGCCTCGGCCTGCCGCGCCGCGTCGAGCGCATCGTCGAAGAAGCGGACGGGCAGCGCGTTGACACGCCGGTCGACGGCCTCCGTCCGGGCGATCACGGCCTCCATGAGCTCGACCGGCGACAGCCGGCGCGCCCGGAACAGGTCGATCGCTTCTGTCGCCGGGAGGTAGTGCAGGTCGTCCACGTGCGCATAGGATGACCGATGGCGATGGCGGACGACGCGCTCCCGTTCCCGCTCGACGAGTACCGCGACCGGGCTCGCCGCGTGCGCGCCGAGATGGGACGCCGCGGCGTCGACGTACTCTACGTGATGAGCCCGGCGAACATGTGCTACCTGACCGGCTTCGAGTCGATCTGGTACCCGCCGCGCGCACCGCTCGGCGTCGTGATCACCTGCGACGACGAGTCCCTCGTGTTCGTCGACTACGAACGGCACCGCACGCTCGTCGAACTGTCGGCGCACTACGACGAGGCGGTGTTCTTCACCTACGAGACCGCGGTCGACACCGTCGTCGACGCGTTCGCATCCCGTGGCTGGACGGGCGGATCCGTCGGGATCGAGTGGCACTCACCGTCTCCCGCCGCGCCGTTGATCAGGGAGGTCGCCGACCGGCTCGCCGATCGGGGCGGCCGGATCGTGGACGGTGACTGGATCGTCGACCGCGTCAGGCTCGTGAAATCGCCGCGCGAGATCGAGTGCGTCCGCCGGGCCGCCGCCGTGGTCGACGCGGCGTTCGTGGCGTTGCGGGACGAGGTGCGGCCCGGGATGACGGAGATCCAGACCGCGGCGCGGCTCGACGCGCTCATGGCGGATGCGGGCGGCGAGGAGGCTGCGATCCGCACAATGGTCTCGGCGGGCCCCCACGTGTGGTGCCGGACCCACGGCGCTCCGGGCCGGCGGCCCGTCGAGCGCGGCGACGTGATGTTCGTCGACGCCTGCGGCGTCGTGAACCGCTACCACGTCGACCTCTGCCGGACGTTCGCGATCGGGGAGGACCACCCCGAGGTGCGGGCGATCCTCGAGGTGACCGCGCAGAGCGTCCTCGAGGTTCAGAGAGCGGTGAAGCCGGGAGACCCGCTCGACGTCGCGCAACGCGTCGCCGAGGAGTACGTGTTCTCGCGCTTCCCGAGGGAAAAGGTCTGGTGGGTCGGCGGCTACGCGCTCGGGATCGCGCTGCCGCCCGACTGGGTGGGGCACACCTACCTGTCGAATGACGCCTACGAGCGGTTCACCTGGGAGCCCGGGTACGTGACGAACTACGAGAACATTCTCTTCGACCGTGACCGGGGCTTCACCGCGAGCTACATGGAGACCTTGCTGATGACCGAGCGCGGCATCGAGGTCCTCTCGAAGCAGCCGCGGACCCTGACCGTGATTCCCGCATAGAGCGAGCGCCGAGGTGAACGTCCCGTCGACGATCCTCGAGACGGAGAGGCTCGTTCTCCGGCGCCTCACCATGGACGACCTGGACGACCTCGCCGCGCTCTACAGGGATCCCGAGGTGAGGAGGTACTTCCCCGAGGGAACCCTGACGTACGAGGAGACTCGTGAGGAGCTCGCCTGGATCATCGACGTCTACTACAGCCGGCACGGCTTCGGGCTCTGGGCGACGATCCACAAGGAGACCGGCGACTTCATCGGTCGCTGCGGGCTGATCCCGTGGACGATCGACGGCCGTGACGAGGTGGAGGTCGCCTACCTGCTGGCGAAGGATCACTGGGGCCAGGGCCTGGCAACCGAGGCCGCGCGGGCGATCCTCCGGTACGGGCTCGAGGAGCTGCAGCTCACGCGGCTCCTCTGTCTCGTCGATCCGGCGCACCGGGCTTCTCGACGAGTCGCCGAGAAGCTCGGCATGGCCCTCGAGCGGGAAGGGGAGATCGAGGGCGCGCCGACCGCGCTCTACTCGACCTGAGAGGCTCCGGCGCCCGGGGCGACGCGGGCGACCTGGAGGCGTCTGGCGATCCCGGTGCGCGCGCGCTCGATGGCGGCCCGGTCGCCCGAGATCACGTATTGCGAGTTCGCGAGGAGCAGGGGAGCCTGCAGCTCGAACGCGAGTTGCTCGGGATCCTCGCCTGGGTCGAGCTCACCTCCGGCCTGTGCCTCGGCAATCGCCTCGGTGAAGAGGCCTCGCCAACCCCCGACGATCTCCGACGCCCGATCGCGAACGGGGCCGGGTTTCGTGTCCATCTCGGCCGCGACCGATGCGAAGAAGCAGCCGCCGGGGAACACGCTGCGTTCGACGTGCGAGAGGAACCGCTCGCACAGCGCCTCGAGGCGCCGCAGCGGCGACGTCTCGGCGAGCGCCGGCACGACGACGTCGGCGAGGAAGATCTCGTTCGCAGTGTCGATCGTCGCGAGCTGCAGCTCCTCCTTCGAGCCGAAGTGTGCAAAGAGGCCGCTCTTGCTCATGCCGACGTCGTCGGCGAGTCGCCCGATCGAGAGCCCGTCGAGCCCCTCGACCGTCGAGAGGCGGGCGGCCGCCTCGAGGATCGCGCTTCTGCTCCGCTCGCCGTCCTGCCGCCGCCGGCGGCCGCCGGCCGCCGCCGAGTTCGCTCTCGAATCCATCCCTTGACAAGTTAGCACGAACGGTCGTATAGTAACAAGCACGACCGATCGTGCTAACTAGGAGGAGATGTGATGCAGCAGGTGATCGACAGGACGGGCCTCGACCTCGAGGCCGTCAAGCGCCGCCAGCAGGCGACGTGGGCGAGCGGCGACTTCGCGAGGGTTGCGAGCCGCATCGTGAGCGTGGCGGAGCAGCTCTGCGACAGCGCCGACCTCCGGGCCGGCTGGCGGGTGCTCGACGTCGCGACCGGCAACGGGAACGCGGCGCTCGCCGCCGCGCGCCGCGGGTGCCAGGCCGTCGGTGTCGACTACGTCCCCGCGCTCGTCGAGCACGGCAGGTTGCGCGCCGAGATCGAGGATCTCGATGTGACGCTCATCGAGGGCGACGCCGAGGATCTCCGCTTCGCCGACGGGACCTTCGACGCGGTCACGTCGGTCTTCGGCGTGATGTTCGCCCCCGACCAGCCCCGGGCGGCCGCAGAGCTGCTGCGCGTGTGCCGCCCCGCCGGCACGATCGGGCTCGCGAGCTGGACGCCGGGCGGATACATCGGCGAGCTGTTCCGCGCGACCGCGGCCCGCGTGCCGCCGCCGCCCGGCCTCGCCTCGCCGTTCGCCTGGGGGACGGAGCAGGGGCTGCGTGGGCTGCTCGGCGATGGAATCGAGTCCCTCGCGGTGAATGAGCGGACGTACACCTTTCGCTTCACGAGCGCCGAGGAGTTCGTGAACTTCTTCCGCACCTGGTACGGCCCGACGCTGACGGCGTTCGCGGCGCTCGACGACGCGGGCCGAGCGGAGCTTGAGCAGGCGCTCGTCGACCTTGCCCGCCGGCACGATCGCCTGGGCGATGGAGCGCTCGCCGTCGACGCCACCTACGCCGAGGCGATCGCGATCCGTTCCTGACGTCCGTACGACGGTGGAGCGACACCCACGGGCGGGATGAGATTCCCGCCCTCCACCCCGGGCGGTCGCGCCGTCGGCGCCCGGGCCGCCGGGCCCACCGAGATCCCGCCCCTCCAGCCGTTGCGGTTGGAGGGGCCGGATCTCGTTCGGCCCCGACGGACGATGTAACCGCCTCCCTGCGGTCGGCTCCTGCGCGGGTCGTGCCCGGCCGAGCCGGCCCCTCCGCCGCGTCAGACCGGATCGCGCCGCAACGCCTGCGCCACGCAGTGACCGCCGCCCTGCGGTCGGCTCCTGCGCGGGTCGTGCCCGGCCGAGCCGGCCCCTCCGCCGCGTCAGCCCGGATCGCGCCGCAACGCCTGCGCCATGCAGTGAACACCGCCGCCGGCGAGGAGGAACTGGCTCATATCAGGGTCGTAGACCGTGAACCCGAGCGCCCGCAGCCGGGCGTTGAGATCCTCGGACTGGGCGACCGAGAGCACGCGGTCGTTGCCGAGGGCGACAACGTTGCACCCGAGGCCCATCGTGTCGCGGAACGACACCGGGACGATCTCGATCCTGCGCGCGCGTAGCCAGTCGACGACGTCGGGCTCCGTCGTGTCGAGGCACACCGCAGCGAGCTTCTCGGCGAGCATGCAGACCATCAGGTCGATGTGGACGTAGAACTCGTCGATCGGCGCGTAGGCGACCTCGACCCCTTCCTTCTCCATCCACCCGCCGACCTGCTTCGCCGCCACCTCCTCGCCGCGGCCGCCCGTGTAGCCGATCAGCACGCACCCGGGCTCGATCATGTTGAAGTCGCCGCCCTCGAAGTTGCCGGCCGAGACGAGGTCGTAGATCGGGATGCCCTGGGAGAGATAGAAGCGCAGCGTCGTCGCGTACTCCCCGCGGCGGCGCGGGTTCGCGAGCTGGCAGACGACGGCGCCGAACGGCGTCATGAAGCTCGAGTCGCGCGCATAGACGCCGTAGGGCAACTCGTCGCGCGCCTCGAGCGCGTGGACCGAGACCTCTGCCTGACGGTAGGCGTCGACCATCTCCGCGTACTGACGGAGCGCGAGGTCGCGGTCGAACCGGTAGCCCTTGCGCAGCGTCGCGCGGACGAGCGCCGAGTACTGGGCGTTCTCCTCTCCGAGCCAGCGGAAGCATTCGGCGGAACCGAGCAGCACGTCCCGCAGGACGCCGTACTCGGAGTTGAACCCCCAGTCCTCGAGGACGGGTGTCCCGCCCTCCTCGAGCCGGGCCCGCAGGGGCGTCGCGACCGTCGTTGCGCTCACAAGGCTCGGATTCTACCCGCCCGGAAGATCGCCGCAGGCCGCGAGCGGGTACGGCGATTCGCCGAACGACCCCGCCGGGTTGCCACGTGCGGAGCGCGGCGAGCCTCCCACGGCGTCACGACGGACGCCAGCCACGCGACGGATCACGCATGATACGGCCTCGTGATCGACGTCTTCTTCGACGAGCGGGTGCTCGCGCACGACACGGGCGCCGGCGTCTTCGAGGCGCCCCTGACTCCGCTCGTCGACGTGCCGGAGCTGCACCCCGAGAACGCCGAGCGGATCCGCAACATGCGCTCGGCGCTCGAGCGGGGCCCGATCGCCCCCCACCTTCGCTGGCATCCGGGCCGGCTGGCGACGATCGATGAGCTCGCCACGGTGCACGACCGCCAATACCTCGAGTCGATCCGTGCGCTGTGCGAGGCGGGTGGAGGCACGGTGACCGGCACGACGCTCGTCTCGGCGGGCTCATGGGAGGCGATTCTCGCGGCCGCAGGAACATGTCTCGAGGCGGCCCGACGCCGTGCTCCTCGGACGGTCCCGGGTCGCGCTACGGCTCGTGCGTCCGCCCGGACATCACGCGCAACCTGACCGTGCGGACGGCTACTGCTTCGTGAACCATGCCGCCGTCGTCGCGGAGCGCGCCCGGGCGACCGGGATCGACCGGGTGGCCGTGGTCGACTGGGACGTCCACCACGGCAACGGCACCCAGGAGTGCTTCTACGAGCGGGCCGACGTGCTGACCGTCTCGCTCCACATGCAGCACGGCTCGTGGGGCCAGAGCCACCCCCAGACGGGCTCGGCGGCCGAGATCGGCGTCGGCGACGGTGCCGGGCACAACGTCAACCTCGAGCTCTCCCTCGGAGCCGGCGACGCCGTGTACGGCGCCTCCTTCGACGAGGTGATCGTGCCGATCCTGCGCGAGTACCGCCCCGGCCTGATCGTCGGCGCCTGCGGCCAGGACGCGAGCGGCTTCGACCCGAACGGCCGCCAGAACCTGTCCATGCGCGGATTCCGGAGGATCGGCCGGGCCCTTGCGGAGCTCGCCGGCGAGGTCTGCGACGGCCAGCTCGTCCTCGTCCAGGAGGGCGGGTACGCGCGGACCTACGCCGGCTACTGCCTCCACGCGACGTTCGAGGGCGTGCTCGGGCTCGACGAGGCACCCCTCGGCGATCCGCTCGCCTACGTCCCGGACGACCCGGGCCGCGGCCGGGACGGGATCACTGCCGCACGGACGTACCTCTCGCGCTACTGGCCCGTCTGAGCGCCGCGGTCACCGCTCGTACACCCACCGCCCGCCGAGCATGGTCGCGTCCACCTGCACGTCGAGCAACCCTCCGGCTCGACCTCGAGCGGGTCGCGGTCGAGCACGACGAGATCGGCGAGCTTCCCGGGCTCGATCGAGCCGAGCTGCGCTCGCGGCCCGTCGCGTACGCGCCGCCGAGGGTGTAGGAGCGCAACGCCTCGGCCGCAGTGATGCGCTCCGAGGCGCCGAGCACCCGGCCCGCGACGGTCGCCCGGGTCGCGGCCGCGGCCATCGCCGACCCAGGGATCGAAGTCGGTGATCGGCGAATCCGACGAGCCGGCCAGTGGGATGCCGCGCGTCGAGGTACGTCCGCATCGGCATCACGCCGGAAGCCCGCTCGCTCGCCGACCGAGGCGACGTAGCTCTCGCCGAGGTTCCTGATGAACGGGCTGGACACGACCGCCGGGATCCGATGCCGCGCCATCAGCTCGAGCGCGTGCTCGGTCGGGAAGTAGGCGTGGTGGACGCGGTGGCGCAGCCACGGCTTCGGGCTCGCCTCCTGTGCGGCCGCGAACGCGGAGACCACGAGCTGCTGGCACTCGTCGCCGCAGGTGTGGCAGTCGACCGGAAAGCCGAGGTCGTGGCAGAAGCGGATCAGCCCGGGGAGCTCGTCCGGGTCGACGACCCACTGCCCGCGGTCGTCGCCGCCGCCTGGATAGGGCTCGAACATCCGCGCCGTCCGGTCGCCGAGGCCGCCGTCCGGCATCAGCTTGACGCCCTCGATGCGGAGCCCCTCGTCGCCGAACCCGCCCGGACACGCCGAGCCCGTCGAACCGCTCGCGGAGCCCGACCTCGTCCCCGGGCCCTCCGAACCCCCAGCCCGCCAGCATCATGTCCGTCCGCACCGTGAGCCGCCCTTCGCGTCGGGCGCGATGGAAGGCGCGGATCTCGTGCGGCCACAGGCCGGGCTCGCCGACAGCGGTGATCCCGACGGCGTTGTACGCCCGGCAGGCCGCCTCGATGCTCGCGACGAGCTCCTCCTCCGTCGGGGCGGGAAGATGCCGCTCGATCAGCACCTTGGCACGGTCGCGAAAGAGCCCCGTGGGCTCGCCGCTCACGTCCCGCTCGAACGAGCCGGCGTACAGCACCGCTGCCGGCGGGTCGTGCGTGGTCCGGTCGATGCCCGCGAGCCGCAATGCGGCCCAGTTGCACGTGAGCTTGTTCCAGACGCGGAAGAGCACGACCGGGTGGTCGGGGGCGACGGCGTCGAGGTCGTGCCTCGTCGGATGACGACGCTCCGCGAGCAGGCTCTCGTCCCAGCCACGGCCGATGACCCAGGCTCCCGGCGCGGCAGACCGGACGCGGTCCTCGACGAGCCGCAGGATCTCCGGGATCGACCGGCAGCCGTAGAGCTGCACCTGGGAGAGCATCGCGCCGGTGTGCAGAAGGTGGTTGTGGGCGTCGACGAGACCGGGCACGACGGTCGCGCCCCGGAGCTCGCGCACCTCGGTCGCGGGACCGGCGAGCCCGCGCAGCTCCTCGCCGCCGACGGCGACGAAGCGGCCGTGCTCGACGGCCAGCGCCGAGGCGACGGGACGGGCCCCGTCGATCGTGTGGATCCGCCCGCCCGCGAGGATCAGGTCAGGCTCGAGCACGCGGCGCCTCGCCGCCCCGTCGAGAGGCGCCTCGCGCGAGGCCGGAGATCGGCGGCGAGGCTCTGGAGGAGCAGCTCGCGAGCCCGCTCGAGCGTCGCGCCGGGAGCCTCGAGGAGCACCTGGAGCACGAGCCCGTCGAAGAGCGCCACCGCCCTGTCCACGAGGACATCGAGCGGCAGCGAGGGCCGGAACTCCCCCGAGGCGATGCCCTGCTGGAACACCCTGCGGAACGGCTCGCGCCACATCTCGTAGGCCCTCCCCATCGCCCCGCGCATGTTCGGCTCGCGTGCGTATGCGGCCCAGAACTGCAGCCAGCGCGTCCAGCGATCCCGGAACGTCTGCGGCTCGAGCACGATGTCGACGAACGCCACGAGACGCCCCCACGCGTCGACGCCCCCGTCCTCGGACGCCATCCATCGGTCGACCGCGCGATCGGTCTCGTACGCGAACGCCTGGACGAGAAGCCTGTCGCGGGTTCCGAAGTAGTGCTGGATCGAGCCGACCGAGAGGCCGGACTCCTCGGCCACGTCGGCCAGCCGCAGACCGGTCACTCCCCGTCGTGAGATCACGCGTGCGGCGGCTTCGAGGATCTGCGGGCGCCGGACGGCGCCCATGGCCGGACGAGGGCTCAGAGAGTTGCTCCTTGCATTTGGCGCGCGAGGCGCTAACAATACGCCCCACTTTCCCGTCAAACCGATAGAGCCGTATGAACAACGACCAGCGGGCCGAAGGCCACATCGTCCTCGACCACGTCACGAAGGCGTTCGCCGACGTGACGGCCGTCGACGACGTCAGCATGTCGATCCGCAAGGGTGAGTTCTTCTCGATGCTCGGCCCGTCGGGCTGCGGCAAGACGACGACGCTCCGGATGATCGCCGGCTTCGAGGAGCCGACCCAGGGCCGCATCCTGCTCGAGGACCGCGACGTGACCTACGTCCCGCCGGCCAAGCGCAACGTCAACATGGTCTTCCAGGCCTACGCGCTGTTCCCGCACCTGTCCGTGTGGGAGAACGTCGCCTTCGGCCTGAAGATCAGGAAGGTCGGACGCCGCGAGCTGGAGGAGCGTGTGGCCGAGGCACTCCGCACGGTGCGGATGCAGGGCCTCGAGAAGCGCAAGCCGGGGCAGCTCTCCGGCGGGCAGCAGCAGCGGGTCGCGCTCGCCCGCGCGCTCGTCAACCGCCCCGCGGCGCTCCTGCTCGACGAGCCGCTCGGCGCGCTCGACCTGAAGCTCCGCCGCGAGATGCAGCTCGAGCTCAAGCACCTCCAGCAGGAGACGCAGACGACCTTCGTCTACGTCACGCACGACCAGGAGGAGGCGCTGACGATGTCCGACCGCATCGCCGTCATGGACGGCGGCGTCGTCGAGCAGGTCGCCGAGCCGCGCGAGCTCTACGAGCGGCCCGCGAGCCCGTTCGTGGCCGGGTTCATCGGCGTCTCGAACATCGTCCACATGACCCCCGACGGTCACGAGAACGGGTTCGTCGTGCAGCGGCTCGGCGAGAACGAGCGGCTCATGGCCCCGGCGCAGAACGCCCCGGCGGGCGAGATCGTGATCACCGTGCGGCCCGAGAAGATCAAGTTCGAGGCGCTGGAAGGCGAGAGCTCGACCATCTCGGCCACCGTCGCCGACGTCGTCTACCTGGGATCGATGACGCAGTACATCGTCGAGCTGGCGACCGGGGACCGCCTCGTCGTCCACCGCCTGAACGACGAGGTTCGACATCGTGTGCGCCCGGTCGCCGTCGGCGACCGGATCACGCTGCACTGGGCGGCCGAGCACAGCTTCGTGATCGGCACCGCGCGTGAAGTGGACGTGGGCCAGGCCCGTGCCGAGGAGGACAGGGAAGTCGAGGCGGCGTCGTAGCGTCGCGGGAGAAGGAGGACGACAGGATGATCGATCGCAGCAACATGGATCGGCGCGGGTTCCTCGCGCTCACGGGCGCCACGAGCCTCGCGGCTCTGCTCGCCGCCTGCGGCGGCGGTGGGGACGAGCCGGCGCCCGCGACGACGGCGGAGGCCGGCGGCGGGACGACCGAGGAGGCTCCGCCCGCAACGACCGAGGAAGCTCCGCCGGCAACGACGGAGGCGGCAGCCGGACCCACGTTCGACCCGGCCTCGGAGCCGGACGGCCCGATCGAGTTCTTCGAATGGGCAGGCTACGACGACACGGCGCCGTGGATGTGGCAGACCTACCTCGACAGCGAGTTCAACGCCACGAGCCCCCTCAAGTTCACGTTCCTCGAGAACGACATCCAGGCGCTTGCGAAGGTGGCCTCCGGCTACAGCCCGGACGCCATCCACCCGTGCATCGCCTACTGGCCCGATTTCAACAGCGCCGGCCTGATCCAGCCGTTCGACACCGCCCTGCTGCCGGACCTCGAGGGGATCCCCGAGGCGATCCGGGCCGGCGGCGTAGACTCGGCGAGCGGGCTCACCTACCACGTCCCGTTCGACATCGGGTTCTCGGCGCTCGTCTACCGGGCGGACGAGATCCCGCTCGATCCCGCCGCGGAGTCGTGGAGCCTCATCCTCGACGAGCAGTACGCGGGCAAGATGGCGCTCTACAGCGATCCGGTCACGCTCATCAAGATCGGCGCCCTGATCAACGAGGGCGCGATCAACCCGAACCATCTCACGAGCGAGCAGATCGCGGCGTCCAAGGAGACGATGATCGCGGCCAAGCCGAACATCAGGAACTTCTGGGACAACAACCAGGGCAACATCGACGACTTCATCAACGGGAACGTCTGGGCGACCTACATGTGGCCGGACGGGTACCTGCAGGCGATCCGGCACGAGAAGCTGAAGGACGTCGAGGTCCGCTACATGTGGCCCACCGAGGGTCGTCTCGCGTGGGTGTGCGGGTTCGTGCTCGGCGCGAACACCGAACGGCCAGGCCGGACGTCGCTGGCGATTGCCGCCGCGAACACACCCGCTGCGGGCGCCGCCCTCACCGACAACTTCGCCTACGGCTCCGCCCAGCAGAACGGCGTCCAGGAGCTGATCAAGGACACGGAGCTGATCGAGATCTTCAGCCTCAACGACCCGAGCGCGTTCGCCGCGCCGCGGGCGTGGTTCGAGGAGCCGCTTCCGAACCGCCAGGAGTACGCCGAGGCGGGCGAGGCCGTCAAGGCAGCCTAGACAGGTCAGGCGAGGGACGGCGCCGCCCCGAGGTTGCGCCGTCCCTCGCCTCCGGGGGCACGAGGACCGATGGCGACGAAAGAAACGGCCGAGACGCCACCGATCGCGGAGGGGCGGTCGGGCAGCCGCGCGCGCCATGCCGGTGAGCAGCTCGGCAGCTGGTCGCTGTCGCTCCCGGCGATCGCGCTCCTGGTCGTCTTCTTCCTCGTTCCCATCTACTTCATCGTCCGTTTCAGCATCGGCGTCGAGCGGTTCGCGCCCACTGAAGCGGCCTCGGAGCTACTCGGCGAGCTCCAGAGCTTCTCCACGGAGATCTGGTCGGAGTTTCTGAACCCCGGGGTCGACCTCGAGCTGTTCGGGGCGGCGAGCGTGCACCTTCCGACCTGGCTCGTCGGGGTCCTGTTCGTGCTCCTCGTGCTCGGCGCGGTGTTCGGGAAGCGGATCTCGGAGCATTACGGCGGCTGGATCGTCGGCGTGTGCTTCGTGCTGCTGCTCGTGCCCTTCCTGACGATCCCGGCCGGGAACGACCTGATCCGGGTCGCCGAGCTCTCCTCGCAGGGCGACTTCCTGCGGCTCTTCTTCAAGTCGATCACGATGGCCACCACCTCCGCGATCTGGGCTGTGATCCTCGCGTTCCCGATCGCCTACTACCTGGCCTTCGGCATCAAGAAGTCGAAGTACACGTGGCTGCTGATCATCATCGCCCCGTTCCTGACGAGCTACCTGCTGCGGATCTTCGCGTGGAAGATCATCCTCGGCGATCAGGGCCTCATCAACAGCGCGATGTTCGAGCTCGGTCTCCGCGACCAGGGGAACCCGCTCTCGTTTCTGATCTACAGCCAGTTCACGGTCATCCTCGTCCTGCTCTACGCCTGGGTGCCGTTCATCGTGCTTCCGATCTTCATCGCGCTCGAGAACATGGACCGTCGCTTGCTCGAGGCGGGCACCGACCTCGGCGCCAGCAGGCTCCAGACGTTCGCAAGGGTGACGCTGCCCGTTGCCGCGCCGGGTGTCGTCGCGGCGTTCCTGTTCGTGTTCATCCCCTCGATCGGCGAGTACATCACGCCGGCGCTCGTGGGCGGAACGGACGGCTACATGTTCGGCCAGGCGATCGCGTCACAGTTCGTGGGTGGGACGCTGAACTGGCAGCAGGGGGCGGTGCTCGCCGTCTTCATGCTCGGCGTCGTGCTGTTCTTGACCTTCGCGACCGCGAAATGGCTGCGCCAGGGCGGAGGTGCGACGGCGTGAGCCGGCGCGGCGGCGCGATCGACGTGACGATGTCGCGGGGCGGCCGGTACACGCTGCTCGCGATCTTCGGGCTGTTCCTCCTCTTCCTGTACCTGCCGACGGCGATGCTGATCATCTTCTCGTTCAACGACTCGCCGAACGTGGCGTTCCCGCTTGCCGGGTTCACGACCGACTACTACACGGCGGCGTTCGAGAACGAGCAGGTGCGGAACTCCTTCTGGGCGAGCCTCAAGGTGGCCGCCGGAACCGCCGTGATCACGACCGCGATCGCCGTGCTCGTCTCCTACGCGCTCGCGCGGCGCAAGATGCGCTTCAAGCCGTTGATCTCGGCGTTCATCCTCCTGCCGCTCGTCGTCCCCACCGTCGTGCTCGGCGTCGCCCTGCTGATCCTCCTCAAGCCGAATGATCCGGTCCTGCCAGCCCCGGGGCTCGGCCTCTGGGCGGTGCTGGTCGGCCACATCGTGTTCGCCCTTCCGTTCTGCATCCTCCTGGTGCTCCCGAGACTCGCGTCGATCGACCGGCGGGTTGAGGAGGCCGCTTTCGACCTCGGCGCCTCCTGGTTCACGACCTTCCGGCGGATCATCCTGCCGCTGATCACCCCGGCGCTGATCTCGTCGGTGCTGATCGCCTTCGTCATCTCGATCGACGAGGTCGTGATCGCGAGCTTCCTCGTCCAGGATCAGGTGACCTATCCCGTCTACCTCTACTCGGGCCTTCGCATCTCCGGTCAGACGAGCGTGTTGATGCCGATCGCGACCGTGATGATCGTCGCCAGCTTCGCCCTCGTGCTCGCCGCGGAGCTCATCCGGCGGATCGGCGAGCGCCGCCTCGGGGTCGCGACATGAGGCGGCTCGCCCTCCTCGCCCTGCTCGGGCTCGCGGTCGCCGCGTGCGGCGGTACCGATCCGGGAGCGTCGAGCGACCCGGCGCCGGCCCCCGCGCCGCCCGCCCCTGCGACGACCCCCGCGCCGCCCGCCCAGACCCCGGAGCTCGTCAACGAGCCGACGGACGCCCAGCTCGAGCAGAGGGAGGAGCTGCTCGCCCAGATCGAAGCCGGAACCTATGCGGACTGCGGCTGCACCGCCGCGATCAGGGCCCGGGACCGGATCGAGTCGGGGAAGGCCGAGGCGCCGGATCGCGACCGGCTCGTCTCGAACCTCCCGTAGTCAGGCAGCGCGCGGGCGGTCCGGCAGGAACGACTCGTCCCAGGCGCCCGACTCGATTCCGCCGGCGATCTCCGCGCCCAGTCCCGCCGCCAGGGCAATGCCGTGGTCGCCGTGGCCGCAGGCGAGCACGAGCCCCTCGAGGCCGCCGATCGGCCCGTGGAGCGGCAGGCCGTCCCGTGTCGCCGATGCCCGGACCGTGCGGCGGTCGAGCTCCTCGATCCCGACCCCGTCGGGAAGCAGGGAGGCCGCGCCGCCGGGACGAGCGATCCAGAGCCGGCGGGCCGCGTCCGTCGCGACCCAGGCCCCGTCGACGGTCGCGGCGGGCTCGACCGCTTCTCCGACGGGAGATGTGACCACGACCTCCCCGAGGAACGGGCGCAGGGGCACATGGAACGGCAACTCACGGCAGATCGCCCACGAGCCGGTGCCGGCGGCGATCACCGTTGCCGGTGCTCGCAGCTCGCCGGCGTCGGTCTGGACGCCGACGACCCGGCCCCACTGGAGCAGCAGTCGCTTCACGTCGCGGCCCGTGTGCACGACCGCCCGGTGGCCACGCGCCTCCTCGAGGAAGGCGGCCGCGGCCGCCCGGGGGTCGATCCTCCTCAGGCCGGCCCCTGACGGTGAGGCGTCGTACAGGAAGGCGCCGCCCGTGAAGCGATGGAGCGCCTGGTAGGTGTCGACGCTCCTCGCCGCGAGCGCTTCCAGCGCGGGAGCGACCGGGCGGCCGAGAAGGGCGAGCTCGAGTCCCGATGCCTCACCGGCGACGGCGCCGCGCTCGACGAGCGTGACGCTCATCCCCCGGGCGGCGCAGCCTGCCGCCACGGCGGCCCCGACGATCCCCCCGCCGACGACGAGGACGTCCGTCATCTACCGGGGGCGAACGATCGGGTGGAGCGGCTCCTGCCCCGTGAGCACGAGCATGACGTCGTGCGCCGGGCGGCGGTGGACCTCGACGCTCGCCCGCTGCGAGTACCAGGCGGCGTGCGGGCTGAGGAGCGTCCCCGGCCACGAGAGCTCGGGTGCGGCGGCCGGCGGCGGCTCCTCGGGGAGCACGTCGAGCGCGGCCCCGGCGAGGCTACCCGAGCGCAGGGCCTCGCCGAGAGCGTCGTGGTCGACGATCCCCGCCCTGGCACAGTTGACGACGAAGGCGCCCCTGGGAAGCATGGCCAGCTCGGCCGCGCCGATCAGCGCCCGGGTCGCCTCGTCGAGCCAGGTGTGCACCGTCAGCACCTCCGCGGCGGCGAGCAGGTCGGCAAGCCGCTCGACAGGCTCCGCGCCGGTCGCCCGGATCGCCTCGGGAGAGACGTACGTGTCGTTGGCGAGCACCCGCATGCCGAGCGCGGACCCGAGCTGGCAGACACGGCTTCCGATCCGGCCGCACCCGACGACGCCGAGCGTCGTGCCGGCGATCCGCCTCGGCAGCGTCAGATAGACGTCCCATTCGCCCTCGCGCACCTGGGCGTCGAGCGCCCGGATGCCACGCAGCAGGTCGACGGTAAGGGCGATCGTGTGCTCGGCCACCTCGTCGGCGCAGTAATCCCCGGCGTGGATGACCCAGGCTCCCGCATCGGCTGCCGCATCGAGGTCGATGTGGTCGTAGCCGGTCGAGCAGGTCGCGACCGCGCGAAGCGCCGGCAGCTTGTCCAGCTCGGCACGCCCGAACGCCCGGTTGATGCTGACGATGACGGCGGCGACGTCGTCGCCTTCCAGCTGGTCCGTCGCCTCGACTTCCACGCCCGCCGGGCGGAGCGCCTCCTCGACGACGGCGAGCTCGACCCACGGGTCGGCGACGAGCACCCGCCCGCTCATCGTTCAGGCAACCGGCTCGGCCTGGCGCCGCAGCGGCGACGGCTTCGAGAGGAACTCGCCGTAGTCGAGCTCACGGTAGGGGACGGTGCACGGCTGGCCGTCGGCGACCCACATGCGGCGATTGTCGAGCTCCATCAGGATCGACGTCACGCTCGCCGCCTGCTCGAGCGCGTGGTTGCGGGGATCCGGGTGGCAGCAGAGCGCCGACGGGAAGTTCGCATGGTCGGCGAGGGCCCGCTCGAAGGTCTGGAGCGAGAGCGGCCCGGGCTCGGTGGCAACGAGCGTCCGCAGCCGCTCGAGCCGCAGGGGGCTGTCGGGGATCGCCCAGATCGACACCTCCCGGCCGTCGAACGCCGAGGAGCGGAAGTGGTTCGTATGCAGGAGCACCCCGTCCTCGGGGTGGAGGAGGAACAGCCGCGAGAAGTCCCCCGGCGCCGCCTCGACGTCCACCGCGATCCCGTCCTCGTGCGCGACGAGGTAGTTGGCCGACGACGAGCGCGGGGATCGCTGTAGCGTCGCGAGCGCGTCCGACAGGTTTTCACAGTCGAGGATCGCGCGGAGCAGAACGTGGTAGGGAACGCCCGGCTCGCCGCGGTCATCAGCCGTCACCAGGGCGTTCGTGACGAGGCCGATCCCCGACGAGTTCATCCCGGTCTTCGCGAGGAGCCCGGCCTCGACGACGGTGACGAAGTCGGGCCCGTCGTCCCGGCGAGCCTCGAGGACGACGACCGTGTCGAACGAGTGCAGGAGCCAGTCCCAGTTCTGCCCGATGAGCGTCGTCCCGTCCGCGGAGGCGTGCGGGAGCACCGCAAAGGAACTGCACTCGCCGACGGCCAGACGTGCCGTCGCGGCGAACATCACCTCGGTGCGGACGTTGATCGCGAGGATGTCCTCGAAGGGGACGGCCGCCCCCTCGGCGAGCCCGCGCATCTCCTCGAGATACTGCTCGCCGAAGGCCGCGATCGGCGCAACCGATCGGCGCGCCCCCTCCTGGACGCGCGCCCACGTCCAGCCGGTGTAATGGCCGAACACGGCGCGGTAGGCGCCGATCGACATCCGCACCCGATCGCGCGCCTGCTCGCCGTACTGGCGGCCGCGCTCCCGCGGCCCCCCTTCGACCCGGACGTGCGGATAACCGCTGGACACGGCGTGACGGTAGCACGCTCACCGAGGAGGAGCCGGCCCCGGCCGCCCCGATGGGCGATGATGCAGCCCGATGGAACGCGTCTACCTCGAGGAGATCGAGGTCGGGCAGGAGTTCGCGACTGCCCGGCGGACGATCACGGAGGCCGACATCATGGCCTTCTGCGGCGTCTCGGGCGACTTCAACGCCCTCCACACGGACGAGCTGTTCGTTCGCGAGCACACCCCATTCCGCGCGAGGATCGCCCACGGGCTCCTCGTACTCTCGATCTCGAGCGGCCTGCGCAGCGAGGGCGACGACTGGCTCGTGATCGCGTACCTCGAAGAGCAGCGGCGCTTCGTCGCCCCGACCTACGCCGGCGACACGATCCATGCCCGCTGCCGGGTCGAGTCCGTTCGGCGGTCGCGCTCGCGGCCGGACACCGGAATCGTGACGCTGTCGGTCGAGGTCGTGAACCAGGACGACGAGGTGGTCCAGACGGGCACCGACGTGCTCATGGTGGGAGCAAGGCCTCCCGGGGGCCAGAGCGAGTGAGCGGGGAGCTCTCGCGCCTCGACCGCAGGCTCGTCGCCCACGCTCGCGAGTTCGCCGAGCGCGAGCTGCGGCCGGTCGCCGCGCACTACGACCAGACCGAGGAGTTCCCCTACGACATCGTGCGCAAGGCGGCCGAGGTCGGGCTCACGTGCCACGACCTGCCCGAGGAGTACGGCGGTGGCGGCGTCTCGAGCGCATTGACGCAGGCCCTGATCTTCGAGGAGCTCGCCTGGGGCGACAGTGCGATCGCCGGCTGCATCGGCGGCGGGAGCTTCTTCGCCGGCCCGATCGTCGAGATGGGCAGCGCGGAGCAGAAAGCACGCTGGCTGCCCCGCGTCTGCAGCCCGGACCCGCCGATCGGAGCGCTCGCGCTGACGGAGCCCGGCTGCGGCTCCGATGCGGCCGCGATCACGACACACGCCCGCAAGGTCGACGGCGGCTACGTCCTGAACGGCCAGAAGACCTGGATCTCGAACGCTCCCGTCGCCGCTCTCTACGTCGTCTTCGCGACCGTCGCGCCCGGGACCCGTTCCAGGGGCATCACCGCCTTCATCGTCGAGAAGGGCGACGAGGGCTTCGAGCCCGGGCGCTCGCTTCCGAAGCTGGGCTCCCGATGCTACCCGGCGGGCGAGCTCCTCTTCCGGGACTGTTTCGTCCCGGACGACCGCAGGGTCGGCGAGGAAGGTCAGGGCTTCTACGGCCTCATGCGTTACTTCGACGCGTCGCGGATCCAGATGGGAGCGAACGCGGTCGGGATCGGCCGGGCCGCCCTGGAGATCGCGGTCGAGTACGCGAAGGAGCGCCAGGCCTTCGGCAAGCCCATCCACGAGTACCAGGCCGTGTCCTTCCGGTTGGTCGACGCAAAGGTCGGGCTCGACCAGGCAAGGCTGATGACGCACCATGCTGCACGGCTCGCCGACGCGGGGCAGCCGTTCTCGACGGAGGCCTCGATGGCGAAGCTCGCCGCGTCGGAGGCGGCGTGGTACGCGACCTGGGCCTGCGTCCAGACCCTCGGTGCCAACGGCTACTCGCGCGAGTACCCGGCCGAGCGGCTCCTGCGCAACGCGAAGCTCGAGGAGATCTACGAGGGCACGAGCGACATCCAGCGGCTCGTGATCGCGCGCAGCATGTTCCCCCGCCGCGGCTGACGGCCCCGCCGCGGCTGACGGCCCGGCCGCGGCTGGGCCGGACCCGCGCAAGAGCGGCCCGCAGGGCCGCGGTCGTCCGCGGCTGAACGACCCAGCGGGCCTGTCGGCGCCGCTTGGTACGGCCCGCGGGCCCGGTGGGGCTTCGCGTCCTGGCGCGGTGACCGCGCGTCCGCTGCGCGCGGCGCTTCGCGCCGCTTGCGGTTAGCCCGGCTCGGCCGGGCCGGACCCGCGCAAGAGCCGGGCGGAGCCCGGCGGTCACCGTCCGCGGCTGACGGCCCGGCTCGGCCGGGCCGGACCCGCGCAAGAGCCGGGCGGAGCCCGGCGGTCACACGCGCCCACCTTCCGGCACTGGGGTTAACGTTTCGGCCCAGCCGCCGTCCAAGTGTGGAAGAACGAGGCCAGCGAAGGATGCGTCACCCGAAAGACCGATCAGGCCTGACCCGCTCCCAGTTCCTCCGCGGAGCTGCGACCGCGACCGCGAGCGTCGGCGCGGGGTTCGCGCTCGCGGGCTGCCAGAACACGACCACGCCGCTCGGCGCGTGCGAGGACACTGGCGACGGCGACGGCGGCAGCGGCGGACTGGCCGCAGCGCTCGTCGAGGCGAAGCCGACGGGCCCCGGTGGCCTGCCGCTCCCGCGCAACGACAACAGCGTCACCTGGGCGATCACCGACGACAACCCGGCGATTCCGGAGGGCGGCCCGCTCGAAGGCGGCACGCTGCGGGTCTTCAACTACGCCGACTACATCGACCCGGGGCTGCTGAAGCGGTTCGCGAAGCAGAACGACTGCGAGGTCAACATCGGAACGTACGAAACACCGGACGAGGCGATCGCGAAGCTCTCCTCCGGGACGGTCGACTTCGACGTCATCATCGGGCTCAGCGCGAGCGATATCGTGACACTCGTCGCGAAGCAGCTCCTCCAGCCGCTGAACCACGCCTATCTGCCGAATCTCGCGACGAACGTCTGGCCCGAGCTCCAGGACCCCTTCTACGACCGCGGCGCCCGTTACACGGTCCCGTACGTCATCTGGCAGGACGGGATCGGCTGGCGCAACGACAAGCTCGCGGAAGACGTCGGGGCGATGGACGTCCCGTGGGACATCTTCTGGGAGTCGGAGGCATACCGGGGCAAGGTCGGGCTGCTCAACGACAAGCGCGACGGTCTCTCCATGCCGATGCAGCGCGACGCGATGAGGGCCGGCTCGGTCGCAGACGTCAACACGGAGGACCCGGCGATCGTCGCGGCCGCCGGCGAAGCCCTCGCGGAGCTGACAGAGATCTGCAACATCAAGACCAGCATCACCCAGTATCAGACGCTGCCCGAAGCCAAGTCCTGGCTCCATCACGCGTGGTCGGGCGACCTTCTCGCGGGGGCGATCTCCTACCTGCCGCCGGGCACGAAACCCGACGTCCTCTCCTTCTGGGGGCCGGACAGCGGCGGCGTCGTGCAGAACGACTTCGTCTGCATCACCCGCGCCGCCGAGCGACCTGTCCTCGCACACCGCTTCCTCGACTTCCTCCTCGACGAGAAGAACGCCTACGACAACTTCGTCAACTACAACGGCTACCTGCCGCCACAGCGCGCACTCGACGCGGACGCGCTGATCACGAGCGGCCTGATCCCGAAGTCGCTCGAGAAGGCAGTCATCCGCCCGGATCAGTTCGCGTCGAACCAGGCGCTGCTCCAGCTCACCGTCGAGGGCGCGCGTCTGTGGGATCAGGCCTGGTCGAAGTTCAGGGCCGGAGTAGTGGAAGGCCGCTGGTTCTGGCGCCTGCTCGCGCTTCCCGGGGTCTTCTGGCTCTCGATCTTCTTCCTCGTCGCCTTCTATGCCGTCCTCGCGGTCGCCTTCGGCAACACCAACACGCTCAACGAGGTCGTCCCGTTCTGGAGCCCGATCCAGTGGAACGTCGGCTACTTCCTCGCCGTGCTCGAGAACATCTGGAACGGCGAGCAGTTCCTGACCGCGTTCCTGCGCACGTTCGCCTACGTCGGGATCGCGATCGCGATCTCCCTGCTCATCGGGTATCCGGTCGCCTACTTCGCAGCGCGCCACGCGGGTCGCTGGCGCGGCCTCCTCCTCCTCGCGCTCGTCCTGCCGTTCTGGATCAACTACCTGATGCGCATGCTCGCCTGGATCAACCTCCTCGCCGCCGACGGCTGGGGCACGAAGGTGCTGCACTACACGTCGATCGATCAGCTCTTCATCAGCCTCGGCCTTCTCTCCAGCGAAGGAGGGTGGCTCGAGGGGCAGGCCTCGACCGTCGTGATCGCCCTCGTCTACGGCTACATCCCGTTCCTGATCATCCCGCTCTTCGCCGCGCTCGACCAGATCGACCAGCGTCAGATCGAGGCAGCGCGCGATCTCGGCGCGAGCCCGTTCAGCGCGTTCCGGCGCGTCACGTTTCCGCTCTCGATGCCGGGCCTGCTCGCCGGCGTCGTGCTGATCGCGCTCCCGATGTTCGGCGACTACTACACGCCCGATCTCGTTTCGGGCTCGTCGAGAACCACCATGATCGGAAACCAGATCGACCAGCTGACCCGCCAGGGATCCGAGAAGGTGGTCGGCGCGGTACTGACTGTCCTGCTCTCGATCGTCCTCCTCGTGATGATGCTGTACTACCTCCGTTACACCAGGCGGGCGGGAGCGGAGGCGCAGGCATGATCGCCTGGCTTCGGAATCCCTGGGGCCGGCCGCGTTTCCTGCCTCTGGTCGCCGGATTCTACATCGCCTGGTCGATCATCCCCGTCGTCATCGCAGTGCTGTTCGCGTTCAACGACGGGCGCTCGCGAACGACCTGGCAGGGCTTCTCGCTGCGCTGGTTCACGGGCGATCCGACGGGAAGCGTCAAGAACGATCCGGCGCTTCTCGCGGCGCTCGAGCACACGCTCGTGCTCGCCGGGATCTGCGTCGCGATCAGCGTCCCGCTGGGCGTCGCGCTGGCGCTCGGATTGCAGCGCTGGCGTGGCCGGGGAGGCGGCACGGCCAACACGCTGATGCTCCTCCCGCTCGTCACGCCCGAGATCGTGATGGGCGTTGCGCTGCTGCTTCTCTTCCTCCAGATCTTCACCTTCATCAGCCTCGGAACGCCCGCCCAGGCGATCGGCCAGGTGACGTTCGCCGTCTCGTACGTCGTCGTCATCGTTCGGGGCCGCCTCGTCTCGATCGGTCGTGATTACGAGGAGGCAGCCGCGGACCTCGGCGCGCCGCTGCGCGACCGCCTCCTCCGCGTGCTCCTCCCCCTGCTCGCTCCCGCGATCCTCGCGAGCGCCGGCGTCGTCTTCGCCCTCTCGATCGACGACTTCGTCATCACGCAGTACCTCGCGAGCGGAGCCGAGACGAACACGGTCTCGATGCTCCTCTACTCGTCTGCCCGCGGCGCACCGACGCCGGCGCTCAACGCGCTCGCGGCCATCACGCTCGTGCTCACGCTCCTGACGCTCGGGCTCGCGTACCTCGTCTACCGCCGGTTCGCCGGCGCGGGTAGCGCCGCCACCGTCGCAACGCTGGAGGGGTAGCCCATGGAAGGCGAGATCAGGCTCGAGACGCTCACGAAGCGCTTCGGCGACTTCACCGCCGTCGACGAGATCGACCTCCACATGCCGCCGGGCGAGTTCTTCACGATGGTCGGGCCCTCGGGCTGCGGCAAGACGACGACGCTGCGGATGATCGCCGGGTTGGAGCGTCCGACGAGCGGCCGCATCCTCCTCGACGGGGTCGACATGGTGCAGACCCCTCCCCACCGCCGCAACGTCAACACGGTGTTCCAGAGCTACGCGCTCTTCCCGCACCTGAACGTGGCCGACAACGTCGCCTTCGGGCTGAAGTACAAGCGCGTCACCCGGGATGAGCGCCGCCGCCTCGTCACCGAGACGCTGGGCCTCGTGCGGCTGCCCGGCTACGAGGGCCGCAAGCCGGGCCAGCTCTCGGGCGGCCAGCAGCAGCGCGTCGCACTCGCCCGCGCGCTCGTCCTCCGCCCGCGCGTGCTCCTGCTCGACGAGCCGCTCGGGGCACTCGACGCGCGCCTGCGCAAGGACCTCCAGGTCGAGCTCAAGGGCCTCCAGGCCGAGGTGGGCGTGACCTTCGTGTTCGTCACGCACGACCAGGAGGAGGCGCTCACGATGAGCGACCGAATCGCGCTCATGAACGACGGTCGCGTCGAGCAGGTCGGGCCCCCACAGGCGGTCTACGAGGAGCCCGCAACGCTCTTCGTCGCCGACTTCCTCGGGGTCTCCAACCTGATCACGGCCGAGGCCGTCGAGCCGGGCGGTAACAGCTGCGTCCTGCGCGTCGGCGAGCGGACGCTCCGGGCCGGTCAGGGCGCGGTGGACGCGCGCGGCTGGGTGAAGGCCGTGATCCGCCCCGAGCGCGTCCAGGTCTCGCCGCAGGGCCACGACGAGCCGAACTCCCTGCCGGGGCTGGTCGAGCACACGGTCTTTCGCGGGAGCTTCCGCGAGCTCAGGGTGAGGATCCTCGGCGGCGACCTCGTCACGGCCGTCGTCCCCAACGACGGCTCGCCGCTGCCCTACGACCAGGGGGAGCCCGTCACCGTCTGCCTGCCGCCGGACGCGCTCCGGGTTCTGGCGCCGCCCACCGAGTCATAGGGGCGGGACCTATCCGACCCGGATGAGCGACGCCCGCACCTGCGCCAGCTCCGCGGCGACGCGCTCCATGATGGGCACGGGGCCTACCGTGATCCGGACATGGCCCGGCATGCCGAGCTCGCTGCCGGCTCGGATGAGCAGGCCGCGGCGGAGGAGCCCCTCCGTCAACGCCAGGTCGTCGACACCGACGTCCACGAGCAGGAAGTTCGCCTGGGAGGGCAGCGGCTCGGTGCCCGCCGCGCGCAGCCCGTCGGCGAGCACGTCGCGGGCCTCGGCCGCCTCGCGGCGGCGCTGCTCGACCAGGCCCGGCACGACGAGCGTCGCGCGGCCGGCCGCGAGCGCCGCCCGGTTCACGTTGAACGGCTCCTGCACGACATCGAGGTACGCAGCCAGGCCCTCGGGCGCGAGCGCGTAGCCGAGGCGCAGCCCGGCGAGCCCGAAGATCTTCGAGAACGTCCGCAGGAGGATGACGGGCCGACCGTCGTCGACGTTGCGCTCGCGCCGGACGCGGAACGAAGGCTCGACGTACTCGCCGTAGGCCTCGTCTACGACGACCACCGTGGTCGGCGGGAGGAGGTCGAGGAACGCCTCCCACTCCCTGGGCTCGACGTGGGCTCCCGTCGGGTTGTTCGGGTCGCAGACCAGCACGAGCCGCGCCTCGGTGCGGCGTGCTACCGCCGCCATGGCCTCGAGGTCGAGCCGGAGCTCGCGTAGCGGTACCCGCTCGACGATCGCGCCGCCCGCGGTGAAGGCCTGCGCGTAGAGGCCGTATGTCGGCGCCGGAACGACCACCCTCGCCCCTGGGGTGATGAACGCTGCGCCGACGATCATCACGAGGGCCTGGATCCCGTGCGCGGGAACGATCTGCGCCGGATGGGCCCCGACCGAGACGGCAACGGCCTCGCGGAAGTCGGCGTAGGTCTGCTCCGGGTACATCCAGGCGTTCTCGAGCTCGGCGGCCGCGGCGGCGAGGACGCCGGGGCCCGGCCCGAAGAGGCCCTCGTTCCAGTTCAGCTTCACGACCTCGTCGAGGCCGTACCGGGCCTGGAGCTCGCTCACGCTCGCGCCCGGGTCGTACGGGTCGACACCGAGCAAGGACGGCTTGACGAGGCGGCTCCAGTCGGTCATCGCGGTCGGTTGAGGCACGTCCGGCCGCTACGCGGTCGGCCGGATCCAGCGGAGCTTCGTCCGCAGGACGATCACGGCCGGGCCCTCGATCTCGAATGCCCAGGCGAGCGCCTCGCCGAGGCGCTCCGGCGTGGACTCGCGGGCCGGCACCCCGTAGGCGCCCGAGAGCGAGACGAAGTCGGGCTGGACGAGCTCCACCGCGTGGGTCGCGGCGAACGCCTCCTCCTGATACTCGCGCAGGATTCCGTAGGCGCTGTCGTCGACGATCAGAAGCTTCGCGGCGATGGCCTGTTGGCGTGCTGTCGCAAGCTCCTGGAGGCCGTACATGACGCCGCCGTCGCCGTGCACCGCGAGCGTCGGGGCCCCGGGCAGGGCGAGCCTCGCTCCGAGCGCTGCGGGCCAGGCGTAGCCGAGCGTGCCGGAGCCGAGCGGGTAGAGGAAGCGCCGTGGCCTGAGCGCCGGGAAATGGGCCCCGGCGCAGTACCCGAGGATCGTCATGTCCCAGGCGTGCACGGCGTCTCGAGGAAGCCCGTCGCGGATCGTTCGGAGCAGGCTCAGCTCGAGCTCGTCCTCGCCGCGCTCGCGCAGGCCGGAGGTGATCCGGTCGCGGGCAGAGGCCGCACGGGCGGCGCCGCCCGCCTCGCGCGGCTCGAGCCGGGCGGCGAGCGCCGCGAGCGTCGCCTTTGCGTCGCCCACGAGCCCGAGCGCGGGGTAGGTCGCCCCGATCCGCTCCGGGGCCGCGTCGATCTGGATCAGCCGGCCCGGGAGCTGGAGGCGGTACTGCTGTGTCGTCTCGGCTCCGAGCTCGGTGCCGACCGCGAGGACGATGTCGGCCGTCTCGAGCAGCTCGAGCATCGCCCCCTCGTCGCAGCCCGAGCCAACGGCGAGCGGATGGTCCTCCGGGATCGCGCCCTTCCCCATGTACGTGGTCGCAACCGGGACGTCGAGCAGCTCGGCGAGCGCAACGAGCTCGTCCCAGGCCTCCGAGCGCAGGACTCCGCCGCCGGCCCAGATCGCGAGCCGCTCCGCCCCGTCGATGAGGGCGGCCGCCTCGGCGAGCTGCGCCTCGGATGGCACGGCGCGCGGCGGGGGCGAACCGTCGAGATCGGGAAGCGAGGCGTCGGTCTCCTCGGCGAGGAGGTCGGTCGGGATCTCGACGAAGACCGGGCCGCTCGGTGGCGTCCGGGCGATCCGCCAGGCCTCGGCCAGCAGCCCGGGAATCTCCGCGGCGCTCCCTGCGCGTCTCGCCGACTTGACGATCGGCGCGAACGAGGCGAGCTGGTCGGGGAGCTCGTGCAGGTAGCCCCGGCCCTTGCCCAGAGCATCGGTCGGGATCTGCGAGGCGATCGCAACCACGGGGACATGGCTGCTCGCCGCCTCCATCAGCGACGCGAGCGAGATCAGCGCCCCCGGCCCGGTCGAGAGAATGAGCGCCGTCGGCTGCCCGGTCACGCGCGCGTGGCCGTCGGCGGCGAAGCCGGCCGCGAGCTCGGTGCGGAAGGCGACGTCCCGGATCTCGCTCGTCCTCAGCGCCTCCCAGATCGGCAGGGCGTGGATCCCCGGCAACCCCATGACGACCTGGGCTCCGAGCGCCTCCAGGGCCTCGACGACGAGGTGCCCACCGATTCGCGTGACCGTCCGCTGCGCCACCGGCACAGCGTACTCGGCCACGCCCGGGCTCAGCGGAGCTGCGCCCGCGCGGCTCAGCGAAGGGCCCGCCCGACGTGCAGGCCGGCCCTACCGCAGCGGGGCGGCCATGAGCCGTTTCGTCGGGAACCGGCTGAGCGTGACCTCGATACCGGCTCCCGGCACCTTCAACCCGGTCTCGACGAAGAGGTCGAGCTCGGGCCGGGAGTGGCGCCGCCACTCCTTCCCCGGCGACGCGGCGCCGGCGCAGCAGGACAGCTCTCCGCGGAGACGGCCGGCCCACACGTAGAGATCGCCCCCGCAGTGCCGGATCAGCTCGGCCGCCTCCGGGCTGACCGCGATCTTCACCGACGCGCCCCGGGGGTCGTGAAGGCCCGCTCCATGGCCGGCAGCGTACCCGTACGATCCGGGCGTGGCGCCCACGCTCGACGACATCCACAGTGCCGCCGTGCGCATCGAGCCGTTCGTTCACCGGACACCGGTGATGACGTCGCGGTTGCTGGACGGCTGGCTCGGGGCGAGCGCGTTCCTCAAGTGCGAGCACCTGCAGAAGGTCGGCGCGTTCAAGGCGCGCGGGGCGGCGAACGCCGTTCTCTCGCTGACGGAGGAGGAGGCGCGCCGTGGCGTCGCGGCGGCGTCGTCCGGAAACCATGCGGCAGCGCTCGCGCTGGCGGCCTCGCAGCGCCGTATTCCGGCTCACATCGTCATGCCGAGCACGGCTCCCGGGGTGAAGCGGGCCGCGGTTCTCGGGTACGGCGCGCGAATCGTCGAGTGCGAGCCCGGTCAGGCGGCACGGGAAGCGACGGTCGCGAAGGTTCTCGCGGAGACCGGGGCAGTGGAGATCCACCCATACGACGACGATCGGATCATCGCCGGCGCCGGGACGGCGACGCTCGAGCTCGCCGGGCAGGTCGACGGTCTCGAGGCCGTGATCGCGCCCGTCGGCGGCGGCGGCCTGTTGTCGGGTACCTCCATCGCCGCCCACGGCCTCGACCCGCGCCTGCGCGTCTTCGGCGCCGAGCCGGTGCTGGCGGACGACGCCGGCCGCTCGCTCGCGCTGGGCGTCCGTCAGCCCGCGCTCGCCCCGACCACGATCGCCGACGGTCTCCTGACCTCGCTCTCCGACCGCACGTTCACGATCCTGCGCGAGCACGTCGAGCGGATGGTCACGGTCAGCGAGGCGGAGATCGTGGAGGCGATGCGCTTC
Organism: uncultured Thermoleophilia bacterium; assembly: GCA_963717955.1. GTDB lineage: Bacteria > Actinomycetota > Thermoleophilia > Gaiellales > Gaiellaceae > CAVQXR01. The sequence continues at coordinate 303,040 of CAVQXR010000002.1, read as the reverse complement.
GTCTGGGAGCGGACGAAGCAGATCGTCGAGCCGAGCGCCGCCGTCGCCGTCGCCGCGGTGCGGAAGGCGGACGAGCTGAAGGAAATGCGCGTCGGGATCGTCCTCAGCGGCGGGAACGTCGACCTGTCGCGCCCGCCCTGGTGATCCCCGGCCGGCCTCAGTCGCCGGGCTTCCAGTACAGGTCGTCGGTGTAGGACTCGTCGAGGTAGTCCTCGATCTCCTCCACGGGCGTCGGCAGCGCGGCGTGATCCTTCCAGATCTGCGCCGGGCGGGCGAGCCCGTCCAGGCTGCGCCAGCTCTCAGGCTCCCAGAGCTCGGAGCGAATGAACGCCTTCGCGCAGTGCAGGAAGGCCTCGTCGACCTCGACACCGATCGCCATCCTGGGCGGCCGGCCCTCCTGGATCACATGACGCTCGAGGATCGCCGGGTCCCGCGTGATGCAGGCTCGCCCGTTGACGCGCAGGGTCTCGTCGAGGCCCGGAATCAGGAACAGGAGCCCCGCCCGGCCGGTCTCGGCGATGTTCGAGAGCGAGTCGGCGAGCCGGTTGCCCTTCGCGTCGGCGAACACGAGGCGCTTTTCGTCGAGCACGTCCACGAACCCGGGCGGGCCACCTCGGGGCGAGACGTCGCAGCGACCGGCGGAGTCCGACGTGGCGAGCAGGAAGAACGGCGAGCGGGCGATGAAGTCGCGGCAATGCTCGTCCAGGCCGTCGATGATCTTGTTGCGGGCGATCTCGCTTGGCTCGCCGTGGAGCGCACGCAGCTCCTCCGGCGAGCCGATCACGTGCTCGAAGCCGAGGGCGCGCTGCACGGTGCTCATGCGCGCATCATTACACGGGGCCGTAGCCGCCGCCACCGGCGCTGACGAGCGTCAGCACGTCGCCCCGCCGCAGGTACAGGTAGCCCTTGCCGGGGAGCGCCTCGACCTCGGCGGCTCCGGAGCGCCGGAGCCAGGCCCTCGCGGGGGCTCCCCGCGCGCCTCCGTGCCGGCCGGCCGGCGCGAACGCCGGCACGGTCTGCTCGAGGTAGTACATCCCGTCGGCCCGCCCGGCGACGAGCCGGTAGTCGCGGCGAAGCGCCAGACCGCCGGGTTGCGCCCCGTCTCCGCCGGAGCCGTCGACGAGCTCGCTCCTCTCGACGACGAACGGGTACTCGAGCTCGGCGATCTCGGCCGGGAGCAGCGCGCAATTCGACGTGTAGGGGTCGATCGCGGAGTCGCCCGGGGCCCCCGGCCGGGCCCCGCAGCCGCCTCCCATAATGTCGGCGAGCAGGGTGATCCGGCCGTGCCGCTCGTCGAAGGCCTGCAGCACGAAGGCCGGGAACGAGACCTGGCTGCCGGCCACGTCCCGGTCTGGCAGCAGGCGCCCGAGGGCCTCGACGAGGACGTCGGTGAGCCGCTGCACGGTGAGATGGCGCGCCGACACGGCTGCCGGGGGCTCCGGGTCGAACAGGGAGCCGCGGCGCGTGACGACGCGGATGCGCGATGCCAGCCCCGCGTTGTGACGCTCGTCTCCGCCGAGGAAGCACCGGGCGACGAAATAGGCTGCCGCGTGCGTCGAGGAGACCGGGACGTTGACGCCGTAGCCGACCTGGTCGGCGCTGCCCGTGACGTCGACGACGAGGATGCCCGGGTCCTCGATCGCGATCCGCGCGTGGACGCGCACGGGCGACGTGCCCGCGATGCCCTCGTTGTCGAGGAAGCCCTCGGCCTCGACGGGCGTGCGCGGCCAGTCACGGAAAGCGTGCCCGGCCCGCGTGGCGGAGAGGTCGATGACGCGCTGCATCGTCTCGCGCACCGCCGCGGCTCCCTCCGCGTCGCAGAGCTCCTGGATGCGAGCGACCCCTCGCTTGCAGGCGGCCAGCTGGGCGTCGAGATCGCCCACGGTCGAGTGCGGGTCGCGGACGTTTGCGGCCACCAGGTCGTACAGCGTCCGCGACCGCGTGCCCCGCTCGACGAGCTTCACGGCCGGGAAGATGAGCCCCTCGTGGAACAGCTCGGTGTTGTCCGCCGCCTCGGTGCCCGGAACGCGGCCGCCGATGTCGATGTGATGTGCGATCGAGCCGGTGAATCCGACGAGCGCGCCGCGGTGGAAGCAGGGCATGAAGACCTGCAGGTCGGGGGTGTGGGTCCCGCCCATGTAGGGATGGTTCGTCAGCAGCGCGTCGCCCTCGTGGACGTCAGCGCCCCACTTGCCGAGCACCGCCTGCAGGGCGAACTGCATGAGGCCGAGCTGCGCCGGGATCTGCTCCGAATGGCTCACCATCCGCCCGTCCGCGTCGAACACGCCGCAGTTGAAGTCGAGCATCTCGCGGATGATCGGAGAGAACGACGAACGGTACTCGACGATCGCCATCTCCTCCGCGACGTCGACGAGGGCGTTCGCGAGGATGTCGAGTGTGACCGTGTCCGTCATCGCGTCCTCTCGAGCAGCAGCGTGCCGTTGCCGGCGACCTCGCCGCTCCAGCCCGCCGGGACGACCACGGTCGCATCCTCCTGCTCGACGATCGTCTCCGGCGCGACCCGGTCACCCGGCTCGAGCCCGATCCGGTCGACGACGGCGTATGTCCGACGCTCGCCGCCCGCGGTCACGGGGCGGGACGACTCGGCCGTTGCGGTGCCGGGGGCCGGCGTGGGGAGGCCGGTGCCCATGGGGAGCACCGCATGCGCCCGGATCGTGACGAGATCGATGTCCGTGACCGACGGGGTGTAATCGTAGGCCGTGACATGGGCTGCGGCGAAGGCGCTGGCCGCCGCCGCGATCGACTCCCGCGTGACCGGCCTCGGGCCGAGGGGAACCGTCAGGTTGTACGCCTGGCCCCGGTAGCGAAGGTCGACCGAGAAGCCGACCTCCCCTCCCTCGTCGTGGCCGGCGAGCAGCGCAGTCGCGTCGTGCTCGAGCGCCGCCACGGCCCGGTCGAGCTCGTCGGGCTCGAGGCGCCCGAGGTCGCGCACAAGGCTTCGCCGCAGCTCGTAGCGCACGTCGGTGAGCAGCAGCCCGAGCGCGGCGCAGATGCCCGGGAACGTCGGGACGACGACCGCTCCGATGCCGAGAGCCTCGGCGACCCGGCAGGCGTGCATCGGCCCGGCGCCGCCGGCCGCGACGAGCGCGAACCGGCGGGGGTCACGGCCGCGGGCGACGGAGACGAGACGAAGCGCTCCGGCCATGTTCGCGTCGGCGACACGGACGATCGCATCGGCCGCCTCCTCGACGCGAAGCCCGAGCGGCCGGCCGACGTGGCGCTCGACGGCGTCGCGCGCCGGGCCCGCGTCCAGCTCGATCCCGCCGGCGATCGGGCCGGTACGGATCGTGCCGAGCACCACGTGGGCGTCGGTGACCGTCGGCAGCTCGCCGCCGGCGCCGTACGCGGCCGGGCCGGGCTCGGCCCCCGCACTCGCCGGGCCGACGCGCAGCGACCCCGCCCGGTCGACGCGGGCGATGGAGCCGCCGCCGGCGCCGATCGAGACGACGTCCACCTGCGGAAGGTTGACCGGGCGACCCTCGTGCTCTCCCGTCGGCCGCAGGGCGGGCCGGCCGTCCGCGACGAGCGCGACGTCGAGCGTCGTCCCTCCCATGTCGAAGGTGAGGACGTCCTGGCGCCCGACCGCCGCTGCGATCCGCGCCGAGCCGACGACCGCGGCCGCCGGGCCGGACGACGCGAGCGCCACGGGAAGCCGGGCGCCCTGCTCGGCCCGCGAGACCCCACCGTTCGACTGCATCAGGTGCACCGGTACCCGGACACCTGCACGTTCCGCCTCCTCGGCGAGCCGTGCCAGGTAGGCGCCGGCGACCGGTGCGAGACCGGCGTTGAGCGCGGTCGTCGCCGCACGGACATACTCGCGGTACTCGGGCGCGACGTCGCACGACAGGGAGACCGGGATGCCGGGGAGCAGCTCGGTGAGCAGACCCCCTGCCTCGCGCTCGTGGGCCGGGTTGGCGTAGGAGTGGAGGAAACAGACGGCCACGGCCTCGACTCCTGCCTCGCGGAGACGCTCGCCAGCGCGGCGGACGTCGTCGTGGACGAGCGGCTCCTGCTCGCTGCCATCCGCGGCGAGCCGGCCGCCGATCTCGAGGCACAGCTCCCGGTCGACGAGCGGCGGCGGCTCGGGCGTCCAGAGGTCGTAGACGTGCCGGCGCATCTGGGTGCCGATCGCGAGCACGTCACGGAAGCCGCGGTTCGTGAGCAGCCCGACCCGCGCGAGCTTCCCCTGGACGATCGCATTCGTCGCGACCGTCGTCCCGTGCGCGAGGTACTCGACGGCCTCCGGCGCCACCCCCGATCGGTTTGCGAGCGCCTTCAGCGCGTCGGCGAAGCCCGACGCAGGATCGGCCGGCGTCGATCGCACCTTGGCGACGACGATGCGGTCGCCGTCGAGCAGCGCCGCGTCGGTGAACGTACCGCCGACGTCGATGCCGACCCGGGCGCCCATCCGGGGATCCTACGAGAAGCCCAGGAGCAGCCGCTCGGCGGATCCGAGCGGTGAGTCGTGGTCGTGCTGGAGGGCGAGGACCTTCACGCGGACGCGCCGGGCAGCAGGCGCTCCCAGTACCCGGCGAGCTCGTCCAGCTCGTCTGCGGTGAACTTCGAGACGAACCGTGCCCGCACATCTGCGAGGTGCGCCGGACGAACCTCGCGAAGTCGCCGGCGCCCTCGCTCGGTCAGCACCGCGTGCAGGCCGCGACGGTCGGTCGGGCACGAGACGCGCTCGATGAGACCGTCTGCCTCGAGCCGGTCGACGAGCCGCGTGACTCCGCTTCGAGACAGCAGCACGAGGTCGGCGATCTCCGACATCCGCAGCCGACCCTCCGGCGCGTCCTCGAGCACGAGCAGCACCTCGTAGGACGAGAGCGGCAGCCCGTGGGCCGCGACGAGCTGCGCGTCGAGCTCCCTGACGAGCGCGGCGTGCACCCGCAGGAACCCCCGCCACGCGCCGAGCTCCCGCTCGCCCAGCCGGACGCCGGACCGTACAGTTGCATGCTCAACCATTCTGTGCTAACGCTAGCACCTGCCCTGACCGGCGCTCAGGAAGGCCGGGGCGGGCAGGTTTCTCGGTACCCGCCCGACGCCCCGAAGTAGCGCCAACGGCGCCTCCTACCAGCCGGTCTCGAGCACTCGGGTCAAGGTGTCGACGAAGAAGTCCGCGCTGTCGCGCGTCAGGCAGAGGGGCGGCTTGATCTTGAGCACGTTCTCGAAGTCGCCCGTGGGCTGGATCACGACCCCGAGCTCGAGCATCCGCTCGCAGATCGCGTAGGTCTCCTCGGTCGCCGGCTCGAGCGTCTCGCGGTCGCGCACGAGCTCGAGGCCGAGGTAGAGGCCCATCCCGTGCACGGCGCCGCAGATCGGGAAGCGCTCGACGAGCCCGGCGAGGCGGCCGCGCAGGTGGGCGCCGACGACGCGCGCGTTCTCCTGCAGCCCTTCCTCGGCCATCACGTCCAGCACGGCGAGCCCGACCTCGCAGCTGACCGGACTGCCGCCGACCGACGAGAACCAGGACGAATCCCGGCCGAACGCATCCGCGAGCGCCCGCGTCGTGATCACGGCCGCCACCGGGTGCCCGTTGCCGGTCGCCTTCGCGATCGTGATCACGTCGGGCACGACATCCTGCTGCTCGAACGCCCAGAAGCACTCGCCGAGACGCCCGTAGCCGACCTGGACCTCGTCGGCGATGCAGAGCCCTCCGGCCTCGCGCACCGTCGCGTAGACCGCCGTGAGATACCCGTCCGGCAGCGGAACCCCGCCGGCGTTCCCGAACAGCGGCTCGCAGATCAGCGCCGCCGGCGGGCGGCCTTCGGCGACGAGCGAGCGAACGGTGTCCCGCACCGCGGCCGCGTAGCGAGGCCCGGCGTCCTCGCCCTGGAACCGGCCACGAAGGAGGCTCGGGGCCTCGACCGGATGGATCCACGGCGGTCTGCTCTCGGCGGCGCGCGGGTTGTCGAAGAGCGAGGTCGAGACCTCGTACGTCGCGGTCGTCCACCCGTGGTAGCCGCCCTGGATGCAGAGCACGTCCCGACGACCGGTCACGTCGCGCACGAGCCGCAGCGCGAGGTCGTTCGCCTCGCTGCCGGAGCTGACGAGAAACACGGCCTCGAGCCCGTCCGGCGCGAGAGACACGAGCCGCTCCGCGAACCGCGCCATCGCGGAGTAGAGAAAGCGCGAGTTCGTGTTGAGCAGCCGGAGCTGCCGCGCGGCCGCTCGCTCGACCCGCGGATGGCTGTGACCGAGGATCGCGACGTTGTTGACCATGTCGAGGTAGGCGCGACCCGAGGTGTCGTAGAGATGGTGGCGGTACCCTCGCTCGATCTCGGGCGGTTCCTCGTAGTAGTGAACCTGGGGGCTCGCGACCACCGTCCGCCGAACTGTCAGGAGCTCGTCTGCCGCGGTCGCCCCTGCCGCCGCGTCCGTCCCCACGAGCGGCGACGGGTCGGGGCACAGCGCGAGCCAGGCCTGGCCGAGCGACGGCGGGACGAGGCCCGGTAGGTCGTCGAGCGGCTCCACGCACAGCTGGACGTGGACGTGCGCCGGAAGCAGGCTGCCGGCGGCTGCGTCCGCCACGCACCCCACCGCGTCGCCGGCGGAGACCGGCCCCTCGACGACGTGAGGCTCGATCCCGGCGAGACGGAGGTCGACGTCGGCGGCGCGGATGAGGATCTCACCGGCGCCCGCGCGGACCACCTCCCCGTCGATCGGCGTGCGCACGGGCGTGCCGGGCGGAACGAACAGGTCGGCGCCGAGGTGCAGCGACGCCGGCTCGTCACTGCTGTCGCGGCGAGCCGCTGTGAGCCTGGGCTCGCCGTAGCGGCCGACCCTCTGGCCCGGCGAGGCGGTGACCGACGCTCGCACCGCGTCCGGATGCTCCCAGGCGCCGTCTGTGAGCGCATCCGTGCAGACCGAGAGGTCGAGCGGCCGCAGCTCGCCGACGAGGTCCACGATCGGCGGTGGGTCGAGCTCCCGCAGGCGCCGGCTCACGAGGGCGGCCGTCGGCGACGGAGGCAGGCCGCACGCCTCGCGCAGCGCCGCGTGGGCGAGCGCGAACGGAACAGGCGCAGCGGCCTCGAGAATCCCCCAGTCGCTCTCGAGCGCGCCGGCCGCATACGGGTTGCCAGGCTCGAGGCTCGCCTGCTGATCGGTCGAGATCGCACACGAGGAGGCCCGCGTCGCGATCAGCGGCCAGAGAGCCGCCACCTCCTCCTCCGACAGCGGCTGCACCGAGTGGAACGCGCCGACGACGGCCACCGCGGTCTGCAGCGCCCGCGCGGGATCGTGGTGGAAGAGCGACGCACAGAGCACGGCCGGCTCCGCCGCCAACCAGGAGCGGGCCATGTCGCCGAGGTCGATCAGACCGCACGGACGCGGGCGACCGGCGGGGTCGCGTCGGAAGACGACGTTGTAGTCGGTGACGTCACCGTGGATCACCTGCCGCCTCAGGGCGGGCAGCAGCGGCGCGAGCGCGGCTTCGGCCTCGTGGAGGACGCGCTCGCCGAGCGCGCGCCGCCGTGCATCCACGACGAGCGGGCCGAGCGCGTCGACCACGGCGCGCGCATGCTGAAGATCCCACTGCAGGGTGCGGTCGGCGCCGGGATGATCGAACGTCCCGAGTGCCACGACCGTTCGCGCCGCCATCGCGCCGAGGTCGCGCAGGATCGTCGGCGCCAGATACCGGACGCCGTCCAGCGTCTCCCCCTCGACGAAGGTGACGAGCCGAACGTGGTAGCGCTCGCCCTCGTGCTCCACCTCGATGAGCTCGCTGCCGTCCAGCGTGGCGACCGGCACCGGCACCGCGAACGGAAGGCCGGCGGCCGCGAGGTGGTGCATCGCGGCGTTCTGCAGCTCGAGCTCCTCACGGGAGAACACGGAGTTGGCCACCTTGAGGACGGCCCGTGCCCGGGCCGCGTCGATCAGGACGTTCTGATCCTGGTGGCTCCCGAGCGGAGAGGCCGCACCGTCCACGCCGAACCGCTCCCGCGCGACCGCATGGGCGACCTCGAGCGGGAGCGCCGGGCTTCGGAGCTCGTGGCCGGCAAAGGGATTTCCGGTAGGTGTCGCCCTGGACGCCTCGATCGCGCCAGTATGCGGCACGTCGCTCCTGTACGCTGCGGGTCATGACACACTTCTGGCACCCCGTCGCGAACATGCAGGCCGTCGAGCAGAACGGCGAGTTCATCCTCGATCGGGCAGACGGTGTCCACGTCTGGGACGAAGATGGCCGGCGCTACCTCGATGCGACCGCAAGTCTCTGGTACTGCAACGTCGGGTACGGGCGCGACGAGATCGTCGACGCCGTCGCCGCCCAGATGCGCAAGCTGCCCGCGTACTCGGCCTACGACGACTTCTCGACACGTCCGACCAGCGAGCTGGCAGACCGGATCGCCGCGATCGCGCCGATGCCCGGCGCGCGCATCTTCTTCACGAGCGGCGGGGCCGAGGCGATCGAGACGGCGGCGAAGCTGGCGCGCCGGTACTGGAGCCACGTCGGGCAGCCAGAGAAGCGTGTGGTCATCTCGCGGGAGCGCGCCTACCACGGCATGGCCGCGTACGGCACGAGCCTCGCCGGCGCCGACGTCTTCAAGGCCGGGCTCGGCACGCTCGTCGCCGACGCCGCCCAGGTGCAGTGGAACTCGGCGGACTCGCTGCGCGACGCGATCGGCCGGATCGGCGCCGAGCGCGTGGCCGCATTCATCGCCGAGCCGGTGATCGGCGCGGGCGGCGCGCTCGCGCCCCCGCCGGGCTACCTGCAAGAGGTGCGGCAGGTGTGCCGTGATGCCGACGTCCTCTACATCTCGGACGAGGTGATCTGCGGCTACGGGCGCGTGGGTGACTGGTTCGCGAGCAGCCGGTTCGGGCTCGAGCCGGACATGGCGACCTTCGCGAAGGGGATCACCTCCGGCTACGTGCCGCTCGGCGGCGTCATCGTCGGCCCGCGTATCTCCGAGCCGTTCTGGAACGGCGAGGCGGGGATGTTCCGGCACGGGTACACGTATTCGGGCCACGCCACCGCGACGGCGGCGGCACACCCGAACCTCGACATCATGGAGAGCGAGCGGCTCCCGGCCCGCGCGCTCGAGCTCGAGCAGGAGCTGACCGCAGCGCTCGCGCCGCTCGCCGACCACCCCCTGGTCGCCGAGGTCCGCTCGGGGGTCGGCGTCATCGCCGCCGTCCAGCCCGACCCCGAGTTGATCGCTGCGGACGCGACGCTCGCGGATCGGCTCCGGCTTGCCTGCCGGGCGAACGGCGTCCTGACGCGGACGCTCGTCGGCGGCGCGCTCCAGATCTCGCCCGCCCTGATCGTCACGCGTGCCGAGCTCGACGAGATCGCAGCCGGGATCGGCGCCGCGCTCGACCAGGTTGCGGCGACGGTCGCCGTCGCAGCAACTCGTTAGAGCTCGACTCGGCCTGCAACAGGGACTCAAGGGAGGCACGACGGGGCGCGAGCCCCGTCTGCTCGTCGACGAGCACAATCGTCTGACTCTGGACGACGATCGGCCCCGGGCGGGCCGAGACGCGTGGCTCCTAGACTGCCAGGATGGCTCGCGACCGCCGCCACGACATTCTCTTCGAGCCGATCCCGATCGGGCCGAAGACCCTTCGTAACCGCTTCTACCAGGTGCCGCACTGCACCGGCTTCGGCACCCGGAAGCCGGGCTCCCAAGCCGCTCACCGGGGCATCAAGGCGGAGGGCGGCTGGGCCGCGGTCTGCACGGAGTACGCCCCGGTCAGCTACGACTCCGACGAGTCCCCGTACGTCTCCGCACAGGTCTGGGACGACGGGGACTACGCGAACCTGGCGCTGATGTGCGATGCGGCGCACGAGCACGGCGCACTCGCCGGGATCGAGTTGACGCACTCCGGCGTCCACGGGCAGCAGCCCGAGACCCGCTGGGTCTCGATCGCGCCCTCACAGCTCGCAGGCGACTACCACCCGCTCGTGGTGCCGAAGGAGATGGAACGCGACGACATCCGGCGGGTGCAGGCCGACTGGGCGCGCGCGGCCGCCCGGTCGGTCGAGGTCGGGTTCGACATCGTCTATGCCTACGGCGGGCACAGCTACCTGCTCAACCAGTTCCTCTCGCCCTTCTACAACAAGCGCACCGACGAGTACGGCGGCTCGCTCGAGAACCGGGCGCGGATGTGGATCGAGACGCTCGAGGCCATTCACGAGGCGGTCGCCGACCGGGCAGCGGTCGCGGTCCGCATCGGTGTCGACCTCACCCCCGGCCTCGGCGTCGACGAGGCGCTCGAGTTCGTCCACCTCGCGGACGACCTCGTCGACCTCTGGGACGTGAACGTCGGCTCGATCGTCGACTGGTCGCTCGACTCGGGCGCGTCCCGGTTCTTCGACGAGGGGTACCAGCTCGAATGGACCGGCCGCGTCCGCGAGGCGACGCCCAAGCCGATCGTCGGCGTGGCCCGGCTCACGAACCCCGACCGTATGGCCGAGATCGTCAGCTCCGGCGTCTGGGACATCATCGGCGCGGCCCGGCCGTCGATCGCCGACCCGTTCCTTCCGAGGAAGATCGAGGAGGGCCGGTACGGTGAGGTGCGCGAGTGCATCGGCTGCAACGTGTGCATCGCCAAGGGCGACACGCTCATGCACCTCGGCTGCACCCAGAACGCGACCGCCGGCGAGGAATTCCGCCGCGGATGGCACCCTGAGCGGTTCGACCGGGCTGCGAATGCCGACCGCGACGTGCTGGTGGTCGGCGCGGGCCCGGCAGGCATGGAGTGCGCGATCGTGCTCGGGAAGCGCGGCTTCCGGCGCGTTCACCTCGCCGAGGGCGGCGACGACATCGGCGGGATCATGCGCTGGATCCCGCTGCTTCCCGGCCTGGGCGAATGGGCTCGCGTCGTCAACTGGCGTCGCATCCAGATCGACCGGCTCCGGAACGTCGAGGTGCTGACCGGCATGCAGCTCGATGCGCAGGGGGTCCGCGAGTACGGTGCCGAGCTGGTCGTGCTCGCAACCGGGGCCGCGTGGGCCGTCGACGGCCTGAACTCGGTTACCCACGAGCCGATCCCCGGCGCCGACGCCTCGCACGCACACGTCCTCACCCCCGAGCAGGTGATGGTCGACGGCAAGGCGCCCCCGGGGAAGCGGGTGGCCGTCTACGACGGCGAGGGCTACTTCATCGGCGCCGGCATGGCCGAGAAGCTCGCGCTCGACGGTCACGAGGTCGAGCTCGTCACCCCGTTCGACGTCGTCGCGCCGGCGTGCGACGCGACGCTCGAGGGCCCCCTGCTACGCCGCCGGCTGCACGAGGTCGGGGTGGGGATGACCCGCAACGCGACCGTGACCGCGGTCGAGGCGGGCGGGATCCGCGGCGAGACCGAGTTCGGGGAGCCGTGGGAACGCGACGTCGACGCGATCGTGCTCGTCACCCAGCGCCTCTCGACCGACGCGCTCTACCGCGAGCTCAGAAACGACGACGCCGCATGGCAGGCCGAGGGAATCGAGGGGGTGTTCCGGATCGGCGACTGTGTCTCGCCCGGCTTCATCGCAGACGCCGTGTTCTCCGGGCATCGGCTGGCACGCGAGATCGACTCCACCGACCCGGCCCTCCCGCTACCCCATCACCGGGAGCTGCCGCTCCCGGGCCTCCGGTAGGGACCCTCCCGCGGCCGTCCGGCCGAAAGGGACATGGCCCGGTGCCTGGCACGTGCCTGGCACGGCGAATGCCCGGCGCCGCCCCGTGCTTCTCCATCGCCCGGCAAGTGGGGTGGAGCGCGAGCGCCCTGCTGAGCCCAAGACCCGCGACGAGCGCCGATGACGGTCTCGCGCGCTTCGCCGGCGGCATCGAGGCCGGCGACGCCGTGGAGCACGGCGTACGACGCGCCGCCGGCGGCGCCTGGGGGGAAATGCACCGCGGGATTCGAGGAGACAGCTCTACAATCGCTTGCAATGGCAGACCGCATCGACCTCAATGCCGACATGGGAGAGTCGTTCGGGCGCTGGACGCTCGGGAACGATCAGGCGCTGATGCCGCACCTGACATCGGCGAACATCGCCTGCGGCTTTCACGGCGGCGACCCTCACGTCATGCGACAGACGGTCGCACTCGCGATCGAGCACGGCGTCGGAATCGGTGCGCACGTCGCGCTTCCCGACCTGCTCGGCTTCGGCCGGCGCAGGCTGGCCGTCTCACCGCCCGAGCTTCGCGACTACGTTCTGTACCAGGCCGGCGCGATGAAGGCCTTCGCAGAAGCGGCCGGGGGCCGGCTGCAGCACGTCAAGCCCCACGGCGCCCTGTACGCCATGGTGCAGGGGGACGCCGAGCTCGCCCAGGCGGTCGCCGACGCGGTCTCGGAGACCGGCGAAGGGATCATCCTGCTTCTCGCCGGGAAGAACGTCGAGGACGCTGCCGCGCGGGCCGGGGTCCGGTTCGTACCGGAGGGCTACGTGGACCTCGACTACACGGGCGAGGGCGCGCTCGTGATCGAGCGGGTGAAGCAGCTCCGGGATCCCGAGGTCACCGCCCGCCGCGCCGTCCAGCTCGTCGCGGAAGGCAGCGTCCCGACGCTCGACGGCACGACGATACCCCTCGTGGCACGCTCGATCTGCGTGCACGGCGACGCGCCGAACGCGCCCGAGATCGCGGCGGCCATCCGCCGAGCGCTCGAGGCCGCAGGCGTCGAGCTGGCGTCGCTCGCCTCGCTCCACGGCGGGTGAGTGTAACCGCGGCCCTCCGAGCCGGCCGCTCAGCCGCGGAGGCCGCGGCCGCGAAAAAGCCGGCGGAGCCCCGCGGTCACAGCCCGGCCGTCATAGCCCTGAGCCGCCGCGCCGCTCGAGGAACTCGACGTCGTAGCGGCCGGCCATGACATCGGGATCGCCGAGCAGCCCGAGGTGGAACGGCGCCGTGGTCTTGATCCCGTCGACGCGGAGCTCTCCGAGCGCGCGGCGCCCGCGTGCCATGGCCTCGTCGCGGTCACGACCCCAGACGATCAGCTTCGCTACCAGCGAGTCGTAGAACGGCGGCACCCGCCAGCCGGAGAATGCCGCGGTGTCGACCCGCACGCCCGGACCGCCGGGCAGCTCGAGCGCCGTGATCTCACCCGGTGACGGCAGGAACAGCCGCTCCGGGTCCTCGGCATTGATACGGAACTCGATCGCTGCGCCGCGCTGCTCGAGCTCGGCCTGGCTCACCGAGAGGCGCTCGCCGGCCGCTACACGGAGCTGCTCCTTCACGAGGTCGATCCCCGTGACCATCTCCGTGACGGGATGCTCGACCTGAATCCGGGTGTTCATCTCGATGAAGAAGAACGCACCGCTCGCGTCGAGCAGGAACTCGAGCGTTCCGGCGCTCGTGTAGCCGACCGCGCGGGCGAGGCGCACCGACGCGTCGGTGATCGACTCGCGGCCCACGGGGTCGAGCGCCGGGGAGGGCGACTCCTCGAGGAGCTTCTGCCGACGGCGCTGGAGCGAGCACTCGCGCTCGAAGCAGTGGACGACGTCGCCGTGGGCGTCGCCGAGCACCTGCACCTCGACGTGGCGAGCGCCGACGAGGAGCTTCTCGAGGTACACGGAGCCGTCGCCGAAGGCGGCGTCGGCCTCGCGCTCCGCTTCGGCGATCACGGTCGCGAGCTCCGACTCGGACCCGGCTGTCCGGATCCCCCGCCCGCCGCCGCCCGCCGCGGCCTTCACCATCACCGGGTAGCCGATCTCCCGCGCGACGTCGAGCGCCTCGGCTGCCAAGACCACACCGTCGGTTCCGGGAACCGTTGGGACGCCCGCCTCGCGGGCAAGCCGCCTGGCCATCGCCTTGTCGCCCATCTCCTCGATCACGGCCGGGGCCGGCCCGACCCAGACGAAGCCGGCGTCCTCGCACGCGGCCGCGAAGCGGGCGTTCTCGGCGAGGAACCCGTATCCGGGGTGAATCGCGTCAGCGCCCGTCTGCCTCGCAGCCGCGAGCAACGCGTCGACGTTCAGGTAGCTGTCGCGTGCGTGCGGCGGCCCGATGCACACGGACTCGTCGGCGAGCCGCACGTGGAGCGCGTCCTCGTCGGCCGTCGAGAAGACGGCCACCGAGCGCAGCCCGAGCTCGCGGCAGGCCCGCACGACCCGAACGGCGATCTCCCCGCGGTTCGCGACGAGAAGCGTCCGCACGACCGCCTCAGTCGCCGAGGACGACGAGATCCTGGCCAGCCTCCACGAGATCCTCGTTCTCCGCGAGGAAGCGCACCACGGTGCCGGCCTCCTCCGCGGTGATCTCGTGGAAGTTCTTCATGATCTCGACGAGCCCGACGACGGTGCCCGCCTCGACCCGATCGCCTTCGCCGACGTACGGGCCGTCCTGGGGGCTCGGCCGCCGGTAGAAGGTGCCGGGGAAGGGCGACTGGATCGTTCGTTCGGACATCACGCATCCTCCAGGCTGGCGTCGGTGAGCCGCTCGTCGAGCTCGCGGTCGAGCGCGATCGCATCCCCGACCGTCACCTCGCGGAAGCGGACGCTGTCTCCGACCGGTCGGAGCTGGCCGATCTTCCAGAACCCGGCGTGCGCGATCGTCGCCGCGCAGACGAAGCCGCCCGCCGTCGGCCCGTCCGGCCCGAGGATGACGGGCAGGTCGCCGTTCACGTTCACCGCGCCGACCGGGTAGCTGTTGTCGAGGATGTTCGAGGGATGCCCGCCGGCAATCCCGCCGCTCTCCCGCGCCCACTGGAAGAGCTGGGCCTCGAGCCGGATCCCGGTGCGGTTGGAGTTCCGGTCGACCGACCAGGACCGCGAGAAGAGCAGCTCCATGTCTCCGGCCGTGAGGTAGTCCGGATCGGCCTGCGGGCCGCGGATCGCCTCGATCTCCCACTCGCGCGAGTAGGCCGGACGACGGCTCTCGCGAAAGCGCCGGCGGGGCCGGTCGGCCGCGCCGCCCGGCTCCGAGCCGAGGGGCAGCACGTCGCCCTTTGCCAGCGCCCGGCCCTCGTGACCACCGAGCGCACCCATCGTGTACGTCGCCCGCGAGCTCAGCACGGGCTCGACGTCGATGCCTCCCGAGACGGCGACGTACAACCGGAACCCGGGCCCCTGCGAGACGCCGATCCGAAGCTCCGTTCCCGCCGGCACGCGGTGGCTCTCCCAGACTGCCGCAGGGTCGCCGCCGAGCGTGAGCGGCGCCTCCGCGCCGCAGACGGCGACCGTGGCCTCGGCGCCGATCCGCATCGCAAACGCGCCGAGGGTGACCTCCAGGCCGGCCGCCGAGACCGGATTCCCCACGAGGAGGTTCGCCGCCCGGTGGGCGAGATGATCCATCGGCCCGGCCGGGAAGAAGCCAAGCGCGAGCATCCCCTGGCGGCCGGGGTAGTCCTGGACGGTCGTCTGGATCCCGCCCTCGAGGATCTCGGCGCTTCGCACGGTCGATCTCCCTCTCACGGCACCGGCGTCGCGGCCGCGGCCTCCTCGCGCCGCCGCCGCCGCTCGTCGGTCTCGTCGCTGATCTCGTCCCTGAAGCGGAGGAAGGCGCCGACGTCGAACGTCCCCTCCTCGATCCGGTAGCGGTACCGGTCGGCGCGCACGTCCTCGAAGAGCGAGAGCAGCTCGTCTTCCTCCACCCGGTGGAACTGCACCCTGTCGCCCGCGCGGAGCAGCAGCGGGTTCTGGCGAAACACCTCGTTGCGAGCGGCGAGGTCGTAGATCGGGAGCGTACGCCCGACGAGCTGGTAGCCGCCCGCCGACTCGACCGGGTAGATCGCCCAGCAGGGCCCGCCGAGGCCGAGCGCCCCCTCCGCCGTCCACACCCGCGTAGGGTTGTACTTCGGCGCGACGACGGCGTGGCGGGGATCGAGCGGGAACATGAACGGCAGGCCCGGGAAGAAGCCGATGAAAGCCGCCCAGTGCTCGGTCGCGAGCACCGACTCGTACAGCTCCTCGCGATCCTCCAGGCCGTTGTACCGCACCATGTAGTCGATGTTGTTGCCGCCCTCGGCGTTCGGGGCGTCCCTGCGCACCGTGTTGACGTAGCGCTCCACGGCCGCGCGCGACTGCGCGTCGTCGAACGCGACCGGCAGGTGGACGAGACGGCTCGGGATCGCCATCTCGGCCTCCGGCCGCAGACCCAGGTACAGCCGGTGCAGGTGCTCGAGGACGGCGTCCGTCCCGACGCGAGCCGGATCGAAGGCGACGAGGGTCGAGCGGAAGCCCGGCGCGGTCTCGATCACCCCTTCGAGCGGGCGCTCACGGAGCGCGTCGTCGAGCCCCTGGACGAGGAAGTTGAGCGCGAGGTCGAACTCCATCTCCCCGAACTCGACGAGGATCCCCCGGTCACCGGCGTGCCGAAACGTGGCGCCCGGCTTCCCGCCGCCCGCGTCGAGCCGATCGATGATGGCCGACGCGCTCATCGGCGTCGGATCCTCGTTTCCATGGGGTCCGCCGGTCACGTTGGGCGAGAGTCTGCCTTCTTCGGCGTGGGGGGTCAACCACGATCGACGCCCGTCGGCGCCGCCGGACACCGCCGCCGCTCGTATGATCGCGCCGGGTCAACCGCCGGAGGGAAGCTGTGCTGTCACGAATTGGCTCCGAGGAGCTCGCCGAGCTCGCCCGGGAGCACGGGTTCCGAATCGAGCCCGACGAGCTCGAGGAGTACCTCGGGCTCGCGGAGTTCGTCCTCGGCGTGCTCGACGGCCTCGACGGGCCCGACCCACGGGCGCCGCCCGCCGAGCCCGCCACGCGGGCCCGGCGCGACCCGGGCAGGCGGCCGGGCCCCGGCGAAGACCCGTACAACGCGATCGTCCGCTGGTGCGACGTCTCGTCCGACCCCGACGGTCCGCTGTCGGGCCTGAGCGTCGCCTGCAAGGACACAATCTCGATCGCAGGCGTTCCGATGACGTGCGGGTCGCGGATCCTCGAGGGGTACGTCCCCGAACGGGACAGCGTTGTCGCCGAGCGGATTCTCCTCGGCGGCGGCCGGATCGTCGCGATCACGAACATGGACGATCTGGCGTTCTCGGGCGGCGGTGACACGAGCTGCTACGGGCCGACGCTCTGCCCGTTCGATCCCACCCGGACGGCCGGCGGCTCCTCGTCAGGCTCGGCGGCCGGACTCTGGTACGAGAACATCGACGTGGCCTTTGGCGCCGACCAGGGTGGCTCGATCCGCGTGCCGGCCGCCTGGTGCGGGGTCCTCGGCCTGAAGCCGACCCACGGTCTCGTCCCGTACACGGGCATCGTCGGCATCGACCAGACGTTCGACCACGCCGGGCCGCTCGCCCGGACGGTCGACCGGCTCGCGTCGGGGCTGCAGGCGATCGCCGGTAAGCATCCCTCCGACCCTCGACAGCGCGAGGTGCCCGCCACGGACTACGTGGGCGCTGTCGCCCGCGCTCCCGAACGCCTTCACGAGGTCCGGATCGGCATCCTCGAGGAGGGCTTCGGGCCGAACGTCGGGTGCGACGAGCAGGTCGCCGCGGCGGTACGCGTGGCTGCCGAGCGCCTCCGGACGCTCGGCGCGCAGGTCTCGGAGATCTCGCTGCCCGAGCACCTCCAGTGCGCGGACGTCGCGTTTGCAGGGTTCGTCGAGGGCATGGCCGCCCTGGTCGCGGGAGGCGGCAACGGTTTCCACTGGAGCGGCCGGTACGCGCCGGACCTCGCGCTCGCGCTGCGCGACGGGCTGGCCGGCAACGCCGGCGACCTCCCGCCCCAGGTCAAGCTCGCGCTGACGGTGGGGACGCATCTGCGCCGCCGGTACCTCGGCGCCGTCTACGCCCGGGCCCAGAACCTGCGACCGTGGCTCCGCGCCGCCCACGACCGCGCCCTCGCGGACGTCGACGTCCTGCTCTTGCCGACGACGCCAGGCCTTCCTCACCCCGTCGCCCCCGAGCTCGGGCTGGCCGATCGCGTCCGGCGGGGCTGGGCGGTGCTGGCGAACACCTACCCGACGGACATGACCGGGCATCCGGCGCTGACGATCCCCGCGGCAGAGGTCGACGGCCTCCCGGTCGGCGTGATGCTCGTGGGGCGGCACTTCGACGACGGCCGGCTCCTCGCGCTCGCCCGTGCCTACGAGCAACGCTTCGGTTGGCAGCCCGCCCACGGGCCGGCGACCGGCGCCGGCGTTGCAGCGACCGAAGAGGAGAGATGAGGCAATGACCGCTGACCCCGAAACCCGCCTGGCCCGGCTCGAGGCCGTCGAGGAGATCCGCGTGCTGAAAGCCAGGTACGCAGCCGTCTGCGACGAGGGCTACGACCCGGACGGAATGCGAGCGATCTTCACTCACGATGCCGTCTGGGACGGCGGCGAGCGGTTCGGCCGCCACGAGGGGATCGACGAGATCCGCGCGTTCTTCGCGGGCGTGTCGAGCCAGATCGTCTGGGCGCTCCACTACATGCTGAACCCGATCATCGAGATCGGCGACGACCTCGAGACCGCGACCGGGAGCTGGTACCTGTGGCAGCCGTGCACCGTGGTCGGCGCGCACGGCCCGCAGGCGGTCTGGCTGACGGGAACCTATGCCGACCGGTACCGCCGCGAAGGCGGGAGCTGGCGCATCTCGGAGCTGCTGCTCGACTGCCAGACGATCAGCCCGTTCGAGGAGGGCTGGGCGCGCCGGCCGTTCTGGAACGAGTAGCTCGCGACGCCTACTCTGCCGAGGAGGCGGGCGTCTCGACGGCCGTGTCCGGCGCCACGGCTGGCTCGGCGGGCTCTTCGCGACGCCGCCGTAGGAGACGCGGCATCGGCCAGTCGCCCGGCCAGCTGATCTCCTTCCCGGCGGTGATGCCGCTGGGCCGGAGGATCAGGGTCACGAGCAGGACCGCCGCGAGCACGAGGTTGGCCGTGCCGGACGGCGGCGTGACGCCGGCGAAGCCGTCCACCTCCCAGCGCCGGAACACCTCGCGGATGAACGTGATGAAGTAGACGCCGACGACGGCGCCGGTGACGCTCGTCATGCCGCCGACGATCAGCATCACGATCGTCAGGAACGTGATGTCGAAGTAGAAGTCGAGCGGGCTGAACGTCACGAAGAAGTGTCCGTACAGGGCCCCGGCGACGCCGACGACGAAGCCCGAGAGCGTCCACGCGATCGCGCGGGCGATCGGTACCCGAACGCCCACGGAGCGAGCGGCCCGCTCGTTCTCGCGCGACGCCCGCAGCTCGAGGCCGAACTTCGACTGCTGGAACGCGTACGCGACGACGATGAACACGAGCGCCCACACCATCACCTGGAGGAACGTCGTCGTGTCGGGCACGCCGATCATCGTGCTCGTCCCGCGCGTGACCGACTCCGTCTGGATCGTGAAGACGTTGACGATGACGAGGATCGCGAGCGTGCCGATCCCGGCCTGCACGCCCGCGAGACGCACGATTGCGGGCGCCGTGAGCAGGGCGATGATCATCGCGAACCCGGCCCCGGCGAGGGTCGCCTCGAACGCGCCGAGCTCGGCCGGGAAGATCCACGAGCGCAGGAACTCCGGCATGTCGAGGAACGTGAACTCCTTGATGTCGGTCGGGATCGTGAGCAGCGCAGAGAAGTACGCGCCGATCGACATGAAGGCGATGTGTCCGAACGAGAGGACGCCGGAGTTGCCGCTGAAGATCTGCAGGCCGAGCACGATGATCATGAGCACGAACATCAGCACCGTCGTGCGGGTGTAGACGTTCTTGTCGATGCCCTCGACGAGCGCCCAGCTCGCCACGACTACGGCGCAGAGGAAGAACGGGACCCAGCCGCGGCGGGCAAGCCCTTTGAATCCCGTCTGACCCGTCACGGCTGCGACCCCTCCGGGACACCGTCGCTCCCGCGCAGCCGCCGCATGCCGGCGCGCATGAGCCCGAACCGCACGGTGATCAGGCCTTCCGGCTTCAAGACGAGGATCGCGATCACGGCGAGCATCGCGAACATCAGCGTGTGGCTCGCGAGGCTCGTCGGCAGCGAGGCCTGCAGGACGTTGATGATCGCTCCGAGCACGAAGCCGCCGAGCGCCGCACCCACGAGGCTCCCCAGCCCGCCGATCACCCCGCCGACGAATGCGACGAGCAGCGGGCCGCGGCCGATCTCGGGGTCGATCGCCCCCGTCCGCATCACGTAGAGGAGGGCGACGACCCCCGCGATGACACCGGTGATCGCGAACGCCGCCGCGATCACCCGGTTCCCGCGTACGCCGACGAGCTGCGCCATCTGGAAGTCCTCGGTCGACGCGCGGAGGTGGATCCCGAGAGTGGTCCGCTGCAGGAGCAGGGTCATCCCGATCAGCAGGAGGATCGTCACCAAGATCGTGAGGATCGCGAGCCGCGAGATCAGCACCCCGCCGATGTCCATCTGCACCGTGAGCCACGGGAAGGGCTCGACGCCCTTCTGGGGGCCCTTCCCGACCGTCATCCAGCCGAGCTGCTGGAGCCCGTAGCTGACCGCGAACGACGAGACCAGGAGCGTCACGGGCGAGGCGTTGCGCAGCGGCCGGAACGCCACGAGCTCCATGAGCACCGAAACGACCGTGACGACCACGATCGTGATCACGATCATCGAGCCCCAGCCGAGGTCCCGTGTGTAGTACATCGTGTAGCCGCCGGCCATGATCAGCTCGCCGTACGCGAAGTTCATGAGGCCCATGACGCTGAACAGCAGCGCGAGGCCGAGCGCCATCAGAGCGAAGAGGCTGCCGAAGGCGATCGCGTCGATCGCGTACTGGACGGCGGTGCTCACGGTGAGACCTTTGCCATCCCGATGTAGGCGGATTCGAAGTCGACCATCTTCTGGAGCTCCTCCGCCGTCCCCTGGAACTCGATCCGTCCGCCGCTTCTCAGGACGTACGTCCGGTCGGCGACCTCGATCGTGCGGGCGGCGTTCTGCTCGACGAGCAGGATCGTGACACCCTCCTGCTTCAGCTCCGCCAGGATCTCGAACACGCGATCGACCATGAGCGGCGCGAGACCGAGTGTCGGCTCGTCGAGGAGCAAGAGCTTCGGCCGTGCGACCAGCGCCCGGGCGATCGCCAGCTGCTGCTGCTCGCCGCCCGAGAGCTTCGCGCCCGACCGGTCGCGGTAGGTCCCGAGGACCGGGAACCGCTCCAGCATCCGGTCGACGTCGGCCTGCGCGACGGCACGGTCGCGACGGCCCGTCGTGCCGATCCTGAGATTCTCGCCCACGGTGAGGCGGCCGAAGATCCGGCGATTCTCGGGCACGAGCGAGATCCCGGCACGCAGGATCTGATCGGGAGGGAGCCCGACGATGGACGAGCCGAGAAACGTGACCTCGCCGGACGTCGGTTTGAGGACGCCCGAGATCGTGTTGAGCGTCGTCGTCTTGCCGGCACCGTTGTGCCCGACGACGCCGACGAGCTCGCCCTCGCTCACCGCGATCGAGAGGCCCTGCACGGCCGCAATCCGTCCGTAGTGAACCCAGAGGTCACTCAGCCTGAGCAACCGCCGCCCCCTTCTCGCCAAGGTATGCCTTGACCACGGCGGGGTTCTTCGCAATCTCCGCGGGAAGCCCGACCGCAATCGACTTGCCGTAGTCCAGTACCTGGATCCGCTCGCAGACGCCGAAGATCACGCGCATGTCGTGCTCGACGAGCAGCACCCCGCAACCGAGCTCGTCGCGCAGCGCACCGATCGTCTTCGCCAGCGTGGCGCTCTCGGCGTCGTCGAGGCCCGCTCCCGGCTCGTCGAGCAGCAGGAACGTCGGGCTCATCGCCACCGCTCGCGCGATCCCGAGCAGCCGCTCTTCGCCGTGGGGCAGCGCCGAGGCGTCCAGCTGCGCCACTCGCGCGAGCCCGAGCCGCTCGAGCAGATCTCTTGCCCGCTGGCGGGCGGCCCGCCGCCCGAGCCCGGCGCCGAGCGCGCCGAGCTCGACGTTCTCGAACACGGTGAGGTTCGGGAACGTCGCGATGTCCTGAAACGTGCGGGCGACACCCTGCTTGACGATCCGGTTCGGGGACTTGCCGGTCACGTCGACGCCGCCGACGGCGACCGTGCCGCCCGTCAGCTCCACGAAGCCGGTGACAGCGTTCATGAACGTCGTCTTCCCGGCGCCATTCGGGCCAATCAGACCCATGATCTCGCCTTGCTCGAGGGCCAGGTCGACACCGTCGACGGCCCGGACGCCTTCGAAGTGCACGCGGATGCCCTCCGCGACGAGCTTCGATGCGCCCGAGCCGTTGACGGTGTCGGTCATGGTCTTCCCGCCCCCTCCAGTCCGGCCCCGCCTACCCGGCCGGCGGCGGCTCTCCGATGCACGGGCTGCCGTCACCGATATCCGGCACCGAGGTGACGATCGCCTCGCCCACCTGCGTGTTCACGCCGTTCTGCCACTCCTCGACCGAGTAGACGGCCGGCTGTGGCCGGTGACAGGTGTCCGTGAACTTCATCGGGTTGCCGAAGTAGTCGATCGCGACCTGCCCGCCGAAGAGCGCCGCGGCGATCGCGGGGCCTTCGGTCGAGCCTGCGGCCTCGATCGCAGCCACGACCGCGTCCGCGAGCGCGTAGCCCGGCAGCGCGTAGTGGTTGCCGAGCGGCTCGCCGTACTCCGCCTGGAACTCGTCGGCGATCTGCACGACCGACTCCGACTGCGAGCCCTCGCAGTAGGTCGGCAGGCATGCGAACCCGAGCGCCCAGAAGTTCGAGACCTGGCCGGCGACCTCGGTGACGAGGGTGCCGTTCACCGAGGCGTTGGTGAAGATCGGCGTCTCGACGCCGGCGTCGCGTACCGCGCGAATCAGCTGGGAGCCGTACGGCTGCCAGGAGCCGTCGTAGATCCCGTCGCACGCGTCGACCGCGCCGCGCAGGCGCGTGACCTGCGACGAGAGGTCGAGGTCGGGCCCGCCGACGAACGTGTCCTCGCCGCAGACGGTGCCGCCGAGCTCCTCCCACTTGGCCTTGAAGTAGTCGGCCGTCGCCTTCGAGTACTCGAGCGACTCGTCGCGGAAGACGTACATGCTCTCGATCTCCGGCTTGTTCGTCCGGAGCCACTCGGCCATGGCCACTCCCTCGCTGTCCGAGCCGAGGCCCATCGAGCCGCCGTACGGGCCGACGATGTCCGGCGTCGCCACCTTCGGCGAGGAGGCGCACAGCGCGATGCCGGGCACGTCACGTCCGCCCGCGGCGTTGATGGCCGGGAACGAGAAGTCGAAGTCGCAGGTGGCGATGATGACCACGGCGCCGTTGTCGATCAGCTCTTCGGCGTTCGTGGCGGCCAGCGCCTTGTCGGACTTCGTGTCGATCCACTCGGTCGTGATCGGGCGCCCGAGCACGCCACCGGCGTCGTTGATCTGCTTGATCCGCATCTCGAAGAGCTGCCCGGCCTGCAGGTCGTACGGCGCGAGGATTCCGGTCTGTGCGGCCGAGAGCCCGATCAGGATCGGGTCACCCGACGGCGCCTCGCCTGCCGGCTCCTCGGCGGCGCCGGTGTCGGCGGGCTCCTCCGCCGGCGTCGTCTCCGTGGCCGCCGGCTCCTCGGCGGTTGTCACCTCGTCGCCGCCTCCGCACCCGGCGGCGAACACCGCCAGCGCGGCCACGAGCACCGCGAGCAGCAGCAGCTGCGTCCGTCTTGCCATGAGCGTCGCCATTCCTATCCTCCTGTTCGCTGTACCGCCGTCGTAGCGGTAGTTTCAAATGTGAGACGTCGAGAATCAAGCTCCGGTTGGAAATCCCGTTCCGTCACCCCCTGTCACCGCGCCGTCCAGCCGCCGTCGACCAGCCACGTCGACCCCTGCACGAACGCGGCAGCCTCGGAGGCGAGGAACACGATCGCCGGAGCCACCTCCTCGACGGAACCGATCCGCCGGAGCGGTGTCTCCTCGATCATCCCCCGCTCGTACTCCGGCACGGCGAGCACGGCCGCGTTCATCGCCGTCCGGATGTTCCCAGGAGCGACGCAGTTGACCCGGATCCCGAGCGGCGACAGCTCCAGGCGAGCGCCTTCGTGAACAGCTCGACGGCACCCTTCGTCGTGCAGTAGGCGACGGAGTCCTGGGAAACCCGATGTGGCCGGCGATCGAGGAGAGGAGGACGATCGAGCCGCCCTCGCGCATGTGCGGGAGCGGCGGCCCGCGCGAGGGCGTAGGGCGCCCGCACGTTGATTGCCCACTGGCGGTCGAGCGCTCTCGAGCGGCGCCTCGAGAAACGGCTGGGGCTCCCAGATCGCGGCCGCATTGACGAGCACGTCCACCGTACCGAACGCCTCGAGGGCCACCTCGACGACCCGGTCGGACGCCCCTTCCCCGGTGAGGTCGACGGCGCAGACGGCAGCCTCGCCGCCCGCGTCGCGGACGCTGGCCGCGCACCGCCCCAGGCGCTCGCCGTCCCGGCCGACGAGCACGAGCCGCGCGCCGGCCTCCCCCATCGCCTCGGCGGTCGCAGACCCGATCCCGGAGCTCGCGCCTGTCACGATCGCCGTCCGGCCGTCGAGCCGGTAGGTCGGGAACCGGCTCATCGGCTCGCCCTCAGCCGCTCGGTCTCCTCGGGGTCGATGCCGAGCGTGCCCTCGTCGAGCGCGCCGCGTCGAGTGCGACGCCGTAGACGTCGCGGGCGCGCTCGACGGCTCACGAAACCGGCGAGCACGTCCTCGCGCACCAGCGCTCGGCTCGCGCTCGAACGGGTCGCCGTAGCCGCCTCCGCCGCTGAGCAGGTGACCGAGCAGCTCGACCCGGCTCGATCACCTCCTGCGAGATGGGACGCAGCGGCTCCTCCTGCCGTCGACCTTGACCCTGAAGGGGATCGACGGCGCGGCGTCACCGCCGCCGCGGCGTTCCGCGCGGCGGGTGGAAGTGGCCGTCGGTGACGTACGCGGCCGTCATCGGGTCGTGCTTCGGCCCGTACGTCACGCGCGTGCCGGGGCGCTCCGCGCGTGCGCCCGGCGCCCTCGGAGTCGACGCGAACCCGGAGCTCGTGCACGCGGATCGGGTACTTCAGCTCGTCGATCTCGACGGCGTCGCGGAACATGAGCCCGTTCGTGACGGCGTTGCCGTAGGTGATCCAGCCGTCGTGCTCCGGGCCGGCGGGCCCTCCCTGCGAGCCGAGGAACTTCTGGTTCACGTAGGCGCCGTCCGCCTTCCGGCAGTCGGTGCCGGAGACGACCGCGAACCCCGGGCCGATCCCGCACGCGCCCTCGGCGAGGCCGTAGCCCTCCCAGGCGTCAGCGATCGTCTCGCTGCGTCGTGACGACGAGCCGCTCGCCGACGTTCGTCGTCGCGACCGAGCAGGAATGGGGGAAGGACGGGATCCCGACGACGCAGTTCTCGCGGAGCTTGACCTTGACGCGCCGGAACGTGCCCGCGTTGTGGGGGATGTCCGGCATCGATCGAGTTGAACAGCCCCGTCATGCAGTTGTTCATCGCGCAGGTGCGCGACTCGTTGACGCCCGCCGGGAGGCAGTCGACGTTGTCGGTGAGGTCCAGCTCGATCACGCCCTCGTCCGGGATCGACCGTGACCGCGACGCGGATCGGGATCCCGTCCGGCGCGGGGCCGAACGGGTCGTGGCAGCCCTCGCCCGACGATCGTCCCCTTCGGCATCTGCGAGATGACGTGGGCGATGCGGCGCTCGGAGTAGTCGAACCACTCCTCGACGAATCGTTCGAGCAGGTCGTCGCCGTACTTCGCGCACAGGTCGTTCAGACGCGCCTCGCCGATCCGCGCCGCGCCGACCATGGCCAGGTAGTCGCCGTACCACTGATCGGGCACCCGGATCCGCCGCCGGCACATGCGGATGATGTCCTCGATGTCCTCGTAGCCTCGCTGGACGCGGACCGCCGGGAAGATGAGGCTGCCCTCCTCGTACACGTCCCCGGCGTACGGCATGTACGTCGTCGGCTGCGCGTTGCCGCAGTCGGCCTGATGGGCCTTCGCCGCCGCCGTGAACACGTGCCGCCCCTCCCAGAAGACCGGCACGAGGATCACGTGGTCGGCCGGATGGGTGTTGCCGAGGTAGGGGTCGTTGTGGAGAAAGGCGTCACCCTCGGCGAGGTCCTCGTGGAGGTCGGTGACGGCCTCGGCGAGGAACTCCATGCCGATCACGTGGACGGGCAGGCCCTCCGCCGAAGCGAGCAGCCTGTTGTCTCCGGTGATGATCGCGCATGAGAAGTCGCGCGCCATGTTCAACACCGCGGAGCGGCCGCTGCGCAGCAGCGTGTTCTCCATCTCCCGCACGATGGAGTCGAGGCGGTTCGCGATCACGGCGAGCAGGACGGGGTCGAATGGCTGGCTCATACCGGCGCGGCCTCTCCGACGGGCGTCCGGTCGGTCGCAACGCCCGTCAGCTCGAGCAGGTAGTTGCGAAGCGGCGTCACCTCGGCAGCCGAGCCGGGATACACGACGACGGTCGTCGTCGGCTCACGGATGATCGCGGGACCCTCGATCCGCGCTCCGGCCGGAAGCGTCCCGCCCTCGTAGCGAGGCACGCGCTCCAGCCCCGTCTCCGGGAAGTAGGCGAGCACGTCGTCGGCCGATCCGACCGCCGCCCTCGCCGGCAGGGCAGGCGAGCGGACCTCGGGCTTCGCGAGGACGGCCGTCGTGCGCGCCTTCCAGAGCAAGCACTCGAGGTACTGCCCCGGCTCCCTGACGGCGAACACCCGCTCGTGAACCTCGTGGAAGGACTCCTCGAGCGCGCGGACGTCGTCCGGCCCTGCCAGGCGCGATGGGATCGGTACGTCGAGCTCCCACACCTGGGCCCGGTAGCGCGCTTCGACCGTGAACTCCTTCGTCGTGGTGCGGGGCTCGAGCGCCGCGAGGCCACGAAGGAGCTCGTCAGCCTCCGCCTCGATCTCCGCGAGCGTCTCGTTGACGGCCTCGAGGTCGAGCGAGCGGGTCTCCACGTAGCGGCTTCGCGAGATCTCGGAGACGACGTCCGAGTACAGCGCGCCGCAGGCCGACAGTGCTCCGGCAGTGGAAGGGAGCAGGACGCGCCGGCACCCGAGCTCACGGGCGATCGGGACGATGTTGAGCCCGGAGGCGCCCCCGCCGGCGACCATGGTCACCTCTCGCGGGTCGATCCCCTGGGCGATCGTCAGCTCGCGAATCGCGCCGACGATGTTCTCGGTCGCGATCGTGATCGCGGCGTACGCCGCCTCCTCCATGCCCATTCCGATCCGCGCGCCGACGTCGCCGGTCGACCGTTGCGCCATCGCAGCGTCGAGCGGGAGTCGACCGCCTAGGAAGAACTCCGGGTCGATCCACCCGAGCGCGACCGCTGCGTCCGTCACCGTGGGCTCGGTACCTCCCCGGCCGTAGCAGGCCGGTCCCGGATCGGCCCCGGCACTCCGGGGCCCGACCCGGAGCAACCCACCCGGGTCGATCCAGACGATCGAGCCGCCGCCCGCGCCGATCGACTTCACGTCAACGGAGCGGATCCCGGTGATGTGGCCGATCCAGCGGCCGCCGAGCCATGTCTCGGCCGTCGTGGCGATCCGACCGCCGGAGACGAGCCCGACGTCGAACGTCGTGCCGCCCGTGTCGCAGACGAGCAGCTCCGCCGCGTCGTCGGGCGACTCCTCTCGCGCGTAGGTCACCGCCGCGACCGGCGCCATCGACGGGCCGGAACCGACCGAGTAGATCGGACGTTCGACGATCTGCTCGGGCCGCCAGGCACCCCCGAACGACGTCGAGATGAACAGGTGCCCCGCGAAGCCGGCGTCCCGTAGATCGCGCTCCATCGCCGCGAGGTAGTCCTGCATCAGCGGTTTCAGCGAGGCGTCGATGGCCGTCGCGGAGGCTCGCCGGTACTCGCGGATGATCGGGTTGAGCCGGTGGGAGAGCGTGTACGGAAGGCCCGGGCAGAGCTCCTCGATGAGCTCGCCGACCCGGAGCTCGTGCGCCGGATTGACGATCGACCAGAGCAGGCAGACGGCGACCGCCTCCGCGCCGCGCCGCCGGGCCTTCGCGATCGCGTCCGTGACGCTCGCCTCGTCGAGCGGGAGGAACGCCTCGCCTTCGGAGTCCATGCGCTCGCGGATCTCGAATGTGAGCAGGCGCGGGATGTACGCCGGCGGATAGGCGATCTGGCGGAACGGATCGTGCTTGCCGCCCTCCCGGAGCAGCAGGATGTCGGGGAAGCCTGCGGTGGTGAAGAACGCGGTCCGCGCCGTCGCACCCTCGACGATCGCGTTCGTCGATCGGGTCGTGCCGTAGGTGAGCACGTCGGTGCGCTCGAGCAACTCCTCGACGGAGAGCCCGAGGCTCGGCGCGAGCTGCGAGAGGCCGTCGTGGATGCTCGCGAATGCGCGCTCGCTGCTCGTGAGCGCCTTTGCGATCCGTAGCTGCCCGTCCGGATCGGCGAGCACGACGTCCGTGAACGTCCCGCCCGTGTCGACGGAGATGCGGTACCTCATCGGCGGCCCGCCAGGCTCATGCGTCCTCCCGGTCGGCGGGCAGGGCCTGGTCGCGAAGCCAGGTCACGGGCCGCTTCGGCCGCTCGTCGACGCGAAGCTCGAAGATGTCCGGTCGGTTGTAGT
Organism: uncultured Thermoleophilia bacterium; assembly: GCA_963717955.1. GTDB lineage: Bacteria > Actinomycetota > Thermoleophilia > Gaiellales > Gaiellaceae > CAVQXR01. The sequence goes on along the minus strand of CAVQXR010000002.1, from coordinate 274,685 downwards.
GCCCGGCGACGTCGAGCGCCTGCTGCTCCTCGGCGATCCGGTCGAGATCGAGGTCGGCGTACACGATCGTCTCGACGCCCGCCGGCGCAGACGCGACGACCGTGCCGTCCGGGGCGAACACGGTCGTGCCGGCGACCTCGCTCCCGGCGGCTGCGAAGTCGTCGGCCGCGCCGAGCGCCTCCGGCAGCTCGAAGTCGGACGGCACGTGCTCCCGGGTGAGCGTCGCCCCGATCACGCAGAGCGCATAGCACCGCCCCTCGAACGCGTAGTGTCGCGTCGCCAACCGGTGCAGCTCTGGGTCGCCGACCTCGGGCCAGGCGGCGACGTGGACCTGCTCCCCCTTGGCGTGCATTGCGTACCGCGCGAGTGGCATCCAGTGCTCCCAGCAGGCGAGCCCTCCGAGTCTGCCGACGGGAGTGTCGAAGACGTGCAACGTGCTGCCGTCGCCCTGCCCCCAGACAATGCGCTCGGCGTGCGTCGGCATGAGCTTGCGGTGGACCCCGAGGATCTCGCCGAGATCGGAAACGTAGAGCAGCGAGTTGAAGAGGGTCCCGCCGGAGGAGTCGGCGTCGCGCTCGGTCATCCCGAGCACGACGCAGGCGCCGGCTGCCCGCGCTGCGCGGCAGATCGCGTCGGTCGCGTCGCTCGGCACGACGACGGAGTTGCGGACCAGCCGGCCGAAGGCGCGTTTCGCGGCCGGGTCGTCCCAGCCGGCCGCCGAGAAGATCCACGCGGGATACCCGGGAACCCAGGTCTCCGGGAACGCCACGAGGCGCGCGCCCGCCCCGGCCGCCTCCTCGACGAGCGCGACCGCCTTTGCGATCGTCGCCTCGCGATCGAGAAAGGCCGGCGCGGCCTGCACCGCGGCGACACGCACTGTGCCGGAGGCCATCTCGCCGTTCCGCCGTCTCAGTCGATCCAGTGGCCGGCCGTGCGGCGCTGAAGCATCGCCCGGTACTGCGTCGTCGTCGTCGGGAAGAGCTCGCCGGTGCCCCAGTCGACGATGACGCCGTAGCGGCGGATCACGTCGTGCACGCCGAGCTCGCCGGACCGGTAGCGGGCCGCCACCGACTCGGCGTCCTCCGCGAGCCAGGCACGTCGCGCCGCACGAATGCCGGCCCGTTCGCTCTGTGTCGCGGTGAGATCGAGGCTGTACTCGGAGAGCTCGGGATCGACCTCGTCGACGACGACGCCGTAGTCCATGCGGGCGCGCTCGACGGAGACGTAGCCGTCGATCACGTCCTCGAGCACCGCCTCCGGATCCCGATCGAGCGGGTCGCCGAAGCCGCCCCCGCCGGCTGACGGGCGGGTGAAGGCGTCACCGGCGACGACCGACACGTTCGAGAAGACCGCGCCGAGGAATCGCTCGCCGTCTTGACCGGGGTTCAGCCACACGCCGTGCGGGATCGACGGCAGGCCGCCGTTCATCCCCCAGGTCACGGATCTGGCACGATCGCAGCAGTACGACATCACCGTCCGGCCCGCGTCGGTGAGGGTGCCTCCCTTCTCGACGCCGCAGCCGCCGCGCCATCGCCCGGGACCGCCCGAGTCGGTGATGATCGCGTGCTGGGAGGTGAGCACCGGGCACAGGCGCTCCTGCCCCTCGACCGGCTGGGTGGCGAGGCCGACGCCGAAGATGGGTGCGGTCGCGGTGGAGCCGTCCCGGCCGTTGCGGCCGCCCCAGCCGCCGGCCATCCAGTCGTACCACATGAAGTACGGGCTCTCGGGCGACCGCAGGTCGCGACCGCCGACGAGCAGGTACTCGAGGTTGAACGAGCCCGCGATGGCCCGCTCGGGCATGATCCGCGACCAGATCTCGAAGCAGGCGTTCATGATCTTCTCGTAGGGACCGGCGCAGAAGCCCGTGACGGCGGTCGGCCAGGGCGCGTTGACCACCGTGCCGACGGGTCCGAGGTCGTGCGAGAGGACGCGGTAGAAGCCGGAGTTGAGCGGGATGTCCGGGAAGAAGGTCTTCGTTCCGGCGACGAGGCCCGAGAACGACGCGCCGAAGCCGGAGTTGAGGAAGCTGCCGACGGCCGCGTGACTACCCGTCAGGTCGTAGAGGATCTGATCCCCCTTGATCGTCATCTTGACGCGGATCGGGATCAGGCCCTCCGGGCCGTCCGGGTCGTAGTCGATGTAGTCCTCGGTTTCCCACGTGCCGTCCGGGAGCTCCGCGACGCGCTGACGCGTCAGTCGCTCGACGTAGTCCTGAACCTCCTCGAACGCCGTGAGCACGGTCTCGTGGCCGTACTTCTCGATGAGACGAAGGATCTCGCGCTCGCAGACCGCCGTCGCCTCGACCTGAGCGTGCATGTCGCCCTCGATGTCGCGCGGGGCACGGCTCGCGGAGGCGATCATCCTCGCGATGTCCCAGCGGAAAACGCCCCGGTCGTACAGCCGGATCGGCGGGATTCGCAGTCCTTCGCCGAAATGCTCCTTCGCCTGGATGTCGAACGAGCCGGGCACCGAGCCGCCGACGTCCGCCCAGTGGCCGTTCGACTGGGCGAAGGCGACGAACTCTCCCTCGTGGAAGATCGGTCGGATGATCCTGACGTCGTTGAAGTGCGTGCCGCCCAGATACGGGTCGTTGACCGCGAACACGTCGCCCGGGTTGATGTCGTCACCGAACGCGTCGATCACGGCCTTGCACGTGAAGTGCAGGGTGCCGACGTGCACGGCGATGTCCTGCGAACCCTGCATGATCGTGTTGCCGTCGCGGTCGCAGAGCGCGGACGAGAAGTCGCGCGCGTAGATGACGAACGAGTAGCACGTCCGGAGGATCTGCTCCGCCATCAGGTCGACGGCCGTCACGAAGGCGTTCTTGAGGACCTCGAACGTGACGGGGTCGAGCGTCCGCTTCGTCGTGGTGCTCATCTCGTCCCTCCGATGTACATGCGGATGTTCAGCCACTCGTCGACCTCGGCCGCGACGTCGGGTGGGACGAGCGTCGTGGAGTCGAGCTGCTCGATCACCGCCGGGCCCGTCAGACGGGTGCCGGCACCAAGCTGGTCGCGGATGTAGATGGGCGTCTCGACCCGGCCCCCGGCCTCGTCGAAGTGCACGGGGCGGGTCGCCACCGGCTCGGGTTGCCTGCCACCGGCGGGGTGCCGGGCGAACTCGGGCTTCGGCGTCACCCCGACCGCCGTCACCTGGAGCTGGTAGATCTCGATCGGAGCGCCGTCGCGCCGGTAGGAATACTCGCGCTCGTGCTCGGAGTGGAACCGCTCGAGCGCCGTGTCGAGCGAGTCGAGCGAGCGTTCGACGGGAACCGACAGCGAGCGCCACTGGCCGAGATACCGCATGGCGATCCTCCGCTGGAGGCTGATCGCCTCGTCGGGCACGCCCTCGTGGGTGAGGCGCTCACGGGCCTCCGCCTCGAGCTTCTTGAACTCGGCCTCGACCTCGCCTGCGTCGGCCTCGCTCGCCCGCCGAAGGAGCATCTCCGCGAGGTCGTGGCGCACGTCCACGAGCAGGCACCCGAGCGCGGACGTGATCCCGGGGTTCGGCGGCACGAGCACGGTCGGGATCGAGAGCTCGCGCGCGAGCGCCGCTCCGTGCAGTGGGCCCGCGCCTCCGAAGACCACGAGCGCGAAGTCGCGCGGGTCGTAACCGCGCCGGATCGAGATCAGCCGAACGGCGTCGGCCATGTTCGCGTTCGCGACCTGGATGATCGCGCTCGCCGTCTCGTCCAGTCCGAACCCGAGAGGCTCCGCGACCGTGCTCTCGATCGCTGCGATAGCCGCGTCGGGGTCGAGCGTCATCTTCCCGACGAGGGTCGTGCCGAGTCGCCCGAGCACGAGGTTGGCGTCCGTGTTCGTCGCCTGCGTGCCGCCGCGCCCGTAGCAGGCCGGCCCCGGCTCGGCGCCTGCCGACTGCGGCCCGTTGCGCAGCGACCCCGCGGCGTCGATCCATGCCAGCGAACCCCCACCGGCCCCGATCGTCAGCACCTCGATCGACGGGAAACAGATCGGGTAGCCGTACTCGACGAACCACTCTTTCGTGACCCGCAGCTCGCCGCCGTAGACGAGCGAGATGTCCGTCGACGTGCCTCCCATGTCGAGACCGATCGCGTTCTCGTACCCGCACGTCAGCGCCACGTGCCGCGCCGCGATCGCTCCCGCAGCGATGCCGGACGCGGCGAGGCGGACCGCGTACCTGCCGGCGGTTCGGGCTGTCATGACGCCGCCGCCCGAGTGCAGGAGCAGGAGATCGCCCGTGTAGCCTCCGTCGGCGAGCCTCTCGCCGAGCCTCTTGACGTAGCCTCCGACGAGCGGGGAGAGCACGGCGTTCGCCACGGTCGTCGAGAAGCGTTCGTGCTCGAAGATCTCCGGCAGCACCTCGCTCGAGGCTGTGATCGCGACGTCGGGCAGCTCCTCCTCGAGGATGGCACGCATCCGACGCTCGTTCTCGGGATTCGCGTACGCGTTGATGAAGCAGACCGCGACCGCTTCCGCTCCGCGTCGCGCCAGGACGCGCGCAACTCGTCGGGCATCCTCCTCGTCGAGCGGCTCGATCACGCGGCCGGTGAAGTCGACCCGTTCGTGCACCTCGAAGCGATCGCGGCGGCGCACGTAGGGAGGCGCCACGTCCTTGTACGCGTCCCACAGATCGTCCTTGGTGCCCCGGCGGATCTCGATCACGTCCCGGAACCCGGTGGTCGTGACAATCGCCACCTTCGGGAACTGGCGGGTGATCAACGCATTCGTGGCAACGGTGGTTCCGTGCGAGAACAGCACGACGTCTCGCAGGTCGATTCCTGCCGTCGTCACGCCCTCGACGACCGCTTCCATGGGGTCGTGGGGCGTGGACGGAACCTTCTCGACCCGCGCCGTCGCGGTCGCCTCGTCGAAGACGAAGATGTCGGTGAATGTCCCCCCGACGTCGACGGCGACCCTCAGCTTGGGCGGTGCGGTGTCCATGGCGCGGGCATCATCGGGCCGGACCGGACGGGCTGCAACCGTGGAAGACGAGAAGCTAGGTTGTGTTTCTCGTTGAATCTCCAAACGCCCGCGGGTACCCTGTCCCCGTGTCGCCGACGTTGCGCGAGCTGCTCGACCAGGACGAGCTCGGGCTCCAGCTCGTCGCCGGGTCTCCCGCCACGCTGCGGCGCGACATCGCGGGCGCCCACCCGATCGAGATCGCACATCCGACGCGCTGGCTGGATCGGAGCTGGGTGCTCCTGACGACCGGGATCCGGCTCCGCGGCGATGCGAAGGCGCAACGGGCGCTCATCGCCGAGGCGGCCGAGAAGCCGCTCGCCGCGATCGGCTTCGGCGTCGGCATCGTCTTCCGCTCCATCCCGTCGGCGCTGCTCGAGGAGGCGCGGCGCCGCGACTTTCCGCTCTTCACGATCGAGCCGGAGACGCCGTTTCGCGAGATCGTCGGCTTCGTCGACCGCTCGCTCGCCTCGGACGACTACTGGCTCCTGCGACGGCGTGTCGGGATCGAGAGCAGCCTCGCCGATGCCATGGCGTCCGACGATCCCGAAGAGGCCCTCGTGCGACGACTCGGATCTCTGGTCGACGCCTCGGTGATCGTCTACCACCTGGACGGCCGGGTCGCGAACTCCGTCGGCGCGGCTCCGCGGGGCGCGATCTGGCGAGAGCTCGAGGCGGACCCGTCCCGGCTCGAGTTCGTGGTGGGACGCTGGTCGATTGTTGCGGAGCCGGTGCTCGCGGGCGACGACATCCGGCGCTGGCTCACGGTCGCCACCCGCCAGCGCGGCCCGGCGGCCGAGCTTGCGCGGACGGTGGTGCACTCGGCGGCACGCCTCCTCGGGGTCGTCGATCTGGCGCGAGAGGCGATGCGCGCCGGCGAGCGCACCCTACGCGCCGAGCTGCTCGACCATCTCCTCGACCCGGGCCGCGCCGACGACATCCCTGCCGAGCGGCTGGCCGCCTTCGGGTTCGACGTCGACCGCGAGACTCGGGTGGCCCTCATCGAGTCGAAGCGCCTGACGAAGGACAGCGGGCGCGCCGGCGTCGGCGAGGCGAGCCGCGCAGTGCGCATCATCGAGGTCTCCGCGCAGAGGGCGGGCTCTCCCTGTCTGGTCGCGCGCCGGCGCGGCTGGATCACGATGGTGTTCCAGGAGCGTGACCGGGACTTCGAGGACTGGACGACGCGCCTCGCCCGCGAGGGGCTCGAGCCGCTCGCCGGCGTGGGGAGACCGTTTCGCGGAGGCGGGCGAGGAGCGCTTGCCTCCCTGCGTGACAGCGAGCTCGCGCTCGACCACCTCCGCCGGGCAGGTGCGACGCACCCCGCTCGAACACTGCGCTTCGAGGACTTCGGCCTTGCCGAGTGGCTGCTCGCCTCGGCCGACCAGCGGGCGGTCGACGCGAAGGCCGGGGCCTTGCTCGATCCGCTTCGCGCTCATCCCGAGCTGTACCGGACCCTGCTCCGGTACGTCGAGCACGACCTCGAGGTGCCCGCCACGGCACGGGCGCTCCACCTCCATCAGAACTCGCTGCGCTACCGGCTCGGGCGGATCGAGGGAATCCTCGGCCGCTCGCTGCGCGAGGTGAAGACGATCGTCGATCTCCATCTGGCCACGACGAACGAGCGGTTCGGCCACGGCCAAGGGGACAGCCCCCCGACGCGCGCCGGCGATCTGCGGAAGACCTCGTAGCCGGCCCCCGCACTCGCGCTCGCCGTCGTCGTAGAGTGGAGCCGTGACGCATCGCACGTTCCCACCCGTCGGCAAGAAAGGGCAGACCGTCATGGCCTCCTGGATCCTCCCCACCCTCGGCTACATCGTGCTTCTCGGTGCCGCCGGGGTCACGTCGAAGCTGGCGCTGAGGACGATCTCGTGGGAGCAGCTCGTCCTCTGGGTGCCTGTCGCCTACATCGTCTTCGCGGTCGCGCTCGCCGTCGGACGTGGCGCGCGATTTCCCCTGGGTGTGGGAGGCGCCTGGGCGGCCGTCACCGCCGTCTGCGCCGCCGCCTCGCTGATCCTGCTCTTCTTCGCGTTGACGAAGGGGGATGCCAGCCAGATCGTGCCGGCGGGCTCCGCGTATCCGGTCGTGACGCTGATCGGCTCGGCGCTGTTCCTCGGCGAGTCGATCACGACGCCCCGGATCGTCGGCACGATGCTGGTCGTCGCAGGGGTCGTCATCATCAGCCGCTGATCACGCCCCGGCGGTTCGCTCGCGCCGGGCGGCGAGGGCCTGAATCGCCTTCACCGCGAGCCAGAGCTCCATCCGCTGCTCCGGCTCGTCGGGATGCCGGCCCGTCTGCTCGCGGAGGCGGTCCATCCGGTAGCGCACCGTGTGGCGATGGACGCCGAGGCGTTCCGCCGCGTCGCTCCAGCGGCAGCCGGACTCGAGCAGGGCCGACAGGGACTCGACGAGCCAGGCGTTCGTGGCCGCGGGGCCGAGCACGCGGTCGACGAACGCTTCGAGCGCCGCGTCCGGGAGCCCGAGCAGCAGCTCGAGCGATCCGAGATCGCGATACGAGGCAACTGCCGCGGCCGCCGTGTCGAGCGCGGCGCGTGCCTCGAGCAGGCTGCGCCCGAGCGCCCGCCCGCGGGCGGGGCGACCGACGCCGATGCGGACCTGGCCCTCCGCCTCGACGAGCCGTCGGGCGAGCGAGATCGCACCGTCCTCGCCGTCGGTCTGCACGAGAAACGCCGCCCTGCCCCTGCGCGCGGTCGAGAGATAGCGGGTCGTGTGCCGGTCGAGCTGGCGGGCGAGGCCGAGCCGCAGGCGCTCTCCCGACACGCCGTCCTGCCCGGCGGCGACGAGCGCCGCGTGCTCCCTGTCGGGTTCGAGGCCGAACGCCGCCATCCGTCTCGTCACCTCGCGCTCGTCGAGCCTGTCCTGCTCGAGGTCCTCGAGGAGATCGCCGGCGAGCCGCAGCTCCGCCGCCGAGACGGCATGGCGCTTCGTCAGCTCGAACGCGAGCGCCGTCTGCCCGTGATGCAGCACGAGCCGGTCGTACTCCCCGAACTCGCCCTCCGCACGAATCGCGCGCATCGTCGCGATCTCGTCGTCGGCGAGAACGGGGAGCTCGAGCGCACCGTCGAAGGACAGCCGCCGCCGCGCGTGGCGCTCCGCGAGCACCCTCCCGCCCTCGTCGACGAGGGCGAGGCTGCACCCGAGGTGGTTGGCCACGATCTGGAGGAGCGACTGGAGACCCCGGCCGTGCGTGACCGCTTGCGCGAGGCGCTCGTGCACCTCGAGCGCCTGTGTGACCAGCTCGAGCTGCTCGTTCGCGATGTGCGTGAACGCGGCCTTGGAGATGGCGATGAAGGGCACCTCGTACGGAACGCTGAAGACGGGAAAGCGCAGCCGCCCCGCCTCGTCGAGCGCCGCCGACGGCACCGCGTCGTGCCCGAAGCCGAGCCCGAAGCCGAGGCCGGCGAGGCCGTGCTTCGCCAGCCGGCGCACGTAGCCCCGCTGGGCGGTCGCGGCGTCGCCGACTCCGAGGCCCGTCGTGAGGACGACCTCGCCGCCCTCGAGCCACGGAGTCGGGTCGGACAGCTCGGAGGCATGCAGCCAGCGGACGAGGTTGTCGGCCCCTCCCTCCCCGGCGACCAGCCGCAGCCCGAGGGCGGGGATCGCGACGATGTCACGGACGGTCAGCATGGACAATTGGGAGCGTTGGGCGAGACCTGGGCTCGCTGCGGCAGCAGTAGCTGGACAGGGCGTCCCAGACCGATTGTACGGAGCGGTGAAACGCCCGTCGATAGGATTGGCCGCAAGGGTGGAGCGGGCGTACGAGCGGGCGGGCGTCTCCCTCTCGAAGGCGGAGGAGGTCGTCGCTCGCCTTCGCTCGGCGGTCGAATCGACGCGCAGCGACGCCGTGGTCGGAGGGCTCGGGGGCTTCGCGGGCATCTACGCGCTCGACGAGCGTCGCCTGCTGGTCGCCTCGACCGACGGCGTCGGCACGAAGCTGATCCTCGCCCGCAGGGCGCGTCGGCTTCGCTGGGCGGGTGCGGACCTGGCGGCGCACTGCATCAACGACGTTCTCACGACCGGCGCAGATCCGCTCTTCTTCCTCGACTACGTGGCGGCTGCGCGAATCGACCTCGCGGAGGTCGCTGAGCTCGTCGCCGGCGCCGCGGACGTGTGCCGGCTCGCCGGCTGCGCGATCCTCGGCGGAGAGACGGCCGAGATGCCCGATGTGTACCGCGACGCCGAGCTCGACTTCGCAGGCACCTGCGTCGGCGTCGTCGAGCGCGACCGCCTGATCGACGGCTCCCGCGTTCAGCCGGGCGACGCAGTCGTCGGTCTCGCGTCCTCCGGACTGCACGCGAACGGTTTCACCCTCGTCCGGCGGCTGCTCGGCGACCGGCCGTTCGACCCCGAGCTGTTCCTGCCCCCGACCGTCTGCTACCTCGACGACGTCAGGCGCCTGCGCGACGTCTGCGACGTTCGCGCGCTCGCGCACGTCACGGGGGGTGGGATCCCGGGGAACCTCTCCCGCGTGCTCCCCGAGGGCGTCGGGGCGAAGATCGACGCTGCGAGCTGGGAGCGGCCGCCCGTGTACGCATGGCTCGACGCCCAGGGTGTCCCCGAGGAGGAGCAGCGACGGGTGTTCAACCTCGGGATCGGTTACTGCGCGGTCGTGCGCGGCCGGGATGCCGAGCGCGAGGAGCTGCCGGTCATCGGCCGCATCGAGGCCGGCACTGGCGACGTCTCGTTCACCCGGTGATCGGCGTCCTCGTCTCCGGTTCCGGGTCGAACCTCCAGGCACTCCTCGACGAGGGCCTGCCGGTCGTCGCGGTCGCCTCGAACCGGCCCGGCGTGCGCGCCCTCGAGCGCGCGGCGAGCGCCGGCGTCCCCGCGCGCGTGTTCCAGCTCGAGGATTACGTCGACCGCGGGGCCCGCGACCTCGCGATGGCGGGATGGCTCGCGGGGCAGGAGGTCGGGCTCGTCGTCTGCGCCGGCTACATGCACGTCCTGACCTCCGGCTTCCTGGCCCGCTTCCCTCGCCGCGTCGTCAACGTCCACCCCTCGCTCCTGCCGGCGTTCCCGGGTACCCATGCGATCCGCGACGCGCTCCAGGCCGGCGTCTCCGAGACCGGTGTCTCGGTGCACGAGGTCGACGAAGGGGTCGACGCGGGGCCGCTGCTCGCGCAGGAGCCGGTGCCGATCCTTCCGGGCGACAGCGAGGAGACGCTGCTCGAGCGAGTTCACGCGGTGGAGCACCGGCTGCTCCCGGCAGTGGTCAGGACGCTGCTCGAGGAGTAGATTCGCAGCCATGATCCGGCGCGCCCTCCTCTCGGTCTACGACAAGAGCGGGCTGGACGACTTTGCGCGCGGCCTCCACCAGCTGGGAGTCGAGCTGCTCGCGAGCGGCGGCACGGCCGCGACGATCGACGGGCTCGGGATCCCGGTCACGCCCGTCGACACGATCACCGGATCGCCGGAGATCCTCGGCGGCCGTGTGAAGACCCTCCACCCGCGTGTTCACGGCGGCATCCTCGCCAGGCGTGACGACCCCGACGACATGGCGCAGCTCGCGGCGAACGAGATCGAGCCCATCGACCTCGTCTGCGTCAACCTCTATCCCTTCGACTGCGTCGCCTGGCGGCCGGGCACGCTCGAAGCCGAGGCGATCGAGATGATCGACATCGGCGGACCGGCGATGCTCCGCGCGGCCGCAAAGAACTTCGCCCACGTCGCCGCCGTCTCGCAGCCGTCGCAGTACCAACGGATCCTCGAGCAGCTGCGCGAGGGCGGCGAGCTCGACCTGGCCACACGGCGTGAGCTCGCGGCCGCGGCCTTCGCGACGACGGGCGCCTACGAGGCGTCGATCGCGACGTGGTTCTCCGACCACGAGCGGTTCCCCGCCCGCATCGTGCTCGGGCTCGTCAAGGAGCGCGACCTCGCCTACGGCGAGAACCCGCACCAGAAGGCTGCGTACTTCAGCGAGGTGGGCGCCCGCCGCCACCTGCTCTCGCGCGTCGAGCAGCGGTCGGGGCGCGACCTCTCCTACAACAACCTCAACGACCTGTGGGCCGCACGTTCGCTCGTCGAGGAGTTCAGCGTCCCCGCGTGCGCGATCGTGAAGCACGCGAACCCGTGCGGGGTCGCGCTCGCCGGGACGATCGAGGATGCATACGATCGCGCGCACGCCTCCGATCCCGTCTCGGCGTACGGCGGGGTCGTCGCACTGAACCGGCCCGTCGGGATCGAGCTCGCCGAACGCCTGTCCGGGCAGTTCGTCGAGGTGCTCCTCGCGCCCGGCTACGCGGCCGAGGCCCTCGAGGTGCTCCGGCGCAAGGAGACGGTGAGGATCCTCGAGAACGGCGAGCACCGGCACGGTGTCGCCGGCGAGCGCGACTACCGCCGCGTGCTCGGCGGGATGCTCGTGCAGGACGCCGACACGGACGTCGACGATCGCGATGCGATGGACGTCGTCTCCGCCGACGCGCCCGACGAGCCCCTGTGGGGCGATCTCATGCTCGCCTGGCGGGTGGTCAAGCACGTCACGTCCAACGCGATCGTGATCGTCAGTGACCTCGCGACGATCGGCATCGGCGCCGGTCAGATGAGCCGCGTCGACGCGGTTCGGCTCGCCGTCGAGAAGGCCCGCGAGCACGGGCACGACCTGACCGGTTCGGCGCTCGCGTCGGATGCGTTCTTTCCCTTCCCCGACGGGCCGGGCATCGCCCTCGACGCGGGCGTGGCCGCGATCGTCCAGCCCGGCGGCTCGAAACGAGACGCCGACGTGGTGGCGGCGGTCGACGAGCGCGGCGCGGCGATGGTCTTCACCCATCGCCGCCACTTTCGCCACTGAGCAACCGTCTGCCGGCCCGCCCGGGGAGGATCACGCGTGACGCAGGCCGGCCTCGATCGTGCGCAAGTTTTTTCCGGTGGACGACTCGGACAGGGTGGAGAACACCCCTCCCTTCCCGTTCTCCTCCTCCCTTCCCAGGACGGCGGGCCCGGCCGAGAGGCCGGGCTCGCCGTAGTGAGCGTCCCCGTCAGTGGTCGTCGAGCACGGCCGCGTAGGCGGCGAGGTAGTCGCTCACCATCCGCTCGCGCGAGAAGCGCTCCTCGACCGAGCGCCGGCAGACGGCCGGATCGAGCCGGTCGGCGGCCTCGAGTGCGTCGACCATGTCGTGGTAGTCGTCGACGACGATGCCCGTCCGGCCCTCCTCGATCACCTCGGGCACGGCCCCGCGGCGCGTCGCGATCACGGGCGTGCCGCAGGCCAGCGACTCGATCATCACCAGCCCGAAGGGCTCCTCCCAGCCGATCGGGAACAACGTCGCCCGTGCCTCCTGGAGCAGGACGAGCTTCTCCTCGTGCGATACCTCTCCCAGGTACTCGATCCCCCAGGCGAGGTTCGGCCGCACCATCGCCTCGAAATAGGCTCGCTCGAGCGGCTCGCGCATCTTCCCGGCCAGCTTCAGCGGAAGGCCCGCTTGCTTCGCCACCTCGATCGCCCGATGGGCTCCCTTGTCCTCGCTCATACGGCCGAGAAACAGCAGATACTCGCCCCGGTGCGGCCGGACGGGGTAGGCGTCGAGATCGAGCGCGTTCGGGCAGTTCGCGACCCAGGGCAGCCCGGGAATCGGCCCACGCTGGTTCAGCGAGAGCGAGATGAAGCGAAGGCGCGGTGCCACGCGCGCGATCCGCTCGTAGATCTGGGCGGCCTCGCCGTCGAGCGGACCGTGGACGGTGTGGACCGCGGGAGTCGCCACCCCCGCGGTCAGGGCGGCCGCGACGGGCCCCGAGTGGTCGCTGATCACGTCGAACTCGCCGGCGCGCTCGAAGCAGGCGAGCGCGTGGTCGAGCTCCACGAGCGACGTCCCGATCCTCTCGGATGGGGCGACGTCGTAGACGGAGACAAGCCGCGCTCTCGTTCGGGAGTCGCCCGAGGCGAACAGGGTCACGTCGTGGCCTGCGTCGGCGAGCCCGTCGGCGAGGAGCGACACGACCCACTCGATTCCCCCGTAGGCCGTCGGCGGCACCGGGAACCAGACCGGGCTCAGGATCGCGATCCGCACGGAGCCGTCACGCCTCCTCGACCGTGACCGATCCGTCCTCGAGCCGTGCCTGCCACGTGCGTCCGAAGGCACGAATGCCGGTCAGCCTCAGCGAGCCGGCCCAGTCCGGCACGGCTTCGGGGGCATGGCTCGTCAGCCGGTGCCGCGCCCGGTCCGGGCCGAGGCCGAGGAGGATCTGGAGGAGGAGCACGGGCGCGCCCGCGGCCCACGCCTGCGGCTTGCACGACGTCGGGTACGGGATCGGGAACGGCGTCTCCGCGCGCGGGAACCCGGCGAAGACCTCGGGGAGCTGGTGGTCGAACCAGCGGGAGGCCTCGATCAGGCGCCGCACGATCCGCTGTGCCTCGGGCCATCGCCCCTGCCGGGCGAGGCCCCAGCCGATCAGCGAGTTGTCATGGGGCCAGACCGTTCCGTTGTGGTACTCGAGCGGGTTGAACCCGGCGTCGGCGGTGGACATCGTCCTGACGCCCCAGCCGGACCAGAGCTCCTCGCCCATCAACCGGTCGACGACCGCGTCCACCCGCTCGGGCGGCACGATCCCGCTCCACAGCAGGTGGCCGACGTTCGAGCACAGCGAGTCGACGGGCCGCTTGTCCGCATCGAGCGCGAGCGCGTAGTACCCGCCACGCTCCTCGATCCAGAACGCCTCGTCGAACCGGCTGGCGAGCTCGGCCGCCTCACGCTCGAGCCGCTCGGCGAGCCCGCGGTCGCGCCAGACCTCCCGGGCCAGCTCGGCGATCCGCCGCTTCGCGTCGTACACGTAGCCCTGCACCTCGACCGGAGCGATCGGAGCACGGGCGAGCCTGCCGTCGTGGAACCTCATGGAGATCCCGGAGTCCTTCCACGACTGGTTGTCGAGCCCCCGGGCCGAGCGCTTGACGTACTCGACGAGCCCGTCGCCGTCCCGGTCGCCGTAGCGGTCGATCCATTCGAGCGCGAGGAGCGCCGGGCCCTTCAGCTCCTCGGCGAGGGCGGCGTCGTCCGTCCAGCGCCAGACCTCCGAGAGGAGGACGAGGTAGAGGGGCGTCGCATCGATCGAGCCGTAGTAGGCCGGAAACCACGCCTTCGCCCCGAGCCCGCTCCGTACCTCGTGAACGATCTTCCCCGGCTCCGCATCGATGTCGGGCCGGTCGTCGTGGGCCTGGAGCGCGGCGAGCGTGCGAAGCGCAGTCTCGGCGAGGTCGGGGCCGAAGAGAAGGGTCTGCAGGCAGGTGATCAGGGTGTCGCGGCCGAAGACGGTCATGAACCAGGGCATCCCGGCGGCCGGGAGCTGACCCGCCGTCTCCGTTGGCCGCATCCGCAGCGACGCCAGGTCGGCAACCGAGCGGGCGAACGTGTGCTCGAGCTCGTCCCAGCTGCCGCGCAGCTGGGGCACCCGGAGACGCCATGCCTCGAGGGACTCCCTGACGCGGGCCAGCTCATCGCCGAAGTGCTGCTCGGTCGCGGTTCGGGAGACGCCGTCCCCGTTCAGCGCGGCGATCACGTCGACGCGCAGCTGCCACTGCTCGCGCGGCGCGAGCGAGACGCGGTAGCGGACGGTGCCTCCGTTCACCTCCCCGGGCTCCGAGAGCTGCACCTGCGTGTGCGCGGAGAACCCCGCCGGCGCCCGCAGCACGAACTCGTTCTGCGCGGCGTCGAAGTGAGCCGGCACGGTCTCCGGGAGCGTCGCGTGCGCGGGGTCGCCGAGAGCGGTGTCGAACGCCTTCACCGCGAAGATGTCCGCGAAGTCGGAGCCCACCTCGAGCGTCAGGTCGAACTCGAGGGGGTGGTCGGCGTGGTTGATGCAGACCACATGGTCCTGCATCCCGTCGCCGACGAATCGGCGGCGCGCGATCGAGAGCTCGTCCTGCCGAAGCCCTCCGGTCAGCGGGTTGCGGAGAAACCAGGCGGCCGAGTAGTACTCGACGCGCCCGTTGGAGAGCAGGAGCGGCCGCGAGCCGTTGACGCGCAACACGAGGTGCGACAGGAAGCGCGTGTCTGCCTCGAAGAAGCCGCCCGTCGGGCCCGTGATGTCGCCGAGCTCGTCGGATACGCAGAACGTCGCACCTTCGAGGATCGTGATCTGCGCCATCGTCTACGACCCGCGGCCGCGGGCCCGGGTCA
Source organism: uncultured Thermoleophilia bacterium (assembly GCA_963717955.1). Classification (GTDB taxonomy): domain Bacteria; phylum Actinomycetota; class Thermoleophilia; order Gaiellales; family Gaiellaceae; genus CAVQXR01. The sequence continues at coordinate 259,621 of CAVQXR010000002.1, read as the reverse complement.
GAGGGCCTTGCCGGCGGCCCCGCCCACGAGATCGTCGAGCGACCGGTCCGGGTGGCGTCCGCGGGCGAGGCCGACGAGATAGGCCGCGAGCGGCGCGTTCGTCCGCTCGCCGCTCTCGTGCGCGGCGATCCGCGCCAGGTCGAGGAGTGCGACGACGTCGTCCCCCGAAAGGTCGTAGGCGGCCGATTCCTCGCCGACGGCTGCGGCGAGACGGCTGCGAGCATCGGTCAACCATTCGTGCATGGTCACTAGCCTACCGCCGACGGACGCGGCCAGAGGCGCATGAGCACATGCGGCACCACCGCGAGCACGTACAGCGTCGCGAACGTCGCCCCGAGCGCGGCGTAGCCGCCGAGGAACAGCGCGAGCCCGCCGAGCCCGGCACCGATCAGATACCCGCCCTGCGTCGCGGATGCGCGGATCCCCATCGCCGCGACCGCATGGTCGGGCGCCACGTCGAGCCCGAACGAGCTGCCCGAGAGGGTCCGCCCCGAGTTGAAGAACACGTAGGCCGCGAGCAGCGGCACGGTCAGCCAGAGCCCCGGCCGCGCGGCCCCGATCAGCGCCGCCATGGCGGCCGCGCCGAGGGCCAGGGCGACGAGGAGGAGCTGCGCGTGGTGCCCGACCCACCGGCGGAAGAGCAGAGTACCCGGGATGTAGGCGATGAAGACGACGCCGAGGAGCAGGCCCACGACCGGGAGCGAGGTGCCGTACGAGTCGATCAGCAGCGCGCCCGAGTAGACGAGCATCCCCACCCAGGCCGAGAAGGCGCACAGCTCGCCGAGCCACCAGCCCACCACCGTACGATTGCGAAAGAGCGCCGACAGATCGCCCCGGCCGCTCGCGGAGACGGTGCGCACCTTGGGCAACCGGAGCGCGAGCGCGAGCGCGGCGAGCGACGCGACGAACGGGAGCGCGAGCCAGGTCAGCCTCCAGCTCACCGCGCCGATCGCGCCGACGATCGGCTGCCCGATCAGCCAGGCCGCTGCCTGGCCGGAGAACGCCGCGGACAGCGCATCGGTCCGGCGCCCGGGGCGGATCCACGCGGTCGTTCCGGCCACCGCGGCGGAGAGCAGCATCGCGACGGCGGCCCCGAGCGGCACCTGGGCCGCCGCCAGAACCGCGAACGAGGGGGCGGCCGCACTCATCACGGACGCGGTCGCAAGCAGGACGAGACCGGTGAGGAGCACCGAACGCAGCCCGATGCGCGAGGCGAGCGGGCCGATTCCGAGCGCGGTGATGCCCGCGACCACCCCCATGACCGTGCGCAGCTGCCCTGCGAGCGCCGTCGAGACGCCGAGATCGCCGGCAACGTCGACGAGCGTCGGTGACAGCACGAGGATCCCCGCCTGGTTGGCGAACAGGCAGAGGAACAGCGTCAGGGCGACCCTGCGCACCTCGCGCACTGTACGGCGCGGTCCGCCTCGTCGACGCCGCTTCCAGGGGTGCGGTTCCAGGCTCGCCGGCCGGGGGCAGGGACTATGCTGGCGCGGCATGTCGAGCCCGATCGAGCAGTTCCGCCTGGACGGCAAGGTCGCCCTCGTCACGGGCGGCACCGGGGGCATCGGCCTCCCGATCTCGAAGGCGCTCGTCGAGGCCGGTGCGAAGGTCGCGATCTGCGGACGCTCCCTGGAGCGAGCCCTGGCGGCGCGGGACGCCTGCGGCGGCGAGGATGCCGCTCTCGCGGTCGCCGCCGACCTGGTCGAGCGTGCGCAGGCCGACCGTGCCGTCGACGAGACCGTTGCCGCGTTCGGCCGGCTCGACGTGCTCGTCAACGGCGTCGGCGGCGGCGGCACCGGGATCCTCGCCCCTGCCGAGGACTACCCCGAGGAGAAGTGGAACTGGATCATGGACCTGAACCTGACCTCGGTCCTCTGGATCTCGCAGGCGGCGGCCCGCCAGATGATCCGGCAGGGCGACGGCGGCTCGATCCTCAACATCTCCTCCGTCCGCGGCCAGCTCGCGCTGCGCGCGGGCTACACGTCGTACGTCGCGGCCAAGGGCGCTCTGAACATGCTCACGAAGCAGCACGCGACGGAGTGGGCGCCTCACAACGTCCGGGTGAACGCGATCTCGCCCACGTTCGTGCGCACCGAGATGGTCGCCGACATGCTCGCCGACAAGAGCTTCTACGACGGGCTCGTTGCCCGCATCCCACTCGGCCGGATCGCCGACCCCGAGGATCTCGTCGGCGCGGCGCTCTTCTTCTGCTCCGGCGCCTCGGCGTTCGTGACCGGGCAGATCCTCACGCTCGACGGGGGCCTCACCGCGTGCCAGTGAGGGTCGGAGTGCCGCGCGAGACGGCGCCCGGGGAACGCCGGGTCGCGCTCGCACCGGACGCGGCCGCACGCCTCGCAGGCGCCGGCATCGAGCTCCTCGCCGAGAAGGGCGCCGGCGCGGCCGCATCGTTCTTCGACGACGCGTACGCGGCCGCGGGGTTCACGATCGTACCGGACGCCTCGACGCTGTACGGATGGGCCGACGTCGTCGTGAAGGTCCAGAAGCCGTCACCGGCCGAGGTGCAGCTCCTGCGGCCGGGGCAGGTGCTGATCGCACTCCTGCAGCCGCTCGTCGAGACGGCGCTCATGGAGCAGGTGGCAGCGCGCGGCGTGACGGCGTTCTCGATGGATGCGATCCCGCGGATCACCCGCGCGCAGCCGATGGACGCGCTCTCGTCGCAGGCGACGGTCGCCGGCTACAAGGCTGTGCTGCTCGCCGCCGCGGCCCAGGCGAAGTTCTTCCCCATGCTGACAACGGCGGCCGGGACGATCCCACCGGCCAAGGTGCTCGTGCTCGGCGCTGGCGTCGCCGGCCTGCAGGCGATCGCCACGGCCAGGCGCCTCGGAGCGATCGTCTCGGCCTTCGACACCCGCCCCGTCGTGAAGGAGCAGGTCGAGAGCCTCGGCGCCACGTTTCTCGAGCTCGAGGTCGAGGGGAGCGAGACGGCGGGCGGCTACGCGACGGAGCTCTCCGAGGAGCAGCACCGGCGTGAGCAGGAGCTGATCGCCCGGCACGTGGCGGACGCGGACGCGGTGATCACGACCGCCGCGATCCCAGGGCGTCGCGCGCCCATCCTGATCACCGCCGACGCCGTTGCCGCGATGCGGCCCGGCTCCGTGATCGTCGACCTTGCGGCCGACACCGGCGGCAACTGCGCGGTGACCGTTCCCGGCGAGGTGGCCGAGCGCGGTCACGTGACGATCATCGGGACACTCAACCTTCCGTCGACGATGCCCCTGCACGCGAGCCAGATGTACTCCCGCAACATCCGGACGTTGCTGCTCCACCTCGTGAAGGACGGCGAGCTCGTGCTCGACTTCGACGACGAGATCACCCGCGAGTCGTGTGCGGCCCACGGGGGGCGGCCGACGAAGGAGCACGTCGCGGCATGAGCGCCCAGATCGTCGCGTCGATCACGATCCTCGTGCTCTCGCTGTTCCTCGGGATCGAGCTGATCTCGAACGTGCCGACCCTGCTCCACACGCCCCTCATGTCGGGAACGAACGCGATCCACGGGATCGTGATGATCGGCGGGATGATCATCCTCGGCTCCGCCGACTCGACGCTCGAGGAGGTGCTGGCGTTCATCGCGGTCGTGTTCGGCGCGATCAACATCGTCGGCGGCTTCCTCGTCACCGACCGCATGCTCGACATGTTCAAGCGCAAGCCCCAGGAGGAGGCGGGCGCGGAGACGAAACGGGAATGACGCTGACGCTCGGGCTCTCCCAGAACGTCATCAACCTCATGTACGTGATCGCGGCGGCCGGCCTGATCCTCGGGATCAAGGGCCTCTCGCACCCGCGGACAGCACGCCGCGGGAACATCCTCGCGGCCGCCGGGATGACGATCGCGGTCGCGTTCACGTTCGCGTCCCCGTCGATCGACTCTTACTGGCTGATCGTGGTCGCGATCGTCATCGGCTCGGCGATCGGGGCCGTCTCGGCCCGCAAGGTCAAGATGACCGCCATGCCGCAGATGGTGGCGCTGTTCAACGGCGTCGGCGGTGGTGCGGCGGCGCTGGTCGCGGCCTCGGAATTCCATCGCCTCGCCCCTGAGACGGGGGCCATCTCGGGCGAGACGAACGCCGCCATCATGTTCTCGGCTCTGATCGGGTCGATCAGCTTCTCCGGCTCGATGATCGCGTTCGCGAAGCTCCAGGAGCTTCTGCGCGGTGCGCCGATCACGTTCCCCGCGCAGCAGTTCGTCAACGCCGCGGTGTTCGTCGCCGCCCTTGCCTGCGCGATCATCGGCGGCGCGACCGAGGACGGCCTGTGGATGGTGCTCCTTCTGGTCCTGGCGCTTCTCTTCGGCGTCATGCTCGTGCTTCCGATCGGCGGCGCCGACATGCCCGTCGTGATCGCCTTCCTGAACGCCTTCACCGGCCTCGCGGCCGCCGCGACAGGCTTCGAGCTCGACAACAACGCCCTCATCATCGGCGGCACGCTCGTCGGCGCATCGGGAACGCTGCTCACGATCCTGATGGGCCGGGCGATGAACCGGTCGATCGCGAACGTGCTCTTCTCGGCGTTCGGATCCGCCCCGGCAGCGGGCGCCGCCGCGGCTCGAGTAGTCGGCGGCGACGGTCGCACCGTGCGCGAGGTCTCGCCGGACGACCTTGCCGTCATGCTGACCTATGCGCGTCAGGTGATAGTCGTCCCGGGCTACGGCCTCGCGGTGGCCCAGGCCCAGCATGCCGTGCGCGAGCTCGCCGATCTGCTCGAGGCCAGGGGCGTCCACGTCAAGTACGCGATCCACCCCGTCGCCGGCCGCATGCCCGGCCACATGAACGTCCTCCTCGCCGAGGCGAACGTACCCTACCCCGCGCTCCTCGACATGGAGGACGCCAACCCCGAGTTCCCCCGCACCGACGTCGCGCTCGTGATCGGCGCCAACGACGTCACGAACCCTGCTGCGCGCACGGATACCGACAGCCCGCTCTACGGGATGCCGATCCTCGACGTCGACCGTGCCCAGAACGTCGTCGTCCTGAAGCGCTCCATGGCGTCCGGCTTCGCCGGAGTCGACAACGACCTGTACTTCAACCCGAGGTGTGCAATGCTGTTCGGAGACGCGCGGACATCGCTCGAGAAGCTGATCCAGGCCGCGAAGATGCTCTGAGGCCGGACCCGGCTTCGCGCGAGATCCCGTCCGACGAGGAGATGGAGCCCATGACACGTCTGTTGCTGCTGCTGGCCACGGTGCTCGCCCTCGGCGTGTCGGTCGCCGCCTGTGGCGGCGGGGAGAGCGAGGAGCCGGCCACGACCGCGGAGCCGCCGGCCACGCAGACCGAGCCGGCCACGCAGACCGAGCCGGCCACGACGGACACGGAGACCGGGGCCGAGACCCAGCCGCCCCCGGCCGAGACGACCGTCGTCTCGGCGTACTTCCTGCGCGGCGAGTGGGTCGGGGTCGCTCACCGGACGATCGAGAGCGTCGAGGGGATCGGCGCTGCGACGATGGAGCAGCTCCTCCAGGGCCCGACGCCCGAGGAGGAGCAGGCCGGCCTCAGCACCGGGATTCCCGAGGGCACGACCCTGCTGGGCCTCGACATCGCGGACGGGGTCGCGACCGTCGACCTCTCGGGCGAGTACGACGACGGCGGCGGCTCGCTCGCGATGTTCACGCGCCTCGCGCAGGTTGTCTACACGCTCACACAGTTCCCGACTGTCGAGGGTGTGAACTTCATGCTCGACGGCGAGCCGGTCGAGGTGTTCTCGAGCGAGGGCATCGTGCTCGATCGCCCTCAGACTCGGGAGGACTACGAGGCCCAGACGCCCGCGATCCTCGTCGAAACGCCCGCCCCGTACGACGTGGTGACGAGCCCGCTGACCATGGCGGGCACGGCGAACACGTTCGAGGCCACGCTGCAGTACGAGCTGCTCGACGCAGACGGAAACGTCCTCGTTCCCGAGGGCTTCGCGACCGCGACGTGCGGCACGGGCTGTCGCGGGACGTGGGAGGTGCAGCTCGAGTTCGATGCCGAGCCCGGCACGACGGGGACACTGCTCGTGTACGAGCTCTCCGCCAAGGACGGGACGCGCACGAACCTCGTCGAGATCCCCGTCGAGCTCGGGTAGCCAGGCGCGCGTCGGCCTTCTCCCCCAGGAACGACACGGCTGCTCACCATCTGGCGCGGGCCGTGCGGGTTGAGATCGTCCCGCGGATCGCGCCCGGAGGGCGCCGTAGCTTGGGACGTCGCAACCGGCTGCGAACGCTAGACCCCCCTCCCCCCAGGAACGAACGACGAGGGGCCGGGGAACCGGCCCCCCTCGCTGTGCCGATACGATCGGCTCATGACGGACGTCGAGCTGTTCTGGCGCCCCTCCTGAGCGTCGTGCGCAGCGGCCAGGGAGTTCCTTGGCGAGCACGGCGTGACGACACGGCAGTGGAACGTCCTCCAGGAGGACGGCGCCCGGCGCTGGCGCGAGGCGGGCAGCCCGTTGATCCCGTCCGCACTCGTGGACGGCGCTGTCCTGCCCATCCTCGACGTCTCGCAGCTCGCGGCCGCGCTCGGACTCGCTACGACGGCCCGCAGCGCCATCCCGGCGGCTGCGTGGGATCTGGCGGCGGTCCTCGACGCCTGGGTCGACCTCATGCCCCTGGTGGCAGGCGACCTCCTGACGGCGCCCACGCCGTCCCGGGGCCGCTCGATCCGCAACCTGACCGTCAACACGTTCCATCCGGTCGAGCTGCTGCCCACGGCTGCCCTGCGAGGTGTCTTCCCCTGGGATCCGGATCGTGACGACGAGCGCGAGGCGGCGCTGACCGACCCGGCCTCGGTGCTCGCGTACGCCCGGGGGATCGCAGCGACCTGGACGGTGTGGCTGCTCGAGCATGCCGACGACCTCGACCCGTCGCTGCCGGTCTCGAGCCCCCGGGGCGACCTCTCACTGGGAGATCTCGTCCTGTCCCAGCGTTGGCACGCCGCGTTTCACTACCGGCAGGTCACGGCCGTCCTCCGGGCGCACGCCGTGTCCCTGGACGGCGCCCTCCGCGTCGAGAGCCTGTCCGGCCTCGAACTGCCGGCGGAGGTGTTCTGAGCGCCGCGCTTGGCCGCGGGGTGGTTGACCATGCTTCGCCGGCCGACACGTCGCGACTGCGCCCGGGCGCTTTGGCTGCTCGGGCTCGAGCCGCCCGTCGAGCCCGATGAGCTCGCGGCCGCGTGGCGCGAGCGGGTCGCCCAAGCACACCCCGACCGCCATCAGGACGATGCCGGGAGACGCCGGGCCGCGGAGACGCTGACGCGCGCCCTCAATGCGGCCCGCGACATCCTCGCGACCTGGATCGAGGCCGGTCGCGACTGGCCCGAGCCGCTCGCCGGCAGGGCACCATGCGCCCCGGATCGGCCGGAGCGCGCCGCGGAGCCCGCGTCCCGCGAGGCTCCGGCCGTGCCCCGCCCCTGTGCCGAGACCGGGCTGATACCCGGAGACCGCGTGCGCGTCTGGCCCTACGACGGCGAGATGGAGGTCGTGGTCGGCATCGAGCACGAGGCGAACGGATCGGCCGCATGGGTCAGGCTGGCCGACGGAACGCGCGCCCAGGGGCGGCGCGTGAGGCTCGCGGCGTTCTCGTGCCTCGTCTGCGGCGCATGTGCGGGGCCCGCGGTCGAGCAACCGTCACTTCGTCCGTGTCCCGACTGCCTGGCCGACCTCCGACGACTCGAGCACGACCCGGATGACGCCGATCGCATCCGCCGCGCGATGGAGGTGCGGGCGACGGCGGGCGTCGCGACCGCCCGTGTCGTCGAGGATCGGCGCCTCGAGGATCGCGCGCGGTCGCGCCGCGGCTGGGCCCGGATGCTCGCTCGGGCCGAGCCGGAGGAGCTCCAGCGGTCGCTCCTCGAGCGCTTCTCTCGCGCCTACGAGGCCTGGGTCGCGCCCGCCGACACGGGCGCCCCACCGCTCGTCCGCCGTTGACGGGCGGTCATCTCGGCCAGACCCGGTCCGCCACTCGGGAGACGACGTCGAGCTTGCGCCACTGGGCGTCCTCGTCCAACTCGTTGCCTTCCATGACGGAGCCAAAGCCGCATTGTGGGGAGAGCGCGAGCTGCTCGATCGGGAGAAGCCGCGAGGCCTCGTCGAGTCGGCGCAGCAGCTCGTCCTCCGATTCGAGCACCGGCGTCTTCGAGCTCACAATCCCCATCACGACGATCGCCCCCCTCGGAGCGTGGCGGATGGGCTCGTAGCCGCCGTCCCTCGCCATGTCGTCCCATTCGATCAGGAACGAGTCGTAGGGCAGCTCGGAGAACATCCGCTCCGCAACCGGCTCGAGCCCGCCGGCGCAGAGCCAGCTCGAGCGGTAGTTGCCGCGGCAGAGATGGATGCCCGCCGTGACATCGCCGGACAGCCCTTCGAGCACCGCCCGGTCGGCGGCGATGGCGCGGTCGAGCAGCGCATCGAAGGAGTCGCCCGCCTGCTCGAAGCGCGCCATCCAGCTCGCGTCGACGAGGTAGGGGTACAGCGCGAAGTCGAGCTGAACGTAGCGGCAGCCTGCCGCCACGGCCTCGGCGATCAGCTCGCGCTCGATCTCGATCGCGTGCGCCGCGAACTCATCGACGCTGTCGTACGCATCCGGCGCGACGCCGAACGGGTGGGTGAACAGCGACGCGGCGGGAAACGTCACCTTCCACGGATGATCGGTGACCGAGGCGAGAAACGCGGCCTCGCGGGCCGCCGGGCTGTCGATCCTGCGCAGCCTTCTGCGGATCGTGTGGATCGCGAGCGCCACGCGCTCGCCGCGAGCGTTCCCGAACTCGACCTCGTTGTCGGTCGTGACGCCTTCGACGGCGTCGTAGAAGGAGTTCGTGAACATCCAGCGGCGGAACTCGCCGTCGGAGACGACATCCAGGCCGATGTCGATCTGACGTTGCACGACGGCCCGGATCGCATCGTCCTCGGCTGCCCGCAGAGCCGAGAGATCCTTGCTCCGCTCCTCTGCGAGCAGGGCGTGGTGGCCGGGCTCGTACGCGGTCTCGATCGCCGCCCTCAATGCCGGCGGCCGAAGCAGGCTCCCGACGATCTCGGCACGGGCGGGATGGCGAGGCCCGGGCAGCGGGTCACCCGCCGCGGCTTCGTGCGGCCAGCCAGTTGTCGATCAGGCGGCGCGCGATCGAGACCGGCGGAGGAAGCTCGGGGAGAGCGTCCGCCCTGTACCAGCCTACGTCGGCGATCTCCTCCGGGTCGGGCGAGAGCTCGCCGCCCGCCCACTCCGCCGTGAACGCGACCATGAGCGAGTGCGGGAAGGGCCACGGCTGGCTCCCGAAGTACCGCGGCTCCGTCACCTCGATCCCGACCTCCTCCCGCACCTCGCGGTGGACGCACCCCTCGAGCGACTCCCCGGGATCGACGAACCCGGCGAGAACGCTGTAGATTGCCGACGGGAATCGCCGCCCGTGCGCGAGCAGGATCGCGTCGCCCCGGGTGACGCGCACGATGATGGCGGGTGCGACCCGCGGGAACGCGAGCAGGCCGCATGCCGGGCAGCGCATCGCGCGCTCCCCGTCGGCCGGCACGGTCGGGCTCCCGCACCGTCCGCAGTGGGCGTGGGTGCGCCGCCACTCGACGATCTGGACGGCGCGGCCGGCCATGGCGAACGCGTCGTCACCGAGCCGTCCGAAGAGCTGCCGGAGCCCGAGGAATGCCATCCCCGGGGGCGCCTCCGCCTCCTCCGCCAGCGAGACGGCCACACAATCGCGCCCACCGAACGTGCCCAGGGGCTCCCCGGGCCCCACGTCCGCCCCGGGGACGTGCTCGAGCCCTGGTATGCCGACGAGGGGCTCCGCATCCACGACGAGCAGCTCGCTCCCGCGGAAGGCGAAGCACCAGGCTGCAGAGCCGGCGGACTGCTCACCTTCACGGTCGCTCACCGCCGCATTATCGGGCGGTGGAAGGAGTGCCGCTCAGCCCTCGGCAGGGGTGCGGGCCGCGGCCGTCTCCCGGATGCGGTCGACGATCGCCGGCAGCTCCTGCTCGATCCGCCAGAACTCCGTGCCGAACACCGCCGCCAGCGTCATGGGGGAGGTCGCCATGACCGAGGCCGTCCTCCGGCCGGCCTCGCCGAGAATCGCCATCTCACCGAAGTAGTCGCCCGGCCCGAGGGAGGCGACCCGCTCATCTCCCCGCATGACGTCGGCCGTGCCGTCGAGGATGATGAAGAAGACGTAGCCGGCTGCGCCCTCCGGCGTCAGCCGTTGCCCCTCGGAGACCTTCCGTTCCTCCGACCAGCCCGCGATCTTCGCCAGATCGGCATCCTCGAGGCCGGCAAGCAGTGGAATGGACTTCAGACGTTCCGGATCTGGCTTCAACGGTGCTCCTGTTCGTCCGTGACGGTCGCCATACCGTAGGCGCAGCGGCCGCCGGGCGGACACGGATTCACCGAGGAGGCACCGGACGGACACCGGATCTCTACAACGGTCGACTATCGGCCGAGCAGGGTATGTGTCGCGGCCGGCTCGAGCGCCTGCTCGAGCACCTCGCCCAGGCTCATGACGGGATGGAAGGCGAGCTCGCCCCGGACGTTGTCGGGAACATCGTCGAGATCGGCCCGGTTCCGCTCCGGGAGGATCACGTCGGTCAGGCCCGCGGCATGCGCCGCGAGCACCTTCTGCTTCAGGCCCCCGATCGGCAGGACGCGCCCCTGAAGCGTGACCTCGCCGGTCATCCCGACGGTGTGCTTCACCGGACGGCCCGTGAGGAGAGAGGCGAGCGCGGTCGCGATCGTGATGCCCGCGCTCGGCCCGTCCTTCGGGATCGCGCCGGCCGGAACGTGCACGTGGAAGGTGCGGTTCTCGAAGGCCGAGTCGTCGATCCCGAGGTCGGCGGCATGCGCCCGCACGAAGGAGAGCGCGATCCGCGCCGACTCCTTCATCACGTCGCCGAGCTGTCCGGTCAGGACGAGCTCCCCGTCGGCCTTGCCCTTCATGGCGGTGGCCTCGATGAACAGCACGTCCCCGCCCGTCCCGGTCACGGAGAGCCCGGTCGCCACCCCGGGGATCGCCGTGCGCTCCGCCGACTCCTGGAAGAACTTCTGGCGACCGAGCGCATCGCGGATCGTCTCGATGTCGATGGCCACCGGAGGCTCGGCCGTCTGCCCGGCGACCCGGGTCGCAATCTTGCGCAGGACCTTGCCGAGCTCCCGCTCGAGCTGACGCACGCCGGCCTCCCGCGTGTACTCGGCAACGACCGTGCGCAGCACGTCGTCGGGCACCTCGACCTCCCCCTCGAGCAGCCCGTTGCGCTCGCGCTGTCGCGGGAACAGGTAGCCGTGCGCGATCGCGACCTTCTCGTCGACCGTGTAGCCGTCGAAGCGGATGATCTCCATCCGGTCGACCAGCGGGCCCGGGATCGTGTCCGCCATGTTCGCGGTCGCGATGAAGAACACCTCCGAGAGGTCGAGCTCGACGTCCAGGTAGTGGTCGCGGAACGAGTGGTTCTGGGCCGGGTCGAGCACCTCGAGCAGCGCCGCCGAGGGGTCTCCGCGCCAATCGGCGCCGACCTTGTCGATCTCGTCGAGCATGATCACGGGATTCATCGTCCCGGCATCGCGCAGCGCTCGGACGAGCCGCCCGGGGAGCGCTCCGATGTACGTGCGGCGGTGGCCGCGGATCTCGGCCTCGTCGCGGACGCCGCCGAGGGACATGCGCACGAACTCGCGTCCGAGTGCGCGGGCGACGGACTCGCCGATCGACGTCTTGCCGGTCCCCGGCGGGCCGACGAGGGTGAGGATCGCGCCCGAGCGCCGGTCATCGGCGATGCCCCGATCCTGGCGGAGCTTCCGCACCGCGAGGTACTCGACGATCCGATCCTTGACGTCCTCGAGCCCGTGATGGTCCTCGTCGAGGACGACCCGCGCGGCGGCCGGGTCGAGGTGGTCCTCGGAGCGTTCTGACCACGGGATGGCGATCAACCAGTCGAGGTAGGTCCGGATCACGGATGCCTCGGCGGACTGCTCGCCGACGCGCTCGAGCCTGCCGAGCTCGCGCTCCGCCTGCTCCTCGACCGCCTCGGGCATCCCCGCCTCGGCGATCTTCGCCCGGTATTCCTCCACGACCGACCCCTCGTCCTCTCCGAGCTCTTTGCGAATCGAATCGAGCTGGCGGCGGAGGATGTACTCGCGCTGCTGCTTCTGCACGCCGGAGTCGACGTCCTCCTGGATCCGGCGCCGCACCTGAAGCTCGGCGAGCCTGTCCCGCTGGAGCTCGAGCGCGAGCTCGAGCCGCTCCCGAACGTCGAGCGTCTCGAGCACCCGGACCTTCTGCGCGAACGCGACATCCGGCGCGTAACCGGTCGTGTCGGCGAGCGAGCCGGGGTCGGTGATCGAGCGAAGGAACGCCGAGATCCGGCCGTCGTCGCCACGGAGCTCGAGGATCCCCTCGACCACCGCGCGGTACTCGCGCTCGAGCTCGCGGATCCGTCCGTCGCTCGTGTCCTCCGGATCGGGCCGGTCCTCGACCTGGACGCGCAGCCGCCCCTCGGGGTCGGTGTGCGCCACCCCGGCCACCGCGCGGTGGAGGCCCTGCACCGTGTAGGCGCGGGCGCCGCCGGGCAGCTTGACCCGGTCGACGACCTCCGCGACCGTGCCGACGGATGCGTAGTCGCCCTCGTGCACGGGAACGAGCAGGACACGCTCCTCGTTCCCAACGTCGATGGGGAGCGTGACGGTCATGTTCGGGAAGACGACGACGTCTTCCAGCGGAATGAGGAGAAGTGTGGCCAAATCTCAGTCTCTCCTTATCAGATCTTCTGCTGCACCTTGTCCTAAGTATACCCTGTAAACGTCGTACCGATGCCCCGCTATTCCCGCGATCCGTTCCCGCCCACCGAGGGCCCGCCCCGGACCCCGGTTTCCCGCACGGAGTTGCGGCGCATCGGCCGGTTGTTCGTGCCGTACCGCGGGCGCCTGGCGGCCGTGCTCGCACTGATCCTCGTGTCGGCGCTCGTCGGGATGGTCTCGCCGTTCCTGCTGCGAGAGATCCTGGACGTCGCGATCCCCGAGCAGCAGACGAGGCTCCTGACTGCGCTCGTGCTCGCGATGATCGGCGCGACGGTGCTGACGAGCGTGATCGGCGTCTACCAGACGCTCCTCTCCAACCAGGTCGGCCAGCGGGTGATGCACGACCTGCGAACGGCGGTGTTCCGTCATCTCCAGCGGCTGTCGCTCGCCTTCTTCACCCGGACGCGCACCGGCGAGGTGCAGTCGCGGATCGCGAACGACATCGGCGGCGTCGAGAACGTCGTCACCTCGACGGCGACCCAGATCGTCTCGAACGTCGCGACGGTCATTGCGTCGGTCGTGGCGATGTTCCTGCTCGACTGGCGCCTTGCGGTCCTCTCGCTCGCGCTGCTGCCGCTGTTCGTGCTGCTCACCCAGCGCGTCGGCCGCGTGCGCCGCTCCCTGACGGCGAGCCGGCAGGAGACGGTCGCCGACATCTCGAGCCTCGTTCAGGAGTCCATGTCGGTGTCCGGGATCTTGCTCGGCAAGACGATGGGACGGAGTGCCCAGCTCGCCGAACGTTTCGCGGGCGAGTCGTCGCGTCTCGCCGACCTCGAGATCAAGCAGCGCATGGCCGGGCGCTGGGTGATGGCGACGATCCAGATGAGCTTCGGGATCATGCCGGCAGCCGTCTACTGGTTCGCAGGCCAGTCGTGGATCGGGTCGACGATCTCGATCGGGACCGTCGTCGCCTTCTCGACGATCCAGACCCGGCTCTTCTGGCCGATCCAGTCGCTGCTGAACGTCCAGATCGACGTCACCAGCTCGCTCGCGCTGTTCGATCGCGTCTTCGACTACCTCGACCAGGACGTCGACATCGAGGAGCCGGCGACACCGCGCCGCCCACGGCAGGTCGAGGGCGAGGTCGCAGGCGACGGCGTCTGGTTCCGCTACGAGCCCGACGGCGACTGGACGCTCGAGGGCGTCTCGTTCGTCGTTCCGCCCGGGACGACGACGGCGATCGTCGGGGAGACCGGCTCCGGGAAGACGACCCTCGCCTATCTCGTCGCGCGTCTGTACGACCCCGAGCGCGGCAGCGTCACGATCGACGGCGTGGACGTCCGCGAGCTGTCGTTCGAGCACCTCGCCGAACTCGTCGGCGTCGTCTCGCAGGAGACCTACCTCTTCCATGCGACGGTCCGCGAGAACCTCCGCTTCGCGCGGCCCGAGGCGACCGACGCGGAGATCGAGGCGGCCGCCGAGGCCGCGCAGATCCACCACGTGGTCTCCTCCCTCCCGGACGGCTACGACACGGTCGTCGGGGAGCGCGGCTACCGCTTCTCCGGAGGCGAGAAGCAGCGGATCGCGATCGCGCGGACGATCCTGCGCAACCCGCCGATCCTGGTGCTCGACGAGGCGACCAGCGCCCTCGACACCCAGACCGAGCGCGCGATGCAGGACGCGCTCGACCGGCTCCGCGAGGGGCGCACGACGATCGCGATCGCCCACAGGCTCTCGACGATCCGCGACGCCGAGCAGATCCTCGTCCTGCACGCGGGGCGGATCGTCGAGCGGGGCACCCACGACGAGCTGCTCGCGCTGGGCGGTCGGTACGCGGAGCTCGCGCTGCGCGACGCCGAGGCCGAGACGCTGGCGGTCTGAAGCGACCGCGGAGCGGCCGCGTGTGGCAGGCCCGGCGAGGTCTCCCACGAAGTCGCGCACCTCGCGAGCGCGCGCCGGAGCCTCGTCGAGTAGCACATGCCTGGGTCCGGTGCCGTCGCGGTAGGGTGCGATGATGGCCGAGGCGACGCATCCGGCATGGTGCCCGTGATCGGGCTCGACGGGCCGATCCGCATCCTCGGCGACGAGGGTGTCGAGGCAGTGCACGACGCCGCGATGCGGATCCTCTCGGAGATCGGGTGCGAGGTGCACGACGAGGCGGGCATCGCCTTGATGCGAGCGGCCGGCCAGCGTATCGAGGGGACCCGCGTCCGCGTCGACCCGGACTGGCTGCTCGAGACGGCGGCGGAGGCCCCGTCCGAGTTCACGCTCCACGGCCGCGCGCCCGGGCGCGAGGTCGTGATCGGCGGCACCAATCCGCCGGTCCTGCTTCCGTCGGGCGGCTCGCCGTTCTGCTCCGACGGAGAGCGTGGGCGCCGTGAGGGTACCCTCGGCGACCACGACGACCTCGTCCGGCTCGTCCACGCGAGCGGGGTGCTGCGAATGAATCAGGCCGGTGTGGTCGAGACCGGGGACCTCCCCGCGTCGTCACGCCACCTGCGGATCGAGCACTCCTGTATCCGGTGGAGCGACCTTCCGTATGCGGCGTATGGAGGAACCGGCTCCCGGGTACAGGACGGGCTCGACCTCGTCGCGATCGTCCACGGCGGGCGCGAGCGGCTCGCGGAGCGGCCGGCCGTGATCGGGATCGTCAACCCGAACAGCCCGCTCGTCTGGGACGGGGCGATGGTCGGCTCTCTCGTCCGATGGGCCGAGGCCGGCCAGCCCGTCGCGGTCACCCCGTTCCTGCTCGGCGGCGCCTCGTCGCCGGTCAGCCTCGCGGGCGCGCTGGCGCAGCAGACGGCCGAGGCCCTGTTCGGGATCGCGCTCGCACAGCTCGTCCGTCCGGGCGTGCCGTGCACGTTCGGGTCGTTCACGACCCCTGTCGACATGCGCTCGGGCGGCCCCGCGTTCGGAACTCCGGAGGCGGTGCTCGCCACGCTCGCGGGTGGTGAGCTCGCCCGCCGCTACCGGCTTCCCTACCGCGGCGGCGGCGGGCTGTGCTCGGCCAACACCCTCGACAGCCAGGCGGCGAGCGAGTCGCTGATGTCACTCTGGGCCACGTTCCTCTCGGGCAGCCATCTCGTGCTGCACGCCGCAGGGTGGCTCGAGGGCGGCCTCACGACGAGCTTCGAGAAGCTCGCGGTCGACGTCACCCTCCTGCGCTCCTTCGCCCGGATCGCACAGGCGATCGACCTCTCGGAGGCCGAGCTGGCGCTCGAGGCGATCGCCGAGGAAGGGCCCGGCGGGATGTTCCTGGCCGCCGACCACACGCTCGAGCGCTTCCGCTCGCTGTTCATGAGCCCGCTGTTCCGAAGCCAGGCGTATCCGACGTGGCAGAAGCAGGGCGCACGGCGGCAGGACGAGCTCGCGACCGCCGAATGGAAGGGGATGCTCGAGGGCTACGAAGACCCGGGCATCGACGCGGGGCTCGAGGCCGAGCTGCGGGCCTTCATCACGAAGCGCGAAGGCGAGCTCGACGGCTGATGCCCCGCGACCCCCGGCACGACGTCCTCTTCGAGTCGGTCCGGATCGGGCCGAAGGTGCTGCGCAACCGCTTCTATCAGACGCCGCACTGCACCGGATTCGGCGTGGAGAAGCCCTGGTCGCAGGCGGCGTTCCGCGGCATGAAGGCCGAGGGCGGCTGGGCGGCGGTGAACACGGAGTACTGCGCCGTCTCGCCCGACAGCGACGACAAGCCGTTCGTCTCGGCCAGGCTCTGGGACGACGAGGACGCGCGTGCGCTTTCCCTGATGGTCGACGAGGCCCACCGCCACGGCGCGCTCGCCGGCGTGCAGCTCTGGCACGGCGGGTTGAACGCGGAGAACCGGGAGTCGCGGCTACCGCTCGTGGCTCCCTCGGCGGCCCAGAGCTCGCTGGAGGGGACGTCGGTCGCCCGCGCGATGACGATGCACGACGTCCGCCGCATCCAGCACGACTGGGCCGCCGCCGCACGGCGCGCACGCGATGCCGGCTTCGACATCGTCTACGTGTACGGCTCGCACAACTACCTGCCCACCCAGTTCCTCTCCTCCCGGTTCAACCGGCGCGGAGACGCGTACGGCGGGAGCTTCGAGAACCGTGCGCGGTTCTGGCTCGAGACGATCGAGCGGGTGCGGGAGGTGCTCGGCGACGCCTGCGCGATCGCCGTCCGAATCGCGGCCGACGACCTCGAGCACTCGGGCGTCGAGCCCGACGAGGGGGCGGCGTTCATCGGCGCGGCCGACCACCTCGTCGACCTCTGGGATCTGAGCGTCGGCGGCGTCTACGGCGACGCCCGGCTCGACTCCGCCTCGTCACGGTTCGAGGCGGAGGCATACCAGCTGCAATGGACCGACCGCGTGCGTGGTGCGACGGCAAAGCCGGTCGTCGGCGTCGGGCGCTTCACCGACCCGACCGTCATGGCGGAGATCGTGCGCGCCGGCCGGCTCGACCTGATCGGCGCTGCGCGCCCGTCGATCGCCGACCCGTTCCTGCCGCGCAAGATCGAGGAGGGCAGATACGACGAGATCCGCGAGTGCATCGGCTCCAACGCCTGCTACTCGCGCGCCGTCTTCGGCATGCACCTCGGCTGCACCCAGAACGCCACCGCGGGCGAGGAGCACCGCCGGGGGTGGCATCCCGAGCGGTTCCAGCCGGCGAGCGAGCCGGGCCAGACCGTGCTCGTCGTCGGCGCTGGGCCAGCCGGGCTCGAGTGCGCGATCGTCCTCGGCAAGCGCGGGTTCGCCCACGTGCACGTCGTCGACGCCGAGGCCGAGATCGGCGGGCACCTGCGCTGGCTGACGCAGCTCCCGGGCCTGGGCGAGTGGGCACGGGTCGTGAACTGGCGGCGGATCCAGCTCGATCGGCTGCGCAACGTCACGTTCCTCCCGGAGCTGTCCCTCACCGCCGGGGACGTCCGCGAGTACGGCGCCGATCTCGTCGTCGTCGCGGCAGGCGCGTCGTGGTCGGGTGACGGCGGGCACGGGCCCGGCGGTGCCACGATCCCCGGCGCCGACGCGGCCCTGCCCTGGATTCTCACGCCGGAGCAGCTCGTCGCCTCGGGCAAGGCGGTTCCCGGTGAGCGGGTGCTCGTGGTCGACTACGAGGGCTACGTCCTGGGAGCCTCGCTCGCCGACCATCTCGCCCGCGCGGGACACGATACGCACCTGCTCACGCCCTTCGACGTCGTCGCGCCAACCTGCGACCAGACGCTCGAGGGCGGCCCGCTCCGCCAGCGTCTGCACGAGGCGGGCGTCGAGGTCGTGCGGGGCAGCCGGGTCATCGCGCTCGGAGAAGGCGTGGCCCGCTGTGCCGGGGAGTTCGGGGAGCCGTTCGAGCTCCAGCTCGACGCGGTCGTCCTGGTCACGCAGCGCCGTCCGAACGACGGCCTGTGGCACGAGCTGAACGGCGATCCCGACGCGCTAGAGCGAGAGGGGATCCGAGGCGTGTACGCGATCGGCGACGCGCTCGCCCCGCGCCTGCTCGCCGACGCGATCTTCGACGGTCACCGCCTCGGCCGGGAGATCGACGGGCCGCACCCTCAGGTCCCGCTGCCCTACCGCCGCGAGCGGCCGCTCGTGAGGCGGTAGGCGGGTCGCCGAACCCGGGCCGCGCGGATCCGCCGGCGCGCTCTCACCCTTCCTGCGGGACCGAGTCTCGGCGCCTGACCGGTGCGAGCGACGGAGCGAGGGCCGGCCAGACGTTCGCCTCGACCCGCGCGAGCGCGAGGTATGCGCCGGCGCCGGCGGCCACCCCCCACGCTGCCTTCACGGACGAGTCGGGAAGCAGGTAGTAGAGGATCACGCCGATCGCCACGGCGCCGATCGCCGCGGGGTTCAGCCCGCCCAGGTACCGGTAGCGGCCGTTCCGCTCGAAGAGCGAGGGCACGTCGATCGTCCACCGCTTGAGGAGGACGTAGTCGGCGAGGATCACGCCGGCGAGCGGCGTCGCGACGTTCCCCAGGTGGCTGATCCAGTCCTGCGCCTCGTTCACGAAGCCCGGAAATGCGGCGAGCCCGACCCCGAACGCCCCCACGAGCACTGTGGCCGCAAAGCGCCCGAGAGCGGGGATCGCGTTCACGAGCGACATGCCCGCCGTATAGATGTTCGGGATGTTCGCGCCGGTCGACTGGCCGACGATCGCGAGCAGCAGGAGGACGAGGACCACCGGGTTCCCCGTCAGCTCGATGATGGCCACGAACGGGTTCGACTCGCCCGTGGCCACCGCCGCGTACGCACCGACGAAGGACGTGACGAGCGCCGAGAGAACCGCCCCGGAGAAGAACCCGACCCGCATGTCCCTCCGCGAGCGCGCGTAGCGGCAGAAGTCTGCGATGTTCGTGACGTTCGTGAGCCCGGCGCCCCAGATCACGGTCACGAAGGTCGCGAACCCGGCCCAGGTGTACGCCTGCTCGGGCGAGTCGAACACCCTGCCGACGGCAAAGGCCGGCTCGTCCGTCGTCACGTAGAAGGTGATGATCACACCGGTGAAGGCGACCATCGCCGGCAGCATCAGCCTGACCACAAAACGGAACGTGTCGAAGCCCGCGACCGCGAGCAGGGCCTGCACGAAGCCGACACAGACGGCGACGGGCACGAGCGGAGGCGACGATCCGACGAGCCCTTCCGCCAGCGCCTGGACACCGAGCGCGCACGCCAGCGCCTGCACGGCGAACCAGTAGGTGGCGGCGATCATCCGGTACGGGGAGGTGAGCGAGCGCGCGCCGAGGATCCCGAACGTGGCACGCATCGCGACCTGCCCCGGCAGGCCGTCGTCGACCCCGGCGCGGGCGACCGGGATCAGGCAGAGCCAGCACAGCGCCTGCCCGAGCGTGATCGCCCCGACCGCCCACCAGAGCGGAAGGCCGCCCGCGGTGACCGCGAGGGCCCCGAGCAGGTACATGACGGGGTTGAGGTGGAACGAGAAGATGATCGAGAACAGATCGACCCAGCCGACCGTCCGGTGGCCCTCGGGAATCGGCTCGACCCCGAAGCGCTCGACCACCCCCTGGTCCGGCTCGGGCGCGGGCACGTGCGCGACCCCGGGACGGTCGGGTGCGCTACTCGGCCGGGGTCTCGTCGGCGACCGGCTCCGGGTTCTCCGCCTCCGCCGCTGCCGCCGCTGCCGCCTGCTTCTTTGCGTCCTTCTTCTCCTGCTTGCGGGCGCGGCGCTCCCTGACCGCCTGCTCGCGCGCCATCTTCGCCATCGTCGTCTGTCGCTTGGAGCTCGAAGCCATCTACTCGTTCCTTTCCATCGACGCCTGATCCAGACCCGCGGAAACGTTCGTCTCCCTACACCGTAGCGGCGCGGGCCCGAGGCAGAGCCGTGTCCGCGCTGCGATCGATCGGCTCGATCGGCCGTGCCGACCCGGATTCCGGCGCATCGAAGGCGAAGCCCTCGTAGCCTCGCTCGACGATCCGCTCGCATTCCTTCCGGTACTCTCCGACCCCTCCGACGTAGGGGAGGAGGACCCGCGGCTTGCCGGGCACGTTCGCGCCCATGTACCACGAGCCCGCGAGCGGATAGAGGGTCTCCTCGCCGATCTCGCGGACGTGGTCGACCCAGGCGGCCTCCCCCTCGACCGTCGCCTCGACCGTGCTCAGGCCGCGCTCCCTCATGTACGTGATGCAGCCGGCGATGAGGTCGACGTGCTGCTCAATCGAGACGATCATGTTGCTGAGCACCGACGGGCTGCCCGGCCCGGTGATCGTGAACAGGTTCGGAAAGCCTGCGATCGCGAGCCCGAGGTACGAGCGCGGGCCGTCCGCCCATTTCTCGCGCACCGACTGCCCCGACCGGCCACGGATGTCAACGGCCGTCAGGGCGCCGGTCATCGCGTCGAAGCCGCTCGCGTACACGAGCACGTCGAAGGCGAACGCGGTGTCGCTGATCCGGACCCCGGTCTCGGTGATCTCCTCGATCGGAGTCTTCCCGACATCCACAAGGCGCACGTTGTCCCGGTTGTAGGCCTCGTAGTAGCCGGTGTCGATGCACATTCGCTTGGTTGCGAACGGGTAGCCGTGGGGACAGAGCAGCTCGGCGACCTCGGGGTCGTGGACGCGCTCCCGGATCTTGCCCCGCACGAAGTCGGCGGCGACGTCGTTCGCCCTCGCGTCCGTGAAGAAGTCCGAGTAGGCCGCGTGGAGGTGGAAGCCGCCGCGCGCGTAGTGCGTCTCGAGCTGCTGCCGGCGCTGCTCCGGCGTCTCGTCGAACACGCTCTGCTCGCGCGCAGGCCACGGGTTCCCGCCGCCGGACGCTCGCTCGGCCTTGCGGTACTCGGCGTACTGCGCCTTGCGCTCGCGGACATCGTCCGGCTCGAGCGGGCGGTTGAAGGCCGGGACGCTGAAGGCCGGCGTCCGCTGGAAGATCGTCACCTGGGCCGCGTCCTCGGCGATCACCGGAAGCGCCTGGATCGCGGACGAGCCGGTGCCGATGATCCCCACGCGCTTGCCGGCGACGTCGACGGGCTCGTGCGGCCAAAGCCCGGTGTGGTACGCGCCTCCGCGGAAACGCTCGATGCCCTCGATGTCCGGCATCCTCGGGACGGACAGGCAGCCCGTCGCCATGATCAGGAACGACGCACAGAGCACGTCTCCGCGGTCCGTCGTCACGGCCCAGCTGCCGGCGTTCTCGTCGAAGGCGGCACTCGTGACCCGCGTGCCGAGGTCGATCTGCGTGCGCAGGCCGAACCGGTCGGCGACGTGATTCAGGTAGGCGAGGATCTCGGGCTGCGCCGCGTATCGCTCGCTCCACGTCCACTCCTGCTGGAGCTCGTCGGAGAAGGAGTACGAGTACGTCATGCTCTCGATGTCGCACCGCGCGCCCGGGTAGCGATTCCAGTACCAGGTTCCACCGACGTCGTCCCCGGCCTCGATCACGCGAGCCGTGAGCCCGAGCTCGCGGAGCTTTTGGAGCATGTACAGGCCGGACGCGCCCGCACCGACGACGACGGCGTCGAAGGGGCCGGCGGCGGCGGTCGAGGTCAGGGCTCCCGGGCGCGGGTCGTGCGACACCCGGCCAGGATATCGAGCGGGTTTCCGCTCGCGCGTCCGGACGCGGCGCCCGCCCGTCGAATCAGCCCGGCTTGATAACCATCGCGAAGATCGCGAGCAGAAGCAGGGTGAGCTCGATCCGCGAGATCACGAAGATGCGGCGGATACGGCGCTGCGCCTCCTCCGATGCAACACCCTGGTCGGCGACGACGCGGTTGATTCGCCCGGCCTCGGGCCCCAGGAACGCCGCGCCCGTGACGGCCGAGAGGATCCAGACAGCGAGCCCGAAGGCCACCCAGGCGTCGCCCATGCTCCACGGCCCGTCGGCGACGAGACCGAACCCGAGCGCGACGAGCACGAACGACGACGGCATGAACACGTGCAGGCCGATCCATTCGGCGTCCTTCGCAAACATCGCCACCCGGTTCGGGTCCTCCGTTCTCGTTGCGAGGATCGCATACATCTGGGTGACGAGCGCGCCCCCGAACCAGATCGCGGCGGCGAGGATATGGAAGAACAGCATCCAGTGGTATCCGTCGTACATACAGCCTCCTCTGCGCTCGGACGGTCGCCAGTCTCGCCCATGCAGCGGACAGCAGAGGATTCGACAATGCTGCAGCGTCGGTGGTGGTCGACCCGGTGCGCCCAAGGCAGGTACCGCAGGGCAACTCCCCAGGCCCGGCGGAAGGCGTCACGCGATCGTGGGCTCGCGCACGCGGCGCAGGCGTTGCTCGACCGAGCGCTCGGTGAGGAGCAACCGCCGGGCCGTCTCGGGAATCGAGAGACCCGAGCGGACGCACGTGACGACGGCGGTGTCGGCAGCCGCGGGCGCGCCCACGGGCTCCCTGGGTTCGCCGACCATCACCCCCGCCGTCGCGAGCAGCGTGCGTGCCTGGTCGGTCCACGGCGCCGCGCCGAGCTCGCCGAATGCCACGAAGGCGGCGGCGAGCTGGTCGTTCGCCTCAGATGTCCGATCAGCCGCGAGCAGCACCGAACCGAGCGCGAGTCGCGCCCGCGCCCGCTCGAACGGCCCCAGCAGATCGCCGGGGGCCGCGAGCGCCTCCGCCAGCCAGGCCTCCGACCCGGGCTCCGAGGCGGCAAGCCCACGGCAGAGGGCGGCCGCAGGCACGGCGGACGGCGCGCCGACACGATCGGCTTCGGCCGCGAACCGCGCGGCCGTGGCGGCGGCGTCGGCGTGGCGCCCGGCCGCTGCCTGGGCCGCTACGAGGTCGATCGTGCGGTGGGGCGGAATCGCCGCGTCGCTCCAGCCCGCGTCCGCGAGGGCGACAGCGAGCGCGCCGAAGTGCTCGATCGCAGCGTCGGCATGTCCGCGGCCCAACTCGAGCAGCCCGAGTGCGGAGCCGGCCCGGTCGGAGCGCGAACCGACGCCGAGGAGGTCGGCGAGGGCGAACGAGTCGGCAACACATGCGCAGCACTCGTCCTCGTCTCCCCGGACGGCGTGCAGCCACGCGAGGCCGCCGAGCGCGAGCCCCTGATCGGCCGCCTGACCGCTCTCGGCTGCGAGCACAGCCGCCTCGTGGAGGTGCCTGGCGGCCTCGTCCCAGTGTCCGGTCTGAAGCTCGACGTCGGCGAGTCGGAGGAGGATGTACGGCAGCGCTGCGAGCGAGCCCCCGTCCCTGGCCGCCGCGGCGAGCGCCGTCAGCAGCTTCGACGCGTCCCCGGCCCGGCCGGCGAGACAAAGGCCCAGGCCGAGATACGGGCGCTGCGAGGCCTCGAGGGCGTTCGCAGACACGGCGGCCACATTCGTGGACCCCGCCTCGTAGTCGCCGGAAAGCAGCAGGGCGATGCCGTGGGTGAGCCTTGCGGCCGGTGAGTCCGCGATGTCCCTGGCGCGACGTGCGAGCTCGACCGCGTCGGCCGGCGATCCAGCGCGCAGGGCCGGGATCACCGCGTCTGCCAGCATTGCGGCCGCCTGGACGGGATCGCTCGCCCTCCGCCGCTGGGCGCCTGCAACGAGCACGTCCCGTGCGACACGCGCCGACCCCCGACGAGCTTCGAGCTGCCCATGGAGACGATCGATGTCGGCCCGAAGCGCCGGCTCGATCGCGAGCGGGCGGGCGGAGTCCAGATGATCGAGCGCGGCAGTGAGGTGCCCGGCCGCTGCGGCCGCCCGGGCGGCGGCGAGTAGGCGCGATGCCCGCATCGTCTCCCCCGGCGTGAGACGGGCCGCGAGCTCGAATGCCCGCGCGGCGACCCCGTGGGCGCCCCGCGTGACGGCCCGGTCGGCCGCTTCGGTGAGCTCGGCCGCCGCCAACTCGTCCATCGCAACGGTGGCGCGGGCCGTGTGCCAGCCGTGAGCGTCGGGACCGGTCGCCGTATCCGCCAGCGCTGCGTGGGCGGCGCGGCGCTCGGAGGGGAGCGAGTTGTAGACGGCGACCGAGCGGATGAGCGGATGCACGAATGCGAGGTTCTCGCCGTCCCACCGGACGAGCGTCCCGTCGACCGCAGGCCGCAGCGCGTCGGGATCGATGCCCGCTACCAGCCACGCAACCTCGAGCCGGCGTCGCTCCGACGTCGCGGCGAGCCCGGCGATCAGCAGCATCCGTTGTGTCGGCTCGGGCAGGGCGAGCAGGCGGTGGAGGAACGCCTGCTCCGCATTCGAGCGTGTCGCCAGGGCATCGCGAAGCGGCTCCTCGCCCAGTCGCTGGGCGCTGGTGAGGCTAGCGGGGATCGCAAGCAACGCCAGGGGATTGCCCTGGGCGACGGCCAGGATCGGTTCGGCGACGCCCGGCACCAGCTCACCCGAACCCTGGAGCAGCGCACGCGCGGCGCGGGGAGGGAGCGGCGACAGCTCGACCTCGTCGAGCCCGGCGTCCAGAAGAGTGTCGTCGCCGTCGGCGGCGACGATCAGCGCTATCCCCTCGGCGTCGAGCCGTCCGGCGACGAACTCGAGCACCCGCAGCGACTCCTCATCGAGGAGGTCCATGTCGTCGACGCAGATGAGCAGGGGCTCGCTACGGCTGCCGGCGTCGAGCAGCCAGAGCGTGGCCGCAGAGACCGCGAGCCAGTCGCCCCGCTCTCCGTCATCGAGCCCGAGCGCGTGGCGCAGGGCACCGGCCTGCGGCTCGGGAACCGCGTCGAGCAGGTCGAGGAACGGTGCGCAGAGCGCGCACAGGCCGCTGTAGGGTCGATCCCGCTCGGCGAGGTCGCCCGAAACCCGAACGACGCGGGAACCGGCCGCTGCGGCCGCCGCCTCGTCGAGCAGCGACGTCTTCCCGATGCCAGCCGACCCGCGCAGCACAAGCGCACCGCTGCGTCCCTCCCGGGCCCGGGCAAGCAGTGCGCCGATGCATGCGCGCTCTGCAGTACGACCGAGCAGGCCGGACGGGGTGGCGGCTCGCCGGACGCGCGTCCGTGGCGCGAGCCGGCCGAGAGCAAGGCCGTGCTCGAGCCAGCGACGGAAGAGCTGGCGCGCGGTCTGGTGCAGGAACGGCATCGTCTTCCCGTAGTCGAGGAGAAATCCGTCGACCGATCCGGCGCCTTGGCGGTCGTCGAACGTGTCGAGCAGCGAGGGCCACAAGGTGAACCACTCGCGGACGTCCTCGAGCGTCGGCTCGAGATGACACTGGATCGCGTACGCCACGGGGCCGATGCGGAAGGCCTGATTCTCGTATCGGGGCGAGCGGGCCAGCCGGACGGCTCCCTCCGGCAGGTCGAACGTGTCGCAGTGCCACTCGAACGCCTCCAGGTCGGACGGGAA
Source organism: uncultured Thermoleophilia bacterium (assembly GCA_963717955.1). Classification (GTDB taxonomy): domain Bacteria; phylum Actinomycetota; class Thermoleophilia; order Gaiellales; family Gaiellaceae; genus CAVQXR01. The sequence goes on along the minus strand of CAVQXR010000002.1, from coordinate 234,217 downwards.
GCCGCGGAACACCGGGTCACGCCGTGCCGCCTCGGTCAGGAGCAGCGGGTTGACGCCGAGCTCCGGCGCGGAGCCTCTGTACACGTGCGCGCCAAGGGCCGAAGCGAGGAGCTGCGAGCCGAGGCAGACCCCGAAGTAGGGCATGCCGGCATGGACCGCCTCACGAATCGCCTCCTTCTCGTCCACGAGCCACGGGTGCTCGTCCTGCTGGTAGGCGCTCATGCCACCGCCCATCACGACCAACAGGTCGTGGCCCCGCCAGTCGGGGAGCGCGTCTCCCTCGTGGCGCAGCACCCGATCGAACGGGATACCGCGCTCTGCGAGCACGTCGCCGTACAGCCCGACCGGGTTCGAGCGCAGGTGCTCGACGACGAGCGCCCTCATCGCAGCCCGATTCTACGACGGAGGCCACGAGTGGTATCGGTCGCGGCCTGTCGCCCCGCGGCTCACGGGAGGAGATGCCGCACGCCCGCCGCGTCGACCTACCTGTTCCGGAGCGCACGTCGATCACCCATCGAATCGCGACGCCGATGTAGAGTCCTGCCAAACAAGAGCAGGAGGTCGTTATGGCGTTTGCCCGCGTTGTGTCCTTCGAGGGTGTCACCGAGGCGAGTATCGAGGCGCTGCGGCAGGAGATGAGCGGGGGCACGCCGCCGGAGGGGCTTCCGGTCACGGAGGGCATTGTCCTCTACGATGCGGAGGCTGAGAAGTCGCTCGCGATCCTGTTCTTCGAGACCGAGGAGGACTACCGGCAGGGCGATGCGACGCTGAACGCGATGGACCCGGGCGAGACTCCCGGACGGCGCACGTCCGTCACGAAGTACGAGGTCGCGATTCGCATGACGGCCTGAGGGGCCCTGGAGCTCCGACCGACGCACTCGCCGGCGAGCTCGGACGCCTCGCGCGCGCCTAGGAGATCGCGACCGGTCGAAGGAGGGCGCATCGTGCACACGATGGCGGACATCCGGCTCGCGGATGTCCAGGCCGAGTACGGCGGGACGAACGGGGACATCTCCGGGCTGATCATGGGCGAACAGGTCCATGTCGGAGGGCTCCGGTCGACGCTCGCCCTGGCCGCCCGTGCCGGGATCGGCGAGGGCATGTCCGGGGTCGACCTCTGCTCGCACACCGGGGCCGGGATGCGGGCGCTCGTGCGTCTCTGCGGGGTCGGCCAGATGATCGGTGTCGACGCGACCGAGTCTGTCGTCGAACGCGGTCGGCAGCTCTGCCATGAGGAGGGCCTCGAGGATCGGGTCTCGCTCGTGGTCGCCGATGCCTGCGCGACGAGCCTGCTCACCGAAAGCGTCGATTTCGTGTGGGGCGAGGACGCCTGGTGCTACGTCGAGGACAAACAGGGCCTGGCGTTCGAGGCGGCCCGGCTGCTGCGCCCGGGCGGGGTGGTCGCGTTCACCGACTGGGTCGAGGGCGCGGCCGGGCTGAACGACGTCGAGGCGGCGCGGCTCCTTCGCTTCATGCGCTTCGCGAGCATTCTCGACCTCGAGGACTACAGGCGGCTGCTGAGCGAGGCCGGGCTTCGGGTCGAAGTCGCGGAGGACACGGGACGCTTTGCCCGCTATCTCGAGCTGTACCGGGACATGATCACGATGCAGCTCACCTACGACGCGCTGAAGGCGGTCGGCTTCGACACAGCCGGCATGGAAGCGCTCGAGATCGAGCGGGAGTTCGTTCTCGAGCTCGCGCGCGACGCAAAGCTCACGCAGGCCGCCTTCGTCGCGAGGAAGCCCTGATCACGGCCCCTCCCTTGCCTCACCGTTGGCAGGCTAGTGCTCCGTCTCAGAAATCGCCTTGCGCTCCAGGCGGCTGCAACGCGTCGCCATGCGGCGTCCTCGGTCGCGCCCGTATTCACCAATACAGGCGCTCCCTGCGTCCTTGCCTGGCTCGCGTTTCACGCGCTGGAGCGTCAAGGGAATTCCGAGACGGAGCACTAGCGCGCTCGAGCGTCGCGCAGCATCTTCGCCATCGACTGGAGCAGCTTCCAGCCGATCACGCCGTTCGCCTCCACGAGCGGGCGGAACTCCCAGTAGCGTGAGCCCGTAGCAGACGAGCTCGGTCGTGGCGGTGATCGTCGCCATGCGCGTGCCCTCGTCGATCAGCGCGATCTCGCCGAAGTAGTCGCCCGGCCTTCGAGCGTCGTGTGCTCCTTGCCGCCGACTGAACACGGTCGCCTCGCCCGAGTCGATCAGGAAGAAGGCGGCGCCGCCCGAGCCCTCCTTGACGACCGTCTCGCCCGCGGCGAAGCGACGCTCCTTGAACAGGCGCGCGATCTGCTGCGACCTCGCGCTTGCTCAGGTCGGCGAAGAGCGGCACGCGCTGCAGGGCCTCGACGGGCGCGCCCGGCCATCAGCTGCTCAGCGCCCGCCCTGCGTGACCGCTCGGCACTGCAGCAGGTAGAGCGTGCCGCCGGCGATCGCCCACTCGATGTCGCGGCCGGGCCCGTAGACCTGCTCGCACCGGCCGGCGAGCCGGTTCAGCTGCCGCGAGCTGGTCGTCGTCGAGGCAGAGTCGCTCGACGAGCTCGGCGGCGACCTTCTCCTCGACCGTGCCGCCGCTCGGGCACGCTGCGGATCGCGATCTGCTTGAGCCCCGGCGTGCGCTCGAGCACCTGGCCCGACGCGGTCGACGCGGAAGTGGTCGGGGATCACGATGCCCGGCGACGACCGCCTCGCCGAGCCCCCAGCTCGCCTCGATCACCCGCTCGTCGGCGCCGGTGACCGGATTCTGCGTGAACATCACCCCGGCGGTGTCGGGATCGAGCAGCGCCTGGACGACGACGCCGACGCTCGGGCGGGTGAAGAGGCCGACGCGCTGCCGGTAGGTGATCGCCGAGTCCGAGTTCGCCGACCACCAGATCTCGCGCAGCGCCGCGGGCAGCTCGTCGCGCCGACGGGACGTTGAGCAGCGTCAGGTGCTGCCCGGCGAAGCTCGCCGTCGGCGCCGTCCTCGTCGACGGCCGACGAGCGAACCGCGAGCGGGCCGCCGAGCGGCCGGACCGCACTTGGCGACCTCGCTTGATCGCGTGCTCCTCCCCGGCGGCGACCGCCTCGACGATCGTCGCCGGAGAGCGCGACGCCGGGCGGGACCGGGCAGGCCGTCGCGGATCGCCTGCCCGAGCCCGACCGCCTTCGAGCCGAAGATCGCGTCGTCGCGCGCCTTCTCGAGCGGGACGACCTCGCTTCACGCGAGCACCGTCACCTCGCCGGCAGTCGCCGTCGACGCGCACGCGCGCGCCGTCGGCGATGCGCTCGGTCGCCTCGCGCGTCCCGACGACGCCCGGGATCCCGTACTCGCGCGCCACGATCGCCGAGTGCGAGAGCAGGCCGCCGCTGTCGGTCACGATCGCGCCGAGCAGCGGCAGCAGGATGTTGAACGCCTCGGTCGTCGACTCGGTGACGAGGACGTCGCCCTGGACGATCCGGTCGAACTCGGCGGGGCCGGTGACGAGGCGCGCCGGGCCCTTCGTAGACGCCCGGGCTCGCCGCGAGCCCGCGCAGCAGGTCCTCCTCGTGCTCCGCCTCGGAGCTGCCGAACAGCGCGTCCGAGCGCGATCCCGGTCGCGCGCATCATGCGTGCCGACGCCGGGCGGCAGCCCGGACGGGTCCGGCGGGGGCGGCGGCGGCGGGCCGAGGGTCGGCGGAGCGTCCTTGGTGCTGTGCGTGGCGCGGTACTCGGCCCGCGCCGCGAGCTCGTCGGCGGACGGCCCGTCCGCGCCCGGACAGCAGCGCGCGCATCTCCTCGAGGCCGGCGTCGATCGAAGTGCGCGGGCTCGTGGATGCGCCCCTTGGCGGCGAGCCGGCGGCCGGCCGCGAGCACGGCCCGGCGCATGAGCCCCGAGGCCCAGATGTCGCTGAACACGCCGCGCTCGTCGCGGAGCCGGTAGGTCAGCCGCGCCTCCCCGAGCAGCTCGTCGAACTCGTGCTCGATGCTCCTCGGGCACCTTGGCGCGGACGTCGGCGATCTTGGTCGTCGACGTCGGAGGTGTCGGACTCCGTCCCCTCGACGGCGGCGCGGATCGCCCGGAGCAGCGCGTCCGGCAGCTCGAGCGCGCAGCGGCTCCGAGATGTCGAAGCCGTCGAGGAGCCGGTTCCCGACGAGATCGAGATAACGCCGACACGCGGCGCCCGGTACCGCCGTCGAGCGAGCGCAACGCCTCGAGCGACGCCGCCGGGATCGTCCTCGGACTCGAGGAGCTCCTGCGCGCGCGGGTCCGCCGGATCGCGGCGATCAGCCGCTCGAGCTCCGCCGGACGCGCCCGCCGACACGGGCGACGTGCCGCGCATCAGGCCGAGCAGCTCGGCCGGCGGAACGCCCGTCCAGTCGCCGACGTGCGCGAGGAAGTCTCCCGTCGGGACGACCGCCGCGGCGGTGAAGCGCATGTGCTGGGTGATCATCGCCGCGTGGTGGTCGCGGCAGCGCGCCAGGTACGCGACAGCTCGTCGTCGGAGAGCGCGTCGGGGTCGACCGCCTGGATGCTCGCGGTGCGCCGCGATCGAGGTCGGCTTGACGGTCTCGTCCCACTCGCGCAGCTGCTCGCGCCAGAGCTTGCCCGCGAAGACCTCCTCCGCGCGCTGGAAGCGCTGCGGGATCTCCTCGTCGGCGACCGGCAGCACCGTCTTGTACGCGAAGCCGTTCACGTACGCGCATCTCGAGCCCGTCGATCAGCATGCCGTAGTAGCTCGCGAAATCGCGGGCGCCGCGCTTGAAGGCGCTCGGGATGCATCTCGATCCAGTAGCGCGTCGCCGGGCGGGGGAAGTGAACGGGGTCCGAGCTCCCAGAACCCGGGGCCGGGAGGGTCGAAGCGAAGCTCGGTCGCGCCATCTGCAGAGGTCAACGGCGTTCCTTTCTCGGTGGGCTCTCGGCGGCCGCTGGCTGCCGGTACGGGGAGATTATGCGCCATTGTCCCTGGGTTCCGGGGGCGAACGCGCAAGCTACGCCCGGTGGCGGCCGGGCCGCATGTGTGTCTCGAGTCCGAGTCGCTACCGAGCCACACGCGGCCGAAAGCCGGAGCAGAGGAGATCGGCGCGCTTCGATCCTGTCGTCGGCGACGGTGCAGTTGAGGTACTGCTCCACGACATACCTCGTCCCGCGACGCCGCGTCCGGCGGGACGTCCGGGCTCACCACGACGTGACCGTCGACCAGATCGACGAGGCGATCGATCGCGCGCAGGGCGCGCCTCGACAGCTTCGAGGACGCCGCCGAGGAGAGGCAGATCGATCGTCGCGCCCGGCTCACCGGCTAGCGTTCGGACATGCGCGAGTTGCCGGTGGGCTTGGCGACCGACCTCGCCGTGCTCGAGCTCACCGGCTCCACCGCCGAGGAGCATGGCGACCATCTGCTCGTCCGTACTGCGCAGAACCCCGACTTCCATTGGGGGAACTGTCTGTACGTACTCGACGAGGACGCGTTGGACGACGCGGCGGGATGGGTGAGGACGTTTCAGGTTGCGTTCCCCGCAGCGACCTGGATCGCCATCGGTCTGATCCGGATGCCCGATGATCGGCGTGCCTGGGTTGCGCAGGGACTCGCGCTGGAGCAGGAAGACGTGCTCACGACCCGGATTCCGCCCCGACAGACACCGCTTCCGCACGGATACACGGTGCGCCGCCTTCGGCGAGGAGACTGGGCGCAATCCCTGGCGCGGGCGGTGGCGGCGAACGACCGAACCGGTGAGGACGAGCCGCAGTCCCATGAGCGATTCGCTTGCGAGCAGAGGCGGGCGTGGCGGGCACTCTCCGAACGGGACGTGGCGGCCTTCTTCGGGGCGTTCGTGGACGATGCGCTCGTGGCCGAGCTCGGCATCGTCGACTGCAGCACGACGGCGCGCTACCAGAGCGTCAGCACCGACGAGGATCACCGGCGTCGCGGCCTGGCCTCCCACCTCCTTGGGGTTGCGGCACGGTGGGCCGGCAAGCGCGGCTGTGACCGGTGGGTGATCGTCACGGAAGCCACGAACCCCGCAGGCCGCGTCTACCGCAGGGCGGGATTCGAGGCGGACACCGGCAACGCCAGCGCATATCGCAAGCCCACGAGCTGAACCACCCCGCGTGCGAGCGGCCCCCGTCTACGACGCCATGGGAATGCCGCGATGCGGCGGCGTGAGCATGAGCTCGACGCGTGCCGGGATCTCGGACGAAGGGATCATTCCCGGATGCGGTTGCGTAGCTGCGCGAATGCCTGTGCGAGATCGACCTGCCCGACAGCGTCGAGGCGTGCCACGTGGTCGTCGAGGTAATGGAGGTAGAGGGGTACGATCTGGTCGCGGAGCAGGGTGCACGTTGCCTGCGAGCCCCTCGGGGCGGCCGTCCGCCATCCCAGCGCTGCGGCGACGAGCGCAGCGGACGGCACCCCGTCCTGTCTGGCGTACCATGCGGCCGCGTCCTCGTTCGTGCCGATGCGTCCGGACGTCGCCGTGAACAGGAAGCGAACGGGGTACAACACGAGCTTCGTCAGGCGCCGCACGCCCTGAGCGATCAGGAGCTCCGGACAGCGGATCTCCTCGACGGCGTCCTCTCCGGCCGACCTACGAGACCCCAGGTGCCCGGCCGAGGCACCCGCGCCGGCCCGCCGTCCGGTCAGGAGCTCGAGCGCGAACTCTGCGCCCGTGACAAGGAGCTCGTCTGTACCGGGGCGTGGGATACCGTCGCGAGCATCGGTGCCCAGCAGCAGCCGGCCGTTCTCGATCAGATCGAGGCGATCGAGGGCCGGGAAGCGCCCACCGTCCGCCTCCCCAGTCAGCGTCGACCGCGTGCCCCAGAAGACCGACAACCGCGCGCTCAGCGTCGAACTCGTTGCCCGCTCGGCCTCCGCCACGGCCTCGATCGCCTCGGCGTCTTCGGCGCAAACCGGATCGCTGACGATCAGCCCCAGATCGATATCGCTGACGAGGGGGCTGAAACCGCCGTGAGCGAGACTGCCGAGGGCGTAGGCCGCGACCAGCCGGTGACCCAGCGCGGCCTCATAGGCTCGAGCGGCGTCCATGAGCACCGTCTCTGCCTCCACGAAGCAAGGGTAGTCCGCCGCGGGCCGCATCGATCTCCGGCGACTGCCGCGTCGCGGATGACGCCGCAGGTGCCCCGACCGGCGTGCTTCGGCCATGGAGATACTGTCAACCGGGGGAACTCGTGACAGATCCAGGCATCGGGGAGGACACGCGAACGGCAAACACCTGCGCGCGCGCATGGCGCAGATGGACCGGGTTGCTGGAGCGGACGGCGTGCGACGAGGGCGAGGACCGGGAGACGCGGCACGCAAAGATGCTGGTCACCGCCTCGGCAATCGCGGTCGTCCCGGCCGGAATCGTCTGGGCGGCGATCTATTTCGCCTACGACGAGCGCGTGGCGGCAATCCTGCCGTTCGCGTACGCGGTTCTCACGCTCGTCGATCTCCTGATGTTCCTTCGTCTTCGGCGCTTCGAGCTGTTCCGAAACGCCCAGCAGTTCCTGATCCTCGCCTTGCCGCTAGGGCTTCAGTTCGCGCTCGGCGGCTTCGTCGGCAGCAGCGTGGTGATCTTGTGGTCGTTCATTGCCGTGCTGATGGCACTGCTCTTCGGAGGTCCCAGGGGCGCAATCTGGTGGTTCGTCGCCTACGCGACTGCCGTCGCGGTAGCCGCTGCCCTCGAGCCAAGCCTGGCGGTCGACAACAACTTGCCCCGCTGGCTGGTGACGACGTTCTTCGCGCTCAACATCACGACCGTGTCGCTCGTCTCGTTTGCCATCCTGCTCTCGTTCGTGACCGACCGCCGGAAGCTCCGGGCGCTCGAGGTGGCTTTCCTGAACCAGGAGATGGCACTGCGCCAGTCGGAGAAGATGGCGACGTTGGGCACGCTGGCCGCCGGCGTTGCGCACGAGCTGAACAACCCGGCCGCCGCGGCCCTTCGGGCATCGGAGCACCTCCGCGATGCAATCGGCCGCTTCGAGCTGGCACACCTCAGCGCCGACGGCCCCGCTCTCACGCCCGAGGGCCGGGAGTTCCTGCTGTCTCTGGAGCTCTCGGCGCGCGAGCTGGCCACCAGCCCGGGTGACATCGATGCCCTCGAGCGCTCCGACCGCGAGAGAGCCCTCGAGGCGTGGCTGGCCGAGAACGGCGTCGCCGACGGCTGGGAGATCACTCCATCTCTCGTCGACCAGGGCCTCGACGTGCACGAGCTCTCCACGCGCGCCGCCCAGCTCGACCGCGAAGCGCTGGCAGCGGTCCTTGCGCGGGCCACGAGTGCCTTCGCCGTACACCGGCTTCTGCACGAGATCGGCGAAAGTGCCCGGCGGGTTTCCGAGATCGTTGGCGTACTCAAGAGCTACTCGTTCCTCGGACAGGCACCGGTCCAATCGATCGACGTGCACGAGGGCCTCGACAACACGCTCGTCATCCTCGGCTCGAAGCTCGAGGACGGGATCGATATCCGCCGCGAGTACTGTGCCGACATGCCCCTGGTTCCGGCTTCCGGCGCGGAGCTGAACGAGGTCTGGACGAATCTCCTCGACAACGCCGTCGATGCCGTGGACGGCAAGGGAACGATCACGATCCGCACACGGCGCGACGGCGAATGGGCGGTGGTGGAGATCGAGGACGACGGACCTGGCATCCCCGAGGAAGCCAAGACGCAGTCTTCGACCCCTTCTTCACGACCAAGGAGCCGGGGAAGGGAACCGGCCTTGGCCTCGCGACCACCTACTCGATCGTGACCGACAAGCATCACGGCAGGATCTCGGTCGAGTCCCAGTCCGGGCTCACGCGTTTCACCGTCAAGGTCCCGCTCGAGGCCCCGCCCGCGGACGACCCGCTTCCCCGGCCCGGGAGCGAGCGACCATGATCGAGTCGACCTCCGCTCCGCGTGCTGCGTTACGTCAGCGCAATCCGTTGCGCCGCTACAGACGTAGGTCCTTGTCGCCAGCGACAAGAAGGCAGGACGCCTGAACCGAAGGAGGGGCAATGAAGCGAGCCCTGCCATCCATACGGGTGATCGCCGCGGTCGGTGCGCTCGTTCTGGTGTTCGCGGCCGGCTTCGCGGCCGCCGCGACGATCACGGGCACCGGTGGAGGCGACGTCCTCAGGGGGACGAGCCGCGCCGACGTACTGCGGGGCAAGGCCGGATCGGATGAGGTCTACGGGTACCGGGGCGCGGACACCCTCTACGGCAACAAGGGCGACGACACCCTCATCGGCGGCAAGGGAAAGGATCAGCTGTTCGGCGGTCAGGGCAACGACCTCCTCGAGGCGCTCGACGGACAGGCCGACGTTCTCTCGTGCGGCCCCGGCGAGGACACCGTCAGGGCCGACCCGGCCGATCAGGTCGGCGCGGACTGCGAGCACTCGAATCCCACGAGCACCGGGACGACCGGAACGAACGGGACGACGACGGATTCGACCTCGCCTGGCACGACGGATTACACCGCGCCCGGCACGACGGATTACACCGCGCCCGGCACGACGTACGACCCTCCCGGTGGAACGACCGGCACCGGCACCTACACCTACCCCTACTAGCGAGGGCTGCGGCCCGCTTCCCAGCTAGCTCCGGAGGTTCACGACGACCTTCCCGCCGACTGACCGCTCGGCGATCGGCTGCAGCCCGTCCTCGACGACCGCCTCCAGCGGGATCACGCGATCGACGATCGCCGGGGCGAGGTCGCCGCGTGCAAGCATCGCGAGCGCCTGCGGAAGGTCGGTGTCGCAGATGTGAGCGACGCTCGGTGTGAGCTCGATCTCGGCAAGCGTGAGGGCCAGCAGATCGATCTCATCGGGGGCGTGCTGCAGGCCGAGCAGGACGACGCGTCCGCCCCGCCGGGTAGCAGCGACCGCGGTCGCCGGCGCGGAGGCGATGCCGGACGCCTCGACGACCACGTCCGCCCCCTCCTCGCCGGTCGCCGCGCGGATGGCAGCGGTCGTCGATTCCGAGCGCGCGTCGACGAGGACGTCCGCGCCGAGCGCGCGGGCCGTCTCGAGCCGCCGCTCGTTCACGTCCACGGCGATGACCGGCGACATCCCGATATCGACTCCGCAGGCGATGACGAAGCTCCCGATGCCGCCCACTCCGATCACGGCGAGCGCCCCGCCGGAACCGGCCGCGCCCCGGGCTAGCGCGTGGCGCGCGACAGCGAGCGGCTGTGCGACGGCTGCAGCGACGTCGTCGCATGCGTCGGGGACCGCCACGCAGATGTGGGCCGGCGTCGTGACGAACTCTGCCAGGCCGCCGTCGGCGTGAAGGCCGAGCGTGTAGTAGCGCTCGCACAGATTCGTCCGCCCCGACCGGCACCAGCTGCATGCTCCGCAGGACACTCCGGCTCCCGAGACGACGCGGGTCACCGACGTGGAGATTCGCGACCTCGGCGCCGACGGAGGCGACGACCCCGACGAACTCATGGCCGAGCACGACAGGCCCTGAATGTCCGGTTACCGCATGTGGTTCGAACAGCGGGACGAGGTGCGGGCCGTCCGACCACTCCGCCGCATCCGTGCCGCAGATCGAGGCGTGGCTCACCTGGAGCACGACCTCGTGTGGGCGCGGGGGAGGTGGATCGGCAACCGACTCCACCGCGACGTCTCGCGCCCCTCCGATAGACGGCCGCCCTCATCGGCGGCGCCTCAGGTCGGCGAGCGTACGCCAGGCCCAGCTTTCGAGCAGGTCGATCTCGGCCCGGGCCGCGCGCGATGCCTGCTCCGGGTCGCCGCGTCGAATCGCGTCGACGAGCGCATCGAGAATCGATGCGGCCATCGGGCAGGAACGGACTCGCACGATCATCCAGTCTGCGTCGTCGCATGCGGCGGCGGAGCCGAGCCGTCACCGCCGCGAGGTAGCGGTTGTGGGCCGCACGCTCGATCGTGCGGCGAAGTCGATCGTCCGCGGCCTCGTAGGCTCGCAGTGAGCCGGGCGCCTCCGTCGATGCTCCGGTGACGGCGGCCATCGCATGGCGTGCCTGCGAGAGCTCGTCGATGTCGCCGCGCAGCGGCGCCGTGCAGCCAGGGCGCACAGATCTGCGTCCACGATGCGCGCGCGTCCATGTAGGCGGCGATCGCGTGGCGGCCGCGAGGCTGGTCGAGCTCGCGGAAGACGGCGGTGCGAACAGACGCCATGACTCCTGATCGGCCACCCTCATCCCGAACGGTCGACTGTCAGCAGACCGAGCTCCCGAAGCTCGGGCGTGACGAGGCGCAAGGCCGCGGTCGAGACCTCATACCGCGCAGCAAGCCTGCGCCGGTCGCCAGATACGAAGGGCCCGACGAGCTCGCCCGAGACGATGTCGGCGATGAGGGCCGACTGGAGGTCGCCGATCGCGCGATCGCTCGGGCCCGCAGGCCGGATCGAGGTCGCCTCGACCACTGGCTAGACGACGGCGATCGGATCGATCAGCGACCCTGTCGCGCCGCGAATCGAGAGCGGAAGAGCGACGAACAGAAACTCGGTGACGCCGGCTGCCGCGAGCTCTTCGAGGTCGAGCAGCTCCATGAGGTACACGCCCTGCTCGACGAGCAGGAACGTGTGAACCGGCTGCGGGTTCCACGGGCTCGAGGGCGTCCACCGCCGGCTGCACCTCGTAGGTCTCGGTGTCGCTGCCAGTGGCGATCACGCCGCGCTCGTGGAGCCAGCGTGCTGCGCCGAGGTCAGGGCCCGGTCCGCGGTTCGCCTGCATCCGCTCGGGATCGGGCCAGTGCCGCATGTAGCCCGTGCGAACGAGCGCGACGTCGCCACGCTCGACCGAGACGCCGGTGCGATCGGAGATCGCCTGGAGATCGGCCCTCGTGACCGGCTCGCCGGCCCCGAGGAACTCGACACCGCGATGGGCGGGCACGTCGAACAAGATCCCGCGCGTCCAGATCGGGAACAGCTCCTCGGCGCCACCTTTCAACGGGCCGAAGTCGCCCAGGTCAGTGCGTGCCGACCCTCCGTGCCAGCGCTGCTCGTCGCCGACGGTGATGTGGGCGAGCGCGTCGATGTGCGCGCCCGAGTGAGCGCTGCCGATGAGGAGCTCGCTGATGTAGCCGAGCCCTACCTCGTTGCGCGGCCCCCATGGCTCGTCTCCGGCCGCGCAGATGCCCTGCGGGCTCCGGTAGGTCAACACCTGGAAGGGCGGATGCCCCGGGAAGAGCGGCATGCCGGGGAACCGCTCACGGGCGAGCGAGAAGATCCGGCCTTCCCGTACGAGCTGCGCCGCCCGGACGACCGCGCCTGGATCGATGCGGGACGTCTGCACTAGCGGCGTCCGGCCTCGATCATCTCGACGATGCGCTCCGGCGTCGCCGGCAGGTCGCGAACGCGAACACCGAAGGGAGCCAGCGCGTCGTCGATGGCGGCCGCGATCGCGGCAGGTGCGTGCATCCGGCCGCCTTCCCCGCCTCCCTTGGCGCCGTACGGCGTGAACGGCGACGGCGTCTCCACGTGGCCGATCGTAACCTCGGGAATCTCCATCGCCGACGGGATCAGGTAGTCGAGGTAGCTGGACGTGAGCAGCTGACCGTCGGGGCTGTAGACGAACTGCTCGAGCAGCGTCTGCCCCACCCCCTGCGCGAGCCCACCGACGATGTGGCCTGCAAGCGACCGCGGATTGATCAGCGTGCCGCAGTCGTGCACCGCCACATAGTGCAGGAAGCTGACCTCTCCCGTCTCGACGTCGACCTCGATCACCGGGATATGGCAGGCGTGGCCCATCATCGGATAGAAGATCCCGAGGTCGGAGCGGTCTTCGGTGGTCAGGGTGGTATACGGGTGGTCGAAGACCATGTGCGCCTCGAAGCCGCTGTCGATGTCGTCGGGAAGGCTGTGCTTGAACAGGCGCGGCATGACCGCGATCTCCGCGAGCGACTTCCGGGTATCCGGGTTGCCGCGCACCTGGACGCCGCCGGACACGAACTCGAGGTCGCCCGGGCTGGCTTCGAGCATGTGAGCGGCCACCCTGATCGCCTTCTCCCGTATCTGGTGCGCAGCGCCCTGGACCGCGCCGGCGATCATGACGGTGAATCGGCTACCGCCCGGGCCGCTGGCCGGGAGCCCTGTCCTCGTTCCCGCGTAGACGACGCTCACGCTCTCAGGCTCGACGCCGAGCTCCTCGGCAACGCACTGGGCGACGACCGTCTCCGGGCTGTTGCCCCAGAAGGCGGTCGAGTACAGCGTCGCCGTGATGCCGCCGGTCGCGTCGACGCTGAGCGTGATGCTCTCGGGAACGCTCGACACGAAGATGCCCTTGCCGCGATCGAAGAACCACCACTCGTTCGCCGCGTAGACGCTGCGCTCCTGGCACGTGACCAGGCCGATGCCGATGTAGCGACCTTCCTTGCGGAGGCGTTCCTGTTCGCGTCGCCAGTGGGGTAGGTCGGCCAGCTCGAGCGCCTTGTCGAGCACCGCCTCGTAGTCGCCGCTGTCGTACTCGTTCCCCCCGGGGATCTTGTAGGGAAACTGCCCGGGGCGGATGAAGTTGCGCCGGCGCAGCTCGACGGGATCCTCCCCGAGCTCGCGGACTGCGAGATCGACGATGCGCTCGAGCACGTAGTTGTGCACCTCGGACCCGAATCCCCGGTAGGCGCCCTGCTGGCACTTGTTCGTGAACACGCCCCGTGCGCGGTATTCGATCGCCTCGATCCGGTAGGGGCCGATGACCTGGGCCATCGCGTTGCCGTGCGTGCCCAACCCGAACTGGATGTAGGCGCCGTAGTCGTCGACCACGTCCAGCCGAAGCCCCGTGAAGATGCCGTCGGCGCCGATCGCGAGCTCGATGTCGTAGGACCGCTCGGAACCATGGTGGTCGCAACAGGAGAGATTGTCGAGGCGATCCTCCACGTACTTCACCGGGCGGCCGACGACCTTGCTCAGCATCCCGGCGAGCACGTTGACCCGCACCGCCCAGAACTTGGAGCCGAAGCTCCCGCCCGCAGGATGCGGGTGGAGGTCCAGCTTGTTCGCCGGAATCTTCATCGCCTTCGCGAGCAGGAACAGGAAGTTCGTGAGGGCGACCGAGTTCGAGTGGATCGTCATCAGGCCGGTCGCCGGCTCGTAGCTCGCGACGGCACCCACGGTCTCGAGCGGCTGACCGCCCGTCCTGCCCCAGTAGAGGCGGTCGCGAACCACGAGAGCCGCGTTCGCGAACGCCTGCTCGACGTCGCCGTAGCTGAGCGTCGAGTCGATCGCCACGTTCGAGCCCAGCGCCTCGTGCACGAGCGAAGCCGACGGCTCCATCGCCCGCCGCGCGTCGACGACCGGCTCGAGAATCTCGTATTCGACCTCGATCAGATCGCGCGCGTCCTCAGCCACGTAACGGCTCGAAGCGACGATCGCGGCGACGGGCTCGCCGACGAAGCGCACCTTGTCGGATGCCATACATCGCCATGCATGCAGCTCGGGAGCCGGGCCGAAGTCCGGCATCGGGTCGCACAGCTCCATCGCCTCGAGGCAGGTCACGACCGCGGCGACACCGGGCAGCCGGCGAGCCCGCTCGGCGTCGATACCGACGATGCGCGCGTGCGCGTGGGGGCTCCGCAGCATCGCTGCGTGGAGCATGCCCGGCACGGCAAGATCATCGACGTAGTTGCCGCGGCCGAGCAGGAACTTCCGATCCTCGACCTTCGGGATCGACTTGCCGATCCAGCGGTATGGCGGGTCCGCAGCCGTCGTCATTCGTGCGCACCCGAACCGACGCCCGTCACGCCGTCCGGCGTCGCCCGGAGCCGGGCGGCGGCGTCCACGACCGCGTCGACGATGAACTGGTAGCCGGTACACCGGCACAGGTTGCTCGCGATCGCCTCGCGCGCCTCGGCTCGCGTGGGGTCGGGGTTCTCGCGCAGGAACTCGGTCGCGCGAAGCAGCATCCCCGGCGTGCAATACCCGCACTGCAGGCCATGGTTCTCCAGAAACGCCTCCTGAAGTGGATTCAGCCGTCCGTGCGGAGCAATGCCCTCCACCGTCGTGATCGACGACCCGTCCACGTCCACCGCGAACGCGATGCACGAACGGGCGCTCCTCCCGTCGAGAAGCACCGTGCAGGTCCCGCAGACGCCGTGCTCACAGCCAACGTGCACACCGACGAGCCCGAGGTCGTAGCGCAGGAAGTCCACCAGCAGGTGCCTCGACTCCACGGTCGCTTCCACCGGCTCTCCGTTGATCTCGAGCGCTATCCGGTGCACGCTCATCTCGACGCCTCCTCTGCTCGGTCGATGGCACGACGCAACGACCGCTTGGCGTACACGCGCACGAGGCGTCGGCGATACGCAGCCGAGCCGTGGATGTCGGCGATCGTCTCGATCTCGTCGGCAGCCCGGGCCGCCGCCTCGTCGATGAGCTCCTCGGTCACGACCTCACCCTCGAGAAGCGCGGCCGCGGCGTCGACCCGGCTCGCGCGCGGACCGGCCCCGAAGACCACCATCGCGACGTTCCGCGCACGGCGGGCGTCGTCGAGGCCGAGCACCGAAACGGCCCCGGCGAGCGCAAAGTTCCCATGCGTTCTCGCACACTCGAGGATCGCATGACCGTTCCCGCGATCGAGGCGGAAGCGGACCTCGGCGAGCAGCTCATCGGGGGCAAGCGCCGTGGCGAACGCCCCCTGGAAGAAGTCGGCCGCCGGTACGAGCCGATCCCCGGCCGCGCTCCGCGCAACGAGCGTCGCGCCGAGCGCGAGCGCCACGGCGGGAAGCTCGGCTGCGGGATCGGCGTGCGCAAGGCTCCCGCATACCGTCCCGCGATGCCTGATCGGCGGATGGGCCACCAGCCCGATCGCCTCGGCGAGCAGCGGCAGCTGCTCGCGAACGGTGCCGTCGTGCTCGACGTCCGCCTGGCGCGCGGCCGCGCCGACAGCGAGCTCCTGGCCTTCGACGCGGACGTAGCGAAGCTCCTCGATGCCGGCGATGGCCACGAGGTGCGCCGGCTGCGAGAGGCGGAAGTTCATGAGCGGGATCAGGCTCTGCCCGCCCGCGAGAACCCGGGCATCGTCGCCGAGATCCCGCAGCATCGCTACGACTTCCTCGCAGTCCCGTACCGGGTGGTACTCGAAGCTCGCTGGCTTCATGGTGTTTACGAGTGTAAACACGATGTCCGCGACTTGTCAAGATCGCGGCCAGGAAGTCCGCAGAGACGGCTTGGATACTTGGATATGTGGGCCAGATTCGGCATCTCCTCTGTTCACCAGGAAGAACACGTCGTGCTCCGTCTGCCATACTTCGCCCATGAACCGTCGGCTGGTACGGTCGCAGGATGCCCGTGCGTACCTCGGGGCGCGGCTCCGCGAGGCACGGCTCCGTCAGGACATCGGGGTCCGCGAGCTTGCCCGCCGAGTCGGCGTCTCGCCGGCTCACATCTCGCAGATCGAGAAGGGCAAGGCGGATCCCTCGGCGACGACCCTGTTCGCGATCGCGAGCGAGCTCCGTCTCTCGCTCAGCGAGATCGCGTTCTCCGGCCCGACGTCGAGCGCCGACGGCCCGCTTCCGGGCGACCAGTCACCGGCCGGGCCGGACGACGTCGTACAGCACCCGGCGAATCGGCCGAGGGTCGAGCTCGGAAGCGGCGTCAGCTGGGAGCGCCTGGCACCGACCGCCGATCCCGACATCGACTTCCTCTACCTCGTCTACGGCGTCGGGGGAGAGTCGGCGCCGGCGAATGCCCTGCTACGCCACAGCGGCCGGGAGTTCGGGTACGTGCTGTCCGGCCGCCTCCAGGTGACGATCGGCTTCGACACCCACGAGCTCGCACCGGGGGACTCGATCGGGTTCGAGTGCACGACCCCGCACCGGCTCGCGACCATCGGGGACGAGCCCGTGCACGCAATCTGGTTCGTGGTCGGCCGGGAGCGTTGATCGCTCCTGGCACGCGCTGCAGCACGAACGGCGGGTATCTCGAGCCGTGAACTCCGTGCCTCATCGCGGCTCGTCACGAGCGGCGAGGTCGGCCGAGCCAGGCGACGATCTCATCGACGAGCCGCTGATCGATCACGATGAGCCGCCCTCCAGGTCTGCCGGACATGGCCGCGAGCTTGCGATACTCGTGCTCCAGCGCCGGGTAGCGCCGGGCCACTCTCGCCGCCTCGTTCGCGGGCAGCTCGCGAACCTCGTTGTCGGCCTCAACGCAGAGGGCGATCCTCGGTTGCTCCCCGGCCGTCCGTGCTCGTGCCATGGTCGCTCCCTTCCGCGACCGGACGCAGCTGTTCCGTCGAACCGTGTCGTGTGAGCCGTTGCCCGATCCGGGCCTCATCGTTGGTGCCACCTTGCGGCTCGCAGGTTGGCGGCGACGGGCTGCGTCCGTCGCACTCGTGATGACGACCTGATCGTAGCAGCCGGTCCGCTGCCCCTCGCCTTTGACGTGTCAAAGCCGCGATCGTGTCCTTCCGCAACGGAGTTAGCGTGACCTCAGCACGTCATCCCCAGTACCGCTCGCAGAAGGAGACCTTCAGGTTGTCGGCCGGGGTCGGATGCCCCTCGCCGTGACGCGACCACTCACGCGTCCAGCGTTCGACGTTGCCGCGGACGATCGGGTCCCCGGCGATCGCCTCCCAGCGCTCCAAGTCCGCCACCTCCATCAGGTCGAAGTGCGTGAACGACTCCGAGCCCTGCACGCTGTCGCGGACGCGCCAGCAGCCGTAGTCGAGGATGTCCGGGTTCTGGCGAAACGCCGGGTAGTCGATCTCGCGGATGAACCTCGAGTACTCGTCCTCGTCGAGCGGTCGCGGCGTGTACGTGAGCAGCACGAGCTTCTTCCCCATCATGGCTCCCTTCGGCGGTTTCGCCGCATCTTCGGGAGGTCGGGAGGCGCCTGTCAAGGTGGCGGTCGAGATGTCGCGTAATCTCGATACCCGAACCCAACGCGAACGAGCCGGCCGTGCCCTTCCGCCAGGGAGTGGCGGAACCATCGAGCGAGGAGGCTGCCCAGTGGGAACCGCTGAGAACAAGGCCGTTCTGCGGCGCATCATCGAGGAAGTGATCAATGGGAAGAACCTGGACTCGGCCGATGAACTGTTCGCCGAAGTGCACGAGCTTCACCCGGAAGCGCCCGGAGTCGGTCGCGGTCCCGAGGGAATGAGGCGGGCCTTCGCGGGCTTGCACGAAGAGTTCCCGGACGTGCGCGTCGAGATCGGGTCCATGGTGGCCGAGGCGGACATTGTCGCGGTGCGCCTCACCTTCAGCGGTACCCACGCGCCCACCGGCGAACGGGCAACGTGGCCGGAGATGGTCTTCGTGCGCATTGCCGGCGGCAAGGCCGTGGAGAGTTGGGAGATCACGGATACCGGGCGCAGCTGGAGCAGCCCTCCCTGGTAGGGGGCGGGCACAGGCGGTGCCTGTTTGCAGCGGCTTCGCGAGTGGGCGGTGCCGGGTTCGAACCAGCGACCTCCTGCTTGTAAGGACGAATAGCCGAAACCGCCCAAGGGGCCTGTGAACGGCTTGGTTGAGCAGAATCAAGGCACTCGACGCCTCACTTCGTGGACCTCGGACTACCGTGGATTCGGCCAGATTGCCCGGGATTTGGGCACTGGAAACGGGCTAGTGCCCAATGGCGATGGCCGTACTTCGCCGTGAACGGTGCGTGGCTTCGCGGAATCCCGGTTCGGCGTTGGCGCGGATGCCGCCGGATGAGAACGGCCGTAGCATGATCCGTATGCGGGGCACACCTCACGTGGCCAGATGGGGACTGGCCTCGCTGGCTGTCGCGGTCGTCTTGGCGTCAGGCTGCGGCGGCAGTTCCTCCTCGTCTCCTCCCGCTACCTCCGAGGTAACGGTCACTTCGACCGGTCAGGCTTCCGAGCCTGGGAGCGATCCGCTGCCCCAGATTGACACCCATGACAGCAACGAGAACCCAGCGACCTCCGATCCTGCTTCTGGGTCGAGCGTCTCCGTGCCCACGAACGCAGACATGCCGCCGGAACAGCCTCCGCGATGGAAGTGGTGGATGCATTTCCGGCGCGTGCACGCTTCCAGGTAGGAGAGCCAGAAGCGGGTCGAGTAGGTTGTGCGGCGAGCCGTGTGCCCGAGCGATAGGTCCAAGCGAGCTAGTTCCGGGATCGTGAGCGCTCGCCCCCTGGCGGAGCACCAAACCCGACCCTAGTAACACCCGAACAATGGCATCCCCGGAAAGCCGGTCCCCGACCCGGTGACACGGAGAGCCGGTGACCGGCGTCGCCTCCGGGGTTGCGCTGTTCGACTCCCTTGCCGACGACGTGTCCGCGTTCGTGACCGGCATGGGTCAGCCCAGTGGGACGGTCGAGTTTCGACGGGTCGCCGTGACGCCCGAGCAGATCACCACCTACGGCCTGCCGACAGCACCGGCGAAGAAGACCGACCGGCGCGGCGGTTTCAGAGGCGGCACCGTCCAGGCCGAGGCCCTCGACCCGGCCACCCTCGCGGCCGAAGTCGAGACGGCGCTGCGGGCCGAGATCGATCCCGGCGCGTTGGCCGACACCCTTACCGGCGAGAAGGCCGACAGGGCCGCCCTCGTGGCAGCGGTCCGGCGAGCCAGAGGCGGATTCGGTGGCTGAGGCCGCCGTGCGCGGGATAACGATCACGATCCGCGTGACCCCCGAGACGATCCTCCATGGCGACCCAGCCCTCGCCGACGCGCTCAACGCGCTCCTCGCCCTCGCCGAACCCCAGCCCCGGCAATCGACCGCGACCGACGGCCTGATCGACGCCGCCGAGCTTGCCCGCCGCTTCGGCCTCAGCCGCTACTGGATCTACGGGCACGCTGACGACATCGGCGCGATCCGCCTTGGAAACGGCCCACGTCCACGGCTGCGATTCCACCCTCAGACGGTCGCCGAACGCCTGACCGCCTGCTCGCCTAGCAGGAGGTCGCCACCCCCGGAAACCCCCGTGACCAACCCGAACCGGCGGCGACGCAGGAACCCGCCATTGGGCACTGGGTCCGGGCTGCTGCCCATTCGCGGCCGATCTGATGCCTCTCGGCCGACTACCATAGGGGAGGAAAACTAAATGGCCGGGCGGCGCTGTCACGCCCCCGGCCGTGGCACCGGAGGGACAAGCTCCGGCGCGAGTGGCACGCTACCGTGCCTTCCTCTCGTCGGCTGCCTCCGGGATCGGAGGTAGTTGACGATGGCACGGGCGAACACCGGCACGGTTGTCGAGCGCGAGACGAAGAAGGGCACCGTATATGCGCTCCGGTTCCGCGCGAACGGGCGACGCGAGTACCTGACGCTCGGATCCTCCGAGGACGGGTGGACGCGCCGGAAGGCCGATCAGGAACTCGCAAACGTCCTCGCCGACGTGAGGCGCGGGATCTGGCGGCCACCCGAACCGGAACCCGAACCCGCACTCGTGAGGGAGGAGCCGACCTTCCACGTGTTCGCTTCCGAGTGGCTGGCCGGGCGCGAGGCCGACGGTCTTCAGCCGCGAACCTTGGAGGACTACCGGTGGTCGCTAACCTGCCACCTCCTCCCCTACTTCGCCGGTCACCGGCTCTCCCAGATCACGGTCGAGGAGGTTGACCGTTACAGGCGGGCGAAGGTCCGGGAGCGCGACGAACGACTCGTCGCGAGACCGCTGTCGGCCTCGTCGATCAACAAGACGCTGAAGCACCTCGCGATGATCATCGACGAAGCGATCGAGTACGGATGGCTCGCCTCGAACCCGGCGCGTGGTCGGCGACGCCGCCTCAAGAGCGACTCGCCCGAGCGCCACTCGATGGACGCCGGACAGGTGAGGGCGCTCCTCGACGCTGCGGGCGAGCACCGAACGCTGCTCGCAACGGCGATCCTCGGCGGCGGCCTCCGCGCGGGCGAACTCACCGGACTGAAGTGGCGGGACATCGACCTCGCGGGAGGGTGGCTGCACGTGCGCGAGTCGAAGACCGCAGCCGGGGTCCGCCGTGTTGACCTCGCGCCACATCTTCTGGACGACCTGAAGGCGTGGAAGGCCCGCACCCGGTTCGGCCGACCGGACGACTTCGTGTTCCCGACCCGCAACGGGACCAGGCGCGAGCGCAACACCCTCCGGACGCGGATTCTCTACCCGGCCATCGAGCGGGCCAACGAGCACCTCACTGCTGCAGGCCGCCCGCTCATCCCCGAGGGCGTCACCTTCCACTCACTGCGGCGAACCTACGCCCGGCTGATGGCGGAGACGGGAGCCGACCCCCGCTACACGATGCGCCAGATCGGCCACACCCGCGCCGAGTTCACCCTGGCCGTCTACACGGATGTGGGCGATAGGAGGCACACGGCGAACGCGGCACTCGGGGATCTCGTCCTCGGAGTCTGAACACTTCTTCGCACGATCATCTCGTGATCTTGAGAACGAAGCCGTCGCCACTGCCCGCATTGGCGATCGCACCCAACGTGCAACGGGTGCTGCCGCCCACATACGCGCCGGAAGCGTTGACGGCAATACCACTTGGGGCATCCGTGGCGGTGCTCCCAACGATCTGAGTCCATAGCTCGTTCCCGTTGAAATCGTAGGCGCGCACGTGGACGTCCTTCTGCGGCCCTGCTTGCGAGCAAGCTCCGTCGTGAGGTTGCGCTCCAAGCGTTCGGAAACCGAGGTGGATGGGGGCGCGGCCAGCGAACTCGGCCGCAGTGAGCGGAACCGGTCCGGGCTGTCGCGGCTCGGCCCCCAATCTGGTCGTGGCGGTTTAACATAATTTGCCCGATGGGTATCGGCTACCTCAAGATCGCGGGTTCCACTGGCATCGTTGGCGTGGGAACGGCCGTCGGCGCGATCCTCGACTCACAGGACGTGAGCGGGTGGATCACCGGTCTCGTGGTCGCGCTCGTCAGTGTGGTCCTTGCGGAGCTGCTCCGTGTCGCTCTACGCGCTTAGCGGCCACCGCACAAATCCGACTCGACTCGGGCGAGTCTCGCGTTCGCGGCGGAGTAGGGCCGCTCCGCTTGAGCCCCTCGAACGCCGAAGCGGCCCACGGGAGTCCATATTTCGGGGCCTAGTCGATAGATAGCCCACGCGAGGAAGACGACGAACTCCTCTGGAAGGGAGCGATTCGACCGTGAAGCGAGCGATCCTAGCCCAACGCCCACGACACATCTCGCTAGAGCCGAACCCCGCGCTCCTCGAGCACGCGAAACAGCGAAGTGAGAGCGTCCAGAACCGGACCGCGGATCAGATCACGACGTTTGCCGGATCCATGGTGTTCGTCTACGTGCACGTTGTTTGGTTTGGCTGCTGGATCGGGTTCGGCGTCGAGGAGTATCCGTACGGCCTGCTCACGATGATTGTCTCGCTCGAGGCAATCTTCCTCTCGACATTCGTGCTGATCAGCCAAAACAGGGCCGACGCGAAGCGTCAAGTGCTTGCCGACCAGCAATGGCAGACCGTCAAGAAGGAGGACGAGCAGAACCAACAGCTGCTCGATCTGTCCAACCAGATCCTCGAGCTAACGAGAGCGATCCACGCCGACACGCGCGCGCGGTCAGACGGCACGTAGCGTCTTCGCCAATTGAAACGTTCGACAGGGCGTATCGGACCTGTCATCATGCACCCTGCGTCTCGGTGCACCAATAACCCAGATTGGAGGTGCCCATGACCGTTTCGGACAAGCTGGTGAGCGCTTCAGAGGCGCTCGCGCAGCTCTCGGCACGTGCCAAGCAGGCCGAGGACCGGGCAGCAGCTGCGCGCGACCAAGGGAAGGCCGAGGTCGAGCGAGCTGCAAGCAAGGCCAGAGCGGAGGCGGCAGCGCAGGCCGACAAGCTGCGTGAGGACGCCAACGCGACCGCGGCCCACGTTTCGGCGTCGTGGAACGACCTGCAAGGCTCGTGGGCCAAGCACATCGTCAATGTCCGTCAGAACGTCGAAGAGAAGAAGGCCGGGCTTGACCTAGATATGGCTGAGAGGCGCGCCGACGACGCAGAAGATGATGCGTTGTTCGCGATCCACTATGCGTATGCGACCCTCGAGGAGGCCGAATACGCTGTGCTCGACGCGATCCTCGCCAGGAAGGAAGCTGAGGAGCTCGCCGCACGCTAGGGCGATGGCACGATCTGCTCCCGGTGACCGAGGGATCGTGGTGCGCCCGGCTGAGCGGCAACCGTCAGGGGCAGGCCCTGACGAGCGCACACTCGTGCAAGCCTGTGCCACCTCGCGCGGCCAACCGCGTGATCGGCAGACTCTTGACATGGCCGAGCTGTATCCGCCCACCGATCCGCACGACCACGGGATGCTCGAGGTCGGCGACGGCAACCTCGTCTACTGGGAGACCCGCGGCGATCCCGACGGCAAAGCCGCGCTCAGCGATCTTCGGCTGAGCGTCCATCGACGGCCCATTGGGCACTAATGGGCACTGGAAGCGAAATCGGCGGCCCAGTCGGCCGCCGCCAGCCCCGCAGCTAACTCGAAAAGATACTCATTTGCAGGGACTTCGTGAGTGGGCGGTGCCGGGTTCGAACCAGCGACCTCCTGCTTGTAAGGCAGGCGCTCTCCCAACTGAGCTAACCGCCCTCCGGCAGTGTAGGGCGCGGGCGCCTCCGGCCCACCGGTTTCCGGGCGGGACCGCTACGTTTGGAGCCGCGCCCCCATCGTCTAGCGGCCTAGGACACCGGCCTTTCAAGCCGGAGATCGCGGGTTCGAATCCCGCTGGGGGTATGCGAGAACCGCGCTGGCAACGGCGCCTTTGCCGCCAAGCCCGCCCGCGACCGCTGCACCCCGCCACGCCTCTCCAAACGGCCACGCAACGAGCCCCCGCGAGCTCGTGCCTCATGCCTGGCAGAAAGCGGAGGGTCGAGGGGTGTGCGCGCTCGCGCTTCATCGGCCGAGAACAGTCGTCGGCGGCGGCGGAGATGCTGATTCGCGTCTCGTCGGAGTCGGCGCATACGATCCGGGCGTGGACGTGCTGCTCCGTGCCGAGAGCCTGACCAAGCAGTACGGGGTCGTCACCGCCCTCGACCATGTCACATTCGAGATCGGTCCGACCGTCACCGGCTTGCTCGGCCCGAACGGCGCCGGCAAGAGCACCGCGATCAAGCTCTTCCTCGGTCTGACGGGGCCAACGTCCGGCCGGGCCGAGGTGCTCGGCCAGGAGGCCGGGCGCGACGAGCAGGTCCGGGCCCGGCTGGGATACATGCCCGAGCACGACTGCCTGCCCTCGTCGGTGAGCGCGGCCGAGTTCCTCACGCACATGGCCGAGACGAGCGGCTTGCCGCCGCGCCACGCGCGCATCCGTGCAGCTGACACGCTGCGCCACGTCGGGCTGTTCGAGGAGCGATACCGGCAGATCGGCGGCTACTCCACCGGCATGAAGCAGCGGGTCAAGCTCGCCCAGACGCTGGTGCACGACCCCGTTCTGGTGCTGCTCGACGAACCTACTGCGGGGCTCGATCCGCCGGGGCGAGAAGAGATGCTCGCGCTGATCCGCAGGACGCACCGGGAGTTCGGGATCAGCGTCGTCTTGTCGTCCCACCTCATGGGGGACGTCGAGCGCACGTGCGAGCGCATCCTCGTGCTCGAGAACGGCCGGGTGCTCGAGGAGGGCGAAACGTCGACGTTCACCGAGGTGTCCGAGACGCTCTACATCGAGGTCACAGCACGCCGGCCGGAGCTGATCGCCGCACTCGCACAGCGCGGCCTGACGGCAACGGAGGACGGAAGCTCGCTCGTCGTCGACGGCGTCTCGGGCGAGCTCTACGATCGGATCCGCGACGCGCTCGTCGCGGTCGATGCACCGCTGCGTCGGCTCGCGCCTCGGCGTCGCACGCTGAGCGAGCTCTTCCGACCCGGGGAAGCGCACGACGAGGACGCCACGTGAGCGAGCCGGCCTCCGGCCGGGTCTTCGACCTCGGCTTCCGCCGGTACGAGGGGCAACGCCAGGGCCGGCGGCGCGCCGTGCGCGCGGTCTACAAGGACGGCCTGCGAATCGCTATGGGCCTCGGACGTGGAGGCAAGGCCAAGGTCCTTCCCTGGTTGTTCATCGCGGCGGCGATCATTCCCGCACTGGTGTTCGCGCTCATCGCGGGAGCCGTGGATCGACTCGCGGCCGACTTCAGCGAGAACCTGGACCTGCCCTCGCACGCCGACTACTATGCGATTGCGGGCATCGTCCTCTTCGTCTTCGCCGCCGTTGTCGGGCCGGAGCTCTTCTGCCCCGACAGGAGCGACGGGACGATCAGCCTCTATCTCGTCCGTCCGCTGCGGGCAACCGACTACGCGATCGCTCGGTGGGCCGCGCTGACAACCGTGATGGTGCTCATCGCCTGGTTGCCGCAACTCGTCCTGCTCGCGGGCCTAGCGTTCGGCGCGCCCGACCCGGGCTCCTACCTCGCCGATCACTGGTCTGACATCCCGCGATTCCTGATTGCAGGCGTCGCGATCGCGATCTACGTCTCGACGATCACGGCGATGGCGTCGGCGTTCGCGAAACGCCGCGCGTACGCGGCCGCATTCCTGGCAGGTCTGCTGATACTCAGCGCCGCGGTGATCGGCGGTCTGACGGACACGCTCAGCGACGGTGCCGGCCGCTGGGTTGCATTGCTCAGCATCGGCGACGTGCCTCTCTACGTGAACGACGTGATCTTCGGGGAGCAGACCTCGAGCATCGAGGCAGCCGCCGGCCACCCCGACATCGTCCAGGTCGGCTGGTTCGTTGTCGTCGTCGTTGCCGCCGGCGCGATCTTCCTCGTCCGCTACCGGAGGCTGTCGCTGTGAGCGCGGCCGAGCCAGTGACGGAGCGGCCGCCGATCGTCCGCGTCGACGACGTCTCGAAATGGTTCGGCAGCGTCGTCGCCGTCAGCGAGGTGTCCTTCGACGTACACCCGGGGATCACGGGTCTCCTCGGACCCAACGGCGCCGGCAAGACAACCTTGCTTCGCCTGGTCACCGGGCTCGCCGAGGTCTCGCAGGGCGAGATCAGCGTCTTCGGCGGCCACCCGCGAAGCGACCCCGAGCTCTACCAGCGGATCGGCGTCATGGTCGAGCACGAGGGGAGCTACGACTTCATGAGCGGAGGCCGCTTCGTCGCGCTCGCCGCCAGGCTCCGCAAGGTCGACGACGCGGCCGAGGCTGCAACGAGATCCATCGAGCGCGTCAACCTCAGCGACGCGGCCGACCGCCCAATCGGCACCTACTCGCGCGGGATGAGGCAGCGTATTCGTCTGGCAGCGACACTCGTGCACGAGCCTGAGCTGCTGATCCTGGACGAGCCGCTCAACGGCGCCGATCCCCGCCAGCGGGCCGAGTTCCAGGAGCTGCTCCTCGCGCTTGCCGACGAGGGCCGGACGATTCTCATCTCCTCGCACGTGCTCGAGGAGGTCGAGCTGTTGGCCTCGCGCGTGCTTCTCGTCGTCAACGGAAAGCTGGCCGCGGAGGGCGACTTCCATGCCATCCGCCGGGCGCTCGACGATCGTCCCTACCAGGTACGCATCTTCTGCGACAGGCCGAGAGTGCTCGGTGCCGGCCTGATCGGGCTCGACGCGGTCGACTCGGTCCAGCTCGATGACGGCACGCTCATCGTGCTCAGCAGCAACGTCAGCGCTCTCCAGGCGGCGCTCCCTCGCTCGGCGGCCGAGCTCGACGTCCGCCTCACAGGTGTCGAGCCGCTGGACGACTCGCTCGAGAGCGTCTTCAGCTACCTCGTCGAGAGCTGAGCGGTGTCCTCGATCTACTTCCTCTCGCTCCGCCAGCTCCAGGGCCGCTGGCGCATCGCCGCCATACTTGCCGTCGCGGCGATTCCGCTCGTGCTGGCGATCATCGCGGCCACGTCGAGCGACCAGCCGACCGCGCTCGAGCTGGACGATGCGCTGATCAACGGCATCCTCGCCTCGGCTGTGCTGCCCATCCTCACGCTCGTACTCGCAACGCCGGTCTTCGGCAACGAGCTCGAGGACAGGACGCTGAGCAACCTCACCTTGACGCCGCTTCCGCGCTGGCGAATCGTCGCGCCCAAACTCGCGGCCGCGATCTCGATCGCCGTACCGCTGATCGTGCTGAGTGCTGTCGTCTCTGTCCTGGTGGCGTTCCAGGGGGCGGAGATCGACGGCGCTGGACGCGCCGCCGCGGCGGCCGCGATCGGGCTCGCGATCGGCGCGCTACTCTACGGCACGATGTTCGCCTGGCTCGGGCTGTTCACCCGCCGCGCGCTCGGGATCGGCCTGCTCTACGTGTTCATCTGGGAAGGGCTGTTCGGCACCTTCGTGGACGGATTGAAATACCTGAGCGTACGGCAGTACGCGCTGAGCATCGTTCATCAGCTCGACCCAGCCCGATTCGACGGCTCGAGCCAGACCGTGATCGGGATCGAGGCGGCCGCGGTCGGCGCCGGCATCGTCCTCGTGGCCTTCGCGCTCCTGACCGTACGGCGCCTGCGCACGATGGACGTGCCGTAGGCGGCCCGAGCACGCCCTCCGTCGGGTTGGTGCACGGCCCGCAAGGCACCTGGGCAGAATCCCGCGCGCGCAGGATTCTGCGGCGGCCGAAGCGCGCTGCTCGCGGTTGGGCGCTGGGTCGGGTCTACCAACGCGACTACGAGGGTCTTGCTCCACGCAAGAGTTTCGGCGGCCTCTCGGAATGAGCCATGGGATAGACCGACCGACCGACCGCGATCAGCTGTGATCCGCCGGCTCGGCTTCAGCCCCCTCCAGCCCTTTCAGGTGCGGCAGTTGGGCCGGTTCAGGGCTGGAAAGCCATCCTGGGCGGGGTATTCCTCTCCACCGCCGGCGACGAGTAGCTGCCCGCGGAGCGCCGCGACGAGCCACTGCTCGTAACGCTCGGGACTCCACCCTCGCTGCTTCACCAGGAGCTGGTAGACGTCCGGGTGGTTCAGCGTCCAGAGAATGTCGGTGGCCGTCGTGAGGTCGACGGTGAGCGCACCGTCGTGTTCCAGGCTCTCCGCGATCCCCAGCATGCCGATCTCGTAGAGCTCGCGCTGGAAGCGTTCCCAGAGCTCGCCAATCCGGGGGTCGGCCTGCGCAGCCTGGCGAACGATCTCGGTCACCGCGGCGGTTCGTGCCTTCACGCGGCGCGAGTTGAGAGCAACGAGTGCGAGTCGCCGCCGCGGGTCCGGTTCGCCGATGATCTCGAGGAACCAATCGCGCTCTGCCATGGGCACGGGCTCCTGGTCGCCGCGCATCCGGAGGTTCCAGAGCCCGCGCAGGACCTCGCCCTTCGTACCGAAGATGGCGTAGACCGTCTTCAGCGCAACACCGGCCTCCTGCGCGATCGCCGACACCGAGGTTGCGACGAACCCCCGGGCGACGAACAGCCGCTCGGCGGCCTCGAGGATCCCCAGCCGGGTGGATGCGGCCTGCTCGCGGCGGCGGGGTGAGTCATACCGACTACCCACCGATACATTATCTCCTCCAACCAATGAATAATCAGCGGGGGTGATCAAATGGCGTTCGTGCTCACGCGCATCCACGTAGGGGACTACGACGCCTGGAAGGTGCTGTTCGACCAGGACGTGCCGGACGCCAGACGATCCGCACTGGGGTACCGGCTGTATCGCAACGTGGAGGATCCCGGCGAGGTGTTCATCCAGGTGGAGTTCGAGTCGACCGAGGAAGCGATGGCCGCCCGTGAGCGGCTGATCGGGTCGGGAGTGCTCGATCGCTTTGCCGACAGGACCGGGCCCACGGTCGTCGAGGTCGCCGAGGTCGTCACGCACTGACGACCGGCGCACCTCCTCGTCCACCGGGGGAGCGGTCGCCCCAGAACGGCGAAGGCCCCGGGTGCACCGGGGCCTTCGCCACTGCTGTTCCCTGGGAAGGGAAGGCCTTACGTCTCGCAGCCGACCGCTATGTCGCCGCTTGCGAGGCCAGGCGCGCCGGGGTTGCACCGGTCGTTGCCCGGGCCACCGCCGTGCCAGTCCTTGCCGGCACCGCCCGACAGGGTGTCGTTACCCTTGCCGCCGTACAGCGTGTCGGGGCCGTTGCCGCCACCCATGCTGTCGTTTCCGGCGTTGCCGCGCATCGTGTCCGACCCGTTCTGACCCGACACGTTGTCGTTGCCGGCGCCGGCGCTCATCTGGTCCTTGCCGGCACCACCGTTCACGACGTCGTTACCGGCCGCCGCCTGGATGGCGTCATCGCCGTCATTGCCGTTCAGCAGGTTGCTGCCCGCCTCGCCGCGCAACGAGTCGTCGAACGAGGAGCCGTTGACGTTCTGGATCCCCGACAGCGTGTCGTTGCCCTCACCCGACGCAGCACCGGTGGTCAGGTTCACGCTCACACCGACACCACCCGCACCGGCACCGGAGTAATCGGCCGTGTTCACGCCCGCACCACCGTTCAGGGCGTCGTTGCCGGTACCGCCCGACAGCAAGTCGTCACCGTCACCGCCGTTCAACGTGTCGGTCGACCCGCCACCGGTCAGCGCGTCGTTGCCGCCGTTGCCGTTGAGCACGTTCCCGGCCTCGCCGCCGACCAGCTGGTCCGCTCCAGAGCCGCCGTTCGCGTTCTCGACGTTCTGGCGCGACTGCGGGTTGCCCTCACCGTCGACGGAGGCATTCACCGCGGCCGTGATCGTCGTGGTCACCAGGTTCAGGGCCACGACCCCACCGCAGTTGTCGCCCTCGCCGGCCTCGCCGTCGTTGTCGACGCCGTCCAGCGACACGTTCACGCTGTTGGAGCGGGCCGCGTAGTCGCAGATGTCGCCACCCGTCCCACCGTCCATGTCGTCGGCGCCGCTCATCGCCGAGCCCTCATGGAACGTGTCGTTGCCGCCACCGGCGTCGAGCAGGTCGTTGCCGCCGCCGCCGGTGAACTCGTTGTCGGCCCGATTGTTCACGAAGTCGGCCACCAGGCGGTCGTTCCCCGACCCGCCGACCGCGTTCTCGGTATCGAGCCACACGCAGTCGCTCTCGTCGGTCTCGTCCCACGAGTCGCCGTCACCGTTGAGGTCCGCACCATCCTTGATATCGCCGTCGAAGATGAGACTGCCGCCGATGTCCGTGCCCGAACTCCCGCTCGGCAACTCACCGCTGACACCCAGGCACGGAAAGTCGAGCGGGAGCCCGCCCGCCACCAGCAGCGCCGGCAGCGGCTCGAGGTACACGTTCACCCGCGTCGAGCGCGACGAGTAGGTGATCGTGTCGTCCGCGCCCGCGTTGCCGAGCATCATGTCGGAACCGTTCTCGGTCCCGCTGCCGCCCTGGGCAATCGAGGTGCCCTCGTTCTCGTCGAACGTGTCGTTCCCCTTCTGACCCCACTCGCAGTCGTTCCCGGCATCCCCGGCGATCGTATCGTCGCCGGCACCGCCAAAGAACACGTTGTTGCTGTTGTCACCCGACAGCGTGTCGCCGCTCGGCGACCCGTTGACCATCTCGATGTTCTGCACCACGTCCGTGCCGTCACCCGTCGCCTGCCCCGGATGCTTCTCGCCCGGATCCAGATCGAGGGTGATCGGCCCCGTCGAGCCCGAGTAATCGACCATGTCACCCCAGAGCAGCGGAACCTCCTGGATCAACGGGTACTCGAGCTCACCCTCCGGTGTATAGGTGATCACCGGATACTCGAGCTCACCGGTCGGCGCATACGTGCCGAGGCACGCCGCGCCACCGGCGGCACCATCGATCCCCGGGAACCCCCGCGACCTCGAACCGTCGATCACGTCATCGCCGGCACCACCCGAGAGCACGTCGTTGTCCTCGCCGCCCTGGATGTCGTCATCGCCGGGCCCGCCGTAGATCACGAGGCCGTCCCACGGATCAGGACCTTCATCGGTGATCGCGTCCCCAATGGCCTCCGGTGGCAGCCCGTCGTCGAGCGGCGACGCGTCCTCCCAGTTCCCGTCGGGCCGCCCCGTCCCGTGGTCGCCGAGACCCGAGATCTCGTCGTCACCACCGGCGCCGTCGACCGAGATCATCGGATCGCCCGTGAAGCAATCCGGGAACCCGGGATCGCCCTCCTCGCAGAGCTGCTGCTCGATGTCGTTCGGGAACAGGATCGCGTCGATGTCGACGTCGTCCGTCGGCCACACCCAGATGTCCGCGTCGTCGTCATCGTTCAGGTTCACGATCCCGACGATCACTGGCGGAAGCAGAGGCTGAGCGGGGACGCCGACCGGGCGATCGTTGGCGAACAGACAGCCGTCGCCCGTGCCGGGCGCCCGGCGACCCGGGGCGTTGGGACAGTCGAGGATGATCGGGTCACCGTCGCCGACGATCAGCTTGTCGGCCGACGAGTTCCCGACCACCGACAGATACTCGACTCTGTCCAGCAGGATCTCGAGATCGCTCTTCCCCTCATGACCGTCGGCCGGTTGGCCGTCGACGAAGCCGGCCGGCCGAACGACAATCTCGCCGCTGCCGGTCTGGATCAGATCCCAGTCGTTGGCTTCGGTCCCCGGCTCGAGGTCGCCGCCCGCCAGACTGACCACCAGCTTGTCGTTCGGGCCGTTGCCGTACACGATGATCGTGTGCGTGTTCGACGTCGTCGCGGCATTACCGCACCACGTGTCGTTCACGTTGATGTGCGACCCGTTCCCCTTGTTCAGCACCGCGGTATCACCGAGCAGCGTGATCTCCACCACGCCGCCGCTGTAGGAGCAGGTCGCAGCCGCCGAGGCCGCCGCCGCATTCCCGGCGCCCACGCTCAGGAACACGCCGGCGAGCGCCGCCACCAGCGCGATCCCGCGCCGGCCCCTCCGCACAGACGATCCCCTCATTTCCCCTCCCAGCTCCAACGACCGTCCACCCGATTCCGGGCGTACATGTGTTCACGCTACCACCTCCACCCGACGGCGGCAACGGGGTAGCGTACGGAACGTGATTCGCGCCACGAGGCTCGTCCCCTTCACCGCGCGGTGGCGGGCGCGTAACCTCTGCACTCGTGGCAGGCGGGCACGCGATCGAGGTCGAGAGGCTCGTCCGCTCGTTCAAGGGCGGCATCCGTGCGGTCGACGGCGTCGACCTCGTCGTCGCGCCAGGCGAGATCTACGGATTCCTCGGCCCGAACGGCGCCGGCAAGTCGACGATGGTGATGATGCTCACGACGCTGCTGCCGCCGACCTCGGGCACGGCACGGGTCGCCGGGTTCGACATCGTTCGCCAGGGCCCGTCCGTGCGGCTTCGGATCGGCGCCGCCCTTCAGGAGGCGGCACTCGATCCGCTGCTGACGGGCCGCGAGCACCTACGCCTCCAGACCGCGCTGTACGCGCTCCCGCGCGACGAGCGGCGGGCCCGCTCGGAGGAGCTGCTCGAGCGCGTCGGCCTCACGCAGGCGGCCGACCGGCGTGTTCGCACGTACTCGGGCGGGATGAAGCGACGCCTCGATCTGGCGCTCGCGCTCGTGCACCGGCCGCGAATCCTCTTCCTCGACGAGCCGACGACGGGCCTCGATCCCCAGAGTCGAGGTGCGCTCTGGGAGGAGGTCGGCCGCCTCGCGCACGACGACGGCGTGACCGTGTTCCTCACGACGCAGTACCTCGAGGAGGCCGACGTCCTGGCCGACCGGGTCGGGATCATCGACCACGGTCACATCGTCGCGGAGGGAACCCCTGCCGCGCTCAAGGCGGAGATCGGGCGCCCGCGCCTGGAGGCGATCCCGATGGACGTCGCCGACCGAGAGGCGATCGGCGTCGTGCTGGCGCAGTTCGGCGAACCGTGCGCCGGCTCACCGCGCGCAGTCGCGGTCAGGCTGGCGCACGGCGCCGAGGATCTCGCGGCGGTCGTGCGCGCCCTCGACGACGCCGGCGCGCGGATCGCCGACCTCCAGCTCCACGCGCCGTCGCTCGACGACGTATTCCTGGCCAAGACCGGCCGCACGCTCGAGGGCGCCGACGAGCCCGAGGACTAGTGCACCGTCCGGGGAATACGGCACGGTGCTGGCGGCTGCAAAGCGGCGCCAGACCGCGTGCTCAGTCGCGCCAATATGCCCGCATATTGGCGCTTCCTGCGTCCTTGTCTGGCTTGCTTTTCGCGCGCCAGGAACCGCACCCCATTCCCCGGACGGCGCACTCGTGAGCAGGGCGCCGCTGCAGGTCGGTGTGGTGGCCAGGCGGTCGGCATGGCGCACGCTGCGCCAGCCGCTGAGCCTGGTCCCGGCGCTCGCCTTCCCGCTCATGTTCCTCGCCGTCAACAGCGGCGGCCTGCGCGCGGTGACAAACCTGCCCGGGTTTCCGACCGACTCCTACATCGACTTCTTCCTCGCGTTCAGCTTCCTCCAGGGCGCGGTCTTCGCCACGCTCACCTCCGGGCAGGACCTCGCGGAGGACATCCAGTCGGGCTTTCTGAACCGGCTCGCGCTGTCTCCCATACGCGGCTCGGCGCTCCTGACCGGACACCTCGCGGGCGTCGGTGCGCTCGGGCTCCTCCAGGCGGCCGCGTACCTGACCGTCGGCTTCGCCGCCGGCGTCAGGTTCGAGAGCGGGCCGGCCGGCGTGTTGCTGCTCGTCGTCTTCTCCGTTCTGGTCGCGCTCGGCTTCGGGTCGCTCGGGACGATGCTCGCCCTGCGGACGGGGACGACCGAGGCGATCCAGGCGTTCTTCCCGATCGGGATCGTGCTGCTGTGGTTCTCGTCGATGTACCTGCCGCGCAACCTGATCGAGCAGGACTGGTTCCGGGCGCTCGCGACCGCGAACCCGATCTCGTACCTGATCGAGGCGATCCGCAGCCTCGTGATCGAGGGCTGGAACTCCCAGGCGCTCCTGCTCGGCTTCGGCTTCGCCTTCCTGATTCTCGCCGCCGGGCTCGCGGGCGCCGCGATCTCGCTTCCGAGGAGGCTCACGCGCACGTGATCGACCGGCACCGCTCCGTGGCGCTCGGCGTCGCCTGGCGCAACCTGCACGTGTACTTCACGAACCGCTCGCTGTTCATCCCGGGGCTGATGTTCCCGCTGTTCTTCTTCATCGCGTTCGCGGGCGGGCTGTCGGCCGCCGACAACATCCCGGGCTTCGAGTTCTCCGCCGGCTACACCGCGTTCCAGTACGTCTTCGTGCTGCTGCAGTCGGCCGCGTTCAGTGGGGTCTTCAACGGGTTCTCGATCGCGCGGGACTTCGAGAGCGGCTTCGGAAAGCGACTGATGCTCGCCGCCCCGCGGCGCTCGGCGATCATCGGCGGCTACATCATCGCCGCCGTGCTGCGATGGGCATTCAACGCGGCGATCATCACCGTCATCGCGCTCGTCTCCGGCATGGAGGTGGGGGGAAACGGCGTCGACCTGTTCGGTCTCGTCGTCCTCGCGCTCCTGCTCAACCTCGCCGGCGCGCTCTGGGCGGCCGGAATCGCGCTGCGTACGCGCACGATCCAGGCCGGGCCGGCCATGCAGACGCCCGTGTTCCTGCTCCTGTTCCTCGCTCCGGTCTACGTGCCGCTCGACCTGCTGGCCGGCTGGATCCATGCGCTGGCGACGGTCAATCCGGTGACGTACTTCCTCGAGGCGGGGCGGGGGCTGATCGCCGGTGAGCCCGTCTGGCTCGCCCTCGCCTTCGGCCTCGCGGTCGCGCTGGTGGGCCTGCTGCTGGTCTGGGCGCTGCGCGGCATGCGCTCGGCCGAGCGCGCCGGGTAGCGCGACCGAGCGCCCGGTAACGCGACCGCGAAGCCGCTCCCGCCGACCCGTCGTCGCCGAGTCGACGGCCACGGTCATCGGAGCGATGATCGTTGGCGCCCCTGATGACGCCAATCCTCGGCACCGTCCTCTCGATGGTCACCGGAGACGGCCCAACCGGGTGGGAGCGGTCGTCGTCGTAGCCCGAGACCTTCAGGGATGCGCTGGACGAGAACGGGCTGCAGTCCGTCGACGTCCGGCTCGAGCTCGTGCCGGAGGAGCGGATCGACCTTCCGGGGAGCTGATCGGTCGGGCGGGCCGGCCCTACCTGACCCGGAGCCCGCCGTGCCCGGCCGCGCCATCGAGAAATGCGAGGAAGTCGGCCCAGAGCCGCGGATCGCGCATCCTGGCCGGCTCCGCCGACGCGACGTCGAGCGCCTCGTCGAGCTCCACCGGTGAGACGAACCAGTCCTCGGGCGTCTCGAGCTTGTGCAGCGGGATCCCGCGCCCGCCCTCGGGGCCGCAGACCATCCCCTGGGCGAGGAGCTCCCCCCGCAGGTCGCGCATCTGATCCTCGAGCAGGAACACGTGCCCGCTCATGCCGTCATGGTTCTGATGCCAGAGGTGGAACACTAGCCCTCGCCCGCGGCCCGCCTTCTCTCGAGCTCGCGGAGCTCAACGCGGCGGATCTTGCCGCTGCGCGTCTTGGGCAGCTCCGCAATGAACTCCACCTCCCGCGGGTACTTGTAGGGGGCCGTCACGCGCTTCACGTGCTCCTGTATCTCGCGCGCGAGCGGCTCGCCGGGAACGTGGCCCGGGCGGAGCACGACGAAGGCCTTCACGAGCTGCCCCCGGTCGGCGTCGGGCTTGCCGACGACGGCGCTCTCGGCCACCGCGGGGTGTTCGAGCAGCGCGCTCTCGACCTCGAACGGGCCGATCCGGTAGGCGGCCGAGAGGATCACGTCGTCCGATCGGCCCGTGAACCAGAAGTAGCCGTCCGCGTCGCGAACGGCCCGGTCGCCGGTCAGGTACCAGCCGTCGCGGAACGTCGCCGCCGTCTCGTCGGGCTGCTCCCAGTACCCGGAGAACAGCGTCGGCGGCCGTCCGCGAAGCGCCACGTCGCCCTCCTCCCCGGCGGGGAGCTCGACTCCCTCCTCGCCGATCACCGCGACGTCGTGGCCGGGCGCGGGCAGGCCCATCGAGCCGGGCCTGAGCTCGACCCCGGGGAGGTTGCCGACGAGCAGCGAGTTCTCCGTCTGGCCGTAGCCGTCGTGGATCGTGAGCCCGAAGGCCTCGCGGAACGCCCGGATCACCTCGGGGTTGAGCGGCTCTCCGGCCGAGACGCCGTGCCGGATGCCGGAGAGATCGAACCGCTCGAGCCCGTCGAGCTTCGCCATCAGCCGGTACTCGGTCGGCGCCTGGCAGAGGACCGTCACGCCGAGCGAGGTCGCCAGCTCGAACCGCTCGGCCGCGTCGAACGGTCCCTCGTGGAGGACGACGGCCGCGCCCACGCTCCATGGCCCGAGCAGCACGTTCCAGATCGATTTCGCCCAGCCCGTGCCGGCAGTGCACCAGACGAGGTCGCCCGGACGGGCGTCGAGCCACGTCCCGGCCTGGAGCCGTTTCGCAAAGCAGTACCCGTGCGTGTGGACGACGCCCTTCGGGTCCTTCGTCGTCCCCGAGGTGTAGAGGAGCAGGGCCGGATCCTCGGCAGCGGTGTCCGCGGTCGGCGCCGAGTCCGGGTAGCCGTCGAGACGGCCCCGCGCTTCGTCGATGTACACGACACGCGGCGGGCCGTCCAGGAGCCCCCGCATCAGGTCGATCTCCGGCTCCGCCGTGCGGTCGGCCACGAGCAGCCGCGCGCCCGAATGCCCCGCACGAAATGCGAGATCCTTCCCGCGGAGCATGTCGGCGCAGGGGATCGCGACCGCGGCCGCCTTGAGCGCCCCGAGCATCACCGGATGCCAGTCGAGCGTCTTGCCGCAGAGGACGAGAACCCGGTCTCCGGGCTCGACCCCCTCTCTTCGCAGCAGCCCTGCCCAGCGCGCAGCGTCGGCGGCGATCTCCGAGAAGCTGAGATCGCGTCGGGCGCCTGCCCGGTCGACGAACACGAGCGCGAGTCGGGCCGGGTCGGCCGCCTGCGCCTCGACGACGTCGCGGGCGACGTTGAAGCGCGCCGGCACCCGCCAGCGACCGTCCACGAGCGCCCGTTGGCCCACGGTCATCGCCGACATGATGACGGGGTTTCGCCGACAAGCGCGACCCGAAGAGGAGAGGCGGCCCGAGCCGGGCCGCCTCCCTGGTCGAGACGTGAGCGTGTCGCCCACGTTCCTCGCGGCCCCCCGCACGGCAGCATGCGCCTCCGGCGTCGTTTTCCGCATGCCCCGCCAGGGGGAACGGCCCGCCCCCGCACGGGGGGCACCCACCCGTGCTCTACTCTCCGATCGGGGCCGTTAGCTCAGCTGGTAGAGCAGGGGACTTTTAATCCCAAGGTCGCTGGTTCGAGTCCAGCACGGCCCATGAGAAAAGCCCCGCAAACGGGGCTTTTCTGTTGCCAGAGCAGGTGCCGAGCAAGGCCCTGCGCGTACGAGATGCGTACGAACCTGCGATCCAAGCGCCCGTATCGCCTCGGTCACGACGTCGAGGGCTGGCTGACACGACCTCTGCTCGCGCGCCGTAGAGGCCGCTGCTCGGGGCCCGCGAGGGTGAGCGCTGTCGTCGCGGCGGCCGCGAGTGCGAGGATGGCTCGGCGCGCTACACTCGGCCTCCGTGCGCCGCTTCGACGCCATGTACCGGCGCTCCCTCGACGATGCCGAGGGCTTCTGGGCCGAGGCCGCCCGCGGGATCGACTGGGACGAGCCGTGGCGCCAGGTGCTGGACGGCTCGCGAGCGCCGTTCTACCGCTGGTTTCGCGGCGGCCTACTCAACACCTGCCACAACGCCCTCGACCGCCACGTCGAGCGCGGCCGCGGGGAGCAGCCCGCGCTCGTCTACGACTCGCCCGTCACCGGCACGGTCGCGAGCTTCAGCTACCGGGAGCTACGCGACCGGGTCGCAAGGTTCGCCGGCGGACTCGCCCGGCTCGGGGTCGGCAAGGGCGACCGCGTCGTCGTCTACATGCCGATGGTGCCCGAGGCGGTGGTGGCGATGCTCGCCTGCGCGCGGCTCGGCGCCGTCCACTCGGTCGTCTTCGGCGGCTTCGCCGCGAACGAGCTGGCTTCCAGGATCGCCGACGCGACGCCGAAGGTCGTGGTCACGGCCTCCTGCGGGATCGAGCCCGGCCGGGTGGTGGCGTACAAGCCGCTCCTCGACGCCGCGATCGAGATGGTCGACGCGAAGCCCGAACGCTGCGTCGTCCTGCAGCGCTCCATGGAGGAGGCGACGCTCGTACCCGGGCGCGATCTGGAGTGGCACGAGGCGCTCGAGGGTGCCGAGCCGGCGGCCTGTGTCCCGGTCGAGGCGACCGACCCGCTGTACATCCTCTACACGTCGGGCACCACCGGGCAGCCGAAGGGGATCGTCCGCGACAACGGCGGCCACGCCGTGGCGCTCGCCTGGTCGATGCAGGCGATCTACGGGGTCGAGCCCGGCGACGTGTACTGGGCGGCTTCGGACATCGGGTGGGTGGTCGGCCACTCGTACATCGTCTACGCGCCGCTCCTCCACGGGTGCACCACGGTCCTCTACGAGGGCAAGCCGGTCGGCACCCCGGACGCAGGCGCCTTCTGGCGTGTGATCGCCGAGCACGGCGTCGCGGCGCTGTTCACCGCGCCGACGGCGATCCGCGCGATCCGCCAGCAGGATCCCGAGGCGTCGCTGCTCGACGGCCATGACCTCTCCCGGTTTCGGATGCTCTTCCTCGCCGGCGAGCGTTGCGACCCGGACACGCTCCGCTGGTCGGAGGAGAAGCTCGGCGTCCCGGTCATCGACCACTGGTGGCAGACGGAGACCGGGTGGGCGATCGCCGCCAACTGCGTCGGGATCGAGCACCTGCCAGTGAAGCCCGGGTCGCCGACCCTCCCGACGCCCGGTTGGGACCTTCGGGTGCTGAACGACGAGGGGCGGGAGCTCCCGGCCGGGGAGACCGGATCGATCGTGGGCCGTCTGCCAATGCCGCCCGGCTGCGCGCCGACCCTCTGGAAGGCGGAGGGGCGCTTCCGCGAGAGCTACCTCGCGAGGTTCCCGGGCTACTACCAGACGGGCGACGCCGGCTACATCGACGAGGACGGATACGTGTTCGTGATGGCCAGGACTGACGACATCATCAACGTCGCCGGCCACCGCCTGTCGACGGGGGCGATCGAGGAGGTGCTCGCGAGCCATCCGGCGGTCGCCGAGTGCGCGGTGATCGGCGCCGCCGATGGCCTGAAGGGGCAAGTGCCGGTCGGGCTGCTCGTCCTGAAGGCCGGCGTCGAGCGGCCGCACACGGAGATCGCCGCGGAGGTCGTGCAGCTCGTGCGCGACCGGATCGGCCCGGTGGCCTCGTTCAAGGCTGCGCTCGTCGTCGATCGCCTTCCGAAGACGCGCTCCGGGAAGATCCTGCGCGGCACGATCCGCAAGCTCGCCGACGGGGAGGAGGCGGTGATCCCGCCCACGATCGACGACCCGGCTGTGATCGCCGAGATCGAGGCCGTCCTCGCCGGGCACGGCTATCCCGGTCGCCCGGCGGGCTCCTGATCCACCCGAACCGGAAACGCGCGACGCGGAATCGCCGAGGGGGAGTCGAAGCTCGGCGCGCGGCCTCGAAGACGGCCGATCGAGCCCGAAGGGAAGAGTCCACCGGGACGACAGGATCCGCAAGCTGAGAAGTGCGCCGGCCCCGGACCATCCCTCGTTACGTCTCGGCCCGTCCATCCCAGACTCCGGTTCGACCGGTGCGATTCCCTGTTGCGTGGCCACAGAGCTCGTATCGTTGGCCGAGTGTTGGAGTCGGTCGAGGAGCCGGGTAGCTCGCGGTGATGGCCGACCAGGAAACGGCCGCCCGCCGGCCCGCCTTGGACGCGGTGGGAACCAGCACACCATCCCGCGTGTCTAACAACGGGAACCATCCAAGAGCGCCCCCACTAGACCAGCTCGTGTCGTCGACGGGGACGGAACCGAAGGAGTGCCATCGACCTTGCCCCGTGGGCGGATCGGGTGCGGATGGTCGATGCCACCTATGCCGGCGCCTGGAAGCTTCCCGTACTTGGGGACGTTCGCGCTCCCACGGCCGTGTTGATCCGGCCCGACGGCTATGTCGCTTGGGTGGGCGGCCGAACGCATGCGGGGCTCGAAGACGCGCTGCTGGATAGCTGGTTCGGCGCTCCGGCCATGCCGTAGAGCCCTGGACGTTCCGTGCCCCGATGCGGAGCATGTGCCGCGTGGCGATGGCCAGCTATGGCGATCACGCCTGGACGCAACCGTCGTGCCCTCCTCCCCGGAGTCGGCCAACGGGCCGCAGTTAGTCGGCATCGCTCGAAGTGGACGGCCTTACTTAGCCAAGCCTCCCGACGTAGTCGACGCGTGTCGCCCGGATCTGTCCGGCCTCGATCGCCGCCCGTTCGTCCGCCTCGCTTGTCTGGGCGAGATGGGGAAAGAAGTACGGCCCATATGCGACGTGCTCGCGATCAAAACGCTCATCGAGCAGTCGAAGCAGCGTCTCCGCAGCGTGGAGCTGCTCCTTCTGCGCCCAGTCCGTCAGGGCGGCGTTCCACGGCTGTCCGGAGGCCACCCACTCATCACGACGACGATGCAACCAGCCCCCCTCGTCGTCTGGCCCCAGGCGCCCGAAGCACCACTCGGCCGTCGGCTCGTCGAACGTCTCCCAGGCCCACTCGAGCACGACCAGCGTTCCCCCAGGCGCAAGCGCGCTC
The DNA here is from genome assembly GCA_963717955.1 of uncultured Thermoleophilia bacterium. Classification (GTDB taxonomy): domain Bacteria; phylum Actinomycetota; class Thermoleophilia; order Gaiellales; family Gaiellaceae; genus CAVQXR01. The sequence goes on along the minus strand of CAVQXR010000002.1, from coordinate 194,014 downwards.
GCAACTCGGTCGAGCACAGCTCCGGGATCGCCCACATGATGAAGCGACGCCGATGCGACGACGGCATCGATGCCGTTGAACGGCTCCAGCTGCTCGAACCGGACACGACGGTAGTCCGCTCCGTCGGGCGCGTTTGGGTCGACGCCCAGCGACTCGTATCCGTTCGAGCGGAGCATCGGCACGAAGCCACCGAGTGGGCCGCAGCCAATCTCCACGACCTGCGCTGGGGGAGCGGGCAGCCGGCCGCGCACCACCGGCCACACCGCTGCCAGCCATCGCTCCGCGGCGGTCACACGCGCATGCTACGACGGTCGAGCCGCCCGCAGCGCGGGAATGTCCCCTGAAGCTCGGAGGCGCGGGTGGTAGCTCCACCGAACGATGCGTGTCGAGCAGGTGGACTTCATCTCGATCCCGACGCGCGATGTCGCCCGTGCGGTCGCCTGGTATCGAGATGTTCTCGGGCTGCCCGAGAGCGAGGTCACGGAGGGCGAACTGGAGACGCCGAACGTCACGCTCAGTTTCTGGGAGCCCGAGCGCGAGAATCTGCCGTTTGTCGCGAACCAGGCCGGATTCGCCCTGCGCGTCGCCGATGTTGCCCGAGGTGCGCGCCGAACTTGAAGCGAAGGGCGTCGAGTTCATCGCCGAGACGTGGGATTCCGGGGTCTGCCAGTTCGCGGCGTTCCGCGACCCTGACGGCAACGCCGTGATCGTCCACCGGCGCTACGCACCCAGAAGCCCTCGCCGGCAAGCGTGAACGTCGCCTGCGCGAGTGTTCGCGAATGTTGACCGGGGTTGGCGACGCCCGCGAACGACTCGGCCGCGGCGTCGGGGACGCTCGCGAGCTCGGCTGGATAGCCGAGGTCTTCGGCCCAGGCGCGCCCGGTCGGGAAGATGAAGTCGCGGCGCGGCTCGTCGGAGACGCAGGCGTAGGTCTTCTTGATCTCGCTCCTCAACAGATCGACATCGATGTCGACATCAACCGGCACTTGCCTCACCTCGACTCTCGGTAGCTGAAGACCGCGGCGCTCGTTAGCTGCAGCATGGCAGATCCAACTCTTGCTTTTCAAGAGTTCAAGCGATATTTTGATTATATGGCGGAGAGGGCCGCGAAGGACGCGCTGTTCGATGGGTTCGCGCGGGTGGCGCGCGCGTTGGGGAACGGGCACCGGTTGGAGATCGTCGACGTGCTTGCGCAGGGGGAGCGGTCGGTCGAAGGGCTGGCCGGCGAGATCGACGAGAGTACGGCGAACACGTCGCATCACCTGCAGGTTCTTGCCCGTGCGGGGCTCGTGCGGTCTCGGCGGGAGGGGACGCGAGTCGTCTATCGACTCGCGGCGGACGATGTCGCCGAGCTGTGGGCATCGCTGAGCGGGGTGGCGGCGCGCCATCTCGCAGAGGTCGTGGTGCTCGCGGAGGACTACCTGGGCGAGCGCGGCGCGGTCGAACAGGTGAGCGCCGACGACCTCGCTGGGAGGCTTGCCGACGGTCGGGTGGTCGTGCTCGACGTGCGCCCGATGGCCGAGTACCGCGCCGGCCACATCGCGGGTGCACGGTCTGCCCCGATCGAGCAGCTACCAGAGGTTGCGGCGAGGTTGCCGAAGCGGGCGGAGGTGGTCGCCTACTGCCGTGGCCCGTACTGCGTCTACGCCGACGATGCCGTCCGGCTGCTGCGCGACCGCGGAGTGCGCGCGCGCAGGCTCGACGTCGGCTTCCCCGAGTGGCGGCGCGCGGGTCTGCCAGTCGCGCTCGCCGGATGATCACAAGGAGGGAACCCGATGATCCTGCGACCGTTCTATTACGAGCCGACAGCCTGCGCGAGCTACCTGTTCGGCTGCACGACGCACGGCGCACTGGCGGTCGTCGATGCGCACGCCGACCTCGTGGACATGTACCTCGAGGCGGCGGAGCGCGCTGGTGCCCCGATCACGGCGGTGTTCGAGACACACGTCCAGGGCGACCACGTCTCCGGGTTGCCCGCGCTGGTCGAACGCACCGGCGCCACGGCATACCTGCCCACCGGTGCGGGCGTGCGCTTCAACCACCGCCCGCTCGCCGACGGCGCACGGGTCGAACTCGGCAACACCATCGTGACGGCGATCGCAACGCCCGGCCACGCGCCCGCCCACCACGCCTTCACGGTCGCCGATCGTCGCCGAGACACCGAGGAGCCGTGGCTCGTCTTCACCGGCGACTCGCTGCTGGTCGGTGACGTCGGCCGGCCCGACCTCCACGTCGCCGGTGACGCACTCGGACAGGCGCGCCTACAGCACGCCTCACTCGCGAAACTACTCGCTCTACCCGACCACGTCGTCGTCTATCCAAGCCATTTCGGAGGCTCGGTCTGCGGCCGAGCCCTCTCAGGCAACCCGGTCAGCTCGATCGGGTTCGAGCGCGCCCACAATCCCATGCTCGGCCTTCGCGACACGGAGGCGTTCGTGCAGGCGCTCGTTGCCGAGATGCCGCCGCGGCCGGACGGGCAGGAGCGGATCGTCGCCGCCAACCGATCCGGCGAGGCGCTCGTCACGCGATGACCCAGGTGCGGCTGGGGCTGCGCGAGAACGCCGCGCAGTTCTCGCTCCTCGTCGCTCTGAACGCGCTCGTCGGCGCGATGGTCGGGCTCGAGCGAAGCGTGCTCCCGCTCGTCGGCGAGGAGGAGTTCGGGCTCACCTCTACGACCGCGATCCTCGCCTTCGTTCTCGCCTTCGGGATCGCCAAGGCGCTGACGAACCTCGTCGCCGGCAGCCTCGCCGAGCACGTCGGACGCAAGCGCGTCCTCGTCGTCGGCTGGCTGCTCGCGCTCCCCGTCCCGCTGCTGATCGGGCTCGCACCGTCGTGGGGGTTCGTGATCGCCGCGAACGTCTTTCTCGGCGTCAACCAGGGCCTTGCCTGGTCGATGACGGTGGTGATGAAGATCGACCTCGCTGGCCCCCGCCGGCGAGGCCTCGCGCTCGGCCTCAACGAGGCCGCCGGCTACCTCGGGGTCGCCGCCGCCGCCTTCACCACCGGCGCCCTCGCCGCCACCTACGCCCCCCGCACGCTCGTGTGGATCGGCGCAGCAGCCATCGCGGCCGTCGCGCTCATCATCTCGATCGTCTTCGTCCGGGACACCGGCGCTCACGTCACGCTGGAGCAGACCGCCCACGCCCACCGCTCGCACGAACAGCCCCACACCCTGCGGAGCGCGTTCACGCACGCCACCCTCCGCGACCCCGTGTTGCGCGCCTGCAACCAGGCCGGCCTGGTCAACAACCTCAACGACGCACTCGCCTGGGGACTCGCCCCCCTCTACCTCGCCGCCAACGGGGCCACCGTCCACGAGATCGCCGTCGTCGCCGCCGCCTACCCCGTCGTCTGGGGCGCCGGCCAGCTCCTAACAGGCTGGGCCTCCGACCACATCGGCCGCAAGCCCCTGATCACAGCCGGCATGCTCGTCCAGGCCGCAGCGCTCGCCGTTCTCGTCGCCGGTGACGGCGACTACGCCCCAGCCTTGCTCGCGGCGGTCATGCTCGGCGCCGGCACCGCCATGGTCTACCCGACCCTGATCGCCGCCGTCTCCGACGCGAGCCAACCCCGCGACCGCGCCCGCACCGTCAGCGTCTACCGCTTCTGGCGCGACACCGGCTTCGCCATCGGCGCCCTCATCGCCGGCATCGGCGCAGACCTGCTCTCGCCCGCAGCCGCAATCGTCATCGTCGCCGCCCTCACGGCCATCAGTGGCCTCGCTGTGCTCGCTACCCCCTGGGCACGCACGCACACCCCGCTCACGGCCGCCCCGCTGGAATAGTGACCGAGCCCGCCGGGATCTCTCGCGCGTGAGGCCGCAGCGCTGCGGAAAGGTCGAGGCGTTTCTTTGCGCCACCGCCACCGGCGTGCACCCGGTCAAACCGAGAAGACGCCCTCGAGCCGTTTCGCCTGTGCCTTGCGTTGGGCGCGGCTCCAGTGGCCGTATATGCCGACGGTGACGGCGAGGCTTGAGTGGCCGAGGTGGCGTTGCAGCCAGGTGGGGTCGGCGCCGTGTTCGAGCGCGACGCGAGCGAACGTGTGCAGGAAGCTGTGGAACACCCGTCTCTCGCCGGTCGGGCCTTCCCGGGGGATTTCGGCTCGCTTCATCGCGGGGTAGAGCTCGCGGCGAAGGATCGTTGAAGCGGTGAGATAGCTGCCCGTGTTGTCGGGGAAGACGAGCGTGTCGTCGCCGGGGCGTCCGCAGTCGCCCCACCAAGCCCCGAGGCGCTCGATGAGGTCGGTGGTGAGGTCGACGTCGCGGCGTTCGTGGTTCTTGGGCAGGGAGACGTGGCCGTCGGTGACGGAGCGGTGGACGCGGATCACTCCGGCGCCGAGATCGAGGTCGCCCCAGGTGAGCGCGAGCAGCTCCCCCTGGCGCATCCCGGTCTTCAGCGCCGTCTCGAACAGCACCTTGAACAGGCCGGGCTCGAGTTTGGCGAACAGGCGGGCGAGCTCCTCGTCCTCGAAGTAGGCGGCCTCCTTCTTGTCTCCGCAGGGGGCAGTCTGTAGCAGTTTGTTGCATGAGATAAAGTGCTGATTTGCAGGCTCTTTCCGCTTCCTGCAGCTTGCTGCAGTCCGGGCAGACGGACTTTTAATCCCAAGGTCGCTGGTTCGAGTCCAGCACGGCCCATGAGAAGAAGCGCCGTAAACAGGGCTCTGCTGGGGCTCGACGGCGGCCGCAAGCGGAACCGAGAATGGCTCGTCCGCCCGCGCAGCCACCCCCCATGCGGTTGCCCACGTCGGTGTAGACAGCGAGCGTCGGCCCGCCGATGAGCACTAGGACATCACCATGCCGGGCCGACCAGGAAACGGCCGCCCGGCGCGCCTTGGACGCGGTGGGAACCAGTACACGATCCCGCGTGTCTAAAGAAGGCAACCATCCAAGAGCGCCCCAGTCGACCAGCCCGTGTCTTCGACGGGGACGGAACCGAAGGAGGACGATGGTGTTGACGCGATTCCTGACGCCCGGCCTGGCCCTCTTGCTCGCCATGCTGGCGCTGACCGCCGCGGCATGCGGGTCAAGCGCCGGAAGTCCAGCTGCGACACCGGGAAACGACACGAGCGACGGCCCGCCTCTCGAACTGTCGCTCGGGGACGGCAACGCCCTGGCGTCGTGCATCGAGTTCGACGTCGCCCTGCTGGCGGACATGTCCCCCGCCTTTGCTGGCACCGCGACCGCCGTGGACGGCGACACCGTGACGCTCCGCATCGACCACTGGTACACGGGCGGCGATGCGGCCACCGCTACCCTCCGGGCACCCGTGGGTCTGGAGGCGCTGATCGACGGTTTCGAGCTCGAGGTCGGCGAGCAGTACCTCATCACCGCCGCGGACGGAAACGTGAACTACTGCGGCTACAGCGGTCTCGCCACTCCCGAGCTGACCGCAGCCTTCAGCGAAGCCTTCGAGAGCTGAGGAGACCGGGGTGCACAGTCTCGCCGGAGCGCTCCCAACCTCTCCGCGCGTCCCGTCAGTGCGCCCACGGGGTCTATGGGGATCTGCCTCTGGAGCAGCCGAGATTTGCCGGTCGACCGTCGGCCGTTCGCGCCGCGGGCTGAGCACGAAGATCTACGCCGCGGCCGACGGACGGGGCCGTTCCGAGGCAATGGCTCCAGCTAGCTAGTTGTGACGACCACAGACCTGTGAGACGCGATCTGATCGGAGGCCGACCTCCCGCGAGCTGTGCGGGTCGACGTCGGTCGCAAAGCTCAGCGTAGATAGGCCGGGAATGGCGCAGGCTAGTGAGCGTCCGCGACGGAAGCTGCTGTCGTGGGATGCTCGCGCGCGTACGTCCGTTCGCCAGGAGCGATCTGATGCAAGCGTTCCGCCTTGCCGCTCGTACGCGGCGGTAGCGCGCGGATGTAGCAGCCGCTCGATCCCGAGCCGCCCACTCGTCTCCGCGTCGGAGCACGTGCGTGGATAGGCCTTGGCGTTGTCCGTCAGCACGCGCGCGACGTCGATGCCATGGCCTCGGTCGACCAGCCGACGGCGCGCTGCCGCCGAAGCGAGCAGCAGACTCGGCATCCTCGCCCGACGACGCAGCTCTGCCGTACGGACAGGGCGCCTCGCCGTGGCTCGTCCCGCACTCGCCCTCGACGATCGGCAGGTGCTTGCCGTCGACACGGTCGATTGCGCCTGCCCCGGCCGGCCCGCCTGCTCGCCCGATGACGCGCGTGCCCGGCGTCCCAGCAGCCGTCCGAGCTTCTTCGTGTCTACGTGCAGCAGCTCGCCCGGCTGCTCGACGTTCGTAGCGACGCGCGTCAGCGGCGAGCAGCGGTGCCCGGCCGGGGCAAGCGCGAGCAACCGTGTCGACTGCAAGCACCTGCACGATCGCGATCGACGACCAGTGCGGCGACGAGCCCGCGCAGGCGCACCTGTCCGTAGGCGGATGCCGACGTCCTGCGAGAAGGATCCTGCTGCTCGACGCTCGGCTCGACCGAGCGCCGCGGCATCGTCGTCGAGCGCGTGCTGAAGGCCGGTCGCGTAACGCCACCCATCCCGTCCCTCGCGATACCGACGCCAGAGCCGGCTCGGCCGATCGCGCGGCGCTGCATCCGCCTGCCGCCCGCGTGCCAGCGGCAGGGCTGAACGCCTTGCTCGATCGCGGCAACGACCTCACACCGCGACTGGCGTACGACGCCGCTTCCGTCGCGCAGACGCTCACTAGCCTGCGCCATTCCGGGCCTACCTACGCTGAGCTTTACGGTCGTCGTCAACCCGCAAGCTCACTGGAGCTCCGGCCACGGATCAGATCGCGTCTCACAGGTCTGTGGTCAGTCACAGCTAGTACCACTTGCCGCGTGCGAATCCGCCGAAGCCGGCGAGTCCGATGAGGGCGATGATCAGGCCGATCCACAAGCTCCAGATGAAGATCAGGACGATGCCCACGATGACGACGATCCCGCCGATTGTGATGCCGCCGTAGCGTCGTTCCGGTGTTGCCATGTCTTCCTCCTTACCTTGGGGGCTCGAGACGACGGGTGTGTGCGGGATTGTCTAGGCGGGGGGGCGGTTTTGTAGCAGCTTGTTGCATGACGGACAGCGCGTACTTGCAGCTACTTCCGCTTCCTACCATTGGTTGCAGCGAGGCCAGGCGGACTTTGTCCCAAGGTCGCTGATTCGAGTCCAGCACGGCCCATCGGATAGGGACTCGTGCTAGGCCAGCGATCGCTTGAGGAGCACCACGGGCCATGCGATCAGGTCGCCGTACTTCAGCGACAGCCCGACTGCCTCCCATCCCTCCGCGCCGAGCTCATTGAGGTGGTCCGGTGACAACGCACCGGAGTCCTTCTTGAGACCCTTGGCCTGCTGAAGAGGGACGACGAGGTATTCCCACCTCTGCATCGTTCGAGCGTACTCGATGCTCGCGCTCCGAGCGTGTGGATGTCCTGGGCACGGACTGATGGACGACGACGTCTCGAGCAGCCCGAGCGGAGGGAGCCGCACCGCACTGCGCCGTCCCCGACCATGGCGATGTGGCCCCGCGTGCTAGCCGCGCTGCAGCCGGTAGAAGCGCTCGTCGAACCCAAAGAGCCGCGCGATCGAGTCGGGGTCGGCGTCCGCCACCTCGACATCGGTGATCCGCCACCCCGGGAAGGCACGCTCGACGTCGGCGCGGCTCGCACCGCGAGGCAGGGGGCCCCTGTACCGGGGTGCGAAGCAGTCGAGGATGAGAGTGGCGTCGGGAGCGGCGACGGCGCTGAGCTCTGCGCCCATCGCCGAGCGCTGGGCGTCGCTGAGCCCGTGGAAGGTGCCGGTGTCGAGCAGCAGGCGGAACCCGGAGCCCACACCGGCTTCCCGCAACGCGGTGACGTCGCCGGACACGAGGCGCACCTGGACCCCCGCAGCGTCGATCCGCTCACGGGCGCGGCGCAGGGCCTTTTCGACGAGATCGACTCCGGTCACCTCCCAACCCCGCTTCGCCAGCTCGACCGCCCAGACCGCGCTGCCGGTGCCGAGGTCGAGCGCCGACCCGTAGGGCGGCCCCTGGCGTTGCTCCTCGCGCGCGACGAGCTCCAGGAGCGTGTTGGCAAAGGGCGCGTGCTCGGCGAGATCCTCCCACGGGTGGAAGCCGAGTGCATAGGCGAGCCTGTAATTCATGAACGGCTTCTCATGGCGAGCCCTGTCCGCAGGGTTCGTCAACACTACAGGGGTCGTCTCACCGAGGGCATCCGCGGGCCTGAACTCGACGATCTCCGCCCCCGCGTGGTGAACCGTATCCGGTCTTCGTCACCCAGCGCGCGTCCGACGGGAGAGGCCGGCCGGACGACTCGGCTCAGCCGTCGAGCTCCCCAAGCCGGCGGCTCGTGGCCTCCGCGGCGGCCGCGTTTCCCTTCGCCTCGTACAGCCGGAGCGCATCGGTCACGGCCGAGGCCGCACCCGCCCGATCGCCGCGCGATCGGAGCACCTCGCCCAGGTTGACGAGCGCGTCTCCGCGCATGTTCAGGTCGTCGGTCGACTCGGCGCGCGTGACCGCCTCGCGGCCGAGGGCCTCCGCCTCCTCGGCCATGCCCCGGGCGGCGAGGATGCGGGCCCGGGCGCTCCGGCCCAGCACCTGGGTGCTGACGTCGTCCTCGGCCCCGGCGAGCTCGCTCGCGACCACCATCTCCTCGGCCTCCTCCAGGCGGTCCTGCTCGAGGAGCGCGTGGGCGAGCGCCGCCGCGATCGTGGACTGGAAACCCTGTTCCCCCATCTCGACCGCCGCGTCGAAGCCGGCGCGGAACTCCCGCTCGGCGGCGAGCGCGTCGCCCGCGAGCATCTCGATCACCCCGGCGGTCTCGGCGAGGAACATCGCGCGCAGCCGCAGCCCGTGATCCTCGTAGATGGCTCGGGCCCGTCCGGCGAGATCGCGCGCCTCCTGGAACTGCCCACGCATCGCACAGGCGACGGCCTGCGAACGCAACGCGGGCGCCTCGTAGCCGGTCCCGCCCAGCCTCTCGAGCACCTCGGCACACCGGCGTTCCATCTCGTCCACCGGAGCCGGGCCGTAGGTGCCCGAGCCCGTGTAGCGGCCGAGAGCGTCGGCCTCCTCGCGCCTGGCCCCGGCACGCCGCGCATGGTCGATCGAGCGAACGAGCGCGTCGTCGGCGGCCGCGTAGTGCGCGTCCTTCCAGTGCAGCTCGCCCATCAGCTGCCAGGCCCGCGCCAGCCCGAGATCGTCGCCGATCGACTCCAGGATGGCGACCTGCCGTTCGGCCACGGGCACGGCCTCGCGCGATGCCCCCTTCGGGTCCGTCAGCTCGAGCAGGGACAGGCGGAGGATCGCCGCGTTGGCCGCGGCCCCCGCATCGCCGGCCGAGGCGGCCAGCACCCCGGCCTCGTCCAGGACGGTGTCGGCGAGGCCGAGATCGCCCATCTCGGCCAGCGCCTCGCCCAGCACCAGAAGCACGCCCCGGCGTTCCGGGTGCTCGAGCGGGAGAAGCTCGGCGGCCCGCCGCAACAGGTCGGAGGCACCGTAGACGTCCCGTCGATCGAACGCACGCATCCCGGCCGCGGCGAGCCGGTGCGCTGCGCGCAGTGCGAGCTCCCACTCTCGCTTGCCCCTCGGACCGAGCTCCGACCGCAGCCGGTAGGCCTGCTCGAGGTGGTACCCGATCACCTCCTCCTGCTCGCTCGCTCGGTCGCCCGCCATCCGCTCGGCCCACTCGGCGAATCCCTCGTGCAGCTCCGCCCGGACCTCCTTGGACGTGCCGCGGTAGGCAGCCTCCTGGACCAGGATGTGGTGGAAGCGGAACGCATCCTCGCCCGCGGGGGTCGAGGACGCCGGGCGGATCAGATCCTTGCGGACCAGCGTTTGCAGGTGGGTCCCGAGGTCCGCGCGGATGGGCTCTGGCACCAGGTGCGCCACCGCGCCCCAGGAGAAGGCTCCGCCCACCACCGAGGCGGACCTGATCACGACCTCCTCCTCGTCGGAGAGCCGATCCAGCCGCGCGTTCAGCAGCGCCTGGATCGAGTCCGGGGCCCGCACGGTACCGATGTCCCCGGTTGCGACCCAACGCCCGCCCTCGTTGCGTAGCAGACCGTCGTCCTTGAGCATCCGGAGCATCTCCTCGAGGAAGAGCGGATTCCCGCCCGCGGGCTCGGCGATCGTGTCCAGGATCTGCTCGTCCAGCCGGGCTCCCTCGAGCAGGGCGGTCAGGAGCTCCTCGCTCTCGCGGTCTTCGAGCGGCTCGAGCGTGAGGAACCCGCCGGCCGTCGTCCCGCTTCCCCAGCCCGGCCGGACGTCGAGCAGGTCGGGCCGCGTGAGGCAGAGCAGGAACAGGGCCGTGTCGCGAGTGGCTCCGGCCAGGTACTCGACGAGGTCGAGGTAGCCGGGCTCCGACCACTGCAGGTCGTCGAGGATCGCGACGACGGGAAGCTCCCGGCCGATCCAGGCGAGAAACCGCCGCACGGCCCAGAACACGTCCTCCAGACCGGCGGCGCTGCCTTCCGCCAGGCCCATCAGCGCGGCAATCCGCTCTGTGATCAGGCCGGCGCCCTCGGCCCCCTCCACCGTACGGTCGAGCTTGGCGCGGGCGTCGCGCCGCCGGTCGCCCTCGACGATCCCGCAGGCCTGGCGGACGAGCTCGGCCACGGGCCAGAACGTGATGCCGTCGCCGTAGGGCAGGCAGCGCGCCCGCAGGATCTGGACGTCCGTGCCGACCGAGGCCACGAACTCGCGCGCCAGGCGTGACTTGCCCACCCCGGCCGAGCCGACGACGGTGAGGAGCCCGCTCGCGTGCCGGGTCATCACGTCGTCGAACGCCGCACGCAGGACCTCGAGCTCGTCCGCGCGACCGACGAAGGGCGGAGTGGGTCGAACGTCGTCCGCAGCCTCGGGTCGGCCGGATCTCCCGAAGGCGATGGGCCAGGATCGGAGTGGACTTCCCCTTCAGCTGCAGCGGCCCGGTCGGCTCCGTCGACGCGTGATCGCGTACGAGAGATTGGGTGGTCGGCCCCAGGAGGATCTCGCCGGGAGCCGCGCCCTGCTCGAGGCGAGCGGCGACGTTGACGGCGTCCCCCACGACCACGCCCTGGCCCGCCGAGTGATCGCCGACGCTGACCTCGCCGGTGTTGACACCGATCCGGATGTCGAGCCGTACGCCGAACCGTCTCTCGAGCTCCGCGTTCAGCCCGCCGAGCGACTCCCGGATCGCGGCCGCCGCGCGGACCGCCCGCAGGGCATCGTCCTCGTGGAGTGCGGGCACACCGAAGACGCCCATGACGGCGTCCCCGATGAACTTCTCGACGGTGCCTCCGTGGCGCTCCAGCACGTCGCGGGTCGACTGGAAGAAACGCACCATCACCTCGCGGACGGTCTCGACGTCCAGGCGCTCGCCGAGCGGCGTGGAGTCGACCACGTCGCAGAACACGACCGTCACGGTCTTGCGGGCCGTGCGCGGAGGGGCCTCGGCCACCGGGAGCGGAGAGGCACAACTCATGCAGTACCGGGCGTTCGCGGGGTTTTCCTGGCCGCAGTTCGCGCAGGCCGGCATGAAGCCGAGTCTAGGTCACCCTTGCGCCCGGCGGACATTCGGCCTAGGGTGGAACCCCCCAGAGGAGGAGGTCAACCGATGGCTGATGCGAACGCCGTACCGATCCTCGATTTCTCCGTGCTCAGCGACGACCCGCGTCCCGCGGACCCCAAGCCCGGGGTCATCGAGACGGTGTGGAAGTTCGAAGGCGAGGTTGGCGGCGAGTGGCAGCGAGGTGAGGAGCTCGGCGAGGTTCGGATCCAAGAGTCGGCGAACAAGCGGTTCACGGCAGATTTCACGTTCGACAACGATCCGGTCACGGTGACCGTGACGGGCCCCGTACCGCACACGGGTGGACGCCCCTGGAAAGGGAAGGCAAAGGCCAAGGCGAAAAGCCACGGGCGCGAGAAGGACAAAAGCGACGGGCGCGAGAAGGACGTCCCCATCGAGAGTCGCAATCCCAAGAAGTGGGGATGATCCGGCTCCTGCCGGGGAGGGGCTCGAACCCACACGGCCCCAAGGCCCTCGCTCTCTGACAGCGATCCGTCCGCGTCGGGAGGTCAGCCGGCCGGGCGCTCGTCGCGGGTGCTCTGCCGCGACTCCGTCTCGACGAGCCCTGTCTGATACGCGAGCACGACTGCCTGGACGCGGTCGCGGAGGTCGAGCTTCTGGAGGATGTGCGTGATGTGCGTCTTGACGGTGGTGTCGCTGATGAAGAGCGCCTGCCCGATCTCCGCGTTGGAGAGGCCGGCGGCGATCAACCGAAAGACCTCTTGCTCACGCGTCGTCAACTCGTCGAACGCCTTCGGCGGCGCGCGCCGCGGCGTGCGAGCGAATTGTCTGATCACGCGCTTCGTGATCGCGGGCGAGAGAAGGGCGTCTCCGGCGGCAACCGTGCGCACGGCAGCGATCAGCTGTTCGGGCGGGTCGTCCTTGAGGACGAACCCGCTGGCACCGGCGCTGAGCGCTTCGTAGACGTATTCGTCGAGGTCGAACGTCGTCAGGATCAGGATCCGGGCGGCGGCGTCGGCCGCGAGGATCCGCCGCGTCGCCTCGAGCCCGTCGAGCTCGGGCATGCGGATGTCCATCAGGATCACCGTCGGTTGGAAGCGGGCCGCCTTGTCGACCGCCTCGAGCCCGTTGCTCGCCTCGGCGACGACCTCGACGTCGGGCTCGCCGGCCAGCAGCATGCGGAAGCCGGCCCGAACCATCGCCTGGTCGTCCGCGACGAGCACGCGGATCGTCACCGTCGATCTCCGCCGAGCGGGAGGCGCGTGCTGAGGACGAAGCCGCCCCCGGTTGCGGTGCCTGCTGTCATCTCGCCGCCGTAGATCTTGACGCGTTCGCGGATCCCGACGAGCCCGTGGCCGAGGCCGTCGCTCCTCGAGGCGCCCTTGCCGTCGTCCCGCACGTCGATCTGGAGCTCGTCCGGCCTGTAGCGGATGACCACGTCGGCATGGCTCGCCCGCGCGTGCTTGAGTGCGTTGGTAAGGCCCTCCTGGACGATTCGGTACGCGGAGAGATCGAGCGCGGGCGGGAGCGGGACGGGCTCGCCTTCGACGTGTAGCCGCACAGGGAGGCCCGCGCGGCCGACTTCGTGGAGCAGAGGGTCGAGGCCGCCGAGCCCTGGCTGGGGTGCCAGCTCGGGGTCTTCGTCGTCGCGGCGCATCGCGCCGAGAAGGCGGCGCATCTCGGCAAGAGCCGAACGCCCGGCCTGCTCGACGCCGACGAGGGCATCCCTGTCGTCCTCGAGCGTCGGCGGCAGCCTGTGCCGCACGGCGCCCACCTGCAGCACCATCACGCTGACGGCGTGGGCGACGACGTCGTGGAGCTCGCGCGCGATCCGCGCGCGCTCCTCGGCGACCGCGATCCGCGCGGCCGACTCGCGCTCGCGCTCGGCGTGGGCCGCGCGTTCCTCCGCCGCCTCGGCCTGGGCGGCCCGCTCGCGCAGGGCGAAGCCGGCAAGCCAGGCGATCCCGAACAGGACAGGCGTGAAGACGTACTGGCCCGCCGCGCTGTCGGGGTTGTTGTAGACGATGATCGCTGCGCCGCCGAGCACGACGACCAGCCCGATGCGAGCCTGAACAGCGTCGCGGAGATTGCCCAGGAGGAACGCAGCGACCATTCCGGCGGCCATGGCGCTGGTCGTGAAGACGACCAGCCGCCCGTCGACGAACGAGAGTCCCGCGCCGAGCAGCCAGACGATCACGGGCGCCGCGAAGGGGTAGCGCCGACGCGCGAGCAGCGGCAAGACGATGAGCGCGGTCGCCGGTACCGCGAACCACGGCGTCGTGCTCGGTGCTCGATCCGCATCGCCTCGAAGGGCGACCTCGAGAGCGCCCGCGATCGCCGCGAGGACGATCAGGACGTCGAACCCGTACTTGCGTGCGAGGGATCTGACGCGGGTCACGCCATGAACGTACTGCAGGCGCCTCCCGAACGCCTCCTACCTGAGTAGGAGGCGGAATCGTCGCCTCGTACGAGCGCGAATCCGGCTTCGCGACGACGTCGTTCGCGCCGCCGGGCCGTAGCGTCGGGGCATGGACACGACCAGGAGCGAAGGCGGAGCCATGAGCCCCGTCACACGTGACCGTACGCCTACGCATGAGGAGGAGGAGCTCAGCATGTTTCGCACCAAGCACGGAGAGACGGCCGTCGGCGCTGCGGCGGTCTCGTCCACGCAGCCGCGCAACCTGGCGGCCCGTATGGGTCGTTGGAGCGCGGCTCACTGGAAGACCGCAACGTTCGGCTGGCTCGCCTTCGTCGCCGTCGCCTTCGCCTTCGGCGGCATGGTCGGGACGAAGGGCATCGACTCGAACACGTCGGGGCCGGGCGAGTCGGGCCGGATGGACCGGATCCTCGAAGCCGGCTTCCGGCAGCCCGCGGGCGAGAGCGTCCTGATTCAGAGCCGCTCGCTTCGAATCGGCGATCCCGCCTTCAGGGCCGCGATCGAGGACGTCGTCACGCGCGTCTCGAAGGTGGCGGCCGTCGAGAGCGTTCGCTCACCCCTCGAGCCGGGCCGTGCAGGTCAGATCTCGATGGACGAGCACGCCGCGCTCGTCGAGTTCCGGATCCGCGGTGACAGGGACGAGGCGGTCGACAAGATCGCGCCGGTCCTCGAGAGCGTCGCTGACGCGCAACGCGCCCATCCCGGCTTCTTCATCGGTGAACTCGGCGACGCGAGCTCGGTCGACGCCATCGAGACGATGTACGCGGACGACCTGGGGAAGGCGGGGCTGCTCTCGCTCCCGATCACCCTGATCGTCCTCGTGATCGCGTTCGGCGCGCTCGTCGCCGCCGGCATTCCGCTGCTGCTCGCGCTGACCGCGGTCGTCGCGACCTTCGGGGCGATGGCGCTGCTGAGCCACGTCCTGCCCGAGGCTCAGCAGGCACCCGCGCTCGTCCTCCTGATCGGGCTCGCAGTCGGCGTCGACTACTCGATGTTCTACTTGAAGCGCGAGCGTCAAGAGCGGGCCGCCGGGCGCAGCCAACGCGCCGCGCTCGAGGCCGCCGCCGCCACCTCCGGGCGCTCCGTGCTCATCTCCGGCCTGACCGTGATCGTGGCGCTGGCAGGGATGTTCCTGACCGGCGATGGGACGTTCGCCTCCCTCGGGCTCGCGGCGATTCTCGTCGTTGCGATGGCGGTGGTCGGGTCGCTGACGGTCCTCCCCGCCCTTCTCTCGAGGCTCGGTGACAAGGTCGACCGATTGCGCGTCCCGCTGGTCGGCCGGCTCCGCCGCGATGACGGCGAAGGCCGGATCTGGGGCGCGATCGTCGACCGCGTCCTGCGCCGGCCCCTTCTGTCCGCAGTCGTCGCGGGCGGCCTGCTGCTCGCGCTCGCGGCGCCGGCGCTCGAGCTACGGATGGCGACCCCGGGACCGGACACGCTTCCGCAGTCGCTCCCCGTCGTCAAGACCTACAACCGCATGCAGGAGGCGTTCCCGGGCACAGCGTTGCCGGCGATCGTGGTCGTCAAGGCGCCGGACGTCGGCGCACCCGCGGTACGAGAGGCGATCGACCGCCTCGAGCAGCGGGCGCTTGGAAGCGGCCGGATGTACGAGCCGATCACGGTCGACGTCAACGAGGGCGCCACGGTCGCGAAGATCACCGTCCCGATCGACGGGACGGGAACCGACGCCGCGTCCATCGCCGCCCTGGCAACGCTGCGCGAGGACATCGTGCCCGAGACGGTGGGTGCCCTCCCCGATGCCGAGGCCGGCGTCACCGGTCTCACCGCCGGCTGGAACGACAGCAAGGAGCGGACGACATCGAAGCTCCCGCTCGTGTTCGCGTTCGTGCTCGTGCTCGCGTTCGCGCTCATGCTGGTCGCGTTCCGCTCGCTGGTCATCGCGGCCAAGGCGATCCTGCTCAACCTGCTGTCCGTGGCCGCCGCCTACGGCGTGCTGGTGCTCGTCTTCCAGCACGGCGTCGGCAAGGGACTGCTCGGCTTCAGCTCCACCGCCGGCATCGACCCCGTCGTGCCGCTGCTCCTGTTCGTGATCCTGTTCGGTCTCTCGATGGACTACCACGTGTTCGTCCTCAGCCGGATCCGGGAGAGGTTCGACAGCGGGGAGAGCATGGACGCCGCGGTCGCGCACGGCATCAAGTCCACCGCCGGAGTGGTCACGAGCGCAGCAATCGTCATGGTCGCCGTCTTCGCGATCTTCGCCACGCTCTCGATGCTGTTCTTCAAGCAGTTCGGGGTCGGCCTGGCGGCGGCGATCCTCATCGACGCGACGATCGTCCGTGCGGTGCTTCTGCCCGCGACGATGAAGCTGCTCGGGAAGTGGAACTGGTATCTGCCCTCGTGGCTCCGGTTGATGCCTCTCGCTGCTCTGGATGGCTGGCCGCGTGCGCCGGACAGGACGCTTGGGCGATAGGACCAGCGTGCGCACCCGGCGACCGGGTCGCCGCCGAAGCCCGGCCGGACGGACGCCTACCGCCGCGCTCGCCAGCCGCTGATCCGCTTGAACCGCTCGCAGGAGACGCGGTCGCGGTCGCGGCAGACGTTGTAGACCCCGCCGGGCACCTCAAGCGCCGCGACGAGCGCGGGCCCGGCGTCGTCGATGTGGAGCGTCGCCCCGAAGACCGGGTTCGGGCGGTCGCTTCCCGTGCCGGGGCCGTCGAGCAGCCCGAAGCGCAGCACGACGGCCCTGCGGCCGGCGGCCGCGAACCGTGCCGCCTGCTGCTCGGCCGCGAGCGCGGAGAGAAGGATGTCGGGCACCTCGCCGAGCGGCGTCTCCTCGTCGGCCGCGCCTTCAGGCGGGTAGACGAAGGTGATGGTCGGCTGAACGTAGAGCCTCGTGTCCGAGACCAACGCGGCATCGACGAGAAGGCGGGATGCCTCCGACCGCAACCGGTCGTTCTCACGCCACGCCTCTCGCTCGTCGAGCCGTTCGGGCGGCGGGATCCGGGTCGCAAGGTGGAGGACGACGTCGGCGCCCTCGACCGCGCGTCCGACGGCGACCGGGTCGAAGAGGTCGAGCTCGGCCCGCGACGGAGCGTCCACGTCGTGCCCGCACGCCCCGAGCAGTGGAATCGCCGCCCGGCCGAGCACGCCGCTCCCCCCAGTTGCCAGGATCCGCATCTCATCCCTCCCTCGTGCTCAGACCGGACACGTGCGGGTGCCCGGAGCCGTCCGGACGGCTACTTGAACAGTGATTTCACGAAGACGATCGCCACGCCGATGAGGAGCAGCACCGAGGCCTGGACGGCGGAGCGGACCGCGCCGTTTCCCGCCAGGCGTGCCGCGGCGAAGCCGTAGAGGCCGACCAGGCCGAGCCCGGTCCAGATCGAGACCTGGAACGCCCGCTCGACGCTCATCAGCCCTGCCCAGGCGAGCCCGAAGAACACGACCGGGAACGCCGCACCCACCGCGACTCCGGACACCTTCCGTGCGATCTCGCCCACCTCGACCGACGTCGGGCGACGCCTGCGGTTGATCTCGAGGGCGATGACGTCGCTGTAGAGCTCGGCGAAGGCAACTGCGAGGCCCGTGCCGATGATCGACGCGATCACGTGCGGCGCCGGTGGATGCTCGTCCTCGAGGGCGACCTCGAGCGCCAGGACGACGATCGACCCGTACAGCACCTTGGAGATCGCCCGGCTCGCGAGGTGACGCTCGAGAATTCGCGGCGGCATCGCTCCCGATCCTAGTCAGCTCCTCGAACGACCTGTCGCGGCGGCGAAGCGGGCGCGCCGGGTCAGCGCCGGCCATGCGTCTCGACGACGACCGCCGGGCTCGCCGCGCTCCGCGAGGCCACTCGATAGACGGTCACCCCGCGGGGCACCGTGCTCATCGTCCACTCGCCGTCGGCACCGACCCGGACGGTCCTGAGAATCGAGAAGCCCCTTGCCCTCGGCCCTCGCCCGTAGACCGTGACCATCTCGGTGGCGCGCTCGCTCACGACCCGGCCACTGAGGACGATCCTCTCGCCACGGCGCACGCGGTACCGGTTCGGCTCGATCGAGATCGAGGCGTCTCCGATCTCCAGAGCGGGCAGGTAGTCGCCCCAGTCGAACGGGCGGGCCGACGGAAGCTCGTCGCGCAGGCAGATCGCGGTTCGGAGCACCGCTGTGGCCCGCCGCGACGCGACTCCGTCCGGCGACTCTGTCAGGTGGCGTATCTGCACGACCGCATCGAAGCTCTGGCGGCGAAGCTGGTCGGCGATGACCTGTCTCGCCGTCGCCCGGTCGAGCCCGGCCTCTACGAGGTAGGCGTCGTACGCCGATCCGTCGCCCCCGAACCGGCGGTCGATCAGGTTCCGCTCCGCGTGCCGCACGTCCTCGGCACCCGCCACGACCCCTTCGTCGAGATGGAGCCGGCGGCTGAGGAGCGCCGTCAGCGCCTCACCGCGGCCGGGGAGCACCGACGCGAGGCGGTCGGTCGCCGTGGTGACGATGTTGCCGACGGTCGTCCGACAGTCGACTCCCGGCGGCAGGACGATCTGGCCGAGCGTCAGCGACGATTCGAAGCGAGGCCCGGCGACGCGGGGGCCGTCACAGTGCGTCTGGTCGTTCGCCCAGAGGTAGACACACGCCGCCGCAGGCTTGTCCGGGTCGGCGCCGGCTTCGTCGAACGTGGCCCAGCCCCAGGACCAGAGCGAGCCGAGCCCGAGCTCGGCAGCGACCCGCCGGCCCGCGAGGGCATCCTGCTTGACGATCTCGAACCACGCCTGGCGAGGCCTGAGCCCTTCGCGCCCGCCCTTGCCCGGGCCCGACTGGAATCCGAGCAGCAGCCCGATCCGCTCGGCCGGGATTCCCAGATCGATGAACGGACGGACGGCAGCGCGCATCGCGATGCGGCGCTCTCGCGCGCCGACGATCGGGCCCATCCGGTAGTTGTACGGCGCGTTGAAGTGCATCTCCCTGACGACGTGGGCGAAGCGACCGAGCTCCCGCCACCAGAGGGCCGCGTCACCGCCGACGAACGGCGACCTGCGACCCGCGTGGCGCCCCGGCACGAGCAGGAACGGCTCGGCGCCTCCGGCGGCGAGCGATCTCACGAGCGCGAGGACGTTCGCGCGGTAGGTCACCCGCTCGGGGGGCCACGGTGTCGGCAGGTAGCTTCCGAAGAGCTCGTTGAGCACGATCACGGGTGTCGCGCAGCCCGAGACCCGCACCGCCCGCTCGAGCAGGGCCTGCGCAGCGGGCGCGACCACCGACGGATCGGCAGGAGCGGTCGGTGTCCCGACGAGCGCCCGGAGCTTCATGTGCCAGTACACGGTTTGGGCGCCGAGCGAGCGCAGGGCCGCCGCGCCGGCCACGTCGCTCACAGCGGCGACGATGCCGGGCTTCCCGAACAGCTTCATCCGGAAGTCGACCGCATTGCTCGCGAACTCCGCCCGCAGCGGCAGCGCCTGCGGGAGCCCGCAGGGCAGCGTTTCCGCCTGGGCGCGTGTCGCACCGGCGAGAACGGTGAGGAGGGCGCATGCGAGGACGACGCGTTTCATTGCTCTCGTGGCGCCCCGGAAGCGGGCGCGAGGACGGGCGCTCGAAGCTCCAATGACGAGGATACCGACGCCCGCTCACGGGCGTGGAGACGAGGTTGCCTTGGAACTCGTTCAAGCGGCAGCTACCGGCCGCGGGCTCGAGCGCGCGCCGGGAGCCGATCGCTCGACCGCGCGTCGACGGGCTCCGCGAGAAGGAACGGGCGGAGGCCCGTTCAGCGTCCGGCCCGGTGGTACTCCTCGTTCGGGATCCAGCCGAGCGCGTTCGCCATCCGGTTCGTGAGGTTGAACATCGCCGCGACCTCGGTGATGTCCATCACGTCCTCGTCGGTCCAGCCAGCCCTCCGGAGCGCCTTCACGTCGTCCTCGGTGCAGCGATGGGACTCTTCTGTCACCTTCACCGCGAAGTCGAGCATCGCCCGCTCCTTCGCGGTGAGCTGCGCATGGCGGTAGTTCGACGCGAGCTGATCCGCGAGGATCGGGTCACCGGTGAGCAGCCGCACCGCGGCGCCGTGGGAGGTCAGTCAGTAGTAGCAGTGGTTCGTGGCCGAGACGACCGTGCCGATCATCTCCCGCTGCGCCTCGGTGAGCCCGGACTCGCCCTTGATGAGCTCGTCCATGTACGTGCGCCAGAGCGCCAGGTGGGAGGGACGCAGCGACCAGAAGCGCAGCACGTTGGGGACGAACCCGAGCTTCTCGCGCGCCCGACCGAAGAGCGCCCGGATCTCCTCGGGCAGGCCGGCCTCCTCCGGGACCGAAACCCAGGCGATCCTCTCTCCGCCGCTCTCCGTCTTCCTCGCCATCGCGCTCGCTCCCGTATACCCGGGCCGCGCCGTCTGCGTCAAGCTACAATGCGCCGGCTCGGGGGCGTAGTTCAGCTGGTTAGAACGCCGGCCTGTCACGCCGGAGGTCGCGGGTTCGAGTCCCGTCGCTCCCGTCCACTGTTCATGCGGGTTTGAGGGCTACTCGCCCTCGGAGGCCTCCGCCTCGCGTGCCCGTACCGTGCCCTACGATCCAGACGGGCGACGGTATCAGGTGCAGTCGGTCTCCGTCCTGTCGATTGTCTCGCCGGTGATCGGGTGGCGCATCTCGCCGGAGAAGCGCTGCCACGCAGTCTGCTTCGTCACGCCGAGCGAATCCCCGATCTCTGTCCAGCTATGGCCCGCCTGTCGCGCCTGGGCCACGGTCTGCCACATCGCCTTTTCTAACGCGGTCGCTGCTCGCCGACACTCGCGAAGAGCGTGAATCGGGGCCGCCTCCCAGTCGCCCAGCGTCTGCAATCGCAGTCGGTCCCCACGGCCGACTATGCGCACTCGTGGTTCTCTCCTTACGACCATCGCCTACCTCGCTCCCTGCGTCAGGAGATCCTGACGGCACCTATCCGATTCCCGGGAGTAGCCGCCAGGTCAACGCTTAGACCTGCCCCGTGATCTCGCGATGGGCGATCGCGTCGAGACGATCGAGCACGCCGATCGGTCAGACGCCCATTTCGGCCTCAACGCGGCCAGATGGAATGGCCGTAGTCAGTCGCGGCTGCTCTCGATCTCACGATCGTTGAGTGGCTGCGTCGGTCGGTTGTTGTTCTCGTAGCCGTCGTACTCCGGGAAGCCCGCGATGAGCTCGTGCAGGCGGGCCGTCGCCGACGGCGAGGCTCCGAGCGTGTCCTTAAGCACGTTCCAGCGGACGCCCTCGGAGCAGCCGGGCGTCGTCAACGACCCGGGGTACGCGTAGTAGCTGCTCACGACGTTTGCCCCTTCGGCCGGAAGCAGCTCCATCGGATTTCGCTGCTCCTCGACCTCGACCTCCTCCCCGGCCTCCTCGGGAGCGTTCGTCAGCACCGAGTCGAGGAGCTCGGTCGGCGATTGCTCCTCGTCGAGGAAGACACCGACGACCGCGACCTCCCCCGCCTCGTTCTTGTGCACGAAGTGGGCCTCGATGTCGTAGGACTCGCCGTTCAGCGTGTGCTCGCTCGGCGCGTGGAAGTGGTACTGCTCGAGGCGGTACTCCTCATCGTCGATCGTCAGCGTGAGGTCGCTCGACTCCGGCATCGGCACCTCGATGGTGTGCCCGGTGTTCTCCACGACGAGCGGCGTCGCCGTGTAGTCGAACTCGAGCGGCGGCAGATCGGCCTGCACGGTCGCAGCAATGTCGACGGGCGACTGGCCGTTCCCGGCGAGGCACTGCTCGAATGTCTCATCGAGCGAGCCCCAGTTGTCCGGGCCGAGGCTTGCGTCCTCGGGGTTCTGGTTCCACGCGAGCGGCTCGCCCGCGGCTTCGTCGCCGTCGGAGCTGCCTCCGCAGCCCGCGACGACCAGGAGCGAGAGCACCGTGAACAGTAGGCCCAGTGAAAGTGTGCGCGACATCGTTCTTCCTCCTTGAATTTTCGGTTGGTGTCCGCACCCGGAGCACTGCCGGCGCTCCCGCCCTCGTGCATTACGAAGTGATCGCGTCCGAGACCTCGTCGGAGGACTTCGCGATCGCCTTCTGCACCTCGTCGTAGTCGCCCGAGTCGATCGCCTTGTTGATCCTCATGTCCGACTTGACGAGAGCGTTCTCGACCTTGTCGGCATGAACGTCGTCAACGACCGCCACGACCGCTGAGGATCCCGGCGGCAGGTATTCCTCAAGCTCGACGCCGAGCTGCTTCTCCTCGTGCCGCTTGCTCAAGGCGCCGATCCCAGCACCGATCCCAGCACCGATCGCAGTCGCCGCCAGCAGCGGCGGCGCGAATAGACCGACGACGAGTCCGGCGGTACCGCCGAGGGCGGCCCCTCCGCCAACATGCGCGTCGCCATGCTCCTTGACATCGACTTTACCGCTTGCGTCGCGATTCATCACGACGGCCCCGACGACCTGGTACTCGCCGGCGTCCTGGCCGGCCTTCAGCGCGCTGAAGTCGTCGTTCGCTGCCCCGGCATCGGCGTACGAGCCGACCACGAGCACGAGATTTGTCACTGTCCATCGTTCCTCCCTTTCTCTTGGCCCGCGATCACGCGGAGCGGGTGTGCGGCGGCGGAGCGGCGCCGACGACGTGCGGCTGGCCGGTCGACATCGAGCACCTCCTCCGCCAAGTCTCACGGGACGCCCACGGCTTCCCTCAGTGACTTGAAGCTACGACAGCGGCGATCGATGCGTCATCGGCCAAAGAGGTTGAGATCGCAGAACCTCGGCGGTTCGCAGCCTCGGCGGCAATCTCAATCCGGGTGCGTGACCGTGCTCTTGATCGATCCGAGGCCGAACTGATCGATGATCTCGACCGCTTCGGATCGGTTCTGGACGGCGAGCTTGCCGTAGATCGACGCGACGTGCGTCTTGACCGTCGGACGCGAGAGATAGAGGCGATCCGCGAACATGAGCTACACAGGTTGCAGCCGCAGGCAGCCGGAGCGGGCCGGTTCCAACCGATACGTCATCCGAAGAAATCCCTGCTCAGACCGCTCTTTTCCCAACCTTGCCGGATGTGACCGCAACCCTGGATCCGGCCTGTCACGCCGGAGGTCGCGGGTTCGAGTCCCGTCGCTCCCGTTCCTTCCCTGCCGGGGTGTTGCGATCGGTCGTCCCGCGCCCTCGCACACCCCCACTGGGATTGCCGTCTCCCTCGAGGAGGAAGAGGTCGTAGTCCGGGCAGCAGTCGCCGGCATCGAGGATCTGCTCGCCCGCCTGAGGCGACGAGGCAGCTCGACGTTCCTGCAGTTTGATGACGACGTGAATCGCCGTGTGCTCACGTTCCTCAACTCGAAGGGCAGACATGGAAGGCGCGGAGGCGCTGGTGGGCTCAGCCGTCCTTGCTCAAGCCCCTCCGGTCCATCAGGAGAAGGACCTTGAGCCGCTTGATCAGCTCTTCCATCGTCGTTACGTCGAGCACCCCGCGCCTGGTCGCGAACCGATCGGCGGAGACGGAACGGATGTGCTCACACATCGCATCGCTTGGAACTTCGAGACCGCCTTCGGGCGGATCGATCCGGACGTGTGTTCCGATAGCACGGATCTTCGAGCTCAACGGAACGACCACGTGGAGCTCCGCCTTTGTCGTGTTGAACCAGTCTGACGAGACCACGACCGCCGGCCGCTCCGCGCCCTGCTCGTGGCCCTTCGGAACGCCGAAATCGACGTTCCAGACTTCGCCCCACCGCGCGTCTGCCACGCCTGGCTACTCCTCGACTCCGTCCGCCAAGGATCCCTCGAGAACCGCCCGCTCGGCCAACTCGTCCGCCCAAGCCTCCTCGTCGGCGCGCAGCTCGGCGTACGCCGCCGCGGTCGAGTCGATCACGCTACGGATGAAGTCTTCGTCGAGCTGGACGTCGTCGAGCACGATCTTGGGGCGCAGGAGGAGCCCCTCCTCGAGCACCTCGAACTCGACCACTACGCCTTCCTCGAGCTGGGCCTGTTTCCGTACGCCGGCCGGGATCGTCAGCTGACCGCGGTCACGAAGGGTCGCCACTGAACGCTTGTCCATGCCGGCCTCCTTCACTGTCTCTGCGACCGTAGCACATACGAATTCTGATTTCCAAACTTCTACTGTAGGAATTCTGATCGCTGAGCGGATCGAATGGCGGTGCAGCGCTCGATCGCGCAGACGGCGGCTTGGTTCCGCGTTCTCCAGCGGCATGTGGTGTCAGCCGGCGGGCCAACGACTCAGAGCCGGACGAGGAAGCGGCCGCGCGCGCCGCCGGCGAGCAGCGTGTCGAGCCCAGCCTGCACGGCGTCCAGGTCGATCTCTGCGCCGACGAGGAGGTCGAGGTCGCGCGGGCGGAGATCCGCGGCGAGCCGCCTCCATACCTCGTGGCGGAGCGGCTCCGGCGTGGCGGCGGAGTCGATGCCGAGCAGCGACACGGCGCGCAGGATGAACGGCATCACCGTCGTTTCGAGGCTGGCGCCACCCGTCAACCCCGAGGCCGCGACCGCGCCCCTGTAGCGCGTCGAGCTGAGGACGCCCGCGAGCGTGCGCCCACCGACGCTGTCGACCGTCGCCGCCCAGAGCTGCTTGGAGAGCGGGCGCTCCGCGAGGGCTTCGATCTCTTCCCGGCCATGGATCTCGGCCGCCCCGAGCTCGCGCAGCCAGCCGTGCGCGTCGGCCTTGCCCGTGCCCGCGTGGACCTCGTAGCCGCGGGCAGCGAGGATCGCGACCGCCGCACTGCCGACGCCGCCGGTGGCCCCTGTGACGAGTACCGGCCCGGCGTCGGGGGCCAGGCCGTGGCGCTCGAGCTCGACGACGCTGAGCGCCGCCGTGAAGCCTGCCGTGCCGAGGATCATCGACTCGCGGGGCGAGAGCCCGCCGGCGAGTGGGACGATCCAGTCGCCCGGGACCCTCGCCAGCTCCGCGAGCCCACCGTGATGGCCGACGCCGATCTCATGGGCGTGCGCGAGCACGGTGTCCCCGGACGCGAAGCGAGCGTCGTCGGAGCCGAGGACCACTCCGGCGAGATCGACGCCGACGACGAGCGGCGAGCGTCTCGCGACCTTGCCGTCCGCTCGCGCGGCGAGCGCGTCCTTGTAGTTCAGCGACGACCACTCGACGCGAACGAGCACGCCGTCCTCGCCGAGCTCGGCGAGATGGAGCTCGCGGACGGCGGTGGGAACGCCGGCGTCATGGTCGGCGACGAAGGCACGGAAGGTGGCGGGCGGCTCCTGCATTCGTCGCCGTCAGTCTAGTGTGCGCGAGTGCGGCGGCTCCTGTTGCTCGGGGCGCAACCCGGGCCATCACCCCAAACGGGCAGCTCCGGCTCACGATGGGGCCGGAGCTGCCCGGGAGGGGGTTAGTAGGAGCGCTGGCCGCCGCTCCCTTCGCTCCCGCTCCCTTCGCTACCGGTACCTTCGCCGGCGTCGGCGGCAACGTCACCGGTCGTGCCGGCCACGTCACCCGCGACGTCCCCGGTCGTGCCGGCCGCGTCACCGGCAACGTCCGCGGTCTTGTCGGCGACGTCGCCGGCGGCATCCGTTGCCTGCGACTCCTTGCTCCGGCCGAACAGCTTGTCGAGAAAACCCATGCGTACGCTCCCTCTTTCCTTCGGGTCGTCGGACCAGCGAAGTATCGATGATCGCGAGCCGGATGGGAAGTCCGGTCACGAGCCGCCGCAGATCGACCCAGCCCCTCCAGCCGCCATTCCTGCTCGATCACGAGCAGCGGTCTCACGCGGTGAACGCTACCCATCCCCGTTCGCGGAGCCGTCGCCGGACGGCACCCTCCTGGTAACATGATTGCGTACACAACTACAAGGGATCACGGCGCCGCACCCAGGCCCGCGCCGACCGAACGGAGGAGCAATGCGACTCGACGGCATCCACCACGTGACCTGCATCACCGGGGACGCTCCGCGGAACCTCGACTTCTACACCCGGGTGCTCGGGCTCCGGCTCGTGAAGAAGACGGTCAACCAGGACGACCCGACGGTGTACCACCTCTTCTACGCGGACGAGCTCGGGAGCCCCGGCGCCGACCTCACCTTCTTCGAGTACCCGGGCGCGAGACGCGGTCGGCCGGGCGACGGCATGATCCACCTGATCACATGGCGGGTCGGCTCCCGCGAAGCACTCGACTTCTGGGCCCGGCGGCTCGACGACGAGGGAGTGGCCGTGACGGCAGGCGAGGACGGAAGCCTGCGCTTCGCCGATCCCGAAGGCCTCGACCACGAGCTCGCGGCCGTCGAGACGGCGGACGAGCCGCTCGTCGCCCGGCACCCGGAGATCCCGCGCGAGCTCGCCCTCCAGGGGTTCGACCGCGTGCGGGCGTACAGCAGCGACCCGCAGCGCAGCCGCGCGCTCCTCGAGGACGGCCTCGGCTTCGTGCCGGAGGACGGCGGCTGGGAGACGCGGGCGGCCACGCGCGGCGGCCGCTACGCCTACGATCCAGCGCCCACCGAGCCCGGCGTGCCCGGCGCCGGAACCGTTCATCACGTTGCCTGGTCGTCGACGATGGACGAGCACGAGGGCTGGCGCGAGGTGGCGCAGCGAGCAGGCGCCAGGCCCACCCCGGTCGTCGACCGCTTCTGGTTCCGCTCGATCTACTTCCGCGAGCCGAGCGGCGTCTTGTTCGAGATCGCCACGATGGGCCCCGGCTTCACGACCGACGAGCCGCTCGAGCATCTCGGAGAGTCGCTCGTCCTCCCGCCGCGGTTCGAGCCGATGCGGGCGCAGATCGAGCCCGTGCTGACCCCGCTCACCGACCCACGGGCCGCCTGGGCCCGGGCATGAACGAGACGCACACGCTGGCGGCGCTCGTGCGGCCTGCCCGCGGCGAGCCGCGGGGAGCGCTGGTCCTGCTGCACGGCCGCGGCGCGGACGAGCGCGACCTGCACGGGCTGCTCGACCTGCTCGACCCCGAGCGCCGGCTCGTCGGCGTGACGCCGCGGGCGCCCCTCGCCCTGCCGCCGGGAGGGGCGCACTGGTACGCCGTCCGCCGGATCGGCTTCCCCGACCCGGCGACGTTCCACGGCACGCTTCCCCTCGCGGCCGCCTGGCTGGACGGCTTCCTCGGCGACAACGGCGTCCCGCCCGAGCGAACGGTGATCGGCGGGTTCTCGCAGGGCGCGGTGATGTCCTACGCACTCGCCCTCGGTGCCGGCCGACCGACGCCGGCCGCGGTGATCGGCCTGTCGGGCTTCATCCCGACGGTCGAGGGGTTCGAGCTCGACCTCGACCGCCCCGGCCTCCCCGTCACCGTCGGTCACGGGACGCTCGACCCCGTGATCGGCGTCGAGTGGGGGCACGACGCCCGCGACCGGCTCTCGGCCGCCGGCCTCGACGCCCGCTACCACGAGAGCGCAAGCGGGCACACGATCGATCCCGCGCTGCTCCGGGAGCTGCCGGCCTGGATCGAGCGGGCGCTCGCCTGAGAGCTCTGATACCGGCCCGACCGGCCCGGCACGCACATCCGCGCCGGGCACACCGATCGGGGGCTGGTCAGGCCGCCGAGCCCGCCTTGGCCACCGAGAGCACCGCCTTGACGAGGCCGTCGTAGCCCGTGCACCGGCAGAGGTTGCCGGAGAGCGCCACGCGGACATCCTCCTCGCTGGGGCTCGGGTTCCGGTCGAGCAGCGCGGTCGCCGAGATGAGCATTCCCGGCGTGCAGAACCCGCACTGCACCCCTCCCTGCACGAGGAAGGCACGCTGGAGCGGGTGCAGCTCGTCGTCGAGGGCAAGGCCCTCGACCGTCGCGATGTCGCTTCCCTCGGCCTGCAGCGCGAGGTACGAGCAGGAGTTCACGGGCTTGCCGTCGAGCAGCATCATGCAGGCCCCGCATTCCGAGTCGTCGCAGCCCTCCTTGGAGCCGGTGAGCCCGATCTGTTCGCGAACGACGCGAAGGAGGCTCGCATCGGCCTCGATCTCGACCGGGTAGGGGATGCCGTTGACGGTGAGTGTTGCGCTGTGTTTCATGGCTTCCTCAGACCGCTCCGTGGAGCGCAGGGCTGGCAGGGATGGGGACAGGCTCGCCGTTCGCCCGTGCGACGGCGGCCTCGATCGCACGGCGGGTGATGACCGCCGCCATCGCGCGGCGGTACTCGGCCGATGCGCGGACGTCGGAGATCGGTGCCGCCGCGGCAGCCGCCGCCTGCGCAGCCGTCTCCGCCGCAGCGCGACCGCCGTCGGTGCCGACGAGCGCCGCCTCGGCCTCGGCCACCCGGTAGATGGTCGGTGCGAGGGCGGTGATCGCGACGCGCGCGTCGGTCACCGAGCCGCCGTCGATCACGACCACGGCGGTCGCTCCGACCACCGCGATCTCCATCTGGCGGCGGTACTCGAGACGGGCATAGCAGGAGCCGGCGCCGGCCGGCAGCGCGGGGATGTCGACGGCCGTCAGCAGCTCGCCGGGCCCGGCCGTCGTCGTACCGGGGCCCGACCACAGGTCGGCCACGGCGACCTCGCGGCTGCCGTCGGTCGACTGCAGCGTCACGGTGGCCCCGAAGCAGACGAGCGGGCCGCCCGACTCCATCGCCGGCGAGGCGTTCATCACATTCCCGCCGATCGTCCCCTGCGCACGGGTTGCATGCGAGCCGACGATCGCCGCGGCGTCCGCGAGCGCCGTGAACCGCTCGCGCACCACGGGATGATCGACCAGCTCCTCGTGGGTCACCAGCGCCCCGAGGCGGAGCCCGCCACCGGAGCCGCTGATCCCCTCGAGCTCCGCGATCCGGTGGATCGCGACGATGCTATTCGGCAGAGGCGACTTGCCCTGGCGGGAGCCGACGACGAGGTCGGTGCCGCCGGCCACCGGCCTGGCGCCCCCGGCCATCGCTCCCACCGCCTCCGCGACGGAAGCGGCGCTGACGTAGGTGCCGCTCACTGGTCTCCTCCCTGGTTTGCGACCCAGACACGCTCGGCCGTCATCGGCAGCTGGCGGACCGGCGTGCCGATCACCTTCGTGATCGCGTTCGCGATCGCGCCGGCCGTCGCCACGCAGGGCGGCTCGCCGATTCCCTTCGAACCGTTCGGGCCTGCGTTCTTCGCCTCGATCTCGACCCAGCTGATCTCGACCTGGGGCGCGTCGGAGGCGGTGACGAGCTTGTAGTCGAGCAGGTGCGGGTTGCGCTGCCGGGCGTTGTCGTCGAACTGGGTGCCCTCCGTGAGCGCCTGACCGACGCCCATCATCACGCCGCCGTACACCTGACCGTCGGCACCGATCCGGTTGAGGATGATCCCGGAGTCGTGGGCGGCTGCAACGCGCAGGACACGAACGACGCCGGTCTCGCGATCCACCTTGACGTGGGCGGCGTGCGTGATCAACTGGGGGGCGAGGAAGGACTCGAGCCCGAGCCGCCCGACGCAGCCCTCGGCATCGCACTCCGGCGCGCCGGGAACGTCACCCGAGCCGGTGCCATGGAACGTCGTGCCGGAGCCGGCCAGCTCGGCGATCGCGATCGACTTCTCGGGCGCGCCCTTCACGCGGACGGTGCCCTCGGCGAGCTCGAGGTCATCGCGGGCCACCTCCAGGCTCTCGGCGCCGGCGTCGAGGAGCTGCTCGCGCACCTCGACGGCGGCCGCGATCGCGGCCCGGCCGCTGTTGAACGTCGTCTGTGAGCCGCAGGAGCCCATGTCCCACGGGGCGGCATCGGTGTCCTGATAGAGGATCGTGAAGTCGTCGGGGCTCATGCCGAGCTCCGCGGCGACCAGGATCGGGAAGGCCATCACCGCGCCGGTGCCGTTCTCCTGGGCGCCGGTGACGATCGAGCCGGTGCCGTCGTTGTTCAGCTTCACGTACGCCCCGGCCTGGGCGCCGAAGCACGGCCACCAGCCGCATGCGACGCCGATTGCCTCGTCGTCGGGCAGCTCCTGCCCGTAGCCGATCATGTCGACGGCCCGCTCGAGCGTCTCCTTCATCCCGATGGGCTCGAAGACCTGCCGGGTCGGGCCCTCGGCGCCCTCCTCGATCAGGGTGCGCCGCCGCAGCTCGACGGGGTCGAGCTCGAGCGCCCGCGCGAGCTCGTCCATGTGCTGCTCGAGCGCCCAGCACACCTGCGGGGCAGTCGGGGCGCGGATCGAGCTGGACGGTTGGTTGTTCGAGTAGTTCAGCGAGGACTCGATGTCGATGTTCTCGATCCTGTACGGGCCGCAGCCATGCATCGCGGCCATCTGGGCGAAGAAGCCGCCCTCGCCGCAGTAGGCGCCCTTGTCGAGAACGAGCCGGCCTCGGCGTGCGACGAGCGTGCCGTCCGTCCTCGCGCCGGTCTCGAGCTCGATGACCATGCCCTCGCGCCGATGGTCGACGGCCACGAACTCCTCGTGACGGGAGAAGACGAGCTTCACGGGGCGCTTCGCGGCCCGCGCGAGCGCGGCGACGTGGCCCTCGAAGTGGAAGTCGCACTTCGCTCCGAACCCCCCGCCGAGCAGCGGCACGATGATCCGGACCTGCGCCTCGGGAATCTGCAGCACGTGCGCAACGCCGCCGCGGGCCGCGTAGGGCACCTGCGTCGACGTCCAGATCGTGACCTTGTCGCCGGTCCACTGTGCGATCACGGCACGGGGCTCGATCGGGACACCCTGCGAGCAGTCGGCGACGTAGCGACCCTTGACGACGACGTCGGCGCCGGCCATGGCCGCGTCCGCGTCCCCCTTCACAATCGTCGAGTAGCCGATCCGGTTGCCGTCGCGGCCCATCGAATCGTCGCCTTCGTCGGTCTCCCAGTCGTCGTGGACGAGCGGCGCGCCCTCGCCCGTCGCGGCCTCGAAGTCGGTGATCGGCGGCAGCGACTCGTAATCGACCTCGATCAGGGCGGCCGCCTGCTCGGCGATCTCCGGGGTGAGCGCGGCGACTCCGGCGATGATGTCGCCCTCCCAGACCACCTTGTCCTTCACGAACAGGTAGCGATCCTGGACCATGCCGCCGTACTTCACCTCGGGCACGTCGTCGTGGGTCAGCACGGCCATCACGCCGGGCAGCGCGCGTGCCTTCGAAGCATCGATGCGAGTGACCCGGGCGTGGGTCTCGTCCGTGTACCTGAACTTCGCGTGCAGCTGGCCGGTCAGGTTCAGGTCGGCGGTGTAGCGACCGGCGCCTGTCACCTTCTCCTTCCCGTCCGGGCGGATGAACGGCTCCGCTGCGGCGCGTCGCTCCTCGATTGTCGCCACCGTGCATGCCTCCTTGGCTCGTACCCGATGTCGCGGCCACGCGGGCCGCAACCGCGACGCCATCGTATCCGAGACGAGGCGCCCGTTTCCGGCGATAAACGAGTTTTCAGGTGCAGGGGCCGGGCGCCACGGGTTGCAGGTCGCCTTCGAGCCCGCGCTCGATCTCCTCGGTCGGCACTCCGAACCCGCCGTCGCCGTCCCTGGCGGCCGCGGCGATCATCGCGACCACCCGCCCCTCCACGTCCACCACCGGACCGCCGCTGTGCCCGTGGCGCACCACGCCGCGCAGCGGGACGACCGTGCGCAGCAGCAACCGCTCGCCGGACGCGTCCTGGGTCAGCATCTTGCGCGGCTGCCCGGCCGTCGCCGGCGTTCCCTTCAGGGGGCCGTCCTCCGGATAGCCGAGGAGAACGACGTCGTCCTTGTCGGGCGTCTCGTCCGCGAGGCGCAGCGCCCGAAGCTCGAGGCCGGGCACGGACAGCAGCGCGACGTCGTTCCTCGTGTCGAGGTACACGATCCTGGCTCCAAGGGCCTGGTCGTTCGGGACGAGGACCTGCGGGTGCTCGACGCCGGCGACGACATGGGCGTTCGTGACGACGAGACCGGGACGGAGCACCCAACCCGACCCCTGCACGCTCAGTCCGCAGGCTACGCCGTGGATCTTCACGACGCTCACCCCCGCTCGCCTGGCGGCGGGGTTCTCGAGCACGAACGGATCCGGCGCCGGCAGGCCGAGGTCGGGTCTCGAAGCGACGAGCGGAAGCGGGTCGAAGCGAGCGAGCGCCTGGAGGACGTCGGAAGGGGGCACCGACTCGACGAGCCTCGAGAGGACGGCCGAGTCCTGGACGACGCGCCGCGTGCCCGGCTCGCCGATCTGGAGCGCGACCGCACCGGCCAGCCACGCGACCGCGATCCCGAGGGCCGCGCCCACGACCGTGCCACCGACGGCATCGACCAGACGCAGGGGGCCACGGACGACCGTGCCCCGGAACGTCCGCGTCGCGATGCTCGCGCCCGCCTGGAAGAGCACCGCACCGAGGATCGCGCCGACGAGGCTCGCGAACGGCACCCACGGCGAGCTCTTCCCGTCGGGCAGCACGAGCGGGGCGACACGCGAGCCGACGAGCGCACCGGCCGCGAGGCCCGCGAGCGAGAGCACCTGGCCGAGAAGGCCACGCTGGTATCCCACCCAGGCGGACAGCCCGATCCAGACGACGACGAGGAGGTCGACCCAGCTCACTACCGGGCAGATCCTCGCCACGCGACAGGACGGCGCCCCACCGCCGGCCGCAGGCCGAGGTCCGAAGGCGGCCGCCGCCTCCCGGCTCCGACCTCCCCCGAGGTCGTGGGGCGCACGCCCGGCGCGACGGCCTTCGCCGGCGCGCGAACTGCCCGCGCGGTGTCGCCGGATTCGGGCACCACCCGCAAGCTAGCATCGGGTGGAACCCTTGCCGCATCAGAACGACCGACGATGCCGAGCCGACTCCCGACCGCACCTCGCGCCACGACCGTCGAGCACCCGCTCGGCGGCGTCATCGCACCGGTCCGGGGCGACGGGCCGCAGAACGGCGCCCCGTGACGGTTCGGGCGGCACTCGCGGCTTCGGTGGCGGTCGCGGCGGTCGCGGCCGCCTGCGGCGGGTCGCCCTCGTCCCCTCCCGCCACGACGGTGGCGATGCCCGAGCCGGGCGAGGTCTCGGGCGTGCCGAACGGCACTCCGTCCGATGCCCTCGAGCTCGAGGGAACCGACCCGGTCACGGGCGAGGTCGTTCGCCTCGCCGATTACGCGGGCACGCCGATCGTCCTCAACTTCTGGGCCTCGTGGTGCCCCCCGTGCCGGGAGGAGCTTCCGGCGCTGATCGAGCTCGCCGAGGCCAATCCCGGGATCCAGATCGTCGGGATCAACCTCGAGGACGCTGCCGGCGACGCGAAGGCCCTCCAGGAGGAGATCGGCTTCGACTGGCCGAGCATCGCCGACGATGACCGATCGATCGCCGCGCAGCTCGGCGTCATCGGGATGCCGACGACCTTCTTCCTCGACGCCGACCACCGGATTGCCGGCCAGATCGTCGGCGGCACGGATCTGGCCGGGTTCGAGGAGGGGCTCCTGCTCGCCACCGGGGCGGCAGAGTGACGCTCGCGGCGACGATCGAGCTCGACGTCGGTGGGCTGGCGCTCGCGTTCGCAGCCGGGTTCGTGTCCTTCATCTCGCCGTGCGTGCTCCCGCTCGTACCCGGCTACGTGTCGTTCGTCTCCGGCGCGACGTTCGACCAGCTCGGTGCGCCCTCGCGGCGGGTCGTGACGCTGACAGGCGTGTTCGTGCTCGGGTTCACGCTCATGTTCGTCCTCCTCGGCGCCGGCGCCGGCTTCTTCGGCAATTCGCTGCTCGTCCACCGGCGCACGCTCGAGCTCGTCGCCGGGGTGTTCGTGATCCTCTCGGGCATCGTCTACGCGGGGCTACCGCTGCCGCGCCCGCTGGCATTCGAGAAGCGCTTCCACCTGAACGAGGGAGGCTCGTACCTCGCCTCGGGGCTGACCGGCGTGGCGTTCGCGGTCGGCTGGACGCCGTGCCTCGGCCCGACGCTCGCCGCGATCCTCACCCTCTCGGTCGGCGGATCGAGCCCCACGCGCGGCGCGATCCTGCTCGCCGTCTACTCGCTCGGGCTCGGACTGCCATTCCTGCTCGCGGGCCTCGCGTTCACCCGGACGCTCGGCTGGACCGGCGTCATCCGGCGGCACTGGAAGGTCGTTCGCCTCGTATCCGCATCGCTGTTCATCGCCTTCGGCGTGCTGCTGCTGACCGGTCAGCTCTTCCAGATCTCGACGGAGCTGTCGCGGTTCACCGGGTTGACGATCTGAGCCTCGACCCGGGCGGGCACCACCCCGCCCCGGCCGGGAGCAGGGTCTCGCCGTCGTCCGGGGCCGTCGCGCCGCTTGCCATCTCGCCGCGTTGGCTGTACAAGAGTCAACACCGATGCTGATCATCGTCGGAGCCATCGTCCTCATGGTCGTGCTGCTCTTCCTCCTGAACACCGAACGGTGGAAGCGGCTCGGGCAGGGAGCGCGCGGCGTCAAGCGCGGGCTCGAGGACGAGCTGCACGGCCGCGACGACTGACCGGCTCGACGGCGGTGGTGAACGCCGCGAGCGATGCCTCGACCTCGCCGGGCTCGATCCCGCGCGCGATGAACACGATCCGTGAACGTCGATCGCCGTCGGGCCAGCGGTCGAGATGCTGCGGCGGGTGGATCACGTGCTGAACGCCGTTCACGAGCACGGGGCCCGCCCCGCCCACGTCGAGCAGGCCCTTCACCCGCAGCACGTCCTGTCCGCGGGCGTGCAGCAGCATCGTCAGCCAGATCCCGAACGCCGTCCAGTCGAGCGGCGCGCCGAAGGTGAGGGCGAACGAGCGGAGGTCGCCGGCGTGACCGTGATCGTGGCCCTCGGGCACGGCGGCAACGGCGCGATGGCCCCCGAACAGCCGCCTCGGGTCGACGGCGCCGAACGTCACGAGGAGGACGTCGGCGATCGGGTTGACGCTCCGGAGCTCGCGTCGCAGCTCCGCGACGTCGGCCGCGGCCGCAAGGTCGGTCTTCGTGACGACGAGCCGGTCGGCGGCGGCGGCCTGCCGCGACCACTCCTGCTGGCGCCGGCGGGTGCTCGGCCCGGTCACCGCATCGACCGTCGTGACGACCGGGCCCGCCGCGACCCGGTGTCGGAGCATCGGGTCGGTGACGAGGGTGGCGAGGATCGGCGACGGATCCGCAAGCCCCGTCGTCTCGACGACGACGCGCCGGAACGGTGGGATCTCGGCCCGCGCGCGACGGTCGAGCAGGTCGCGGAGCTCGTCCGCGAGATCACCGCGCCGCGTGCAGCAGACACAGCCGTTGCCGAGGACGACCGTCCGCTCGTCGACGCGGCGGAGCAGGTGGTGGTCGATCGCGACCTCGCCGAGCTCGTTGACGATCACCGCGGTCTCGCCCATACGCGGGTGCTCCAGCAGACGGGCGAGCAGGGTCGTCTTCCCGCTGCCGAGGAACCCGGTCAGCACCGAGACGGGGAGGCGTCTACCCATCGGCCTGCAGGGCCCGGACGAGCGAGGGGGCGAGCGGATCGAGCGGTTTGCCGGCGAGGCGCTCCGCCGCCTGCCAGACGGCGCCGAGGTCGTCGACGACCTCGGCCCGGCCCTTGCGGTCACGCAGGACGTAGACGGCGCCTCCCCAGTCGTCCAGCGAGAGGCCTTCCTGCGCCAGGATCCGGTCGAGCAGGGCGACCCGGAAGATCCGCGTCCGGCGATCGCCGCCGGTCTCAGCCCAGTGCTCGACGCCGAGCGTTCCACAGAGGCCGCACATGCAACTAGCGTAGTGGCATGCACACCGCCCAACCGTTCCGAGAGACAGGAGGTCGCTGATGGCCAAGGAGATCCTCTGCGCGTACGGCGTCGACGTCGACGCCGTCGCCGGCTGGCTCGGCTCGTACGGAGGTGAGGATTCCCCGGACGACATCTCGCGCGGGATGTTCGCGGGGGAGGTCGGGACGCCGCGGCTGCTCGAGCTCTTCGACTACTACGGGCTGAAGACGACCTGGTTCATCCCGGGCCACTCGATCGAGACGTTCCCGCGCCAGACCAAGATGGTCGCGGCCGCGGGTCACGAGATCGGCATCCACGGCTACTCCCACGAGAACCCGATCGCGATGACCCGCGAGCAGGAGGAGGCGATCCTCGTCAAGTGCATCGACCTCGTCAGGAAGGTCGCCGGGCGTCGACCCACCGGCTACGTCGCGCCGTGGTGGGAGTTCTCGCCCGTCACGAACGAGCTGCTGCTCGCGCACCGCATCAAGTACGACCACTCGCTCATGCACGACGACTTCCATCCCCATTACGTGAGGGTCGGAGACAGCTGGACGAAGATCGACTACGCGAAGGCTGCGAGCACATGGATGAAGCCGCTCCGCCGCGGCAAGGTCACCTCGCTGATCGAGATCCCGGCGAGCTGGTACCTCGACGACCTGCCGCCGATGATGTTCATCAAGAAGTCGCCGAACAGCCACGGCTTCGTGAACCCGAGGCAGCTCGAGCAGATCTGGATCGACCAGTTCGACTGGGTCTACCGCGAGTACGACTACGCGGTGTTCGCGATGACCATCCACCCCGACGTGAGCGGAAAGGCGCAGGTGCTGCTCATGCACGAGCGGATCATCGAGCACATCAACCGGCACGCCGGCGTGCGCTGGTGCACGTTCGACCAGATCGCCAACGACTTCCGGAAGCGGAACCCGAACCCGTCGGCAGCGATCAAGAAGCCGCGTGACCGACGCGGCAAGGGCGCCCGCGGCTGACGGCGCGGCTCGGCCGCGCCGGACCCGGCGCCCGCGGCTGACGGCCCGGCTCGGCCGGGCCGGACCCGCCCAAGAGCCGGGCAAAGCCCGGCGGTCACAGCTCGCGGCTGACGGTCCGCGCAAGAGCCGGGCGAAGCCCGGCGGTCACGGCCGCCTACTTCGTGCGCGCCTTCGCGGCCTGCTCGGCTCTGCGCTTCTCGCGCTGCTTCTTCTTGCGCTGCCGGTCGCTGCGCCAGCGCCGAACCGGAATGGAGCCTCGTCCCATCGGGAGCGAACTCTATCCGAACGGCGCCGCCCGACCCGGCCACCGGCGGCCGGAAGCGGCGGCCTCCGATCGATTGACAGCCGGCCCGATCGAGCCTCAAGTGCTCCGTCCCGGAAGTCACTCGGATCCCGGGCGGCTGCAAAGCGGCGCCGGGATCTTCAAGCCACCTCCGGGACCGAGCACTAGGCTTCGGCCATGGGCCTCGATCCGTCGCGGACAGTCGCAGAGCTACAGGAGCTGCGCCGCCTCACCGGTGACGAGGACGGTGCGCAGCGGGTCTGCTGGACGGACACCTGGGCCCGGGCGCGCGCGTGGATGCGCGAGAAGCTCTCGGAGCTGCCGGTCGAGGTCGAGGTCGACCAGGCGGGCAACCAGTGGGCGACGCTCCGCGGCGGCTCCGAGCGTGCGGTGCTGATCGGCGGGCACATCGACTCGGTCCCGAACGGCGGCTGGCTCGACGGCTGCCTGAACGTCCTCGCCGGGCTCGAGGTGCTCCGCAAGCTCGCGGCCGCCGGCGTCCCGCCCGTCACGGTCAGGCTGGTCGACTGGGCCGACGAGGAAGGAGCACGCTTCGGCCGGAGCCTGTTCGGCTCGTCCGCATGCGCGGGCTCGATGCGCGACCAGGATCACCTCCGGTCGCTCCGCGACCGGGATGGTGTCGCGCTGCCGGAGGCGCTTGCCACACACGGCGTCGACCTCGACCGGGCAGTCGAGGCGGGCGCCCAGATGGCGACGGCGGTCGCCTACGTCGAGCTGCACATCGAACAGGGCCCCGTGCTCGAGTCGATGGGCATCCCGCTCGGCGCGGTACTCGGCACGTTCGGCGTCGAACGGCACCGCGTCACCTTCACCGGCCAGGCCGCACATGCAGGGTCGACCCCGATGGCGGCGCGCCGCGACGCCCTGGCGGGCGCTGCGAGGCTCGAGCTGGAGCTCCGCGAGATCGCCCTGCGCGCCGGGGGGGGTGCCGTGTGCACGATGGGCGGCGTCGCCACGAAGCCGGGCATCGTCACCTCGGTGGTCGAGGAGGCGGCCTGCCTGCTCGACCAGCGGCATCTCGACGCGGCAAAGCTGGCCGCGATGCTCGCCGACGCGCAGCGCTCGAGCGAGCGCTTCGCCGGCGAGGAGGGGCTCGGAGTGGCCTGGGAGCGGATCTGGGGCATCGAGCCGATCCTGTTCGACGAGACACTCGTCGGCCTCTGCGACGAGGCGATCACCGAGGTCGCCGGTGTCACGCACAGGCTGCCGAGCGGCCCTCTCCACGACGCGGCCGAGATCTCGAGGGCGGGGGTTCCGACCGTCATGCTCTTCGTGCAGAGCCTGCGGGGCCTCTCGCATACGAGGCTCGAGGACACCCGCGCGGAGCATCTCGAGCTGTCCGTCCGCGCGCTCGACGGCCTGACGGCGAAGACGATCGCCTGGGTCGCCGCGGGCGGCGGCCGCTGATCAGGGGCCCGGGTCTGGCGGAGCGCCTGCGCCCGGCTCGGTCTGCCCGGGCGGGGGCTCGCCCGGCGACTCGTCGGGTGGGGGAGGTGCCGGGAACGGCAGCCACGAGAGCTCTGCCAGGGAGTCGAGCGTGCTCGCCTCGAGCCCTGCGTCCGACACCGTGTACAGAACGCCCCGGGCGACGAGGGAGCGACGGATCGCCGCGCCCTCGTGCGTCACGCGACCGAGCTCGCCGAGCCCCTCCGGGCCGGCGTGCAGGCCGATCGCGCCGCCGAGGTCGATCACCGTTCCGGTCTCCTCGTCCCACAACGAGGCCTGCACCGGGACGACCGCCAGGCCGGTCGCCGGCCACCACAGAAACGCGTGGTGATCCCACTCGACGTCCGACCAGCCCGGCGCGAGGCCGCGGCGGTCGACGAGCCGCGGCGAGGCGGGGTCGGACACGTCGAAGACCGACACCTGCGTCCCGAGGACCTGTCCCTCGGGCGTCGCGTCCTGACCGACGCCGAGCAGCAGGCGGTCACCGATCGGATGAAGGTATGCCGAGTAGCCCAGGAGCTCGAGCTCGCCAGCGAGGGACGGGCTCGTCGGGCTCGACAGATCGACGACGTAGAGCGGGTCGACCTGCCGGAACGTGACCACATAGCCCGTGTCGCCGACGAACCGCACGGCGTAGATCCGCTCGCCGCGGCCCAGGCCGGTCACCTCGCCCACGGGCGCGAGCGACGGCCCGGAGATGTCGAGGACCGTGACCCGGCTCTCGGCCGTCCGTCCGGACGGGGTGTCCCACCAGATCGGCTCTTCGGTGCTCGCCACCCGCAGGTAGCCCTCGTGCTCGGACATGGCCCACTGGTTCAGCAGGTGTCCCTGGACGCGACCACTCGACCGGTAGCCCGTCGTCGCCTGGGAGGACGTGTCGAAGCGGTGGATCTCGGTCGTCACCGGCGGCGGCTCCTCGCCGGGCGGGATCTCCGCCCAGTCGATCCACCGCTGCGTGGCGACGTACAGGCTCTCCTGCGAGGCATAGACGATCTCGCCGCCCGCGAACACCGCGTCCGAGTCGATCGGCTGCAGGCCGCGCTCGAGATCGAGCGTGAGCACCGTGAGCATGCCGAGGCCCGAGAACCGATCCGGTCTCGTCATCTGACGGCACGAGGCCGCGCGCCGCGTCACGGTCGTGTCCCGCACCAGGTTCTCGAGCGTGTAGCTCGGCGCCCAGTTCCGGACTCCCGAGCGGTCGATCCGCTTCTGGTTGCGGCGCTTCGCCGCCTCCTCGGCCGCGGCGCCGGACCCGGCCGGAGCCTCGAACGCGATGCCGGACGGCCCCGAGGCGACGACCACGCGCGCGATGGAGCCGGCGAGGCGCGCGCCCACGAGGCTGCCGTCGACGGACAAGGTCTGCAGCACCGCCATCGAGGTCGGGTCGGAGACGTCGATCTCGGTGAGGACGGCACGCGGCGTCCATGGATACGGCTCGTCGGGGGCGATCGAGCCGCCGCCGGCCCGCAACGGGATCACGCCGCCCCCGCCCGACAGGACGACGAGGCGGTCGCCGTGCAGCAGCAGCTGCCCCGACCAGGCGTCGTCGAGCGCGAGCGAGCCGAGCAGCACCGGCTCGGGGCCGGTGAGATCCACGGCGCTGAGACGGCCGCCGGCCAGCGTGAACAGCCGTGAGCCATCCGTCTTCACGATGTCGGGCTCGTCGACACCGGCTTCCTGGACGTTCGTCCCCGAATAGTCCACGCCCGCGACGGGCCCGCCCTCGGCCTCGTCCTCGGCGCCTTCCGCTGCGGGCACGGCGATCCCGTAGACGCCCCCGGGCAGGCCCCACGGCTCGACGATCCGCCTGGCGTGGCGCTTGACGTAGCCGAGGAAGCCGCCGCAGGTCCCGAAGCGCTCGAGCCCGGCCGCGGTCACGGCCGCGCTTCCCGCAGACGGGCTCGCGAGCCCCGCGAGAACGGCGAACGCGATGACGAGCGCGGCGACCGCGCGGCGGCCGATCGCGGATCGCGTCGGTTCCCTCATGGTCGCTTCGACGCCCCGTTGCCGCCCGAAGTTCCCGGCGCCGCGTCCTCGCCGGCGCGAAGCAGGCCGGAGCGTCGCCGGACGAGCGCGCCGTTCCGTCGCTGCCGGGGCGTGCCGGACGAGATGGGCCAACCGGTCAGCCACGGAGCTAGCCTACTCCGCGGTGAGCGTCCGGGCCGGTTGCGCAAACCGCTCCCGGGCCGATATGCTTCAGACGGACAGGCGCGCGCGCGACCCGTTCCTCTTTCCGGTCGGCGCGCGGCTGTGCACGCATGCAGGTGGGAACAGCGAAGTCAATCGTGCTCGAACAGGGTGTTGACGGCCTGACGGCCCTCGCGGAGCGTGCGACGGCCTGGGCGGGCGAGCCCTTCCTTCACCTCGGCGAGGAGCCGGTCGCGGCGCTCGCTCCCGGA
This sequence comes from uncultured Thermoleophilia bacterium, assembly GCA_963717955.1. Lineage (GTDB taxonomy): Bacteria > Actinomycetota > Thermoleophilia > Gaiellales > Gaiellaceae > CAVQXR01. The sequence goes on along the minus strand of CAVQXR010000002.1, from coordinate 153,562 downwards.
ACGCCCCGCCGGAGGGCGCTCGACGCGGCGGCGTCCGAGATGGGCGCCGGCATGGCGTCGCCGTCGACCGACTGGCGGATCGCCTTCTCGCTGATGCTCGGCCTCGAGCGCGTCCTCTCGGAGGACTCACCGCACCTGGCCTCGGGCACCGAGCTTCGCCGCCACCAGGTCGACGCGCTCGCGGGCATGCTCACGGAGCTCATCGCGGGGCACGAGCGTGGTCAGGCCGGGAGCATGGAGAACGGGCTCGCCACGGAGGCCGCCCTCGAGGGCGACGAGGACGAGGAGGACGAGGACGAGGCGGGCGAAGGCGAGCTCGAGGACGAGCCGGAGGCTCTGCTCCACGACCCCGGCGCCGAGCGGCGATTCCGGTTCCGTCACCCGACGGCGTCCGGCAAGACGATCGCCGCGGCGGGCTTCGTCGAGGCGGCGCGCACGATGGGCGTTCTCATCCTCACCCATCGCCGGCTGCTCGTCGACCAGTTCAACCGCGACCTGACGACCGAGGGCTACGCGGGACGCCTCACGCCTGCGATCCCGGCGAGCGAGCGCAACCCGCCGCGCAATCCGATCACGATCCAGACGTACGCATGGTTCTCGCGGCACGTCGGCACGCTCTCGCGTACCGCGTACCAGCTCGTGATCTGCGACGAGGCCCACACGGCGCTCGGCGAGAAGACGAGCGCGGCGATCCGCAGCTTCCCCGAGCCCGTCTTCATCGGGATGACGGCGACCGAGCAGCTCATCGCGAAGCAGGTCTCCGATGTCTTCCCCGCGTCGGTGGACGACCTGCCTCTGTCGGATGCGGCCCGGCGGGGACTGATCGCTCCGCTCCGCTGCCTGCGCATACCACCGGCGGCCGCGATCTCGTCGGTGCCGATCGTGGGCGGCGACTACGACCAGGAGGCGCTCGCGAAGGTCCTCGACCACGAGCTGATCAACCAGGCGGCGGCGAGCTTCTACCGGGACCGCTTCGATGCCACTCCCGGGATCGTCTACGCGGCCGGCGTGGATCACGCATACAACCTGGCCCGTGAGTTCCGGGCTGCCGGGCTCAAGGCGGAGGCCGTCAGCGGCCGCACGCCGCCCGTGAAGCTGGCCGAGACGCTCGCCGCCTACGAGCGCGGCCAGATCAACGTCCTGATCAACGCGCAGCTGCTGGCCGAGGGCTGGAACTCGCCGCGCGCAACGGTCTGCATGCACCTCGCGCCGACCGCCAGCCGCCGCGTCTACCAGCAGCGGATCGGTCGCATCATGCGGATCCAGCCGCGCAAGGAGGCCGGCGTCGTCGTCGACTTCGTCGACCCCGCTGCCACCCACACGGAGCGGACGATCACGCTCCACACGCTGCTCGACGCCGACTTCTACCGGCCGGGCGCCCGGGTCACGCCGGCTCCGCGCCGCAGGATGCAGCGTCGGGCGCGACGCACCCTCTCGCCGGCGAGCTGGCTGGTTCCGGTCACGCCCGACCCCCGTCGGCGCGTCGCCGTCATCGGCCGGGAGTGGCAGCGTGTCGACCCGTCGCGCCTCGCGTCGGACGAGCAGGAGCTCTGGGCCCGCATCGCCGGCCGCCAGCTTCGCTTCGACGAACGCCAGCAGTTCGCCGAGAAGCTCGCGCGCGCAAGCCGCGAGTGCCGCGAGCTGTTCCTCATGAGCTGCGCCGCCGAGAATCCGAACCGCCGTCTGCGGCTGGCCGCGCTCGGTGACCGCGTCACGACCAGGGTCGACCGCGCCGACTTCGACGATCTCGTCACGATCGTGATCTCCTCTCCCATGTGGGAGAAGGACAGGATCGCCGGTGTCCGGATCCTCCTGCGGGCGATCGCCGACGACAAGGCCGACGCCCCTGAGGCGATCGTGGAGCGGTGGACGTGGAAGCTCGCCCGCACCTCACGCAAGGTCCAGGATCGCAGGGCCAGCGCAGAGCTTGTCGACGCCAAGCGCCTGCTGGGGGCGCTCGCCAACTCGCGCGGGCATCGCCACGAGGAGAACGTGGCCCGGCTCGTGAACGTCGCGATCGAGCAGCCGATCCAGGTGGGCGCCGCGCTGCTCGCCTCGGCCGACGGCTACACGCCCACCGCGCAGCAGCTGATCGAGCGGGCACGCGAGCGGCTGGGCACCATCGCCGAGGTCGCCGGGGCGCTCGCGGACAACCTGCCCGTGCCGAAGACCGGTACCGCCAAGTCGAGGCGGCGACGCCGGCGCAGAAAGCAGCCGGTCGACGGAGCGGCGGCCGGGCCGGCGGCGGCAGTCGACGGCGCGGAGCCGGACGGAGGATCGGCCGTCGCGCCGGCGGAGGGTAGCCGGCCCGGGCCGCTCGAGGCGGCCGGGGTGACGGTCGACGGCAAGGCCGAGGCCGACGCGGCCGTCGCCTGACGGCGGATCGCCTACTCCCCTTCTTCCTCCGCGCGGCGTCGGGCCTCGTGCTCCCGCAGGAACCGCGTCAGCTCGGCCGCGAGCGTGTCACCGGAGGGCAGCGGCTCGGTCGCGCTGATCTCGTCGGCATGGCGCTCCAGCTCGCGGACGTAGGCGGCCGTGTCCTCGTCGGCGGCGACGGCCTCGCTGACCTGGCGCTCGTACACCTCGGCCGCTCGCTCGAGCTCGGTGAGGTCGAGCTCCGCCTCGATCAGCTCGGCGAGCCGCCTGCAGAGCGAGAGAGAAGCCTTCGGGCTCGGCGCGAGCGATGCGTAGTGCGGCACGGCCGCCCAGAGGCTGACGGAGTCGATCGACGCCTGGCGGCAGGCATCGTGCAGCACGCCGACGATGCCGGTCGGGCCCTCGTAGCGTGAGGCGGTGAGCCCGAGCTCGTCCACGAGCCGCTGGCTGGTCGCGGCGCCGGTCACGGGGCAGGGCCGCGTATGCGGCACATCGGCGAGCAGCGCCCCGAGCGTGATCACGAGCTCGACGCCGAGGCCGCGGGCGAGCTCGACGATCTCACCGGTGAACGCCCGCCAGCGGGTGTTCGGCTCAACCCCGATGAGGAGGATCGCGTCGCGCTGCTCGGCTTCCGGCCGCATGGAGATCGAGGCGTCGTAGAGGGCGTTCTCGGGCCAGTCGATCCGCCTGGTCAGGCCGTCCTCGAGCGATACCTGCGGACGGACGGCCTGGAAGTCGAAGAACTCCTCGGGATCGATGTCGGCAAACCGCTCCGCGCCCCAGGCGCGCGCGAGGAACCCCGCGGCCAACGTCGCGCCCTGGGCGCCGTCGTTCCAGCCCCGGAAGGCCGCGACGAGAATCGGCCGGCGAGGCGCCGGCCGGCGGTCGATACGCAGGTTGGCGCCGATCCGAGCAGTCTACGGGAGCCTCGCCGCCGGGACGGGCACGCTGATCGGCGCGGGGCTCCCGAGCTGCGCGGCCCACGCCAGGCGGACGACGAACGCGACGAGGCAGCACCAGATGGCCGAGGCGAGGCTGACGTGGAGGAGGACGACGCCCCACGGCAGCGCCGTGTTCCACTGCCATTGCCCGACCCCGATCTCCACGCCGATGAGCGCGATGATCGCAAGGCCGAGCTTGAGCTCCGGCATCGCCTCGCGGCGATACCAGACCAGGCCGCCGACGACGATCGCGCAGGCGACGCCGAAGACGGCCGTCGCCACGGCATGGACGTGCGCCGCATCGACGACGTTCCCGAGGCGGGGGATCTCCTCGCCGCTGGCGCCCGGGTGCGGACCGGCGGCCGTGACGAACGCCCCGGTGACGGCGAGTGCGAGAGCCGACGGCAGCAGCAGGAGCGACAGCCACGCGAGCGGCCTCGGGAAGCGTGACCCGCCGCGCCCGCGGGCGAACGCGTGCGCCTCCATGGCCACGAACGTCGCGAGGCCGATCGTGAGCAGCGCGAGCATGAAGTGGCTCATCACCGCGTACGGGTTCAGCTCGAGGATGACGGTGAGGCCGCCCAGCGGGATCTGCCCGACGGTCGCGACCGCGATGGCGAGCGCGACCCTCGACGCGCGCCGCGGCAGGTCGGGGGTCTTCCTGGCGAGCACGGCGACCACGATCGTGAGGGTGATCGCGCCGAGCGCGATCACCCGGTTGCCGAACTCGATGAACGAATGGAGCCCGCTCTCGGGGAACGGCGTGTCGCCACAGCGTGGCCAGTTCTCGCAGCCGAGCCCGGAGGCCGTGAGGCGCACGATCGCGCCCGTCACCATCACGAGGTAGAGGCCTGCGAGCGAGACGAGCGCCAGCCGGCGGAAGCCGTCCGGCGTCATCTGGAATGCGCGCCAGCGAGCGCGGATCGAGCCCAACATCCGCTGCCATTCTAGTGCGCCGTCCGGAGAATACGGCGCGGTGCTGGCGGCTGCAAAGCGGCGCCAGACCGCGTCCTCAGTCGCGCCAATATTCCCGCATATTGGCGGTCCCTGCGTCCTCGCCTGGCTTGCTTTTCGCGCGCCAGGAACCGCACCCCATTCCCCGGACGGCGCACTGGATGGCTGATTCCACGAGCTCGCCGACGCTGGGGCGCCGGCTGGCGCCTGTGGCGCCGCAGGGCGTCAGCGCTCAGCGCTCAGACCACGAGCACGCCATCGCCGGCCTCCACGCGGCCGATCCGGGCGAGGAAGCAGCCGCCGGCAGCGAACTCTGCCTCGAGCACCGGGGCGTGCGCCGCAGGCAGCGACGCGAGCAGGCCTCCGGCGGTCTGCGGGTCGAACCCGAGCAGCTCGTACTCCGCGGGCACGCCGGACGACGACAGCCTCCCCTCGGCGAACTCGCGGTTGCGCGGATCGCCACCGGTGCGGATCCCCTCGCGGGCAGCCTCGACGGCTCCCGGCAGCGCCGGGAAGCGGTCGGACTCGAGCACGAGCCGCACGGCGCTGCGCTCGGCGACCTCGACGGCGTGCCCGAAGAGCCCGAACCCGGTCACATCGGTGACCGCATGGGGCGCCCGGGGTCGCAGCAGGTCTGCGGCGTCGCGGTTCAGCCGCGTCATCTGCGCCACCGCCCGGTCGTGCTCGTCGCGGCCCAGCAGGCCCTTCTGCACCCCGGCGAGCACCAGCCCCGTCCCGAGCGGCTTCGTCAGGAAGAGCGCGTCGCCGGGACGCGCTCCGCTCTTGCGCCAGATGTCGTCGGGGGACGCCATGCCGACGACGGCAAGGCCGTACTTGGGCTCGGGGTCGCGGATCGTGTGCCCGCCCGCCAGGAGCGCACCGGCCTCTTGCACCTTCGCAGCGGCCGCGGCGAGGATCGCCGCGACGGCCTCCCCCGGCAGCTCCTCGGGAAAGGCCGCGACCGAGAGCGCCAGCAGTGGGGCACCGCCCATCGCGAAGACGTCGTTGAGCGCGTTCGCCGCCGCGATCGCGCCGAAGTCGGCCGGGTCGTCGACGAGCGGCGGGAAGAAGTCGATCGTGAAGATCAGCGCCCGCTCGTCGTCCAGCCGGTAGACGGCCGCGTCGTCGGCCGGCGCCAGGCCGACGAGGAGGTTCTCCGCCTCGACCGGTGCGAACCCGCGAAGCAGCTCCTCGAGGCGCGCCGCCGAGTACTTCGCGGCGCAACCGCCCGCCGGGGCGAGCTCGGTCAGGCGAGGGGTACGCTCCATGGATGCAGGGTACCGAGGCGGCCGCGCTCGGCTGCTGCGACATGACCGCGCCGCTGCTCCGGGTGCTGGTTCGCCGGCCCGACCCGGGCACGCTCGGCGCGTGGCGGGACTACTGCTGGCGGGCGGCGCCGGATCCCGTCCGGGTCGTCGCGGAGCACGAGGCCTTCTGCGAGGTCCTCGGGTCGGCCGGCGCCGAGGTCGTCCTCGGCACGACCCCGGCCGGCGCGAACCCGGATGCGATCTACGTCTACGACCCTGCCCTGGTCGGGGACGCGGGCGCCGTGCTGCTGCGCCCGGGCAAGACGGGCCGGCGGGGCGAGCCCGACGTGATCGCGACCGACCTCATGGCCGCCGGGGTGCCCGTCGTCGGACGGGTCGACGGGCCGGCGACCGTCGAAGGCGGCGACACGCTGTGGCTCGACGCGCGAACGCTGCTCGTCGGGCTCGGCTACCGCACGAACGATGCGGGCGCCGATGCGCTGCGCCGGGCGCTGCCGGGCGTCCACGTCGTGACGTTCGACCTTCCCCACCACCGCGGCCCGGGTGAGGTGCTCCACCTGATGTCGTTCGTCTCGCCGCTCGACCGCGATCTCGCAGTCGTCTACCTCCCGCTGATGCCGACGCGTCTGGTGCAGCTGCTCGAGGAACGCGGTGTCGGCTTCGTGCACGTCCCCGACGACGAGTTCGAGACGATGGGGCCGAACGTCCTGGCGCTCGCACCTCGCGTCGCGCTCGCGCTCGACGGGAATCGTGAGACGCGCCGGCGCATGGAGCGGGCGGGGGTCGAGGTGCTCACGTACCGGGGCGACGAGGTCTCCCGCAAGGGCGACGGCGGGCCGACCTGCCTCACGCGGCCGATCCTCCGCGGGCCGCGCGGGCCGTTCAGCCGCGGCTGAGCGCGGCGGCGGCGGTTCGGGTCACCTCGGCGAGGCGGGAGAACGCGTCGTCGAAGGCCCAGCGGGAACGATCCTCCTCCTCGATCTCGTTCGAGATCACCCGCAGCTCCAGCGCCGGCACGCCGGCCAGCGCTGCCGCCCGGAGCACGGCGTAGCCCTCCATCGCCTCGACGGGCGTCCCGGTCGTTCCGCCCACGCGCGCGCTCGTCCCGATCGGAAGCAGGAAGGCGTCGGGGAGCGCGGCGGTGACGGCGGCCAGCAGGCCGGGGTCGGGCACGATCGGCTCGGCGAGCGCCGAGTCGCAGTAGAGCGACCGGCTCCCCACGACGGCGTCGAGCAGGCGCGGGCCTGCGCCCGCCCGCACACCGCCGATGCCGACGTGCAACAGGGCGGTGGGACGTTCGCGGGCGAGCTCGACCGCGGTGCGCGCCGCCGCCTCGACCGGACCGATCCCGCAAGCGAGCGAGCGCGCACCCTCCGCGCCCTCGAGCTCGCGCGGAGTCGCGGCGACGACGAGCACAGCGGCGGGGCCGGCCATCGACGGGTGGTGATGCCTCGCCTGTTACCCGCGGCCCTTCTCGATCGGAACGTCGACGAGGTTGCCCCACTCGGTCCAGGAGCCGTCGTAGTTGCGGACGTGGTCGTAGCCGAGCAGCTCGTGGAGCACGAACCAGGTGTGGGCGCTGCGCTCGCCGATCCGGCAATAGGCGGTGACCTGCCGGTCGCGGGTGATGCCCTTGCCCGCGTAGATCTCCGCGAGCTCCTGCGGGGACTTGAACGTCCCGTCGTCACGGACGGCGGTCGCCCACGGGATCGACTGCGCGGTCGGGATGTGACCGCCGCGCATCGCGCCCTCCTGCTCGTACCCCGGCGGGGCGAGCAGATCGCCCGCGTACTCCCCCGGGCTGCGCACGTCCACGAGCGCGCGGTCAGCGGCGCCGATCCACTCCCGCACCTGATCGCGGTAGGCGCGGATCGACTCGTCGCGTTCGCTCGCCGCATAGCGGGCCGGGGCCGCCGACGGGACGTCCACCGTCAGCTCGCGGCTCTCGTCGATCCACTTCTGCCGGCCGCCGTTGAGGATTCGCACGTCGCGGTGCCCGTAGGTCTTCACGTACCAGTACGCGTACGCCGCGAACCAGTTGTTCTTGTCGCCGTAGAGCACGAGGGTCGTCTCGTTGCCGATCCCGCGCGATCCCATCAGGCCCTCGAACGTCTCCCGGTCGACGAGATCGCGTTCGACCGGATCCTGCAGGTCGTCCTGCCAGTGCAGCTTCACGGCGCCCGGGATGTGGCCCTCGTCGTACAGGTCCGGGTTCTCGTCGACCTCGGCGACCACCACACCCGGATCGTCGAGATGCTCGGCCACCCACCCGGTCGACACCAGAACCGGCTTCGCGTAGCTCTCTTCAGCCATGGGAGCTCCTCCGTCGGGGTCTCACTTCCGAGAGATGGTTATAGACGAACATGGGCCCACACACGGGGTGAGGACGACGCCCGGCCGCCCGAACGACTCACGATCCGGCCGGGAGCAGCTCTCGCTCGACCGACGCGGTGAGCTCGTCCACGGTCACGAGCCCCTCGAAGCGATCCCGGATCAGGCCGTCGGGCCCGACGACGAACGTCCACGGCTCCGTGGGCAGGCTCCACTCGCGAACCCACTCGTTGAACCCCTGCTGAGGGTCGTTGTTCTCGAAGATCTCCACGTGGATGAATCGGACGCCCTTCCCCTCGAGCTTGCGGCGCACCGTGTCGACGATCGAGACGACGGGGCCGCACACCCGGCTCGCACAGAACTTCGGCGTCGCGAAGACGGCGACGAACGGGACGCCGTCGTCGATCGACTGGGCAATCGAGTACTGCAGCATCTCGGTGTCGGGCGGTCGCGCGGTCGTGATGTCCTCGGCGAATGCGTCCTCGACCGTCGGGTTGTCCGACGGCACCGCCGGGTCGCCGGCGGCCGGAACCTCCGAGCGTTCGGCAACCTCGATCGTGCCCACGGCCTGGATCTCCTGGCCCTCGGGCTCGACCAGCAGCGTGTACGGCCCCGCGTCGGGGAGATCGAGGGCCGCGACGTAGACGGAGGGCACGTCGAAGTCCCCCTCCGCGATCTCGTCGGCCTCCAGCCCGACCGGGATGTTCTGCGCGACGGCCTCGGCGGACGGGACGGCGTCGAGCGAGCTCCCCTGCGCCACACGTACCCGGGCGGTCGGGGCGAGCACGAGCTCGCCCTGCCCGTCCACGACGAGGAACGCCACCCGGTTCTCCCCCGCCGCGTAGTCGGCGGTGCCGAAGACGAGCGCGACGTCGGGCGCGGGGCTCTCGGCGAGCAGATCGTCGACCGATCCCTCGGGCGCCGGCGTCGAGTCTGTGGTCACGCTGCCCACGCTCTCGACCTCGACCGCGCCGTTGCCCGTCTCCCCGGCGCCGCCCCCGCCGCAGGCGGCGAGCAGCACGACAGCTCCGAGCAGGAGGGCGATCCGAGGGGCGCGCGACACGCTTCCCGAGTCTACGGGTCGCGGGCGGTCGTGGATTCGATTAGAGCTCGACGATGATCAGAACGACTGCCGCGACCCAGGCGGCACCGAGCAGTGAGAGCACCACTGCGAGCGGTCTGAGGGAGGGGCGGTCGACGAGCGGCGTCGGGGTCGGCAGCTCCATCGGGGCGGAGTTCGCCGAGGATCACCCCGGTCCTGCTACCGACTGCCTCCCGTTCCTCGATTCGTCGCACCGGGCGGCACGCCCCGCGGGTCCCAAGGGAACTCCGAGACGGAGCACCCTAGCGTCCGTCGGAGAACCCCGCCCCGATTGCCGACACCGTCAGCGCCACCGTCACCAGTGCGATGAGCACGCGAGCCTTCGTCATTCCGATCACTCCTCTCCGGTTCGATTCAGGACACAGGAACGGGCCGGCCGCTCTAGCGACCGTCCGAGAAGCCGGCACCCAGCGCCGACACCGTCAGCGCCAGCGTCACGAGCGCGATCAACACACGTGCCTTCGTCACCTCGATCACCCCCTTCCCCCGCTCGAACCGTCCGGTGTGGCTCTCGCCGCGCCTCGCCAAGCGACCGTGCCGTGGGCGAACGGGCCGACTGCGGGCGCCAGGTTTCGGCGAGGTCCGGCGCATTGCGGATTGGCTGCGCCATGGCCCTCTCCCCGCGTCAGAATCGGAAGTCCTGGAGGGTCTCGGCCGCATGTCGGTACAGCCGCGCCGCGGCGCGGTCGTCTCCGCGTCGCGTCGCGAGGTCGCCCTGGGCGATCCAAGCCGCCGCCCGGTGGCTGCCGGACGAGAGCCGCTCGAAGCTGCGCTCCGCCTCCGCGAGCGCGGCGTCGGCCTCGTCCAGCCGGTCCTGCTCGAGGAGCGCCCGGCCGAGCACGAGCTGGGCGTTCCCGATCTCGTCGAGGAAGTCGACCCGCCCGTCGAGCAGCTCGAGGGCGCGTCGCGCCTGTTCCTCGGCGAGCTCCACCTCTCCCGTGCGCAGGTGGACCTGCGCAAGCGACGAGATCGCCTGCGCCGCGTCCGCCGAGCTGCCGGCCTCGAGTGCGTGCGAAAAGGCGCTCTTGAGGTGCTCCACGGCCTCGTCGGGCCGGCCGAGCAGGAACGTGAGGCCGCCGAGGTTGTTGAGCAGCCGGCCGACGCTCTGGCGATCCGAGAGCTCCTCGTAGAGCGCCTTGGCCTTCCCCGCGTAGGTTCGCGCCCGAACCCACTGACCCCGTCGTTCGGCGACGAGGGACGCCTGGAAGTAGACGTGCGCCACGGTCTCGGTGTCGCCGAGGCCCCTGGCGAGCTCGAGCGCCCGCTCGACGTCCTCGCCGGCGGCCTCGAAGTCGCGCTGGCGCCGGTAGCAGCGCGAGCGCCACTCGAGAATGTGGGCGCGGAGCCGGTCGCACGGCAGCTCCGAGCGGTCGGCGATCGCGAGCGCCTCGGTGTAGAGCGCCAGCGCCGTCGAGATGGACGAGAGCTTGTAGCGACAGCAGGCGAGCCGGTAGAGCACCTCGGCCCGATCGAGCTCGCCGAGCCCGGCGTCGTCGACGACCGTCCGGGCCTGCTCCGCGAGCGCGATCGCTTCCCGTATCTCCCCCAGGTACATTCGCGCCCACGACTCCACCAGCAACGCGCGCAGGCGGAGCTCCGGGGTCGGCGCCGTGAGCCCGGCGAGAAGCCTGGCGGCGTCCTCGTACTCGCTGGCCTCGATCGAGGCCTCCGCCTGCGCGATGACGCTGTCGACGCGGAGCCGCTCGGTCGCCGACACGCCGGTCTCGAGGAACTGCGCGTCGACGCCGAGCCGCTCCGCCAGCCAGCTCAGCGTCTGCGGCGTGGGGCGTGTCCGACCGCGCTCGATCTGGCTCAGGTACTCCTTGCTGAACCGCTCACCGGCCAGCGCCGACTGGCTGAGCCCGGCCGACCGACGCAGCTCGCGGACACGCGCGCCGAGCGTGGGCGCCTCGATCGCGGCGCCCGGGATGCGGATGGACGTGGCCTTTTCCATCGCTTGGTGAACTGTAGATTGCCACACCTGCTTCACATTGTCACTTGACTTCTCTGGACACGGCGTTATAGTCGGATGCGGTCGACATCCCGGCCGGGACGCCAATGGGGTGCCGACAGTTGGCGACACGAAGACCCGGAGGCGCGGCTGAGCCGCAGAGCCGTCGTCTCCGGGTCGTCGCCGTTGGACCGTCGCGTCAGTGACGACCGGTGAGCCACGCGTGCCGGGCGCGTCCGATCGCCGGGAACTCGTCCTCGACGAGGCCGCCGAGCGTGTCGTCGACCGTGCGCAGGAGCCCGATGGCGATGAAGACCCACGCCTCGACCGACGGTTCGCGGCCGGGAAGGACGCCGCCGGCACCCTGCGAGCGGCGGTGGACGTCGGTGACGAAGGCATGTGCGTCGCGCAGATGGTGCTGCATGAAGGCCCGGATCGCCTCGTCCTCGCTCGACTCCGCGAGAGCCTGCATCCACAGGTTCGAGATCACGAGCCGGATCTCGCCCGACTCCCGATAGGCGGCTGCAAGTGCTCGCACCCACTCGGCGGGGTCGGGCTCGGCAGCGAGCGCCCGCTCCCAGAGCTCCCGAACGCGTGTCCAGGTCTCGTCGATGCAGGCGAGGTACAGGTCGCGCTTGCAGTCGAAGTGGTGATAGAGGACGGGCTCGGTCACGCCGGCCGCACAGGCGATCTCGGCGACCGTGGTGCCTCGGTAGCTTCCCTGCGCGAAGAGACGGCAGGCGGCGTCGAGGATCGCGGCCCGGCGCTCCCCCGCGCTCAGGCGGGGCCGGCGCGCGACCTCGGTCACGTCAGGCCGCCTCGGCCACGCCGGTCGGCTCGGGCGCGTGCTCGAGCTTCCGGACGAGCGTCGCGGCGACCAGCGCCCCGGCGAAGACCACCGCGGCGGCGACGAGGAAGGCGACGTGGATGCCCTCGACGAATGCCTCCGGCGCGCTGACCCCGTCTGCGATCGCGGCCGATTCACGCGAGGTCAGGATCGCGCCCATCACGGCGATCCCGAGCGCGCCGCCGACCTGACGGAAGGTGTTCAGCACCCCGGCGGCGACGCCCGCCTTCGCGACCGGCGCGGCGCCCATCGCAGCCGCGCTCATCGGCGTCATGACGCTCGCCATTCCGACTCCACCGATCACGAGCGCCGGCGCGAGGTCCCAGAACCCGTCACCGATCCCGAGGCCGGAGAACATGAGCAGCGAGATCCCGAGCAGGCCGAGCCCCCCGGCCATCAGCCAGCGTGAGCCGAGCGTGTCCGAGAGTCTCCCCGCGATCGGCGCGATGACGATGATCAACACGGTCATCGGGAGGAAGATCGCGCCGGCCTCGACCGGGGAATAGCCGAGGACGCGCTGGACGAAGAGCGACAGGAAGAAGAAGACGCCGAACATCGCGAGCGTGACGAGGAGCGCGATCACGTTCGCGCCCGCGAACGTGCCGTTGCGAAAGAGCGAGAGGTCCAGCATCGCGGTCCGCGTGTGCAGCTCGACGAGCACGAAGGCCGTGAATCCGAGCGCGGCGCAGGCGAAGAGCGACAGGATCAGCGGCGACGTCCAGCCGTAGCGGTTCGCCTCGATCAGGCCGAAGGTGAGTGCGAACATCGAACCGGCCGAGAGCAGGAGGCCCGGCAGGTCGAGGCTCTGCATGCGCGAGGTGTCGCGCGACTCGCCGATCACGATCCAGCCCACGACGATGCCGAGCACCCCGACCGGCACGTTGACGTAGAAGATCCAGCTCCAGTCGATGTGCTCCGTCAGGAGGCCGCCGACGAGCGGCCCGATCGCGAGCGCCATCGCCGAGACCCCGGCCCAGATGCCGATCGCCGTCCCCCGCTGCCTGGGCGGGAACGCGTGGGAGATGATCGCGAGCGTCGCCGGCATCATCAGCGCGGCGCCCGCCCCCTGCACGGCACGCCATCCGATCAGCGCGCCCGCGCTTCCGGCGAGGCCGCAGGCGAGGGAGGCGGCGGTGAACACCGCGAGACCGAGGAGGAAGATCCGCTTGCGGCCGAGCATGTCGGCGAGCTTCCCGCCGGTGAGTAGCAGCACCGCGAACGTCAGCGCGTACCCGTTGACGACCCACTGCAGCTGCGAGAGCCCGGCCCCGAGTCCCTGCTGGATCGAGGGCAGCGCAACGTTCACGACCGTGTTGTCGAGCATGATCATGAACAGGGCGAAGGAGACCGCTCCGAGCGTCCACCACTTCCTGTGCTCGCTGTCGAGAATCCGAGCCCGCACGGCGTCCCTTCCGAGTTAGCCGGTACTAACTTAGCAGCTGCTAACTACGTCGTCAACCCGTGAGCTACGGCGTCGCAGCGCGGATTTCGCCCCTGAGTCGCTATCCTCGGAGCTGCGATGCGGATCGCGCTGGCGCAGATCAACACCGTGGTCGGCGACGTCGACGGAAACCGCGCCCGGATCCTGACCCGGATCGAGGAGGCCCGCGAGGCCGGGGCCGATCTCGTCGTGTTCCCCGAGCTCGCGCTGACCGGCTACCCACCCGAGGACCTGCTGCTGCGGCCCGCGTTCCTGCGCGCGGCCGAGCGGGCGCTCGAGGAGCTTGCGACCCGCACGCACGGCGTCGCAGCGCTCGTCGGGGTCACGCACCTCGAGCGCGACCTGTTCAACGCCTGCGCCGTGCTCGCCGACGGCGAGGTGAAGGGGATCTACCACAAGCGCTTCCTTCCCAACTACGGGGTCTTCGACGAGGATCGGTACTTCCAGGCGGGCCGCGAGCTGATGCTGCTCTCGTGTGGTGAGACGTTCGTCGGCCCGACCATCTGCGAGGACATCTGGCAGCCGGGGCCGCCGACGACCGACCTCGCCCTCGCCGGCGCGCACGTGATCGCGAACCTCTCGGCCTCGCCGTTCCACCTCGGCAAGGGCCGGGAGCGCGAGGAGATGCTGGCGGCGCGTGCTCGAGACAACGTCTGCTGGATCGCGTTCGTCAACGCGGTCGGAGGCCAGGACGAGCTCGTCTTCGACGGGCACTCGCTCGTGATCGACCAGGAGGGCCGCATCGTCGCGCGCGCCCCGGCGTTCGAGGAGGCACTGCTCGTCGCCGACATCGACGCGACCGAGGCGATCGGCCACCGGCTTCGCGACGCGCGGCGCCGGGCACTCGCGCGCGAGCGGTCCGAGCTCCCGAGCCCGCCGGTCGTCCGCCTCGGCCCGCCGCGATCGACGACGCGGCGGGCGGCCGGCGGCCTCGACCCGTACCTCGACGAGCTCGAGGAGATGCGGCGTGCGCTCGAGCTCGGGCTCGCCGACTACGCGGAGAAGAACGGGTTCCGGGAGGTCGTCCTCGGCATCTCGGGCGGGATCGACTCCGCGCTGACGGCCGCGCTCGCCGTCGGGGCGCTCGGCGCCGAGCGGGTCACGTGCGTCTCGATGCCCTCGCGCTTCACCTCCGAGGCCACGCATGCGGACGCGCGAAACGTCGCCGAGGGCCTCGGCTGCGGGTTCCTGGAGATCCCGATCGAGCCCATCACGGAGGCGTTCTCGGCCGCCCTCGCTCGCCCCTTCGCCGGCCTCGAGCCGGGCCTCGCCGAGGAGAACATCCAGGCGCGTGTGCGGGGCACGCTGCTGATGGCGCTCTCGAACAAGTTCGGCTGGCTGCTCGTCGCGACCGGGAACAAGAGCGAGTACTCGGTCGGTTACGCCACCCTCTACGGCGACATGGCGGGCGGGTTCGCCCTGCTGAAGGACGTCTTCAAGACCGACGTCTTCCGTCTCAGCCGGTACCTCAACGAGCGTGCCGGACGCGAGCTCATTCCGCGCTCGATCATCGAGCGCCCACCGACGGCCGAGCTGCGCGCGGATCAGCGCGACGAGGACTCGCTCCCCCCGTACGCGGAGCTCGACCCCGTCCTCGCCGCCTACGTGGAGCGCGATCTCTCCCGCGAGGAGCTGCTCGTCGAGGGGTTCGACGCGGCGGTCGTGGAGCGCGCCGTGTCGCTGACCGACCGGGCCGAGTACAAGCGGCGGCAGGCGCCACCCGGCGTGAAGCTCCGCCCGAAGGCCTTCGGCCGCGACCGACGTCTACCGATCACGAACCACTTTCGCGGGTAGGGGCCGGACGAGGTCCAGCCCCTCGTGCTACCCGCGTCAAGCCAATGCTCCGGCGTTTCCGGGCGCCTTACGGCGACGTGGTGAACGTATTCGACGAGAGCGTCTGGTTACCGCCCCGCTCGATGGCGAGGACTTCCCATTCGTACTCGGTATCGGGCTGGAGGAAGCCGGGCGGGATTTTCATGCTCGTGGCCGACGGGGGCATCATCACGTCCAGGACGATCTTGGGCAGCGCCTCGAGCCCGGTCTGGGGCTGGACGACCAGGACCTGGTAGCCGATGATCGGGCTGCCGTTGGGGGCGTCCACCGGCTCCCACACGACGGCGGTGTCGTCCGGATCCTGTGGGCCGTCTTCCTCGAGCGGCGAAACCAGCTTCGGGCCGTCCGGGAGGTCGTGAGTCAGGCGTGTCGAGCCGACGTAGCTCTCCCCGTGGAATCCCGTGCCGCGGAACACGTACGTGCCCTCGGGGAACCGCCTGAGGAGCTTCTCGACCGGGAGCTCGCTGAACGGCGGCTCCGCGCTCTCGAGGAAGAGCTCTGTCCCGCCCTGCTTGCCCATCCTGCCTTCGGTGGCCGAGGTGAAGATCCGGCGGCCGTTCGGATCGAAGACAGACATGGTCTTCCATTGCTCGGCGTCGATGAAGACCTGAACGCCTCCATCACGGTCCGTCGCGTTGATCTCGAACTTGAGGCGGGCGTCCTTCAACTGCACGACGCTGCTCTGTCGCTGCATCTCACCGTGCACTCCCACCCCCGGTGCGAGCGCGGACCCGGACGTTCCGCTCGCCGCGGTCAGTCCGAGGGCCAGCGAGGCCGAGAGAACCAGAACGGGCGCCGCCAACAGCGGACGTCTCATGGCTGAACCTCCATTGGGCTTCGGGGTCATTCCCGCACCGTAGGGAGATCGGATTGGACAGCCATGAGATCCGAATGAGGCAGCGATGAGAGCCGCCGCTCGCGCGGCCGGGACAGCTCAGTCAGGACCGTGGACCGAGCTGAAGACCCCGCGACGTTCTTGCGCCGGTGGCGCCGGCAGCCGGAAGGCGCCGAGGCCCTGGGTCCAGACCTGCTCGACCTCGCCGGCGCTCAGCGTCCCTGCCCGCTCGAGCTCCATCGTCCCCTGTGCGAGCACGAGCAGGGCACGCTCGCGCCCGTCCGCACCGAGCCGGGGCAGGAGCTGGCGCTCGGCGAGCAGGCCGAAGAGGGACGGGCGCTGCCGGGCGAAGCGGGTGACCTCGGCGACGACCGCGGCGACGGGCTCCGGGGCACGGCGGGTGCGCTCGACCACCGCTTGGAGCTCGTCCAGGCCGCGTAGGACCAGCTCGTCCTCGATCTGCTCCTTGCTCTCGAAGTGCTTGTACAGGGAGGGCGCCCTGATCCCGATCCGCGCGGCGAGCCGGCGCATCGTCAGCCCCTCGAGGCCCTCCTCCTCGAGGAGCACGGAAGCCTGGTCGAGGATCTACTCCGCCCGGAGCGAAAGCCCATGCCCGGTCGCGATAGCCATACGCCTTCCGGCTGACGGTACCCGCCATATCGGCTGGCGCCGACCAGGCAGAATCCCCGGAGGATGAACGCCCCCGCAGAGGCCCGGGACCGCGGCGCGCGGCGGACCTTCAACTTCTCGGCCGGTCCGGCCGTGCTGCCGCTGCCCGTGCTCGAGGAGGCGCGCGCCGCGCTGCTCTCGCTGGGCGACACCGGGATCGGCATCCTCGAGCACTCCCATCGCGGCAAGGCCTTCCTCGGGGTCTACGAGGAGACGGTCTCGCTCGTGCGGGAGGTCGGTGGAGTGCCGGACGACTACGACGTGCTGTTCCTGCAGGGCGGCGCGTCGACGCAGTTCTTCATGGTGCCGATGAGCTTCCTCGGCGCAGGCCACACCGCCGACTACCTGGTGTCGGGCTCGTGGGGCACGAAGGCCCTCGCCGAGGCGAGGGCGCTCGGCTCGACACACGTCGCCGCGACGAGCGAGGAGACCGGCTTCGACCGGATTCCGCGCAGCCCCCGGTACAGCCGGGACCCCGTCTACGTCCATTTCACCTCGAACAACACGATCGAGGGGACGCAGTACCGCACCGAGCCGGAGATCCCGGGAGCGAGCTTCCTCGTCTGTGATGCGAGCAGCGACGTCTTCTCCCGCCCGATCGACGTGGGACGCTACGGACTGCTGTATGCGGCCGCCCAGAAGAACCTCGGGCCGGCTGGCCTGACCCTCGTCCTCGTTCGCAGGGACGTGGTCGCCCGCGGCCGCGGCGACCTGCCGGCGATGCTCCAGTACCGCACGTTCTCGGCGAGCGACTCGATGCACAACACCCCGCCGACGTTCGGGATCTACGTGATGTGTCTCGTCCTGCGGTGGATCCGCGATCAGGGTGGGTTGACGGCGATGGCCGACCGGAACCACCGCAAGGCCGGGAGGCTCTACGAGCAGATCGACGTGAGCCGCCTCTTCCGGGGCACGGCGCAACCGGAGAGCCGGTCGCAGATGAACGTCACGTTCGCGACCGGCGCCGACGAGCTCGACCGGTCGTTCGTGGCGTTCGCCGCGGCTCGCGGGCTCGACGGGCTGAAGGGCCACCGCAGCGTCGGCGGCATGCGGGCGAGCATCTACAACGCCTTCCCGGAGGAGGGAGTCGTCGCGCTCGTCGACGCGATGCGGGCCTTCGAGGAGGAGCGCGGCGGTTTCACAGTCGCCCCGTCCGGAGATCCGTGCTCGACCGGACGCGGCCACGGATGAGAACCGGCATCCTGTAGCCGATGGCATACCAGGTCACCATCACCTTCCTGACCGAGTCCGACTCGGAGGAGACGCTCGAGCGCTACATCGACCGGCTGGCGTACGACATCGCGGAGCGTGAGAACTTCTACCTCGAGAACCGCACGATCGACGAGGTCACGGTCTCCCTACCCGGAAGCTACCGGACGATCACGCAGGCCGACCTGCCGCGCCCGAGGCGGTGATCTCCCCCTCGCTCGACGTGGCCGCCGTCCGGGGCCGGTTCTCGGCACTCGACCGGTCGGTCGCGTTCCTCGACGCTCCGGGCGGGACGCAGGTGCCGGACACGGTGTTGGACGCGATGTCGTCCTACCTGCGCAGCTCGAACGCGAACCTCGGCGGGTCGTTTGCGACGAGCCGGAGCAGCGACCTCGTCGTCGAGCAGGCGCACACCGCGGCCGCCGCCTTCCTCGGCTGCTCGCCGGCTGAGGTCGGCTTCGGTCTGAACATGACGACGCTCAACTTCGCGCTCACGCGGGCGCTCGGGCGGGAGCTGCGCGCAGGCGACGAGATCCTCGTCACGAAGCTCGACCACGACGCCAACGTCGCGCCATGGCTCGAGCTCGCACGCGATCACGACCTCGTGGTGCACCGGGTCGAGATCGACGAGCGCGACTGCACCCTCCACCTCGACGACCTCGAGCGGAAGCTGAGCGGCCGAACACGGGTCGTCGCGTTCCCCATGGCGTCGAACGCCGTGGGGACGGTGACCGACGCGGGACGGATCATCGCGTTGGCCCACGAGGCGGGCGCCATCGCCTGGGCAGATGCCGTCCACTTCGCCCCGCACGGGCCGATCGACGTCAGCGCCCTCGGCGTCGACGTCCTCCTGTGCTCGCCGTACAAGGTGTTCGGGCCGCATCTCGGGCTCTTCTACGGACGGAGGAACCTGCTCGAGCGGTGGCGTCCGTACAAGGTGCGCCCGGCGCCGGACGAGCCGCCGGCGGCCCGCTTCGAGACGGGCACGCTTCCCCACGAGTCGCTCGCCGGCTTCACCGCGGCCGTCGAGTACCTGCGCTCGGTCGGCTGGGACGCGATCCTCCCGTACGAGCGAATGCTGGCACAGCGCTTCCTCGCGGGGCTTCCGTCCTCCTACCGGTTGCTCGGGATCCCGGAGGCCGACGGACGGACGCCGACCTTCGCCGTCCTCCATCCGGACCGGACATCCGACGACGTCGCGACCGCGCTCGGTGAGCGCGGTATCGCGACCTGGTCGGGCAACTACTACGCCCTCGAGATCATGGAGCGCCTCGGCCTCCCGTCCGGGGCCGTCCGTATCGGGTTCGTCCACTACAACACCGTCGACGAGGTCGACCGGGTGCTCGAAGAGCTCGCCCGTCTCTAGAACGCGTTTCGGACTGACGTTTCGACACCAGGCTTCATGCTGAAACGAGTGCCGAGCCCGTTCCCCCGCAGCCCGGCGCGGCCGTCTGGATAGCATGGCCCCCGTGAACAGCTTCGAGAAGACCACGCTCTCGAACGGGCTGCGTGTCGTCACCGCTCCCATGCCGCAGGCGAAGTCGGTCGCTTGCTTCATCATGCTCGCCGCCGGGTCTCGGTACGAGACCCGCGACTCCAGCGGGATCGCCCACTTCGCCGAGCACATGTTCTTCAAGGGCACGGAGCGTCGCCCGACGGCGCGCGACATCGCGGGCGAGATCGACTCGATCGGGGGCGAGTTCAACGCCTTCACGGGAAAGGAGTACACGGGCTACTACGTGAAGTGCGCCGCCGAGCACCGCGACGTGGCGCTCGACGTCCTCGTCGACATGCTCCGCCACTCGACGTTCGACCCGGAGGAGATCGAGCGCGAGAAGGGCGTCATCGTCGAGGAGATGAACATGTACCACGACACGCCGCGCGATTACATCGACTCGGTCTACGAGCGCCTGATGTACGGCGACCAGCCGCTCGGGTGGGAGACCATCGGGAGGAAGGACTCGATCCGCTCGGCGACGCGAGACACCTTCATCGACTACCTCGATCACTGGTACCGGGCGCCGCGGATGGTCGCGGGCGCGGCCGGCGCGCTCGGAGACGACCTCGTCCCGCGGCTCGAGTCGCTGCTCGGCAACGTGCGCGACGGCTCGACCAGTGAGCCCGCCGGCGTCCGCTTCGGGCAGGAGCGGTCCCGGGTCGAGGTCTACACCAAGCAGTCCGACCAGGCGCACCTGCGCTTCGGCGTTCCGAGCTACCCGCTCGACCACCCCGACCGGTACGCGCTCGGGCTCCTCTCGACCGTGCTCGGCGGAGGGATGTCGTCGCGGCTCTTCACCGAGGTCCGCGAGCGGCGCGGGCTCGCCTACTACGTCTACAGCTACAACAGCGCCTACACGGACATCGGGAGCCTCTACTCGCAGGCTGGCGTCGACATCGAGCGCATCGACGACGCGATCCGCACGATCGCGGGCGAGTTCGCCCGGATGGCCGCCGAACCGGTCGGGCCCGAGGAGCTCCAGAAGGCCAAGAACTTCGCCAAGGGCCGGCTCGTCCTCTCACTCGAGGATCCGAAGGGGATGATGCTCTTCGGGCTCCGCGGCGAGGTGCTCGAGAAACGGGTCCGTGAGCCCGACGAGGTGATCGCGGGCTTCGACGCCGTCACCGCGCAGGACGTGCAGCGAGTCGCGCAGGACGTCATCCGCGACGACCGGCTGAACCTCGCGCTGATCGGCCCGTTCGACGACCCCGCGCCGTTCGAGGAGCTGCTCGCACTCTCGGCGTAGCCCCGTGAGCTCGGGCCTCAGAACGAGCTGCCGGGCGGCGGCGTGGGCGTGGTCCGCGTCTCGACCCGGCCCACGCCGACCTCGAGGTCGAGCGTGAGGGGCGCAGGCGCGTCTCCGGAGGCGGCACCGGGATACGACTCGTCCACGTGGATGCCACCACGGTCGCGGTCGAAGAGCCGCACCTCGCCCACGGAGGCCCGTCCCGCGACCTGTGCGACGGTGCCCGGCGGGAGCAGGACGACGAGCTCTCCGACGCCGACGCCCACCTCGATCCGACCGAGCGGCTCGGCCAGCGACAGCTGACGCAGGTCGAGGATGAGTCGGCCCACGCCCAGGCGGTACTCGGACGCGAGCTCGCCGGCGCTCGCCGGCCGTATCGTCCTCTCGCCGACGCCCCCTCGTAGCGGTACCTCGACGACGGCGACGACCCCGAGCGCGAGACCGAGAAGCACGGCAAGGGTCGCTGGACCGTGGACCCGTCCGTACCAGGCCGCCGCGACGATGCCGATGCCCGAGAGGCCGAGCGCGTAGAGGAGGAACCATTCGACCGGAACGTCGAGCGCTCCGGTGACGTCGAGCAGTGCGGCGACGGCCGCGGAGACGAGGGTCACCCCGAGCGTGATCCACCCGATCGGCAGGCGGCGCCGTGTGACGGGCGGTTCCGGGCGGGGTTCCGTGACGAGCAGAGTCGACCCGTAGTCCGGATCGAAGCCGCCCGGAGCGTACGGGTGCGGGTGGTCAGGCTCGCCCACCGCCGGGTACTCGGCCGTCGAGCCGGCCGCGAAGGCACCGGCGGAGGCCTCCGTCGTCTCCCCGCCTGCCTCCTCGTCGGCCGACTCCGGCGACGGTGCCTGGGTGCTCGTCGCCGCGGCGTTGTCCGCGAGCGTCGAAGCCTCGTCGGCGTCATCGACCACGTCCGTCGAGCCGGCGTCGGGCGTCGGGGGCTCGTCCCGGGCTGCGGCATCGCTGCCGCGATCGTCGCGGCGCCAGAACAGGAGCGCGCCGCCCGTCGCCACGAGCAGCAGCGGCCAGATGATCTCGGCCTCGAGGAGGACGTCGGTGTCGAGCCACCAGGGTCGAGCCAGACCTGCGAGCAGCACGGCGCCGAACGCGACCAGGCCGGCCCCGATCCACCAGCGGGTGTCCCGCTCACCGTGCCGGGTCGCAGCGGCGGCGCCGTCCGCGGCGGGGCGGGCACTGCCGTCGCCGGCCGGGATGAAGGCCCAGGCGGCGAGGTAGACGATGAGGCCCGCACCGCCGGCAAGGAGGAGCAGGACGAAGGCGAGCCGGACGACGACGGGGTCGACGCCGAGGTAGTCGCCGATTCCGGCCGCGACTCCCCCGAGCTTCCCGTCGCGTGTGTTGCGTGTGAGCGGACGCCGTGTGTTCTCCATGCCGCCAGTGTCCGTCGGGCGCCTCCCGCGGGCAATCGAGGATTCCCCCGAGCCCACCCGGACTCTTCCCTGAGCCCCCCTCGGGGTCATCCCGGATACCGTCGCTTCACCGGCGCATGCCACACTTCCGGCAGGCGCGGAACACCGTGGAGCACAGCTACCGGAAGATCTATCGCAGCACCCACGACCGCGTCGTCGCCGGGGTGGCCGCCGGCATCGGCGACTATCTCGGCGTCGATCCGGTCTTCGTCCGTCTGGCCTTCGCCGCGCTCACGTTCGTCGGCGGCTTCGGCGTCGTCGCCTACGCCCTCTGCTGGCTCCTGATCCCCGAGGACGACCGGCCCCCGGAACGGCGGTCGCTCCCGCGCCGGGACGTGGAGCCCCTCCGCATCGTCGCGGTCGGGCTCGCGCTCCTCGGGCTGCTCCTGCTGTTCCGCCAGCTCGACGTCTGGCCCGGTGACAGCCTCGTGTGGCCTGCCCTGCTCGCCGCGGCCGGCCTCGCGCTGCTCTGGAAGCGCTCGAGCCCGGAGCAGCGCGCGACCCTGACCCAGAGCGTCCGCGGGCTCCGCGACCGCACGCTGACGGGCGAGGCGGAGGACCCCGTCGCCCGTCCGCGCGGGGCCGCGCTGATCCGGGTCGTCGCAGGCTCACTCCTGCTCGTGACCGGAATCTCCACGTTTCTCGCCTTCAGCCAGAGCGCGCAGGCGACCGGCGCGGGCCTGGCCGCGGCGGCGGTCGTGGCGGCGGGCCTCGCCCTGATCTTCCTGCCGTGGCTGAGGCGTCTCGGGCGAGAGCTCGCCGAGGAGCGGCTGGAGCGGATCCGGTCCCAGGAGCGGGCAGAGCTCGCCGCCCACCTGCACGACTCCGTGTTGCAGACGCTCACCCTGATCCAGCGGCGCTCGGAGGATCCCGAGACGGTCGTCCGCCTGGCCCGACGCCAGGAGCGCGAGCTCCGGGCCTGGCTCTACGGGCGAGAAGCGGCGCCGGGCGAGAGCTCTCTCGCCTCGGCCATCCGCCAGGCCTGCGAGCAGGTCGAGGATCTCCACGGCGTCCACGTCGAGCCGGTCTCGGTCGGCGACTGCCCCCTCGACGGGGATGCCGAGGCGCTCGTGGCCGCCGCGCGTGAGGCGATGGTGAACGCCGCGCGCCTCTCCGGCGACGATCGCGTCGCCGTCTACCTCGAAGTCGACGAGAACAGGATCGCCGTCTACGTCCGGGATCGCGGGTCGGGCTTCCACCCCTCCGAGGTTCCGGCGGATCGCAGGGGGATCGCCGAGTCGATCGTAGGCCGCATGCAGCGCCACGGGGGCACCGCCACGATCACCACCGCCCCGGGCGAGGGAACGGAGATCGAGCTCCTGCTTCCGCGGCCGGGCGGCCGCGAGACCACACGGCAGGAGGCGCCCGTTCCGTGAACGGCACGCGTCGCCCGCGGGTCTTCCTCGTCGACGACCACGATCTGTTCCGCGCCGGCGTTCGGGCCGAGCTCGACGCTGCCGTCGACATCGTCGGCGACGCCCCGGACGTCGGCGGCGCCGTCACGCAGATCCGTGCACTCGAGCCCGATGTGGTCCTCGTCGACGTGCACATGCCCGCAGGCGGCGGCGAGGCCGTCATCCGCGACGTCCGCGAGACGAGCCCGGAGGTCCGGTTCCTCGCGCTTTCGGTGTCGGACGCCGCCGAGGACGTGATCGCCGTGATCCGCGCCGGCGCGCGCGGTTACGTGACGAAGGCGATCTCCGCCGCAGATCTCGCCGCCGCGATCCGGCGGGTGGCCGAGGGCGACGCGGTCTTCTCCCCCCGCCTGGCCGGCTTCGTCCTCGACGCGTTCGCGGGGACACCGGTGGTCAGCTCGGACTCGGAGCTCGACCAGCTCACGCCGCGCGAGCGCGAGGTGCTGCAGCTCATCGCCCGCGGCTACGCATACAAGGAGATCGCGTTCCGGCTCTCCATCTCGGTGAAGACGGTAGAGACGCACGTGTCCGCCGTCCTGCGCAAGCTCCAGCTCTCGAACCGTCACGAGCTGACGCGCTGGGCGACCGATCACCGGCTCGTCTGACGGTAGCGTTCACCGGATGAGGCCGGCCGCCCCGGATCCCCGTGCGCCACGCTCGATCGCCGCCGTTACGGCGTGTCTCGCTGCCCTGCTCGAGCAGCCCGCCGAGTCCGTTCCCGCCCCGGCCGACGGAACCCACTGGCTCCTCTGGCAGGAGCAGCTCGCGGGGCTCGGGCTCGCCCTCGTCCGCCTGCCGGCCGGTCGGCTGCGCTGGCCCGGCTACTGGATCGGCCTCGTCGAGGGAGCCGGCGGCGACCTCGACGCGGTCGTCATGTGGGACGCGGCGTGCGTCTTCGATCCACGCGAGCGCGACCGCGCGCGGCCCGAGCCGCTCGAGGCACTGCTGCTCGCGGTCCTCGATCCCGTGACGCCCGCGGCCCCGCGCGGCAGAACGACGGGCATCGTCGAGGCGATCTCCATCGCGCCCGCGACCGCGGGGCCGACCGTCTCCGTGGAGAGCGTGCAGGCCATCGCCGGAGTCGGTCTCGAGGGAGACCGGTACGCCATGGGCGAGGGCACGTTCGCCCGGCGGGATCGAACGGGCCAGGCGCTGACGTTGATCGAGGCGGAGGCCCTCGAGAAGGCGGGTGTCGTCTCGGCCGGCGAGTCCCGGCGAAACGTGATCACCCGCGGGATCGATCTCAACGCGCTCGTCGGACAGGAGTTCACCGTGGGCGGGGTCCGCTGCCTCGGACGGCGCCTCTGCGAGCCGTGCTCCCACCTCGAGCGGCTCACGAGGCCGGGAATCCTTCGACCGCTCGTCCACCGGGCGGGGCTGCGCGCGGACATCCTCGTCGGGGGCACGATCTCCCTCGGCGACGAGGTGGGTGCCGGCTGAAGCGAGTTCTGAGACCGGCGACGCGGCTCCGGTACCCTCGACCTCATGCGACACATGCTCGAGCGTGCCGAGGCGCTCGTCGCCCCGTACGAGGACGAGCTGCGCGCCACCATCCCGGCCGGAGCCGAGATCTTCGACGCCCACGTCCACCACGGCACCGACATCGACGGCTTCGTCAGCCCGCTCGAGGAGTTGCTCGGGTTCCTCCGGCACTCCGGCGCGAGCCGCGCCTTCTGCTTCTGCCTCGACGAGCCCGATCGCCACCCCGCGTTCCGCGCGGCGAACGACCGGACGCTCGAGGCGGCGGCCCGATCGAACGGGGTGCTGATCCCGTTCGTCCGCCTCGACCTGGCCGAGGGCCCGGTCGCTGAGGCCGAGCGGGCCCTCGACCGCGGCGCCCGGGGGATCAAGCTCCATCCGCGCGCGCAGGCCTTCGACCTCAACGACGAGCGGCTGGAGCCGATCTTCGCGCTCGCCGCAGAGCGCCGCGTCCCGGTCCTGATCCACGGCGGACGCGGGCTGCCGCCGATCGCAGCCGATCTCGCCCGGCTCGTCGAGCGCCACCCGGAGGCGACGCTCATCATCGCCCACGGGGGCATCGCCGACCTGGCCGCGCTCGCCGAGGCGTTCTCGGGCTGTCCTAGTGTTGCGTTCGACACCTCGATGTGGGGCGCCGTCGACGTCCTCGATCTCTACTCGCAGGCCTCTCCGGAGCAGATCCTCTACGCGTCCGACTTCCCCTACGGGCAGCAGCCCCAGTCGCTGCTCCTCGACCTGCGGGTCGCGCGGCTCGCCGGCTTCGACGAGGCCGAGCTACGGGGCGTGCTCGGCGGGAACGCGGCGCGGCTCGCAGGCGGCGAGCATCCATCGACGATGTCGCCGCCCCGGCCCCACACCCGGACGATTCACCAGCCGATCGCGCTCGCCCGCATCCACGCCTACCTGACGATGACGACCGCCCTGCTCTGGACACGTCAAACCGATGTGATCGGCGCGCTCGGGCTCGCTCTCAACGCGGCCGACGAGCGCGACGGGCACGTCGAGGTGCGCGAGCGGATCGCAGAGCTCCTCTCGTGCGCGCAGGAGCTGTGGCGCTCACTGCCCGAGCTCGACGATGCCCAGGAGCAGATGCGGCGCGGCCGCCTGCTGTTCCGGCTGATCCACCTCGCCGACATCGAAGCGCTGACGACGCCCGCGTGACCGTGGTCGCGGCGATCGTCCTCGCGGCGGGCGAGGGAAGCCGGTTCGGCGCTCCCAAGCAGCAGCTCCTGCTCCCGCACGTCGTGCGGCGGGTCGCCCGGACCTCGGTCGAGGACATCGTCGTGATCGTCGGGGCGCACCGCTTCCCGGTCGAGGGTGCGCGTGTCGTTGCCTGCGACGACTGGCAGCGCGGCCCCGGCGCCTCCCTTCGGGCCGGCCTCGCCGCCCTGTCTCCCGAGACGCAGGCTGCGGTCGTCTGCCTCGCCGACGGCCCCCTCCTCTCGCCGGACGCCGTCGAGCGGGTGATCGAGGCATGGCGGACGGGCGCTGGGTCCGTCGTCGCCGCCAGCTACGGTGGAGCGCGCGGACATCCAGTCTGCCTCGGCCGGGACGTATGGCCGGACATCCCCGACGACGGCGGACGGGCGCTGCCGGCGGTGCTCGTTCCATGCGACGATCTCGGCGCTCCCGGCGACGTCGACACCCCGAACGACCTGCGCGGGGTAGAGGAGCTCCTTGGCGAGCACTGACCTGCCGCCGATCGAAGCCGCCGTGGGCCCCGCGCCCGGCTCGGCGCGGGCGGCGGCACGGGCACGACGACGGCTGTCGGTCGAGGAGGCGGCCGCACTGCCCGGCGGCGAGGCACCGAACCGGCTCGTCGTCATCGGCGGCGCGCGCTGAGCCCCGCGCGTGGCCGCCGGCGGTCTTCCGTCAGGCGGTCGGGGTGCGCAGGGCGAGCAGCCGTTCCTTGAGCCCGTCGGGCATCGGCTCCTCGCAGCATTCGCGGACATACCGCCGCAGCGACTCCTCGAACCGGTAGCGCTTCGCGCAGTACGCGCAGGCCTCGAGATGCTGCGCCGCGACGAGCTGCTCCTCCGGTGTCAGCTCGCGATCGAGGTAGGGCTGCAGAAGCTCCTCGCACTTCGAGCATCCACAGCTGCCGCTTCCGCCCGTGTCTCCCATCACGCCTCCCCGATCGCGCGGTCCGCCAGCTCGTGCTTGAGCAGTCGCCTGCCTCGATGCAGCCTCGACATCACCGTTCCCACCGGGATGTCGAGGATCTGCGCAGCGTCTTTGTAGGCGAAATCACCGATGTCGACGAGGACGATCACGTCGCGGAAGTCGTGCGGAACCGCCGCAAGGGCCTCGACGACGGCGTTTTGCGAGAGCCGCTCGACCACGCGCTCCTCGCCGTCCGGAGCGCCCGACTCCTCGAGCCGGTTGTAGAGGAAGTAGTCGCCTTCCTCGATCGGCTCCATGGTCGGCGCGCGCTGCTGGCGGCGTCCCCGGTCGATGTTGAGATTCGTGAGGATCCGGAAGAGCCACGCCCGCAGGTTCGTCCCCGGCTCGAACGAGCGCCAGTTGCGAAACGCGCGAGCGAAGGTCTCCTGGACGAGATCCTCGGCCTCCTCGCGGGTCGGCGCGAGACGCCTGCGCCACCCGGTAGACCTGGTCGGACAGCTCGAGCGCCTCCTCTTCGAAGCGCACGCGCTCGAGCGCCTCCCGGGCAAGCCGCCGAGCGCTCTCCGCCTCCCCTGTCTCACTCACCAACGCGGACGCTACCACCCTTCTGCCAAACGGCACGGGCGGGCTGTCTATTCCCGGCCCGTCCGGTGGGGCCGCGGCCTGCTAGCCGGCCGCCGGGCGAAATCCGGAGCGGGACAGCGCCGCGAGATGGTCTCCCGATCGAGCTGCTCGTCGTTCCAGGTCAGCATGACCTGTCCCATGAGGTTCGCGTTCGCGGCCTCGAGGCCGTCGAGGCCCTGCAACGCACCGCCCAGTCGCATGACGCATCGCTCGCAGCGAATGCCTGTCACCTGGACCGTCTCCGATCGGATCGCCACGCGGGCATGGTACCGGCGGCCACGCGCCGCCACGGCTGAGAGAGGTGTGGGCCGGAGACCCGGCAGGTGGGTCTCCGGCCCTGTGTCGCTTCCGGCGGAGCGGGGAATCGACAAGCGATTCGGCTCGTGCCCCCAGGGAGGGAGGGCCGTCGGAAGCTCGCCCCGGGAGGTGGGGCGCCGGGCGCTTCAGCCGGTCGGCGTGTCCGGCCGGCGCCCGAGCTCGACCGAGATCGTCAGCTTCTCGCCGTCTCGGAAAACCTCCAGTTCGATCGTGTCACCGGGCTTCATCCGAAGCACGGCATCGCGCAACTCCTCGACGGTGGCGATCGGGCGGCCGTCGACCGCGGTGATCACGTCGCCGCCGAGCACGTAGTCGACTCCCTCGATCGTGACCGGGTTGTCGCCGCCCCGCAGGCCTGCTGCGCTCGCAGGGCTCCCCTCCTGCACCGAGGCGACGAGCACGCCGCGTTCGACCGGGAGCCTCACGTTGTCCACGAGGTCGCGCGTGATCGTGTTCATGCTCACCCCGAGGTAGGCGTGCTCGACCGAGCCCGTTTCGATGATCTCGCCGACGACCTGCTCGACGGTGTTGATCGGAACGGCGAAGCCGACACCGACGTTCCCGTCCACCCCGCCGCTCTGGATCTGCGCGTTCACGCCGATCACCTGGCCTCGGCCATCGAGGAGCGGCCCGCCGGAGTTGCCGTGGTTGATGGCCGCATCCGTCTGGATCACGTGGTCGATCGTGAACCCGTTCGGCGAGGTGATGTCGCGCTGCAGGGCGCTGAC
Organism: uncultured Thermoleophilia bacterium; assembly: GCA_963717955.1. Lineage (GTDB taxonomy): Bacteria > Actinomycetota > Thermoleophilia > Gaiellales > Gaiellaceae > CAVQXR01. The sequence goes on along the minus strand of CAVQXR010000002.1, from coordinate 124,940 downwards.
GATCCCCTCCGTCACGGTCCGGTCGAGGCCGAACGGGTTGCCGATCGCGATCGCGCGGTCGCCGACCTCGACAACGTCGGAGTCCCCAAGCGAGAGCGGGCTCAGCGCCATCGAGTGCTCCTCGACCCGTAGCACGGCGATGTCCGTGGACGGATCGGAGCCCACGAGCTCGGCCTTCACCGACTCGTCGCTCGAGAACTGCACGTAGATCTCGTCGGCGTCCGCGACGACGTGGTAGTTCGTGATGATGTGGCCGGCCTTGTCGATGACGAATCCCGATCCGAGCGCGTCGCTCTCGCCGGGTGGGAGCGGATCGGATTGGCCGCCACCGCCTGCGACGGACGTGATGCGGACGACCGCCGGGGCGGCGCGCCGGTAGATCTCCTGGGTCGACAGCTCGTCCTGCGGCGAGACGAGGGCCGCGTTCTCGGGAGTGGTGCCCGCCGCCGTCACCTCGCGGACGACGGTCGTCGTGCCGCCGTCGAGACCGGCGGCCGCACCGATCCCGAGCGCCATGCCGGCGCCCAGCCCCGCGGCGAGGACGAGCGGGACGGCGCCCCGTGCAGCGCGCCGCATGCGGGACTCCCTGCGGTAGGTGACGGGCGGTGTCTCGATCACACCATCGTTCTACCGCGGGCCGATTGACCCGTCGTTGCGCCGCGTTAAGAAGGCATGAAGGGCCGCTTAAGAACGACGCTGTGCCGAGCAACCCGGCGCCCGGTGGTCCGTCAGGCCGGCAGCGTCAGGGTATGGACACGCGCGGCGTGCACGGCCTCGTAGGCGGCGACGTCGTCCTCGTGCGCGAGCGTGAGGTCGACATCGTCGAGCCCGTTCACGAGCCGGTGACGCGCGGCCGGGTCGAACTCGAAGGCTATCGCTTCCCCGTCTGGCCCGACGATAACCTGCTGCTCGAGGTCGACCGTCATCTCCGAGCCGGCCTCCCAGTCGACCAGCCGCATCAAATGCTTGACCTGCTCGGGTGTGAGCGTGATCGGGACGAGCCCGTTCTTCACGGAGTTCGAGTAGAAGATGTCCCCGAACGACTGAGCGATCAGCACTTCGAACCCGTAGTCCCGGATCGCCCACGGCGCATGCTCGCGCGAGGAGCCACAGCCGAAGTTCGGGCCGGTGAGCAGGATCTTCGCGCCTGCAAACGCAGGGCGATTGAGCTCGAAGTCGGAACGGGGATTCCCCTGCTCGTCGAGACGCCAGTCGCGGAAGAGCTCGCTCCCGAAGCCCGTTCTGTCGATCCGCTTCAGGCACTCCTTGGAGGCGATCTGATCCGTATCGACGTCGGGGCGGTCCAGCACGGCCACGCGGCCGGTCGTCCTCGTGAACGCTCTCACTGGACGGCTGCCAGAGCTCTGACGTCGACGAAATGCCCGGCGACCGCGGCCGCAGCGGCCATCTCAGGATTCACGAGGTGGGTGCGGCCACCCCGGCCCTGCCGACCCTCGAAGTTGCGGTTGGACGTGGAGGCGCAGCGCTCGCCCGGAGCGAGGATATCGGGGTTCATGCCCAGACACATCGAGCAGCCCGCTTCGCGCCACTCGAACCCGGCCTTCGTGAAGATCCGGTCGAGCCCTTCCTCCTCCGCCCGGCGCTTGACCTGGGCGGATCCCGGGACGACGATCGCACGCACCCCACGTGCCACTCGCTTCCCGTCCGCGACCGCGGCCGCCGCCCGCAGGTCCTCGATCCGCGAGTTCGTACACGAGCCGATGAACACGCGATCGATCCGGATGTCGGTAATCGGCGTCCCCGGTTCGAGGTCCATGTACCCGAGCGCGCGCTCGGCGGCGGCGCGCTCATCGGGATCGTCCAACTCCGCCGGATCGGGAACGGCGCCGGTGACGGGGACGGACATGCTGGGGTTCGTCCCCCACGTGACGAGCGGCGAGAGCGCCCCGACGTCGATCTCGACCTGGCGGTCGAACTCGGCGTCGTCGTCGCTCCTGAGGTTCCGCCAGCGGTCGAGCGCCTGCTCCCACTCGACGCCTTTCGGCGCGCCGGGCCGGCCTTCGAGGTAGGCGAACGTGGTGTCGTCGGGTGCGATCATGCCCGCTCGGGCGCCACCCTCGATCGACATGTTGCAGACGGTCATGCGCTGCTCCATGGTGAAGCCCTCGATCACGGCACCGGCATACTCGACGACATGACCTCGACCCCCGCCGACGCCGATCTGCCGGATCGCCCCGAGGATGCAGTCCTTCGCGGTGATCCCCGGCGGAAGCTCACCGCTGAAGGTGATGCGCATCGGCTTCGGCTTCCGCTGGGGCAGGCACTGAGTGGCCAGCACGTGCTCGACCTCGGAGGTACCGATGCCGAACGCGAGGGCTCCGAACGCGCCGTGCGTTGACGTGTGGCTGTCGCCGCAGACGACCGTCAGGCCGGGCTGCGTGAGTCCGAGCTCGGGGCTGATCACGTGGACGATTCCCTCCCTGCCGCTCCCGGTGGCATAGAGGGGGACGCTGAAATCCTCGCAGTTTCGGCGGAGCGCGTCGAGTTGCGCCTTGGCGAGTGGATCCGTGACCGGCCCGCCGTCCGTGGGCACGCTGTGATCCATCGTCGCGAGCGTCAAGTCCGGTCGCCGGACGCGCCGGCCGGCAAGGCGCAGGCCCTCGAAGGCCTGCGGCGATGTCACATCGTGCAGCAGGTGGAGGTCGATGTACAGCAGCGTGGGCTCGCCTGGCTCGTCGTGGACGACATGGCTCTCCCAGACGCGTTCGAAGAGGGTCTTTGCCATGTTGTATGCAATGTACCTACGATTCGGACACAGGCGTCAGAAGGAGCGTCCACGCTGGCAATCGAGCTTCCCGAGAACGATCCCTGGGTCGCCCGCGGCTACGGCCAGGCGAGCATCGAGCCGGGAGAGCGGCCCGCGGTGCTCGTCGTCGACCTCCAGTACGCGTTCACCGACCCCGCGTTCGAGTTCGGCGGGTCGGAGCTGATCGAACGCGCGACCGTCAACACGGCGCGGCTCCTCCCCATTGCACGCGCGGTCGGCGTTCCGATCTTCCACACCGTCGTCGAGTGGCGCGACGAGACGGAGCTCGGGCTCTGGACGATAAAGCTCCCGCCGTGCGCGAAGATCACGCCGGGCTCCCGGTGGGCACAGGTGGACGCCCGGCTCTGGGACGACTCGGACGTCCTGCTGCCGAAGAAGTGGCCGTCGTTCTTCCACGGGACGCCCCTGATCTCGCTTCTCACCGCCACGCAGCGCGACACCGTCATCGTCACCGGGTGCACCACGTCCGGGTGCGTGCGCGCGACGACCGTCGACGCGTTCTCCTACGGCTTCCGCACCATCCTGCCCGAGGACTGCATCGGCGACCAGGGCCGCGACGCGCACGAGTCGAACCTCCGCGACGTCCACCGACGCTACGCGGAGGTGACGACCTGCGCCGAGGTGATCGCCTACCTCGAACGGCTCGGCTGAAGGCCGGCCGCGCGCCGTTCTACCACTCCGAAGCCTCCAGGGGAGCGGTGCCTGGCACGTGTCTGGCACGTGCCAGGCACCGGCGCGCGTTTCGTGACGAAGGCGTGCGAACTGTGGGGCACGTCCGGCCCGCCCGATGAGCGGGCGGCGCCTCACCACTCGACGAGCTTCCAGATCTCGGGTCGGAGGTCCGCCGGGTCGCCGCCGACCTCGGCGAAGATCGCGACGCCGAGCTTGAGGTGCTCCATCGCCTCCTCGCCGCGCCCCGCCTCGCGCAGCGCATCTGCGAGATTCCCGTGGATCGCCGCCTCACGATGACGGTCGCCGTATGACCGGCAGGCTGCGAGCGCCCGAAGCTCGAGCGCGATCGCCTCGTCGAGCTGGCCGTGCGACCGGGCGACGAGCGCGAGGTTGTTGAGGGCCGCGATGCGCGGGGCGGGATCCGCAAGGCGTTCGGCCAGCTCGAGGCTACGCGCGAGCTCGTCTCGCGCCTCGTCCGTACGTCCCTCCGCCGACGCGAGCACCCCGAGGACGTTGTGCGCGCGGGCGAGCGGCACCGACTCGCCGCTCTGCTCGGCCAGCTCGAGCCCATGACGCGCGTGCGCGAGGGCCGCCTGAACGTCGCCGCGGCGGTGCTCGTTGAGCGCACGATCCACCTCCAGCCCTGCCGCCCACGATGGATCCGAATCTCGCTCCGCGGCGGCGGCCGTCCGGAAGTGGCTTTCGGCGAGACCGTAGTCGCCGCGGCGCTCGTGGATGACTCCGAGCTTGCGCTCGAGCTCGGGCAGCCCGGATGCGGGAGCGAGCGCCGCGGCCGTTTCGTAGCTCGCGATGGCCGCCGCGTAGTCACCCTGGAGCACCTGCAGGTCACCGACCGCCTCGTGTAGCCACGCCGGCTCGGGATGGCCGAGTGCGAGCGCTGCCCGGAAGTGCGCGAGCGCGTCTGCGTTCGCGTAGAGGTTTCGCGCGCGATCGCCGGCGATCACGAGGTACCGGGCAGCCTCCGACTCGCGCCCACCGAGGCGGAAGTGGTCGGCGACGACGACCGCCTGTGCACCCGGGTCGCGCCGCTCCCGCGCGGCGATCACCTCCGCGGCCCTGGCATGGAGTAGACGTCGCCGGGCGAGGCTCGTCTCGCCGTACACGAGCTCGCGGACGCGGTCGTGGCCGAAGTCGTATCCCTCCGCAAGCTCCTCGAGCAAGCGCCTCCGCGTGAGCTCCTCGAGCGCTGCGACGGCCTCGTCGTCGCCCCGGCCGCTGACGTCGCGAACGGTCTCGAAGTCGAACGAGCGTCCGAGCACGGCCGCCGCGGTGAGAACCTGGTGCGCGGTCTCGCCGGCCGAGGCGACGCGCGCGCTGACGAGCCCTGCGACGCTGCCGGGCAACGGCCACTCGCCCGGGCCGGCCTCGGCTGCCGCAGCGAGATACTCCACGACGAAGAACGGGAGCCCGTCGCTCTCCTCGTACACACGCGCTGCCAGCTCCGGCGCGCCGGCGAAGGCCGCCAGCTCGGCCACCTCGCCCGCATGGAGACGGGCCGGCACGATCGTCGTCGCCGCACCGCCGCGCTCCGCCTCCGCAACGAGCCGCCGTAGCGCATGTCCCGGGGGCACCTCCTCGGTCCTCCACGTGAAGGCGAGGCAGATCGGCCTTCCGTGCAGGCGCCGAGCGACGTAGGCGAGCACCTCGAGGGAGCCCTCGTCGATCCAGTGGGCGTCGTCGACGACCACCAGCCGCGCCGACGCCACGAGCGCATTGCTCAGCCCCTCGAGGAACCGGCCCCGCGCACCCGGACCCTCACCGGACGGCGCGGGCGCGTGTCCGTTCTCGGCCAGCTCCGGAACGAGGCGCGCAGCCTCCGCCGCCCAGTGCACCGGCAAGGCGGCCAGCCGCTCACTCGCTCCAGGAGCGGCCAGCGCGTCGCGGATCGCGTCGGCGACGACGGCGTAGGCCAGCGTGGACTCGGTCTCGCTGCAGCGCATCCGGGCGACCGGAAGCCCGTCGGCACGCGCCTGCTCGGCAAGCTCGTCGACGAGCCTCGTCTTCCCGATCCCGGCCTCGCCCTCGACCACGACGAGGCGGCCGTCGGGCGACGCCGCCGCCAACGCCTCCGCGAGAAGCCGCCGTTCCCGGTCGCGTCCGACGAGACGGTAGCCGCCCGGCACCCGGGGGGCAGACGCCGCCGTACCGGGGGCGGGTCTCGGAGCCGGAGCGAACGCGTTCTCGTTGATCGACGCGTACAGCGCCGTCGTCTCCTCGAGCGGGGAGACGCCGAGCTCACGGTCGAGCACGCGAACGCACTCGCGGTACTGCTGCAGCGCTGCCATCCGATCGCCGCTCCGGGCGTACAGCTCGATGAGGAGCTGCTGAGCCGGCTCGTGGAGCTCGTCGAGCGCGAGCCAGCGGCGGGCCAGGTCGACCCCCTCGTCCAGCCGCCCTGCCTCGGCGCGGGCTCGCGCGAGCCGTTCGAGCACGCCGGCGTAGGTGCGGCGGAGGCTGTCGGCCTCGAAGAGCTGCCAGTCCTCGAAGGCGACGCTGTCCCGAAGCCCGAACCCCTCGAGGAACTCGCCGCGGTACAGGGCGGCGGCCTCGGCATCGCGCTCCGCCGCCGCGAGCTCGCGAAACGCCTCGACGTCGAGCCGAACGTCGGTGGCATCGAGTCGGACGGCACTCCGCTCGACGTCGAGGAACTGCCCGCCGAGGCCCTTGGTCAACGACGAAAGCGTCCGGCGAAGCGCGCCCCGCGCGTGGCTCGTGTCCTGGTCGGGCCAGAGAAGCGCGGCGAGTGAGTCGCGGCTCTTCCGGTCGCGCTCGACCGCGAGGTAGGCGAGCAACGCGATCGCCTTCCGCGTGTCCACGCAGATCGGCTCCCCGCTCACCTCGATCCGCGGCGGCCCGAGGAGCGAGATGGTCAGGCCGGCCATGAGCGCAACGAGTGTAGCGCCGTCACGGTCTTCGTAACGATTCCGGGACGGTCGCCGTGGGATCCTGGGCAGGAGCGCCGATGGCGGAAACCCCACCAGATCGTCAGAATCCCGCGGTGGCAGGCCAACGCGACGAGATCGAGCTCGAAGCGCTCGGCGCCGCGCTCGGCCGCGCCGTCCGCGGCACCGTCGTCCACGAGACGATGCGGCCCGCCCACGTCTCGCTGTGGATCCGCCGTCCGGAGACGCCGCGATGAGAAGCCGCATCGCCTGGTCGCTGTTCGGGCTCTCGGTGCTCGCCGCGAGCGCTGCGTTCGCGCTGTGGGTGGTGACGCGATCGCTCGACGCCTCCGGAGTCCTCGAGGGAGCCGACGCGGGGGCGATCGTCACGATGCTCGCCTACTCGGCCGTCGGCTCACTGATCGTGTCGCGCAGGTTCGGAAACCGCGTGGGTTGGATCTTCCTCGCCATGGGTCTCGTCGTGGAGCTCGGCCTGCTCGCGCAGGAGTATGCGGTCTACGCGCTTCGCTTCGCTCCCGGCTCGCTTCCTGTGGGCCGTTGGGCGGGCGTGCTGGCAGATTTCCTCCCTCCCGTGGTGCTCTGCCTCGGCACGTTCCTGCTGCTCGTCTACCCGACAGGGCTCCTGCTCTCGCGTAGATGGCTCGCGGTTGCCTGGCTGTCGGCGGCCGCGCTCGTCGTCGTGTTGCTGGCAACCGCATTCGAGCCCGGCACCCTCTTGAGCGTCAAGGGCGTCGCCAAGCCTCTCGAGGTCGCCTTCCCGCTCTTCACGGGCGGCGTCTGGGCCTGGCCCGGAGTGCTGCTCGCAGGCCTGCTCGCCATCGTTTCCGTGATCCTCCGGTACCGCCGGGGCGACGCCGTCGAGCGTCAGCAGCTCCGCTGGTTCGTCGCCGCGGTGCCCGTCTTCGTCACGGGGATCTACTGGGTGCCGGACTCCGAACTGCTCGCGTCGCTCACCGCGTTCGGAGTAGCGGCGCTCCCCGTGGCCGCCGGGATCGCGATCTTTCGCTACCGACTCTACGACCTCGATCTCGTCGTTCGGCGCACGCTCGTCTACGGCGCACTCACCGCTGCGCTCACCGGCCTCTACTTCGGCATCGTGATCGGCCTGCAGGCCGCGTTCAGCGGCGTGACGCGCGGCAACGACCTCGCGATCGCCGGCTCCACGCTCGCCGTCGCCGCACTCTTCCGCCCGGCCCGCGGCCGGATCCAGGCCTTCGTCGACCGGCGCTTCTACCGGCGGCGCTACGACGCCGAGCAGACCCTCGCCGCGTTCAGTACCAGGCTTCGGGACGAGGTGGACCTCGACCGGCTCGGTCACGACCTCGGCGCCGTCGTCCACGAGACCATGCGGCCCGCCCACGTCTCACTCTGGCTGCGCCCGCAGCAGGAGCGCGAGTGAGCGCCGCGCTCCCGGACACCCGTTACGCGCGGAGCGGCGATGTCACGATCGCCTACCAGGTCGTGGGCGACGGTCCCGTCGACCTCGTCTACGTCCCCGGCTTCCTGTCGCACGTCGAGTGGAACTGGGAGCATCCGGCGTACGCGCGCTTCCTCCGTCGGCTCGCCTCGTTCTCGAGGTTGATCCTGTTCGACAAGCGGGGCACCGGGATGTCCGACCCGGTCACGGGTGTGCCGGGGCCCGAGGAGCGGATGGACGACATCCGCGCGGTCATGGACGCGGCAGGCTCCGAGCGGGCAGCCCTGTTCGGGGTCTTCGAGGGTGGGCCGCTCTCGCTCCTCTACGCCGCACGCCATCCCGACCGCGTCTCCGCGCTCGTGCTCTACGCAGGCCTCGCGAAGTTCACGCAGAACGGCGATTACGCGTGGGGGTGGAGCCCCGCCTCGATCCAGCTCTACCTCGCCGCTTCGGAGGAGGGCTGGGGCTCGGGTGCCGGCGCCGACCTCCTCTCACCCAGCCTTGCCCACGACGACAACTACCGTCGCTGGTTCGCGCGCCTCGTCCGGACGTCGGCGAGCCCCGGGCAGGCGACGACGCTGCTCAAGATGAACGCGGAGATCGACGTCAGGGACGTCCTGTCGCAGGTCCAGGCGCCGGTGCTCGTCCTCCACCGTGAGGGTGACCTGCTCGTGGACGCGGGTCACTCGCGCTACCTGGCCGAGCACATCCCCGGCGCGAAGCACCGCGAGCTCCCTGGCGACGACCACTGGCCGTGGGCGGGCGACGCCGAGCGAGTTGCGCAGGAGACGCAGGAGCTCGTCACGGGCGCCCGGGGGGTGCCCGAGCCCGAGCGAGTGCTGACGACACTCCTCTTCACCGACATCGCCGGCTCGACGCAGCGGGCGTCCGAGCTCGGCGATCGCCGCTGGCGGGAGCTCCTCGAGGACCACCACACGCTCGTGCGCCGCGAGCTGGCTCGCTTCCGCGGTCGCGAGGTGAAGACGATCGGTGACGGATTCTTTGCGAGCTTCGACAGTCCCACGCGGGCGATCCGGTGCGCCGCGGCGATCCTCGAGGCCGTGCGGCCGCTCGGTGTCGAGCTGCGAGCCGGTGTCCACACCGGCGAGTGCGAGACGATCGGGGACGATCTCGGAGGGATCGCCGTTCACGTCGGCGCCCGAGTCGCCGCCTCGGCCGAGCCCGGCGAAGTCCTCGTGTCGAGCACCGTACGCGACCTCGTCGACGGTTCGGGCGTCCGGTTCAACGACCGCGGCCTCTTCACGCTCAAGGGAGTCGAGGGCGAGCGGCGCCTGTTCGCGGCCGAGGTCGAGCGGTGAGCGGGCGGAGCACCGTCCGCCTCGCATGGTCGCTCTGGGCGCTTACGCTGGCCCTCAGCGTCGTGGCCGGGGCGTTCGGGGGCCTGAACGGCGACCTGCAAGGCGCCACGATCGCGACCTTCGCGATGGCGTGGATCGCCATCCAGGCGTTCGCGACGGTGGGGGCGGTCATCGCCTCGCGCCACCCCCGGAACCCGATCGGCTGGCTCTTCTGCGCCGCGTCGATCTTCATGATGACGGCGAACGTCGAGAGCGGGTATGCCGACTACGCGATCGCGCACTCGTTGCACGGGACCGTGGCCGTGGCAGTGGCACTCAGCTGGACATGGGTCGCGGGCGTCGGCCTTCTCGTTCCCGCCGTGCTGCTCTTCCCGGACGGTCGATTGCCTTCGCGCCGCTGGCGCCCGATCGGCTGGCTCGCCGTGGCCTGGGTCGCGATTCTCTCCCTTGCGCTGCTTCTCGAGCCCGGCCCGCTCGACTCCCCGCTCGAGAGCGTGGACAACCCCATCGGCCTCCCGGGAGTACAGGTCGTGCAACTCGTGGTCGGTGGGGGCGGCGGCGCCCTGCTCGTGCTCGCGCTCGTCGCATCCCTTGCGGAGCGCTACCGCAGGGGGAGTGCCGAGCAGCGCCAGCAGCTCAAGTGGTTCCTCACCGCTGTCGTCGCCACCCTCACCTTCGTCATCGTGTCGGGGATCTCCGGCATCGGCGTTCCCGACGCCGTATGGCTCGCCTTCATCGCCACGATTCCGACCTCGGTCGGCTTCGCGATCCTCCGCTACCGCCTCTACGAGATCGACAGGATCGTCAACCGAACGCTCGTCTACGCGGCCGTCACGGCGCTCCTCGCCGGCCTCTACTTCGGGATCGTGATCGGCCTCCAGGCCGCGTTCAGTGGACTCGCCCGCGGCAACGATCTCGCGATCGCCGGCTCCACCCTCGTCGTCGCCGCCCTCTTCCGCCCCGCCCGCGGCAGGATCCAGGCCCTCGTCGACCGACGCTTCTACCGCCGGCGCTACGACGCCGAGCTGACCCTCGCCGCCTTCGGCGCCCGCCTCCGGGACGAGGTCGACCTCGACGCGCTCGGCGCCGACCTCGGCACCGTCGTCCGCGACACCATGCAGCCCGCGCACGTCTCGCTCTGGCTGCGGCCGCAGGGTGAAGAACGATGAGCCGGCGCGCAACGGCCTGGCTCGCCTGGGCCCTGTTCGTGCTCTCGCTCCTCCTTCTCATGGGAAGCTTCACCCTCGTCGCGCTCGGCACGGGCATCGCCACGCCCGGGGATGTCGACCTCAACGTCGAGGGGATCGGCTTCGTCGTCGCGTTCTTCGCCTTTCCGCTGGTCGGCGTCGTGATCGCCTCGCGGCGCCCTCGCAACGCCATCGGCTGGCTCTTCCTCGCGGTCGGCCTCGGCCTCGCCCTGTCCAACTTCTCGACGGCCTATGCGGACTACGGGCTGTTTGCAGACCCCGGCTCTCTGCCCGGAGCAGTGTGGGTCGCGTGGCCGGCAACCTGGTCCGACCCGTTCTTCTTCCTGGCGGTCTCCCTTCTGCTCGTGCTCTTTCCCGACGGCCGGCCGGTTTCGAGGCGCTGGCGCCCCGTGCTCTGGCTGCTCGCGGCCGCGGCGGCGGTCGGCGTCCTGAGCTCGGCGTTCAGGCCCGGACCGATCTTCGAGGAGTCGCTCCCCGTCGAGAATCCGCTCGGAGTCGAGGCGCTCGCGGGAACGCTCGATGCCGTCGACACCGTGGTCTTCCTGCTCTTCGGTCTGGCCATCGTGGTCTCCGGTGCCTCGGCGATCGCGCGTTTCCGTCGCGCCCGGGGCGAGGAGCGCCAGCAGCTCAAGTGGCTCGCTCTCGCGGCCGGGCTCCTGATCACCGGTTTCGTCGCCATGGCCGTGGCAGGGGCGCTGGGCGCCGGCGACAAGCTTGCCGGCATGCTGATCGGCATCGCCGTCGCCGCGGTTCCGGTCGCCGCCGGAATCGCCATCCTCAAGTACCGCCTCTACGAGATCGACAGGATCGTCAACCGAACGCTCGTCTACGCGGCCGTCACGGCGCTCCTCGCCGGCCTCTACTTCGGGATCGTGATCGGCCTCCAGGCCGCGTTCAGTGGACTCGCCCGCGGCAACGATCTCGCGATCGCCGGCTCCACCCTCGCCGTCGCCGCCCTCTTCCGCCCCGCCCGCGGCAGGATCCAGGCCCTCGTCGACCGACGCTTCTACCGCCGGCGCTACGACGCCGCGCAGGCCCTCGCCGCCTTCAGCGCCCGCCTCCGGGACGAGGTCGACCTCGACCGCCTCGGCCACGACCTCGGCGCCGTCGTCCGCGACACCATGCAGCCCGCGCACGTCTCGCTCTGGCTGCGTCCGGCAAGCGAAGCGGTCGCCGTCCCCGTAACGATCTCCGGACGGTCGGGAGATAGAAAGGACCCGAGATGACAACGTTCCCGCAGGCGCTCAGACGAAGACTCGGTCGGGGCGGATCGAGCTCTCGCCCCCAGGACACAGTGGCCGAGGTGCCTGCCTCCGGACTGCGGGAGCTCGACGCGTCTCCGGTCGAGATCGCTGCGAACGATCCGCTCATCGTGTACTTCCAGAGCGCCTCGGGCGCCGTCGACATCGAGTCCCTCGAGCTCGAGTCGCCCGCGCTCACCGGGCTGCGGGCTGCGGGCGTGAAGCTCGTCGTTCCCCTCGTCAGCCAGGGCGAGCTGATCGGGCTCCTCAACCTGGGCCCGCGGCTCTCCGACCAGGCCTACTCGAGCGACGACCGCAAGCTCCTCGACAACCTCGCCGCACAGGCGGCCCCGGCAGTCAGGGTGGGCCAGCTCGTCCGCGACCAGGAGGTCGAGGTCCGGGCCCGCGAGCGCATCGAGCAAGAGCTCGAGGTCGCGCGGCTGATCCAGCAGAACTTCCTGCCCAGGGAGCTTCCCGACCTCCCGGGCTGGCAGGTGGCCGCCTACTACCGCCCCGCACGCGCGGTCGGCGGGGACTTCTACGACTTCATCGAGCTGCCGGACGGCAAGGTCGGCCTCGTCGTCGGCGACGTGACCGACAAGGGCGTCCCGGCGGCGATGGTGATGGCGGCGACGCGAAGCGTCCTCCGGGCCTCCGCGCAGCGCATCGTCGCACCCGGCGAGGTGCTCGAGCGGGTGAACGAGCTCCTCTGCCCGGACATCCCGCCGAAGATGTTCGTCACGTGCCTGTACGGCGTGCTCGACCCCGCGACCGGCGTGCTCCGCTTCGCGAACGCCGGGCACAACCTGCCGTTCGCGCGCACCGAGAGCGGCCCGATCGAGCTCCGCGCGAGGGGGATGCCGCTCGGGCTCATGCCGGGCATGACCTACGAGGAGAACGAGGCGTCTCTCGCCCCGGGCGAGAGCCTCCTGCTGTACAGCGACGGCCTGGTCGAGGCGCACGACCCCGACCGGCAGATGTTCGGCGGCACCGCGTCTCGCCGCGATCGTGGGCGAGCAACCGGCCGACGCCGAGCTCATCGACCGGCTGCTCGGCGAGCTCGACTCGTTCACAGGCGCGGGCTGGGAGCAGGAGGACGACATCACGATGGTGACGCTCTGGCGGACCGGGGGCGTCGCGTACCCGCTGTCGATCAACGGCGCCGATCGCCTCCTCGCGGAGTTCGACGTTGCGAGCGAGCCCGGCAACGAGCGAGAGGTGATGAAGCGCGTCGTCGCCGCGATCGAGGAGCTCGACATCCCGTCCACCCGTCTCGAACGGCTGAAGACCGCCGTTGCGGAGGCGTCCATGAACGCGATCGAGCACGGGAACGAGAATCGCCCTGAGCTCCCCGTGCAGGTCAGGATCACCGCGTCCGATGACGAGCTGCGTGTCAGCATCACCGACCAGGGCGGTGAGCGGCCGATCCCGGACGCCGAGACGCCCGACATCGAGGCCAAGCTCGCCGGGCTCCAGAAGCCTCGCGGCTGGGGCCTGTTCCTGATCGAGAACATGGTCGACGGCATGGAGGTCAGAAGCGACGAGACCCACCACACCGTCGAGCTCATGCTCCACCTGAAAGGAGACGGCAATGCCAGCGACCCGGCTCGAGACTAGGGTGCGGCACCGCTCCGGTGTCGCCCTGGTCGACCTCGCGGGCGAGATCGACGCCTCCGCGGAGGCGAGCCTCGCCGCCGCCTACGACGAGGCCTCCGCGGGGAGCCCGATCCACGGTGCTCCTCAACTTCGAGGGCGTCGACTACATCAACTCGACGGGGATCGCGCTGATCGTCGGGATCCTCGCGCGGGCACGCACCGACCGGATCGACGTGACCGCCTGCGGGCTCGCCGACCACTACCGGGAGATCTTCGAGATCACCCGCCTGTCCGACTTCATGCAGATCTTCCCGGACGAGGAGGCCGCCGTCGGCGGAGCGCAGCCGGGAACGACCGAGGAGGTATCGGAATGACGAATGCGACTCTGACCATGGATGTCCGCGACGCCGGCAAGGGCACCTCGATCGTCGACATCTCCGGCGACATCACCGGGGCGAGCGAGGACGTGCTCATGGATGCGTACGGGCGCGCGACGCCGGCGGGCGTGCACGCGGTGATCCTCAACTTCGGCGGGCTCGAGTACATGAACAGCGGTGGCATCGGCCTGCTCGTCACGCTGCTCGTCCGGGCGAACCGCCAGAAGCAGCGGCTGCTCGCCTTCGGCCTCAGCGACCACTACCGGCAGATCCTCGAGCTGACGCGCCTCGACGAGGCAATCGGCATCTACGACGACGAGGCGGCCGCGCTCGCCGCGGCCTCCTGAGGAGGAGCCATGGCCACCGACGGAACCGGGACCCCGCGCGGGGCCGAGAACTGGGCGAAGCCCGTCTCGAAGCTCCACGTCGAGGACGTGCCCGCCGGCGCGAAGAACCTCGTCGAGGGCAAGCAGCTCGTCGGCCCGATCCAGGGCTTCGGGAAGATGTGGCAGAAGACCTACCGCGTCCGGCTCGATGGCGCCGTGGTGGCGCCGACCGACGTGATCCGGGAGTGGAAGGAGCGTTTCCCGGCGTTCTGGCCGAAGGGGAACCAGTTCTATGCGCCGATCACCGGCATCAACCCCGGCGAGATCGCGCTCATCCGCGCGAGCGTGGCGGGCGGGATCAAGCTGTCGACCGGGGTCATGGTGCTCTACTCGGACGACGAGGCGTTCACGCTGATGACGCCGCAGGGCCACCTGTTCGCCGGCTGGATCACGTTCAGCTCGCATGAGGCCGACGGCACGACCGTTGCGCAGGCACAGGTGCTCATGCGCGCACAGGATCCCCTCTCCGAGCTCGGTCTCTCACTGGGCGGGCACCGCCAGGAGGATCGCTTCTGGGAGCAGACCCTGACGAATCTCGCAGCGCATTTCGGCGTCGAGACACCGGTCGAGACGCAGGTCGTCTGCGTCGACCGCAAGCGACAGTGGTCGAAGGCCGGGAACATCCGCAACTCGGCGGCGATCCGGAGCGGCCTGCACGCCTTCAGGCCGAAGTCGGCCGGGTAGCACTCGTCCCATGCCGGACGCGATCGTCGTCGGCTCCGGGCCGAACGGGCTCGCCGCGGCGATCACGCTCGCCCGGGCCGGCCGCTCGGTCCAGGTCATCGAGGCGGCCCCAACCGTCGGCGGCGGGACGCGCACGTCGGAGCTGACGCTCCCGGGCTTCCGCCACGACGTCTGCTCGGCCATCCACCCGCTCGGGCTCGGCTCGCCGTTCTTCCGCTCGCTGCCGCTCGAGGAGCACGGCCTGCGCTGGATCCAGCCCGACGCCCCGCTCGCGCACCCGCTCGACGACGGCACGGCCGTCACGCTCGAGCGCTCGCTCGAGGAGACCGCGGCCGGGCTCGGCGAGGACGCGGGCGCGTACCGGAGGCTGCTGCAGCCCTTCGTCCGGGACGCCGACGCCCTTCTCGTGGACGTTCTCGCTCCCCTTCGGTTTCCGCGCCACCCGGTGTCGCGCGGCCCGGTTCGGGCTCCCGGCGCTACGCTCCGCCGCCGGCCTCGCGCGCCGGCGCTTCTCGGGTGAACGCGCACGAGCGCTGTTCGCCGGGCTCGCGGCCCACTCCATGCTCCCGCTCGAGCGCTCGCCGAGCGCGTCGTTCGGGCTCGTCCTCGCCCTGCTCGGGCACTCGGTCGGCTGGCCGCTCCCGCAGGGCGGCTCGCAGGCGATCGCCGACGCGCTCGTCTCGTACCTGCGCTCGCTCGGCGGCGAGGTCGAGACGGGCCGGCGGGTGGAGTCGCTCGACGAGCTGTCCGCGGGCGAGGGCAGTGCTCGTCGACGTCACGCCGCGCGAGCTGCTGCGCATCGGCGGTAGCCGGCTTCCCGACCGGTACCGACGCAAGCTCCAGGGCTACCGCTACGGCCCGGGGGTCTTCAAGCTCGACCTCGCGCTCGACGGACCGATCCCGTGGCGTTCGCCCGACTGCGCCCGAGCAGCGACGGTCCACCTCGGCGGCACGCTCGACGAGATCGCCGCGTCCGAAACGGCCGTGTCGAGGGGTCTGACTCCGGAGCGCCCCTACGTGCTCGTCGCCCAGCAGAGCCTCTTCGATCGGACGCGGGCTCCCGAGGGCATGCACACGGCCTGGGCGTACTGCCACGTCCCGAACGGCTCGACGGTCGACATGACCGAGCGGATCGAGGCGCAGATCGAGCGCTTCGCGCCCGGCTTCCGCGACCGGATCATCCGCCGGCACACGATGGGCCCGGCGGCGCTCGAGGCCTACAACCCGAACTACGTCGGCGGTGACATCAACGGCGGCCTTCAGGATCTCCGCCAGCTGTTCACCCGCCCGGTGGCGCGGCGTGTCCCGTACTCGACCCCGGTTCGCGGGCCTGTACATCTGCTCGTCCGCGACCCCGCCCGGAGGCGGTGTCCACGGCATGTGCGGGTACTGGGCGGCGCGCGCAGCGCTGCGCGGGCCGCTCCGGTAGAACCGCCCGTCCCGGCGGGCGGCCGCGGGCATACCTTCTCGTTATCCGGCCGTTACGTCGATGGCCGACGCTGCGTCGAAGCACTCCGCCGCGCTCGCCAAGGACCCCAGCCAGCGGTACCCGACCTGCCGCGCCTTCGTCGACAAGGCCCAGACAGCGCTCGGCCTCGGGCCGCCGTGATGACGCCGACGCGCCTGGCTGTTCGCCCGCTGCTTCGGTCCGGTCAGCGAGACGTGACGCGAGCCGTCCCATACCTCGAGCGGCTCGAGGATCCGGAACTCCACCAGCGCTCTCCTTGGATCGGCATCACGGGCGTGATACCCGATCGAGCACGCTCTGTCACGCTTCGCTCGGCTCGGCGACGGGCTCCGTGTCCAACGCTCGTGCGGCCTCGGCGTCGTGGGGCGGCTCGATCGTGATGTTCGGGAGCACGCGGTCGAGCCAGGCCGGCATGTACCAGGACTTTTCCCCGAGCAGGGTGAGCAGCGCGGGCACGAGCGTCATGCGCACGACCAGCGCGTCCGCCAAGATCGCGACGGCGAGCAGGAGCCCGAACTCCTTCGGGACGCGATCCGCGCTCAGGATGAACGCGGCGAAGACCGTCCCCATGATGAGCGCGGCGGCGATGATCACGCGGCCGATCGCCGCAATCCCGTGCTCGACCGCCGCTCGCGTCTTCAACCCGTGGACGTGCTCCTCGCGGATGCGGCTCATCAGGAAGACCATGTAGTCCATCGAGAGCCCGAACAGGATCGCGAACGCGATCGGCGGGACGAACGTCTCGATCGGGCCGGTTCGGTCGAGCCCGGTGAGGCCCAGCAGGTGGCCCTCCTGCACCACCAGGGTGAGCACGCCGAAGGCCAGGAAGGCGGACAGGATCGTCGTGATCGCAGCGGTTACGGAGATCACGATCGACCTGAACGCCATCGCGAGCACGATGAACGTCACGCCGATGATGAAGAGCAGGAACAGGGGCATGCGCTCCATGATCCGGTCGGCGATGTCCTTGAACGCCGCCGTCTGGCCCGAGACGTAGGCCAGCGCATCGCCGCCCGACACGGCCGCCGGCACGACGTCGCCGCGGAGCCTGTCGACGAGCCGGTCCGTCGCCTCGTCCTGTGGAGCGGAGCCCGGGGTGACGAAGACGATGGCGACGGTGCCCTCGTCGTTGAGCTGTGGGTCGCCGACCGACGCCACGTTCTCGAGGCCCCGTGCGCCGTCGGCGATTCGCTGCGGCGCCTGCGGATCCCCGTTCACGTCGACGACGATCGGGATCGCTCCGTTGAAGCCCGGGCCGAATCCCTCCGCGAGCAGGTCGTAGGCCCTGCGGCTCGTCTGCTCGATGGGCTGCGTGCCCTGATCGGCCGCGCCGAGGCGCACGAGCGTCGATGTCGACGCCAGCGCCAGGATCAGCACCAGCACGACCGGGAACACGATCCGCGCGTGGGCGGTGACGAACCTCCCCCAGCGCGCGACGAGGGTCTTCTCACGGGCCGCCTCCGAGTCGTCCACCGGACGCAGGAACGGGACCTTCAGCCGGTCGATCTTGTGGCCGAGCAACGCGAGCACCGCGGGCAGCAGCGAGCTCGCGATCAGGACGGTCGTCAGCACCCCGAGCGCGCTGCCGATGCCGAGCTTGGTCACGAAGTCGAGGCCGAAGAACGCGAGGCCGGACACCGAGATCGCGACCGTCACGCCGGCGAAGATCACGGCTCTACCGGCGGACGAGGCGGCCTCGGCCGCGGCGTCTCTCGGCGAGAGCCCCTCGTGCAGGAGCTGGCGGAAACGGGTGACGATGAACAGCGAGTAGTCGATCCCGACACCCAGGCCGATCATCGAGACGAGGATGGGCGTGATCGTGTTGATGTCCATCAGGCCGGCCAGGATGAACAGCAGAAGGAACGCCGTTCCCACCGCGGCGAGCGCCAGCCCGATCGGGATGATCATCGCCACGAACGTGCGGAAGACGAAGAGCAGCACGATGATCGCCGCGAGCAGCCCGAAAGCCTCCGACGTGCCCTGCTCGACCGGTGGGAACTCGGCGTCGCCGTTGAACTCGACGGTCACACCGGCCGGTTCGACGGCCTCGCGGACGGCATCCTGCACGGCGAGGACGGCCTCGCGGTCGCTATCGGCGATGACGTCGTTGAACTGCGCCTCCGCGTAGGCGATGCGGCCGTCGTCGGAGACCGTGTCCTCGCTGAAGGGATCCCCTACGCTCTCGAGCCCCACCCGTTCGACGGTGGGCGCGAACTCGGGCGACTGGAGACGGGCGATCGCGCCCTCGATCGCGGCCCGGCGCTCGGGCGTGTCGAGCTGCTCTCCTTCGGGCGCCGCGAAGACGAGGTTCAGCACGCCGCCCTGCTCGGACGCGAAGTCGGCCTCGATCAGGTCCGTCGCCTTCTGTGTGTCCGAGCCCGGAATCTCGAACTCGTCGCGAAGGTCGCCTCCGATCGCAACGACCAGGACGACGAGGAGCGCGACGATGCCGACCCAGCCGAGGACGACCCGCCAGGGATGGGCCGTGCAGGCCCGGGCCCATCGCGCAAGCCCGCCGGTCGACAGGCGCTCGTGAGCCGCAAGCCGTTCAGGCTCCGTCATGACTGCTCTCCTTCATCGCTCGTCCCATTGACAGACGACCGCTCCTCCCGAAACTCATCGGCCGGCCGTCTGCCGAGAAGCTACCGAATCAGCGAACCTCTGCGACGGCACGTACCGGCGATCCCGTGCCGCCCTTCCACTTCAGCGGGTAGCCGGCGAACTGGAGCTCACCCGTGCCGAGAAGCTGCTCGAGGTTCACGAGCCACTCGTAGTGGATCATCCCGCGATCGCGGCAGACGCGGTGGTTCGGAAACTCCTTCGTGCCGGCCTTGTCGGTCGAGGGCCCCTCGACGCCGTGGACGCGAGAGCGGTCGGCGAGCCAGTGCGACGCGGCGGCGGTGATCCCGGGGTTGCTCGTCACGACCGAGCGGTCCGGCCAGTGGCGCTCGTGAAAGCCGGTGCAGATCAGGACGATGTGGCCGTCGATCGCGACGCCCGCGTTCCGTTCAGCCTCCTCCAGGTGGGCGACATCGATGTCGCCGAGGTCGGGGACGTGGCGCAGGTCGAGGCAAACGGCCTTGCCGGCGAACCAGTCGAGCGGCACCTGGTCGATCGAGGCGCCCGCCGCTCCGATGTGGAGTGGGGCATCGACGTGGGTGCCCACGTGCTCGAGCATCGAGATGTAGTTGACCGCGTAGGTGAACGGGTCGCCCGGTTCGCCGAGGAAAGCCGCCTTCGCCTGCTCGTGATCGACGTACGGGAGGATGATCGGAGACGGGAACAGCGCATGTGCGGGCATCCCGTTCGTGATCTCGAGCGACAGGTCGATCAGTGCCACGGTCTCCTCCTTCGTCGGCCCTCGCGGAGTCTCCCAGGTTCGAGACCGGCGCGGTAGTGTTGCCCCGCGGTGAAGGCGATCATCCTCACCGGAGCCGCCGGGGGCCTCGGCTCGAGGACCGTGGAGGCTCTCGCTGCAGCCGGCGCGGGCGTGCTGGCCGTCGACCTCGACGCCGCAGGGCTCGCGCCGCTCGCGGGCGACCGGGTCGTCGTGCACGTCGCCGATGTCACCGACAGCGCAGCGGTGAAGGCCATGGTGGACACCGCGGTCGGCGGGTTCGGTCGCCTCGACGGGATCTTCAACAACGCGGCGACCCTGGGGCCGATCGCCCCTGTCACGGACTACCCGGACGACGAGTTCGAGCGCGTCTTCCGGATCAATGCCCGCAGCGTCTTCCTCGGAATGAAGCACGCCGTGCCTGCGCTGATCGCGTCTGGCGGCGGAGCGATCCTCAACACCGCCTCGACGGGCGGCATGATGGGATGGCCGAACCTCACCGGCTACGTCGGCTCGAAGCACGCCGTGGTCGGGCTCACGCGGACCGTCGCGCTCGAGCTCGCGGGCAAGGGGGTCCGCGTGAACTGTCTCTGCCCCGGGCCGATGGACACGTCGATGATCTGGGAGGTCGGCGAGGCGATGGCTCCCGGCGATCGTGTGCGACAGCAGGAGCTCCTCGAGGCGACGGTCCCGGTCGGCCGACTCGGCCGGCCCGAGGAGATCGCATCGTTCGTAGCGTGGCTCCTCCTCGAGGGGCCCGAGTACCTGACCGGTGCCGTCCTGCCCATCGACGGCGCCCAGACTTCCGGATGAGAAGGAGAGAGCGATGCCGTACGTGACCGTCAACGATCTGCGCCTCTACTACGAGTTCACAGGCCCCGAGGACAGGCCGCTGATCCTCCAGTTCGGCGGCTCGCTGTTCGGGCGGCAGAACTTCGCGATGGTCAACGACGGCTTCCGCGAGAACTTCCGGCTGCTCTCGCTACGACGCCTCGGGCTACGGGCGCTCCGACTGCCCGATCGAGGACTACTCGGTCGAGGGCTGGGCCGACGAGGGTGCCGGCCTGCTCGACGCGCTCGGGATCGAGAAGGCGCTTGTCCACGGCACCTCGATGGGCGGCATGGTCGCGATCGCGTTCACCGCGAAGTACCCGGACGAGACGATCGCCGCCTGCGCCGACTGCGGGATGGCCCGCTGCGACGTCTACCGGCGGACGATGTTCCGCAACTGGCGCATCATGTCGGAGGCGCTGCCGCTCGACGACTTCTCCGACCTGCGTCACGATCCAGGCCGTCGTCGCCGACTTCATCGAGGAGCAACCCCGGACATCTTCGAGATGGTGCGCTCGGTCATCCGCAAGAACTCGCCCTACACCGTGCGCCACGCATGCCTCGCGATGGAGAAGATGGACCTCGAGCCGCTCGCGCGCACGATCCGGCGGCCGATCCTGTTCACGAACGGCACGCGCGACATCATGACCCCGCCGCGCCTCGCGCCCTCCGGGCTTCTCGGCGAGCAGATCGTCGAGCGCGGTTCCCGAGTGGGCCCGCCTGCACGAATTCCCGACGATCGGCCACGCCGACCTGCTCGAGGCACCCGACGAGGCCGTCGAGGTCGTCACCGCGTTCTTCCACGGGATGCTCGAGCAGGGCCCCCGCGGCTGAGCGGCCCCGCGGCTGCGCGGCCCCGCGGCTGAGCGGCCGGCTCGGCCGGCCGCGACCCGCGCAGGAGCCCGGCGAAGCCGGGCGGTCTCAGCCGGACATCCAGCTCCCCCACCCGGTCAGGGTCGATCCGGCCGGAGGCCGGCGAGCAGCACGAGCGCTGCGAGCAGCGCCAGGCCGGCCGCGAGCCCCCAGAGGGGCGTCCAGGAGTCGGCGCGCTGCGAGACGAGGCCGAGCAAGGGCGGGAGGACGACCGCGCCGCCGAAGACGAAGGTCATCGTCTCCCCGGAAAGCCGGCCGAGGCTGCCGGGCCCCGCGCGGTCGGCGACCAGCGCGTGGAAGACGCCGTTCCAGCCCACGAGCGCGGCGCCGGTCACCACGGAGATCGGCCAGATTGCCGGCCCTCCGACGCCTGCGGCCAGCAGGACGAGCATCGCCGCCGCGACGGCAGCGGCCGTGACGAGGACGGCCACACGGCGCTCCCGCCGGTCGGACAGCCAGCCCCAGAAGAGACGGCCGGCCACGCTCGCCGCAGTGGCGAGCGCGAGCGCCACCCCGGCGAGGTGGAGGTCGAAGCGCTCGGCGTCCGTCAGGTAGAGGACGAGGTAGGTGAGGAAGACCCACTGGGTGCCCGCCATCAGCGCTCCGTAGGCGCCGATCCCGAGCCGCTCGCGGAGGCCGGGCCCGGCGCCGCGGGCGTCCCCATGTCCACGCAAGACCGCCGCCCCGCGGAGCCTGAGCGCCCAGAGTGCGATCGCGAGAGCCACGGCCGCCGCCACGCCGAACGCGACCCGCCAGCCGGCAGCGATCGCGATCGCGGGCAGCACGAGCCCCGCCAGGAAGCCTCCGATCGGCACCCCGGTCTGCTTGATCGACATGAACAGCCCGAGACGCGAGACGAGCCTGCCGGCGATCACGACGTTCGTGGGCGGGCCAATGCCCCCGTAGGCGAGCCCCGCCACCAGCACCGCCGCCATGAACAGCGCCCCGTTCGGTGCCACCGCCCAGACGGCGACCATCGCCGCGAAGAGGGCGAGCGAGAGCGAGAGGACGCGCGCCGGGTCGACTGCGTCGGTCAGCCGCCCCGCCCGACGTGACACGATCGCGGCGCCCGCCGCGTTCAGGGCGGTGAGGACGCCGATCTCCGCCCGGGAGAAGTCGAGGTCGGCCTGCAGCTCCGGTGCGAGCGTGCCGATCCCGACCGTGGCGAACGTTCCGGCCGCGAGCGCCGCGAGCGAGATACCGACGACGGTCGACGGTCCGGGCGGTGTGCGGCCGCGCACGGTCCCGGGGGGCGTCATTCGCCGCGAAAGCGCGGCTCGCGCTTCTCGAGGAAGGCGGCCATGCCTTCGGCGAAGTCCCGGCTCGCCGCCGCTCGCTCCTTGAGCGCGTCGAGCTCGTCCCACCAGGGGCTGCCGTCACACTCCTGCGTGGCGCGGATCGCCACCCAGGCTCCCTCCATCGAGAGCGGCGCGTTGGCGGCGAGCCGCTCGGCATAGTCGAAGGTGTGCGCCTCCAGGCTCTCGGGCGGCAACACGGCGTTGACCAGCCGGAGCTGCATCGCCTCGGCCGCATCGACGACACGACCCGAGACGAGGATGTCGTAGGCGACGCTTGGGCCGACGACCGAAACGAGTGCCCTGATCGGCTCGACCTCATACACGACCCCGAGCCTGGCGGCCGGGATCGCGAAGCGGAGCCGGTCGTCGGCGAAACGCAGCGCACACGCCGCGGCAAGCCCGCCGGAGCCTCCGATGCAAGCGCCGTGGAGCAACGCGATCGTCGGCTTGCGCGTGTCGGCGATCGCGCGGACGGCGGCGTCGACGCTGCGGCTGTGGTGCTTGGCGGCTTCCGGCGTGCCCCGCACGTCGGGGAACTCGGTGACATCGGCACCCGCCGAGAACGCCTCGCGACCCTCGCCTCGCACGACGATCGCCCGCACGTCGGGATCGCCCGCTAGCCCGGCGAGCGCGCCGGGAAGCGCATCGAACATCGCCTGGGTGAGCGCGTTTCGCCGCTCAGGGTGGCTGAACGTCAGCACGCCGACCGGCCCGCTGCGCCCAGCGACGATCTCGCCGCCCGTCACGCCTCGTCCAGGAACGCCAGTAGCTCGGCAGCGGTCTCGTCGGGAAGCTCCTCCGCGAGGAAGTGCCCGCACGGCAGCGGCCGGGCGCGCACGTTCGAGAACCGCACGCGCCACAGGGCTTCGACGTCGAAGAGGGCGGCGAGCCTCCCGTCCGCGCCCCAGGCCACGAGCAGCGAGCTGTCGCTGACCCGCGCGAGATCGGCCTCGTCGTGGAGCAGGTCGATCGACGCGCCCGCCCGGTAGTCCTCGCAGGCGGAATGCACGTTGCCGGGGTCGCGGAAGCAGCGGATGTACTCTGCCACCGCCTCCCTGGAGAAGAAGTCGTCGCGGCCGGCGCTCCACCGGCGCAGGCACTCCCGCAGGAAGTAATCCGGGTCGAGCCCGATCATCCGCTCGGGGAGCCCGTCCGGCTGGATCAGGAAGAACCAGTGGAAGTATGCGGTCGCGATACGCTGGTCGGCTGCCCGGAACATTTCGTGGGTCGGGACGATGTCGAGCAGCGCGAGACGGCGGACACGCCCTTCGTGGTCGAGCGCCAGGCGGTGCGCGACGCGGGCGCCCCGGTCGTGCCCGACGACGGCGAAACGGTCGAAGCCGAGCGTCGCCATCACCTCCACCTGGTCGTTGGCCATCGCCCGTTTCGAATAGCCGCGATGGTCGTCGCCTCCGGGAGGATTCGAGCTGTCCCCATAGCCGCGCAGATCGGGGCACACGACCGTGAAGCCGCGGGCGAGTCGGGGCGCGACGGCGTGCCACATCGCATGCGTCTGGGGGAAACCGTGGAGCAGCAGCACCGGCGGCCCCTTGCCGCCGATGCGGACGTTGATCTCCGCACCTTCCGTCGCGATCCGCTCCTGCCGGAACCCGTCGAACACGTCGCGATTCTAGGCCCAGCCGGCCTCTATACCACGCCGGCTGCCCGGAGTTCCGGCGACCACGGCGCGGACCTGGTGAAGATCGAGCATCCGAGCGGCGACAGCCTCCGCTCGACGCGGCTCAGATGCAGAACGTGATTCGCCGGAGGCCGGGCCGTGGTCATGAGACCGGGAGGAGCTCCCCGACCGCGCGCGCCGCGTCCTCGAGCAGCGCGACGTCCCGCGGGCTCCACCGGCGGGCCGAGGGCACGTAGTGCACCGACACGAAGGCGGCCATGCGCCCGTCCCTGACGACCGGGGCGAGCATCTGCGCCTTCACCCCGTACCGGCGGATGAGCTCCGGTGGCGGCGCGAGCCGATCGCGGGCGAGGTCGTTCTGGATCAACGGCCTCAGCTCCCGCTCGAGGAACCGGAAGGTCTTCGCCTCGCGAAGGTCGATCGAGCTCTCGCCGCGGATCGGCGCCACGCCGGGCGACACGCATTCCGCCGCGACCGGGAATACCTGGCCCGGGGTGTCGACACGAACGGTCGTCCGGCTCGCCCCGACCGCCTCGTGGAGTGCGTTCACGACCTCCTGTACGGTCACGCCGCGAGTATCACAGGCCGTCCGCTCCGGCTCAAACCGCGTCCGCAGTCGCGGAGGGCCGCGCGGCGGTTCGACGCAGGCGGTGAGCTCCACTGCCGCCGGGCCTGCAGCAGTGCGCGAGGAATCGACGGCGATCGGCTCGCTCCGAATGCGAGGATCAGCGCGATGAACCTGCTCGAGTGGATGGGCAACGAGCCCGTTGCCGTGCTTTCCCCCTGAGGGCACGCTAGGCTCGGCCCGGCTGGAAGGGATCGTTGCGCCGGAGCAGGCTGCCCGCAGGTCCGGAGGCGCCCGGCCCGAGGGAGGCGACGTGTGAGCGACACGATTCTCGTGCAGTGCGAAGACGGGGTGTTCCGGGTCGAGCTCGTGGACGGCGACGCCGAGGTGGCCGAGATCTCGCCGGGTGCTGAGCTCCCGCCCCGTGAGCGACCGGGCGACCTCGTCCCGTCGTTTGCGCTCAGCCACGTGGTCGACCTCGATGCCTGCGGCTCGACAGTCGTGCTGCTCCTCGACCGCCGGCCTCCGCTCCTCGTCTCCCGTGACGGCGGCGAGACCTGGAGCGAGGCGGGCGGCGGGCTGGGCGGCGGCAGGGGCATCGCGTTCGGGGGCACGCCTGACCGGCTCGTGTACGCCGCGAGGAACCGGCTCTTCCTGTCCATGGACGGCGGCCGCTTCTGGCGGGCGCTCACGGTCGAGCTTCCGGAGATCCGCGCCGTCGCCTGGTCGTGATTCGAGAGCGAGGCCCGCCGGGGTGGGTCGCGCTGCCGCCACACAGGCCCATCCGTTGCACCCGCGGATCGTCACACTTCTGCGCACATCTCGACACGAGCGGCGACACACACGCGCGTCCTCTCGCACTACGATTGAACTCGGGAGGAGGCGAGGGGTGGCCCCGCCCGCTCAACCCGCGGGGGCGCCGAATCGGTGGCCGCGCCCGATGGCGCTACGAGCGGAGCGCCGCCTTCCCTACGCCAGGAATGCCGAGCTCGCGTCCGACCTCGACGGACGCGTGCGGACGCCCGGTCGAGGTGCTCGGGGCGAGCGGGGCGGAGAACTGAACGCGAACCCGTGCCGTCCGGGACAGGCACCTCCTCGAGCGCCAGCCCCGGCTCCGGCGAGGGCCTACGGATCGCCCACATCGTCTCCACCGCGCCACATCTCCGGCCGGGCACGGTCCGGAAGGGGTTGCGCAGGGAGGTGGGCGCACCCTCGATGACGGATTCCACCTAGAGCCGGAGCTCGCCGCGCGCGACGATGACGGCGCACCCGCCGACCTCGACCCGCTCGATCCGCTCGGCCGATCCCTCGACCCGCGCGTAGAGGGTGCTCGGGCGCCCGATCTCGACGCCCTGCGAGATCTCGATCTCCTCGCCGAAGCCGATCCGTCCATGACGGGCGAGGTGCAACGCGAGAGGGCCTGCTGCCGACCCGGTCGCAGGATCCTCCGGGACCCCGTCGGCCGGCGCGAACATCCGGGTCTTCCAGCGCCCGCCGCCGCCGGCGAAGCAGTTGAAGCCGACGATCGGTGCGTCGGCCCGCGCGAGTTGATCGAGAGCGCCGAGGTCGGGCCGCAGCGTCGCGACGCTGGCCGCGTCCCGGAGCGCCACGTACACGTGCGGCACGCCGTTGTCGTACGCCTCGACAGGCAGGTCGGACCCGTCGACCCCGAGCGCGACGAGCAGCTCGTCCACGTGCCCGTAGGGCGTCACCTCCGGGACGGGCTGGCTCATCCGCCCGAACACGATCCGGCTACCCTCCCGCTCGAGCGCAACCGGGACGATGCCCATCCCCGTGTCGAGGCGGATCTCGCGCAGCTGCATCGGCCCGGCCAGAACGAACGCGGTGCCGAGGATCGGATGCCCGGCGAACGGCAGCTCGCTCGATGGGGTGAAGATCCTGATCCGCGCGTGCGCGTCGCTCGACGTGGGATAGACGAAGACCGTCTCCGAGAAGTTGATCTCGCGCGCGATCGGCTGGAGCAGCTCCTCGGGGATCTCCCGCGCGTCGGTGAAGACGCAGAGCTGGTTGCCGGCGAGGGGGACGTCCGTGAAGACGTCGCAGATCACGTAGCGGAAGCTGTGGGGCATGCGCGACGGCCTCGGTCAGACGAGGCCGCTCATGCGCCGCGGCGTTCCGGCCTTGATGAAATCGCGGCGGCGCGGCCAGCTGAACCTGCGCGACCCGTCCGGCAGCGTCTCGGGGAATCCGGCCACGACGGCCTCGGCCGCCTGACGCCACAGGCGCCGGATCTCGAGCGAGACGGCCGTGGCCGCCTCTCGGTAGCCCCGGCCGTTCTGGGGGAGGGCGTCGAAGCTCATCGGCTCGCCGTATACGACCGCGCAGGCTCGGCGGTTTCGTCTCGACCATCCGAACGACTCGACGCCACACGGGATCACGGGCACGTGCTCGTTCATCGCGATCATCAGCGCCCCGGCGTGGATCTCGTCGCCCGGATACCCGAACCGCTGGCGTGTCCCTTCGACGAACACGCCGACAACGTGCCCCTCCCGGACGAGCTCCCGCGCCCTGCGCATCCCCTCCCGGTCGCCTTCACCACGCCGGATCGGGAACGCGCCCGTCCATGTAAACGCCTCGCCGGCGATCGGGATGTCGAGCAGCTC
The DNA here is from genome assembly GCA_963717955.1 of uncultured Thermoleophilia bacterium. Lineage (GTDB taxonomy): Bacteria > Actinomycetota > Thermoleophilia > Gaiellales > Gaiellaceae > CAVQXR01. Next base: position 97,693 of record CAVQXR010000002.1, on the reverse strand, counting down.
GGCCTTCATCATGTACCACAACGCCCGCCGGGAGTAGGAGCCGACCAGCGGCGGATCGATCGCCGACAGGTGGTTCGCGGCGAGGACGGCGCCTCCGGTCGCAGGAATGCGGTCGGTGCCGTACGCCCACGAGCGCGGCGCCATGATCATCGCCGTGATCGGCACGACGTTGTAGCGCATGAACACCCAGCCCTTCTCCACGTCGCCACCCCAGAGCCAGGGGATCCCGAGACGGGTGAGAAGCATCGGCACGGCTCCTGGGTCGAGACGGGGTGAGCGCGCCCTCGGGCATGCGCTCCGGACGGTCGATCGTAGCCGAACCCCCGGATTTGCGAGCCTTCCGGCGCTATCCTCCCCCACGGATGCAGCTCTATCCCGTCCGCCACGCCGAGGCCGCGCAGGGTGATCCCGACGAGCTGCGCGCGCTCACCGGCAGCGGGCGCGATCAGGCGCGCCGGGTCGGTCGACGGCTGCGCGCGGCCGGCGTTGCGCCAGGGGTGGTGCTCGCCGGCCCCATTCATCGCGCCCACGAGACGGAAGTGCCGGCCGCCTCGATTCTGATCAGCTTCACCGGCTGAGCCGTGCCGGCGATCGAGGTCAGCGACCTGCGCAAGTCCTACGGCGCTCATGAGGTGTTGCACGGCGTCGACTTCAGCGTCGAGACGGGCGAGGTGTTCGCGCTCCTCGGACCGAACGGGGCGGGCAAGACCACGATCGTCGAGATCCTCGAAGGGTACCGAGAGCGTGACGCGGGCGCCGTGCTCGTCCTCGGCCACGATCCCGGCTCGCCGTCCCGCGCATTCCGCGCCCGGATCGGCATCGTCCTCCAGTCGTCGGCCGTCTACCCGCGCCTGACAGTGCGCGAGATCCTCGCGCTCTTCGCCGGGTACTACGCACGACCGCGTCGACCGGACGAGGTGACCGAGATCGTCGGTCTCACCGGGAAGCGAGACGCGCGGGTTCGCACGCTCTCCGGCGGTCAGCTGCGCCGCCTCGATCTCGGGCTCGCGCTCATCGGTGACCCCGAGCTGATCTTCCTCGACGAGCCGACGACCGGGTTCGACCCCGCCGCCCGGCGCCAGGCATGGGAGACGGTGCGCGGGCTGCGCGAGCTCGGTAAGACGGTGCTCCTGACGACGCACTACCTCGAGGAGGCCCATCACCTCGCAGACCGCCTCGCCATCCTTCGCGAAGGGCGGGTCGTCGCGACCGGCAGCCCCCAGCAGCTCCTCGCGGCGAACGGCGCCGCCGAGATCCGCTACCGCCGGGGCGGCGAGGTCGTCGTCCTCCACACCGAACAGCCGACGCGCGCCCTGCACGAGCTGACGGCGGCCGCCCTTGCCGACGGCGTCGAACTCGACGAGCTCGAGGTCAGAAGGCCGACGCTCGAGGACATCTATCTCGAGCTGACCGGTGACGGCGAATGAGCGGCCTCCTCGCCCACGAGCTGCGCAACCAGCAGCGCCTGTTCTGGCGCAGCAGGGAGGCGGCGTTCTTCACCTTCGCGCTGCCGATCGTGTTCCTCGCGCTGCTCGGCTCCGTCTACGGCGACCGCGAGGTCGACGGAATGGACGGGGCCTCGTACCTCCTGGCCGGGATGCTCGGGTACGGGATCGTCGCCACGGCGTTCGCCGGCCTCGCGATCAACATGGTCATCAGGCGCGAGTCGGGAGTGCTGAAACGCGTTCGTGGAACGCCTCTTCCGACGAGCGCCTACCTCGGGGCGCTGATCGCATCCACGCTGGCCGTGATCGGGCTGATGACCGTTGCTCAGCTCCTGCTCGGCCGCTACGTGATCGGCGCCGCTCTCCCCGCGAGCCCCGGCTCCTTCGTGCTGGCGATCCTGGTCGGCACGGCGTGCTTCGCCGCGCTCGGCCTCGCGGCGACCGGGCTCGTCCACAGCGGTGAGGGCTCGTCCGCCGTGATCACGGCGATCTACCTGCCGATGACGTTCATCTCGGGGTCGTTCTTCTCCACCGACACGCTGCCCGCCTTCCTGCAGGCGATCGCGAACGTGCTCCCCCTCACGTACCTCCTCGACTGGATACGCGAGAGCCTGGTCGAGGGGAAGAGCATCGGCTCGTCGTGGACGGCCCTCCTCGTGCTCGTCCTCTGGGGCCTCGGCGGTCTCGCGGTCGCGCTGCGCACGTTTCGGTGGGAGCCGCACGAGCAATGAGCCGCTTCGGGTTCGTCGACCATCCGCCCTCGGTGACGCTCGTCGTCGTGGACGGGGACGAGCTCGTGCTGGTGCGGCAGGCTCGACCCGGATCGCCCGACGCGACGACGCTCGAGCTTCCCGCCGGCTCCTGCGAGCCCGGCGAGACGCCGATCGAGGCCGCCGCGCGCGAGCTCGCCGAAGAGTGCGGCCTCGCGGCCGCACTCTTGACGCCCGTCGGCGGCTTCCTCGTGGTCCCGTCCTACTCGAGCGAGTTCACCCACGTCTTCGAGGCCCGCGACCTCTCGCCGGCCGACGCCCGACCGGACGACGACGAGGAGCTCGCGGTCGAGCGGCGGCCGATCGCGGATGCGCTGACCGCCCTCTCGGACGCCGGCTCGATCGCGGCGCTCGCGCTCTGGCTCGAACAGCGCTGAGCGGTTGCCGTCACCTGGCCCGACCGAGCGAGCTCAGCCGTCCAGCCAGTCCTCGGCGTAGGCCCGGACGATGTCGTCGAGGTTGGTGTCGACCGGGAGCCCGAGCGCGAGCGCACGCGTGGCATCGGCGGCCGTCGGCCAGCTGCCGCAGATCCGCTCGATCACCGCGACGGGCTCGACCGCGATCTCGCCGACCGGCCGCCCGCCGGCCAGCCGACGCACGGCCGCCACCATCTCGCCGGCCGTCACCGAGAGGCTCGGGAAGAGCACCGCACGGTCGGCGCCGAGCCGGCCGCCGTCGAGCTCGTGCAGGGTCAGGATGCCCTCCACCACCGTCCGCACCCCGCCGACCGCGACGCGGAGGTCGAGGCCGACGGGCAGGGTGAAGTCGATTCCGTTCAGCGGCTCCCGGAAGACGGCGCTGACCCAGGACGACGCCGCGAGGTTCGGGGTGCCCGGGCGGACGATGACGGTCGGCAGCCGCGCGGTGCGACCGTCGAGAAACCCCTTCCGCGTCGCGTCGTTGACGAGCAGCTCGAGGATCACCTTCGTCGTGCCGTACGTCGTCTCCGGGGTGAGCTTCGTCGAGTCGGACACGGCGGGCGGGAGCTCGCCGCCGAAACACGCGTACGTGCTCGTGAAGACGAGGCGGGGGCGGCCGCCCCGGGCGCGGCAGGCGTCGAGGACGTGGCGGCCGCCGTCGAGGTTGACCCGCATCGCGAGATCGAAGTCCTGCTCGGCGCCGTAGCTCAGAACGGACGCGAGATGGAAGACCGAGCAGTCGTCCCGGTCGATCAGCGAGAAGACGGTGTCACGGTCGGCGATGTCGCCCGCGACGAGCGCCACGCGATCGTCGAGGCTCGCGGGGCGCTCCCCGGGCAGAGCGCGATCGAACAGGACGAGCTCGTCGATCGGTTCCGCGACCCCGGAGGGCCCGATGATCGTCCCGCGCTCGAGCAGCCGGCGCGCGAGTGTCAGACCGACGAAGCCGGTGCCACCGGTGACGACGACCTTCATCGCTCGGCACCTTAGTCTTCCGGCATGAAGGTGGTCTTCCACTACGCGGCCGGCGCCGGGCTTCGGGAGCGGCTCGAAGCCCTCTCCGGGCTCGGCCTCGACATCGCCGTCTGCCCGGAGAGCGACGCGGCGCTGCTTGCCGAGCTCCTGCCGGAGGTCAGGGTGATCTGGCACGTTCTGGCGCCGATGACGGGCGAGCACATGGCGGCGGCGCCCCGGCTCCGCCTGATCCAGAAGATCGGGGTCGGCGTGAACACGATCGACCTCGACGCCGCCCGGGCGCACCGGATCGCCGTGTGCAACCTGCCTGGCACGAACAGCCGAGCCGTCGCGGAGCTGACGCTCGCGCTGATGCTGTCGGCGCTTCGCCGCATCCCCGTCTACGACCGCGCGACCCGAGAGGGCCGGGGCTGGTCGCTCGAGCCCGACATCCAGGATCGCGTCGGGGAGCTCGGCGGCCGCACGGTTGGCCTCATCGGGTACGGGGCGGTACCGCGCCTCCTGGCACCCGTCCTCGAGGCGCTCGGGTCGCACGTGGTCTACACGGCGAGCGCGCCGAAGCAGGATGCGATCGGCGAGTGGCACACCCTGCCGTCGCTGCTCGCCGAGTCGGATGTCGTCTCGCTGCACCTTCCGCTCACGCCGGAGACGGAGCGCCTGCTCGACGCGGCGGCGATCGGGACGATGAAGCCGGGGGCCGTGCTCGTGAACACGGCGCGGGGGGGCCTCGTCGACGAGGACGCGCTCGTCGAGGCGCTGCGCAGCGGCCACCTCGGTGCGGCCGGCCTCGACGTCTTCCCGCACGAGCCAGTTGCGCCCGGGAACGACCTGCTCGCCCTCGACAACGTCGTCGTAACACCTCACGTCGCGTGGCTGACCCCGGAGACGTTCGAGCGGAGCTTTACGCTCGCGGCCGAGAACTGCCGCCGGCTCGCCGGCGGCGAGTCCCTGCTCAACCGCGTCGTCTGAGCGCCGGCGCATCCGGCGTAGACTGCGTCGACGATGGAAGTCGCCGGTACCAAGGCCGACGAGATCGCGATCGTCCTCGAGGAGGCGATCGTCTCCGGCCAGCTCGAGCCCGGCTCGGTGCTCCGGCAGGAGCAGCTCTCGGAACAGTTCGCGGTCAGCCGGACGCCCATCCGCGAAGCGCTCAGGCGACTCGCTGCGCTCGGCCTCGTCTCGTTCGAGCCGAACAGGGGCGTCCGGGTGCGGATCCTGTCGCGCGAAGAGCTGCGCGAGGCGTTCCTCGTCCGCGCCGAGCTCGAGAGCCTGGCGACCGAGCTCGCGGTCCCCAACGTGACCGCCGAGGATCTCGCCGCGCTCGACGCTGCCGAGGCGCGCTTCTCAGCGCTCACGCTCGAGCTGCGACGCAAGACCCGCGACGGCGAGCACGACGCCCCGTTGATCGCCGAATGGGCGCGGGCGAACCATGCGTTCCACGATGTCATCTACGCGGCGGCGAACGCCCCGTACGTCGAGCGTCTCGCGAAGAGCGCCCGCCGCACCTTCCTCGGCCAGACCGTCTGGGCCGCCGGGCTCGACATCGACGAGCTCTACGCCCGGAACGACATGCAACACCGTGCGATCCGCGAGGCGATCGCCGCCGGGAGCGCGGCCGGCGCGCGCACGCTCGCCCGCGAGCACGTCCTCGCCTCCGGCCACATGCAGGAAGTCATTCTCGAGCACATGGGCGCGCACCTGCAGAATCGGGACGCCCGGCGTAGACGAACCGCCTGAACGTCCAGCAGGCCCGCTCAGGCTCAGACGAACGCCGGGCGCAGCACGAAGCCACTGCCGTCATCGGCGAGCGGCACGAGCGGGAGGTGCCGCTCGGCGATCGTGTCCTCGAGCGCGAGCCAGACGTCGCGCCGCATCTGGTCGGCGGTTTCACCGTGACCCGCGAGCAGCACCGAAACGCCGGAGTCGCTCGGCTCGAGCTCTCCCTCGAAGCCGCGCGCGGTCATGTCGTCGAGGATCCCGGCGGCGTCGGCCGTGCGGGTGAGCGTCACGCGAACCGTCTGCGTCATCACTGAACTCCCCTCGTTGGCGCGGTGCATGGATCCAGTATATACCGGTCTTGGATCCAAGTAAAGGCTTTATTGACCTTGCATCCGTGAAAACGGCAACTCTCGGATCCGAAGCTGTCGTCGCTGTATACAGATCGCCACGCTCAGAACTGCTCCGCCTCGGTCGAGCCCTTCAGTGCCAACGTCGAGCTCTCGCCGCCCGAGACGATCTCGGCGACGTGGTCGAAGTAGCCGGCACCAACCTCGCGCTGGTGCCGCGTCGCGGTATAGCCGAACTCCTCGATCGCGAACTCGCGCTGCTGCAGCTTCACGTAGGCGCTCATCCCGGTCTCGGCGTAGCCGGACGCGAGCTCGAACATCGACGCGCTCAGCGCGTGGAAGCCCGCGAGTGTGACGAACTGGAACCGGTATCCCATCGCGGCCAGCGTGCGCTGGAACCCGGCGATCTCCTCGTCGGTCAGGTTCCGCTTCCAGTTGAAGGACGGCGAGCAGTTGTACGCGAGCGGCTTCCCGGGAAATTGCGCATGGACCGCTTCGGAGAACTGCTGCGCCTCGTCGGTGTCGGGATGCGACGTCTCGCACCAGATCATGTCGGCGTACGGCGCGTAGGCCAGCGCGCGCGCGATCGCGGACTCGATCCCGGGCCGGACGAGGTAGAACCCCTCGGCGGTGCGCTCGCCCGACGCAAACTCGCGATCGCTCTCGTCGATGTCGCTCGTCAGAAGCGTCGCGGCGAGAGCGTCCGTGCGCGCGACGATGACCGTCGGCACGTCGCAGACGTCGGCTGCCAGGCGCGCCGCGACGAGCGTGCGGACGAACTGCGAGGTGGGAACGAGCACCTTCCCGCCGAGGTGACCGCACTTCTTCTCGGCCGCGAGTTGATCCTCGAAATGGACGGCGGCGGCGCCGGCCTCGATGTAGCTCCTCGTCAGCTCGAACGCATGGAGCGGCCCGCCGAACCCGGCCTCCGCGTCGGCAACGATCGGGAGCAAGTAGTCGAGCGCGCGCTTGCCCTCCGAGCAGTCGATCTGGTCGGCCCGCAGCAGCGCGCTGTTGATCCGCTTCACGAGCGCCGGGCCGGAGTTCGACGGGTAGAGGCTCTGATCCGGATAGACGTTGCCCGAGAGGTTGGCGTCGGCGGCGACCTGCCAGCCCGACAGGTAGATCGCCTTCAGGCCGGCCCGCGCCATCTGAACTGCCTGCCCGCCGGTCATCGCGCCGAGCGCCGGTACGAAGTCCTCGCTCTCGAGCAGACGTCGCAGCGCCTCGGCGCCGCGCCTGGCCAGCGTGTGCTCGATGTGGATCGAGCCGCGCAGCCGGTCGACGTCCTCCCGTGAGTAGGGCCGCTCGATGTCGTCGTGCTGCGCGTTGCCGTTCCGCCGGTCATGCGCCATCTGGCGCCTCCTTCCGAGGGTGCTCAGGGACGAGGTCTCGACCCGAGCGATGGGATCCATAAATTCACTTCCTGGATCCGAAATCTAGCGGATCAGCCACTCTGGACGCTCGAAGAACCGTTTTCGGATCCAGAGCTGCTATCGGCTGGATCCGCGCGGCGCCTCATGTCCGGGAATCGCGGTCAGGCTCCCTGCCGGCGAGCACACGGCTGATCATCCCCCCCGTCACCGGCGGAATGCCTTCGATCGAGGCCTCCACCCCGCGTCGCCGCGCGTCGTCGAGCACCCGTGAGAGCGAGCGGGCCCCCGTGACGTCGACCCGCCCGAGCCCGTCGAGGTGGATCACGAGCCGGCGAACGCCCGTGTGCTGTTCGATCAGCCGCTCGACCTCGTCCTCGAATCGCGCCGCGGAGCCGAACCAGAGAACGCCGGCGGGACGCAGGTGGAGGGTGCCGGCGTCCTCGCTCGCCGCGATCGGCACGCGCATCTCCCGCCAGAGGTGCACCCCCACGGCGAGCGCGATTCCGATCGCGATCGCCTGGTCGATCCGCGGCGCGAGGACGAGCGTGAGGACGAGGGTCGCGAGCGCCACTCCGAACTGGATCCGGGAGGAACGGGCGAGGCGGAGGAGCGGCGCCGGGCTGACGAGCGTTGCGATGGCGCCGATCACGATCGCGGCCGGGATCGCGGTCGGGAGGTCGCTGAGCACGTTCGCGGCGGGCAGGAAGACGAGCACGAGCGCTCCCGAGATCGCCCCGGAGAGCCGCGTGCGGGCGCCCGCCTCACGGTTGAGAGCGCTGCGTGAGAACGAGCCGCTGACGGGGAAGCCGCCCGCGAAGCCGGACGCGACGTTCGCGACACCCTGGGAGAGCAGCTCTCGGTCGGCGTCCCACCGCCGCTCGCGCTCGAGCATCGTCCGCCCGATCGCGGTGGGCTCGACGAAGCCGACCACCGCGATGATCAGGGCAGGCAGGATCAGATCGTCGAGATCTCCCCAGGGGAGCCCGAGCGGGGAGACCGGCGCGCCGGCCTCCAGGGCACCGACGGTCGCGCCGTCGTATCCGGTCGCCTCGCTCCAGACGACTGCGGCCGCAACGACGAGCGGCACGCTTGCGAGCCCCAGCCCGATCCGCTTCCCGAGCAGCATCGCCGCGAGCGCGCCGAGCGAGAGCCCGACCGCCTGCCCGTCCCAGGATCCCGGGTGCACGAGCGTCTCCCAGGCACGCCCGAAGATCCCCGAGCCCGACGGGTCGGAGACACCGAGCAGCGCCGGGATCTGGGTCGCTGCGATCGTGATCGCCGCCCCCGGAAGCAAGCCCACGAGCATCGGCTCGGAGACGAAGAAGGCGAGCGCGCCGCCCCTGAGCAGTCCGAGCACGACCCGGATCACCCCGATCGCGAGTGCGAGCAGCATGGCGTGCTCGAGCGCGATCTCGCCGGTGCCGGCGAGGACGCCGAGCGCTCCGAACGTGAGCAATGCGGTGAGCGCCGTCGGGCCCGTCTGGAGGTAGGGCGAGGACGCGAGGATCGCCCCGCCGAGAGCCGCTGCGGCCGCAGCAGGGAGCGCCGCGGTCGCCGGTACGCCCGCGAGTTGCGCGTAGGCGACGCTCTGCGGGATCAGGATGACCGCGACACTCGCCCCGGCGACGAGGTCGGCGAGCAGCGCCGGACGGCGGTCATTAGGCCCCGTTCCCGGGGTCGTCCGCCTAGGCGCGCGGGTCGGGCCCGGCCAGCGCATAGGCCTCCCTGGGCGGCTTGAGGGGCCGGAGCAGCCAGTACGGCCGCCGGGTGCCGTCGGGGGAGTGCGTCGATGCCGGGCGCGTCGACCCGAGCCAGCGCCGGTAGACCTCGCGCGACCTGGCCGTGTCGACGACGACGTCACCGTGCTCGTCGCCCTGATCGGCAGCACGGACGCGCACGGCCTGGTGCCAGCAGTGCATCCCGGAGACCGGGTCGGGATGAACCGGGAAGGTCAGGTTCTGATGCACGCCCACGTCCGACCACCAGATCCGAGCGGTGTCCGGGTCGTCCGAGGTGAACGGACGCAATCCGGAGCGGCGCCGCAGGCGCCAGGTCGTGCCGTCGCGCTCGAGCCGCACCGGCGCCATCGCCTGGCGCTGCCCGTCCTGGCCTTCCGGGCGCCAGCGGCCCATGTGATGGCTGCAGGCGACGGTCCCCGGCCGGATTCCCTCCGTGACCCAGGCCTTGACGACGAAATGGCCGATCTCGGTCTCGACGCGGAGCAGGTCGCCCGTCCGCGCCCCGAGGGGCTGCGCGTCGTCGGGATGGATCCAGAGCGGGTTCGTGTGGGCGATCTCGTCGAGCCACTTCGCGTTCGCCGAACGCGTGTGGATCTGCACCGGGAGCCTGAACGTCGGGATCAGGACGAGCTGCCCGGGCTCCCGCTCGTCGGCGTGGACGTGGCTGCGCGCGTAGGCCGGCAGCGCGGCCTCCGGCCATCCCCATTCGGCGAGCGTCCGTGAGTAGAACTCGAGGCGCCCGCTCGGTGTGGGGAAGCCCCGGACGATCCGGTCGTCGACCGAGATCCCGGCAAAGCGCCGGCCCTCCCCGTCGCCGTCGATCGTCGGCAGCGGGACGATGTTCGGGCCGGCCGCCCTGGCTGCCCGCGTGAAGGCGCGGCCCAGCTCGTCGACCGTGACGTCGTCGAGCTCCTCCGGCGGCACGGGCTCCGCATGGAGGGCGCCGACCCCTCGGCTGATCTCGAACGCGCCGTACCGGCGCATGTAGGCGAGCGGCGAGAGCCCCTCAGCGGCCGCGCGCTCGGGGAGCCCGGGCACCGACTGCTCGAAGATGTGCGCGTAGTACTCGTCGACCGAGAGCCGCTCGCCGGGATGCTGCTTCGACTCGAAGTACTGCCGGATCCCGAGCCAGCCGTCGGGGTCGATCCGCCAGGAGAGATCGATCCAGAACTCGTTCTCCTCCCACACCTCACCCGGGTTGACGTCGCGGGTGTCCCCGACCGGCCGGCCGAGGCGTTCGGCGGCAGCACGCAGGACGGGCTGGCGGAACCCGATCCACTGACCGTCGTACTGCTCATAGGAGTGGACGTCGTGGCGCTCCGATCCGTGCCCCATCGGCAGCACGTAGTCGGCGAGGAACGCCGTCTCGCTCCACGTCGGCGTCAGCGCGACGTGCAGGCCGATCTTCGACTCGTCGGTCAGCATCTCGATCCACGAGAAGCCGTCGGGATTCGTCCAGACCGGGTTGTAGACGCGGGTGAAGTAGACGTCGAGGCTCTCGCCCCGTTCGTCGAGGAGGTGGGGCAGCAGGAACGAGAGCTCGTTGACCGCGAGCGGGTACTCGTCCGGCCAGGTCAGCTCGTTCCACTCTGGGGGATGCGGCGGCGTGTAGATGGGACGCGGCACGAACTTCGTCCAAGCGTTCGGGAAGACGCCGCCTTCGCTGGCAACGGCACCAAGGAGCGCATTGAGGAGGAACAGGCAGCGCGCAACCTGCCAGCCGCCGAGGTTGCCCGCGGTCGCCGAGCGCCAGGTGTGGGTGGAGAGCCGCGTCCCGGCCCCGGCGACGAGCTCTGCAAGGGCTCGGACCGCAGCCGCGTCGACCCCCGACTCGCGCTCGGCGAAGTCTAAGGTGTACGGGGCGTACTGCTCGGCGAGCAGGCGCTCGAAGACGTCGATCTCCTGCGGGACGCCGGGGTGCTCGCATGCCAGGTACTCCTGCCAGTTCCAGTACCGTCGCACGAACTCGCGGTCGTAGCACCCCGTGCGAATCAGGTGGTTCGCGACCGCGAGCAGGATCGCCGCCTCGGATCCTGGGCGCGGCGAGAGCCACAGGTCCGCGTGCGTCGCAGTGTTCGACAGCCGCGTGTCGAGGACGGCGAGCTTGGCGCCCTTCGCCTTCGCCTCCATCACCCGTTGCGCATGCGGGTTGAAGTAGTGCCCGGACTCGAGGTGAGCGCTGACGAGAACGATCACGTCGGCGTTGGCATGGTCCGGGCTCGGCCGGTCGAGGCCCATCCAGAGGTGGTAGCCGGCCCGCCCCGAGCTCGAGCAGACGTTCGTGTGCGAGTTGTGCCCGTCGACGCCCCACGCAGCGAGCACCCGTTCCGTGAAGCCGTCCTCACCGGGCCGCCCGACGTGGTACATGACCGAGTTCGGCCGACCTTCCGTGATCGCACGCCGGATCCTGGAGGCGATGTCCTCGAGGGCTTCGTCCCAGCTGACACGCTCCCACCGACCCTCGCCGCGGGGGCCCTTGCGCCGGAGCGGGTGCAGGATCCGGTCCGGATCCGTGATCTGATTGAGCGTCGCCGGCCCCTTCGCGCAGTTGCGCCCGCGTGAGCCTGGGTGCTCGGGATTCCCCTCGAACTTGCGCACGGTCATCGTCTCCGGATCGACGTAGGCGAGCAAGCCACAGGCGGACTCGCAGTTGAAGCAGGTCGTGGGGACGAGCATCGAGCGCCGCTCGACGCGCTCCGGCCACGCCCGGGAGTCCAGCTCGACCCAGTCGTCCCAGCGATCCTTCGGCGGGAACGAAGCGTGCCGGCCGCCGCTCGGCCCCGGGTAGACCGTCCTCCCCGGCGCGCCGTCGGCGGCGTCAGCGCCCACGACCGACCTCCCCACCGGGATGGGCGCCGACATCGACACGATGCCGGCACGCATCCGACACGATCCGTCTCCCACCCGTCACACCGTCGCCGTTACGCTGGATTGCGGGAGGAGGCGCGGGGTGGCCCCCGCGCGTGCGCGGGTAACCGATCACGCGCCCTGCGATCCCGCCGAGCCGCCCGGGGCCTGCCGGCCCAGACGGGCGGCCGGGGACGCCGTGCGGCGGTCGATCGAGTCGCGTCGACCTCACGCGAGCGGGACCGCCTGACCGGCCTGGACGTACGCGTGCTCGTGGGCGAGCACGGCCGCGAGCGCGAGCGGCACCGCAGCGACCCCGATCAGCGGCGCGAGCACCGCGACCAGCGCGACCGCGACTCCCGGCCAGAAGAAGCGGGCGTAACGGCCGCGCGTGAGAGTCCGCGCTGCGAGGGCGGCATGAGCCGTCGGGTGGGTCAACGTCACCTCGCCGAGCACCAGCGCGACGTGCGTGAGCGCGGCGCCGGCGAGAAGCCACTCGAGCGGTGACGCGGCGTCGGACGCGAGCCAACCGGCGAGTGGCAGCGAGACGGCGGCCCCGACCAGCAGCGCCTGGACGAGGAAGTGGGGCACCAGCAGCGGGCTCTGCCACAGATCGCGCGCCTTCGCCTGGGCGAAGAGGTACGCCGTGTAGACGGCGGTCGCGACCGCCGCCGGGAGCCCGGCAACGGCCAGCCACTTCTGCGCGTCAATCACGCCCACCGCCGAGAGGAGCAGGTGGGCGGTGAGCACGAGCCCGTAGGCGGTGAGCACCACGGCACCGCGTACGAGCCAGCTCCGCCACTGCGGCCGCAGGAACAGGTAGGCGAACCGTCGCGGATGCTCGAGGTCCCAGATCAGGATGACGCCGGTCAGGGCCAGGAACGCGAGCGCCACGACCGGTGCCGCGATGCGCCACAGGGAGCTCGACCACGGGAGCAGGCCGGCAAGCGCGAGCGCCAGCGGCGCGAGGTACGCGCCGGCTGCGATGCCCTTCGTCCAGGTATAGAGGCCGACTCGCCAGTCCCACGGAACGGCGCGCGGCACGTCGTAGGCGAGCAACGCCGCGGCCGAGGAGTTCCCGCGCCCCGCCCCGGCCGGCCCGGCCCGGGCGGCCGAGCCCTGCTCGGACCACATGAACAGGCCCCCGTCCGGGCGGCGCGCGGCCAGCGGGTCGAGCGTCGCCTGATGGGCGCCGCGGTAGAAGAGCTTCGGCCGCGTCCCCTTCTCGGGCCTGCGCACCGTGACCGCATCGCGCGCGACGAGCCGGGCGACCTTCGAGCCGGGATCGTCGAGGTCGCCGACGATGATCGCCTCCACCGGGCAGACGACAACACAGGCGGGCTCCAGGCCGACCTCGAGCCGGTGCGCGCACACGTTGCACTTCTCGGCCGAGTGATCGTCCGGGTTGATGAAGATCGCGTCGTACGGGCACGCCGCCATGCACGCCTTGCAGCCGATGCACGCGCGCTTGTCGAAGTCGACGATGCCGTCGGGGCGCCGGAACATCGCGGCCGTGGGGCAGGCGGCCACGCAGGGGGCGTCGTCGCACTGGTTGCAGCGGGTGACCTGGAAGGCACGCCGCACCTGGGGGAAGGATCCGACCTCGACCGCCTTCACGACCGTACGGGTGACGCCCACCGGTACGAGGTTCTCGGACTTGCAGGCCGTCGTGCAGGCGTGGCAGCCGATGCACCGCGTCTGGTCGATCACCTTCGCGAGCCGCGCGGGACGCTCGGCGATCGCCGCCGGATCCTGTTCGAGCGTACCGAGGACGTCGACGGCGCACACGGCCGAGCGCTACGCGGCCTTCGAAGCAGGCACGAGGCCGGAGACGCGCACGAGACCCGCCGCCCGACCCTCGGACTCGGCCGCCACGACCTGGTCCCCTCCGGCGTGAGCGAGCTGGCTGCGCTTGTGCCAGTTGTACGGGCTACCCGGCTTCACGGTGATCCGTTCGTTCAGCAGCTGCGTCGCGAGGTCGAGGTTGCCGTCCCGCAACGATGCCTCGAGGAGCGTGCGCAGCACGGCGTCCCGCTGAGCGTGGCTGCCCCCGAATTCGCTGAGGTTGTGGCGGATCGGCATGAGCTGCTCGACGGCCTCACCGTACCGCTCCTTGCCGAAGGCGGCGATCGCACGGCACACGGGCAGCCCGATCCGTGCCGTCATCGCGAAGTTCGTCACACCCGGATGGGGCTGCTCGAGCCACCGCTCGCGGTCGGCGACCAGCGCGTCGGCGCGCGCGAGATCACCGGCGCCGACGAACGCCATCGTCGCGTGCATGTCGTTGAACGCGAAACACGGCGCGTCGGTCAGCCGCTCCCAGACGGCCGCGAGCGGCTTCCAGCGAACCGTCTGGTCGACGCCCTCGAGCAGCAGCCGCCAGAGCACGGCCGACGCATCGCACATCTTCACGGCGACGTTCAGCGCGGCATCGACGAAAATCCGCTCGTCGTAGACCTGGAGCACGCGCTCGAGGTTCCCGGCCTCCAGGTTGTAGAGGGCGTAGTGCCACCAGTTGTGCACCTTGAAGTAGTTGTTGTCAGCCCAGTCGTCGAGGCGTTCCTCGAAGAACCTGACCCCATCGCCGAACCGGGCCTGCATCTCGTAGGTGTGCACGACGGCGTGGATCGCCCAGACGTCCTTGGCGCCGAGATCGAGGGCATGGAGCCCGAGCTCCTCGGCCCGCGCGTAATCAGCGCACTCCTCGAGGCCGAAGGCGTGCATGCCGAGCATCGGCCCGTACAGTGCATCCTGCTCCGACCAGGCGGGCAGGGCCTCGGAGATCCGGTCACGAAGGGCGAGCGCATCACCGGTGAAGTAGTCGAGGTTGTGCCCCACGTACAGCGCGAGCGCGTCGCGCGGATACGCTCGAGCGACGCCTCGCAAGATCGTTCCCGCGCCGAGGAAGTCGCCTTCGACCAGCGCATCTGCGGCACGGAAGTGGGCACGCTCGCGCGGTTGGAGCATCTCGTCGTCGACACGTCGCCGGAAATCCTCGAGGAGCTTCCGCCCGTCGGCGACGTCGCACGGCTCGGTGGTGAGCAGGCACAGGTATGCCCGCAGGGCGTTCACCATCGGGCAGGTCGGATCTTCGGCGTAGGCGGCCTCCGGCAGCCTGAGCATCGCCGGGCCGTAGTGAAGCAGCTCCTCGACGGCACGATCGTAGAGGTCGACGACGGCTTGTCCTGACGTCTGCATCTCGAGCCCCTGGCGATCGGTCAACATTGCGTTTCGCCCCCCTGGCTGGCACAGTCCCCTCGGATGGGCCGCGTTGTATCAGAGCGCGCCGCTATCAATCCGAAAGTCCAGTACCCATGATCGCCCAGGCCGGCATCCGCACCACCTGCCCCCGTGATTGCTATGACGCCTGCGGGGTGCTCGCCGTGCGGCGCAACGGCCGCCTCGTCGTGCGCGGCGACCCGGATCATCCGGTCAGCCGGGGTGCGCTCTGCACCAAGTGCACGATCGCGTACAACGGCGTTCTCCAGGACACCTCGGCGCGCCTGACGATGCCGCTGCGCCGGACCGGAGCCAAGGGGGACGGCCGCTTCGAGCCGATCGGCTGGGGCGAGGCGCTCGCCGAGGTTGCCGCCGGGCTGCGAACCGTGATCGACGAGCACGGCGCTGCCTCGATCGTGAACGCGCACTACACGGGCACCTGCGCACTGCTCGGCTACGGGTTCCCGCTCCGGCTCGTCCGCCGGCTCGGCGCGACCGAGGTCGAGGCCGACACGGTCTGCAATCTCGCGGGCCATGCGGCGCTCGGGTACGTGTACGGGACGTCGGTCGCGGGCTTCGACCCTCGCAGCGCCCGGGACGCTGCGTGCATCGTCGTGTGGGGGGCGAATCCGTCGGCAACCGCGCCGCATGCCCACGACCACTGGCTGCCCGAGTCGCCGGGAACCGTGATCGTCGTCGACCCTGTCGCTACCCCGACCGCGAGGCAGGCGGATCTCCACCTGCAATCGTTCCCCGGGACCGATGCCGCGCTCGCCTTCGCCCTGCTCCATGTGATGCGGCGCGAGGGGCTGCTCGACCGTGAGTTCCTCGAAGCGCACACCATCGGTTGGGACGAGATCGAGCCGCTGCTCGAGCCCTGTACGCCGGACTGGGGCGAGGAACAGACAGGCGTTCCGGCCGCGCTGATCGAGGAGGCGGCCCGGCTGTACGGTCGCGGCCCGTCACTCCTCTGGATCGGTCAGGGGCTCCAGCGCCAGCCGCTCGGTGGCAACATCGTGCGCGCCGTCTCGGCCCTGCCGGCGGCGACGGGCAATCTCGGTAAGCCGGGTGCGGGCTTCCTCTACCTCAACGGCCACGAGAGCCGCCGCCTCGACGACGGCTACCTGGCGGCGCCCGCGCTCGGGCCCGACAACCCGACCATCAGCCACATGGATCTCGCCTCGCACCTGTCCGACGCGGCGCGCGCCCGCGCGCTGGTCTGCTGGAACATGAACCCGGCCGCGTCGAACCCCGAGCAGGCGGCCCTGCGCGAGGCGCTCCGCCGCGACGACCTGTTCACGGTCGTCATCGACCTGTTCCAGACGGACACGGCCGACTTCGCCGACATCGTCCTCCCGGCGGCGAGCTTCCTCGAGCACGACGACCTCGTCGCCTCGTACTTCAACCTCAGCCTCTCCGCCCAGGTCAAGGTCGCCGAGCCCCCAGGCGAGGCGCTTCCGAACACGGAGATCTTCCGCCGCCTTGCGGCCTCGCTCGGTCTCGACGACCCGGAGCTGCAGGAGAGCGACCGCTCGCTCATCGACGCGATGCTCGAGCGCACCGGGCTCGGGCTCAGCTGGGATGAGCTCGCCACTCGCGGCACGGTCTGGATCTCCGAGGAGCCCGTCGTGCAATTCCCCGACCTGCGGTTCCCGACGCCGAGCGGGACGATCGAGCTCGCCTCGGCGGCTGCGGAGGCCGATGGGCACCCGCGGACGCCCCTGCCGCTCGCCGACCGGCGGGCCGCGGACAGACGCCTCCGCTTGCTCTCGCCCGCATCGCCATGGTTGCTGAACGCGAGCTTCGCGAACGACCCGACGATTGCGCGACGGATCGGCGAGCCGACGATCGGATTGACGCCGGCGGACGCGACGGCCCGCGGTCTGGCGGCCGGAGATCTCGTGCGCGTCGAGAGCGAGACCGGCTCGCTCGTGCTACGCGTGGAGCTCACCGACGACGTCCCTGCGGGCGTCGCCTATGT
Organism: uncultured Thermoleophilia bacterium; assembly: GCA_963717955.1. GTDB lineage: Bacteria > Actinomycetota > Thermoleophilia > Gaiellales > Gaiellaceae > CAVQXR01. The sequence goes on along the minus strand of CAVQXR010000002.1, from coordinate 80,856 downwards.
ACCGAAGGGACGCTGGCCGCGGCAGGAGGGCGGCGCCAACGTCAACGCCCTCGTTCCCGGCCGCAAGAGCGACATGGGCGAGAGCACCTGCGTGCATGCGACCGAGGTCACGGTCACCTCGATCCCCGGGTGAGAGCGGCCGGATGAGGTCGGGCTCCTACGGGTGCTGGGCAGCGCCCGCGTCCCAGGGGCTCGGGCGGCCCGTGCCGGGGAGGCAGCACCCTGGCAGGCAGGCGTCGTGGCCGGCACCCTGGCGGCCGAGCGCCCTGCGCGGGACCGACGGGTCGAGCCGCTCCTGAACGAGCTCGCGGATCATCGCCACGAATGCCTGCTGGATGCCGACGGTCCCCGCCCGCACCATCGTCAGGCCGAGCTCGGCGGCAACCGCGCGCGCCTCGTGGTCGAGGTCGTAGAGCACCTCGATGTGGTCTGAGAGAAAGCCGATCGGCGCGACCACGACGTCGGTCACGCCGTCGGCCGCAAGCTGGCGCAGGTGGTCGCAGACGTCCGGCTCGAGCCAGGGCACGTGCGGCGGGCCGCTTCGGCTCTGGAAGACGACCTGGTGGTCGGCCACGCCCGCGCCCTCCGCCACGAGTCGCGCTGCCTCCTCGAGCTGCGACACGTAGCGGCAGTGGTGCGCCATCGCGGCGGGGATGCTGTGTGCCGTGAACGCGACGTGGACGCTTCCGCGACGATCGGGCGGGATCTGGGCGAGCGCAGCGCTCACGTTCTCGACGTTCGGCCCGATGAAGCCCGGGTGATTCCAGAAGGCGCGGAGCTTGAGGACTTCCGGTGCGTCCGCCCCGACCGACTCCTGCGCGACGACGACGTTCTCCCGGTACTGCCGGCAACCCGAGTAGGAGGAGAAGGCCGAGGTGAAGAACGCGAGCGCGCGCTGCACCCCGCCGTCACGCATCTCCCGCACCGTGTCGGCGAGCAGCGGGTGCCAGTTGCGGTTCCCGAAGTAGATCGGCAGCCCGATCCCGTGGGCGTCGAGCTCCTCCCGCAGCGCCACGACGAGCGCCCGGTTCTGTGCGTTGATCGGGCTGACGCCGCCGAACAGCCCGTAATGGTGGGCGACGTCCTCGAGACGCTCCCGGGGCACCCCACGGCCCCGCGTAGCGTTCTCGAGGAACGGCATCACGTCGTCCATCCCCTCGGGCCCTCCGAACGAGACGACGAGGATCGCGTCGAAGAACGCGTCCGAGAATCGACTGCGCGCTCCGTCGGCAGGCGGCTTCCACTGCGCTCCCACGGGCGCTGACGCTAGCAAGCCGCGGCCTGTACGCTCGGCCCGATGCCGCGGGACCCGCGCCACGACATCCTCTTCGAGCCGGTGCGCATCGGCCCGAAGACGATGCGCAACCGCTTCTACAAGACGCCGCATTGCTCGAGCTTCGGCTCCGACTGGCCCGGCACGCAGGCGCACTTCCGGGCGATGGCCGCCGAGGGCGGCTGGGCGGCGATCTCGACCGAGTACTGCTCGATCCACCCGTCGAGCGACGGCAACCCGAGCGTCTCCGCCCGCCTCTGGGACGACACGGACGTGCGGAACCTCGGCCTGATGTGCGAGCGGATCCACGAGCACGGCTCTCTTGCGGGCGTCCAGCTCTGGTACGGCGCTGCCCACGCGCGCAACTACGAGAGCCGTGTGCCCGCCGCCGGAGCGTCGCAGATTCCGAGCGACTACCTCTTCGTCCAGTCCTGCTACGAGCTCGACCTGCGGGGGATCCGCGATCTCCAGTGCCAGTACGTTGCGGCCGCGAAGCGGGCGCGGTCTGCGGGCTTCGACATCGTCAACGTGTACGGCGGCCACGGCTACCCCATCACGTGGCAGTTCCTCGACCCTTTCTACAACCGCCGGACGGACGGGTACGGCGGCTCGTTCCGGAACCGCGCTCGCTTCTGGCTCGAGACGATCGAGCAGGTGAAGGAGGCCGTCGGCGACGACTGCGCGATCGCCGTGCGCATCTGCATCGCTTCCCTCCGGGAGGGTGCGCTGAGCGAGGAGGAGAGCCATCGCTTCATCGAAGCCGCCGACCATCTGGTCGACCTCTGGGACTTCCAGATCGGCGGCAGCCTCGCGGAATGGGGCGAGGACACGCTCTCGTCCCGCTTCGGCGCCGAGAACTACGAGCGATCATGGCTCGAGCGGGCCCGCCCGCACACGGCCAGGCCCACGGTCGGCGTCGGCCGCTTCACGAGCCCGGACACGATGGCCGAGATGGTTCGCAGCGGCGTGATCGACTGCGTGGGCTCGGCGCGCGGCTCGATCGCCGACCCGTTTCTGCCCCGCAAGATCGAGACGGGCAGGCTCGACGACGTCCGCGAGTGCATCGGCAACAACGTCTGCGCGGCCCGCTACATGCAGCGTGGCCTGCTGATCTGCACCCAGAACGCGACCGCCGGCGAGGAGTACCGGCGCGGCTGGCATCCGGAGAAGTTCACCCCGGCCACGAACTCGGATCTCGACGTCCTCGTCGTCGGGGCCGGCCCGGCGGGGATGGAGTGCGCGCTGGTGCTCGGGAAGCGCGGGATGCGACGCGTCCATCTCGTCGATGCAGAGGAGGACATCGGTGGGGTCATGCGCTGGGTTCCCCGGCTCCCCGGCCTCGGTGAGTGGGGCCGCATCGTGAACTACCGGCGAATCCAGCTCGAGAAGCTCCGGAACGTGGAGCTCGTCCTCGGGACACGGCTCGACGCCGGGGCAGTGCTCGCCTACGGTGCAGACCTCGTCGTCGTCGCCACCGGCGCGCGCTGGGCGGGTGACGGCCTCTCCGGGACGACGCACGCGCCGATCCCCGGAGCCGATGCCTCGCTCCCGCACGTGCTCACTCCGGAGCAGATCATGGTCGAGGGCAAGAGCGTGCCCGGGGAGCGTGTGCTCGTCTACGACACCGACGGCTACTACATGGGGGTCGGCCTGGCCGAGCTCCTGGCACGCGAGGGGCGCGAGGTGACGCTCCTGACCCCGTTCGGCATCGTCTCGCCGTTCTCGACGTTCACGCTCGAGGCACCGCGGCTCAACCGACAGCTCCACGCGATGGGGGTCGACCTGCTGTCCGAGCACGTGGTCGAGCGAATCGAGCGCGGCCGCGTGCACGGCTGCCACGTGTACGCAACGGACAGGCCTCTCTCGTGGGAGGTCGACGCCGTCGTGCTGGCCACGCAGCGGATCTCGAGCGTCGCGCTCTACCGCACGCTCTCCGAGGGCCGCGACGAGCTCGCGGGCGAGGGGATCCGGGGCCTGTACCGGATCGGCGACTGCGTAGCGCCGCGCCTGGTCGCCGACGCCATCTTCGACGGCCACCGCCTCGCCCGAGAGATCGACTCGGACGACCCGGAGACGCCGCTCCCGTTCATCCGCGAGAACCGCGTCCTCGGCGCGACGGACGCCGACTACGACGGGACGCTCCGGACCCGCCCGTCGGGCGACTACGTGCCGAGCTCCATGCTCGGGCTCCGCGGCTGAGCGGCCCGCGGCGGCCGGCGGCGACCCGGGCAGAAGCCGGGCAGTGCCCGGCGTTCACGTCGGACGGCAGGGGCCGGATGAGCTCCCAACCGATCGCTCCTAGTGCTCCACTAGCCGATCGAGGCGAGGAGCTCTCGGCCCCGCCGCAGGAACGCCAGCACATCCTTGCGACCACCCAGTTGGCTCCAGGGCAGGATCGCGCCGCGGAAGGTCGTCGCGTTCCAGAACTCCCGCTCCGATACCCAATCCGATGCCCACGGAGCGACGTACGCGTAGGGTTCCCGCACGCCGCGGTCGCCCGGCGAGAGCCCGTAGGTCGCCCGGCGGCCCTCGGCCTCCGAGAGGCACTCGAAGGCCGGGTCGAAGTGGTGCGTCCAGAGGCGCAGCTCTCCGCCATCGGTCGAGGCGACATCGCTCCGGAGCTCCCCGAGCACGTCCCAGCCGAGCGCGAACCAATCTGCGAGGAACGCGGCGGCCATCGGCTCGACCGCGAGCGGCTGCTCGAGGTCGCCGATCCCGGGGATGTCGGGTTGCTCGAGCTTCGACACGGCCTCGATCCCGAGGAGCGCCAACGCGGACCGCAGTGTCGTCAGCGGCTCGACGCTCCGAGCTCCGTCCGTTTCGACGGAGAGCTCCACGCCCTGGACACGGGCACGACTCCCGTCGGTGAGCATCGGTGTCCCGAAGCCGCCGGGCGAGGGCTCGATCCACGTCTCGTCGTCGACGCGCCAGCGGAAAGGCACGAGCCCGAACCGCGCGATGCGATGGAGGGCGTCGCGCGTGTCGACGTAGCCGGGGGGGCACGGCGGACGCATCGAACGACCTGAACGTTACGCCTTGCGCACTCGCTCCCGGTTCGCAATCCTCGACCGTGTGCGCCCCGCCCACCGATCCTTCCCCGCCGTTTCGCAGCTCGCAGCGGCCCTGCGAACGCTGCCCGAGCCGGAGCTCGCGGGCGCCGACCTCGAGGCTGCCGTCCTCGTCTGCCTGCATCAGGAGAGCGTGCTGCTCGTCCAGCGTGAGCTACGCGAGGGCGATCGCTGGTCCGGGCACGTCGGCCTGCCGGGCGGCCGGCACGAGCCCGACGACGAATCGCTGCTGCAAACGGCGCTCCGCGAGACGTGGGAGGAGGTCGGCTTCCACGCCGCCGCGCACGGTCGCGTGCTCGGAACCGCCGGCACCTGGCCGGCGCGCGGCCCCTGGCCCGGTGCCGTGCGGATCGCCATCTACGTCGCGGTGCTCGAGCGGCGGCCGCGGATCAGGCTCTCCCACGAGCTCACAGGCGCCCACTGGGTCGAGCTTCGCAGCCTCGTCCCGACCACGGCGAGCGTCGCCGAGAAACCTGAGCCGGTTCCCGCCTACGTCGTCCCGGTGGGCGACGGCGAGCTCGTCGTCTGGGGGATCACCTACCGGATCCTCGAGCGGCTTCGCGGGCTCTCCGGGCCCGCCGCGGCCGGGTGAAACCGCGTGAACAGCCATCGCGGCACCGCCTCGCCGCCGATCCCGGTTGCTACGCTTCACCGATGGCCGCGGTCGGCAGAGGGCCGGGCATGCTCACGCCCGAGCAGATCGCGCAGATTCGCCGCTGGGCACGACGCGTCGGCGAGAACGGCGCCGAGCAGACCCTTCGACAGGCGACGCATGCCGTCGTCAGGCTCGCCGACGAGGCCAGTCGCCTTCGCGGTGAAGCAGACGACGAGTGGTCCTGGGACGAGGACGGCGCCACCAGGCCGCTGACGCCGGACAAGGTAGCGGAAGCGCGAGCCCTCGCCGGGCGGATCACTGCCAACGGCGCCGGGCCCGAGCTGAAGGCCGCGGCCCGGGCGATCACGCTACTCTGCGACGACCTCGAGTCGCTGACCGGCCGGCGAGCGGCCCCGCCGTCGCGTGGCGGTCGCTTCACGGTCGCCGCAGGTGGGGGGCGCAGGAGACCGTCGAGCCCGCTCGTGATCGCCTCCGTGGTCGCCGCGGTCGCCCTCTCGCTGCTCGCGTTCGTGATCCTGCGGGCACTCGCCCCCGACCTCGACCCACGCGGGCCCGCCGACGGCCAGCTCGTGGGTCAGGCCGACCTGGATCAGCTGCGCTTCTCGATCGCCGGAGACGAGGGAGCGGTCGAGAAGACGACGTGGAAGCTCGACGGCGACGAGCTCGACATCACCCCGAAGCTCGTCGACGGGCGTGTCGTGTTCGCGCCGAGGAAGGTCGGGGACGGCCGCCACGAGCTCGAGGTGTCGATGCCCGGCGTCGCTCCCTGGAGCGCCGCTGCGACGACCTGGGTGTTCACCGTCGACACGAAGCCGCCCACGGTCGAGCTTCCCGGCGACATCCTGACGGCGACCGTGCGCACCCCGCTGAGCGTCGAGGGATCCGCCGGCGACGCGGTGAAGCTGACGGTGAACGGCGAGCCGATCGCCCTCGAGGGCGGCCGTTTCACGCTCGAGGCTCCGGCCCCTCCTTCCGAGCCGTTCGAGCTCGTCGCCGTCGACGCCGCCGGGAATAGCCTCCAGAAGAGCGTCCCTGTGCGTCTGACCCCACGCCTGCCGACGAATCCCGTCCGCGCCGTGCACGTGAGCGCGGATGCCTGGGCCAGCGGCGAGCTCCGCGGCGAGATCATGCAGCTGATCGAGGATGAGCGCATCAATACCGTCGAGCTCGATCTCAAGGACGAGGCGGGGATCATCGGCTGGAAGGCACCCGTGCCGCTCGCCCGCGAGATCGGCGCGATTCGCGACACCTACGACCTCGAGGCGGCGGTGAAGCAGCTCCACGACAAGGGCGTCCGCGTGATCGGCCGGCTCGTCGTGTTCCGCGACCCGATCCTCGCCCGCGCGGCCTGGGAGACGAAGAAGCGCGACCAGGTCATCCAGACGCCCGACGGCACGGCGTACACGGGAGGCTACGACGACGTGGCCGCCTTCACGAGCTTCGCGAACGAGACCGTCCGCGACTACAACGTGGACGTCGCGGTCGCCGCCGCCGAGCTCGGGGTCGACGAGATCCTGTACGACTACATCCGCCGCCCCGACGGCCCCCTCGACAGCATGGTCTTCCCCGGCTTCGACGGCGACCCGTCCGATCCGATCGTGTCGTTCCTCGTCGAGAGCCGCAAGGCCCTCGCTCCGACACGGACGCTCGTGGGTGTCTCGGTGTTCGGCATCGCCGTGACCCGCCCCGACGAGATCGCCCAGGACGTGAGCCGGATGGCGCCGGAGGTCGACTACATCGCGCCGATGCTCTACCCGTCGCACTGGAGCTCGGGCGAGTACGAGCTCTCGAACCCCGAGTCGCAGCCCTACGACATCGTCCGCGCGTCCATGGGGGACTACGTGAAGGCCGTCCGCGGGACCGGAGCTCGAGTCGTGCCCTGGCTGCAGGACTTCTCGCTCGGCGTCGAGTACGGACGTTCCGAGGTGAAGGCCCAGATCGAGGCCGCACGCGACGCAGGAGTCGACGAGTGGCTCCTGTGGGATCCCAGGGTCACGTACACGGCTGATGCGCTGGAGGCGAATGCGACGCTCCCGACCACGGGCCTGAAGCCGGCGATCGTGACCGGGATCTCAGACCCGAACGCCGCCGCGACGCAGGCCGGCGGGCCGGTGACCGACCTCGCCCCGAACGAGCTCGGCCTCGTCCCGGTGCTCATGTACCACCAGGTGCTCCCCGACGGAGGCAACGAGTACGACATCACGCCGGGCGAGTTCCGCAGGGAGCTCGAGCGGCTCTACGAGGAGGGCTACCGGCCGATCACCGCCCGCGATCTCGTCAACGGGACGATCGACGTCCCGAAAGGGACGACCCCGGTCGTGCTCACGTTCGACGACGGCTCGAGCAACCAGCTCGCGTTCACGGAGAGCGGCGAGATCGACCCGGACACCGCGGTCGGGATCATGCTCGAGTTCGCGGGCACCCACCCCGGCTTCGTGCCGGCGGGGACCTTCTACGTCAACCGAGATCCGTTCGCGGCAGACAGCGACGCCGGTCGGCTCCTGCAGTGGCTCGAGGACAACGGCTTCGAGGTCGCAAACCACACGCAGGATCACCTGAACCTGTCGCAGCTCGCCGCCGAGGACGTTCAGCGCCAGTTCGTGCTCGGCAACCGCGTGATCCACGAGCACCTGCCCGACCTCGAGATCGCCACCATGGCTTTGCCGTTCGGCGTCACGCCCGGCGATCCCGGGCTCGCCGTCGCAGGCTCGTGGGACGGAGAGAGCTACGCGTTCGAGGGGGTCATGCTCGTCGGGGCGGAGCCGGCCCCCTCCCCGTTCTCGCAGGCGTTCGACGGGGCGGCGATCCCGCGCATCCGCTCCGACCTCGACTCCGCCGTCGAGTACGGCTCTGCGATGTGGCTCGATCGGCTCGCCGACGATCCGTCACTGCGCTTCATCTCGGACGGGGATCCGGCGACGGTGACCGTCCCGCAGGATCGGGAGGGGGAGCTGGCGGAGACGTACGCGGCGAAGGCGCGTCCGGCCTAGGGGAAACTGCCGGCACCCACTGTCCGCGGACCAGATGCCACAGCCGCCGCCCGAGGGACTCCTCCGCGGGCGGGCCCGGCTCGACCGTCCGCAGCCAGACGGAGGTCAGCTCGGCGCCGAGCAGCAGGACGCTCGCCTCCAGGTAGACGACGAACAGGAAGGCGAAGAGCGATCCGAGCGACCCATACACGACGTCGTAGGTCGCGACGGTCCCGAGGTAGAAGCTGAACCCGACCTTCACGACCTCGCTTGCGAGCGCAGCGAGGACGGCCGGAACGACCACCTGGCGCCAGGTTGGTCGTGACACCGGTAGGTAGCGGTACGACAGCACGCACACGCTGAACGTGAGCAGCAACGGCACGATCACCCCGAGCGCACCTCCTCGCCCGAGCCCGACGGGCGTCAGTTCGTCCGCGACGCCGCCGCTCCACTGCGTGACCGCGTTTGTGACGATCGAGAGTCCGAACGAGCCGACGAGCATCGCCCCGAGCGCGAACACGAGCACGAGATCGAGAAGCTTCGAGCGCAGGTACGGCCGGCCGGCCCGTCCGTCGATCGCGGTCGTCACCCCGATGCGGATCGCGCCCATCATCCCGGACGCAGCCCACACGAGGATGGCGATGCTGACGAGCCCGGCGATGCTCGCCGACGTCGGTATCTCGGTCAGGTACTGCTCGATGTCGATTCCCGCCTCCTCGGCGAGCGGGAACGCGTCGAGCAGGTACGCGGTGAGATCTGCGCGCCGCTGCTCGTCCTGGAGCAGGAGCCCCGCGATCGACACGAGCACGGTCGCAAGCGGCACGAGCGAGAACAGCACGCGGTAGGCGATCGCCGCCGAGAGCTGCGGGCCACGATCGCGCCCGTACTCCGCGATCGCGCACGACAGCGCCCGCACGAGGTGGTCGAGCGCCAGCCGGGCTCGACGGAGCAGTCCGGGGCGCTCGGTTTCGGGCTCGGCCATCGCCGTAGGATCTCAGCTTGGCCGGAGGGCCGGGTAGATTCGCGGCGTGCGCCGCAAGCTGATCCTGCGTTCGTTGCTCCTGCTCGCCACCGGCGTCTCGCTGTACGCGCTCGCGCCGAGCCTGATCGAGGTGTTCTCCTCGTTCGACGAGCTCGCGGGGGTCGATCCGCTCGGCATCGGGCTGATCGCGGTGTTCACGGCCGCGATGTTCGTCGCGACCTGGGAGCTCCAGCGGATCGCGCTGCGCACGTCGAGCTGGTTCGCCGTCGGCACGTCGCAGCTCACGGGGAACGCCTTCGGCAGAATCGTGCCGGGCGGGATCGCAGCCGCGGGAGCGCTGCAGTACCGGATGCTCGTCAAGGCCGGTGTGGACGGGACGCGCGCCGCGTCCGGGCTCGCGGCCGTCACGATCGTCCTGTTCGCGGCGCTGTTCGGCCTGCCGGTCCTCAGCCTGCCGGCGATCCTGGGCGGCCTCAGGGTCGAGGAAGGACTGCGGCAGGCCGCCTACCTGGGCCTCGGCGCGTTCGTGCTGATGGCCGCCGCCGGGGCGGTGTTCGCCCGCTCCGAGCGCCCGCTGATGGCGGTCGCCCGGGGCGTCGAGTGGCTCCTGCGGCGCCTGCTCCGCCGGAACGTGACGGATCTCCCCGGACGGGTTGCCCGCGAGCGCCGGCTCGTGCTCGCCGCGGTCGGCGCCCGCTGGTGGATCGCGCTGCTCGCCGCCGTCGGACGCTGGCTCTTCGACTACCTCGTGCTGGTCGCGGCGCTCGCGGCCGTGGAGTCGACCCCGAACGCCTCCGTCGTCCTGCTCGCCTTCGTGGTCGCCTCGGTCCTCGGGATGATCCCGATCACGCCGGGCGGGCTCGGCTTCGTCGAGGCCGGTCTCGTCGGCACCCTGGCGCTCGCCGGCGTCGGCGCGGCGACCGCGACGGTCGCGACGCTCGTCTACCGGCTCGCGACGTTCTGGCTGCCGCTCCCCGCCGGGCTCGGCGCCTACTTCCTCGCCCGCCGTCGCTACGGGCCGCTCGAGGCTCCCTCCGAGGCGGCCGACGGCCCGGCGACTGAGCGAGCCTAGCCCTGTGCGGCCGACTCGGCCCGCTCGAGCGCCTCGTGCGCCTCGGGCGTGAGCTCGAACACGATCGGATCGCCGCCGAGCACCGACCGACGCTCGCGTAGTGCCGCCCAATCTGCCTCCCCGATGAGCACGCCGAGGAGGGCGTGGCCCGGCTCGAGGTCGGCTGCGAGCTGTTTGAGGCGTTCGTTCTTGATCCCGGTGTCGAGCAGGCCCACGGCTCCGCCGGCGACGATCCCGGCGGCCGCGCCGCCGGTGACCAGTCCGAGCGCGAGCCCGAGCAGCGTGCCGGCGACCCCGCCGACGACTGCGCCCTGCCCGAGCGAGAGTTCCCGGGTCTGGTCGAGCTCGATCCGATCCTGCTCGGTCTTGACGGCGACGACCGCATCCTTCAGGTCGAGGAACTTCTCCTGTCCGAGCTGCTCGACCTCCCGCAGCGCCTCGTCGGCGGCGGCGCGACTCTCGTATCCGAGAACGACGAGGCTGGCCGGCTTGCTCATCGGGTCAGCGGTAGCGCGCGCCTCGATCGGCCCCGCCGATCTCGGACTGGCGGCGGAGCTGTTCGCCCTGCCCGCTCGCCAGCGTGTAGTCCGGCGGCGGACCGGCGCCCGCGCCGGCGCGGCGCCACACGTCGTTGAGCGCGTTCTGGAGGTAGATCGCCTGCGCGAACAGCAGCGGCACTAGGAGCGTGGCGACGATCGGTGAGACGGGATTCGGCGCCTCGACCCACTCCTGCGCGTGACGGATCCTGCGGGCGCCCATGTAGGTCGTGAGCATCGTCCAGACGAGCGCGGCCGGCCAGAGCGCGAACATCAGCGCCGCGAGCACCGGCGAGATCTGGAACGGACGGGTGACGGCCCGCGAGTAGTCGCGCAGCTCCCGGTTCACCTGGTACCACCACCAGATCCCGAAGATGCCGAGCGTGAGGAACGTGAGCAGCCAGGTCGCGACGGCGTTGCGTGTCGCGACGGAGGCGTTGCCGACGGTGATCGTCTCGGCGGTCGTGATCTGCATCCGCCACGGATCCTACGCGACCCGTGCAGCCGACGCCTGCGAGAGCTCAGGCGGCCGCGAAGGTCAGCGTGCCCTCGGCGGAGACGATCTCGAGCGTGTCGCCGTCGATCGTATAGGCCGTCGCGCCCTCCATCGCCGCGAAGAATGCGAACTCCTGTGCGGAGACCGGCTCGCCGCAGGCCATTCTCGTCGAGGCGAACGGGCCCATCTGAATGGAGGCACCGTCGACCGTGTAGCCGCCGTTGTACGTGTTGCAGCCTCCCGAGCCGGACACGGTCCCGTCGTCGGCGAAGTTCGCCGTTACCTGCGTGTCCGCGACGGGGTCGTTCCCGTCCAGCGAGGTCAGCGTCCAGGACGTCCCGGGAAGCGACGCGGAGTCGCCGCCTCCGCAGGCGGCCGCGACGAGCAGGAGAACGACGAGCGGAAGCACGGACCGCAGCCCGGCAGGCATGACGCTATCCGCACCCCTCGGCCACGGCCGCCTCGAGCGCGGCGAGCGCGGCGCCGCCGTCGGTGACGGCGGTGACGACGTCGTCGATCGCCCCGGTCGGCGAATCCTGGAGTGCGGCGACCGCGGCGACGATGGCATCGTAGGCCTCGTCGACCGCCGCGATCTCGTCGGCGTACTCGCCGGCCGCGTTGGTGCGCATCCGGTCGAGGATCGCCTTCGCCTCGGATCCGATCTGTTGCAGCTGCTCGAGCGCCCCCGGACCGATCTCGAGCTCCTGGAGCTGGCCGACCGTGGCCCGCAGCTCCTGGAGATCGGCGCAGACGGGGTTGGGCGGCGGCGTCACCGCGATCAGGGCCTGCTTGACGATGTCGTCGGAGCCCTCGTCGTTGGCGGCCGTCAGGGTCACCGTGTAGCTGCCCGCGAGCCCGTACTCGTGGCTCGGATTCTGCTCGATCGACGTCTCGCCGTTGCCGAAGTCCCAGCGCCAGCTGGTCGGCTTGTTCTGCGACGTGTCGGTGAACGTCACCGTGACAGGCGCCTGCCCGCTCACCGGGGTGGCCGTGAAGTCGGCCTCGGGCGCCGAGGCGCCGCAGCCGGCCGTGACGGCGGCCACGACGGCGAGCGAGGCGACGAGCAGGATGGTCCGCACGCGCACGGTGGACAGCCTAGACAACGCGATGCGGCGGCCGACGCAGTTCTACGGCTCCGCTGCTGGCTCACCGTCGACGGCGGCGGGCTGTGCCGCCAGGTCGCGGAGCATCACCCTGCGCAGCACCTCGGCGCCGAGGGCGAGGAACGCGAGCACGATGATCACCGAGAGGAAGGAGCGGTTCTCGCGGGAGGGCCCGAATGCGAGCACGAGCAGCGCGAGCGCGAACACCCCGCCGAAGAGCATCCCCGGCCGGTGCGCGACGCGAGGAGCGAGCCAGGAGCGGACCGCGACGGACCGGCGGCCCTCGCCGACGAGCCAGACACCGACCAGGATGATGAGGCCGATGATCGATATCACTCGTCCGGTGTCCTTGAGGTTCGCGGTGAGGATGTTCCAGACGGACTGCGCTGCGCCCTGGTTCTCGGGTACGGCCACGAGCGTCTCGACGAGGCGCGCTCCGCCGAGCCGGGTGATCGCCAACAGGCCGAGCCCGACCACGAGCCAGCCGAACGCCACGCCGCGCACGGCCTCGCGCCGGCGCCCGCGGGCGAGCCAGACGCCGACGCCGTAGAGGAGGAGGGCGAAGACCCAGAACCACTTGGCGATCGCCTGCAGAGCGTTCACGAGCTTCTGCACGGCGGTGAGCTGGGTTTCCTCCATGACCACGACCTGCCCGAGGCCCACGGGCAGCCGGGTCAGGGTCTCGGTGTTGAGCCCGAGGCGCTCGAAGATCCGCTGCGCAAGCGGCTGGAGGTTCAGCACCACCTTCCCGTCGACGGTCGCGATCGCATCGGCGTCGCCCTGGACCACGGTGACGAACTGCTCGCTGGCCGCTTGGACCGCAGTTCCGAACAGCGTTTGGAACTCCTCGGACGCGAGGAGTCGCGTGGTCGCACGTACGGCGACCTCCTCGAGCGAGGTCCTGAGCGGGCCGACGAGCCGGTTGACGGGGGCGGGAAGCGATTCCTCGAGTGAGGCGCCGACGTCGACCGAGGAGAAGATCTGGCCGACGAGATACTCGGCCAGGACCGGCTGCACCTGCGGATCCGCGAGGATCTCGGTCGCGGTGTCGGAGAACTCCTCGGAGTCGAGCACCGAGAAGTCGATCCAGATCGCCAGCGCCGAGACGAAGAAGATGATCGTGGCGAGGACGATGCAGACGGGGCTGAGCCAGCGCCGCCAGCGAAAGCGCCCGTGCGGGCTCGGCGCCTTCTCCGCAGCCGGAGCGGAATCGTTGCCCGGGCCGGTGCCCGTGGACGCGCCCTGCCCCTGCGGATGTTCCTCCCCGCTCATGCGAGCGGGAGTGTACCGGTCGGATGCGGATGGTGCCCGGCGCAGCCGGCAGCCAGCAGCAGGAGCGTAGACAGCGCGAGCACACCTCCGGCACGGGCGCTCTGCGAAGTGCCGAGGCCTGTCTGATTCGTCGCTGCCGTCGCCCCACGGGAAGCCGAGAAGGGCACACGGACGGCGCGGCCGATCGCGACCGGGGTACGCTGGGCGGAGCAGGGGCTACGGGCCGGTCGAGCCGGGAGGGAGAGACGAGATGTCGAGTCAGCAGCGCGCGGTACCGGTCGCCCTGGCGACGGCGCCGCGCGAGCCGGTCGCCCTGGGCGACGTCGCGGTGCTGCTCCATCCCGACGATCAGGTCGCGATCGCGAAGGAGCCGCTCGCGGCCGGGACGGTGCTGCACGTCCCGGGAGCGGAGGACGTTCGGGTCACCGGGCTCGTCCCGCCCGGCCACAAGCTCGCGCTGCGACCGATCACGGGCGGCGACGCGATCCGCCGCTACGGGCACGTGATCGGCTTCGCGACCGCGCCGATCGCACCCGGAGACCACGTCCACAGCCACAACCTCGCCGTCGGCGAGCTCGAGCTCGACTACGCGTTCTGCGCCGACTACGAGCCGGTCGAGCTCGTCCCCGAGGCGCAGCGTCGCACGTTCCTCGGCTTTCGCCGGCCGGACGGCCGCGTCGGGACGCGCAACTACGTCGCCGTTCTCGCGTCGGTGAACTGCTCCGCGACTGCGGTCGTCGCCGTCGCCGATCGGGTTACCCGTTCCGGGATCCTCGAGCGCTACCCGAACGTCGACGGGGTGATCGCGCTGCCGCACAAGGGCGGCTGCGGTGCCCACATCGGATCGGACGCGATGCATCAGCTCCAGCGCACGCTGATGGGGAACGTCCACCACCCGAACGTCGCCGGCTACGTGATCCTCAGCCTCGGCTGCGAGGTCAATCAGCCCGACGACATGATCGACTACGCCGGCGTCGAGAGCGACCAGCCGCGCGTGATCACGATCCAGGAGGACGGCGGCTTCGCGAGGACGGTCGAGGCGGGCGTCGAGGCCGTCGAGCGGCTGCTCCCGGGCGCGAACGAGGCGGTGCGCGAGCCGGTCCCGGTGTCGGAGCTGATGGTCGCCCTTCAGTGCGGCGGTTCCGATAGCTGGTCGGGTGTCACCGCCAACCCGGGGCTCGGCAAGGCCTGCGACCTGCTCGTGCGCCAGGGCGGCACCGTCGTCCTCGGTGAGACGACCGAGATCTACGGCGCGGAGCACCTGCTCACCCGTCGCGCGAGGAGCCCCGAGGTGGCGCAGGCGCTCGTCGAGAGGATCCGCTGGTGGGAGCGGTACACGGAGTGGTGGGGCGCCTCGATCGACAACAACCCGACCCCGGGCAACAAGGCCGGTGGGCTGACGACGATCTACGAGAAGTCCCTCGGCGCGGCCGCGAAGGCCGGCTCGACTCCGCTGAACCAGGTCGTCGGCTACGGCGAGCGCGTCACCGAGCGCGGGTTCGTCCACATGGACACGCCCGGCTACGACCCCGTCTCGGTCACGGGCCAGGTCGCGGGCGGCTGCAACGTCGTCGTGTTCACGACCGGGCGCGGCTCGGCGTTCGGCTACAAGCCGGCACCGTCGGTGAAGATCGCCACGAACCGTGCGCTCTACGCGCGTCAGGAGCCGGACATGGACATCGACGCCGGCAAGGTGCTCGACGGTGCGAGCCTCGACGCGCTCGGCGAGGAGATCCTCGACGAGATCGTCGCCGTTGCCTCCGGGAAGCGGACGAAGAGCGAGGCGGCGGGGATCGGCGCCGAGGAGTTCAATCCCTGGATCCTCGGCGCGACCCTCTGAGCGCTCCGGGCGCCCGCGCACGTCGGGGCGCGCAGGCCGGCGAGCGAGGAGGAGGGGGCGCGGGTCGGGCCGCCGCGGCTACCGCAGCCCGATCTTCTTCGAGCAGTAGGGCCACGCTTCCCAGCCCTGATCGGCCTGCACCCGGCGGCCGACGCGGATCTGCTCGGCGGCCGTCGCGTTGTACGCGTACCGGGGGAGGCTGCCGCGGTAGGCGGCCCAGGTCAGCGGATGGAACGACAGCCCGCCGTGGTACTCCCCCTTCATCTTCCAGTTGCCGCCGGACTCACAGAGCGCGAGGTCCCACCAGTAGCTCTTCTTCAGCGCCTGCTTGAACCGCGCCCGCCACTCGGCCAGCACGACCCGCAGAGCCGTCTCGTCGGTCAGGGACTGGTAGGGGCGATCCTCCTCGTAGCCCGGCTCGCCCATCTCCCCGAGCAACCGGTTCGTGTCGTCGACCATGTGGTCGATTCGGTGGACGAGGTCGTTCGACCGGTGCGCCGACGCAGCCGCCGGCAGGGCCAGCGCGGCGATCAGAACGAACACGGCGACGAGAGTTCTCAGGATCGGCTCCTTCGATGCGGCGCCCACGACGAACCGGGGCACGTTCACGGTCGGAAGCCGTCTCCGCTTCGGGCCTGGCCCGACGACACGTTGCCGTACGAGCGCGCGGCTTCCTGGTTTTCTCGCTTCGGACAAGGATGCCGCACGATCGGCGCATTGTCCAGCCGAACCGCCCGGGGCGGCCGCGGAGCTCAGTCAGCTCGGTCGACGAGGAAGGCGACGCGTACGTGCGCCCGCCACTCGGTCAGCTCGTCGCCGCGAAGGCCGACCGAGACGACGTCCACCGCCTTGATGCTCCGCAGCGTCCTCCGCGCCTCGGCGAGCGCCTGCTGCACCGCGTCGTCGGAGCTCACGCCGGAGCTGCCGACGAGCTCGATGATCTTGATCACCGACACTGTCTGCCTCCCTCGTTGCTTTCCGTGTCGGTTCCAGCTTCGGAGAGGCGCCGTCGGAAGTCAAGGATCTCGTCCGGTGACTCACGTCCGGGCCGGTCGTCATGGAGGCGCCGGCGAGGGCTAGGATCGATTTGGCGTGGCTTCCGCACAGGACCCCACCGTCCCCGACCGGAACCTCGCGCTCGAGCTCGTGCGCGTGACCGAGGCCGGGGCCATGGGCGCCGCCCGCTGGATCGGACGTGGCGACAAGATCGCGGCCGACCGGGCGGCCGTCGACCTGATGCGCCGCATGATCAACACCGTCGCGATGCAGGGTGTCGTCGTGATCGGCGAGGGCGAGAAGGACGAGGCGCCCATGCTCTTCAACGGCGAGCGTGTCGGCGCCGGCTGGGGGCCCGAGGTCGACGTCGCCGTCGATCCGCTCGAGGGAACGCGCCTGACCGCGCTCGGGATCCCCGGTGCGATCTCGGTCATCGCCGTCGCCGAGCGCGGCTCGATGTTCTTCCCGGGCGCCGCTCTCTACATGGACAAGATCGCCGTCGGCCCCGAGGCGGCCGACGCGATCGACATCGACCGGTCGCCGACCGAGAACGTCCGTGCGGTCGCGGCGGCGAAGCAGATGGACGTGGGCGACCTCACCGTCGTCGTCCTCGAGCGCGACCGCCACGACCAGCTCGTCGCCGAGCTGCGTGAGGCGGGCGCGCGCGTGAACCTCATCCGGGACGGCGACGTCGCCCCGTCGATCGCAGCGACCCAGGCGTCGACCGGGGTCGACATGCTGATGGGGATCGGCGGCACCCCGGAAGGCGTGATCTCCGCGGCTGCGATCAAATGCATGGGCGGCGCGATCCAGGCGAAGCTCTGGCCGCGCAACGACGACGAGCGCCGTGCACTGCTGGACGACGGCTACGACATCGACCGCGTGCTCACCGCCGGCGACCTCGTCGCCGGCGACGACGTCTTCGTGGCCGCGACCGGTGTCACCGGCGGCTCCCTGCTCCATGGCGTCCGCGCCAGCTCCGCCGGGATCGAGACCGAGTCGATCGTGATGCGCTCCCGCTCCGGGACGGTGCGGCGAATCGCCGCGTACCATCCTTCGCAGAAGCTGACGACCCTCCGAAAGGACCGCTGATGGGACACGAGCTGAAGGTAATCGCCCAGTCGATCGTCGCCGACAGCAAGGGGATCCTGGCCGCGGACGAGTCGACTGGGACGATCAAGAAGCGCTTCGACTCGATCGGCGTCGAGTCGACCGAGGAGAACCGCCGCGCGTACCGCAACCTCCTCTTCACGACGCCGGGCTTCGAGCACTCGATCGGCGGGGTGATCCTGTTCGACGAGACGATCCGCCAGCGCGCCGACGACGGGACGCCATTCGCCGAGCTGCTCACAGCGAAGGGCGTCGTCCCGGGGATCAAGGTCGACACGGGGGCGAAGCCGCTGGCCGGCGCGCCGGGCGAGACCGTCACGGAGGGGCTCGACGGGCTCCGCGAGCGGCTCGCCGAGTACCACGCGATGGGTGCGAGGTTCGCGAAGTGGCGGGCCACGATCTCGATCGGCCCCGGCATGCCGAGCCGCTACGCGATCCGGGCGAACGCCCACGCGCTCGCGCGCTACGCCGCCCTCAGTCAGGAAGCCGGCCTCGTCCCCATCGTCGAGCCCGAGGTGCTGATGGATACCGACCACTCGATCGACGCCTGCCACGAGGCGACGTCCCGCACGCTGCAGGCGGTCTACGAGGAGCTCGACGAGCAGCGCGTCGACCTCGAGGGCACGCTGCTGAAGCCGAACATGGTCATCCCCGGCAAGGGCAACACCGACCAGGCGGGCCCGGAGCGGATCGCCGCGGCGACCGTCGACAGCTTCCGCCGCCACGTCCCGACGGCCGTTCCCGGCGTCGTGTTCCTCTCGGGCGGCCAGTCCGAGGTCGAGGCGACGGCCAACCTCGATGCGATCAACCGGATCGAAGGGCGGCCCTGGCCGCTCTCGTTCTCGTACGGCCGGGCGCTCCAGGCCTCCGCGCTGAAGGCATGGGGCGGCGCCGCCCAGAACGTCGAGGCGGCCCAGGCGGCCTTCCTTCACCGGGCGCGCTGCAACGCGGCCGCCGCGGGCGGCCGCTACTCGGCAGATATGGAGGCGCTCGTCCCCGTCTGAACGAGCGCCCGCGGAGACGCTGCGAGCCCGAACGCGTCGGCGATCAGCTCGTAGGAGCGCCGGCGGGCGCCGTGGTCGTGCACCGTCGTGACGACGACGACCTCGTCCGCGTGGTAGTCGGCGGCGACCTGTTCGAGCCCGGTGCGGACGGTCGCGGGCGAGCCGAACACGAGCCGACGCCCGGGGGGCATGGGCTCCCGCAGGCCCTCGCGCGCGAGCCAGCGCTCCGCCGTCTCGACGGTCGGAACCGGTGTCAGCCGGCCGCCGTGGAGCAGGGTGATCGCCATCCGTATGCTCGCGGCGAGCCTGTCGGCCTCCTCGTCCGTGTCTGCGCAGATCGCCGACACCGACACGGCTACGCGTGGAGTCGGCGCGCGCTCCGACGGCGTGTACCGCTCGCGGTAGAGCGCCGCGCAGTCCGCTCCGGCAGGGTTGATGAAATCGGCGAACGCGTAGGGAAGGCCGAGCTCGGCCGCCCAGATCGCGCTCTGCAGCGAGGAGCCGAGCAGCCACACCTCCGGGGCCTCGGGCCGGCCGGGCAGCGCCGCGAGCCGCGCCAGCGGGTGGCCCGGCGGAAAGCTGTCCTCGAGGTAGGCGATCAGCTCTGTGAGCTGGTCCGGGAAGTCGTCGGGAGCGGGGTATCGGCGGTCGCGCTGCAGCGCGAGCATCGTCCCGCGGTCGGTGCCCGGGGCGCGGCCGATCCCGAAGTCGATCCGGCCCGGGTAGAGGCCGCTCAGCACGCTGAAGGTCTCGGCGACCTTCAAGGGGCTGTAGTGGGGGAGCATCACCCCGCCGCTCCCGACGCGCAGCCGGGAGGTCTCGGCGGCGGCCGCGGCGATCACCACCTCGGGGCTCGCGCAGGCGAGCATCGGCGTCGCGTGGTGCTCGGCAAGCCAGTAGCGCTCGTAGCCCAGCCCGTCGGTCAGCCTTGCCAGATCGAGCGTGTTGCGCAGCGCGTCCGGCCCGGCCGATCCCTCGGGGATCGGGGACTGATCGAGGACGCCAACCCGGAGCGGCAACCGCTTAGATCCCTTCCCGAGCCTCGATCCGTCCGGATCCGATCGCGCCAACGAGCGAGGCGTGGTCGCGCTCGGTCTGGTCGGCGTATGACTCGGCGAACTCGACGATCGCCCGGTCGAACGCGTCGCCGCGCCCGAGATAGCCGGCGATGGTCGCAGCCTCTCCCGAGCGGGCGTGGGCGCGGGCGAGCGCCGCACCACAGGCCTGCGCGTACAGGGTGAGCCTGTCCGGCGAAAGCCCGTCGATCTCGATGCCTCCCTTCATGTCGCGCAGCTGGCGGAAGTAGAAATGCCTCCTCTCGTCGATCGGGCTCGCGATCCAGCCCAGGAAGATGTCGCTGGCAGCCTGCATCAGATGCTGTCCGCTGACGACGCGCTCACCGTGATTCGCATATCCGCTGGCGCCCGCGTACGGCTCGAGGACCGATGCCTCCGCCTGCTTGTACTGGAGGAACAACGGGTCTTGATCGCCGTTGCCTCGCAGCAACACCATGTACGCCCGCGTGCCGACGCTGCCGATGCCGACGACCTTGAGCGCCATGTCGAGGTACTCGTAGCGGTCGAAGAGGGCATGTCGACGGAGCTCCATCGAGAGGACCATCTGCCTCCGGACGGCGTCGACGAGCGGCTCGACCTCACCGAGATCGACATGCTGGATGAGCGGCGGGTCGTCCTTGATGCGCCATGTGCCGTCCACCCGCTCCGTGAACCTCAGCAGCGCCTGCTGGCTCGTGCGATTCTGCGCCTTGTCGATGGCACGGTCGAGGCGCTTCCGCGCCTTCGGGGTGAGCGTCAGCAGCTGATCTGCGTCCATCACGTCGAGCCGCGTGTACCACGTGTCCACGAACCCCATAGGCGCGAACCGATGCATGTGCGACCGGTAGTACTCGGTACAGGCACGCGCCGCTGTTGCGGTCTCTCGGCGTGTGAGCCCGTTCGAGCGGCCCGCCACGACCACGCTCGCCGCGAGCCGCTTCACGTCCCATTCGAACGGTGCCGGCAGGGTCTCGTCGAAATCGTTGAGGTCGAAGACGAGGTTGCGCTCGGGCGTGGCGAAGAACCCGAAGTTCGACAGATGACAATCGCCGCAGGCCTGGATCCGGATCCCGCTCGCGGGCGTGGTGGCGAGATCGGCGGCCATCACGGCGGCGGCTCCGCGCAGGAAGGTGAACGGCGACGGCGCCATGCGGCCGTGCCGGATCGGAACGAGCTCGGGGACCCGCGACGCCGCCTGCGCTTCGAGGATCTCCACGGGGTCCGGGCGGCCGGCCGACGGCTCGAATGCAGCATGGCTCGCGCGCGGCACCACCTTGCGGCGCGCCCGCCCGGCCGCGTACTGCTCAGCCGCCGTCGGGTAACGCTTCTGCTCGACCTCCACGAAGACCTCCCCCGTGTCCGCGACGATGGGGCCATCGTGCCACGGAGGCGCCGTCGCCGTCGCGCCGCGACGTTCACGGCGGGGCGTTGCGAATGCCTCAGCGAGGCTTCGCGTACTCCGCGATCTCGCCGAAGTCGAGGAACACGCACGCCTCGTCGCCGACGACCCACGCATCGTGCCCTGGTGGAAGCGCCACGACGTCTCCCGGCCCGCCCTCGACCTCGGAGCCGTCGTCCATCCGGACGTGCATCCGGCCCGAGATGACGTAGCCGAGGTGGGAGACCTGACAGGTGTCGGTCTGTGCGAGCGGCTTCACGTGCTCGCTCCAGCGCCAGCCGGGCTCGAACACACCCTGCAGGACGACGCGGCCGCCCACCGTGACCATGCGGCCGTGGCCCTTGTCGACGAACGGCCTCACCTCGTCCGGCGAATCGAAGTTCTTCAGCTCGGCAGATGGCATCTGTCGCTCCTCCTCGGTTTGGGTCATTCACTATCCAAAGTCGCCGCGGCCATGTCAAGGCAGCCGCCAGCGGGCGCCGACCCGCCATCCGCGATCGAGGGCCCCGGCCTTCGCTCAGCGCCTGTCGTGGACGCCCGGCCGATCGTAGGCCGGCTCGCTCGGCCGGTGCACGGCGACACCCAACGCGAACGCGCAGTGGCCGCGGTCGAGCAGCGTTAGCCGTCGCGCGCATCCGGAGACCCCCGCCCGCGATCAGCCCGAGAGCACCTGCTCCACCGCGTGACCGGCCTTCAGGACGGACAGGTCGTCCCATCTTCGCCCGACCAGCATCATCCCGACCGGGAGCCCAGCCGACGAGCCGCACGGCACGGTCAGGGCAGGACTGCCGGTGATGTCGAACGGGCAGGTGTTGATGAGCATCTCGAGAGCGCGACTGACGAGATCGGCGTCGGTCGCATCGGGTGCGGGGAGCTTGGTCGCCTTCATTGGGAGCGTCGGAAGGGCGAGGACGTCCACGTCCTCGAGCACGGCGTCGAAGGCGCTGCTCAGCGTGCGCGCCATGTTTTGCAGCCGCCGACGCTCGAAGAGCCTGCGCAGCAACCCCTCGTCAGGCTCACTCCGCACCGGTGCTTGCCGGGGGAAGCCGAACGGGCGGGTCGCACATGACCGAAGAGGGCGGCCGCCGGGGCGGCCGCCCTCTTCGGGTTCCGTGCGCCGGCGGCTACTTGGACTCCGCGCCGATCTGCTTGAGGAGAGTCATTGAGTCGAAGTACTGGCGACTCTCCTTGATCTTGCCACGCTCGAAGTTGAAGAAGACCGCCGCCGGCGTCTCCTGGCGCTTGCCCGACGCCGGGATGGTTCCCTCTGCCGTCTGGAGCGGCCCCGTGTGGGTGCCCTTCCAGATCACTTCGAGGACTGCCTGGTCGCCGCTGGCGACGGCGCTTGTCACTGTGGCGACAGCATCCGGGAACGCTTCCTTCCAGCCCTTGAAGAGCTCGACGATCTTCTCCGGGCCCTCGGTCTTGCGCTGGGTTCCCAGCTCGTCGTAGCGGGCGTCGGCTGCGAGCCCGGCTCGCATCCGCTCCCAGTCGCCCGTGCTGAAGGCATTGAGGTGCTCGCGGGCGATCTTGACGGTCTCGTCCGCGGTCAACGCTTCGGTGGCTAGTGCGGTCATGTCGCTCCTCTGTTCGATGGGTGGGCACGAGCAGGCAGCGCTCGCAGAGGCATGCCTCTGGTCGACTGCCGTCGCCCGGCTCAGGCCTGGTGACAACGAGAAAGAAGAGCTGGCGACTCGACGGACGAAGATTCTGGACCGTCAGCGCGACTGGCTCGGTGACTCCAAGCTCTAGTCTAGCTCATCTCCCCAGATGCCGCGGACGAGCGCCGTGAAGGCTCGCGAGGATGGTGCCCACTGCACCGGTTTCCCGCTGCAAGATTCCTGCTCGCCCGGTGTATCGTCTCTCCCTCGCAGGTCGAGCGGAAGGAGGCCGTTCTTGGAGCAGCGCAACCTCAACCCGTGGACATGGCAGGATCGGTACGGCTTCTCGCAGGCGGTGGAGGTGACCGGCGCCGAGCGGGTGCTCTACTGCGCGGGCCAGACCTCGACCGACGCGGGCGGCGACACCCTGCACGCCGACGACCTGCGTGCTCAGACGGTGCAGGCGCTCGACAACCTCGAAACCGTGCTCGGCGAGGCGGGGATGAGCCTCGCCAACGTGGTTCGCCTCAACTTCTACGTCACCGACATGGATCGTTTCTTCGAGGGGAGCGCGCAGGCGATCGCCGAGCGCGTGGGTGCTGCCGGTATCCAGCCGTCTGGGACGCTGCTCGGCGTCACCCGGCTCGCGTTCCCCGGCCTGCTGATCGAGATCGAGGCGACCGCGGTCGCCTGAAAGAGGTGCGTCAGCGCCGCACCCGACGCTCGACGATGAAGCGGGTGGAGCCCCGCAGCCGCGGGGCCTCCACCCGTTCAGGCTCAGCCCTCGAGCGGGCTGCCCGTCTCGAGCAGCGTCTTGAGATCGCTCAGCACCCAGCTCCAGCCGCCGCCGGCTCCCATGTCCTCCATCCCGCCGGAGACCATGACGGCCAGCTTCGGCGCGCCCTCGAGCTCGTGAATCACGGTCAGCTTCGTGACGCCGGCCTCACCCTCCGCGATCTCGTAGGTGAGCCGTGTGAACCCCTCGGACGCCATATCCGGATCCATCGCCATCCGCCACGTCTGGACGAGCCTGCGCGGGGGATCCGCCTCGAGCACCTCGCCGTCCACGGCGACCTCGGGCACCGGGAAGCCCCGCTCGGCGCCCGCTGCCTTCATGGCCTCGCTGGTCAGCCCGCGGTACGCCCCGCCCTGGCGCAGGTCGTACTCGGCGCGGCCGCCGTACCCGTATCTCTCCGTCCACTCGGGCCTCGTGATCGCGTCCCAGACTGCCGCCGGGGTCGCCCTGATGTACACCCGGTAGACCTGGGTGGTCGCGGTCGTCTCCGCCATCATCGTCATGCCGTCTCCTCCAGTTCGGTCTTCAGGTCTGCGAGCGCCGAGACGTGGCGCTCGGTGTACTTGTCGATCCACCGGTCGTGGATCAGCCGGATCGGCACCGGGTTCAGGAAGTGCAGCTTCTCCCGGCCCGACCGGCGCGCGACGACGAGCCCCGCCTCCTCGAGCACCCGCAGGTGCTTCATCACCCCGAAGCGTGTCATCTCCAGCTCGGACTCGAGCTCTGTCAGCGTGCGGCCGTCACGCATGAAGAGCCGGTCGAGCAGGAACCGCCGCGTCGGGTCGGCGAGAGCCTTGAACACCCGGTCGTCGTCCATCACGGGCCATCATATGTGACTATATGGTCACATGTCAAGAGAGCCCCCAGGACACGACCCCTGGCGAAGGGCAGCGGCGGGGACCGTATGCTCTTCGGCGATGGGCTACCGGGTCGGGATCATCGGCAACTGCTGCACCCACGGCGAGTTCGTCGCGGACGCCCTGCACAGCGAGCCGCAGGCCGAGCTCGCGGGCGGCTGGGCGGACGAGCACGACCCGCGCCGCGGACCGGGGCTCTGCCGTGCGCTCGGAATGGAGCTGCGTGCCGACGGGCGGGAGCTCCTCGAGGACCCGTCGATCGACGTCCTCGCGATCTGCACCGACCCATGTGACAAGGCCGACTGGGTGGAGCGGGCCGCAGCAGCGGGCAAGCACGTCTTCCTCAACAAGCCGATGTGCGAGAGCCTCGACTCCGCCTGGCGGATCGAGGCAGCCGTCGAGCGCCACGCGGTGCAGCTCGTGCACGACATCATCGTCATCCGCTTCCACCCGGTCACGGCGAAGCTGCTCGAGGACGTCCGGGCGGGGGCATTCGGGGAGCCGCTCCATCACGCCCATAGCTGGGGGATGACCTTCTCGACCGACTTCCCGCTCGCCGCGATCTGGCCCGAGCGGCTCGACCCCCCGGCGCGATCGGGCGGCGGCGAGCTGACCAACATGGGCTGCTACGCCATCGACTACATGGTCGCGCTCTGGGGCCGGCCGGTGTCCGTCCAGGCCAAAGCCCGCGCACCGTGGGACGCGTATCGCGAGGCCGAAGTCGAGAGCTTCGGCCAGATCGTCGCCGACTACGGCTCCTTTTTCGCCGTGCTCGCGACCGGCACGCAGACGCTCCGCTCGCTCTCGACGATGGGCGTCGAGGAGGCCCTCTCGCCGCGGAACTGGCACAACGAGCTCCACCTGCAGCTCTCGGACGCGAATGTCACCGTCCACCCGCATGAGAACCTCGTGCTGCTCGACGGGCGGGCGCTCGACGCGGACGAGTACCTTGGCGGCTTCCGCTGCGCGTCGCCGTTCGAGCAGCTGGCGCAGGCGATCGAGACCGGGGTTCCGCCTGCGAGCAGTGCGGCGGAAGCGCGCCTCGGCGTCGAGGTGCTGATGGCCGCCTACCGGTCGATCGCGAACGGCGGCCAGGTCGTTCGCCTCCCGCTCGAGGACGGCCGCAACCCGCTCACCGCTGGGAGCCGTGCGGCGTGGTAGCAGCGTCTCGCGGCGGCCCGGCCGCTCGGTCGATGCCGACGACGGCCGTGGCCGCCTGATGGGCGAGATGCTGACCGCCACTCAGCACGCGACGCTCGCCGCCGAGCTGGCGGAGCTCGAGGGGCCGAGGCGCGCCGAGATCGTCGCGGCGATCGCGGCGGCGCGCGCACACGGCGACCTGTCCGAAAACTTCGAGTACCACGCAGCGAAGAACGAGCAGGGCCTGCTCGAGCGGCGGATCAGAATTTTGAGGGACAGGCTCGAGGGCGCCGAGATCGTCGAGGCCGCGGGGTCGGAGATCGTCGCGGTCGGATCGCAGCTGACCGTCGAGGACGAGCACGGCGACCGGCTCGAGATCGAGATCTCGAACCTCGGCGGCGCCGGGGCGGCCTCCTCGTCCTCGCCGCTCGGGGCCGCCCTTCTCGGCCGGCGCGTGGGCGACACCGTCGACGTGCCCGCGCCGCGGGGCTCCTGGAAGGCGACGATCGTCGAGATCCGCTGACGCGAGCCTCGCGGCTCGCTGATCTCCTCGCCGACGACCCTCCCCCAGATCATCGGTGCCAGGCACGTGCCTGGCACGCGGGGTGAGGCCCGCGGGGGAGGCTAGCCCGGAGCTACCGCGCTCGCCCGAGCCCCGGTCCGGCGCTTGACAGGCCTCGTTTGTTCGGAGACCCTGCCCGGGATACCTCTGGCCGGTGTGGTTCGAGGACGAGGAGCTTTTCGACCGCGTCGACGCTGCCCGGACGGTCACCGCCGCCGAGCGCCCGGCCTCCCCCGGCCTCAAGCCCCCCCACGGACGATCGCCGGTATCGCCTCACGGAGCGCGACGTCTCGCGGATCGCCCTGAAGGTCGGTGCCCATCCGGTTCGTCACGTATCCGTAGCCGATGCCCGTCCTGGGGTCGGCGTAGCCCATCGAGCCACCCGCTCCCGGCGCTCCGAACGCGCCGGGATGGCCGAACCGGAATCGCCTCGCTGGGCTTCATGAACCCGAGCGAGAACTGCGCGGGCCCGCGGAAGCACTCGTCGTAGAAGCCGTGGCGTGACGGGATCGCCGGTGCGGTCAGCGCCTCGATCGTCTCGCGGCGCAGCCCGAGCTCGCGGCCGCCGCGTGGCGAAGACGTCGTACGCCTTCGCGATCCCGTGCGCGCTGCCGACACCGCCCCCGGACGGAGCCTCCAGGTTGCGCACGACCACCCGATCCGGATCGAGATAGAACGTCGTCCCCGGATTGGCGACCAGCGACCGGTAGAGGACCGAGCGTCGATTCATCGCGTCCAACACGAGCCGCGGCGGGAACCCGGTCAGCCGCTTCCAGAGGCTCGGTGGCTCCAGCGGCGCCAGGCGTTCGTTCGGAATCGACTCGGGGATGCGGATGTAGAAGTCCGCGCCGAGGGGTCGGGCGATCTCCTCGTCGAAGAACCTGGCCCAGCGTGCGATGCGCGGGATCGACCCGGCGGATCAGCTCGCCCTCGTAGAAACCGAGGCTGATCGCGTGGTAGGCCTGGCGCTCGCCCGGCTCCCACGCGGGCCGCTGGCGGGCCATGATCTCCGCCAGGCGATCGAGGTCGGCGACGACCGTCGCGGTCGACCGGCTCGTCGAACGCGAACAACCCCGCCTGGTGGGCGAGCAGCTGGCGGACCGTGATCCGCTCCTTGCCGTTCTGGGCGAACTCGGGCCAGTAGGTGGCAGACGCGCTCCTCGTAGTCGAGCCAGCCGCGCGAGTGCGCGAGCGCCATGACCATCGCCGCCATCCCCTTCGTGGTCGAGTGGACGACGACCATCGTGTCGTGCGCGCCACGGCTCGCCGCTCGCCCGATCCCGCACGCCGCCCCACAGGTCGACCACCTTCACGCCGTGCTGGTAGATGCAGCACGCGCCCCCGAGCTCGCCCCGACGGGTGAAGTTCTCCACGAACGCGTCCCGCACCGGCTCGAACCCCTCGCCCACGGAGCCGTCGATCAGGAGCTGCGTTCGGCGCGGCCATCGCCTCACGCACTCCTTCGGACATGTCGGACGGCCCCGCATCCCATCGAGCCTAGCCGCAGCTCCGGCGACCGCAAGTCAGCAGGGGCCATCACCGGGTGGCACGGCCTCGCCTCGTAGGCTTCGCGCGCGGAGATCCCGCCCCCTCGCGCGTCGGCCGTTCGCCGTCCCTGGGTTCGCTGCTTCACACCGCCTCGCGGCGGATGTCCTGATGCGACGTCCAGGACGACAGGGCGGCGGTCAGCAGCGTCTCCGGGTCCGTGCACTCCACCACCTCCACGGCGCGGACGCCGAGACCGCATGGCTCCCACCCCGAGATCGCACTCGACCCGAAAGGGCTACGTGCTCACCGGCTCCGACGTAAGGGCTGCGGGACGGTGGCAGCTCGACCGGGACACGACACGCGTCCCGGTCCTTCGCACGCGCGTCCGCTTCTCGCCTTGGGGGTCGGCAACTGCCGCCCAGGCGCTTGACCATCACCCTCGCCAACGGTTCCTCGCCCCCGGGGACTGCTACCCGCTCGCCGGCATCGGCCGGGTTTCGCTTCCGAGCCTGACGCCGGGCAGCCCCCGGATTGCCTTCGGGTCGCGGCTAGCTTGTCGGGAGTACCTCGTCGATGACCTCGTAGATGCCGTCGGCTCCCGTCGATTCGACATGCGGTGCCATGCGCTCGAAGCGTGCTGCGCGCTCTCCCGCAGGAATCGTCGTTCGCGGGTCGACCTCGAACAGCCCGAACGCGACGATCTCGTCCGGATCGCTCACGCTGCGCAGGATGTAGGCCTTCACCGCCCCTTCCGGCCATTCCTCGGGCTGCCAGGCCTTCCGCCAGTCCTCGTAGTGGCCAGGCTTGAGCTTTCGCTGAGTCAAGAGAACATGCATCGTGCCCTCCTACGTCGACGCCACTTGTCGACGCGATTGTGGCAGCTCGTGCCGACGCCGCGCAGTGTACGCCTCACGACCGGGGCCCGGCGCAGCCACCTTCTGCCCGCCGCGCGCACTAGCCGCCGTCTAGTTCGCGGGCCGGCTGCTTGCATGCGGCCGCTGGATAGAACAGCCGCCAGCTGCCGATGTCAGTAGCGAACGACCAAAAATCCCTGCAAATCGAGCAAATATCGCCGGACAGAAGGGAGCTTTCGTCGACGGGCTTCTGCGGTTTCGTCGGCTACGCGTGCTCCTCGAGCGACTCGAGGAAGCTTCGGGGTGTCTGAACCGGAAAGCGACCGGTGAGTCCGGTGAGATGCTGATCGCCGGACACCAAGATGGCTCGTTCCGCCCGGGCGAGGGCGAGGAGGTAGTCGTCGCCGGGGTCAGGTGATCGGCGTGGTGCCGTGGCCGGGTCGGCGGCAACGATCGCCGTTGCCCTGAGTATCGAGACCAGCCGAGCCGCCTCGTGTGGCGCGATGCGCGACCTCAGTTTCCGGTAGCCGAGGGTCTGCTCGAGCTCGGCCAGCAGCAGTTCGGAGACGACGAGCTCGAACTCCCCGGCCAACCACCGCTCGACGATCCGAGCAGGCGCGCCTTCTCGAGACAGGAGGGCCGATATGAGGACGTTCGGATCGAGGACGGCCCTCACTCAGCGACTGCGCCGCCGCGTTGCATGCTGAGCCTCGACTGCCAGCTCGACCGCCTCGTTCTCGGGTAGATCGGCACGTTCCCAGAGCGTCTCGAGCAGGTCGAGTCCCAGCTCCCGGCGGAGCGCCTCCTCGATGACCTCGCTGTCACCCCGACCGGTACGGGCCGCCCGGACCTTCACGGCCCTCAGTACCGACTCGTCGATCGTCAGGGTCGTGCGCACCTTCGACATACATGCATCATAGCATCTTGATGCAGTCACAAGGGAAGGCCGTCCGGGCTCCCACACGGCTCCCCGTTCGAGCTCCTGGGCCCTGCCGACGAGAGAGGAGGGTGTGGAAATGCCCCGCACGCCAAGACCTATTCGGTGGATTCGTGATGGGACAGCAGCACTGTTGCCAGACAACCCGCGGTCGAACATTCGGTTGAGCCCGAGCAGTTATCGCATCCTCCGGGTGAGCAGAGGGGGATCGCTGGGTCAGATAGCAACCCGAGAAGCCCCACACGGGTCGTTGCCTGGACAGCGTTCGATTCTGCTACGCCCGCCGGAGTGGCCACGATTGCCTGCGTACTTCACAGCAGCGGACACCGCGAGCACCACAGGGCTGAATTCCGCGTCCACCTTGACGGCCTCGGCGAAACTCCCGAACACGATGTCGGGGTGGCTTGTACGGAAGGCGCGTAGTGAACCATCGCGGCGTCTGCGCTCGAGATGTCCCGACCCGGAGGCTGCCGGCAAGTGCCTGTGAATCAGCTCTCTTCCTCATGCAACAGCGGCGACTCCTCGGTGAGCGAAGGAAGGGTGCTTCCGTCGACGGGCTCCTGCGGTTTCGTCGGCTACGCCTGCTCCTCCAGCGACTCGAGGAAGCTCCGGGGTGTCTGAACCGGAAAGCGACCGGTGAGTCCGGTGAGATGCTGATCGCCGGACACCAAGATGGCTCGTTCCGCCCGGGCGAGGGCGAGGAGGTAGTCGTCGCCGGGGTCAGGTGATCGGCGTGGTGCCGTGGCCGGGTCGGCGGCAACGCCACAGGTTGAGCGATCCGGCCGGGAATCCGCCGTCGAGGAGCGTGTTCATGACCGGGTAGGGCGTCGGACATACCTCGACCATCAGCGGCGATCTCCAGGCCTTGAACGGCTCGAGTTCCCGCTCCGCCTCGTCGGCGGCTCCGGTGTGGCAGACGACCAGGGCCGCCAGCTTCGTGCCGGAGCGATCCGGCGCGTGCACGAGCGCGGAGAAGGAGGTCGCGATCCCGAGGTTTCCGCCGCTGCCGCGGAGTGCCCAGAAGAGGTCGGGGTGGGAGGTGGCCAGTCTCGGGCGCACCATGGCCGCCGAACCTGCGCCGCGCCCGCCATCCGGGGCTCATTCCTGAGCTCTCGCCCAGGCGAGCATTGCCGCGCCGGCACCGGTGCGGCGACACCGAAGACTCGGCCGGCGCTCTCTACGAACGTCAGCGAGCCGGATAGGATGCCGGTTCGATGGCGGCTGGACTGGCAGCGATCGGCGGCACACCCCTGGTGCGGCTCAAGACGTTCGAGCCCGAGGGTGGTGCCGAGATCTGGGCGAAGTGGGAAGGCGCCAACCCGACGGGCAGCATGAAGGACAGGATGGCCGCCGGGATGATCGCCCATGGCGAGCAGACGGGTGCGCTGCGGCCGGGCATGCGGGTTGTCGAGTACACAGGCGGTAGTACGGGGAGCTCGCTGGCGATGGTGTGCGCCGCCCTTGGGTATCGAGCGCATCTCGTGACCGCGGACTGCTTCGCACTGGAGAAGGCACGGACGATGCGGGCGTTCGGAGCAGAGGTCGAGGTGCTCGATAGTGAGGGCGGCAGGGTCACGCCGGAGCTCTTCGACCGTTTCAAGGCGCGGATCGCGGAGCTCGCCGAGGAGCCCGACACGTGGTGGGCGCAGCAGTTCGTCAATCCCGGCAACGCCGCGGGCTATCGGGCGCTTGGGCGAGAGATCCTGGAAGAGCTCGGCGACGGGATCGATGGCTTCGTGATGGGACTGGGAACCGGCGGCTGCTTCTCCGGTGTGGCGGAGGTGCTGAAGGCACATGACCCGTCCACCCGGTGTGTGGCGATCGAGCCTGCCGCCTCGCGCAACCTTTCTGGCGGATCTCTCGGCGGGCATCGGCTCGAGGGGATCGGAGTCGGCTTTGTGCCGCCAGGCGCCCGGCTCGACCTCGCCGACGAGATCGCCGCAGTCAGCGACGAAGATGCGTTCTCGACCGCACGCGCGCTGGCGCTCCGCGAAGGGCTCTTTGCCGGGCAGACGTCCGGCGCGAACATCGTCGCCGCGCAACGGCTCGCCGTGGACCTCGGCGCCGGACACCGGACCGTGACGATCCTCGTCGACACAGGACTCAAGTACCTGACAGGCGATCTCTTCGGCGAGTAGCCCAGACGCCCCGTTGCAATCACGCCCTTGCCGACTCCTTCGCACTGCGGTGGTCCTTCCACTGCGCCCGCCCCTCCTGCGGCGGTGCGACGTCGAACCACTCGTCGACCGACGTGATCGACTTCTCGGGCGCGACGATAGTCTGGCTTCATTTTCGCCCCGGTCCGGTTCCGCGGCATGGGATCACCGTAGGGCCTCGGCACCTCCTACGTGGCATACGAAACACCGTTGCTCCGATGAACGTGCAAACCGCCGGAGCCGACCGGCATCGTCGTCCAGGGCATCAGCCTGCCCAAGCGTGCGGCCCTCCCCGGGCCGCGCAGTCGACCGAAACGGCCATCTCGGCGACCCGCTCTGGGGTTGTCGTCGCCCGGGTGCGATCCCCAGTTGACATCAGTGGATGGAAGGAGCGTTCCCCATTGCCTCGGGGGCTTTTTGCTGGCACGGTGTGTCTTCGACAACCGGGCTACCCCCACTTGGAGCCATGACCTCCGGCTTGCAAAGCCGACCGTACGCCGACGTGTGGAGGGCCTGGAAACGGCTTGGTTGAGCGGAATCCAGACCCTTGCCGTTCCACGCCGCGGGCCTTGGATTGCCGTGGATTCGGCCCGATTGCCATGGATTTGGGCACTGGAAACGCGCTAGTGCCCAATGGTGATTGCCTCGCCACGGTGTGCGACGGTAAACAAGACCCTCGCCCTGTGGGTGGAGCCAGGGCCGGGAACTTGTCGGGCGGCCGATCCGTGGTTCGTAACCCGTGCGCGGCAGCGTCGGCGACGACGACCGGAGTGGACAAGCCCCCACTGGGGTTCAGCGCTGTCGTGCGGCGATCCCTGTCACCGCATCGAGGGCCGCGAAGCCTTCCCGGTCATGGCCGCCGACCCGGTCGTTGGCGGCTACTTCCGGCGCATCGGCGGCACGTGGCGGAGCGCTCTCGCCGCCCTACGCGCAACCGACGGCGGGATGACCCACTGGAATCCCCGCGTCACTGTCACGTCGTGGGACAGCTGCTCTCGCGACCCGTGTGGCGTCTACTCACTCGCGGTCGCCGGTTCAACGGAATCGCGACATTGACGATCGTCGCGTCGACGATGATCATCGCCACGCCGATCGTCAGCGCGACGAGACCGAGCCAGCGGTTGCGGTCGTTCGTTGCCGGGGTCAGGCGCTCGTCCTGTGCTATCCGCTCGCCGCCGGCGCGCGATGCCCTTGCGGCGGGGTCATTCGGCCACGACTCGTCGTCGCTGCTAGCTGCTGTGAGTCGGGGCGCTTGACCTCGGTCGCGAGGCGGAGCTTCTCCATGCCGCGGATCACGAGCGCGGAGATGTCGAGCTGGCCGGGCTCGAGGCCGTGCACCGCCGAGGCCGGGAAGGCGTGGTGTCCGTTGTGCCACGACTCGCCGAACGACGGGATCGCGAGCAGCCGGACGTTGCGGCTCTCGTCGCGGGTGCGGAACGGCTGCTCGCCGAAGAAGTGGCAGATCGAGTTGATCGAGAACGTCACGTGCTGGAACAGGAAGATCCGGACGAGGCCGGCCCAGACCATCGCCTCGAGGCCCCGCTGCCAGCTTCCGCCGACGAGGTAGCCGGCGAGGAACGGGAGCCCGAGCGTCAGCGCGACCCAGAGCAGGTAGAGGCGGTCGATCGCCCCGCACGAGCCGGTCCTCGTACAGGTCGCGCCCGTACTCGACCCCGCGCTCGAGGCCCTTCGTCGAGAAGAGCCAGCCGACGTGCGAGTGCCAGAGCCCGAGCACGTGCTCGGCCAGCGAGTCGCCGTGCCCGGCGTGCGGTGAGTGCGGGTCGCCCGGCCGGTCGGAGAGCGCGTGGTGCTTGCGGTGGTCGGTGACCCACTGGGTGAGCGGGCCCTGCATCGCCATGCTCCCGAGGATCGCCCAGAGCCGCGCGGAGCGGGGCGCTTGTCTCGAAGCTCTTGTGCGTGAAGAGCCGGTGGAAGCCGACGGTGATCCCCAGCCCGCAGGCGACGTAGAACCCCGCGAGCAGCACGAGGTCGACCGGGCGCACTCCGCGGTCCCAGAGCAGCCAGACCGCGGCGACGAGCCCGAGCGGCGGCACGACGACGGCCACGATCCCGGCGAGCTGGCTCGGGACGCTCGTCCGCTCGCGGACGGTCTTGATCCTCGTCATGCGGGCTCCTCGAACGGCCGGCCGAGGACGAGCTGCATGTCGCGGATCGCGCGCGTCCTGAACAGTGCCTCGCAGGAGGCGAGGTAGAAGTCCCAGATCCGGACGAAGCGGTCGTCGAAGCCGAGCGCGCGCACCGCGGGGAGGCTCGCGAAGAACCGCTCGCGCCACGCCTTCAGCGTGTCCGCGTAGTGCGGCCCGATCTCCTCGAGCCCGACCACCATCAGGCCCGAGGCGCGGCTCATCGCCGTCTGCAGCGCCTCGAGCGAGGGCAGCAGCGAGCCGGGGAAGATGTAGCGCTGGATCCAGTCCTCCTTGCGCCGGTAGCGCTCGAAGCGCTGGTCGGGCATCCCGATCACCTGGATCGCGGCGAGGCCGCCGGGGGCGAGCAGCCGGTCGCAGGCGGCGAAGAAGGTTGGGTACTGCGCGTAGCCGATCGCCTCGAGCATCTCGATCGAGGCGATCTTCGAGAACTGCCCCTCGAGCGTGCGGTAGTCCTGGAGGCGGATCTCGACGCGGTCGGCGAGGCCGGCCGCCGCGACGCGCTCGCGGGCGAGCTCGAGCTGCTGCTGGGAGAGCGTGACGCCGGTGACCCGCGCCCCGTACTCGCCGGCCGCCATCAGCGCGAAGCTGCCCCAGCCGCAGCCGATCTCGAGCACGTGGTCGCCGGGGCGCAGGCGCAGCTTCTCGCAGATCGCCCGCAGCTTCCGCTCCTGTGCCTGCTCGAGCGTGTCGCCCTCCTGCCATAGCGCGCAGGAGTAGGTCATCGACTCGTCGAGGAAGAGCCGGTAGAGGTCGTTGCCGAGGTCGTAGTGGTACTGGATGTTCGCCCGGGCCTTGCGCAGGCCCTGCCGCGGGGAGACGTGGGGGCGGTGGCGGTCGAGCCGCGCGAGGCGCGAGCCGGCGCGCCACGTCTCGAGGTTGCGAACGACGAGCGCGATCAGGCCGGGCAGGTCGTCGGTGTGCCAGTCGCCGGCGGCGTAGGACTCGCCGAAGCCGAGGCCGGGCGAGCGCGCGAGCCGGCGGAAGACGTCGTTCGAGGTGACGGTGACGACGATCGGGTCGCCCGTGCCGGCCCGGTACACGCGCCCGCCCGGGAGTCGCAGCTCGAGCGCGCCGTGCTCGATCCGGCCGAGCGCGCGGATCGCGGCGCTCTCGGCGAGGCGGGCGCCGATCCGGCGGCCGGCGGGAAGCTCGCGCAGCACCTCGGTCACCGTTTCACCGATCCCTCGCCGGGCACGAACGGCGGCTTGTGGAAGAACGGCACGCGCTTCAGCCAGAGCCTCGCCGCCTGGAGGTGGATCAGGGCGGTCACCTGCAGCGGCATCAGCGGATAGCGGAGCAGCGCGCGGGCGAGGGTCGCGTCGGTCAGCGGGCGCCGCCGCCCGGTGAGCGTGGCGAAGAACGGCCGCGCCCTGCCCTCGGTGAGGTCGATCCGCACGTCGAGCTGCTCGCCGGGCTCCGAGAACCACCACTGGTAGCTCTGGTCGAGGCCGAAGAACGGCGAGACGTGCAGCTTCTTGTCGTGACGGTAGGAGAGCCGCCGCTCGCCCGTGTCCTGGTTCTCGGGCGAGAGGAGGTAGGGGAGCCGCTCGCCGAAGGTGTTGCTGACCTCGGCGACGATGCAGGCGAGCTCGCCGCCCTGGTAGCAGTAGAAGAAGCTGACCGGGTTGAACACGTAGCCGAGCACGCGCAGGTTCGTCAGGAGCAGGATCCGGTCGGCCTCGATCCCGTGCTCGGCCAGGTAGGCGCGCACGTCCATGTGGTCGCGGTCGTGGAGGCTGACCAGGCCGCGCCGGTTCCAGCCGAACAGCCGGACGCGCCGGTCGAGCTCGGGCAGCTCGTCGAGGTCGAGCAGGTAGAAGCAGACGCGGTAGCGGAAGACGTTCTCCTTCGGCGTCTTGCGCGCGTGCATCACGGTGCCGGTGTAGAGCGCGGACCTCACCAGCTCGCTCCGAAGGCGGCTGCGGCGGCGAGGCCGGAGCGCAGCCCGTCCTCGTGGAAGCAGTACCCCTGCCAGGCGCCCGCGAAGGCGGTGCGCCGCGGGCCGTTCAGGCGCGGCAGCTCGGGCTGGGCGCGCATCGACTCGAGGGTCACGAGCGGGTGGCGGTAGGAGAAGCGGCGGATGATCCGCGCCGGGTCGATCTCGGCCGTGCGATTGAGCGTGACGCAGTAGTGCTCGTCCTCGTCGAGGCGCTGGAGCTTGTTCAGGTAGTAGGTCATCGTCGGGCGGCCGTCGTCGCAGCCGCAGTCGCGGAGCTGGTAGTTCCAGGAGCCGCGGGTGGCGACGCGGCGGGGCAGGAAGCGCTCGTCGGTGTGGAGGACGGTGTCGTTCTCGGTCGTCCCGAAGACGCCGAGCAGGCGGCGCTCGTCCTCGCTCGGATCCTCGAGCAGGCGCAGCGCCTGGTCGGCGTGGGTCGCGACCACGACGCCGTCGAAGCGCCGCAGCTCGTCGCCCGCGAGCCGCAGCTCGACGCCGCCGTCGAGGCGGCGGATCGAGCGGACCTCGGTCGAGAGGTTGATGCGCAGCCGCTCGGAGAGGGCGCGCACGTAGGTCTGGCTGCCGCCGGTGACCGTCTTCCAGCGGAGGCGCCGGAAGCCGAGGATCCCGTGGTTGGCGAAGAAGCGGACGGCGTAGACGAGCGGGAAGTCGAGCGTCTGGCTGGGAGCGGTCGACCAGAGCGCGGCGCAGAGCGGGACGAGGAAGTGGTCCCGGAACCGCGGCGAGTAGCCCTCCTCGGCGACGTAACGGGAGAGGCTCCACTCCGCGCAGCGCGGGTCGTCGAGAGCCCGGCTCCCGAGGCGCAGGAAGCGGGCGATCTCGAGCGTCAGCCGCGTGAGCGGCGGGCGGCGCCCGAGTACTCGAGGTCGTGCCGGTCGCAGGCGACCGAGAAGCTCATCTCCGACGGCTGCGTGCGCACGCCGAGCTCGCGGAAGAGGCGGACGAGGTTCGGGTAGGTGTCCTCGTTGTGGACGATGAAGCCGGTGTCGAGCGCGCAGCGTCCGTCCGGCGACCATGTGCTCGACCGTGTTCGAGTGGCCCCCGGCGCGATCGTCGCGCTCGAACAGCTCGACCTCGTGGCCCTTCGAGAGCGCGTAGGCCGCTCCCAGGCCCGAGATGCCCGTGCCGATCACTGCGATCTTCATCTTCATACCTTAGACAATACCTGAACAGACCTTTGCTATGCTTCGGACACATGGCCCGCTACGTCACGACGATCGAGTCGGCGCTTCCGCAAGTCGAGGCGTTCGCCTACATGGCCGACTTCGCCAATGCCCGCCTCTGGGACCCAAGCGTCAGCGAGGCCCGCCGCGTCGGCGATGCGCCGATCGGGATCGGCTCCGCGTTCGACCTCGTCGCGCGCTTCGGCGGGCGCGACGTGCCGCTCCGCTACGAGATCGTCGAATACGACTCACCACGACGCGTCGTACTCGAGGCGCGGCGTCCGGGATTCGTCTCGAGGGACACCATCACGGTCGAGCCCGCCGCGAACGGGTCGGTCGTGCACTACGACGCGACCCTTGCGTTCGGTGGGCTCGGTCGGCTGCTCGACCCGATCATGCAACGCATCTTCAATCGGGTCGGGGCTCGCGCGACGCTCGGGATGCAGACTGCGCTGAACTCGTGACGCCCTCGCCCGCGGCGAACCTCGTCGACTGGACGCTCGAGGCGAGCGTCGTCGGCAGCTTCACCCGGATCGGCTACCACACCCGGCGGCGCCTCTTCGACTGGACGCCGCTGCAGTCGCTTCGTCTCGACGGCAAGGTGGCAATCGTGACCGGGGCGACCTCGGGCCTCGGACGAGCGGCCGCCGAGTCGATCGCGGCGCTGGGCGGGCACGTCTGCATCGTCGGGCGCGACCCGGCGCGCACCGAGCGCGTCCGCAGCGAGATCTCCGCCGCGGCAGGCTCCGCGGTCGAGGCCGACCTCGCAGATCTCTCGTCCCTCGCGGAGACCGCGGCCTTCGCCTCCCGCTTCGCCGAAAGACACGACCGCCTCGACGTGCTCGTCCTGAACGCCGGCGCGCTCACCCACGAATACACGGTCACGGGCGAGGGCAACGAGACTGACGCTCGCGACACACGTCTTGTCGCCGTTCCTGCTGACCCGTGCGCTGCGGCCTCTGCTCGAGGCGTCGGCACCGTCGCGCGTGATCGTGGTGGCATCCGGCGGCATGTACACCGAGCCGCTCGACGTCGACGCCCTCGACCCGGAGCCCGCCACCTACGACGGGACGAAGACATACGCGCGCTGCAAGCGGGCACAGGTCGTGCTGGCCGAGGAGTGGACGCGACACCTGCTCGACACCGGCATCACCGTCAACGCCATGCATCCCGGCTGGGCCGACACCCCCGGGCTCCGAACCGCGCTTCCCGGCTTCACCCGCATCGTCGGGCCGCTGCTCCGGACGCCGGAGGAAGGAGCCGACACGATCGTCTGGCTGGCCGCCGCCCCGGACGCCGCGGACCTCAGCGGCCTGTTCTTCCTCGACCGGCGAGCGCGGGCGAAGCACCGCCTGCGCCGCACGCGCCGTCCCGACGAGGCCCGCGAGGCGGCGCGGCTCTGGCGGCTCTGCACGGAGCGCACGCCGCCGAAGCGGACCGGCGGATCAGCCGCCTGACCCGGCAGGCGCGAGCGTGCTGGGCCGCCCGCCGAGCAGCCGCGCGACCGCGTCACGCCGGTAGTCGAAGATCCGCTCGAGATCACGGGCGACGAGGACGCGGTGCGCGATCTCTCCGAGCGGCCCGTACGGCATCCGGAAGAGAACGGTGTCACGAATCCGCGTGCCGTCCGGCCGCTCCTCGAACGCATGCGTGTGCTCCCAGAGGCGGAACGGGCCCTTCACCTGCGTGTCGACGAACCGCCGTCCCGGTTCTCACTCGACGATCTCGGTGCGCCAGCGGACCGGGACCCGGTGCGTGGTGAGCACGTACTCGATCGTCGTTCCCTCTCGCATCGGGATCGGTCGCGGCGTGAGGATGCGGAAGCCGAGCCACGGCGGCGTCAGCGCTTCGAGGTTGTAGGCTCGGCGAAGAACGCGAACGGTCCTCGACGGACAAGGGGACGAGCTGGGAGCGTTCGACGCGGTGCGGCGGCTCAGACATGGTCGAGACCGGCGGTGATGCCGGGAAGAGATCCCCGAGATTCCTCAGGCGCCTGGGCAGCGTCTGCGATCTTCGCCAGCATGCCTTTGAAGATCCACGAGTGGACGGGGAAGAGGCCGTACCAGTAGACCGTCCCGAGCAGGCCGGTCGGGTGGAAGCTTGCCGTCTGGCGGATCGTGCTACCGGTGTCGTCCGGGTTGACCTCGAACTGGAGCCACGCCCGCCCCGGGAGCCTCATCTCGGCCCGCAGCCGGAGCAGACGGCTCGGCTCGTAGGCCTCGACGCGCCAGAAGTCCAGCGCCGAGCCCACCGCGGGCGTCTCGGGATCGCGCCGGCCACGGCGCACGCCGACGCCGCCCACGAGCAAGTCGGCGAAGCCGCGCAGCCGCCAGAGGCGATCGCCGAAGTACCAGCCCGTCTCGCCGCCGATCCGACGGATCGGACGAAACGCCTGCGCCGGGGAGACCCGCACCTGGATCGAGCGGGAGTCGACCAGACGCTTGCCGTGGTCGCACGCCGCCGTAGCGCTCCGGCTGCAGGCCAGCGGAGGCGACAGAGTCAGACCAGCGGGTTTCCGAGAACTCACGGTCCTCGTTCGCGAGGGCGCGGGCGATCGCTTCCCGGTAGCCGCGAGGCCTGATCGCGAAGGCGCGACCGGCGCTCGCGCTTCGGACGACGGTCTCGTGGGGAAGGCTGTCGATCAGCTTGCGACCGACACGGGCGTACACCGGCGTCACGAGCCCGAGCCAGAGGCTCGAGAGCCGGGCCGTGAGGAACGGCACCGGGATGATCCACCGGCGCATGCTGAGCTGCCGCGCGTACTCGCGCATCAGCTCCTCGTAGGAGACCTGGTCGGCGCCACCGATCTCGAACACCGCGTTGCCTTCGAGCTCGACGCCGAGGGCTGCTACGAGGTAGTCGAGCACGTCCTCGATCGCGATTGGCTGCGCTTTGGTGCGCACCCAGCGCGGCGTGATCATCACCGGCAGGCGCTCGACCAGCTTGCGAAGCATCTCGAAGGAGAGGCTTCCCGAGCCGATCACGATCGAGGCCCGGAACTCGATCGTCTGCACACCCGAGTCGGCGAGAATGCGGCCGACTTCCTGACGACTCGAGAGATGGCTCGAGAGATCGCCGCCGGCGCCGAGCCCACCCAGGTAGACGATCCGACGCACGCTCGCCTCGCGCGCCGCGGCCGCGAAGTTGGCGGCGCCACGACGATCCTGCTCCTCGAAGCTCGCCGCCGAGGTCATCGAATGAACGAGGTAGTAGGCAGTCCCGACCCCGCGCATCGCCGGGCTCAGGGACTCGAGCTCGAGGACATCGCCCGCGACAATCGTCGTCGTGTCGCGGTGCGGGGCGACGGCCTCCGGCCGCCGGGTGAGACAGCGAACGCGCTGCCCACGCTCCTCCAGCACTCGGAGGAGCCGGCCGCCGACGTAGCCGGTGGCGCCCGTGACGAGGATCGGCGCGGAGGTCATGCCCGCGCGACTTCGTCGGCTGCCGCTACGAGGTCTCCGTCCAGGCGGCGGGCGCCGAGGCGGGCGCACAGCTCGTCCGTTGCGCCGGGGCCTGCGAGCGCGAGCGGCACCGCCCGGGCCAGCCGGCGGAGGCCGGCGGCCTGCGCCTCGAGCAGGGCGGGGTCGAAGCTCGAGACGACGACGAGCGCCGGCCGCGTCGTCTCGGCCGCGCGGGCGAGCGTTGCGATCGGCGTGTCCGCGCCGAGAAAGAGGATCCGCCAGGAGTGAGAGCGCAGGACGAGCGCGAACGCGAGCAGGGTGATGTCGTGCATCTCACCGGGTGCACAGGCGAGAAGAGCAAGCGGGCCCGTTCCGCGGCCCCAGAACCGGGCAAGCGCAAGCAGCCTGCCGCGGATGAGGTTGCTCGCGAAGTGCTCCTGGCTGATCTCGATCTCGCCCCGCTTCCAGCCGTCGCCGACCTCCTTCAAGACGGGCAACACCACCTGGCGCAGCGATTCCTCCAGGCCGAACGCAGCAAGGCTCTCGTCGAGCACCGAGTGAGCGGCGGCCTCGTCGTAGCGGCCGATCGCCGCGAGCAGGCGAGCGGCGAGGTCCTCGAGCAGACCCTCGGACGGCCGCTCGTCCTCGAGTGCGGCACGCGCGGCCTCCGCGGCTGAGAGACCCTGGTCGAGCCCGCGCCGCATGCGCTCCACGCGAGCGGCGTCGGCCGCCGTGTAGAGCCGGAAGCCGCCCGGCGAGCGAACCGGCCGCGTGAGCCCGTACCGCGACTCCCACGCGCGCAGCAGCTCGGGCGTGACGCCCACCCGGCGCGCGAACTCGCCGATCCGAAGCTGTCCAGAGTCCGTCGCCATGGACATGATCATACAAACATTCAACAAACACTTGACGCCATCGACCCCATACGTGCTATCGTTGGACAGATCATGACAAAACTCTATACAAGAAGTGACC
Source organism: uncultured Thermoleophilia bacterium (assembly GCA_963717955.1). Classification (GTDB taxonomy): domain Bacteria; phylum Actinomycetota; class Thermoleophilia; order Gaiellales; family Gaiellaceae; genus CAVQXR01. The sequence continues at coordinate 40,013 of CAVQXR010000002.1, read as the reverse complement.
GGCCGGCAGCCTGAACGTCAACCAGAAAGGAACGAAGCAGACATGCCGCACAACATCGTTGAAACCGCACGAGAGGCAGGGACGTTCCAGACCCTGCTCACCGCCGTCGATGCCGCCGGCCTCGGCGAGACGCTCGCCGACGGAGGACCGTTCACCGTCTTCGCCCCGACCGACGACGCGTTCGCAGCGCTCCCGCAGGAGACCGTGACAGGCCTCCTCGCCGACCCGCCCGCGCTCGCCCGGGTGCTGACCTACCACGTCGTCGCCGGGCCGGATCACGTCGGCCCAGATCACGCACGACAGCGAGCAGAAGACGGTCGAGGGCGGCGTGCTCAACGATCGCCGTCAACGGCGGCGTGACCGTCAACGACGCCACCGTGATCCAGGCGGACGTCGAAGCCGAAAACGGCGTCATCCACGTCATCGACCGAGTCCTGATCCCCGCCGCGTAGGCGGCCGCAGACCGAAAGGAACCTGACATGAAGAAGATAGGAACAGCAATCGTGATCGGTGCCGCGGCGCTCGTAGCCGCCACCTCGATCTCGGCGGCCTCACCCGCGAAGACGACGGCCATGGGCCAGAAGAACATCGTCCAGACCGCGGTCGCCGCGGGCAAGTTCAAGACGCTCGTCGCGCTCGTGAAGAAGGCGGGCCTCGCCGGCACGCTCTCCGCCCCGGGCAACCTGACCGTCTTCGCACCGACCGACCAGGCCTTCGCGAACCTGAAGAAGAGCGACCCCGCCCTCTACAACAAGGTCGCCACCAACAAGAAGCTCCTCCAGTCCGTGCTCACCTATCACGTCGTCGGCAAGCGCATCCCCGCCGCCGCCGCGATCGCTGCGGCCAAGAAGGGGCTGAAGGTCAAGACCGTCCAGGGTGAGTCGATCGCGCTCTCCTTCAAGGGCGGCAAGATCGTCCTCAACGGCACAGCACGTGTGGTGATCCCCGACGTGAAGGCCTCGAACGGAGTCATCCACGCCATCGACGCGGTCCTCGTGCCGCCGTCGCTGTCGCAGCCGCCGGCGCCGACGCAGTCGATCGTCCAGATCGCGTCCGGCAACCCGGACTTCTCGACGCTCGTCTCGCTCGTCCAGAAGGCCGGCCTCGTCGAGGCGATCTCAGCCCCCGGCCCGTTCACCGTCTTCGCGCCGACCAACGAGGCGTTCGCGAAGCTCGCGAAGGCGGCGCCTGCAACCTACGCGGCCGTCCTCGCCGACCCCGCGCTGCTCGCGAAGGTGCTCACCTACCACGTCGTCGCCGGCGACATCAAGAGCGCTCAGGCGATCGCAGTCGCACAGCAGAACGGCACCGTCAAGCCCCTCGAGGGCGAGCCGATCTCGCTCTCGCTGAAGGACGGAAAGCTGACCCTCAACGGCAGCGCCACCGTCGTCACCGCCGACATCCTGGCGACGAACGGTGTGATCCACGTGATCGACACCGTGATCGTCCCGCCCAGCCTGTCGGCCTAGCTCGCCGGCCGGGGACACACTCCCCGTCAGACGGCATCGGGTCTCGCGTCCACACCCAAACCGGGGTGTGGCGCGAGACCCGATGCCGCTCTCCCCAAGTGCGCGTCCGGATGGAAGTCGCGTTACTCGGTAACGGCACGCGGCTGCTGACGCTTTCGGGCCCGGGCGGCTCGGGTGCGAGCGAGCTCGGCTCCAACCTGCCCGAAGCGCTCGACGCAGTCCTTCGCGCGTCCGCGATGTACACGGCCGGCCAGTAGCGGTTGGCGAAGTCGCGCCAGACCCCGTAGTCGCTGTCGAGGCGATCGGGTACTCGACCCGCATGTCCTTGGCGGCCTGGCGGACGTTGTCGACGTCCCTGCTCGAACGGGAACTCGGGCGTGTGGACGCCGACCACGACCAGACCCGTGATCCTCGGTACTTCTCGGCCCACGCGCGGACGTAGGCGAGCGTGCGCAGCCAGTTGATGCACGTGTACGTCCAGAAGTCGACGAGGACGACCTTCCCGCGCAGGCTCCTCCGACGGTGAGCGGCGCCGAGTTGAGCCAGCCGGTCGCGCCGTCGAAGCCGGGCAGGTGGCCCTCGCTGGGCAAGGGGTCGCACCGGGATGCCGGCGTACGCCGAACAGGCTCATTTCGCACGCCGCCGACGTCGAGGACGGCGTCGGCGAACGCCTCCGGGGCTTCCTGGGGAAGGTTGTGTCCGATGCCGCCCTCGATGGTCCGGTGCGAATACGGGCCCGAGAACTTCGCGGCGTAGGCGCTCGGATCCGGATGTGGTGCGCCGTTGGCGTCGCCCTCGAGCGTGATCGTGGGCACGGTGATGACGGGGCCTTCGGCGAGCCGCTTCTCCGAGCTCGTCGTAGCGAGGCTCGCCTTCGGCCAGCCCCAGCCGCCAGCGATAGTTGTGAATCGCGATCGCGACGTGATCCGGGTTGTCGAAGGATGCCGCGCTGCGATCGAAGGTGGCGTCGTCGAAGTTCCACTTCGGCGACGCGGTCCGCCAGATCAGCTTCGCAAAGTCGCGCCGGTACTTGTCGTAGCCGGCCCGGCCGCGCTCGGTGGCGAAGTAGTACTGGTACCACCACTGCATGCTCGGCCTCGGGCGGCAACGGCAGCTTGCCGGCCTCCTGGCTGCCGATCAGGTAGCCGCTGACCGACACGAGCCCGTCGCACGCGCTCCGGCCAGAGCGCGGCGACGATGTCACGCGGTTCGCGCTCCCCAGTCGAAGCCGGCGACGATCGCCGTCTCGATCTCGAGCGCGTCCAGGAAGGCGATCGCGTCGACGGCGAGCGCCGCCTGCTCGCCGTTGCGCACGGTCTCGTCGGAGCGGAAGCGCGTGCTCCCGTAGCCGCGCAGGTACGGGACGATCGCGCGGTAGCCCGCCGCGGCCAGCAGCGGGGCGACGTCGACGTAGCTGTGGATGTCGTACGGCCAGCCGTGCAGCAGGAGGACCGCGGGACCGTCGGCGGGACCGAGGTCGACGTAGCCGACGTTCAGGAGGCCGGCGTCGATCTGCTGCACCGGGCCGAACGAGGTGGCGGCGGCTGGCCGTGGCGAGGTCTCGACGGTCATGCGACGGTGCCGGCCACCGCCGCGGAGCCGACGGACGCGACGGCTTCGAGGATCACGTCGGCCACGGCCTGGGGCTGCGAGATCATGATCACGTGCGAGCCGTCGACCTCGGTGATGGTCGCACCGGCCCGCTCCGCCATCGAGCGGGTCACGTCCGTCCCGGCCGCCCGGTCGCCGGTGGCGACGACGGCCCATGACGGCCGGTCCTTCCACGCCGGCGGGCCCGACGGCTCGGAGAACGCGAGCTCGGCGACGGGCCGCTGGGTGGCTCCGATCAGTGCGGCCTCCTGGTCGGAGAGATCGCCCGCGAAGGCGTCGCGGGCCTTGGCCGGGTCGATGTAGAACTCCGTCGCCGATCCGCCGTTCGCGGTCGGGTACTGCCGGGGGACGAGCGCACTGTTCAGGACGCTGTCCTTCGAACCCGCCTCGGCTGCGCCGAGGGTCTCGCCCTCCTCGGGGGCGAAGGCCGCCACGTAGACGAGGCCGACGACGTTCTTCGCATCGGTCGCGGCATTCGTGATCACCGCGCCGCCGTACGAGTGGCCGACGGCGACCACGGGCCCTTCGATCTGCTCGAGGACCGCTGCGATGTAGGCGGAGTCGGCGGCGATCCCGCGCAGCGGGTTCGCAGGCGCCGTCACCGGCACGCCCTTGGCCTGCAGCCGCGTCGATCACGCCGTTCCAGCTCGATGCATCGGCGAACGCGCCGTGGACGAGCACGACGGTCGCGGTATCGGTGTTGGTTGTCTCGGACATGAGTGCTCCTTTCTGCAGAATCAGCGCAGCGACCGGAACGCCGCCCGCACCTCGGTCGTGAAGAGCTCCGGCTCTTGCCAGGCCGCGAAGTGGTTGCCCCTGTCGAGCTCGTTGAAGTAGATGAGGTTGGGGTAGGCCTGCTCGGCCCAGCTCCGCGGCGCCTGGTAGAGCTCGCGCGGGAAGACGCTGACGGCGGCGGGAACGGTGACGCCCTTGGCATCGAAGAAGTCGAGCGTGTTCTCCCAGTACAGGCGGCCCGAGGACACCCCGGTGTTCGTCACCCAGGTGAGCGTGATGTTGTCCAGGACCTCGTCGCGGGTCAGGTTGCCGACCGGTTCGCCCTCGAACGCGCTTGGCGATGTCCTCGTGGCTGTACGCGTCGTGGTCGAGCATCCAGGCGGCGAGGGCGACCGGGCGAGTCGGCGAGCCCGTACAGGGTCTGCGGACGGTTGCCCATCTCGATTCCGTAGCCGAGGCCCTTGGTGTAGAGGAAGTTGAGCCGGTCGTACGCGCGCTGCTCGTCGGCGGACAGACCGGACGGCGGGGTGCCGGCTCCGAGGACGTTCAAGGAGAGCGCCTTGGCGATGGCGGCCGGGACGGTGCCGGGCATGTTGGAGTGGATGCCGATCAGCTCCGGCGGTGCCTTCGCACCCATCGTGTCGGTGATCTGGGCGCCCCAGTCGCCGCCCTGCGCCACGAAGCGCTCGTATCCGAGTCGCTTCATCAGCACGAACCAGGCGTCCGCGATGCTTGACGGGACCCCACCCGGTGGTCGTCGGCTTGCCGGAGAACCCGTAGCCGGGCATCGACGGAACGACCACGTCGAACGCGTCCTCCGCGTCGCCGCCGTGCGCCGTCGGGTCGCTGAGCGGGCCGATGACGTTCAGCATCTCGACGATCGAGCCCGGCCAGCCGTGCGTGATGATCACCGGCAGCGCGTTCTCGTGCGGCGAGCGAACGTGGATGAAGTGGATGTCGAGGCCGTCGATCTCGGTGACGAAGTGCGGAAACGCGTTGAGCCTCGCCTCGAGCCTCCCGAAGTCGTAGTCGGTGGCCCAGTAGCGCAGCGAGCTCCTGCATCGTCGCCAGCTGCACGCCCTGCGACGTGTCTGCAACGGTCTCCTTCTCGGGCCAGCGCGTCGCCTGCAGGCGCCGACGCAGCTCGTCGATCTCTTCCTGCGGGATCTCGACCCGGAACGGGCGGATCGCCGCGCCTTCGACCGCTGCGGTCGTCGACTCCTTCGAGGTGGTAGCAGCCATGTGCGCTCCTCACGCTTGGGGGACGATGACCTCGTCAGGGTTGCGCTTTCGCTGAGCAGTCGCACCCGTGGGAGTCCCTGGTACATGCCCTGGTTGGGCCGGGCGTCGCCTGGTTCTGCTCGTGGCGCTCGATGCGTCGCTTCGCGGAGGAGACGATCGCCGGCGTCAAAGCCTGGGCTTTGCCGGGGCTGACCATGAGCGCGCTCGGATCGCGCCGCGGAGTCGCGACGGCGCGCATCTCGCGGTCGCCGGTCGCGACGTTCGCCGGTGTCGATGTTCGACTTCCAACGGCTGCGTGACCGAGGCACCGCCGCGCCGTCTCGCCGCGTCGATCTTCCTCGACGCGCTCAACGGTTCCACGGTCCGTCCACTTCGGCAGGGCCGACTAGCGCACGGGCTGACGGCTCGGGCCGACCCCGCGTGGTCAGGGCACCATCCAGCTCAGCACCGCGGTCGACTGTAGGTAGACGATCACGCACATGAACGCTACGAGCGCGATGCTCCACTTGAGTACTGAGCGCATGAGGTCACCCTCGCGGCCGGCCATGCCGGCGGCGGCTGCGGCGATCGCGAGGTGCTGCGGAGAGAGCATCTTGGCGAGGGTGCCGCCCGTGCTGTTCCCGGCGGCGACCAGTGTGGGGGAGAGTCCGGCGTCGTGCCCCGCCGCCACCTGGAGTCCGCCCAACAACGAGTTCGACGCCGTGACCGAGCCGGTGATCGCGACGCCGAGCCAGCCGATCAACGGCGAGATCAGCGCGAACATGCCGCCGGCACCCGCGGCCCACAGCCCGATCGTTACCGTCTCCCCGGAAAGGTTCATCACGTACGCGAGCGCAAGCACCGTGGTGACCGTGACAATCGCGCCTCGTAAGCGGACGAGCGTCTCCTTGTAAGCGCGCAGCGCCACACGAGGCCGGATGCGCAGGGCGAGCATCGTGACGAGTCCACACAGCAGCAGCAGCGTCCCCGGCGTAGCGAGCCAGTTGAGGGTGAACGTAACCGCGGGCGGCTCGCCGCCCTCGGCGGTCGTCACATCGAGGCCGGGCCAATGGAACGACTCGGTTCGATCGGCGAGAAAGCCTTTGACTGGGTCGACCTGCGCGAGCGTGAGGATCACGATCAGGATCAGGTACGGCGCGAGCGCCTCGATCGTCTCGAGAGGTATCCCCCGGCGTACTGCGTCCGGCCGCCGCCACCGTAAGTAGCCGGCGATGGCACCCAGAGAAGCGAGGGCCGCGACGACGTCGGTCAGCTCGACGGAGACGTAGTTCGACGTGACGAACTGCGCGACTGCGAACGCCGAGCCGGCCAACAGCGCGACACGCCATGTTTCGCGCAGGCCGCGGCGGCCGTCGACGATGTAGACGATCACCAGCGGCACGACCAGGGCGAGGAATGGAAGCTGGCGTCCGACCATCGCGCCCAGGTCGCGCTCGCTGATCCCGGTCACCCCTGAAAGCGTGATGATCGGCGTGGCGATGGCCCCGAACGCCGCGGGCGCCGTATTGCCGATTAGAGCGACGCCGGCCGCCTTCAGCGGCTCGAAGCCGAGCGCGATGAGCATCCCTACCGTTATGGCAACGGGTGCGCCGAAGCCCGCGAGCGCTTCCAGCAGGGCGCCGAACGAGAACGCGACTATCAGCGCCTGGATGCGTTGGTCGCCGGAGGCCGCGCCGACCCCGCGGCGCAACGTGTGCGAGTGGCCGGTGGCGATAGTCATCGTGTAGATCCACACCGCGTTCACCACGATCCACACGATCGGGAAGATCCCGAACGCCGCGCCTGCGGCGGCGCTGTTGAACGCCTGCCTCGCCGGCATCCCGTACACGGCGATCGCGACTGTCACCGCCACGGCCAGTGCGATCAGGCTGGCGCGGTAAGCCCGCAGCCGCAGCCCGGCCAACAGCACGAACAGTGTCGCGAGCGGCAGAACCGCGAAGAGCGTGCTCAGCCCGAGCGAGCCGCCGACCGGGTCGTGCACCTGCTGGTACATGCCGCAAGTCTCCCGCGTCCCCGGCCGCACGCGAAAAGACGCGGATGCGTGGGAATGGGACGGCGCGTAGCCCCCGGCCCGCGCAGCGGGCCAGTTGCCATCGGCGTGGTCGTCTCGGCGAGCGGAGTGCTGCTCGAGGATGTGGTCGGATCGGCAGCGTTGAAGGGCCTGACGGGGCTGTTCGAACGCTAGGCGACCGGCGCCGTTCCGACGTGCGTGTCCGGCGCCGCGCGTCGCGGGTCGAGCGTTTCCGTACGGAGCTCTTTGCGCGAACTGATCCCGAGCTTCGCGAACACCTTGCGCAGGTGCCACTCGACCGTGCGCGGGCTGATGAAAAGCTGTGCGCCGATCTCGGAGTTCGTGCTGCCCTCGGCGGCGAGCCTTGCGATCTGCGCCTCCTGCGCGGTGAGGCTGTCGCGCGTCTCCGGGCTGCGCTTGCGCACCGTCTCGCCGGTGGCCATCAGCTCACGGCGGGCGCGTTCGGCGAACCCGTTCATGCCGATCTCCGCATACATGCTGTGCGCAATCCGGAGCTGCTCGCGCGCGTCCACGCGCCGGCCTTCGCGTCGCAGCCACTCACCGTAGACCAGGTGCGCACGCGCAAGCGCGGGACGCACCCGCGTGCGGCTCAGCCGCGCGATCGCCTCGCGGTACAGGCTCTCGGCAACGTCGGCCTCGCTGAGCAACGCGCGCGAGCGCGCCTCGACGCCGAGCGCCCAGTCCGTGCCGGCGGCACTGCTGATCTCCTGGAGCCGTCGCAGCGGGCCGGCGGCGCGCTCGGGGTGGCCGCTGCGTGCGGCCGCCTCGATGAACTCGGTCGGCACCCACGTCGACACACCCAGCTCGTGCGGGTGCTCTACGGCCTGCTCGGCGGCGGCAAGCGCCTCCTCGTAGCGGCCGAGGCCATTGAAGAGAAGGGCGCTCGCCCACTCGGTGGCGACAAGCCAGAGCCCCTCGCCACGATGCACCACGTCGCGCCGCGCGGCGTCGATCAGCGCCGTGGCCTCCGCCTCCTCACCGCAAAAGGCGGCCAAGATCGCGCCCTGCGGCGCCAGGCGGCTACCGGTCGCCTCCGTGACGGCCTCGGTCTCCACGACCAAGGCCTCCGCCGCGACGAGGTCGCCGAGGAAGAGCTGCACGCTGAAGCGCTCCGCCAGCGCGATCGGCAGGAGCGACAGTTCGCCGGCCTCCCGCGCGAGGCGCACCTGACGCTCGGTGAGCTCATCCCAGCTCGCCTCGTCGCCAAGCGCGCGGGCGGCGCGGCATGCGAGCCAGAGCCAGCGCAACGCTTCCTCGTCAGACATCGGCTCGTCACGGAACGCACGGAGCGCGCGCTTGAGCGTCGGCACACCGGCCGCGTAGCCGTCGATCGTGACCAGGGCGATCCCCTCGAGCAGGATGTCGCAAGCGCGCGGCGAGCGCCGCGACGATTCGCCCCAGTCTGCGGCCAGCACCGCCTCGGCGATCTCGCGCGCGCCGCCGCCACGGGTGAGCCGGTCGGCGAACAGCGCTGCCGCAAAGGCATCCAGGTACGTCTCGCGCGCGAGCGCCCCGTCCAGCGGCTCCAGCCGCTTGGCGGCCTCGAGCAGCAGCTGCGGTGCGTCGCCGCCCCGGGTGACCGCGAACGTCACCTGGGCGCGAAGCAGCTCCGCCCGCGCCTGATCGAGCCCATCGAGCGGTCCGGCCTCGGCAAGGGCGAGCAGGCGCAGCGCTGCATCCGGCGCGCCGGCGCGGTGCTTGCTCTGTGCCGCGGCGAGCGCACGGCGGGCACGGCGCGCCGGCTCAGGCGTCAACTCCGCTGCACGCTCGAGAAAAGCCGCGGCCGCGGCCAGGCCGCCGCGGCCCTGTGCGCGGCCGGCGGAGCGTTCGAGCTCGGCGGCGATGTCCTCGTCGGATGCCGGGGTCCCGTGCGCGCGGTGCCAGGCGCGCCGGTCCGGGTCCCTCTCGGGGTCGGTTGCTTCGGCGAGGGCGCGATGCACACGGTGGCGGTCGTCGGCCGCAGCAGAGCGGTAGGCGGCGGAGCGGACGAGTGGGTGCGCGAACTCGACCCGCCGCCCGTCTACCTTGAGCAGCGCGGCGTCGACCGCAGGGCCGGCCGCGGTCATCTCGAGGCCGAGGGTCTCGGCGGCACGGTGAAGCAGCACGGGATCGCCCAGCGGCTCCGCGGCCGCGGCGAGGACGAGCAGCTGCGTCTCGGCCGGAAGCAGCAGGAGGCGCTTGGCATAGCTCTGTTCGATCTTGCTGACGACCGGCGTGACTGGCGGGAAGACCGAATCCGCCGGCGAGTTCTGCGGCGTTCCAGGTGCGTGGCAACTCGAGGAGCGCGAGCGGGTTGCCGTGGCTCTCCGTGACGATCTGCTCGCAGACGGCGGCGTCGAGCGGGCCGTGCACGTTGTCGAGCAGCAGCGCGAGTGCATCGCTGTCGCCGAGTCCGCGGATGGACAACTCGGGGAGCCCGACGAGGACATCCTCGCCGATGCCCGTGCGCGCCGCGCAGACGAGCGCGATCCGCTCGGCGAGGAGACGGCGGGCGACGAAGCCGATGATCTGCCCGGAGGCCTGGTCGAGCCACTGCGCGTCGTCGACGATGCAGACCAGCGGTTGCCGCTCGGCGACCTCGGCGAACAGCGTCAGCGTGGCGAGCCCCACCAGGAACCGGTCGGGCGCAGGACCGGCGCTCAGTCCGAACACCGTCGCGAGCGCCTCGCGCTGCGGGGCGGGCAGCCGCTCGAGGTAATCCAGCACCGGTGCGCAAAGTTGGTGCAGGCCGCTGTAGGGCAGCTCCATCTCCGACTCGACGCCAACGGCCGTCGCGACATGCCATCCCGCGACACGCTCGGACACGTAGCCCAGCAAAACGCTCTTGCCCGAGCCGGCTTCTCCACGAAGGACGGCAACTCGGCTCCGACCGGCGAGAGCGTCGGTCAAGACCCCGTCAAGTGCCTCGCATTCCGCACGACGTCCGAGAAGCCTCATCGGCGGCCTCCTTCAGGACGAGCCTATACCTGCTCCGAAATCCAAGCTTCCTGCGCGCCGGCGGAGACCAGGGGAGTCAACCAGGGGGTCTCCCTGGTGCGACAGAGCGGTCGAGCCGCGAGGGTCATTCCTGAGACAAACCAGGAGGCGCAGCCATTAGCCCCCGGAACGGGCAGCCGCTCCCGATCTCGCGCCGCGGGCCCCCCACGAGGGCCATGCCCTGCCGGTTCGACAAGCGGAGGCGGCGTCGTGAGCCACGAGTTGGAACTCGCCGGACAGACCGTTGTCGTGATCGGCGGCAGCTCTGGCATCGGGCTCGAGACGGCCCGGCGTGCGGGCGATGAAGGAGCCGACGTCATCATCACGGCGCGCAACGCGGACCGCCTCCACCGAGTCGGTCTCGAGCTCGGGGCCAGCATCGCGGCCTTCGACGCCACCAACTTCGACCGGCTCGAGAGGTTCTTCGAAGAGCTGCCTGCGCCGGTCGACCACGTGCTGGTCACGGGCCCGGCTCCCTACTACGCGCCGCTCGCGGAGTTCGACGTCGAAGCGGCACGCCGCACTGTCGACGCGCAGCTCGTGCTGCCAGCTGCAGGTCGCCCGAGCACGCGGCGAGCAAGATTCGCCCGGGAGGGACACTTCTCTTCACCGGTTGCACGGATGATCATCGTCCGGCCGTCGGCCTTTCACTCGTCTCGGGACTCAGCGCCGCGCTTCGCGCGCTGACGAAGAACCTCGCGCTCGAGATCGCACCCGTCCGCGTGAACCTGATCGCGGCGGGGTTCGTCGACACGCCGCTGTCGGCGGCGATCCTCGGCGACCAGCTAAACGCGCGTCGCGAGCAGCTCCGAACGACGCTGCCGATCCGACGTGTCGTCGGCCCGGCCGATATCGCTGCACTCGCCGTTCACCTCATGAGCAACACGGCGGTCACCGGTGCGACGTTCGAGATCGACGGTGGCCAACAACTCGTCCGTCCTTGACGCACGTGCGAATGAACGATCGTGCGTCGCCGCGGCTGTCGCTCGTCCTTGGAGGAACGGAGCGCGACGCCGAGAGACGCCGCGCTCCGTTCCGAACTACGCCGCAGGGACAGCCGCCCGGTCAGGCGTCTTTACCGCGGAGGGGCTCCGCATGTAGAGGAAGCCGCTGACCACCGCGATCCACGCAAGAGCGACGATCGTCGAGATGAACTCGGAATACGCACCGTCGGGCGCCCAGAATCCGTCGCTGGCCCAGGTCGTTGCGCGGAGCAGGACGAGCACCATCGCCGTCACGCCGGCCGCGAAGGCCGCGTTCGAGATGATTCCCGCCCGCCAAAGCCCGAACGACCCGGACATGATCAGCATCGCAGCCGGGAACGACGCAACGATCGTCAAGATCCACGAAAGGTCGTTGAGCCCGGATGTGATCTGGTTGTTGCCGGAGCCGGCGATCGAGTACGCGAGCGCCAGGTTCAGCGTGAAGAGCACGAACAAGACGGCGCCCAGGGCTGCGCTGGAAGCTGTCGCCGCCGTCCCCCAACCGCCCTTCCCGGCATCACGCAGCACGCTCGAGAGCGCCGCTGCGAACCACATCAGGTTCAGGACGTTGAACGCGAGGAGGGTGGCGGCAATCAGAATCCGGGTGCGATCGCCGTCATAGAACGAGACGAGCTCGACCGCCGACGAACCCACGCTTCGGCTGACTGCCGTAGATGACCCATCCGATGATGAAAGCCACGACGAAGAAGATGCCGCTACCGAGCCAATTGCGCTCCCAATCGACCATGTCCTACCGCCTTTCTCTGTGGGTAAGTTCGGCGTTTCCGCGTACCTGTTCACAATCGCGGTTGAGGGCGCTCGGTCGCGCCAGTCGAAGACCCTGGTGCACCCGCGGGTCGACCAGCGGAAGACCCTGGTCGGTTCCTCAGATCCCCGTTCGTCTAGGACCGCTGAACGCCGCGATAGCCGCCGGGGCAGGGCGGCCGAGTCGTTGGCCTGGTTCGACCGACCCCGTGGCCGTTCGCGCTTCTGCTCGTCGCGTACGCATGGCACCCTGTGTTCCTCGCTGCTGACGCCCTTGGGCGAAGCGCCGTAAGAACCGCGAGCTGATCGAGGATCCCTGGTTCCCCACGGGGCGGCCTCGCGTTCGCCTGCACACCACCCGCGTGCCGACCAGGGATCTGCACGGGCGCGACCGCCGAGGCGGGGCGTCAGCGTGGCGTGCAGCCAACCTCCGAAGCGAAGGAGTCGAGATCATGAACACGACGCACTCACGGCCATGCCCCGCTGGCCGCGCTTCTGCGCGGCTCTGACCGCGCTGATCCTCGCGGCGGCGGGCGCCGCCGCTGCCGACACCGACGTCGCCGCCGCGGCCGCGGGCTCCGTCCGCGCCCCGATCGTCACCATCGAGGGCGGCGCCGTGCGCGGCGTCGCCGTGCCCGGTGGCTACGCCTTCCGCGGGCTCCCCTACGCCGCTCGCCCCCACAGGGCAGCTGCGGTGGCGCGCCCCGCGGCCTGCGACCGATTGGAACGGTGTCCGCGACGCGACCCAGTTCGCGCCGAGCTGCCCACAGCAGACGGACCCGTTCCAGAACCTGTTCCTGCCGCCCGGCCCGATCGCCGAGGACTGCCTGTACCTGAACGTCTCCACGCCGGACCTGCACAGTCGCCGCGGAGATGGTCGCCCGGTGCTCGTCTGGATTCACGGAGGCGGCCTCACTCAGGATGCCGCCCGCAACTACGACGGCTCCAAGCTCGCGGCGGAGGGCACCGTCGTGGTCACGATCAACTACCGGCTGGGCGCGCTCGGCTTCCTCGCGCACCCGGCGCTCGCTGCGCGGCCGGGCGACGCGGCGGGCAACTACGGCTTGATGGATCAGCAGGCGGCGCTGCGCTGGGTACGGCGCAACATCGAGAAGTTCGGTGGCGACCCGCGCAGGGTGACGATCGCGGGCCAGTCGGCCGGTGGCCTGTCGGTGCTCGCCCACCTCGTCTCGCGCGGCTCGCGCGGGCTCTTCCAGCGGGTGATCGTGCAGAGCGGCGCGTTCGCGCTGAAGCAACAGTCCCTCGCCGACGCCAAGGCGTTCGGCCAGTCGTTCGCGACGAGCGCGGGCTGTCCCGACCAGAGCGCGAACTGCCTGCGCGCCTTGCCGGTCTCGGCCCTCGTTGACCACTTCCCAGGCGCCGCGATCCCGGGCGTCGTCGACGGCAAGGTCCTCACGGAGTCGATCGGGGAAGCGCTGGCGGGCGGGCGGTTCGCCCGCGTGCCGATCCTCAACGGCATCAACCACGATGAGGAGTTCCTCTTCGTCGCCGGCCTCGGCGTGGCCGTGAGTGGCGGGACGTTCGTGCTGGTGCCGGAACGGCCGGTGACTGCCGCGAACTACCAGAGCAACATCGCCGCTGTGCTGGGCGTGCCGCCCGCCAGGGCTGCGGCAATCGCAGCCGAGTACCCGCTCGACGCGTACCCGGCGCCGGTCGTGGCCTTGAGCACGCTCGTCTCGGACGCGAACTTCGCGTGTCCGGCGCTCCAGGTGGACCGCTGGACGTCGAGGCGCGCGCCGACCTTCGCCTACCAGTTCAACGACGACACCGCGCCCCATCGCCTGGCACCGCCCGGCGCCCTGCCCCCCATTGCGACACACTCGTCCGAGCTCCAGTACCTATTCGACCTGCCGAACCTGCCGTTCCCGGGGACCCTCAACCCCGACCAGCAGGCGCTCGCGGGCAGCATGCGCGCGGCCTGGGCGAACTTCGCCGCGAACGGCGACCCGTCATCGGCGGCAATCCCCTGGCCTTCGTTCAACGACAGTGCGCAGGTGCTGTCGCTCGAGTCTCCGCAGCCACAGGTCGACACGAGCTTCGCCACGACCCACCACTGCTCATTCTGGGCCGTCGGATGACTCACGGCCCCGTCTCCACGCGCCCTCCCGATCTTGTCGGGAGGGCGTGACCCGACCAACGCAAGGAGGACGCTTTCGGGCTAGCCGAGAGCCGAGCGCCCGTCCTGCTTGAAGGGACAGGTGTGTGGTGAGAACGTATCGCCGTCGAAGCCCGGTGACCGAAAGGTCGGCGGGCTTCGGCATTTCTGGCCGCCTGCTACAGGTCGATGCCGAGCTTGCGCAGCTCGACGATCGCCGCTCTGCGCCAGCGGATCGTGTCGGGCGAGAACGGCAGCGTGAAGGGCATTCCGTTCGGCCTTGCGCAGCGGCTGGCCCTCGCGCAGGACGCGGTAGTGCCCCGGCGTCGACTCGACCGTAAGGCCGACGGCCTCGAGGCGGCGGATGAATTCGCGAACGTCCTTCCTCATCTCGAGTGACGAGCCCCTTGAGGATCAGCTTGCCAGCTTCGGATACGACCGCGGTCGTGGACACCGAGGGCACCCCACTTCTTGCGGCGCGGCGGTCGGTCACGTCCTCTGTTACGGCGGCCGGGATGGCTCCTGCTGGGTTCAAGGTCGACGCCGGGTAGAGCCTTGACCTCCGGTCATTTTGTGTAGTCGCGAGCCGCCTTGGCGGTCGGCCTCGACGCGGCCGCAAACGGCTTGTCCTCGTGGCTGTCCGACGCGTTTTCGGCCGGTTTTGGGCCGATTGGGCCCCACTCGAACGCGCGTTTGTGTAGTCGATCGGATTCTCGCGTCCGGCCTGACAACACAATATGCCGATTTGCAGGGACTTTTACGGGAGCGACGGGACTCGAACCCGCGACCTCCGGCGTGACAGGCTTGTTCCACGGAAACGATGATTGGCGACGATTGACGCGCAATCGCTCTATTCATGCGGTTCCGCGGGCTTCAGGCACTGATTTGCGCATGATTGGTTACCCTCGATTGCGGGCGTTTGCTGCCCTTCTGCTGCCCGGAGAGACAGTCATTTGCGCGCCGACGCCGGGCCTCCGGCCGCGATTGTCGCCAGAAGCTGGCGGCAGCGCTCGGCGGGCAGGACGTTTCCCTTCTCCTCGTGGAGGCCGACCGCCTCGGCAAGAGCCGCTGCGGCGCCGGCGGGGTCGCCGTGCGCGCGGAGCACCTCGGCGAGGTCGACGAGGATCTCGGCGCGCGCCGTGATGTCGTCGGCTGCCGGCCAGGGAGGCGACTGCTTCGCGGGCGAGCGTGACAGCCTCCTCCGTCTCGCCGCGACGCGCGAGCACGCGCGCGCGGGCGGCCTTCCACTTCGGCGCATCCCCGAAGATGTCCCTTGCCTGCTCCAGCTCGGCGAGCGGCGTCCTCGTCCCGACCCTGCGCGACGAGGACGTGGGCGATCCGGGTGCGGTAGAGGGCGACGTACCGCGACGCGCCCATGTCCGTCGCGACGCGGATCGCGTCGCGTAGCTCCCGCTCGGCGGCCTCAGCGTCCCCGGCGAGCATCTCCATCTCGGCTCCTGCCATGTGCGCCTCCGCGAGCCCGTACGCGATGCCGAGCTCGCGGCAGATCGCCTTTGAGCGCTCGAGGCGGTCGCGCGCCTCGTCGAAGCGGCCGAGGCGCGCGTACAGGTACGGGCCTCCGAGCAGCGCGTCCGCCTCGACCGCCGCGAGGCCGCGCTCGCGCGCCCAGGCGAGCTCCTCGTCGAGGAAGGCGAGCACCTCGTCGACGGGTGTCCGGCCGAAGAGCATCGCGCCGCCGACCTCGTTCCAGGCTTCGATCTGGCGGCGCGTGTCGCCGGAAGCGATGCGCGTGCTCACGGGCCTGCTGAAGCGCCACGAGCTGCGCGCCTCTGTCGCGCGCGGCGAGCTCGGCGATGCCCATGAGCTGCCAGGCATCCGCGAGGTCTGCGTCGCTGCGGATCGCTTCGAACACCGCGATCGCCCGTCGCGCGATCGTCGCGCAGCGCGCTCGGGGTCGGAGGGCGCGCGCATGAAGGCGACGTGGGCGCGCTCGATCTCGGCTCGGAGCTCGGTCGGCTCGTCGTCGTTGCGCGCTCGCATGCCTCGATCGCCTCGGCGAGAGCCGCGTCGGCGGCCTCGAGCGCCCCGGTGCCGCGAAGCGCCCGGCCGAGGTCCGGGAGCAGCTGGCGCGCTCGGCGGGCTCGACCGCGAGGAGCCGGCATGCACGCTCGAGGAGCGCCGCCGCCGCCGCGAACTCGCCGCGATCGAGCGCGCGTCGTCCCGCTCGTCCGAGCAGGTGACCTCCCTTTCAGAGCGACGGCGCGGGCCTCGGCGTCGACCCGACCGAGCTCTGCCGGGTCGAGATACGCCTGCTCGAGGTGGTAGCCGACGATCTCCTCCTGCCCGGTCAGCTGCGCGCCGGTGTGCGCCTTCGAGCCAGGAAGCGAGCCGCGTCGTGAAGATCGGCGCGGAGCTCCTTCGGCATCGACGCATAGGCGACGTCCCGGATGAGCACGTGGTTGAAGCGGAAGCCGTCGTCGCCCTCGTAGAGCGAGCGGTCCGGCCGGAGTAGCTCCTTTCGCGTCAGCGCGAGGAGGATCGCCGCCGAGCCCGTCCGCGCCGTGCGACGGCAGGAGCTCGCGCGACGGCGCCGCGGTGGAACAGTCGTCCCTCGACCGAAGCGCGCTGCAGCACCGCCCGCTCACCCGGCTCGAGGCGGTCGATGCGGGCTGCGAGGAGCGCGTGAATCGTCGCCGGCACGCTGTCGTCTGCCGCGTCGGGATCGTCGGCGAGCATGGCGAGCATCTGCTCGACGAACAGCGGGTTGCCCTCGGCCGCGCCGACGATGCGATCGCGGAGCGCCGGAGCGACGTCCTCCTCGTGCATCAGCCCCTCGATCAGATCCTCGGACTCGTCGTCGCTCAGCGGGGAGAGCGAGACGAGCGTCGTACGCGGCCGGGGTGCCGCCCAGGACGGTCGGGCGTCGAAGACGTCGGGGCGCGCGAGGCAGAGGATCAGGATCGGGGCGCCGCTCGAGAAGCCGAGCACGTACTCGAGCAGGTCGAGCAGCGTCGGCTCGGCCCAGTGGATGTCGTCCACGACGACGACGAGAGGCCGCGAGACACGCGAGCGTCTCGAAGAGCCGGCGGAACGCCCACGCGGTCTCCTCCGGAGAGCCTGGCTCGTCGTTCGCACCGATCGCGCCCATGATCAGTCGCGTCGCGATCGGCCCGCGCTCGACGTTCGCCAGGAGCTCCGTGAGCGCCGGCTCAGGGTCGGCGCCGGCGACCTCGCGCACGATCTCGGCGAGCGGGAGGTAGGTGATGCCCTCGCCGTACGCGACGCAGCGTCCGACGACGACGCGCGCCTCCTGCTCGAACGAGCGCACGACCTCTCGCGCGAGGCGGGACTTGCCGATCCCGGGCGGCCCGACGATCGTGGCGAGCCGGCACGAAGACTCTCGCACCGCAGTCGTCGAACGCGTGGCGGAGCTCGTCGAGCTCTCGGTGGCGACCGACGAAGGGGGTGGCGATGGGGCGCGCGAACGCGGGCACGTCCGGCCGCAGGCCGAGCAACCGCCACGCGGCGAGCGGCTGGCTCTTCCCCTTCGCCTCGACGGCAGGCACCGGCTCGACGACGACCGCGTCCCCGACGAGGCGGTACGTCGCCTCGCCGAGGAGCACCTCGCCCGTCTGCGCAGCCTGCTCGAGCCGCGCCGCGACGTTGACCGCGTCGCCTGTCGCGAGCTTCTGATCCGCGACGGTGTCCCCGACGATCACCTCGCCCGTGTTGACGCCGGTGCGCGTCGCGATGCGAACCCCGTACTCGCGCGCGAGATTCTCGTTGACGCGCTCGAGAGCCTCGCGCATCTCGAACGCTGCCCGTACGGCGCGGAGCGCATCGTCCTCGTGGACGGCAGGCACACCGAACACGGCCACGATCGCGTCGCCGATGAACTTCTCGACCGTGCCGCCGTGTCGTTCGAGCGTTGCCTGCATCGCGTCGAAGTAGCGCCACATCACACGCCGCAGCGACTCGGGGTCGAGTCGCTCGCCGAGCGCCGTCGAGTCGACGACGTCCGTGAAGACGACCGTGACCACCTTCCGCGTCTCGGCGCCGCTCGGCTGCGCGTCGAGCTGCGTGCCACACGCGTCGCAGAACCGTGCGTCGGCGTCGTTCTCGCGCCCACAGGAACTGCAGACCATGAAGCGGACCCTACGTTCAGGACGACCGGTGCACCGCCTGTCTGCATCCGGGGACACTCGACGAGAACGGTCCGATTGCGCGTCGACCGACTCGGACATCGAGCGCCTGGGCAACCGTTTCGCTGTCGATGTCCGATCCGGGACGACCTCCGGCTTACCCGGCCGGGCATCCCGCTTGCGGGGATTAGTGGCTCCGAGCGGCTTTCACCGACTATTTCCAGCGCGGGATGTGCGCGGGATGCGGATAAGCCGACGGTCTTTGCGCCGAAGCCTGCGAGAAAAGATGCGGATTTGCAGGTACTTTACGGGAGCGACGGGACTCGAACCCGCGACCTCCGGCGTGACAGGCTTGTTCCACGGATACGACGATTGGCGACGATTGACGCGCTATCGCTCTATTCATGCGGGTCTGCGGGCCTTCGGCGCTGATTTGTGCACGATTGCGCAGGCTCGATCTCGGGCGTTTGCTGCCCTTCTGCTGCCCGAGAAACCGTCATCAGGTGTGCTCAAGCAGTTGATGTTGTCGGGTCGCGGGTCCATCGCCCTCGCCGAGAAGACTCAGCGACCGTAGGTTGTCTCAACCTTGGTTACGTTCGAGCGGGATCCTTGCGCGGAGCGAGGTGCCGCCGCCTGTGGGGCTGTCGATCGCGATCGATCCTGCGAGTGCGGCGACGCGGTCGGAGAGGCCCTGTAGCCCAGAGCCCTGCGTGGCGTCTGCGCCGCCTACTCCGTTGTCCGACCACCTCGAGCACGAGCTCGTCGTCACCGCGCGTGACACTGACTCTGTGCCAGTGACGCGTGGGCGTACTTCTGGATGTTCGTGAGCGCCTCGGAGACGACGTAGTAGGCCGCCGCCTCGATCGGGGCGGGCAGCCGGCCGTCGATGTCGATGTCGAGCTCGACTGGAATGCTCACTCGTGCGGCGAGTGCCTCGAGCGCGGGTTCGAGACCGTGGTCGACGAGGATCGCCGGATGCAGCCCGCGCGCGAGCTCGCGGAGCTCGTCGAGCGCGTCCGGCGAGCTCCGATCGCAGCGCCGCCACCGCGGCCGCCTGTTCGGGGCTCTCGAGCCGGGCTTCCATCAGGCTGAGCGAGAGGGAGAGCGAGACGAGGCGCTGCTGTGCGCCGTCGTGGAGATTGCGCTCGAGCCGGCGGCGTTCGGTGTCGCCGGCCTCGACGATTCGAGCGCGCGAGCTCCGGAGCTCGTCCATCTTCGCGCGCACCTCCGCCTGCAGACGGTCGCGCTCGGCCGTAAGTCGTTCTGCCGAGGCGACCGCGCTGGGACTGTGACCCCGAGCCGTCGCCTGCGCGGTCGCCGCTCGATCGCGCGCGCGACCTCCACCCGCGAGCGGACGTCGAGCTTGCGGAAGATGTTCCGCAGGTGGCTCTCGACGGTCTTCAGGCTGAGGAACAGCTCGGCGGCGATCTCGGGATTGGTCTTGCGGTCGACGACGAGTCGTCCGACCTGGAGCTCCCGTTCGCTGAGTGTCGCCACACCGGTTCCGTTCGCCTTACCGGGCTTCGAGCGGCGCGGAGTGGAACGGCCGAGCTTGCGCAGCTCGCGCTCGGCCTCGTCGCGGTAGCGGATCGAGCCGAAGGAATCGAACGCGGCCGCCGCACGTTCGAGCTCGGCCGCTGCCCCGTCGTGCTCACCAGCTTCGGCCAGCGCCCGCCCGGCGAGCATTCGGGATGTCGCGGCGTCGAAACGCATCGCCGATCTCCTCGAGAGCGTCCGCGGCGGCACGCGCACGCGCGGCGGCGCTGGTCGGCGTCGCCGGCGTCCAGCTCCAGTACAGCTGCCGCGCGGCCGGCCATCGCGGTCGCCATCGGCAGGCCCACCGTCTCGGCGCAAGCCTGGGCTGCCTCGGCGGCGCGCTCGGCTTCCTCGCGTCTGCCCGCCGCCAGCAAGACAGCGGGTGAGCAGCTCGAGGTATCGGGCTCGCCAGCCTCCTCCGATCAGCCGTAGCTCGTTTCCTCCCGCCTTCGCGACGAGCAGCTCGGCGGCCTGTTCAGCATGGCCGGTCTCGAGCAGCGCGTAGCGCGAGCGCCACGGCGGCGTGGGCGGGCACGGGGCCATCGTCCAGTTCCTTCGAGAGCTCGAAAGCCTCCTCCGCGGTGGCGAGCGCCAGCTCGATGTCGCCGGCTGCGAACGCCGCGTACGAGCGGTTGAAGAGGTTCCAGGCAAGGCCCTGGACGTTGTCCACGAGCCGCGCGGCTGCGATCGCGCCGTCGAGCACCTCGCCGGACTCCGCCATCCGGCCCTGGATCCACAGGCTCGCTCCGAGCATCGGGACGATGAGCGGGAAGAGATCTCCCTGTCCGGTCGCGCGGCCGATTCTCAGCGCACGCTCGGCGTGAGGGACCGATCGCCGCGAAGTGGTCGAGGTACAGCTCTGCGGTGGCCAGATGGGCGAGCGCGTCGAGGCGACGGCTCAGCTCGTCGTCGGACAGCTCGTCGATGAGCTCCGCGGCTTCGGCGCGATGTGCCTGCGCCTCCGCCGCTGTGACCGCCCACCGCACCGGCCAGGGCGCGCACGGCGAGCGCCGCGGCGATCAGCGCTCGGTCGCCGAGCTGCGGCCGTCGCATCGACTGCGCGACCCGCCCAGGCGCGCATCGCGTCGTAGTCCCCGAGATAGAGGCTGTCGCCGGCGAGCTCGATCATGAGCTCGGCCCCCTGCGGCGAGTCTGGATCCCGGAGCTCGGCGAAAGCGGTCTCGAGGTGGGCGTGCGCCTCCTGATAGCGGCCGAGGAGGTGCTCGACGCCGGCACATGCGGCGGTGAGCCGGACGCGCGTCGCTTCCGCTTCCTGGGGCACGATGCTCATGCCCTCGAGCAACGCTGCGTGGCTGTCGCCGAGCTGGCCGGTGGCGGCGAGCGCGCCGGCGCGCGCCACGAGCAACTCGATGCGCTCCTCGGTCGGCGCGCTCTCCGAGAGCAGGCGGAGTGCTTCGCCGAACCAGTGTGCAGCACTCGCCGGCGCGCGCGGGGCGGCTGTCTCTCCGGCCTCGCGCAGGCATCGCGACTGCGGCGGCATCGCCCTGACGCGCGGACAGCTCGACGTGGTGGGCGCGCGCCGAGGCGGATGACGCCACGGGCCGCGAGCGCCCTCGGCGCAGCGCTCGTGCGCGCTGATCCGCCAGCCGCCCGGCGTCGACTCGTAGACCGCCCGGCGGACGAGTGGATGCCGGAAGCGAAAGCGTCGCGGGACGTCCGTGGCGCGGACGAGGTCGAGCCGCAGCAGCTCGTCGAGCGCCTCGAGCGCCGCCGGTCTCGGTGCTCCGGCGGCGGCTGCGGCGAGCTCGGGCTCGAACGGGTCGCCGGCCACCGCCGCCCCTTCCAGCACGAGCCGTGCGTCCTGCGAGAGCAGGCCGAGCTCCTCCGCGAGCGCCGCGGCGACGCTCTGTGGCACCTGCGCCCCGCCGAGCGAGACGTCAGGGCCGCTCGTGCGCGACCTGCGCGGCGCGGTCGAGCGACCGGGCGAGCTGCTCGAGGTAGAACGGATTGCCGCCGCTCTCCTCGTAGACGCCGACGCCGTCGGCGCGTCGTCGCGCTCGCGCCGAGGAGCTCCTGCGCCTCCGCGCGCGTCAGCGTCCCCAGCTCCGACTCGCTCGAGCGCGCCGGCGCGATGGGCGCGCTCGAGTGCGGTCGCGAGCCGTTCGGGCAGCTGCCGGGGCCGCACCGCCGACCGCCAGCAGCACCGGCGCGGCCGGCGGCCGCTGGAGCAGGGCGCCGAGCAGCTCGACCGAGGCCGGGTCGGCCCAGTGGACGTCGTCGAGCACAGCACGAGCGGCCGCGTCTCTGCGAGCAGCTCGAGCAGCTCGCGGACGGCGCGGTGGCTGCGGTAGCGCTCGTGCTGGAGGGCGGCCGTGCGGCCCGAGTCGAACGCCGGAGAGCGTCGGGAAGACGGTCGACAGCTCCGTCCGGACGTCGTCGGCTCGAGCTCGTCGAGGCGCTCCGGCTCGAGCCCGCGGATGTACTCGTCGAGCGCGTCGACGAAGACCCAGAACGGGCAGGTCCTGCTCGAGCTCCGACGCCGAGCCCGAGAGCACGAGGTGCCTGCGTGTCGTCCGCGCGTCGCGCCAGCTCCGCGAGCAGCCGCGTCTTGCCGATCCCCGGCTCGCCGACGAGCTCGATCGCCGCCGACCGCGCCCTGTTCGAGCTCGTCAGGGCGCTGGTCGAACGCGTCGAGCTCCGCGGTGCGCCCCACGAGCTGCTCGGCCACCTGAGCCATCGTCGCCTCCTTGTGCCTGACCATACGTCAGGGCAGGCGGCCCGAGAAATCAGGGTGCGGAATCAGGGTGGCTGCACCGATGTCGGCGCGACCCGCGCGAGCGGCAGGCTCGATCCATGTTCCGTTACCTGCTCCACCACCGTCACGAACAGCCCGAGTGCGGCGTCGCCTTCGCCTCGTTCAAGGGCCACGACAGTCCGCTGCGACGCCTGACCGCGCTCGCGTCGTGCGTCGCCGGCGGGCACGACATCTGGTGGACCGTCGACGCCGCGAGCGAAGCGGACGCCCTCGGCTTGCTGCCCTCCTACGTCGCGCGAGCGTACGACCGCGATCAGGGTCAGCGAGGTCGAGATCCCGTGAACGCCCACCCACAGCGACCCACAAGGAGAACGGCATGACAGCGCAACTGCACAACATCGACCCGAAGGTCTACGCACGGCGGTGGAAGACGCTCGGCGTCCTCTCGCTGAGCCTGCTGATCATCGGGCTCGACAACACGATCCTCAACGTCGCTCTGCCGACGCTGCAGGACGAGTTCGACGCCTCCGCCTCGACGCTGCAGTGGATCGTCGACTCGTACCTGCTCGTCTTCGCCGGGCTGCTGCTCGTGTTCGGCACGCTCGGCGACCGTCTCGGGCGCAAGCTTGCGCTCCAGGCCGGCGTGGCGATCTTCGGGCTCGCGAGCCTCGGCGCGCTCGTGGTCGACTCGGCTCGACCGGGTGATCGCCGTACGCGCGGCTGATGGGCGTCGGGCGCGGCGCTGATCATGCCCGCCACCCTCTCGATCATCGCGAACGTCTTCACCGGCGAGGAGCGCGGCAAGGCGATCGCCATCTGGGCCGCGCTGGCGGCGGTCGGGATCGGGCTCGGCCCGCTTGCCGGCGGGCTGCTGCTCGAGTGGTTCGCCTGGTCGTCGGTCTTCCTGGTCAACGTCCCGTTCGCCGCGCTCGCGCTGCTGCTCGGGATCCGCTACGTGCCCGAGAGCCGCGACCCCCGGCCCGGCTCGTTCGACCTGCTCGGAGCGGCGCTCTCGATCGCCGGCTTCAGTCATCCTCGTCTACGCGATCATCGAGGCGCCCGAGCAGGGCTGGTCGAGTCGGCCTGGTCGCTCGGGTTCGCTTGCGGCGAGCGTCGTTCTGCTCGGCGCTTCGTCTGGTGGGAGCGGCGCATCGCCGAGCCGATGCTCGATCTCGGCTTCTTCCGCAGCGCCCGCTTCAGCGTCGGCACGGCGGCGGTCAGCGTTGCGTTCTTCGCCCTGCTCGGCGCGATCTTCGCGCTGACCCAGTACCTGCAGTTCGCCCACGGCTACAGCGCGATCGAGGCAGGCGCGGTCATGAGCCCGATTGCGCTCGGGCTGATGATGGGCGCCGGCTGCGTCGAGCAAGGCGGTGAAGCGGCTCGGTACCACGCGCGTCGTCGCGGTCGGCCTCACCGGCCTTGGCGACTTGCCCTGGCGCTGACGATGCTCTGGACGCCCGACACGGCGCCTACGCTCGCCGCCTGGTTCTTCGGGCTCGCCCTGGCGATGGGCTGGGTGATGGCTCCGGCCACCGAGGCGGTCGTGGGCGCGGTCCCGGCGGCCAAGTCGGGCGTCGCCTCGGCCACGAACACCGTCGCGCGCATGATCTCGGGAGCGCTCGGCGTGGCCGTGATCGGCTCGCTCATCAGCTCCCTCTACTCGAACGACGTCGAGGGCTCGCTCGGCGCCCTGCCGCCCAGAAGCGCAGGCGCGAGCGGAGGACTCGGTCGGCGCCGCCAGCGCCATCGCCGCCCAGCTGCCGCCCGACGCGGCCTCCAGCCTGCTCGCGACTACCGGCGACGCGTTCACCCAGGCGATGGGCATCGGCCTCCTGGTCGCCGCGGCGCTCACGGCCGTCGCAGCTGTCGTCGTGCTCCGCTACCTGCCGTCCCGCGAGCACGTCGCCGCGGATGAGGGAGTGGCTGAGCGAGGCCTCCACCCGCTCGTGGACCCAAACCCATCGGCGAATCCGAGAGGAGCTTGAAAGGCATGAAGCACGAGTACTACGACCTCCTTGTCGTTGGATCCGGGCCGGCCGGCCAGAAGGCCGCGATTCAGGCGTCGAAGCTCGGGCACAGCGTCGCTCTGGTCGAGCGGCACGAGCTCGGCGGGGTGTCGGTCAACTGGGGGACGATCCCGTCGAAGACGCTACGCGAGGCGATCGTGTACCTGAGCGGGTTGAGCCAGAGGGCGACGTACGGCCAGAGCTACCGCGTGAAGGACGAGATCACGGTCGAGGATCTCCGCCTGCGAACACGAGGCGTGATCGACCGCGAGGTCGACGTCGTGCGCGACCAGCTGCTGCGGAACCACGTCCAGATCGTGCACGGGAGCGCTCGCTTCCTCGACCCGCACACCGTTGCGGTGTCGGGCGGCTACGACGAGCGGCAGCTGACTGGGGAGAGGATCGTCATAGCCACGGGGACACGTCCGGCGCACCCACCCGAAGTGGACTTCGACGAGAGAACAATCCTCGATTCCGACGGACTACTGCTCCTGGATCGAATCCCGCACTCCGTGGTCGTCGTGGGAGCTGGGGTGATCGGCATCGAGTACGCATCCATGCTCGCTGCGCTCGGCGCGAAGGTCACCGTTGTCGAGAAACGCCCGCGCGTGCTCGAATTCTGCGACGCCCAGGTCACGGAGGGTCTGCAGTACCACCTGCGTGACGCCGGTGTCGTCTTCCGGCTGGGTGAAGAGGTGACCGCCGTTGAGCGCTACGCGGATGGCGCACTGACACAGCTCGCGAGCGGGAAGCAGGTTCCCTCGGAGGTGGTGCTGTACGCAGCCGGTCGCCAGGGGGAGACGGATGACCTCGAGCTCGAGCGTGCGGGCTTGGAGGCCGATGAGCGCGGTCGGATCGAGGTCGGCCCCGACTACCGGACAGTCGTGGAGCACATCTTCGCTGCCGGCGACGTCGTCGGCTGGCCGGCGCTCGCAGCCACTTCGATGGAGCAAGGGCGCCTCGCTTCCGCACACGCCCTCGGTGAGGACGCTTCGATGACCGCATTGCTTCCGATCGGGATCTACACGATCCCCGAGATCAGTTACGTCGGCCGTACGGAAGAGGAGCTGACGGAAGCAGGTGTGCCCTACGAAGTCGGCATCTCGCGGTATCGCGAGCTTGCGCGGGGGCACATCCTGGGCGACGTGCACGGGTTGCTGAAGCTCCTCGTCTCGCGGGAGGACCGCACCCTCCTCGGCGTTCACGTTCTCGGTACGAATGCGACCGAGGTGATTCACATCGGACAGACGGTGATGGGCTTGAACGGGACGATCGACTACCTCGTCGACACCGTCTTCAACTACCCGACGTTGGCCGAGTCGTACAAAGTCGCGGCGCTCGACGCGCGGAACCGGCTCATGGACGTCGAGCGCGTCGTCCGTCGGCGTCTGACATCCACTTCGTTGTCCTAGCCCAATGCCCCTTCTTCTCCTCACGATGCTGCGCGCGGGCCTGGCGCTACGGCGCGACTCCCAGGTCACTTCGCTCGCCCTCCTTGCCGTGATCGCGGTCATTAGCGGCACGGGGTTCTACTCGATCGTCGAAGGGCTTCGCTTAGTTGACGCGCTCTACTTCAGCGTCGTCACGCTGACGACCGTCGGCTATGGCGACTTCGCCCCCGAAACAGACGCAGGCAAGCTCTTCACCGCTGTATACGTACTCGTCGGAGTCGGCATCGTCCTCGCCTTCATCACCACGGTCGCGGCGAAAGCCTCGCAACTGCCGCTGCTACATACGCCGAACAGCCAACCAACGCGAGGCGACGGTTTGGGTCGTCGAGCGGACGTTGGCATGACTGCACTTCCGCCAACTCAGGGTCCGCTGGGAACACCGGCTCGAACTGCACAAGGCTCACTCTCCGCTCAACGAGGATCCTAAATAGGGAGGCTCAGCATGCGCATGGAACAAACATTCTTCGTGAACCGTCCGCCGGAGGTCGTCTTCGATTACCTCACGAACCCGTCGAACCTCGCCGATTGGCAGACGTCCAAGACGTCGGTGGAGCAACTCACAGACGGATCTCCGCGGCTGGGAATGCGTGTCCGGGAGCGCACGAAGCCCCCGGGCGGCAAGGAGTTCGAGCAGATCGTCGAGTTCACCGAATTCGACCGACCGCTGCTAGTCCACGCGCACATCGTCGAGGGGCCCTACCCAATCGACGGAAGGTGGTCGTTCGAGCCCGACGGCGACGGGACGCGGGTGCATTTCGTGGCCGAAGGTGAGCTGCGCGGTGTGATGCGGGTGCTGCAGCCAGTCGCGAAGCTCGTTATGGCTCGCCAGATGGCCGGCTATCACCGGAACCTTTGCCGTAACGTCGAGGGCGGCTAGCAGCCGCTCGACGGCATTTTGGAACCCGCTCGATGAGGGCTCCTCGCGCCACTGCTTGACAGCCATAACGCTCGAGCGTCTTCGGCCTCAGACGTTTAGGCACTTGTGGAGCACGCGCTGGACGTGCCCCTCAAGCAGCATCGGCGAAACCGCCGTGTTGCAGGCAGGAGTGGAGCGGGAGCGACGGGACTCGAACCCGCGACCTCCGGCGTGACAGGCCGGCGTTCTAACCAACTGAACTACGCCCCCCAGGGCGGGCACAGTGTAGCCGGGACGCTCAGTACCCTGGCGTACGATGACCACGGTCGACTGGATCGCGGCGGCCGTGATCGGGCTGGCGGCGCTGAACGGGCTCAGGCGCGGGCTCGTCGGCGGCGCGCTCTCGCTCGCCGGGATCGTTGCGGGCGCCTACCTCGGCGCAAAGCTCGCGCCGCAGCTCTTCTCCCGCGGCGAGTCGCCCTACACGCCGCTCGTCGCGCTCGCGGGCGCTGTCGTGCTCGGAGTCTTCCTCCAGAGCGCAGCTGCGGTTGCGGGCCGGACGATCCGGACGAGCCTCTTCGTCGTGCCGCCGCTGCGCATCCTCGACTCGCTCGGTGGACTCGTGCTCGGCGCAGCGGCCGGGGCGGCGATCGTCTGGATCGCGGGCGCGGTCGCGCTGCACACGCCCGGCCAGAGCGAGCTACGCGAGGACGTCCAGCGCTCGCGGATCCTGCGCGAGCTGAACGAGCGCGTCCCGCCGGGGCGCCTACTCGATGCGATCGAGCGCGTCGACCCGTTCGCCGCGATCCGCGGGCCGCAGGCAAACGTTCCGCCGCCCGACCCGGCGCTGCTTGGCAGCCAGGGCGTCCGCACCGCTCGCGACAGCGTTCTCCGCGTCACCGGGACGGCGTGCGGCCTCGGCATTGAGGGCTCGGGCTGGGTTGCCGCGCCGAGTCTCGTCGTCACCAACGCGCACGTCGTTGCCGGGATGGACGACGCCCGCGTCGACCGGGGTGACGGCGAGTACCAGGACGCTGCCGTCGTCGCCTTCGACCCCCGCGACGACGTCGCTGTGCTCCGCGTGGACGGGCTCGCGGCGCCGCCGCTCCGACTCGTCGACCCCGTCGAGGGAGCGCCGGTCGCGATCCTCGGCTATCCGGAGAACGGGCCCTTCACGGCCACGGCCGGCCGGATCGGCCAGACGGGACCGCTGCTCACCGACGATGCCTACGGCCGCGGGCCGGTCGAGCGGCAGATCACGACGCTGCGCGGCGCGGTCCGGAAGGGGAACTCGGGCGGGCCTGCCGTCGACGGGCAGGGGCGCGTGCAGGCCACGATCTTCGCCTCGCGGATCGGCTCCGAGGCCGGCTACGCAGTGCCCGCGGCTGTCGTGCGCGAGTCGCTCGCCGACGCTGGACCGCGGCGCCGTCTCGACCGGTCCCTGCGTCCGCTAGGAGCTAAAGCACGTCGAGGATGCCGAGCGGCCGCCGGAACGGCGCCACGACGTACACGCCCGCCGCCTTCTCGCGCGACTCCGCGATCAGCTCGCGCGCCAGCTCGCGGCCGACCTCGCCCGCATCCGCTCCGGCTGCGCGCAGCCGTTCCTGAACCGGGTCGGGCACGACGATCCCGGGCACCTCGTTGTGGACCCGGACGGCGAGCTGCAGGCTCGGCATCGGCCAGACGCCGATGAGCAGCGGGATCGGCGCTTGGCCGCCGAAATGGGCGAGGAACGAGTCGAGATAGGAGAGGTCGAACAGGATCTGCGTCATCGCGAACTGCGCGCCTTCCTCGAGCTTGCGCTCGAAGCGCTCGAGCTCGAGCTCCATGTCGTCGGCGGACGGGTTGACGGCGACGCCGACGAAGAACGACGTCGGCGCGTCGATCCCGCGCCCGTGGTAGTCCTCGCCGCGATTGAGCCCCGAGATCAGGCGCGTCAGCCCGATCGCGTCGAGCTCGTAGACGCCGCGCGCGCCCGGGTAGTCGCCCTCCTCCGGCGGGTCGCCCGTGACGGCGAGCATGTTGCGCACGCCCTCGGCGTGCGCGCCGAGGAGCTGCGACTCGAGCCCTGCGATCGACATGTCACGGGTCGTCAGGTGCGGGATCGTCTCGATCCCGCAGGCCCGCTCGATCGCGACCGACGCCATGATCCCGCTCATCCGAGCGCGGGCGCGTGGGTTGTCGTTCACGTCGACGAAGTGCGCCTTGCCGGACTCCTTCAGCGCGCGCCCCGCCTCGATCAGCGCGCTGTTGTTCGCGCCGAGCGGAGGATCGAGCTGGACCGAGACGACGAACTCGCGCTCGCGGAGCATCCGTGCGAGCTCGGTCTCCTCGGGCGCCGCCTCGGCCGCCTCGGCGAGCGCGCGCTCGCGGACGACGAGCGGCGCGGCCGGCGCCCGCTCCTCCTCGATCGCCTGCTTGATCGCCGCGATCTGGGCCGGAGTCGTGCCGCAGCAGCCGCCGATGATGCCGGCACCGAGCCTGCGTGCCTGCGCGGCGAACTCGGCGAAGTACTCGGGCGTGGCGTGGGGGAAGACGACGCGCGAGCCCGCAAGGCTGGCGAGGCCGACGTTCGGGAGCGCGGCGAGCTTCAGGCCGTCGCGTTGCATCGCGGCGAGCGCATTCAACGCGGCCGCCGGCCCCGCGCTGTGGTTCGCGCCCGTCGCCGCCACGTCGAGGCTCGCGAGCCGCTCCGCCGCCGCTTCGGCCGAGACGCCGCCGAGCGTCTGCCCGTCTGCGTCGAAGGTCATCAGGGCGACGATCGGCAGCGAGGAGACCTTGCGCACTGCGTCGATCGCGGCCTCGAGCTCGTCGAGGTCGAAGAACGTCTCGAGCATCAGCAGGTCGACGCCACGTCCCTCCAGGATGTGGGCCTGGTCGGCGAACGACTGGCTCTGCTCGCCCGGGTCGAAACGCTCGACCTCTCCGAGCGGCCCGATCGAGCCCGCGATGTAGACGTCCGCCCCGGAGACCTCGCGCGCCTCGCGCGCGAGCCGCACCGCGGTCGAGTTGATCCGCTCGAAGTCGTCCTCGAGGAAGTGTGCAGCGAGCTTGGGCCGGTTGGCGCCGAAGGTGTTCGTCTCGATCAGCTCGGCGCCGGCGCGGATGAAGCTCGTGTGCAGCGCGACGACGCTCTCCGGTGCGCGCAGGTTCGCCTCCTCGGGGCAGCGCAGGCGGGGGACGGCGCCCGAGAGCAGCACGCCCATGCCGCCGTCGGCGACGATCGGCGGGCCGGTGCGCAGGCGCTCCTCGAACCGGGTCGGCATCCCGCGGAGACTAGAGGCTTGATGTGAAACCTGAGCGGGCTGCGCTGCCGCCTCAGACGCTGCGCCAGCCGTCTCGGCGCCCTTGCGCAGGCACCCAGCCTGCGCCGCGGACGCCGAGCCGCCCTGGCTTGATCTGAGACGCCAGCACAGCGCGCCAATTCCACATCAAGCCTCTAGTGAAGCGCCGGAGTCAAGTTCCTTCGAGGAATCAGTAAACCCCAAAAGGGTGATTCCCCCACGGTGGGGGATGGCGCATACTCACGTCATCTTCCGATGCGCGCCGATGTGGCGGGCGCGCCGGAAGAGCCAAACGGCCTCCGTTATGGAGGCCATCCGGAAGGCCCCTGGCGGCGGGGGCCTTCCTCTTTTTGCACTCAAGTGCGGCCGCGTGTTGCCGATAGGAGAGATGACTCTCCTTGCCGAGGAACTGACGGCTACTTCCGGCGGCGCGGCGAGTAAAGCGGCGGGCTTGCCCGCCGCTTTTCGTTACTCGTGGAGGACGCGGCCTTCCATGCCGCCGGCGACCGTGACGACTTGGCCGGTGACGTGACCCGAGAGCTCGTCCGAGGCGAGCACGACGACCTGTCGCGCGACGTCCTCCGGCTGGGCGACCTTGCGTAGGGCCATCGTGCGCGTGACGCGGCGAACGGCGTCGGGATCGACGTGGCCGCGCGTCATCGGGCTCTCGGTCCAGCCCGGTGAGACGGCGTTCACACGCGCGGTCGGAGCGACTCGGACGATCTCGTTCTTGAGGCTGAGTAGGAGCCCGCCCAGAACCGCGGACTTCGCGGCCGCATAGTCCGCGTGCCCGGCCTCGCCGACCATCCCGGCTGTCGAGCCGACCAGCACCAGCGAGCCGTGCCCGTTTCGCTCGACCTCGCGGAGGAAGCCGCGCGCCGTGAGGAAGGTGGTGGTGAGGTTCTGGCGCAGCGTCTGCTCCCACCGCTCGAGCGGCAGCCGCCAGACCGGGACGTCCTCGCTGGGCCAGACGCCTGCTACGGCGACGCAGACGTCGATCCTGCCGAGCGCAGCGCGCGCCTCCTCGAAGAGGCGGTCGACCTCGCGCTCGTCGGTGAGGTCGGCTCCGAGCACCGGCGCGCCGTCGAGGCCGAGCGCCACCGCCCGGGCGCGCTCCTCGCCGCGGTGGTAGTGGACGGCGACGCGGGCGCCTTCGGCTGCGAACGCGCGCGCACAGGCGGCGCCGATCCCGCCCGACGCGCCGGTTACAAGGACGCCCTTTCCGCTCAGGCCCGTGTCCACCGGCCAAGCGTATGCTCCTCGAGTGACCGAGGTGGCAGCCTTCCTCGGCGTTGCGGCCGTCGTGATCTGCACGCCCGGACAGGACACCGCGCTGACGATCCGCAACGCGCTGCTCGGCGGCCGCCGGAGCGGCGTAGCGACCGCGCTCGGCGTCTCGCTCAGCCAGGCGGTGTGGACCTGCGCCGCCGCAGCCGGCCTCGTCGCGCTGCTGCGGGCGTCACAGCCTGCCTTCGCCGCGCTCCGGCTCGTGGGCGCCGCCTATCTCGTGTACCTCGGGCTCCAGGTGCTGGCGAACGCCCTCCGGGGACGCGCGACACCTGCTCACGTAGCGCCAGGCCGAGGCACGACGCCGCGGGTCGCGCTGCGCGAAGGCCTCGTCAGCAACCTCGCGAACCCGAAGATGGTCGTCTTCTTCACGAGCCTGCTGCCGCAGTTCGGCGAGTCCTTCGCGATCCTGCTCGCGTTCGGCCTCGCGTTCTCGGTCCTGACGTTTCTCTGGCTGTCGGCCTACAGCGTCGTGGTCGCACGTCTCGGCGGGCTGCTCCAGCGGGAGCGGATCCGGCGGGCGTTCGATGCGGTCACGGGCGTCGTGCTCACCGCGTTCGGGCTTCGCCTGGCCGCCGACGCACGTTAGCCTCACGCCGTGCGCGTCCACGTGATCAGCGACATGGAGGGCGTCTCCGGGATCGTCAAGCCCGAGCAGACGAGCGGCGGCGACCCGATGTACGAGGAAGGGCGCAAGCTCTACACCGAGGAGATCAACGCGGCCGTGCGCGGCGCGAAGGCCGCCGGAGCGACCGAGATCCTCGTGATGGACTGCCACGGTGCCGGCGGCGGCTGGACGTTCAACTCGCTCGTCCCCGACCTGCTCGATCCCGCGTGCGAGTGGGTCGTGCAGGAAGAGTGGACCGGCTACACGGAGTTCCTCGAGCAGGGTTGCGACGCAGCGCTCTTCGTCGGCATGCACGCGATGGCGGGGACGCCGCTCGGCACGATGAACCACACCGTCTCCGGGCGCGACTACCAGCGGCTCTGGTTCAACGGCACGGAGGTCGGCGAGACCGGGATCAACGCCGCGCTCTGCGGCACGTGGGGCTGCCCCGTGCTCCTCGTCACCGGCGACCAGGCCTCGTGTGACGAAGGGAAGGCGCTGCTCGGCGACGGGCTGACGACGGTGGCGGTGAAGCAGGGGCTCGGCGCCCGCTCGGCGCGCCAGATTCCGCCCGTGCGCGCCAGGCAGATGATCGAGGAGGGCGCGCGCAAGGCGCTCGGCGACCTGAGCGCAGTGCCGCCCTACGACCCGGGCAGCCCGTGCGAGGTCAAGGTCGAGTTCAAGCACACGGCCGCCGCCGACAAGCTTCGCTTCCATCCCGGCGTCGAGCGGCTCGACGGGCGCACGATCCGCGTCGAAGCGGACACGTGGTGGGACGCCTGGAGGATGTTCTTCTTCGAGACCTAGGCGGCGGGCTCGACGACGCCGAGCTCTTCGACGAGCGTGAAGAAGGCGAGGGCGAAGGGTGACCCGGCCGTGCGTCCACGGACGAGCTCCCAGTCGATCTGCTCCCGCAACGAGCGCGCTATCTCGAGCACGGCCGACAGGTCGGGGTCCTGCTCGTTGATCGCCAGCAGCTTCGTCGTCAGCACGTCGCCCAGCGAGGCGACGAGCAACGTCTGCGCCGCCACCTCGAGCTCCTCCGCTCGCGCGAAGAAGCCGTCGTCGACCGCGCCTCCAGCCGGCTGGTAGATCAGGTCGACCAGCATCTCGCCGTCCCACGCCTTCAGCAGCCAGCCCTCGGGTGGGCGCTCCGGCTTCATCCCCGCCTCGACCAGCGCCTCGAGCGCGCGCTCCGCGTCCTCCTCGCGCACGAAGAAGTCGACGTCGTGCTCGGTCGGCGGGCCGCCACGGGCCCAGGCGGCAAGGCCGCCGCCGAGCATGTGCGGAACCTCCGCGTCACGCAGCGCAGCGGCGGCGCGCTTCATCGACTCGATCAGCTCGGGGAAGTCTTCTGCAGGCGTGTAGGCCACGGTCTCGGCCTCATACCCGTCGTCCCCGTTTGTGAAAGCCACGGTTGGTGAAGATGGCGGACGATGGCCGAGTCGATCCGTGTTGCCGCAGCAGGCGACCTGCACTGCGCGGAGCCCCTGCGCGAGCGGATCACGCATGCGTTCGCGGCGCTCGACGGCCAGGCGGACGTCGTCCTGCTCGCCGGCGACCTGACAACCCACGGCGAGCCGGAGCAGGCGGCTGTGCTCGCGGACGCGTGCCGGCCGCTCACGATCCCCGTCTACGCGGTGCTCGGAAACCACGACTACCACGCGAACAGCTGCGACGAGGTGGTCGGCGTGCTCGAGAACGCCGGCATCCGCGTCCTCGATCGGAAGTACGCCGTCCTCGAGGTCGGCGAGCTGGAGCTCGGCATCGTCGGAGGAAAGGGCTTCGTCGGCGGCTTCCCCGGCGCCGAGCTGGCCGACTTCGGCGAGCCGCTTCTGCGCGAGGTCTACGCCGAGACGACGCGTGAGGTCGACGCGCTCGAGGCGGGGCTCGAGGCGATCTCGGGCTGTCACCGCCGCGTCGTCCTCCTCCACTACGCGCCGGTCCCGGAGACGCTCGTCGGCGAGCCCGAGACGATCTGGGCCTTCCTCGGCTCGTCGCGGCTCGCCGCGCCGATCGGCGCGCACCGGCCCGACCTCGTCCTGCACGGCCACGCGCATCGGGGCTCGTTCGCCGCCGACCTCGGGCCGGTCCCGGTCCGCAACGTCGCCGTGCACGTGATCGGCAAGGACTTCGAGCACTTCGAGCTCTAGCGGCGGCGGCTCTGTACCGTCCTCCCGGGCGGACCCTGTCTCCGGAGCACGCCCGCGCTCGCGGCGTCTCCGACACCCGTTCGCGCCTTGACATGACACGGGCGAGAAGACGAGGATGGGGGTCATGCGGCGCTTCGTGCTCGACGAGCAGAACGTCGAGGGGACTCGTGTCGAGGGAGACACCGCCCTCGAGAAGCGCGTTCTCGGCAGGCATACCGGCTCGCGGCTGCTCGAGCAGCGCGTCACGCGCTTCGGGCCGGGCCGGTCGCTGCCGCGGTTCGAGTACGCGCGCGACGAGCTGCTCTACGCGGTCTCCGGCTCGGGCACGCTCGAGCTCGACGGCGAGCCACACGACTTCGCGGCGGACAGCGGCGCGTACGTGCGGGCCGGAGAGTCGTACGTGATCGACAATCCCGGCCCGGACGACCTGCTCGTCGTCTCGACGACGGTTCCGGTCGAGCAGGCCTCCCGGCCCTCGCGCGAGGTCGTCGTCCGCTTCGCCGACCGCCCCGAGCTGCGCGCCGACGACAAGCGAACGTTTCGCTACCTCGTCGCCGAGCAGGCCGGGTGCATGGACGCGACCCAGTTCATGGGGATCGTCCAGCCCTGCCGGGCGCCTGACCACAGCCACAGCTACGACGAGCTCGGCTACATCGTCGACGGCGAGGGATACGCCCACGTCGAGGGCGCGTCGATTCCGCTCCGGCCCGGCTCGTGCTTCCACCTGCCTCCGGAGCAGGTGCACTGCATCGAGAACACCGGGCCGGGAGTGATGCGGATCCTGGGGGTCTTCCATCCGTCCGGCGATCCCGCGTCACGCGTCTACGAGGACAACTCGCAGCTGATTCCATCGTCTTAGAACGTGCCAACAACAGGAGGGCAAGGAATGCACGGAAGGATCAGGAAGGGAGCAGCCGCCGTTGCGGTGCTCACAGTCGCGTCGCTTGCGGTCGTCGCCTCGGCGCTCGCCCGCGCCGACGTCGCACCGACGGCCGCGAAGAGCACGAGCGTAGCGTGCGCTGATGCGAAGATCGGCTTCCTGGGCCCGATCACGGGCGACGCCGCGTTCATCGGCAAAGAGCAGCTCGGCTTCGCGCAGTACGCGATCAAGCAGCTCGGCAAGGGCGAGATCACGCTCGTCCAGCAAGACACCCAGCTCGATCCGGCCCAGGCGTCGACGACCGGGACGAAGCTCCATGCCGACCCGAGCGTCCTCGCGGTCGTCGGCCCGGCCGGCAGCCAGGAGATACTCGCGGTCGCGCCGATCTACAAGAAGGCGGAGCGGCTGCCGTTCATCTCAGGTTCGGCGACCCGCACGTCGCTGACGAACGGCTCGATCCCGAATTTCTTCCGGGTCGTCCCGAACGACAGCGTCCAGGCGCCGACGAGCGCGAAGTTCATCCGCCAGATCCTGAAGGCGAAAGAGGTCTTCATCGTCGACGACCAGACGGCGTACTCGCGTCCGCTGGCGAACGGCGTGCAGGCGAATCTGCGGGCCGGCGGCGTCAAGGTGACGCGGAACTCGGTCAACCAGAAGGTGACCGACTTCTCGTCGCTCGTCTCCAAGATCGGAGACGACGTCGACGTCGTCTACCTGCCGTGCCAGATCGCCGCGAACGGGCAGATCTTCGGCCAGCAGATGAAGGAGCAGGGCAAGAGCGCCGTCGTCTTCGGCTCGGACGGCCTCGACTCCGGCGACTTCAAGATCCAGGGGTCGTACGTCTCGGCGTTCGCGCCGGACATCCGCGGGATCAAGGGGAACGCAGCCTTCATCAAGGGCTACGGCAAGAAGTTCAGCTCGAACTTCGGCCCGCCGACCTACGTGGCCACGAACGCGGCGATCGTCGCGATCCAAAAGGCCTGCGCGGACGGCGACGCCACGCGGACGGAGGTGCTCCGTGCCCTCCGCACGACGCTGCTCCCGAAGACGATACTGGGCGGCAACCTCCAGTTCACCGCCCGGGGTGACGTGAAGGGCTCGAAGTTCTACATCTTCAAGCTAGGGGCCGGCGGCAAGAAGACGCTGGTCGGATAGGCAACAGAAGCATCACGGCCGTGCGGCTCGCCCATTCCGGGCGGGCCGTACGGCTTTTTTCGTGAGAAGGTCTCGGCGGTGGATTGGGATTTCTTCGTCCAGCAGCTCGTGAACGGGGTGACGCTCGGGAGCGTTTACGCCCTGATCGCGCTCGGCTACACGATGGTCTACGGGATCTTGAAGCTGCTCAACTTCGCCCACGGCGAGGTCTACATGATGGGCGCGTTCGCGGGCTTCTTCGTCCTGAGCGGCTTCGGCGGCGCGCTCGAGGTCTCGATCAACGTCGTCGTGCTGATCGGGCTGATGCTCGCAGTCGCGATGATTGGCTCGGGTCTGCTCGGGGTGGCGATCGAGCGTTTTGCCTATCGGCCCCTGCGCAACGCGCCCCGGATTGCGCCGCTGATCTCGGCGCTCGGCGTCTCCTTCTTCCTCCAGTCGAGCGCGCTCCTGATCTTCAGCGCCGACTTCCGCAGCTACGAGACGTACGAGTACATCGACCTCGCGAAGGGGATCCACTGGGGCCCGCTCAACATCTCGATCGTGCGCATCACCGTGATCGTGACTGCGGTCGCGCTGATGCTCGCGTTGACGCTGCTCGTCTCGCGCACGAGGCTCGGCAAGGCGATGCGCGCGACCGCCTTCGACCGGGAAGCCGCCGCGATGCAGGGCATCGACGTCGATCGCGTCATCGTCGCGACCTTCTTCATCGGCTCGGCGCTCGCGGGCGCGGCCGGCGTGATGGTCGGGCTCGTCTTCTACAAGGTCTACCACCTGATGGGCTTCATCGCGGGCCTGAAGGGCTTCACCGCGGCGGTCGTCGGCGGGATCGGCTCGATCCCGGGCGCGATGCTCGGCGGCCTCCTGATCGGGCTCTCCGAGGCGTTCATCACCGGCTACGTCTCCTCGACGTTCCAGGACGTCTTCGTCTTCTCGATCCTGATCGTGCTCCTGCTCGTGCGGCCGAGCGGCCTGCTTGGAAAGGCGGACATCCAGAAGGTATGAGCGAACTCCAGGGAACCCCGGAGGGCCCGCGCGTCGGCGTCGACGAGTGGGTGGCGAGGCACGGCGAGCGAGCCGGCGTCCGTGGAGGCCGGCTGGCGCCGCTGTTCGAGCAGGCGGAACGGGTCCCGTTCTGGGGCGTGGCTCGCTCTTGCAGTCGGGGCGAGCGCCCTCGTCCCCTTCCTCTCCGACTCCGACTACGTCATCCGCGTCGCCGTCAACACGGTCCTCTTCGCCCTGCTCGCGCTCGGTCTCAACGTCGTCGTCGGCTGGGCCGGCTTGCTCGACCTCGGCTTCGTCGCCTTCTACGGCTTCGGCGCCTACCTCTACGCGATCCTCTCGTCGACCAGTTCGACCTGCATCTGCCGGCCGTGCTCGCGGTCGCGATCGTGATCGTCTCCTCGGCACTGCTCGGGCTCCTGCTCGGGCTGCCGTCGCGCCGGCTGGTCGGCGACTACCTCGCGATCGTCACCCTCTTCTTCGCGCAGATCTACGTCGTCCTCGCGACGAACGCCGACCGGATCACGCTGCCGTGGAACGACGGGCCGACCGACATCTCCGGCGGCCCGAACGGGATCACCGACATCGACCCGATCAGCATCCTCGGCTACGAGTTCGGTTCCACGCGCAGCTATCTCTGGCTCTCGCTCGGCGTCTTCGCGCTCGTCGTGATCGCGCTCCAGCTCGTCAACCACTCGCGCACCGGCCGCGCCTGGCGGGCACTGCGAGAGGACACCCTTGCGGCCGAGCTGATGAGCATGCCGACGCACCGTCTGAAGCTGCTCGCGTTCATGTTCGGCGCCACGACCGCGGGCCTGACCGGAACGATCTTCGCCTCCGTCCAGCTCGGAGTCTTCCCGCAGAACTTCGACCTACCGCTGCTGATCACCGTCTACGCGATGGTGATCCTCGGCGGGGCGGGCAGCATCCCCGGCGTCGTCATCGGCGCGATCGTGATCAACGTCTCGCTCGAGCTCCTCCGCGACCCGGCCAACGCGCGTTTGCTCTTCTACGCCGGGATCGGGCTCGGCCTCGTGATGCTGGTGCGGCCCTGGAGGAAGCTCGGGCTGATCGTCGCCGCGACGGTCGTGTTCGGCGTCGTCGTCTACCAGCTCGCGGAGTGGCTGCGGCCTGCGTGGGTCTCCGGCTCGATCGAGGGCGGTTGGGGCGCCGGCCTGCTCGACGGGTGGGTGATCCACCCCGTGAACTCGACGCGGCTCGGCAACGCCGGCTTCGTCCTCTTGATCGTGGCCGTGCTCGCGCTGACGGAGCTGCGCGGCGTCTGGCGCACCGTGCTGATCCCGCCGACGCTCTACCTCGCGGCCTTCGTCTGGGAGAACCGCCTCGTCGCCGAGCCGAGCGTGACGCGAATCCTGCTCCTCGGCGCGCTGCTCGTCGTGCTGATGGCCTGGCGCCCGCAGGGGCTGCTGGGCACGACGAGAGTGGAGATCGTATGAGCCGGCTGCTCGAGCTGGAGGGGATCTCGAAGACCTTCGGCGGCCTGCAGGTGATCAACAGGCTCGACCTGCACGTCAACGAGGGCGAGATCGTGAGCGTGATCGGGCCGAACGGAGCGGGCAAGACGACGCTCTTCAACCTGATCACCGGCGTCTACGAGCCGGACCAGGGCGAGATCCTGCTCGACGGGCGCTCGCTCGTCGGGCTGCCGCCGCACCAGATCACGCGCCTCGGCGTCGCGCGCACGTTCCAGACGCTGCGGCTCTTCCTGAACATGACGGTCAAGGAGAACGTGATGGCGGCCGCGTACGGTTCCACGCGCGCCGGTGTCGTCCGCTCGATCCTGCGCACCCCCGGCATGCGCCGGGAGGAGCGCGAGATCGCGGAGCTTTGCGGAGGAGAAGCTCTCGTTCTTCGGGCAGCGGCTGATGGGCTACCGCTGGAACCAGCCGGCGTACTCCCTTTCCTACGCGAACCGGCGGCGGCTCGAGATCGCGCGTGCGACCGCAACTGGGGCCCGCATGCTCTTGCTCGACGAGCCCGCCGCAGGCATGAACCCGGCCGAGACGCACGAGATCACGGAGCTGATCGGCAAGCTGCGCGACGACGGCGGCTACACCATCCTCGTGATCGAGCACGACATGCACGTCGTCGAGGGCATCTCCGACCGCGTGATCGCGCTCGACCACGGCGTCAAGATCGCCGAGGGGACTTTTGACGCCTGCGCGACCGACCCGCGCGTCGTCGA
The DNA here is from genome assembly GCA_963717955.1 of uncultured Thermoleophilia bacterium. Taxonomy (GTDB): domain Bacteria; phylum Actinomycetota; class Thermoleophilia; order Gaiellales; family Gaiellaceae; genus CAVQXR01. The sequence goes on along the minus strand of CAVQXR010000002.1, from coordinate 845 downwards.
GGCGTACCTCGGCACCAAGGCGGCGACGACGAAGTGACACCACCGCTGCTCCAGCTCGAGGCCGTCGACACCTACTACGGCCAGATCCACATCCTCCAGGGAATGAACCTCGAGGTCGGGCAGGGCGAGCTCGTCTGCCTGCTTGGGGGAAACGCCTCCGGCAAGTCGACGACGCTGAAGACGATCCTCGGCATCGTCTCGCCCCGCAACGGGTCGGTGCGCTTCGCGGGCGAGGAGATCACCAACCGGCCGACCGCGCACCGGATCGCCCGCGGTCTCGCGATCGTGCCCGAGAACCGGCGCCTGTTCGCGCCGATGACGATCCTCGAGAACCTGGAGATGGGGGCGTACCTGCGGCCGAAGGCCGATCTGAAGGAGGAGTTCGAGCGCGTCTACACGCTCTTCCCGCTCCTGCACGAGCGGCGGAAGCAGCTCGCCGGGACGCTCTCGGGTGGCGAGCAGCAGATGGTCGCGATGGGCCGGGCGCTGATGTCGAAGCCCAAGCTCTTGCTGATGGACGAGCCGTCGATGGGGCTCGCGCCGCTGCTCGTCGAGCGCAGCTTCGAGATCATCAAGCAGGTGCACGAGGCGGGCGTCGCCATGCTCGTCGTCGAGCAGAACGCGAACGTCTCGCTCTCGATCGCCGACCGCGGCTACGTCCTCTCGACCGGTCGCGTCGTGCTCGAGGGGAAGGCGAAGGATCTGCTCGAGAACGAGGATCTGCGCAAGGCCTACCTTGGCCGTTGAGGACGTGTCCGGTGCCAGAGACCAGTCTGACACCGTGTCGGAGACGAGTCTGACACCGTGAGCGGCGTCGGCGAGGAGATCCGCGGCCATTTCCCGGT
>CAVQXR010000001.1:1567500-2566502 GCA_963717955.1 uncultured Thermoleophilia bacterium | reverse complement strand
GCCGCCCACATTCAGTGTTGCAGTCGAGGGCGAGACGCGAGATCTGCACCCGATCGTCCGTGACGAGGTCTACAAGATTGCTGCGGAGGCGCTTCGGAATGCCTTCCGGCACGCGCATGCCGGACGGGTCGAGGTCGAGATTCGCTACGACACCGGACAATTCCGCCTGCGCGTGCGCGATGATGGCAAGGGGATCGATCCGGCGGTGCTCGCCAACCAGGGTCTGGAGGGACACTACGGCCTGCGTGGCATGCCGGAACGTGCGGCACTGATCGGAGGGAAACTGGCGGTGTGGAGCGAAGTCAGCGCAGGGACGGAGGTGGAGCTGCGCCTTCCTGCCAGCATCGTCTACCCGACATCCGCGCGGCGCTCCTGGCTGTCACGGCTCTTGGCCTCCAAAACGGCGGCGCGCGTCGGAGGAGACACATCATGAGCAGCGCCAGCACGCCAATCCGGATTCTCACGGTGGACGACCATCCAGTCGTGCGCGAAGGCATCGCCGGTCTCGTTGGGGTTCAGCCGGATATGACAGTGGTCGCAGACGCCGCCAACGGTCGGGAAGCGATCCAGCAATTCCGCGCGCATCGTCCGGACGTGACGCTGATGGACATTCAGATGCCGGAGATGAATGGCCTCGACTCGCTCATCGCCATTCGAGCGGAGTTCCCGGATGCAAAAGTGATCGTGCTGACGACGTACGAGGGCGATGTGCACATTCTTCGCGCCCTGAAGGCCGGTGCGCAGGGCTACCTGCTCAAGAACACGCTTCATTCGGAATTACTGCACACGATCCGGGCAGTCCATGCTGGAAAGAGGAGCCTATCGTCTGAGGTCTCGTTCCAGGTCGCCGAGCATGTGAGCGATCAGGCATTGACACCAGCAGAAGTCGTGGTCTTGCGTCTCATCGCCGCCGGGAACGCGAACAAGCAGATTGCGGATCAGCTCGGCATTACGGAAGACACCGTCAAGGGGCGAGTCAAGAGCATTCTTGCGAAACTCGACGCCAACGACCGGACGCATGCGGCGATTATCGGCCTGAAGAGAGGAATCATCGAGCTGTAGCCGCATAGCGGTTCTACTTGCGCGAAGAGCGGCAAAGAGATATTGGCCTTCTGGTTCAACCAGCGAGCCGTTCGCCGTTACCGCGACCGCTCAAGTCGTGGGCGGCAAGATCGGCGGCATCGTCACCGATGAGGAGTTATCGGCGCTGCAGGGTGTTAAGAGGCGCGCGCTGGCTGCGAAATCAGGCATTACCGATTACCGATTAGGTAACGGGGACCACTAAGGCGAAGACCTCCGCGCACGGCTTTCTCGAGAATTCGAGGGAACGCTGGTTCCGAGGACTTGCGGGGGCCCGTCGATGGGTAGTACCCGCTTGGCTGAGTTTCTCGCGGCCGCCGTTCAAGTCAGCGCGCATGCCGTGGGCCATCACCAGCAGTCTGGATGTGCATACCGGATGGGTCGGTCGACGACCGTGGAGTTGACATCTCGAGGTGCGTATCAACGAACGATCGTGTGCGTACGCACACGCCAGCATCCATCTTCTCGTCAATTTATGGGTGAAATCGACGGTCTGGCGACTTGCGGTGTGGCCCGATGGTTGCCTCACCGGCTCATATCTGGCCGCGCGCGGATAGCGCGGGTATCAGGAGCAGAGCCGTGGACGAGTTCGGCATCGGCCAAAACAAGGTCAGTCAGTCGGCGCAGCGGATCATCGATCGCGCGGTGGAGGAGTGCCATCGCCGCCGCCACGCCCTGCTGACCAACGAGCACATTTTCTTCGCCTTTGCACAGCTGGAATCTGCCTCGTTCTCCGACGCGATGCACGGGTGTGCGGTGAAACCTCGCGAATTGCTGCAGGCGCTCCATGAAGAGCTGCAGATGCTTCCGACTCTATCAGAACACAAGCTCCGCGTCGCGCCAGCCACACAGGCTGTGTTCAACCTCGCCTTCGAGTTGGCGAATCGGGCCGGCCGGGAGACGATGGAAGCGTCCGATCTGTTCTCGGCAATCCTCGAGGAGAGCAGTGGCCCCGTCGCTTCCATCATCAGGCGTTACGGCGTCGAGCCGACGCTTCTCGTCCGTCGAATCACCGAACGCATCCAGGACGACGAACTGCGCGAGGAGGAACTGCGGAAGCGCTTCGAGTTGCCGCCGCACCTCAAGCAACTCGCGACCAATCTGAATCTGCTCGTGCGGCTAGACAAGGTTCCGCCGGTCTATGGCCGAGACAAGGAGATTCAGCAGATGCTCGAGATCCTCTGTCACCGCGAGCGGTCGAACTCCGTCATGCTGATCGGTGAGCCTGGCGTGGGCAAGACCGCGGTCGTTGAAGGGCTGGCACGCCGGATCGAGTTCGAGCCCGCATCAGTCCCGGCGAGGCTGCGCGAGTGCCAGATCGTAAATCTGCAAATGAACACGCTCGTGGCCGGCACGATGCTGCGTGGCATGTTCGAGGAGCGCATCCAGAACGTGATTAACGAGCTCAAGGAGCGGCCACACCTGATCCTGTTTATCGACGAAGCGCACACGATGATCGGTGCGGGTTCCGCGCTGGGGGCGCCGTCGGATGCGGCGAACGCGTTCAAGGCGGTGCTCGCGCGAGGCGAGGTTCGGATTGTCGGCGCGACAACGCTGAGCGAGTACAAGGAGTCGATCCAGGAGAACGAGGCGCTGGCGCGACGGTTCCGCACCGTGCACGTGGCGGAGCCGACGCTCGAGGAGACGCGGCAGATCCTGTACCGCCTCCGCCCCCGGTTCGAACGCAACTATTCGGTCTGGCTGCTGGACGAGGCGATTGAAACGGCCATCGAGATGTCGCCGCGGTATCAGCGGCACCTTCACCTGCCCGACAAGGCGATTGGGTGGCTCGACACGGCCGCCGTACGCGCGGAAATCGACGGGCGCTGGGAGGTCGAATCAGCGGATGTCGTCGAGGTGATCTCGCACGCGACCCAGATTCCGCAAGACATGGTCTTCCGCGACGTCGGTCACCGACTCGAGCACATCGAAGACCGCCTTCAGCGGCGCGTCATCGGTCAGCAGAGGGCGGTGCAAGCCGTGGCCCATCGCCTGGTCCTGAACAAGGGGCCACTGAAGGGAAGCTTCGATCGCCCCGACGGTGTGCTGATGTTCCTCGGACCGACGGGCGTTGGGAAGACCGAGCTCGCGAAGGCGGTCGCCGAGTTCTTGTTTGGCGACGAGAAGAAGATGATCCGAATCGACATGTCGGAGTACCAGGACGGCGGCCTGTCGATCGACAAACTGATTGGCATGCCGCGTGGGATCGCCGGCAGCGAGCGCGGCGGCATCCTCACCAACCAGCTGAAGGACAATCCGTGCTCGGTGGTGCTGCTCGACGAGATTGAGAAGGCGAGCCCGAACCTGCTGAATCTGTTCCTGCAGGCGTTCGACGAGGGCTGGATCACGGACGGTCGGGGCAAGCGCGTGTATCTGTCGGACGCGATCGTCATCATGACCTCGAACGTGGGCTCCGAGCACTTTCGCAAGCTCACCAGCCCGATGGGATTCCGTGCGGGGCCACCGCTGGCGGATCAGATCAGGACGGAGGTCAATCGCGACCTGGAACGCAGGTTCCCGCCCGAGTTTCGTAACCGCATCGACGACATCGTGATCTTCCAGCCGCTGACGCGCGACGATGTCCGCGAGATCGCGCTGCGGTGCATCTCGCAGCTCGAAGAAGTGCTGAACCGCAGTGGCAAGACGTTGACGATGGCCGTAAATGCGCTAGAGAGGTTGGTGCAGGAGGGCTACAGTGTCGACTACGGTGCGCGTTTCCTGAAACGGGTGATTGACGACCAGATCAAGCTTCCAATCAGCCGACTGTGGAAGGACGTGAACCACTTCCACGTCATCGTGCAGGACGATCGAATTGGCGTTCAAGCGGCCCCCTGGCTGGTGCCGCGTTCGGAACGGGAAGCGTTAGCGGTTTAGCGACAGCCTACGCTGGGGAACGCGCGCGGTGATGCTCGCCGCTCGCTGGGCATCGAGCTGGCTATACCGGCGCGAGCGCCGACTTTCCAACGAGAAACAGCGCAGACGTGAATAGATCCTCACCCGGGTGCAGCGGAGATTCGGTCGCGACAACAACTATTCGCCGCCACAATCCTGTGCATCTTCAACTCGGCCTGAAAGAACAACTCCTGAACCACCGGTTCGGACGTGCCAAGCTGTCTTGCGATCTCTTCGTTTGAGAATCGCGCCTTCTTCCAAATGCACCCCAGACGCTCCTCCCGGGTGAGACTTTGGAGTGCACGCCTGTAGAGAACGATCCGTTGACGCCTCGCCGGATGGAGAGCTGAAACATTTGCGTCCGCACAGGAATTCCTGGCCCGTCCCGGCGCCGAGGAGCCAACGTGTCTGGTCTTGGACCTGCAACTGCCGGGGCTGACCGGGCTCGACTTGCAGAAGCGGATGGCCGAGGTCGGGCTGGAGATCCCATTGTGTTCCTGACAGGCCATGGCGATATCCCGGCCTCCGTGCAGGCAATGAAAGCGGGAGCAGTCGAGTTTTTGACCAAGCCGGTCGACGAACAGAAGCTCTCTCAAGAACACGCTCCATTCGGACTTACTGCACACGATCCGGGCAGTCCATGCTGGAAAGAGGAGTCTGTCGCCCGAGGTCTCGTTCCAGGTCGCCGAGCATGTGAGCGATCAGGCACTGACACCAGCAGAAGTCGTGGTCTTGCGTCTCATCGCCGCCGGGAACGCGAACAAGCAGATTGCGGATCAGCTCGGCATTACGGAAGACACCGTCAAGGGTCGAGTCAAGAGCATTCTTGCGAAACTTGACGCCAACGACCGGACGCATGCGGCGATCATCGGCCTGAAGAGAGGAATCATTGAGCTGTAGAGTCTCGCCGCGCGCGCCACGACCCTAAAGAGTCACACCCGCGGCCCCGCGGGGTGGCTTCGCGTCGCGCCGCCACGACGAATAATCGTGTCGAGGTACGTGTTGCGACGCCTGTATTCCACGTTCGCCGGCGGCTGGCCCGGCATCGGTTTGCTGCTGATGCGACTGGTCGTCGGCGCGGTCGTTCTCTGGTATGTGGGCCCGCGGCTCTGGAGCGATCCGCCGTTGCACTGATCGTCTCCGCGTTGCTGGCACTTGCTGGACTCCTCCTCATGGCAGGGTTATGGACGCCAGTCGCTGGAGCGGTGGTCGCCGTTGTCGTGATCTCCGAGATCTTCACGACCGGCGAACCTCCCGTTGGGCGCCTTCTGGCAGCAACCATGGCCGGCGCGCTGGCCATGCTCGGACCCGGCCGGTTGTCGATCGACGCCCGGCTCTTCGGATGGAAGCGCATCGACGCGCCAGTGAGCAGAAGTAGTTCGAGCGTCGGCTGAGCCCGCAACGCCACGCCCGAAAGGGTCCTCCGCAAGCCACCCTATCAAGTCGTCTCGGGCCACTCTGGTTAGTGGTCTGAAACCATCTACAGAGTCGTCGCAACACACCCGACTCAGTCCTCTCCATAGCGCCTTATGAGCCGACGAATGCGCCCGAACGGAGGTTGTGGCAGCTGCTGCGAGCGCCGACAATCGCTCGAGAACAGGGAGGGGCCATGACGATGCTCGCTATCGCAAAGACGGACCACGAGACCTACGACGACCGTGCCCAGCGTATCGACGCCGCCGTGTCGCGAGTTCCCGACCAACCGACGACGGGCTCCCACGTGCGCGTCGTCGGCGAGTCTGTCCAATGGCGCGGGGTGCTGCGCGACGCAACGCAGGTCGCCGCGACTGATACCACCGTGCTCATTACCGGCGAATCCGGCACCGGCAAGGAAGTCGTCGCGCGGTTCATTCATGCAACGTCTCCGCGCAGGAACCGGCCGTTCGTCGCGCTGAATTGCGCCGCTTTGCCGGAGCAGTTGCTCGAGTCCGAGCTGTTTGGATACGAGCGCGGCGCGTTCACGAGCGCGCACCAGGCAAAGCCCGGCCAGATCGAACTGGCGTCGGGCGGCGTGTTGTTCCTCGACGAGGTGACCGAGATGAGCCTCTCCGCGCAGGCGAAGTTCCTGCGCGTGCTTCAGGAACGCGAGTTCCTGCGCCTCGGCGGCACGCGGCTGGTCAAGGCGAACATCCGGGTGATCGCCGCGACCAACCGCGACCTGCGGAACGCGGTGGCGCGCGGCAGCTTTCGCGAGGACCTGTTCTACCGCCTCGGCGTCTTCGACATCCAGATTCCGCCGCTGCGCGATCGTGCCGCGGACATCGTTCCGCTGAGCGAGAGCTTTCTGCAAGAGATCGGCAGGTCCTTCGGACGACCAGCCGCTGAACTGACGCGCGAGGCACGAGCCGCGCTTCGTCCAGTACGAGTGGCCCGGCAACGTGCGAGAGCTTCGCAATGTCCTGGAACGGGCAGCGATCCTCTGTGAAGGCGGGCCGATCGACGTGAGCCATTTGCGCCTGCCATCAGCCGCGAAGTCACTCCGCGATGACTCCACCGATCTAAGCGTCGTCGAACGCACGACGATTGCGAAGGTCTTGCAGGAGTGCCGCGGCAACAAGACGAAAGCGGCACGGCGACTTGGGTTGTCACGCACCCAGGTTTACATGCGGATTCGGAAGTACGGACTCGAGGAAGCTGCCATCGCGTAACGCGAAGCAGTGCCCGTGTGTATGGAGGTGACGTCATGCGTCGGTCGAATCGAATGAAGCGGATCCTGCGCGAGCAGTGGGGGCTTGAGGTCAAGGAACACGAACGGGAAGAAGTCCATGACCGGATTGACGCTGAACTTCATACGGTCGGCCTGAAGCACTTCAGCAAGGCGATTGCGCACAGGATGGAGCTGATCGAGGTGCTTGCCGCACGGTTTAACAACGACTCGAGAATGATCCGGCGGATATGCCTGAACGTACTGGACCGCATAGCTGGCACACTCGAACCCGAGCTTCAGTCCAAGCTCGATGCAGACAGCAAGCGAGACATGTCGATTGCCGCGTATCTCCACGATATCGGTAAATCAGGACCGTTCGACGCATCACAGGACACCCAAGAAGCAATCGTGAGGCTGTATGCGGTGGAGAATATCGCGAATCCTGATCAGACGGTTGCCGAGACGGCGCGCGCGAACTTCTCTTCCGAGGAGGCAGAGAGCATACTCGGGCGTCTTGGCTCATGCGGGATCCGTTCAGCTGACACCATGCGCGCATTCTGGGATCGCCATGGTTACTGGACGCACGACATTCTCGAAGCTGACTCGGAAGACATACCGGTTCGGGCGAGGGTTATCGCGGGGAGCCATCATATGGATCGGGGAATAGATCCGTATGAGTTCTCCAGCGACGAATATGTGGATATGCTTCACAATCAGGATTCTCATCGCTGTTGATAAATACCAGGCCGCCGTCGCTCGAAGTCAGAAAACTCATGATGAAGCAATGGATATGATCAAAAGAATACTCTTTCCAAAATACGGGAATGACGTGATCATGAGCCGTGTGCTGAACGCTGTTGATGCGGTTGGAAAAGACGAGACATTGATCGCAGAAGCAGCGTAAGAGTTCTTCTTTGCGAGAGTATTCCGTAATAGTTCCCCGCTGCAATTTTCATGTGAGATCCTTGCGAAGATTGGTGTGCGCGTTGTCACGCACGCAGCTTCACCTTCGGATTTGAAAGTCCCAGATGGGTCCGGGGAGGTGCGCCGCGGGACATGCGCCCACAGTGCACGCTCCCCGGTCGAGAAGCGCGACGACACCTGCCGCGCACTCGGACATCAGAACCGTACAGCGTTGGTCGATCAGCCGTGCATCGCGAAGCCGAGGGCCGATGAAGCGCGGCGCGCCTGGGCACGATCTCGCTGCTGTGCCATCTCGATGTCCTCTTCGCAATCCTTGCAGCGGACCGCGAAAGGCAGAGCGCGCAACCGCGTGTGGGCGATCTCGCTCGCCGCACTCGAAGCACAGACCGTATCTGCCCTCTTCGAGGCGCACCAGCGCCTCGTCGATCTTGGTCGCCGTTTCGGCCTTCATCTGCATGAGCACGAATTCCAGATCGTCCTGAATGTCGACATCGGAGTCGCCAAGGTTGAGAACCGTGCGGCTCTGTCGTGAACCTTCGTCGCGAACACTCCGAATCTTGCCCTGCAGTTCGTTCAGCAACTGGCGCTGACGTGAGATGAGCATCTGCTTCAGCTCTTCGTATCTCGGCATCGACGCGCGCCCCCGCTGGGCCGCGGTGTTTCGGCTTGGTCTCGGTCTCCATGTCATTGGTCCCTTCATGAGTCAGAACGCGCTCCACATGGCTCATGAGGCAAAGCTGATGCCACTGCCGGCACGCGCAAATGGCCGTTCTCCATGCGGCCGATGAGTGTCGCTGTGCGTATGCACGCACTGCTGTCTGCACGCGCGCACTCCGTAACGTCTCAGTTGCTGATAGCGTCGATCGCAGCCAACGCTTCGCAGGGCATACAACTTGCTCTACGCGTGCCAGGAGCAAGGAGGACGCACATGAATCTGGTGCATCGGGGACGTCCAACGTTGTGGCTGGCAGTGGCCATCGCCATCGCCGCCGCCGAATCAATTGAAGTCAGCGCACAGGGGAAGGTGTTCAAGAGCGGCGTCGACATGGTGCCGCTGACCGTCACCGTCACCGATCCAAGAGGCAACTACGTGACCGGACTGACAGGCGACGATTTCGCCGTATTTGAAGATGGCGAGCGCCAGCCCATTGCGTTCTTCGCCGGCGAACAGCTGCCCCTCGACGTCGCACTGGTGCTCGATACCAGCAGCAGCATGGCGCAGTCCATGCCGCTGGTCCGGCAATCCGCCACAGGACTGATCCGTACCTTGCGAAGCGGCGATCGAGGCGTGGTGACGGCGCTGAGCACGACGGTCGTCGTGCCGCAGCCGTTGACCTCCGATCTCGGACGGGTCGCGGCGGCGATCGACGCGTTGCGTGCGAGCGGCAGTACCGCGCTTTACGACGGGCTCTACATGGCGCTCAACGAATTTGCGCGTCACCGACGCGAATGGTCGGAGGCCAGGCGTCAGGTACTCGTGCTGCTCTCCGACGGAATCGACACCGCCAGCCACGTGACGGCCGACGACGTGGCCAGGGTGGCCGGCAGTGTTGGCGTCAACGTCTATGTCATCGCGCTGACCGGCCCGAAGCCTGTGTCGCAACATGGCCGCGACATGACGGCGGAGCGTGCCGCCTACCAACTGCGGGCGCTGGCGCAAGACTCAGGCGGGCGGATGTTTCGTCCCACAACTACTCTCGAACTGCCGGCCATCTACGACGCGATCGCGCGCGAGCTTGCCAGTCAGTACCGACCTCGCCTATCTGCCAAGCCGGCTCGGCGCCGACGGACTCAGGCGCATTGCGGTGCGCGTGCTGCCGCCCACGCAGGCGGCGGCGCGCACTCGGAACGGTTATCACGGTCGGGCGAGCGGGCTTCTCGACATCGCCGCCCGCCCCTAGTTCGAACTCGGGGCGCAGCTCGCGTCGCGGTGGGCCGAGTGTCCGTTCGAGATGGTCATCATGCCGGGCGACAACATGTACGGCGGCCAACAGCCGGCCTGGCCGGCGCCTCGGAGGAATGGAAGGTCTGCCACTTTCACCATCTACTCGGATGGCGCCCGCCACGGCTCACAAGTCGATCTTCGGGTGCAACTCGAGCCGTTGTTCGTCTGTGCGTTTTCACGCGATGCGTCGCGCGCAGAGTCGCATCGCATAGATGCGCGGACGCCCATTAGGCGATGACGTCGATGGCATCGGTGTTGCTGTTACCGGTTGCGTGACGCGAATCCGATTCAGTTCTCGCAATACCCCGAGAAGGGATAGGAGTTCGCGGGTCCTCCTCACCGCGGGTCTCATTCGACTCGCTCGCGGCGTCGGCACGCCGACGCTCCCATCGGTCATGCCCACCTTCGTTCGAGCTCTGCACTTCCCCGCGATCGTCAGTGGTAAGGCGGCGAGCAACGGCCTCGAGAAACGGGAGAGCAAGAGATGTCCTCAACGAGCGTGTTACGGCACCCGTGGGCGATCGTACTCGTCGTCCTTCTCTGCGGAGGAGCTGCACAGGCACAGACCACGCCATCCGCCGCGCCTGCGGAAGAGTTGAGCCGTTCGACCGAAGCGCTGGCAGGCTCGTTTCTCCAGCGGTGGTCCAGATCTTCACGACGTCCTACGTTGCCGCGGCGGGTGTCGTTGCCCGCGAAGCAGACCTGGTTTCGACGCAACGCGCCTCGGGCTCGGGCGTTATCGTCGACCCAGAAGGCTACATCGTTAGGAATGCTCACGTAGTGACCGGTGCGCAGCGGCTGCGCGTCGACATCCCGCTGCCCACCCTTGAGATTGTGCGAGACGGGCTGGTGAACCGATTCCGGTCACGGTGACCGAACGCCACGACCTGTCCGGTCTGTCGGACGCAGTCGACGTATGCGAGCACGACGTATGCGAGCACATGGTTGCACGCCTCGGGATACTCGGAGTGAACCTCACGCATCAACTCAGTCAGATGCTGCCAGCGCTTCGGGTCCGAACCGGCGTTGTCGTCGCATCAACGGTGACCAGGGCGATGGATTCGCGCGAGGGCGGGTTCGCTCCGGACGACGTGATCTACGCCGTCAATCGTGTGCCGGTGAGCGGCCTCGGCGACCTGCGCACGCTCCTCGAGACGCTGCGGATCGGCGATCCCGTCGTGGTGCACGTGCAGCGGCGCGGCGAGCTGATGTACCTGGTTCACACTCGAGTAATCGCACAGGCTGACAGGTCACGTTTTCCGTCAGGCTGGCCGGGTCGTAGACGAACGACATTGGCACTGGTACGTTCCTCTACGGCTGTGTCCGCCGCGCGGGACCGCGTCAGCGGCTGGTGGCGCTCCCACCAGGCACGGGCCGCGTCGACCGTCCATGCATCCGCCGGGACCGCTGTCGCGAGGCGCTCGCTCACTACCGAGGCGGACGCCGGCCTGTCATCGGGATTCTTCGCCAGGCACTCCATAACGAGCGCATCTAGCGCGAGGGGAATCGTGAAGGGCGAACGGAGCCTCGGAGGAATGGGCGCATTGTTCACATGTGCGACGGCGGTCGCGACAGGCGTGCCTTCGGAGAACACAGGTTGCCCCGTCAGCATGTAATAGGCGACACAGCCGAGCGAGTAGATGTCGGTCCGCCCGTCCACGTCGCGATGACCGAGCGCGCTTTCCGGCGCCATGTAGCCTGGTGTTCCGACCACCATGCCGTCCATGGACACCATCGTCATCGTCTCCCCTGCAGCGGTATGTTTGACGAGACCGAAGTCGAGCACCTTCACGAAGTCGTAGTCGGGACCGAGTCGGCAGAGCAGGATATTCGCCGGCTTCACATCGCGGTGCACCAAACCACGAGCGTGGGCCTCGCCGAGCGAGTGACAGACCTGCCGCAGCAGGTACACCGTGCGGGCGGGGCCCACCGGCCCGAACTGCTGCACCAATCGCTCGAGACTGAGGCCGTCGAGCAGCTCCATCACATAGTAGAAATCGCCTTGGTCCGTCACACCGAAGTCGTAGACATCGATGGTGTGGATCGAACCGAGTGCGGCCGTCTCCCGTGCTTCACGCTCGAAGCGCCGCACCAGGGTCTCGCGCGTCCGCTCGTTTTCCCCCAACATCGCGTTGCGGATGAGTTTGATTGCAGCCGGACGCGCCAACAGCCGGTGCTCCGCCGCGCCACACCTGGCCCATGCCGCCGGCGCCGATTCGCTCGATCAACTGGTAGCTGCCGACTTCACGCGCGTCCTTCAATCGCATGTTGAAGCGATGGACGACGCGGGCAATCAAGTACGCCAGGATCGCGCACGGGTAGCTCGACGTGAGGAAGTACGCCGCCGCGTCGAACGGCCGGCCGACGTGCGTCCCATTGGCGGCTGCTGATATGGCGAGCCCCGCGGGACCCATGGACGCCGCCACCAGCGATGCGACGAGAATCTTCCTCGGTGTGTTCGGAACGAGGAGCGGATACGCGACGAGCCAGACGCATTCGGCTGGAACAAAGAACGAACCGCCGGCCGTTTCCGGCAGTCCCCGCCAAAACTCGCGAACCGTGATGCCCAGCGCACCGGCAACCTGGAACACCAGGCCGACATCGAGCAGGCGCTTCGACGGCAGGACGCCCTGGCGCACCATCGCAAACACACCGAACGCCATGATGACGGCTCCGAGAGCGAACACGTCAGGGATGCCGAAGTCGGATCGATCGACGGTGCCGGCGACAGCGGCGAGCACAAGCCTCGCGGACGGCCCCAGTGACGTTCCCGATCACGTAGAGGAGCGCAACCCATCCGAGGCGCCGCACTCCTTCAGCAACCGTATCTGCCGGGAGCGACACGGATTGGTCACCCTCCGGCGATACGGCGTTGCGTTGCACTCCGGGATTGGGACCGGTCGTGGCCTCCAGCATGGCGCTTCCTTGCGGCGGGTTACGCCACGACCGGTTCGAGCACAACGCGGCGATTCGCCGATCGCGTGACGTACGAAACCGCCAGCGATCCGAGCAACGCGACGGGCGCCAACGTCAAGGCCCCGTCGTCCGCCAGATAGTGCGCCACGGTTGCCGCGATCCACATGAAGGTAAAGCCGGCATAGGCCCACTCCTTCAACATTGGCAGCCGCGGCAGCAGCAGCACGATGGATCCGGCCACCTTCCCGATGCCGAGCAGGATCCGCAATTGCTGCGGATACCCGACGTGCTGGAAGTTCTCAACCGCATGGGGGGTCGTCATCAGATAGCTAATGCCGCCGGACAGCGCCGCCATCGTCACGAGACCCGTGGCTGCCCAGTACGCAATCTTTCTTGCCATGGTTGTCTCCTTTCTCAGTTAGTCCGGCGGCTGGCGCCTTTGCTTCCCGGCGGATTGCCCCCGGGTACTCGCTCGAAGCCGACGAGCGTCCAGCCAGCCGCGTCGCGTCGAAAGTAAACGTGCGCTGGTTCCGTCCAGCTCTCCGGCCCTCCAGCGGCGGAGATCTCGACGCGGATGTAGGCGTCCCTGCTGCCGTCAGGCAGATTCTTCGGCGCCTCGACGCTCGTCGCTGTCGCGCGAGTCGTCGCCGAGGTTCGTCATCGTGCCGGTCGCGTTGTCGAACCGTTGCCAGATCACCACATACTCCGCGGGCGCGGGTGCCACGCCGGCATCCACCGCGGCGTTCCGGAACGTCAAGCGTGCCCGAAGGCGACAGGCGAACGTCGACCACCGGGTTCACAGCCGGAAGATAACGACGGACAATCGCGTCGCGTCTCTCGATCAGGAACTTCGAGAGCATCTCCTCGGATCTCGGATCGTTGAAGCGGCCGACGCGGATCAGCGTATTCAACATCTCGTCCGTGAATGCCTGGAGCCGCCGCGCCGCCCAGAACTTGTCGTCCATGCGCGCCGATCGGAAGGCGGAATTGGCGTAGCGGGGTTTCCACCGCTCGGGGTCCCACTGCGTGTTGTCGATCGGGAACGCGCCAACGGAGTCTGCACGATAGAGCGGCATCGTCCGCCAGTTCTTGACGTAGAGCCCCAGGCTCGGCATGCCGCCCAGCGCCTTCTTGCCCTCCACGAGATATTCCCAGCCTTCGTACGCCTCGCGCGGGTAGACGCCCGCGCTCCCAATCGTCGATCCGAAATCCAACAGGTGATGACGCACGACCTGTTGCCCGTTCTGTTCGACGACGCGTGTCGAGCGTGTTGATGGATTTCGAGTCGACGTGGTTCAGCCAGGCCGAGAAGGTCCCATAGCCCCGCAGCTCGCGACGATGCTCGTGGGGGATCACATCATTGGGATCGTCGGACCGCGTGCCGTAGAACCGGAAGCCGCCGACAGGTCGACCCTCGAGCGCCTTGCTGGCGACGACGCGGTACGATCCGTCGGCGCTCGCGATGCGCCCTGCGCAGCAGCTGGCGGATGTCCGATTCCTTGAAGCGACGCCGTTTGCCGCTTGGCGATTTGATGCCCGCGTGTTCCTCGATCGTCAGTTCCTCGGGCCGCAGCGTCGCCAGGTGCGTCTCCGGCACGTGATAGCCCAGCCCCCAGAACAGCCTGGCGACGACGACCTCGGTGCCGGTCGCCATCGCGGGATGGCCCGGCGGATCGAACTTGATGAACCAGACCTGCCCGGCGGAATCGCGCACGGTGAACCCCGGCATCACGCCATCGTTCTTGGCCGCAATCACCGTCCAGCCGCCCGGCGCCGGGCCGCTGCCGGACCCTGGCCCCTTGACGAGTTCGTCGACGGTGACGGGCACGGTGCCCAGCCGGTTCGTGAACCAGGTCGAGTCCGGCACTTCATCGATCGTGTTGACGTTCTGCGCGCGGACGTTCGGCGTCTGATCGCCGGGCCACGAGAACAGATTCTCGAGGGTGTCGTACTGCAGATCGATTTCTCGTTCCTGTACGCCCGACGCGTCGCTCGGCGTCGACGATCCGCGCGATCGGATCGTCGGGATAGAACTTCTGGCCGTTCTTGACGGCGCCTGCCGTCACAGCGACGGCGAAGACACACCCGAGCGCGACCAGCCCCTGACGTCTCCTGCTTGCGTTGCTCACCATTAGAATGCTCCTCCCGCGCTGACGAGAAGACGCGCGGCGTGCTCCCGGCTGCGCGCGACGTCGACCCTGAACGCGTACCCTTTCAGACCAATGATCCGCATGCCGATCCCGTACGAGTCCTCGAGGTCGCGGAAATCGAGGTCGCTCTTCCGTGCCGCGACCTTGCCGGCGTCGTAGAAGAGCGCCATGTCGAGGAAACGAGCGGGCGTCCATCGCAGCTCCGCGTTCATGACCAGGCGATGGCGATCGCGGAAGCGTAAGTCCGGAAATCCCCGAAGGGTCTTGCCGCCGCCGAGGGACGGCAGCATGAAGAACGGAACGGCCTCGGTGTCGTCGACGTCCGTGACGGTGGCGAGGCCACGCAGGGCGATGACCCAGTTCGCCCGCATCAGCGGAATCATCTGCGTCACCTCGGCCTCGAGCGAGCGGAACGAGTACTGATCGTTGTCCCGTTCCCGGAAGTCGTCGAACTGGACGCGATACAGCCCACCCGTACCCGAGTAGCCCAGCGGTCGCCGCCAGTCGACGACCGCGCGCGCGGTGCTGTTGACGTACTTGAACTGGTCGAGCTCGAGGCCCGGGCTGTCGGCTGGTGAGAACCGCGTCTCGATCGACGGACCGGTGGCGCCTGAATCGGTTCTGATGTCGATGTAATTGACGCCGCCGCCGACGGACAAATACCGGCTGACGTCGAAGTCGACACGTCCGCCTCCTTCCAACGGCGTATAGCCGAAGAACGTCTTGTCATCCTTGGCCGAGTCCTGACCGATGCCGTAGTACTTCACATCCGGCGCGTCCAGGTAACGAGCGGTCAGCGTCACCCGTCCGCGGTTCGACGCGAAGGACGGCAGCGTCACGTCGGTCTGCGCACGCCAGAAGCTGTTGATCGAATAGGCGCCGATCACATTGATCGCGCCGTTGTCGCCGAACGGCGTCCGGCGCGCCGAGGCCGGCGGCGAACCCGCCACCGGGATACACAGAGTCGACCACCGGATAAAACCCGCGCGGCTCTGTGGTGAGCCATCCCCACTTCTCGAGGCGGTCGACGATCTTTTCCGCGCGATTCTTCTCCGGCGGCGTGACCATACGCAGCTTGTCCGCCTGCTCCTGGCGGATGACTTCGGCCCTTGTTTCCTGGGCCATCGCCTGGCCAGCGGGGACCAGGAACATCGTGGCGGCCGCGAGCAATGCGGCGCGCACAGGTCTGACAGGTGAACGGCGAACAGCGGGCATATGGTCCTCCACGTGGTCAATCAGTACGAATTGCAGTGCGGGCATGACCGCTCTTTGCGAGTCAGTGACCGATGCGCATCAGCGCTCCCGCATCTGCTACCTGCAGTGGCAAAGGTGATGCCTGCCGGATAGCGCCGGCCGCCGACTTCGCGTGCTGCAGCCGTTTTTCCAAGAAGACGGCCCAAATCGACTCAGGTCGTTCTTGCGTTCGGACGCATCGGCAGTGGACGCGCGACACAGTCCGTGCGTCGTGGCGCACGGTACGTGCGTTTTCAAACGGCTGATCGTCGCGAAGAGAATGGCGTGTCAGTGCCGTGCGCCTTCCACCTCGCCCCACAGCTTCGTCGATGACCTTTCGAACGCCCAGTTGTGACATGCGCGTTGCCTCCTCTGAGCTGATCGGCAACGGCAACATCGCGCCACTCCGACCAGGCCGCGCCGAGGCCGCTGCCTGCGGCGTCGCCAGCTGGCGCAAGAGCGTTGACTCCCGCCACTGCGCATTCGCGCACGACATGCGCGATCACACGCATTGCCCCAGTCGAAAGTCAGGTTCGCAGGCGGGATCGCGTTGGCAGCAACGTTGCTGTGGCACACGCGCAGGAGGCTGCAATGAAGTGCCGTGCCATCGTCTGGGTGTTCGGTCTGCTGTTGGTGCTCACCGCCGGCGCGAGGACGCCCGGGACCGCGGCGAGCGTCGTCGACATCAAGCTGAGCGGGGCCTACTTCTCCGAACCAGCGACTCTGCAAATGACCGTGACCGTGGAGCGGAACGACGCGAACCGGTCGCTGTGGATCGAGGCGGACGGCGAAGGCATGTACCGAGCAAGCGAGATCCCGCTGAACGGAGCGAACGAGAAGCGCCTGCATCAAGATCATGTTCAAGAGCCTCAGCGCCGGACACTACTCAGTGCGCGCCCAGGTGCGCTCGTCGACCGGAGTGCGCGGCGTGGCGACGCGCGAGATCGAGGTGATTGGATCGGGTGCACTAAGCGGTGCGCACGGCACGCGCACGGAGGATTGAGATGCGAATCGCGACGGCCGCAACGACCATTTGGCTGATACTGCTGGGCACTGGTGCGCTGGCGCAGAGCGTGACGTATGACTACGATCGCGCGGCCAGTTTCTCGAGTTACAAGACCTACGCCTGGACTCGCGGTACGGAGTTAAGGGAGGAGTTCAACCACGACCGCATCGTTAGAGCCATCGATGGCGCGCTGGTGGCGAAGGGACTCGCGCGCGTAGAACCGAGCGCCAACCCCGACGTGTTCGTCGCCTACCATGCGAGCCTTGCCGAAAACATGGAAATCGTCAGGTCGACGCACGGGTGGGGGCCGTTTGGTCTTGGCGGAGACCGCTGGGGAGCAGCGAGGGTTCGGCCGGTGTTGGTCGGAACACTCGTCATCGATATCTCCGATGCACGCAAGGGCGCGGTCGTGTGGCGAAGCCAGGCCAGCAGCGACATCCGGCCAACGGACCCACCGGACAGTCGCGACCGGAAGATCGCAAAGGCCATGAAGAAGATGTTCAAGAACTACCCGCCGAACCCGTAGGAAAGGGGGCCTCTAGCAGCAGCCCCTTCAACTTGTCCGGATACCGATCATCTTCCTGCACTTTCTCTCGCTTCGGTACGACCGTCGCCGCGCGGAGCTCGACGCTCTCGTTGCCGGCGGGACGTAACGCTTGTAGTCCGCCGGTTCGACCGAATCGCGTAGGGTGATTGCTGCTTGGAACAGCTCCTTGGTGAGCGAGACGATGCCGCCGTTCTGGCCATCAACCTCATTTTTGCGATTCTTTCGACGTCGATTTTTCGCTTTGCCATGGTTGACGGGTGTTACCTCGACTGTTTCGGAATCGGGGGCATACGTTTGACCTTTTCCGCGACCTCTCTACAGGCACCGATCAGATCCGAGACCAGCCTGTCGTCAATGTCGAGGACACCCTCATACTCGGTCCGATTCCGCATGTCGTGGCATTTCGAGAGGACCCGCCAGATCTGCGGGCCCAAGCCAAGAGTGTCGGGCAGCACCTGGAAGACGATGTAGCGTTTCGATGGCCGGAATCCGTGGTGACGGAGCGCCGCCAGACAGAGCGCGTGGGCGGCGCCGTACGCTGAGATCGAATCTGCTGTACAGCGAATTCCCTTCGTTCTCGGCATCCGATAGTCGCGCGAGTCCGGAAGCCACCAGGCCGGCAAACTCCTTGGCGTCAGGAGGCTCTTTCGCGAGGACATTTCCTGGCCCGGCGAGGCGCTCAAGCGGCGACGGGGAGGTCATGTTCTGATCCAATCACCCAGACCTTCGGCTGCCCGAGCACTCGCGTCACGAACGCATTTTTTTCTCGTGTGCGCTTCGAAAAATCTGCGACTGTGTACACCGTGGGGTTGACCTGTCGGCCCACGGTCTTGGCAACACGCTCGAGGGCTCCGAACACCTCGCCGTATGTCAGGCTGTCGCTGATTACAACGAGGTCGATGTCGCTTGCTGCCCGGTCGGTCGCTTTGGCCACAGAACCGTACACGAAGGCCGCCCGGATTGCGGAGGACAACGGTCTTAGCGCGTCGCGCAGCGGCTCCGCAAGACCGACCGTCTTCAATACGATGCTTCGCAGTTCTGAAAAAAGAGGCGACTCTGCGTTGGCCTGGTAGTGCTTCTGATGACCAATCCGTCTGGCAACGATCAAGCCGCTTTGCTCCAGCTTGGCGAGCTCCCTCTGAGCAGCTCCGGAACCTGTACCTGCGTATCGAATCAGCTCCGATGCGTAAAAGCTGCGCTCAGGTTCTCCGAAGAGCACCCGCAGCACCCGCTGCTGCGTCTTTGTGAAGAGCGCGTCCGCTAGGCTCTTCGAACGCGCCTTACCAACGCGAGACTTCGCACCCAATATGGGCATAATCATGCCCGATTTGGGTTGGGTGTCAAGATCTCCAGTCCGCTCCTGCACGAGGCGGGTGAGGTTCGGTCAGAGGAACTCCTCAGGGCGTTCGAATGAGCCGATTTCGGACGCGTTCCGCGACGGTTTCCGGGATCCGCAGGGTTCGATAGGCGCGACGTCCGGCCCGCTGACGATGGAACACAACCACGCCAGGCTCGTTGGCAAAGAGCCGGCGGACGAAATCGGAGCTCATGTTCCAGAGCCGCCCGAGTTCGTCGACCGAGTAGTGCCGCCCAAAGGTCGCCTTATCCACCAATAGGACTGCATCGCAATGACCCGACCACAATGCTGAATCCTGCTGAGACGTGCTGCAGCGCGAGCACATCCGTGATTTGAATCGCGTGAATCAATTTGATGGTCATTCCGCGAGAGCCGAAATCTTTTCGATCAACACGGCGAGTTCAGTCGTAGGGCGAGTGCGCCGAACGACTTCACTCCACGTCCGCTGGGGCACGTTCCGATAACCCCGTTTGATGCTGCAGGTGTCCTCGAACGACGCGTCCAGGCTCTCTTCGAAGAACAGGGCCAGCAGTATGACGTTCGTGCTTCGGAGCTCACGCGCTTCGCCTGGCTGCTGCCTTGAAGGGCCTCACTTGTTCCACTCTTTCACGAACAGCGAGTAGAACGATAGCGAGGGGAGTATGTTCGGATCCGTCGAACCCGCGGGAGAGTCGGCGGAGGTCAGTTCGTCCATGTCCGAACTTCTCACGAGCACGGACACGAGAATACGCTAGGGGAGTAGTCTCGTTACCGCGACAGCCTCTGTATGGCAATTTGGCACCCTAGCCGACGCCATCAGCGCTGATCAGGGTGAGAACAGGGGTGAGAATGCGCCAGGGGAGCTTCCTCACCCCCTCGGCAGCGGCGAGACCTCGTCGATCTTCAAGTGATTCAGCCACTTCGACGAATGGAACCCGCGACAGCAACTGCGTGTCCCACATCCCCTTGTCCATGAACGCTCACCACCGAAGTGATGTAAGTGAAGCGGCGTCCTTCGCCCGCGAAACGGGACGCGCGACTGGCCCTTTGTGGGCCGGAGCGACCCCCCTGTTTTGCCCTGTTCATGGCCCCGCCCCTGGCCCGGGCGGGGGTCGCTCCGGCCCACATGACTCTGGAGCGCGCGGCGAATGTGATGTCAAAAACTCGGTATGGGTGTTCCAACATTCCCGCGAATTCCTGAATGCGTTTCCTGCGCCGTCGTCGGAATTCTCGCACCGTGCTCGACCGCGTCCAGGCCCGTCGCTGCGCTCCGTCCCTGCGGGCACCTTCGGTGGCCTGGACGCGGCCTGCGCGCGGCGCGGGTTCTGCGGCTATGACGGCGCGTCGATAATGAGAGTGTTTCACTTCGCAGTTTGTTGGCCGGGGCTCGACATTTCCGGCTCGCTCTGCGCCGAGAATGAAGCACCCATCGTCAGCACAATCGGTGGTCGAATCAGCGGGTAATGTCGAGCGGATTTACCAGGGTCAGCGCCAACTTTTTCGAACCAGTTTCTCGAGTCGAACCTGACGCTCTTTCACCCACGGCGCGTAATGCCTCGCGACCACGTGTGGTGTGTTTCCAAGAATCGTCGCGACATCCTCAACCGAGGCTCCGGCAAGAAGCAGCTCCACGGCACAGGTATCGCGAAACCGATGCGAGTGCCCACCGTCGATCTTAGCGAGCTCGAAAATCCGCGACAGGTATCGCGACCAATTCGACACCGCAGAGCGCATGTTCTTGCCCGTCCAGAAGTAGCGATCCGAACCGTTTTCGATCTTGGAAAGCGCAGCCAAGACCTCCGGCGGGACCGGCACCGTGACCGCCTGCCCGGTCTTTGCGGTTCGCACGAAGACCTTCCCCGACGAGACCTGGCTTTTGGACAGCCGAATCGCATCAGCGATCCGCAGCCCTGTGTAACGCATCGTGAGGACGAAGGCCTTGATGCGATCCTGGTTGCCGCCGTACTCGCCGCACGCCGCGAGAATGCGCTTCATCTCGTCACGTGAGAACGGCAAGGTCGGGCTATGTGTGACCTTCGGTGCCTTCACCGAAACTGCCGGATTCTGTTTGATCCATCCGGCCTGGTGGCAGAACCTCAGAAACGCGCGGACTCGCTCGAGATTCTTCGTGGCATAGAGCGGACTATCGGACCACGATTGGCGAAACTGACGGAGCGCATCGACCGAGAGCTGGCGAAGATTGTTGAGGCCTTTCTTCTCGGTCCATGGCAGCAGTCGATCTTCGAGAAGGTGGTGATACTTCCGCATCGCCTCCCAACCCAGGTTCCTCGCCTCGCAATCGGCGAAGAACTTGTCGACGGCTTCGCGAATCGTCGGCGCATCGATCTTGATGACGCCGACCTCTCCGGACGCAGTCCACGCGTTGATCAACTCCGTTGCGGCTTCCCACGACGCTTGATCGAGAGCCTTGCGGATTTTCTCGCCGCCGAGAGTGCCATACACATGGATCGGACACCTGCAGCGCCGATAGCGAGTGGAAGTGTGTGGACAGTCCTTGAGGTGACGCCGAATCAGTCTGAGCGCCATGGACGACGACGCTAGCACGAAGGGCACGTATTGAGCACGCGCGATTGCACAGTATCAATAAAGCCTTTATTTTCAGCAGTTAAGATGTGGCGGAGAGGGTGGGATTCGAACCCAACAGGACCCTTTAGAATCTGTAACTTACAGATTCTAAAGTGCCGACGATTGCCGTGAATGCCATCGCTGCCGTGGCGCCTTGCACCTGATTGCACCAGCGGACTCCTCGTCCGATCACGGCCACTGCTGCGCCCCGTGCAGGATGCGAACGACGTAGACCGCGTCCCCGCGCACCGTGTAGACCACGATGTAGGGCAAGGGCGACATGACGAGTTCGCGTGTGCCCTCCTTCTTGCCGGGCCTGCCGCGGTTCGGGAACGTCAGCAACGTGGCGGGCGCGTCGTACAGCGCGCGCACGAGGCGCTCCGCATGGTCCGGTGTGTGCTCGAAGAGGTAGTCCGCGATTCGTTCGAGATCCGCGGCTGCCTCTTGGGTCCACCGGAGTTCCATCAGCGACGGGACTGATGTTCGGCCAGCTTCTGCTCCAGGCGGGCGCCGACGGCGTCGTGCGTCAGTACCTGCCCGGCGTCGATCTGAGCGAGTCCCTTCTCGACTTCGCGGATGAACCAGTCGTCGTAGTCGACGGCTCGCTCGATGGCTTCGCGGATCAGCACGTCGGCCGAAACGCCTCGCCGGCCAGCCGCCCGCGCCAGCTTGCCCTCGAGGTCGGGAGACAGGTTCACTTCCATAGGGCCAGTGTACTGTCGGGACATGGGGTGTCAACAGCGTGGCATAGAGCACGTTCGCCGGCATCCTCAGCGGTCCTCAACGGCTGTTCAACAGCCGCGTGTGGATTCGCTTCGCCACCGATTCCGGGACGGAGTAGACCGTCTGCGCCTTCTTGCGTCCGAGGCGGACCTTGATCACGCCGTCCTCGTCCTTGACGAGCAGGCGGACGGTCTCCCGCCCAAGCTTCCACATCTCGGCCAGTTCGCCGATGCGATAGTGACGCTCGAAGGCGGCTCCGAACGGACCTGAGCTCGGTTCCCGGTTCCCGCTTGGCCCGACGGTCGTGGCGGTCGAACCATCAAGATGAAGATGAGACATGACTGATCTCCTCGGCCCGGGTGACGTCCTTCGACTGTCGCCCGGGCCAATACCTGTGGTTAGACCGTCGCCGTTTGGAATGCCTGCTCGGCGTACGCGCGTCGCACGAGGGCCGCAACCCGCTCCTGCGCCGTCCGCTCGGAGATCCACCGGAGCAGCGAGAAGCTGCGTCGCTCGCCGTGGACGGTGAACTGGCGGGACGGAAAGCTGACGTTTTCCCCGTGGCCGTCGCGGCGCTGCCAGACGGCGAAGCCCACGAGCTTCAGCCCGTCGAGTTCCCCGCCGGTGAAGTGGATCTCCGCGTCGGCGAGCTTGCCAGGGGCGGAGTGACCGTTCGTCTTGAGAATCTGAATCGTGATCGTCGTCATGGTCAGCACTCCTGCGCGTTCGCGCGATGTCGTGTTGTGAAGTTGTTGGCGTTCATGCGTGTGCTGCGTCGCGATCGGGATCTGCAGTCGCTGCCACAGCCACTGCTGCAAGGTGTTGAGGCCGACCAGGACCGGATCGGCCGGCGTGAGTCGATGCGCTGCGCGAACGGCAGCGGCGCGCTGCCATCCGAGCTCCGCGGTGTCGATGAGGACGAGCCGCGACGGCGTCGCTGCGCTTGGTCGCGTCGAGCGCACGGTCGTCCACCGCGAAGCCCGCGACGTCCTTGAGCGGACCGGCGTAGAGCGTGAGCGTGGATGGGGCGTCGAGTGCGGCAGGCGCAGTCGTGACGAAGGCGTGGTAGAGGCGCGTCTGCCGACCGATCGTCACTTCGATGTTGGGCGTGATCGATGTGTCGGACATGGATACTTCTCCTTGAGCAAACCGAATGGCGTTGATTCGCAGCCGGGCAGAATCTGCCGGGCATCACGTAATTGCCCTCCGAGGCTCGACCGAGTCGCTCGTCAAGGCCGCAGCCCGCGCAGCGGGGTCGAAGCGCAGCGAAGAGCCTTGACGACGGCGAGGCGAGCCCGACAATCACGATTCGTGATGCCCGGACTGCGTGTCGGCTGCGTGCACGTTGATGTCCTTGTGACGGCTCGATGCACGCCGCTCACGGGTGTGTCCGTGAGCGGCGTGTCGAGTGCCGAGTCGCTAGGGCTTGCTCGGCGTCTTGCGCGGCCGGTCCGATGACGCCTTGCGCGTCTTCGGATCGGGCGCGATGTGAGTCCGCGTGATCGGCGAGGTCCTTGGACGTCACCTTCACGCCGAGGCGCTTGCTGAACGTCACCAGGTCGTCGCGCTGCCAGCTGTGGCGAAGCGCGAGCGCGACCGCGATCGCCTGTGGGTAGCGGCTTGACCGGCAGTGCTTCAGGCTTTCCCGAGCACGTCGAGGAACAGGTCGTCGATGCCGGATGTCCTCGAGCAGCAGTCGCAGCAGCATCGGCGACCATCCGAGCTTGGCCGTGCGCTCCGCGATGAGCCGAACGGCTCGCGGACGGAGTTCCGTCCGCCACCGCTCCGTTTCAGCGCGCTGCTTGGCCCACGCTTCCTCCTGCTGCTGTCTGGCCTCGGCGTGCTCGGTCTCGCCTCCGGCGTTGCGTCGCTGAGGCCGCAGGCTTCGGACGTGCCCAGTGCTTCTGGCACTCCTTCTTGGCGATGCAGACCTGCAGGAACGTGCCCTGCCCTTCGCCCGAGCACGATCACGCCTGGGCGTGCGTGTGCGCAGCGGTCCTTGCCGTCCGCCGGCTTCCAGCTCTTGGCGAGAATCGGCTTCGGATCGGTCGTCGGTGTGGAAGTGCAGCGTCGAGAGCGCGAGCACCGATGCGTCGCGCTCCTGTTCGGCCGAGACGACTTGCTCCGCGAGCGTCGGCAGGAGCACGTTGACGTATCCTCGCTGCGAGGATTCAGTCGGACGGTCTTCTCGACCCACGCGGTGAGTTGCGCGAGCGGTTCGAGCTGATCGCGCCGCGCCTCCTCGTCTCGGAACAGTGGGCGGAAGCACTGGGCCAACGCCTCCTCTTGCTGTTCCGCCGGGACGACGGCAATCTTCAGCGCGTAGATCAGCGGCAACACGTCGCGCGCCAGCAGGTCCTGCACCTTCGGCACGAGCCGCGTGAGGCTGATGCGCTGATAGACGTAGCCCTTGGACTTGCCGATGGCGACCGCGACGTCCTCGATCGTTCGACCCGACGCGACCAGGCGCTGATAGCTCACGCCCTCATCGAGTGGGTGGATGTCTCTCCCGGTGCAGGTTCTCGATGATCGTCGCTTCATCCGCTGCCGCGTCATCGAGTTCGAGGACGCGCGCGGGGATCGTGGCGCAGCCTGCGAGCGTGCGGCCCGCAGACGTCGCGCGCCGGCGATCAGCATGAACCCGTCGCCGTTGGGCGAACGAGGATCGGCTGGAGCACGCCGTGACGGCGCACGCTCGCCGTCAGTTCGTCGAGACTGGTCTCCGAGAACGACCGCCGCGGATTGGTCGGCGATTCGTGCACGGCATCGGTTGCCGAGTTGTCGGAATTCACGCATAGCTACACCTCGAGCGAAATGGGTCGACGGGGCTGCTGGAGCGCCGACGGCCGGATCGCGCGATGAGCCACTCGCGCGGTGGGACGGATGGGCCTGGGCCGACCCGTCAGGGACTGGCTGTGGGAAAAGGGCCGTGCGGGCGCTGGGCCCGCACGGCAACGACCAGGGTCAGTGGACCGTGGTGAGGAGGCGACTGGCGGCGCGGTCGAGGACGAAGCGTCCGTCCTGCCAGGGGGTGCGCTGACTGAGTCGTGTCAGGCCCTGCACATATCCCCAGACCGAACGTGGATTCGTCTCGTGCTGCTCCGCCAACGTGTACGCCTCCGCGGCGTGCTTCTGCGGCAGATCGAGCCGCTGCGTCACCGCGTCGAGCACCCCGTCGCGAGTCGGCGCGATCTCCTGGGTTGTGGCCCGCAGGAGCATCGCGCGATCGTGCGCGGGGTCGGCGTCGAGGGCCTCGTGAACGCTCGCGAGCGAGCTGTTCCACGCGTCCTGAATCGACGTCCCCACGTGCCGGCGTCTGAAACCAGCGACGTGCTGAAACCCCCAGATGATGTGATTGCCGCAGACGACGCGGAACAAGAACACATCCAGGGTGAGGGCGGCGGCTCCCACATCGCTGTTCCGGAGAATGAACCCGCGGAACAGGCCAGACCGGGAGCGGTCGGTCGGGTCGTCGAGGTCACGATTGCCGTCCACGAGGAACAGGAACATGTCTCGATCTCCCAGGTAGGCGCCGGACGGAACCCGTTCGGCGCCGAACACACCGTCCTTGTAGCCGAGCGGCAATTGCCAGGCGGGGTGGGTGGCCATGAGGTCGAGCACCCGGCCGGCCAGCTCGTCGTGGTGGACGCGTGCGTAGCGAGGCGATGTGATCGCATGCACCGTCCACGGTGCGGCCTGATCGGTGAACAGCTGATGCTGCTCCCGTCGCTGCCGCCGCAGCCCGTGATTGATCGCCGCTGAGGCGATCGACGCGGGCAACGTTCGCAGGTACTTCGGCGGCGCGCCGGCGATGGTGGCGAGCTGCTCGAAGCTCCAGTGGGTCAAGGCGGCAGTGCGGTCCGATGGATCGCGCAGGGCGAGCACATCGTCAGAGACTGCCTCGGTCCCGAAGTCCACGGTCTCGATGTGGCGCTCTTCGGTGCGGAGCCGCCGTGTGCGGGCTGCCTCGTAGAGCGCATGAACGGATTCGAACCGTTCGTCTGGTGGTCGCGTCGCCCACTCTTTGTGGGCCGTGAACGCAGTGACAGTCGATACACCAATGCCGTGCATGTGAGTACTCCTTTCAACGTGGCCGTTGTGGCGACGAGGTGGTGAGTGGCTCCACATCGGGCGATGCGGAGGGGTGGCCGGGATGGCCACGGGCGAGAGAACTCAGATGTCGGCGATCAAGATCTTGGTCGGTGTCACCTCTCTGGAACGGCGAACTCGCGCCGAAGGATGAACGGCCCAACGTGGCGCGTCACGAGCACGCCATGAACGGTGAGTCCCGGCAGCGCAGGATCTCGTCGCCAGGACAAGCGGTGTTCGCGAAGGGTCACATCCGCGTCGGGCAGCCGCGACTGCAGCTGCTGAATCACGGCCCACTGGGCCGCAGAGGCAACTGTCGCATCAGCACCAACGACTCGTAGATCCGCAGTGGTGACGACGATGTTCGCGCGGCCTGTCACGGTTCGCAGGTGATCCTGCAGACGCGCTGCGCCGTCGAGCGGGTAGCGGGGCTGGTCCGTCAACGGTCGAAAAGGCCTCGTCCGTGAGCGCGTCGATCACTTCTTCGACGGGCAACAATCCGGCCGCGTGGCGTCCGCGCTGGTCTTCCGATCCGTGCTCGGCGACCCATGAGGCGATGACACGCGTCTTCTCCTCGTGCAGAGCGAGGTTCTCGGCCCGCAGCTTGAGATTCTGGGCCTTCCGGGCGCGGAGGTCGGCGCGAAATCGCCGATAGGCCTCACGTGGAAGATCGCGCGCGGGGCCGACATCGGTCGCGGCGTCAAACATGACCCGGCCACCAGAGGTCGCGAGGAAGCAGCGCTTGGGCGTCGGCAGAGGGTGCACCATCGCTCGCTGATTGGGATCCGCCAAGAAGCTCGTCCGCCACTTGAAGACGGCGTTCCCGATCGGCGTCTCGTCGATGGTTCTTCGATGCCAGGCGCTCGGCGCGATAGAGCGGGCTCGAGCTCGTAGTTGCGGGCGGCCTCGCGAAACAGATCTTCGAGGGAGGGCGGCACGTCGAATCGGAGGACGCCGTCCCGCCGAATCACCGTCCGATCCTCACCGCGCTCGAAGCGCGGCTGAAGCTTCAGCCTGGCCACGCCGGCGTCGTCGACCGACACGAGGTGCAGTCTGGTGACGGGCACCTGAATCGTGAGTTCGCTGACGGGTCCGTCCGTCGCCGCCGGCCAGGAGCGATGCCTTCCGGCCTGCCTCGGTCAGCTCGTAGTGCGCGCTGAACGGTCAATGACTGGAGCTTCGGCACGGCGCGCAGAGCCTCTCCGGGGTTGCCGCGATCGGTGCCGGGATGTATGGCCGTGTCCATGAGTGCCTCCCGAAGTCTCGGTGCTGGTCGGATGAAACCGTGGCCCCCAGGCGGCGGGGCACTGGGCCCGGCCGCCTGGGAGAGCACGAGTGGACCGTTCAGGAGGCGGCCTCGGTGCGGGTGTACGCGTCGAGGATGCACTGCCGAATCGCGTCCTGCGTGCTCGTCTCGCCGTTGGCGGGACGGAGCAACGCGAAGCTGCGGCGTTCTCCGTTCACGGAGTACTGCCGAGCCGGAAACGTCACGTTTCTCCCTCCGTCGCGACGTTCCCACACACCGAAGCCGATGAGTCGCAGTCCGCTGAGCGGTCCGCTATCGGCTCCGAAGATCACCTCCGCGTCAGCCAGCTTCCCCTTGGGATTGCCGCTGCTCGTTCGGAAGGATCCGTCACAGACACCACTTCGCCATTGCCTTTGGACATGATGGGCCTCCATGAAACGCCGAGGGTGCTGGACCGACGGCGTTGGCTACGTTCACGCGGGTCGGTATGACGCGCGGAACAAGGGTGGGACGCGTGGGCCGATGTGGCGCATGCGTGGACGAAACTCGTCGAGGCCCCACCTGCATGGAGTTGCCTTGCACAAGAGGAAGAACGCGAGATCTGACCGGAACCTTACAAGGCCTCCGACTGCCGGAGCAATGCTGCGGACTCGTGGCACGGTGGTGCGAGGCGGACCGTTCGATCGGCTGATGGGGATCTCGCCGACGATCCGCAAGGTCTACAGATGGCGACTACTCGGTACTGCATCGACGCCGGTAAGCGCTAAAGCGCAGGTCAGGAATGGGTTCGATTCCTATCCGGCTCACCAACACACCGTAGGCGACAAGGGCCGGGTGGACGGGTTGGTGTCTTACCAGCGGTTCCCATTTTAACCGCTCCTCGAAGCCGCGGACAACCGCGGCGCCCGCAAATGTGCTCATCCTGTCTGGAGAAGACGGAATTGTGCAATGGAGCCTCTCTTCGACGGACGGACCCGCTCGCACGAATCAGGAACGGGCAACTCTGCGGCTGGCGGTACGGATCGCTCATGTCTAAGCGCATGTACTTCCCCAAGTGCGGGAGGTTCGTCGGATCCGGAGTCTGAGGCTCCGTGGCGGAGGCTCGTCAACGGCGGAGGCTCCGTGGCGGATTGACAGGGCGGCGACTGGTGCCATAATGAAAACTTCTTGGGGGGCTGCGAATCGGCAGCGCTGATCGGCGTCATGGGCGGCCGGTGGCGGTCATCGGGTCTGAACATCGGCCTCATGTTGCCTCAGCGACCGCCCAAATGCTTCTTTATCGTCTTTTCCCTCCGGCACACCTTCTGAGCTACGTTTGATGCATAAAGCGGTTCTTTGGAGTCAACATGTCGATCTTGCCTAGGATCTCTTACCGAACTTGACTATAGCGAGTTGGACACTTTCTTTTGATCCGGCAGCAGTTTCTACTAATCATTCGGAGGCAGGGATGCCTTGTGCAGATTGCTATTCTGAAGAGGCGTCTAGTGCCTTATACCAAAACCATCCAGCAATCGGAGATCAACCTCTTCAACTGAATTCGTGGACTGATTCGACAGGTAATTTAAAGTCATCTCTAACGGAAATACTAAAAATAAAGGGCAAATTTGAAGGCGACAACTTCATTGAAGGAGCGCCGTGGGGCTCTGGTGCTTTTTTGAAAAAGTGCAAGGTGCGAACGGTGCTTCACGTCGCACTCGGCATTGAGCACGGAGAATGGCGACCCGCGCTTGAAAAACTCGGCAACCTAGTTGAGAGTTTGGTCGGCCGAGAATATGGATTCGAAACTCGACCTCTTAAGAGCAACGGTGGCGAGCCATTAAAGGGCCGCTTTATCGTTCTCGGCCATGGCAACTTAGAAAACTTGGGGAGAGAAGCGAGCGCGCAGCACGAATACCTGATTGGATACGATTTGGATTGCCACACCAAAAACAAGGACCACAATCTGAATTATGTACGACTCAACTATGGTCAGTCTTACCTCTCGATGAGAAACCTAAAACTTTTTGCAGCTGGCTATTCACGCGTAAAAGAGGCCGCTGATGGCAAAGGCGGATACGCCCTCCTAGTTGATCCTGATCGTAGAGTCTTGCCAAGGAAATATGTGAGTGATGATTATCTCGTAACAACTTGCGTCGTCGGCCCCGGTGGATCAGGCGGACCGGTGCTGGGTGTAGTAGAGATTGACGGACAGATCATCTACAATGTCGATGGCAGCCCTCCCCGCTCTCCCGCAGGCCGCGCCAGCCTCGTCCCTGCCCCGCCCTGGCACTACGTCGGCGACTTCCTCGTGCTCGAGTTCTGGGCGGATCCGGACGCGGTCGCCGCGGTGCTCCCGTCGGGCCTCGAGCCGTTCGTCGACGACCCGGGCCGGGCGGCCGCGCTCTTCGTCGACTGGCAGTCGTGCACGGGCGGGCAGGAGGAGCTCGTCGACCCTGCCAGGAGTCAGTACAAGGAATGCTTCATCGTCGTCAACGCAACGCTCGCCGGGGAGCATGTCACGACCTGTCCGTACATCTGGGTCGATCGCGACTTCGCGCTGGCGCGCGGCTGGATCCAGGGCTTCCCGAAGAAGCTCGGCTCCGTCTGGATGACCCGGACGTTCGGGCTCGACTGCTTCGCCGATCCGGGAATCCGGCCGGGCGCCGTCTTCGGCGGTACACTCGCCGCGAACGACCGGCGGCTGGCCGAGGGCACGGTGACGCTCGAGCGGGTGGCCGAGGAGGGGCCGACGCACAACGGGCCGCCGCTCGTCAACGTGCGGCACTTCCCGCGCCTCGCCGCCGGACACCACGACGACCCGGCGGTGCACGAGCTCGTCCGGGCCCGCAGCCGGGAACGAGTCATCTCGCCGATCTGGGAGGGACCGGCAACGCTCGAGCTGTACGGTGCGCCGAACGAGGAGCACACGGCCCTCGCGCCCGTGCGCATGGGCAAGGGGTTCCGGTTCGCCTTCGGCTACACGGTCGACGATCTGGGCACGGAGAGCCCGCTGTGACGGACGGCCACCGGGTCGACGTCGCCGGAGTCTCCGTCTCCACCGATCACCTCATCGGCGGCGAGCGGGTCGCCTCCTCCGCACGGTTCGAGGATCGCTCGCCGATCGACGGTCGCGTGCTCACCGAGATCTCCAGGGCGAGCGCCGAGGACGTCGACCTGGCCGTTCGCGCGGCGCACGACGCGTTCCCGGCCTGGGCTGCGCTGGGACCCGGGGGGCGCGCCGAGCACCTCCGGCGGCTCGCCGATCTGATCGACGCGAACATCGAGCCGCTCGCGGCAGTCGAGTGCGAGGACATGGCGATGCTGCTCCGCTCCCTGAGGGCCCGCGTGATCGCCCGCGGGGCCCGCAACTACCGCGCCTACGCCAACCTCGCGGAGGCCCACGAGGAGCGCGACTGGCGCTCGAACGGGACGTGGAACCGGGTACAGCGGATGCCGCCCGGGCCGGCGGCGGTGATCACCCCGTGGAACGCCCCGTTCATGCTCTCGACATGGAAGACGGCGCCGGCGCTCGCCGCGGGGTGCACGGTCGTCCTCAAGCCGGCGGAGTGGTCGCCGCTCGCGTGCTCCCTGCTCGGCGACCTCGTCGCCGAGGCCGGGCTCCCCGGCGGGGTCTTCAACATCGTGCAGGGCATCGGCGAGGAGGCGGGGGCGGCGCTCGTCGCGCACCCGCTGATCCGTCGCGTCTCGTTCACGGGCTCACCCGAGACCGGGCGCCTGATCGGCGTCGCGCGCTGCGAGGAACCTCGTCCCGTTCACCGCCGAGCTCGGCGGCAAGAGCCCGTTTCTCGTCTTCGAGGACGCCGACCTCGACGCGGCGGCGAGGAAGGCTGCCGTTCAGTTCGACGACGGGGGGCAGGTCTGCCTCGCCGGGACGCGGCTGCTCGTCCAGGAATCGATCCGTGACAGCTTCCTGGAACGATTCCACGCCGCGACCGATGCCCAGGTGCTCGGCGATCCGCGTCTCGACACGACCACGCTCTCGCCGCTCATCCATGCCGACCACCTCGAGCGCGTCGACGGCTTCGTCCGGAGGGCCGAGGCGGCCGGCGACCGGATCGTGCGCGGCGGGCGGCGTGCCGACATCGGTGGACCGGACGGCCTGTGGTACGAGCAGACGCTCGTGGAGCCGCGCTCGAACGAGTCGGAGATCGTGCAGCGAGAGGTGTTCGGGCCCGTCCTCACGCTTCAGACCTTCCGGGACGAAGCGGAGGGCATCGGGCTCGCGAACTCGACGGAGTACGGCCTCGCCGGGATCGTCTACACCGGCTCGCTCGGCCGGGCGGATCGCGTCGGCCGCGCGCTGCGGGGCGGCACGGTCTGGGTGAACTGCTTCCTGGTGCGCGACCTGACGGCCCCGTTCGGCGGCATGGGCATCTCCGGCATCGGCCGGGAGGGGGGCGACTACGCGCTCGACTTCTACAGCGACCTCAAGACGCTGCAGATCCTCGAGGGCACGACGGCATAGGCAGACGGTGACGCACGTCCGGGGAATGATTGGGCCAACCAGAATTGTCCTGCGCCGGCGCGAGCCGACACTGGTCGGGCTCGACACCGGAGGCGACGGTCCTCCGTTGCTCATCCTGCACGGACTGGCCGGCACGTCACACGAGTGGGATGAGTCAGCGTCGTGGCTTGCCCCGGACTTCCGTGTGGTTGTGCCCGACCTGCGCGGCCACGGAGGCAGCGCGCGGGCGAAGGGAGGGTACTCGCTGGAAGAGTACGCCGGCGATGCGATCGAACTGCTCGACGCCTTCGCTCGGCCGGCAGCGTTGGTCGGACACTCGTTCGGGGGCCAGGTGGCGATCCTCGCGGCTGCTCGCAGGCCGGCTTCCGTCTCCGCGCTCGTGGTCGTCGAGGCCGGGGTGGGCCCGAGCAACGGGAACGCCCAGGCGGTCGCGGAGTGGCTGGCGAGATGGCCAAGCCTCTTCCCCGACCTGACCGCGGCGCGGGCGTTCTTCGGGTCGATGGGACTCAGCTCCCGGTGGGCCGACGGCCTCGTCCGAACGCCGGGCGGTTACCGGCCCGCCTTCGTCGCGGAGGACATGATCGAGTCGGCGCGGAGCCAGGAAGAGGTCGATCTGACGGGAGTGTGGCGAGACCTCTCCGTCCCGATCCTCGTCGTGCAAGCCGAGAACGGGTTCCTAGGCGACGACGAGCCCCAGACCATGCTCGACGCACAGCCGCTCGCCCATCGAGCCGTGGTGCCCGGGAGCGGCCACGACGTTCACCTCGATCGACCTGCCGCGTGGCGTGACACCGTCGAATCGTTTCTGCGCGGCGAGCTCCTGACCTCACGCTAGCCAGGAGAAGTGGGGGCATCGTGATCCCCAACGGGGGGGAGACCACGGGGTCGGGTCTCTAATCGGGTGTCGGGACGCGCTCGACCAGCGCCGTCGCCCGCTCGATCGCCTCTGCCTGGTGCGGGAGCACCGTCTCGCCCGCCTGAGGGACGATGAGCGCCACGAACGGATCCTCGACGTCGGTGCGGATGCCGGAGAGCGTCTCGACGATCGCGAGCCCGCAGAACGGGACGACCGCCTGCGAGTAGCCGCCCTCGTGGGCGATCACGAGCCTGCCGCCGGCGTGGCGATCCGCCGCGCCCATCAGCAGGCGGGTCAGCTCCCGATAGCCGTCGGAGTCCATGAGCTGACGTGCGAGGGGATCCATGCCGTTCGCATCGAGGCCGCTGGCGACGATCACGAGCTCCGGCCGGAAGCGGTCGAGCGCGGGCACGACGACTCGTTCGAATGCCGCGCAGGTACGCGGGAGCCCGGAACCGGCCGGCAGCGGGATGTTGACGTTGGTCCCGGCACCGGCGGCCTCCCCGTTCTCCTCGATCGTGCCCGAGCCCGGCGGGAAGCAGTTGTCCTGGTGGATCGAGATCGTCAGGACCGACGGATCGGCGTAGAAGCGCGGACTGTGTCCCGTTGCCGTGGTGGACGTCCCAGTCGACGATCGCGACGCGCGCCAGGCCGCGCGCCGCCCGCGCGTGGTGGGCGGCGATCGCGCAGTTCCCGAAGATGCAGAATCCCATCCCCTCGCCGGCGAGCGCGTGGTGCCCCGGGGGCGAACGAGCGCATACGCGTTCGACACCGTGCCGTCGAGCACCGCGTCGACCGCCGCGATCGCCCCGCCGGCCGCGAGCAGCGCGATCTCGAAGGAGCCGGGCCCGAACGCGGTGAGCCCGCCCGCATCCCCGCCGTTCTCGTCCGACATGGCCCTGATCCGGTCGACGTAGTCGCGGGTGTGGAAGCGGCAGACCTCGTCGACGGTCGCCTCACGAGGCTTTACGGAGACGAGCTGCTCGGTCAGCCCGCTGACGTCGAGCAGGTTCTTGAACCGCCGCTTCGTGCCCGGGTTCTCCGAGTGCTCCCCCGGCTCGAGCCAGCCTCCCGCCGGAAGCGGCCCGGCCGCATGCCGCGTGTCGTGCCACATGTACCGCTCATGCCAGACAAGGCCGGTCGCCATGCACGTCTCCTTCGAACTCGAGACCGGACGTCGGCCTGGCCAGCCGGGAGCTGGGGGCCGCGCCGGACGTCGGGTGGGGTGTCGGGGGCTACGGACTCTAACCGGCTCCGGCGAGCGACTCGGCGAGAGCCGACATGCCGGCGTGGTGCAGCGCGAACAGGCGGGTGTCGAGCACGTCGGGGAACGTCGAGAGCTTCGCGATCACCGTCTGCGAGGGGTGGTGCAGGAACACGCTCTGCCCGTTCATGCCGACGGCCGCGTAGATCCCTCGCTCCGCGTCCCAGATCCACCAGTTGTCGTGGTAGAACGCGGTGCCCGGCGGGCCGCCGAGCTCGTTGTCCGAGCCGTAGGCGTCGATCAGCTCCTCGTCGCGGACGAGCCGGCGGCCGATCCAGTCGGCGGGCACGACCCGGCGTCCACCGATCGTGCCTCCCTGCAGGCACATGAGGCCGAACCGCGCCAGGTCGCGCAGCGTCGTGCAGATACCTCCCTCGACGACGGGGAAGCCGCTCCGGTCGACCATGATCTCCGCGTCGTGCTCGGCGCCGAGCGGGGACCAGATGCGGTCGGAGAACAGCTCCGGATAGGGCAGCCCTCCGGCGCGCTCGAGCACCCAGCCGAACACGTCGGTGGCGAGCGAGTGATAGGCGAACGCCCCGCCGTGATCGCCCGCTGCCGGGATCGTGCGGATCCACGACTCGGTATCGGCGGGAATGTCCGTGCGCCCGTGGGCGCGGTAGTCGGAGACGTCGAGGATCGTCAGCTCGTCGAGGTCGAAGTCCCAGCGGACTCCCACCCGCATGTCGAGGAGGTGCCGCACGGTGCAGCCCTGCCACGCGGTTCCACGCAGCTCGGGGATGTGGTCGGTGACGAGATCGCCGGTGCGAAGCGCGCCCTCCCCGACGAGCACGCCACAGAGCGTCGAGTTGAGCGACTTCGAGACCGACATCAGCAGGTGCGTGTCGGACGGCGCCATGCCGTCGAAGTACTGCTCGGTCACCACGGAGCCGTCGTGGACGACGAGGAACCCGTCGGTGAACGTCTCGGCGAGCATCGTCCGCAGCTCGAGCGTGCGGGCTTCGTGCTCGAAGCGAAAGTTGTCGAGGTCGCGTTCCTCCCGGGGGAGCTCGGACACCGGCCCGTCACCGCGCGGGATGCGCGCGGTGCGCGCGAGCGTACCGACCCGCCGAAAGCCGAGCCGATTGTACGGCGCGTCGAGCCAGTTCGCGCTCGTCGCCCCGAGCCTCCCGGTCGTCTCCATGCGATATTCCTACCGCATGAAGCTGTCAGGGACAGTTGCACTGGTGACGGGCGGCGGTACCGGGATCGGCGCCGCGACAGCACGGCTGTTCGTCCGGGAGGGCGCGCGGGTCGTGGTGACCGGCCGGCGGCCGGGACCGCTCGCGGTGATCGCCGCCGAGCTCGATGCAGTCGCCGTGGCGGGCGACGCGGCCTCCCCGGAGGACATGCAGCGGGCGATCGGCGCCTGCCATGACCTCGGCGGCCTCGACGTGCTCGTCGCGAACGCGGGCGGGGAGAGCGGAGGCGCGGCGGCCGACACCCGGGACGACGAGTGGGAGTCCTCGCTTCGCTCCAACCTGACGAGCGCGTTCGTCTGCGCCCGCGCCGCCGTCCCCGAGCTCCGCGCCAGGGGCGGCGGATCGATCGTCATCGTGGCCTCGGAGGCTGCCCTCACCGCGCCCCCGCGGCTCGCCGGGTACGTCTCCGCCAAGACGGCGCTGCTCGGGCTGACCCGTTCGCTCGCGGTCGACTACGGGCCCGAAGGGATCCGCTGCAACGCCGTCTGCCCCAGCTGGGTGCGCACGCCGATGGGCGACGACTACGTGGGCGGGATCGCGGCGGCCCGCGGCATCTCGATCGACGAGGCGTACGTGCTCGCAAGCTGCCGGCTGCCGCTCAGGCGCCCGGCAACACCGGAGGAGATCGCGACGGTCTGCCTGTTCCTCGCCTGCGACGACTCCGCGTTCGTCACCGGCACCGTGCTTCCCGTCGACGGCGGCGCGTCGGCCGTCGACGTCGGCACGATCGAGCTCGGGCCTAGAGGCTAGCTGAAGCCCGGCGCGGCGCCGACGAGCCCGGGCACGGTGACCGGCACGAGCGGCGCGCTCTCTCCGACGAGCAGCGGCAGCCCCAGCGCCTCCTCGAGCAGTCCAGGGACGAGGCCGCTGTGCGACGAGATGTCCTGCACGTCGAGGAGCGCCGCCCCGGGCTCCGGTGCGGGGCCGCTGCCGACCTCGGCCTGTCCGGGTGCGACGCTGATCGCCAGATCCTCCGCGCTCTGCCAGCTCAGCAGATAGCCGTACGGGTCGATCACCCCGTCGTAGCCGAGCCCGAGCAGCGCGGCCGGGTGGATCTCGAAGTGCAGGTGCGGCGGGGTTCCGCGAGCGTCGCCGGTGTCGCCGACGAAGCCGATCACGTCGCCCGCCCGAACCCGAACGCCGTTCTCGGCGAGCGGTGAGTAGGCGGAGAGGTGTGCGTAGTAGTACTCGTTCCCCTGGCCGTCCCGAAGCCACAGTCGCCAGCCGCCGACCTGGTTCCAGCCGACCGAGAAGAGCGTGCCGTCGGCGACTGCGAGGATCGGAGCGCCGAGCGGCGCGAAGATGTCGTTCCCGTGGTGCCAGCCGGTCAGCGCCCGCGGGTAGCCGAAGTCGGAGGAGAACGACGCCGGCCCGTAGACCGGGAAGACGTAGCCCTTGCCGGTGATGTCGGGGCGAACGCCCGGCGGCGGGTCGCGGACGATCGCCGGGATCGTCTGTTGCGAGCCCGGCGGGTGGACGGTCGGCTCGTCGGGCAACGCGCCCGGGGCCCCGGCCCCACTGCCGTCGTTCTGCTCGCCCGGACCGGCAGCGTCCCCGCCCCCCCCGGCCGATTCGCCGGGAAGCTCGGTGGGCGGGATCGGCCAGCGGGTCGCCGCTTCGGCGTAGCCCACGAGGACCTCGGCGCCGGCTGGAAGCCCCGCGTGTTCCGCCGTGAGGTGGACGTGAACGCCGACGACGAAGCCGCGGTAGGCGTGCTCCTCGTCGTCGCCCCGTGCGACCGCCTGCTCGAGCACGACCGCGTAGCCCCAGTCCCCGAGCGGGATGCGCTGGTTCGGCACTGCGGCGACCGGCTGGCCTGCGACCCGCAGGCCCGACACGCTCGATCCGCTGAGGTCGCCCGCCGCGCCATCGCGGGCGGCGCGCGCCTCCGCGGTGAGGGCGATCGCGTCGAGCGTCAGCGCGCCGCCGAACAGGTCGACGTCCCGCACGACGGTCGAGGCCCGCGAACGGGCGGCGGCGCCCGGGCCGGTCGCGACGTCCGTCTGGATGCTCCCGACCGAGACCACATCGCCGGCCGCGGGGTAGCGGAACCCCGGGAGGTTGGCAGAGCCGTCGGGCGGGGCCGAGATCGAGCCTGCGTCGAACGTCTCGCCGGCGGCGAGCCGGACGAGGACCCCGAACGCCGAGGCGGAGGCACGGGGCTCTTCGCCCTCGGCGGCCGTTCCTGCCGCGGCGCCGGCAAGCGCCGCCGTCGCAACGACGGCGAACAGACGACGTACGCGCACCCGAGAAGGGTAGCGCCCCGCCCGACGGGCCGCGTCGCCAGGCAGGTTTGTGGTGTGGTATCCATTCGGGGCATCGGTTCTCCGGCGAGGCTGGCTCGCCGGGCAGGCGAGCAGAGGGAGACGTATGTCCGACACGCGCGCGGAGGCCCGATCCCTCATCGAGGGGCTCCTGAAGGAGCACCGGACGTTCCCTCCGCCGGAGGAGTTTCGGCGAGGCGCGATCATCGCGGACGACAGCGTGTACCGCGAGGCGCAGGAGGACTTCGAGGCCTTCTGGACCCGGCTGGCCGACGAGTTCATCGACTGGGAGGTCGAGCCGACGACGGGCCTCACCTGGACACCGCCGCACGTCACGTGGTTCGAGGACGGGGTGCTCAACGTCTCGTACAACTGCCTCGACCGGCACGTCGCGGCCGGGCGCGGGGACCGGATCGCCTACCACTGGGTCGCCGAGGCGCCGGGGGAGGCGCGCGATCTCACGTACGCGGAGCTGCTCCGGGAGGTCAGCCGGCTCGCGAACGGGCTGCGCAAGCTCGGGGTGAAGAAGGGCGACCGCGTCGGGATCTACATGGGCATGGTCCCCGAGGTCGCGGTCGCGATGCTCGCCTGCGCGCGGATCGGTGCGCCTCACATCGTCGTCTTCGGCGGGTTCTCGGCCGAGTCCCTCGCCGAGCGCCTCCAGGACTCGGGGGCGACGGCCCTGATCACCCAGGACGAGGCATGGCGCAAGGGTGGCAAGGTGCCGCTCAAGGCGAATGCCGACATGGCCGTGGCGGCGGCACCCGACATCGAGCACGTCGTCGTCCACCGGCGCACCGGGGAACCGGTTCCATGGGAGGACGACCGTGACGTCTGGTGGCACGACCTCGCCGCCGAGGCGGCGGATGTGTGCGAGCCCGAGCCGATGGCGGCCGAGGACACGCTGTTCCTGCTGCACACCTCGGGCTCGACCGCGAAGCCGAAGGGCGTCCTGCACACGAGCGCCGGCTACCTGCTGCACGCAGCCGTGACGCACAAGTGGATCTTCGACATCCACGACGACACGGTCTGGTGGTGCGCAGCCGACGTCGGCTGGGTGACCGGCCACTCCTACATCGTCTACGGCCCCCTCGCCAACGGCTGCACCTCGGTGCTGTACGAGGGAGACCCCGCCTACCCCGACTGGGACCGGCACTGGCAGATCGTCGAGCGCTACAGGGTCAACTCCTACTACACGGCTCCCACGCTGATCCGGGCGTTCGTGAAGGTCGGGGAGGAGTACCCGAACCGGCACGACCTCTCGTCGCTGCGCGTGCTCGGCACCGTCGGCGAGCCGATCAACCCGGAGGCGTGGGTCTGGTACTGGAAGGTCATCGGCGGTGGGCGATGCCCGGTCGTCGACACCTGGTGGCAGACCGAGACGGGCGGGATCCTGATCAGCCCGCTGCCGGGAGTCACGACGCTGAAGCCGGGGTCGGCAACGGTTTCGTTCCCCGGTATCAGATCCGAGATCGTGGACGAGCAGGGCAACCCGGCCGAGCCCGGGACCGGCGGCTTCCTCGTCATGCGCCAGCCCTGGCCCGGGATCGCCCGCACCCTGTTCGGCGAGGACGACCGCTACGTGCGCACGTACTTCTCGAAGTACGGCCCCGAGACGTACGTCACCGGCGACGGCGCGAAGTGCGACGAGGACGGCTTCTTCTGGCTCATGGGCAGGATCGACGACGTGATCAACGTCGCCGGCCACCGGCTCTCGACCACCGAGATCGAGTCGACCCTCGTCGAGC
The DNA here is from genome assembly GCA_963717955.1 of uncultured Thermoleophilia bacterium. Taxonomy (GTDB): domain Bacteria; phylum Actinomycetota; class Thermoleophilia; order Gaiellales; family Gaiellaceae; genus CAVQXR01. The sequence goes on along the minus strand of CAVQXR010000001.1, from coordinate 2,527,383 downwards.
ACCCGGCCGTGGCCGAGGCGGCCGCGACCGGGGCATTCGACCCCGACAAGGGCCAGCGCATCGTGTGCTTCGTCCTGCTCAAGGAGGGCTTCGGCTCGACCGACGACCTCGCGGACGAGCTTCGCGAGTTCGTTGCGGAGAAGATCGGGAAGATCGCGCGCCCGGCGGCGGTGCTGTTCGGCGACGATCTGCCCAAGACGCGGTCGGGCAAGATCATGCGCCGCCTGCTCAAGAACATCGCCGAGGGCGACGACCTCGGCGACACGACCACGCTGCGGGACCCCTCGATCGTCGACGACCTGAAGCAGAAGGCCGACCGGGCGCTCGGGCGGGCCTGAGGGACGGGATCGATAGCGGTGCCGACCGCGCTCGACCGTGCCGTCGCGGCGATCGGCGAGCGCCGGGGGGAGCTCCTCGCGCTGCTCGAGCGGCTCGTCGGGTTCGCGACCCCGAGCCCGCCCGCGCGTAACACCATTCCGGCCCAGGACTGGCTGACCGGCCGGCTGGCCGCCGCCGGGTTCGACGTCGAGCGGATCCCGCACTACGAGGGCGACGTCAACATCGTCGGGACACGGCGGGGCATCGACCGCGATGCCCATAGGAGCCTGATCGTCAACGGCCACGTGGACGTCGCCGAGGTCGGGGACGACGCGAACTGGTCGCATACGCCGTTCGCGCTCACCCGAGCCGGGGGCCGCGTCTACGGGCGCGGGGTGGCCGACATGAAGGGTGGCATCGCCGCCAGCCTGTTCGCCATCGAGTTGCTCGCCGAGCACGGCGTCGAGCTGCGTGGCGACCTGCAGCTCCAGTCGGTGACGGGCGAGGAGGTCGGCGAAGCCGGCACGCGGGCGGTGCTCGAGGCCGGCCACACGGCAGACTTCGCGGTCGTGGTCGACACGAGCGACCTGCACCTCCAGGGGCAGGGCGGCGTGATCACCGGCTGGATCACCGTCGAGAGCCCGGAGACGTTCCACGACGGGATGCGGTCGCGGATGATCCACGCGGGCGGCGGCGTCGCCGGCGCGAGCGCGATCGAGAAGATGGTGAAGGTGATCGTCGCCCTGCAGGAGCTCGAGCGCCACTGGGCCGTGACGAAGAGCCACCCCGGGTTCCCGGCGGGCGTGAACACGATCAACCCGGCCGTCATCGAGGGCGGCCGTCATGCCGCGTTCGTCGCCGACCGCTGCGCGCTCTGGGTGACCGTCCACTTCTACCCCGACGAGACCTTCGAGCAGATCACGGACGAGATCGAGGCCCACGTGCTTGCCGCCGCCGCAGCCGATCCATGGCTGCGCGTCCACCCACCCACGTTCCGCTGGGGCGGCCGTTCGATGATCGAGGAGCAGGGGGAGATCTTCCCATCCCTCGACCTCGAACCGGCGCATCCGGGCGTGGCCGCCCTCGCCGGCGCCTACCGCGCGCAGACGGGTGCTGAGCCCGTGCTCGACATGTCCGCGACGGTCACCGATGGCGGCTGGTTCGGCCACGCCGGGGTCCCGGCGGCGATCTTCGGGCCCGGAACGCTCGCGCAAGCCCACGCCGTCGACGAGTGGGTCGACGAGGAGCAGCTCGTGACGTTCGCGCAGGTGATGGCGCGGTTCATCGCCGGCTGGTGCAACCTGCCGCGCCCGCCGGGGTGACCCGCCCCCGCCGCGACGGGGCGGAGCGCGCCGATGTCCTCGTGGTCGGCGCGGGCGCGGCCGGCGCCGTTGTCACCAGGCGGCTCGCAGAGGCCGGGCTCGACGTGGTCTGCCTCGAGCAGGGCCGCTGGCATGCCGCCGACGAGTATCCGGCCGCGAGCGAGCCCTGGGAGCTCTGCCTCTCGAAGGCCTGGCATCCGAACCCGAACGTCCGCCGGCTCCCGGCCGACTATCCGTGCGACGTCTCCTCGGCGGAGATCGCGCCCCTCATGTTCAACGCGGTCGGCGGGAGCACGATCCACTACACCGCGATCTGGCCGCGGCTGCTGCCGTCCGATTTCCGCGTGCGGACGCTCGACGGCGTCGCCGACGACTGGCCCCTGTCGTACGAGGAGCTGCTGCCCTACTACGAGCGGATCGACCGGGAGATGGGGGTCTCCGGGCACGCCGGCGATCCCGCCTACCCGCCCGGGGCGCCGCCGCCGCTTCCCGCCCACCCGATCGGCGCAATGGGCCGGACGGCCGCGCAGGGCATGAACCGCCTCGGGTGGCACTGGTGGCCGGGAACGAACGCGATCCCCTCGCGGGAGCACGGGCGACTCGCCCGGTGCGCCCGCCGCGGCACCTGCCAGACCGGCTGCCCGGAGGGAGCGAAGGCCTCCACCGACCTCACACACTGGCCCGACGCCCTCGCGCACGGGGCCCGGCTCGTCACCGGCGCCCGGGTCCGCGAGATCGTGCTCGACGGCGGCGGCCTCGCGAAGGGTGCCGTCTACGTCGACGGCAAGGGTCGCGAGCACCTGCAGGAGGCGTCCGTCGTCGTGCTCGCCGCGAACGGGATCGGCACCTCCCGCCTGCTCCTGCTCTCCCGCTCGGCCCGGTTCCCGGACGGCCTCGCCAACTCCTCCGGCCTCGTCGGTCGCCGCCTGATGCTCCATCCGGCGGCGTCGGTCCTGGGCATCTACGACGAGGACCTGCAGAGCTGGCACGGGCCGGCCGGCCAGCCGCTCGGCTCGCTCCAGTTCTACGAGACGGATGCCTCGCGGGGGTTCGTCCGCGGCGCCAAATGGGATCTCGTCCCCGGCTTCGGGCCCCAGCTGCTGCTCTGGCGGCTCTCGCCGCCGGAGACCTCGGGGGCGGCGATCCACGCCAGCGTCAGGCGCCTGCTCGGCCGCTCGTTCGACTGGTTCATCACCGCAGAGGACCTGCCGGACGCGGAGAACCGCGTCACACTCGACCCACAGCTGGTCGATCCGGCCGGCATCCCGGCGCCGAGGATCGCCTACCGCGTACCGGAGCACGCCGAGGCGGCGCTCGAGTTCAACATCGCGCGGGCGATCGAAGCCCACGACGCGGCGGGCGCGATCGAGACCCGGGTGGCGCGGATCCACGCCGACTGCGGCTGGCACCTGCTCGGCACGGCGCGGATCGGCCACGACCCGGACACGTCGGTCTGCGATCCGTACGGGCGGACGCACGACGTGCCGAATCTGTTCGTCGCAGACGGCAGCGTGTTCGTCACGGCCGGAGCGGTCAACCCGACGGCGACGATCTGCGCCTTCGCGCTCCGCTGCGCCGAGCACATGCTGCGCGAGGCACGGCTCCAGCGGGCGCCGTCCTGACGGCGGCGGCGACGACGCAGTGGTCTCCGAGCCGGTCGGCCAGCTCGGCCGCGGAGATCAGGAAGTCGCGGCTCATCGCTCCCAGCGGGCGTCGGCCAGCTTCACGGCCTCGACGATGCCCTCGTAGCCCGTGCAGCGGCACAGGTTGCCGGACAGAGCCTCGCGGATCTCGCGGTCTCCGGGACCGGCGCGATCCCGGAGCAGCTCGTACGCGGCGAGCAGGAATCCGGGCGTGCAGAACCCGCACTGGAGCCCGTGGCACTCGTGGAACGCCTGCTGGATCGGATGCAGGGTGCCGTCCGCGGCGGCCAGCCCCTCGACCGTCATCAGCTCCGCCCCGTCTGCCTGTGCCGCGTAGGCGATGCACGAGCGGGCGGTGCGGCCGTCCCAGACGATGGTGCAGGCGCCGCACACTCCGTGCTCGCAACCGAGGTGCGTTCCGGTCAGGCCTAGCCGGTCGCGGAGGAAGTCCGCGAGCGTCAGGCGTGGCTCGACCGTGGCCTCGACCGCGGCCCCGTTGACCGTGAGCGCGATCGCCACCTCAGCCGGCACGGGCGCGATCATACGCACGCTCCAGCGCGCGGCGGGCGAGCACGCCGGCCACCCGCCGCCGGTAGGTCGCAGAGGCATGGAGATCGGAGGCGGGGCGACAGGCCTCGGCGGCGAGCGAGGCGACGGCTTCGAAGGCCCGGCGGTCGGGAACGGCGCCGCCGAGGGCCTCGGCGGCCCGGCCGACGTCGGTCGGGGTCGGCCCGACGCCCGAGAGCACGACCGCGGCGCCGGCGACCGAGCCGTCGCCGTCCAGTGTCAGGGTCACCGCGGCGCCGGCGATCGCGAAGTCGCCGTGCCTTCTCGCCAGCTCGACCCAGGCGGAGCCGGTGCCCGGCCGGGCCACCGGGACGCGGACGCCGGTGAGGAGCTCGTCCGGCTCGAGCACCGTCTGCAGCGGGGCGAGGAACAGCCCGGCCGCGGGAATCGTCCGTGCGCCGCGAATGCTCTCGGCGACCACCTCCGCGCCCAGGGCCACGGCGGTGGCCGGCAGCTCGGCCGCCGGGTCGGCGTGCGCCAGGCTCCCTCCGATCGTGCCCCGGTTACGGACGGCGATGTGACCGACCCAGGGCAGCGCCTCCGCGAGGAGCGGCGCCGCGTCCGCGACCGCAGGATCCCGTTCGGCATCGCGTTGCCGCGTGAGTGCACCGACCACGAGCACTGCGCCCTCGACCGAGATGCCGGCCAGCGGCAGCCGGTTCAGGTCGACGAGCAGCGCCGGGCCGGCGAGCCGGAGGTTCAGGAGCGGGCCGAGGCTCTGACCGCCTGCGATGACCTTCGCGTCGTCACCGTGGGCGGCGAGCAGCGCGAGTGCCTCATCGAGGCTCTCCGGGCGTGCGTAGCGAAACGGCGCCGGCTTCAGCCGATCGTCTCCATCTCGAGCACCGCGATGTCGTGGAACGGCAGCACCTGGTCCTTGCCGACGTCGAGGATCCTCAGCATCGAGTCGTAGGTGAGGATCGGGTCCATGTGCATGCCGGTCGGGATCACCCGGTACGTCCCTTTCTTCAGCACCTCCTCGGGCGGGTAGAAGTTCTCGCGGATCGTGCACATGCCGGCGATCACGTACGTCCCGGCGTCCGTGTCGACGACGACCGACTGACCGCCCGGGCTGTGCCCGGGCGTGAGCATGACCCGGACGCCGTTCGCGAGCTCGTAGTCACCCTCCACGAACTCGACGTTCAGGCGCGAGATCTCCTCGTAGTGCTCCTTCGGCGCGTACGTCGAGGCGAACAGCGGGTGCACCGGGATCCTCGTCCACTCGTTCCGCTGGATCAGGATCCGGGAACGGCGGAACTTCGTCGTGTTCATGCAGTGGTCCCAGTCGAGATGGGTCTGGACGAACGTGTCGATGTCGTCGTAGGTCAACCCGTGCTCCGCGAAATGCTCCTCGATCGGCTTGACGTCGACCACGTCCTGAAACGTCTCGCCGGCGAGCATGAGCGGCCCCTCGCCGCGGATCCGCTCCCGGTAGTCGGTGGCGCTGCACCCGGCATCGACGAGGATGTTCCGCCCGTCCCCCTGGAGCAACCACGAGACGTACGGGATGTCCACCTTGTCTCCGAAGTTGTGCATGTACGTGAAGCGGCTCTTCTCCCGCTGCGGGCCGATCGCGACGACCATCGGCGTGATCGTGAACATGGAACCTCGCTTTCCTCGTCAGGGCTGAATCATGTCGAGCACGGTCTCGGGGGAGAGCGGAAGGCGCTCGACCCGGGCGCCGAACGGGGCCAGCGCATCCGCGACCGCGGCGGCGACCGCCGCCGGTGAGGCGACGAGCCCGGACTCGCCCATCCCCTTGATCCCGCCGGGCGTGAACGGCGAGGGCGAGCGGCAATGGTCGATCTCGACGGCCGGCACCTCCGCGGCGGTCGGGAGCAGGTAGTCGAGGAACGTCGACGCGAGCGGCTGGCCCCGCTCGTCGTAGGCCGCGTGCTCGAGCAGGGCGAGGCCGAGTCCCTGAGCCAGCGCGCCGCGGATCTGGCCGTCCACGATCGCCGGATTGAGAATCGTGCCGCAGTCCTCGACGGCGACGAGACGCTCGACCCCGACGGCGCCGGTCTCGACGTCGACCTCGACCTCGCACACGATGCAGCCGTTCGAGTACGTCGCCCTCGGATCATGGAACGCGGATGCGGTGAGATCGGGCTCCGGCACGACGGCCCGGAGATCCCGCCGGTAGTGGGCGGCCTCGGCCAGCTCGCGGAGGGACACGCGCCTCGACGGGGCATCCCGGAGGGCGACCCCGCCCTCCACGAGCTCGAGGTCGGCCGGGTCGGCCTCGAGCAGGAACCCGGCGATGGCGAGCAGCCGCTCCCGGAGCTCCTCGGCGGCGAGGAGCACCGCCCCGCCGATCACGACCGCGACGCGGCTCGCCCGCGTGCCCGAGGTGCTCATCGGCGTCGCGGCGGTGTCGTTCGCGATCACCGTGACGTCCGCTGGGATCGCCCCGAGCCGATCGGCGACGAGCTGCGCGATCGCCGTCGCGTGCCCCTGGCCCTGCGCGGGCGTTCCGATCGCGACGGTGATCTCGCCCGAGGGCTCGACCGTCACGCGCGCCGCGTCGTGCGAGGCGAAGACCCAGCTCGACTGGCTGCTGCCATCGGTCCCCCAGCCGGTCGGCTCGACGTAGGGGCTGACCCCGATCCCGAGGTACCGGCCCTCGTCGCGGGCGGCGACCTGGCGTGCGCGGAACGGCTCGTAGCCGGCCAGCTCGAGCGCCCGGTCGAGCGACTCCCGGTAGCTCCCCGAGTCGTAGAGCATCCCGACGCAGCTCTCGTAGGGGAACTCGTCGGGAGCCACCATGTTCTGCCGCCGCAGCGCCGCAGGGTCGATCCCGAGCTCGACCGCCGCCCGTTCGACGAGCAGCTCGCGCGCCGTGTGCCCGGCCGTCCAGCCGACGCCGCGGTACGGCGCCGTGGGCGCCTTGTTCGTCAGCACGGCGGCGATCTCGAGCTCAAGATGCCGGATCCGGTAGACACCCGGCATGAGGTAGGCGGAGAGGTAGGGCTCGATGAGCGCGCTCGCCGCGTTGTGGGAGTAGGCGCCGGCATCCCCGACGACCCGTGCACGGAGCGCGAGGAACTCTCCGTCGGCAGCGAGAGCGAGCTCGAGGTCGATCCACTGCTCCTTCGCGTGGGTGGCGCCGACGAGGTTCTCCCGGCGATCCTCGATCCAGACCACCGGACGCCCCAGCCGGCGGGCTGCGAGCGCGACCGCCACCTCCTCCGGGTGAAGGGGAATCTTCTGTCCGAAGCCGCCGCCGACGTCGGGCACGATGACCCGGATGCGCCCGTCCGGCAGGTCGAGCGCGAGTCCGAGCCTGCGGCGGAGCAGGTGGGGCGACTGCGTCGAGCTCCAGACGGTGAGGCGGCCCGCCGCGGCGTCCCAGCTCGCCGCGCAGCCCCTCGTCTCCATCGGGGCGGCAGTGCAACGGTTGCCGCGGAAGTGTGAGCGGACGACGTGCGCAGCGGCGCCGAACGCTCGCTCGGCGTCACCGAAGCGGCGCGACGAGGCGAATACCGTGTTCGTGCCGAGGTCGGGGTGCAGAAGGGGGGCCTGCGGCGCGGCCGCCGCCTCGACGTCCATGGCCACGGGCAGCTCCTCGACGTCCACGACGACGCGCTCGGCCGCGTCCTCGGCGAGATACCGGGTCTCGGCGAGCACGATCGCGACGGGCTCGCCCGCGAAGCGCACGATGTCGGCGGCAAGCGCAGGCTGCGGCGTCCTCGCCAGGCCGTCGATGGCGACCGCGTCGACGAGGGGCCGGTGAGGGAGGTCGCCGGCCCCGAGCACCACGACCAGCCCGGGCACCGCGCGCGCGTCCTCCTTGTCGAGGGCACGGACGCGGCCATGGGCGACCTGCGAGCGCACGAAGACCGCGTGGACGGCTCCGGGGAGGCGCAGATCGGCGATGAACTCGCCAGCACCGAGCAGGAAACGGCGGTCTTCGAGGCGCGGGAGCGGCTTCCCGAGCCAGCGGCCGAGCGCGAGTCCCTCCGGTGCAAAAGGCGGCGTGGTCAGATCAGATACGATATACGGGAGCGGTGGCATCCCTGGATGATCGGCGAATCGTCGAGGCCCGCGCCGATCTCGAGCGCGCGATCGCGCGCTGGCAGGAGCTGACCGGGGCGCTACCCGACGCTGTGACCGACTCGGGGATCCCGGTCGCGGCGCTCTACACGGAGCTCGACCGGTCCACCGGTCCGGACACGTGCAGCGACCTGCCCGGCGAGTATCCGTTCACGCGGGGCATCCACCGGAGCATGTATCGGGGCCGGCTCTGGACGATGCGGCTCTACGCGGGCCACGGGAACCCCGAGGACACGAACGAGCGATTCCGGTTCCTGCTCGACCAGGGCCAGACCGGGCTCTCGGTCGCGCTCGACCTCCCGACACAGATGGGGATGGACTCCGACGACCCGAAGGCGGCGGGCGAGATCGGCAAGGTCGGCGTCGCGATCGACACCCTCGCCGACATGGAGCGCGTCTTCGACCGCATCCCGCTCGACCGCATCTCGACCTCGTTCACGATCAACGCGACGGCGCCGATCGTGCTCGCGATGTACCAGGTCGTCGGCGAACGGCAGGGGGTCGACCCCCGGGTGCTGCGCGGCACCGTTCAGAACGACATCCTCAAGGAGTTCCTGGCCCGCAAGACCTACATCTACCCGCCCGGGCCTTCGCTTCGCCTCGTCGCCGACGTGATCGAGTACTCGGCCCGCCACCTGCCGAAGTTCAACCCGATCTCGGTCTGCGGGTACCACATGCGTCAGGCGGGCTGCGACGCCGTGCAGGAGATCGCGTACACCCTCGCCAACGCGAGCGCGTACGTGCAAGCGGTCGCCGACCGCGGGATCCCGGTCGACGAGTTCGCGCCGCGCTTCTCCTACAACATCTCGACGATGCGCGACTTCTTCGAGGAGATCGCGAAGCATCGGGCGGCGCGCCGGCTCTGGGCGAGGATCATGCGCGAGCGCTTCGGCGCGGAGCGTCCCGAGTCGTGGACGCTCCGGCTGTTCTCGGGCGGGGACGGTACCTCGCTGACGGGCATCGAGCCGCTCAACAACATCGTGCGCACGACCTTGCAGACGCTCGCGATCGTGCTCTCGGGAGCGCAGGCCGTCCACACGATCTCGTGGGACGAGGCGCTCGCGCTCCCGACGGAGGCGGCTGCGCTGATCGCGCTGCGCACCCAGCAGATCGTCGCGTACGAGTCGGGTGTGACGCGGGCGGTCGACCCGCTCGGCGGCTCGTACCTCCTCGAGACCCTCACCGACGAGCTGGAGCAACGCGCCGCGCGGCTGCTCGCAGACGTGGAGGAGCACGGCGTGCTGCGGGGCGTCGAGGACGGCTCGCTCGAGCTCGCGATCGCCGAGTCGGCGTATGCGGAGCAGGCGCGGATCGAGCGTGGCGAGCGGGTTGTCGTCGGCGTCAACCGGTTCGCGGGCGAGCGCGCGGATGAGCAGGAGATCGAGATTCTGTCGATCCCCGAGGAGGTCGCCGCGCGGCAGCTCGAGCGACTCCGGCGGACGCGAGCCGGGCGGGACCTGCCACAGGTCGAACGCGCCCTCGCAGCGGTCACGGCAGCGGCCGTATCGGGCGCGAACACGATGCCCGCGATCCTCGATGCGGTGCGCGCCTACGCCTCGGTCGGCGAGATTTCCGGGGCGCTCGGCTCGGTCTTCGGCTACCACAGCCCCTCGACGGTCGTCTGATGCTCCGGGCGGCTCGCCTCGACCACGTCGGGATCGCCGCGACCGAGACCGCCGGCCATCCGCTGGTCGACGCGCTCGGCGGGGCGCCGGAGCCGATCGAGATGCCGAGCGGCGTCGCGATCTCCCGCTTCGGGCCCGGCGCCCAGGTCGAGCTCGTCACCCCCGCCAGGCCCGGCAACCCGATCGAGGGGTTCCTCGAGCGCCGTGGGTCCGGGTTGCACCACATCGCCTTTCGGGTCGACGAGCCGCTCGCGTGCGTGATCGAGCAGCTGCGCGCCGACGGGATCGAGCCGGCAGGAGAGGTCGTTGCCTCCTCGGACGGGCGCCCCTCCGTCTTCCTCCATCCGCGGACGACGGGTGGGATCCTCGTCGAGCTCGTCGAGGGGCCGCGGCCTTGAGCTACCCGCTCGAGGGCGTCCGCGTCCTCGACCTGACGCAGTACGTCGCCGGCCCCTACTGCGCCCAGGTGCTCGCCGATCTCGGCGCGACGGTGCTCAAGGTCGAGCGGCCGGGCGTCGGTGACGTGTACCGCCGACAGGGGCCGGTCTTCCGCGAAGGCGAGAGCGCGAGCTTCCTGACGCTGAATCGCGGCAAGCGCTCGATCGAGCTCGATCTCGGCGTCGAGGACGATCGGGCCCGGCTCGAGGAGTTGTTGGGCGGGGCCGACGTCCTCGTCGAGAACATGCGACCCGGCGCGCTCGCGAAGTTCGCGCTCGACTACCCGGCGGTCGCGGCACGCTATCCGCGCGTCGTGTACGCATCGATCTCGGCGTTCGGGCAGGTGGGACCGCTCGCCCAGGACGGCGGCTACGACACCACGGTGCAGGCGCTCTCCGGCCTGATGGCGATGACGGGTCATCCGGGCGGCCCGCCGGCGAAGATCCCGGTCGCGGCGCTCGACTTCGGCAGCGCCCTGTACGCCGTGATCGGGATCCAGGCCGCGCTCGCGCGGCGCGAACGGACGGGAGCCGGTCAGTGGGTGACGACGTAGCCTGCTCGAGTGCGCGCTCGCCTGGGAATCGATGCACGTCCTCACGTACTTGCTCGGCGGGGCGGAACCGGGACCGGCCGGGACGCGCAGCCCGTTCTTCGCCCCGTACGAGGCCTACCGCACCGCCGACGGCTACCTCGTCGTCGTCGGCACCGGCGGCCGCGACTCCTGGGGCAACCTCTGCCGGACGATCGGGCTCGAGCGGCTGATCGAGGATCCCCGCTTCGCCGAGAACGCCGATCGTGTGCGGAACGCCGACGAGCTCGCGGGTCGAGCTCGAGGCGGCGCTCGCGGCCCGGCCGGCCGCCGGCTGGGTCGAGGCGCTCACCACCGTCGGGGTCGCGTGCGCCCCGGTCCAGCGCCTCTCGGAGGTGCTCGAATCGGAGCAGGTGCAGGTGCTGCGGATGGTCGCCTCGCAGCGGCATCCGTCGGCCGGCGAGGTGCCGACCGTGCGCCTCCCGGTCACGATGTCGGATTCCGAATCGACGGCGGCGACGTCCACGCCGCTCCTCGGCGACGCGAACGAGACCGGCTGGGGCATTTGCGGCTGAGCGGACGCGAGATCGGCGGTTCGGAGGCGGTGACCGCCGGCTTCGCCGGCTCCTGCGCGGGTCGCGGCCGGCCGAGCCGTCCGCTCAGCCGCGGAGGCTACGCCATCCGGCCGCCGTCGACGTTCACGATCGCGCCGTTCAGGTACGCGGCTTCGGGACGCGCGAGGAAGGAGACGAGGTCGGCGATCTCCTCGGCGGTCCCGACCCGGCCGACGGGAATCTGCGAGACGATCTCGGCCGCGATCTCGGGATCGTCGAGGTACTTCTCGACCTGCGGCGTGCGGACGTAGCCCGGGCAGACGATCGGGACCCAGAAGCCCCGCCGGCCGAGCTCCTTCGCCATCGTCCGGGCGAGCAATACCTGGCCTCCCTTGGAGGCGCTGTAGTCGGCGAAGCCCTCCTCGGCGGCCAGGCCGGAGATCGAGGCATTGAAGACGAGGGCTCCACCGTCCGGCATCCTGCGGGCGGCGCCGCGTGCGACGAGGAACGAGCCGACGCAGTTGACGCCCATGACGTAGCGGAAGAAGTCGGCGTCGATCTCGAGGCAACCGCGGTTCTGCCCGTCGACGCCGGCGTTGACGAAGACGGCGTCGAGCCGGCCGAGGAAGCGGAGCGCCCGCTCGAGCGCGGCCTCGACCTCCTCCTCGACGGCGACGTCGCACGGGCACCCGGACGCAGCGGGGCCGAGCTCGGAGAGCGCCGCCTCGAGCTTCCCGGGCGTGCGGCCGACGACGTAGACCTTCGCGCCGTCGGCGACGAAGCGCCGGGCTGCTGCAATGCCCATTCCGGTCGTCCCGCCCGAGACGAACACCCCTCGGCCCTCGTGCACGCCCATCACGTCACCGCTGTTCGGCGAGCTGGGCGCCGTCGATGATCACGGACTCGCCCGAGATGAACGACGCCTCGTCGGAGGCGAGGAAGCAGAACAGGTTCGCGATCTCGTCGACGCTCGCGAGGCGCCCGAGCGGGACGTGCTCGCGCATGTCGTCGAAGTACTCGACCGGGCCGCCGCCGTCGACCACGAGGTTCGTCGGCCCGACATAGCCCGGCGAGACGCAGCACGCACGGATGCCGTACGGCGCGAGCTCGATCGCCATCGTCTGGGTGAGGAGCACGACCCCCGCCTTAGCGGCGTTGTAGGCGGCCACCTCCTTCTCCGCAACGTGCCCGTTCGCCGACGCCGTCGCCAGGATGACGCCGCCCTTTCCCTGCTTCATCATCTGCCGCGCCACACACTGGCTCAGCACGTAGACATGGGTCAGGTTGATCGCGAGCGTGCGATCCCACGACTCGCGCGTGTGCTCGAGGAACGGGTGGCGGCGGACGATCCCGGCGTTCGCGACGGAGACGTTCACCTCGCCGAACCGCTCGACGGCCGTGTCGACGAGGAGCTGGCAGAAGGCGTCGTCGGTGACGTCGCCCGCCAGGCCGTGAACCGGGCCGAGCGACGACAGCTCGCCTGCGGCGTCCTCCACCCGGTCGGCGCGTACGTCCCCGAAGACGACCCGGGCGCCCTCGGCGAGGAACTTCCGCGCCACCGCCCTGCCGATTCCGCTGCCGGCGCCGGTGACGACCGCCACCCTTCGGTCGAGTCGCTTCATCTCGCCTCCCGTTCCGCGGGCCGAATCAGGTCCGGCCCCTACTTTGGCGGCAGCGAGCCCGCGAAGGCGACGCCCCGCTCGACCCAGCCCGCAAGTGCCGCCTCGTCCTCGGTTCCCGCCGGCTCCACGATCACCCAGCCTTTCATGGGCTTCCCGGTGAAGTCCATGACGCGCACGTGAGGCCGCGTGAGCGCATCACCGGCCGCCTCGGCGCCGAGACGGACGATCAACTCCTCTCCGACGACGCCGACCGACATGTTGCCGTTGAGCATGAACGCGATGCCGCCGAACATCTGCTTGCCGACCACTCCCTCGTCGGGCAGGAACTGCCGAGCCCGCTCCGCAAGGTGCTCGTCGTAGGCCATCTCTCAACCCTCCTCCTGAGCGTCGGGCCAGCGTTCGCAGGAATATGCCATGTCCCAGAAGGCACGTTCGAGGCGCACGCTCGTGGTGAAGATCCGCGACAGCCGGTCGGGCTCGGCGTCGCGGCCGAGCCGATCGAGGTCACCTTTCATCGCCTCCACGATACGCCCGTACTCGGGCTCGCCGAAGAAGCGGATCCACTCCGCGTAGACCGGGTGCTCGTGCACCAGGCCCGCGTCCAGGAGCCTCGAGCCGATGTCTCCGTAGCTCCACGTGCAGGGGACGATCGCCGCCAGAATCTCCGCCGGGCCGCCGGCGAGCGCCGTCGAGACGAGAAAGCCCGTATAGGCGAACGTGGCCGGAGCCATGCCCCGACTGCCGCCGCGGTCCTCCGCTCCGAGCGCGACGACGCGGCGCAACAGCTCTTCGTTCTCGGGTATCTCCGCGTCGAGGATGTTCGCGAGGTCGGAGGCGAAGCGCCGCATCGTCTCGACGCCGTCGGCCTTCTCGACCCCGATCGCGATCGTGCGCGCGTACTCGGCGAGGTAGAGGAGGTTCTGCTCGACGTAGAAGCGAAACGTCGCCGGCGGCAGGGTTCCGGCGGCGAGCTCGCGGATGAAGGGATGCCCGTGCAGCCCCTCCCAGACCGCCGTCGAGTCGTCTCGGAGGCGGTCGCAGAGCGTCACGCGGGCGCCCCGAGCGCGACCCGCGCGAACTCCGCGATCGTCCGGCGGCGGTCCTGGCCGAGCGGGAAGACGCTCAGGCCGCCGACGCCCTCGCCCCGCAGCCAGTCGAGCTTCTCTCTCGCCTGCGTGGGCGTGCCGCAGAAGGCGATCTTCCTCACGAGCTCGTCGGGGATCAGCTTGGCGGCCTCCTTCGCGTGCTGGAACTCGCCGCCGGCGTAGGCGGAGTTGACCGCGTCGATCAGCTGGTCGCTCATCCCCGCGAGGCGGGCGTAGTCGGGCGCCGTCTTCGGGAACCACGCGGCGATCGAGCGGGCCGAGTCGATCGCCGCGGCCTCGTCGTCGTCGATCGCGCCGTACAGGAAGAGGGTCTCGTCGAACGTGGGGCGTCCGCCCAGCTCCCGGCCGCGCCGGACGTGTTCACGGGCGAATGCGAGCCCCTCGGGGAAGAGGCCTGCGAGCAGGATCAGCCCGTCGGCGACCTCGCCCGTCAGCTCGAGCGCCCGGGGCCGGCTGGCCGAGATGTAGACGGGCGGCTCCGGCACCGGCGAGCGCAGATGCCCTCCGGTGAGCTTCCACCATGCGACCTCCGTGTCGACGGTCTCACCGCGCCAGAGGCGACGCATGACCTCGATCGTCTCACGCAGCGTCTGGATCCTCGCCATCGGCAGCCCGAGCTCGAACAGCGGCCGGTCGCCGACGCCGATCCCGCAAACGACACGACCCGGCGCGAGCTGCGCCAGCGAGCGGAATGCGTTCGCCGTGATCGCCGGGTGCCTCGTGAGCGGGTTCGTCACCGCGGTACCGACGGTGATACGCGACGTCGCCTGCAGGGCGAGCGTGGCGTAGACGTAGCAGTCGCCCGCGTGCGTCGACGAGTCGGTGATCCAGAGGTTGTCGAAACCGAGCTCTTCGATCCAGGCCACGAGCTCCACCCATTCGGCCGGCTCGTAGACGCCCTGGAGGGTGACCCCGTAGCGCATCACCAGACGATCACGTTGCGGCCGCGCACCTGCCGCGCCTTCAGCCGGTCGAGCGCCGTCCCGATCTCGGCAAGCGGATAGCGGGTGTCGATCGTTCCGGCGAGCCTGCCGTCAGCGGCGAGCTGGATCGCCGTCTCGAGATCCCGCCGGGAGGCCGCGACGGAGGTGATGACCTGGATCTCCGACAGGAGCAGCTCGATCGGGTGGACGTTCAGGTGCTCGCCCGTGTAGCCGATGATCACGAGCTTGCCGCCGCGCCCGAGGGAGCGGACCCCCGCGAGGAGCGTCCGCTCCGTTCCGACCAGCTCGACGAAATGGTCGGCGAGCAGCCCGCCGGTGAGCTCCTTGATCTGCTCGGGAAGCCCGTCGTAGCCCTCGCCACCCTCGAGCACGACGGTCTCCGCCGCGCCGACGGCGCGGGCAGCGTCGGCCTTCACGCCGGCGTCGGCGACCGCGATCACCCTGGCACCCGCCGCGACCGCCGCCTGGATCGCCATCAGCCCCACCCCGCCGACGCCGTTGACAATCACCGTGTCGCCGAGACCGATCGAGGCGAGCCGCGACGCATGGACGACGGACATGCCGGAGCACGACAGCAGCGCCGCCTCCTCGAAGGAGACGTTCTCGGGCAGAGGAATGAGGTTGCCGCCGGGCACCCGCACGACGTCCGCGAACGTGCCTGGCAGCGAGAAGCCGAGCTGCCCGACCCAGGACGTGCACAGCGACTCCCTCCCGGTGCGGCACGGGCGGCAGGCGCCGCAGCCGACGAAGTTGTAGATCGCGACACGGTCGCCCGGCTCGACGCCGCTCCCGGCGGGCGCCTCGAGAACGACGCCCGCGCCCTCGTGACCGAGCTGGAACGGCACGCACGGCGGCGGGATCATCCCCTCGAGGAAGTGGAGCTCGGTGCCGCAGACGCCCGCGGCCCTCGCCTCGACGAGCGCCCAGCCGTCGGCCTGCGGCTCGGCGACGTCCTCGATCCTGACCTCACCGCCCTCGTACATCAGCGCTGCCTTCATGCCTCTCCCTTCAGATCGGGCCACTGGACGAGACCGTAGGCCATGTCCCAGAACAGGCGCTCGAGGCGGGTGCTCGCCGTGAACACCTCCGAGAGCCTCCGGCGGCGGCGTTCCACGGCGTGGGCTGCGAGGCGATCGAGGGTCGCGCGGCGCTCCGCGATCAGCTCGACGTACGCCGGGTCGGCGAAGAACCGGACCCAGCCGGCGTACACCGGGTGGTCGGCGATCCGGTCGCGCAGCGAGACGGCGATGTCGGCGTAGCTCCAGGTGCACGGCAGGAGCGCCGCCATCAGCTCGAGCGCGCCGCCGCGGGCGGCGGTTGTGACGAGGAAGCCTCCGTAGGCGACACACGCCGGGGCCGCGCAGACGAGCCCGCCACGATCGGCCGCCCCGAGATCGACGACACGGTCGAGCAGACGGCGCTGGTTGTCCATCTCCCGCCCGACGACCACCGCGAGCTCGTCCGCGAGGTGGCGCATCTCCGGCTCGTCCGAGCGCGACACGCCGATCGCGACCGCGCGCGCCAGCTCGGGCAGGAAGAACAGGTCCTGCTCGCAGTAGAACCGAAACCGCTCCGGCGCGAGCGTCCCGTCGGCGAGCTCGAGGATGAACGGGTGCTCGTGCAGGCCCTGCCAGGCGGCAGCGCAGTCGTCTCGAAGCGTCTCGCAGAAGCTCACTGGGGCAGGCGGGCTCGCTCGGAGAGATCGGCCGGGGCGGGTTCCTCGCTGCCCAGTCCCCGAACCGTTCTCAGGATCAGATATCAGATACGATGCCGCAGCCTACCCCGCCTCGAGGGCAAGGGTCAAGCGGGTTGGGCTCTGCATTCCCGCCCCCCGGCTCACGCAGGTCGTCTTCGGGTCAGGCGTGGAGGAGCCGCCGAAGGACGCGCTCGACCTGCGCCACTCCGACATCGAGCGTCGTCACGTCGATCCACTCCTCGAGCGAGTGCATCCCGCCGCCGCACGAGGCGCCGAGCGTGAGCGCCGGGATGCCGAGGGCGAGCGCGGCGTTCGCGTCGGTCGAGCCCTGGCCGAGCTGATCGGGAAGGCCGAGCTCCCGGCGCACTTCACGTGTCACGCGCAGCAGCTCGTGCTCCCGGTCGAGGCGTCCTGCGCCGCGGCGCCCGACGACCTCGATGCCCAGCTCGAGCGGCGCCTCGACGGCGAGCCCCGAGAGCACCTGGCCGAACGCCTCGAGATCGGCCTCCTCGACGGATCGCGCCTCGACCGTGAGCTCGGCGGCGTCGGCGATCGAGTTGATCGAACGGCCGCCCGAGACGAGCCCGACGTTGACGGGAACGTCGTGGGTCGCGCGCGCCGCAAGCTCCGACCCGACGCCGAGCACGGCATGGACGGCGCTCGGTGCTCCGCGATCGACCCAGGAGTGCCCGCCCGGCCCGGTCACGCGGACCGTCGCGCGCAAGCTTCCGACTGCATCCGCGAGGACGCGCTCGATGCCCTGGCCCTCGACCGCGATCACGGCGACCGGGTCGAGCGACGCGCATGCCGCGAGCGCGCCGCGCAGGTTCCCGAGCCCCTCCTCGCAGACCGTGAACGCCACGGCCCCGGCGACCGGGATGCCGTGCTGGAGGAGCCGGCCGACGGCCTCGAGCACCACCACGACCGCGGCCGCGTTGTCGCCGATCCCCGGGCCGATGAGCAGATCGCCGTCGCGGCGCATCTCGAGCCGCGTGACCGCAGGAAACACCGTGTCGACGTGCGCGAGCACGAGCACCTGCGGCCGGTCGACGCCCCAGGCCCAGACGACGTTGCCGGCATCGTCCCGGCCGACCGTGCCATTCGCGTGGGCGAGTCGGGCCTCCACCCATTGCAGGCGTTCCTCCTCCGCGAACGTCGGCGCCGGGATCCGGGCGAGCTCGACGACGCGGTCGGCGAGCGACGTCACGTCAGCGCGGGTCCAGCGATTCGCCGTCCAGCTCGAGCGTGGCGCCGAGCAGGACGCAGTCGATGTGCGAGCGCGCGTCCACCGAGCCGCCATACGCGACGTTGTTGCCGAGCGCCACATGGGCGCTGCCGACGATTCCCTCGAGCTCGAGCGCCGAGCCCCCGGGCCGCGAGCGCGGGTTGAGCCCGATCGAGACCTCCGCGAGGTTCGTCATTCGCTCGTCCCCGGCGCGCTCGAGCGCGTCGGTGAGACGCCAGGCGTCGGTACCGGTGACGTCGGCGAGCCGGCCTGCCTCGAAGCGAAGCTCGACGGGCGAGGCCAGCTGATCGGGCCCGAGGAAGAGCAGCGACCCGTCGATCACCACGCGTCCCGCGGCGGTCCCCTCGACCGGGCTCGCGCCGACCTCGATGTCCGGGGGCGCCGCGTATCCGCCCGGGCGGTCGGCGATCCCCCAGAGCGGGCGGCCGCGGCGGCCCTCGAAGCTGCCACGCAGGTCGGTCCCCGCGTCGCTGCGCAGGCGGAACTCCGTCGCGGCGTCGAACCGCTTGCCGAGCGCGACCGCCCTGGCGCCGACGGCATGGAAGTCGGCGGTGAACGGCCCACCGCGTCGAAGCGTCGTCCAGCCCAGGCCGGGCACGGTGAGGTAGCGCGCGCCCTGCTCGCACGCGAGCCGGCGGGACGGGCACGAGCCGATGAAGACCGAGGTGAGCTCGAAGACGACGTCGGCCTCGAGCATCGCAGCCCCCACCGCTGACGGCGGATCGTCACCGGGGAGGTCGGCGGGAGCCGACGAGACGGTGACGACGTCGCAACCGAGCGTCCTCAGCGTCGCGGCCATCGCGTCGACGATGCTCGGGTCGGCGGCCGTATCGGTCACGATCAGGCAACGCTCCCCGGTCGTGACGCCGGCACACGTCGTCGCGAGGACGCGGAGCCCGTCGAGGCAGTCGAGCCGGCTAGGCATCGGGTGCGAGCAGGGCCGCGCTCGTCACCGCGTTCACCGTTGCGGCGACGTGGACGTCCTCGACCGCAAGCCACTCGTTCGGCATGTAGACGGGCTCGTGGCCGGGCCCGAAGATCACCGTTGGCACCAGGTGGCCGGTGCTCGCGGTGTCGGCGAGCCAGGAGCCGCCGCCGTAGGCCGGCTCGGCCCCGACGACGGACGCATACGCGTCCGCGAGCGCGCGCACGAGCTCGTGATCGCGGTCGATCAGATGGGAGCTCTTGCGATCTGCGAGGACGATCTCGTAGCGCGCATCGGGATCTCGCGCCAGGGCCCGCTCGACCGCGCCCTCGATCAACGCCTTGACCTCCGGCTCCTCGATCCCGGGCTGGGGGCGCGAGTCGACGCGAATCGTGCACTCGTCCGGGATCATCGAAGGGCCGCCGGGCGGGAGGCCGCCGTAGATCCGTCCGACCGCGGTGAAGAGCTCGCGCCCGAACAGCTCGGCCACCCAGCCGGGAAGCTCGGGCTCGTGGCGGAGGGCCTCGACCTCCTCGATCAGCGGCACCATCTTCGCGATCGCGTTCACCGCCAGGTGGCGGTGACAGGTGTGCGCGGCGTGGCCGATGGAGGTGATGTCCCAGTAGAGCCGTCCCCGGTGACCGAGGTAGATGGCGAGATCGGTGAGCTCGGCGAGGATGCAGTAGTCGCCGGCGACCTCCTCGAACAGGCGGATCGCGCCCTCCTGCTGGCCCATGTGGTCCACAACGGCGCCGACGATCACCGTGCCGCGCCACAGGCTGCGGTCGCGGGCCAGCGCCGCTGCGGCGGCGACGCAGCCGGCCACGCCCGCCTTCATGTCCATGACGGCGTGCCCGTGGATCCTCCCGTCGCGCAGCTCGCCGGAGTACGGATCGGACTCCCAGCCGACGCAGACGGGCTTCGTGTCCACGTGCCCGGTCAGGATCATCGTCGGCCCCGGGCGGCCCGAGTCGACGACGCCGATCACGTTCTGCCGGCCCGCGAGCACATCGCGCTGGCGAACCGCGTCGAACCCCATGCCGGCCATGCGCGCAGCGAGAAAGTCGGAGATCTCCTGCTCTTCCCCGACGACGCTCGGGATGCGGACGAGCTCTCTGGTCAGGAGCACCGCGTCGTCGAGGTCGACGAGGGACGCGACGGCGCCCGCGCCGGATTCACGGATCGTCGACATCGCAAGATATGATATACGACGCCGATGGCGCAGTCCGCGCGCGAGAAGATCCTCCCCGCACAGCTCGAGCGTCGCGTCTACGAGCGCCTCCGCGACGACATCCTCTCGGGAACCCTCCAGCGGGGCGAACAGCTCGTCGAGACCCGCGTCGCCGAGGATCTCGGCGTCTCGAAGACCCCCGTGCGCGAGGCGCTCATCCGGCTCCAGAGGGACGGCCTCGTCGAGATCGAGCCCTACCGGGGCGCCCGCGTGCTCGAGCCGTCCGCGGACGACGTCCGTGAGATCCTCGAGCTGCGGGCACTGCTCGAGTGCCAGATCGCGCGCGACCTCGCCCGGCGGCGGCCCCCTGACGTGCTGTACGCGCTCGAGGGCTCCATCGACGAGAGCCGGCGGGCGCAGGCCGCGGGCGACAGCGTCAGGCTGCTCGATGCCCTGACCGCGTTCTCGGACCTGATGGCCGGTGCCTGTGGAAACTCGAGGATGGCGAAGCTCCTCGTCGACCTGCGCAGCGTCCTCCTGCTCATCGGCAGCTCGTCCCTTCGGGCGCCCGGCCGGGAAGGGCGTTCCATCACCGAGCACGGTCGGATCCTCGCCGCGATACGCGCCGGCGACGCCGAGGCGGCGGCGCGGGCGACGGCCGAGCACGTCCATTCGATCGAGCACGACTCGCTGACGCCGGGCGCCTGACGATCGGAGCAGGCCTGGCCGACGGCGCGTTGACAGTCGCCGGGGAAACGCTCTAGCGTACCGCCGTATCTCATATATGAACCCTCAGCTAACCCATCGGCAAACGGGGCGTCATAGCTCTGGAGCGGCGTGAACGAGTCTCCCGCGTCTTTTCCCGGGCTGCCGACGACGGCCCGGGCCGCGCCGTCGGACATCGTGGTCGGCGGCGTCCGCCACGCGTTCGGCGACCTGCTCGCCCTCGACGGGATCGACCTCGCGGTCCGGGAGCATGCACGCCTCGGGATCGTCGGGCCGAGCGGCTGCGGCAAGTCGACACTGCTGTCGCTGATCGCCGGGCTCGTCGACCCGACGGGCGGGACGATCGCGATCGGGAGCGCGACGGCTCCGGCCGAGCGCCTGGCCCGATGCGCGCTCATGCCGCAACGGGACCTCCTGCTCCCCTGGCGCACCGCGCTCGACAACGCGTGCATCGCGCTCGAGAACCGCGGCATCGCGCGCCGCGCGGCGCGCGACGAGGCCCGCCCACTGTTCGAGCGGTTCGGCCTCGCCGAGTTCGAGGAGCGCCTTCCGCAGCAGCTCTCCGGCGGCATGCGTCAGCGGGTTGCGTTCCTGCGCACGCTGATGCCGCAGAAGGACGTCCTCCTGCTCGACGAGCCGTTCGGCGCGCTCGACTCGATCACCCGCGGCCAGATGCAGGAGTGGCTCGTGGGTGCGCTGGCGCTCGAGCCGCGCACCGTGCTGCTCGTCACCCACGACGTCGACGAGGCCCTGCTGCTCACCGACCACGTCGTCGTCATGTCCCCCCGGCCGGGCAGGATCGTCCGCCAGTTCGACACGAGCCTTCCGCGTGACATCTCCCGGCGGGAGATCGTCACCTCGCCTGCCTTCGCGTCGTTGAAGGAGCAAGCCCTGGAGGCCCTCGAATGCTGAACCCGGACGCCAAGAGCTCGGCCGGCGTGCTCAGGCCCGTCCGGCGGGACTCGACGACGGGGCGCCTGACGGTCAACTACGGGCCCGCGGTCATCCTCATCCTGATCGGCATCGCGATCTGGGAGCTGCTCGTCCGCGTGCTCGACGTCCCACACTACATCTGGCCGTCACCGTCCTTGATCGCGGCCACGATCCGCGACGACATCGGCGACCTCGCGCACCACACGGGTGTCACCCTGACCGAGGTCGTCACCGGGTTCGCGATCGCGGTCGCGGCGGGGCTCGGGTTCGGGATCCTGCTTCATCTGTCGACGGCCGCGCGGCGAGGGATGTACCCCATCCTGATCGCGTCGCAGAGCGTCCCGACGATCGTCCTCGCGCCCGTCTTCGCCCTCATCCTCGGCTACGGGATCGGGCCCAAGCTGGCGATCATCGCGCTCTTCTGCTTCTTCCCGATCGTCGTCGGGACGATAGACGGCCTCCGCAGCGTCGATCCCGAGTACGTCCGGATGATGCTCACCCTCGACGCCGACCGCTGGGCGATCTTCCGACGCGTCGAGTTTCCGGCCGCGCTGCCGCAGATCTTCACCGGCACTCGGGTCGCCGCGACCTACGCGGCGATCGGAGCGGTGTTCGGGGAGTGGGCTGGCGCGGACTCGGGCCTCGGTTGGCAGATGCTCCAGGCGAAGGGGCGGCTCGACACCGAGCTCGTGTTCGCGGACATCGTGTTCATCACCGCCATGGCACTCGCGCTCTTCGGGCTCGTGTCGCTCGTCGAGCGGCTGACGATCCCGTGGGCGAGGGGAGCGGGAGCCGCCATGAAGTGACTTGCACGGCCATGTCAGAAGTTGAACCGGAGGAAAGGAGGCTTCGTGAGACCACGACTGCGAGATCGCCGGACACTGCTCCTGCTCGCGCTGCTCGTGGGCACCCTTGCGTTCGCGGCCTGCGGCGGAGGCGAGGAGACCACGCCCGCGACGACCGAGGAGGCGCCCGCGGCGACGACCGAGGAGGCGCCGCCCGCCACGACCGAGGAGGCGCCCGCGACGACCGAGGAGCCGGCCCCGGAGCCCGCGAGCCTGAAAGTCGCGCTCGACTGGTTCCCCAACCCCGACCACGTCGCGCTGTACTACGCGCAGGACAACGGCTTCTACGACGAGCAGAGCCTATCCGTGGCGTTCGAGACCCCGTCCGACGTGACCGCGGGGCTCAAGCTCGTCGCGACGAACGAGTTCGACCTCTCGATCTTCTACCAGGGCGACATGTTCTTCGCGGCGCAGGAGGGCTTGCCCGTGATCGCCGTCGGCTCGCTCGTGCCGACGCCGCTGAACAGCCTGATGTCGCTCGCCGACTCGAAGGTCCAGGGGCCCGAAGACATCAAGGGCGCGACGATCGGCGTCGCCGGACTTCCGTTCGACGATGCGATCCTCACGACGATGACGCAGCAGCAGGGCCTCGAGAAGAGCGACGTCAAGAGCGTCAACGTCGGCTTCGACCTCGTGCCGGCGCTGCTCACGAAGAAGGCCGACGCGGTGATCGGTGCGTACTTCAACATCGAGGCCGTCCACATCGAGGCCGAGACCGGCGAGCCGGCCACCGTGACGAAGCTCGAAGACCTCGGCGTCCCGCACTACGACGAGCTGATCGTGGTCGCCAACTCGGAGCGACTTCAGAGCGACACGGCGTACGCCGACGCCGTCCGCCGCTTCCTCGTGGCGCTCGTCGCGGCCACCGAGGCCGCGCAGGCCGACGAGGCCGGCTCGATCGCGACCATGGAGGCGAACACCGAGTACACGCCGGAGGAGATCGCAGGCATGGTGCCCGACACCCTGCCGCTGCTCACCTCGCCGAAGGGCGTTCCCACCGGCTGCTTCGATCTCGAGGGGTGGGCCACGTTCGGTCAGTGGATGATCGACAATGCGCTGATCGAAACCCCGGTCGACGCGGCGACGATCGCGACGAACGACTACCTGCCCGGCTGCTAGAGCGGATCGGGCGGGAGCTCAACGTTGGGGGGCGGGGCAACCCGCCCCCACGCGTTCCAGCGAGGCCTAGTGCTAGCGGCGAACCGACTCGAGGTCGGGGACCTCCATCCGTGCGAGGATGTCCTGGAAGGCGCGGTTCGCCTCCCGCAGGACCTCCTCCTCGTCGATCGTCGTGAACTTTCGGTCGCGGTAGACGATCTGCCCGTCGATCACGACCGTCTCGACGCACCCGCCGTTCGCGGCGAAGACGAGGTGGGAATAGACGTGATCCTTCGAGCCGGGCATCAGCGGCGTGAACATCTGGCTCTTCGTGTCGATCACGATCACGTCGGCCTTCTTGCCCGGCGACAGCTCGCCCGCGTCGATGTTGAGTCCCCGGTTGCCGTTCTTGCAGGCCCAGCGGACGACATCGGGCGCCTGGCCGATGCTCGAGTCGACGCGGCTGGCGCGGTGGATCAGCGAGGCCCACTTCATGACCTCGAACATGTCGCGGCTGTTGTTGCACTCGGCCGCGTCGTGGCCGAGCCCGACGTTGATCCCGGCGGCGAGCATCTCGGGCAGGCGCGCGATCCCGTTTCCGAGCTTCGCGTTCGAGCTCGGGTTGTGCGAGATGTGGGTGCCCGTCTCGCGCATCAGCGCCAGCTCGCGGTCGGACAGCCAGACGCAGTGGGCGGCGATGCAGTCGGGGCCGAGGATCCCGTTGTCGTAGGCGACCTCCGTCGGGCGGCGGCCGAACATCTCCTTGGAGATCTCGACCTCGGAGAGCGACTCGTTGAGGTGGATGTGGATCCCGGTTCCGAGCTCGTCCGCGGCGGCGCGCGCGTCCCGCAACAGCTCCTCGGATGCGAGCGGGAGCCACTCGATCCCGATCAGCACCTGCACCCGCCCGTTCGCCGCGCCGTGCTTCGCCTTGAAGGCGTCGACGTTGTCCTCGAGCGTGTCGAGGCGGTGCTCGGGCGTCGCGACGTCGTTCGAGAGGACGGCGCGGATGCCGATCCTCTCGGCCGCGGTGGCGAGCCCCTCGACGCGGCGGTACATGTCGTTGACCGCCGTGACCCCGCACTTGATCGACTCGCTATAGGAGTTGAGCGCGCACCAGTACGCCTCCTCCTCGGAGATCGCCCGCACGATCGGATACCAGCAGGTCTGGAGGTACTCCCAGAGCGGTAAGTGGTCGCTCCAGCCCTTCCCGACGGCGGTGTGGTAGTGGAAGTCCACGAGACCGGGCATCACGATCTTGTCCGTTGCGTCGATGACCGTCGCCCCGTCGGTCGGCACGGGGTCGCTCGTCACGGCCGCGATCCTGTCGTCCTCGATGACGACGGTCCCGCCGAACAGGACGTCGTCGGCGTCGTCGAGCGTGAGCACGATGCCGTTCCGAACGATGACGCGCTCGCCCACGGTGCCTCCTTACGGGTTGCTGTGCCCGGTCATATATCAGATCCCGGCGCGCGCGCCCTATCCTTGGCGGGTGGACCCAGCCGAGCTGCTCGCCCCGCTCGCCGAGGCGCCCGAGCGGGCGGCGGTCGTCCTCGACGTCGACGGCACGCTCGCCCCGATCGCCCCGCGGCCCGAGCTCGCGGCCGTCCCACCCGCCACGCGCGAGCGGCTCAGGCGCCTGGCCGCGCGCTACCGGCTCGTCGCGTGCGTGAGTGGCCGCTCCGGCGAGCAGGCCCAGGCGCTCGTCGGCGTCGACGGCATCCGGTACATCGGCAATCACGGGCTCGAGCTCCACCCTGACGAGCGCCGGCTCGTGGAGCGCGTCGGCGCGTTTCGCTCCTTGATCGAAGGACGCTGGCCGATCGAGGACAAGGGTCTCTCGCTCTCGCTCCACTTTCGCGAGTCGCCCGACGAGTCTGCGGCGCGGGCGATCCTCGAGGGAATCGCCGCGGAGGCCCGGGCCGTCGGGCTCGAACCGCGATGGGGCCGCAAGGTGCTCGAGATCCGGCCCGACGTCCGGGTCGACAAGGGCACGGCTGTCCGCGCGCTCGTCCGCGAAGCGGGGGTCGAGGTCGCGCTCTACGCGGGCGACGACGCGACGGACGTCGACGGCTTCAGGGGGTTGCGTGAGGCAGGCCTCGCCCGCGCGGTCTGCATCGCCGTGGCCTCGGCCGAAGCGTCGCCGGCCCTTCTCGACGCCGCCGATCTCGTGGTGGACGGCCCCGAGGGCCTGGCCGTGCTGCTCGACCTCCTCTGAGCAGGTACGCGCGGTGAATCGGCACTGTTGCGCACACCGCCCGGCACACTGCGCGACAGATCCGCGCGTCCGGACCGGGTAGCGTTCGCGCTGGGACCGTCCCCCCACCCAGGGTGGGGACTGGGGACTCGGGACTCAGAGTGGGTACCCCGTGTCAGGGCGACGGACGGGCTACCGGGGAGGCGACGGCTCGCCATCGAGTGCGCGGGCCTCGCGGCGCAGCACGTCCCAGGCGTGGCGGACGTCGTCCTCCGCCGTTCGCGCATTCCCGACGGCGAGGCGCAGGACGTACCGGCCCTCGAGCTTCGTGTGCGAGAGGAACACCTCGCCCGAACGGTTCACCGCCGCGAGCAGCGCCTCGTTCCCTTCGTCGGAGCCGGCCATCCGGAAGCAGACGAGCGAGAAGTGCCGCGTCGCGACCACCTCCCAGCCTTGCTCGTCCCGTACCCACTCCTCGAACAACGCCGCGAGCCGCACCGCCTCGCGGATCCTCTCCTGGATGCCCCGGCGCCCGTAGCAGCGCATCACCGCCCACAGCTTCAGCGACCGGAAGCGCCGGCCGAGTGCCGGGCCGTACTCCGAAAGGCTCGGAACGTCGTCGTCGGTGCGCAGATATTCCGGGACGAGGCTGAACGCGTCGCGCAGCACGTCCGGGCGCCTCGACCAGAGGCACGAGCAGTCGACCGGCACGAACAGCCACTTGTGCGGATTGACGACGAGGGAGTCGGCGCGATCGACGCCCGCCTGCGACCAGCGAAACTCCGGACAGACCCACGCTGACCCCGCGTACGCGGCGTCCACGTGGAGCCAGACGTCCGCACGCTCGCAGAGGTCGGCGATCACGGGCACCGGGTCGACGGAGGCCGACGATGTCGTCCCGACCGTCGCGACGACAGCCGCCACGCCGCCCGCGGCGAGCTCGTCCGCGAGCAGGTCGGTGCGCATCCGATTCCCCTCGTCGGCCGGGACCTTGCGCAGCTCCAGCCCGAGCAGCCTCGCCGCCTTGTCAACCGACGAGTGCGCATGCTCGGAGGCCACGACCGTCGCCCGCCCCGTGTGATGGCGTGCCGCCGCGAGCGCGGCGAGCGTCGACGTCGAGGCCGTGTCTTCGATGTGCCCGTGCCAGCCCGTCGGCAGGCCGAGCAGCTGCGCCAGCCAGTCCAGGCAGTGGGCCTCGAGCTCGGCCGAGGCAGGGGAGGTACGCCACAGGAAGGCGATCTGATTCGTCGCAGCGGCGAGCAGCTCGGCCAGGATGGCGGGCTCCGACGCGGTGATCGCGAAGTAGCCGAAGAAGCGTGGGCTCTGCCAGTGGGTCATTCCCGGAAGCAGGATCCGGTCGAGATCCGCGAGCACGGCGGCGAACGGCTCGGCCTCGTCCGGCGGCGACGGCGGGAGCGCCGCGCGGACCTGCCCGGGCTCGACCTGCGCGAGCACGGGGAGGTCGCGCACCCGCTCGAGGTAGGCAGCCGCCCATTCGAGCGCGGCCGCGCCATCGCGTCGCAGATCCACGTCGCTCACGATCTGATCATCCCACGGATCTCCGCAAGGGGGCGCGTGTTGAGGACGTGCTCCCGCGTCAGCCAGCCGCGCCGCGCCTGGGCCAGCGCGAGATCGAGATAGCCGAGCCCCTCGACCGAGTGAGCATCGCTCGAGACGACGAGTGGTGCGCCCGCCTCGGCGGCGAGCCGTGCGTGTGTGTCACGCAGGTCGAGCCGCTCCGGCTGCCCGTTCAGCTCGAGCGCGGTCCCGGTCTCCGCGGCCCGGGCGGCGATGGTCTCGAGATCCAGCTCGGACGGTGCGCGCCTCCCGATCCGGCGCCCGGTCGGATGGCCGATGCAGTCCACGTGCGGGTTGTCGAGCGCCGCCAGGATGCGCCCGGTCAGCCGGTCGCCCGGGTCCGTAAAGCCGGAGTGGATCGATGCGACCACCCAGTCCCGGGCGGCGAGCGACTCGTCGTCGAGGTCGAGCGACCCGTTCGCGCGAATGTCCACCTCGACGCCGGACAGGACATCGAAGTCCGTGAGTCGCTCGTTCAGGCGCGCGATCTCCTCGGCCTGCCGCTCCAGCCGGCCGTCACGCAGCCGTCGAGCGTGGTCGCAGATCGCCAGGTAGCGATAGCCACGGGCCCGCGCGCCCGCGACCATCTCCTCGAGCGTCGCACGGCCGTCCGACCAGTCGGTGTGGACGTGGAGATCGCCGGCGACGTCGCGATGCTCGACCAGCACGGGAAGCTCCCCGGCTCTGGCGGCCTCCAACTCGCCCGCGCCCTCCCGGAGCTCGGGCGGAATCCAGGCGTAGCCCAGGTACCCGTAGAGGTCCTCCTCGGTCGCGTGTGTCGCGACCTCCCCCGTGGCCACTGTCTCGACACCGTACTCCGACACGGAGAAACCTCGGCGCACCGCGTCCTCGCGCATCGCGACGTTGTGGGCCTTCGAGCCGGTGAAGTGCTGCAGCAGGTTCCCGTAGCAGGCGGGCGGGACGACGCGGAGGTCGAGCTGGAACCCCTCCTGGGTGACGACGGTCGCCTTCGTCCCACCGCTCGCCAGGACCTCCGCGACCCAGGGCCGGCCCGTGAGGAGCTCGATCAGCGCCGCGGCGTCGCTGGCGGTGGCGATCAGGTCGACGTCCTTCACCGTCTCGGCGCGTCGGCGGACGCTTCCGGCCTCCGAGACCCGATCGGCGGCAGGGTGTCCACGGAGCTCGTCCACGGCCGCCTGCACGAACGGCAGGACGCGTCCGAGCAGGGCCCGGCCGTGGCCCGGCGCCTCGCCCGGAGCAGCCTCCCGGAGCGCGCGGAGCACCTTCTCCTCGCTCTTCGCTCCGAGACCCGCCACGCCGCGCAGCCGGTGGGCCTCCGCGGCGGCGCGCAGGTCATCGAGCGAGGCGATGTCGAGCTCCTGCCACAGCCGCCGCGTCGTCTTCGGCCCGAGGCCCGGAACGTGCATCACGTCGACGAGCCCGGCCGGAATCCTGGCGCGGAGCTTCGCGAGCGCCTGCAGGTCTCCGGTCTGGGACAGCTCGACGATCTTCTTCTCGATCGTGCCCCCGATCCCGGACAGCTTCGTTGCCTTGCCGTCCAGCGCGAGCTGCGCGACGAGAACGGCCGATTCGCGAATGCGCTGCGCGGCCCGGCGGTATGCCGCCAGCCTGAACGCGTCCGCCCCGTCGAGCTCCAGCAGGTCTGCGAGGAGCTCGAACGTCGCGGCGAGCTCGTCGTTTCGGGGAAGCCGGGTACCGATGCCGCGATGATATGCCGATGCTCGTCGTCTGCCTCCCGACATACAACGAGCGTGAGAACCTCGCGCGGATGGTCCGGGCGATCGGGGACGTGCTGGTGCGGGCAGGGATCGACGGCCGCGTGCTCGTCATCGACGACGGCTCGCCGGACGGGACCGGCGAGCTCGCCGACGGGCTGGCCGCGGAGCTGCCGTTTCTCGACGTGCTGCACCGGCCCGTGAAGGAAGGGCTCGGGCCCGCCTACCTCGACGGATTCCGGCGGGCGCTCGAGAACGGCGCCGACCTGGTCGCCGAGATGGACTGCGACTTCTCCCACGACCCCGCGGACCTGCCCCGACTCGTGGCGGCCGCGCAGGACGCCGACGCCGTGCTCGGGTCGCGCTACGCGTTCGGCGGCGGGACGCGCAACTGGGGATTCGTCCGGCGGTTCGTGAGCAGGGGCGGCTGCCTGTACGCACAGGCGATCCTCGGCGTTCACGTCCGCGACCTGACGGGTGGGTTCAAGTGCCTGCGCCGGCAGGCGCTCGAGGCGATCGACCTCGGCGCCGTCCGCTCGAAGGGGTACGCGTTCCAGATCGAGCTGACCTACCGGATGATCCGTGCCGGCTGCCGCGTGGTGGAGGTCCCGATCGTGTTCACCGACCGCCGCGCCGGCCAGTCGAAGATGTCGGGCACGATCGCGCTCGAGGCCATCGGCCGCGTTCCGGCGCTGCGCCTCGCGGCCCTCCGTGGCCGCCTCTGACGGCGACTATACTCGCCCGGGATGGACGCGCTTCCGGAGGTGACCGACGCGACGTTCGCCGACGAGGTCCTCGGCGCGGACGAGCCCGTCGTCGTGGATTTCTGGGCACCGTGGTGCGGGCCCTGCCGGGCGATCACCCCGATCATGGAGGATCTCGCCACCCGGCACGGCGACCGGATCCGGTTCGTCAGGCTGAACGTCGACGAGAACCCTCGCACCGCGACCGACTACCGGATACTCTCCATCCCGGCCGTGCTGCTGTTCGAGGGCGGGCAGGTGCAGGAGACGATCGTCGGGGCGCGCCCGAAGAGCGCCTACGAGCAGGCGTGGGCGCGCTGGCTCGGCGCCGCCGCGTGACGGCGTCTCAGCCGGCCCGGAAATGGTCCCAGCCGTGCACGCCGAGTTGTTCCCCCCCGCGCAGCACTCGCACGCCTGAGCCCGGGAGGCACCGCCCGACGACCGGGAACCCGAGCGCTGCCGCATCCTCCGCCGCGACGGCGGCGAGCAGCTCGTAGTCCTCACCCATCGTCCAGAACGGCTCGTCGCCGACCTCGGCGATCCGCGGTGCGAGCGGGAGCAGCTCGACGTCGACCTCGAGCAGGCAGCCCGACCGCTCGGCGATGCGCTGCGCGTCGCTCGCGATGCCGTCGGAGAGGTCGATCAGCGCGTGCGCGACCGGCTGCAGCACGCGAGCCGCGTCGAGGCGCAGCGGCGGCCGCCGGTGCATCCGGGTCAGCTCGTCGAGGCCCGAGAGGCCGAGCTCGAGCGCGCGGAGCCCGGCTGCGGACCCGCCGAGCGGGCCCGTGACGACCAGGGCGTCGCCGGGCCGCGCGCCCGCCCGGCCCGGGATGCGATCGCTCCTGCCGATCGCGGTCACGCTGAGGTACACGCGCTCGCCCCTGGTCGTGTCACCGCCGCGGATCGGCACCCCCGTCTCGTTCAGGCCCTCGTACAGCTCGAGCACGTCCGCGACCGCCGTGCCGACCGGCAAGGCCATGCTCACG
Source organism: uncultured Thermoleophilia bacterium (assembly GCA_963717955.1). Taxonomy (GTDB): domain Bacteria; phylum Actinomycetota; class Thermoleophilia; order Gaiellales; family Gaiellaceae; genus CAVQXR01. Next base: position 2,496,821 of record CAVQXR010000001.1, on the reverse strand, counting down.
ATGAGCGCCTCCGGCGTCGCGCAGGCAGCGGCGAGATCGCTCAAGTTGACGGCGGCCGCCTTGTAGCCGAGGTCGCGCCACGACGTCCAGGCCCGTTGGAAGTGGACGCCCTCGACGAGCGCGTCCTGGGTGACGACGATCCCGCCGGGCAGGACCGCGCAGTCGTCCCCGATCCCCTCCGCGAGGCCACGCCGCGCGAGCTCCGCGAGGAGCCCGAACTCGCCGAGGTCACCGATCTCGGACATGGAGGACGTCGACGGGGCCGTTCTCGCCGCCGAGCTCTGTGAGGCCGTGCCGGACGGCGTCGGCCGCGAGCCGTGCCGCCTCGCGGGCAGCCTCCTCGACGCTCGCTCCGCGCGCCAGCATCGCGGTCAGCGCCGCGGAGTGGGTGCAGCCGGAGCCGTGCGTCGCCGCGCCGGGGATCCGCTCGGCGGGGATCTCGACGTAGCGGGCGCCATCGAGCAGCCCGTCCACGGCGCGGTCTCCGTGGCCGCCCGTCACGAGCACGGCGCGCGGGCCGAGGGCGGCGATCGCCTCCGCGAGCGCCCGGCGGTCTGCATCCTCCTGGTAGGGCACCCCCGCCAGCACGCAGGCCTCCTGCAGGTTCGGCGTGACCACCGTCGCCAGCGGCAGCAGCCGTGTCGCCAGCGCCTGAACGGCATCCTCCCGAAGCAGCCGTGAGCCCGACGTCGACACCATCACCGGATCGACGACGAGCGGCAGCCCCCGGCCCCCGAGATACGCGGCCACCGCGTCGACGATCCGCTCGCTGAAGAGCATCCCGGTCTTCGCCGCGTCGACGCCGATGTCGTCGAACACCGCGTCGAGCTGGCTGACTACGAACCCGGGCGGAACCTCGTGAACGGCGGCCACGCCGCTCGTTCCCTGCGCGGTCAGCGCCACGATCGCCGTCATCCCGTGGCAGCCGAGCCGGGCGAACGCCTTCAGGTCGGCCTGGATCCCCGCGCCGCCGCCCGAGTCCGAGCCGGCGATCGTGAGGCAGCGGGGCACCATCGGTCAGGAGGCTACCATCGGCCGGATGGCGACCCTCGCCGCAGCCTGGGACGCGCTCCTGGCCGGGGCCGAGGTTGCCCACACCGAGCTCGTGCCCGCGACCCGCGCGCGCACGGCGCCGCTGCCGCCGGAGCTGCACCCGCGGCTCCGGGCGGCGCTGCTCGCCCGCGGACTCACCGACCTCTACACCCACCAGGCCGACGCGTTCGAGGCCGCGCTGCGCGGCGAGAGCGTCCTCGTCGCCACCGGCACCGCGAGCGGCAAGACGCTCGCCTTCAACCTGCCCGTGCTGAACGCCCTCGCCGCCGATCCGAAGCTCCGCGCGCTCTACCTCTACCCGACGAAGGCGCTCGCCCAGGACCAGGCGCGGGCGATCGCCTCACTGGGTGTGCCGCGCGTGCGTGCCGCGATCTACGACGGCGACACCGAGGCCGAGCGGCGCTGGCAGATCCGCAAGTGGGCGAACATCGTGCTCACGAACCCCGACATGCTGAGCGTCGGCGTCCTGCCCCACCACGACCGCTGGAGCGACCTGCTGGCCAACCTCCGCTACGTCGTCGTCGACGAGGCTCACGTCTACCGGGGCGTGTTCGGCTCCCACGTCGCGAACGTGCTTCGACGCCTGCGACGCCTGGCGTCGATCCACGGAGCCGAGCCGCAGTTCCTGCTCGCCTCAGCCACGATCGGGAACGCGGGGGAGCTCGCCGAGAGCCTGCTCGGCGTGCCGGTGACGGTCGTCGATGCCGACGGGGCGCCGCGTGCCGACCGCACGGTCGTGCTCTGGAACCCGGAGCTCGTCGATGCCGAGCTCGGGCTTCGCGCGAGCGCGCTCGCGGACGCGTCACGCCTGCTCGCGGGCCTCGTCGCGCGGGGCCTGCGCACGATCTGCTTCACGAAGAGTCGGAAGGCCGCCGAGCTGATCCACCGGTTCGCGGCCGACCGGCTGGACCCGGCGCTTGCGCGGCGCCTCTCGCCCTACCGGGCCGGCTACACGCCCGCGCAGCGGCGCGAGATCGAGCAGCGACTCGTGGACGGTGAGCTGCTCGGGGTGACCGCGACCGACGCGCTCGAGCTCGGCATCGACATCGGCCTGCTCGACTGCGCCGTCTCGGTCGGCTTTCCCGGCACCGTTGCGAGCCTGCGCCAGCAGTGGGGACGCGCGGGCCGCCGCGGGCACGGGCTGGCGGTCATGATCGCGAGCGAGGATGCGCTCGATCAGTTCTTCATGCGAGAGCCCGAGGCGCTCCTGACCCGGCGGGTCGAGGCCGCGATCCTCGACCACGGCAACCCGCGCATCCTCGACGCGCACGTGCGGGCCGCGGCCTTCGAGGCCCCGATCGGCGGTGGCGACGGGCGGTTCCTCGGAGACGCTGCGCTGGAGCGGGCCGGCGCGCTCGCCGGCCGGGGGGAGCTGACGCGCACGCCGGCCGGGTACGCGTGGGCGGGCCGTGACTATCCCGCCGGGCGGATCTCCCTGCGCAGCGCGACGACCGAGTCGGTCACGGTGATCGAGGCGGACACGGGGCAGGTGGTGGGTACGGTCGAGGCCTCCCGTGCTCCCTCCACGGTCCACGAGGGCGCGATCTACTTGCACCTCGGCGAGTCGCTTCGCGTGCGCGAGCTCGACCTCGATGCGCGCGTGGCGCTCACGGAGCCGTTCAACGGTGACTACTACACGCAGACGAAGCGCGAAACCACGATCGCGATCGAGGAGACGCTGTCGTGCGAGCGGCGCCTCGGTGTCGACCTCCGGTTTGGCACGATCTCGGTGACTGAGCAGGTGGTCGCCTACCAGAAGAAACACGTCGCGACCGGACAGGCGTTCGAGCTCACGCCGCTCGACCTGCCGCCGCAGACGTTCCTCACCGAGGGAGTGTGGTTCTCCCCGGGACCGGAGCAGCTCCCCGGTTCCGAGCGGATACCACGCCTGCTAGGAACGCTGCACGCCGTCGAGCACGCCCTGATCGCCCTGCTCCCGCTCTGGGCGATGTGCGACCGCTGGGACATCGGCGGGCTCTCGACGAACGTCCACCACCAGACCGGCGTGCCGACGATCTTCGTCTACGACGGCCATCCGGGCGGCGTCGGGATCACTCAGCGAGGGTTCGCCTGCTTCGAGGGCTGGGTCGGCGACACGGAGGCGCTGCTCGCCGGCTGCCAATGCGAGCACGGCTGTCCCTCCTGCGTCCAGTCACCGAAGTGCGGGAATCTGAACGAGCCGCTCGACAAGGCAGGGGCGCTGTCGCTGCTCGGGCAGATGCTGTCCCGCCCTGCCACCCAGTAGTGGGCCGGATCACGCGGTCGCGGGCGGGGTCAGATCCCGCCCCTACGGGCCTCGGGCGAGCCGCAGCGCCAGGTCGACGGCCTCCGCCGGGGCGCTCGCGCCCACGATCCCTTCGCCCGTGATTGCCGGGCCCTCGCCGAGGACGACGACCGGGCGTCCGAGCTTCCGTGCAAGGGCGATCTCCGAGGCGGTACCCCATGCCCCGCCGACCGCGATCACCGCGTCGCCGCTTGCGACCACGGCAAGGTTGCGGGCATGCCCGATGCCGGTGGCGACGGCGTGCTCGATCCACGGGTTCGCCTCGCCCCGCGACTCACCCGGAAGGATCCCGATGGTCGTCCCACCGGCCTCGCTCGCGCCCCGCGCAACGGCCTCCATCACCCCGCCGAGCCCACCGCAGACGACGGTGCAGCCCTTCTCGGCGAGCAACCGTCCGACGGCACGCGCGTCCTCGAGCACCCGGGGAGCCGCCTCGGCGGCACCGACGACCGAGATCTGGCAGCGCGTCACGGCCAGCCGATGGTAGAAGACCCCGGCATGCCGCGAGGGCGCGGGGGCCGGCTCGCGCCGGCCCCCTTAGATCCCCTCGATCGAAACGGCTAGGCGCAGCCGAGCCCGTTGTCGTATCGGTCGAGCGCGGTCTCGAGCGTGATCGCCTGGTTGCGGGCGGCGGCCGTGATCTTGCTGTAGTCCCCGGCCGGCCCCGGTCTCCTCCATCGTCCATTCGTGGAAGGCCCTGACCGCTCGCTCGTTCCGGCGCGTGCCGAAGGTGCCGGGCGGCTCTCTATCCGCTCAGCGTGGCGACCGCCCTGCGGAGCGACTGCCCGCCGGCGAGCACCGGCGCGAAGAGGTCGCCGAGGCGGGTGGTCCGGTCCGTCATGACCTCCATCGTGAACTGCCGGGGATCGAGCGCAGGGACGACCTCGTCCCACCGGAGCGGTGCCGAGACCGGGGCACCCGGCTGGGGGCGCACCGAGTAGACCGAGGCGATCGTCGCGCCCTCGCGATTCTGGTTCGCGTCGATCAGCACGCCGCGGCGCTTCGCACGCGACCACTCGGTGGTGACGAGCTTCGGGTGGGTGCGGGCGAGCGTCACCGCCACGATCGACGCGAGCTCGCGCGTCTCCGCGTACGTGTGGCGCCGGTTGACGGGGACCAGCACGTGGATGCCGTCCGCCCCGCTCGTCTTGGGGTAGGACTCGAGCCCGAGCAGGTCGAGCAGCTGCTTCACGAGCAGCGCGACCTCCACGGTCACCTCGAACGTCGTTCCGCCGGCCGGGTCGAGGTCGAACAGCACGGCGTCGGGACGGTCGGGGCGGTCGACCCGTGAGAGCCAGACGTTGAGGTCGATACAGCCCATGTTCGCCATCCACAACAGCGCCAGCTCGTCGTTGACGAGGGGGTAGCGGATCAGCCGCGTGCCTCTCCCGTCACGGGTCGTCGCCGGGAGCTCGCGCGTCCGGATCCAGTCCGGCATGTGCGTCGGCGCGTTCTTCTGGAAGAAGTGTCCGCCCTCGATCCCGTCGGGGTAGCGCTTCATGGTGAACGGCCGGTCGCGCAGGTGGGGGACGAGCGCGGCGGCGATCCGGCGGTAGTAGTCGAGCACGTCGCCCTTCGTGATCCCGTCCTCGGGCCAGAAGACCTTGTCGAGGTTGCCGAGCTTCAGCGTCCGGCGGCCGACACGAAGCTCCTCGGCGACCGGATGCTCGCGGCGGACGGCATCGGGCGACTTGTCCTCGCGCAGACCCTTGAAGGAGGGCGCGCGCAGCCGCCCGTCGCGCGTCCACTCCGCGAACTCCACCTCGCATACGAGCCGCGGCTCGACCCAGACAACGTCGGCCTTGCGGACTCGCGGCATCCTCGGGACGACCCGGAACGGAGAGGTCTCGCGCTCGAGCGGCCGCAGAACGGTGAGCAGGCGCCCGATCTCCGCCTCGCCGAACCCGGTTCCGCAGTTGCCGGCCCAGTGCAGCTCCTCGCCGCGGTAGACAGCGAGCACGAGGGCGCCGAGCGAGCCCGCCCGTCTGCCGGCGCCCCGCGTGTAGCCCGCGATCACGAACTCCTGGCGCTCGTGCGTCTTCACCTTCAGCCAGTCTCGCAGGCGCTTGCCCTGCTCGTAGCGGGACGCCGTGCGCTTGGCGACGATCCCCTCGAGGCCCTGCTCCTGCGCGGCCGCGAGCAGCGCCTCGCCATCGTCGAAGGCCTCGGAGAGCCGCACGCCGGGCGAGGCGGGGTCGAGGAGCGCCACCAGACGCTCACGACGCTCGCTCCAGGGAAGGTCGACGACCGAAGTGCCGTCGAGCTCGAGCAGGTCGAAGACCTCGTAACGGAGTGCCCCGGCTCCCCGCTGCATCGCCCCGAAGCTCGGGCGCCCCTCCTCGTCGAGCGCGACCACCTCGCCGTCGACGACGCAGTCCGGGGAGCGAAGTGCCCGCGGCAGGGCGCGGGCGAGCTCCGGGAACCGCCCCGTCAGGTCGTTGCCGGACCGGCTCGTGAGCCGCGCCTCGCCGTTCGCCACGGTGCCGAGCGCCCGGAATCCGTCCCACTTGATCTCGAACGCCCAGCCCGGGCCCGACGGCACCTCGGTCGCGAGGGTCGCGAGCATCGGCCGGTAGGACTGTCGCGTGCGGACGGCCCCGCCGCCGCGCTTGCGTAGGAGCAGCCAGTTCCTCGGGTCGCCGCCGAGTGAAGCCGGAACGAGCGTCCAGCGTCCGTCGAGCTTCACGCCGTGGAGATCGACCGTCAGCCCGCCGTCCGGCTTCTCCTCCACGAGCTCGTACGTGCCCCTGTCCCAGATCTCGACGGAGCCCGCTCCGTACTCCCCGGGCGGGATCTCTCCCTCGAAATCGGCGTAGGCGAGCGGATGATCCTCGGTCCTCACCGCGAGCCGGCGGCGGCCCGTCTCGAGCGGGAGCCCGTGCGGCACGGCCCAGCTCAGCAGGACGCCGTCGCGCTCGAGCCGGACGTCGTAGTGCAGGCGCCGGGCGCTGTGCCGCTGCACGACGAAACGATGTCCCGGCGACCCCTCACCTGGCCCGAAGGGCTCGGGCGTGCGTGCCGGGTCACGACGGCCGCGGTAGGCGGAGAGTCCCTCGGAGGCGCTTCTGGAAGCGTTGCTTTTCGCCTTCACGGGTTCCACAACTCCGGGGAAAAGGCTGTGGATTCGGTGGATTGCCCTGCTCGCGGGGGTTTTTGCGCTCGATCAGACCGCGAATACGCCCATCTCGCGGAACTTGCGGCGCCGGAGCCGGCGCCGCTCGTCCGACCCGAGCGCGGCCTGCCCGGCAAGCGCCTCATCGAGGGAATCTCCGAGCAACCTGGCCGCCTCGTCGTGGTCGACGTGCGCTCCGCCCGCCGGCTCGGGCACGATCGCGTCGATGACGCCGAGCGCCAGGCAGTGCCGAGCGTTCGGCTTCAACGCCGCGGCCGCCTTCACCTTCTGCCCTCCGTCGCGCCAGAGGATCGCCGCACACCCCTCCGGCGAGATGACCGAGTAGATCGCGTGCTCCTGCATAAGCACCCGGTCGGTGACGGCGAGCGCGACCGCGCCGCCAGACCCGCCCTCGCCGATCACGCAGGCCACGCTCGGGCCCGGAAACTGCAACATCGCGAGCTGTGAGCGGGCGATCCAGCCCGCCTGACCGTGCTGCTCGGCCTGCACGCCGGGATACGCGCCGGGGGTGTCGACGAGCGCGATCACCGGGAACGCGTGGCGACCCGCGACATCCAGCATACGGATCGCCTTGCGGTAGCCCTCCGGGCTCGCCATGCCGAAACGCCGGCGGACGTTCTCGTGGATATCCCGTCCCTTCTGGTGCCCGACGAGGCCCACGGTGCGGCCACGGAAACGGCCCAGGCCCGCGACGATCGCCTGATCGTCCATCTCGGCGCGGTCGCCGCGCAGCTCGACGAAGTCGTCGAACAGGCGCTCGACGTAGTCGAGCGTGTACGGGCGCTCCCGGTGGCGGGCCAGCTCGACCGCGTTCCAGACGTCGCCGCCGGGCGCGTCGGACTCGATCGTCTCGATCTGCCGTCGCAGGCGCTCGATCTCCGTCGAGACCCCGACGCCGCGGAGCTGCCGCTGGAGCTCGTTGAGCTTCGCGTATCGCTCGCGCAGGCGCAGCACCTCGCCGAAGTGCCCGAGGCGGCTGCCGGGGTCGCTGCCCGGTGGCTCGTCAGTCGGCATTCGAGAAGAGCGCGAGTAGCCGGCCGAGGAACGGCTTGAGCTGGTCGCGCGAGACGACGGCGTCGAGGTGGCCGAAGCGGAGATTCGCCTCGCTCATCCCGAAGTCCTCGGGAAGCTTCTCCCGCGTCGTCTCCTGCACGACGCGTGGGCCGGCAAACGAGAGCAGCGCTCCGGGCTCGGCGACGATGAAGTCGCCAAGGCTCGCGAACGAGGCGACGACGCCGCCGGTCGTCGGATGGGCCATGACCACGACCAATGCGCTCCGGGCGTCCCGCAGCTGATCGACGGCGGAGACGGTCTTCGGCATCTGCATCAGCGACAGGATGCCCTCCTGCATGCGGGCGCCGCCGGAGGCGGTGACTGCGACGAGTGGAACGCGGCGCTCGGCAGCCCGCTCGCACGTGCGGGCGACCTTCTCGCCGACCGCGCTTCCCATCGAGCCTCCCATGAAGGCGAAATCCATCACCGCGAGCTCGCAGTCCCGCCGCTCGATCCTCGCGGAGCCGGTCAGGATCGCATCGCCCTCGCCGGTCGCCATCTCCGCCTCGACGAGACGGTCCTTGTACGGTCTCAGGTCGAAGAACGAGAGCGGATCGTCGGAGCGGAGGTCTGCGTCGGCCTCGGCGAACGTCCCGCCGTCGCAGAGCTGCCCCACCCGGTCACGGGCGCGCACAGGGAAGTGGTGGCCGCAGTGCGGGCACACTCGCAGCGTCCGTTCGAGCTCGTCGTCCCGGTAATGCGAGAAGCACTTCGGGCAGGTGTTCGGGTCGCGTTTGCCGGGCGCGGCGGCTCCGGGCCCGGCGCCGGCCGGAGCAAGCCGCTCACCGGCCGGCTCCTCGCCGCCGCGGTCGATCGAGACATCGATCCGGCTCGCCATGACCCCGGCATTGTAGGCAGGGTGCACCGCTCCGACGGACGGGCAGGAGCCACCGCTTCAGAGCAGGCCCAGCGCGGTGCAGAGCCTCTCGATCGCCTCGGCGTTCCGCGGGTCGGGCGCGAGCGACGTGAAGCCGGCGCCCGCGATCGGCCGCAGGTCGACGAGCGACGCGAGCAGGTGCTCGGCCTCGGCCAGCGAGATGCCGCCCGGCACCGGCAGGAATGCGGCCACCGGCTCTCCGGGGTCGAGGACGTCGATGTCGAAGGCGACGTAGACCCGGTCGACGCGATCGAGCACCGCCCCGACGGCCTCGGGGCCGGTGGGCAGCCCGGTCTCCTCGATGAATGCCTGCTCCGGCGGGTCGAGATCCCGGGCCCCGACGAGCACGGTGTCCTCGATCCGGACGGCCCCGGAGTCGAGCAACATCCGGAGCGGCATCCCCCAGGCGTTTCGGCTCGGCGAGCTGTCGGGGGTATTGAGGTCGCCGTGGGCGTCGATCCACACCAGGCCGAGCCTGCCGGGCCGGGCGACGAGGCCCTCGACGGCGCCGACGTGGGCACAGCAGCAGCCACCGAGCACGACCGGTCGCCGCGGGAGCCGGACGGCGAGCGCCTCCGTCTGTGACGCGAGCGAGCCCTCGTCGACGATCGTGGCCTCGGGCAGCGCAAGCCCGAGCGAGGCCGCCTCGGCCATCGCCGCACCGCCGTTTCCCCAGGCGCGCGGGACGCGGACGAGACCGACAGGAAACAGGGCTCCGCAGGAGTGGCACTCGTACCCGTCGCCGACCGCGACCGCCGTCAGCGTTCGACACCACGGGCAGCGGGCGCGCAGGACGCTCAACGCCCTGCGGCCTCTCGCCCTGGGCGGAGCTCCTTCTCGAACGTGACCGCGCCGAACACCGTCGACATTCCTGCACGCTCGTAGAGCCGCACGGCGCCCGTCGCGTTGTTCGCGTCGACGCCGAGCGCGACACGCCGCTCCCCGCGGCGGAAGAGCTCGCGAAGACCGTGCTCGAGCAGCGCCAGGCCGAGGCCGCGCCCGCGCCACGGCGCCCGCACGCCGAGATATCTGACGTGACCGCGGCCCGCTCGCCGGAGGCACTCGACAGTCCCGGCGATTTCCGGCCCGTCCTCGGCGACGAACCAGAGACTCGGGTCGAAGTCGGGCCCGGCGACCTCCGCCCGCAGCCGCTCGATCGTGCGCAGCCCGCCGAAATGTCCGGCAAACGCCTCGCTGACCGCGTCGTGAAAGGCGTCGAGATCGCGGTCGCGGTCGAGGCTGCGCACCACCATCCCGTCCGGCCACGTCGGCGGGTCGGGCTCCTCGCGCAGCTCGATCGCCATGCGGTAGCTCCAGTTGACCGGTCGATACCCGGCTCGCTCGAGCAGGGCCTGAGCGGCGCCGTCGGTGAGTAGCGTCGTGTTGTGGAGCACGATCCGGTGGCCCGGCGCCTCGTCGGCGGCGAGATGGCGCGCCCGCTCCTCGGTCAGCTCGATGAGCATGCTCCCGAGTCCCTTGCCGGCCCACGAGGGGTGCACGTATCCGTCGGCCCGCAGGATCCCCGCGGACCCGCGATCGACCAGAGCGTACGCTACGGCCTCCCCCGGGTCGGGGGTGTCGACGATCCATGCGTCGTGCGCGAGATCGCAGGTTGCCCAATCGTCCAGCACCTCCCCGGCCGCCGTCTGGTCGGGAAGACCGAACCCCGCGTCGTACGCCGAGACGAGCCTGGCCACGCCGGCTGCGTCCGGCCGCGCCGGGCGCCGCACCCTCAGCTCGTCCATCGCTCGCTAGCCGGTGAACTTGCGGAAGATGAGGCAGGCGTTGTGGCCGCCGAAGCCGAAGTTGTTCGAGAGCACGTTGTTCACCGGGATCTCCCGCGACTGGTTCGGGATGTAGTCGAGGTCGCACTCCGGATCGGGGTACTCGTAGTTGATCGTCGGGGGTACGGCATTGCGCTGGCAGGCAAACACCGAGAGGATCGCCTCGATCGCCCCGGACGCCCCCAGGCAGTGCCCGGTGGCTCCCTTCGTCGAGGAGATCGGCGTCCGGTAGGCCTTGTCCAATCCGAGCGCGATCTTGATCACCCGCGTCTCGCTCGCGTCCCCGATCGGTGTCGAAGTGCCGTGCGCGTTGATGTAATCGATGTCCTCGGGCATGACTCCGGCGTCGTCCATCGCCATCCGCATCGCCCGGGCCGGGTGCTGCCCCGACGGGTCCGGCTCGGTCATGTGCCGCGCGTCGGACGAAAGGCCGTACCCGACGAGCTCCGCGTAGATCTTCGCTCCTCGCTTCCGGGCGTGCTCCAGCTCCTCGAGCACCACGACGCCCGCGGCCTCCCCCATCACGAACCCGTCACGCTCGGCATCGAACGGCCGGCTCGCCCGCCCCGGGTCGTCGTTTCGGCGCGAGAGCGCGCGCATCGCTGAGAACCCCGCGATCCCGACCTTCTGGACGCCGCACTCCCCCCCGCCGGCGAACATCACGTCCGCCCGGCCCATGCGGATCTCGTCGAGGGCGCCGCCGATCGACATGTTCGAGGCCGCGCACGCGGTGCACTCGGCCGTCAGCGGCCCGCGTGTCCCGAGCCAGATCGAGACCCAGCCGGCGCCCATGTTCGGGAGGATCGAGGGGATCGCGAACGGGCTGACACGATCCGGGCCTCGCTCGAAGAGCAGCGTGTGCGCGCTCTCGAAGCTCGACAGACCGCCGATCCCGGTCGCGATCGCTGCGCCGATCCGCTCGCTCTCGGGCTCGATCTCGATGCCGGAGTCCCGGTGCGCCATGATCGCCGCCGCCAGGACTGCCTGCGTGAACCGGTCCATCTTCCGGGCGCTCCTGACGTCGATCCAGTCGGTGGGATCGAAGTTCCTCAGCTCGCAGGCGAACTTGACCGCGTAGTCGGTGGGGTCGAAGCGCGTCAACGGCCCGGCACCGTGCTTCCCGGCCATGATCTGCTCCCAGAAGGTCTCCGCGTCGTTGCCGAGCGGGGTGAGCGCCCCGACCCCGGTGATGACGACCCGGCGACGTCCGTTGTGGTCTTGCACCAAGCCCCCTCCTACATCCCGAGGCCGCCGTCGACCTGGAGCACCGCCCCGGTCACGAACGTTGCCTCATCGGAGCAGAGAAAGCGTACCGCACCGGCGACATCCTCCGGATCGCCGAGCCGGCCGAGCGGTGTTCCGGCCAGGATGAGGTCGCGAAGGTCGTCGGGGAGCACCGTCGTCAGCTCGGTCGAGATGTAGCCGGGCGCGACGGCGTTGACGCGCACGCCCCGGCTCCCGAGCTCCTTTGCGAGCGCCTTCGTGAAGCCGATGATGCCGGCCTTCGAGGCCGCGTAGTTCGTCTGGCCCGGATTCCCGTGCAGGCCCACGACGCTCGTGAGCGTGACGATCGAGCCGCTCCTGCGCTTGAGCATCCCGCGCGCGACGGCCCGGCAGCAGTTGAAGACCCCGCGGAGGTTCGTGTCGATCACCTCGTCCCACTCCTCGTCGCTCATCCGCATGATCAGGGTGTCGCGCGTGATGCCGGCGTTCGCAACGAGGATGTCGAGTGGGCCGAGCTCCTCCTCGACCTGCGCCACGAGCGCACCGACCTCCGCGGCGTCGGCGACGTCGGCCTGGATCGCGAGCCCGCCGACCTCGGCGGCGACGGCCTCGGCCGCGGCCCGTCCCGACCGGTAGTTGACACAGACCCGCGCGCCGGCGGCCGCCAGCTCGCGTGAGATCGCGGCGCCGATCCCGCGGGCGCCACCCGTGACTAGCGCCACCTTTCCGTCGAGGGAGCCGAAGTCCGGGCCGCTCACGGCGACAGCACCTCCTGGAGCCTTGCGAGCGACGCGCTGTCGCCCACCGATACCGCCGCGACCGAGCGGTCGCAGCGCTTGACGAGGCCCGAGAGCACCTTCCCCGGGCCGATCTCGACGAAGACCGTGACGCCCGAGCGCACGAGCCCGGCGACGGCCTGCGTGAACCGCACCGGTGCCGTCAGCTGATCGAGCAGCAGCTCGACCGCGCGGCCGGTCGGCTCGACGGCGGCCGTCACGGTGGACATGAAGGGAACGGCGCCCTCGCGCCAGGGCGCGCGCTCCAATGCGGGGCGGAGGCGGTCGCGAGCGGAGGCGACGAGTGGGCTGTGGAAGGCGCCGGTCACCCGGAGCTTCACCACCCGCCGCGCCCCTCGCCGCTCTGCGGCGGCGACGAGCTCGTCGACCGCAGCCTCGGTGCCGGAGACGACGATCTGTCCGGGGCAGTTGTAGTTCGCGGGCCAGACGCCGGTGAGGCTCGCGCAGAGCTCCTCGACGACGGCGTCTTCGAGCCCGAGCACGGCCGCCATCGCGCCCGGCCGCTCCTCCGCCGCGGCCGCCGTCGCGAGCCCGCGCTCCCTGACCAGCCCGATCGCGTCGCGGGCTGTGAGCGCGCCGCTCGCGGCGAGCGCCGAGTACTCACCGACGGAGTGCCCGACGACGACGTCCGGCCGCGCGCCAACGGCCTCGACGGCCCGCAGACAAGCAAGGGAGGTCGCGACGAGGGCGGGCTGCTGGATGGCGGTCTCGGTCAGCTCCTCGATCGGCCCCTCGAAGCACACGCGCTCGAGATCGAGGCCCGAGGCCTCGGAGCCCTCCGCGAACACGGCGCGTGCCGCCGGGAAGGCGTCGGCGAACTCGCGGCCCATCCCGACCGCCAGCGAGCCCTGCCCCGGAAAGCAGAACGCGATCTTCATGCCGCAGCTCCAGGCGTGGTCGTCCAGTCGACGATCGACGTTCCCCAGGTCAGCCCCGCACCGACTGCCGAGAGCATGACCGTCGCTCCGGCCTTCAGGCGTCCGCTCTCGATGGCGTCGTTCAGGACGAGCGGGATCGAGGCGGATGCGGTGTTGCCGTAGCGATCGATGTTCACGAGGACGCGCTCGGTCGCGATCCCGAGCGAGCGGACGGTGTGGTCGATGATGCGGAGGTTCGACTGGTGCGGGGCGTACAGATCGACATCCTCGATCGCGAGCCCGCAGCGCTCGAGCAGGCGCAACGCCGACGCCGGGGACACGCGCGTCGAGAACCGAAACACGTTCGCGCCGTCCATGTGGATCGAATGCAGATCCTGCACGATCGTCTCCGCGGATGCCGGAAGTCTCGACCCGCCCGCGGGCACGACGATGTCCCCGGCGCCGGTCCCGTCGGAGCCGAGCTCGAACCCGAGAAACCCTCCCTCGGCAACGGGCTCGACGACCGTCGCGGCCGCGGCGTCGGCGAACAGGATCGACGTTCCACGGTCGTCCCAGTCGACGAGCCGCGACAGCACCTCGGCGCCGATCACGAGCGCTCGCCCGCACAGCCCCGCGTCGATCGACGCGTATGCCTGGGCGAGCCCGTACAGAAACCCGGTCGAGGCCGCCGAAAGGTCGTACGCGGCGGCATCGCCCGCCCCGATCGCCGTGGCGACGATCGACGCTGTCGGCGGTGTGGGGGCATCCGGGCTGGCCGTGGCCACGATCACGAGGTCGACGGAGCCCGGGTCGGCGCCGGCACGGTCGAGCGCCTGCAGCGCTGCCGGGACCGCCAGGTCGCTCGCCGCCTGCTCCGGCCCGGCGATATGCCGCTCCCTGATCCCGGTCCGCGACAGGATCCACTCGTCGTCGACACCGAGGCGGCGGCCGATCTCGTCGTTGCCGAGGACGTGCGGCGGCACGTACGCGCCCACACCGGAGATCCCGATCCTCCGCCCCGCACCGGCCCGGCCGGCCGGAACGCTCGTACAGATCACGCCGCCGTGGACGGGTCGGCAACCGCGAACATGAGGGTGCCCCGTACCGCGAGCTGGCCGTCGACGGTCGCACGGGCCGAGCCCTTCCCGACCGGGCCGCGCACCCGCTCGAGCGTGCACTCCAGGGTCAGGACGTCGCCGGGCCGAACGACCCGCTTGAAGCGGACGCCGTCGATCCCGCCGAACAGGACGAGCTTTCCGCGGTTCTCCTCGTCCGAGAGGACGGCGACCGCGCCCGTCTGCGCGAGCGCTTCGACCATCAGGACGCCTGGCATGATCGGGTTGCCGGGAAAGTGTCCCGTGAGGTACCACTCGTCCTCGCTCACCCGCTTGCGGGCGACCGCCCGCAGCCCGGGCTCCAGCTCGACCACCTCGTCGAGAAGCAGGAAGGGCTCGCGGTGCGGAAGGATCTCCTCGATCTGCTCCCGCGTCAGCTCGGTCATGCGACCGAGTATTCCTTCATGCCGATCCGCAGGCCGGCGCGGCCACGGTGGACGTACGACTTCACCGTGCCGGTCGGGATCCGGACGAGCCGTCCGATCTCCTCGTACGAGAGACCGAGCGCGTCACGCATCAGCACCACCCGGCGCTGTTCCGCCGTCAGCCGGCCGAGTGCCTCGGCGAGCTCGCGGCGCAGGTCGGCGACGAGCGCCAGCCGGCACGGGTCGTCCTCCTCGAGCAGTGGCTCGTGCTCCACTGCGAACGGCTCCGCGCGGCGCAGGCCCTGGCGCTCGGCCAGGTCGCGGCAGGTGTTGACGACGATCCGGTGCACCCAGGTCGAGAACTGGCAGTCGCCGCGGAACTGGCGCAGCCGGGTACTGAGCTTGAGCAGCGACTCCTGGGCGGCGTCACGAGCGTCCTCGATGTCACCGAGCAGCTGCGCCGCGAGCCTCGACACGCGCGCGGCATGGCGCTCGACGAGGGCATCGAGCGCGCGCCGGTCACCCGCCTTCGCGCGCCGAACCAGATCCGCGTCTGCCAGCCGCGCGTAACCCGCTGCGGACAGCGCCGCGAAGGCGTGCGAATCCGGCTGCTTCTTCACCCACCGGTAGTCTAGAACGCCGGATGCACGGCGCGCTAGTGGCGGAACGGGTCACACCGCTGTTGCGCGGCCGCTTCGGGTCGCCCTACCGCTACCGGGCGTCCTGTGCGTCGACGCAGGCTCTCCTCCAGTCGGGCGACCCCGAAGGGGCCGTGGCCGTTGCCGATCTGCAGACAGAGGGCCGCGGACGGCTCGGGCGCCGCTGGGAGGCGCAGCCCGGCTCGGCGATCCTGCTCTCCGTCCTGTTGCGCCCTGCGAACCTCCACACGGCCCCGCAGCTCGCCCTCGTCGGTGGCCTCGCGGCGGCTGCTGCCTGCGAGGGCGAGCTCGAGCGGCGGGTCTCCCTGAAGTGGCCCAACGACGTCCTCGTGGACGGTCGGAAGATCGCCGGGGTCCTCGCCGAAGGGCGCGAAGGAGCCGTCGTCCTCGGCATCGGCATCAACGTCAACCAGACGGAGGAGGAGCTCCCGCCTGCCGCCCGCACTCCGCCGGCGTCGTTGAGGACGGTCGACGGGCGGTGCCGCGACCGGGCCGTCCTGCTCGCCTCGCTGCTCGCGGAGCTCGAGCGCACCTACGACCTGTGGCGGGACGCCGGGCTCGTGCCGCTCCACGCCGAGCTCACCGCTCGCGACTGCCTCGAGGGGAGCAAGGTCGAGATCGGAGGTCGGCGCGGCGTCGCGGCCGGCATCGATCCCGAGGGGCGGCTGTTGCTTCGGCACGGCGGGGAAGTGGAGGCGATCGCATCGGACGAGGTCACACCGGGCTGACCGTCGCTCGGCCGGCGGGCCGCCGCAGGGCCGCTGCTACGATCGGCAGCAGTTCGGCCATGCGCGCCGCCCGGCTACTGATCGCGATCCTGGCGCTCGCCGGCGCCCTCGTGGGACTGGCGACCGCCGGTGGCGACGAGCGGCCTCGTGTCCTCGCCGTCGAGTTCGAGAACGACGTCAACCCGGTCACGGCCGACTATCTGATCGGTGAGATCGATCGCGGGATCGAGGATGGCTACGACGCTGTCGTGGTCCTCCTCGACACCCCGGGTGGGCTGGCCGAGGCCATGCGGGACATCGTGAAGAAGGAGCTCGAGTCGCCGATTCCCATCGTCGTGTACGTCGCGCCCGAGGGCGCACGAGCAGCGTCCGCAGGAGTCTGGATCGGACAGGCGGGCGACATCCTGGCGATGGCGCCGCAGACGAACATCGGCTCGTCCACCCCGGTCGCGGTCGGCGGAGGCGACATCCCGGAGGACCTGCGGGAGAAGGTCGTCAACGACGCGGCCAGCTCCCTCTCTGCCCTCGCTGAGGAGCACGGCCGCAACGCCGATTGGGCGGAGAAGGCGGTACGCGAGGCGTCGAACCTCACCGCCCGCGAGGCGCTCGAGCAGGGCGTGATCGACCTCGTGTCGCCCGACCTGCCCACGCTCCTCGAGGAGATCGACGGGCTCGAGACCGTTCCCAAGGGGCTCGTCCTCGACACCGCCGGGGCGGAGGTCACCTCGGTCACGATGTCGCTGTGGGATCGCATCCTCGACACCCTGATCGATCCGAACCTGATCACGCTGCTGCTCTCCCTCGGCGTTCTGGCGATCACGGTCGAGCTATTCAATCCCGGCCTGATCTTTCCCGCCGCGTTCGGAGCGATCTCGCTCGTGCTCGCCCTGTTCGGTCTCCAGGTGCTGCCGTTCAGCTGGGCCGGCATCCTGCTGCTCCTCGCCGCGCTCGCGTTCTGGATCGCCGAGCTGTTCATCGCCAGCCACGGCGCCCTCGCGGTCGCGGGCGCCGTCAGCTTCGTCTTCGGCGCGCTGCTCTTGTTCCGCCCCGCCGGTGACCAGTACGAGACGTCGCTCTGGGTCGCGCTCGGGATCGCCGGCCTCGTTGCGATCGCGTTCGGGTTCGGGCTCGCGAAGGCGCTCGCGGCCCGGCGAGCGCGGCCGAGAACGGGAAGCGACGAGCTGATCGGCCAGGTGGCCGTCGTCCGCGAGGCGCTACGACCGGAAGGGATGGTGTTCGTGCACGGCGAGCTGTGGCGCGCGAGGGGGCCGGAAGGCGAGGAGATCCCGGCCGGCAGCCACGTCCTCGTCGAGGCGATCGGAGAGGGCCTCGTCCTCGAGGTCAGGCAAGCTGAGGAGCCTGCGCCCGCGTTGCGGGCCTGACGGGGCCCGCGGTTGCCGGCTCCGAACGACGAGAAAGGAACCCCATGACCACCGCTGCCATCGTCGTCGCCGTCATCGCGATCGTGGTGATCGTGCTGATCGCGCTCTCCGTACGGATCGCGCGGGAGTACGAGCGCGGCGTGGTTTTCCGTCTCGGCCGCCTGCTGATGCCGCCGAAGGGGCCCGGCCTCTTCTTCCTGATCCCGATCATCGACAAGATGGTGCGGGTCGACCTGCGCACGGTCACGCTCAACGTGCCGCCGCAGGAGGTGATCACGAAGGACAACGTCCCCGTGCGTGTCAACGCGGTCGCGTACTTCAGGATCATCGAACCGTCCGCCGCCATCGTCCAGGTCGAGAACTACATGGTCGCGACGTCGCAGATCTCGCAGACGACCCTGCGCTCCGTCCTCGGCCAGCACATGCTCGACGAGCTGCTCTCCGAGCGCGAGAAGATCAACACGATTCTCCAGCGGATCATCGACGAGGCGACCTCGCCGTGGGGGATCAAGGTCTCGGTGGTCGAGATCAAGGACGTCGAGATCCCGAGCGGCATGCAGCGGGCGATGGCGCGGCAGGCCGAGGCCGAGCGAGAGCGGCGGGCGAAGATCATCGCCGCCGAGGGCGAGCACCAGGCGTCCCAGCGCCTGCGCGACGCGGCCGACGTGATGGCGGAGAACCCCGTCACCCTGCAGCTGCGCTACCTGCAGACCATGCTCGAGATCTCGAGCGAGCGGTCGAGCACCCTCATCCTGCCCCTGCCGATCGACCTCTTCCGGCCCTTCCTGCAGCAGCCCGCGTCTGCACCTGCGACCACGGACGCCGAGTCTGCCGGCTCCTGATTCCCCGCAGGTTCGCCGCGACCCGCTGAGCGGGCGCAGGGTCGTCCTCGCGCCGGCCCGCGGCGGTCGCCCCGGCGCACCGGTAGCCGCCCTGCTCGACGGCAGCGACGAGCCCGGCGCCTGCCCGTTCTGCGCCGGCCACGAGCGCGAGACCCCGCCGGAGACGTTCGCGCTCCGTTCTGCAGGCACGCCGCCGGACGGGCCGGGGTGGCAGGTGCGGGTGGTGCCGAACAGGTACCCGGCGCTCGACGGAGCCCTCGGCCGACAGGAGGTCGTCGTCCACACTCCGAGGCATGCCCGCACCCTCGGTGAGCTGGATCCCACGGAGCTCGTCGGGGTGGCCGCCGCCTGGCGGGCCCGCGCGCAGGCCGCGAAGTCGGCCGGCTTCGACTACGTCCACGCGTTCGTGAACGAGGGACGGGCCGCCGGCGCGAGCCTGGCCCACACCCACTCCCAGCTCGCCTGGCTGCCAGAGGCCCCGCCGTCCGTCACGCGTGAGCAGCGGACGATAGGGGAGTGCCCGCTGTGCGCGATGCTCGCCGGTCCCGGCGTCGAGCCCTTCGTCGTCGTCGACACCGGCCGGCTCGTCCTGCTCTGCCCGCCCGCCGGCCGCACGCCGTTCGAGCTCCTGCTCGCGCCGCGCGCCTGCGAGCCCGACGGGCTCGCCTCGGACCTCCTGCCCGGCGCGCTCACCCTTCTCGCCGACGGGATCCGCCGCATGCGCGCCGAGGCCGGGCCGGTCGCGCTCAACGCCTGGCTGCACACGACGCCGTGGTCGCGCGAGCAGGGTCACTGGCACCTCGAGGTCGTCCCGCGCACGAGCGTTCCGGCCGGGCTCGAGCTCGGTACCGAGCTCTACGTGACGACGCTCGCGCCGGAGGACACGGCCGCGGCGATGCGCGCCCGGGCGGCCCCGTAGGGCCGGCTATTCCTCCCCGTCCTCCGAGTCGTCGGCGCCGACGACGGGATCGCCGGCCTCGTCCTCCGTGACGTCCTCCGCGACCGCGGCGTCGTCGGGCTCCTCGCCGTTCTCGTCCTCCCCCGCCTCGCTCTCCACCACGGGGGCCAGTGCCGAAACCAACTCGTCGCCGCGCAGGCGCATGACGATCACTCCCTGCGTCGCGCGACCGAGCCGCTTGATCTCCTCCACCTGCATCTTGATCACCGTCCCGCCGGTCGAGATGAGCATCACCTGGTAGCCGTCCCGGACGACCCGGGCGCCGGCCAGTTGACCCTTCGACTCGGTCAGCTGAACCGTCTTCACGCCCATGCCGCCGCGTCCCTTGACCGGATACTCCGCGATCCGCGTTCGCTTCCCGTAGCCGTTCTCGGTGACGACGAGCAGATCGGCCTCGTCCTCGGCGATGGTCACGGCGATCACCTCGTCGTCGCCGCGGAGCCGCATCCCGGCAACCCCGGAGGCGTCACGCCCCATCGCCCGCACCTCCCGCTCGCGGAAGCGGATCGCCTGCCCCAGTCGCGACACGACGAGCACGTCGTCGTCTCCCGACGAGCGGCGGACGCCGATCAGCTCGTCGCCCTCGCGCATCCGGATCGCGATGATCCCGTCGGCCTTGAGCGGGGTGTTGTAGGCAGCGAGCGCGGTCTTCTTCACGACCCCGTTCCTCGTCGCGAAGAGCAGATACTTCGCCTCCTCGAAGTTGCGGGTCTGCACGACCGCGCGAACCTGCTCGCCCTGACGGAACGGGAGCAGGTTCACGATCGCCCGCCCCTTCGACTGGCGCGAGCCGAGCGGCAGCTCGTGCACCTTCAGCCGGTAGACCTTGCCGACGGAGGTGAAGAAGAGGATGTAGTCGTGCGTCGAGGCGACGAACAGGTGCTCGATGTAGTCCTCGTCCTTCAGGTCCATCCCCATCACGCCGATCCCGCCGCGCCGCTGCTCCCGGTACGCGGTGACCGGGATGCGCTTGACGTAGCCCGAGCGCGTGATCGCGATCACCATGTCTTCCTCGGCGATCATGTCCTCGAGCTCGAACTCCGACTCACCGGCGACGATCTCGGTGCGGCGGTCGTCGTTCCGCGCGTAGATCTGCTTGATCTCGAGCAGCTCCTCGCGGATCAGCGCGTCGATCCGGGCCGGGTCGCCCAGTATCGCGCGCAGCTCGGCGATCCGCTCCCTTAGGTCACGGTACTCGTCCTCGACCCGCTTTCGCTCGAGGCCGGTGAGCGCTCTCAGCCGCAGGTCGAGGATCGCCTGAGCCTGCTCCTCGGAGAGCTCGAAGCGCTCCATCAGGCCGGCCCGCGCCTGATCCTGGTCGTCGGCGGCGCGGATCAGGCGGATGACCTCGTCGAGGTTGTCGAGCGCGATCAGGTAGCCCTCGAGGATGTGGGCCCGGCGCTCCGCCTGGCGCAGCTCGTGCTTCGAGCGGCGGGTGACGACCTCGCGCTGGTAGCCGAGGTAGTGCCGGAGGAGCTCGAGCAGCGACAGCGTCCGCGGGATACCGTCGACGAGCGCGACCGCGTTGTAACCGAACGTGGCCTGCAGAGACGTGTGCTTGAAGAGCTTGTTCAGGACGACCTGGGGGATCGCCTCGCGCTTGAGGTCGATCTGGACGCGCATCCCGCTCCGGTCGGAGTGGTCCGCGAGATCCGAGATCTCGGTGATCACCTTCTCCTGAACGAGGTCGGCGATCTTGCGGATGACACCCGAGTCGCCGCCCTTCTTCACCCCGTACGGCAGCTCCGTGACGACGATCGCGGTCTTGCCGCCCCGCAGCTCCTCCACGTGCGCCCGGGCGCGCATGACGATGCGGCCCCGTCCCGAGCGGTACGCATCGCGGATGCCCTGCCGTCCGACGATGATCGCTCCGGTCGGGAAGTCGGGCCCGCGGACGTGCTTTGCGAGATCGTCCACGCCCGATTCCGGGCGGTCGATCAGCTGCACGATCGCGTCGATGATCTCGCCGAGGTGGTGCGGTGGGATGTTCGTCGCCATCCCGACGGCGATGCCGGTCGACCCGTTCACCAGCAGGTTCGGGAACCGTGCGGGGAGCACCGACGGCTCGCGGCGCGACTCGTCGTAGTTCGGGACGAAGTCGACCGTGTCCATGTCGATGTCCCGGAGCATCTCCGTCGCGAGCCGGGTCAGGCGGCATTCCGTGTAGCGCATCGCCGCGGCAGGGTCGTCGTCCAACGAGCCGAAGTTGCCCTGGCCGTCGATGAGCGGGTAGCGCATCGAGAACGGCTGGGCGAGGCGGACGAGCGTGTCGTAGATCGCCTGGTCGCCGTGCGGGTGATAGGAGCCCATCACGTCGCCGACGACCCGGGCGGACTTCTTGTACGGTCGGTTTGGCTGCATCCCGGCGTCGTGCATGCCGTAGAGCACCCGCCGGTGCACCGGCTTCAGGCCGTCGCGGACGTCTGGCAACGCGCGTCCGACGATGACGCTCATCGCGTAATCGAGGTAGCTCGAGCGCATCTCCTGCTCGAGCTCGCGAGGCTCGATGCGGCCTGCCCCGAGTGGCTCCATTGCGCTAGACATCGAGGAAGCGCACTTCGCGGGCGTTCCGCTCGATGAAGTCCCGGCGTGGCTCCACCTGGTCGCCCATCAGCATCGAGAACACCTGGTCGGCCGCGGCGGCGTCGTCGACGTCGACCCGCAGCAGCATCCGCCGCTCCGGGTCCATCGTCGTCTCCCACAGCTGCTCGGGGTTCATCTCGCCGAGCCCCTTGAAGCGGCTGATCTGCACGCCGTCCTTCGCAAGCTCGAGCGCGGTGCGCTTCAGAGCGGCGAAGGTGCCTGCTGCCGCAGACTTCTTCGCGCTCGCGAGCTCGAATGGCGGAGGGCCGGTGACTTCGGCAACCCGCGCGTACGCGCGGCGGGCGCTCGCGAAGGCCGGCGAGGCCAGCAGGGCCGCCGGCAGCTCGACGCTGCTCGCAGCGCCCGTCTCGATCTCGACCACCTTCACCCGCAACCGGTCGTCGAGACGGTCGGTGACCACGAGCTCGTACCCGTTGGCCGGCAGCGATGCGATGAGCGCCTCGGCCTCGTCGGCCGTCGCGACGTCGCCCTCCAGCAGGCGGTGCGAGACGACGAACGTGCCCGCCGCGCCGTACTCGTCCTCGAGCTTCGCCGCCCAGGCGTCGAGCTCGGCGAGCGCGCGGGTGAAGCGGCTCCACCGGGCCTCCGTGAAGGTCGTCTCCTCCCCTCCGCGCGCGGTGATCGTCATGCTGGAGATCCGCTCGCGCACGAGGAGCTCCTCGAGCTGGCTGTCCTTCTCGAAGTACATCCCCTTGCTGCCGAGCTTCACGTGGTACAGGGGCGGCACGGCGATGTAGACGTTCCCTCGCTCGATCAGCTGCGGCATCGTCCGGTACAGGAACGTGAGGATCAGCGTGCGGATGTGCGCGCCGTCCACGTCGGCGTCGGTCATGACGATGATCCGGCCGTAGCGGATGTTCGCGATGTCGAACTCGTCGCCGAACCCGGTCCCGATCGCGGTGATCATCGCCTGGATCTCGGTGTTCGACAGCACCTTGTTGATCCGGTTCTTCTCGCTGTTGATGATCTTCCCCCGAAGCGGCAGGATCGCCTGGTAGGTGCGGTCGCGCGCCTGCTTGGCCGAGCCGCCCGCGCTGTCGCCCTCGACGATGAACAGCTCCGCGGCGTCCGCGTCCTTGATCGTGCAGTCGGCCAGCTTCCCGGGAAGCGCGGAGTTCTCGAGCGCGCTCTTGCGGCGGGTGAGCTCGCGCGCCTTTCGCGCCGCCTGGCGGGCCCGAGCCGCCGAGACCGCCTTGGTGATGATCTGGCGCGCCTCGACCGGGTTCTCCTCGAGGAACTCCGCGAGCCGCTGGTTGACGATCTGCTTGACGAGGCTCTCGACCGGCGGGTTGCCGAGCTTCGTCTTCGTCTGTCCCTCGAACTGCGGGTTGCGCAGCTTCACGGAGACGATGGCGGCAAGCCCCTCCCGGACGTCCTCCCCCTCGAGGTTCTCCTCCTTCTCCTTGAGGAGGCCCTTGTCGCGGGCGTAGCGGTTCAGCGTGCCCGTCAACGCCGAGCGGAACCCCGACAGGTGCGTTCCGCCCTCGGTCGTGTTGATGTTGTTCGCGAACGTGAACACCGACTCCACGTAGGACGTGTTCCACTGCATCGCAACCTCGAGGGCGCCGTCCTGGTTCTCGCCCTCGAAGTACACGGCGTGCTTGTGGACCGGGTCCTTGCCCGAGTTGATGTGCGCGACGAAGTCGCGGATCCCGCCCTCGTAGTGAAACTCGTGCGTCTGGCCGGCGGGCCGCTCGTCGCGGAGGACGATCCTCACCCCCCGCGTCAGGAACGCCGTCTCGCGCAGGCGCTGAGCGAGCGTCGACGCCGTCAGCTCGATCTCCTCGAAGACCTCGCGGTCGGGGAGGAAGGAGATCTGCGTGCCGGTGTCCTCGGCCGGGCCGACGACCTCGATCTCACCGAGCGGAACGCCCCGGGCGAACTCCTGGCGGTAGGTCTTCCCATCGCGATGCACCTCCGCGACGAGCCACTCCGAGAGCGCATTCACGACGGAGACACCGACTCCGTGCAGCCCGCCTGAGACCTTGTAGCCGTCGCCACCGAACTTCCCGCCGGCGTGGAGCTTCGTCAGCACCACCGTGAGCGCCGACTGCTCCTGGTCCTCGATCACGTCGACCGGGATCCCCCGGCCGGCGTCCCGGACGGTCACGGAGTTGTCGGGCTGGATCGTGACCTCGATGCGATCGTTGTGGCCGGCAAGGGCCTCGTCGACCGCGTTGTCGACGACCTCGTAGACCAGATGGTGGAGCCCGCGGGCACCCGTCGAGCCGATGTACATTCCCGGCCGCAGCCGCACCGGCTCGAGCCCCTCGAGCACGGTGATATCCTTGGCGGTGTAGCTCGTCTCGGTCATAAAAAACCCTGCAAATGCAGGAATTTTGGTCTGGTATCAGTCTATCAGACGGAGCGGTCGGGCCGCGCCGGTCGGGCGGCTGCAAGCGACAGTGCGGCGGCTATTTTCACACGTTCGCGCAGGTCCTGGTCCTCGATCGTGCGGGTCAGCGCCTCCGCGGCGGCCAGATCGCCCTCCGAAGGGGCGATGATCGGTGCTGCTGCCCGCGCGAGCTCGTCGGGCCCCGCCTCCGGCAGCGGCCCGACCACGAAGCGAAAGCCGGTGGGCGCCGCGGCGCCGAGCCGTTCCCTGACGGCGGGCTCAAGCTGTGTCAGCTCCTGCGCCCAGGCGCTCGAGGCGACGTGCACGACGACGCACCCGTCCCTCGTGACGCGCGCCGGCCAGGCGTTCCGTGCGATGTCCCCCCCGACCGCCGAGGGCCACGCGCGGACGAGCACGGTCATCCCTCCGCCGGCCGCGCTGCCGCCGACTCGCCTGAGCTCAGCCTCGACCGACGACTCGAGGTCGTCCGGCAACCGGTGGCGATCTCGCCGGCTCATCGAACATCCGCCCGGCCCGGCGAGACGTCCACCACCGCGTCCGGGTCGGGCCCGGTCGTCGGCAGCATCCGCAGGCTCGTCGTCGTCACGAGGGTTTGGCAGTCGGGCGGGATCCCGCAGAGAAGCGCCTCCCGGCGGCGGTCGTCCAGCTCGCTGAGCACGTCGTCGAGCAGCAGCATGGGTGGGTCGCCCCGGCTCTCGATCAGGCACTCGGCCTCGGCGAGCAGGAGCGCGAGGACGGCGAGCCGCTGCTCTCCCTGCGAGCCGAGGGCGCGAAGGTCGCGTCCGTCGGCGGCCAGCTCGAGCTCGGCCAGGTGCGGCCCGGCGCCGGTCGTGCCCCGCTCGAGGTCGCGGGCCAGCAGGCGCTCGAGGATGTCCGTCGACACCGCCGACGGCACGTAGCGAAGAGCCATTCCGGCGAGCCCCAGGAGTGCGGCCCGGGCCTCCGCCCGTTCACCGAGCAGCTCCACCAGCCGCGCCCGTTGCTGGTCGAGCTCGGTCCCGAGGCTCACGACGGCTGCGGTCCACGGGGCAACCGCGTCAGGGGTCGACAGCCCGACGTGCGTCCGCCGGAGCGCGGCGTTGCGCTGCGAGACCGCGGTCGCATAGTCGGCGGGCAGCGTCGCCTGGGACGGCAGCACCCGTCCGAGCGTTCTGTCGAGATACGTCCGGCGTACGAGCGGGCCCCCCTTCACGACGGCAAGCCGGTCCGGCGTGAACGCGAGCACCGGGAAGGCCCGGCGGAGGTCGTCGAGACCCGCCGCGGGGGCGCCGTCGAGGACGATCCGCTTGCCTCCGGACCGTTCGATCGTCACCTGGGCCTCGTAGCGTGACTCGGCCCCGCGCAGCCCGGTGGCCGTCACACGTGCAGTGTCCGCGCCCGTGCGGATCGTTGCGACGTCTCGGCGGGTGCGGAGCGGGAAACCCTGCACAGCCATGTGGGCGGCCTCGAGCAGGTTCGTCTTCCCGGCGCCGTTTGGCCCGACGAGCACGGTCAGGCCCTGGGTCAGCGAGATCTCTTCGTGGGCGTAGGAGCGGAAGTCGCGGAGCCGAAGGCTGTCGACCAGCACCCGGCCTACGCGGGCCGGCACTGACGCGGGCGGCGGCGGTGCGGCATCGAGCACGCTCGCCGGGCCGCTAGTGCGCCGTCCGGGGAATAGGGTGTGGTTCCTGGCGCGCGAAAAGCAAGCCAGACAAGGACGCAGGGAGCGCCAATATGCGGGCATATTGGCGCGACTGAGGACGCCGTCTGGCGCCGCTTTGCAGCCGCCAGCACCGTGCCGTATTCCCCGGACGTTGCACTAGCCGGCGAGGCGGATGGGCATGATCAGGTACCAGAAGTCGTCGCCCGCGCCAGTGATCAGGCCGGGTCGCAACGGGCTGATCAGCTTCAACCGGACTTCCGGCTCGTTGATCGACTCGATGCCCTCGCGCAGGAAGTCCGGGTTGAAGCCGATCTCGAGCATGTCCGCGGCGTACGCGATGGGCAGCGTCTCGCGAGCCTCGCCGACATCCTGCGCCTGCACCTGGATCAGCAGCTCGCCCTCCTGGAACCGTAGGCGGAGCGGCGCGTTGCGCTGGGCCATCACCGCCACGCGGCGGACCGCGTCGAGCAACTCGTCCCTGGCGACGGAGACCTCGGCCTCGAACGACTCTGGGCGAAGCTGACGGAAGTTCGGAAACTGGCCGTCGATCCGGCGGGCGGTCATCTGGATGCCGTCGAGCTCGCACACGACCTGGTTCTCCTGGACGCCGATCCCGATGTGATCGGACGAACCGGACTGGGCGATCCTGACGAGCTCGCCGAGCGCGCGGGCGGGGACGATCGCCTCGAGCTGCTGCCCGGTATCGGCGCCAAGGGATGTCTCTTTCACGCTCAACCGGTATGAATCGGTCGCGGCCATGACGAGCTTCGCACCGTCGAGCTGCACGAGGATCCCCGTGAGGACAGGGCGGGACTCGTCGCGGGAGGCCGCCCTGCTCACCTTCTGGATCGTCTCGAGCAATGCCTCGCGGGGGACGGCCACGAGATCGGCGCTCTCGACCGTGGGCAGACGCGGGAAGTCTTCCGCCTTGTAGGTGTTCAAGCGATAGTCGGATGCGCCGGCCGACAGCCGAACGATGCCTTCGTTCTCCTCGTGTTTCAGAGAGACGTCGCCGGCCGGCAGGAGCCGGACAATGTCTACGAGGAGGCGCCCCGGAATCACGATCGAGCCCGTCGCCTCGACGGTGGCTGGAACCGAGACTCTGAGCGACATCTCCATGTCAGTGGCCGACAGGACGACTTCGCCGTCCTCGGCCCTGACCAGGATCCCGGCGAGGATCTGGACCGAGGTTCTCGTCGAGACGGCGCGGCCCACCACACCAAGGGCCTGAGCGAGATCGTCTCTGGAACAGCTGATGTTCACGGCGGTGGCAGGCGGAGCGTCGACACTCATGATGAAGGCTAGAAGAGAGAGAACAAGCTCGTAGTAGAGATAGGTAGTGTGGATTGCGGGGAGGACGTTGCCGGCCGGCTTGGCTGGGCGATCCGGGCTGGGGAGGCGATCCGTGGATGACCGGCGGTTGCCCACAACGGCGCGGCGACAACGGGTTTTCTCAACAACATCATCCGACCTGCTTGATTCGTGCTGTGAGCTCTTGGACGAGGTTGTACACGCCTCTGTCCTCACGGATCAACTTGGTGATGTTCGACGTTGCGTTGATGACGGTCGTGTGATCGCGACCGCCGAAGTGGCGACCGATTTTCGGCAGGGAGCTGTCTGTCAGCTCCCGACACAGATACATGGCGACGTGGCGCGGGTACACGACCGACCGCGAGCGTCGCTGTCCGAGCAGCTCCTGGAGTGAGATCCCGAACCGGTCAGAGACCACCTCTTGAATCCGCTCGATCGAGATCTCCGGCGACTCACCCTGTGGGAAAACGTCCTTCAGCACCTCCTGGGCGAGCTCGACGGACATCGGCCGGCTGGTGAGCGACGAAAATGCCACTACCCTCGTCAGGGCGCCCTCGAGCTCCCGGATGTTCGTCGCCACGCGCCCTGCGATGAACGTCAGCACCTGGCTGTCTGGCACGTGAATGCCGTCGGCACCGACCTTCTTCCGCAGGATCGCGATCCGCGTCTCGAGGTCGGGTGGCTGGATGTCGACGATCAGGCCCCACTCGAAGCGAGATCGAAGTCGTTCCTCGAGCGTCGCAATGTCACGAGGCGGCCGGTCGGACGACAGGACGATCTGGCTACCGGCTTCGTAGAGCGTGTTGAACGTGTGGAAGAACTCCTCCTGGATCCGTTCCTTGTGCTCGAGGAACTGGATGTCGTCCACGAGGAGGACGTCGTAGCTCCGGTACCGTTGCTTGAAGGCCTCGACGCGCTTCTCGCGGATCGAGTTGATGAAGTCGTTCGTCAGCGTCTCGCTCGTCACGTACCGGACGGAATGCCGGCCGGAGTGCTGTGCGACGTACGCAGCGATCGCCTGCTGCAGGTGCGTCTTCCCGAGCCCCGTCCCGCCGTAGATGAACAACGGGTTGTACGCACGCCCGGGATCCTCGGCGACAGCGAGTGTGGCGGCGTGCGCAAACCGGTTCGACGAGCCGATGACGAACGTGTCGAACGTGTACTTCGGGTTGAGGCCCTCGATGCGCCGCGGCTCCCGCAACTCCAGTTGGGCCTCCTCCGGCCGCTCGCCCTCGCGCCGAACCTCGACGTGGACCTGGACGCGCTCGCCGAGCACGTCGCGGGCGGACGTCTCGAGCAGCGAGAGGAAATGCTCCGCGATCCAGTTCCGCGTGAAGTCGTTCGGGACGCGGATCGTCAGGAGCCCCCCGTGCGGATCGTCCGCGGAGACCCCTTCGAACCACGTCGTGTAGGCCTGTTCGCTGAGCGAATCCCGAAGCTGTCCCGAGACCCGGGTCCAGACATCCGCACCGCTCACGACCGCCGGTCTCTCCACCCGCCTCCGTCCTCTGCCAACCCCGTGGGAGCGCGATCTTAGCAGTGTTCGGCCGACGCCCCCCGTCCGTTTCCACGCGGTTGTCGCGGGCCGAGAATCAGCCGGTTTGCAGGCATTTCGCTAAATCCACAACTCTCTCCACACATGTGGATATCCACTGCCCGCCCGCTAGGCATGCCGTTTTGAGGGTGTGGATTGCGCCCGGTCGAGGACTTGCTGGTGCGAGGGGCTGACGGCCTGATCTATACTGGCCCGCGGCCGGTTTCCGCGGCCGCCTCGAGGAGCTGCGATGAAACGCACCTACCAGCCGAATGTCCGCCGTCGTCAGCGCAAGCACGGGTTCCGAGCCCGGATGTCGACGCGCGCCGGCCGTGCGATCCTGAAACGCCGCCGGGCGCGGGGCCGGAAGCGGCTCTCCGCCTAGCGCGCGGCCCTGGAGTCGGGCCCTCGATGAAGCGCCGAAGCCGCCTTTCCCGCTCCGGGGACTTCGCTGCCGTGTACCGTCACGGCCGCTCCGTGTCGAGCCGATACCTCGTCCTCTACAGCTTTCCACGGCCGCCGGAGGCGGGGGCCGGAGATGACCCCCGGCTCGGTCTCGCGGTCTCGCGGAAGGTCGGCGGGGCGGTGGAGCGGAACCTTCTGAAACGCCGTCTGCGCGAGGCGTTCGACCGTCTCGCGCCGGAGATCGAGCCGGGCCGCGACTACGTGCTGATCGGGCGTCCGGGGCTTGCGGAAGCGGCGGAGGCCCGCGGCTTCGATTGGCTGCTCGACTGCGTCCGCGAGATCTTCGGCCAGGCCAAGGCCCTCGAAGGCGCAACTCGGTGAAGTACCTCGGGCTCGCCGCGATCCACCTGTACCGGTACACGCTGGGCCTGTACACGGGCGGCCGTTGCAAGTACCACCCGTCGTGCTCCCAGTATGCGCTCGACGCCGTCGCGGAGTTCGGCCTCCTGCGGGGGTCGATCCTCACCGGCTGGCGCCTCCTGCGCTGTAACCCGCTCAGCCACGGAGGCGTCGATCAGGCGCATGATCAGCGCATCTTCCCGGTCGTCCGGCGGGCGGCGAGGAAGCACGCGTGATCGTCCTCGCGGGGATCCTCTCCCCGATCGAGAACGTCCTCACGGAGATCCTCACCTGGCTCCACACGTCGCTCGGCCTGACGTGGGCCTGGGCGATCGTCGCCGTCACGACCATGGTGCGACTGGCGATCCTGCCGCTGACGGTGCAGCAGATCCGCTCCATGCAGCGACTTGCGATCTTCGCACCGCAGCTGAAAGCCCTCCAGGAGAAGTACAAGGGCGACAAGCAGCGCCTGAACGAAGAGGTGATGAAGTTCTACCGGGAGCATAAGGTCAACCCCGCCGCCTCGTGCCTGCCGATCCTGCCGCAGATCCCGATCTTCATCTCGCTCTTCTACGTGCTCCGGGACTTCAACAAGGAGGTCTACCCGAGCTACCCGGAGTCCGACCTGAGCTTCCTCAACGGGTTCGTCGAGGACATCACCGCGCCGATCAACGATTCCGCCGAGGGCTGGATTCTCCTCGTCATCTACGGGGTGACCCAGCTCCTGTCGATGTGGCTCTCGACGACCACGCTGCAGTCGAGGACACAGCGGATCATCATGCTCGTGCTCCCGGTCGTGTTCATTCCGGTCGTGATCAACTTTCCGGTCGGCCTGCTCATCTACTGGATGACCACGAACTTCTGGACGATCGGCCAGGGCGTCGTCACGCGGCGCGCATTCCCGCGCCCGCTGCTCGAGCTCCCGAAGCGCACGAGCAGGGCGCCCGGCAAGTCCGCGCCCGTGCCCGCGGTGGTCCAGCAGAAGGCGTCGGGAGCGAAGCCGAAGCCGGCGGTCAAGACCGAGCCGGCGTCCGGAAGCGGCTCGGCCCCCGCTCCGCGGCCGGTCAGGCGGCGCAAGAAGCGAGGCCCGCAGACCCGCCGGCGATGAGCGACGACACCCCCCAGAGCGAGACGCCTCCCGACGCGGAGACCGAGGCCTCGGGCGAGACCGTCGGCGAGGCGAAGTGGGCGGCGCTGCGCCAGCTCGAGCAGCGCTACCCAGGGCTCGACAAGGCCCGGGTGGAGTTCGTCGTCGTCTCCGAGGGCGAGCGCGGCCTGCTGGGGGTCGGCTTCGTGCCGGCCCGCGTCCTCGCCAGGCTGACCGGCCCCGTCTCGCCTACCGCGGAGGCTCCCGCGACCGGCCCGCGCCCTGCCGCGCACCCGTCCGACCCGTTGTCTGGGCCCGCCGAGCGCCTGAAGGACGTTCTCGAGCACATCCGCGACGCCCTCGGGCTCGACGCGTCCGTCTCCGTCCAGGAGGACGGCGCCACGCTCACCGGCGTCTTCCACGGCCGCGAGCTCGGCCTCGTGATCGGCAAGCGTGGCCAGACGATCGACGCCATCCAGCACCTCGCGGCGTCGGCAGTACGCCGGGTGAGCGAGGGGTCGCAGCTCGACGTCGGCGTCGACGCGGCTGGCTACCGGGACCGCCGGCGGGCGACGGTCGAGGCGCAGGCGGACAGGGCGGCAGAACGGGCAACCGCTTCAGGCTCGGCCGTGGAGCTCGATCCGATGGTCGCGGCGGAGCGGAAGATCGTGCACCTGCGCCTGCAGGACCGCGGCGACGTGACGACGTCCAGCGAGGGCGCGGACCCCCATCGCTGCGTCGTCGTCAGACCCGCCTCGTGAGCCACCCCCGCGCGGCTCGGCCGGGGGAGGCTCCGCCCGGGTCGTCGGGTGATGATGCGGCACGGCTGGCCCAGGCTCCGCCCGGGTCGTCGGGTGATGATGCGGCACGGCTGGCCCAGGCTCCGCCCGGGTCGTTGCGTGATGATGCGGCACGGCTGGCCCAGGCTCCGCCCGGGTCGTTGCGTGCCCTCGAGCAATGGGTGGAAGCCCTCGTCGCCACTCCGGGGCTCACGGCGATCCGGGATGTCGAGGCCGCGTGGCAGCTACACGTCGTGGACGCGCTCGACGCCCTGCCGTTGCTCGAGGACGGTCCCGTCGTGGACGTCGGGTCCGGAGGCGGATCGCCGGGCATCGCGCTCGCGGCCGCGCGGCCGGACCTGCGCCTCGACCTCCTCGAGGCATCCCGGCGCAAGTGCGACTTCCTCGAGGAGGCGGCTGCGCCGTTCTCGAACGTGCGAGTGATCTGCGCCCGGGCGGAGGACTGGGGCCGGGGCCAGGGGCGCGACGCCTATGCGGTCGCCCTCGCCCGCGCGCTCGCCCCGCAGCCCGTCGCGGCCGAGTGGTGCCTGCCGCTCGTTCGCCCCGGCGGCATCGCGGTCCTCTTTGCGGCCCGCCCGGCGCCGCGCCTTGCGGAGGTGGCCGCGGCGCTCGGCGCGGAAGGGCCCGAGCTCCGACCGGTGCCGGGCACGGCCGCCCAGCACCTGCTGGTGTTCCGCAAGGTTCACCCGACACCGCCGCGGTTCCCGCGGCGTGCCGGCATCGCGCGGAAACGACCGCTCGGCGGCCCCGTTTCCTGAGCCCGCAGGCGGCGCGTTCCGACCCCGCGTCTACACTCGATCGGGTGACCGGAGGCGTCTACGCGATAGCCAACCAGAAGGGCGGCGTCGGCAAGACGACGACCGCGCTGAACCTTGCCGCGTGCCTCGCGGAGGCGGGCGAGCGAACGCTCCTCATCGACCTCGATCCACAGGCGAACGCTTCGTCGGGGCTCGGTGCGTCGCCTCGTGCGGCGAGCTCCGGAGAGCGATCGTCGTACGAGCTCCTCGACGGCGCCCCGCTCGACGAGGTCACATGCGAGACGGCCTTCCCGAACCTCTGGCTCGTCCCGTCCCGTCCCGAGCTCGCCGGCGCCGTCGTCGAGCTCGCCCGCCGCGACGACGGTGAGACCTACCTCCGCCGGTCGCTGCGGGGCGCGACGGAGGAGTACTCGTTCGTGTTCGTCGACTGTCCCCCGTCGCTCGGGCCGCTCACGGTGAACGCGCTCGCCGCGTGCGACCGCGTCCTCGTTCCCGTGCAGTGTGAGTACTACGCGATCGAGGGGCTCGCCCAGCTGCTCCACTCGATCGAGCTCGTCCGGGCTCGCCTGAACCCGCGGCTGACGATCGCCGGAATGCTGCTCACGATGGTCGACACGCGAACCCGCCTCGGCCCCGAGGTTGCCGCGGAGATCCGGCGGGCCTTCGGGGAGCTGGTGTTCGAGTCCTCCATCCCGCGCAACGTCCGCCTGGCCGAGGCGCCGAGCCACGGGCTGCCGATCACCGCGTACGATCCCGCTTGTGCCGGGGCCGACGCCTACTACCGGGCGGCGGCCGAGCTCGTGGACCGGTGAGCACGGACCCCGGAGCGGCGCCGCGCCGCGGCCTCGGCCGCGGCCTCGAGATGCTGGTCGGCTCGGCCGGGACCGCAAACGAGCTCGCCCAGCTGCCGGTCGGCGCGATCCGGCCGAACCGCCACCAGCCGCGCCGGCGCTTCGACTCCGAGGGAGTATCGGAGCTCGCGGAGTCGATTCGCGTGCAGGGGCTCGTACAGCCCGTGATCGTGCGGCCGGCCGGCAACGGCGGCTACGAGCTGATTGCCGGTGAGCGGCGGTGGAGGGCAGCCCGGGCCGCCGGCCTGGCGACGATCCCCGCGCTCGTGCGCGAGGCGGAGGATCGCGACGCGCTGCTGCTCGCCCTCGTCGAGAACGTCGCGCGGGAGGATCTCTCGCCGGTGGAGGAGGCCCGGGCGTACGCATCGCTCATGGACGAGTTCGCACTCTCCCTCGGCGAGGTGGCCGAGCACGTCGGCCGCTCCAAGCCCGCGGTCTCCAACAGGGTACGGCTGCTCGAGCTGCCCGACGACGTCCTCTCACTGGTCGACCGCGGCCAGTTGACCGAGGGGCACGCGCGCGCGCTCCTGTCGATTCCCGACCACGACGACCGCCGCCGGCTCGCGCGGCAGATCGTAAAGCAGGGGATGTCGGTCAGGGCCGCCGAGCGCGCGGCCCGCTGGGCGGGGGCGAGGACGCGGCCCCGCCGATCCGCCCGCCCGCCCGCCGACCCCGTGCTGCTCGAGCAGGCCCGTTCGGCGCTGGCACGGTTGACCGGCGCCCGCGTCCGGGCTACCGCGGAGAAGCTCGAGGTGCTCTTCGGCGACGAGACCGAGCTCGCCGAGATCGCCGAAGCGCTCGCCGGTGCTGCGGCCCCGCCGGATGACGGCAGGTTGCTGCAGGGGAGTGGCTATGATGCGGCCTCCGCGGGCGATTAGCTCAGTCGGTTAGAGCGCCGCTCTGATAAGGCGGAGGTCCCTGGTTCGAATCCAGGATCGCCCATTCGCGGCCGGCGCGAAGCCCGCGCGGCCGGCTCTCGCGGGGTCGTGTCAGCCGGGCCTGCCGCAGGCCGCTGCTACCATGCCCTGGGCTTGCCCATGCAGGAGATGGTCGTCTACGGAGTGAGCTTCGACATGGTCGGCAAGCAGCCGATCGTCCTTCTCAAGACGGCCGAGGGGAACAAGTTCCTGCCCATCTGGATCGGTCATCCCGAAGCGGCGGCGATCCTGATGAAGCTGCAGGGGGCGGACACCCCTCGGCCGATGACGCACGACCTGCTCACCGAGATCCTCGGCCACCTCCGCGCGAAGGTGGCGCAGATCGCCGTCACCGAGCTGCGCGACAACACGTTCTTCGCCGAGATCACGCTGCAGATCAACGGCACCGAGTTGCAGATCGACTCGCGGCCGAGCGATGCGATCGCGCTCGCCGTCCGCTCGGGAGCTCCGATCTTTGCCGCCGACGCGGTGATCGAGGAGAGCGCGATCGAGTTCGAGCACGAGGACGTGAACGAGGACGAGATCGTCGACGAGTTCAAGAAGTTCCTCGAGGACGTGAGCCCCGAGGATTTCGCCGCCGGCTCCTAGCCTCCGCCGGCGTCGTCACGATCCGCCGCCGGCCTTGGCGGCTTCGCGCTTGGAGATGTCGATCACGGTCCGGAACAGCCGCTCGAGGGCCTCCGCCGACATCGGCCCGGAATTCCGGCGCGCGAGCTCCGCGAGAAGCTCCTGCTCGCGCGAGGAGTCGACCAGCGGGTGCCCATGCGCCGCCTTGTGGCGGTGGAGGCTCCGGACGAGCCCGACCCGGCGGTTGACCGCCTCCAGGATGGCGTTGTCGGCCTCCGTGATCTCGTCGCGGAACCTGCGGACAACCGGATCCTGGCCTGCGTCGGCGGTCATGCGGCCAGAAGCATAGCCCGAGGCCCGTGCCGGTCAGTTCAGGGCGACGGAGAACGCGATCGCGATCGCGTTGTACGTGCCGTGGGCGATGAAGGTCGGCCAGATGCTCCCGGACCGCAGGCGAATCCAGGCGAACCCGGCGCCGAGGACGGCGAGCGTCGGCAGCGCCTCGAGCAGGCCGTGGACGAGCCCCCACATGAGCGTGGTGCCGACGACGGCGATCGGGATTCCGTACCGGCGCAGGACCGCCCCGCCGAGCCCTCGCCAGAACAGCTCCTCGGTGAACGGGCCGATGACGGCGAACAGGACGACGTTGAGCACGAACGGGACGATGAGATCCGACCGCCACTCGTCGGGAGCGAGGCCCTGCTTCTCGCCGGCCTCGAGCACCGGTTCGAGCGCCAGCGCGACCACGATCGCGACGACGACCACCCCGAATGCGTGCGCGACGTCGCGGCCGCGGAACGGCGCGAAGCCGAGATCTCTGCTCCGGCCGGGCAGCAGCCCACCCGTGCCGAGGGCGACCGCGATCAGGAACGCCGACTGCACGAGACCTCCGAGGACGGTCGAGTACCGGTAGATCGCATCGAGCTCGTCGGGGTCGCGCTCGGAGGCGGGCAGGAACGAGACCACGATCAAGAGCAGCGAGAGCCCGAGCCAGATCCCGAGCGCGATACCCATCCGCCGCCGCTCCTCGCGCGCGGTTCCCATCGGCGTCTCGACCGTCATCGCCCGAGCCCCAGCCTCGCCGGGAGCGATGCGAGCGGGACCGGCTCGAACCCCATCCCCGCGAGGAGGGCACCTCGCCGATCGGCCTCCTCGTCCCCGATGTGGACAGCCCGCCCGGGCTCCACTGCGAGCCGCTCGAGCGCGACCGCGAAGATCCGCGGGTCGGGCTTCTCGTAGCCTGCCTCGGCGGACGGGAGCACCGTGTGGAAGCGCTGGGCGATCCCTGCCCGGCGGAGGTGGTCGTGGAGTCCGATGTCCCAGTTGGCGACGCACCCGAGCGCGATGCCTGCGGCGGCGATCTGCTCGAGCGCTCGGAGGGCGCCATCGGCCGGCGCGAAGTCGATCGAGGAGATGAACGCGTCGACGAAGCTCGCGGGCGGCAGGTCGGCCTCGACCGCCGACAGAAAGACGCCGACGCACTCCTCGCGAAGCGCCGCCAGACCCACCGCGTCCCGCCCCGCGAGGGAGCGAGGCCGGTAGTGCTCGACCTCCGCGCGAAAGGCCCTCCTGACCGTGTCTGCGCCCCGCTCGACTCCCCTGCGGCCGAGGGCGGCGCGCAACGCCTCCACCGGGTCGACCAGCTCGAGGAGCGTGCCGAACGCGTCGACCGTAACCGCGTCGATGCCGCTAGCGGAACGCATCGGGATGGAGCGCGACCGCGAGCTCCTGCAAGGCGGCGGAAATTCCCGGGCCGGGCGTGGTGACGAGCTCGAGCGGGAGCACCGCGAAGCGTCCCTCCTCGACGGCGGTCAGGCCGCTGGTCTCCGCGCGCCTGCGAAGGCTCTCGAGCGTGATCCGGCTGTCGGAGGTGACGAGGTAGACGTCGGGATCGGCCTCCGCGAGCGCGGCCGCCGAGATCGGTCCCGCCGACGGATCGGGGGCGACGTTCTCGCCCAGGGCCCGGCGGAGGAGATCGCCGAAGATGCCGCTGCTGCCGAGCGTGACGAAGAGCCCGGCGTCGACGAAGGCCGAGACCGGCTCGACTCCGCGGAGGCGCGACTCGGTCGCCGCGATGTCGTCGCGGAGCTCGACCTTCAGCCGGCGGGCCTCGACCGGCGTCCCGACGATCGCGCCGAGCTCGGCCACCGCACGCAGCACGTCGTCGACCGTGCGGGACGGTTGGAGGTAGAGAGGCGCGCCGGCGAGATCCTGCGCCTGGGCCCGCCCGACCGCGTCCTGCTCGGCGGTCGCGACGATGAGGTCGGGCTGCAGCGCGGCGACCGCCTCGGCGTCGATCCGGCCGGTCGGCGTGACGACGTCCTCGGGATCCGTCCCGTCCGCCAGCACGACCCCGGCCGGAGCGCCGACGACACGCCCGCTCACGCCGAGTGCGTCGAGCAGCTCGGCCGATCCGCGGCTGAGGGCGACGATCCGCTCGGGCAGCCCGGAGATGGTCAGCGGCGTCTCGGCCGCCCCCGGAGCGGTGACCGGATAGCTCGGCGCCACCTCCCCTGTGGGCTCCTGGCGCTCGCCGCACGCGGTCAGCGTGAGAGAGAGCGAGGCCGTCGTGAGGAGAAGCAGGAGGATCCGCGTCATGAGAGGATGGGGCAGCTGTATCCAACCACGCGGGAGCGTCCGCATGAAGCACTTCACGGTCGACGAGGCCCGCCGAGCGCTCGAGGAGCTGGCACCGCTCGCCCGGAGGATGAGCGACGCCTCCGCGCAGCTCGAGGCTGCCCGCTCGGCGCTGACCGACGTCCGGCGCACGGCCGCGGGAAACGGTGGCGGCCTCGACGCCGCCCACGCCAACGCCGTGCAGGAACGTCTCGACCGCGCCTCCGAGGAGCTCGGCTCGATCCTCCGCCGGTTCGACGAGGCCGGCGTCCAGGTGAAGGACCTCGACCGCGGGCTGCTCGATTTCCCGACCGTCCATCCCGACACGGGCGGGACGGTGCTGCTCTGCTGGCATCTCGGCGAGGCGGAGCTCGGATTCTGGCACGGCCTCGACGAGGGATTCGCCGGCAGGAAGCCACTGCCCTTCTGACGAAGGAGTGTCGGCCGCGGCCCGCGGCCCGTCAGGTACCCTCGTCTGGAGAGGATGGCCGGCTCGAACGGAGATCACGGGAACGGTCATCTGAGCCCCTTCGACGCACGGCGCCGCGCGCGACGCCGGCGCCGCGAGCGTCGTCGGCGCTCCAGAGCGGGCCGTCGCGCCGCGCTCGCCGCGGTCATCGTCGTCTCACTCGGCGGCGTGGTCGCCGTCGCCGCGGGAGCGTTCAGCACGGTCGAGGGCTTCAAGAACTCCTGCACGCTCGCCTCCCTGGCCCAGATCGACATCGGCCAGAACTCGTTCGTCTACGCCGCCGACGGGTCGTTCCTCGGCACCATCGAGGCGGAGAGAAACCGCCAGCCGCTCACGATGGATCAGATGGGCGCATGGCTGCCGCACGCCACCGTGGCGATCGAGGACCGGCGATTCTGGGAGCACGGTGCGCTCGATTACAAGGGCGTTCTGCGCGCCGCCGTCGAGAACGTCAAGGCACAGGAGGTCGTCCAGGGCGGATCGACGATCACGATGCAGCTCGTCCGCAACCTCTACCAGCCGGTGGGCACCGAGCGGACGTTCGAGCGCAAGCTGAAGGAGGCGTGCCTGTCGCTGA
This sequence comes from uncultured Thermoleophilia bacterium, assembly GCA_963717955.1. GTDB lineage: Bacteria > Actinomycetota > Thermoleophilia > Gaiellales > Gaiellaceae > CAVQXR01. The sequence continues at coordinate 2,458,796 of CAVQXR010000001.1, read as the reverse complement.
AGCTCTACGACGCGCGCGGTCGGGATTGGATCCTCGAGACCTACATGAACCAGGTGTACTACGGCAACCGCGCCTACGGTGTCGAGGCGGCCTCGCAGACGTACTTCTCGAAGTCCGCCGCCGACCTCACGATCGCCGAGGCCGCGCTGATCGCCGGCATGCCGCAGGCGCCGTCCGCCTACGATCCGTTCCGTCGCCAGGAGGACGCGTTCGTCCGCCGCAACGAGGTGCTAGCCGCGATGCTCGCCGCCGGCGACATCGGCGCCGGCCAGTACGAGAAGGCGGTCGCGTCGCCGATCGAGCTGCGTCCCGGGCGGCTCTACAGCGAGGTGAGGGAGCCGTTCTTCTTCAGCTTCGTCCGCGACCAGCTCATCCGCCTCTACGGGGCGAGCTTCGTGCGCAGCGGCGGGCTCCGGATCTACACGACGATCGACCCGCGCTTCCAGCGCCTGGCGAAGGAGGCGATCCGCAACACCCTGAACGTCTCCACCGACCCGTCCGCCGCCATCGTCTCGATCAATCCGGCGAACGGGGCAATCCGCGCGATGGCCTCGGTGTCGCCCGGCAGTCGGACGTCGGAGTTCAATCTCGCGGCCCAGGGACGGCGGCAGGCAGGGTCCGCATTCAAGACGTTCGTGCTCACCGAGGCGATCCGTCGCGGGGTCAACCCCGACACGACGACCTACGTGTCCGCCCCGTTTCGCTGGCAACCCGACCCGCAGAGCGAACCGTGGGAGCCGAAGACGTTCGACAACAGCTACTACGGTCTCTCGACCCTCACCGAGGCGACCCTGCGCTCGGACAACTCCGTGTACGCGCGGCTGACCCTGGACGTCGGCCCCGAGAACGTCGCCAAGATCGCCCGCGACATGGGCATACGCTCGCCGCTCAAGCCGGTCGCCTCGATCGGGCTCGGGTCGAACGAGGTCACCGTCCTCGACATGGCGTCGGCATACGCGACGCTAGCGGCGGGGGGCGTCTACCGCGAGCCGTTCGCGATCCGGAGAGTCGAGCTCCCCGGCGGCGAGATCCTGAAGGGATCGCAGCTCGGCCGCCCGAAGCCGAAGCGGGTGCTCGAGGAGGCGGTGGCCTATCACGTGACGCGCGTGCTCGAGGCGAACGTCCAGTCCGGCACCGGAACGAGGGCCGCCCTCGGCCGTCCGGCGGCCGGTAAGACGGGCACGACCGACGACCACACCGACGCGTGGTTCGCCGGTTACACGCCGACGCTCTCGACGGCCGTGTGGATCGGGTATCCGAACGCCAAGATCGAGATGACGAACGTGCACGGGATCTCGGTCTCGGGCGGCTCGTTCCCGGCGATCATCTGGAACCTGTTCGTCTCGCAGGCGCTCGCAGGCGCGCCGATCGTCGACTTCCTCCTCCCGGAGATCCCGATGATCTGGCGGCCGTGGGACGGCCAGTATCAGCTCGAGGGCGACACCTCGACAACGGAGACCGACACGACGAAGACGGACACGACGGAGACGAAACCAGACCCGGGCACGACCGGGCCGCCCGGGACGATCACCGTCCCCACGGAGCCGCCCTCCGCGACGGAGCCGCCTCCCACCACGGGCCCGTCGACGACGGAGCCGCCGCCCCCGCCGCCCCCGCCGGACTAGTGCACGATGGCCGTACCCGAGCCGGCCGCCGCGACCTCGGCCGTCGCTGACCGCCCCCCGCCCGGCGCGCTCGCTGCCGGCATCGCGGTCCTGTCTCTGCTCGCGGTCGCCGTCGCGGCCGCCTGGCCGGGCGCGTCGCCGCTCTCGCCCGATCACACCGGCACGGATCACGGCTGGTCGTGGCTGTACCTCGCGGCGATGGCCGCCGCCTTCGTCGCCTACGTGGCAGGCGTCTGGCTGCTCCATGGACGGATGTCCTCGACCCGGGCGGTCCTGGCGGTGGCGATCGCGATCCAGGTGCTTCCTCTGGCGGGACCGCTACTGCTCTCGACCGATGCCTACACGTACTGGGCCTACGGTCGGATCCCGGCCGTGCTCGGCGAGAATCCGTACGAGACGCCTCCGGACGCGTTCCCGTCGGATCCGGGGTACGCGCGGATGGGCGAGGACTGGCGCGACACGACGAGCGTGTACGGGCCCGCGTTCACCCTCGCGACCGAGGCCGTCGCCGCCACCGCAGGCGACTCGGGCGGCGGTGCGGCGTGGACGTTCCGGGCCGTCGCGACCCTGTCGATGGTCGCGCTCACGCTGCTCGCGGCGCGCCTGGGCCGGTGGCCCGGATTCGCCGCCGCGTTCGTCGGGTGGAACCCGTTGCTCGCGGTGCACTTCGCGGGCGGCGGCCACAACGATGCGCTGATGATGGCACTCGTCCTCGCCGCGCTCGCCCTGGCGGCGTCCGGACGCCGCCAGCTCGCGGGTGCCGCCTGGGCCCTGTCGATCGCGATCAAGTGGGTGCCGGTCGTGTTCCTCGGGCTGCGTGCCGCCGAGGCCAGAGGAACCGGCCGGCCGGTGAGCCATCTCGGCTTCGCCGCGGCTGTCGGGATCCTGCTCGGCGTCTCGTTCTGGCGCTACGGGTCGGAGTGGGTCGGCTCGGTGGTGCCGCTCGTTCGCAACCTCGAGAAGCAGGCCGTCTACAGCATCCCCCACCGGCTGTCCGGCCTCGGAATCTCGGAGGATGGGGCGGCGCTGCTCATGGGCGGCCTGTTCCTGGTCGCCTACGCGCTCTTGCTGCGCGAAGCCTGGAGGGGTCGCGTGCGGCTCGGGCTCACCGCCGGGCTGCTCCTGGTCGCGACGCCGTGGCTGGTTCCGTGGTACGCGGTCTGGGCCGTACCGCTCGCGGCCGTGGAGGAGGACAGGATGGCGCAGATCCTCGCGATCGGCATCTCCGCCTACCTCCTCCGAGACGCCGTGCCCCTGTAGATTCCCGCTCGTGGACGGGAGTCTGATCGGCGTCTCCGAAGCGCAGCGGCTGATCGTCGAGCGCGCCAGGCGCCTCGATCCCGAGCGGGTGCCGATCGAGCGCGCGTTCGGACGGGTGCTGGCCGAACCGGCACGGGCCGCGGTCGACCTCCCCCCGTTCCCGAGCTCCGCGATGGACGGGTTCGCGGTGGTCGCGGCGGACACGGCTGCGACCCCCGTGCGCCTGCGCATCGCGGGAGAGGCGGCCGCGGGCTCACCGAGCGGCGCGACGCTTCGGAGCGGAGAGGCGATCGCGATCGCGACCGGCGGTGTCGTCCCGGACGGCGCCGACGCCGTCGTCCCCATCGAGCTGACGTCGCCGGGCGACGGCGCGGTGGAGATCCGCGAGCCCGTGACTGCGGGGGCGAACGTGCGGCCGCGGGCGGGTGACATCGCGGCCGGGGCCGTCGTCCTCGAGCCGGGATCGCTTCTCGGCGCCGCGCAGGTGGGAGCGCTGGCGGCGGCCGGGGTGGCCGAGCTCCAGTGCGTGAAACGGCCGCGCGTGGGCATCCTCGTGACGGGCAGCGAGCTGCGCCGTGCCGGGGAGCCGCTCGAGGCGGGGGAGATCTACGAGTCGAACGGCCTGATGCTCGCCGGTCAGCTGACGGCGGCCGGCGCCGTGCCGGCGCAGCTCGGGATCGTGCCCGACGACGAGGAGGAACATCGTAGAGCGATGGAGAAGGCCCTGCTCGGGTTCGACATGCTGGTCACCTCGGGCGGCGCGTCGGTCGGCACGCACGACCTCGTCCGGAAGGTGCAGGCGGCGCTCCGCGTGGAGGAGGTGTTCTGGGGCGTCGCGATGAAGCCCGGGAAGCCGGTCGCGTTCGGCGTCCGGCGAAACCACCTCGTCTTCAACCTCCCCGGGAATCCGGTGTCGGCACTCGTCTGCTTCGAGGTGCTCGTGCGCCCGGCGATCGATGCGCTCCTGGGGCGACCGGATCCCCTTCCGCGGTTCGCGCGCGGTCTGCTCGGTGCTCCGGTCGCGCGGAACGCCGAGCGGGACGAGTTCGTGCGCGCCCGGACGGAGCGGCCGGACGAGGATGTCGTGCTCCACCCGGTGACGGGCCAGGAGTCGCACATGATCGCGGCGGCCGCCCGGGCGGACGCGATCGTGGTCGTGCCACGCGGCCAGGGGATGCTCGAAGCAGGGGCCGACGTGCGCTTTCTGACGCTCAGCTGACCGGCGTCGGCGGACCGACGCCATCCCGGCCGCCGTCCCACTCCTCCCTCGGTCGCCGCCCGCCACGCCGCACGAGAAGCGCCGCCCGTCGCACCGACTCGCGGACGAGCCCGCGCTCGGGCCGCTCGTCCTCGGAGGGATACGGCGCGTACCGGCCGAAGAGGACCGCGCCGATCTGCCCCGCGGCGGCCCCCCAGGCGAGGAGTAGCACGAACAGGGTCCACGGGGCGTACCCGACCGAGAAGAGGGTCGCCACGTACCACGGCGCGTCGAGCCCGAGCCCGAGCCGCACCCCGAACGCCGCGACCAGCGCCACCGGACCGGCGAATCCAGCCGCGTAGAGCAGCAACCGGAGCCACGCAGGCCGCTCGCGGAAGTGGGGCGCCCAGAGCCAGAGGTGCAGCGACGGGAGCACGAAGAGGAGCGTGTACGGGTTGACGATCGCGACCCCGATCGCGACGGCGGACAGCGCGAACATCGCGACCACGTGACCGGCGAGCTCGTCGACGCGCTCGATCGGCCCGCGCGGGACGAGACGGAGCCTCGCCGCGAACCAGCCGAGGCCTGCGATGACGACGAGCGATGCGATCGCGGCCGACGGCCAGTGCTGCGCGGCCGGCGTGTCCGGCGAGATCGGCCGGTCGCCCTCGTTCGGGAACAGGCCGACCGCGGTGAAGATCGCGGCGACCGCTCCGCCGAACAGCCAGACGGAGAGGCGGCTGCGGTAGCTCCGCAACGCCGGCCCGAGCGCGGCTCCGCGCCGGCGTAGCCGTGCGGCGAGATCGACCGTCGCGAGGATCGGCGGCACGAGCAGCACGAGCAACAGGAACGCGATCGCGAAGCCCCGCAGGAGCCGCCCGTCCCGGTAGATGAAGGACTCGGTGCCGCTCGCCGCCTCGAGGGCGGTGTCGAGCGACGAGACCAGACCCTGGGCCGACCGCCCGACCGCCTGCAGCCGCACCGGGTCGAGTGTCGCCGGGTCGTCGGCGGGCGCAGGCGGCCGCTCCCCGGCGGTCGTGATGGCCAGCGCGGAGACGCCGTCGCCGAGCAGGGGCGCCTGGTCGTAGAGGCTGAACGGGAACGCGAGGTCGAGCAGCTGTTCGAGGCCGCTCGCGTGCGTGGCGCGGACACCCGTCTGGCGCAGGACGCTCACGTCCGCGGTGGCGGCCAGGACGCCCGACGGAGAGCGGCCGTCATCACCTGCGAGCATGAGCCGGATCCGCCCGGTCGAGCCGAGGCTGTCGAGGCCGACGGCGGCGAGCGTGGCCTCCTGGAACGCCGGGTCCTGCGCGAGCGCGGCGGCACCCAGGTTCCCGTACGAGCCGCCGTCGGCCGCGATGAAGACGATCGTGTGCGCAGCGGTGATCGTCGAGAAGTCGCGGGCGAGCTCGATGAGCGCGCCCGTCCCGGATGCGTTGCGGTCGAGGCCCGGCGACTGTCCGAGGTTGTCCCAGTCCGCGATCACGGCGATCGCCTGCGGCGACCTGCGCGGCCCCGCGGCGAGCGGCCGTGCGATGACGTTGACGAGCATCACCTCCCCGACGTCCGGAATCGACGCGGTGAAGCGCTGCTCCCGCACCTCGAGCCCGTACGCCTCGAGGCGCTCGCGGAGCCAGGCGACGGCCTCGAGCCGAGCGGGGTTCCCCGGCGACGCGGTCGGGGAACAGGCCGGCGAACTCCTCCGCGAGCCGTGTCGCCGTCTCGGTGTCGAAGGAAGGCGGCAGGGCGGGCCTCGGCAAGGGCTCGGGACGGCCGATCGTGAAGGCGAGCACGAGCAGCGGGAGCACGACGAGCACGAGCGATGCGCGGTAGATCCGGGCGCTGACCGGACGCTCCAGCGAGCCGCGCCGGTGCCGCGACCGCCGGCCGGACGGCGCGCGTGGAGAAGGGTCGGCCATGCGGGCGGGGTTATAGTAGTTTCGATGAGTCCGTGGCCGTCCAGCCCAGACCGCCGGGCATGATGGCTGGCACTGCAACGATCCTCCTCGTCGACGACGAGGAGTCCGTCCAGAAGCTTCTCACGTACCCGCTCGAGCGTGAGGGGTACCGCGTGATCCAGGCGCGAACCGGCGAGGAGGCCCTCGAGCGGTTCGAGGCGGGCGAGATCGACCTGATCGTGCTCGACCTCATGCTTCCACGCGTCGACGGGCTCGAGGTGTGCAGGCGGGTGCGGGCGCAGAGCACGGTGCCGATCATCATGCTCACCGCGCGGGACGACGAGGTCGACAAGGTGCTGGGCCTCGAGATCGGCGCGGACGACTACATCACGAAGCCGTTCTCGATCCGGGAGTTCCGGAGCCGCGTCCGGGCGCTCCTGCGCCGCGCCCAACTGTCCGCGCAGCCCGACCGGACCGAGACGATCGAGATGGACGACCTGCGGGTCGACCTCGCGCGACGGTCGGTCGAGGCACACGCCGAGCAGGTGCAGCTGACGTACGTCGAGTTCGAGCTGCTCCGTGTCCTCGCTGGCCATCCGGGCCGTGTCTACTCGCGCCAGCAGCTGCTCGAGTCGCTGTGGGGGAGCGCCGATTACCGGGATCCCCGGACGATCGACGTGCACATCCGGCACCTGCGCGAGAAGATCGAGCGTGACCCGAGCGATCCGGAGTTCATCTTCACCGTCCGGGGCGTCGGGTACCGCTTCCGGGATCGCTGAGGAGCCGAGGTGCGAGCCATCTGGCCGCCGCGCAGCCTCAGCGTCAAGCTCGGGCTCGTCCTGTTCGCGATCGTGGCCGCGGCGCTCGGGATCGTCTACCTCGCGGTCGTGCCGCGACTGGAATCGCGCCTCGTCGGCGAGCGCTACCGTGAGCTCCAGCGGGCTGCGCTCGCCGAGCCGGGGCCGTCTGCGGTTCCGCTGGTGACAGCGGTACGGCGCTCTGCCCGCTCGGATCTGGCGACGATCCAGTCGCTGATCGAGTTCGCCGCAACCCAGCAGAACGCGCGCATCGTGGTCTTCCGGCGCCTCGACTCGGGCGAGTTGCTCACGATCGCGGACTCCGCTCCGGTCGCGGCGTCCGAGGTGCTCCAGGACGACGCGCTCGCGATCGAGGCCTCGGAGTCCGGCGCCGTCGCGAAGGGCACGGTCGAGCGCGACGGCGTGCAGCTGGCGGAGGTCGGCGTCCCGGTCGAGGGGACGGACCTCGTGCTCCTGCTCGCGGAGCCGATGACCGACCTCCTGGCCGCCGTCGCGCTGATCAAGCGGGACTTCCTGCTCTACGGCGGCATCTCGCTCGCCGCCTCGTGGCTCGTCGGCGCGCTTCTCGCCCTGCGGCTCACGGGTCGCATCCGGCGGCTCGAGGTCGCGGCGGAACGGATCGCGGACGGCGACTTCGAGGCGGAGGTGGTCGACGCTACCCGCGACGAGCTGGCGGATCTCGCGCAGGCGTTCGAGCGGATGCGCGTGCGGCTCTCGCAGCTGGACCGCGCGCGCCGGGAGTTCATCGCGAACGCGTCACACGAGCTCCGGACGCCGCTGTTCGCGCTCGGGGGCTTCCTCGAGCTCCTCGACGACGAGGAGATGGACGAGACGACCCGCCGGGACTTTCTCGACACGGCGCGCGGCCAGGTCGATCGCCTCGCCCGGCTGGCGACCGACCTGCTCGACCTCTCGCGCCTCGATGCCGATCAGCTGGGGGTGACCTCGGAGCCGGTCGACCTCGGAGGCGTCGCGCGGGAGCTCACCGACGAGCTGGGACCGCTCGCGGAGGCGAGCGGCCACCGGCTCCGCGTGATCGCGCGTGAGGCGGTCGCATTCGGCGACGAGGAGCGGATCATGCAGGTCGGGCGCTCACTGATCGAGAACGCGCTGCGCCACACCCCGCCCGGGACGGAGGTCGATGTCGGTACGGCTGTGTTCATCGACCGCGCCGAGCTGTCGGTTCACGACAACGGCCCCGGGATCCGGCCGGAGGACCAGGCGCGCGTGTTCGATCGCTTCTACCGCGCGGACGGTGGCGCCGCCTTCGGGAGCGGGATCGGGCTTGCGATCGCCCGGGAGCTCGCCAACCTCATGGGCGGATCGATCGAGCTGCGCTCCGAGCCGGCCAACACCTCCTTTACCCTGGTCCTGCGCCGTGCTCCCGTCGCAGCGTTTTCACGTGAAAACGCCCTCTCGCCTGGCTGATGCGCCCGTTGATCCTTCTCGCCGCCGCATTCGCTGCCGCTATCGCCGGAGCGGTGGCCGCGCTCGGCATCGGGGCCGCTGCCGGATGGATCGGCGGCGGGGAGACGGTCGTGCTCCAGGACGCGGGCGCGCCGGCGACGGCGGCGGGTGGGGAACCGGCCTCGTCGGGAGCAAGGCCGCTCGTCGGCAACGGCTTCGACCCCGCGGCGATCTACGAGTCCCGGGCCGACGGCGTCGTCACCATCTATGCGCTGTTCCCCGGTCACGATCAGGGCGACGCGGGGGCGCAGGCCCAGGGATCGGGGTTCGTCGTCGACGACGAGGGAACGATCCTCACGAACTCCCACGTCATCACCACCGTCGGGGAGAGCGAGCCGGACGTGCCGATCGAGGCGGCGAGCCAGGTCTACGTGGAGTTCCGCGACGGGGATCGTGTCCCGGCGAGGATCGTCGGCTGGGATCTCTTCAGCGACGTGGGCGTGATCGAGGTCGATCCCGACGACCACGGTCTCGCCCCGGTGCCGCTCGGCGACTCGAGCGAGGTAACGGTCGGGGAGCCGGTTGCTGCGATCGGCAGCCCGTTCGGCCAGGCCAGCTCCCTCAGCGTCGGGGTCGTGTCGGCCACCGGGCGCTCCATCGACTCGTTGACGTCCCGCTACGACGTCGCCGACGTGATCCAGATCGACGCCCCGATCAACCGGGGCAACTCGGGTGGGCCGCTCTTCAACGCTCGTGGCGAGGTGATCGGCGTCAACGCCCAGATTCGCAGCGAGTCGGGCACGGCCGAGGGCGTCGGGTTCGCGATCCCGATCAACACGGCCCGCCGCGCGTCGGAGCAGCTCCGCGAGACCGGCCGGGTGCGGTACGCATGGCTCGGCGTGAAGACACAGAGCCTGACGCCGTCGATGGCCCGTGAGCTGGGCTATGACGTCGAGCGGGGTGCGGCGATCCAGTGCGTCATCCCGGAGAGCCCGGCCGAGGCGGGCGGCCTGAGGGGCGGCGACCGGACGACGACCGTGGAAGGGCTCGAGTTCGCGGTCGGCGGCGACGTGGTGGTCGCGATCGACGGTTCGCCGGTCGCCTCGAGCGCCGACCTGAGCCGGATCGCCTCGACGCGTCTCTTCCCCGGCCGCGAGGCGGTGTTCACGGTCGTGCGGGACGGCGAGCAACTCGATCTCGGCCTGACGCCGGGCGACCGTGCGGAGGACGCGACCGGCGACTGCACCTACTGAGCGAGGGCCGCTTCGATCGGTATTCTGCCCGGCTCATGTTGCAGCACGTCAACGTCGGCCACAAGGCGCTCGGGGACTACGCGACGCTCGTCGGCCGCGGGCTCATGGAGCAGATCCGCGCGCTCGCCGAGCCGCTCGCCGGGAAACGTGTGCTGCACCTGTCGGCGACCGCCTTCGGCGGAGGCGTCGCCGAGATCAACTACGCCCTCGTCCCACTCATGTGCGACGCGGGGCTCGACGCCGAGTGGCGGGTGATCTGGGGCCAGGGCGAGTTCTTCGAGGTCACGAAGGCGATCCACAACGCGCTCCAGGGCAGCCCGATCGAGTTGACCCGGCTGCAGGAAGCGACGTTCGCGGAGTACAACCGGCGAAACGCCGAGGCGCTCGAGGGGACGTGGGACTACGTGATCGTGCACGACCCGCAGCCCTGCGGGTTGATCGAGCACGCCCGGGACGCGGCGGCGCACTGGATCTGGCGCTGCCACATCGACCTGTCGACGCCGAGCCCGGAGGTGCTGGCCTTCCTCGTGCCGTGGCTCGCCCGTTACGACGCGACGATCTTCCACCGGCCCGAGTACGCGCCCGGGATCGCCGACCTGCCCGAGGCGTTCATCTGGCCGCCGGCGATCGACCCGCTGGCGCCCAAGAACATGGCGCTCACGATCGAGGACGCCGTGTACATCACGAACCAGTTCGGGATCGACACGAATCGGCCGCTGCTCACACAGGTGTCCCGCTTCGACCCCTGGAAGGATCCGCTGGGCGTGATCGACGCCTACCGGCTCGTGCGCGAACGGCACCCCGATGTCCAGCTCGCGCTCGTGGGCTCGATGGCCCACGACGACCCGGAGGGCTGGGACTTCTACAACCGTACCGTCGAGCACGCGGCAGGGGACGACGACATCCACATCCTCTCGAACCTCAACAACGTCGGCTCGGTCGAGGTGAACGCCTTCCAGGTCTTCTCGGAGGCCATGATCCAGAAATCGCTCCGCGAGGGCTTTGGCCTGACCGTCGCCGAGGCGTTGTGGAAGGCGCGCCCGGTGGTGGGGGGACGCGTGGGCGGAATCCTCAGCCAGATCCGGGACGGCGAGACCGGCTTCCTCGTCGACTCGCCGCAGGCCTGCGCCGACGCGTGCGCCGCCATCCTGGCCGACCCGGATCGCGCACGGCAGATGGCGAGGCAGGGCAAGGAAGACGTACGCGCCCACTTCCTGATGCCGCGCTTGCTCCGCGACTGGCTTGCGCTGTTCGGGCACCTGGCCGGCCTCGATACGGTCGACGCCCCCCTGGTCACGGCCGCCCCGGGCCGCTGAGAGGGCAGTTCCCTGCGTCGCGGCGCGGTACCGTAGTGGCATGACAGGCCGCCGGAGGCTGATCGTCGTCTCCAACCGGGGGCCGGTCACGTTCTCGCGCGACACCTCCGGCAACCGTGTCGCCCGGCGCGGCGGCGGCGGGCTCGTCACGGCGCTGCGAAGCCTCGTCGCCCACCACGACGTGACGTGGATCGCCAGCGCGCTGAGCGAGGAGGACCGGCGGGTGGCCGAAGAGCATCCGGCCGGCCTCGACGAGGCAGGGGAGGACGGATCGCCGTTCCGCCTGCGGCTCGTCGCCCACGATGCAGTCGCCTACGACCGCTACTACAACGTCGTGTCGAACCCGATGCTGTGGTTCGTGCACCACTACCTCTGGGGGCTCGCAGCGGCTCCGGACGTCGATCACGGTCTCTATGCAGCCTGGAGCGAAGGGTACGAACCGGTGAACTGCGCGTTTGCCGACGCGGCGCTCGAGGAGCTCGAACGGTGGCCGGACGTCAGCGTCTACTTCCACGACTACCATCTGTACCTGGCGCCGCGGCTCGTGCGCGACCGGGCGCCCGACGCTCCGATCGCCCACGTCGTCCACGTGCCGTGGCCGCAGCCGGACGCATGGCAGGTCCTGCCCGAACCGATCCGGAGCGCGCTTCACGAGGGCCTGCTCGCGAGCGACGTCGTCAGCTTCCACACGGAGCGGTGGCGACGCAACTTCCTCCGCGGCTGCGAGGACATCGCCGGCGCCGAGGTGGACTTCCAGCGCGGGCGCATTTACTTCGGATCACGATGTATAAGCGCACAGGTGGCCCCGATCTCTGTCGATCCGGCCGAGATCGCGCGTCTCGGGTCCGACGGATACGTGCTCGAGCGCGAGGCCGAGCTCCTCCGGAGCCGGCCGGAGCGGCTCGTGCTGCGCGTCGATCGAACGGATCCGTCGAAGAACGTGGTTCGCGGCTTTCGCGCGTTCGAGCGCTACCTCGAACAGCATCCGGAGATGCACGGGCGCGTCGCGATGCTGGCGCTGCTCGACCCGTCGCGGCAGGAGATCCCGGAGTACTCCGAGTATCTCGGCGCGATCCAGCGATCGGCCCGGGCCGTGAACGACCGCTTCCAGCGGGAGGGCTGGCTGCCGATCGACCTGCGGGTCGAGGACGACTTTCTCGCGTCGGTGGCGGCCTACAAGCAGTACGACGTGCTGCTCGTCAACGCCATCTTCGACGGGATGAACCTGGTCGCGAAGGAGGGGCCGCTCCTGAACGAGCAGGCCGGGGTGCTCATCCTCTCCGAGAACGCGGGCGCCCACGCGGAGCTGGCTCCGTGGGCGCTCACCGTCAACCCGTTCGACGTCGAGCAGCAGGCGGACGCGATCCACCGGGCGCTGACGATGCCGGGGCCCGATCGCCGCGAGCGACTCGCCGCGATTCGCCGTCACGTGACCGAGCACGACGTCGAGCGCTGGATCGAGACGTTGCTCACCCACCTCGACGATGCCGTCGCGCTGCGCGGGAGTACGATTCCGGCGTGAGCCTGAGCCACGTCGACGAGACCGGCTCGGTCCGCATGGTCGACGTGGGCGCGAAGCCCGTCTCGCACCGGCGGGCCGTCGCCGAGGCGACCGTGACGATGCGTCCGGAGACCGCGCAGACGCTCCGCTCGCTTCCGAAGGGCGACGCCCTCGCGACCGCGCAGGTCGCCGGCATCATGGGCGCGAAGCGCACCGCGGAGCTGATCCCCCTCTGTCACCCGCTCCCGCTCTCCTCGGTTGCCGTCGTCGCTGGAGGTCGGCGCCGGCTGCGTGCACATCGTGGCGGCGGTCGAGACGACCGCGCGCACCGGCGTCGAGATGGAGGCACTCACCGCGGCGACCGTCGCGGCGCTGACCGTGTACGACATGGCGAAGGCGATCGACAAGGGGATGGTCGTCGGCGAGGTCAGGCTGCTCGAGAAGACGAAGGAGCCGGCGGCGTGAGGGCCGCCGTCCTGACCGTCTCGGACGGTGTCTCGCACGGCGTGCGGGAGGATCGAAGCGGCGCGCTGCTCGCGGAGCTGCTCGAGTCCGACGGGTACGAGGTGGTCCGGCGGGTCGTCCCGGACGAGCGGCCGGAGATCGCGGCCGCGATCCGGGAGCTGGCGGCCGGCGGCGCCGGTCGTGCTGACGACGGGCGGCACCGGCGTGGCGCCCCGGGACGTCACGCCCGAGGCGACGCTCGACGTCGTCGATCGGGTCGTTCCCGGGATCCCCGAGCGGCTGCGGGCGGACTCGGCGGCAAAGACACCGCACGGGCTGCTCTCGCGCGGGGTCGCCGGGATCGTCGGGCACTCGCTCGTCGTGAACCTGCCGGGCTCGCCGGGGGGGTGTCGCGACGGATTCGCGATCGTGCGCCGGCGCTCCGGCACGCCGCTCGGCCTGCTCGCGGACGCGCCCACCGAGCACCGCCAGACGTGAGCGCCTCGGATCCGTCCGCGGCTCCGGCCGGCGGGGTCGTCGAGCACACGAAGCTCTTTGCGTCGCTCGTCAAGTTCGAGCACACGGTCTTCGCGCTCCCGTTCGCCTACGTCGGCGCCTTCCTCGCCGTCGACGGCGTCCCGAGCGGCCACGACCTGGTCTGGATCACCGTCGCGATGGTCGGGGCCCGGAGCTTCGCGATGGCCGTGAACCGGCTGATCGATGCGCAAATCGATGCCAGGAATCCGCGCACCGCGGGCCGGGAGCTGCCGCGCGGGGCCCTCCGCTCCCGGCAGGTCGTCCTGTTCTCGCTCCTCTCGCTCGCGGTCTTCCTCGTCGCCGTCTGGCAGCTCGAGCCGATCGTGCGCTGGCTGTGGCCGATCCCGGTGATCGGCTTCGTCGTGTACCCGTACCTCAAGCGGTTCACCTGGCTCTGCCACTTCTGGCTCGGCGCCGTCGACGGGCTCGCACCGATCGGCGCCTGGGCCGCGATCACGAACGAGATGCCGTGGCCGATCTGGCTGGTCGGCGGCGCGGTTGCGCTCTGGATCGCCGGCTTCGACGTCCTGTACGCGCTCTTCGATCTCGAGATCGACCGCGCGCAGGGCATGCACTCGTTTCCGGCCAGGTTCGGCATCCCGGCAACGTTCTGGACGTCCCGGGCCTGCCACCTCGGTACCGTGGCGCTCCTCACCGGTGCTGGGATCGGCCTGGACGTCGGTGCGCTCTACTGGGCCGGGGTCACGTTCGTGGCCGCGCTGCTCGCTTACGAGCAGTCGATCGTCTCGGCGCGAGACTGGCGCCGGCTCGACACCGCGTTCTTCACGATGAACGGCGTGATCAGCGTCGGCTTCTTCGTGTTCGTGGCCCTCGACGCGGTCGCATGATCCGGGCACGCGGCCTCGAGAAGAGCTTCGGCGAGAAGGAGGTGCTCGCGGGTGTCGATTTCGACGTCCCGACCGGCAGCTTCCTCCTCGTCACCGGCCGTAACGGCTCGGGCAAGAGCACGCTGCTGCGACTGATCGCGGGCCTGCTCGCGCCGACCGGGGGCGAGCTCGAGGTGAGCGCCGACCGCGGCCGCATCGGCTACGTGGGGCACGAGCCGCTCGTCTACCGGGGTCTGAGCGCGCTCGAGAACCTCGAGCTGTACGGGCGCCTGTACCGGGTCGCGGAACGCAGGGAGCGGATCGGCATGCTGCTCGAGCGCTACGGGTTGTGGGAGGCGCGGCACCAGCGCGTCTCGACCTACTCCCGCGGCATGCAGCAGCGGCTCGCGCTCTGTCGCGCGATCCTGCACGACCCGGCGCTGCTCCTCCTCGACGAGCCGTTCGCGGGCCTCGACGCCGAGGGGGTCGAGCTGCTCGACCGCGAGCTCGCCGAGCTCGCTGGCGAGCGGACGATCGTCGTCAGCTCCCATCAGCCCGAGCGTCTCGAGACGCTCGCCCGTGGCAGGTTGGCGCTGACGTGACGGCGTACGCGAGAGACGTCGCCGTGCTCGCACGCAAGGATCTCCTGCTCGAGCTGCGAACACGCGAGACCGTGCCTGCGATGCTCCTCTTCGTCGTCGGCGCCCTCGTCGTCTTCCACTTCGCGCTCCCGGACTCCGCAGGCGACGATGCCGCACGCGGCCTGCTGTGGATCGGGATCCTGTTCACGGCCCTCCTCGGCCTCGCGCGGGTGTACGCGGCAGAGCGCGAGCACGACCTGCTCGACGGGCTGGTGCTCGCTCCGTGCGACCGGAGCGCGATCTGGCTCTCGAAGACGCTCAGCGTGGTCGTCTTCCTCCTACTCATGGAGGCGATTGCGCTGCCCGCGTTCGCGCTCTTCTACGCGCCCGTCGATGGGGCGATGATCGCGGCCGTGATCCTCGCCGACATCGGGATCGCGGCCGTCGGCGCGCTGCTGTCGGCGATCGCGCTTGCGAGCCGGACGCGAGACCTGATCCTGCCCCTGCTCTTCGTGCCGCTCGCGATCCCCGTCGTGATCGGCGGCGTCGGGGCCTCGATCGTCGACGACCCGGGTCGGTTCCTCTGGTTCCTGGGGCTGTACGACGCCATCTTTGCGATCATCTCCTGGGCCACCTTTGAGTACGTCGTTACGGAATAGCCCCGGCCCCGTCCTGGCCGTCGCCGCGTTCGCCCTGCTGCTCGCGGGGGTCGCGCTCGCGCTCTTCTGGGCGCCCGAGGATGCCGACCAGGGGTTCAGCCAGAAGATCTTCTACATCCACGTCCCGGTCGCGCTGACCGCGTACGCCTGCTTCGGGTGGGGCGCATGGAAGGCGCTCCGCCTCCTGTGGACCCGGGAAGGCCGCTACGACCTCGAGAGCTACACGGCGATCCATATCGGGACGATCTTCGCGGCGCTGACGCTCGTGACAGGATCGATCTGGGGGAGGATCTCCTGGGGCGTATGGTGGTCGTGGGGCGAGCGCCAGCTCGTCGTCTTCCTGATCCTGTTCCTCTTCTACGCCGCCTACTTCATGCTCCGCTACTCCGTCGATCCCGGCCCCCGTCGCGCGCGCACGTCCGCCGTCTACGCCCTGCTCGGGGTGGTGCTCATCCCGATCAGCTTCCTCGCGATCCGCATCCTCGGCACGATCCTCCATCCGGCGGTGTTCACGCGGGAGGGGGTCGGCATGACCGGACAGATGTTCGGTGTGTTCCTCGTCTGTCTCGCGGGGGTGCTCGCGCTGGCCTTTGCGCTCTACCAGACCGAGCTGGCCGGGAAGCGTCTCGACGCTCCGGCTCCGGGAGCTGCGGAAGGCGCTCGCATGAGCACCGCCGAGAAGTACGTGACGGCGGCGTACCTCGTCGTCCTCGCCGTGGTCCTGCTCTACGTCGTCATCTACGCCTTCAAGATGGCGCGTCTGTCGCGCGAGGTCGCCGAGCTCGCCGAGCTCGCGGCAGGCCGGCAGGCGCGTGCCGCCGGCGTGGAAGGGACGGCCCTCGAGCCGGAGCAGGTCGGCTGATGGGCGAGCTCGCCCTCCTCCTGTTCTGGCCGGCCGTGCTCGGCTACGCCCAGGCCGCCGCAGCCTCTGTCGGGGAAACGGTCCGGCCCGGACGCCTGGGCCGGTACGCGACCTGGGGCGTCCGGCTCGGCTGGCTCGCGCAGACGGCGCTGCTCGTCGCGCAGGCGGCCGACGCGGACGGCTTCCCGTGGAGCACGTGGGCCGGCTCGCTGAACCTGTTCGTCTGGATGTGCGTCGGCGCGTATCTGATCTGGGGCTGCCGGGCGCCGTTCCGCCTCCTCGGGCTCGCCGTCATGCCGCTCGCGGCGGGGCTGTTCACCGTCTCCTGGATCGCCGGCGGCGTGGGCGGCCACGCACCGACCGACCTCGGCTCGTTCTTCCTCGTCACGCACGTCGGCCTGGTGCTGGCAGCGTTCGCGGGCTTCACCCTCGCGGCAGGGCTCGCCGCCGTCTACCTGTGGCAGGACCGGCGCCTGAAGCGGCGATCGGCGACCCTGCTCCGGGTGCGCGCGCCGTCGCTGACCGTGCTCGACGGGCTGATCGGCCGGACGGTTCTCGTCGCGCTGCCGCTGCTGACGGTCGGGATGGGAATCGGCTTCGCGCGCGTCGAGCGCGATCGGGTCGGTCTCGACCCGGTCATGGCCGCGACGATCGTTGCCTGGGCCCTCTACGCGCTGTTCCTCGTGCTGCGCTACGAGGCCGGCTGGCGCGGTCGGCGTGCTGCATGGCTCGCGGTCGCCGGCTTCGCGCTGGTCATCGCCGTCCGGCTGGGCGCCCTCGCCGTGGGCCACGTCTGATGGAGCTCCTCCTCGTCGGCACCTCCCACCACCACTCGCCGGTCGAGCTACGGGAGCGGCTCAGCCTGGGCGAGGGGCACGGCCCGCTGCTGCTCGCCGAGCTGTCGGCCGGGAGCACCGAGGCCGCGGCGCTCGCGACCTGCAACCGCTGCTGTCTCTACCTCGCCGGCGAGAGCGTGGACGCCGCCCGCGAACGAGCGGTCGCGGCACTCGCCAGGCTGTCGGGCCTCTCGGCGGACGAGCTCGAGCCGCACCTGTTCACGAAGCGCGACGAGGACGTCGTCCGCCACCTGTTCCGCGTCGCCGCCGGTCTCGACTCGCTCGTACCCGGAGAGTCGCAGATCCTGGGGCAGGTCAGGTCGTCGTACGAGCTGGCCGACCGTCTCGAGGCTGCTGGGCCCGTTCTGCATCGCGTGTTCCGCCAGGCACTCCACGTCGGGAAGCGGGTCCGCAGCGAGACGGGGATCGGGGAGAATCCGGCGTCGGTGTCCTCCGCCGCCGCCGACCTCGCCGCCCGGGTGTTCGGCGACCTTCCCGCGAGCCGCGTGCTTCTGATCGGCGCCGGGAAGATGGGCGAGCTCGCGGCCGCGAACCTGCTCTCTCGCGGCGTCCGGGAGATCGTGGTCGCGAACCGCTCCCTGGAACGCGCCTACCTTCTCGCAGCGCGTGTCGGCGCGCGAGCCGCCGGCCTGCACGCGCTCGAGGGCGAGCTCGCCGGCGCGGACGTCGTGATCTCGTCCACCGGATCGCAGGAGCTGGTGCTCGACGCCGGAACCGTCGCGCGAGCGCTCCGCCGCCGCCGTGGCCGCGCCGATGTTCTTCATCGACATCGCGGTCCCGCGCGACCTCGACCCCGCCATCAACGAGCTCGACGGCGCGTACCTCTACGACGTCGACGACCTCGAGCGAGTCGTCGAGGAGAGCGTCGCAGGGCGTCGGGACGAGGCGGCCCGCGCCGAGCGGATCGTGCTCGAGGAGCTGGACGAGTTCCGCGCCTGGTGGGCGGAGCGGGACGTCGTCCCGGCGATCGTGGCGCTTCGCGCGAGGGCGGAGGAGATCCGGCGCTCCGAGCTCTCGCGCCTGGCCGCGAGGCTCGATGCGCTCGATCCCGGCCAGCGACGGCTCGTCGAGTCCCTCACGTCGCAGATCGTGAACAAGCTCCTCCATCCGCCCACCGTCCGGCTGAAGGAGGCGGCTGCGACAGGCGACGGCGCGGCCTACGCGCGGACGCTGCGCGAGCTGTTCGAGCTCCGCGAGGGCGGCTGACGGAGCCCGCGGTGCGCATCCGGCTCGGATCGCGCGGGAGCAGGCTGGCGCTCGAGCAGGCGGAGCTCGTCGCCGAGGGGTTGCGGCGCGCGGCACCGGGCAGCCAGATCGTCCTCGTCCCGATCACGACCGCCGGCGACCGCGACCGGGAGAGGCCGTTCGGGGAGATCGGCTCCCGCGGCATCTTCGTCAAGGAGCTGGAGGAGGCGCTGCTCGAGGGGAGGATCGACGCGGCCGTCAACTCCGCCAAGGACTTGACCGCGACCCTGACGGCGGGACTTTCGATCGGCGCATTCCCGACCCGCGACGACCCGCGCGACGCGCTCTGCGGCGCCTCGGGCCTTCGCCCAGGGATGAGGATCGGGACGGCCTCCGTCCGGCGGCGTGCCCAGCTGCTCGCGCTCGAGCCGACGCTCTCGCTCGAGCCGCTGCGGGGAAACGTGGACACGCGGCTCCGCCGGCGCGGCGAGCGGGGCCTCGATGCAGTCGTGCTCGCCGCCGCAGGGCTCGACCGTCTGGACCTGGGGCACGAGATCGGGCTCCGCTTCGACCCGGACGACCTTCTCCCGGAGGCCGGGCAGGGGGCGCTCGCGGTTCAGGTTCGCAACGGGGAGGAAGGCCTCGTCGCCGCGCTGGACGACCCGGAGACGAGGCGCCGGGTGGAGGCGGAGCGGGCATGCATCGCCCGCATCGGCGGCGGCTGCCTCGCACCCGTCGCCGCGTTCCACGACGGCCGGGCGCTGACCGCGCTCGTCGCGGCGGAGGACGGCTCCTGGGTCGAGCGGCGAGGCGGCGACGACCCGGCGGCGCTCGCCGACGAGCTCGTTGCGGCGGCGGCCGCACGAGGCGCGTGAAGGTCCTCGTCACCGGCACCGCCGAGCAGGGCGGCCGGCTCGCGGCGCGGCTTCGCCGGGAAGGGCTCGAACCGGTCGAGTGCCCCCTCGTCGCGGTGAGGGCGATCGGTGAGAGCCCGATCCGGGTCGACGGCTACGACTGGCTCGTGCTGACGAGCCGGAGCGCGGTTCACGCCCTGCTCGCGCGGCTCGACGGCCCGCTCCCGCGTGTTGCCGCCATCGGCCCGGGAACGGCTGAGGCGCTCCGCGACCAGGGCGTCGAGCCCACGCTCGTCGCCGAACAGTCGACGCAGGAGGGTCTCCTCGCGCGGTTTCCGGCTCCGCCGGGCCGGGTGCTCTTCGTCGGCGCGGAGGGCGCCCGCCAGCATCTCGTCCGCGAGCTCGGCGCCGACTTCCTGCCGATCTACCGCACCGTCGAGCTCGTCCCCGACGAGCTGCCCGAGGCAGACGTCGCCGTCATCGCG
Source organism: uncultured Thermoleophilia bacterium (assembly GCA_963717955.1). Taxonomy (GTDB): domain Bacteria; phylum Actinomycetota; class Thermoleophilia; order Gaiellales; family Gaiellaceae; genus CAVQXR01. The sequence continues at coordinate 2,439,229 of CAVQXR010000001.1, read as the reverse complement.
TCGGGCTCGGCGGCCCGCGCGCTCGCGCGGACGGGCGCCGCGCTCTCGTGCGTGTCGATCGGGCCGACGACGAGCGCGCACGCGCTCGCGGCCGGGCTGACCGTGGTCGCGGAGGCGACGACGAACGACCTCGACGGTCTCGTCGAGGCCGTTAGGCTTGCGCAATCGAGACGATCACCGAACCCAGGCCTCGGCGGCTCCTGACCGACGACGCGCCCGCCGGGCCCGTCATCACCCTCTTGACGGACTACGGGCTCGTGGACGAGTTCGCGGGCGTCATCCACGGGGTCATCGCGGCAATCGCCCCCCGCGCCCGCGTGATCGACATCACGCACGGGATCCCGCCGCAACACGTGCTGCACGGGGCTCTCGTCCTCGCCGACAGCGTTGCCTTCATGCCGATCGGCGTCCACCTTGCGGTCGTCGACCCGGACGTGGGCGGCAACCGTCGCGCCGTCGCACTCCGCGGTGGCGACGGGCGCCTGTACGTCGGGCCGGACAACGGCCTGCTCGTTCCGGCCGCGGAGCGCCACGGCGGGATCGTCGAGGCGGTGGAGATCGAGAACGCGGCGTACATGCTGGATCCCGTCTCGCCGACGTTCCACGGCCGCGACGTCTTCGCCCCTGTGGCCGCCCATCTCGCGAACGGCGTGACGCTCCCGGAGCTCGGGCCCGCGATCGGGCCCGGCGATCTCGTCCGCGTCGAGCTGCCGACCGCCCGCATCGACGACGGGCACGTACAGGCGACGGTCATCATCGTCGACCGCTTCGGAAACGTGAGGCTCAACGTCAGCCGCGCGGACCTCGAGCAGGCGGGCATCCGGGCGGGCGACCGGGTCGAGATCGAGGTCGACTCGCGGCACTTCTCGGCGCTGTACGCGCGGACGTTCACCGACGTCGGCAGAGGCGCGCTGCTGTTGTTCGAGGACTCCTCCGTGTGTATGGCGGTCGCGGTCAACAGCGGCAGCGCGGCGCGACTGCTCTCCGTGATGACCGGGCAGGGGATCGCCCTCTCCCGTGGGCGCTGAGAGCGGGCCCGATCGCAAGGAGCGCCTCGGGCGCTGGTTCGCGCGCTTCGCGACCGAGCGGGTGGTCGCTCACCCCTGGCTGTGGGCCGTGTTCCGGGCTCCGATCCGCTGGCAGTTCGACCGCCTCGCGGGGGTCTGGGATCGCCGCCGCGGCCCCGAGGCCCTCGCGTCGCTCGACGCGGCGCTCGAGCGCATTGGCCCGCGGGCCCGGATCCTCGACCTGGGCACCGGCACGGGGAAGGCAGCCCGTCTCGTCGCGGAGCGATTTCCCGACGCGACGGTCACCGGGGTCGACCTGGCGCCGGAGATGGTGGCAGAGGCCCGCCGGCTCGTACCGGCCGGACAGGCGGGGCGCCTGACGTTCGAGGTCGGAGACGCCTCGAGGCTTCCGTTCCCGGACGGAGCGTTCGATCTCGTAGTCCTCCTGAACATGATCCCGTTCTTCCCGGAGCTCGCGCGGGTCGCCGCGACGAACGGCGTGGTGGCGTTCGCGTTCTCGTCGGGCCCCGGGACGCCGATCTACGTGGCGCCCGAAACGCTCCGCGACAGGCTCGCCCCACTCGGCTTCGGCGCCTTCGAGACGCTCGAGGCCGGCCCGGGAACGGCGTTCATCGCCCGCCGCCTTCGCCAACCTTGAGCGCGGCCGGGCGCCGCCCGCCGACCGTGGGGCGAAACCCGACCGAGAGAGTGGCGAGGGCCGGACTCGAACCGGCGACACCGCGGTTTTCAGCCGCGTGCTCTACCAGCTGAGCTACCTCGCCAGCGCCCAGCAAGTCTAGATGGTTGATCCCACGATCGCGCGCGGCTGGCTCGCGCCGTCTGGCGTGCTCACGCCCCGGAGCAGCCAGCCGGCACCCCAGCGTCGGCGATCTCGTGGAATCACCCATCTAGCGTCGCGGGGGGTCGGGACCGCCCTGCTCCTCCCCGTTGCCCGACGGCCGGTAGTACGTGCTTCCGCGAAGCTCCTCGGGGAGGTGGTCGACGTCGAAGCCCCGCGGGTCGTCGTGGGGGTAGACGTAGCCGGCGCCGCGGCCGAGCTGACGGGAGCCCGGATGATGCGCATCGCGCAGCGCCGCGGGCGGCCGTGGCATCCCGTGCTCCTCGACGTCGCGGGCTGCGGCCCCGAGCGCAACGATGACCGCGTTCGACTTTGGCGCCCGGGCGAGGTAGATCGCGGCCTGGGCGAGGTTGAGGCGCGCCTCGGGGAGGCCGACGTGCTCGAGGGCCTGCGCCGCCGCGACCGCCACGAGCAGTGCCCGCGGGTCGGCGTTGCCGACGTCCTCGGAGGCGAAGATCACCATCCGGCGGGCGAGGAAGCGCGGATCCTCGCCGGCCGCGAGCATGGCGGCGAGGTAGTAGAGAGCGGCGTCCGGATCGGAGCCGCGCATCGACTTGATGAAGGCGGACGCGAAGTCGTAGTGCGCGTCCCCTGCCTTGTCGTAGACGAGGGGCCGCTTGCGCGACGCGTCCTCGACGTGCGCGAGCTCGACCGTGCCTCCGGACGCCCGGGCCGTCTGCACGGCGAGGTCGAGGATGTTGAGGGCCGAGCGGGCATCGCCGCCGGCGCGGCCGGCTACCTCGGCGACGATCTCGTCGGAGACTGCCGTCCCGAGCTCGACTGCCCCGCGTCGCACGATCTCCTCGAGCTCCGCACGCGCGAGCGGCTCGAGCTCGTAGACCTGGCAGCGCGAGAGGAGCGCCGAGTTGACCTCGTAGTAGGGGTTCTGCGTCGTCGCTCCGATCAGGGTGATCAGCCCCTCCTCGACCGACGGCAGCAGCGCGTCCTGCTGCGCCTTGTTGAAGCGATGGATCTCGTCGAGGAAGAGAATCGTCCGCGTGCCGTGCGCCCCGAGCCGCTCCCTCGCGCGCTGCAGGACGGCGCGCACGTCCGAGACCGAGGCCGAGACGGCCGAGAGCTCTTCGAAGGCCGCGCCCGTCGTCGCGGCGACGATCCGCGCGAGCGTGGTCTTCCCGCTTCCCGGCGGGCCGTAGAAGATCGACGAGGCGACCCGGTCCTCTGCGATCGCGAGCGCCAGCGCGGAGCCGGTCCCGGCGACCTTCGCCTGGCCGACGAACTCCGCGAGGCGGGTCGGGCGCAGACGACTCGCGAGGGGCGCGGCGGCGGCGGCGCGCTCGGACGCCGCATCGGCGAAGAGGTCGGTCACGACGCAAGTATGCTCCCGCGGGTGGGCGTGAAGGAACGCACGGCGCTGCGGGAGGAGGTGACGGGACTCCTCCAGGCGCTGATCCGTCTCGACACGGTCAACCCACCGGGGAACGAGACACGGGCCGCCGAGTTGCTGCGCGACTTCCTCGAGCCGCTCGGAGTCGAGTGCCGGCTGCTCGCCCGCGTGCCGGCGCGGGCGAACCTCGTGGCCCGCATCCCCGGACGCGACCCGGACGCTCCGCGTCTGCTCCTGCTCTCCCACACGGACACGGTGCTCGCCGCGCCGGAGGAGTGGTCGGTCGATCCATGGTCGGGCGAGATCCGTGACGGGCAGGTCTGGGGCCGTGGAGCGCTCGACATGAAGTCGCAGGTGGCCGCCGCTGCCGTCGCGATCGCCACGCTTGCGCGGGACGGGTTCCGGCCCGAGGGTGACGTGCTGTTCGCGGCCACGGCCGACGAGGAGGTCGGCGACGACCATGGGCTCTCGTGGCTGTGCCGCGAGCACCCCGACGTGGTCCGCTCCACCTGGTGCGTGAACGAAGGTGGCGGGGATCGGATCGTGCTCGGCGGCCGCGTCCTCTACCTGTGCGCCACGTCCGAGAAGGCCACCTCGCCGTTCCGGCTCACGGTGAAGGGGCGCAGCGGCCACGCGTCGACGCCGACGATCGCCGACAACGCGCTCGTGAAGGCGGCGGCGCTCATCGAGCGGGTCGCGGCGTTCCAGCCGCCCCTGGCCCTGCTCCCGGAGACGCAGCAGTTCCTCTCGGTCGTGCTCGGCCGCCCCGTGGACGACCCTCGGGAGGCGCTCGAGGCCGTGCGGGCTCGGAGCGAGGCGGCAGCGGCCATGATCGAGCCGATGCTCCGGGCGACGATCTCCCCCACACAAGTCTCGGGGTCGGGCAAGGGCAACGTGATTCCCGGCAGCTGCGAGGTCTTCTGCGACTGCCGCATCCTGCCCGGCGAGGAGCCGGCGGAGATCGAGCGGCTGCTCAGGGACGCCGTCGGCCCCGGGGACTTCGAGCTCTCGTGGATCGAGCGCGTCGGCGGCTCGCGCTCGTCGTTCCACACCCCGCTCTGGGAGGCGATCGAGGCCTTCGTCGCGCAGGAGGAGCCCGGAGCGGCTCCCGTCCCGGTCCTGCTCCCCGGCTTCACCGACAGCCACTTCCTTCGCGAGGCCTTCGGCACGATCGCCTACGGGTTCTTTCCCGCCCGCGCGATGAGCCCCGAGGTCGCGGCACGGCTCGTCCATTCCGCAGACGAGCGCGTCGCGATCGACGACCTCGAGCTCGGCACGCGCTTCCTGCTCCACGTCGCGCGGACGCTCGGCTCGCCCGGCGATCCCGGCCCATGAGCGAGGAGCCCGTCAGGCTCGGCGGGATGGCGCTCGGCAACGGCGTCCTCGTGCACGGGCCGCGCCACTGGGCATGCGCCGTACGCGACCGCCACGGCGCGCTCCGCCTCGCCTCCGGCGAGAAGCCGCTGCAGTCGCTCGCCGACGCGTCGCCCTTCGTCCGCGGGCCGGCCCGGGTGGCCCAGGTGCTGGCGCTCCTGCCCCTGGTCCGCCGCGAACTGCCCGAGGCGAAGCTCCCGTTCGGGCAGCTCCGGGTGCTCGGCGCGATGGCCGGGAGCCTCGTCGGTGTGCGCATGCTCCGCGCGAGCCGGTTGTCGCCGGTGACGCAGGAGACGGCCGCGGCCTTCCTCGCGCTCGTCCCGTCGATGATCGCGCTGCGTGGGACCGACCTGGCCGCCTACCACGGCGCCGAGCACGTCTCGATCGGGAGCTACGAGCACGGCGAACCGCGTCCGCGCGAGCACGAGCGCTGCGGGTCGCACATGATCGGCCCGCTCGTCGTCGCCACCGTCGCCGGTAATGCGATCGCCTCGGGGGTGGCGAGCACGCCCCGGGGGAAAGCGTTGGCACGGGCGGGTGCAGCCGCGGCGGCCCTCGGCATCGCCGGCGAGACCTTCGCCTGGATGAACCGAAACCCCGGCCATCCGCTGAGCCGCGCGCTCGCCTGGCCCGGGCACGAGCTCCAGCACCGCTTCCTCACGCAGGAGCCGAGCCCCGACCAGCTCGAGGTCGCGAGGGCCGCGCTCGAGCGCTGCCTGCAGCTCGAGGCGGGCACGCCGTAGACGCCGGGGCGCCTGTGGCACTCGACCGGCTCGCGGGCGCCCCGCTCGAGCACGAGGCCCTGAACCGGCCCGAGAGCTCGAGGAGCTTCTCGCCGAGGTCGACCGGAGTCGAACGCCGCCGAGACGGTCGGCGTCCCCCGGGGCGTCGGCGCCGACTGAGCTCTGCGCCGCGCGCCGGCTGCGCGGCGCGTCAAAGGTAGGATCGGGCCGTGGACGTCGGAGCGATCCATCACGTCGCGGTCGCCGTCGAGCGCCTCGACGAGGCGATCGAGACCTACCGCAGGCTGTTCGGCGCCGAGGTCGAGCGCCGCGAGACGCTCGAGTCACAGGGGGTCGAGGCGGCGTTTCTCCGTGTCGGCGATGGCCGGGTCGAGCTCCTCGCCCCGCTCGGCGGCGACACCCCCGTGGGCCGCTTCCTCGCGAAGCGCGGGCCGGGCATGCATCATGTCGCGGTCTCGGTCGGCGACGTGGCGCGGGCGACCCGCGAGCTCGCCGCCGCCGGCGCGACCGTGATCGAGCCAGGGCCGCGACCCGGGCTCGGCGGCCACCTGGTCGCGTTCGTCCATCCGGCGTCGGTACACGGTGTCCTCGTGGAGGTGGTCGAGAGTGGCTGAGATCGAGCGTGTGCGCGGTCGAGATCGGGTTTGAGGGCGGTCAGATCCTGCGCCTGCAGGTTCCACCTGCGGACGCCGACTCCGTCGCAGCGGAAGCTCCAGGCCGGCGGCGACGGCACGGTCGAGCTCTCCCTCGAGGACGGGACGTGTCTCGTATCGCTCGCCCGGGTGCTCTACGTCAAGCAGGTTCACGCGCGAGAGCCAGGTCGGCTTCGCCGGCTAGCCGGTCGAGGGGAGGTCGATGGCGCTCGAGGTCGGCATCGTCGGGCTGCCCAATGCGGGGAAGACGACGCTCTTCAACGCGCTCACGATGGCCGGAGCCGAGATCACCGCGTACGCGAGCGCGGCGGCGAAGCCGAACGTCGGCATGGCGACGATCCCCGACGACCGGCTGCAACCGGTCGCGCGCGTCGTCGACCCGAAGAAGGTCACGCCGGCTGCGATCCGCGTCCAGGACGTTCCCGGGACCGGGCGCCCAGCTCCTCGGCAATCTCCGCCCGGTCGATGCGCTGCTCGCCGTCGCCGACGGCTTCTCGCCGGACGCCGACCCGCTGAGCGACCTGGTCACGGTTCGACTCGAGCTGCTCGTCGCCGACCGGGAGCACGTGGAGCGCCGGATCGAGCGGGTCGGCAAGCAGGCGAAGTCCGGCGACCCGAAGCTCCGCGCGGAGCTTGCCGAGCTCGAGCGGATCCTCGCCCACCTCGACCGCGAGCTCCCGCTCTCGGAGTACCCGGCGGAGCTCCCGGCCGAGCTCGAGCCGCTGACGACGAAGCCGATCATCGAGATCGTGAACGGTCCCGGCGGCATCGACGCGAAGCTCGAGGTGGAGCTGGCCGAGCTCGGCCCGGACGAGGCGGCAGAGTTCCGGGCCGGCGGCTCCTCGGCGCTCGACGAGGTCGTGCGGCGCCTGTTCGAGGCGCTCGACCTGATCTCGTTCTTCACGGCGGGCGAGAAGGAGGCGCGGGCGTGGACGCTCCGGCGTGGCCAGACGGCGCTCGATGCGGCAGAGACGATCCATACCGACATCGCCCGCGGCTTCATCCGCTGCGAGGTCATCCGGTGGGACGACCTGGTCGAGTGCGGCTCGCAGGCCGAGGCCCAGAAGCGCGGGCTGATGCGTCTCGAGGGAAAGGCCTACGTGGTCGAGGACGGGGACGTGCTCAACGTCCGCTTCAACGTTTGATCGACGTTGCTCGGGCCGCATCGTGCTCGCGAGCGATCGGCCACGCCGACCGGCCCGCCGCCTCGAGCGCGGCCCAGGCCGTGGGGAACGCGGCACGGGCCGCACTCCGCCGGCCGTGCTGGCGCTCGATCAGGCGACCGGCCGCGATCGCCCAGCGGATGCTCTGCGGCCGCTGGAGCAGCGCCCGGATGCTGACCTCGGCGACCGCGGCGTCCTGGTGCTCGCCGAGGATGTCCTGCACCGCCCTCGCCCGGACGACGAACCGCGCAGCCTCCCCGCCGACCTCGAGCGAGGCGAGCTCGGCGGCGTACCGCGCCCGCTTGACCCGTAGGCGGAGGTCGTGCAGAGCCCGATCGGGAGCGTCCTCGCCGATCCCGCGCCCTTCCCGGGCGAGCTTGCGGAACTCCCCCCCGGCGAGCTCGTGGAGGGACACGCCGGCAGCGCCAGCCCGCAGGGTCGGGATCGCGGTTCGCAGCTGCTCGCGCAGCTCCCGGTAGCGATCGGAGCCGATGGCTCCCCGGACGAGAGCCCGCGCCCCGGCCCGATCGTCCTCGAGCCGCCTGAACATCAACGTCAGCCCGTACTGCTCACCGGGCTCGAAGTGTCGCGCGGTCTCCCGAAGCTCCGTCAGCAGGACGTCGAGATCGCGTGCCGGCCCCATTGCGCCACCGAGCCATGCGAGCTCGGCACGGATCGGCCCGGCGGCCACGGGATCGACGAGCGGCCGGCCCGCGCGGAGCAGCGCCCGCAGCCGTCGCGTCGCGACCCGGAACCGCTTCAGCTCGCCGGGATCCTCGCCGGCGATCGCACCCGCCTCGTGACGGTCGAGCGCGGCGACCTGCTCCCCGAGCAGCGCCCGCAACTGTTCGACCGGCGCGGCCCCGCGGCCCCGGTGGACGGTCGCCCGCACGGCCACCGAGTGTACGCCCGCAGCCGGTCGCTCCCCGCTCGGACGCGCCCGATCACGCGCGCATCCTGCGTTCGGTCAGTAGCCGAGGGCGGGCAGCGGGTTCACGACCGCGTCCCGGACCCGGATCTCGAAGTGCAGGTGCGGGCCCGTCGAACGCCCGCTCGAGCCGACGCGACCGAGCCGCTCCCCACGTGCGAGCCGCTCGCCCACGGCGACCGAGATCCGCGAGAGGTGGGCGTAGTAGGTCTGCACACCGGCCCGGCCGTGCGCGACGACGACCAACCGACCGTACGTTCCGGCCCAGTCCGCGTAGACGACCACGCCCGCCCGGGCGGCCGCGACCGGGGTGCCCTGGTCGGCCGCGATGTCGACACCCGGATGGAACCGCGCTCCGCGCGGGCCGAACGGCGAGGTGAGGACGGGCGCGACGGGCCAGGAGATCTCGACCGGCGACCGGGGCAGCGGCCGGCGGAGGGCGCGGTAGGTCGCGCGCCCGGCGACGCCGTCGGTGGTGAGCCCGGCCCAGCTCTGGAAGCGGCGCAGCGCACCATCGGTGCCCTCCCCGAAGAGGCCGTCGATCGGCCCGGACGGGAAGCCGTGCCATGCGACGAGGAACTGGAGCGACGCGACGTCCCAGCCGACGGCTCCGTGGGCGAGGGCTCGCGATCCGTAGCCCGGACGGCCGCGCTTGCCGAGCGCGTCCCGGGTGCGGGGGCCCGCGATGCCGTCGGCCGCGAGGCCGGCCCGGCGCTGGAAGCGGGTGACCGCCGCGGCCGTCGAGGTGCCGTGGATGCCGTCGATCGTGCCGTGGTAGGTGCCCTTGGCGCGGAGTGCGACCTGGAGCGCGGCGACGCCCGGGTCGCCGACCGCTCGCGCGGGCCCTGCGGAAGCGGTGAGCAGCACCAGCAGGGCGATCAGTATGGGAGCACGCAGCCTCATCGATCACTGGGCCGGCAACTGGCACCGGCCCGGCCGCAGGGAGTCTCGAACCGCCGTCATTCGAGCGCGCGGTCCGGACTCCTCCCGCCCGAGGACCTCGGGCCGCGGCGGATCGGCTACCGCTCGAGTCGGGGCGAGCCCGCCGGCGTGCTCGCTTCGATCTCGACGCGGTTGTCGTTGAAGGTGGGGGCCGGATGCGAACCGCGTGAGCCGTTGCGGCGTGGTGGCCTGGCAGGTGACGGCGCCCGGCCAGTCGGCGTTCCACCAGCCCATCGGCGCAGACGGCGACGCCGGGACGGGTGTCGTCGGAGACGGCGACCGAGACGAGGAAGGAGCCGCGATCGTTGAGCACGCGGACGTCGTCTCCGTCTCCGATACCTCGCGAAGCCGCGTCGTCGGGATGGACGACGACGTACGGGCTCGGCTGGGCGGCGCGTTGGCGGCGGCCGTTCGCGAACGAGGTGTTGAGGAAGAGGTGGGTCTTCGGAGTGAGCAGGCAGAGGGGATAGCGGGCGGCGAGGTCGAGGTCGGCGATCTCGGCGGGCGGGTCGTAGTGCGGAAGAGGGTCGTGGCCGCGGCCGGCGAGGACGTCGGCTGCGCAGCTCCAGCCGGCCGCTCGGGGTCGGGAAGTCGCCGTCGGCGTGCGGGGTCGGGCCCTGGCCGAGATCGAGCTTCCACCAGCCGCGGTGGCGCAGCGCCTCGGCGTCGACCGGGATCGAGCAGTACGTCGAGAGCAGGGACTCGATCAGCTCCTCGTCGCGTCTCCGGAAGCACGGTGCGTCGAGACCCAGGCGGGCTGCCAGCAAGCGGAACGCCTCCGTGTTCGGCTTCGCCTCGCCGATCGGCGCGATCGAGGGCTCGTTGAAGGTCAGGTAGTGATGCCCCCATGACGGGACGACGTCGAGGTGCTCGAGCTGGGTCGTGGCAGGGAGCACGACGTCGGCGTAGGCGACGGTGTCCGTCGCGAACTGCTCGAGCACGACGGTGAACAGATCCTCCCGGGCCAGGCCGCGCAGGACCGCGTTCTGGTCGGGAGCGATGACGGCCGGGTTGGAGTTCCAGACGACGAGCGCCTGGACCGGCGGGTCGAGCGCGCCGTCGGTCAGCGCCCGCCCCAGCTCGGGCATCGCAACGGTGCGAACGGGCCGGGGGCGGAGCCCGGGCAGCGCGAAGGCGCCGAGGTCGAGCGCGAGGAAGGTCGCGAGCGGCGAGTACGCGAAGCCGCCTCCCCGGTGGCGCCAGGAGCCGGTGAGCGCGGGGAGGCAGGCGATCGTCCGGTACGCGATCTCGGCACCGGCATGGTGCTGCCCGCCGACGCCGAGGCGGATCAGGGACGGCTGGGTCGTCGCGAGCTCGCCGGCGACCCGGCGGATCGTCTCCGGCTCGAGCCCGCAGATCGCGGCGCATCGCTCGACCGGGTACTCCCCGAGCCGTTCGAGCAGCTCGTCGTAGCCGGTCGCGTGGGCCCGGCACCAGGCCTCGTCCTGCAGGCCCGCGTCGACGAGCGCGCGCATCAGCCCGAGCGCCAGCGCCCCGTCGGTACCGGGCACGGGGGCGAGGTGCTCGTCCGCCACGCGCGCCGTCCGCGACCGGTAGGGGTCGACGACGACGAGCTTCGCCCCGGCCTTGCGGGCCGCGAGCAAGAGCCGCCAGAGGTGGGGGGCGGTCGACATCGGGTTCCAGCCCCAGAGCAGGAGGTAGCGTGCGTGCGGCCACTCCTCCGGGTCGACCTCGGGCGACTCCCCGTGTGTCAGCGCCACGCCGGCCATCGCCGCGGCGTCGCAGATCGTGCGGTCGAGGGCCGTCGCTCCGAGCGCGTTCATCACCCGTCCGCTCATGGCGTCGTACTGCAGCGCGCCCTGGGCGCCGATGAAGCTGTACGGGAGAATGGCCTCGCCGCCGTAGCGGTCGATGACCTCGCGCAGACGACCGGCGACGAGGTCGAGCGCGTCGTCCCAGGACACCGGCCGGAAGCGGCCTTCGCCCTTCTCGCCTTCGCGGACGAGGGGGTGCAGGACCCGGTCGGGGGCGTAGACGCGCTCGAGGTAGTTCGAGACCTTCCCGCAGAGGAACCCGGCCGTGATCGGATGGTCGGGGTCGCCGGCGACGGCAACGGCCCGGCCGTCCTCGACGGTCACGACCATGGCACAGGTGTCGGGGCAGTCGTGCGGACAGGCCGCACGGACGACGCGCGCCCGCGCCGCGGCGATCATGCGGGGACTCTACCTTCCGTCCGGCACGGGGCGGGTGGCGGCGGCCGCGTCGAGCTGGTTCGCGTAGTAGAGGACGGCGGCCTCGGCCGTCCGCGCGCCCCGCAGCTCGTGATGGACGGCGACCGCATGGAGCAGCTGGGCGCGAGCCTCCGGATCGAGGGCGACGCTGCGCGCCTCGATCTCGCGCAGCCCCAGGTGGACGTGGCCGAGGAGCCGGCCCTCGACGGTGGGCGCGAAGAGCGGCCCTCGGTCGAGCTCGGCGCTGCGCCCGATGTCGTGCACGATCGCCGCCGACACGAGGAGGTCGGACCGCAGGCGAGGATGGACGCTCGCCGTGTCACGGCAGAGCGTGGCGACGTTCACGGTGTGCTCCAGGAGCCCGCCGGCGTAGCTGTGGTGGCCGTCCGGCGTCGCCGGGAGCTGTCTCAGGCGCGCGCGCAGCCTGGCGTCTCCGAGGATCCCGTCGACCACGCTGCGGAGCCCCGGATGGTGGACCTCCGCCGCGAGGAACTCGAGGAAGCCGTCGAGCTCGTCGAGGTCGCGCCTGGATTCGGGGGTCAGCGTCGCAGGGTCGACCTCCACCTTCTGCAGATCGCGGATCACGAGCTGGAGGCGATCGCGATAGCGCTCCACCCGCCCGAGGACGCGGATCGTCTCCCCCTCCTCGAACCGCCGGTCGAGCAGATCGACGTCCTCCCAGACCCGGGCGTCGATGCGACCGCTCGCGTCCACGAGCTCGAGCGCGAGGTAGGCGCTGCCCGAGCGCGTCCGCATGCGTTGCTTGCGCGCGACGGCGAAGACCTGCTCGACGACCCGGTCCTCGGCGAGCTCCGGAATCCCGGCGGAGGCGCTCACGACGCCCAGTCTAGAGGGCCTCGCGGCCGCCGGGCCCGACTCCGGGCGCCTCGCGGAGGATGGTAAGCTCGCCCGAGATGCCCCTGTTGAAGCCGTTTCGCGCTCTTCGCTACAGCGTGGACGCGGAGGGCAGCCTCGACCATCTCGTCGCGCCCCCCTGGGACGTGATTCCCCCCGACCTGCTGGAGCGCCTCGTCCGCGAGAGCCCCTACAACGTGATCCGGCTGATCAGGCCGATCGAGGCCGGCGTCGCGGGCAGGCGTCTCGCGGAATGGATCGCAGACGGCGTCCTCGTCCGGGAGGAGCGCCCGGCGGTCTGGCGCATCGACGAGGAGTACGTCGGCCCGGATGGCGCCCGCCGCACGCGGCGCGGCCTCGTCGCACGGATGAAGCTCGTCCCGTACGACCGGGGAATCGTCCTCCCGCACGAGCGGATCTTCGCCGGACCGGCGGAGACGCGGCTCGCGCTCCTGCGGGCGACCCGCACGAAGCTCTCCCCCGTGCTGATGCTCCACGACGGTGAGCCGGCCGCCGTGCTCGAGCGGCCGCCCGATCTCGAGGCTCGCCTCGACGAGACGGTGACGCGCCTGTGGCGGATCGACGATCCGGAGACGATCGAGGGCGCGCTCGCGACCGTGGCGGGGCCGCTGGTGATCGCGGACGGCCACCATCGCTACGAGGCGGCGCTTCGCTTCCATGCGGAGGAGGGGACGCCGGAGACCGGCTACGTGATGGCCGTGCTCGTCAGTCGCGACGATCCCGGGCTCGAGATCTTCCCGACGCATCGCCTCGCCGAGGGCGCGGTGCCGCCCCTGAACGGCGAGTTCCGCCTCGTCGCTCTCGACGGCGGCGCGGAGGCGGCGTTCGCACGGCTCGCGGGCGCGTCCCGCGAGCATCCGGCCTTCGTCCTCCTGAGCCGCGACGCGATCACCATGGCCGAGCTCGTCGAGAGTCCCGATGACCCGCTCGAGCGGCTCGACGTCTCGGCGCTCGAGCGCCTGGGCCTCGAGCAGGTGACGTTCACGCCGTCGATCGCCGAGGCGGCCGCGGCGGTGGAGAGCGGACGGGCGAGCGCCGCATTCCTCGTCCGCGCTCCGACCGTGCGCGAGATCGAGGACATCGCCCGGGCAGGACGCACGATGCCGGAGAAGTCGACCTACTTCTACCCGAAGCTCCTGACGGGGTTGCTCTTCTCCCCCTTCGACGAATGACCCCCTGGCTCGAGCTCTGCCGGCGCGCGGTCTCGGACATCGAGCGGGCGCTCGCGGAGCTGCCCACCCGCCTCGAGCGGGAGCCGCGGGTCGGAACGGGCGAGGGCGGGGACGATACGACCGCGATCGACGCCGCGGCGGAAGCCGCCGTCGTGACGCACCTGGAGGCGCTGCATGCGACCGGCGCCGACTTCGTCCTCGTGTCGGAGGAGCTCGGGCAGCGGCGATTCGGCTCGGCGCCGACCCTCCACGTGGTCGTCGACCCGATCGACGGCAGCGTCAACGCCAAGCGCGGGATCCCGTACTTCTCCCTCTCGATCGCCGTCGCCGAGGGGCCGACGATGGGCGACGTCGCGTTCGGCTACGTGCGCGACCTCGGGACCGGCGAGGAGTGGACCGTGGAGCGCGGCCGCGGCGGCCGCCTGAACGGCGAGGCGATCCCGGGCCCCGGGCCGAAGGATCCGATCGAGCTCCTCTCCTTCGAGGCGACGATGACGCACTTCGTGGCCTCGAAGGCGGGGGCCTTCCTCGAGCTCGCGCCGCGCCTGCGGATCATGGGCTCGCTGGCGCTCTCCCTGTGCCATCTCGCGGCCGGTCGCGTCGACGCCGTGGTCTCGCTCAAGCCCATCCGCAGCGTCGACATCGCGGCCGGGCAGTTGCTGCTGCGTGAGCAGGGGCTCGCGATCGACCTGCCCGCGCTGCGGTCGTTCCTCGCCGCGCCGCTCGACGTGGGGAGCCATTCCCGGGTCGTCGCCGCCCGCACGCCCGAGCTGTGCGCGCGCCTGGCCGAGGCGCTCGGCGAGTAGCTCCCCGAACGACCGGGGCGCTCCTCGCGGAGCGCCCCGGGGCAGAGCTCGTTTTTCGGCTACGTCAGGTCGCCGGCTCCGATGGCGGAGCAGGCGGCGGGGCATCAGTCGGTGCCTCATCACCCCTCGACCGGTGGAACGGCTTGTGGAAGGCGGCGAACGCGAGGAGCGCGAAGCCGATGCCGGCCAGGATCAGCGCGATCGCCACCACCATGCCGAAGTTCGACACCTGCTCGGCGAAGAACGCCATGTTCAGGGCCGTCGCGAGCGCCGTCTCGGTCACCCAGGTGTTCCGGGCGCCGTTCGGGACCGGGCCGCCCGACTCGTCGGTCAGGGCTGCCTCCGGGTCGCTGGTACCCGCCGGGTTCTCCGGATCGTCCGCGGCCAGGAACCGGCCCATCTGGGAATAGGTGAGGCCGCCGCTCGACTCGAGCGCGTGGATCCGCATGTAGGCGGCGAAGCACTTCGCGCTCGAACCATCGTCGATCGGCTCACCCTTGTACTCGGGGTCAGCGGCCGCCTTCTCGGGATCGTAGACCGCGCAGTCGGGCAGGTTGACGGCCGCGGGGTCGAGACCGGCCTCGGCGACGGCTTCGTCGATCGATCCCGGCCCGTCGCGGAACATGTCGCTTCCGCCGTAGATCTGCTCTCGCTTCAGGTTGTCGCTGACCTCGCTCCGTCCGTTGATGCCGATCACGAGCGCGGCGATGCCGAACGCGATGAGCACCACCGCTGCGGCATAGCCGCCGAACTCGAACACCCTTCTCATCGAACCGTCCTCCCTCCAACTGCTGCTGCACTGAGATGATCGGTGGGCATTTCCGGTAGTTGTAGGCGCAACGTCGCAGATCGGTGGCGGCGCTTCATCGGGGGCCTCACCGAAATCCCGCCGGACAACTACGGAGCCGGCGGGAGGGAGAACCCTTACACGGGCTGGTAGTTGCCCGCATCCGTGCTGGTAGCCTGATCACGTGGCCCCTGCCCGCGACGAGGTGCTCAAAGCGCTCGAGAAGGTGATCGACCCCGAGCTGCGGCGCTCGGTGATCGAGCTCGAGATGGTGAAGGACCTGGAGATCGCCGGGGGCGACGTCGCGTTCACGATCACCCTGACCGTCCCGGGCTGCCCCCTGCGGCAGGACTTCGAGGATCAGGTCCAGCGCGAGATCGGCGGGCTCGAGGGCGTGGACCGCGTCTCCCTCGCGTTCGGTGTCATGACGCCCGAGGAGAAGTCACGGCTCACCGCCAGGCTTCGGGGCGGTGTCACGGAGCGCACGAAGGGCGTCTCCGTCGACGCGGGCACGCGGGTGATTGCGGTCTGCAGCGGCAAGGGCGGGGTGGGGAAGTCGTCGATCACCGTGAACCTCGCGGCCGCGCTATCGCAGCGCGGCCATCGCGTCGGGATCCTCGACGCGGACGTGTACGGCTACTCGATCCCGGGCATGCTCGGGATCGACCAGCGCCCGGTCGCGGTCGGGGAGGGTGAGGAGCAGATGATCGTCCCGCCCGTTCGCGGCGACATGAAGGTGATCTCGATCGGCTTCTTCGTCGACGGCAACTCGCCGATCATGTGGCGCGGACCGATGCTCCACCGCGCGCTCGAGCAGTTCCTCTCGGACGTCCACTGGGGCGAGCTCGACTGGCTGATCGTCGACATGCCGCCGGGCACCGGCGACGTGTCGATCTCGCTCGGGCAGCTGCTCCCGCGGGCCGAGGTCGTCGTCGTCACCACGCCCCAGCGGGCAGCGCAGGAAGTCGCCGTTCGCGCCGCGGAGATGGCACGCAAGACGAACATGCGGCTCGTCGGCGTGATCGAGAACATGTCCTACCTCGTCGGCAGCGGCGAAGCGATCTTCGGATCCGGTGGAGGCGAGGCGCTGGCGCGGCAGATCGGAGCGCCGTTCCTCGGCCACGTCCCGCTCGACCCGGCGCTGCGCGAGGCGGCAGACGAGGGGAACCCGATCGTCTTTCGCGACCCCGGGGCGGAGAGCTCGAAGGCGATCGCCGGGATCGCCGAGGCGATCGCCGCCACGCGGCGCGAGGTCGGGATCGGCATCACGAAGGCGCTGCCGCTCGTCCAGGCCTGAGATGAAGGCGGGCGCGCTCGAGCGCCTGCAGGCGCTCGGGTTCTCGGACGACGACTCGTGCGTCCCTCGTGAGCACTTCCTCGAGGCCGAGCGACGCGGCCGGCAGAGCCACGGGCTCTCCCGCATCGCCTGGCTCGACACGCTCTCCGCGTTCGATCCGGCCGCCCGCCCGGCCAGGGTCGCGCACGGCCGGGCGCCGACCCGGTCCCCGCCTTCCGCGAGCTCGCGGAGAGCAGACACCTCCCGGGCGACCGCTGACGTATCGTGCGGCTCGTGACGGCTGCCGAAGTCATGGCCGAGCTCGAGCGGAGCGGCACCGCGCAGAACCGGAAGGTCTACCGCCGGCACGGCGCGGCCGAGCCGCTCTTCGGGGTGAGCTTCGCGAACCTGCGGGCCCTCGCCAGGCGTCTCGGGAGGGATCAGCAGCTCGCGGACGAGCTCTGGTCGACCGCGAACACGGACGCGCGCCTGCTGTCTACCATGATCGCCGACCCGTCGAGCTTCGGTCGGCGAAAGCTCGACGCCTGGCTGAAGGGGCTCTCCTACTACGTGCTCGTGGACTCCTACATCCACGAGGTGGTGTCGAAGTCGCGATTCGCCCGCGACACGGCCGAGCGCTGGCGCCTGTCGACGGACGAGTGGATCGGCCGGGCGGGCTGGCTCGCGGTAGGGGATATCGCGACCGCTGACGCGGAGCTCCCGGACAACTACTTCGAGGAGCGGCTCGACGCGATCGAGGCCGGCATCCACACGGCGCAGAACCGCACCCGGGACGCCATGAACGCTGCGCTGATCACGATCGGCGCCAGGAACGAGGCGCTCCGCGAACGGGCGCTCGCGGCGGCGAGGCGGATCGGGACGGTGAAGGTCGACCACGGGGAGACGGGGTGCAGGACACCCGACGCCGGCCCGTACATCGAGAAGATATGGGCTCGCCGCGAGACCGCGAAACACGGGCAGCGCCGGGCCCCGATCCCGGGAACGGCCTGAGGTCAGCTTCCGCGCAGGACCTCGAGCACGATCGGGTCGATGCGCTCGATCCCGCGAACGCGCTCCTCGAGATTCTCGATCCCGGCCCAGGCGTCGAGATCCGCCCCCAGGTCGCCGCTTGCGTGGCCGAGCAGCGCGAGCCGTTGCGCGAGCTCGCGAGCGAGGCCGTCGTCGACCTCGACCCACTCCTCTTCGGGGATCTCGCCGAAGTAGAGCCGGTGGAGCCCGTAGAGGCGGTCGAGCTCGGCAATCGGCATCGGATGGTCGTCGACCCGGAGATCGACGAGGACGTCCGAGCCGTCGTACCCCGCGCCGGCCTTGACGACGTACAGCGCGGCCGACTGCTGTCCGCGCCGGTCCCCACCGGCGGCCTGGGCAGCGGCGAGCGCCGCGATCAGGCGTTCGGCGAGCGGGCGCCCGGCCGACCGCGCGAAGGTCGCCGCGAGGGCCGCGACGGTGTCGGCCGAGACGAGGATGTTGCCCTGGGCCGTATACTCCGGTCCGGTCACGCCACCGGCCCAGTCGAGGCACGCGGTGCCCGTCCAGGAGGCCGCACGGCCGGCACCGTCGACGATGCCGAGCTGGCGGTGATCACGACCGTCGTCGGCGGCCGTGAGCCGCGCGACGACCTCGGCTGCGGGCGTCCCGGAGCGCAGCAGCGCGAGCCCGTCCGGCCCGTAGCTGACCTTCGCCCTCGCCTGCGTCGCGACCGCGCCGACACCGGGCTCCGCCCAGGTCACGAGCGAGCCGACGGCGAGGAACTTCGACTGCACGCCGACGCCCCATTCGCCCCGGTCGAGGTCGCAGGCGACGAGCGAGTAGGTCACGACCTCACAGCTCGACCGTCTCGCCCGGCGCGGGTGCGATGATCTCGACGTCCGGCGCCAGCTCTCGCAGCTGTGCGGGGGTGCCCGTCAGGAGCGGGAACGTCCCGTAGTGGCAGGGGATGCAACGGCTGCAGCCGAGAAGCTCGAGCGCGGCGGCGGCCTGGCGAGGCCCCATCGTGTACCAGTCGCCGATCGGCAGGATCGCGACGTCGGGACGGTAGATCCGGCCGATCAGCTGCATGTCGCCGAACACACACGTGTCGCCTGCCGCGTAGAGGCTCAGCCCGTTCTCGAGCTCGATCACATATCCCGAGGGCTCGCCGGCGTACTGGCCGTCAGGGGTCGAGCTCGAATGGAAGGCCTGGGTCATCGTGAACCGGACGCCGGCGACCTCCTGCGTGCCGCCCTTGTTCATCCCCCCGGCCGAGCCGTTCGGGTAGCCCTGCTGCTCCAGCCAGCCGGCCAGCTCCACGATCGCCACGAGCGGCGCCCCGAAGCGCTTGCCGAGCGCGACGGCGTCGGCGATGTGGTCGAAATGCGCGTGCGTGACTGCGACGACGTCGACGCGATCGGGGGTCTTCTCGCTGTCCGGGCATTTCGGGTTCTCGAGCCAGGGATCGACGTAGATCCGCCTGCCGCCCGGCGTGTCCACCCGGAACGACGCGTGCCCGAGCCAGGTGAGCGTCGCGTTCGCCATGCCATGCTCCTCCGTTTGCGGTTTCCTACTCCACCGGCCAGCCGGGCCGGGTCATCGTGAACACCTCGGTGACGCGCGTGTACTGGTTGTAGCCGAGGCGGGCGATCGGGTCGAGCCTGAGCACGTCCACGCTTCGCTCGACGATCGCCTCGTCGGCGATGTGGACGCCGACGACCTCGCCGAAGACGACGGTGTTCGGGTTGCCCGGGTCGGGCGTCGGAAGCTCTACGGTCGTGACCAGCCGGCATTCGAGGTGCACGGGGCTCTCGGCGACGAGCGGAGGGCGGACGAACCGGGCGGCCGCCTTGGTCAGTCCCGCCACCTCGAACTCGTCGATCCCCGGCGGCGCCGGCGTGCTCGAGAGGTTCACCGCCGCGCGCAGCTCCCAGGTCGCGAGGTTGAACACGAACTCGCCCGTCTCGCGGATGTTGCGCAGGGAGTCCTTCGGCCCGCCCAGGCTGTGCGGCCCCGTGGTCGCGAACATCACCTGCGGCGGCACGTAGGCGACGGCGTTGAAGAACGAGAACGGCGCAAGGTTGACCGCCCCGCCCGCCCCGGTCGTCGAGATCCAGCCGATCGGCCGCGGGACGACGAGCTGGTTGAACGGGTCGCCGCGGAGGTCGTGATCGTCGCCGGGCCGGTAGAACACCGCAACAGCCTAACGAGCGTGCGCGCCCGCCCGGGCGCCACGTCAGTAGGGGAAGGGGAGGAACGAGACCGCGTCGCCGGCGAGGCCCATCAGCTTGTCGATCGCGAAGAACGAGCCGACTCCGACCACGAGCGCGAGCGCGATCGCCACGTCGAGCGCCGTGTCCCTCGGCGGCGAGCCGCCGGCAGCGACCGCGGCGAGCTGCACCCCGCGCGCGTAGACCATCCGCACGACGTTGAGGTAGTAGTAGACGGAGACGGCGGTGAACACGGCGCCGAGCACCATCAGCCAGATCCAGCCGCGCTCGTACAGTGCTCCGAAGACGTAGAGCTTTCCGAGGAAGAGCCCCATCGGCGGGAGCCCGATGAAGCCGAGCATCGCGATCGCGAGCGCGGCCCCGTGGTACGGCCGCTCCCAGCCGAGGCCGGCGAGGCCCTCCAGCGTGACGGGTCGGTTCAGCTCTCGCTCGCGGGCGGTGACGACGGCGAATGCCGCGACCGAGAGTGCGGCGTACGGGATCAGGTAGTAGAGGAGCGCCCGGCCGCCGAGCTCGTTCCCCGCCGCGATCGGCATCAGCAGAAAGCCGGCGTGCGAGATGCTCGAGTAGGCGAGGAGCCGCTTTGCATCCTGCTGGGCGAGGGCGGCGAGGTTGCCCCAGGCGAGCGACGCCGCGGCCAGCACCCCGAGGAGGATCGTCCAGAGCTCCGCGTCCTCCGGGAACGCCGTCGTGAGCACCCGGAGCGTGAGGACCGCCGCGGCGATCTTCGTGGCGCTCGCCATCAGGGCCGTGACCGGGGTCGGCGCTCCCTGGTAGACGTCCGGCGCCCACTGGTGGAAGGGCGCGGCGGAGATCTTGAAGCCGAGGCCCACGAGGATCAACGCCAGGCCCGCGACGAGCAGCGTCCTGTCGGCGTCGCCGGCGCCCGCAGCGATCTCCGCGAAGCCGACCGCCTGCGTCGCTCCGTAGACGAGCGCCGACCCGAAGAGGAGCAGCGCGGAGCTGAAGCTTCCGGCGATCAGGTACTTCAGCCCCGACTCGAGCGCGGCGGTCCGGTCGATCGTCAGCGCACAGAGCACATAGAGCGAGATCGAGAACCACTCGAGCCCGAGGAACAGCGAGATCAGGTCGTTCGAGGCGACGAACAGCGCCATCCCGCCGACCGCCGACAGGAGCAGGAGGTAGTACTCGGCCCGCCGTTCGTCGTCGTCACGCTCGCGAAAGCCGATGAGCACGGCGAGGGCGCCCGAGAGGAAGAGGAGCACGTGTGCGAAGTCCGAGAGCCGATCCCGCCGCAGCGCGTCGGCGACGAGGCCGCTGCCCGTGTCGTCTAGCGTGAACAGCACGACCGCCGCGGCCGCGGCTCCGGCGAGCGTGAGCCCGGCGACGATCGCCCCGAACGCGTTGCGGCGCGATCTCGGCAGGAACGGCGAGACGAGCAGGAGCGCGGCCATCCCGGCCAGGATCGCGAGGTAGGGGGAGAGGCCGGCCCAGTCGATGCTCGGGGTGTCGACGATCAAGGGGTTCCCTCGAACTGCGACGACACCGCGCCGGCCGGCTGCCCGCCGAAGCTGTGGTCGGTGACGCCGGCTGGCCAGAAGCTCAGCAGGAGCAGCAGGGCGACGAGCGGCAGGATCGCCCCGAGCTCGGCCGGCCGCAGATCACGCTGGCGATCGTTCACGGCCGTGCCGCGGTCGCCGTGCAGCGTCGCGGAGATCGCGCGAAGGATGTACATGGCGGCGAGCACGATCGCGATCGCACCGAGCACCGCCCACCCCCAGCCGATGTCGAAGATCCCGTTGAGGACGAGGAACTCGGCTGCGAACGCCGTCGACCCGGGAACCGCGAGCGCGATCACGCCCGTCACGATCAGCAGCGTCGCGAGGATCGGACGCCCCCTGGCCATCCCTCCGAGCCGGGCGAACGAGTCCGTGTCCGTCCGGCTCTCGATGCAGCCGGCGATCAGGAAGAGCGCCGCGGAGATGAGGCCGTGGTTGACCATCTGCAGGAGCGCTCCGCTGAGCCCCGAGTCGTTGACGGCGAAGAGGCCGATGACGATCAGGGACATCTGCGCCAGGCTCGAGTAGGCGATCACCCCGCGGAAGTCGGGCTGGCGGAAGGCGAGCAGCGAGCCGTAGAGGAGGCCGATCGTCGCGAGCACGAGCACCGTGTCCCGCATCGTCGCGGTCGGCTCCGGGAAGATCGGGATCGCGATCCGGAGGAGGCCGAACGCGGCCGTCTTCGAGATCACGCCGGACAGCAGCGCGGCGATCTCGGGCGGCGACTCGCGGTAGGCGTCGGGAAGCCAGCCGTGGAACGGCCAGATCGGCGCCTTGATCCCGAAGGCGATCGCGAAGCCGAGGAACATCGCGAGGCTTCCGCTCGTGCCCATCTCGGTGAGGTCGAACGTGCCCTGGGAGAGGCCGAGCGCGACGATCGAAACCGCCATCAGCAGCGAGCCGACCATCGTGTAGATCACGAACTTGATCGTCGCCGCGCGCGCGTTCGAGCCTCCCCAGCCGCCCATCAGCACGTACAGGGGAATCAGCATCGCCTCGAAGAACACGTAGAAGACGACGAGGTCCTGGGCGAGGAACACCCCGACGGTCGAGCCGAGCAGCAGGAGCAGCATCCCCCCGTACGCCCGGCCGCGCTCCCGTCCCGCCCACAGCGCGTAAGCGGCTGCGGCGAGGCCGACCATCGCCGTCAGACCGACGAGCCAGAGGGAGAAGTCGAAGAGCCCCACCTTGTAGGAGATCCCGAGATCGCTCGACCAGACGTTGTCGACGTCCTGCTGCAGCCCGGCGGCCTCGAAGTCGAAGGTCGCGACGGCGCCTATCCACAGGCCGAGCTCGACCGCGGCGACGAGCAGGGCGAAGAACAGCGCGTGCCGGCTGCGCAGGGGAAGGAGCCAGGCGACGAGCGCGGCGCCGATCGGGACGAAGATGAGCAGCGTCGAGAGCACCGGCTACCGCACCAGGACGAAGACGAGAACGATGACGGCGGCTCCGAGCCCGATCAGGGTCACGTAGGCGCGGACGAGCCCGCTCTGCGTTGCCGCGAGCCGCCGGCCGACGTCTCTCACCGTGCCAGCGATCTCCGTGACCGAGCCGAGCACGAACGGTCCCTCGACGCGCCGCGAGAGCCAGTCGGCGAACCGGGCCGTCGGCTCGGTGAAGACGATGTCGTACCCCTCGTCGAAGTAGAGCTTGTGCTCCACGGCCCGCGTCGCCCGCGGGGCGCGGGCACGGACACGGGCGGGAAGCTCGCTGGGGCGCCCCCAGGCCTTCCAGGCGAGTGCGATGCCGAGAAGGGCCACGCTCACGGAGAGGATCGAGGCGAATGCCTGCATCCACCCGTCCGGATGGACGAGCGGCTCGGCGACCGGATCGAGGAAGTCGTCGACGAGCGTCCAGCCCCCCGGTACCTGGATCCAGCCGCCGATGATCGTGAGGACGGTGAGCACGACGAGCGGCCACAGCATCGCGACCGGCCCCTCGAAACGCTCCCGGTGGACGTGCACCGACTCGTGGCGCTTCCCGTGGAAGACGACGAAGTAGAGTCGGAACGCGTAGACGCCGGTGAGGAACGCACCGACGATCGCCATCGCGAAGAGCGCGTACCCGAGCGGCCCGGCGGCGAGCGTGTTCGCGATGATCTCGTCCTTCGAGAAGAAGCCGGCGAGCGGCGGCATCCCCGCCAGCGCGAGCGAGCCGATCAGGAAGATCTGCGTGGTGCGCGGAAGGTCGCGGCCGATCCCGCCCATCCTGCGGATGTCCTGCTCGCCGGAGAGCGCGTGAATCACGACGCCTGCAGCCATGAAGAGCAGCGCCTTGAAGAAGGCGTGGGTCATCAGGTGGAACATGCCGGCGCCGTACGCCCCGATCCCGACCGCGACGAACATGTAGCCGATCTGGCTCATCGTCGAGTACGCGATCACCCGCTTGATGTCGGTCTGGGCGAGGGCGACCAGGCCGGCGACGAGCAGGGTTGCGCCGCCGAGCACGGCGGCGGTGTGGAGGATGTCCGGCGCCAGCTCGAACAGCGAGCTCGTGCGCGCGATCAGGTAGACGCCCGCGGTGACCATCGTCGCCGCGTGGATGAGGGCGCTGACCGGCGTCGGGCCCTCCATCGCGTCGGGGAGCCACGTGTGGAGCGGGAGCTGGGCCGACTTGGCGACCGCCCCTCCCAGGAGCCCGAGCGCGATCAGCATCGCGACCGTACCACCCGGCTCGATCAGCTCGGGCGCGACGGAGAAGACCGTCGCGAGGTCGAGCGTACCGGTCTGCTGGATGATCAGGAACAGCGCGAGCGCGAAGGTCGCGTCGCCGAACGCGTTGACGATGAACGCCTTCTTCCCGGCGGCGACGGCGGTCGAGCGTCCGTGCCAGAAGTTGATCAGCAGATACGAGGAGAGCCCGACCATGCCCCAGCCGGCGAGCAGGAAGAGCAGGTTGCCGGACTGGACGAGGAGGAGCATCGAGAAGACGAACAGCGCCTTGTAGGCGTGGTAGCGCCGCTCCTCGTCGTCGCCCTTCATGTACCCGATCGCGTACGTGAGGATCAGGAAGCCGACCCCGGAGACGATCAGCATCATGAAGACGGACAGCGGATCGACGATGACCTCGAACCCGAACTGCAGGTCGCCCGCCGAGAGCCAGGTCCACAGCGTCGAGAAGTGGGACCGCTCCTCCGGGTCCTCACCGAGCAGGCGGGCAAGCACGTAGACGGAGGCAACGAAGGAGACGAGGACCGAGGCCGACGCGAGCAACCCGGCTCGCCGCCCGCTGACGCGCTGGCCCCCCAGCGCGAGCAGCACGACGGCGACCGCGGGCGCGAACAGCGTGACCCAGGCCGCGGCGATCATCGCCCGGTCATCCCCTCAGCTCCCGCAGCCCGTCGACGTCGAGCTCGACGTTCTTCCGCGACATCGCGACGATCAGGCCGAGGCCGACGACGACCTCGGCGGCGGCCACGACCATCACGGCGAGCGCGAAGATCTGGCCCGACTCGGTGCCGCTCTGGCGCGCGAACGCGATCAGCGCGAGGTTGCCGGCATTCAGCATGAGCTCGATCGCGAGCAGCACGATCAGCGGGTTCCGCCGGATGAGCACCCCGACGATCCCGGTCGTCAGGAGCACGACGGAGAGCACGAGATACGCGGCGATACCTGGCCCGAGCACCTATGCGGCCTCCCGTTGCTCGCTCGGCTCCGCGCCGCGGTCGCTGGCGACTCGGCGGGCCGACGTGCCGAGGATGACGCCGCCGACTGCGCCGACGAGCAGCACGATCGAGGTGATCTCGAACGCGATCAGGTAGTCGGAGAGGAACAGGCCGCCGATGTCGCGCGGGCTTCCGAACGCGTCCGCGATCTGGGCGGTGCTCGCCAGCGTGCCGCCCGCATCGCTCGCGATGACGACGACGATCTCGACCAGGATTGCGAGGCTCGCGATCAGCGCGGCCGTACGGGCGAGCGAGCGGCCTCCGGCGAACGGCGTGTCCGCCCGCCCGCCGAGGTAGGCGATCACGAACAGGAACATGACCATCACCGCGCCTGCGTACACGAGCACCTGGGCGGCCGCGACGAACTCCGCGGACAGGAGCAGATAGAGGACGGCGAGCGAGCCGAGGTTCAGGATCAGCGCGAGCGCGCTGAAGAACGGGTTCGAGAACAGCACGACGGCGATGCCCGATCCGAGCAGGGCGAGGCCCGCGACGATCCAGATCACCCAGACCATGATCTCGCCGGCGGTGCTCGCGAGGATCACGATTCGACCTTCCAGACGGGCTCGGGCGTGTCGTACAGCTCGGGATCGGCCACGGGCACGGTCTTGATCGGCTTCTCGAGCAGCATGTCCTTCGTGTAGATGAGGTCGTCCCGGGCGTACTCGGAGAGCTCGAACTCGTTGCCGAGCGTGATCGCGTCGAACGGGCAGGCGAGCTCGCAGTACCCGCAGAAGATGCAGCGGGAGAGGTTGATCTCGTAGATGCGCGCGTAGCGCTCGCCGGCCGAGACCCGGTCGTCCGGATCGTTCTCGGCGGCGACGACGCGAATGCAGTCCGCGGGGCAGGCGGCGGCGCACAGCGAGCAGCCGACGCACTTCTCGAGCCCGTTCTCGTGGCGATGCAGCTGGTGGCGCCCCCGGAAGCGCGGGTACATCGGCCGCTTGACCTCCGGGTACTGCTGCGTGATCGGCTTCCTGAAGATCTGCCGGAAGGTGGTGGCGAAGCCCTTGAGCGTTCCGAATGGTTGTGCCATCAGTCGATCGCCACCACGAGGATTGCCGTGACGAGCGCGTTCAGCGTCGCGACCGGGAGGAGCACCTTCCAGCCGAAGCGCATCAGCTGGTCGTAGCGCAGGCGCGGGAGCGTGGCGCGGATCCAGATGAAGATGAACAGCGCGATGAAGAGCTTGATCAGGAACCAGACCGGGCCGGGCAGGCCGGGGCCGCCGTAGCCGCCGAAGAACAGCGTCACCCCGAGCGCCGAGAGCGTCACGAGATTCACGTACTCGGCCATCTGGAACAGGCCCCAGCGCATCCCGCCGTACTCCGTGTGGTAGCCGGCGACGAGCTCCGACTCCGCTTCGGGGAGGTCGAACGGGGCCCGATTCGTCTCCGCGACCCCGGCGACGATGAACACGAGCAGCCCGATGAGCTGCGGGCCGGCGAACCAGACCGTCTCCTGCTGTTTCTCGACGATGTCGACGAGCGACAGCGACTCGCCCATGATCACGACCCCGAGCACGGAGAGGGCGAGGGAGACCTCGTAGGACACCATCTGGGCGCACGTCCGCATCGAGCCGAGCAGCGAGTACTTCGACTCGCTCGCCCAGCCGCCGACGATGAAGCCATAGATCCCGAGCGAGCCGATCGCGAAGATCAGGATGAGGGCGATCGAGACGTCGGCGACCCAGCCGGTCACCTGGTAGTCGCCGATCGTCCAGACCGGGCCCCACGGGATGACCGCGAAGGTGACCAGCGCCGTGAACGCGGCCACGAGCGGCGCGAGGAGGTAGAGGCCCTCGACGCCGTAGCGCGGGACAAAGCTCTCCTTGCGCACGAGCTTGATCAGGTCGGCGATCGGGATCAGCAGGCCGAAGGGGCCGGCGCGGTTGGGCCCGTAGCGCAGCTGCATCCGGCCGAGCAGCTTCCGCTCGAGCCACGTCAGGTAGGCGAAGATCACGAGGACGACGTTGATGACGACGAACGCCTTGGGCAGGTCGATCCACCAGGGCTGGTTCAGGGTCTCGGTCACGACCCGGCCCGGCTCACGTCGACCACCTCGCCGAGGCCGTCGGCATGGTCGTCGGCGATGCGCACGACGCCCGCGAGGAGACGGCGGTTGACCCTGGCGCTGAGCGCCCGCCCGCCACCGTTCGAGCCGACGGAAACCGGGTCGCCGGTGCGAATGCGCAGCGCGCGTGCGTCGGCGAGCGACAGCTCGATCTCCGCGGGCGGCCGCTGGAACTGGAGCTGGGGCACGCGGTCGACCGCGGCCCCGCGGAACAGCGGCCGGTAGCGCACGAGGCGGAAGCCCTCGCCGGCCGCAACGGCACCCGCGGCGGCAGGCATCTCGACCGTCGGCGCCGCAACGCGCGGCGGCAGCGGCGCATGCGCCTCGACGGCGACCGCGGGCCACGGGCTCACGTCCAGCCCGAAGCGCTCCCCGAGGCGCGCGAAGAACTCGAGCTCCTCCCGGCCCGGGCCTGAGACCGCGCGGCGAAGGCGCTGCGGCCGGCCCTCGAGGTTGACGGTCGTGCCGTCACGCTCCAGGTAGCTCGTCCCCGGCAGGACGAGGTGCGACTGGCCGGTCACCTCGTTCATGAACATCGCCGTCGTGAGGACGAAACCGGCGCGATCGGCGAGGTCGAGCACGCGCGGGTCGTCGAGAGCCTCGTCGCCCGAGACGATCAGCGCGCCGACGGGCTGGCCGGCCGCCGGCTCCGAGCCCCGGCCCTCGCCCGCCTCGCGCCACGCGCGCGAGACGCCATGCGCGTTCGGCGTACGCGGAAGCCAGTAGACGCCGGACCCCTCGCCGAGACCGAGCGCCGCCGCGAGCGCGGCAACCCGCGCGCCGCCCGTCGGATCGTCCTCCGACCAGACGAGCGCGATCCTGCCGGCCGTCCGGAGTCGGGCGTGCAGCGCCCGGAGCTCGTCGGGCGGGCTGTCCCCCGCGAGCGCAGCGCACACGCTGGGCGCCGACCCGGGGAGCACCGGCACGGTCCCGGCCGGGTGCACGGTGACGATCTCGGCGCCGGCCCGGCGCGCGGAGCGCAGCCAGAGGTCGACGAGGGGTGCGCGGTCGACGACCGGCTGGTCGCCGATCACGACGCAGAGCTCCGCGGCTGCGATCGCGCCGAGCGGCGCCCGGAAGGCGTCCAGCGCGGGGTGCGGGTCCTCGGGCAGGATCGCGACGTCGGAGCCGAGGCCCTGCCGGAGGAGCCTCGCGATCGCGTCCGCCTGCTCGAGGGTCTCGCCCCCCGAGAAGGCGACGACGACGGAGCCCTCGGCCGCGCGCAGCGCGTCCTCCGCGGCGTCGAGCGCCTGCTCCCACGACACCTCGGTCAACCCCTTGAGGGGAACGCGGAGGATCGGGGTGCGGATCCGATCCGCGGCGTGGAGGTGGTCGTAGGCGAAGCGACCTTTGTCGCAGAGCCAGCCCTCGTCGATCTCCGGATGGTTCCGGCCGAGCATGCGCACGACCTTGCTCTCGCGAATCGTCGCCCACGTGTTGCAGCCGACGGCGCACATCCCGCAGACCGTCGGCACGTTCTGGATCTCCCAGGGCCTCGCCCGGAACCGGTACACGGTCGACGTGAGGGCGCCGACCGGACAGAGCTCGATCACGTTGCCGCTGAAGTGCCCGCGGTACGGGTCGTCCTCGAACGTCGCGATGACCGAGCCGGCCCCGCGGTCTCGCGCGACGAGCTGCCCGTCCTCGGCGACCTGCTCGGAGAAGCGCGTGCAGCGGTAGCAGAGGATGCACCGCTCGCGGTCGAGCGCGATCAGCGGCGAGACCGGGATCGGCTTGTCGAACGTCCGCTTCGGGACCACCATCCGGGTGGTTCCCGGCCCGTACCGGAACGTGAGGTCCTGCAACGGGCACTCGCCGCCCTTGTCGCAGTCGGGGCAGTCGAGCGGATGGTTCAGCAGGATGAACTCGAGCACCGCGTTCTGCCCGACGGCGGCCTCCTCGCTCGTGGCCGCGCTGCGAACCACCATCCCGTCCTGTGCACTCAGCGTGCAGGCGGCCTGCAACTTCGGTAGCCCCTCGACCTCGACGAGGCACATCCGGCAGGCGCCGAGCGGAGGTCCGAGCCGCGGCTCGTAGCAGAACACTGGGATCTCGACGCCCGCCTGCGCGGCCGTCTCGACGATCCCCGTCCCTCGCGCGACCTGGACCTCGCGGTCGTCGATCGTGACGGTGACGAGCCCGGGCGCGCCCATCAGGCGGGAACCTCGATGTGGTCGACGATGCTGCGGTGGTGCTGGTCGACCGGGGCGAGCAACGCGTCGAGCGACGAACCGCCGTGGAAGGGGCAGCGG
Source organism: uncultured Thermoleophilia bacterium (assembly GCA_963717955.1). GTDB lineage: Bacteria > Actinomycetota > Thermoleophilia > Gaiellales > Gaiellaceae > CAVQXR01. Next base: position 2,410,376 of record CAVQXR010000001.1, on the reverse strand, counting down.
CCCTCGTCGAGGTGGCGCTGGTACTCGTCACGGAACTTGGCGACGTAGCTCGCGACGGGCATCGCCGCCGCGTCGCCGAGCGGGCAGAGGCACTTCCCGAGGATGCGGTCGCACACGTCGAGCAGCAGGTCGAGCTCGCCCTGGGACGCGTCGCCGTTCTCGATCCGGCGGAGGATGTCGACCATCCAGCGGACGCCCTCCCGGCAGGGGGTGCATTTGCCGCAGGACTCGTGCTGGTAGAACTGGGCGACCCGAAGGCCGAGCTGCACCATGCACGCCCGGTCGTCGATCACGATCACGCCGCCCGAGCCGAGCATCGAGCCCGCCTTCGCCATCCCGTCGAAGTCGAGCGGGGTGTCGACCTCGGCCGCGGTCAGCACCGGTACGGAGGAGCCACCTGGGATGATCGCCTTCAGGGTGCGGCCCGCCGGGATGCCGCCCCCGATCTCGAACACGAGCTCGCGCAGGCTCGTCCCGAGCTCGAGCTCGTAGTTGCCCGGCCGCGCGACGTTGCCCGAGAGCGAGAAGAGCCGGGTGCCGGTCGAGTTCTCGACCCCGAGCTCCGCGTACCGGACGCCGCCGAGCTCGATGATCCGCGGCACGGTCGCGACCGTCTCCACGTTGTTGATGAGCGTCGGAGATGCGTAGAGGCCGGCGATCGCCGGGAACGGCGGCTTCGTGCGGGGCTGGCCGCGCTTGCCCTCGAGCGACTCGAGCAGGCCGGTCTCCTCCCCGCAGATGTACGCGCCGGCGCCCCGGTGCAGCACGACCGAGAGCGAGTACCCCGAGCCGAGGATGTTGCTGCCGACGAGCCCGGCACTCTTCGCTTCCTCGAGAGCCGAGCGGAGGAGCTCGTACTCGGCGAGGTACTCGCCGCGAATGAACACGAACGCGGCGTTCGCCTGGATCGCGTAGGAGGTAATCAGGATCCCTTCGATCAGGGCGTGCGGCAGGCGGTCGAGGATCTCCCGGTCCTTGCACGTGCCGGGCTCCGATTCGTCGGCGTTCACGCAGAGGTAGACGGGCCTCACGGTCTGCTCCGGCTTCGGGACGAAGCTCGCCTTGCGACCCATCGGGAAGCCGGCGCCGCCGCGGCCCCGCACGCCGGATTCGAGCAGCTCGTCGATGACCCGGGCGGGCTCCATCTGCAGCGCCTTGCGCAGCGACGCGTAGCCCCCGACCGCTTGGTACTCGGAGAGCCGGGTGAGATCGCGCCCATCGGCGTGCTCGAAGAGGATCTGCCGGATGCCCATCGTCAGCCGCCCGCCTCCTGCACGTCGCCGTCGAGGCCGAGCAGCTCGGCGACGAGGGCGGGGACGTCCTCGGCCGTGACGGGCTCGTGGTAGCGGTGGTCGATGACCACGACGGGGGCCCGGCTGCAACCGCCCGCACACTCGACCGCGCGCAGCGTGACGGCACCGTCGGCCGTCGTCTCGCCGGCCCGGACTCCGAGCTCGCGCTCGAGCGCGGCCAGCGTCTGCTGGGCCCCGTTCAGCGCGCACGAGACGTTCGTGCAGACCTCAACCAGGTGCCGGCCGACCGGCTCGAGGTGGAACATGTCGTAGAAGCTCGCGACCGCCTGGCAGTACGCGGGCGTCAGGTCGAGCGCCTCCGCGACCTCGCGGAACGCCTGCGGCGGCAGCCAGCCCTGGCGCTCCTGGGCGAGGCGCAGGGCCGGGATGACGGCCGACCGCCGGACCGGGTACTGGTCGGCGAGCGCCTGGATCTCGTCGTAGAGGTCGGTCATCTCGAGCTCACCGGTCGACGTCGCCCATGACGGGGTCGAGAGAGGCCGCGACCGCGATCATGTCCGCGATCAGGGAGTCGTTGAGGCAGGACGCCGTGGCCTGCAACGCGACGAACGACGGCGCGCGGAAGTGGACACGCCAGGGGCGGGGGCCGCCGTCGGAGACGAGGTAGCAGCCGAGCTCTCCGCGGGCGGACTCGACCGGCAGGTAGACCTCGCCCTCCGGGACACGGTAGCCCTCCGTCACGAGCTTGAAGTGATGGATCAGGCTCTCCATGGACGTGTGCAGCTCGGCGCGCGGGGGGAGCACGACCTTCCGGTCGTCGGAGATCCACGGGCCGTCGGGCATGCCGTCGAGACACTGCTGGATGATCCGCGCCGACTGGCGCATCTCGTCCATGTGCACCTTGTAGCGGGCGTAGACGTCGCCTTCGGGGTAGACGGGAACGTCGAAGTCGACCTCCGGATACGCGAGGTAGGGCTGGTTCAACCGGAGGTCCCAGTCCACTCCGGAGGCCCGGAGCATCGGCCCGGACTGGCCGAGCGCGATCGCGTCCTGCGCCGAGAGCAGCCCGACGCCCTTCGTCCGTTCGAGGAAGATCGCGTTTCGGTCGAACAGCGACTCGTACTCGTCGACGCGCTTCGGCATGACGTCGGCGAGCCTGCGGCACTCGCGGGCGAACCCGACGGGGACGTCCTCCGCCAGCCCGCCGGCCTGGAAGTACCGCGTGTGCATGCGGACACCCGTGAGCATCTCGATCAGGTCGAGCACGAGGTCACGCTCGCGGAAGCAGTACCAGAAGATGGAGATCGCGCCGAGCTCGAGCCCGGTGGTGCCGAGCCAGACGAGGTGGGAGTGGATCCGCACGAGCTCCGCGAGCAGCGTTCGCATCCAGACCGCCTTCGGCGGCACGTCGATGCCGAGCAGCTTCTCGATCGCCATCACGAAGCAGAGCTCCTGGGCCTGGAAGCTGAGGTAGTCCATCCGCGGCGCGTACGTGATCGCCTTCCAGTAGCTCTTCTGCTCCATGTTCTTCTCGAACCCGGTGTGCAGGTAGCCGATGACGGCCCGTACTCCGACGACCGTCTCGCCGTCGAGGTCGACGACGAGCCGGAGCACGCCGTGGGTCGAGGGGTGGTTCGGCCCGAAGTTGACGGTCAGGATGTCGTCCGTGTCGCGCAGGCCCTCGGGCACCTGCAGGATCGACGGGATCGGCTTCGGGATGCGCGAGCCCTCGTAGAGCAGCGGTGCGGTCTCGAGGTCGCTCCAGAACGGGCTTCGCTGCGCCACCGACACTAGTGCTCCGTCCCGAGCATCGCCGTGCGCTCCGGGCGGCTGCAACGCGTCGCCACCCATCGTCCTCGGTCGCGCCCGTATTCACCGATACGAGCGCTCCTTGCGTCCTCGCCTGGCTCGCGTTTCGCGCGCCGGAGCATCACAGGACGTCCGGGACGGAGCACTATTCCTCCTCCGAGAACCGGACCGGCTCGCCGCCGATCGGGTAGTCCTTGCGGAGCGGGTGGCCTTCCCAGTCCTCGGACATCAGGATGCGGACGAGGTTCGGGTGGCCCTCGAACGGGATCCCCATCAGGTCGAACACCTCACGCTCGTGCCAGTCGGCGGTTGGCCAGATCCCGACGACGCTCGCGACCGGCTCGCCGTCGTCGACCCACACCCTGAGGCGCACGCGCTTCGGATCGCTTCGCAGGGCCAGCAGGTGGTAGGCGACGCCGAACCGCTTCGGCTTGGGTGCCGGGAGCTTCGCCATGCCCGACGAGCCGGGGGCGTTCGTGTCGCGCCCGAGCGCGCTGCCCCAGTAGCCGGCGACGCGGTGCTCGTCCCAGCCGAGGAAGTCTGCGCTCGTCACGTCGGCGAGGAAGTTGAAGCCCTCGGCATCGCGGAGGTACAGCGCCGCGTCGAGCAGCCGCTCGCGGGCGACGACGACGGTCGTCTCGCCGTAGGCCTCCTCTTCGGAGAGGAAGCCCGGCACCCCGGCGTAGCTCACGTCCCGACCCGCCGCAGCTCGTAGGCGGGCGGGATGCCGGCCTGGATCTTCTCGTGGAGCCGGACGATGCCCTCCATCAGCGCCTCCGGGCGCGGCGGGCAACCGGGCACGTAGATGTCGACCGGCGTGATCTTGTCGACCCCCTGCAGGACGGCGTAGTTGTTGAACATCCCGCCGGAGCTCGCGCACGCGCCCATCGCGATCACCCACTTCGGCTCGAGCATCTGGTCGTAGATCTGCCGCAGCGGCGCGGACATCTTGTGGGAGACGCGGCCGGAGACGATGAGCAGGTCGGCCTGCCGGGGAGACGCCCGAAACGCCTCCATCCCGAAGCGTGCGATGTCGTAGCGGGCCGAGACGATCGACATCATCTCGATCGCGCAGCAGGCGAGCCCGAACGTGTCCGGCCACATGGATCTCGTCTGCGCCCAGTTCACGGCCCTGGCGACGGTCGTCGGCATGAGGCGTTGCTCGAGGTCGTCCACCTCGCGCTCGAAGACGCCGGGGCCCTTGTCGAGCATCAGCACGCGCTCGGACGAGAGACCCTGCTCGGCGAGGCGCCCCTTCACTAGTGCCATTCGAGCGCGCCCTTCTTCCAGATGTAGACGTACGCGAGCACGAGGATCGCGATGAAGAACCCGAACTCCGCGACGGCGAACCAGCCGACGGTATCGAGCACGACCGCGACCGGGTACAGGAACACGATCTCGATGTCGAAGACGATGAAGAGCATGGCCGTGAGATAGAAGCTGATGGTGAACCGCTGCTGCGGAGGCGGGCCCGTCGCGACCCCCGACTCGAAGGGCATGAACCGCGCGCGCGTGCGCCGGCGCGGCCTGGACGCGAACACGATCGACATCACGAGCATGGACGCAGGGATCGCAAGCGCCATCAGCGCGTAGATCAGAAACGGTAAGTAGTCGTCGAGCATCCGGATCCGCCCTCGCTTCACCGCGCCGGCCGCTCCGGAGACGGGGCGGACGCGTGTCCTCCCCGCCCGTCGGTCGGCAACGTTTCGCATGGGCATCCTACTGGTACAAGCTCGCTCCAGCCGATGGAGGAAATCGCCTGCACACAGCGCAAACTCCATACGTGCAACGAGTGTCACAAGGTCGGTCGACGACCGCCGTCTGCGCCGACGGGCCTCGACCCCGGCCACAGTTGGTATGATCGCCGCAAGGAGGGATGACGATGGTGACGCTAACCGACCGAGCTGCAACGAAGTTCAAGGAGCTCGCCTCCGGGGAGCCGGCCGGCGAGGCCGAGGTTCTGCGGATCGCAATCCAGGGCGGGGGCTGCTCCGGGTTCCAGTACGCGCTCGGCTTCGACCGCGGGCCACAGGACGGGGACAACGAGCTCGAGTCGAGCGGCGTCCGGATCGTCGTCGACCCGCACAGCGCGCCCTATCTGCTCGGCTCGGAGATCGACTACGTCGACGCGCTCCAGGGAGGCGGGTTCGCGATCGAGAACCCGAACGTCGTCGCAGCGTGCGGCTGCGGCTCCTCCTTCCAGGCGCGCGACGAGGTCGAGGGCGAGCCCGTCGCCGCACACGCGGGCGGCGGCTGCGGCAGCGGCTGCAGCCACTGATCCCGGGCCCAACCGGCCCCGATGAGCGACGACCGGCCATTGCGCGTCGCCGTCGTCGGCTCTGGCCCGGCCGCCTTCTACGCGGCCGCCCACCTCCTCGCGTCGGACGTGCCCGCCGAGGTGGACATGATCGAGCGCCTGCCCACCCCGTGGGGCCTCGTGCGGCTCGGCGTCGCCCCCGACCACCCGAACATCAAGTCGGTGTCGCGCGTGTTCGAGAAGATCGCGAAGCGAGCCGGCTTCCGCTTTCTGGGCAACGTCGAGGTCGGTCGCGACGTTCATCACGCCGAGCTCGTATTGGCCTACGACGCCGTGGTCTACGCCGTCGGCGCGCAGACCGACCGGCGCCTCGGGATCCCGGGCGAGGATCTGCCCGGCTCGTATCCGGCGACCGACTTCGTCGCCTGGTACAACGGCCATCCCGACTTCCAGGACTGCGCGTTCGACCTCGGGTGCGAGCGGGCGGTCGTGATCGGCAACGGCAACGTCGCCGTGGACGTCGCCCGGATGCTCGCGCTCGCCGAGAGCGAGCTCCTCCCGACCGACACGACCGACGCGGCGATCGCCGCGATCCTCGCCTCGCCGATCGAGGAGATCGTCATGCTCGGCCGTCGCGGCCCGGCCGAAGCCGCCTTCACGACCCCGGAGCTCCGGGAGCTGGGCGAGCTCGCGGACGCCGATGTGCTCGTCGATCCCGCCGAGCTCGAGCTCGAGGCCGTGTGCGAGCCGGCCCTCGCCGAGACCACCGTCGCGCGCAACCTCTCGGTGCTGCGCGAGCACGCGACGCGTGCTCCCGAGGGCAAGCGGCGGCGGCTCCGGCTTCGTTTTCGCGTGTCGCCGGTCGCGATCATCGGCGACGGGAAGGTCGCCGGGATCGAGATCGCGCGCAACGAGCTGGTCGCCGGCCCGGACGGACGGGTACGGGCGGTCCAGACGGCGGATCGTGAGACGATCCCGTGCGGGATCGTCCTGCGGAGCGTCGGCTACCGCGGCTTGCCGATCCCGGGTGTCCCGTTCGACGATGAGCGTGCCACGATGCCCAACCGGGGTGGTCGGGTGCTCGACGCCGACGGGGCGCAGCTTGCCGGCGTCTACTGCACGGGTTGGATCAAGCGCGGGCCGACGGGGATCATCGGCACGAACAAGAAGGATGCGACCGAGACCGTCGAGCTCCTGCTCGAGGACCTGCGGGTCGGCGCGCTCACCCGGAACGAGGACGCGGTGCGAGGCGGCGTGGCCGGGCTGCTCGCGGAGCGCGGGATCGAGGTCGTGACCTACGACGGCTGGGAGGCGATCGACGCCCTCGAGCGCGATCGCGGAGCGCCCGCCGACCGTCCGCGCGTCAAGCTCACCACGTGGGACGAGCTTCTCGCGGCCGCGCGCGGCGCAGAGGCTCCGATCGGATCCTGATCCGGTCGAGGTCTCCGGCGGCCGAGCCTACACGGGCCGCGCGGTCTGGCGCTCGACGGGCTCGTCGCGCCGGATCCAGAAGACCGTCGCCTCCTCGTCGGCGCGGTTGCGACACGAGACGATCCCGCTCCGCTCGGCGAGCAGCGCCTCACCGAGCTCGGTGATGCCGGTGCTCGCGGTCTCTCCGAGCATGTGCTGCCCTCCCGCGTCCGCCGGACTCTACTGGAGGTCCGGCCTGCGGCTAAGTGCACCGTCCGGGGAACACGGCACGGTTCTGGCGGCTGCAAAGCGGCGCCAGACCGCGTCCTCAGTCGCGCCAATATGCCTGCATATTGGCGCTCCCTGCGTCCTTGTCTGGCTTGCTTTTCGCGCGCCAGGAACCGCACCCCATTCCCCGGACGGTGCACTAGACTCGTGCCATGGGGGCACGGGGCGAGCTGTGGGGTGCTGAGACCCGCAAGGCGGTCGACAACTTCCCGGTCTCGGGCGAGACGATCCCGGTCCCGGTCGCCCGCTGGCTCGCGCGCATCAAGGCGGAAGCCGCGCGCGTCAACGCCGAGCTCGGCCTGCTCGACGGCGCGAAGGCGGAGCGCATCGCGGCTGCCGCCGACCGGGTCGCGGCGGGCGAATTCGACGAACAGTTCCCGATCGACGTGTTCCAGACGGGTTCGGGGACCTCCTCCAACATGAATGCGAACGAGGTGATCGCGGCGCTCGCCGGCGACGGCATCCACGCGAACGACGACGTCAACATGGGGCAGTCGTCGAACGACGTCTTCCCGTCCGCCGTGCATCTCGCCGCGCTCGACGAGACGGTCCGCGAGCTGCTCCCGGCACTCCGCAGGCTGGCCGAGTCGCTCGCGGCGAAGGCGCGGGAGTTCGACGACGTCGTGAAGTCCGGCCGCACCCACCTGATGGATGCCGTGCCGGTCACGCTCGGCCAGGAGTTTGCCGGATACGCGGCCCAGGTCAGTCAGGGCGTGGAGCGTGTCGAGGCGACGCTTCCACGCCTCGGCCAGATCCCGCTCGGCGGGACAGCGACCGGAACCGGCCTCAACACGCACCCGGAGTTCGCCGCCAGGGTGCGAGCCAGGCTCGCCGCCTCGGGGATCGGGATCAACCCGCCCGCGGACCCGTTCGAGGCGCAGGCGGCCCGCGACGGGCTGGTCGAGGCCTCGGGCTCGCTCAAGACCGTCGCAGTCTCGCTGACGAAGATCGCGAACGACCTGCGGCTGATGGGCTCGGGCCCCCGCGCCGGGCTCGGCGAGATCTTCCTGCCGGAGCTTCAGAAGGGGAGCTCGATCATGCCCGGCAAGGTGAACCCGGTCATCCCGGAGGTCGTCACCCAGGTCGCCGCCCAGGTGATCGGCAACGACCAGGCGATCGCCGTCGGTGGGCTCCAGGGCCATTTCGAGCTGAACGTGTTCGTGCCGATGATGGCACGCAACCTGCTCCAGTCGATCAAGCTCCTCGCGAGCGCCTCGCGGCTCCTCGCGACCAAGTGCGTGGACGGAATCACTGCGAATCGCGAGCAGTGCGAGCGGTACGCGGAGCTGACGCTGTCGGCGGCGACCGCGCTGAACCCGTCGATCGGCTACGACGCCGCGAGCGACATCGTCGAGGAGGCCGCCGCCTCGGGACGGTCGCTGCGTGAGGTTGCGCGGGAGAAGGGCGTCTCGGACGAGGTTCTCGACCGGACGCTCGACTACCACGCGATGGCGCGCGGCGGGATCGTCTAGCCGCTCCCTGCGGCTGACGGCCCGGCTCGGCCGGGCCGGACCCGCAGAAGCGGCCCGGAGGGCCGCGGGTTACTCGGGCGCGTTGCGTGACGGCCCTGCGGGCGCGTTGCGTGACCGCGGCCTTCGGCCGCTCCCCCGTCACGGCTGCGCCCTGCGGGCGCGTTGCGTGACCGCGGCCTTCGGCCGCTCCCCCGTCACGGCTGCGCCCTGCGGGCGCGTTGCGTGACCGCGGCCTTCGGCCGCTCCCCCGTCACGGCTGCGCCCTGCGGGCGCGTTGCGTGACCGCGGCCTTCGGCCGCTCCCCCGTCACGGCTGCGCCCTGCGGGCGCGTTGCGTGACCGCGGCCTTCGGCCGCTCCCCCGTCACGGCTGCGCCCTGCGGGCGCGTTGCGTGACCGCGGCCTTCGGCCGCTCCCCCGTCACGGCTGCGCCCTGCGGGCGCGTTGCGTGACCGCGGCCTTCGGCCGCTCCCCCGTCACGGCTGCGCCCTGCGGGCGCGTTGCGTGACCGCGGCCTGCGGCCGCTCCCCCGTCACGGCTGCGCCCTACGGGCGCGTTGCGTGACCGCGGCCTGCGGCCGCTCCCCCGTCACGGCTGAGGGCTACGCCCGCGTTGCGTGACCGCGGCCTGCGGCCGCTCCCCGTCACGGCTGAGGGCTACGCCCGCGTTGCGTGACCGCGGCCTGCGGCCGCTCCCCCGTCACGGCTGAGGGCTACGCCCGCGTTGCGTGACGGGTGACCTCGTCGGCCCGGTAGGACGAGCGGACGAGCGGGCCCGAGAAGACCGACCGAAAGCCCATTGCTCGCCCTCCTCGCGGAACAGCCGGAACTCGTCGGGATGCACCCAGCGATCGATCGGCGCGTGCTTCGGCGACGGCTGGAGATACTGGCCGATCGTGACCACATCCACGTCGTGTGCGCGGAGGTCGCGCAGTGTCTCGAGCACCTCGTCGTTCGTCTCGCCGAGGCCGACGATGATCCCTGACTTCGTCAGCACCGGGTAGCCGCCACCTCGCGGCGCGCGGCGCAGAAGCCAGAGCGCCCGGTCGTAGGACGACCTTCGCGCCTCGCATCCGGGGGTGCAGCCTCCGGACCGTCTCGATGTTGTGGTTGAAGACCTCGGGCCGCTCGGCGAGGACGATGTCGCGAGCGCCTGCTCCTCGACGTCGAGGAAGTCCGGCGTCAGCACCTCGACCGACGCGCCTGGAACGACTCGCCCGCAGAGCGCGGATCGTGGCCGCGAAGTGGCCGGCGCCGCGATCCGGCCAGGTCGTCCCGATCGACAGACGTGACGACCACGTGGGAGAGCTCCATCCGCTTCGCGGTCTGCGCGACTCGCAGCGGCTCGAGCGGGTCGGGGGGCCCGTCCGGCTTGCCGGAATGGACGTAGCAGTACCGGCACGCCCTCGTGCACGTGTCACCGAGTATCTGGTACGTCGCCGTCCCGCGGCCCCAGCACTCGGAGATGTTGGGGCACCGAGCCTCCTCGCAGATCGTGTGGAGCCCGTGGCCCTTGATCAGGCGCTTGACCTCGAAGTAGCGTGAGTCGGCGCTCGGCGCCCGAACCTTCATCCACTCGGGTCGTCTCGGACGTTCACCAACGGGAAGCGCTGGAGCTTCGGGTGTCACCCGCGCCATCTTAGCGACGGGCCGGAGAGCCCCCGCGGAGGCGCGTCGCCGAGGAGCGCCCGTGACTAGACTGCGCCGCCTGACGGACGCGTTCACCCTCGAGATCGTCAAGGACAAGCTCGCTGCGGCCGCGGACGAGATGGGCGTCGTGCTCGCGCGAACGAGCATGAGCCCGATCGTCTACGAGGTGCTCGACTTCGCGTGCGGGTTGACCGACGACCGCGGGCAGGTGGTCGCGCAGACGAACGGGCTCACGCTCTTCACCGGTACGTTCGGTCCGCAGGTGCAGAGCGCGATCGAGAAGTTCGGCCTCGCGAGCATGCGGCCGGGCGACCTGTTCGTCACCAACATCCCCTACCACGGCGGTACCCATACCTGCGACGTCTGCCTCGTCAAGCCCGTGTACGCCGACGACGTGGTGGTCGCATTCTCCGTGTCGATCACGCACTGGATCGAGATCGGCGGCAAGGTGCCGGGGAGCATCGGACCGGACTCGACGGAGATCTTCCAGGAGGGCCTCCAGCTTCCCTGCGTGCGCCTGCACGATGCCGGCGTCCTCAACCAGTCCATCGTCGATGTCATTCGGGCGAACGTCCGGCTGCCCGACATCGCCACCGGCGACCTGAACGCGGGAATCGCAGCCGTCACCATCGGGGAGAGCCGCGTCCAGGAGGCGTGCGACCGGTACGGGCCAGCGACCGTACTGGCGGCCTTCGAGGCCGCGCTCGATCACGGCGAGCGCATCGCGAGGGCCGAGCTCGCCAGGATCCCGAACGGTCTGTACCGGGCGGAGGACGTCATCGACGGTGACGGGCTCAAGGACGACGATCTACCCATCGAGGCGACCGTCACGGTCGGCGACGACACGTTGGTGATCGACTTCACGGGCTGCGCGCCGGCGACCCAGGGGCCGATCAACTGTACGACCGGAGCGCTGCACTCGGCCTGCAAGACCGTGATCCGCGCGATCACGAGTCCCGAGGCTCGCAGCAACGACGGCTTCTTCCGGCCGGTGACGATCGTGATCCCTCCCGGTACGGTGTTCTCGGCCGAGTCGCCCTCACCGACCGGCTGGTACTACGAAGCTTCCGCCTTCGCGACCGAGCTGGTCTGGAAGGCGCTCGCCCCGGTCGTGCCGGAGCGGCTCGGTGCGGGCAGCTACGCCAGCCTGTCGGTGTCGTACATCGTCGGCACTGACACCCGGGACGGGTCGCTGTTCGTCCACGCCGAGCCGAATGTCGGCGGTTGGGGCGCCGACCGTGACGGCGACGGCGAGAATGCGTTGATCGCGACCACCGACGGAGACACCTACAACTACCCGGTCGAGGTCGTCGAGACGCGATTCCCTCTTCTCGTCGAGCGCTACGCGCTGAACACGGAGGCAGGTGGAGGCCCGGGCGCCAACCGTGGCGGGCTCGGCTGCGTGCGGGAGTACCGGATCCTCGAGCACGCCGCGGCAGTCTCCGGCTACGGCAGCATGGGCGGTTGGAGGCGACGTCCCTGGGGCCTGGCCGGAGGTCGGCCCGGGACGAACAACCTGCTCGAGTACCGGCGCGGCGACGAGCTCAGGCTCAGGCATGGGCGAGTCCCGCACATCGCCCTCGAAGCCGGCGATCTCGTCCGGGTCGTCACGGGCGGCGGCGGCGGCTACGGCAACCCCTACGAGCGCGAGCCCGAGCGAATTCTCGCCGACGTGCTCGACGGCTACGTATCGCGCGAGCAGGCCCTCGCCGACTACCGCGTCGTGATCGGGGCTGACCTACTCGTCGACGTCGAGGCGACGCGCCGGAAGCGGAGCCGCCGATGAGCCGGCGCATCGCGTCCGACATCGGCGGGACGTTCACGGACGTCGTCAGCGTCGACGAGGTGAGCGGCGAGCTGACCGTCGCGAAGCGGCTGACCACGCCGCCCGAGTTCGCCCGTGGCCTGCTGGAAGCGATCGGCGATGCTCCGCTGGACGACGTGGCGGCGTTCATCCACGGCACGACGGTGGTGATCAACGCCATCACCGAGCGCACGGGCGCCCGAACCGGCCTCGTCGCCACGGCGGGCTTCCGCGACGTGCTCGAAATCGGCCGCGGCAACCGGCCGGACATGTACAACCTGCGCTCGCGGAAGCCGGTGCCGTTCGTCCCACGTCGGCACCGCTTCGAGGTGCGAGAACGGGTGGACCGCAACGGCGACGTCCTCAGGCCCCTCGTTCTCGACGATCTCGACGCCGTCGTCGAGGCATGCCGGCGGGACGGGCTCGAGGCGCTCGCCGTGTGCCTTCTCCACTCCTACGCGCGGCCCGACCACGAGCGCCAGTGCCGCGGGCATCTGCAAGAGCGCCTGCCCGGCGTCTCGATCACGATCTCGTCCGACGTCACCCGCGAGTGGCGCGAGTACGAGCGGACGAGCACGGTGGTGCTCAACGCCTACGTCCAGCCCAGCGCGGGCAGCTACCTGCGCAACCTCTCCGGCGCGCTGCGGCAGCGGGGCCTTCGCAGCGACGTCCACCTGATGCAGTCCAACGGCGGGACGGCGACGCTCGAGGCGGCAGCGGTTCGACCGATCTCGCTCATCGAGTCCGGCCCGGCCGCCGGAATCATCGGCGCTGCCGCCGTCGGCCACCCAGGCGGGGACGCCCGACGCGATCTACCTCGACATCGGTGGCACGACGGCAAAGTGCAGCCTGATCGAAGGCGGCGCGCCGAAGACGACGACCGAGTACCGGCTCGAATGGCGTCCGGACTTCGCCGGCTACCCGGTCCTCGTCCCCGTCATCGACGTCGTCGAGATCGGGGCAGGCGGCGGCAGCATCGCCTGGGTCGACCGCGGAGGCGCGCTGCGGGTCGGACCGAAGAGCGCAGGGGCCGATCCCGGGCCGGTCTGCTACGGCAGAGGCGGCCGCGAGCTCACGGTCACCGACGCGAAGCTACTCGCGGGCGTGCTCAATCCGGAGTACCTGCTCGGGGGTGAGCTGCGAGTGTTTCCCGAGCTCGCTCGTGAGGCGGCTGTCCGTTTCGGCGAGACAATCGACGCGTCGGTGCCGGAGGCCGTGAACGGCATCATCCGGCTGGTCAATGCGAACATGATCAACGCCCTCAAGCTCGTGTCGGTTCGACGCGGGTACGACCCACGAGATTTCATCCTCGTAGCCGCCGGCGGCGGCGGAGCGATGCACGCGGCGGCGCTGGCCGCAGAGCTCGGCGTGACGAGCGTGCTCGTGCCGCCCCGCTGCGGCGTCTTCTCAGCCTGGGGCATGCTCACGACCGATCCCCGGACGGACCTCAGCCAGACCAGGATCGTCGCGACCGGCGAGATCACCCAGGCCGATCTCGAGGCAATGTTCGCCGGCCTCGAGCAGGGGGCCGGGCGGCGGCTCACCCAGGACAGCGACGGCCCGGCCGCAATCGAGCATGTCCGCTCCGCCGACATGCGCTACCGGGGCCAAGAGCACGCGGTACGAGTGCCCGTGCCAGTCGGGGCCGGCATCGACGTGATCGAAGACCGGTTCCACACCGAGCACGAGCGCGCGTACACGTTCAGGCTCCCGGGCACTCCGTGTGAGATCGTGACGTTCCACGTCGCCAGCTACCTCCGTCAGCCGCGCACGGCATTCGCCGGGGTGGGTGCCCGGGGGCTTGGACGTCCGAAAGCACAGCGGGTCGTCGACTTCGACGTCGACGGAGCCCACGAAGCGCCTGTGTTCGAGCGCGATGAGCTCCCGTCCGGTTTCACGGCCGATGGTCCTGCCATCGTGGAGGAGCCGTCCTCGACCACGCTCGTGCACCCACGGCAGGCGCTCGAGGTCGACAGGCTCGGCAACCTCGTGATCCACATCCCGCCACCGCCGGCGAGTAGGAAGCAGGCATGAGCGACGCCGCGGCACCGATCGGCCTCGTTCTCGGCAGCCACATGCCGCCGGAACGGATCCCCGGCACTGCCCGGCTCGCCGAGGAGCTCGGCTTCGGGGAGCTGTGGTTCTCGGAGGACTGCTTCTTCGGCGGCGCCATGTCAGGCATCACGGCGGCGCTCGCTGCGACGAAGCGGCTCCCGGTCGGGCTCGGCATCGCGTCGGCAGTCACCCGGCATCCGGCGCTGCACGCGATGGAGCTCGCGACGATGTCGCGCCTGCACCCCGGCCGGGTCTGGGCGGGTGTCGGCCTCGGCGTCCCGGCCTGGCTCGACCAGATGGGACTGCGACCGTCCTCTCCGCTCGGCGCTCTGCGTGATTGCGTCTCGTCGCTGCGCTGCCTGCTCGACGGCGGGGTGGTGACCGAGGCGGGTGCAACGTTCACGTTCGACCAGGTCGAGCTGACGCACAAGCCGGCGGAGCGCATTCCGATCTACATGGGGGTCGTGAACGAGAAGGGCTTGCGGCTGTCCGGCGAGCTCGCCGACGGCACCGTGCTGTCGGTCGTTGCGGGCACCGAGTACGTGGGCTGGGCGCGCGGAGTGGTCACGGACGCTGCGGTCTCGGCTGGAAGAGATCCGGCCGCCCACCGGATCGTGACCTACGCGTTGTGCTCGGTGGACGTCGACGGTCGCCGGGCCCGCGACGCCGTGCGCGATCTGGTCGCGTTCTACCTGCACGCCATGCCCGACAACGCGCTGTCACGGATCTACGGGATCGGGGAACAGCTGCAGGAGCTGACCTCTCGTGGAGACGCTGCGTACGTGGCGCGCGAGATGCCGGATCAGTGGGTCGACGACCTCGCGATCGCAGGCGACCCGGACGAATGCGCTGCCCGGCTACGCGCCCTGCTCGACGCAGGCTCTGACTCCATCGGACTCTGGTTGTTCCCGCTCGAACGGGCGGACGACGTCGCCAGACTGCTGGCGACCGAAGTGTTTCCGCGACTTTGACAGGAGGCCCTCAATGGCCGAGCGAGTGTTCTTCCTCAACACGCTGAAGGAGGGCATCGACCCGCTCGCGTACGAGGATTGGATCCGGCGGGTCGACTACCCGGTTGCGCGGCGGCAGCCGGCGATCGTGCGCTACGAGGTCGCGAGGATCGACGGGCGCCTGAACAGCGTCGATCCGTCGCCGTGCCAGTACGTCGAGGTAATCGACGTCACGTCCATCGAGGAGTACCGGCGCAGTCTCGACGGGAACCCCGAGCTCGATGCCCTTCTCGCCGAGTGGGCCGAGTACGTCGCCGAGTCGACGATCGTGTACGGCCCGGTCATCTCGTAGGGCGGAGTGCGATCCGGCGCGCAAGGCCGCGTCGCATGCGACCCGCTGTGGGCCGGGTCAGCTTGCTTTCGCTGGCTCGCGGCCGATCGTGGCGTGTCGCGGCTGCGGCCAGAGCCCTGCGCCGTCCTCGGCCGGAAGCTCGTCGAGCTCGAGGCCGAAGACCTCGCCGATCGCGTCTACGGCATACGGGCGGGCCTCCGCGACGCCGACCGGTCTGCCGAGCTCGCGGGCGATCGTCGTGAACCGGGCGTCGTCGAGCCCGCAGGCAGTGATCCACTCGGTGAACGGGGCAGGATCGAGATCGACGTTCAGCGCGAAGCCGTGGGTCGAGATCCAGCGGGACAGGTGGACGCCGAGCGAGGCGATCTTCCGGTCGGGCCCGCGCAGCCAGACGCCGGTGAGCCCGTCGATCCGCTCGCCGTCGAGGCCGAAGGCTGCGAGCGTCCGGATCACCACCTCCTCGAGGTCGCGGCAGTACTGCCGCACGTCGCGGCCGTGCCGGTTCAGGTCGAGGATCGGGTAGCACACGAGCTGGCCGGGAGCATGGTAGGTCGACCGGCCCCCACGGTTCGTCGCGACGACCGCGACGTCCGCTCCGGCCGGGACGTGCAGCTCGGTGTCCGCCGAGCGCCGGCCGAGCGTCACCGTCGGCGGGTGCTCGAGCAACACGACGATGTCGGGGATCGCTCCCTGCGAGACGGCGGCGGCCAGTGACTGCTGCAGCTCGACCGCCTCTGCGTACGGGGTGATGCCGAGGTTCAAGAGGTACGCGGGCTGCATGGTCACGGCTCGCACCCTAGCCGCCCACGGAGCACCGGCAGCTCAGTACGCGTCCTCGTCCCAGGTCTCGAGGCTCGTCTTGACATCACGCATGAACGGCGCAGCGTAGGCGCCGTCGACGAGCCGATGGTCGTAGCTGAGCGCCAAATTCATGATCGGCCGGATCCCGATCGTGTCGTTCCCGTGCTCGTCGGTGACGACGACCGGCCGTTTCACGATCGCCTCGACGTCGAGGATCCCGACCTGGGGCTGGTTGATGATGGGCGTGCCCGCGATCGCGCCGAAGCCGCCGGGGTTCGTGATCGTGAACGTGCCGCCCTGAACGTCGTCCGGCAGGAGCTTCTTCGCCCTGGCCCGCTCCGCGAGGTCCTGGATCGCGCGCGCGATCCCGAGCAGGTTCTTCTCCTCCGCGTGTCTGATCACGGGGACGATCAGGCCCTTCCCGCCGTCCAGCGCGACCGCGATCCCGAGGTTGACCGCGTGCTTGACGACGATCTGGTCGCCGCGGAGCTCCGCGTTCAGCCAGGGCCATCGCTGGAGCGCGTCGACGGTCGCACGTGCGATGAAGGCGAGGTACGTCAGCCGAACGCCGTGCTGCTCGTCGTACTCGCGCTTGCGCCGCTCGCGGATCCCGACGACCTTCGACATGTCGACCTCGAACACGGTCGTCACGTGAGCCGACGTCTGTTGCGACCGGATCATGTGATCGGCGATGGCGCGGCGGATGACCGACATGGGCTCGATTGTCTCGCCGGTCGCCGGGGCGGCCGGCGCCGCGGCAGCGGGCGGCTCGTTCGGCACCGGAGCCGGCGCAGGCGTGGACGGCTCGGCGGCGGGCGGTACCGCGGGCCCGGGCCGGCCCTCGACGTAGGCGAGGATGTCCTGCTTGGTGACGCGGCCACCGCGTCCCGTGCCTGAGACGGCGGACACGTCGACCCCGTGCTCGGCCGCGATGCGGCTCACGACGGGCGAGACGAACCCGCGCCCTTCCTCGCGCCCGTCCGCGGCCGCGGGAGCGGGCTCGGCGGCCTCGCCGGGCTGCTGCTCGGCCTCGGGTGGGGCGACCGGAGCGGCCGGCGGAGTGGGAGCCGGGGCCGGCCCGGGCCGGGCCTCGACGACGACCGGTTGCACATCCTCGTGCGGGGCCACCGTCGCTGCTCCGGGAGACGACCCCGGTGGCAGGATGGTCGCGATCGTCGTTCCCACCGGCACGGTCTCGCCTTCCTGGACGAGGATCGCGCCGAGCACGCCGTCGGCCGGGCAGGGCACCTCGGTGTCGACCTTGTCGGTGGAGATCTCGAGCAGGGTCTCGTCGGCGGCGATCGTATCGCCCTCCGCCTTCAGCCACTTCGTGATCGTGCCCTCCGCGACGGAGACTCCCATCTGGGGCATCACGACGTCGACGACGGTTCCCGTGGCCATGCAGACCTCCTCGAGCGTTCACTCTATACAGTGGGCGGAGATGGGCAGAGCGGCGGACTGGCTTCGCGAGGAGCGTCGGCGGACGCTCGGCGACTGGGTCGCCTTCTGCGCGGGGTGCGGGCACGGGCAGCGCTACTTCTCGGAGACCGAGGTGGAGGTCGAGCCTGCCTGTCCGGTCTGCGGGACCACGCTCGTCACCAGGTGCCCGGCCTGCGGTACACGTATCGCGTCGATGTTCGCGGTCGTCTGCGAGGAGTGCGACGCGGCGCTTCGCGAGCCGACCGGGTTCGGCGTTCCCGTTCGCCGCGAGCGCCGGCCCTGACCTGCGGGGCTAGTGCACCGTCCGGGGAACACGGCACGGTTCTGGAGGCTGCAAAGCGGCGCCAGACCGTGTCCTCGGTCGCGCCAATATGCCTGCATATTGGCGCTCCCTGCGTCCTTGTCTGGCTTGCTTTTCGCGCGCCAGGAACCGCACCCCATTCCCCGGACGCCGCACTAGTCCGTCCGGAGCGCCGGCTCCTCGACGGTGAGGCTCGTCGCGTCGGCGTCGAGCGTCGCCGTGACGCCGAGCGGCAGCGTCGCGATCGACGCGCCGTGGCCGAGCGGAAGCCCGTAGAGGATCGGGATCCCCAGCGGGCCGAGCCGATCGGCGAGAACCTCCTCGAGCGTCTTCGAGTGCGGAGCCGACGTCCACTCGTGCCACTCGCACCCGGCGAGCTCCCCGACGACGATACCGCGGACGCCCTCGAGGCGGCCGGCCTGCTCGAGGTGCAGCAGCGCCCGGTCGATCTGGATTGGTGCGCGCCCGACCTCCTCGAGGACGAGGATCGCCCCCTGGAGGGCGGGCTCCCACGGTGTCCCGAGGGTGTGGGTCAGGTCGCCGAGGCAGCCGCCCAGGAGGGTTCCGCTCGCACGGCCGCCGGAGATCGTCAGCGGCGTCAACCGTTCGTCGTGCGGGACGGGCCCGGTCGTGTCGCCGCCGAGCACGCCGAGCAGGCGCTCGGCGGTGAGCGCGGCGACATCGGGACCCATGCTCGTCAGCGTCGGGCCGTAGAAGGTCGCGAGGCCGGTGAACCGGTGCAACGCGGCGTGGAGCGCCGTGATGTCCGAGAAGCCGACGAACAGCTTCGGCGAGGCGGCGATCGCCTCGAAGTCGAGCAGCGGCACGATCTGCGCCGAGCCGTACCCGCCACGCAGGCACTGAATCGCGTCGATCTCCGGATCCGCGAACGCGACCTGGAGGTCGCGGGCCCGCGTCTCCGGGCTGCCCGCGTGCCAGTCGGCGCGGTCGAGCGCTCCCGCTGCCAGCTTCACCCGGTACCCCTGCGCCTCCCACCACGCCACGCCCCGCAGGACGTCGGCGCGGCTCTCTGGCGCGCTCCCCGGGCTAACGACCCCGATGGTCGACCCCGGCGGCGCCGCGCGTCCGAGGAGCGCAGCCACCGTCAGGAGTGGGCGAGGATCTCGGAGAAGTGGATCACCGTGACGGTGTCGTCCTCGGTGATCTCACGGTTGTAGAGCTGGCCCAGGAACCCGGCCATCTCGTCGGCGCGGCGCAGCTCCGGGTTGTCATGGGTGATCTCCCGCGGCGAGACCTCGCCCAGGCGCTTCACCTCGACCCTGTCGATGACCGCGTCGAAGATGAGTTCCCTCGGGCCGAAGCGCTGGCCGCAGAGGACGCGCACGATCATTCCCTTCTTGTACTTCCCGGTCTTGTCGCCGAGCCGGATCGTGACCGTCTTGCGCCGCGAGCGGAGCTGATCGGCGACGATCGGGGAGTAGAAGTTGAGCGCGTACACGGCAGACGGGGCGCGGGCACCGACCCGCGCGTCGCATCATAGAGAATCGTCGTCGGCGGCAAGCAGCGCGGCCGCCTTGCGGGCCAGCTCCCGCTCGCCGCCGTACGTGAGCCGCTCAGTGGCCTCCGCGAGGGACATCCATCGGGCCTCGGCCACCTCGTGGGCGTGCTCCGCGCCGATCTCCCCGATCGTGCCCGAGCGATAGCGGAAGAGGAAGAAGCTGACGACCTTGAAGATCCGCTGGCCCTGCCAGCTGTAGACGTACCGGACCTCGCCCAGGCGCTCCACGATGTCCGCGACGATGCCGGTTTCCTCGGTCACCTCGCGCGCTGCGGCGTCCACGCCGCGCTCCCCCTCGTTGATGTTGCCCTTCGGCAGGGCCCACACCCCGGCCTTGCCGGGCGGGCGGATGACGGCCAGATCCCAGCCGCCGGCCGCCGGCCGCACGACGAGCCCACCCGCAGAGAACTCGCGTTTCACCGCACCGATCCTAGTGCACCGTCCGGGGAATACGGCACGGTGCTGGCGGCTGCAAAGCGGCGCCAGACCGCGTCCTCAGTCGCGCCAATATGCCCGCATATTGGCGCTCCCTGCGTCCTTGCCTGGCTTGCTTTTCGCGCGCCAGGAACCGCACCCCATCCCGGACGGCGCACTGATTGATTGGCACTCGGTAACGCAGAGTGCCAGTTGCGGCTTGCACCGGTGGGGCTCGCCCGCTACAGTTCACCGGGAAAGGGTCTGGCACTTCTCGGGTGAGAGTGCCAGCGTCAGAACGAGAAGGAGGATGCTCATGGATCTGCAGCCCCTGGGCGACCGCCTCATCGTCGAGGTACTCGACGAGGAGGAGGTCCTGTTGAGCGGCATCGTGCTGCCGGATACGGCCAAGGAGAAGCCGCAGCGTGGTCGCGTGCTGGCCGTCGGCCCGGGCCCCCGCGACGAGGACGGGGAGCACGTGGAGATGGACGTGGAGGAGGGTGACGAGATCATCTTCTCCAAGTACGGAGGCACGGAGATCAAGATCGGCACCGAGGACTACCTGATCCTGCGCGAGTCGGACGTGCTCGCGAAGGTCGTCGCAACGGTCGCGAAGAAGGGCAAGAAGGCTGCCTGAGCAGGCCGTCAACCGCAGGAAGGAATGAGAATGGCAAGCAAGGAGCTCCTGTTCGACGAAGAGGCTCGCCGCGCGCTCGAGCGCGGCGTCAACATCGTCGCCAACGCCGTGAAGGTGACGCTCGGCCCCAAGGGCCGGTACGTCGTCCTCGACAAGAAGTTCGGCGCGCCGACGATCACGAACGACGGCGTCACGATCGCCCGCGAGATCGAGGTCTCGGATCACTTCGAGAACCAGGGCGCGCAGCTCGTGCGCGAGGTCGCCACTGCGACGAACGACGTCGCGGGTGACGGCACCACCACCGCGACGCTGCTCGCCCAGGCGATCACCCGCGAGGGCCTCAAGAATGTCGCCGCGGGTGCGAACCCGATGGCGCTCAAGCGCGGCATCGAGAAGGCCGTGGGCTGGGTCGTCGACGACCTCAAGACGCAGTCCAAGGAGGTCGCGGGCAAGGAGGACATCGCCCGTGTCGCCACGATCTCGGCGCGCGAGCGCGAGATCGGCGACGTGATCGCCGACGCGATCGAGAAGGTCGGTAAGGACGGCGTCGTGAACGTCGAGGAGGGCCAGACGTTCGGGCTCGAGCTCGAGTTCACGGAGGGCATGCAGTTCGACAAGGGCTATCTGTCGCCGTACATGATCACGGACGCCGAGCGCATGGAAGCCGTGCTCGAGGATCCGTTCGTCCTGATCGCAAACTCGAAGGTCGGCGCGGTCAAGGACATCCTGCCCGTGCTCGAGCAGGTCATCCAGGCCGGCCGCCCGCTGCTGATCGTGGCCGAGGACGTCGAGGGCGAGTCGCTCGCGACGATCGTGGTCAACAAGCTGCGCGGCACCTTCACCGCCGTCGCCGTCAAGGCGCCGGGCTTCGGTGACCGCCGCAAGCGGATGCTCGAGGACATCGCGATCCTCTCCGGCGGCGAGGTCATCACCGAGGAGATGGGTCTCAAGCTCGAGAACACGAAGCTCTCGCAGCTCGGCCGCGCCCGCAAGATCGTCATCGACAAGGACTCGACCACGATCATCGACGGTGCCGGTGACCCGGAGCAGATCAAGTCCCGGATCAAGCAGATCAGGGGCGAGATCGAGTCGACCGACTCGGACTTCGATCGCGAGAAGCTCCAGGAGCGCCTCGCGAAGCTGGCCGGCGGTGTCGCCGTGGTCAAGGTCGGCGCTGCGACCGAGACCGAGATGAAGGAGAAGAAGCACCGCGTCGAGGACGCGCTGCAGGCAACCCGGGCGGCCCTCGAGGAGGGCATCGTGCCGGGCGGCGGCGTCGCGCTGCTGAACGCGGTGCAGGCGGTCAACAAGAACGCGGAGGGTCTCGAGAGCGACGAGAGGACCGGCTCGAAGATCATCCTGCGTGCACTCGAGGAGCCGCTCCGGCAGCTCGCCGCGAACGCGGGCCTCGAGGGCTCGGTCGTCGTCGACAAGGTCCGCAACGCCGCGAAGGGCCAGGGCCTGAACGTCGACAGCGGCGAGCTCGAGGATCTCGTCAAGGCCGGGATCATCGATCCGACGATGGTGACCCGCTCGGCGCTTCAGAACGCCGCGTCGATCGCGAAGAACATCATCACGACCGAGGCGATCGTCGCCGAGGCTCCCGAGAAGAACGCTCCCGCCAGCCCGATGGGCGGCGGGATGGGCGGCGGGATGGGCGACTTCTAGTCGAACGGGGGAACCGCTCGCGGTTCCCCCGCTGGCCCCCGCAGGCGCTTTCCTGCGCTCGAGGGGTTGCACGAGAAACAGGCCGGCTCAGCCGGCCTGTTTCGTTTCCGAGACGAATCGGCGGTTCAACCCCCGATCAGCCAGCACGCCGCCCTGTGTCCGTCCTCGCCGGCCGTGGTCAGCTCGACGGGATCGTCCGTCGGGCAGCGGTCGAACGCCTGCGGGCAGCGCGGGTGGAAGCGACAGCCGGATGGAATGTCGATGGGATTCGGGGTCTCGCCGCGGAGGATCTGCGGGGTCGCGCGGTCGCGCGGGTCGGGCTTCGGGACGACCGAGATCAATGCACGCGTATAGGGATGCTGCGGGTCGCCGACGACCTCCCGGGCCGGCCCCTCCTCGACGATCCTGCCGAGGTACATGACCGCGATCCGGTCGGCGTAGTGCGCGGCGGTCGAGAGGTCGTGCGTGATCATCAGGATTCCGAGACCTGCGCGGCGCAGCTCGTCGAGCAGGGCGAGAATTCCCGCGCGTACCGAGACGTCGAGCATCGACACCGGCTCGTCGGCGATGAGCAGGTCCGGCTCGAGCACCAGCGCGGCGGCGATCGCGACACGCTGGCGCTGCCCGCCCGAGAGCTCGTGCGGATACCGGTCGACGAAGAGCTCCGGCGGCGTCAACCCGGCGCGCTCGAGCGCCTCGCGGACACGGTCCTTCCGCTCAGATGCCGTGCCGAGACCGTGCACCGCGAGGGGCTCCTCGATCGTCTCCCTGATGCGGAACCTCGGGTCGAGCGACTCGTACGGGTCCTGGTAGATGATCTGCATCCGCCTCCGCAGCGGGCGCATCTCGCGCACGCTGTGTCTCGTGATGTCCTGGCCGCGGAAGCGAATCGAACCGCGGATCGGGTCGAGCAGGCGCAACGCCGTCTGGGCCGCCGTCGTCTTCCCGCAACCCGACTCTCCGACGAGCGCGAGCAACTCCCCGGAACGGACCACGAACGAGATGCCGTCGACGGCGTGCACGGTCTGCTTGGGGCGGCGGGCGACCGTGCCGACCATGCCTCGCGGGAGGGGAAACCGGGTGACGAGCCCCTCGACCTCGAGCAGCGGGGCGTCGCCGCCCGCCGGCCCGGGCCCGGTGCCGTTCGTGCTCATACGGCGGCCCTCATCGTGGCGTCGTTGAGGTGGCACTCGGCCTCGTGACCCGCACCGACCACGAGGTGTCGTGGCGCCGCCTTCTTGCACGCCTCGAACGCCCGGTCGCAGCGGGGCGCGAACGGACAGCCGGTGAGCTCACGGTCGAGTCGTGGCGGGGTCCCGGGGATCGAGACGATCTCGCCCTCGCCGTTGATGTCCGGCGTGGCCTCGAACAGCAGCCGCGTGTATGGGTGGCGCGGGTCGTGGTAGAGGGCATCGGTCGGCCCGACCTCGACCAGACGTCCCGCGTACATGACAGCCGCCCGGTCGCAGGTCTGCGCGACCACGGGGAGATCGTGGGTGACCATGATCATCGTCAGCCCGAGGTCGCGGCACAGGGCGACGAGGAGCTGGAGGATCTGCGCCTGCACCATCACGTCCAGCGCCGTCGTCGGCTCGTCCGCCAGCAGCACCCTCGGCTTGCAGGCGAGCGCCATCGCGATCGCCGCCCGCTGGCGCATCCCGCCCGAGAACTCGTGGGGGTACTGGTTGGCGCGCGCCTTGGAGATCCCGACGAGCTCGAGGAGCTGCTCGACCTGCCGCCGGGCATCGCTGCCCTCGGCGATGCCGTGGAGCTCCATCGGCTCGGCGATCTGGTCGCCGATGCGCCTGACCGGGTTGAAGGCGTTCATCGCCCCCTGGAAGATCATGCTGATGTCCTTCCAGCGATACGGGCTGACGCTCTCCTCACCGGTCTCGAGGATGTTGGCCCCGCCCAGTTCGACGGTCCCGGCGACGCTCGCGCTCGGCGGCAGCAGGCCCATCATCGCGAGGATCGCGGTCGTCTTCCCGCACCCTGACTCGCCGACGAGCCCGAACCGCTCGCCCTCCGCGAGCTCGAAGCTGATCCCCCGGACGGCGTGCAGCTCGCCGCCCCCCTCGAGGTCGAACCAGACGTGGAGGTCGTTCGCGCGCAGGAGCGGAGCAGTCATTCGCTGTCGAGCCTCCCGCGGAGCGGCCGCATGCGGAACCGCCTGACCGACAGGTGTCCGACCCGGAGCCGCGGGTTGAGGGACTCCTCCATCGAGTTGCCGATCATCGTGCAGGCGAGGATGAGGAGTGTCACGCAGACGCCGGGCGGCACGATCGCCCACCAGGCGTCGTTGATGACGGCGTCGTCCTTGAAGGCGTTCTCGATCAGGCGGCCCCAGGAGAGGAGGCTCGGGTCGCCGAGCCCGAGGAAGGTGATGAACGTCTCGGCGAAGATTGCGAGCGCGATCAAGAGCACCGTGTTCGCGATCAGGAGCGGCGCGACCTGCGGGAGGATGTGGCGAAAGATCACCCGCCCGTTGCTGGCGCCCACCGCACGCGCCCGCTTCACGTAGACGCGCTCGCGGATGCTCTTCACCTGCGAGCGGATGATCCGCGCCGTGGACGTCCAGTAGATGAGGCCGATGATGAGGATGATGTTCGTCAGCGAGCGGCCGAAGAGTGCCGCGATGATGATCATGAGCGGGATGTCCGGGATGACCAGCATGTAGTCGGTGGTCCTCGATCAGGACCGTGTCCGTCTTGCCGCCGAAGTAGCCGGAGACGATGCCGACCGTCCCGCCGATGAGCGCCGACACGAGCGCCGCACAGAAGCCGACGATCAACGAGACCGCGGTGCCGCCGATGATCAGGGCGACCATGTCCGCCCCGCCGCCGTCGGTGCCGAGCACGTGCTCGCTGCTCGGTGGCTCGAACACGTCGCCGACCTTCGTCTGCGGATCCTGGGAGAGGATGAGCGGGCTGAATACGGCGAGGCCGACGAATGCGAGCACGATCGCGATCCCGACGATCATCTGTGGCCGCCGCAGGATCGGCGAACGCAGGATCCCGCGCAGCCCGCCCGGCGCCGGCGCGGCTTCCACCTCGACGGGATCGACGGTGGCGCTCATGGGCCAACCCTTGGCCGATGAGCGTGGGGAAAGGGTGTGGGGGAACCGGGAGGTTCCTCCACCGTGTCGAAGAAGGGGGCTCGTGGGGGAAGCATGGTTTCCCCCACGGGAGCGAGCCGAAGGCGAGAGACGCTCATTCGGTCACCCGGGGGTCGAGGCGGAAGTACAGGAGGTCGGCGACAAGGTTGAAGAAGATCACCGACAGCGTGAGGATCAGGAACGCGCCCTGAAGGATCGGGTAGTCGCGCTGGTCGATCGCCTCCACGATCTCGAGCCCGATACCCGGATACGAGAACACGTACTCGACGGTGATGAACCCGCCGATGATGAACCCGAGCGAGAGAGCGATCAGGGTGACGATCGGCAACAGGGCGTTGCGCAGGCCGTGGGTCCTGACGATCCGCCAGTTCGAGAGGCCCTTCGCACGCGCCGTCAAGACGTAGTCCTCACCCAGGGTCTCGAGCATCGAGGAGCGGGCGATGAGCGCGTACTCCCCGAAGAGGACGAGGCCGATCGTCAGCGCCGGCAGCAGCATGTGCCGGAGCCGGTCGACGATCACCTCCCACGTCGAGGCGTCGTCGAGGATGCCGAGGATCGGGTCCTTGATCCCGGAGGTCGGCAGCCCGAGGGCTCCGGCGACGAACAGGACCATGAGCAGTCCGAGCCACTGCGGCGGCATCGAGTAGAACGTCAGGCCGGTGTACAGGGTCGCCTTGTCGGCTTTCGTCCCGCGCCGCCAGGCGCAGACCACCCCCGCGAGGATCCCGAAGACGATCGAGAACGCGGTGCCGAGCGCGACCATCGGGATCGTGTTCTTGATCGGCGCCCAGAGCTCGCTCGCTACCGACTTCTCCGTGCGAAGCGAGCTGCCGAGCTCGCCGTGGGCGAGGTCGCCGATGTAGTTCTTGTACTGCACCCACAGCGACTGGTCGAGGCCGAGCTGTTCCCGCTGGTACTCCTTGAACGCGGCCGTGCACTGCCGGCAGCGAAGTGCCGAGACGGCGTCACCCGGAATGGCGCGGAAGAGGACGAAGTTCAGAGTGATCGCGATGAAGACCGTGATCAGCGCAAACGCGATGCGCTTGATGATCAGATCCGCGCGGTTCACGCCTCGTCCTCTTCCGGGCGTCTTTCCGTTCCGGCTATCCGAGCATGCCCGGGCGCGTCCAGTAGTACTTCGCGTAGGCGGCGAGGTTCGTGAGCTCCGGCGTGATCCCACCCCACGCGTTGGAGTGAGCGTCGAGCATCACGTGGTTCGTGAGCTGGGTGTAGAGGACGTTGTCGTAGATGATCTGCTGCATCTCGTACACGATCTGCCGGCGCTCCTCGGGATCGATCGCCGTGCCCTGGGCCCCGTACATCGCGTCGTACTCGGGATTGTCCCAGCCGGTGTCGCTCCACGAGCACCACTGACCCTTCGTCACGACCGAGAGCATGAAGTCGGGGTCGACGTACCCGATCCAGTCCCACATCGCGATGTCCCAGTCCTGGTAGCCCGTCGAGGTCGCCGGGTCGCAGGGGTCGCCGGTCTGGATCGCATACGTCGCGGTCGAGTCGCCGCCGACGCGCTGCGTGACCTTCACGCCGGCCTCCGCGAAGCCCTCCTGCACGATCTGGAAGGAGCGGTCTATGTTGAAGTCCACGCCCGTGGGCGTGACGATCTCGTACTCCATCGGGTGCTCGGGCTGGGCGTTCTCGCCCATGGTCGCGGGCACGACGCGGATTCCGTCCGACCCCCGCGCGTAGCCGAGCTCGTCCAGCATCCGGTTGCCCTCGGCGCAGTCGTGGACGAGCGGGCCGAGATCCGGGTTCTCGAGATTCGAGATGTGGCCGGGAAGGCTCTCGACGGTCGTCGCGTAGCCGTTGAAGACGACCTCGATGATCTTCTCGCGGTCAACGCACATCGAGACGGCCTTCTTGACCTGCGCGTCGAGCAGCTCCACGTTCGTCGTCTTGTGGGGGTTCGAGTTCCAGGTGATGTTGGTCGTCTCGGAGCCCGGCACCTCGTTCACGGTGAGGTTCTCGTCTGCCTTGATCACGTCCACCGCGTTGAACGGGATCTGGTCGACCCAGTCGAGCTCGCCCGCCTGCAGGTCGGCGATCATCGAGTCCGAGTTCGTGTAGTAGATGAGCGCGACCGCCTCGGCGTTGGCCGGCGGCCCCCAGTAGTTCGGGTCGGGGATGAAGACGTTCGTGCCCTTCGGCTCGTACTGCTTGAGCGTAAAGGCGCCGCCGGTGACCATCGGGAGGTTCTGCTCGGGCTTGAACCGCTTGATCTCCCTCGGGTCCTGCTGCTCGAGCGGCTCGTAGACATGCCGCGGGACGACGAAGAACTGCTCGAGGTTCTCGAGCGCGTTGCCGACCGGCTGCTCGTAGTGGATCACGAGCGTCTGGTCGTCGATCGCCTCGGCGCTCGCAACATGGCTCACCGGCGGCGCCATCACCGCGGTCGGGCCGTCGGCGTACCTGACCGTCGTGTTGATCGTCCAGGCGGCGTCGTCGGCGGTCATCGGCGTCCCGTCCGACCAGGACGTTCCCGGGGCGAGCTGGAACGTCCAGTCGAGGCCGTCGGCCGACGTCTTCCACGCCGTCGCCCAGTCCCCGACGAGGTGGTAGCCCTCGTCGGCCGTGTAGTCGTACTGGACGAGCTGCGGGAAGAGCATGATGAAGGCTTGGTAGGCCTGGGACTCGATGTAGTTGAACGGGTTGAGGGAGTCGATGTCGTTGATCGTCCCGACTCGCAGGATCCCGCCCGGCACGATCTCGCCCTCCTCGCCCTCGGCGGTGGTCGCCGGGGTCGTCTCCGGCCCGCCCGTGTCGGCGCCGGTTGCAGGAGGCGGCTCCTCGGTGCCGCCGCCGTCTCCGCCACCGCCGCAGCCGACCGCAACGATCGCCAGCACCGTCGTGAGTGCGGCGAGGAGTATCAGTCGTGTCCTCATTTCCTGGCTCTCCTTTCCGTTCTCCCGCTGCACGGGGCGTGCGATGCTACACGGCGGTGAGCGCCGGCTCGTCGATCACGAGGGTGCGGGCGTCCGCGTCGAGCGTAGCCGTCACGCCGAGCGGCAGCGTTGCGAGGTGCTTGCCGTGGCCGAGCGGGAGCCGGTAGAGCGCCGGCACGCCGAGCGGCTCGAGCTGCTCCTCGAGCACGTCCTCGATCGACTTCGTCTGCGGCCACTCCGGGCGCTGCTCGCGCCAGTCGCACTTCTCCATGTCTCCGACTACGACGCCCACGACGCCGTCGAGTTTGCCTGCGTGGGCGAGCTGCGTCAGGTTCCCGTCGACGTACCAGGCCGGCGCGTCCACGTCCTCGAAGAAGAGGATGCAGCCGTCGAGGTCGACTTCCCACGGCGTGCCCATCGTCTGCATGAGCAGCCACAGGCAGCCCCCGACGAGTGGCGCCGTGACCTTGCCGCCGGAGATGGCACGAACGTACGGGTCGTCGGGGTTTCGCGGCACCTCACCGGTCGTCCCGCCCGAGAGGACAGCCAGCTTGCGCTCCTTCGTGAATGCGGTCGTCTCGGGATCCCCGTTGCCCATCAGCCCACAGCCGTAGAACGTCGCGAGGCCGGTTCGCTGCCGGATCGCGACATGCAGCGCCGTGATGTCCGAGTAGCCGACGAACGGCTTGGGGTTGGCGGCGATCAGGTCGAAGTCGAGGTACGGGATGAGCTGCGCGGAGCCGTAGCCGCCCTGCAGCGCCTCGACGACATCCACCTCCGGGTCGGCGAACATCGCCATCAGGTCGCGGGCGCGGTCATCCGCGCTGCCGGCCACGTAGTTGTCGCGCGCAAACACGTGCTCTCCGAGCTTCACGCGGTAGCCCTGCGACTCCCACCACTCGACGCCCCGCAGGATCTCCGAGCGGTTGAAGTACGGGCTCGCGCACGGGGCGACGCCGATCGTGCCCCCTCGCGGGAGCGGCCTTCCGAAGCGCGTTGCTCTAGCGGACATCCGAGAGGTCGACCTCCTCGTAGGGAGTTGTGCACGGATTGCCGGCAGCGACCCACATCCGTCCCGCGCGGACGTCGCAGACCATCGAGAAGAGGACCGCGGAGGCCTCCGGATCGTCTGCCCGGCGCGGGTGGAGGCAGATCGCGTCGGGCTTCGCGGCGTGGTCGGCGAGGATCGTCATCACGTCGCCGGCGGTCTGCGGTGGGCTCGCGGTCACGAGCTCGCGGAGGCGCGCGTACCTTCCCGCGCTGCCCTCCGACGGGGGCGGCGCGACCCGGGCGAGCTCCGGGTCCAGGTAGTGATTGGCATGCGGGCCGGGGCCGTCGACGATCGCGGAGCCGGTCGCCGTCGTCTCGATCGCTAACGCCTCGCCGCTCCGGAAGGCGAGCACATGGCCGTAGCCGCCGGCCCTGCCCGGCAGGGTGGCCCGCCGCACGGCGTCGGCCGTGTCGCGCGCGTCGAGCGAATGCCGTGAGACCAGCACGCGGGGGACGCCGACGCGGTCGTCGTCGGCGACCAGCGAGTCGATTCCCTGCGCGGCGCCGTGCGCGTTCATGCCGACCGCGGGCAGGTAGCAGGCGACGGTCGGCGAGGCGCACGCGGTGCGACCGTCGGTCGGCCGCTCGAGCACGACGACGGCCGAGCCGGCATCGCCCGAGTACCACTGCTCGTTGTGGCCGAGCAGCGTCGAGTCGGCGCTCGAGACGGTGAGGGTGGAGCATCGCTCGGGCGCCGCGGGCGACCCTTCGAGCAGGGGTTCGAGCTCCTCGAGCGCGTTGAGGGCGAGCAGCTCCCACAGGTCGGCGCCGGCCCCCGCCGCCATCCCTTCGAGCTGCGCGACGAGGTCCGGGACCGCTGCGCGCGAGGCTGCGAGGAACGGCGAGAGGAGACCCTCGAGGGCAGCCGTCGGCGCGCCGAGCGCGGCCAGGCGCTCGCGATGGAAGGCGAGGCAGCGGTCGATCTCGTCGCCCGCGGCGATACCCACCGCTCGCCCCCGGGCGTAGGCGTCGCCCTCTGCATGGATGATCCTGGGACGTGCCATGCTGCGATTATGCGCGGCGGGCGCGGGAGGCGTGGCAGCGTGGCATAGACCTCGGGCGCTCGCATCATCGTTCCGGTGGATCGTCCTCGGCCGCGACCGGGCCGATGCATGAGCCGACATGATCGTCTGCATCTCCTGTGGAGCGAGGCTCGATTCGGGGCACGTGTGCGAAGGGCCGGAGCGTCGCTGCTCGGGCGCCGGCTCCCAGCCGGGCCGAGGCGATCGCCGGGCCGGGAGCGCCCCCGGGGGAGAGCGCCCGGTGCTGACCCTCGTCCGCACCCTGCCAACGCTTCTCGACCCGCCCGAGCGTCCACCGTTTCGCGTCGCGTAGCGGGCCGCCGCTCGGAGGCACCGTGCCTCCGTAGACTTGGAGACGATGGATGTCGCCACACCGGCCGTCGCCGTCAGGCCGCGAGCATTCGTGGGTGTCCGCGGCCCGCAGGCCGCCGACTACCTGCAGCGCATGCTCTCCAACGACGTCGCGCCCCTCGAGCCGGGGGAATCGTGCGACGCGCTGCTCCTGACCGCGAAGGGCCGTGTGATCGCGCCGCTGCGAGTGCTCCGCCGGTCCGCCGACGACGTGCTCCTGCTCACGGAGCCGGAGCTCGGGCCGGTCGTGCGGGACGAGCTGCTGCGGGCACGGTTCGCGGCCCGCGCCGCGATCGAGTTGGAAGAGCACCGCTCGCTGCTCGTGCTGGGCGGCGAGCCTCCGGAAGGCGCCGCGGCGATGCGGTGCGACGACTACGGCGTGTCCGGCTGGGAGGTGCTCGACGCCGAGGCGCCGCCCGGGACGGCGGAGCTCGCGGAGCCCGAGCTCGAGCGGATGCGGATCGCGGCCGGCACCCCGCGCTTCGGGAGCGAGATCGACGACCGCGTGCTGCCCGCCGAGGCGGGGCTCGTGGAGCGGGCCGTGAGCTTCACGAAGGGCTGCTACCCGGGGCAGGAGCCGATCGCGCGCCTCCACTACCGGGGACACGTGAACCGGGAGTTGCGCGTCCTGCGGATCGACGTTCCCGTGCCGCCTGAGGCGGGCGCGGAGATCGTGCTCGACGGCAAGGCCGTCGGGCGCGTGACGAGCGCGGTCGCCGATGGCGAGGGGGCCACGCTCGCTCTCGGCTACGTCCGGGCGGAGGTTCCGCCCGACGCCCGCCTCGGCGTCGAGGGGGCCGCGGCTACAATGTCGCCTCCTACGCGCCCGTAGCTCAGGGGATAGAGCGCAGCCCTGCGGAGGCTGAGGCCAGAGGTTCGAATCCTCTCGGGCGCATGGCGGCTGACGGCCGGGCTCGGCGGGGCCGGACCCGCCGAGCGCGGGCCCGCAGGGCTCGCCCAGTGCCCGGCAGCGAGGAGATGGCTTGCCGCTCTACCTCACCGAAGCCGACGTCGACGTGCTGCTCACGCCTGCCGACGCCGTCGAGGCGATCGAGGCGTGCTTCGAGCGGATCGCGGCCGGGGCCGTCGAGCTGCTCCCGCGGGCGCGGGCCGGGCTCGACGGGGGCCGGCTCAACGTGATGGGGGCGGCCGACCTCGACCTCGGGATCGCCGGGGTCAAGACGTACACGTCGTTTCGCAACACCGGCAGCGCCGTCCTCGTGCTGTTCGCCGCCGACGAGTCGGAGGTGCTGGCGATTCTCGAGGCGCAGACGCTCGGCCGGCGGCGTACCGGCGCGGCGAGCGGCGTCGCGTCGCGACATCTTGCCCGGCCGGGCGCCTCGAGCCTCGGGGTGATCGGCTGCGGCGCCCAGGCAGAGAGCCAGGTGGCATCGATCCGGGAGGCGCTGCCGGCGATCGACCGTGTCGTCGTCTACTGCAGGGACGAAGGCCGGAGGGAGGCGTTTGCCCGCCTGGTCGGGGCGGAGGCGGGCGAGTACGGTCGGGACGCCGCCGAGCAGGACGTCGTGGTGACGATCACGAGCTCGCGGGACCCGGTGCTCCGGGGCGACTGGCTGCGGCCGGGCGCGACGGTGATCGCCGCCGGCGCGAACCGCATCGAGGCTCGGGAGCTCGACAACACGACGCTCGAACGGGCCTCGTTCGTCTGCTGCGACTCGCTCGAGCAGGCGCGGCTCGAGGCGGCAGACCTCGTCGAGCCGATCGGTCAGGGCGTTCTCGACTGGCTCGAGGTGCACGAGCTCGCGCAGGTCGTCGCCGGTGAGGTCGTGGCCCGCCAAGGTGAGGATGACATCGTCCTCTTCAAGAGCCTCGGCATCGCGCCGGAGGACGTGGCGGTCGGGTGGCTCGTTCTCGAACGAGCCCGGGAGCGTGGAATCGGGCTCGAGCTCGGTCCGCGGCCCTAGTGCTCCGGACGGAGCACTAGACTTGGCCGCCGGCCTTCGCGGTGTG
Organism: uncultured Thermoleophilia bacterium; assembly: GCA_963717955.1. Taxonomy (GTDB): domain Bacteria; phylum Actinomycetota; class Thermoleophilia; order Gaiellales; family Gaiellaceae; genus CAVQXR01. The sequence goes on along the minus strand of CAVQXR010000001.1, from coordinate 2,377,890 downwards.
GTCGGCGACCGCGCGGATCACGTCCGGCCGCTGGATCAGCTTGCGGATCTCGTCCTCCGATGCCCGGTTGCGGAGGTAGGGGTCGTCTGCGATCTCGTCGATCGTGCGCCCGAGCCCGTGCTCGCGGATCACGTACGCGGCGAGCTGGTCCTCTCGCGAGCCGCTCGAGACGATCTGGGAGAACGGGTTGCGGAAGAACTTCGAAAGCCGTCCCACGCCCCGGAGTGTACCGAGGACGCCGCCGGGGCCGACGGAGGGCTATCCTCATGCTCGTGAAGCGCTCAACGTCCCCGGCGATGCGGTTCGCCGAGCGTGTGCTGCACGGGCTCGAGGACGACGGGACGACCCAGGAGATCGTGATCTGGATCGAGCGCCGCCCCGGTGCGCTGTGGGCGGTCGGCAGGGCCATCAACCCGCGCAATCGGGCGATTCCGGAGCCCCTTCCCGACGACTACGTGTTCGAGGGCTACGAGCTCGAGGACGCGCTCGAGGCTGCGAACGGGGCCATCCGCGACGACACGGCGGTGTCGTCGGAGGAGGGGCTCGACGAGGGCGTGAGCGAGTTCTCCTCCGAGGAGCTGCTCAGGCCGCTCGAGCGCTGGTTCTTCGGTCACCCACCGACATAGGAAACGGCCCGGCCCGGCGTCACGCGACGCCGATGTGGGCCGCGAGCTCACGCGAGATCGCCTGCTCCACCTCGCCGACGACGATCGTGAACGGGCCTCCGGCCGGCGCCGAGCGCCGCATCTCGACGGCCTCCCCGGGGAGGAGCGCGAGCTCCGAGAGATAGCGCAGCAGCTCGGGGTCACCGTCGGGCACGCGGCGAACGATCGCGCGCTCACCGGGCTCGAGATCGGCGAGCGGCCGGAGCTCGGTGCGGTCGACGTTCAGGGCCGCGTCGGGGATCGGGTCGCCGTGCGGATCGTGCGTGGGATAGCCGAGCGAGCGGTCGATCAGCGTCTCGAGCTCCTCCGAGAGCGCATGCTCGAGCCGATCGGCCTCCGCGTGGACCGCGTCGATCGAAAGGCCGAGCGTCTCGGCGAGGTATTGCTCGAGCAGCCGGTGATGGCGGATCACCTCGAGCGCCACCCGCTCGCCGGCCGCGGTGAGCACGACCCCGCGGTAGCGGGCGTGCTCGGCGAGTCCGAGCACGGCCAGCTTCTTGAGCATGGCCGTGGCCGAGGAGGGAGCCACGTGCAGACGCCGCGCGATCTGCGTCGTCGTCGCTCGTCCGTTCTCGACCTGGAGCTTGTAGATCTCCTTCAGGTAGTCCTGGATCGCCTCGCTGAGCGCCACGAACAAAGTCTAGTGCTGCGTCTCGGAATTCCCTTGATGCTCCAGTGCGCGAAACGCGAGCCAGGCAAGGACGCAGGGAGCGCCCGTATTGGTGAATACGGGCGCGACCGAGGACGCCGCATGGCGACGCGTTACAGCCGCCTGGAGTGCAAGGCGATTTCTGGGACGGAGCACTGGAGAGGGCGTGCGGTTGACCCGTCCCGGCCGGGGCCTGCCTGCTACCGTCCGCGACCCCATGCGCATCCGGCTCGGCCACAGCCCCGATCCCGACGACGCGTTCATGTTCTGGGCGCTCGCCGAGGGCCGCCTCGATCCGGGCGACCTCGAGTTCGAGTTCCGGCTCGAGGACATCCAGACCCTGAACGAGTGGGCGCAGGAGGGCGCGGCTCGAGGTGACGGCCATCTCCCTGCACACCTATCCGTTCGTCCAGGATCGGTACATCCTGCTTCCGCACGGCGCGAGCTTCGGGTCAGGGTACGGGCCGGTCGTCGTCTCGCGGCGCGGGTTGACCCTCGCGGACCTGCTCGACACCGAGATCGTCGTGCCGGGACGGCAGACGACCGCGTTCCTCGCGCTACGCCTGTGCCTCGGCGAGGAGTTCCGCTACCGGGTCGCGCCGTTCGATCGCATCCTCGAGGAGGTGGAGGCGGGCCGCGCGGAGGCGGGCCTGCTGATCCACGAGGGCCAGCTCACGTACGGCTCCCGGGGCCTCGTCAAGGTCGTGGACCTCGGCGAGTGGTGGATGCTCGAGACCGGGTTGCCGCTTCCCCTGGGGGTGAACGTGGCCCGCCGCGACCTCGGGCCCGAGCGGCTGCGCCAGGTCTCCGACGTGATCGGCCGCTCGATCGGTGCCGGTCTGGCGCACCGCGACGAGGCGCTCGAGTACGCGCTCCGGTTCGGGCGTGACCTCGACCGCGCCCTTGCCGACCGTTTCGTCGGCATGTACGTGAACGAGCTCACGGAGGACTACGGGGAGGAGGGCCGCGCCGCTGTCGGAGAGCTGCTCCGCCGCGGCGAGTCGATCGGCGCGTTCCCAGAGCCGGTCCGGGTCGAGTTCCTCTGACCGGGAGATCGGCGCCGGGGGCCCCTCCCGCCGCGCTCAGCGCTTCAGGACGAGCGCCGTGCCCGCGGCGAGCAGCACGAGGCCGCCGAGTCGCTGCGTCGACAGGCCGATGCGCTCGAAGCCGAACAGCCCGAACGTGTCGATGAGCGTCGCGGCGGTGAGCTGGAGCGCGATCAGGATCGCCGCGAACGTGAGGTTGCCGATCCGGCCCGGCGCGTAGGTCAGGGCGCTGACGATCACGAAGCCCATGATCCCGCCGAGCCACATCCAGGCCGGCTGGCGCAGGCCCGAGGCGACACCGCCCATGCCGCCCGCGCAGCGCCGCGGTGACGGCGACGAAGAGGATGAGCGCGACGATCGTCTGGAACGTCGCGGCCTCGAGCGTCCCGATGCGGGCGCCGAGGCGGCCGTTGATCGCGACCTGGAGCGCAGCAGCGATGCCGGCGGCAGCCGTGAAGAGGACGGCGAGCGCGGTTGCGGACATCAGACGACAGACCCCTGAATCTCGACGTCGAGCCTACCACCCTGGTACGATCGCCTAGGAAATGCATAGGAAGAACATGTACACCGCGGCCGAGGCGGCGAGGGCGCTCGGCATCTCCCTCGACACTCTTCGCCGCTGGGACCGCGAGGGGAAGGTCACCACCGAGCGTGACCGGGCGAACCGGCGGCTCGTTCCCGCCGCCGAGGTCGCCCGCCTGCGGCACGAGCCGGACGAGGAGCACCTGAGCGCCCGGAACCGGTTCGGCGGCATCGTCCGCGAGGTGCGGATCGAGGGCCTGCTCGCACAGGTCGAGATCGACGTCACCGAGCCCGCCCGGGTCGTCGCGATCATCACGCGGGATGCGGCGGAGCGAGCTCGGGCTCGGACCCGGTGCTCGCCGCGACCGCGATCGTCAAGGCGACGTCCGTGATGGTCGAGCGGTGAGGGGCGCGACCGCCGTCGTTCTCGCGCTCGCCGCGCTCGTCGCGGGCTGCGGCGGCAGCTCGGACGGAGGGAGCGAGCTCACCGTCTTCGCCGCTGCCTCGCTGAGCGAGGTGCTGCCGGGCCTCGACCCCGGGGCGACCTACAACTTCGCCGGCTCGGACGAGCTCGCAGCGCAGATCGAATCGGGTGCGCCGGCGGACGTGTACCTGGCCGCGTCGCCGAAGTACCCCGAGGAGCTCGAGGCGAAGGGGCTCGTCGAGAACCTGCAGGCGTTCGCGACGAACCGGCTCGTCGTGATCGTCCCGAAGGGCAACCCGGCCGACGTCGCGAGCGTGGCGGACCTCGCCGGAGCCCGGCGTGAAGGTCGTCGTGGGAGCGGAGGGTGTTCCCGTCGGCGACTACACCCGCGCCGTGCTCGAGACGCTCGGGGCGAGCGACGTTCTCGCCAACGTCGCGAGCGAGGAGCCGGACGTGAAGGGCGTCGTGGCGAAGGTGGCGAGCGGCGCCGCCGACGCAGGGTTCGTGTACGTGACGGACGTCGCCCCCGTGGCCGACGAGGTCGAGGTGGTCGAGCTGCCCGCCGATGCCCAGCCGCCGATCGAGTACGTGCTCGGCATCGTGTCGGGCACAGCGCACCGCGAGGCGGCCGAGGCGTTCGTCCGATCCCTCCTCGGGGACGCGGGTCGGGAGGCGCTGTCCGCGGCAGGATTCGGCCTGCCGTGAGGCGGTCGTTCACCGTCATCTCCGGGGCCGCGGCGGGCCTCCTGCTCCTCTTCCTCGCGCTGCCGCTCGTGGCCCTGTTCACACGCATCTCGCCGGTGGAGCTGTTCGCGCAGCTCGGGAGCGATGCCGCCGTCGACGCGCTGCTCGTCAGCCTCGAGACGAGCCTGATCGCCCACGCCGTGATCATCGGTCTCGGCACGCCTGCCGCGTACCTCCTCGCGACCCGGCCGGTGCGAGGTCGCTCGTTCGTGCTGACCCTGATCGAGCTGCCCCTCGTCCTGCCGCCCGCCGTCGCCGGGCTCGGCGCTGCTCGCGACCTTCTCCGCGGCGGGTCTCCTCGGCCCCGCCCTCGACGCGCGCCGGGGTCTCGGTCCCCCTCACGAGAACGGCCGTGGTGCTCGCCGTCGTCTTCGTGGCGAGCCCCTTCTACCTTCGTGGGGCGATCGCCTCCTTCCAGGGAGTCGATCCCGACCTGATCGACGCCGCGCGCACGCTCGGGAGCCGACCGTTCCGGGTCTTCCGGAAGCGTCGCGCTCCCGCTCGCGGCGGCGGGCCTCGGCGCCGCCTCGACGCTCGCGTTCGCCCGCGGGCTCGGCGAGTTCGGCGCCACGATCATGTTCGCCGGCTCGGTGCAGGGTCGAACACAGACCATGCCGCTGATGATCTACGCGCAGCTCGGCCGGGACTACGACGTCGCCCTTGCCGTGGGCGCGCTTCTCGTGCTCGTCAGCGTCCTCATCCTCCTGATTGCGAAGCTGCTGCCCGAATGGACCGTCTTCACGTCGATCTCACCATTCCCGCTCCGCTCGTTCCGGCTCGAGCTAGCGCTCGAGCTCGGTGCCGAGACGCTCGCCCTCGCCGGGCCCTCCGGCGCGGGGAAGAGCACGGCGCTCAGGGCGATCGCCGGCCTCACCCGCCCGGAACGGGGCCGGATCACCGTCGGCGACGAGCTCTGGCTCGACACGGCGGCCGGGGTCGACCGCCCCGTCGAGGAGCGGTCGGTGGGCCTCCTCTTCCAGGACTATGCGCTCTTCCCTCACCTGAGCGTGCTCGAGAACGTCGCGTTCGCCGGCAGAGGAGACCCGCGCGAGCTGCTCGAGCGCTTCGGCCTTGCCCCCCTTGCCGGCGCACGTCCGTCGCAGCTCTCGGGCGGCGAGCGCCAGCGCGTCGCGCTCGCACGGGCGCTGGCGCGCGAGCCGAAGGTCCTGCTGCTCGACGAGCCGACCGCCGCGCTGGACGCGCACACCCGCGTCGCCGTCCGCTCGGAGCTGGGCGAGCTGCTCCGGGAGCTGGCCCTGCCGACCCTGATCGTGACCCACGACTTCGAGGAGGCGGCCGCGCTCGCGACCCGGGTGGGGATCCTGACCGCCGGGCAGCTCGTGCAGACCGGCACGGCGGTCGAGCTCGTCGAGCGTCCCGCGAGCCCGTTCGTCGCCAGCTTCACGGGTGGGAACCTCCTCTCGGGCCAGGCTCGCGCCGGCCCCACGGGCCTGACCGAGGTCGTGCTCGACGCAGGCGGGACCGTGTACTCGACCGACGACCTTCGCGGCCACGTCGGCGTGGTGATCCATCCGTGGGAGATCTCTCTCGCACGGACGACGCCGGCGGACTCCACGCTCAACCACGTGACGGCTCCGATCCGGGCGCTGACGCCGGCCGGAAACCGCGTACGGGTGCGGATCGGTCCCGTGACGGCAGAGCTCACCGCCGCCTCGGCCGCCCGCCTCGGGCTCGCGCCGGGGGACGTGGTCGTCGCGTCGTTCAAGGCGACGATGTCGCGGCTCGTCCCGCTCGCATAGGCGAGCCCGACGCCCTGGCCAACGGACACTGCCGGCCGGGGCCTATACGTCCAAGGAAGCCGGGGATACACTTGCTCGCATGTCTACACGGGAACGCACCGCCACCGAGCGCCTCGTCGAGTTGCGCGAGCGCTACATCCCGAAAGGGATGTCCACACCACCGTTCGTCGTCGCCGACGCCGAGGGCGCGCGGATCACCGACGTCGACGGCCGCACCTACATCGACTTCGCCGGCGGCCTCGGCTGCCACAACCTCGGGCACGGGCTTCCCGCCGCCGTGGCCGCGATCCACGAGCAGGCCGATCGCTTCCTTCACCAATGCTTCATCGTCGGCATGTACGAGCCGTACCTCGAGGTCGCACGGCGGATGGGCGAGCTCTCGCCCTGTCGCGGCGAGCAGCAGAAGACGTTCCTCGTCAACTCGGGCGCCGAGGCGCTCGAGAACGCGGTGAAGATCGCCCGGGCGTACACGGGCCGCGACGGCGTGATCGTGTTCGAGCACGCCTTCCACGGCCGGACGCTGCTGACGATGACGATGACGAGCAAGCTCGTCTACAAGAAGGGCTTCGGCCCCTTCGCGCCGGAGGTCTACCGCGCGCCCGGCCCGTACCCGTACCGCGGCGTCGACTCCGACGCGGCGATCAGAGGGCTCGAGACGCTGTTCAAGAGCGACGTCGACCCCGAGGGCGTCGCCTGCGTCGTCCTCGAGCCCGTCCAGGGCGAGGGCGGCTTCATCCCGATGCCGGCGGACTACCCGGCCCGGCTCCAGGAGCTCTGCGACCGGTACGGGATCCTGTACGTCGACGACGAGGTGCAGAGCGGCATGTGCCGCACGGGCCCCGTCTGGGCGATCGAGCACTACGGCGTCCAGCCCGACCTCATGACGACCGGCAAGTCCCTCGGGATGGGCCTGCCGCTCGGCGGCGTAACGGGGCGGGCCGAGGTGATGGACTCGGTGCATCCGGGCGGCCTCGGCGGCACGTTCGGCGGGAACCCGATCTCGTGCGCGGCGGCGATCCCCGGCCTCGACCTGGTCGCCACCGACGGGTTCCAGGCGCGCGCAAGGAGCCTCGGGGAGCTGCTCGACGAGCGGCTCCGTGGCATCGCCGCGCGCCGGCCCGAAGTCGGGGAGGTGCGGGGTCTCGGCCCGATGATCGCGATGGAGCTCGTCGAGGACCGGGAGACGAAGGCACCCGCCGCCGCGCTCGCCGCGGCGACGGTGAACGAGGCTCGCGAGCGCGGCCTCGTGCTGCTCGCCTGCGGCCTGTACTCGAACGTGATCCGGATCCTCGCCCCGCTCGTGATCGAGGACGAGGACCTGGAGCGCGGCCTCGAGCTCCTGGAGGAGTCGATGGCCGCGGCAGCCGCTCGCTGATCCGGAAGCGCGGTTCTCGCCGCCCGCGGTCGGCCCGGACGCGGGCCGCGTTACGCTGGCTTCGTGCGCCGCGTGCTGATCGTCAACCCGATGGCGACCGGGGTCACCGGGCCCCGGACGGCGGCGGTGACGGCCGCGCTCGCGGCCGCGGGCCCGATCGAGACGCTCGTGACCGAGGGGCCCGGCCATGCGACCGAGCTGGCCCGGAGCTGCGACGACTGCTCGGCGGTCTACGTCTTCGCCGGCGACGGCGGCTTCAACGAGGCCGTCAACGGGCTACAGGGTGCGATCCCGGCCGGTTTCATCCCGGGCGGCGCCACGAGCGTGCTCCCGCGCGCGCTCGGGCTCCCGCCCGACCCGGTGGAGGCGGCCCGCCGCGTCGCACGCGCAGAACGGCGGCGCCGGATCTCGCTCGGCCGGGTGACCTATGAGGGAGCGCCGGACGGCAGGCGATTCACCTTCTGTGCGGGCCTCGGGCTCGACGCCGAGCTCGTGCGTGCGGTCGATGCACGCGGCCGCCGCGACGGGAAGCGGCCCCGGGATCTGGCGTTCGTGGCCGAGCTCTGCTCGCAGCTCTGGCACCGGCGCGGCCTGATCCCCGCCAGCCTCGAGATCGACGGGCACGGCCGCTGCGCGCTCGCCGTGGTCACGAACTGCGATCCGTACACGTACGCCGGCCCGCTCGCGGTGCGCCCGACCCCGCGCTCGCGCTTCGAGCTCGGGCTCGACCTCCTCGCGTTGCCCGAGGTACGCCCCCGCGACCTGGCGAGGCTTGCGTGGTGGCTCCTCGCCCATCCCGTTCAGGAGCGTTCCGACAGGGCGATCGCCGTGCACGACGCCGACCGACTGGCCGTGGGCTGCGATGCTCCGACGGCGCTCCAGGTCGACGGGGAGGATATGGGTGACGTGACCTGGGCGAGCTTCGAGGCCGAGCGGGACGCGCTCACGGTGCTCGTGTGACGCCGCGCACGCCGATCCGCTGCATCATCGGCGGGCTCATGCCCGGAGCCCTCGAGCGGGGACGCATCGCCCTCACCCCTCGCGGCGTCCGCTCTTGCGGAAGCCGCCCGCGGGAGCCTGTCGGTGCGTGCTGATCCGGAGACCGCGCGGCGGCGGATGGTGCGGTGGCAGCTCCGTAACCGCGGCATCCGCGATTCGCACGTCCTCGCCGCCATGGGCCGTGTGCCGCGGGAGCTGTTCGTGAGCGGCCCCACCGTCCGTTTCGCCTACGAGGACGAGCCGCTGCCGATCGGGAGCGGGCAGACGATCTCCCAGCCCTACATGGTCGCACTGCTCTGCCAGGAGGCGTCGATCCGCCCGGGCCAGCGCGTGCTCGACGTCGGCACGGGCTCCGGCTATCAGGCGGCCGTGCTCGCGGAGCTCGGTGCGGAGGTCGTGTCGATCGAGCGGATACCCGAGCTCGCGAAGCAGGCGCGGAGCAATCTCGAGGTCACCGGGTACGCCGACCGTGTCGAGGTGATCGTCGGTGACGGGACGCTCGGGGTCCCGGAGCGAGCGCCGTTTCACCGCATCGTCGTCGCCGCGGCGGCGCCGCGGATCCCGCCCGCGCTCCTCGAGCAGCTCGTTCCGAACGGCAGGCTCGTGATCCCGGTCGGCCCGCCCGACGAGCAGTGGCTCGAGATCGTCGTCCGCACGCCCGAGGGGCCCGCGGTCGCGCATTCGGTTCCCTGCCGCTTCGTCCCGCTCGTCGGGGAGGGCTACGAGCGGTGACGGTGACGCGCGCCCGGGTCCGCGTCCGGGGGCTCGTGCAGGGCGTGTGGTTCCGAGCGCAGGCCCAGACGGAGGCCGAGCTGCTCGGCGTGACCGGCTGGGTACGGAATCTGCCGGACGGCTCGGTCGAAGCGGCTCTCGAGGGAGAGGCGGACGCCGTCGAGCGAATGCTCGGATGGTGTCGACGCGGTCCGCCGGACGCGATCGTGGAGAAGGTCGACGTCGTCTGGGAGCGGCCGGCAGGGGACGTCGGCTTCCAGGTTCGCGGCTGAGCCGGCGCTGGCCCACGGCGCCCGTCTCTAACCTATGAGCACCGTGGAGCGCTCCCGAGAGCTCGCCGCCCGCTCGAGCGGGCTTCGCAGCACGGCCGGAACGGCACTGCGCCGTCCGGCGAACTGGGTGCAGCTGCTGCAGTTCTGCATCGTCGGCGCGAGCGGCTACGTGGTCAATCTGGGCGTCTACTCCCTCCTCGTCCACGGCCTCTCGATCAACTACATCGCGGCGGCCGTCTGCTCGTTCGCCGTCGCGGTGACGAACAACTACCTCTGGAACCGCCGCTGGACGTTCCGTGCTCAGCGCGGGCACGTCGGGCTTCAGGGCGCGAAGTTCCTGGCCGTCTCCCTGGCCGCCCTCGGCGCGAACATCGGGGTGCTGGCGATCCTCGTGGAGGCCGGCATGGCGAAGGTGCCGGCGCAGGCGGTCGCGATCGTCGTCGTCACCCCGCTCTCCTTTCTCGGGAACAAGCTCTGGTCGTTCCGGTCGTAGGACGGCGCATGCGCGTCGCGCCTGGCCGGAAGCCGCTTCTCGTCCTCGCGCTCTGCGCGGTCGTGGCGCTCGTGGCGGCCGGCGGAGCCGCCGCGGCGACGTCTCCGCGCTACGACGAGCGGGGCAACCTGATCGAGGCGCCGCTCGTGCCCCCGCCGCCAGCGCCGGCGCTGACCGAGGAGGAGGCGATCGGGCTCGCGACCGCGAACGAGAAGATCGCGGGCTGGATCGCTCGCTATCCGGCGGACGGCCTGACCGACGACGCGAGCTTCGACGAGAGCTCGTCCACCTGGCTCGTCAAGGTCTGGTCGGACGAGCCCGACGCCGGGCAGATCGTGCTGGCGCGGGTCGACGACGCCACCGGACGGGTGACCGAGGCATGGACCGGCCCGCAGGTCGCGTGGACGATGGCGCGGGGATCCAAGGGGAGCTTCGGGCGCGGCATCAACAAGGACTGGATCTGGTGGCCGCTGGCCGCCGTGTTCTTCGTCGGGCTCGCGAACCTGCGCCGGCCGCTGTCGATGCGCAACCTCGACCTGCTGGTCCTGCTGTCGTTCTCGGCCTCCTGGTGGTTCTTCAACGAGGGGGACATCTTCACATCCGTCCCGCTCGCGTACCCGCCGCTCGTGTACCTGCTGCTGCGCATGCTGTGGATCGGGCTCCGTGGCAGAGCGCCCCGGGCCGACCGTCCCGTCTGGCCGGTCTGGCTGCTCGCGATCGTCGCCATCTTCCTGATCGGCTTCCGCTTCGGCCTCAACGTCGCCGACTCCAACGTGATCGACGTCGGCTACGCGGGCGTGATCGGCGCGCAACGCATCGTCGACCAGGGGGAGATGCCGTACGGCCACATGCCGGTGCGGGAGGGGGAGGAGTGCGGACCGGCCGACTCGACCGGCAGCGTTCGCGAGCGGATCCAGGAGAACGGCCGCTGCGAGTCGGCGAACGACCGGGGGGACACGTACGGGCCGATCACGTACATCGGCTACATCCCCGGGTACCTCGCGTACGGCTGGTCCGGGAAGTGGGACGATCTGCCCGCGGCCCATTTCACCGCCCTGCTCTTCGACGGTCTCACGCTCGCCGGGCTCGCCCTCGTCGGCTGGCGGCTCGGGCGCGCGCGCCTGGCCGCCATGCTCGTGTTCGCGTGGGCCGCCTATCCGTTCACCCAGTACGTCTCGAGCACCAACTCGAACGACGCGATCCTACCCTGCTTCCTCGTCTGGGGCTTCTGGCTGGCCACGTCGCCGCTCGCGCGCGGGCTGTTCGTCGGTCTCGCGTCCTTTGCGAAGTTCGCAGCGTTCCTGCTCGCCCCGCTCTGGCTCTCCTACCCGGACGGGCTGCGTCGCCCGCGCGCGATCGTCCTCTTCGCGGGCGGATTCGTGCTCGCGGCGGTGCTCGGGTTCTGGGTGCTCCTGCTCGAGCCCGGCCCGGTCGAGGCGGCGAGGGTCTTCTACGACCGGACGTTCGGATTCCAGCTCGACAGGGACTCACCGTTCTCGATCTGGGGCTGGGACGTGTATCCGGGATACCCCGACCTCTCGCTCCCTCAGACGGCGCTCAAGGCGGCGCTCGTCGCCTCCGCGGTCGCGCTCGCCTTCGTCCCCCGCCGCAAGACGCCGATCCAGCTCGCGGCGCTGTCGGCGTTCCTGCTGATCGGGTTCGAGATCGTGCTCACGCACTGGTTCTACCTCTACCTCCCGTGGTTTCTCCCGCTGGCCTCCATCGCGCTCCTCGCCCTGCCCGCGCGCGGCGCCGAGGAGCCCGCCGAGCAGGCCGATGAACACCCGGTCCCGAAGCTCGTCGGCGTCGGTGGCTGACCTCCGACGCGCGGCCCTCGCGGCCGTCCTCGGAGTGATGCTGCTGTTCGCCTCGTTCGGTCTCCTGCACACGCCGTCGTTCAACGGCCGCCAGATCGTCGACACCCCGCTGTATCAGCGCTACGGCGATGCGATGGTCGACGGCCAGGTCCCCTACCGGGACTTCGAGCTCGAGTACCCGCCGGCGGCGCTCCCGATGTTCGCGCTCCCCTCCCTCGGCCCGCAGGCGCACTTCCGCACCGGGTTCGAGGTGCTCGTGGCGCTGCTCGGGGCCGCCACCGTGATCCTCGTCGTCCTCTCGCTCGTGCGGCTGCAGGCGAGCACGCCCCATCTCCTCGGCGCGACGGCCGTCGTCGGCCTCGCACCGCTCCTGCTCGGCACCGTCGTGCTGACGCGCTTCGACGCCTGGCCCGCGTTCCTGACCGCGGCGGCTCTCGCGGCGTCCCTCTGGGGCCGCCCGCGCTTCTCGCTGGCCATCCTCGGTCTCGCCGCGGCTGCGAAGGTGTACCCGGCCGTCCTCGTCCCCGTCCTGGCGCTCCACGCATGGCGTCACCACGGAACGAGACGCGCCCTCCAGGGGCTTGCGGCATTCGCGGGGATCGTGATCGCGTGCATGCTCCCGTTCGCGATCCTCGCGCCGGAGCGGCTCGCCGACGCGTTCACCGAGCAGGCCGGGCGGCCGCTCCAGCTCGAGAGCCTCGGGTCGGCGTTCCTGCTCGCCGGCGACCAACTCGGGTCGTACACGGCCAGGGTCGTGAGCACCTTCGGCTCGCAGAACCTCCACGGGAGCCTCCCGGATGCCGTCGCCTCGGCCCAGACCGCGCTCCAGATCGCCGCGGTCGTCGGCGTCTGGCTCCTGTTCGCGCTCGGCAGGCGAAGCCCCGCGCAGCTCGCGGCGGCCTCGGCCGCGTCCGTCTGTGCATTCGTCACGTTCGGCAAGGTCCTCTCTCCGCAGTTCCTGATCTGGCTCGTCCCGCTCGTCCCGCTCGTCGGCGGCGGGATCGGGGCGGCGGCATCCGGGCTGCTCGTCCTGGCGATGGTGCTGACGCACCTGTGGTTTCCGGGCCGCTACTGGGATCTCGTCGGGCTCGAGGCGGGGCCCGGCTGGCTGCTCCTCCTGCGAGACCTGGCGCTCGTCGCACTCACGGTCGTGCTGGCCGTCGCTACGGCACCGGAACGCGCACGGTCTCGCACCGGGTAGCCCGGCCCGCGGCGTCGCACTCAACGACGGCCCCCTCGATGCGCACGTCGCCGTCCGCCGGATGGAACCGTACGGGCATCCCCGTCCGCATGCGCCGGATCGCGAGCTCCGACCGGACACCGATCACGGAGTCGTGCGGGCCCGTCATGCCCGCGTCGGTCAGTGCCGCCGTTCCTCCGGGCAGGATTCGAGGGTCGTTCGTCTGCACGTGGGTGTGGGTGCCGATGACCGCGGTCGCCAGCCCGTCGAGCATCTGCGCCAACGCGATCTTCTCGCTCGTCGCCTCGGCGTGGAAGTCGACGATCACGATCGGCGAGTCGCGCCGTGCCTCCTGGACGAGCCGCTCGGCGACGAGGAACGGGTGCGTGTGCGCGTTCATGAACAGCGAGCCGAGCAGGTTCAGGACCGCGACGGGTGTGCCGTCCGTCGCCGGGACGACCGTGAGGCCCCGTCCCGGCGCACCCTCGCCACCCATGTTCGCCGGCCGCAGGACGCGCTCCGACGACTGGAGCACCGGCGCGAGATCCTGATGGCGCCAGACATGGTTGCCGGTCGTGATCACGTCGGCGCCGCTTTCGAGCAGCTTACCGGCGAGCTTCGCCGTCAGACCGGCTCCGTCGGCGGCGTTCTCGCCGTTCACGACGCAGAAGTCGATCCCGAGCTCGTCCCGGAGCCCGGGAAGCCGTGCCTCGACCGCCCGCCTGCCCGGAACGCCGAAGACGTCCGCTACGACGAGGATTCGCAGGCACGGCACTATTGAAGGGCGATCCGGGCAGCCGACCGCACCTCGGTGAGGACGTACTGGCCGCCGTCCCGGGTGTACGGTGCGAGTGCCGATGACTGGACCGAGGAGAGGTCGGTCACGGTACCGACCTTCGTCCGCGCCGCCGCAACGGTCGAGCCGATCGTGAGCGCCTCGTCCGCATCGACGTTCGTGACCGAGACGACGAGGCTCGGGCTGGCGGCCGCCTGGATGTCGATCCGGACACCGTACTGCTCACCGTCCAGCAGACGAGGGACGATGCCGATCACGGTGCCGTCCACGGGGGCGTACACGTCGGTGCCGACGGGCGCGCCCACGGCCAGGCCCGAGGTCTCGGGCCCTGCCTCGCCGCCGAGCAGGTAGTACCGGATCGCGCCCTTGTCCTGACCGAAGAGTCGGCGCAGGAGCCGGGTGAAGACCCCCGCATTGGCCTGGGTCCCGACCGGCTCGAGCGCGAGTGCGCCTTCGCCGACGGCGAAGTAGCCGAGCGCGGTCACCCTCGCCTGATTGATCGGCAGGTACACCTGCAGATCGCTGCGCAGCGCCACGACCTGCGGAGTCGGCGGCCCCGCGGGCAACAGAGGGACGGCCTCGTCCCGGACCGGAACAGGCCCCGTGGAGTCGGACGAGTCGAGCAGGAGCACGAGGAGGGCGATCGCGACCGCGACCGCGATCAGCGCGATCCACAGGAGCTGGAGCCGCCGGCCGCGCATGCGGCGCTCTCGCGTCCTGGCGTCAACATCCGCGCGCGCGGTCAGCCCTGGCGCATGGGACCTGGCCATCCGGCCACGGTAGCGAACGCCCCGGTGCCTTTCAACACGAACCGGCTGCGGTCGCCGGGGCCCAGAGGTCGATCGGGGCTTTCGATGGCCCCGGGAGATCCTGCCGATATGCCGATGCTACGATCGGCCGGCCCCGTGGTGGAATCCGAGCAGCGAACGCTTCTCGCCGCTCGCAACGTCGGCCGGACGTTCGGCCGGCATGTGGCGCTTGCGGCCATCGACCTCGACGTCCGCTCGGGCGACGTGGTGGCAGTCATCGGTCCGAACGGGGCGGGCAAGTCGACGCTCGTCTCGATCATGGCGGCCGCCCTCGCGCCGACGAGCGGCTCGGTCGAGCTCGGCGACCCGGCCCCGCACCTCGGCTGGGTGCCCCAGCAGCCTGCCTGCTACGGGCGCCTGTCCCCCCGCGAGAACCTCGAGCTGTTCGCCCGTCTCGGCTCGTTGCCCGATCCGGCCGCCGCGGCGCTGAGGATGCTCCGGGCCGTCGAGCTCCCCGACGACGGCCGGTCCTCCGGCCAGCTCTCCCTCGGCAACCAGCAGCGGTTGAACCTCGGCGTCGCGCTGCTCGGTAGGCCGGATGTGCTGCTCCTCGACGAGCCGACCGCGGCGCTCGACCCGCGGCAGCGCCGGCGCCTGTGGGAGCTTGCCACGAGAACGGCGCGCTCCGGCGGCGCGGTCGTGTTCGTGACCCAGAACCTCGACGAGCTCGAGCGCTTCGCGACCCGTGTCGTCGTGCTCAGGGATGGAGGTCTCGCGTTCGACGGGACCCTCGCCGACTACCACACGGCGCCGGAGGCGCAGGTGTTCGCGTGAGAGTCGTCACCCTGCTCGTCCGGAAGGACCTCCGGATCCTCCTCCGCTCGCCGGCGCTCGCGGCGACGCTGCTCCTCTACCCGCTGCTCGTGGCGATCGTCGTCGGCCTCGTCGTGCGCTACGCGGGCGACCGGCCGCGGATCGCCCTCGTCGACGAGGACGGCCTTCCGGCGGTGCTCTCCGTCGGCAGCGAGGACTTCGACGTCGAGCGCCTCTTCGACCAGTCGGCACAAGACGTCGAGCTCGTGCCGATGGAGCCCGACGAGGCGGAGCGGCAGCTGAACGCCGGCAAGGTGCTCGGCGTCCTGACCATTCCGGAGGGGTTCTCGCGCGAGCTCCGGAGCCTGTCCGAGAACCCGCGGCTCGTCCTGCGCACGACGGAGAGCGGTCTCGCGACGCGCACGATCGAGAAGGCCCAGTCCCTCGTCTACGCCCTGAATCTCGAGCTCCAGGACGCGTACATCCGCACGAACCTCGGGTACATCGACCTGTTGCTCGAGGGCGGGAGCGGGAGCGTGCTCGGAAACGAGTTCGACCTGATCGGGCTCGCGGAGGCCGAGCGCAGGATCGAGGTGCTGACGGCGAGTGCCGACCCCGAGGTCGCGCGACGCGCCGACGAGCTGCTCAACTTCCTGCGCCAGACGAGGACCGCGATCGAGGGCGTCGACGATTTCCTCCGCGCCACCGCGGATCCGATCGAGCTCGTGACGCAGCAGGAGCAGGGCCGCGCGGTCGTCCTCTCGACCCAGGTGCAGGCGTACGCCCTGGCGTTGACGCTCGCGTTCGTCGGGCTGCTCCTGGCGGCGGCGAGCATCGCCGCCGAGCGGGACGAGAACGTGCTCGGGCGTCTCATCCAGGGGCTGGTCGGCCTCGGACAGCTCGTTGCGCAGAAGGTGGCCTTCGTGGTCGTGGTCGCGGGGGCGATCGGGCTCGTCCTCGCCGTGGCCTTCGGGCTCGTCGTCGAGCTCACCGGGGTGTCGGGCGGCCAGCCATGGGTCAGGCTGCCGGTCCTCGCCGTCGCGATCGCGCTCGCGGCCGCCGCGTTCGGCGCGGTCGGCGTGCTCGTGGGCGGGCTGGCCCGCGAGGCGCGGACGGCGACGCTCGTCGCCTTCCTCGCCGCGCTGCCGATCGTGCTGCTCGGGGTGGTCCCGACAGGTGCCGTCCCGGCCGCCGGCTGGGTGAGCGACGCCCTGCCCTTCTCGCACGCGGCCCGGCTGTTCTCATCGCTGCTCTCGGACGCCAGCCCTGCGGGGACGGCGCTACGGGAGGCGGGCTGGCTCGTGGGGCTGGCTCTCGTCTACTCGACCGCGGCCCGGCTCTCCGTGAGAAGATTGGTCTCGTGAGCACCTTCCCCGTCACACGCCTGCGCCGGCTCCGGCGAACGGCCACGCTACGTGCGCTTGTCCGTGAGACCCACGTCTCGCTGGACGACGTGGTCTACCCGGTCTTCGTGTGCGAGGGCGAGGGTGTCGATGCGCCGCTCCCCGGCCTCGCCGGAATCTCGCGACGCTCGGTCGACCGCCTGTGCGAGGAGGCGGAGGAGATCGCCAGGCTCGGGGTGCGGTCGCTGCTGCTCTTCGGCATCCCCGACGAGAAGGACGAGGCGGCGTCCGGGGCCTACGACGAGGACGGGGTCGTGCAGCGGGCCCTGCGGGCGGTCCGGCAGACCGTCCCCGAGCTCGTGCTGATGACCGACGTCTGCCTGTGCGAGTACACGTCGCACGGCCACTGCGGGATCGTCCAGGACGGCGACGTCGACAACGACCTCTCGCTCCAGCTGCTCGCGCGGACCGCCGTCAGCCACGCATCCGCCGGTGCCGACGTCGTCGCGCCGAGCGACATGATGGACGGGCGTGTCGGCGCGATCCGCGGCCAGCTCGACGCGGAGGGCTTCGCCGGCGTTCCCGTGATCGCGTACTCGGCGAAGTTCGCCTCGGCGTTCTACGGGCCGTTCCGCGAGGTCGCCGACTCCGCGCCCGCGTTCGGCGACCGGCGGAGCTACCAGATGGACCCGCCGAACGTTCGCGAGGCGATGCGGGAGTGCGCGCTCGACGTCGAGGAGGGCGCCGACATGATCATGGTCAAGCCGGCCCTGCCCTACCTCGACGTGATTCGCGCGGCGCGTGAGCGGTTCGACCTGCCCGTCGCCGCCTACAACGTGAGCGGCGAGTACGCGATGGTGAAGGCGGCCGCGGCGAACGGCTGGCTGGAGGAGGAGCGGGCCGCGCTCGAATGCCTGACGGCGATCAAGCGGGCCGGTGCCGACCTGATCTTCACCTACTGGGCGAAGGATCTCGCAGGCTGGCTGTGACGGGCTCCCGCTCGACCGAGCTGTTCCGGCGCGCGCGGAGCCTGACCCCCGGCGGGGTCAACTCGCCCGTGCGGGCGATGCGGGCGGTCGGCCTCGACGCGCCGCCGTTCATCAGGCGCGGCGAGGGCGCCTGGGTCGAGGACGAGGACGGAAACCGCTCCGTCGACTGGGTGATGTCCTGGGGGCCGCTGATCTTCGGCCATGCCGATCCCGAGGTGGTCTCGGCCGTGCAGGCGGCGGCCGCAGAGGGGACATCGTTCGGCGCTCCGACAGAGCGGGAGGTCGAGCTGGCCGCGGAGATCGTCGACGCCGTCCCGTCGATCGAGATGGTGCGGCTCGTCTCGTCCGGGACCGAGGCGGCGATGTCGGCAATCCGCCTCGCCCGCGGCTTCACGCGGCGCGACCGCATCCTGAAGTTCTCCGGCTGCTACCACGGGCATGCGGACGCGTTGCTCGCCGATGCCGGCTCCGGGCTCGCGACGCTCGGCATCCCCTCGACGCCCGGCGTCCCGACCGGCGCCACGGGCGACACCGTCGTGTGCGCGTACAACAACGTCGACGCCGCCGCGGCCGCAGTCGAGCGGTACGGGGAGGGGCTCGCCGCGATCCTCGTCGAGCCGGTCGCCGGCAACATGGGCGTCGTTCCGCCGCAGCCCGGCTTTCTCGAGGCGCTGCGCGCGCTCTGCGACGCCTCGGGGGCCCTGCTCGTGTTCGACGAGGTGATCACGGGCTTCCGCGTCGCCCGCGGTGGCGCCCAGGAGCGCTACGCCGTGCGCCCCGACCTGACCGTGCTCGGGAAGATCGTCGGGGGCGGGTTGCCGCTCGCCGCATTCGGCGGGAGAGGCGACGTGATGTCGGAGCTCGCGCCGAGCGGGGCCGTCTACCAGGCGGGAACGCTCTCGGGGAACCCGCTCGCCACCGCTGCCGCGCTCGTCCACCTGCGACGCCTGCGCGACCCAGCGGTCTACGACTCGCTCGAGGAGAAGGCCGCGCGGCTCGAGGCGGGGCTCCGGGAGGCCGTCGGATCGAGCGCGATCACCCTGCAGCGGGTCGGCAGCATGTCGACGCTGTTCTTCCACCCGGGCCCGGTCCGCGACTTCGCCGAGGCCGCGGCGAGCGACACCGAGCGCTACGCGTCGTTCTTCCGGCACATGCTGGAGCGCGGCGTCGCCCTCGCGCCCTCGCAGTTCGAGGCGATGTTCGTCTCGACCGCGCACGGCGAGGCGGAGATCGGCCGCACGGTCGAGGCGGCCACGGAGTTCTTCGGGCCGTGACGGTCGAATCGTCGACGGAGGTCTGGGAGGCGATCGCCCGCGAGGCTGCCGAGGAGAGCGAGCTCTGGGCCGCCGCGCTGCGGCCCCACGCCGAGCGGGAGGCCGAGCCGGTCTTCTCGGAGCTCTGCGACGAGCGCTTTGCGCTCTCGCTCGAGACGATCTACGAGGGTTACCTGCTCCACTACGGCGGGCCGAGGCTGTTCGCGCCCGGCGACGGCGACACCACCGTGCTGCTCGGGGACTACCTGTTCGCGCACGGGCTCGTCCGGCTCGCCGCGCTCGAGGATGTCGCCGCCGTGAGTGACCTCGCGGCGCTCATCTCGCTCTGCACCCAGCTGCGCGCCGAGGGGGCGCCGATCGAGACGGACGGGCTCGCCTGGGCGGCCACCGCCGCGCTCATGGGCCGCCGGAGCCCCGAGCTCGAGCGCGGGCGGACGGCGCTGCGGCTCCATCGCGACCCGGGCCCACTCCGGGATCTCGCCGCCGGAATGGTCGGCGACCTCGCGCTGGGGCGGGCTCTCGCCGCCCACCGGGACCGCGTCCAGTAAGATCCTCGCCGATGCTCGACGCGGTTCTCGGTCTCGTCCTTGCGGCGGAGAAGCCTCCGGAGGAGGAGGGGCGGGACATCGTGCTGAGCATGCTGGTGGTCGGGCTGGTGTTCCTCGGGGTGATCGTGCTCGGCGAGCTCGTCAAGGCGATTTCACATCGCCGCCGGCGTTAGATGGTTGATCCCACGATTGCGCGCGGCTGGCTGCGCCGTCTGGCGTGTCCGGGCCGCTTCCGCTCTCCGTCGCAGCGCTGCGACGCTGCAACGGAGCGCGTGCGCTTCGTGACGCCAGGACTTGCCGAGGCGTCCAGCCTCGCCTGCGCCCTGGCATCACGCCCCGGAGCAGCCAGCCGGCACCCCAGCGTCGGCGATCTCGTGGAATCAACCATCTTTAGTTAGCCCGACTCGTGCCCTTCGAGTCCCTCCGCGACTGGATCGCGCTCCTGAAGCAGGAGGGGGAGCTCGTCGAGATCGAGGCCGAGGTCGACCCGTACCTCGAGATGACCGAGATCGTCGACAGGACGGTGAAGGCCGGAGGCCCGGCGCTCCTGTTCAGGCGCCCGAAGGGCTCGGAGATCCCGGTCCTCGTGAACCAGTTCGGGACCGAGCGTCGGATGTGCCTCGGGTTCGGCGTCTCGTCGCTCGACGAGATCGGCACCCGCCTCGAAGGTGTGCTCGAGATGCAGCCGCCCCAGGGGCTCGTGGAGAAGGTCAAGGGCCTCGGGAAGCTCAAGAAGCTCGCCGACTCGATGCCGAAGTCGGTACGGAGCGGGCCGTGCCAGGACGTGGTGGTCGAGCCGAACCTCGACCTACTGCCGATCCAGCACTGCTGGCCGGGAGATCCCGCCCCGTTCATCACGCTGCCGGCCGTGATCACCGCCGACCCGCGCACGGGCGGCCGGAACGTCGGCATGTACCGGATGCAGAAGATCGACGCCACGACGACGTTCATGCACTGGCAGATCCACAAGGACGGCGCGGCCGACTGGCGGGGCATGGGGGACAGGCTCGAGGTCGCCGTCGCGCTCGGTCTCGACCCGATCACCGCCTACTCGGCGAGCGCGCCCCTCCCGAAGCACATCGACGAGTTCATGCTCGCCGGCTTCCTCCGCGGCGAGCCGGTCGAGCTCGTGAAGGCGACGACCGTCGATCTCGAGGTTCCCGCGCAGGCCGAGATCGTCCTCGAGGGCTACATCGAGAGGGGCGAGCTCGGGATCGAGGGGCCGTTCGGGGATCACACGGGCTACTACTCGCCGCAGGAGCCGTTCCCGATCTTCCACCTCACCGCGATGACGATGCGCCGCGACGCCGTCTACCCGTCGATCGTCGTCGGCGTGCCGCCCGCCGAGGACGCCTGGCTCGGCAAGGCGACCGAGCGGATCTTCCTCGCTCCCCTGCGCATGATGGTGCCGGAGATCGTCGACTACGACCTTCCGGTCGCGGGCGCGTTCCACAACTGCGTGATCCTCTCGATCCGCAAGGCGTACCCGGGGCACGCGCGCAAGGTGATGCACGCGATCTGGGGCCTCGGGATGCTGAGCCTCTCGAAGTCGGTCGTCGTCGTGGACGACTTCGTCGACGTGCACGACTACGAGCAGGTCTTCTTCCACGTCTGCGCGAACGTCGACCCGGGCCGCGACGTCGTGATCGCCCAGGGGCCCCTCGACCAACTCGACCACGCCGCCGCCGCTCACTGCTACGGCGGCAAGCTCGGGATCGACGCGACGCACAAGCTCGAGGTCGAGGGAGGGCGCCCGTGGCCCGAGCGGATCGAGATGAGCGCCGAGGTCGCCGAGCGGGTCGATCGCCGGTGGCAGGAGCTCGGGATCACGCTTCCGGGGCGCTGAGCCCGCCCGGGGCGGCATGCGCCGACCGGCACGTCGTTGACAGGACGTTGTCGCGACGCTTGGATATCGTGACGCTGTAAGGTGCGCGCCGCGGGCGCGCCGCGCGGGAACAGGGAGAGCTTGGTGGCAGAGCACGACGACGGACACCGGTCGGCTGAGCCCGGGAGCGACGGGGGGCGTCACCTCCCGAGGCCGACGGTCTGGCCGCTCCTGTTCGCGGCAGGGGTCGCGCTCCTCCTCGTCGGCGTCGCCCTCAACTGGGTCATCTTCGGGATCGGCGCCGGCATCGCAATCCTCGCCGGTGCGATCTGGGCGTGGGATCAGGGGCGGGAGCACCGCGAGGTCGAGGAGCTCGCCGAGGAGCAGTCCCGGCTCGCCGAGCTCGAGCAGCAGCTCGAGGAGGGTGAGGAGCTCGAGCGGT
Organism: uncultured Thermoleophilia bacterium; assembly: GCA_963717955.1. Lineage (GTDB taxonomy): Bacteria > Actinomycetota > Thermoleophilia > Gaiellales > Gaiellaceae > CAVQXR01. The sequence goes on along the minus strand of CAVQXR010000001.1, from coordinate 2,356,433 downwards.
TTCCTCGCAACGTCTTCCTCGAGCGGACGACGCTCGGCCTGGGCGTGCTGATCGGCGTCGGGGTCACGGTTCCGGTCGTCGGGTTCGCGGTCGCGCCGACGTTCATCGAGCAGGCGGACCCCCAGGTCGACCTCGGGCCCTACACGGACTTCCCCGAGGGGACGTACATGATCACCACGTTCCGCGGGAACTCGACCGAGGGGCAGGTCTCCGAGCGTACCGCCTTCGTCCGCAACAACGGCCTCAAGGACGACGAGCCGAGCTTCACGATCATCTCGAATCGCTGCGTCCACCTCGGCTGCCCGACGCAGCCTGCCGGGCCGACGGGCGAGCCGCAGGAGTTCACGGCCGCAGAGCAGCCGGTCAGAGTGACCGAGACGGCTCCCGCCAACTTCGTCTGTCCCTGCCACGGCGGCGCGTACGACCTCGAGGGCAACGTCGTCTCCGGCCCTCCGGTGCGGGCGCTCGACCGTTACCGCTACTCGATCGTCGACGGCAACCTCGTGCTCGGCAAGCGCTTCAGCGTCGCCGAGGTCGAAGGCGAGGGCGCCGACGCGGTGATGACGACGACCACCCGCTTCGACCCCGGCCAGCACGTCGACGGCCCGGAGGCGTGGCTCTACCCGGCGAGCCCGCAAGGGATCTAGCAGTCGGTGGCAGCGGCAGCGAACAAGAAGTCGGCGCGGAGGCAGCAGGTCGAGGCCGTGCTGATCTCGCCGGTCGACTGGCTCGAGGAGCGGTCGGGCATCGTCGGCGGCGTGAAGTACTTCCTCTTCCGCAAAGTCCCGCGTGACGTCACCTGGTTCCAGACGCTCGGCTCCGCCACCCTGACGGCCTTCATCGTCCAGGCGGTCACGGGCGTGGTGCTCGCCATGTACTACAAGCCGGATCCCGACAAGGCGTGGGAGTCGATCGTCTACATCACGAACGAGGTCGAGTGGGGCTGGCTCGTCCGCGGCATGCACCGCTGGGGCGCGAGCGTCTTCATCATCCTCCTGTTCTTCCACATGGGCCGGGTGTTCCTGTTCGGCGCCTACAAGTACCCGCGTGAGCTGACCTGGCTGATCGGCGTGCTGTTGCTCGCGCTCGGCATGTTCGAGGGCTTCACGGGCTACCTGCTCCCGTGGGATCAGACCGCGTACTGGGCGACGGTGGTCGGGATCAACATCAACGGCACGGGCCCGTTCGTCGGCCCGTTCCTCTCGAACGTGCTGCGCGGCGGCTCCGAGATCGGGGGCGACACGCTCGCCCGCTTCTACTCGATCCACATGCTGGTCTTACCTGGCGCGCTGATCGCGCTCATCCTCCTGCACATGTGGCTCGTCGTGCGCCTCGGCGTCACCTCGCCGCCGTGGTCACGTGTTGGGGCCGGACGTGACCGGATCGAGATCGACGAGCGTAAGCGCGGCCTGGTCGAGCCTCGCCCGCGCGGCAACGGCGACGGCGGAAGCGGGCCGGGTGATGCCGCGTGAGCAGCCTCCGTAAGGAGCAGCGCGCCGAGCACAAGCGCTTCAAAGAGGACGTGCAGCGGGAAGGAAAGCCGTTCTTCCCGTACGCGATGTTCCACGACACGGTCATGTCGCTGATCGTCGTCGCGATGATCATCGCGCTCACGTGCCTGTGGTACTTCACCTCGGGCGAGGAGCCGGGCGATGCGGGGATCCTCGGCCCGCGCTATACGGACAAGGCCGACCCGGGAACGACGAACTTCGTCCCACGCCCGGACTGGTACTTCTACTTCCTGTTCTACCTCCTCCGGATCTTCAAGTGGCCGGAATCGGTGATTCTCGGCACCGTCGGCATCCCCACGATCTGCCTCATCCTCCTGTTCGCGGTGCCGTTCATCGACCGGCGTCGGGAGCGGCGGCTCTCACGGCGCCCGGTCGCCGTGATCGCCTCGATCCTCGTGATCGCCTCGATGGGCGTGCTCACCTGGAAGGGCGCGACGGCGAAGGAGGGCGGCGGTGGCGCCGAGGTCGTCGACGAGTGGCTCGCCTTCCAGGGCATGGGCGAGGAGTTTCGGCCCGCCGCGGAGCTGTTCGTGCAGTCTGGCTGCCTGAACTGCCACTACTACGTGAACACCGGCGGCGCGGTGGGGCCCGACCTGACGACGGAGGGTCTCAAGGGCCGCGGCGTCCAGTGGCAGATCGACCATCTGAAGGATCCACAGGCGCTCAGCCCCGGATCGATCATGCCGTCGTACGCCGGCCTCGGCGACGAGAACCTCACGGCGCTCGCCGAGTTCCTCGAAGCGTCCAAGGGCGGCGGCTAGCCGCCGCCGCCCGCCGCTCGCGGGCATGCGCGTCTTCCTCGGGATCACCGGCGCCTCGGGCGCCCCGTACGCGCTGCGGCTGCTGCACGAGCTCGGCCGGGCCGGCTGCGAGATCGGGCTCTCGGCATCGCGTGCCGGGATCGAGGTGCTCGCGACCGAGTTGTACGGTGAGCCGAAGCTGCCGCGCGAGGAGGTGCTGACCCGTTTCGGCGCCGGCGTCGAGGGAGTGCGCGTCTACGAGCCGGACGACTTCTCGGCGCCCTACGCGAGCGGGTCGGCGCGGGTCGACGGCTACGTGATCTGCCCGTGCTCGATGGGCACGCTCGCGAGCATCGCGGGCGGGACGATGGAGAATCTCATCCAGCGCGCGGCGTCGGTGGCCCTCAAGGAGGGGCGCCGGCTCGTGGTCGTTCCGCGCGAGACGCCGCTCTCCTCGATCCACCTCGAGAACATGCTTCGCGCGCGGAATGCCGGAGCGGTCGTCCTGTTCGCCGCTCCGGGCTTCTACCACGAGCCCCGGTCGATCGACGACCTCGTCGGGTTCGTGGTCTCGCGGATCCTCGACCAGCTCGGCATCGACAACGCGCTCGTGACGCGGTGGGGACAATGACCGGCGTGCCGCCCCCCTCGCCCGCGGGCGGCGCGGACCCGTACCGGTCGGGCCGGCTCGATCCGTCCGCGGTCGAGGAGATGTTCGACCGGATCTCGCCGGTCTACGACGTCATGAACCACGTGATGACGGTCGGGCTCGACCGGCGCTGGCGCGAGCTCGCAGCGAGCGTCGTCGTGCGGCCGGGAGACCGTGTGCTCGACGCGTGCTGCGGGACCGGCGACTTCGCTGTGGCCGACGCGGCCGCCGGAGGCGCCGTGGTCGGGCTCGACTTCGCGCAGCGGATGCTCGAGCGGGCTCGCGAGAAGGCGCCGGCGATCGAGTGGGTGCGCGGCGACGTGCTCGCGCTTCCGTTCCCGGACGGCTCGTTCGACGTCGTCACCGTCGGGTTCGGGATCCGTAACGTGGACGATCTCGCGGCGGGCTTCGGCGAGCTGCGAAGGGTGCTGCGCCCGGGCGGACGCATCGCCTGCCTCGAGATCACGCGCCCGCAGGGCGTCCTGCGGCCGTTCTTCCGCGTCTGGTTCGACGGCGTCGTCCCGGTGCTCGGGCGGGTGCTACCGGGCGGCGAGGCGTACACCTACCTGCCCGCCAGCGTGCGCCGGTTCCCCGGCCCACGCGAGCTGGCCGCCCTGCTCGACGATGCCGGCTTCACCGAGGTACGCTGGAAGATGCTGGGGGGCGGAATCGTCGCCCTGCACACGGCATCTGCCGGCGTGGTCGAGTGAACGCGATCGCAACCATACGCTCCGCACCCGGGCTCGAGGGCTACCTGCAGCGGCTCGAGGCCCGGCTCGAATCGGCCGTCGCGGCGTACCCCGGGCTGGTCGCGGATGTGGGCACCGAGACCCTCGCCGCCGGCGGAAAGCGCCTCCGGCCGGTGCTGACGTTCCTCGCCGCCCCGCCCGAGCGGCGCGCCGACGACCGTGTCGTGCTGGCGGGTACCGCGGTCGAGCTCGTTCACATGGCGACGCTCGTCCACGACGACATGCTCGACGCCGCCCCGGTTCGGCGCGGACGTCCGACGGCCTGGGCCACGCACGGGCCGGGCGTCGCGAAGGCAGTCGGCGACCACCTGTTCGCGCGCGCGTTCGCGGAGCTCGCGCGTGCCGGCGACGGCGCGATGGTGCGGACGCTCGCCGACGCAGCTCTCGCGCTCGCGCGTGGTGAGGCGCTGCAGCGCCTTCAGGCCTTCTGCCCCGACACGACGGTCGAGGACTACCTGCGGCGCTGCTCGCTGAAGACGGGGAAGCTGTTCGAGGCCGCCTGCCGGCTCGGCGGCTCGCACGATCTCGGCGCCTTCGGGCTGTCGCTCGGGATCGCGTTCCAGATCGCCGACGACATCCTCGACTGCACGGGAGACTTCGACACGACCGGCAAGGCCCCGGGCGTCGACCTCCGGGACGGTACGCCCACCCTGCCCCTGATCCTCGCCGCCCGCGAGGATCCCCGCGTGCGCGAGGCGCTCTCCGGGGCCCGCGTCGAGGATGCCCTCGAACGGGTCGCGGCGACGGGCGCGCTCGAGCAGTCCCGCGCGCTTGCCCTCGCCTACGCCGAGCGGGCCCGCGCGTCCCTGAACGGTGCGCCGGATCGAGCCCCGCTCGAGGCGCTGACCTTCGCGGCCGTGGATCGGGAGCATTAAGAAGTGGCAACAGTCGATTACGGCGTGCGCGCGGTCGATGCGATCCGTGAGAAGGTCGAGGCCGGAGAGCGGCTCGACTTCGACGACGGGCTCACGCTCATGGAGTCGGACGACCTGCTGCTGCTCGGTGAGCTCGCCGACCGCGCGCGGCGGCTGCGCGGCGGGACGGACGAGGTCTATTTCGTCCAGAACCTCTACCTGAACCAGACGAACGTCTGCCGCGTGAAATGCAAGTTCTGCGCCTTCGCGCGCACGCAGAGGCAGGAGGGCGCCTACACGCTGACGGCCGACGAGCTGGTGGAGGACGCGGTGCGCCAACGGGAGCTGGCCGGGTTCACCGAGATCCACATGGTGAACGGCGAGAGCCCGCACGTCGGGTTCGACTACTACGTCGAGGCGACGCGGAAGCTCCACGAGGCGCTGCCCGACGTCCACCTGAAGCTCTACACGGCGAGCGAGATCCACCACATGACGACCCTCTCGGGCCTCTCGCACGTGGAGGTGCTACGGGAGCTCAAGGAGGCGGGCCTCGGGTCGCTTCCGGGCGGCGGTGCCGAGATCTTCGCCGACCGCGTACGGCGCCTCGTCGCACCGGGCAAGGAGCACCCGGACACCTGGTTCCACGTCCACGACTCGGCGCACCGGATGGGAATCCCGACGCACTGCACGATGCTCTACGGGCACGTCGAGACCTACGAGGAGCGGATCGACCACCTGCTGCGCCTCCGCGAGCAGCAGGATCGCACCGGCGGCTTTCTCGCGTTCGTCCCGCTCGCGTTCCATCCGGAGAACACCGTCTTCGAGCGGCGCGGCTTCCGGTTCACGCCGGGAGCCGAGGACCTCAAGGTGATCGCCGTCTCGAGGCTGCTCCTCGACAACATCCCGAACATCAAGGCCTACTGGATCATGATGGGCATGCCGATGGCGCAGGTCGCGCTGCACTTCGGCGCCAACGATGTCCAGGGCACCGTCGTTCGCGAGGAGATCTTCGCGGCCGCCGGCGGGACAGCCGGTACCGAGCAGAAGATCTCCGAGCTGGTTCGTTTCGTTCAGGAGGCCGGACGGATCCCGGTGCAGCGGGACACGCTGTACAGCGAGATTCGCCGTTGGAATTGACGATGCTCCGGCTCGGGCGGATCGGCTACGTGAACATGGCGCCGCTCTTCTTCCGCCTCGAGGCGGACGTCGAGGAGATCATCGGCGTGCCGACCGAGCTCAACGAGCGCCTCGTCGCCGGCGAGCTCGACCTGGCGCCGATCTCGTCGATCGCCTACGCGCGGAACGCGGAGACCCTCCGGGTCCTGTCCCGCGTCGCGGTCTCGTCGGAGGGTGCCGTCGACTCGATCCAGCTCGTCTCGCGCACGCCGCTCTCGCGCGTGCGCACGGTCGCCGTGACGCCCGAGAGCGCGACCTCCGTCGTGCTCGTCCGGATCCTCCTGCCCGATGCGGAGCACGTGCCCCTCGGCGAGGACGCCGAGGCGACCCTGCTGATCGGCGACGCCGCGCTGAAGAGCATGTTCGAGGACCCGACGCCGCACTTCGACCTCGGACGGCTCTGGACGGAGCGCACCGGGCTGCCGATGGTCTACGCGGTGTTCGCCTGCCCCGAGCCCGTGCCCGCCGGAGTCGCCGACCTCGAGGGCGCGCTGCTCGAGGCACACCGGGAGAGCCGGGCCGAGCCCGAGGCGCTCGCCCGCGAGGCGAGCCGCCGCTACGGCTATCCGGCGGGATTTCTCGCGCGCTACTTCGAGAAGCTTCGCTATGGCTTCGGCCCGCGCGAGCGCGCCGGGCTGCTGACGTTCTTCGAGATGGCCCGCGACGCGGGAGAGCTCGACCGCGTGCCGGAGCTGCGCTTCGTGACGGTGGTCGAGCGGGAGCCGGTGTGAGCGGCCGGTGCCTGGCACGTGCCAGGCACGTGCCTGGCACCATGGGTGCTCGATGACGGTCGTCGCCGACAACGCCACGGTCGCCGGGATCCTCGGCCGCGCCCTCTCGGGCGAGCGGATCACCGACGACGATGCGATCGCGCTGCTGAGGTCCCGCGATCTCGTCCCGATCGGTCGCGCCGCGAACACGCTGCGCGCTCGGAGGACGGACCCGGGCCGGATCACGTTCATCGTCGACCGTAACGTCAACTACACGAACGTCTGCTACACGGACTGCGACTTCTGCGCCTTCTACCGGCGGCCCGGCGATACCCGCGAGGGCTACCTGCTACCGAAGGCGGTCATCTTCAGGAAGATCGAGGAGACGCTCGCCCTCGGCGGAACCGGTCTGCTCATGCAGGGCGGCCACCACCCCGACCTCGACATCGTGTTCTACGAGGATCTGTTCAGCTCGATCAAGGCCCGCTACCGCATACACCTCCACGCGCTCTCGCCGTCGGAGGTGCAGCACGTCGCGCGCCGCTCGAAGCTCACGATCCCGGAGACGCTGACCCGGCTGCGGGACGCCGGCCTCGACTCGATCCCCGGCGGCGGCGCCGAGATCCTCGTCGACCGGGTGCGAAACATCATCTCGCCGAAGAAGACGACCTCGGCCGAGTGGCTCGGCGTCATGCGCGAGGCGCACCGGCTCGGGATCTCGACGACGGCGACGATGATGTACGGCCACGTCGAGACGCTCGAGGAGCGGGTCGAGCACCTGCGGAGGATCCGCGACCTGCAGGACGAGCTGCACGGGTTCCGCGCGTTCATCTCGTGGACGTTCCAGGACGACGGCAACCGGCTCGGCGAGAAGGTGCCGGCAGAGACGATGCCGACCTCGTTCGACTACCTGCTCACCCAGGCCGTCTCCCGGATCTACCTCGACAACGTCGAGCACATCCAGTCGAGCTGGGTCACGCAGGGGATGAAGATCGGCCAGGTCGCACTCGAGTTCGGTGCCGACGACCTCGGCTCGATCATGATCGAAGAGAACGTCGTCTCGGCCGCCGGCACGACCCACCGCGCGACGACCGAGGACTTCGTGCGGGTGATCCGGGCGCTCGGCAAGACTCCCGTGCAGCGTGACACGCTGTACCGGGACGTTCGCGTCTGGAACTGAACCGGCACGAAGCCGGCACGATCCCGTCACATCGGCTCTGCCATACTCGCCGCAGAGGCCTCCGATGAGCGTGCTCGACGAACGAGACGTCGCCCCGCGCCGCTGGACGAGAGCGGAGTACGACCGCATGGTCGAGGTCGGCCTGCTGGGCGAGGACGACCGGGTCGAGCTGATCGACGGAGAGATCCTCACGATGTCGCCCCAGGACAGCCTGCATGCCGCGACGATCATGCTCGTGCAGGACACGTTGCGGCGCGCGTTCGGCACCGATCGGTCGGTTCGCGTGCAGCTGCCGCTGGCCCTCGATCCGCTGTCGGAGCCCGAGCCCGACTTCGCGGTGGTCGAGGGTACCTGGCGCGACTACGTCGACGAGCACCCGGCAACGGCGCTGCTCGTCGTCGAGGTGGCCCTGACGACGCTCGCGTACGCGCGGCGCCGGAAGGCGAGCCTGTACGCCCGCGCCGGGATCCCGGAGTATTGGGTGATCGACCTGCGCGACCGCTGCCTCGTGGTCCACCGCAGCCCGGTACCGCGTGAGGACGCCCGCTACGGGCACGACTACGCGCACGTCGAGCACCTGAGCGCGGGCGGCACCGTTACGCCGCTGCTTGAACCCGCGGCGACCATTGCCGTCGCGGACATGCTTCCCTAGGGACGTGTCCGGAACGTGAACCAGGGCGCCTGACTGGCGTCACGGTCGCGATGCGGCGTCCTCGGTCGCCCCGATATGCCCGCATATCGGGGCTTCCTGCGTCCTTGCCTCGCACCACGTGCCGCGCCGCAGCCACCGTGGCCGCTTTCCGGACAGGCCCCTAGAGCTCGCGAGAACGGATGTGGACACAATGGGCTATAGTTATGTCCACATGGATGTCGGAGTCAGGGAGCTGAAGCAGCGACTGTCGGAGTACCTCGATCTTGCCGAGCGGGGCGAGCTGATCAGGGTCACCGATCGAGGTCGGCCGAAGGCAATGCTCGGCCCGCTGCCGGGGCGGATGCGTCTCGACGAAGGGATCGCAGCGGGCTGGATCCGCTCCGGAGACGCGGGCCCGCTCGGACCCGCGAAGCGGGCCAGGAGCCGCCGCACCGTTGCCGCCGTGCTGGCCGAGGATCGCGGCGAGTGACCCTGTACGTCGATTCGAGCGCGCTGCTCAAGCGCTATGTCCAGGAGCCGGATTCCGACGCGTGCGATGCCATCCTGCGGAGCGACACGACGCTCGTGACCGGACGGCACACGATGATCGAGGTTCGGCGCAACCTCGCGCGGCTGCTCGAGGCTGCGGAGCTCGCCGCTGCGCGCAGGCAGCTCGAGCTGGATCTCGGCTCGATCTCGCTCGTCGAGCTCGACTCGGTCACGTGCGAGGACGCTGCCACGATCGCCGAGATCACCGGCGTTCGTACGCTCGACGCACTGCATCTCGCCTGTGCCCGGCGCGTCGGCGGCAACGAGCTTCCGTTGCTCACCCACGACCTGCGTCAGGAGCAGTCCGCCCGCGCGCTGGGTATGACGGTCATTCGCTGAAGCCGGGAGCCGGCGATCGGCGCCTCGGCCGAGGGTCGTGCGTCACCGCGACCCTCAAACGACATTTCCCGGGACGCCGCCGACCTGGGCCCACAGGCTCTCGCCATCGGAACGTAGGCCGGTCAGGAACGGGCCCTCGAGCAGACCGACGTATGTTGGGCCGGCCCGTTCGGCGTGCCGCGGCTCGGCGACCTGCAGCGCGAGCGTGACCTCGCCCGTGGTCGTGTCGATCCGCTTCAGGTCGTTCTCGAGCAGGTCGCCGAGCCAGAGACTGCCGTGCGCGTAGTGCAGCGGGCCGGTATCGAGCGTGACCCAGCCCTCGTGCCGGACCTTCTCGCCCGAGGGCAACACCTCGAAGACCACCGGCATAACCGTCTCGGTCACCCACACCCGCCCGGGGGCTACCGTGAGCGCTTCGGGATATTCGAATCCGCTGACGGCAAGGAGCTCGTCGCCCGAGGCGGCGTCGATCTGCCGAAGGGTCGGCCTCTCGGTGCCCGGAACACCGGTGAGGATCGAGATGCGCCCGTCCGCCACGGCGAACCAGTCGGTGATCGTCGTCCACCAGGGCGAGGCTGGCAGGGAGAGCTCCATCTCCGGAACGGTCGTGTCCCCCGTGAGCTCGGGCCTGGGCGGGTAGCGCAGGATGCGAGACTGGGCGTGCAGGAAGTCGAAGCACACGACCCAGATCGAGCCGGCGTCGACCGTGACGCCGAGCGGGTCGCTATACGGGAGCGGGTAACGCCGGTCGATGTTGCCGGTGGCCGGATTCATCGCCAGCAGATACCCGCGGCCCTCGAAACGTGTCGTCACCCAGACCGTGCCCTCACCTGCCGCGATCCCGTAGACGAGCCCCGGCACCGTGGAGACCGAGCTGGCACCGGTGGCCGGGTCGACGCGGGTGACGCTGCGCTTCTCGAGGCTGAGCCACCAGGCTGCGCCCTCGCCGATCGCGAATGTCCACGCGGGCGCCAGGCCGGAAACGACCTGCATGATCCTGCCGGTGGCGGGATCGATCCGGGCGAGCGAGTTCCGAGTCGCGAGCGATGGGCCGGATCCACCCCCAGTGCGGGTCAGCAGCGCCGCCGGGGCCGCGATCGCGGCGGCGAGCACAAGCCCGGCGGCAACAAGGAACTCGCGGCGACGCAGGAGCGGTGTCGTTCCGAGGGCGGCGCTGGCGTTGCGCACGAGCTCGGTGCAGGTGTGGTGGCGGTCGTTGGGTTGTTTGGCGAGTGCGTGGGCGATGACGGTGTCGATCTGGTCGGGCAGCTCGGGTCGGATCTCGTGGGCGGAGGGTGGGTCGGCTTGCAGGTGGCTCCAGAGGACGCCCATCGAGGTGTCGGCCCGGTAGGGGGGTTGGCCGGTGAGGCATTCGTAGAGGACGCAGCCGAGCGAGTAGAGGTCGGCCTGCGCGTCCAGCGGGTCGCCGTCGATCTGTTCGGGGGCGACGTAGTCGACGGTGCCGAGCGAGGTGGCGTATTCGGCGGTCGGGCCGGCCGCGCCGCCGGTGCGGGTGAGGCCGAAGTCGGCGAGGTAGACGTGCTCGTCGGCGGCGAGCAGGATGTTCGACGGTTTGACGTCGCGGTGGACGAGCCCTAGTTGGTGGGCGGTGTCGAGGGCGGAGGCGACCTGGGCGAGGATGCCGACGGTGCGGGCGGGCTCGAGTGGCCCTTCGTCGGCGAGCAGGCGGGCGAGGTCGGTGCCTTCGACGTAGCGCATGGCGATGAACAGCACGCCGTCGGCCTCGCCGGCTTCGTAGATCGGGATCACGTTCTGGTGGTCGAGCGAGGCGGCGAGCTCCGATTCGTGCAGGAACCGCTCGCGGAAGCCGTCGTCGTTGGCGAGCTCGGGGGCGAGCAGCTTCAGCGCGACGTTTCTTTTCAGCCGCGGGTCGTGGGCGAGGTAGACGACGCCCATCCCGCCGCGGCCGAGCAGCCGCTCGATCCGGTAGCCCGCCAACACCGAGCCGATCCGCGGGTCGCTTGTAGTCTGGCTCACTCTGCGTCCACCGTGACCCAGACGCCATCGTCCCCGACCGCGATGTGGTCCGGACGCGGCCCGACCGGGATGGTGGCGACGACCTCCTCGGTCTCGGGGTCGATCCGTGAGACGGTGCCGTCAGCGTGGTTGACGACCCAGACCGACCCGTTGCCAACGGCGACTTCGACAGGGGTGTCGCCGACCGCGATCCTGCTGACGACGAGGTTGCGTGCAGGATCGATACGGGAGACCGTGTCCTCGTAGACGTTCGCCACCCAGACGGAGTCCTCGCCGTAGGCGACACCGATGGCGCCGCCCTCGAGCGGGATCCGAGCAGCGACCTCCGAGAAGGAGCTCGTCGAGAAGCGCAGCAGCTCGAACACGACGACCTGGTCGTGCGTGACCCAGACGGATCCCCCACCGACGGCGATGTCCTTCGGCTGGAGCGAGAGCACCTCGAGCCGGTCGAACGTCGGGGCAGCGGCGTCGAGCTTGTACGGGATCCGTACGACGCCCGGCTGACCGACGGCCTCCCCGATCCCGCACGTGCACGGGATCGTGCCGAACAGGTTTTCGTCGCCGTACGCCAGCTGCTGGAGGGCCCCCGGGGAAAGCCGCGTGAGCACGCGACCCGTGTCCGGCTCGAGCCGGATCAGGTCGTACGATTCCTCGACGACCCAGACCGCACCGCCGGCAGCCAGGACGTTCCTTGCGCCCGGGCCGATCGGGACGGAGCCGGCCTCTCTGTTCGTTTCCGGATCGACCCGGAGCAGCATTCCGCCTTCCGCGTTCGAGACCCAGACCGCTCCCTGTCCCGCGGACAGGCCCGATGGGCCTTCCGGGCCGCGGATCGTCGCGACGAGCTGGTCCGTCTCCGGATCGATCCGTTGGAGGGCGTCGACCTCGGGCGCGAGAGTCGGCGTCGTGCTCGGCTCGCTCTTGCCGTCGCCGCCGGTGGCGAGCAGGACGGCGACGAGGACCACGGCGGCCGCGGCGAGAACGGCGGCGAGGAGGGCGAGGCGGCGCCGCGGCGCTGGGTGAAGTCCGAGCGCGTTGCGGGCGTCGGCGATGAGCTCGGTGCAGGTCTCGTAGCGGTCGCCGGGCCCCTTGGCGAGCGCGTGGGCGAGGACGGTGTCGATCCGGTCCGGGAACTCGGGTCGGATCTGGTGGGCCGACGGTGGGTCGGACTGGAGGTGGTTCCAGAGGACGCCCATCGAGGTGTCGGCGTGGAAGGGGGGTTGGCCGGTGAGGGTTTCGTATGCGACACAGGCAAGGGAGTACTGGTCGGCCCGCGGGTCGGGAGGGTCGCCGTCGATCTGTTCGGGCGCGACGTAGTCGACGGTGCCGAGCGACGACGCGTACTCCGCAGTAAGCCCCGGGCTGTCGAGGCTGCGGGTGAGCCCGAAGTCGGCGAGGTAGGCATGCTCGTTGCGGGCGAGGAGGATGTTCGAGGGCTTGACGTCCCGATGGACGAGGCCGCGCTCGTGAGCGGTGTCGAGGGCCGACGCGACCTGCTCCAGGATCGCGATCGCGCGGGCAGGCTCGAGCGGTCCCGTCTCGCGCAGCAGGGTGGCGAGGTCGGTGCCCTCGACGTAGCGCATCGCGATGAACAGCTGCCCGTCTGCCTCGCCGGCCTCGTAGATCGGGATCACGTTCTCGTGGTCGAGGGAAGCGGCGAGCCGCGACTCGCGCAGGAAGCGCTCCCGGAAGCCGTGCTCGTCGGCGAGCTCGGGGGACAGCAGCTTCAGCGCGACGTTGCGGTCGAGCCGCAGGTCGTGGGCGAGGTAGACGACCCCCATCCCGCCGCGGCCGAGCAGCCGCTCGATCCGGTAGCCCGCTAACACCGAGCCCACCCGCGGATCGGCGTGGACGCTCACGGCGTCAGCTCCCTGAAGCAGTCGCAGTAGGCCCAGGCGCTGTCCACGTCGGCGCCGACCGCAGTCACCGGGTTCCTGTTGTCGCTCACGATCGTCGAGACCTCGAGCGTGTCGGGGTCGATGCGCAGCACCTCTCCCGGCACGTCCCCGACCCCGAGCCAGATCGCACCGGCGCCTGCCGCGATGTCGTACACGTCCGTGCTCGTCACGGGGACCTGGGCCGTGAGGTCGAGGGTCGCAGCGTCGATCCGTAGCAGCTCGAACCCTCCGATGGCCCAGACCGCTCCGTACGCCGCGACGAGGCGCGAGCCGCCCGTGACGGCCGTGCCGCTTTCCGGGTAGAGGACTTCGCCGGTCCTCCCGGCGGTCTGCGGATCGATTCGTGTCAGGACGCCCTTCGCACCGATGGCGCCCGCTTGCCCGCCGGTGTGGGTGGTCGCCCAGACGGCGCCTTCGCCGACCGCCAGATCGCGCAGCACCTGCTCGAACGGCACGGAGGCGACGACTTCGAGCGTCACCGGGTCGATCCGCAGCACGGCGTTCCCCCGTCCGGGGTCGTTGGCGGCCACCCAGAGCTGCTCCGCGCCGGCGGCGACCGCGACGAGGCGAGCGTAGGGGAGGCCGACCGTCCGCTGGGCGTTGCCGCTGGCGGGATCGACGTCGGTGAGGGTCCCCTGCCCCTCGTCGAACCCGGCAACCCAGACGGATCCTGCTCCGACGGCGACGTCGGTCGGCGACCCCGCCACCGCCGTGGTCACGGCTGCGCCCGTCGTCTTGGCGATCCGCGTCACCGTTCGCCGTCCCGGGTTCGTCAGCCAGACAGCGTTCTCCCCGGCCGCGAGGCGCCCGTACGTGAAGATCACGCCCGTGTCGAAGACCGGGTCGAGTGCGCTCCCCTGTGCGTCGACGCGGGCGACGGCCGCCCCGAGAACCGGTTTCGAGGGTGGCGGCACCGCCCCCTGCCCTCCCGAAACGACCACGGCGACGGTGACGGCCGCCGCCGCGAGAACGGCGATCGCGGCCAGGCCGAGCACGACGAGACGGCGGGGTCTCCCGGCGAGCCCCAGCGCGTTGCGGGCATCGTCGATGAGCTCGGTGCAGGTGTGGTGGCGGTCGTTGGGTTGTTTGGCGAGTGCGTGGGCGATGACGGTGTCGATCTGGTCGGGCAGCTCGGGTCGGATCTCGTGGGCGGAGGGTGGGTCGGCTTGCAGGTGGCTCCAGAGGACGCCCATCGAGGTGTCGGCCCGGTAGGGGGGTTGGCCGGTGAGGCATTCGTAGAGGACGCAGCCGAGCGAGTAGAGGTCGGCCTGCGCGTCCAGCGGGTCGCCGTCGATCTGTTCGGGGGCGACGTAGTCGACGGTGCCGAGCGAGGTGGCGTATTCGGCGGTCGGGCCGGCCGCGCCGCCGGTGCGGGTGAGGCCGAAGTCGGCGAGGTAGACGTGCTCGTCGGCGGCGAGCAGGATGTTCGACGGTTTGACGTCGCGGTGGACGAGCCCTAGTTGGTGGGCGGTGTCGAGGGCGGAGGCGACCTGGGCGAGGATGCCGACGGTGCGGGCGGGCTCGAGTGGCCCTTCGTCGGCGAGCAGGCGGGCGAGGTCGGTGCCTTCGACGTAGCGCATGGCGATGAACAGCACGCCGTCGGCCTCGCCGGCTTCGTAGATCGGGATCACGTTCTGGTGGTCGAGCGAGGCGGCGAGCTCCGATTCGTGCAGGAACCGCTCGCGGAAGCCGTCGTCGTTGGCGAGCTCGGGGGCGAGCAGCTTCAGCGCGACGTTTCTTTTCAGCCGCGGGTCGTGGGCGAGGTAGACGACGCCCATCCCGCCGCGGCCGAGCAGCCGCTCGATCCGGTAGCCCGCCAACACCGAGCCGATCCGCGGGTCGCTCTGGACGCTCACTTCTTCACCTCCGGCGGGTCGCCTTGCAGGATAGAGCCATCTGAAACGAAACAGGAGCGCCCGGGCGGGCCGTGCGGCCCGCCCGGGCAGGGGATGAGGGATCTGTCGGCTCAGATCCCGGCGAGGGTCTGGCGGCGGCGGCCGATCAGGTGCAGCGCGCCAAGGGCGAACGCCGCGAACGCGAGCCCGAGGCCGGCTCCGATACCGACCGAGCGCCAGTCGATCCCGGTCGAGGTCGGGACGGCGACGGGCGTTGCGATCGGGAGGCTGATCGGGGCGCTGCGCGGCGAGTCGATCGGGAACGCCGGCAGCGAGGTCGCGGGGCCGGAGCGAGGGCCGTCGTGGGAGTACTGGTTGAGGTCGGGCGCCACGGGGCCTCCCGCCCGCGGGCCGTCGAAGCTGTACTGGCTGGGCAGCTGCTGGGCGGTGGGGCCCGAGCGGGGCGCGTCGACCGTGACGAGCTGACCCAGGGTGGGGCCGGAGGTCGGGCCGTCGGTCGAGTAGTCTGCCGCGGAGGCGGTCGGGGCGGCGATCGCGGCGATCGCGAGCCCGAGAGCCAGCTTGCCGGTGAGCCTTCGGTGGGTGTTGGCCGGGAACGTCATGGTGATCATCTCCTCCGTCTGGTTCGTCCTCGTGTTCCGTGCGCAGAGGATCGACCCGGCCCCTGGGAGGACCCTGGGGAATGCCTTGAGCGCGGCTGGGAGCCCCTGGTACCGTCCGCGGGGACATGACCGGCGTCGAGTTCCGGATCCTCGGCCCGCTCGAAGCGCGACGTGAGGGCGCCGTCGTGGCGCTCGGAGGGACCCGGCAGCGCGCGGTGCTCGCCCTGCTGCTCACGCGCGCGAACGAGGTCGTGTCGGCGGAACGGCTCATCGACGAGCTGTGGGGCGGCGAGCCTCCCGGTACCGCCGCCAACGTGCTGCAGGGCTACGTCTCCCATCTGCGCAAGGCTCTGGGCGCCGAGGTGATCGTCACCCGTCCGTCCGGCTACGTGGTCGAGATCGAGGCGGGCCAGCTCGATCTCGACCGCTTCGAGCGGCTCTGCGAGGAGGCGCGAGCGGCGCTCGGTGGCGGGGATGGGGCCACGGCGTCGGAGCTCCTTCGCGAGGCGCTTGCGCTCTGGCGCGGTCAGCCGCTCGCCGACTTCGCCTACGAGCCCTTTGCGCAGGCCGAGATCGCCCGCCTCGAGGAGCTGCGCCTGGCCGCGGTCGAGCGGCGGATCGAGGCCGATCTCGCCCGCGGACGCGATGCCGAGCTGATCGGGGAGCTCGAGGGGCTGATCGAGCGCCATCCGCTCCGCGAGCGCCTGCGGGGCGATCTCATGCTCGCCCTGTATCGGGCCGGGCGGCAGGCGGACGCCCTCGAGGCGTACCGGAAGGCAAGGGAGGCGCTCGTCGACGAGCTCGGCATCGACCCGAGCCCTGCGCTGCAGGAGCTCGAGCGCGCGATCCTCCGCCAGGATCCGTCGCTCGATCCGGCGCCGGCGGCAGTCGCGGTGTCGGTGCTTGCGGGAGTCGAGCACGAGCTCGAGTTTCCGGACAGGTCGCTGCTGGTCGTGCCGGACCGGCTCGAGAACCTGCCCGCGCTGATCGCGCTGGCCGAGCCGCTGTCGCGGAAGCCGCGGCGCGAGATCGTGATCGCGGCGCTCGTCCCGGAGCCCGAGCTGGCGCGCACGAGCGGAGCGCTCGAGGCCCAGCGAGCCGCGCTCGTCTCGCGCGGGGTGCCGTCGCGCGCGGCCGCGTTCACGTCGCTCGAACCGGCCCGCGACATCATCACCCTCGCGGTCGATCAGGAGACCGATCTCCTCCTCGTCGACGCGCCCGAGGCCCTCGCGCGCGACGGAGCCGTCGACACGGATCTCGGCGTGCTTCTGGCCGACATGCCCTGCGACATCGGGATGCTCGTCGCGCCCGAGCCGCTCGCGATCGGCCCGGATCGCCCCGTGCTCGTCCCCTTCGGCGGCGTCGAGCACGAGTGGGCGGCGGTGGAGCTCGGCGCCTGGATCGCGAAGGCCCACGGCTCCCGGCTCCGCCTGCTCGGCGTCGAGGCCGACGTCGCGAAGGGCAGGCGCGATGCGAGCAAACTGCTCGCCCGGGCGGCGCTGATGGTCCAGCGTGTCGCCGCAGTGTCGACGGAGCCCCAGCTGATCCCACCCGGGGACGCCTCGGTCATCGAAGCCTCGGCCGGAGCCGGGCTGATGGTCGTCGGCATCTCTCCGCGCTGGCGGCAGGAGGGGCTCGGGGCAGTTCGCCTCGCGGTCGTGCGGGGCGCCACGGCGCCGGTGCTCCTTGCCAGGCGTGGCCTTCGGCCCGGTGGGCTGGCCCCGAAGGGGACGATGACGCGCTTCACCTGGACGATCGGCGCGGCGGGCTGAGCGTCGGCTCGCCGGCGCGGCCGGTTTGCCCACAGCGACCGGCGTCCCTATCATCCGGCCGGTGAACGCCGCCGAGACCCTGGCGGGGGTACCGCTGTTCGCGGACCTCACCGGCGAGGAGCTGGCCATGGTCGCCGAGGTGTTCACGGAGCACACGTTCGAGCCCGGGGCACACGTGACGACCGAGGGCTTGCGCGGCGCCAGAGTGCTCGCGTTCTTCGTGATCGTCGAGGGCACGGCGACCGTGTCGAAGCGCGGCCAGAAGGTCGCGACGCTCGGCCCCGGGGACTACTTCGGCGAGATCGCGCTCATGCTGGACGCTCCTCGCACCGCCACCGTGACGACGGACACGGGGCTCGTCTGCTGCGCGACGAGCGCCTGGGCGTTCAGGCCGCTGCTCGAGGAGGACACGCCGCTCGCCGAGCGGCTGCTGACGACGATGGCCAACCGGCTCGACGAGCTCCGCCGGCTCACCTGACCGGCGAGCGCTGGCGGGCGCCTCGCTACTCTCGGAGGAGAAGGGTTCGCGGGCTCGCGCCCGTAGGAGTCATTCGTGGAACGCGTCACCCGCCTCATCGCCCTGGCCGCCGCTCTGCTCGCACTCGTGCCGGCGGTCGACGCGGTCGCCGCCGCGCGCCGGCTCATGCCCGGCGTCACGTACGACCGGATCGAGCGCGTGGTTGGCGGAAAGCGGGTCGTGATTCACGTGATCACCGCTCCGCGGCCCGGGGGGCTGTACGAGCTCGCACCGGTGCTCTCGAACGGATCGGTCAGCGGCCGGGAGCCGGTGACGGCGATGCAGTCCCGCCTCGCCTCCACCGCGACGGTGGTCGGGGTGAACGGCGACCTCTACAACAACGAGCACGGGTTCCCCACCGGGATCTTCATGCGTCACGGCGTGCTGCAGGGGCGCCCGACCGCGCAGCGCTCGACGCTCGGGATCGGGCTCGACGGCCTGCTCCGGATCGCCCGCGTCGGCTTCCTCGGCAACTGGGGCCTCGGCGACGGCCCGCGTGAGCGGCTGAACGAGTTCAACCGGCCGCCCGGGCGGTCCAGCGTGGGGCTCTTCACGCGGAGCTGGGGTGAGCAGACGCCGGCCGCGAAGAAGGCGGTCGACGTTGTCATCGGCGGGCTGGCGGCCGCGAGGCCTGGCGCCGATATGCCGGGTGAGGTCGTCGAGGTCCGCCGCGGCGGGGGCACGCCGATCCCCAAGGGCGGAGCCGTGCTCCAGGCGACCGGTGTCGATGCGGCACGGCTGGAGCAGCTCGCGGCCCCGGGGACGCCGTTCGTGACGCGGCTGACGCTGAAGCCCTGGTGGCAACAGGTCGAGGATGCCATCGGCGGGGGCCCTGCGCTCGTCCGCGGGGGGCGCGTCGCGCTGCCCACGACCGAGCAGTTCACCTCGGTCCAGCTTCTCGTCAGACACCCCCGCACGGCCGTCGGCCAGCTGAAGGACGGGCGGATCGTGCTCGTCGCCGCCGACGGGCGAAGCTCGCGCAGCCACGGTTTGACGATGCGCCAGCTCGCCGACGAGCTCGTCCGGATCGGCGTCGTGACCGGCATGGCGCTCGACGGTGGCGGGGGAACGACCCTCGCCTTCGACGGCGAGTTGCTCAACGATCCCTCGGACGGATCCGAGCGCGCGGTCTCCGATGCGCTGATGGTCCTCTACTACGGGGCCTACGCCCCGCCTGCGGCAACGGCAATCGTGTCTCCGAACGGCGACGGGAGCGCCGAGCGGCAGCGACTCTCGTACCGTATCGTCCGCAGCTCGACGGTGGACGTCCGGCTGGTCGGGCCGAAGGGCGGCACGCTCTGGCGGGACTCGGGTGCCAAGCAGGCCGGCAGGTATTCGCTCGAGCCGGAGCTCGCCGGGCGACCGGAAGGGACGTGGCGGTGGCTCGTCACGGCGACCGACGAGCTCGGAAACCGGAGCGAGGCCGAAAGGACGTTCTCGGTCAACAACACGCTCGGCTTCCTCGAGCTGTCAGGCAGGAAGGTTCGGCGAGGCACGGAGATCGACATCTCGTTCCGTCTCGAGCACGCCGCGACACTGCGTGCCGAGATCGAGGCGTCGTCCGGAACGGTCGTCCGCACCCTCCTGCGGGGCTGGCATCGCAAGGGCGAGGTCGCGCTCTCGTGGAGCGGCCGCACCCCGGCCGGAAGGCCCGTGCGCGTGGGCACCTACCGCGTCTCGGTCCACGCCGTCAACGAGCTCGGCAGGGTCGCGTTGAGCGAGCCGGTGTCCGTCGTGCGTCGCTGAACGCGGGCTCGCGCTCCGTCTCGGAAGTCGTCGTGCGCTCCAGGCGGCTGCAACGCGTTTCGCGCGCTGGAGCATCGCGGGACTTCCGCGACGAAGCACTAGCATTGGCCCGTGAGCGGGATCACGGACGCCCTGACGGAGGCGGTCGGCAGCGCCGGCGTCTACGCGATCTTCGCCCTCATGTTCCTCGACGCGGTCTTCCCCGCCGGAAGCGAGATCGTGATGCTCTACGCCGGTGCGCTCGCGGCGGGCGCGTTCCCGGAGCACCCGGTGACGCTCTTCGGCGCTGAGGTCGAGTCCACCGGCTGGGCCTTCGTCGTCGTCTCGATGGCCGGGGTGATCGGCTACTGGCTCGGCTCGCTGCTCGGCTGGGGAATCGGCCGCTACGGCGGCCGGCCGCTCCTCGAGGGCCACGCCCGCTTCTTCCATCTCGGTCCCGAGCAGCTCGACCGGGCCCATTCCTGGTTCGAGACGCGCGGGGAGTATGCGGTCTTCATCACCCGGAACCTGCCCGTCGTGCGCTCTTTCATCTCGATTCCCGCCGGTGTTGCGGAGATGCGCTTCTGGCCCTACGCCGGGCTGTCGTTCCTCGGCTCGCTGCCGTGGACGTTCGGTTTCGCCGCCGCCGGCCTCGTCCTGGGTGCCAACTGGGAGAAGGTCCACGATCAGTTCCGCTACGCGGACTACGTGCTCGTCGGGCTGATCGTCGCCGCCGTGGCGTTCCTCGTCGCCCGGTGGTGGTTTCGCCGCCTGCGAGCACCCGCCACCGAGGCATCCACCGAGGACGCGCGGTAGATACGCGGCCGCGGCGGGATTCGGCAGCGGATCGAGCGACAGCCGGTAGAATCGCCGTTCGTGGCCATTCCGCTCGTGGACGTGAGGGCCCAGTACGCACCGTTGCTCGGCGAGCTGGAAGACAGGCTGGCAGAGGTGCTCGACTCGGGCCGCTTCATCCTCGGCCCGAACGTCGACGCGTTCGAGGAGGAGGCCGCGGCCTACCTCGGAGCGACCGAGGCGATCGGCGTCGCGAACGGCACCGACGCGCTCGTTCTGGCGCTCGAGGCGATCGGCGTCGGCCGCGGCGACGAGGTGATCTGCCCCGCGTTCACCTTCTACGCGACCGCGGAGGCG
This sequence comes from uncultured Thermoleophilia bacterium, assembly GCA_963717955.1. GTDB lineage: Bacteria > Actinomycetota > Thermoleophilia > Gaiellales > Gaiellaceae > CAVQXR01. The sequence goes on along the minus strand of CAVQXR010000001.1, from coordinate 2,335,825 downwards.
ATCGCCCGCCGCGGTGCGATTCCGGTCTTCGCCGATATCGACCCCGAGACGCTCAACCTCGACGCGGTCGACGTGCGAGCCCGTGCGACCTTCCGGACGAAGGCGATCGTCGCCGTCCACCTGTTCGGGCGCCCGATGCCCCTCGACGGCCTCCCTGTCGGGGTGCCGGTGATCGAGGACACCGCGCAGGCGTTCGGCGCGGGGCTCGGCGACCGGCTGGCCGGGACCCACGGGCTGGCCGGGACGTTCAGCTTCTTCCCGACGAAGAACCTGCCGGCGCTCGGTGACGGCGGCCTGGTCGTGACGAGGGACGCGGAGGTCGCGGAGCGAATCAGGCTGCTCCGCTTCCACGGCTCCCGCGACAAGCAGACGTTCGAGGCGGTCGGCTACAACTCGCGCCTGGACGAGCTCCAGGCCGCGGTGCTGCGGGTCTTTCTGCGTGAGCTCTCCGGCTGGAACGGGCTGCGGCGGGAAGCGGCCCGGCGTTACGAGGAGCTGGGGCTCGGAGAGGTCTGCAGGCTGCCGGTCGACGAGCCCGGGCACGTCTACCACATGTACGTGATCCGGACGTCGCGGCGAGACACGATCGACGCGGGGCTGCGCGCGGCCGGGATCGGATGTGCGTCCTACTACGGCACGCCGCTGCACCTGCAGCCCGTCTTTCGCGATCTCGGCTACCGCGAGGGCTCCCTGCCCGTGACCGAACGTGCCGCCCGCGAGAACCTCGCGCTCCCGCTCTGGGCCGGGATCGACGCCGTGACGCAGGAGCAGGTCGTCGACGCGGTCGTCGCGGCGGCCGCGGTGGCTGCGTGAGCCGGTTCTCGCACCTGCGAATCGGGACGCGGCATCAGCTCGTCCAGATCGCCATCGACGCGTGCCTCGTCGCCGCCGCCTGGTATCTGTCGTTCTGGTTCCGATTCGAGGACGGGCTTCCGGCAGGCTACGACCGCCTGTTCGAGGAGACGATCTGGATGGTCGTCCCGATCAAGCTGCTCGTGTTCGTGCTCTTCGGCCTCTACAGCCACTGGTGGCGCTACCTGTCGCTGCGGGACATGTGGGCCGTCGTCCAGGCGGTCCTGATCGCGACGATCGTCGCCGAGCTCGCCATCTACCTCATCCATCCCGTGCCGGGGTTCCGGGTCCCACGCTCGGTCTTCGCGCTCGACGTGCTGTTCACGCTCGGCTTCATCAGCGGTGCCCGCCTGTTGACGCGGACGATTCTCGAGCGTCCCGGCCCGCGCGGGCTCGTCGCCCGGGGCAAGGAGGCGCTGATCGTCGGCGCCGGCGATGCCGGCCAGCTGATCGTCCGCGAGATGCTGCGCAGCCCCAAGCTCGGCTACACGCCGATCGGCCTGATCGACGACGATCCGCGGAAGCGCCACATCCGGCTGCACGGCATCCGGGTGATCGGCTCGACCGACGAGCTGCCGGCCTTGATCGACGACGCGAAGCCCGACGAGGTCGTGATCGCGATCCCGTCCGGCGCAGGCGAGGTACGCCAGCGGGTCGTGAACGCCTGCCGCGACGCCGGCGTCCCGGTGAAGACCCTGCCCTCGGTCAACGAGCTGATCACCGGCGACCTGCATCTCGCGCGCCAGCTTCGCGAGGTGCAGGTCGAGGACATCCTCGGGCGAGAGCCGGTCGAGCTCGACCTCGACCTCATCGCCTCGTACGTCGAGGGCACGACCGTGCTCGTCACGGGTGCGGGTGGCTCGATCGGCTCCGAGCTCTGCCGTCAGATCGTCGCCGTCGGCGCCGCGCGGCTCGTGCTCGTCGAGCAGAGCGAGAACGCGCTCTTCGAGATCGAGCGGGAGCTGCTGCACGAGCGCGGCTTCTCGGCCGTCGTTCCCGTCCTCGCCGACGCGAAGAACGCGACGAAGATGCGTCAGGTCTTCGAGCACTACGGGCCTACCGTCGTCTTCCACGCTGCCGCCTACAAGCACGTTCCGCTCGTGGAGGCGAACCCGATCGAGGCGGTGCGCAACAACGTGCTCTCGACGGAGGTCATCGCGGCGGTCGCAGCGGACTTCGACGTGCGGACGTTCGTGCTCGTATCGACCGACAAGGCGGTGAACCCGAAGAACGTGCTCGGCCAGACGAAGCTGCTCTGCGAATGGCTCGTCCACAACGCGGGCCTGCGCCGCGAGACGGCGACGACGTTCCTGGCCGTCCGCTTCGGCAACGTGCTCGCCTCGTCGGGCAGCGTGATCCCCCTGTTCCGGCGCCAGATCGCCCGTGGCGGCCCGGTGACCGTCACCCATCCCGAGATGACGCGCTACTTCATGACGATCCCGGAGGCGGCTCAGCTGATCATCCAGGCCGGCGCGATCGGCGAGTCCGGCGACGTCTTCGTGCTCGACATGGGCGAGCCGGTGAAGATCGTCGACCTCGCCGCGAACATGATCCGCCTCTCGGGACACGAGCCGGGCCGTGACGTCGCGATCGACTTCGTGGGGACGCGACCCGGCGAGAAGCTCCACGAAGAGCTGTGGGCGGACGGCGAGGACGCGGCGCCCACCTCTCACCCGAAGATCTTCCGCGCGAGCGCGCAGAACGTCGACCCGGCCTGGCTGGACGCCGAGCTCGCCGAGCTCGGTCAGCTCGTCGAGGACGGCGACACGCTCGACGTCGTCTCGCGGCTCGGCCAGGCGGTGCGCTCGCCACGGTATCGTGAGACGACCGTCGACGAGCGGATCAGCTGAGCATTTGCCGCGGACGGGTATCGATCCGGCGGCGATCCTCTCGGGGCTGAACGACGAGCAGCGCCGCGCCGTCGAGGCCGTGCGCGGCCCGGTCTGCATCCTCGCCGGCGCCGGAACGGGCAAGACGACCGCGATCACACGGCGGATCGCCTACCAGGTGGCGACCGGCGCGTTGGCGGCAGGCGAGATTCTCGCCGTCACCTTCACCGACCGGGCGGCGGGCGAGATGCGGGAGCGGCTGCGCTCGCTCGGCGTCGACGGCGTCCGGACGCGTACCTTCCACGCCTCGGCGCTCGCCCAGCTCCATCACCTGGTCCCGGGCACCGGCCAGATCCTCTCCTCGAAAGTGGTCATCCTCGCCCCGATCGCACGATCCCTGCATCGCGCGTATCGGTTCCGCCCGCTCGCCGACCTCGCCGGCGAGATCGAGTGGGCGAAGAACCGCCGGCTCGGGCCCGCGACCTACCTCGACGGGCTGGAAGGGCGCGAGCCGCCGATCCCGGCCGACCTCATGCAACGGGTGTTCCGTCGCTACGAGGAGCGGAAGGAGAGCCAGGGCCGGATCGACTTCGAGGACGTCCTCGAGCGGCTCGTGCGTGTCTACGAGCAGCACCCGGAGGCGATCGACCGGTTCCGGCAGCGCTGCGCCGCGATCACCGTCGACGAGTATCAGGACGTCAACCTGCTCCAGCAAACGTTGCTCGACCTCTGGCTCGGCGAGCGGGACGAGCTCTGCGTCGTCGGGGACGACTATCAGGCGATCTACTCGTTCACCGGCGCGACCTCCCGGTACCTCCTCGACGTGCCGCGGCGGTTCCCGCACGCGACGGTCGTCCGGCTCGAGACGAACTATCGCTCGACGCCCGAGATCCTCGCGCTCGCGAACCGGCTCGTCCCGCGCCTCGGCGGGGCCCGGAAGGAGCTGCGCGCGGCGGCGGCCTCCGGCCCGGCACCGCTCGTGGGGGCATGCCCGGCAGGGCGCCCGGAGCCCGGACTGCTTGCAGAGCGCGCGCTCGCGCTGCAGCGGGAGGGTGTTGCGTTCGAGGAGATGGCGGTGCTCTACCGCGTGAACGCTCGCTCGGAGGACTTCGAGGAGGCATTCGCCGCGGCGGGCGTCCCGTACCAGGTTCGCGGCGGAGCGTTCCTCACCCGCCCTGCCGCCCGCTCGATGCTCCGACGCCTGCGGCGCACGCCCGACGCGCCGGCGCCGTCGGCCGTGCGCGATGCCGCGGTGCTGGACGGGTTGCTCGACGAGCTCCCGGACGGTCTGGGCGACGAGGAGCTGACGCGGCAGGCCGACCTCCGACGTCTGGTCACGCTCGCTGTGGAGGTCGGCGGCAGCGCCAGGGACTTCGTCGCGGAGCTCGAATCGCGCTTCGGTGCCGAGACCTCGGGCCGCGGAGTTCACCTCCTCACCTATCACCGGGCCAAGGGCCTCGAATGGGACGCGGTCTTCCTGCCGCTCCTCGTCGAGGGCGAGATGCCCGTGCGGCAGGCTCGATCGGCCGAGGCGGTCGACGAGGAGCGACGGCTGCTCTACGTCGGGCTCACGCGCGCACGGCGGCATCTCTTCCTGAGCTGGGACGAGACCGCACGGCCAAGCCGATTCCTCGCCGAGCTCGGGGCGGGTGCCCGACTCGGCGCCGCCGGCCCGGACCGGAAGCGGGCTCCCGCGACGGCGGCCGCCGGGCCGGTCGACGGCCCGGCGCTCGCCGCGCTCAGGGCGTGGCGCAGGGAGCGCGCGCGCGTCGGACGCCGTCCCGGCGTACGTCGTCTTCTCCGACCGGACGCTCGAGGCGCTCGCCGTCGGCGCTTCCCCGCGACGGCGCGGCCCTGCTCGCCGTGTCCGGCATCGGCCCGGCCAAGCTCGAGCGCTACGGGGAGGACGTCCTACGCGTCCTCGCCCCGTTCGCCGGCGGGTGATCGACCGCTCTTCGTGCCAGGCACCGGTGCGGGTGCCGGAGCTACGCCCGCCCGCCCGCGGGCAGCAGCAGCTCGAGCATCCGGGCCGGGTCGCGTCGCAGCCGCGCGGTGACTGCCTCGCGCTTGACGAGCTCGAGCGCCGACTCGTCGTGGAGCTGGCGGAGCCGGCCCTCGCGGATCAGCCATGCGTCGACCCCGCCGAGCCGTCCCGCGAAGGTCGTGACGACGGGAACGCCGAGCGCCGCCGCCTCCCGGTTCATCGTCCCGCCTGCCGAGACGACCAGGTCGGCGAACGCGACCAGGCTCTGGGCATCGACCGCGCGGTCGGGGAGGATCAGGGAGGGAAGCCTCCGGGCCTCGATCTCGCCACGCTGGGCATCGGTTCGGGGCAGCACCACCGCCTGGATGCTCTCGTCCCGTCCGAGCCGGTCGAGCACGCGCGCGAAGAGCGGGTTCGCGATCCCGTGGTGGTACAGGGCGATGTCCGCCGGCGGACGGACGACGACCACCACCCGTGCCCGATCGACGCCGAGCGTGTCGAGCACGGACGGCCCGGGCTCGAAGTCGGCGAGGTAGTACTCCTCCTTCAGGCCGGGGTACCGTGCGAGCTTCGGCGGCCGCAGGCCGTAGGGCTCGAGATGGGCAGCCGGGATCGCCTCGGGCACGACGACCCGGGTCGCGGCCCGGCAACCGAGCTGATGCTGCCAGTAGGCGAACTCGTAGTCGAACGTCGTCGTGCTCGGGACGCCGAGGGTGCGCGCCGCCATCGTCAGCTCGTGCGATCCGTGCGCGAGCGCGACGTCGAGCCCTCGGCCGCGTGCCCAGCGTACGAGCGACGGGAGCCGGGTCGTCATCGCACGTGCCTTGCCCAGCCGGCTGCCGCCGCCGTGCTCGCCGAACAGCTCGGCGGGGATCCCGTGCAGCTCGAGCAGCCCCTCGGTCTGGCCGAAACGGCGAGCCGTCACGGCGACCTCGGCACCGCGCTCCTCGAGCAGGCGGATCAGCGGCCGGAACACGAGGACGTGCGGCGGCGCGGTGATGTCGATCCACACGCGCATCGTCGTACTGTAGGTCGTGGCCCGACGGCCGCCGCGTTCCGTAGATTCCCGCAACGCGCTCGGGGAACCCGCCGATGCGACGGCGTCGGACCGCGGTCGATACTCTGACGCAGTGTCCCAGAAGGCGTCCAAGCAGCGCCGCCAGGCCCGGCGTGCTGCTCCACCGCCGACCTCGAGCAAGGGCGGCGGGCTCTCCGGTATCCCGAGGAAGTGGCTGTACGGCGGGCTCGCGGTGCTCGCGGTGGCGGCGGTCGCGGTGCTGATCGTCGTGAGCCTGTCGGGCGGGGAGGAGGCCGCTACCCCCGCCGCCGTGGACGGCACGGAGACCGAGCAGATGCTCCAGGGCATCCCGCAGGACGGGGTGTCCCTCGGCTCGCCCGACGCCCCGGTCGTTCTCGTCGAGTTCGCCGACCTCCAGTGCCCGTTCTGCCGCACGTTCGCCCTGGAGACGCTGCCGAAGCTGATCAACGACTACATCCGGCCCGGGCAGGTACGGATCGACTTCGCCGGGATCGCCTTCCTCGGCCCGGATTCGGAGAAGGCGCTGCGCTATGCCCTCTCCTCCGGCGACCAGGACAAGCTCTGGAACGTGGTCGATCTCCTGTACGTGAACCAGGGGAGCGAGAACGACGGGTGGGTGACGGACGAGCTGCTCGCAGCGATCGGAGCGGCGGTGCCGGGGCTCGATCCCCAGGCCGTCCTCGACGGGGTCGACTCCGAGGCCGTGAACGCGCAGATCGAGGAGGCCGCCACGGCCGCCCAGGAGAAGCTGCCACAGATCAGCACCCCGTCGTTCCTGCTCGGCAAGAACGGCGGCGAGCTCGCCTACGTCGATGTCGCGGGCCAGGACTACGAGTTCCTCACCCAGCAGATCGACGAGCTGCTCGCGGGGTGACCGAGGACCGGCTCCGCGCCGTCGTGGCCGTGCTCGCGCTCGTCGGCACGGGCATCGCGGCCTACCTCGCCTACGTTCGCTACACGGGCGGGACGTACGCCTGCACGACGGGGGGATGCGAGCTGGTGCAGAGCTCGAAGTACTCCGAGGTCGCCGGCATCCCCGTCGCCGTCATCGGGCTCGCCGGCTACCTGTCGATCCTCGCGAGCGCCTTCGTCCGTGGCGAGCCCGGTGCCGCGATCGGAGCGGCGCTGTCGCTCGTCGGCTTCGTGTTCGCCGTCTACCTCATCTATGTCCAGTGGGCGCTCATCGAGGCCTTCTGCATGTGGTGTCTCATCAGCGACGTCGTCATGTTCCTGCTGCTCGTCGTCTCCGCGCTGCGGCTGCGCGTCGTGCTCCGCGACGGGCACACGACCACCGCCGCCCCGGGATAGCTGTGCAGGCCCGGTGCAGTCACCGGTCACGCCATAATGATCGCTTATGGATACGCGTCAGCTGGTCGCGTTCTGTGCCGTCGTCGAGCGGAGGAGCTTCTCCCAGGCTGCCGAGCGGCTCGGGGTCACCCAGCCGGCGGTCAGCCAGCAGGTGAAGGCGCTCGAGGAGAGGCTCGGCCACGTGCTCCTCGACCGCTCCGGGCGTCGCGTGGAGCCCACCGAGGCCGGTCTACGCCTCTACCGGGCCGCCCGGAGGGTGCTCCTGGCCGAGGAGCAGCTCGTCGCCGACCTCGCCGAGCAGGACGGCGTCGTTCGCGGCCGGCTCGCGATCGGCGCCTCGACCGGGCCGGGCGGACGCCTCGTGCCGCTGCTCCTGTGCGAGTTCGCCCTGACGTGTCCCGAGGTCGAGGTCGCACTGGCGATCTCGGACACGCAGACCGTCATCGAGCGCGTGGCCGACCGGGAGCTCGAGCTCGGTGTCGTCGGCGCGTCGCGGCGGGTCAGGGGAATCCGCTTCGAGCCGCTCGCCCGCGACGAGATCGTGCTCGCCGTCCCCCCGGGGCACCGGCTCGCGGGCCGGACTGTCGACGGGACAGAGCTCGAGGCCGAGACGCTGCTCGACATGCAGGAGGGGGCAGGCGTTCGCCAGGTGGTCGAGGGCGAGCTGCGCCGGGAGGGCGTCCGCCTCCGACCCCGTGCCCGCGTCGAGCTCGGGCTGCAGGAGTCGGTGAAGAGCGCCGTCCTCGCCGGCTACGGCGTGTCGTTCATCTCCCGAAACGCGCTCGAGGCCGAGCTGGAGGCGGGCACCGTGGCCGTCGCGCGGGTTCGCGGGATCGAGCCGGCACGCCGGATCTACCTGGCCCGCTCGACGACCCGGGTCCCCACGCGGGCCGGTGATGCGTTCCTCGCGTTCGCCCGGCAGCAGCTTCGCAATGAAGATAAGGCAAACTAATGTAAGAAATAAGCATAGGTCTGGTACGATGAGTGGTCGTGCCGTCGGACCGAACCGTGGACGTGCTCGTGATCGGGAGCGGGGCCGCAGGGCTTGCGACGGCGCTGTCCGCGCAGAGGGCCGGAGCCCGCGTCGCGCTCGCGACGAAGGGCGCTCTCCAGTCGTGTAACTCGGCGAAGGCTCAGGGAGGCATCCAGGCGGCGGTCGGGCCCGACGACTCGCCGCAGCTGCACGCGCAGGATGTGTGGAGCAGCTCGCACGAGACGGCCGACCGCCGGCTCGTCGAGGTGCTGACCTCCGAGGCGACGTCGGCGATCGCCTGGCTCGAGGAGCACGGCGTCCGGTTCACGCGCGACAACGGCTCCTACCGGCTCGCCCGCTGCGGCGGAGCGAGCCGGCGCCGCCTGCTCCAGGTCGGAGATCGCACCGGGCAGGCGATCACGCGAGCGTTGCGGGACGCCGTGGAGGCATCGACGATCGCAACCCTGCCCGGCAGCCCGCTCGTCTCGCTGCGACGCGGGGAGAACGGGCTCGTCGCCACCTGCGCCGGCAGGGACGGGACGACCGTCGAGGTCTCGGCCGGGGCGGTCGTGCTCGCCGCGGGCGGGAGGTGCTACCGGGAGGCGGAGGAGCGCGGCGAGCTGTCCACGAACCACCCGGGCGCGACCGGCGAGACGACCACGATCGCGGTCGAGCTCGGCGCGCGCTCACGTGACCTCGATGCGCTCCAGTACCACCCGAACGGCGCCACGTGGCCGCCGGGCCTCCGGGGCTACTCGATCCCCGAGACGACGCGCGCCTACGGTGCGTTGCTGCTGAACGCCCGGGGCGAGCGATTCGTGGACGAGCTCGGGCCGCGGGACGTCGTCTCGGAGGCGATCTTCCGTGAGGTCGCCGAGGGCCGCGGGACCCGTACGCCGGACGGGCGGCCCGCGGTCTGGCTCGACACGACGCTGATTCCGCAGACCGATGCCGAGATCTCGCTGCCGTACATGCTGCGGCGCTACCGCGGCGCCGGGGTCGACCCGCTGTCCGAGCCGATCCTCACCTACCCGGTGCTCCACTACCAGAACGGCGGGCTCGTCATCGACGAGCACGGGGAGACGACCGCCGAGGGCCTCTTCGCCTGCGGCGAGATCGCGGGCGGGACGCACGGGCGCAACCGGATGATGGGCAACAGCCTCCTCGAGTGCATCGTCTTCGGACGCCGCGCCGGCCGGGCCGCCGCGGAGAAAGCGAGGTCATGACCGTGGCCGTGACGACGGACCTCCGGCGCGTCCTCGAGGACGCCGCCGCGCATCTCTACGTGTGGGCGCTGAAGGACATCCCGCAGGACCTGCGTGATGCGCTCGCGGCGGCGCGCGAGCGCGAGACCTCGACGCCCGGACAACGCGTGCTCGACACGATCCTGCGCAACGTCGAGGTCGCCGACACCGAGAAGAACCTCGTCTGCCAGGACACGGGGATTCCCGTCTACTACTGCCGCGTCGGAGAGCGCTTCCCGCTGCATCCCGCCCGCATCTCGGAGGCCCTGCGCGCCGGGACGGAGCGCGCGACCATCGAGCACCCGCTCCGCTCCAACACGGTGCACACGCTGACCCGCCAGCCGACCGGGCAGAACGTGGGCCACCGCGTCCCCATCCTCCACTGGGACTTCGTGCCGGACTGGGACGGCCTCGATCTGAAGTGCGTCCCGAAGGGCTCGGGCTCGGAGAACATGAGCTTCCTGAAGATGTGCACCCCCGCCGACGGCGTCAGGGGCGTGAAGAAGTTCGTGCTCGAGTCGATCGTCGGTGCGGGGGGCAAGCCGTGCCCGCCCGGCATCGTCGGCGTCGGGATCGGCGGTTCGGCCGACTACGCGATGCACCTCGCGAAGGAGGCGATCGCCCGCCCGGTCGCGACGCACAACGCCGACCCGGAGGTCGCGAAGCTCGAAGACGAGCTCTGCGAGCTGCTGAACGAGACGGGGATCGGCCCCATGGGCCTCGGCGGCGACGTGACCGTCCTGCACGTGCACGTCGAGCACGCGGACACGCACATGACGCTGAACCCGGTCGCCGTCAACTACCAGTGCTGGGCCGCCCGCCGGGCGACGGCCCACATCGGCCCGGACGGCACCGTCGACTTCGACCGGGAGGCCTGACGTGGCAGAGCATCGCCTCACCTTTCCGACCGACGAGGAGCACATCCGCGACCTGCGTGCGGGGGACTCGATCGTCGTCGACGGTCACGTGATCGGGATCCGCGACCGGACGCAGATCCGGATGTTCGACGAAGGGCGGCGTCCGCAGATGAACCTCTCGGGTGCGCTGCTGCTCCACACCGCTCCGAACGTCCGTCCCCTCGGTGGCGGCCGCTACGAGAAGCTCTGCATCGGCACGACGACGAGCGCGCGGATGGTGCGCTTCACGGAGGGGCTCGGTCGCGACTACGGCGTCCGGGCGATCTGCGGCAAGGGCGGCCTGCCCGACGAGGCGATCGAGCCGATGCACCGGCTCGGCATGGTCTACCTCGCGATCGTCGGCGGGGCGGCGGCTCTCGAGACGACCCAGATCGAGGAGATCGAGGAGGTCGAGTGGGAGGACCTGATGCCCGAGTGCCTGTGGAAGTTCAGGGTACGCGACTTCGGCCCGCTCACGGTCGCCATCGACTCACACGGGGCCTCGATCTACCACGACGTTCAGGAAGCGGCGAAGAAGCGACTGGAGGAGATCTATGCACGCCTTTGACGGTTTTCTCGGCGTGACGGCCCGGTCGCCGAAGCCGCGAGCCCAGGGGCTCACCCACGTCATGGACAAGGGGCTGAACCTTCGCGACATCGAGGGCCTCTTCGACACGGCCGGGGAGTTCGTCGACATCGTGAAGCTCGGCTGGGGGACCTCGTACGTCACGAACAACCTGGAGAAGAAGATCGCCCTCTACCGCTCCCTCGAGACGCCGGTCGTCTGCGGCGGGACGCTGTTCGAAGCGGCCGTCGCCCGCGGCCGGCTCGGCGAGTACCGCTCGTGGCTGGCCCAGAACCGCATCTCGCACGTCGAGATCTCCGACGGCACGATCAACCTCCCCCACGAGCGCAAGCTCGAGCTGATCGCCGAGCTGTCGAACGACTTCGTCGTCCTCTCCGAGGTCGGCTCGAAGGACGCCGAGGTCGTCTTCCCGCCGTATCAGTGGGTCGAGTGGATTCGCGAGGAGCTCGACGCGGGCGCCTGGAAGGTGATCACCGAGGGTCGAGAGACCGGCACCGCCGGCATCTACCGCCCGACCGGCGAGATGCGGACCGGCCTGATCGACGAGATCGCTCACTCGATCGACGTGAGCGACGTGATCTTCGAAGCGCCCACGAAGTCGGCCCAGGCGTGGTTCGTCAAGCACTTCGGCCCCGAGGTGAACCTCGGCAACATCCCGCCGGAAGAGGTCATCCCGCTCGAGACGCTGCGGCTCGGGCTCAGGGCCGACACCCTGAAGGAGGTGCTTCTCCGTGAGGGCGAGCCCGCAGGCGCTTGAGCTCTCGCGGGCCGCACAGGAGCTCGAGGCGCTCCCGGGCGAGGAGCTGATCCGCTGGGCCGCCCGTGAGTTCGGCGACCGGCTCTGCCTCACGTGCTCCTGGCAGAAGCAGTCCTCCGTGCTCGTGCACATGGTCTCGGGGCTCGGGCTCGACATCGACATCGTGGAGCTCGACACCCACCTGTTCTTCCGTGAGAGCTACGAGACTCGCGAGCGACTCGTCGAGCGCTACGGGCTCGAGCTGATCCGGCCCGACGTGATCACGGTCGCGGAGCAGCACACCCGGGAGGGGCCGAACCTCTGGGAGGCCGATCCCGACCGTTGCTGCCACATTCGCAAGGTGCAGCCCTTGATCGACGCGCTCGAGCGGTACGGGGCCTGGATCTCGGGCATCCGCCGGGACCAGTCGCCGAGCCGCGCGGGGACGCCGAAGGTCGTCTGGTCGGAGCGCTACGGGGTGTTCAAGATCCATCCGCTGGCCGACTGGGACGACAGAGCGGTCTGGCGGTACATCGTCGAGAACGACATCCCCTACAACCCGCTCCACGACACCGGGTACCGTTCGATCGGCTGCATCCCCTGCACGCGGCCGACCCGCGCCGACGAGGAGGAGCGGGCCGGGCGCTGGGCGGGATCGGACAAGCTCGAGTGCGGGATCCATCTCGACAACTGCGAGCCTCCGACGGCCCGGGACTGAGCGAGTCCCTGAACATGAACGGGCCGCACGGGCGCCCCGGCACCACCAACGGAAAGGATCGAATGAGCGACAACATCCATCCCGTCGACCACCCCGAGTCGGACAAGGTGGCCGGCGGTGGCTTCACCCTCTGGTTCACGGGTCTCTCGGGCGCCGGCAAGACGACGATCTCCCACCTCGTCGGCCCCGCACTCGAGGAACGCGGCAAGATCGTCGAGTACCTCGACGGCGACGTCGTCCGAACGCACCTGTCGAAGGGGCTCGGCTTCTCGAAGGAGGACCGGGACACGAACATCCTGCGTATCGGCTGGGTCGCGTCGCGGCTGACGCGTCACGGGGCGGCGGTCATCGCCGCGGCGATCTCCCCGTACCGGGAGACACGGGATGCCGCGCGAGAGATGGTCGAGCAGTTCGGCCCGTTCGTCGAGGTCTTCGTGCACGCCTCGGTGGACGAGTGCGCGCGCCGCGACGTGAAGGGGCTGTACGCGAAGGCATTCGCCGGCGAGATCAAGGGCTTCACCGGGGTCGACGACCCCTACGAGGCACCGGAGGCCGCGGAGATCGTGATCGACACGGAGCAGCACGAGCCGGCGGAGTCGGCTGCGATCGTGGTCGCGAGGCTCGAGGAGCTCGGCCTCGTGGCTGCCCGGGTGAGCGCATGAGCGACCACCTGATCGCGCCCCACGGCGGCGCGCTCGTCGAACGCACGGGGCCGAGGCCCGGCGGCGTCGACTCGCTCGAGAGGCTGACCCTCACCTCCCGCGAGGTCTCGGATCTGGACATGCTTGCAAGCGGCGCCCTCTCGCCGCTCACCGGGTTCATGGGCCGTGGCGACTACGACCGGGTGGTCGGGGAGATGCGGCTGGCCTCCGGTCTACCGTGGGCGCTTCCGGTCTGCCTGGCCGTGTCCGAGGCTCCGAAGGGCGATCGGGTGACGCTGGCCGACGAGGGCGGCACGCTCCTCGCCGTCCTCGACGTGACGGAGGTGTTTCCGTACGACCGCGAGCTCGAGGCCGAGCGGTGCTTCCGCACCACGGACGCCGAGCATCCGGGTGTCGCACGGCTCTACGCGCAGCACCCCCTCTACCTCGCCGGCACGGTGACGGTGTTCGAGCGGCAGGCGCCGTCCTTCCCGCAGCTCCACCGCGATCCTCGCGAGACACGCGCGCTGTTCGCCGAGCGCGGCTGGCGCCGCGTCGTCGGCTTCCAGACGCGAAACCCGATCCACCGCGCACACGAGTTCATCACGAAGTGCGCCCTCGAGACGGTCGACGGCCTGCTGATCCATCCGCTGGTCGGCGAGACGAAGTCCGACGACGTCCCTGCCACCGTGCGGGTCGAGGCCTACGACGTGCTGGTCTCCGGGTACTACCCGGGCGACCGTGTCGTCGTCTCCGCGTTCCCGGCGGCAATGCGCTACGCGGGCCCGCGCGAGGCGATCTGGCACGCGATCTGCCGCAAGAACTACGGCTGCTCCCACTTCATCGTCGGGCGAGACCACGCCGGCGTCGGCAACTACTACGGCACGTACGACGCGCAGCTCATCTTCGACGACTTCGCGGCGCACGAGCTCGACATCGAGCCGATGTTCTTCGAGCACTCGTTCTGGTGCAAGAAGTGCGGGCAGATGGCGACCGCGAAGACGTGTCCTCACGGTGGCGACGACCATGTCTTCCTCTCGGGCACGAGGGTGCGCGAGATGCTCGGCAACGGCGAGCTTCCGCCAGAGGCCTTCACGCGGCCCGAGGTCGCCGAGGTGCTGATCGAGGCCTATCGCTCGCGGTGAGAGACCACACCATCCGGGCGCTCGCGTGCGCGCTCCAGGCGGCGCAGGCAGACCGCCCGACGAGGATGCGGTCGCCTTCCCGCCACAGCCCGAGCGCGAGCCCGGCGACCTCGGGTGCAGCGGGTTCATACCGGTCCCGCCCGGCCGGTCCCGCCGGTCGGATGCATCGGAGCACGGCGTAGAATCGCCGGGCCGTGGGCCGCCTCGCACCGACGCTTCTCGCGCTCGCGCTGATCGGCGCGACGTCGGTGGCGTTCGTGGTCACGGAGCGGTTGAAGCTCGAGCGCACGCCGATCACCGCGCCCCGCTTCACGCGGGACTTCTCGCCGGTCTGTGACTGCCCCACCGCCCGCGCCCGGCTCGCCCTGACGTTCCGTCGACCCGACACGATCGACGCCGAGATCGTGGATGCGGCCGGCGAACACGTCCGTCAGCTGGCCCGGAACCGGCAGGTGGCGAGCGGCGTCGAGGTGTTCGTCTGGGACGGTCGCGACGATGCGGGCGCAATCGCTCCGGACGGCCGGTACCGCCTCCGGCTTCACTTCGACCGCGAGCGCCGCACGATCCTCGTTCCGACGGACGTCCGCCTCGACACGCGGCCCCCGGTGATTCGCGTGTTGCGGTACCGGCCCGAGGTGATCTCGCCCAACGGGGACGGCCGCGCCGATCGCTTCCGCGTCGTCTACCGCGCGAGCGAGCGAGGGCACGGCCGGCTCGAGGTCGACGGGACCGTGGTCATCCGGTCGAGCCGCCAGGCCGGGAGGCACCCGCACCGGCTCCAGTGGCTGGGCACGTTCCCGGCGTCTGCGAGTGAGGGCGAGGCGGTCAGCCGGGTTCCGGCGCCGCCGGGCGACTACGAGGTCGTGCTCGTATTCACGGATCTGGCCGGGAACGAGGCCCGGGCGGCGTTCCCGCTCCGCGTCCGCTACGTCGAGCTCGACAGCTCCTCCTACGCCGTACCCGCCGGTGGGACGTTGACCTTCGCGGTCGACACCGACGTCGAGACCTTCGCCTGGGCTCTCGCCCGCTCAGCCGACGGATCCACCGGCCGGACGGTGGCCTCGGACGACGGAGCGACGGCCCGCACGGTCTCCGTCCGCCTGCCGCGCGGCGCGGGGCCGGGCGACTACGTCCTCCGTGTTGCGGCTCTCGGGCACGGCGACCGGGCGTCGGTGACGGTTACGGAGCGGTCGGGTTGAGCCCGGACACGCCGGCGACGATCGGCTGCCTGCTCGGCGCGGCGGGCGCCGGGCTCGTGCTGATACCCCGCGCCAGGGCGCTGGTCGCGTTCGGCTTCGGGCTGCTCACGGCGGCGGAGGCCCTGCTCGCCTGGTCGCTGATCCCGAGCGCGGATCTCGAGCAGCTGGCCGGCTCGAGCGCCAGGATCGGCCTGATCGTCGTCGCGGCAGCGGCGCTCCTCGGCGGTGGTCTGCTCCTCTCCCGCGTGCCGGCGGCGGTCCCGGTGGCGCTGCTCCTCGTGGCCGCGTTCCGCATCCCGGTCGAGCTGGGCGCGCAGGAGGCGTTCCTGCTCGTGCCGCTGTACGCGGTTCTCGTGGCGTCCGTGATCGGACTGCTCGTTCGTCTGTTCCAGGGTGAGGAGCCGCCCGCGCTCCCGCTGGCGCTCTCGCTGCCCGCGACGGCGTTCGTCGCGCTCTCGGGTGTCTCGCTCCTGTGGAGCGACGACGTCCGGGCGGGGACGATCCTGCTCCTCTTCTTCCTCTTCCCGTTCGCGGCGCTGACCGCCGTCGTGGCACGCTCGCCGCTCGCCGGCTGGCTTTCCCGCGCGTTGACGACGACGCTCGTCACGCTCGGGTGCGCCTTCGGCGCGATCGGGCTCTCGCAGCTCTGGACGGGCGACGTCTACTTCGCGCGCGACCTCGAGGTCGCGAATGCGTACACGTCGCACCTCCGGACGGCGTCGCTGTTCGCCGATCCGAGCATCTACGGGCGCCAGCTCGGGCTCGCGATCGTCGTGCTCGTGGCGGCCGTGTACCTCGCCCGCGTGCGCCTGCTCCTCGCGGGGGTGCTGATCGCGTTCCTCTGGACGGCGCTCTTCTTCTCCTACTCCCAGTCGACCATGGTCGCGCTCGTGGCCGCCGTGCTCGCGGTCGGGCTCCTGGCGGCCGACCGCGCCGACCGCCGCCTGCTCCTCGCCGCGACGCTCGTGGTCGTGATCGCCGGAGGCGTCGCCGCCGGCCTGGCGGCGCGGGGGGATTCGGCGCAGCGGATCACGAGCGGCCGGTCGGGCCTCGTCTCGAGCACCTGGCGGGTCTTCGTCGCCCACCCGTTCGTGGGCGTCGGCGTCGGGGGCCAGCCGCAGGCGGCCCGCGAGGAGAGCGGCAAGCGCACGGCAGCCCGCAACGCCTCCCACACGACGCCGCTGACCGTGGCGGCCGAGCTCGGCGTGCTCGGAATCCTCGTCTACGTGGCGCTGCTCGTCGGGGCGGTGCGCCTGCTCCGGGGGGCGCTGGCCCGGGACGCGGCGCTCGGGCTCGGGCTGATCGGCGGCTTCGTCCTGCTCCTCGTGCACTCGCTCTTCTACAGCGGCTTCTTCGAGGATGCATTGACATGGGGCATCCTCGCCCTCGCCGCCGCGGTCTCGGTCGCCGGGTCTCCGGGCGAGTCGCGGCCAGGCCTACTGCCTCCGGGGGTCCACACGAGCTCGGCCGGTGGGCGCCCGGGCCTTCGCCGTCGCCGCTGAGCGCCAGCGGCCATCCGCGATCAGCGCAGCGGCGGATGGCGCCGCTGCCAGGCCGGGGAGCGCCGGACGGCGCTGCCCGTCGCACGCCAGGCGCCCGTCTGGGCGCGATACAGGAGCAGGCGCGCTCGCTCCACCGGGGGCGGAGTGGGTCGCCGATCCCCGGCGAGCTCGTAGCCGAGCGCGGCGAGCAGGTCGCCCGCGACCGCCTCGAACGCCGCGACATCGGTCGGTGCCATCTCCTCGCGCCAGCGTCGCAGCCCCGCGGTCGGACGCCGGAGGAGATTCTGCTGATGGGGCTTGCCCGACACGTCGACGGCGCCCGCGTACTCGAGCATCGAGGGCTCCCAGGGGAGGCCGGCGAACGAGCAGATCCTCTGCACCGTGCCGGGCGGGTCGTCGACGAGCGCCTCGTAGCGGAGCTCGAGATACCGCTCTCCGGCTCGTCGTCCGAGCGACCTTGCGGCCACGACCTCCGTCCGCCACTGGCGGGCGAACCCGGCCGCGTCACGCGGGTGGCCCCAGCCCTCGGTCGTGATCCCGGCCGGCATGGCGAGGAACGACAGCGCCGCGTCGCGACCGTCCCGGATCAGGTGGACGTAGCGCGCGTCCGGGAAGAGACTTTCGAGGAGCTCCAGGTGCCCCATGTACATCGGGGTCTTGTCTCCCCAGCGCGGCTTGGCCTGTGCATCCGCGTACGCCTGGTAGACGGCCGCGATCGCCTCGCCGGTGGTGCAGCCCCTCCGCAGGCGGTTCCGTACCTCCCGCGGGTCGACGTTCCATTCGACGAGGGTCGGCAGGCGGCGCAGATCGTCGACGAAGCGATCCGGATCGACCCGCCCGCGATGGCGGTCGGCGATCTGGGGGATGAAGTACGACTCGTCGGGTACCGCGAGGGCGGAGTTGCGGTCGAGGATCACGCGCAGCAGTGTCGTCCCCGAGCGGCGGACGCCGAGGACGAGGAGCGGCGGATCGATCATCGCGTCCACGGTATAGCCTCTCCGCATGATCGAGACCTGGCGGCGCGTCCTCGTTCTCGCCCCCCACACCGACGACGGAGAGTTCGGTTGCGGTGGGACGATGGCGAGGCTCGTCGAGGCGGGCGCCGAGGTTCGGTATGTGGCCTTCTCGATCGCGACGAAGTCGCTGCCCGCCGGCTTCCCGCCCGACACGCTCGCCCGGGAGGTTCGCGAGGCGACGGTCGAGCTCGGGATCCCGGAGGAGGGGCTCGCGGTCCACGACTTCGAGGTGCGGACGTTCCCGGATCACCGCCAGGAGATCCTCGAGGTCCTGATCGACCTCTGGCAGGCATTCTCGCCCGACGCGGTGCTCCAGCCGAGCCTGGGCGACGTCCACCAGGATCACCACGTGATCGCCGAGGAGGGGATCCGGGCGTTCAAGCGGACGACGGTCCTCGGCTACGAGATCCCGTGGAATACGCTCAACTTCAACTACCAGGCGTACGTCTCGCTGGAGCCACGTCACGTCGAGCGGAAGGTCGCGGCGCTCGAGCGCTACGGATCGCAGCAGCACCGCAACTACGCGAACGCCGACTACATCTGGAATCTCGCCCGGACGCGAGGGATCAACATCGGCCGTGACCTCGCCGAGGCCTTCGAGGTCTACCGGGTCGTCGAGTAGCCGACCGTCAGGCGCTGAGAATCGTTATCGTGAAGGGGTGACGACGGCGACCCCCACGGCCTGGCAGGAGCATGCGTCGGCGACGCTGCGGCGAGCCGGCTACCGATCGGGGGAGGCCCGCGCGGCGGTCGTCGAGTGCCTCGCCGGCCAGAGCTGCTGCTGCTCGGCCCAGGAGATCTTCGACGAGCTGCGGGCCGACGACCGGCGGGTGGGGATCGCGAGCGTGTACCGGGCGCTCGAGCTGCTCGGGTCGCTGAAGCTGGTGCAGCGGCTCGACATGGGCGACGGCGTCGCCCGCTACGAGCCTCGCCACGCGGGCGGAGAGCATCATCACCACCTCGTGTGCGAACGCTGCGGCAGCGTCGAGGCGTTCGAGGATCTGAGCCTCGAGACCGTGCTCGAGCGCCTCGCGGGCCGGCATGGCTTTGACGTGGGGTCCCACGACGTCGTGCTTCGGGGGATCTGCGCGCGGTGCCGGGCAGCGACGGCCTGACCGCGGCCGCCCGAGCTGCGAGTTCTAGCCGTACAGCTCGTTCCAGGCCTTCAGCTCGTTCCGCCACGTGAACCACGGCCAGTACCACGCAGGTGGTCGCTTCGGCACCGACGCGGGTCGCCGGCCCCGCTCGGTCTTCGGCGTCAGGTGCCAGCGGCGCAGCGCAAAGGCCCAGCGCGGAATGCGCCGGGGAACGCCGGCCGGCCGAGCGGGCTTCGGCGGCGGTGGTGGCGGATCGGGCTCCTCGACGTCGCCGCGGCGGAGCTTTCCCGTGGCCGGCAGCACGTCGTCGCCGGCCGCCATCGTCCAGCCGTATCTGCCGTCCGGGGTCCCCGCCGTGTGCCACGTCCAGTCGACCGCGCTGCCGGTGCCTGCCCCCTCGGCGATCTCCCCGGACGGGCCGGTGACCGTGACCGTCCACGGCAGCGACGCCGACAGGCGGCCGGAGAAGCGCACCGCTCCGGCGGCCTCGGCCCGGGTCGACGGCTCGTAGAGCTTCGGCAGCCCGAGCCCGGAGGTCTCGGCCGCGATCGCATCGAGGTCCGGGTAGAAGACGTCGCCCGGGCAGGCGGTCGAGTTGACGTCGCGGTGACCGGAGACGGCGCGAAGGGTGTGGGTCTTGCCGCTCGACGCATAGTCGACGACGGCGAGCGGGTCGACGTGCCCCACGTCGAGACGCCAGGCGAGGAGCCTGGTGAGTGCGGCACGCGCCTCGGGCGCGGGCGGTGCCCGTTGGAAGTCGCCGAGCAGGGCGACACCGGTCGAGCCGGTGTTGAAGCCGGCGGCGTGGGCGCCGATCACGTTGCGGTTGACGCCGCCGGCCCGGCCCTCGAAGACCTGGCCGAACGGATCGATCAGGAAGCTGTAGCCGATGTCGTTCCAGCCGTTGCCCTCCACGTGATAGACCTGGATACCGCGGACAACGGCCGCCGACTCCTCCGGAGTGGCCGGGCGCCTCCCGGCGGTGTGGTGGACGACCGCGAGCCGCAGGCGGGATGCATAGCTCGCCGGCGCACGGACGATCGTCTCGTCGGCGCCCCAGGCGGCGCGGGAGAGGATCGCAGGCTTCGTCGCCCGTGCGAGGGAACGGTCCGGGTCGACTTCGCTGCGGACGAAGTGCGCGCGCAGGCGGCCGACGCCGTCCGCGACGCGGTACTGGATCGCGTTCGCCGGGCCGGTCCACACGGGCGTGCCGAGCTGCCAGCCGCGGGCCCCCGCCTCGCCGGCGTCCGGGAGCTCGTGGACGACCGCACGCCGCCACTCGCTCCATCGACCGTCGGCGCCCCGCGTCCGGAAGGACACGCCACCCTCGCCCTGCCAGTGCAGCCCGACGAGCGAGAAGCGCGGAGCCGGGCGGACCTCGAGCTCGGTGCCCGCGGCCACGGGCCGGGCGCGATGGAGGGGCTCGTCCCGGGTCACGAGCGACGTGCGATCGGTGTCCAGGGCAGCGGCCCGCACCGTTCGCGCCCTCAGCGCGCCGCCGAGATCGGCGGGCAACGCTGCCAGGCCGATTGCCACGGCTGCGGCGCGACGGAGCACCTCCGCGCGCGAGTGCCGGGTCGGTTCTCGGGAGGTCCTCATCGCTGTGCCCGGGACTCGTTCCCGCCCTCCGCCGAGTTCGTGCCGGAGTGCGTTCGTCCTACCGGCATCCTACGTCACCGGCTCGGAGCGTCGGCCGTCCAGCCGGCTCTCCTCTTCATAGGAGGCCGGCGCCGGCGGGTTTCTTGCGTCCGCAGGTCATGCTGAATATGATACTCAGTCTTGTTATTGCTAATCTGGCGCGCGATGCACCGCCCGCTCCGGCGCTTCACCACGACCGCCGCCTGCGTCGTCGCCGTGTGCGTCGCGCTCGCCGCGTGCGGCTCCTCGAGGGAGGCCGCGACGGGTCCCGCCGGGGAGGGAGCGCCGCTCGTCGTCGTCACGACGGCCGTGCTCGGCGCGCTCGTCCGCGACCTCGTCGGCGGTGCCGCGCGCGTTCATGTGCTGATGCCCGCCGCGACGGATCCCCACGACTGGCAGCCGTCCGCGCAGGACATCGAAAGCCTTCGCTCCGCGGATCTCGTCGTCGAGAACGGGCTCGACCTCGAAGAATCGCTCGCGGATGCCCTCGACGCTGCCCGCGAGGACGGCATCCCGATGTTCACCGCAGCCGAGCATGTCGAGGTGCGAACGATCGAGGGCGGCGAGGCCGGGGCGGAGCACGGTGAAGGGGAGCCCGGCGCGGGCGATCCTCACCTGTGGACCGATCCGCTCGCGATGCGCGCCGTGGCCTCCGCGCTCGGCCGCGTCCTCGAACGCGACCTCGGGCTCGAGCTCGCGGCGAGGCAGACGTCGCTCGAGCAGCGACTCGGGCGGCTCGATCGCGAGCTCGAGCAGGCGCTGCGGGTGCTTCCGGCCGATCGCCGCAAGCTCGTCACCGGCCACGAGTCCATGGGCTACTACGCGGATCGGTACGGGCTCACGCTCGTCGGCGCCGTGCTGCCGGGCCTGTCGTCGCAGGCGCAGGCGTCCGCAGCCGACCTCGCGAGGCTCAGCGACGTCATCGAGCGCGAGGGCGTGACCGTCGTGTTCGACGAGGTCGGAACCCCGAGCCAGGTCGTCGAGGCTGTGGCGGGCGACGCCGGCGCCCGCATCGCCGAGCTCCCCTCGCACACCCTCCCGGCGGACGGCTCATACTTCACCCTCATGCGCGGGATCACCTCGGCGATCGTGGCCGCGCTCGGCGCCTGACCGATTCCCGATGGGCCCGCTGGTCGACCCGTTCCTCGACAACCCGTTCCTCGTCCGCGCGCTCGTCGCCGGCCTGCTCGTTGCGATCGCGTGCGCGATCGTCGGGACGTACGTGATCCTGCGAGGGCTCGCATTCGTCGGCGAGGCACTCGGGCACGGAGTGCTCCCCGGCGTTGCGGCCGCCCTCCTGCTCGGGGTGTCCGGGATGCTCGGCGCGGCCGTGGCGGCGGCGGTGATGATCGTCGGCGTCGGCGTCATCACGCGCCGCTCGCGCCTCTCGTCGAGCACCGCGGTCGGGCTGCTGTTCGTCGGGATGCTGGCGCTCGGCGTGGTCATCGTGTCGCGCTCCGAGACGTTCACGGGCGACCTGACGCGGATCCTGTTCGGCGACATCCTGGGCGTCAGCTGGGGAGACATCTGGGTCCAGCTCGGCACGACGGTCGCGGTCGCCGTCGCGGCCGCCGTCTGCGCCCGGCCGTTCCTGCTCCTCTGCTTCGATCCCGAGCAGGCGCGCGTCTCGGGCTTCGACCCCCGCCTCTACGACGGTGTGATGCTCGCGCTGATCGCCGCAACCGTCGTCGTCTCCTTCCAGAGCGTGGGCACGCTGCTGGTGCTCGGCATGCTCCTCGCGCCCGCGAGCGCGGCGGCCCTGCTGACGGGGCGGATCGGGACGGCGATCGTCATCGCGGCCGCGCTCGGCGGGGCGTCGGTCGTCGCCGGGCTCCTGCTCTCCTACCATCTGGACATCGCGGCCGGGGCCGCGGTCGTACTGGTCGCGGTCGGGCTCTTCTTCGTGGTCTTCGCTCTGCGGGGCGTGCGCGGGGCGGTGCCGGTGCGAGCGCCGGAGTGATCCGGCCGTCCGTCCTCAGCGCCCGGGCAGCCGCGGTCGGGCACGGAGGCGAGCCGGTGGTCGCCGGGATCGACCTCGACCTGCCGCCGGGCCGCGCGCTCGCGCTCGTCGGGACGAACGGGTCGGGGAAGTCGACCTTCCTTCGGAGCGTCGCCGGCCTGCTCCCGCTCTGCGGCGGCATCCTCTCGGTGTTCGGGGGCGAGCCCGGCTCGAGCCCGGCGAGAGTCGGCTATCTGGGGCAGTTCCGGGCCCACGGGCTCCTGCTCCCCGTCCGGGCCGAGGACGTCGTGCGCATGGGTCGCTTCGCGGGCCGCGGCCTGCTCGGTCGGTTGGGGCCCGAGGACCAGGAGGCTGTCGGCGCCGCTCTGTCGCGGATGGGCATCTCCGACCTCGCCCACCACCCCCTGCGCGACCTCTCCGGGGGGCAGCAGCAGCGGGTCGCGATTGCCCAGACGCTGGCCCGACGGGCCGACCTCCTCCTCCTCGACGAGCCCGCCGCCGGCCTCGACGCGGCGAGCCGCGAGCTCCTGAACGAGGCGATGGCCGACGAGCGGCGGCGCGGCGCATCGGTGATCGTCGCCACCCACGACATCGGAGACGCGATGCGCTGCGACCTCGTGATGCTGCTCGCCCGGCGCGTGGTCGCCCTCGGAGCTCCGTCGGAGGTGCTGACAAGGGAGACGCTGCTCGACACGTTCGGCCTCGCGATCCAGACGCTCGAGGACGGCGTGCTCGTGATGGAGACCGCGCACGGGCACGGGGGCGGGGACCCGCACGATCACCCCGAGTGAGCTCTGAGCCCGCGGGCCCGGTTCAGAGCTCAGGCGCGCTCCGGGGCGCCCACCGCCCCGGGTGTCCGCCCGGCGACCAGGTCCCGGTAGAGCGCCTCGAGCTCGGGCCCGGTCTCGGACACGCGCTCGCGCGCAACCCGCGCGTTCCGCGCACCGTAGGCCCGCCGAAGCTCGGGGTCGCCGATCAGGCGGAGGAGCGCCGCCGTCAGCGCCGCCTCGTCACGGCAGTCCACCATCTCGGCGCCCTCTCCCGGCCCGATCCACTCGTCGATCGAGGGGCACCAACCGCCAATGAGCGGCTGCCCGCTCACCATCGCCTCGAGCAGGGAGGCGGGGGAGGAGTCGGTGGACGCGATCGAGACGACGAGGTCCCCGGAGGCGGCGAGCTCCGGCAGCTGCTCCGGGTCGACCCGATGGAGCGCGGCCACCTCGCCGAGGCGGAGCTCGTCGACGAGAGCCTGGATCGCCGCCTTCTCGGGCCCGCCCCGCGCCGCGATCAGGAGCCGCGCGCCGGGCTCCTGCCGATAGGCCGCCTCGAAGGCGCGTACGAGCACGTCGATGTTGGTCCGCTCCTGGAGATTGCGCAGCGAGAGCACCACCACCGCGTCCTCGGGCCAGCCGAATCGGCGTCGCAGCGCAGGCTTGTCCGCGCGCTCCGGGCCGAACCCGTCCAGGTTCGTGTGCCACATGATGAACGTGATGCGCGCCGGGTCGGCGCCGGCCTCGATCGCTGCCTTCGTGATCGCATCCGAGTTGACGATCACCCAGTCGGCAGCGTCGAAGGCGGCCCTGCTGCGGCTCCGGCCCGGCTCGACCTTGGCATCGAGCAGGACGTCGCGCCCCCAGGGGCTGAGCACGAGTGGGTGGACGTCCGCCCGGGCCGCCCAGAAGCCGTAGGGCAGGGTCGCGTGCGCGTGCACGATGTCCGGTTCCACCAGCTCGGCGAGCGCGCGGATGGCGTGTCCGAACCGGAAGCGGCGGATGCCTCGCAGGCGCGTGAGCGCGTCCAGCCGGCGCATGTCGTGGACGTGCATCCCGTCCACGTCCTGGGGCCGGGTCGAGACCCGGTCGGACACGATGTGCAGCTCGTGTCCCCTGTCGACCAGACGTCTCGCCCAGCGCAGCGTGTGGATCGACTGGCAGTCCGCGACCGCCAGGATCCGGAGCGTCCCCTCGCTCACGGGAACGGACGTTAGCAGAGGGTTTCGGCCCGGCCGCCGGCGAGTACGAGACGGGCAGGGTGCTACGATCGATCGCTGGTTTGGGCGATCATCGCTTGGTCTTCGTCTGCGGCCTCCAGCGGAGCGGTACCACCATGCTCTACCGCCTCCTCGGGGAGCATCCCGATGCGAGCCCGCTCACCGGTACCGCGCGCCCCGGCAACGAGGGCCAGCACAACCAGACCGTCTACCCATCGGACACATACCACAGCAAGGCGGGCAGATTCGCGTTTCGTTCCGAAGCGCGGCTCACGGAGGAGTCGCCGCTCGTGACCGACGAGAACCGGCGGCTCCTGTTCGAGGAGTGGTCGCGGTTCTGGGACACGTCCGCCCACTACCTGCTCGAAAAGTCCCCGCCGAACCTGATCCGCACGCGATTCCTGCAGGCGATGTTCCCGGACTCGTACTTCATTGCGATCCTGCGGCACCCGATCCCGAACGTGCTCGCGACGCAGAAGTGGGACCCCGGCACGCGGCCCCATGCGTTGCTCGAGCACTGGCTGCGCGCCCACGAGCTCTTCGCAGAGGACATGCCGCGCCTCCGCCGGCTTCACGTGCTTCGGTACGAGGATCTCGTCGCCGACCCGGACGAGGAGCTCGAACGGGCCTTCGCGTTCCTCGGCCTGGACGACCCGGGCTCCGGGCGCGAGCCCGCGGAGGGCGTGAACGTCGACAACTTCGCGGACGACCGGACGCTTCGTGCGAACGTCAACGACAGGTACTTCGCCGAGTGGCGCGCGCGCAGGAGCTCGGTGATCGGGCGCCTGTACTACGAGGCGCTCGAGCGGCGCTACGAACGGCGTGTCCGGGCCTTCGGATACAGCCTGCGGGAGCCTGCTTCCGTCGCGGCCCCGACGGTGCCGCTCCCGGGCCTCGTCGGCGGCATCCGCCAGCCGGCCCATACCGCTTGAGCGAGCCCGACCACCGCTTTCTCTTCATCGGAGGCCTGCATCGCAGCGGTACGACGATGCTCGCCCGCCTCCTCGCCGAGCATCCCGCCGTCAGCGGGTTCTCGGACACGGGCGTGCCCGCCGACGAGGGTCAACACCTCCAGTCCGTGTACGACCCGCCGAGCCCGGGCCGTCAGGCCGGACGGTTCGCGCTCCTCCCCGAGGCGCACCTCACGGAGGCGTCGCCGCTCGTCACCGAGGAGAATCGCCGCCTCCTGCTGTCGGAGTGGAGGCAGCACTGGGACGTGCAGCGGCCCGTGCTGCTCGAGAAGTCTCCGCCGAATCTCCTCATGTCGCGGTTCCTGCAGGCCGTGGTGCCCGAGGCGTCGTTCGTCTTCGTCGTCCGCCACCCGGTCGCCGTCGCCTGCGCGACGCAGAAGTGGAGCGCGACCCGGCCGGACGAGCTGCTCGCCCACTGGGTCCACGCCCATCGGATCGCGATGGCCGACGTGCCGTATCTCAGGTCGGTCATCCTCGTGCGATACGAGGACCTCGTCGCCGATCCCGACGCCGTGCTCGGACGCGTCTTCCGCTTCGTGGGACTCGAGGATCACGCGCCGGGTCGGCGCGCCGAGGAGGGCGTCAACGCCGACAACTTCGCGGGCGACCGAACGCCTCGCGGGAGCGTGAACGACCAGTACTTCGCGCGCTGGCGGGAACGGAAGGCGAGCGTGGCCAGGCGCGTCTACCTGGCGCTCGTCGAGGCGCGCTACGAGCGGGATGCCCGGACGTTCGGCTACAGCCTCCGGAGATTGACGGTCTCGCCTCCCGCCGACCATCGTGTGGCTCGGTTGCTCGGCCAGGCCGTCCCTTGAGCGGACAGGGGCGGCACCGGGCGCTCGTCGGCCAGTCGCTCACCTACGGCAGCGGCGCGATCCTCGCCCGGATCGTCGGGTTCTTCCTCGTCCCCGTCTACCTGGCGGCAGCCGGAACGGTCGCGTTCGGCGTCGCGGAGCTCGTGATCTCGGCCGTCGTCGTCGCGGCGATCGTGCTTCGTCTGGGCATCGTCGCCTCGATGTCCCGGTTCACGCTCGCCGAGTCCGTGGACGGCGACTGGTCACCGGTGATCCACACCGTGTTCGCCTTCGTGCTCGCCACCTCCACGGCGGGCGTCGTCGTGGGCGTGCTCCTGCTCGACCAGATCGCGGCGTTCCTGGGGGTGAGCCGCGAGATCGCGGCGGCGGGCCTCTTCGCGCTCTGGGTGACGATGAACTACGACGTCATCGCGCGCATCTACCGCATCGAGCGACGGGCGGGGCAGTGGGTGCGGGTGATGCTCCTCAACGTCTGCGTGTCGGCGGTGCTGACGGTGCTGCTCGTCGTCGTCTTCGACGAGGGCGCCCTCGGCCTGATCCTCGGCAACTTCGCCGCCACGGCCGTGCTGTACGGGTTCCTCCTCGTCGCCCGCCGCAAGACGGTCGGATTCTCGCGCTTCGACCGCTCGCTGCTCGGGGAGCTGCTGCGCTTCTCGCTGCCCCTGATGCCCGCCAACCTCGCGATCTGGGCGATCAACTTCGCCGATCGCATCCAGCTCCAGCGGCTCGCCGGCCCGCTCGAGCTGGGCCAGTACGCCGCCGCGGCGAGAGTCGCAATCGCTCTCACCGTCGTCACGGGCGCGTTCCAGACGGCCTGGGCGCCGTTCGCGCACGCGATCCGGGGCGAGGAGGGCGACGAGGTCGCGAAGCAGACGTACCGCGAGGTCTTCACGTACTGGGCGGTCGTCGCGGGCTGGGGACTGGCCGCCGTGACGCTGCTGTCGGCCCCCTACATCCTCCTCACGTTCCCTCGCCAGGCCGAGGACGCCGTTCGCGTCGTGCCGTTGCTCGCGCTGGGGATCGTGCTGTACGGGGCCTACCTGATCGTCGGCGTCGCGGTCACGATCTCGAAGAAGACACGCGTCACCCCGCTGATCGCCGGCCTGGCCGCCGCCGTCACGATCGGCCTCAACTTCTGGTTCATCCCCCGCTACGGGATCGTCGGTGCCGGCATCACCACGGTGATCGGCACGGGCCTGCTCGTCGGCCTGCAGTGGCTGAACGCACGACGCAGCTACCGGATCGACTACGAGTGGTCCCGGGTGGGGAGGGTCGCCGTCGTCGTGCTCGGGCTCGTGGCGCTCTCGCTCTGGGTGCTGCCCGAGCGCGGCGTGCTCGGGATCGCTCTCCGCGTGGCGCTCATCGCCGCCTACCCGGCGGCACTGGTCGCGGTGCGCGCGGTGTCTCCGGCCGACGCGCGCAAGCTCCGCGCGATGTGGCGCGATCGCCGCCGTTCGCGCGGGATCGTTCCCGCGGACGACGTCGAGCTGCCCGGCTCCTGACTCAGGAAGGGCGCTGCCAGCCGAGCTCGCGACCCAGGTACGCCTCGAGCTGCTCGTTCGGCAGCGTGAAGCGCCGGCGCAGGACCTCGCGGGTCTCCGGCCGCATGTCCTCGTACTCCGCGCGGTTTCGCGGCTCGGGCAGCGGGCCGGGGTGGAGGGCGAGGCCGAGGAACGCGGTGAGCTCATCGATCGTCGCGTGTGGGTGCTCGAACAGGTCCTCGGCACACACGACGAGGAGCTGCCCGGGCTGCACGCGCGCGTGCCAACGCTGGAGCTGTGGCAGGTACAGGCCCCGTGCGACGTAGGAGTGGAAGCGATGCGACGGCCGGTCGTAGGCAGGGTCGGCGAGTAGCCGCTCCTCCGCGCCGGCGAGGCGCTCCTCCTCGGCGTCGAGGGCGTCCTCGAACGAGAGCGGCTCGACGCCGTTTCGCACCGAGAGCTGGTAGTGCGAGTACGCGCGATCGACGGGATCCCGCAGGAGGACGACCAGCTTCACGTCCGGGAGCGCGGCGGTCACGCGGTCGGGAACGGCCGGGTGCAGGAGGTAGTACGTGGTCGCCTCTCCCGTCACGACGGGAAGCCCGAGCTGGCGTTCGCGCGCGCGACGGTGAGCTGTCAGGGGAAAGTAGCGCCGGTAGAAGTCGAGACCTCGTGCGGAGTTGAGGTCGAAGTAGTGCAGCTCCTTGAAGCTCGGCGCCATGACCTGCGGGTGGGTGCAGAGGATCGCGAACAGGGAGCTCGAGCCGCACCGACCAGCGCTCAGCACGAGGAACCCCGGCAGCGTGCGCAGGCCGCGGGTTGCGGAGCGCCAGCGCATCTCGGCCCGCTTCCTCCGCGTCCAGCCGGAACGTGCGGCGGGGGCGGGCGTCGGCGTCACGGCTGACCAGTGTACTCACCGCCGGATTGACCCCTTCACAGCACCGGGCCGGGTATCGTTCCGGCGTACCCTGCAACGTGAGGATGCGCACATGCAGCGGAGCGACGATCCGAGGGTCGGCACGTTGCTCGCCGGGTACCGGCTGGAGGAGCTGCTCGGGCGCGGCGCGACGGGCGTCGTGTATCTCGCCGAGGACGTCCGGCTGCAGCGCAAGGTCGCGCTCAGGCTCCTGAGCCCCGGGCGCGGCACCGACGAGCAGTTCCGGGAGCGGTTCCTGCGCGAGTCGAAGCTGGCCGCGTCGCTCGACCATCCGAGCATCGTCCCGGTCCTCGAGACCGGGGAGGTGGAGGGGCGGCTGTACGTCGTCATGGGCTACGTCGAAAGCGACGAGTTGGCGAGCCTGCTCGCACGCGAGGGGCGACTCGACCCCGGGCGCGCGCTGCTGATCGTCACGCAGCTGGCCGGGGCGCTCGATGCGGCGAGATGGAGCCGGGGCCTCGTGCACGGAGACCTGAGGCCAGACGAGGTTCTGGTCGTCCCGGCCGCCGACGCGGCCTCGCCCGAGCAGGTCCTTCTGCGCGGCTTCGGGCTGCGGCAGGAACTCCCGCCTGGAGCGACGCTGGCCGACGTTGCCCGGCGTTGTGGCACCGTGGACTATCTCGCTCCCGAGCAGATCGAGGGGAAGCCTGTCAGCCCCCGCAGCGATGTC
Organism: uncultured Thermoleophilia bacterium; assembly: GCA_963717955.1. Classification (GTDB taxonomy): domain Bacteria; phylum Actinomycetota; class Thermoleophilia; order Gaiellales; family Gaiellaceae; genus CAVQXR01. The sequence continues at coordinate 2,306,598 of CAVQXR010000001.1, read as the reverse complement.
TACGCGCTCGGCTGCCTGCTCGTCGCGTGCTTGACCGGCCGGCCTCTCTTCGAGGGGGACTCACCCGTCGCGGTCCTGACGGCCCATCTGCACGAGCCGCCGCCGTCTGTGACGCAGCGCTGCCCCGGCCTGCCCGCCGGGATCGACGGGGTGATCGGGAAGGCGTTGGCGAAATGGCCGGAGGAGCGGTACTCGACCTGCCAGGAGCTCGCGGCGTCCGCGCAGGCAGCCCTCTCCCATGGCGGAGGGCAGCCCGAGCGAGCCTCCACGGACGAGCCCCGTTCCCCCGTCGCGCCTCCGCCGCGGCCCGGGCCGGCCGGGGAGGAGCCGCCGCCCCCGGGGGCGGCGGATGGGGGCCCGGTCGTCGGGCCAGACAGGAGACGACGGAAGCCCGTCGCGGCGATCGCCCTCGTCGTTCTCGTCGCCGCCCTGGTCGCGGGGACGATCTGGCTCACCGGAGGCGGCACAGCGGATCCGAGCTCCGCGACGCCCGCACCGCCCGACACCGGAACACCCACCGGGGTCGCCGTCGACGAAGGGGCGGCAACCACCGAGACCGAGACGGCGGCCGAGCCCGAGGCGCCTGCGCCCGTGGCCGATCCTGTCGCGCCCGAGCCGGGGCAGGTTTCGCTCGGCCCGGGCTCGCTCGTTCGCGTCGATGCCACAACCGGAGAGGTCCTCGCCACGGTGGCGATCCCGTTCACCCCGCAGCGCCTGGCCGCGGACGACCGTTCGGTCTGGGCGCTCGTTCACGGGGGCACCCAGCTGGTTCGCATCGAGACGGCGACGAACGCCGTCACCTACACCTTCCCGCGAGCTCTTTGGCAAGGAATCAACAGTTTTGCCGTGGCCGACGGGCACGCGTGGCTCGGCGACTGGCAAGGAGCACTCTCTCGTCTTGCTCCGGGCGAGAACGTCGCCGAGCCCGTGCTCCTCGATGATCCTGACGGCGGCGGGCCACTCAACTACGCCGACCACTTCGCCGCCGCCGGCTCGCTCTGGGTCTCTGCGTTTCCCCCGGGGCCCTGCTGCCTCCCACCCCCGGACCTCTACCGGGTCGATCCTTCGACGGGGAGGGTGATCGCCCGGATCGACGGCGCCGCAGTGGCCGTCGCGGCCGGCACCGGGTTCCTGTGGGCGCTCGACACCGACGATCCGAACGCGGACGCGCCCGGCCTCTTGCGCATCGACACCGAGACGCACGCAACCATGCCGATCGGCGTGCTCGAGTTCCCGTGGGCCGATCTCACGGTCGCCGACGGAGCCGTGTGGGCGTCGAGCCCGCGGGACGACACGATCGTTCGCCTGGATGCCGTGACCGGCGAGGAGGAAGAGCGGATCCGGCTCGGAGGGAGGCCCGGCGCGCTGGCGGCCGGGGGCGGCGCGGTCTGGGCGGTGCTCGACGACAAGACGGTCGCGCGCTACGACATCGCGGCCGGCCGCGTCGAGACGATCGAGGTCGGTGGGACGCCCACGGACCTCGGCTTCGCCGACGGCTCGGTCTGGGCGGCAGTGGACGACCCGGCGACGGTCGATCCGGGAACCGCGTCGCTGCCCTTCCTCCTCGATCTCCGCACAGGTGAGAGAACACCGCTGGCAGAGAGCCTCGCCGGCGGCTTCAACTACGTCGCGTCCCCCGACGGCGAGAGGGTCGCCTACGGCACCTGTCTCGGCGAGGGATGCTCCGGCGACGATGTGGTGACGGTCGCGAACATCGACGGAACGGTCGCGCGCGCGCTCGAGTCCCCTGACGGTCTCGACATCTACGGAGCCCGCTGGTCACCCGATGGCGCCGCACTCGTCTACCAGGAGCGCGACGGCGCCGACGACAGTGTCGGCAACCTGTTCGTCCAGGATCTCTTCGGCCGGACGCAGCTCACCGACCTGGACCTGTCGAGGGCGTGGTGGTGGTTCCTGTCGCCGAGCTTCAGCTCCGACGGCCGCACCGTCCTCTTCCACCTGGCCCGGAGCCCGTCCAGGACCACGAAGTTCGACGTGTGGTCGGTGCCCGTGACCGGCGGCGAGCCCACGCTGGTGCAGCGGAACGCCTCGTTCCCGATGCCCAACCCCGAATTGGGTCCGGAATGGATAACGATGGAGCACGTCTTGCCGATGACCTCGAGCTTCGCGGGCCAGAGCCTCATGACCAGCTATGCGGAGGGCCGTGGCATGCTGGTGGAGGCGAACGACTCGATCCGGTGGCCCACGCTGTCCCCCGACGGGGAGAGGATCGCGTATCAGGACGATGACGCCATCTACGTGGTCGACGCTTCGACGGGCGAGTCCTCGAGGGTGGCGGACGGGAACACTGCCGAGTGGCTCGACGACGACACGCTCATCGTCGCCCCCTGACGGTGTCGATTGGAGGACGAACCGGGTGACGAGCACCGAGCCCGTCGCGCCGGTCGAGACGAGCTGCCGGGCAGCGAGTGGCAGACCTTCGCGCTGATAGCATCCGGCGGCCCGTGGCGCGCCGAAGCACCGAGACCGCCCTTCGCTCCGCCGCGCCCGGCCGGTCCGGAACCGCGGGTCGCGGAGCCGAGGTGAAACCGTCATGCCGCTCGTGAGAAAGCTGAAGCGGCGCGTCCACCGCCTGCTCCACCCCGGTACGAAGGGGCGCAGGCAGCAGCTGCTCGAGCGGCTGCCGAAGGGCGGGGCGTGCGCGGAGATCGGTGTCTGGGAGGGCGACTTCGCCGAGCGGATCCTCGAGGTCGTCCGTCCCGCCCGCCTGCACCTGATCGATCCCTGGCAGGCGATGAGCGGCGAGACGTACGAGGGCGCCCGCTACGGGGGCCAGCTCGCGCAGGGCCAGGCCGAGATGGACGCACGCTACGAGGCAGTCCTCGACCGGTTCGCGCGCCAGCGAGGCCGCGGCGTCGTCGAGGTGCACCGGCTGCCCTCCGCCGAGGCGGCCGCGCGCTTCGCCGACGGCGAGCTCGACTTCGTCTACGTCGACGGCGACCACACCTACGAAGGCGTCAAGGCCGACCTCGAGTCGTTCGCTCCGAAAATGCGCCCGGGCGGCTTCCTGGGTGGCGACGACTACGGCGTCGAGGGCTGGTGGCGGGACGGGGTGACGCGGGCGGTCGACGAGTTCGTCGCCGCGGGCAGGGCAACCGTCGTCTCGATCGAGAGCAGCCAGTTCCTGCTGCGGGTGCCGGCGCCCTCCTGACTCCCTCCCGCACGCCTCCCGCGCACGCCGGAAACGGGCGAGCATCCGACCCCCTGCGGGTACCCTGTCCACGATGAGCCAGACAGAGCTCGCGTCCGGTCCGCTCGCGGTGCCCGCCGACGGCCGGGCGCCCGAGATCTCGGTCGTCGTCCCCGTGTACGACGAGGAGCGCACGATCGAGGAGGTCGTCCGGCGCACCGTCGCCACGCTCGACGCCCTCTCGCGGCCGTACGAGATCGTCGTCGTCGACGACGGCTCCCGCGACGGGACGTGGGCCACGATCGTCCGGCTACACGAGGAGGGCCTCCCGCTGCGGGCGGTCCGCTTCAAGCGGAACTTCGGCCAGCACCCCGCCATGCACGCCGGGCTCGTCCGGGCGCGCGCGGAGATCGTCGTCACGATGGACGGCGACCTGCAGAACTCTCCCGCCGACCTGCCCCGGCTGATCGCCGCGGTCGAGGGTGGCGTCGACGTTGCGAGCGGCCGGCGCCAGGGTCGCAAGGACTCGTGGGGCCGGACGTTTCCGTCACGGATGATCAACGGGATGCTCCGGCGCTTCACGGGCGCCGAGATCTCCGACTTCGGGTGTGCGTTCAACGCGTACCGGCGCGAGGCGATCATCCCGGTGCTCGGCTCGATCGGGAAGCAGAAGTTCACGAAGGCGCTCGTCCTGTCGGCCGGTGCGAGCGTCGTCGAGGTCGACCTCGAGCACCGCGCGCGGCAGGACAGCTCCCGGTACTCGCCGCTGCGGCTCACCCGGCTCGCGCTGCACGTGCTCGCGGGCTTCTGGCCACAGCCGATCCAGTGGGCCGGCGTGCTCATCGGCGGGCTGTGCTCGCTCGCCGCGCTCGCGACCCTGACCTGGGGGATCGTCGCCTGGATCGTCAACGACGACTTCCCCGGGCAGCTCTTCCTCGGCGGTCTCGTGCTCGGAGTGCTCGGCCTCCAGGGCTTCATCCTCGCCCTCGTCGGCGAGTACCTCGGACGGATCCAGCGCGACGTCGAGGGCCGACCGCTCTACACCATCGAACGGGAGCTGTGAGGGCCGCATGAGCAAGCGCGTTCTCGTCACCGGCGGCTGCGGGTTCATCCCCTCGAACCTCATCCGGCATCTGCTCGCGCAGACGGATCACCACGTGGTCTCGCTGGACGCGCTCACCTACGCGGGCAACATCGACAACCTCGGCGACGTGATGGAGCATCCGCGGCTCTCGTTCGTGCACGGCGACATCCGCGATCCTGAGCTCGTCCGCGAGGTCGTGTCCGAGGTGGACGTGATCGTGAACGCCGCGGCCGAGTCGCACGTCGAGAAGTCGATCGTCGAGGGCTCGTCCGAGTTCGTGACGACGAACGTCGAGGGCACGCAGATCCTCCTCGACGCGATCCGCAGGACCCCCGTCGAGCGCTTCATCCTGATCTCGTCGAGCGAGGTCTACGGCACCGCCGAGCGCGACCCGATGGACGAGGAGCACCCGCTCAACCCGAGGAGCCCGTACGCGGCCACGAAGGCCGGCGGCGACCGGCTCGCCTACTCCTACTACATCACCTACGGCCTGCCGATCGTCATCGTCCGGCCGTTCAACAACTACGGGCCCTACCAGCACCCCGAGAAGGTGATCCCGCGCTTCATCACGAAGGCGCTGCGCGACGAGCCCCTGACCATCCACGGCGAGGGCACCGCCAGCCGCGACTGGCTCTACGTCGACGACGACGCGGAGGCGATCGAGGCCGCGATCACCGCGGATCTCGACGCGATCGCCGGTGAGGTGATCAACGCCGCGACCGGCGTCGACATGCCGGTCGCGCAGATCGCCGACCTGGTGCTCGAGGGGCTCGGCAAGCCGGCGACGCTCAAGGTGCACGTCAGCGACCGACCGGGGCAGGTCGACCGCCACATCGGCTCGACGGACAAGGCGAGCCGGCTGCTCGGCTGGCGGGCGAGGACATCCTTCGAGGAGGGTCTCGCGCGCACGATCGCCTGGTACGCAGACAACCGGAGCTGGTGGGAGCCCGCTCTTCGCTCGCCGGAAAGCGCCTTCTCGTCCTAGGCGCCGGACCGGCCCAGCTCGGGCTGCTGCAGGCCGCGCGCGAGCGCGACCTGTTCGTGGTCGCCTGCGATCGCGACTCGCTCGCGCCTGGCTTCGAATACGCAGACCGGCGGGCGCTCGTCTCGACGGAGGACGAGGAGGCGCTCGACCGTCTCGTGCGCGCACAGCCGGTCGACGGGATCGTCTCGCCCGGAAGCGACTGGCCCGTCGCGATCGCCGCGCGGATCGCCGATCGGCACGGGGTCCCGCACCCGCTCGACCCGGAGACCGCAGCCGCCGCCGTCTCGAAGCTCCGCCAGCGCGAGCGGTTCGCCGCCTGCGGTGTTCCCCAGCCGCGCCACGCGCTCTGCGCATCGGCCGCCGAGGCAGCCGCCGCCGCCGCGGAGATTGGCTTCCCGCTCGTCGTGAAGGCGCCCGACCGCCAGGGTCAATGCGGGCTCAGCCTGGTCGAGGGCCCGGGGGCGCTCGGCGAGGCGGTGGCGCTCGCGCTCGAATCCTCCCGGGCGAGGGCATGCCTGCTCGAGGAGCACGTTCCCGGCCGCGAGGTGACCGTCAATGCGTTCTCGATCGACGGCCGCTTCGTACCGCTGACGGTGACCGACCGGCTCACGGCCGGCCCACCGGCCTTCGGGGTCGCCCTCGCGCATGCCTGGCCGGCGGAGCGGGCGGAGGCCGCAGTCGAGGCGGCCCGCCTCGCCGCGGATGCCGTCGGGGTGCGCAACGGGCCGACCTACACGCAGGTCGTCCTCGGGCCTGCCGGGCCGCGTGTGATCGAGCTCGCCGCCCGCGTCGGCGGCGGCCACGACGCGGAGCTGTGCCGGGCCGCGGTCGGCGTCGACCTGAACGGGCTCGCCATCGCGGCGGCGCTCGGCGAGCCACTGGAGCCTCCCCGTCCACGCGGCCGGGGAGGGGCCTGCGTGCGCTTCCTCGTCGCCCCGGAGGGGGAGCTCGTCGAGGTCGACGGGCTCGAGGACGCGAGGAACGAGGAAGGGGTCGTCGACGCGAGGGTCTACCGGCGGCCCGGGTGGCGCTTCGGGCCGCTGCTTCGCGGGGCCGACCGCGCCGGGTTCGTCCTCGCGACGGGTCGTTCCCGCGACGGCGCGCTCGCGCGGTCGGATCGCGCCGCGGCACGCGTACGCTTCGTGGTCAGCGATGTCGAGGCCCCTGTCGAAGCGTGACACCTTCCTCTCGTTCCAGCCCCCCGCGGTGGGCGAGGAGGAGATCGAGGCCGTCGCCGCCACGCTCCGGTCGGGCTGGCTGACGACGGGGCCTCGCGCCGCGGAGCTCGAGCGACGATTCGCGGCATACACGGGGGCGAAGCACGCGCTCGCCGTCTCCTCGGGGACGGCGGCGATGCATCTCTGCCTCGCCGCCGCCGGGATCGGGCCGGGCGACGAGGTGATCACGAGCCCGATCACGTGGCCGGCGACGGCGAACGTGATCGTCCATGTCGGCGCCCATCCGGTGTTCGTCGACGTGCGCGAGTCCGATCTCACGATCGACCCGTCGCTGATCGCTGCCGCGACCACCGGCCGCACGCGTGCGGTGATGCCCGTCGACCTCGCCGGCCAGGCGTCCGATCTCGACCCGATCACCGCGCTCGCGCGGGAGCACGGCTGGCTCGTCGTCGAGGACGCCGCCCACGCGGTCGAGACGGAGTACCGGGGCCGGAAGGTGGGTGCGATCGCCGACGCGACCTGCTTCTCCCTCTACGCGACGAAGAACGTCGCGGCGGGCGAGGGCGGGATGATCACGACCGACCGCGACGAGCTGGCGGAGGAGATCCGCGAGCTACGCCTCATGCGCCGCGGCCACGGATCGCTCTACGACGTTCGCCATGCGGGATTCAAGGCGAACCTGGCCGACGTCAACGCGGCCATCGCGCTCGTCCAGATGGACAAGCTCGAGGAGCACCGCTGTGCTCCGGCTCGGCCACGTGGCGCGCTACGACGCGGGGATCGCGGAGCTACCCGGGATCACGACGCTCGCCCGCGACCCCCGCGACACCCACGCACACCATCTCTACGTGATCCGGATCGACCCGGAGCATGCCGGCGGAACGCGCGACGACTACCAGCGGCTGCTCGCCGAGGAGAACGTGGGAACGAGCATCCACTTCCTGCCGGTTCACCGGCTCACCTACTACCGCGAGCGGTTTCCCGACCAGCCGGCGCTTCCGGTCGCGGAGCGGGCGGGCTTCGAGATCCTCTCGCTCCCGCTCTCGCCCGCCCACAGCGAAACCGACATCCAGGACGCGATCGAGGCGCTCGCACGCGTCCACGGCCGGCTCACGCGTCGATGAAGCGGATCCCGAGACCCATCCGGATCGCGCTCAACGTCGCCGTCTCGGCGGGCGTGATCGCATACCTCGTCTGGCAGATCGACCTCGGCCAGACGATCGACGCCATCGCCGGCGCGGACCCGATGTACCTGTCCGCGGCGTTCCTCGTCTTCCTCGCCTCGACGTGGGGCATGGCCTGGCGCTGGCAACTGCTTCTCGCCGCCCGCGGCATCCACGAGCCACTCCAGTGGCTGACCAACATGTACTTCGTCGGCTACGCGGCCACGCAGGTGCTGCCGACGGGCGTCGGCGGCGACGCGGTCCGGATCCTCGAGCACTCGCGCCGGCGGCCCGGCCGCGGCGGGGAGGTGGCGGCAGCCGTGCTGCTCGAGCGCGTGATCGGAGCCGCCGGCGTGCTCGTGATGGTCGCGATCGGACTCGTCGCGGCGATCGGCCGGTACGACGACATCCGCTACCTCGTGCTCGTCGAGCTGGTGTGCATCTTGCTCGTCGGCGCCGGCATCTTCCTGCTCTTCTCGAAGCGGGCCCGCAGGCACCTCCGCCGCCTGCGCCCGGTGGCCGCCTGGCTCCACGTCGAGCGCCCCGCCAGGGCGCTGTACGAGGGGATGCACGCCTATCGCGGCCACCCGCGCGAGGTGCTCGTCGTGCTCGGCGTCTCGGTCGTGCTCCAGTTCGTCCGCATCGTGTCGATCTGGCTCTGCGGGCTCGCGGTCGGGATCGAGCTCTCGGTTCTCGTCTACGTGATCCTGGGGCCACTCCTCTTCCTCGTGATGATGATCCCGTTCACGATCAACGGCCTCGGCGTGCGGGAGGCATTCTTCGTCGCCTTCCTCGGGCGTTTCGGCGTCGACCCCGACACCGCCTTCGCCGCCGGGTTCCTCTTCTACGCGGTGACGATCGCGACGGCCCTCCCCGGCGGGGTCTTCCTGCTCTGGCGCAGCGCACGCCCCGCGCTCGTCCGGGCCCGGCCCGAGGCGTGAGAACGCTTGTGTTTCAAGCTACGAGTGTCGCGCGGCTCAGGTTGAGCTCGCGGTCCATGTGGCTTGAAACACAAGCGGCGTCGTGAACGACGTCTCTGCGATCGTCGTCTGCTTCAACGGGCTGCCGTGGCTCGAGCGGTGCCTCGCGAGCCTCGAGGGTTGCGAGCTCATCGTCGTCGATCACGGGTCCACGGACGGGTCGCTCGAGCTGGTCCGCGCCCGCTTCCCCGGAGCGCGCGTGATCGAGCAGGAGAACGTCGGGATGGGCGGCGGGAACAACGCGGGAATCCGTGTGGCCTCCGGTCGGTACTACCTGTTCCTGAACTCGGACGCCTGGGTCGAGCCGGGCGGGGTGGGCGAGCTCGTCGAGTTCGCCGACGCCCATCCACGGGCCGCGGTGGTCGGGCCCCGGCTCCGCAACCCGGACGGATCGCTGCAGCCTTCCGTCCGGGGCTTTCCGACCGTCTGGCGCATCTGCACGGAGTACTACTTCCTCCGCAAGCTCGCGCCGGGCTCTCGGGCGTTCAACGCGCTCTACGGAGCCGGCTTCGACCACAAGTCGGTTCGCGAGGTCGACTGGCTGTCGGGAGCCTGCCTCCTCGTCCGCAGCGAGGCGGTCGCCGAGGTGGGCCCGTTCGACGAGGCGTACTTCATGTTCGGCGAGGAGACCGACTGGTGCTACCGGTTCCGCCGCGCCGGCTGGGGCGTCGTGTTCGATCCGGGCGCCGATGTCGTCCACGTCGGCGGCGCGACCCACGGGGGGCGCCTGTTCCAGGAGAACCTGCGCGGTCTGCTGCGCTTCGTGGCCACTCATCGCGGCCCCGGGGAGGCCCGACGCCTGCGCCGGCTCCTCATCGTCGCGCTGCGGCTGCGAGGGCTGATCTTCCGGGGCGAGCGCGGGCGCCGGTATCGGGCCGGCGCGCGCTGGCTGGCGTCCGGCGACGTTCAGGCGCTGCTTCGCCCGCGGCGGTGACGCCACCGTGTTCCTCGTGCGCCGAGGTCGCGGTGCATGCCTGGATCGCCCCAGCGTCGGCGATCTCGTGGAATCAACTATCTAGAATGTCCTCCAGGGGGCCGGCACCTGAGGCGATCGGCTCGGCGGCCCGTGGACATGAGGCGGCATGACGGCATTCACGGCGATCGCTCGAAACCGGTTCCGGCGGGGCGCGAACTCCGCGCTCGGAGCCATGGAGCAGGCGCTCTGGCGTTCGAACGCCGAGCCGGGATCTCCGCCCGTGCTGCTGCTCGGAGCCCCCAGGTGCGGCTCGACGCTCCTGTACCAGCTCATGGTCGCCTGCTTCGACGTCTCGTACCTCTCGAACCTGCACTGCTCGATGTTCGGCTGCCCCGCTCTCGCGGAGCGCATGGCCCGGGGCCGGCGCGCGCCGGCGAGCTTCGAGTCCCGGCTGGGCCGCACGGAGGAGCGACTGGCGCCGAGCGAGTGCGGGCCGTTCTGGTACCGGTTCTTCCGCCGGTCGCCCCAGTATGTGGCTCTCGAGGACGCGGCTCCTGAGCAGCTTCGACAGCTGCGCGCCTCCGTCGCCGCGCTCCAGCGGGCCGCCGGACGGCCGGTCGTCTTCAAGAACCTTCTGTGCTCGCTTCGCGTCGCTCCGATCGGCGCCGCGCTCCCGGGCGCGATCTTCGTCGTGCTCCACCGCGACCTGCTCGATCACGCCCACTCCCTGCTCGAAGCCCGGAAGCTCGTGCACGGAAGCTACGAGCGCTGGTGGTCGGCCGAGCCTCCCGGATACGAGGGGCTCCTCGAGCTGCCGCCGGAGGAGCAGGTGATCCAGCAGGTGCAGGGCGTCGAGGCTGCGATCGATGCCCACCGCGCGACGGTCGGCCCGGAGCGGTTCCTCGATCTTCGCTACGAGGACCTCTGCCTCGACCCCCAGGCAGCGCTCGGCACGATCGCCGCCTTCGCCGGCGCCCGGGGGTGTGCACTGAGGCAGCTGGCGGATCCGCCGGCGGAGTTCTCCCGGAGAGCCGGGGTTCGGATCGAGCCGGAGCTGTACGGGCGGCTTCAGCGCGCAGCAGCGGCGGCGTGAACGCACCGGAGCGCTACGACGAGCTCGTGGCTGCCTCGCCGGCGGGCAGTGTGTTCGCGACGTCGTGGTGGCTCGATGCCGTGGCACCCGGCAGGTGGCGTCCCCACGTCCTGCTCGAAGCCGACCGTCCGGTTGCCGCGTGGCCCACCGTCGTCAGGCGGACGATGTGGGGCGACATCCACGCCGGGGCGCCGCTCACGCCGTACCTGGGACCGATCATGCTCACCTCGGACGATCCCGTCAAACGGCGGGCGGAGGAGATCAGCCTGCTCGAGCGGTTGCTGGACGAGATCGGTCCGGCGGCGATGATCGACGCCCGGTGTCACCCGGGCTTTGACTACTGGACTCCGCTCCGTTGGCACGGGTTCGCCCAGACGACGGTCTACACGTGGCGATTGAGCGACCTGGTCGATCTCGACGCTCTCTTTGCCCGTGTCAGGGAGAACGTCCGCCGCGAGATCCGGAAGTCACGCAAGCGAGCGATCGAGGTGAGCGGCGGCACGCTCGAGGAGCTTCTCGCCGTGCACGCGCGAACGGTCGCCCACCAGGGCATCGGTGACGCCGAGCGCTCACGGACGGTGCTGGCCAGGATCGAGGACGCCGCATCCCGCCGAGATGCCCGTACGATCCTGATCGCGCGGGACGGCGACGGGAACGCCCATGCCGGCGCCTACCTGGTGCACGACGCACGCCACAGCTACTACCTGGTGGGAGGGAGCGACGCGGAGCTGCGCGGCAGCGGCGCGATGTCGGCGGTGATGTGGGCCGCGATCGAGGATGCTGCGCGGCGCCGGACAGGCTTCGACTTCGAAGGCTCGATGCTGCCGGGCGTCGAGAGGTTCTTCCGGGCCTTCGGCGGCGCACCGCAGGCCGTCTCGCGAGTCCGGAAGGTCGCGTCGCGCGGCCTCGCGGCAGAGCTCGCCGTCAAGCGATCGCTGAAGCGGATGCTGGGCCGTTGAGCCGGTGCCTCGCATGATCCCGTCCGACGTCGAGCGGCGGGCGAGGTGGGTGCTCGACACCGTGGGCGCACGGGAGCTCGGGCTCGGCGACGACGTGCCCTACGTCGAGGCCGCCTGGGAACAGGTCGCTCGCGGCGAGCGACCCCGTGGAGACGACCTCGCCGAGGGCTTCTTCCACCTCGCCCGGATCGAGGAGCTCGACGCGCCGAGGGACCGACACGGTCGCTTTGCGTCGTCCTCGTCGTGCCTCGACCCGCTCGACCCACCCCTCGAACGGCTGCGGGCCAGGCTCGGGATCGAGCCTCCCCGGTGGCGCGGGGCGCGGTTCGCGGTCGCGCTCACGCACGACGTCGACACCCCCTGGCGATGGACATCGGTCGGCATACGCGGCGCCGCGGCCCGGCTTCGCGATCATCTCCGCGCCGGTCGAGGGCAGCGGGCGCTCGGGGAGGCGAGGGGGCTGGCCGGGGTGCCGATGCACCGGCTCAGAGGCACCGATCCGAACTGGTGCTTCGAGCACATGATGCGCATCACCCGCGCGCGAGACGCGTCCCAGACGTTCTTCGTCATGGCGGGCCATCATCACCCCGCCGACGGCGCCTCCCCGGCCGTGTACGAGCGCCTCCGCGCGCGCCTCGTGGAGACACTCCGGGACGGGGGTGCGGAGGTCGGCCTCCACGGCAGCTACACCGCCGCCGGGGCCGCGGAGGTCCTCGTCGAGGAGAAGCGGCGACTCGAGGAGCTCGCCGGCCCCGTGAGCGGGCACCGGTTCCACTATCTCCGCATCGACCCGCACGCGAACCTGCCGGCGCTCACCGCGGCAGGGTTCCGTTACGACACCACGCTCGGGTTCGCCGACAGGCCCGGGTTCCGGGCCGGGATCGCGCAACCGTTCCGTCCGTGGGATCACGATGGCGATCGGCCGCTCGACCTCGTCGAGATCCCCCTCGCCGTCATGGACGCGACCCTTGCCGAGGATCGCTATCTCGGCCTCTCGGCTGCCGCGGCCGAGCAGCACGTGCTGCACCTCGTCGGGTTCGCGGCCGCTCACGGTGGGGGCTTCTCGGTCCTGTGGCACAACGACCGCTTCGACCCGGGGACCTCGCGGGGCTGGGACCGGCTCTACCTCCGCCTGATCGACGCCGTCCGCGAAGCCGGCGGGGTCTGCCTCTCTGCCGGGGAGCTTGCCGCGGAGGCCGGTGCGTGGCTTCGGTGATCGCCCGGAGCGGTGCGGCCGTCGGGCTGCCCGGGGTCTCGCCGGCGTTCCTCGCCGCCGCGCTCACGGCTCCGATCGTGCTCGGCATCGCGCGCGCCCTTCCCGCCGAGGGCGGCGGGCTCGCCCTCCGCCTCGTCGCGGCTGCCGCGCTCGTCCTGCTCGTTCCGGGCTGGCTGCTCGTGTGCGCGCTCGGCCGCTCGACGCGTCCCGGGCTCACGCTCGCCGCGTCGTTCGCCTCGAGCCTCGCGCTCTGCTTTCTGGCCTTCGCGCTCACGTTCACGGCCGGGGCGTCGCTCCCGCTCACGATCGCGACCCTCGCGATCGCCATGGCCGGCAGCCTGCTCGCGGCGGCCCGGGCCACGCCCGTCCGGCTCGAGCCGGACGATGTCCGCGCGATCGCCTGGCTGGCGCTGCTCGGCGCCGGCCTCTGCGGGCTCGTCTGGTGGAGCGCGACCACGGTCTCGGGCGACGAGCTCTCCCAGCTGGCCCGCGTCCGCAAGCTCGACGAGGTGCCGGCCCTGTTCGGGATCTCCGTCGTCAACGAGTTTCGGGACGGCGGGCCGAGCGCCGCCTCGGCGTTTCCGCTCTGGGACGGCGTCCTGACCCTGGTCGGCCGGCTTGCCGGCGTCGACTCCTCGCTCGTGGTGCAGCACATCGGCGGCGTGCTCGTCCCGCTCGCCGTCGTCCTTGCGTATGCGGCGGGCCGAGAGCTTTTCGGCAGGGTTGCCGGAGGAGTCGCGACGGCGCTCGCGCAACTCGCGGTCGTCGCGCTCCCACGAGCCGGGATCGGGGACCTCGCCCAGCTCGCGCTTCCGGCGACGGCGTCCCGGCTCCTCATCGTGCCGGCGCTTCTCGCGCTCGCGTTCGCCTGGCTCGCCGAGCGCCGCTGGTCGTGGCTCGCGCTCGCCGCCGTCGCGGGTCTCGTGGTCTCGACGGTCAGGCTCTCGCACCTCGCGCTGATCGTCATCGGGCTCGGCGGGTTCGCCGCGGTGCGGCTGCTCGGCGGGCGTGCGGGCCGCGAAGATGCGGGGCTGACGGGGCTCCTGCTCGCGGCTCTGATCGTGCCGGCCGGGCTGTTCTTCGCCTGGCTCGTACCCGTCGCGTTCGACACGAACGCGTTCCTGCCGTCCGACGCCTACCGGGACGCTGCCGTCGCCCTGCACGACCTCACGCTCGCCCGGGTCGGGGGGCTGTTCGCGCTCGACGCCGCTGCCGTCGCGGCCGGCGGCGCCGGCGTCGTCGCCGGGCTCGTCACGCTCCCGGTGGCAGCGGTCGCGGTACGCAGCCGGTGGGGGGCGTTCGTCGTCGGTGCGACGCTCGCCCTTCTCGCGGTCGCGCTCACGCCCATCCTGTTTCGACCGCTGGCGGACCTGATGACGCTCACCGAGGCGCTTCGCCTCCCGTTGCTCCTTCCGCTGCCGTTCGCGATCGCCGGGGCGACGCTTTACGCCGCGCGCCGCCCGGTGCTGGGCTGTGCGATGGCGGCGGCGCTGGGTCTTGGGCTCGTGCTCGCCTATCGGGACGCGGGAGCGGCCGGCCCCGCCTGGGCGGCGTGGGTCGCCGTCGCGGCGTGCCTGGCGGCGCTCGCCGTCCGTCCGGTCGTGAGCGAGCAGCCGGAAGGCACGCGTCGGGTCGTCATCGTCGCGGCCGCGCTCGCGATCCCGCTCGCAGCGGTCGGGCTCTCCGATCTCCGGAGAGACCCGCCGGATCCGCAGGCACTGCCCCGGCCCCTGGTCGAGGCCGTTCGTGAGCTCGTCCCGGTCAGGGCGGTCGTGTTCGCCGATCCCGAGACCTCGTACCGCCTGAGCGCGGCCGCGCCCGTGACGGTCGCCGCCGCTCCACCCGGCCGCGCCGCGGCGAGCGGGGAGAACGATCCCGCCCGACGCCGCCGGGACGCCGCAGCGTTCTTCACCGATGAGCGTCTCTCGTACCTCGAGCATGGCGAGATGCTGAATCGCTTCGGTGCCTCGTGGCTGCTCGTCGACCGGTCGCTCCCCGTCCCGGACTACGTTCGGTTCCTGCCGGAGCCCGTCTTCGACGACGGCCGGTACGTGCTCTACGAGCTCGACCGCCGTGCCGACCGCCCTCCACGATGAGCTGGCGTCCGGCATGAGGATCCTCATCGTCACGCTCTACTGGCCGCCGGCGGGCGGCGCCGGCGTCCAGCGACCGCTGAAGCTCGCCGCCCACCTTGCCGCCATGGGCCACGAGATCCACGTCCTCGCGCCGGACGACCCCAAGTGGCTGCACCGCGACGACTCGCTGGCGAGCCCGGAGCGCGTCACCGTGCACCGCGCCCGGAACATCGGCCCGCGCGCGAGGCGTCCTGCGGAGGAGCTCCTGGGCGCCACGGGCCTGGATCGCGTCGTCCTGCGCGCGGAGCTGGCGGCCCGGGCCATGCTCGTCCCGGACGCGAGCGTGCTCTGGAACGCGACCGCGATCCGCGCGGCGATCGGGATCGTCCGACTCCATCGGATCGACGCGGTGCTGACCACCTCGCCGCCGGGCTCGGTTCACCTGGCCGGCGCCGCCGTCAGGCGCCGAACCGGCGTCGCCTGGGTGGCCGACCTGCGTGACTCGCTCGTCTCCCACGCCCACCGCCGACACGAGATTCGAGGCGAGCGGCGCCTCGCCCGGCTCGTGGCGACGCGGGCGAGCGCCGTTGTCTGCGCCTCGAACGCGATCGCCGCCGAGACGGCCGGGCTTGCCCCCACCGGCCCGGTGCGGGTCGTGGGCAACGGATGCGACTTCGACGAGTTCGACGGCCTCGCCTACAACGGCGCCGACCGGTTCCGGATCACCCACGCCGGCAGCTTCTTCGGGCGCCGCGACCCGCGCCCGTTCCTCGACGCGCTCGCGCTCGTCGACGATGTCGTCGCACGGTTCGTCGGTGACTTCCGAACGCGTGACCGCCAGTACGCCGACGGGCTCGCGCTCGAGGACCGGCTGGAGCTGATCCCGTACCTCCCGCACGCCGAGGCGCTCGCCCTGCAGCAGGACTCGGAGGCGCTGCTGTTGCTCGTTCCCGAGGCGGAGGGCCGCGGGCGCGGCGTACTCTCCGGCAAGGTGTTCGAGTACCTTGCCGCCGGCCGTCCGATCCTCGCCGCGGTGCCGCCCGACGGGGAGGCCGCGGCGCTGATCCGCGAGACCGGTGCCGGTGTGGTCGTCCCGCCGGAGGACAGCGCGGCGATCGCGGCGGGGTTGAGGCAGCTCGTCGAGCGCTGGCGAGCTGGAGCCCTCGATCCGGTCACGCTCGCCCCCGAGCTTCGGCGGCGCCTCGACCGGCGGACGCGGGCGCAGGAGCTCGAGGCGCTGCTCCAGGAGATCGTTCCGTGAGCATCGCCGTGCCGCTCCCGAGGGCCCCGGCGCGCGCGACGGCAGGCATCACCCGCGCGGTCGACGTCCTGCTCTTCGCCAACGTGCTCACGATCACGTTCGCGAAGGTGCGGTGGGCGGCGGGAGGGCCGGACGTGAACATCTCCGACATCTCGGCGACCCTGTTCCTGGCGGTGTTCGCCGCCGACCGGATCGAGCGCCGGGACGGGCGCATACCCCGCACGGTCGCGGTCCTCGGCGCGTTCTTCCTCCTCTTTCTCGTGGTCTACCTCGCGGGCTTCTACAACCTCGAGACGACCGCCGACCGCACGCAGTTCGTGAAGGGGCTCACGAAGTACGTGATCCACTTCGGCTTCCTCATCTGCGCGGTCGCCCACATCGCGAGCCGCGGCCAGGGCCTGTACTGGCGCGTCCTCGGCTGGTTCGTCGCGGGAGTCGTCGCGAACGCGGCCTACGGGCTGCTCCAGCTCGCGGTCGCCGAGACGACGGGCGGCAACCTCGACAAGACCGTTCTCTCGGCGATCGGCGCCTACCAGCGAGGCGGGATCAACGTCTACGGCGCGGTGGGCGGCGACACCGTCTACCGCACGAACGCCCTCATGCTCGACCCGAACCACCTCGGGGTCATGCTGGTCGTTCCTCTGCTCGTCCTGCTGCCGCTCTACCTGCGCCTGGAGCGCGGTCACCGCCTCCGTGCGCCCCTGGCGGCCGTGCTCGGGTTCCTGGCGATCATGGAGCTCTCGACGCTCTCGCGCAGCGGCCTGCTCGGCCTGTTCGTCGGCCTGCTCGTCCTGGCGATCCCGTACCGTCGGGCTCTGTTCTCAGCCCGGCTGCTGATCCCGTTGCTTGTCGCCGCCGGGGTGGTCGCGGCGATCGTCTCGCAGCGCTCCGGCTTCTTCGAGACGGTGCTGCGCTCGCGCACGAGCTTCGGCGGCGGCTCGGCATCGGTGCACCTGGCGTTCTACGAGCTCCTCCCGCCGGTGATCGCGGAGCATCCCCTGTTCGGCCTCGGGCTCAACACGTTCTCGACCTACTACGAGTTCGTCACCGGGAAGTCCGACTGGGGGCCGCACTCCTACTACGTCGCGCTGCTCACCGAGACGGGCATCATCGGCACGGCCCTGTTCGGGGCGTACCTCGTCTACCTGTTCGGCCGTCTTCGGCTGCTGCACGGGATCGGAAGCTCCCTCGCCCGTGCCGGGGACGCGGGCGCGGCGCGGGTTTCACCGCTCGCGTGGGGGCTCACGGCCGCGCTCGCCGGAACGCTCGCCGCAAATGCCTTCTACCTGACGATGTCGTTCTACTACTTCTTCGTGCTGGCGATGCTCATCGTCGCCGCGCCGCTCGTCTTCGGCGCCCGGACCGAGCTCGCCCGGCCGGCGGTTCCGTAGGATCGCGCAGCGTCGATGCGGATCCTCGACGTGGGGCCCTGGATCGTCTATCCGCCGGAGCGGGGCCCCGCCGCGCGTGCATTCACGCTGCTCGGGCAGCTGTCGCTCCGTCACGACGTTCGCCAGTTCGGTCGCGGCGCGCCCAGCCTCCGGCGTCCGAAGCGAACGCTCGAGGAGGTGCCGGTCACGCCGATGTTTCGCGTCTACCGGTACCGCGCTCCCCTCGTGTCCCCCGCGACCGAGTGGCTGCTCGCACGCGAGGGGGCCACGGGGCTCCGGAGCTCGCTCGCTCGACATGTGGCGTGCCCGCCGCGGCTGCGAGAGCTGCTCGAGTGGGCCAACGTGGTCATCGCGGAGGACCCGCTGGAGCTCGCGCTCGGCCGCCGGGAGCGGCCGCAGGGCCGCTACGTCTTCGTCGCCCACGAGATCGGCCTGCCCTCGTCGGTCTCCTCGGCCGGTCACGATCGGCTCGCCGAGGCTGTCGCAGCGGCGGAGCTGACGATCGCGACGAGCGCGGCCGACCGCGACGAGCTGATCACGCGCTACGGGCTCGAGCCCGCACGGGTGCTTGCGGTCCCGACGGCGGTGGACACGGAGCTCTTCACCCCGGCCGACACGGAGGCGAAGCGCCGGATACGGAACGAGCTCGGCCTGCCGGCCGGCCGTCTCGCCGTCTTCGTCGGCGGCCCGACACCGGCGAACCGTGTCGGGCTCTCCTGGATACGGCGCCTCGCCGACAAGGACGACGGCTTCACGTACGCGGTCGTCGGAGGCGTCGGGACGCCGGAGCGCCGGGGCAACCTGATCGTGACCGGGCGGGTGCGGAGCATCGAGCCCTACCTGCGTGCCGCGGACGTGGCCCTCTGTCCGGTGGAGCACGCGACCGGAACACGGGTCAAGCTGCTCGAGGCGCTCGCGACCGGGCTCCCGTGCGTCGTCTTCGCGGAGTCACTACACGGAACCGAGCTCGAGAATCGGGTCCACGTGCTCGTCTCCGGCAAGAGCGAGCAGGAGCTGCTCGCCTCGCTCGCGAGCCTTGCCGCGGACACGGCGCTCGCGTCCGGGCTCGGAGAGGCGGGCCGCTCGTTCGTCGCGGACCGCCACGACGCGCGGGAAGCGGCATCGATCCTGGAGGATGCGCTGCTCGACCTGCTCGATGCCCGTCCACGGGCCGGCGCGTGACCGGCATCACCGACGGGCCCGGCTCGCCGGGCACCTGGCTTCGCGGTGCGCTGCACCGTGCGCAGATTCCCGGCGCGCTTCCCGCGGCTGGTACAGTCAGACGCCGGTGAGCGCCGAGCCTGCAACGCACCGGGACGGTCCGTCCGGGCCCGCACCGGGCGCCGAGCAGGAGGTGGAGCTCGGTCGCTTCTGGTGGGCGATCGCCGCCCGCTGGTGGCTCGTCGTGCTCTGCGTCGTGCTCGGCGTGGTGATCGGATACCTGATCTCGCTCGGCGGCGGGCGGGTCTTCCAGGCCAAGGCAACCGTCTATCTGGGACAGCCGCTGGCGCCGACCGGGAACGCCCCGGTCCAGACCCTGGCCACGAACCCGGCGGCCGTGAGCCAGATCGTGAAGAGCGAGGAGGTCCTGCATGCCGTCGCCGATGCGGTGGGCGTCCAGGTCGACGCGCTCCGCCGCGCGGTGTCGACAAAGGCGGTCGCCGGCGCGAACGCCAAGGCCGGACAGACCTCGCTCGTCGAGGTGTCCGTTCGCGGGCCGTGGAGGCGCCAGAGCGCCGAGGCGGCGAACCTGCTCGCCGCCGAGGTCGTCGAGCGGGTCTCCGCCTACCCCGCCGCCAAGATCGAGAAGCTCGAGGTGCTGCTCGCCGCGGCCGACGAGCAGCTCGCCTCGGTCGACGCGGCGATCGACGCATACCAGGGTGAGCTCGGCTCGTCGTCCGCGCTCGATCCCGCCGAGCGTCTCACCGTCGTGGGCCTGCTCAACAGCGCGGTCACGCAGCGTGCGGAGCTGATCGCGGAGAAGACCCAGGCGCAGCTCGAGCTCTCGGTCGCGGAGGACGTCGAGCACGCGGCCGTCGTCACGCAGGCGGCGGCCTCGAAGGTGGCCGCGCGCAGCCGACAGAGCTCGATGGTCGTCGGTGCGGTGATCGGTCTGATCGTGGGCATCGTGCTCGCGGTCGCGTGGGAGCCGGTCAGGCGCCGGATCTCCCCCTCGCCCTCGACCTGAGGGCGGTCAGCCCCGCGGCGGCTGGAGAGGGCGGCCGTCCGTTCGTCCCGCTCTGCCGGCGGCGGCGACGTCTCATCCGGCGCAGCTCGACCGGTGGCGCCGGCCCCTCTTGCGGCTCCTCCGGAGTGGCCTCGGGCTTCTCGACGGGAGGGGGGTCGGCCGGCTGGAGCGGTGCCGCATCGACCGGCTGCGGGTCGGGCCGCGCGCTGACGGTGCCGGGCGCGCCCCCGGCGTCGCGCGGCTCTCCGGCCGGGGCGCCGTCGGAGCGGGCTCGAGCGGGTCGCAGCCTCGGCGGCCGTGTCACGGGCGCGGAACCGGACCTGAGCCCGACTCGACCGTGGTCTACCCGCAAGGCTTCAGACTGCGCCGGCAGTCACAGGCTCGGCTCCGACGACGCGGTTCTTCCCCTCCGCCTTCGCGCGGTACAGAGCTCCGTCGGCAGCGGCGAACAGCTCTTCCGGCGTGCAGCCGTCCACGTGCTCGGCCACTCCCAACGAGGCGCTGAGCACGAGCGGAGCTCCGTCCGGGGAGGTGATCGGCGCGGCCGCGAACGTTCGCCTGAGGCGCTCCGCGACGAGGCGCGCATCCTCGAGGGGAGTACCGGGGAGGATCGCGGCGAACTCCTCGCCGCCGTGTCGGGCCGGCAGATCGACCACGCGCAGGCCGTCGCGGAGCATGTCGGCGAAGACCTGCAGGGCGGCATCGCCCGCCTGGTGTCCGAAGCTGTCGTTCACCTGCTTGAAGTCGTCGAGGTCGGCGACGATCAGCGACAGCGGCCCGCCGAACCGCTCGACCCTGCTCACCTCGTGCGCGAGAGCTTCGTCGAAGCGGCGCCGGTTCGCGAGCTGCGTCAGCTCGTCGGTGACGGCCTGGCTCGCCATGAGCTGATGCAGTGCTGCGTTGTCGAGGGCGATCGTCATCTGGGCCGCCAGGGCGCGCGCCTCGCCGAGCGTCGTCTCGTCGAGCCGGGCGCCGGAAGCCTGGTACAGGAGCAACCGCAACGGCTCACCCTGGTGGGTGCGGCCGAGATCGAGGTCGATGGGATCGCCGCCGAACGCCGGCTCGCCGGCGGTCGCAGCGACGTCCCCGCCACGGAGCACGGCCGCCGCGGCGGCCCCGGTCGCCTCGTGCGCGCTCTCGGCGATGACGAGCAGGAGCCGCTCCGGAGCGTTCCCGGCTGCGAGCACGGCGCCAAGCCTCTCCGTCGCTCGACGCACGCGGAGCCGCTCCGCCGCGAGCTCGTCCCGCCGCGACTCGAGCTGCTCGGCCATGTCGTTGAACGCGACGGCCAGACCCGCGAGCTCGTCCCGCCCGTGCACCGGAACGCGCTCGGAAAGACTCCCACGGGCGATGCCGGCGGCCGCGAGCCCGAGCTCGCGGAGCGAGGCGATCATCGCCCGCGCGGGAAGAAACGCGACGGCGGCGACGATCGCCATCGATCCGAGCGCGGCGAGGACGAGGGAGAGGTTGAGATCGGTCACGGTCCCGTCGACGGTGGAGCGAGGAACCAGGAGGACCACCACGGCGGCCACCGTCCCGTCCTGCGGATCCCGGCCTGGTCGAGCGTCGTGGCGACCGACCCGACCGCCGCACCCACCGACTTGGCCAGGCTCGCGT
The DNA here is from genome assembly GCA_963717955.1 of uncultured Thermoleophilia bacterium. Classification (GTDB taxonomy): domain Bacteria; phylum Actinomycetota; class Thermoleophilia; order Gaiellales; family Gaiellaceae; genus CAVQXR01. Next base: position 2,285,341 of record CAVQXR010000001.1, on the reverse strand, counting down.
CGGCGTGCCGCAGCTCGTTTCGCTCCGCCGTCTCGCTGAACGCCCAGGTGGCTCCTGCGAGCGGCACGAGGGACAACAGGACGAAATAGACGACGAGGCGGAGCTGGAAGCTTCCCATCACGCTTCTTCGGGGCATCCCCCGAACCATCGATCTTCCTGAGTTCATCATCGTGTCGAGCCGCGGCGGCCGTATCACCCATGCGGGGTACCTCTCGCGACGGGCCTGGACTACGATGAGGGCCGTGGACACTGCGGTCGTGACCGGTGGTGCCGGGTTCCTCGGCTCCCACCTCTGCGAGTTCCTGCTCACCAAGGGCTTCAGGGTCATCTGCGTCGACAACCTCGACACGGGCACGCTGCAGAACATCGAGCACATCCGGGCGGATCGGTTCGAGTTCCGCAGCCACGACGTGACCGGGAGGGTCGAGATCGACGGGCCCGTCGACGTGGTCTTCCACCTCGCGAGCCCGGCGAGCCCGATCGACTACCAGCGGCTCCCGCTCCACACGCTGAAGGTCGGCGCCTACGGGACGCACAACGCTCTCGGGCTCGCAAAGCTCAAGCGTGCGCGGCTCCTCCTCGCCTCGACGAGCGAGGTGTACGGCGACCCGCAGATCCACCCGCAGCCCGAGAGCTACTGGGGCAACGTGAACCCGATCGGCCCCCGCGGTGTGTACGACGAGGCGAAGCGGTACGCGGAGGCCCTGACGATGGCGTACCACCGCCAGCAGGGCGTCGATACGAGCATCGCCCGGATCTTCAACACCTACGGCCCGCGGATGCGCCCGCACGACGGCCGCGCGGTCCCGACGTTCCTGCGGCAGGCGCTTGCGAACAAGCCGTTGACCGTGTTCGGCGACGGATCGCAGACGCGGAGCTTCTGCTACGTCGACGACCTCGTCCTCGGCTTGTACCAACTCGCGATCAGCGGTGAGCACCTGCCCGTCAACCTCGGCAACCCCGAGGAGCGGACCCTGCTCGACCTGGCGGAGATCGTGATCGGGCTGATCGGATCGAGCAGTGAGATCGTGTTCGGGGCGCTGCCGGTCGACGACCCGCAGGTCCGCCAACCGGACATCACGAGGGCGCGGCAACTCCTCGACTGGGAGCCGCGGGTCACGCTGCAGGAGGGGCTCCGTCGTACGGTCGAGTCGCTCGGCGTGGCCGCTACGGCCGGCTAGCCGGGCCGCGCGGGCGGGTCGACGCGATGACGGGGACAGCGGCCCCGCTGCTCGTCCGGGCGGCCCGGCGCGAGCCGGTCGAGCGGACTCCCGTCTGGTTCATGCGCCAGGCGGGCCGGTCCCTGCCGCAGTACCGGGCGATCCGCGAGCAGCACGACCTGTTCGCGATCTGCCGGCAGCCGGCGCTGTGCGCCGAGGTCACGCTCCAGCCGGTGGCCGCGCACGGCGTCGATGCCGCCGTCGTCTACTCGGACATCATGCTGCCCGTCACCGGGATGGGCGTGGACGTGCGGCTCGTCGAGAGCGTCGGACCGGTGATCGATGCACCGTTTCGCGACCGGTCGGACCTCGCTCGCATCCGGCCGCTCTGCCCGGAGGCAGACGTTCCGTATGCGCTCGAGGCGATCGAGCTGGTTCGACGCGAGCTCGACCGCGACAGGGCGGTCGTCGGCTTCGTCGGGGCTCCCTTCACGGTGGCCGGCTACCTGATCGAGGGGCGGCCGAGCCGCAGCTTCGTGCAGACGAAGCGGTGCATGTACACCGCCCCCGACCTCTGGCACGCCCTGATGGACCGCCTGGCCGGCGCGTTCGCCGACTACGCGGGCGCCCAGGTGCGCGCCGGCGCCGACGTGATCCAGCTCTTCGACTCCTGGGTCGGCTTCCTGGGCGCCTCCGACTACAGGGAGTTCGTTGCTCCCTACTCCGCCCGGATCCTCGCCGCCGTCGACGTGCCGACGATCCATTTCGGCACCGGCTGCGGTCACCTCCTGCGCGACATGGCGCAGGCGGGCGGAGACGTGATCGGGTTGGACTGGCGCGTTCCGCTCACCGACGCGTGGGCGATCGTGGGGCCCGATCGAGGAGTGCAGGGCAACCTCGACCCGACGCTCCTGCTCGGCCCGTTCGAGCGGGTCGAGCGCGAGACGCGACGCCTGCTCGACGCGGTCGCCGGCCGGCCGGGACACATCTTCAACCTCGGGCACGGCGTGCTTCCCGAGTCCGATCCGGCCGACCTCGGCCGCCTGCGCGCGCTCGTCCACGGGCTCACGGCCCGGTAGGGCGCGGCCGGGTGGTTTGCCTGCGCGGGAGCCGTCGTGAGCTAGGCTCAGGGGGATGAGCGCACGGAGCTGTCCCGACTGGCCGACGCTCACCGAGGTCGCACCGAATCTCCACTTCAAGCACTACACGGTGGCGGAGGCGAAGCTGCCCGGCGAGGCCGTCGTCCAGCTCGAGGGCGTCTCGATGCAGTCGGTCGCGATCTGCGCCGACCTCGACCACCACGTGTTCAATGCCGAGCACACCGATCCCAGGGTCGCGGACGCGCTCCGGGAGACGCACTGGTTCGACCTTCGCGAGTGGTCGGCCCGGGGCGTCTGAGCCGGCTCTCGGACGCGCGTAGCTCTCAGGCCACGTCGGGCGTGGCGCTGACGGCTGCGAGCGGGATCGAGCCCTCGAGCAACGCCCGCCCGACCACCGCCCCCTCGAGCCCGAGCCGTGCGAGACGGTCGAGGTCGTCCTCCGACCGGATCCCGCCGGCGGCGAGAATCGGGAGGCCCGACCGGTCGCGGATCGCTGCGAGCAGACCGAGATCGGGGCCGCTCATCGTCCCGTCCCGCTCGACCGCCGTGCAGTGAAGGCGGGGCACGGCGGCCTCCGCACACCGCGCCGCCGCGTCGAGCGCCGAGAGCCCCCCCTCGCTCTCCCAACCGGCAACGGCGAGTCGCCCCTCGCGCGAGTCGACGGCCACGACCAGCCGCTCCCCGAGCGCTGCCACGAAACGATCGAGCGCGTCCGGCTCCGCGAAGGCCGCCGTGCCCACGATCACCCTGGCGGCACCCGCTTCGAGGAGCGCCAGCGCGTCGCCGACGGACCGGATCCCGCCTGAGGCCTGGATCGGAACGGGGGCGGCAGCCCGGACGAGTCGAGCGACGAGCGCGGGGCGGATCCGGCCCTCGCGCGCCCCTCCCAGGTCGACGACGTGGATCAGGGCGGGCCGCACCGCGGCGAACCGCTCGACGAGCTCGATCGGGCTTCCGGCGCGCAGCCCGACCCGGGAGAAGTCGCCCTGCTCGAGGCGCACCGCCTCGTTCCCGAGTACGTCGACCGCGGGCACGACGACGAATCCTGGCCGCGCCTCGCCGCACCCGCCGGCGTCCTCGCGGCGACCGGCCTCGCCGTCCGGCGGCTCGGCCGGGAGCGCCGGCGTCGGGTCCGGCGCTTGCTCTCGCTCTGCTGTCATGTTAACATGCTAACACGATGACGAGGTCTCGACGATGGCGAGGTCTCGGGGAGCGCGAGAGCGGTCGGAGAGCGATCGGAGACGACATGGCTGAGGAGAGGTCACACGGGTGGTCGAGCAAGGAGATCCAGGAGTTGCTGCGGGTGGTGCTCGACCTCAGGACGCTGGAGGAGGCGGAGCGCTTCTTCCGCGATCTGTGCACGCTGTCGGAGCTCGAGGCGATGGCGCATCGCTGGCAGGCGGCGCAGCTCGTGAGCGAGGGGTTGCCCTACCACGAGGTGAGCAGGAGAACCGGCGCGTCGACGACGACGGTGACCCGGGTCGCGCACTGGCTGCGCCACGGCGAGGGCGGCTACCAGCTCGCGCTGGAACGGAGGCGATCATCGAAGACGACCGCCTGAAGATCGCGATTCCCGCGAAGGGCCGGTTGCGAGAACCGGCGATCGCGCTGCTCGAGGAGGCGGGTCTCGGCCCGGAGGAGCCGGGTGAGCGCGCGCTCGCCTTCCCGTGCCGGCACGCGCCGATCGACGTGCTCCTCGTCCGGGCTGCCGACATCCCCGAGTACGTCCAGGACGGCGTGGTCGACTGCGGTGTCACCGGGCAGGATCTCGTCCGCGAGCGGGGGGCGCGCGTGCTGGAGCTGCTCCCGCTCGGCTTCGGAGGGTGCACGCTACAGGCAGCGGTACCGCAGGAGTCCGCGGCCGTGTCGCTCGGGGACCTCGACGGGCAGCGGATCGCGACGGTCTTCCCGCGACTCACCCGCGAGCTGCTCGACGAGAACGGCGTCCGGGCGACCCTCGTCGACGTCACCGGGTCGGTCGAGATCGCTCCGCGCCTCGGCCTGGCCGACGCGATCACCGACCTCGTCTCGAGCGGCAACACGCTGCGCACGAACGGGCTGCGCTCGCTCGGGGTGCTGTTCTCGTCGCAGGCGGTGCTGATCGGCGGTGAGGAGCCTCACGACGAGGCCCTGCAGCTCGTCCGCGTGATCAAGAGCGTGGTCGATGCGCGCGGCATGCGGTATCTGATGATGAACGCGCCGGAGAGCGCCGTCCCCCTGATCTCGAAGCTCGTGCCCGGGAGCAAGGCGCCCAGTGTGCTTCCGCTGTCCGCGCCGGGAATGGTCGCGGTGCACGTGCTCGTGCCGGCGAATGACGTCTGGACGTTGCTCCCGTCGCTCGAGGAGATCGGAGCGTCCTCGATCCTGCTCGTACCGGTCGAGAGGATGCTCGGGTGACCGGACGCCAGCGGGCTGGCGAGGCGCTGCGCCCCCTCCCCGAGGGGTTCCGTCCATACGGGTGGGCGGCGTCCACCGCGGAGATCGCGCGGCTCGCCGGCATCGACCCGGTCGAGGTGCTCCGCTTCGACGGCAACGTGCCCGCCGATCCGCCTCCGTCGGCGCGCCCGGGAACGCTCGCGGGGACGCTCGCCGAGATCAACACCTATCCCCACGGCGGCTACGGCCCCCTCGTGCCGGAGATCGCGCGCTACGCCGGCGTCGAGCCGGAGAACGTCGTGATCGGGGCGGGCGCGGACGACCTGATCCTGCTGTGCGCGCGGGCCTTCGCCGGGCCCGGAGACACGGTCCGACGTGCTGGACGAGCCGACGTATCCGATGTTCCGCGTCGGCGCGTACCTGGCCGGCGCCACGGTCGGCGCCGAGTCGCCGAGGGTCACGTTCGCCTGCCGGCCCCACAACCCGAGCGGCGCGTTCGGCGAGCTTCCCGCAGCCCGTCCCCTCGTCGTCGACGAGGCCTACTTCGAGTACGCGGGCGAGAGCGCGATCGACCTGATCGACGACGGGGTCGTCGTCATCCGAACCTTCTCCAAGGCGTTCGGCCTCGCCGGCGCCCGGGTGGGCTACGCGCTGGCCGACACCGAGACCGCGGGCGAGCTCAACGCCAGGCAGTCCCCGGCGGCCGTCTCCACGCTCTCCGCCGCCCTTGCCGTCGCAGCTCTCGCCTCGCCTCCGGACGTGATGTGGGAGGTAGAGGAGCGTGAACGCCTCGCCGGGGCGCTGCTCACGCTCGGGCTCTCGCCGCTCCCGTCCCGGGCGAACTTCCTGTTCGTGCCCGTGGCGGATGCCGAGGCGCTCGGCGACGACCTGCTCCGCCGGGGTCTCGCGGTACGGGCCTTCCCCACAGGGATCCGGATCTCGGTTCGCAACCGCGACGACGACGACGTCCTGCTCGAGGCGATCGCTCGCGCCCTCGACCGCCCCAGCCCGGTTCCCCAGCCCGGCGGCCGCCGCGTTCGCCACGTCCGCGCGACGGCGGAGACGAGGATCACGGTTCGCCTCGCGCTCGACGGTGCCGGTCGCGTACACGTAGCGACAGGCGCAGGGATCTACGATCACTTCCTCGAGCAGCTTGCGTTCCACGGCGGCCTCGACCTCACGCTCGAGGCCGTCGGCGATCTCGAGACCGGCCCCCATCACACTGCGGAGGACGCCGCGATCGCGCTCGGGCAGGCGCTCGATCGCGCCCTCGGCGACCGCCGGGGCATCAATCGCTACGGCGACGCCGTCGTTCCGATGGACGACGCCCTCGCCCGGGCATCGGTCGACCTGGGTGGCCGCCCCTGGTGCGAATGCCGGCTCGAGCGCGAGCCCGACCTCGCGGCGCACATGCTCCAGAGCCTCAGCCAGGCGGCACGGCTCGGGCTCCACGTCGAGGCGAACGGTCGCGACGACCACCACGTCGCCGAGGCGGCATTCAAGGCCGTGGGCCGTGCACTGCGCTCCGCCGTCCGCCTGGAGAGCGTCGGCGTCCCGTCGACGAAGGGGATCGTATGAAGCGGCTTACCTCCCCCTTGGCCGGGGCCACCCCATGCCTCCTCCCGGTTTCATCCTACGGCCGAAATGCGCGCGTGTGTTGCGCGGGCTGTGCCGGAAGCTGGACGGAGCTGTGACAAGGGTGCGCATCGCCGAGTACGGGGCAGGCAACACGCTCTCGGTCGAGGTCGCCTTCCGCCGGCTCGGCGCCGAGGTCGCCGTCACGGCCGAGCCCGAGGAGATCGAGTCGGCCGACCTCGCGGTCTTGCCGGGCGTCGGATCGGCGGCTTCTGCGATGGCCGGCCTGCGCCGGCGCGGCCTCGACGAGGCCCTCGCCACTCGCGTTGCGGCCGGCGGGCCGACGCTCGGGATCTGCCTCGGGCTGCAGCTCGCGCTCGAGGAGACCGAGGAGGACGGGGGGGTCGACGGGCTCGGGATCCTTCCGGGCCGGGCGGTGCTGCTCCACGAGGGTCGCGTGCCCCGCATCGGCTGGGCGGTCGTCGAGCCGGGTGGCGAGGCGCACTACTTCGCGCACTCCTATGCCGCCGAGACGCCGGCCGCGGTCGCGTTCTCCGAGGGCATCGTCGCCGAGGCGCGGCTCGGGAGCTTCGTCGGCGTTCAGTTCCACCCCGAGAAGAGCGGCGCGCCCGGCGCCCGCTACCTGGAGCGATGCCTCTCCCGCGGTTGATCCCGTGCCTGGACGTCGCGGCCGGCCGCGTGGTGAAGGGCGTGAAGTTCGAGGGCCTGCGCGACGTCGGCGACCCGGTCGAGCTGGGCGCCGCATACTCGGACGCGGGCGCCGACGAGCTGGTCTTTCTCGACGTCAAGGCGACGGTCGAGAACCGGCGCTCGCTCGTCGAGCTCGTGCACAGGGTCGCCGAGCGGCTGGCGATCCCTTTCACGGTTGGCGGGGGAGTCCGTTCGATCGACGACGCCGCCTCGCTGCTCGACGCCGGAGCCGACAAGGTCTCGGTCAACTCGGCGGCGCTCGCGCGGCCGGCGCTGATCGGCGAGCTCGCGGAGCAGCTCGGATCGCAGGCGGTGGTCGTCGCGATCGACACCGCCGCGGGCAGGGTCTTCTCGCACGCCGGCACGCGACCCACGGGCCGTGATGTCGTCGAGTGGGCCCGCGAGGCCCGGAGCCAGGGCGCCGGCGAGATCCTGCTCACCTCGATCGATGCCGACGGGACGCGGGAAGGCTACGATCTCGCCGTCACCGGGGCGGTCGCCGATGCGGTCACGATCCCGATCATCGCCTCCGGGGGTGCCGGCAACGCCGACCACGTCGCAGCGGCCCTCGAGGTTGCCCAGGCGGCGCTCCTCGCGTCGATCCTGCACGAGAATCCGGCGCGGCTCCTCTCGCTCCGAGATGAGCTCCGAGGGAAGGGGGTGGTTCTCCGTGACCCGGCCTGACCTTCGGGCGGCGATCGTCCAGGACGCGCGGGACGGGCGGGTGCTGATGCTCGCGTGGATGGACGACGAGGCCCTGCGGCTGACGCGCGAGACCGGCGAGGCGCACTTCTGGAGCCGCTCGCGGCAGCAGCTCTGGCGCAAGGGGGAGACCTCGGGCAACGTCCTCTTCGTCGAGGAGATCCGGGACGACTGCGACGGCGACGCGATCCTCCTTCGCGTGAGCCCGTCGGGCCCGGCGTGCCATACGGGCTCGCTCTCCTGCTTCGCACCGTGGCTCTGGCGCAGGGTCGCCGAGCGTGCGCAGACTCGACCCGACGGCTCCTTCGTGACGAAGCTGCTCGAGGCGGGCGTCGGGAAGTGCGGGCAGAAGCTGGGCGAGGAAGGCGTCGAGGCGGCGCTCGCGGCCGTGTCGGAGAGCGACGAGAGGCTCGTCTCCGAGCTCGCCGACCTGTGGTTCGCGAGCTACGTCGTGCTGGCCGCCCGCGGGCTCGACCCGGCGGCCGTCGAGGACGAGCTGCGGCGGCGCGCGCGCACGGCGGACGCCCGCGAAGCCACGGGCTAGTGCTGCGTCTCAGAAATCGCCTTGCACTCCAGGCGGCTGCAACGCGTCGCCATGCGGCGTCCTCGGTCGCGCCCGTATTCACCAATACGGGCGCTCCCTGCGTCCTTGCCTGGCTCGCGTTTCGCGCGCTGGAGCGTCAAGGGAATTCCGAGACGGAGCACTAGCCAGTCTCCGCAGTGGCTTCGTCCGCGAACGCACGGCCGACGCCGGCGACGTCCGCGAGCCGGGAGAAGCCGTCCGCCTGCGCGGCGAGCGTTGCCGCGTGCACGGCGTCGTGCGGGATCGTGCGCCCGTCAGGGCCCTCGAGAGCGCGGGTTGCCGTGCCATCCGAGAGGAAGACGACGTCGAAGCCACGGGCGTGGGCCTCGCGGGCCGTCGTGTCGCAGCACATGTGTGTCATGAAGCCCCCGACGACGACCGTCCGGGCGCCTGCGTCGGCGAGCGCCTCGTCGAGCGACGTCCCGTCGAACGAGCCGGGCAGGTGCTTCACGATCAGCGGCTCGCCCTCGGCGGGCCGCACCTCGTCCATCGTCTCGACCGCGGTTGTCCCGGTCGCGAAGACGCCGGAGTCGGCAGCCTCGTGATGCTGCACGTGGATCACGGGTACGCCGACCTGGCGGGCCGTGCCCAGCAGCCCCGCGAGCCGGCCGAGCACCGCGGGCCCGTCGGGGATGCAGAGCGGGCCGTCCCGCGTGAAGTACTCACGCTGGACGTCGATCAGGAGGAGTGCCGGGCGATCCACCGGACCAACGCTACCACCACGGCTGCGCTAGCCTCAGACCATGGGCAAGGGCTATGCCGAGGGCTCGGCGATCGAGGAGCGTCTCGCCGAGCTCGAGCGTGCGGAGCGCGGGCGCGCGGTCGAGGAGGCGCAGGAGCGCCCCGCGGTGTACGGGTCGACCGCCGACGATCCCGAGCGGCACTTCATCGGGTGGCTCGGCGACGTCGATCCGGACGCCCTCTTCGACGCCGGCACTGCATGGGGCCTCTCGATCGTGCGACGCCGCGCGGACTGACGGCCGGTATCCTGTTGCGATGATCCCGGCACTGATCGGACTCGCCACGGGGTGGTTTCTCCGCGGGCTCTGGGATCGCCGGCAGGCGGGCCAGTCCGATGCCGTCCAGGAGAGCCAGTCCGCGTCCGAGCTCGAAGTCCCGCCGGCGGCGGCGTTCGCCCGCGGGCCGGTTGCTTCGGACGGCGGCGAGTAGCGACGCCCGGCGCATCCCGCCTCGACCTGGACGGCATCCCGGCTGACTTCAGCTACGCGGAGCTCGATCTGGCGTCGCGCAACCACGCGCTCCTGCTCGAGGCGCTCCGCTATCCGGTCACGCCGATCGGTCTCCACTACCTGCTCAGCCACTTCGATGTCCCGCAGGTCGATCCGGCCGCATTCCGGCTCGAGGTCGACGGGCTGGTCGGGCAGCCCCTGTCGCTCACGCTCGACGAGGTCAGGGCCCGCCGCGCGGAGGAGCTGACCGTGACGATGGAGTGCGCCGGCAATGGACGGGCCATGCTCCTGCCCCGCCCGCGCACGCAGCCGTGGCTCACAGGGGCCGTCGGGACGGCGACCTGGAAGGGAGCGCCGCTCGCGCCGCTGCTCGCCGAGGCCGGAGTCCGGGCCGAGGCCGTCGAGGTGGTGTTCGCCGGCCGCGACCACGGCATCGAGGGCGGGATCGAGCAGGACTACCGGCGGAGCCTGCCGGTCTCCGACGCCGTGGGAGGGGATGCGCTCCTGGCGTACGAGGTGAACGGCCTGCCCCTCCCGCCCCAGCACGGCTACCCGCTGCGGCTGGTCGTACCCGGCTGGTACGGGATGGCGAGCGTGAAGTGGCTGACGAGGATCACGCCAGTCGCGGAGCGGTTCCAGGGGCACTATCAGGTGCAGGCGTACTGCGTTCGCCAGCACCCGGACGACCCGGGCGAGCAGCTCACGCGAATACTGCCAAGGGCGCTCATGGTGCCACCGGGGATCGCCGAGTTTCCCACCCGGGCCCGGTTCGTCGACCCGGGCCCGTGCGTCATCGAGGGCCGTGCGTGGTCGGGCTACGGGCCCGTCGAGGCGGTCGAGGTGAGCCCGGACGGCGGCGCGACCTGGAGGGCTGCGACGGTCGAGCCGGGTCAGGGGGAGCGAGCCTGGTCGGGCTGGCGCTACGACTGGCTCGCGGACACGGTCGGAGAGCGCGTCCTGTGCTGCCGCGCGCGTGACGCGACGGGCCGCGAGCAGCCGCTCGATCAGACGTGGAACGAGGGCGGCTACGCCAACAACGCCGTCCAGCGCGTGCCGGTCACCGTCCGCTAGCTGTGACGACCACACACCTGTGAGACGGATCTGATCCGTCCTGGACCTCCCGTGAGCTTGCGGGTTGACGAAGACCGCAAAGCTCAGCGAGGAGGCCCGGAATGGCGCAGGCTAGTGAGCGTCCGCGACGGAAGCGGCTGTCGTGGGAGTCGCGGTGTGAGGTCGTTGCCGCGATCGAGCAAGGCGTCAGCCCGCCGCTGGCCGCGGCCAGCGGCGGATGCAGCCGCGCGACGGCCTACCGGCTCTGGCGTCGGTATCGCGAGGGAGGATGGGTGGCGTTACGCGACCGGCCTTCGACACCTCGTCGACAGCCGCGGCGCCTGTCGACCGAGCTCGAGCAGCAGATCCTTCTCGCCCGACGACGCACCGCCTACGGACCGGTGCGCCTCGCCGGGCTCGTCCCGCACTCACCCTCGACGATCGGCAAGGTCTTGCGTCGGCACGGTTGCTCGCGCTTGCCCCGGCCGGGCACCGCTGCTGCCCGCTGCGCGCGTCGCTACGAACGTGAGCAGCCGGGCGAGCTGCTGCACGTAGACACGAAGAAGCTCGGACGCTTCTGGGAGCCGGGCAAGCGCGTCCTCGGCGAGCAGGCGGGCCGGCCGCAGGGCAATCGCCGTGTCGGCTGGCAGCACCTGCACGTCGCGATCGACGACCACTCCCGCCTTGCCTACGCAGAGCTCCTCCCCGGGCAGGATGCCGAGTCCTGCGCTCGCTTCCTGCAGCGCGCCGTCGCCTGGTACCGAGGCCATGGCATCGTCGTCGAGCGCGTGCTGACGGACAACGCCAAGGCCTACCACGCACGTGCTTGGGTGGAGACGAGTGGGCGGCTCGGGATCGAGCGGCGCTACACACGCGCCTACCGCCCGCGTACGAACGGCAAGGCGGAACGCTTCATCCAGACGCTCCTGCGCGAATGGGCGTACGCGCGCAGCTATCCCTCGAGCAGTGTCCGGGCCCGCGCCCTTCCCGGCTATCTACGCTGGTACAACCGACGTCGACCCCACAGCTCGCTTGGAGCTCGGCCCCCGATCAGCCGCGTCTCACACCTCTGTGGTCAGGACAGCTAGCTATCGCTGTTACCCGTGGCGACGAGGGCTTCTGGGCTGTTCTCGACGGTGTGGCTACCAGCGTTCACCTAGCTGGAGCCCCGGCTGATCGGCCGGGGACCCATCCATGACAGCAGCGGCAGGGCGAGCTGGCGCGATCGGCCCGGCAGAGCACCGGGGTCACGGCCCACCTTGAGTGGGCCGAGACCGGAGCGGAGACCTACCGAACGGATCAGATCTTGCGCCGCCGCGAGGGCGCGCCCCAGCGGGAGTTACGACCTCGGGACGAGTAGACGAGCCGGGGTGGCGCGACCGTCATGCCGGCGCTCTCGAAGGTCTCTCCGTGCCCGAGTCGGGCGGCGACGCGGCTGACCTCGGCCTGCTGATCCGGGAGGACCAGCGTGATCCCGGTTCCCGCGCGACCTGCGCGGCCTGTCCGGCCGACGCGGTGGACGTAGTCCTTGCCCTCGGCGGGCGGGTCGAAGTTGATGACGTGTGTGATGTCGTCGAGGTCGAGACCGCGGGCCGCGACATCGGTGGCAACGAGCGTCGAGACGGCGCCGGCCTCGAATCGGGCAAGCGCCTTCTCCCGCGCCGCCTGCGTCTTGTCGCCGTGCATGGCGACGGCGCTCACGCCCTGGCGCTCGAGCTTGCGGACGAGCCGTTCCGCGCCCCGCTTCGTGCGTACGAAGACGAGTGCGAGCCCCCTCTCGGCCTCGAGCAGCTCCACGAGCTTCTCGACCTTGTCGTCGGCGGTCACCGGGACGAAGTGGTGATCGACCTCGCCCCGCTCGCGCGACACGGGAACCTCGGCCTCGTGGCGCAACGCGTTGCGCGTGTACTCGCCGGCGATGCGCCCGACCTCACCGTCGAGCGTGGCCGAGAAGAACATCGTCTGGCGGTCGCGCGGCAGGCGATGCACGATCCGGTCGACCTGGGGCTGGAAGCCCATGTCGAGCATGCGATCTGCCTCGTCGAGCACGAGGATCCGGATCCGCGTGAGATCGACCAGCCGGCGGCCGACCATGTCCTCGAGGCGACCCGGCGTGGCGACGATCACGTGAGCCCCGCGAACGCGCTTTGTCTGGTCGGTCATGGAAGCGCCGCCGTAGACGGCCGCGACCCTGAGCTGCTTCGGCCTCGCGATCGCGGTGAGCTGCTCGGCGACCTGGGCGGCGAGCTCCCTCGTCGGTACGAGGACCAACGCGGCCGGGGTCGCCGCTTTGCGGTCGGTCAGCTCGACGATCGGGAGCCCGAACGCGAGGGTCTTGCCCGAGCCGGTGGGGGACTTCGCGAGGACGTCGCGGCCGGCGAGCGCATCGGGGACAACGCGGATCTGGATCGTGAACGGGTCGGTGATCGAACGCTCGGCGAGCGCCGCGATAACGGGCGTGGACACGCCGAGCTCGCGAAATGACTTCTGGGACACTCTCGTACTCCTCTGACAGCGGCCACGAAGGGCCTGGTGGTTTCGAGATTTGCCTACCCGAAACCGCCGGAGAGGAGACGAGAAGAAAACCTCACTGGGCTGGCTGGTCGCCAACCCGTGCATCCAGGGTAGCACGCCGGTGATCCCTCGAACGAGGGGCTCCAGATCCCTGAGGAATCTGCCGATGTCAGAAGGTCGAGGCCGCTCTCACCACGTGTCCCAGTGGACGACCTCGGCGAGCGGCCTGCGCGGCCCCGGACGGAACTCGGTCCCGACCGTGTAGGCGACGGGAATCAGCGCCGCCTGCATCATCTCGTCGTAGGGGATCCCAAGGAGGGCGGCGGCCTCGCGCTCGTGGGCGAGGTGGAACGTCGTCCAGCAGGTGCCGAGCCCTCGCGCACGCGCTGCGAGCATGAAGCTCCAGGTCGCGGGCACGATCGAGCCGAAGCGTGCCGCCTGGCTCTCGGTCGAGCTTCCCTCCGTTCGGCCCTTGATGCACGGAACGAGCAGGACCGGGACCTCGGCGATGTGCTCGACGAGATGGTGCGCCGATGCGAGCAGCGGGTTCCCGGCGAGATCGCGACCGGCGAAGTACGATCCGGCGCCCCGCCGGTACAGCTCGGCGAGCCCGTCCCGCAGCCCACGGTCGGTCACGACGACGAAGTGCCAGTCCTGGCGGTTCGAGGCGGTCGGAGCCTGGATCGCGAGCCGCAGGCACTCCTCGATGACTTCGTGCCCGACGGGGCGGGTGAGATCGAGACGGCGCCGGACGGCCCGGGTCGTCGACAGCAGCTCGTCGGAGGTGAGAGGCAGGGTCGGCACGGCATCCTCCTGGTCGTTTCGTCCTCGGCACGCTATCCGTCGTTGTGGAGAACCCGCAGTCGATCTCCGAGTGGGCACTGATGCCGGGCGGCCCGATCGCTGCAATCGTTGTGGACGTATCCACGAGCGGAGAAAGGAGCGACTGATGAGAGCGTTCGTCGTCTACGAGTCGCTGTACGGGAACACCCACGCGGTCGCCGAGGCGATCGCGGGAGGATTGCGCGAGCAGGGGGAGGTCGATATGGTCGCGGTCGCCGATGCGGAGTCGCTGGACCTCGCCGCGGCGGACCTCCTCGTGGTCGGAGGCCCGACTCACATCCACGGCATGTCGTCGAAGCTCTCTCGCAAGGGTGCGCTCGAGGACGCGAGGAAGAAGCCGGAGGTCGGATCCGAACCGGACGTCGAGGGCCCGCCGTTGCGAGACTGGCTCGCCGACCTCGGTCGAGTCGAGGGCATGCGCGCGGCGGCCTTCGACACGCGGCTCGGCAAGCCGAAGGTCGTCACCGGCTCGGCCGCCAGGGGGATCGCGAAGCGGCTCAAGCGTCACGGCTTCGACGTCATTGCCGAGGAGAGCTTCGTCGTCGATGACGGCGCAGGGCCGCTCCACGAGGGAGAGCTCGATCGGGCGTGCGCGTGGTCGCGGAAGCTCGCCTCGGAGCTTGCCGCGGAGCCGGCGATCAGGGCGTGACGCAGGTCGCGAGCCGGTCGAGCTGCGGCCAGTGGTGCGGCGCCGTCGTCGCGAGGTCGTAGAGGCTGGCGCCGAACAGGCTGTCCGCGCAGGCGGCGTCGACGAAGCCGCGTAGCTGCGGTTTGCTGGCGCTGTCGGCGACCCCGCCGATCAGGTGGATCCGCACGCGTGGCTTCCCGGTCTCGCGCCGCAGCACGGCGATGCTCTCACCCACGTAGGCACGCGTATCGACCCTGCCGTCCGTGCGGTAGGTGAAGTACACCATCGGCAGGAACACGTCGAACGTCTTGGCGAGGCCCACGTACGGGAAGCGCGGCCAGTAGGTGGGAAGCAGCTCCATCCCGCGGGGTGACGGGATGATCGCGCCCAGCGCGTAGCGCGGCCCGACCTGCTCCCGGATCTCACGCGCGACGCGAAGGAGCCTCGCGGTGCGCTCTCTGGCCGGCTTCACCGCTGGATCCTCGATGTCGAGCGCGAAGCCGTCGAAGCGCTGGCCACCCGCGCTCTCGAAGCGAATGGCGGCGAGCGACCGGCGGATGTCGACAGCGGGTCGGAGGAAGCCGGGCAGGTACCAGGCGACGACCCGCAGGCCGGCAGCATGTGCAGCCTCGAGAAACCGGGAAACGAGCTTCGGCCGCACGATGGCGGTCGACTGCCGGTAGTTCGCGGTCTCGAGATAGACGGTGCGAACGCCCCGCGCGTCGATGCCCGCGACGGCAGCCTCGGGGTCCTTCAAGATCCCCTCGTCGTAGATGTCGACCCAGGCGCCGAGCCCGCGGTAGGGGGCGATCCCCGCTCCGCCGGCCGTCCCGGCCGCCCCGAGGGTCACGACGAGCGTGCAGGCGAGGGCGGCGACGAGCCGGACCGCGGACCGGGACCAAGGCATCACCTCCATAGTGCCGGTTTCGCCGCGGCACGGCGATCGCCTGCCGTCACCTGCGCCTCGGGATCGGCTCTCAGTCACCGGAGACGAAGAACAACCAGGTGCCGTCCTCGCGAATTCCGGCCCGGTAGCCGAGGTAGCCGCCGGCCTGCACGAAGCCGTCGATGTCCGCCTTCGTGTAGAGCTGTTGCAGCGGCGCGAGGTCGTCCTCGGTCCACCCCGCAGGCGGCTTGCGGTGCGCCGCCGGCCAGACGTAGATGTCCCCGTCCTTCGCGACCGGCCAGCTCAGCACGAGAGGCAGGAAGTCGCCGAGGATCGCCACCTCGCCGTCCTCTTCGAGGGTGCGCCAGTACCCGACCGGGTCGCCGCCCTCGCCGAACGAGTACGAGAACGTCACCGGGTCGAGCAGCGTCTCGAGCGCCGCGTAGTCGCGCGCGTGGGCGGCTGCGACGATCGCGTCGCGTGTCCGCGCCACTGCGGCGGGGAGCTCGACCGGCTCCGCGGACGTGGCATCGGTCGTCACCGATGTGGGCTCGGGGCTCGCGCTCTCGGCGGGGGTCGAGTCGCTCGGGAGCGTCTCGGCGATCGAGGTGGCCGCCACAGGGGCAGAGGAGACCGGCCCCGGCTGCTCCGCGCCACCGCATGCGGCGGCGAGCGTCGCTGCCGCGAGCACCGCAGGGCGCGCCCAACGCCGTGGGTTCATGGTCCTTTCGACGCGACCCCGGGCCCGGATGGTTCCCTGCCCCGATCGGGCACGCTAGGCACGTTAGGAACTAACAGCAGCCCGGCCGCGACCCCGACGCGGTGGGCAGCGGATCGCCCGCTGGCGCCTGCGAGGCTCCCCTGACGGCCTTGACGATCGCGCCGTGGATGCCGTCGGCGATCTCGTGCGTGAAGGTCACGCTGATCTCGCGGAAGCCGGCCTCGCGGAGCCCCTCCTCGAGCTCGCCGGCCGAGAGCGCGCCGGCGATGCAGCCCGCGAAGTCGCCACGCTGGGCCCGTTCGGCCGGTGTCAACCGATCCTCGGCCACGACGTCGGAGATCCCGAGGCGGCCACCGGGCCGGAGGACCCGCGCCATCTCGACCATGGCCGCTGCCTTGTCCACGGAGAGGTTGACGACGCAGTTCGAGATGATCACGTCGACCGACCCGGCCGGCAGCGGAATCGCCTCGATCAGGCCCTTCAGGAAGATCGCGTTCTCGACGTCGGCCTCCCGCGCGTTGCGACCTGCGAGCGCCAGCATCTCGTCCGTCATGTCCAGCCCGAACACGCGACCCGCGGGGCCCACGCGGCGGGCGGAGAGGATCACGTCGATCCCACCGCCGGAGCCGAGGTCGAGCACGGTCTCGCCCTCGCGCAGGTCGGCCACCGCCGTCGGGTTACCACAGCCGAGACTCCCGAGGACAGCGGCCTCGGGAAGCTCACCCCGGTCCTCCGCAGGGTAGAGCGCCTCACCGAAGCCAGCCTCCTCTGACGGCTCACCGCAGCAGAAGCCGCTGCCACAGGCGCCGCCGTCCGCTCGCTCGGTGACGACACGGGCCGCCGCCGCGTAATGGCGGCGCACCTCGTCGCGCAGTTCGTCGGATGCCGTGGTCATCGAGAAACCTCCTTGAGCTCGACCAGTGAGGCGAGGCGCTCGAGCGCCTCGCGGGACAGGGAGTAGTAGGCCCACTTGGTACGTTGCTGCCGCTCGAGCAGGCCCGCGTCGTGGAGCTTCTTCAGGTGGTGGCTGACCGTCGGCTGCGAGAGCCCGAGCGCCGGCACGAGCTCGCAGACGCAGACGGGCCCCTCGCTGTGCATGAGGATGTTGACGATCCTGACGCGTGTCGGATCGCCGAGGGCCCGGAAGATCCCGGCGGTCGCCTCGGCCTCGTCGTTCGACAGGGCCGGAGTGGCGAGAGGCGCGCAGCACGAGATCACGGGGAGCGGTGTCAAAGCTGCTCCAAATTGATCGACATATGTCTATGTATAGACGATCGTCGATCGATTGTCAACCCTCCGGCGGAAGCGGCCCGCGCCGCGCTACGCCGCGATCGGCATGAACCGTGCCGCTCCCTGCGGTAGCGTTCTGCCATGAGCAACCGCATCGTCGCCGCCGAGCTCCATCCCCCGCCCGGCTATGCCCACGCGGCGGTGACGTCCGGCCGGCTCGTGCTCGCCGCGGGCGCCGTTCCGCTCGATCGGGACGGGAAGGTCGTGGGGCGGGGCGACTTCGCCGCCCAGGCGCGTCAGGCGCTCGACAATCTGCGCGTTCAGCTCGCCGCAACCGGCGCCGCGCCCGCCGACGTCGTCAAGACGACCGTGTACGTGGTCGCGACGACGATGGAGGAGCTCGATCTCGTCTGGGACGTCGTGTTGGCCTCAGACTTCGTCGGCGCCCCGAGCACGCTTCTGGGCGTGACGGTGCTCGGCTACCCGGGGCAGCTCGTCGAGGTGGAGGCGATCGCCGCGATCAACTGAGTGGCGAGGCCCCGGGGGCCGGCGGGGCGACCCCCCTGGGCGAGCTCAGGAGCTGTCGGCGCCGGTCGGCGCGCCCGGAGGCGTGCGCCGGGCGACCTCCTCACGGACGACGGGGGCGACCTCGGTGCCGAGGAGCTCGATCGCGCGCATCGTCTGTGCGTGCGGCATCGAGCCGACCGTGATCTGGAGGAGGAACCGCTGGTGCCCGAAGATCTCGTGCTGGAAGAGGATCTTCTCGGCCACCTCCCCGGCACTGCCGACGACGAGGGCGCCGCGGAGGGTCAGGGAGGCGTCGTAGTCCTCCCTGGTGAGCGGCTGCCAGCCGCGTTCCCGACCGATCTTGTTCATGGTGTGCGCGAGGGCCGGGTAGTAGCCGTCGGCCGCCTGCCTCGAGCTGTCGGCGATGAAGCCGTGCGAGTTGATGCTGAGCGGCAGCCGCGCGACATCGTGCCCCGCCTGCTGCGCGGCCCGGCGGTGGATCTCGGCGAACGGCGCGAAGCGCTCGGGCAGGCCGCCGATGATTGCGAGCGCCATCGGCAGTCCGAGCCTGCCGGCACGCGCGGCCGACTCGGGCGCCCCGCCCACGGCGATCCAGACGGGGATCGGGTCCTGCAACGGGCGCGGGTAGACGCCGAGACCCGGCAGAGGCGCCCGGTGCCTGCCCGACCAGGCGACTCGCTCCGACGCGCGCAGCTCGAGCAGGAGCCCGAGCTTCTCGACGAACAGCTCGTCGTAGTCGTTCAGGTCGTAGCCGAACAGCGGGAACGACTCGATGAACGATCCGCGGCCGGCCATGATCTCGGCGCGGCCGCCGGAGAGCAGGTCGAGCGTCGCGAAGTCCTGGAACACGCGTACGGGGTCGTCCGAGCTGAGCACGCTCACGGCGCTCGTGAGCCGGATGGTCTGCGTGAGGGTGGCCGCGGCGGCCAGCACGACCGCCGGGGAGGACGATGCGAAATCGGGGCGGTGATGCTCGCCGACGCCGAACACGTCGAGCCCGACCTGGTCGGCCAGCACGACCTCCTCGACGAGGTTCCGGAGCCGCTGCGCAGGCGTGATCATGCGCCCGGTCAGGGGATCCGGCGTCACCTCCGCGAATGTGTAGATGCCGATCTCCACGTGAGTCCGCTCTCGGGCTTGCCGCCATGGAGCAGGGACCAGCCGCCTCGGTCGGCAACTCTACCCGTGACCGCGGGACGGGCTGACCGCGTCGACGAGACACCCGCGCGGGCCGAGAGCGTCGCCCGGGCATGGCGTCGCCCGACCGGAGGCTCAGCTACACCCGGTGTTGTTGCCGCAGTCGCGGCAGGTGTAGCACGAGCCCGTCCTGATCATCCGGCCGCCGCACTTCGCGCACTCGACCGCGTCCTCCCACGCGTTGAAGAGCGCCGCCTGGCCGGGGCTCACGGTGGGGGCCGCGTACCCGGGGTCACCCTCCTCGCCGTTCTCGAGGATCGCCTCGGCGTCGGCGATGCGGCGCTTGACGTCGGCGCTCATGATCCCGAGCTCCTGCTGGGTCTCGACGTCGAGGAACTTCTTGCCCAGCCAGCGGAAGATGTAGTCGACGAGCGACTTCGCGACGCGGATGTCCGAATCGTTCGTGATCCCGCTCGGCTCGAAGCGCATGTGGCTGAACTTCGAGACGTAGACGTCGAGCGGCACGCCGTACTGGAGGCCGAGCGAGGCGGAGATCATGAACGAGTTCATGAGCCCGGCGAGGGTCGTGCCCTCCTTCGCGATGTCCACGAAGATGTCTCCGGGCGTTCCGTCCTCGAACAGGCCGACGTGGATGTAGCCCTCGTAGTCGCCGACGCGGAACTTGCGCCCGACCTCGGTTCGGTCGTCGGGCAGCCGGCGGCGCTGCGGCTTCCCGAGCAGCGTTCCCGCGCCCGCCTGGCTGTTCTTCGAGGCGAGCGGCTGGGCGACCTTGCAGTTGTCGCGGTAGATCGCGATCGCCTTCACACCGAGCTTCCACGCGTCGAGCAGGAGCTGCTGCACCTCGTCGACGGTCGTCTGTTCCGGCAGGTTGACGGTCTTCGAGATCGCGCCGGAGATGAACGGCTGGACGGCGCCCATCATCTTCACGTGCCCCATGTAGTGGATCGCCCGGTCGCCGACCGCGCAGTCGAAGACGGGGTAGTGCTCGCTCTTCATGTACGGCGCGCCGACGACGGAGTTGCGCTCGTCGACGTAGGCGACGAGCTCGTCGACCTCGCGCGGGGCGTACCCCAGGCGGTCGAGCGCCATCGGCACCGTTCGGTTGACGATCGTGATCTCGCCGCCGCCGACCAGCTTCTTCGACTTCACGAGCGAGAAGTCGGGCTCGACGCCGGTCGTGTCGCAGTCCATCATGAAGCTGATCGTGCCGGTGGGGGCGAGCACGGTCGCCTGGGAGTTGCGGAACCCGTGCACCTCTCCCAGGTCGAGCGCGTCGTCCCACGCCTTGCGCGCTGCGCCCAGGAGGTCGCCGGGCACGGAGTGAGCGTGCTCGATGTTCCCGACGGCGGCACGGTGCTTCGAGACGACGCCGAGCATCGCGGCCGCGTTCGGCCGGTAGCCGGCAAACGGGCCCATGCGCGATGCGAGCTCGGCCGATTTGCGGTACGCCCGGCCGGTCATCAACGCCGTGATGGCGGCGGCGTACGCCCGTCCCTCGTCGGAGTCGTAGGGCAGGCCGCGCGCCATCAGCAGCGCGCCGAGGTTCGCGTAGCCGAGCCCGAGCTCCCGGTACGCCTTCGCGTTCCGCTCGATCTCGGCTGTCGGGTAGCTCGAATAGCCGACGAGGATCTCCTGCGCCAGGAACACCGTGTCGACGGCGTGCTGGAAGCTCTCGACGTCGAACTCGCCGTCCTCGCGGCGGAACTTCATCAGGTTGAGCGACGCCAGGTTGCAGGCGGAGTCGTCGAGGTGCATGTACTCCGAGCACGGGTTCGAGGCGTTGATCCGGCCCGAGTTCGGGCAGGTGTGCCAGGAGTTGATCGTCGTGTCGTACTGCACGCCGGGGTCCGCGCACTGCCACGACGCCTCGGCGATGTCGCGCAGGATCCGGCGCGCGGGAGCCGTGGCGATGACGTGCCCGTCGGTGCGAGCCGTGAGATTCCAGTTCTCGTCGTCTGCCACCGCCTCCATGAACGCCTCCGTGACACGCACGGAGTTGTTCGCGTTCTGGTACTGGATCGAGCCCCAGTGCGGGGAGTTCAGCGACATGTCGTAGCCCGCTGCGGCCAGCACGCGCGCCTTCTCCTCCTCCTTGGCCTTGCACCAGATGAACTCCTCGACGTCGGGGTGGTCGACGTCGAGGACGACCATCTTCGCGGCGCGGCGAGTCTTACCACCCGACTTGATCGTCCCGGCGGAGGCGTCCGCGCCGCGCATGAACGAGACGGGGCCGGATGCGTGCCCACCTTTCGAGAGCTGCTCCTGTGAGGAGCGCAGCCGCGACAGGTTGATGCCGGCTCCCGAGCCGCCGCGGAAGATCACGCCCTCACGGCGGATCCAGTCGAGGATCGACTCCATCGAGTCCTCGATCGAGAGGATGAAGCAGGCGGAGCATTGCGGCTTCTCCTCGAAGCCGACGTTGAACCAGACCGGGGAGTTGAAGGACGCGAGCTGGTTGACGAGGATCGTCCGAAGCTCGGCGCGGAAGGTGTCGGCGTCGTCCTCGTCAGCGAAGTAGCCGCCCTGGACGCCCCAGTCGCCGATCGTGTTCACGACCCGGTCGATCATGTGCCGCACCGTCCGCTCGCGCTCCGGCGAGTCCATGCGGCCGCGGAAGTACTTCTGCGCGACGATGTTCGTCGCCGTCTGCGACCAGAACTTCGGGAACTCGACGTTCCGCTGCTCGAATGCCGGACCGTCCTTGCCGGGAATGTGCGCGTCCCGGACATCCCATTCGATCTCGTCGAACGGGTCGCGTCCCGGAATCGTGAAGTAGCGCTCGACGCCGCATGATCGGCCCGGGTCCACGACGACGTTGACGAGATCCTCGTCCACGAACTGGGGTGCCCCTACGCTCCGCTCGACGGCAGCCATGTGCCTTCCTCCCTGAAAGATATCTCGTTGCTCTGCGTCTTCGCCGTGCCCCTCTCGGGAGGGGGACTGCGGAAGGTAGCGCGAGCGTCGGACGGCACGCAGCGAGCGAGGGACTCAGGCCGGCCGGCCCGCGAAAGCATTGCTTTGCAGGGGGTTTCGAGCCGCGATCAGGCGCTGTCGCCGACGACGAGCACGAGGCGCGCCCCGTCGAGCTCGGGAGCGCGCATTCCGTCGAGCGGCACGGCCCTGGCGCGGTCGAGGCCCATGTCCTTCGCGAGCCGCTGCGCCTCGCCCAGGAAGCCGGGGCGGTACATGACGATCGTGTGCGGGAAGTTCCGACGCTGTGCGTCGCCCACGCCGACGACCGGGTACCGCAGCTGCTTCACCGCTGCGGCCTTTGCCGCAGCCGAGCCCGAGATGCCGTTCCCGTTGAGGACGAGCACCGGGGTGCGGGATCGTGCGATCTCCGCGATCGCCGGCTGGGTCTCGGGCATCGTCGCCTTCGCGCCCTTCGTCGCGTCCTCCCCGGCGACCTGCGCGCTCACCGCCTGCGCCGGCTCCTTCTCGTCTCCGGCAAACGGCTTCGCGACGAACGCGAGCCCGATCACGAGGAGGGCGATCAGCTCGACGACGGCCACCCCGCCAGCCACGTACGCGGCGACGCGCCAGCCGGACTCGGGGGCCCCGAGGCGAGGCAGGGACGGGGCGGGAAGCTCCACGGCCGCCTCTGTTCGCTCCGGTCAGCCGCTCTCCTTCTCCCGGATCCAGTCCCAGGTCTCAGCGAGCCCCTCGGCGAGCCCGACCTCCGCACGGAAGCCGAGCGAATCCGCGGCGAGCGCGGGATCGAGGAAGCTCCGCGCGAGCTCGCCCGCGCGGGCCGGCACGAACACGGGCTCGACGGCCGCTCCGGCGACCCGCCGGCAGGCGTCGAACAGCTCGACGACGGAGGTCTCCCGGCCCGTGCCGACGTTGAAGACCCCTCCGTCATGCCCGACCGCAGCGAGCGTCGCCCGGACCACATCGTCGACGTAGACGTAGTCCCGGGTCTGGAGACCGTCGCCGAAGATCCTCGGTATCCGGCCCTCCGCGAGCAGACCGAGGAAGATCGCGACCACCCCTGCCTCCCCGTGGGGATCCTGACGCGGCCCGTACACGTTTCCGAACCGCAGCGCGACATTGTGGGAGCCGTGCAGGCGCGCGTACGTCTGCAGGTACTCCTCGCCTGCGAGCTTGGCCGCGCCGTAAGGGGCGAGCGGTCGCCGCCGGGCGTCCTCGGCGGCCGGGCGGTTGCACTCGCCGTAGATGGCGCCGCCGGTCGAGGCGAAGACCAGCCCCGCCTCGCATCTCCGGGCCGCCTCGAGGACCCGGATCGTCCCGAGCACGTTCACCTCGCAGTCGTAGTCCGGCCGCTCGACGGACACGCGCACGTCGGCCTGGGCGGCGAAGTGGAAGCACACGTGCGGACGCGCGAGAGCGAACGCCTCGCGGACCGCCTCCGGGTCGCGGACGTCGCCTTCGACGAGTCGCACAGCGGTCGGAAGGTTCTCCCGGCGGCCGCTCGAGAGGTCGTCGAGCACGACGACAGCGTCATCCCGGCCAACCAGGGCGTCGACGAGGTGAGAGCCGATGAACCCGGCGCCTCCGGTGACGATGGCGCGCACGGCCCGATCGTACTCGCCGCCGGCGATGCCCCCGCGAGCGTGGTACGCACTCCGACCGGGTGGGGCACAATGCGCGGATGGTGAGGTCGCGGCTGTCGGCCCTGCTCGCGCTCGCGGCGGTCGGGGCCCTCGTCGCCGTGCTCGTGACCGTGCTCGTCTCGGGAGGGTCGAACGCGACCGTCGCCGCTCCCGTTCAGGCGGCGGCGACGGGAACGGTGGATGCGGCTCCCGCGGTCGTAGAGCAGCCGCGCAAGGAGGTCGAGCCGGGGCCCGAGCAGGTCACATACGCTCCGAACGCGACGACGAAAGCGTTCAAGCCGCGCCTCACCGCGGACTCGTTCGTCGCCCTCGACGCGGACACGGGCACCGTGATCATCGCGCGGCGGGAGCAGGTGCGTCGGCCGATCGCCTCGCTCACGAAGGTGATGACCGCGTTGATCGTGATCGAGGACGGGAAGCTTCGGAAGAAGATCCGCGTCCCGAAGCTCGCGACGCGCGTGGAGCCGAACAGGGAGGGCCTCGTCGCCGGCCGCTGGTACGAGCGCCGCCTGCTCCTCTACTCGGCACTCATGGTCTCGGCGAATGACTCGGCGACAGCCCTCGGGCATGCGGCCGGCGAGGGATCGCTCAGGCGGTTCTACCGCCGGATGAACAGGCGCGCGCGGGAGCTCGGCATGACGCGGACGACATACGCCAGCGCGTCCGGTCTCGAGGACGAGCGAAACCTCTCGACCGCGCTCGACCAGGCGATCCTCGCCCGGGCCGCACTCCGGAGCCCGGCGCTCGCAAGGATCGTCCGCACGCGCCGAAAGCTCGTGAAATGGCCGCCGCCCACGCATGCGAAGGAGTGGCTGAACCACAATCGCATGCTGACCCGCTACGCGGGAACCTACGGCGTGAAGACGGGTTACACGACCGCCGCGGGCGGCTGCCTGGTCGTCGCGGTCGAGCGGAACGGACATCACCTGATCGGGGTCGTCCTGGCCTCCGAGAACATCTGGGGCGACATGCCCCGCCTCATGGATGCGGCGTTCCGCCGCCTCGGCTGAGACGACCGACACGAGGCCGGCACGAAGTCGGCACGAAGTCGGTGCGAAGGTGACACGATCGTTGCGCCATCCGCGCGCCCTCGGGCGATACGCTGGAATGCGGGTGGAGGCATGGGGTGGCCCCGGGTGGGCCCCGGGGTCTGCGGGTCGGCGCGGCTCCCGGCGGGCCCGCGCCTCCTACACTGCGGGCGTGTTCGTCACGTTCGAGGGAATCGACGGCTCGGGCAAGTCCACGCAGGCCGGGCGGCTGGCGGAGACGCTGCGGGCGGCGGGCCGGGAGGTCGTCCAGACGCGCGAGCCGGGGGGGACCGACCTGGGCGAGCGCATCCGCGGGCTGCTGCTCGGCGGTGGGAGGATCACGGCACCGGCGGAGGCGGCCCTGTTCGCGGCCGCGCGCGCGCAACTCGTCGAGGAGGTCGTCCGTCCGGCGCTTGCGGCGGGCGCCGACGTCGTATGCGACCGCTTCCTCGACTCGTCGCTCGTCTACCAGGGCGTCGCCCGCGGGCTCGGGCTCGACGCCGTCCGCGCGTTGAACGAGCCGGTGCTTCGCGGCCTGGTTCCGGATCGGACCTTCCTGCTCGCGCTGTCGGTCGACGAGTCGCTACGGCGCTCGACCGGCCGTCCCGACCGCATCGAGTCCGAGGGCCGCCTGTTCCTGGAGCGCGTGGCGACGGCGTACGACGAGCTGGCCGCCGCCGCGCCCGAGCGGATCGTGCGGCTCGACGCCGCGGTACCGGCCGACGAGGTGGCCGCCCGCATCGTGCGAGAGCTGGAGCCGCTGCTGACGGCCCGCGCGACGGCCGCTGCCGGATGAGCACGACGGCATTCCCGGAGATCGTCGAGCAGGACGGTGCGAGACATCTCCTGGCGGCCGCGCTCGCTGAGGGGCCGGCGCACGCCTACCTGTTCCACGGGCCCCCGGGCGTCGGCAAGCGGACGCTCGCGCTCGCGTTCGCGGCCGAGCTGATCGGCGACCGCGAGCGTGTCTTGCGACGCACGCATCCCGACGTCTACGTGCTGGAGCCGCTCGGCGACCAGATCCGCATAGACGCGATCCGGGACCTGCGGCACGACCTCCACATGCGTCCGTTCGAAGCTGCCCGCCGCGTCTATCTGGTCTTCGGGGCCGACCTGATGAACGAGGACGCCGCCGACGCGCTCCTGAAAGACCTCGAGGAGCCGCCCGCCTATGCGGTGATCGTGCTGCTCGCCTCCGAGCTCGGATCCTTGCCCGACACGATCCGCTCGCGCTGCCAGCCCGTCCCGTTCCGACGCCTTTCCCGTCATGGGATCGAGGATCTCCTGCGCCGCGAACAGCCGGACGTTCCGGCCCAGACGGCGGGCGCCGTCGCCCGCGTCGCCGGGGGCCGCTTCGACCGTGCACGACGGCTGCTCGACCCCGGCGCCGCCGACCGCCGCAACCGGCTGATCGAGCTCGCCCGCGCCGCGTACCTCGAGGAGCGCTTCGATCCGGGAGCAGCGGCCAGGGCGGTCGTCGCCGCCTCGCGCGAAGCGGGGGCCAGCGCCCGCGCGGCGGCCGAGGAGCACGACGACGGGGGCGAGTCGGCGCGCGACCGGGAGCAGCGGCTGAAGCGGATCGCTCGCGGAGCCGAGCGTGAAGAGCAGCTCGAGGCGCTCGACCTCCTCGCCGGCTGGTACCGCGACGTCCTCGCCGCGGCCTGCGGCGCGTCCGCGGCGGCGCTCAACGCCGACAGGCTCGACACGGTCGCCGCCGACGGCGAGCGGGTCGGGGTGCACGCCGCCTCTCGCGCCGTCGAGGCCGTGGCTGCGACGCGCCGCCGTTTCGAGCTGAACCTGAACCCGTCGCTCGCGTTCGAGGCGCTCTTCATCCAGCTCCACGCCGCGACGACCGGCGTGCGGTAGGGCGCCCGCTCGGTGGGGGCCCGCAGGGCCGTACACTTCCGGGCATGGCACGCGCGGTCGGCGTCGTCTTCAGCCCCGGCGGGAAGGTGTACTCGTTCGATCCGGGCGAGCTGGAGCTCGCCTGGAACGACCGGGTGGTGTGCCAGACCTCGCGCGGACGGGAGCTCGGCCGCGTCGTCCAGGCGAATCACGTCATTCCCGACGAGGAGCTAACGGGCCGGCTGAAGCCCGTGACGCGGCGCGCAAACGCCGACGACGAGCGGCGCGCGGTTGCCAACCGGGAGGACGCGAAGGCCGCGATCCTGGCCTTCCGCGAGGTCACCGGAGATCTCGGCCTGGCGCTCAAGCCGATCGCGGCGGAGGTCGTGTTCGACGGGTCGCGGACGGTGATCTCGTACGGCTCCGAGGCGAAAGTCGACACCCGGCGGCTTGCCGAGGAGCTCGGTCGGCGCGTTCGCGGCCGGGTCGAGCTCCGCTCCGTCGGGCCGCGGGAGCAGGCCCGGCAATGCGGTGGCTACGGGCTCTGCGGAACACAGCTCTGCTGCACGCGGTTCCCGTCTCACGAGCAGCCGATCACGCTGCGGATGGCGAAGGATCAGGACCTCCCGCTGAGCTCGGGCCGGATGACGGGCCTCTGTGGCCGGCTGCGCTGCTGCCTCGCGTTCGAGCACCCGATGTACCGGAGCTTCCGCGATCGCGCTCCGCGGGTCGGCAGCCGTGTCCGGACGCCGGAGGGCCTCGGGGTCGTTCGCTCCTACCAGGTGCTGAGCGATGCGTGCGTCGTCGAGTTCGAGGGCGAGCGCAGGGTCGAGGTGAAGATCGACGACGCGCACGAGGTCGAGGCGCCGCCGCCCCGCGGGCAGGGCGCCGGCCGCCGCCCCCGCCGAGGCAGCTCGTGATCGACCTCTTCTACATGCCCGGCGCCGCCTCACTCGCGCCGCACATCGCGCTCGAGGAGGCGGGTGCCGAGTACCGACTCGTCCGGGTCACGCGCGACGGGACGATCGACCCCCCGGAGTTCCTCGAGGTGAACCCCCACGGCCGGATCCCGGCGATGCGCGACGGCGAGCTTCGGATGTACGAGTCCGCCGCCTGCCTGATGCACATCGCGGACCTCCACCCGGACGCCCGGCTGGCACCGGCTCCCGGTACGCCGGAGCGCGCGCTCTACTACCGCTGGCTCACGTATCTGACCAACACGGTGCAGGTCGCGATCGTGACCTGGCTCTACCCCGGGCGAGTCGCGCCGCCGGAGGCCGAGGCCGCCGTCAAGGAGAAGGCCGGCGAGCTGCTCGTCGGCATGCGCGACTACGTGGACGGCGAGCTCGCCGAGGGCGGCCCGTACCTCCTCGGTGACCGCTACTCCGGCGCCGACAGCTTCCTGTTCATGCTCACCCGCTGGGGGCGCCATCTCGATCCGAAATGGTGGGACTGCCCCAATCTCGGCCCCCATTTCCGGGCAGTCCGGCAGCGGCCCGCGGTACAACGGGTGTTCGAGCAGCAGGGTCTCGAAGGCTGACGCCGCCGCGCTAGAGTGTCTGCCGGATCGCCGACGTAGCTCAGCTGGTAGAGCACATCACTCGTAATGATGGGGTCCGGGGTTCGAGTCCCCGCGTCGGCTCTCATTTCGAGCCCGGCGGACAGCCGTGGCCAGGAAAGGACGCACAAGGCCGCGCGGGTGACTTCGTAGCGACTTCGGGACAGGGGGGCTCCTGCCAGCGCATCGGGGGCGCCAGTATTCCAGGTCGCGCTCGCAGCCGATCCCGAGCGCGTTTTCCGCGCAAGGAGGAACTCCTCCGGGACGTCTGGGGCTTCCGGAGCCTCGGTAGAAAGCGGGCTTCAAGTCCCTACAAATCGACGCAGGCTCGAGGGGCGCCGCCTGCGGTGGCGCCGGCGAGACGCTCGACGTGGCCGCCGCCCGTGTCTCCGGCGGTCGCCCTCGCGCTCCTGGCGTCCAGAAATCCAGCAACGCCGTCTTCAGGGTGCGGGCACTGTCTTGCTTGCTCGCACGAGCGACTCCATCTCCGTGAGAGAGGGAAGCCGAGAGTCCGCGGTAGGCCCGGCCTGAAGCCAGATGGTCAAGCTTTCTGCCACCCACCAGCGCCAGAGGCTTTCATCACCGTGGACCTCGACGCCCTCGACCGCGCCGAGAAGGTGCCATCCCTGCTCGTGATCGGCTGGGGCCGTAGCAGGGGTCGTCCAGATGTAGAAGCTGCGTCCGTTCCCTTCAGCGATGAGTGCGCTGCCCGTCTGTCCTGAGATGCGATACCCCGCAGACTCAGCGACCTTCTCCACCCACTCGGCCTCCGGACACGCCGTCCACGGCCCCGGCCAGTCGGGTGGACATGCGACTGAGCTCGTCGTCTGCTCGACTCGCGTTGCCTGCTGACCGCTTGTCTCCTGCTGCTCTCCACCACACGCAGTCGCGCTGAGGCAAGCGAGCAGGCAAGCGAGCAGGACCAATGAAGGCCGAACCATCACACTGGAATCCTACGAGCCGTACCGCTGAATAGTCCTGACCCCCGTCCTGCTCTTTCTCGGCTCCTGGATGGAAACCACCGGCCGCCCCGACCTGAGCAAGCGACCCGCGCCGTCTGCGGTGGCACAGACCAATAGGCCAGAAGGCGCGGTAAGGGACATGTCTAGCGCGGCGGTTGGTGAAGCCCGAAGGCCACGCCTTGATCGTCCCGGCACGACGTGAACCGTCCGCCGATGTCCGGGGGTGCCGGGTCATCGGCTACGCCGCCTAGCTGACGCACGCGTTGAACCGCAGCCTCGATGTCCGAGACTCTGAAATAGAGAACGATGTTCGAAGCGTCGTCCTCGTCATGCAAACCTCCGCGCACGCCCGCCGTCTCGATCCACGCGTTCTCGCCCATCGTCGTTTCAAACGACCAGCCGAGCAACTCGCCGTAGAACGCTTTCGCTCGCCCTGCGTCCCTTACCCCGACCTCGAAGTGCGATGGCTCCCCCGGCATCTCCTGCTCCTTTCGCTCGCAGAGCCAAGCATCGCACTCGGGACCATCTGCCGCGAGCGTGACGTCAGGGACAGAACGGGTTACACACGACTACCAGCCCGAGGGCGAAGATGCGTTGGTGCCGCCTGAAGTCGTCCTGCTCGTGAACTTCTTGGTCGGGGCTGTCCTACTTGTGGTCGCGACCAGCGGCCGCCTCGGGCGCTGGCTGTCACGCCACTCTCTGGCCCTCGCGGCGCTCGCCGCCCTTCCGCTCCTGACTGCCGTCCTGCTCACCGCCTACGTCTTTGGCGAAGACAGCTACCGGGGAAACGACATCAGCCGCTGGGACGCGTATCGCTCCCCAGCGCTTGGCTGGATGTTCGTGCTCTCCGTCGCCCTCATGGCCGTATGCGCCGCTGTCCTGTCCAATGCCGGTCTACGCGGGAGAGACGGGCTGTTGCGGGTGACCGCTTTCGCTGGTGGACTGGTCTCGCTGGTTCTCCTCACGGCGACGATTCTCGGTTTCAGCCTGAACTAGTGCTCCGTCTCGGAATTCCCTTGACGCTCCAGCGCGCGAAACGCGAGCCAGGCAGGTCAGCCTGCCGGGCCCGTAACCGCGCGCAGCAGCAATGGCACCCGGCCTATGCTTTCTGACGTGTGCGAAGGCGAGCTGCGAGCGTTTCGCCGCGCCGGGCACGCGCTGGTGGACGGCGTCGCCGACCACCTCGCCGTGCTGCCGTCGCGCCCGGTCTGGCAGCCGCTCCCGGACGCCCTGCGCGGGCAGCTGCTCGACCTGCCCCTGCCGGAGCAGGGGTACACGCTCGACGACCTGGTGGCGACGGCGCTGCGCGACGTCCTGCCCCACGCGATGGGCAACGGGCACCCAGCTTTCTTCGGCTGGGTCAACTCACCCCCCTCGCTTGCCGGGGTCGCCGCTTCGCTGGCGGCGGCCGCGATGAACCCGGCTACCGTCTCCGGCGATCACGCCGACGTCTACCTCGAGCGCGCGGTGGTGCGTTGGTTGGCCGAGCTCGTCGGGTTCCCGCACGCTCCGGGGGCCGGTCTGCTCACGAGCGGCGCGTCGGCGGCGACGATCGTCTGCCTCGCGGGTGCTCGAAGTCGGGCGCTGGCGGCGGTCGGCCACGACGTTCGTCGCGACGGCCTCGCGGGCGCCCCGCGGCTCGTCGCCTACGTGCCGGCTGAGGCGCACAGCTGCGTTCGGCGCGGGCTGGAGCTGCTCGGCCTCGGCAGCGGCGCGATGCGCGACGTCCCGCTCGACGGAGGCCGGCTCGATGCGGCCGCGCTGCGCGCCTCGATCGCCGCGGATCGTGCGAGCGGCGCCGTGCCGGCGCTGCTCGTCGGCTCGGCGGGAACCGTCAACGCCGGGATCGTCGACCCGCTCGACGTGCTGGCGGACGTCGCATCCGCAGAGGGTCTCTGGTTCCACGTCGACGGCGCCTACGGCGCCTTCGGTGTGCTCGACCCGGCGATTGCGGCCCGCTTTCGCGGCATGGAGCGGGCCGATTCGCTGGCCCTCGACCCGCACAAGTGGCTCGGCGTTCCCGTCGACGCCGGCTGCGCGCTCGTGCGGCGCCGCGACGACCTACGCGACGCGTTCAGCCTCATCCCGCCGTACCTGCGCCAAGACGCGGGCGCGCCGGTCGGGACGTTCGCCGAGTACGGGCTCGAGCAGACGAGACCGTTCCGCGCGCTCAAGACGTGGGCGACGATCGCCGCGCGCGGACGCGCAGGCCTCGCCGTCCAGGTTGCGCGCGCGAACGCGCTCGCCCGTGAGCTGGCGGCTCTCGTCGAGCGCGAGCCCGAGCTGGAGCTGGCCGCCGCGCCCGAGACGTCCATCGTTGCCTTCCGCGCGCGCCCGGCGGGCTGTCCGCCCACCCTCCTCGACAACGTCAATCGCGCCCTGCCCGAGGCGGTTCAGGCGCGGGGGCGCGCCTTCCTCACCGGAACCGTCTTCGACGGCCGCGAGACGCTGCGCGCCTGCATCCTGCACCCCGGCACCGGCTCGGAGCACCTCGCGACCCTCGTGGCTGAGGTCGTCGAGACGGCCCGCGTGCTCGCGGCCGACCTCCGCTCAGGGCCCTCGTAGGCAGGCGAGTTCGTCCGAATCCGCGCCGTACGACGCAGGCGGTGTGGACGGAGGCGCTGTCGGCGCAGCCCACCGCCGCGGGCCTCACGTTGGGGGAGCCGGCGCGGCGGTGGCGACGCCGACGATGAGCGGGCGGACGAAGGACGGTGCCTTGCTCAACGCCGTGCGCTCGAGCCGGGCGACCTCGAAGCCCTCCGCCTGGATCGAGTCGAGCGTGCGGCGGTTGCACTCGCAGCCGGCAAGGAACCGGTGGAGGCGGTTGATGCGATCCTGGCGGCGGGCGAGGCGAGGCTCGTCGGAGCGGACGTGCTCGATGAACACGAGCTTGCCGCCGGGTCGGAGCACCCGGCGCAACTCGCGCAGCGCACGCCGCTGGTCGTCGACCCCGCAGAGCACGAGGGTCGAGACCGCGGCGTCGAACGTGTCGTCGTCGAACGGAAGCTCCTCGGCTGGGGCGCGGAGGACCGTCGCCGGCGACGCCTGCTCGCGCACGTGTCGCTCCAGCCGTCGCACCATCGGCGATTCCGGCTCGGTCATCGTCAACGAGTCGACGGACGGCCCGTAGAAGGGCAGGTTGGCCCCCGTCCCCGCCCCGATCTCGAGGACGCGACCGCTCGCCAGGGACAGCAGCGTCGTTCGGAGGCTGCGCAAGCCGGCCTCTTCGACCCTGACCATCTGGCGGTCGTAGGTGAGCGCGAAGAGTCTGCTGCGAAGGCTCACGGTTGGCTCGTTTCGCTGCGTTGACGCGATGGGTCGACTCGTCGGTGGCGCCTCCCCGCACCCCCCTCGGGCCCGACAGAGTGTCCCGCACGGTAGCCTCGTTCCACGCGGCGCCGCAATCCCGGACCCTGCCCGGCCGCGCGTGCGATATTGGCGCGAGACGGCCGGGGCATGATATGAAACCCGCGTGTCGCCGTCGACGCCGATCGAACACCTGCAGGCGATCCCGCTGTTCGCAGGGCTCGACGACGCCTCGCTCGAGCGCATCGCCGAGCTCACATCGGAGGTGGAGCTTCCGGCCGGCAGGCTGCTCATCGAGCGCAACCAGCCGGGCGCCGGCCTCTACGTGATCGAGGACGGCACCGTCGCAGTCGAGCTTCCCCACCGGACGGTGGACCTCGGCCCCGGGGAGTGCGTTGGCGAGCTCAGCCTGCTCGTGCCCGACGCCCAGCGCTCGGCGAGGGTGCGCAGCGTGACCCCGGTCAGGCTGGTCGCGATCGGCCGGAGTGACTTCGAGCGGCTCCTCGAGTCGGAGCCGCGCCTCGCGGTCGCGCTCCTGCACACGGTCGCCGCCCGCCTGCTGGACATGATCGTCGCGTCCGGCGCCCGGCACTGAGCTCTGGCAGCCCCTCGAGCGCTCAACGCCGTCGCGTGACGACGAGCGCGAGCGGCACCGCGGCGGCCAGGGCGACGAACGCGCCGAGCGGCTTCGACCCCGTCAGCTCCCGTCCCGCGACGACCGCCGGCCCGTCCTCGAGGTAGGCGCGGGCCTGGCCGAGGATGCCGGCGACGTCGTCCTCGGCGAAGGCGCGCTCCCCGACGAGCGCGGGCACGCGGTCGAGCGCCGCGGTCGCCGCCCGATCGGGCAGGTAGGGCTCGAGCCTCCCCCCCGGATCCCAGATGCGCTCGGCCGGGTTCCAGAAGCGGACGGCGAGGATCCCCACTGACCCCGTCGCGAGCCCCTCGGCGGGTTCGCTGGCGTCGAAGGGCACCGACTCGCCGTCCGAGAGCAGGATGACGAGGCGCCGGGTCGACGACGGCCGGAAGAAGTTGTCGGTGCCGAGGAGGCCGAGCGTTCCGAAGTCCGTCGCGGTCACCTGCCCGCCGATCGCCGGCGGCGGCTTCTCGATCCCGAGCGCCTGGTCGACCGTCTCCTCGAAGACGGCCGCGTTCCCGGTGGGGAACACGTGCACGACGGGGCGGTCGGTGAGCGACACGACGCCGACCGGGACGCGCGGAAGCGCCGTCCGAAGCTCTACGGCGAGGCGCTGCGCGCGCTCGAAGCGCGTCGGGGCGCCCTGTGCGATGCGCGCCAGCATGGAGCGCGAGTTGTCGAAGGCGACGTAGACCTCGGCGTCGGCGCGCTGGCGCACCTCGCGGGAGCTCCGGACGACCGGCTGGGCCGCGGCGGCCGCGAGCAGGGCGAACGCGAGGGCGATGCCGAGGGCGACCCCGGTTCGCGCACGGAGGCCCGGGGAGCGCAGGCCGAGCACGCGCCGGACGCGGCGTTGGCGGACCTCGGCCGCGGCGACCGCCGCGAGCGGCACGAGGGCGGCCAGTCCGATCAGCGCCGCCTCCGGGGTCAGGAAGGCGATACGGGCCGCGCCGAGCACGTCAGTAGCCGCTGCCCGACCCGCTCGAGCCCGCGCCGCTCGAGAACCCGCTCCCCTCGGAGGCGCCCGCACCGACGCGGATGCCCGGCACCTCGGCGCCCAGGGCGAGCTCGAGGTTGAGCTTCGCATCCTCGTTGGCGGGATCGAGCTTCGTCGCCAGCCTCAGCGCCTTGACGGACTGCTCGAGGTAGCGGGCGCCCGCGCTCGGATCGAGCTGCGCGTCGGTCGCGTACAGCGCGCCCATCAGCCCGGCCGCGCGGGAGCGGACGCTCGCTTCGCCGTTCCCGGCCGCGATCGGCCCGAGCCGCGCGATCGCCTCCGCGTGGAGCTTCACGATGTCCTGGCTCGCGAGCGCCGGATCGGTGCTTCGCTCGACGATGCCGAGCGCCTCCTGGATGCGGGTGTCCTCCTCCACCCCGAGCCAGGGCTCGACGATCCCCGCCGCGACGCCGAGCGCGGGCGGCTCGACCTCGAGCGCGGCCGCGGCCTGGATCCGACCCGACTCGATGCGATCCGCGGCCTCGCCGATACCGCGGGCGAGCAGCACGAGCAGGACCGCGGCCGCGAGGGCAACGAGCGCGGCCGCGAGCAGTCCTGTGGAGCGCCGCGTCACCGCCGGCCTCCGCCCGCCCAGAGCAGCGGCCCGTAGCGCAGCTCGTGGGCGGCGAGCAGCAGGGCGAGGAGGCCGGCGACTGCCAGGAACGCGATCGGCGGCGCCGGCGGCTGCGGCCGGCTGCCGGCGCCGGACGCGCGGAGCGCCGACGAGCGGACGACCGTCGTGTCGTCGCCGAGCACCGTCCGGAAGAGCCTGACGGTCGCGACCGTCGCGGGCGGGAGCGCAACCACGTCCACGGTGATGCCGCGCGAGCCGACCGTGGCGAGCTCGTGGGCCAGCGCGTCCTGGTCGGTGAAGGAGTCGTCGAGGTCGCTGACGAGCAGGATCCGTCCTCGCACTCCGGCCGCGTCGAGCGCCTCGCGCGCCGCGAGCAGGCCGGTCGAGATGTGGGTGCCGCCGGAGAACTTCCGGAACCACGGGCTCATGATGAAGTTGAGGGAGCCCTGCGAGACGGTCGGGCCGAACTGGCGCCGCTCGTCGGTGCTGCCGATCCCCGCGGTGCGGACGACGAGCTCGTCGGGCGATGTTCGCGGGCGGAAGAAGCGCACGAACCCGCCGAGCTCCGAGGCCGGCGCGCCGGGCGGGATCGCCGCGTAGGCGGTGTCCGAGAAGAGCACGAGCCCGACCTGCGCCGACCGGTCGGAGCGCGCGGCGAGCAGGCTCAGGGTCTCGGCGATCTCGTGGTAGACGAGATCGGAGACGCTCGCGGAGACATCGAGGACGACGACCGTCGTCTCGCCGCCCGGAAGCAGCTGCGCGACCGGATCGTCGGGCTCTCGCAGCAGCGCGGCGCCGACGCCGACGAGCACGGCCAGGCCGAGCGCGAGCGCGCCCTTCAGCACGAGCGTCCGGCGGGCCGCCCGCCGCAGGGACGGCGCGTCGGCGAGCCCCAGGCCGGTCACGGGGACGAGGCGGCGCAGGGCGACGAGCACGACGACGGGGACGAGGGCCGAGAGCACGAGCGCCCACACCGGGACGCTGCTCACGGTGGTCCCCCGGCGGGCGCCCGGATCTCCTCGGCGAGCGCTCTCATCGCCTCCGTCGGCGGCTCGTCGCGCGACCAGGCGAGCGCCCGGGCCCGGGACGCGACCCCGTCGAGCGCGCCGACCTCGGGACGCTCGGCGAGGCGGCCGAGGGCCGTGCGCCGGGTGCGGACGTCCCCTGACGCTGCCGCGTCCTCGACCCCGGCGAGCGCGTCGTCGAGGGTGAAGGGCGTCGCTGCTGCCTCCACGGCTTGCGCGCTGCGTCGACGGCGCAGCAGGAACCAGGCGACACCGCCGCCGACGAGGCAGATGAGGACGGCGGCCCCGGCGAGCATCAGCCCTCGGAGCGTCGACGGGCTTCGCTCGTAGGAGACCGGGGGCGCCTGCAGCGAGCTGATCTGCGGCAGGCCGCTCTCGCGGAGCGCGGGGTCGACGCGCGAGGCGACGACCACGGTCGGCCAGCGGAACGTGGTGCGGCCCTGGTTCGGCGGGTCGACGAGCAGCCACTCGAGCTCGACCGCGGGGAGCTCGATCTCCCGCGAGTCACCGCCGGGCAGGCAGCCGCGGCTGATGCACTGGAGGAGGAACCGGTACGTGAGGATCGTCGTCTCGCCCGCCTCGACCATCGTGATCTCCGGGTTGCCGATCCGGTCGAACGGTGCGAACCGCGGCCCGACGAGCACGCTGTTCGGGTCGACGCGCCGGTTGTCGACCGTGATCGCGATCTCGGCCACGACCGGGTCGCCGAACAGGGCGTGCGTGGGAGTGATGGACGGCTCGGCGATGACGAGGTCGGCCGGCGGCTCGACCGCGGCGGCCGGCGCCTCGCCGCCGCCGCCCGTGCCGAGCGCGATCGCCGCCGCGACCGCGCCCGCCGTGACGGCGAGCACGGCGAGAGCGATGGAGAGCGTCCGCCTCACAGCGACCGCGCCCCTCCACGCCTCCCGGCCGACCAGGCGGCGAACGCCGCCAGCACCCGGCCGGGGTCGTGCCGGTCGATCAGCACGTGGTCGAGCCCGATGCCCGAGAGGCCCGCGAGCAGCCGGCGGAAGCGCCGCTCGTTCTCGCTTCGGCGATCGGCAGCCTCATCGGGCGTGAGGCGCACGAGACGTGTTCGGCCGCTCGCCGGATCGGTCACGGGGATCGAGGTGCCGCCGACGTCCGGGAAGCTCCGCTCCCAGGTCGGATCCTGTGTGATCACGGGAACGACGTCCCAGCCGCGCGCGAGCGCTCCGGCGAGGAGCTCCCGGGACGGAGGCTCGAGCATGTCGGAAACGAGGAACAGGAAGGCCCCGGCCGGCAGCGACCGGGTGGCGGTGAGGAGCCGGCGGAGGGCCTCGTCGAGGCCCTCCCGGGCCACGGCCTCGGTACGGAGCTCACAGCGGGCGGCCGTCGCGCTCCCGGCGAGGACGTGACCCGCCTCCTCGACCGCACGCGGCTTGCGAAGCCAGGGCAGGGCGTCCGGAAAGAGCTCCATCGACGGGAGCCCGTCGGCCAGCACGACGACGCGGGTCGCCTCCTCGGTCGCGAACTCCCTCACGATCAGCTCGTCGCGGCCGAGCTCCGAGGAGCGGCGGGCGGACGCGCGATGGTCGATCGCCCGCGCGTCGTCGCCGGGCCGGTAGGCGCGCGCCCCGACGAGGTCGAGGCCGACCCCGCGTCGCCGCGACCGCATCGTCCCGTAGGGGAGGGCGGCGATCCGCCTGCGCGGGATCAGCGGGACGGTGAGGTCGTGCGCGGGCATGGTCAGCCCGCGGTCGGGGCCGGCGCGGCCTCGAGGCAGCGGTCGCGGAACACGGCCAGCGCGGCCTCCCGGCCGAGCGTCCTGGCCTCCGCGGCGAAGAGGGGGGTGAACAGCACGCGGTGCGCGATCACCGGCAGGAAGAGCGTCTCGACGTCGGCGGGCTCGACCCAGTCGCGACCGCGGACGAGCGCCCACGCCCGCGCCGCGCGCTCGAGCGCGATCGACCCGCGGACCGACGCTCCGAGCTCGATGATCGGGAGCCGGCGGGTCGCGCCGACGAGCTCGACGATCCATTCCTCGAGGAGCACGTCGACGTAGACGTCCTCGACGGCACGGCGGAGCTCGAGCACCTCGTCGACCGTGAGGACCGGCCGGAGCCGCTCCAGCGGATGCCCGTGCCGCTGCTCGCGGATGATCCCGACCTCGGTGGCGGCGCCCGGATAGCCGAGCGCGGTGCGCAGGAAGAAGCGGTCGAGCTCCGCTTCGGGCAGCACGAAGGTTCCCTCCTGCTCGACCGGGTTCTCGGTCGCGAGCAGCAGGAACGGCTCCGGAAGCGCGCGCGTCTCGCCGTCGACCGTGACCTGACGCTCGGCCATCGCCTCGAGCAGCGCCGCCTGCGTCTTCGGCGTCGCCCGGTTCACCTCGTCGAGCAGGACGACGTTCGCGAAGATCGGGCCCGGCCGGAACTCGAACTCGCGGGTCTTCAGGTTGAAGATCGACGACCCGGTGATGTCCGCCGGCTGGAGATCGGGCGTGCACTGGATCCGCGAGACGGTGGCGCCCTCGATGCTCCCGGCGACGGCCCGGGTCAGTACCGTCTTCGCGGTGCCGGGCACGTCCTCGAACAGGACGTGCCCCTGACATGCGAGCGCGCTGAGTACGAGCTCCAGCTCGTGGCGCTTCCCGTGGATCACGGTCTCGAGGTTCTCGAGCAGCCGCCGGGCGACCGCGCGGGCCGTGGACGGCCGGTATCCCTGCGGCTCGAGCATGAGGGACCCCAGCGAGTCTACGGCCCTCGCCACGCCCGATGCACGCTCAGCGGGCCGCCGCACGACCCCCCGCCCGGACCACAGCGTAGGCCCGGGCGGCCTCGACGAAGTCGGCGAAGGGACGGAGGAAACGCTCGTCGTGCTGCCACTGGAGCTCGTTGTGCCACTGCAGGCCGGCGGCCCAGCCGAGACCGTCCGCGCGCTCGGTGGCTTCGATCACGCCGTCGAGCGTCCGCACGGTCGGACGGAGCCGTGCCCCCGTTCCGGCCACGCACTGGTGGTGGAAGCTGTTGACCCGGGCGGGGCCGCCCAGAAACCAGCGCTCGGCGCCCGAGCCGGGCTCGGCGACGACCTCGTGCCAGTGGTCGCCCGGAGGCTCGTGGGCGAGCGCGACCCAGTCGTGCGCGTGATCGTGGGCACCCTCGTGCAGCGCCTGGACGTCCTGCGTCAAACGCCCGCCGTCGGCGACCGCCAGCACCTGCGAGCCACGGCACAGGCCGAGGACGGGCATGTCCCGCTCGAGCGCCCGGCGGGCGAGCGCGATCTCGAACGCGTCCATCTCGGGCTCGATCGCCTCGGTCAGCTCGTGCGGCTCCTCGCCGTAGTACCCGGGGTCGACGTCCGCTCCGCCGGAGATCTGCACGCCGTGCAGCATCTCGAGGACGTCATCGACGTGCTCGCCGGGGGTGCAACGCGGCAGGACGACCGTCACCGCGCCGAGCCGCTGCAGGGGCTCCCGGAGTCCGCGCTCGACGTAGTCGAGCCTGGCGTCGCCGAAATGGATCGTCATTCCGATCACGGGACGGGCGGTCACGCCGTAACGATAGCCAGGCCGCAGCCGGCCCCTCTGACCGCGGATCCCTCGATCAGTCTCCCCCGATGACAGGGTTTGCGGTCAGGAGCGGGCCGCGCGCGCCGATACGGGTCGGATGACGCGACACACGGTGGAATGCCTCAGCTGCGGATGCCTCCGCAGCGTCTCCGACGAACCCGGAAGGTTCGCGACCGGCGCGTGCCCGCGTTGCGGATATCTCGGCTGGGTGGCCGCGCCGACGCTCACGGAAGCCGATCGATGCGCGCTCCGGGAGATCCCCGTCGCCCAACGCTGCTACAATGTCCCTGTGCGACCCTCGGCGCTCATGCGCGCGCGCACCCTGATTCCGCTCACGCTCGTTGCGATCCTGCTGGCCCTCTTCGCGGGCGCGGGACAGGCCGCGGCGGGCGTCACGAACGAGTCCGTGACGGTCAACGGGGTGACGCGCTCCTACCGTCTCTACACGCCGAGCACGCTCCCGGCGAAGCTGCCGGTCCTGATCGCTCTGCACCCGCTCGGCATCAGCGGCTCGACGTTCGCGCTCTGGACCGGGTTCGATTCGGTCGCCTCGTCGCAGCGCTTCCTCGCGGTGTACCCGAACGGGATCGGGAACAGCTGGAACGCCGGCAGGTGCTGCTCCTCGGGCTCCAATCCGCCCAACGACGTGGCCTTCATCGACAGCATCCTCACCAAGCTCTCGAGCCGTTTCACGCTCGACACGAAGCGCATCTTCGCGACCGGTCATTCGAACGGGGGCATGATGGCCTACCGGCTGGCCTGCGACCGCGCGGGCACGTTCGCCGGCATCGGCGTCGTCGCTACCACGCTCGTCACCTCCCCCTGCTCGCCCTCGCGCCCGGTCTCGGTGATGCACATCCACGGCCTGGCCGACACGCTCGTTCCCTACAACGGCAACTCGTCGTTCCCCTCGGTTCCGTCGGTGATCAACTACTGGAAGACGGTCGATGCCTGCACGACATCGAGCACGACGACCTCCGGCACGCGTACCCAGCTGACGTGGAGCGGTTGCAGCGCCGGGAGCGGCGTCGTCCGCACCACGATCGCCGGGATGACGCACATGACCTGGCCACGTAGCCTCTCGTTCAACGCGACGACGACGATCTGGAACTTCCTCGCCGCGCACCCGCGCCCCTGAACGCCGGCTCAGGTCGGCGAGTCGGCCCTGACGGCCGGTCGGGCGCGTCAGCGCTGACGGAAGCCGATCGGCACGCCTTGCGGGAGGTCCCGGTCGCCCGACAGCTACGCTGTCTCGGTGCGACCCTCGGCGCTCGTGCGCGCGCGCACCCTGATTCCGCTCACGGTCGTTGCGATCCTGCTGGCCCTCTTCGCGGGGGCGGGGCAGGCCGCGGCGGGCGTCACGAACGAGTCGGTGACCGTCAACGGGGTGACGCGCACCTACCGCCTGTACACACCGAGCACGCTCCCGGCGAAGCTGCCGGTCCTGATCGCTCTGCACCCGCTCGGCATCAACGGCTCCACGTTCGCGCTCTGGACAGGGTTCGATTCGGTCGCCTCGTCGAAGCGCTTCCTCGCGGTGTACCCGAACGGGATCGGGAACAGCTGGAACGCCGGCGAGTGCTGCTCCTCGGGCTCGAATCCGCCCAACGACGTGGCCTTCATCAAGAGAATTCTCGACAGGCTCTCGGGCCGCTTCACGCTCGACAGAAAGCGCATCTTCGCGACCGGCCACTCGAACGGGGGCATGATGGCCTACCGGCTGGCCTGCGACCAGGCGGGCACGTTCGCCGGCATCGGCGTCGTCGCTACCACGCTCGTCACCTCCCCCTGCTCGCCCTCGCGCCCGGTCTCGGTCATGCACATCCACGGCCTGGCCGACACGCTCGTCCCCTACAACGGCAACTCGTCGTTCCCGTCAGTCCCGTCGGTGATCAACCACTGGAAGACGGTGGACGGCTGCACGACGTCGAGCGCGACGAGCTCCGGCGCGCGCACACGGCTGAGGTGGACCGGCTGCAGCGCGGGGAGCGGCGTCGTCCGCACCACGATCGCCGGGATGACGCACACGACCTGGCCACGCAGCTCGTCGTTCAACGCGACAACGACGATCTGGAAGTTCCTCGCCGCGCACCCGCGCCCCTGAACACCGGCTCAGGTCGGCGAGCCGGCCCCTGACGAGGGCCGGACGGCCGGTCCGTCCGACGGTTCGTCGGGCCGACCATCCGCATGCTGTGACGGCCACTCGCCCGGCCCGACCGTGCGCTTGTCGAGGAACGCGCAGATGCCGTCCTGCGCATCGCCGGCGAGCGCGTTCGTCGCCATCACGGCCTTCGTCTGCTCGTAGGCGCGGTGCTCGTCGACCTCGATCTGCTCGTAGAAGGCTTCCTTGCCGATGCCGATCACGAGCGGGCTCGAGCGCGTGATCCGCTCGATCAGGCCCGCGACGGCGGCGTCCAGCTCCTCCTCGGGCACGACCTGGTTGACGAGACCCCAGTCGGCGGCAGTACGGGCGTCGATCGGATCGCCGGTCAGGAGCATCTGCATGGCGCGCTTGCGCCCGATCGCGCGTGAGATCGGGACCATCGGCGTCGAGCAGAACAGGCCGATCCGGACGCCGGGGGTCGCGAAGCGGGAGCTCTCGGTCGCGACCGCGAGGTCGCACGAGGCGACGAGCTGGCACCCGGCCGCGGTCGC
Organism: uncultured Thermoleophilia bacterium; assembly: GCA_963717955.1. Taxonomy (GTDB): domain Bacteria; phylum Actinomycetota; class Thermoleophilia; order Gaiellales; family Gaiellaceae; genus CAVQXR01. The sequence continues at coordinate 2,243,702 of CAVQXR010000001.1, read as the reverse complement.
GATCCCGTTCACCTTCGCGATCACGGGCTGGGGCACCCGATGGATGCGCTCCATCATCCGGGTGCAGAGGTCGAAGACCTCCTCATAGAAGTCGACCTCTCGTCCGACCAGCTCGCCGAGATCGTGGCCGGCGGAGAACGCGGGGCCCGACCCCTCGACGACGATCGCCTGGACGTCGCGGTCGCCGGCGAGCTCGTCGAGCGCGTCGACCATCTCGCCCATCAGCGCGAGGGAGAGGGCGTTGCGCTTGTCCGGGCGGTTCAGCGTGATCGTCGCCGTGACGCCGTCACGACCGATCAGCAGGTTCTCGTAGCTCATCTCGTACCCTCCGACATGCTCAGCCGTTCCTCCCATCGTGCCTGAAGCCGCTGTGTCAGGGCGGGCGCGACGTTGACGATTGCGACGCCCACGATCGCGAGCGCCATGCCGGCCAGGACGACCCCGTCCGGCGTGTTGCCGTAGACGATCTCGGTGAGGATCGCGACGACGGGCGCGAGGAACTGCCAGGCCGTCACCGTCGTCGCCGACATGCGCTTCAGTGCGCCGAAGAAGGTCAGGGTGGCGATCGCCGAGCTTCCGAGGGCGATCCAGATGATCGCGGCCCAGAGATCCCCCGAGCTCCAGTCGGTCGTGCCGGTCCCCTGGAGCGCGAATGCGAGCACGACCGCCGCCGCACCGCCGATCACGTACTGCGCCGCCGTGAATCCGACCATGTCGATGCTCTCGTGGCGCGTGAACATGATTTTCGTCATCAGCACGCCGATCGCCCACCCGAGGGCGCCGAGCAGCGCGAGGCCCATCCCGAGCGCGAAGTCGCGGGTGTCCTCGATCCCGCCGAGCTGGGTCGAGACCATGACGACGATGCCGGCGAACCCGAGCAGGAGGCCGAGGACGGCGAGGGCGGACGTGCGCTCCCGGAGGAAGATCCGGCCGAGGACGAGCACGAAGAACGGGGATGCGTTGAGGAGGATGGCAGCGTTCCCCGCCCCGGCGCGGGCGGTGCCCTCGGCGATCCCCTCGAGGGTCAGGGTGACCATCAGCAGGCCGGTGATCGCCGTCCAGCCCCAGAGCTGACGTTGCGGAAGCCGCCCGCGCAACACCACGAGCGCCAGGAGCAGCGCGACGGCGGCCAGGCCGGCGCGCAGCGCCGTGATCACGATCGGCTCGGTGTGGTCGGCCGCGACCGCGCTCGCATGGAAGGCCGTCCCCCAGAAGAAGATGGTGACGAGCAGCATCAGCGCGGGTGCCATCGGGCCATTATCGACGACGGATCTCGATGAGTGATCCCACGATCTCGCGTGCTGGCCGCGCCGTCTGGCGTGTCCGGGCCGCTTCCGCTCTCCGTCGCAGCGTCGCGGCGCTGCGACGGAGAGCGTGCGCTTCGTGACGCCAGGGCTTACCGAGGCGTCCAGCCTCGCCTGCGCCCTGGCGTCACGCCCCGGGGCAGCCAGCCGGCACCCCAGCGTCGGCGATCTCGGGCAATCACCCATCTACAATCTCGGCCGACCCGTACAGGAGGCCCGTCGTGGAGAGCTGGCGCAACCGCAAGACGCTGATCCTCGGCCGCACCGACATGATGGGGCTGCTCGAGCCCTCGGAGTACAACGACTGCGTCGAGCACGCCTTCCGCATGCACGGGCTCGGGCGCGTCTACCTCGAGCCGAAGGGGCATATCGTCCTCGACCGCTACCAGGGCGAGTGGGAGGTGATGCCCTCCTACATCGAGGAGCACGGAGGAGCCGGGCTCGCCGGCGCGGACGCTGCGGCGTGCAAGTGGGTCTCGATCCGGGAGGACAACGCGAGGTACGAGCTGCCCGCGGTCTTCTCGATCCTCGTCTACACCCATCCCGAGACGGGCTTCCCGCTCGCGATCTGCGACGGCTCCTACCACACGCAGATGCGCACGGGCGCCTCGGCGGCCGTCTCGGCGAAGTGGCTCGCCCGGAAGGACTCGCGCGTGCTCGCGATCGCCGGCACCGGCAGCGTCGGCCAGGGAACGCTCGCGACGTGCGACCCCGTCTTCCCGTGGCAGGAGGTGCGGATCTGGAGCCGCACGCAGGCGTCGCTCGACCGCTTCCTCGACGCCGAGCGACCGGGCTACCCGCACCTGTCGATCACTGGCTCCACCGACCTCGAGCGGGTCGTTCGCGGTGCCGACGTGATCGTCACCGGCACCCACGCGCGTCAGTGGATCGTCGACGACGCCTGGGTGAAGCCGGGTGCCCACATCGCGGCGCTCGGCGCCGACCTCGCGGGGGAGCAGGAGCTCGACCCGCACATCCTGCAGCGTGCGCGGATCCTCGTCGACGACCTCCGACAGTGCGTGCCCGACGGTGAGATCAACGTGGCGCTGCGTGAGGGGTCGATCTCGGAGTCGGATGTCGCGGGCGAGATCGGCAAGGTGATCTGCGGCGAGCTTCCGGGTCGCCAGTCGGACGACCAGGTGACGGTGTTCGACTCGACCGGGATCGCCCTCCAGGACTCCGCCACGGTGCCGCTCGAGTACGAGCGGGCCCTGGCCGCCGGCGTGGGCATCGAGAAGAAGATGATCTCGACCTGATCCCCTGCGAGGTCTACGGGTCGAGCCGGGAGCCCGACGCCGAGCCGCGAGCGCCGTTCTCTGACGACGCTCCCTGACAGGCGCGCCGGGCGGGGCGGGGCGTATCCTGGAGGGCCCGTCTAACCTTCGACATGTGAGCGGGGTGCTTTCCTGGGCCGCCGCGCGCGGCGCCGCCGGCAGATGGACCGTGCCGGCCCGGGTGGCGGCGTGCCTCTGCGCCGTCGGCGTCGCCTCGGGCCTGGCGTTTGCCTTGCAGGCTTCCGTCCCGGTCCTGAGCCTGGGCGCCCTGTACACGCTCGCGGTTCTGCCCGTCGCAGTCGCATGGGGGATGCGGTACGCGTTGCTCGTCGCGATCCTGAGCGTGGTGACGTTCAACTACCTGTTCCTCCCGCCGGTGCTGACATTCACCCTGCACGGCGGAGAGAACTGGGTCGTGTTCGCCGTCTACCTGATCACCGGGCTCGCGGCCAGTGACCTCGCGGCCAGGGCCCGCCGGAGGGCGCGCGAGGCCGAGCAGCGGGAGCGAGAAGCGGCATTCCTTGCCGAGCTGTCGAGCGTGCTGCTCGCCGGTGCGGAGGTCGTCGACGAGCTCCCGCGCATCGCGGAGGAGACGGGACGCCTGCTCGACGCACCGGGGGCGAGGGTCGCACTCGGAGGGCCCACAACCGCGGCCGAGGGTGAGGCGGCGATCGAGCTCGTCGCCGGCGACCGCACCGTCGCGACGTTCTACGCGCCGCGCGGGTCCTCTCGTGTGGTGGCGAACGAAGGGCGCTTCCTGGCCGCCCTGGCCGCCGTGCTCGGGATCGCGCTCGACCGGGAGCGGCTCGCCCGCGAGGCGTTCGCGGCGGAAGCCCTCCGACAGAGCGACCTCCTCAAGACGGCGCTCCTGCGCAGCGTCAGCCACGACCTCCGTTCCCCGCTCACCGCGATCAAGGCGTCGCTCGAGGCGCTCGCGAGCGCGGAGCTCACGCTCGAGGCGAGCCAGCGCGACACCCTTCTCGCCGACGCGCTCGCCGAGCTCGACCGGCTCGATCGAACGGTTCGCAACCTGCTCGACCTCTCGCGGCTCCAGGCCGGCGCGGTCCGGGCGGAGCCCAGGCTACGCACGATCGACGGGCTGGTCGACCAGGCGCTCACGCATGTGCCGTGGGACGGCCAGCGGCTCGAGCTCTCGGCGCCGCCCGACCTCCCGCTCGTTCGCGTCGACCCGATCCAGATCGAGCATGCGCTCGCCAACCTGCTCGAGAACGCGCTCAAGTTCTCGCCGCCCGGGTCGCCGGTCAGGGTCGAGATCGAGCCGGCGCAGGGTGAGTTGATCGTCCGGGTGCTGGACGAGGGTCCGGGGCTCGCCCCCGGTGAGCTCGCGCGGATCTTCGAGCCCTTCAGTCGTGGCTCGACCACGCCCGGCGCGCGTGGCGGGGCCGGGCTCGGCCTCGCGATCGCAAAGGGGTTCATCGAGGCGAACGGGGGCCGGTTGTGGGCCGAGCGACGGGAGGGGGGCGGCGCCTGCTTCCTCGTTGCGCTGCCGACGACGCTCGACGGTGCGGTCGCGGTCGGGGCATGAGCGCCGTGCGCATTCTCGCGGTCGACGACGAGCCGCACATCCTGAGGGCGCTGGGGACGATCCTGGCCGGGGCCGGCTACGCGGTCGACACCGCCGCGACCGGAGAGGAAGCGCTCGCCCGAGCGGCCCTCTCGGTCCCCGACGCGCTGATCCTCGATCTCGTCCTCCCCGACCGCAGCGGGATCGACGTGTGTCGCGAGCTGCGGACCTGGACGCAGGTGCCCATCCTCGTCGTCTCGATCGTGGGCGAGGAGGCGGACAAGGTCGCGGCGCTGGACGCGGGCGCCGACGACTACATCACCAAGCCGTTCAGCGTCGACGAGCTGCTCGCGCGGCTTCGGGCGGCGCTCCGCCGGGTGAGCCCGCCGGCCGGTCCGGTGGTGACCGTCGGCGACCTCGAGATCGACCTCGAGAGCCACGCGGTGCTCCGAAACGGCGTCCCGGTCAAGCTCACACCGGTCGAGTTCAGGCTCCTCGCGCTGTTCGCCAGGAACGAGGGGCGGCTGCTCACGCACCACATGATCCTCAGGGAGGTCTGGGGCCCCGCGTACCAGACGGAGCTCCACTACGTCCACGTGTACGTCTCCCGGCTGCGGCACAAGGTCGAGCAGGATCCGGCGCACCCCGTCTACCTGCTGACCGAGTCGTCGGCCGGGTATCGGCTCGTGAACCCACGTCGCGAGCCCGTTGAGCGTCCGTTGAGCGATTCGCCGCCCGGATTGACCCATCGTTGAGCGATCCCGAGCCACACTCGGCGAAACGTCGAGAGGAGGCTCCATGGATCCGGAGAAAGCAATCGAGGAAGCGAAGCGGCTCCTCGCCGAGGGGAAGGACAAGAAGGCCGCACAGCTGCTCACCGACGCCGCCTACCGGACGCACGACCCCGAGCTCGAGCGGCGGATCCGCGAGCTCGCCGTCCAGGGCCTCGAGCGGGCCGGGTTCTTCAGCAAGGGCCGCTGGAACGAGATCATCAGGGTCGCCGAGGTGCGCTCGCAGGCCGCCTGAGCGTCCGTATCCGGCTCGAATCGTCGCCGACGGGGAACGCGTCGTGGATGCAGCGGAGCTGCGAAGCCTCGTCGGCAGGCAGGTCGTCGACCGGAACGGCAAGCCCGCAGGCGTGCTCGAGGTCGTCTTCGACGATCGAGCGACCGGCCGGCCCGAGTGGATCGGCGTGCGAACGGGAGCGCTCCGGCATCAGCATGTGCTGGTGCCGGCCGCCGGCGCCGAGCACGACGCACCGTCGGTGCGCCTCCCATGGACGCGGGGTCTGCTCAAGGGCGCTCCCGGGTACGAGGACTCGGATCGGCGCGGGCGGCTCGGGCTCGGCGAGTACCGGGCAGCAATCTCGGACGAGAAGGCACGCGAGGTGGCCGCCTACTACTGCCTGAGAAGCTCCAAGGCTTCGTAGCGACCTGGAACCCTCGCTGGCGCCATGAGGTGCGAGGGCGGCGCTCGTGGCGGCGGCGTCCCGCGCGCGCTCCGGTGCCGGAGTAGGCTTCCCCGGTCGTGGAGGCCGGGCGCCGGATCGAGCGGGACTTCCTCGGCGAGGTCGAGGTGCCCGCCGACGCGCTCTACGGGATCCACACCGTGCGCGCGCTCGCGAACTTCGCGCTCGGCGGGCCGACGCTGGCCGAACGGCCCGGGCTCGTCGTCGCGCTCGCGCGCGTCAAGGTCGCGGCGGCGCGGGCGAACGCGGAGCTCGACGCGCTCCACCGGCGACTCGCCGACGCGATCGTCGACGCGGGCCGGGAGGTCGCCGACGGTCGGTGGCACGACCAGTTCCCGCTCCCCGTGCTCCAGGGCGGCGGCGGGACCTCGGCGAACATGAACGCGAACGAGGTGCTCGCGAACCGGGCGAACGAGCTGCTCGGCTCGGGGAGGGGCCTCTACGACCCCGTCCATCCGAACGACCACGTCAACCGCTCGCAGTCGACGAACGACGTGTTTCCGACCGCGCTCGCGATCGCGGTCGTCGAGGCCGGCGCCGGCACGCTCGCCGGGCTCGCGCACCTCTGGGCGACGCTCGAGGCCAAGGCGGCCGAGATCGGAGACCTGTCGCGGCTCGGGCGGACGTGCCTGCAGGACGCGCTGCCGCTCACGGTCGGTGAGACCCACCGCGCGCAGGCGCACGCCCTCGGGCGGACGTCGGCCGACCTGCGGGCGGCGCTCGACGCGCTGCAGGCCGTTCCGCTCGGGGCGACCGTGATCGGGACCGGGCTCGGAGCGCCCCGGGGCTACCGCGAGCTGGCTGTGCGACGCCTGGCCGAGGAGACCGGCCTCCCACTCGCGCCGGCACGGGATCCCTTCGATGCGCTCGCCCACCTCGACCCATACCTCCGCGTGGCGGCGGCCGTGAACCGCTCGGCGCTCGTGATGGCGAAGCTCGCGGCCGACCTGAGGCTGCTCTCGTCGGGCCCGGTCGGCGGCATCGGCGAGGTGGAGCTGCCCGCCGTGCAGGCCGGGTCGTCGTCGATGCCCGGCAAGGTCAACCCGGTGATCCCCGAGCTCGTGCTCCAGGTCAGCTACGACGTCCGCGGGATGGTGACGACGGTCGAGGCTGCGGTCGCCGCCGGCGAGCTCGAGCTCAACGTGATGGAGCCGGTCGTGGCCCGGCGGCTGCTCGAGGCCCTCGACGACGTCGGTCGGGCGGCGCGGCTCTTCGCCGACCGCTGCGTCGCCGGGCTCACCTGGCGCGAGGAGGTCCTCGCGAAGCATCTCGCCGGCTCGCGCACGTCCGCCGTCGAGCAGGCCGCCAGCGAGGGGTACGAGGCCGCGGCCCGGGCAGCGAAGGCCCCGGCGCGCAGGACGGCCCCCGGGAATCGTCCGCCACGCGAATGAGGGAGGCCGCCGTGCAGAGCTGGCGTCACCGCAAGACGCTGATCCTGAGCCGCTCCGAGATGATCGGACTGCTCGAGCCCGAGGAGTACAACGACTGCGTGGAGCAGGCGTTCCGGATGTTCGGCGAGGGCCGCGTCTTCATGGAGCCAAAGGGCCACATCGTGCTGGATCGGTATCCGGGCGAGTGGGAGATCATGCCGTCGTACATCGAGGAGCCGGAGTCGGCGGCCTGCAAGTGGGTCTCGATCCGATTCGACAACCGCGCCAAGCACGACCTGCCGACGGTGTTCTCGATCCTCGTCTACACGGATCCGGAGACGGGGTTCCCGCTCATGATCTGCGACGGGAGCCATCACACGAACATGCGCACGGGCGCGTCGGCCGCCGTGTCGGCCAGGTTCCTCGCCAGGCCCGACTCCAGGGTGCTCGCGATCGTGGGCGCGGGCGACTCGGCGCGAGGGGCGATGAAGTGCTGCCGGGCGGTCCTCCCGTGGCAGGAGGTACGGGTCTGGAGCCGTTCGCAGAGCACGCTCGACACATTCGCCGAGGAGGTCGGACCGTTCCTGGCCGGGAGCGACTTCGACGTGCGGACCTCGCTCGACCTCGAGGAGACCGTTCGCGGCGCGGACGTGGTCGTCACCGTCACACCGTCCCAGTCCTGGCTCGTGAACGACGACTGGATCTCCCCGGGGACCCACCTCGCCTGCATCGGGGGCGGCCTGGCCGGAAGCCAGGAGCTGGACCCGAGGATCCTGCAGCGTGCTCGTATCTTCACGGACGACGTTCGCCAGTGCGCGGACGACGGGGAGATCAACATCCCGCTGCGCGACGGCCTGCTCGCACTCGAAGACGTTGCGGGCGACTTCGGCCAGGTGGTCGCGGGCATGCTCGCCGGGCGCCAGGCTGCCGATCAGGTGACCGTCTTCGACTCGACGGGGATCGCGCTCCAGGACTCGGCGACCGTGCCGCTCGAGTACCAGCGCGCGCTCGCGGCGGGAGTCGGCATCGAGAAGAAGATGATCTCGACCTGACGCGCTGCGGAGCCCCTCCGGCGCGCGCCGCGAGTTCTCATAGCACGAGTTCCTGCAGGAGCACCATCGCCGCGAAGGAGACGATGCCCGTCACGAGCAGCAGGCGCCCCGGGGCCGCCTGGCGGGCCTCCGGCACGAGCTCGGCCACGACCATGTAGACCATCGCGCCCGCGGCGAAGCCGAGCCCGGCAGCGAGCAGCGGCCCGAAGGCCTCGACGAAGAGGTACGCCGGTACCGCCATCAGCGGCTGCGGGAGGCTCGAGAAGATGCTCCACCCTGCGGCCGCGAGGACCGTGACGCCGCGCGGGACGAGGACGAGGCTGATCGCGAGCCCCTCGGGGATGTTGTGGATCGCGATCGCGGCGGTGATGAACCCGCCGAGCTCCTCGCCGCCCCCGTAGCTGACGCCGACGCCGACGCCCTCCGTGAAGGAGTGCGCGGTCATGATCGCCACGATCATCACCGCCTTGCGGGCGTCGGCGCCGCGCAGAGCGCCGATCTCGAGGTGCTCGTGGTCGTGCAGCAGCCGGCGCACGAGGACGATCAGCGCGACTCCGACAATCGCGCCGACGGCGGTGCGCCACGCGCTGAGCACGACGCCCTCGCGCGTGAGGCCGACGCTCGCGGCGAGCATCACCCCGGCGGCGATCGCGTTCGCGACGCCGAGCCAGAGCAGGCTCATCCTCGGAGCGAAGAGGAACGGCAGCGCGCCGAGCCCCGTGCAGGCCGCCGTGATCAGCGCCGCGACGAAGACCCACCAGACGGACGTCGACATCGTCTACACAATGGCGGCTCGCCGAGCCGGGCGCGGGCACAGCCGACGGGCCGGCGGCCGACTTGGTCGTCAGCGAAGCGGCGGCACCGAGGCGTTCACCGGGAGGCTGTCCGGGGAATGGGACGCGGTCTGGCGCCGCTTTGCAGCCGCCAGCACCGTGCCGTATTCCCCGGACGGCGCACTAGGTCGTCAGCGAAGCGGGGGCGCGGAGGCGTTCACCGGGAGGCTGTCCGGATCCGCGCCCTCAGCGTCCGTGAAATGCCCGTCGCCGGGCCACGGCGCGAGCAGGAGCAGCAGGCGCGAGTCCTCGAGCGCGCTCAGCGTATGCCGCTCGTTCGGCGCGAACGTCGCGAGCGTGCCCTCCTGCGCCTCGATCTCGCTCCCCGGAGGGCCGACCCGCACGCGGCCCGAGACGACCTGGATCACGGCCCGCTCGCGCACCGAGTGCTCGCCCATCGTGTCGCCCGCTCTCAGGTCGAGGACGACGGCCCGGCAGGCGGACGACGAGAACAGCACGCGCGGCTCGCGCTTACCGCTCGCCTCGACGGATGGCAGATGCCAGCGATCCATCGGCCACACGGTACCGGGTTCCGCCGATTCCGGCCGGGCGGGGGAGGAACGGGCCGCGGGCGGGCGAACGGCTCCGGTATCGGCACGACGAGGTTGATCCTGGCGCTCGCCCCATGCCCTCGACCCGGGGACGAACTACGCTACGCGACCGCGTCGTCGGCGACCGCGATCGCCTCGATCTCGATCTCGAGCTCCGGGAGCGCGAGCGAGCGCACCTCGACGATCGTGTCGGCCGGATAGGGCGGCGTGAACCATCTCCCGCGCAGCTCGACGATCTTCGCGAAGTTGGCCATGTCCGTGAGGAAGATCGTCACCTTGACGACGTTCCTCAGGCTCGACCCCCCGGCCGCGAGCACCCGTTCGAGGTTGCGGAACGTCTGCTCGGCCTGCGCGTCGAAGTCACCGGCGCCGACGATCTCGCCCTCGGGGCTGATCGACGCCTGGCCCGAGATGACGAGGATGTCCCCGATCCGGTAGCCGAGGGCGAGCCGGAACGGCTCGTAGGGGTCGGGGTCGGTCGTGATGCGCTCGATCCTCAGCTTCTCCGTCAAGGGATCCCTCCTCTGTTGTGGCTTGTGTTTCAAGTTACGAGTGAGCTGATGGTCGTCGTGCCTCTCGCGTCCAGGGTTCCCGGTGTGCGCCTCGCTTGTGGCTTGAAACACAAGCGCTCATTCGGGCTGGGCCCGGGGAGGGATCGCAGCCGGGGACGAGCGCGAGGGGCTGCGCAGAGGGGGCTGCGGAGGGGGGCGGCGGAGGGACTGCGGTGGGCCCTGCGGAGGACTCGCGTAGGCGGTCGCGAAGGGCTCGTCGAGGCCATCGCGAGGGCTCGCTGCGCGGTCGTCGCGAGGGCTCGCCGCGGAGTCGTGGCGAGGCAGTCATCCGAGCACGAACGGGTCGCGGGTCGCGCCGGTCAGCTCGACCCAGACGACCTTCGTCTCGGTGAACTCGCGGATCGCGTCGAGGCCGTTCTCGCGACCCCAGCCGGAGAGCCCCGTGCCTCCGAACGGGGCCGCGTAGGACACTGCCCGGTAGGAGTTGACCCAGACAGTGCCGGCGTTCAGCCTGTGGGCGACGCGGTGCGCGCGGTGGACGTCGTTCGTCCAGACGCCGGCGGCGAGCCCGTACACGGAGTCGTTGGCGATCGCGATCGCCTCCTCCTCGTCGCGGAAGGTCAGCACGGAGAGCACCGGGCCGAAGATCTCCTCGCGGGCGACCTCCATCTCGTTGTCGACGCCGATGAGGATCGTCGGCTGCATGAACAGCCCGCCGAGGCCCGGGTCGCCGGCCCGCCGCCGAACGCGACGGTCGCACCCTCGGCGATGGCGCGCTCGACGAAGCCCGTGACCCGGTCGAGCTGCTCCCGGTAGGCGATCGGCCCCATCTCGGTCTCCGGGGCGGTCGGGTCGCCGAGCACGATCGTCGCCGCCCGCGCGACGAGCCGGTCGACCAGCGCGTCGTGCACCGACTCGTGCACGAGGAGCCGCGAGCCGGCGATGCACGTCTGGCCGGTGGCGGCGAAGATCCCGGCGATCACCCCGTTACGGGCCGCGTCGAGGTCGGCATCTTCGAAGACGATGTTCGGCGACTTCCCGCCGAGCTCGAGCGACACGCGGGTGAGGTTCTCGGCGGCCGACTTCGCGATCGCGATCCCGGTTCGGGTCGAGCCCGTGAACGCGACCTTGCCGACTCCCGGGTGGGCGGTGAGCGCCTGCCCGGTCGAGGGGCCGAAGCCCGTGACGACGTTGAAGACGCCCGGCGGGAAACCGGCCTCCTCGACACGCCGCGCGAACTCGAGCGCCGACACCGGGGTCTGCTCCGACGGCTTGCAGACGAACGTGCAGCCGGCCGCGAGCGCCGCGGCGAGCTTCCACGTCATCAGCAGGAGCGGGGAGTTCCAGGCGACGATGCCCGCGACCACGCCCACCGGCTCGTGTCGGGTGTAGACGAGGAAGTTGGGCTTATCGGTCGGGATCACCTCGCCCTCGATCTTGTCGGCCGCGCCCGCGAAGTACTCGTAGTAGTCGGGCAGCATCCGGCACTGGGCGACCATCTCCCGCAGGAGCTTTCCGTTGTCGCGCGTCTCGACGGCGGCGAGCGCCTCGGCGTCGCGCGCGAGCAGCCCGGCGAGGCGGCGCATGAGGCGGGCCCGCTCCTTCCCCGTCAGCGCCCCCCACGGGCCGTTGAACGCCCCTTCGGCGGCGCGCACCGCACGGTCGACGTCCTCCGCGCCGCCGTCGGGAACCTCGGCCCAGGCCTCGCCGCTGAACGGGTCGACGGTCGTGAACGTGCTGCCCGACGCGGCGTCGACCCAGGCGCCGTCGATGAAGAGCCGGTAGCGCTCCATCACCACGGGAGGGCCGGCTCGCCGGCCGTCCAGCCGCCGTCGACGGGCATCACGACCCCCGTCACGGCCGTCGCGAGCGGGCTCGCGAGGAAGACGACGGCGCCCGCGATCTCGCGGGCCTGGAGGATGCGGCCGAGGGGGATGCGCCGCGTCGCGGCTGCGGTGAACGTCTCGTTCTCGAAGAAGCCCTCGGTCATCGGGGTCAGCGTGAAGCCCGGGCAGACGCAGTTCACGCGCACGCCGTCGGCGGCCCAGTCGATCGCGAGCGAGCGGGTGAGCGAGGCGACGGCGCCCTTCGCGGCGCTGTAGGCCGCCTGCATCGGCAGCGAGACGAGCGCGGCCTGCGAGGCGACGTTCACGACCGCGCCGCGCCGCGCTCTCAGCAGCGGCGCGAAGGCCTGGCATGCCTGCACGGTGCCCAGCACGTTCACCTCGAAGTTGCGACGGAAGTCCTCGGCCGGCAGCTCGTCGACGGGCGCGTTCGGCGTCAGCACGCCGGCCGCGTTCACGAGCACGTCGAGCCCGTCGTGAGCGGCCCGCACGCCGGCGGCGAGCCGGTCGAGGGCAGCGCGGTCGGTCACGTCGACCGGCTCCGGGCCCGCCAGATCGGCCACGTGCACCTCGACGCCGCACTCGCCAAGCAGCGCCGCGCAGGCCTCGCCGATGCCCGACGCGCCGCCTGTGACCACGGCGACGCGCCCTTCCATGCCGCTGATCATGGGAGCACTCTACGGTTCCGGCGTCGCCGTCCGCGATGATGGGCGACCCGCCGCGCTCCGGCCCGCACCACCGCCCGCTACCGTGCGAGGCGGGATGGCGCGCGACTACCTCAAGGAGATCCTGAACGCGCGGGTGTACGACGTCGCGACCGAGAGCCCGCTCGACCCCGCGCCGGCGCTCTCGGAGCGCCTGTCGGGCCGGGTGCTGCTGAAGCGCGAGGACCTGCAGCCGGTCTTCTCGTTCAAGCTCCGCGGCGCCTACAACCGGATGGCGCGCCTCACCGCCGGACGAGCTCGCGCGCGGGGTCGTCGCAGCGTCGGCCGGCAACCATGCCCAGGGCGTCGCGCTCGCGGCGGCGCGGCTTCGCTGCCCCGCGACGATCGTGATGCCCGTGACCACGCCGCAGATCAAGGTCGACGCGGTCGCGGCGCGCGGGGCGACGGTCGTCCTCGAGGGCGAGTCCTACGACGAGGCGTACGCGCGGGCCTGCGAGCTGGCCGCCGACGGAAGGCTGACGTTCGTCCACCCCTACGACGACCCGGACGTGATCGCGGGACAGGGGACGATCGCGATGGAGATCCTGCGGCAGTGCCGCGAGCCGATCCATGCGATCTTCGTGCCGATCGGCGGCGGGGGCCTCGTCGGCGGGATCGCCGCGTACGTGAAGGGGCTGCGCCCCGACGTGCGGGTGATCGGCGTCGAGCCGGCCGATGCGGACGCGATGGCGCGGTCGCTGCGCGCGGGGCGGCGGGTGCGCCTCGCCCATGTCGGGCTGTTCGCCGACGGCGTCGCCGTCAAGCAGGTGGGCAGCGAGACGTTCCGTCTCGCCCGGCGCTACGTCGACGACGTCCTGGTCGTCGACACCGACGAGATCTGCGCGGCGATCAAGGACGTGTTCGAGGACACGCGGGCAATCGCCGAGCCGTCCGGGGCGCTCGCGATCGCCGGGGCCAAGCGCTACGCGGAGGAGACGCCGCTCGGCGGGCGGACGGTGGTCGCGATCCTGTCGGGGGCGAACATGAACTTCGACCGGCTGCGGTTCGTCGCCGAGCGCGCGGAGCTCGGTGAGCACCGCGAGGCCGTCTTCGCGGCCACGATCCCCGAGCGGCCCGGGAGCTTCAGGGCGTTCTGCGGGGAGATCGGGAGGCGGAGCATCACGGAGTTCAACTACCGCTACGCCGATCCCACCGAGGCGCACGTGTTCGTCGGGGTCGAGGTGCGCGGCCTGGCCGAGAAGGACGCGCTGCTTCGCGGCGCTGCGGCGGCACGGGATCCGCGTCCTCGATCTCTCCGACAACGAGGTCGCGAAGCTCCACGTCCGGCACCTCGTCGGCGGCCGCGCGCCGCAGGCGGCGAACGAGCGGCTCGTCCGCTTCGAGTTCCCCGAGCGCCCCGGGGCGCTGATGCGCTTTCTCGACAGCATGGCCGCCGGGTGGAACATCAGCCTCTTCCACTACCGCAACCACGGCGCCGACTACGGGCGCGTCCTCGCCGGGATCCAGGTGCCGCCGCAAGACGAGCGGGAGTTCCGCGAGTTCCTGCGGCGGCTCGGCTACGCCTACGCCGACGAGACGGCGAACGCGGCCTACGAGCTCTTCCTTCGTTGAGGAGGACCAACGAGAAGGGGCCGGATTGCTCCGGCCCCTTCGTCGTGTGTTGTCGCCTGTCGGCTACAGCCGGTTAGCTCTCGCAGCCAACCACCACGTCGCCGTTTCCAAGGCCGGGGGCTCCGGGGTTGCACCGGTCAGTGCCGGCCTGTCCGCCCAACCAGTCCCTGTTGGCACCACCCGCGAGGGTGTCGTTGCCCTTGCCACCGTACGCCGTGTCAGCGCCGTTACCTCCGTTGAGGTTGTCGTTGCCGGCGTTGCCACGCATCGTGTCGTTGCCATTCTGGCCCGTGATCTTGTCGTCACCGGCACCACCGCTGATCTCGTCGTCGGCGGCACCGCCGTTGATCGTGTCGGCATCGCCGCTGCCCTGGATGGCATCGGGACCGCCCTTGCCGTTGAGCAGGTTCGGGCCCGCGTCGCCGCGCATGTTGTCGGCGAACGAGGAGCCGTTGGCGTTCTCGAGCCCGGACAGGGTGTCGTTGCCGTCACCCGACGCGGCACCGCTGGTCAGGTTCACGGTCACGCCGACACCGCCGGCGCCAGCGCCGGAGTAGTCGCCCGTGTCCGTGCCCTCGCCACCGTTCAACGCGTCGTTGCCGTCACCGCCGGACAGCCAGTCGTCACCGCCACCACCGTTCAGGGTGTCGGTCGACCCGCCACCGGTCAGGGCGTCGTTGCCCTCGTTACCGTTGATCAGGTTGCCGGCAGCGTTGCCGACCAGCTGGTCAGCACCAGAGCCGCCGTTGATGTTCTCGACGTTCTGGCCCGACTGCGGATTGCCCTCGTCACCGCCACCGGCGGCACGCGAAGGCACATCGCCGACGAAGAGGCCGCCGCAGTTGTCGCCCTCGCCGGCCTCACCGTCGTTGTCGACACCGTCCAGCGACACGTTGACCGCGTTCGAGCGGCCGCTGTAGTCGCAGGTGTCAGAGCCGGTGCCACCGTCCATGTCGTCGGCACCGTTCATCGCCGACCCCTCATGGAAGGTGTCGTTGCCGGCACCGGAGATCATCAGATCGTTGCCACCGTTGCCGGTGAACTCGTTGTCGGCCCGGTTGTTGGTGTAGGCCGCGAACAGGATGTCGTTGCCCGACCCGCCGACCGCGTTCTCGACATCGAGGAACACACAGTCGCCCTCGTCGGTCGCATCCCACGAGTCACCGTCACCGTTCAGGTCGGCACCGTCACGCTCCTGCGACTCGTTCGCACCGCCACCGCCCGCACGCTCACCGTCGTTCTCCCACTCACAGTCGTCGCTGTTCTCGACCTCGGCCTCCTGAGGCATCGGATCGAGGTAGACGACGACACGCGTCGAGCGGGCCGAATAGGTGATCGTGTCATCGAGCCCGGCACCGCCGACGATCAGGTCGGAACCGTTGTTCGTGCCGGTGCCGCCCTCGGCGATCGAGGTGCCCTCGTTCTCGTTGAACGTGTCATCGCCGTCGTTGCCCCACTCACAATCGTTCCCGGCATCACCGGCGATCGTGTCGTTGCCGGCAAGACCGACGATGTTGTTGTTGAGGTTGTCACCCGACAGGGTGTCACCCGCCGCGGAACCGATGATGTTCTCGATGTTCTGCAGCACGTCGGTGCCCTCACCGGTCGCCACACCCGGATGCAGCTCACCCGGATCGAGATTGACGATCATCGGGCCCACAGCACCCGAGTAGTCCACCCAGTCACCGTCGAGATCCCCCGGCAGCTCGAGCTGGCCGGTCGCGATGTCCATCTCGACCTCGCACTCCGACCCGAACACCGTCTCACCGGAATCGCTGCCGTCGAGCACGTCGTCACCGGGGCCGCCACGCAGAATGTCGTTGCCGTCACCGCCCTGGATGTCGTCGTTGCCCGGGCCGCCCGAGAGCAGCACACCAGCCTCGTCCTCACAATCGGTCCCGACAGCCGGGCCGGTGCCATGGCTACCAAGCGCGGAGATCTCATCGTCCCCGAGGGCACCCTCGACCGACACAGAACCCGTGCCGCCAGCGACGTCATCCCAGATCCGGGCGGCGTTGTCGCCGTGTTCGCAGTACGTGCCCGCCGACTCATCGTCCCAGACGTCGGCGTCCTCGTCATCGTTCAGGTTGATGAACCCCTTGTAGACCAGGTTTTGCTGCACCCCCGCCGTACGCAGGGAGTCGGCAAAGACGAGGTCGCCCTGGCCGAGGGTGATCTTGTCGTCCGAGGAGTTCCCGATCACCGACACGTGCTCGACCCAGTCGAGCAGGAACTCGAGGTCGTTCTTGCCCTCGATGCCGACCTGCTCGTCGTCGAGATTGTCGGGAGTGGCCGCGCTCGGCTCGAAATCGCCGCCTGACAGGTCGATCACCAGCGTGTCGCTGCCGTTATTGTCGCCGTCCACGAAGATGTAGGTCGTGTTCGACGTCGTCGCCAGGCCACACTGCACGCCGTTGACATTGATGCGATTCCCGTTGCCCTTCGTCACCACCGCGGTATCACCCTGCAGGCTGATCCAGGCCACGCCGTCGTCGCCTTCGTCGTAGCTGCACTGCGCCGCCGCCGAGGCCGACCCGGCCCCGAACGACAGGAACACGCCGAACGCGGCAGCGAGCGTCGCAAACAACGCCAGCTTCCGCCTCTTCCCTCGCTGTCTTACCTTCACTCGATCCCCCTTTCCCAGGAGCTCGCCTTCACACACGACAACACATCCGGCGACCGCCGTAGGGCGACCGCCGCTTCGACCCGTGAAGCTTGACGCCTCGATCGGACGTCCGGCACACGAGCCGCGACGAGTCTAACCGATTTTCCGGCGTACGTCGACCGAACTAACGAATTCCACATATCCACAGTGTTCGATCACGGGCCATCAGAGGGCCTCGAGGGCGCGGCGGGTGAGCACGGTAGCGAGGTGGCGGCGGTAGTCGGCGCTGCCGTTCGTGTCGCTCGCGGGGCTCGTGCCCTCGGCGGCCCGCGCGGCCGCGTCGGCCGCGGTGGCGCCCGCTGCCAGCGCCTCCTCCACGCCCGCCGCACGCAGCGGCGTCGGCCCCATGTTCGTCAGCGCGACGCGGGTCGCGCCGTCCACGGTCACGGCGGCGACGCCGACCGTCGCCCAGTCCTGCGCCCGGCGGTTGAACTTCACGTAGGCGCCGCCGCTCCCGGTGCTCGGCACCCGGATCTCGGTCAGCACGTCGCCGGGCCCGAGCGCGGTCTCGAGGAAGCCGGTGAAGAAGTCCCCCGCGGCGACGATCCGCTCGCCGTCCGGGCCCTGCACGACCAGCTCGGCGTCGAGCGCGAGCAGCGTCGCCGGGAGGTCGGAGGCGGGATCGCCGTGCGCGACGGAGCCGCCGATCGTGCCGCGGTGGCGGACCTGGGGATCGCCGACCTCGCGCCGCCGTGCGCGCGAGGATCCCGCAGGCCCCCGCGAGCAGGGTGCTCGTCGAGACGTCGTGGTGGCGGGTGAGCGCGCCGATCGCGATCCGGTCGCCGTCCTCGCGGATGTAGGACAGCTCGCCGAGGCGGCCGATGTCGACGAGCAGCGAGGGCCGAGCGAAGCGGAGCTTCATCAGCGGCAGCAGCGAATGGCCGCCGGCGAGCAGCTTCGCGTCCGCGCCGCCTCGGCCGAGCAGGGCGATCGCCTCGTCGACCGAGCCGGCGACCTCGTAGTCGAACGTCGCGGGAATCATGCGCCGACCTCCTGGAGTGCGCGCCAGACCCGCTCGGGCGAGGCCGGCATGTCGATGTCCGTGACCCCGAGCGGCGCGAGCGCGTCGACGACGGCGTTCATCACCGCGGCGGCCGAGGCGATCGTGCCCGTCTCGCCGACGCCCTTGACGCCCATCGGGTTGGTCGGGCTCGGCGCCGAGACCCGGTCGAGCTCGAACGACGGCAGCTCCGCCGCCGACGGGACGAG
Organism: uncultured Thermoleophilia bacterium; assembly: GCA_963717955.1. Classification (GTDB taxonomy): domain Bacteria; phylum Actinomycetota; class Thermoleophilia; order Gaiellales; family Gaiellaceae; genus CAVQXR01. Next base: position 2,225,819 of record CAVQXR010000001.1, on the reverse strand, counting down.
GTAGTTCATCATCGAGCCCGTGACGAGGTTGCCCGCGTCGTCGTAGACCGCCTCCTCGAACAGCGCCTGCGCGACGCCCTGCGCGATGCCGCCGTGCACCTGGCCGTCGACGATCGTCGGGTTGATGACGGTGCCGACGTCGTCGACGGCGACGTAGCGCACGAGGCGCGTGTCGCCGGTCTCCGTGTCGACCTCGACGACCGCGATGTGGCAGCCGCCCGGCCAGCTGAAGTTCGGCGGGTCGTAGACCGCGGTCGCCTCGAGCGTCGGCTCCATGCCGTCCGGGAGGTTGTGGGCCGTCCAGGCCCCGAACGCCGCGCCGGCGACCGTCATCGTGCGGTCGGTGCCGCGAACGGTGAACGTGCCGCGCTCGTACTCGAGGTCGTCGTCGGACACCTCGAGCTGGTGGGCGGCGATCGTCCGCGCCTTCGCGATGACCTTCTCGGTCGCGTGCCAGAGCGCGACGCCGCCGACGGCGAGGCTGCGGCTCCCGTAGGTGTCCATGCCGAGGGGCGAAACCGCGGTGTCGCCGTGCAGCACCTCGACGGCGTCGATGTCGACGCCGAGCCGGTCGGCGACGATCTGCGAGAACGTCGGTGACGTGGCCCTGGCCGTGCGGCGAGGTGCCGATCATGACCTGCACCGTGCCCGTCGGCATGCAGCGCACCTGCGCGGCGTCCCAGCCGCCGGCGACGTAGCGCAGCGCGCCGAGGATCCGCGACGGGGCGAGCCCGCACATCTCCGTGTAGGTCGAGAAGCCGATCCCGAGGCGCCGGACGTCGCCGCGCGCGTTGCGCTCGGCCTGCTCGCGCCGGAGGCCCTCGTAGTCGAGGAGCTCGAGCGCCCGGTCGAGCGCGGCGTCGAAGTCGCCGGAGTCCATCGTCGAGGCCCGACGCGATCGTCCCGGGAACTCCCTCATGAAGTTGAGCCGCCGCAGCTCGACCGGATCCTTGCCGAGCTTGCGGGCGAGCGAGTCGACCGCGTGCTCGATCGCGTAGGTCGCCTCGGGGCGACCGGCGCCGCGGTAGGCGTCGGTCGGCGTCGTGTTCGTGAACACGCCGCGGCACTCGAACGAGTAGCCCTGCATGTCGTAGCAGCCGCAGTAGAGCCAGGCCCCGAGCAGCGGGATGCCGGGCGTGACGAGCTGCATGTACGCGCCCATCGCGGCGAGCAGCCTGACCCGGACCGCCGTGATCTTGCCCTCGGCCGTGGCGGCGAGCTCGATCTCCTGGATCACGTCGCGGCCGTGGATCGTCGCGAGGTAGCCCTCCGAGCGCTCCTCGATCCACTTCACGGGCCGGCCGAGCTTCCTCGCGAGCGCGAGGCAGAGCGCCTCCTCGGCGTAGACGTCGAGCTTCGAGCCGAAGCCGCCGCCGACGTCGGGGGCGACGATCCGCAGCTTCGCCTCCGGGATGCCCGTGACGAGCGTCAGGGTCGTGCGCAGGATGTGCGGGATCTGCGTCGCCGACCAGAGCGTGAAGTCGCCCGACGGAGACGGCTGCACGAGCACGCCGCGGGGCTCGATCGCGTTCGGGATCAGCCGCTGCTGGCGGTAGCGCTCGCTCACGGTGACGGCCGCCTCGGCGAACAGCCGGTCGACCTCGCCGGACTCCATCGTCCACGTGTACGAGACGTTCGTGCCGAACTCGTCGTGCAGGACCGGGGCGCCGTCCTGCGCCGCCTCGACCACGTCCGTGACGGCCGGCAGCGGCTCGTATTCGACCTCGACGAGCTCGGCGGCGTCCTTCGCCAGAGCACGCGCTCGTCGCGAGCACGACCGCGACGCCGTCGCCCGCGTAGCGGGCCTTGTCGGTCGTGAGCGGCGAGTGGTTCGGGATCTTCGTGTCCTCGGTCACGGGCCAGGCGCACGGCAGGCCGCCGGCCCACTCGTCGGCGAGGTCGGCGCCCGAGAAGGCGGCGACGACGCCCTCGGCCGCCGCGGCCTTCGACGACGTCCACCTTCGTCAGGCGCGCGTGCGCGTAGGGCTGCGGACGATCGCCATCCACAGCATCCCGGGCACGGAGAGGTTGTCGACGTAGCTGCCCCGCCCGGTCAGGAGCGTCGCGTCCTCCTTGCGCGGGACGCTCCGGCCGACGTAGGCCTCCTGTTCGGTGGCCGCCATCGTCGCCCTACGCCTTCGCGGCGGCGTGGACCGCCTTGACGATGTTGTGGTAGCCCGTGCAGCGGCAGAGGTTGCCCTCGAGCGCCTGGCGGATCTCGTCCTCGCTCGGGTCGGGGTTCTCGGCGAGCAGGCTCACAGCGGCGATCACCATGCCGGGCGTGCAGTAGCCGCACTGGAGGCCGTGCTGCTCGTGGAAGGCCTGCTGGACCGGGTGGAGGTTGCCGTTCGTCGCGAGCCCCTCGATGGTCGTGAGCTCGAGGCCGTCGGCCTGGACGCCGAGCATCGTGCACGACTTCACCGACTCGCCGTCGACGAGGATCGTGCACGACCCGCACGAGGACGTGTCGCAGCCGACGTTCGTGCCGGTCAGGCCGAGCTGCTCGCGGAGGACGTAGACGAGCAGGTCGCGCGGCTCGACGTCCACCTCCCTCCGCTCGCCGTTGACGGTCAGGGAAATGCGTCTCACGCCTGCTCCTTCCTCGTCGAGAGGATCAGCCGCCGGGCTCGCGCCCGAGCAGCCGGTTGAAGAACCGGCCGATCGAGTTGACGAACGCCTTGAGCCCGATCGAGAGCCCGGACACCGGTCTCGCCTGGTGCTCGGCGACGGCCGCCTCGGCCTCCGCCGGGGTCTCCGCCGCGAGCTGTGCCTTCAGGCAGTCGGCGAAGCGTCCGACCATCTGTGCCGACACGTCCTGGACGATCCCGCGCCCGTACTGGGCGACGGCGCCGGACATCGTCAGGTCGGTGACGATGTCGATCTGCGTGCCGCCCTGCACCTCGGTGAGCGTCGACTGGATCGCGGCCTGGGCCCCGCCCCGCCCGCGCTTCTCGCGGGCCTTCGCGTTCAGCGTCACCGAGCTCGCGGCCTCGTCGACGGCGTCGCGCGTGATGTCGGTGGCGAAGTTGAGCGAGATCGGGCCGAGCTTGACGGCCATGTCGGCCTTCCACGCGGTGTCGGAGACGGTCTCGGTGATCGTCGCCCCCGGCATGCAGGGCACGATCCGCGGGACGTCCATCAGCAGCGCCCAGGCCTCCGACCGCGTTGCCGGGACCTCGAACGAGTTCTCGAGCCTCACACCGCCGCCTTCGCGGAGGTGCGGGAGACGTTCGCGTTGAAGACCGACACGATCTCGGCCGCGATCGCCACCGCGACCTCCTCGGGGCTGCGTGACCCGATCGGAAGCCCGATCGGGGCGTGGATACGGCTGAGCTGCTCCTCGGCGACGCCCTCCTCGCGCAGCCGCTCGGCGCGCCGCTCGGTCGTCCGCCGCGAGCCCATCGCGCCGATGTAGCCGGCGTCCGTGGCGAGCGCCGTCTTCAGGATCGGGACGTCGAACTTCGAGTCGTGCGTGAGCACGCAGATCGCGGTGCGGGAATCGACCGGCGACGACTCCAGCAGGCGGTCGGGCCAGTCGACCACGAGCTCGTCGACGTCGGGGAACCGCTCGGGCGTGACGAACTTCGCGCGCGCGTCGCAGACGGTCACGTGGTAGCCGAGAAAGCGGCCGATCTTCGCTAGCGTGGATGCGAAGTCGATCGCGCCGAACACGTACATGCGCGGGCGGGGAGCGAACGACGACACGAAGACCTCCGCGCCGCCGACGGTCACGAACCCGGTCTCGCCGCGATCGAGGAGCGCCCGGGACTGCTCGGCCGTCTCGCCGCCGCCCTCCTCGCCGCCGCGGACGAGCAGCTTGCGGCCGATCTCGGGGCCGTCGGTGACGACGGCGAGCGCGACGGGTCGCTCGTCGCGCACCGCCTCGGCGATCGGCGTCACGGCCGCCGGATCGAGCGCGTCGACGAAGATGTGGACGGTGCCGCCGCACGGCAGCCCGACCTCGAAGGCCTCGTCGTCGGCGATGCCGAAGGTGAGCAGCTGCGGCGGCCCGCCGTCGAGCACCTTGAGTGCCTCCTCGTAGACCGCCGGCTCGACGCAGCCGCCGGTGACCGAGCCCACGACCTCGAGCTTCTCCGACACGGCGAGCACCGCGCCCGGGTCACGGGGGGCCGAGCGCTCCGTGCGGACGACGGTCGCGGTCGCGACCTTCAGCCCCTCTGCCGTCCATCGTTCCAGGGTCTCGAGAACGTCTCTCACGTGCTGCCTCGCCTCCTTCGCCGCGAACCGTTCCTCGCGTCGAGAGCGTACCCCCTGGCGGGCCTTCGCGGCGTCGTCCTTCCTCGTGCGGTGCGTCCTACGTCGCGCGCGGTGCGACGTACTTCGCAGGGTTGCGCTCGAACCGGCCTCGGCAGCCCGGGCAGCAGAAGTGGTAGGTGACGTCCTCGTGGACGGCGGTCTCGCGCGCGCCGGCGACGGGCACGGTCATGCCGCAGACAGGATCGAGCGCCTCGGCGATGGAACCGAGGGCCTCGCCGACGTCCTGCCTGCGCCCGTGCCGCCACGCGACGAGCTCGGCGAGCACCGCGACCGCGATCTCGGTCTGGGTCGACGGACCGAGGTCGAGCCCGGCCGGGCACCGTACCCGCGCGAGGGTCTCCTCGTCGACGCCCTCGGCCCGCAGCGCCGCTGCGATCGCCGCACCGCGCTTCGCACTCGCGACGAGGCCGACGTAGGACGCCGGGGTCGCGAGCGCGGCGCGCAGCGCATCCTCGTCACCGCGGCCCATGGTCGCGGCGACGACCGCGTCGCCGCCGGAGCCGACGTCGGTCGAGACCCGCCAGCCGATTCGCCGGGCCAGGTCGGTCAGCGTCCGGGCGACCGGGCTGTCGCCGACGATCGTGAGCAGCGGCTCGGGAAGCTGCGGCTCGATGAGCACCTCGACCGCCCCCTCCGACGCGCAGGAGCTCTCGGCGACGACCACGTCCTCCGTCGCCTCGCCGGCCCCCGGCCGACAGACCCGCAGGACCCTGACGTCGCCGTCGGCGAGCGCCCGGAGCGCCTCGCGGATCACGGCCGGCTCCGAGCAGGCGCCTCCGACCCAGCCGCGCAGCGCGCCGTCGGGCGTGATCAGCGCGCGGTCGCCCGCCTTCGCCGAGGCGGGGCGCACGACACGCACGACCGTCGCGAGGACGTAGGGGAGGCCGGCGGCCGCAAGCCGGCCGGCCTCCACGACGACGTCCTGCCTCGAGCCGGCGTGCGACTCCGGTGCCGGGCCCGCGCTCACTCGGCGAGCCCCGCCGCGTCGAGCGCCTGCCAGACCTTGTCCGCCGTCACCGGCATGTCGATGTTGCGGACGCCTGCGTGCCAGAGCGCGTCGATGACCGCGTTCACGTAGGCGGCCGGGGAGCCCACGGTCGCCGACTCGCCGACGCCCTTCGCTCCGATCGGATGGTGCGGCGACGGCGTCACCGTCTCGCCGATCTCGAAGCTCGGCGTCTCCCACGCGGTCGGGATCAGGTAGTCCGTGAGGTTCGAGCCGATGCAGTTGCCCTCCTCGTCGAAGGTGATCAGCTGCATCGCCGCGGTTGCGTACCCCTCGGTGAGGCCGCCCATGATCTGTCCCTCGACGATCATCGGGTTGATCCGCACGCCGCAGTCGTCGACCGCGACGACGCGCAGACGGCTTCCACTGCCCGGTGCCGCGGTCGATCTCGACGAGGACGGCGTACGTCCCGAACGGGAAGGTCATGTTCGGCGGGTCGTAGTAGTGGACGCCCTCGAGGCCCGGCTCCATCCCTTCCGGGAGGTTCGTGTAGGCGGCGAACGCGACGTCCTGGACCGTCTTCGACTGCTCTGGCGCACCGCGCACGAAGAAGCGGCCGGCCTCGAACTCGATGTCGTCGGGCGACACCTCGAGCAGGTGCGCCGCGAGCACCTTCCCCTTGTCGCGCAGCTTCCGCGAGATCATCGCGGTGGCCGCGCCGGCGACCGGCGTCGAGCGGCTCGCGTAGGTGCCGAGGCCGTACGGCGTGTTGTCCGTGTCGCCCTCCTGCACCTCGACGTCCTCGTACGGGATCCCGAGCTCCTCGGCGACGATCTGCGCGAACGTCGTCTCGTGGCCCTGCCCCTGCGCCCGGACGCCGAGCTTGAGGATCGCCTTGCCGGTCGGGTGGACGCGCAGCTCCGCGGAGTCGAACATCCGCAGGCCGGCGATGTCGTAGTCCTTGCCCTTGCCCGCCCCGAGCACCTCGGTGAACGAGGCGATGCCGATGCCGAGCAGCCTGCCCTCCTTGCGGGCCTCCGCCTGCTCACGGCGCAGGTCGTCGTACCCGAGCATCTCGAGCGCGAGGTGCAGCGCCTTCGCGTAGTCGCCCGAGTCGTAGACGAATCCGGTCGCCGAGGTGTACGGGAACTGCTCCGGCCTGATGAAGTTGCGAAGCCGGAACTGGGCCGGGTCGAGCTCGAGCTCGTGCGCCGCGGTGTCGACGAGGCGCTCGATCAGATACGAGGCCTCGGTGACCCGGAACGAGCAGCGATAGGCGACGCCGCCGGGCGCCTTGTTCGTGTACGCGCCGTCGGCGACGACGTGCGCCGCCGGGATGTCGTACGACCCGGTGACGATGTGGAAGAGCCCGGCGCGGAACTTCGACGGCTGGGCGTCGGCGAAGAACGCGCCGTTGTCGGAGAGCAGGTGGGTGCGCAGCCCGACGATCCGGTCCCCCTTCAGCGCGAGCTCGCCCTTCATGTGGTAGTCGCGGGCGAACCCGGTCGAGATCAGGTTGCCGGTGCGGTCCTCGACCCACTTGACGGGCTTCCCGAGCAGCAGCGACGCGGCGGTCGCGACGACGTAGCCCGGGTAGATCGGGACCTTGTTGCCGAAGCCGCCGCCGATGTCGGGCGACACGATCCGGATCTGCTGCTCCGGCAGGCCCGCGACGAGGGCGAACAGCGTCCGGTGGACGTGTGGCGCCTGCGACGTCATGTAGATCGTGGCCTTGCCGGTGGCGCCGTTGACGTCCGCGACGCAGCCGCAGCACTCGAGCGGAGCCGGATGGCAGCGCGGGTAGAACGTCTCGAGCGAGACGACGCGGTCGGCCTCCGCGAAGGCCCGGTCGGTCGCCTCGCCGTCTCCCGCCTCCCAGTGGTAGATCTCGTTCGAGGTCAGCTCCTTGTCGTCGCGGATCACCGGCGCGTCCGGCTCGAGCGCCTGCTGCGGGCTCGTGACCGCAGGCAGCGCCTCGTAGTCGACCTCGATCAGGTCGAGGGCGTCCTTCGCGATGTACGCCGATTCCGCGATCACCGCCGCGACCTCCTGGCCCTGGAAGCGGACCTTGTCGGTCGCGAGCACCGCCTGGGTGTCGCCCGAGAGGGTCGGCATCCAGGCGAGGTTGTGCTGCGCCATCAGCTCACCGGTGACGACGGCCACGACGCCGGGCAGCGCCTGCGCCGCGGAGATGTCGACGGAGTTGATGCGCGCGTGGGCGAACGGGCTGCGCAGAAGCTCCATGTGGAGCATTCCGGGCAGCGTGATGTCGTCGAAGTAGGTGCCCTTGCCGCGGATGAAGCGTGCGTCCTCCTTGCGTGGAACGGAGTGGCCGACCCCGCGGACCTCGTGCGTCGAAGCCATCGCTAGCTCCTCTCGGCAAGCTTGGCCGCCGCGCTCTGGACGGCCTTGACGATGTTCTGGTAGCCGGTGCAGCGGCAGATCTGCCCCGAGATCGCCCAGCGCACCTCCTCCTCGGTAGGGCTGGGGTTCTCCGCCAGCAACGCGACCGAGGTCAGCATCATGCCCGGCGTGCAGAACCCGCACTGGAGGCCGTGCTGCTCGTGGAAGGCCTCCTGGATCGGGTGCAGCGCACCGCCCTGCTCGAGGCCCTCGACGGTCGTCAGCGCAGCGCCGTGGGCCTGGACGGCGAACATCGTGCACGACTTCATCGGGACGCCGTCGACGAGCACCGTGCACGCGCCGCAGCCGGTCGTGTCGCAGCCGATGTGCGTGCCGGTGAGGCCGAGGGTCTCCCTGATGAAGTGGACGAGCAGGACCCGCGGCTCGACCGCGGCCGACCGGGCCGCCCCGTTGACGGTCACCTCGACCGTGTGGAGCCCGGCCTCGTTCGCGAGCTGTGTCATCTCAATCCTCCTCAGGCCGCCGCTGCGGCTGCGGCCGCGGTGCGCAGGCCACGCTCGGTGAAGACACGGACGAGGCTCCGCTTGTACTCGGCCGTCCCGCGGATGTCGCTGTGCGGCATCGCCGCCGCGGCGGCGAGGGCGGCCGCCTCCTTGATCACGTCCTCGGTCGGCTCGGCGCCGCGCAGCAGGTCTTCGGCCGCGCCCGCGCGGAGGTTCGTCGGCCCGACCCCGGTGAGGCCGATGCCGGCCTGGGCGATCGTGCCGTCATCGAGCGAGAGCTGGACCGCGACCGCCGCGGTCGCGTAGTCGCCGACCTTGCGCTCGAGCTTGAGGTACGTCCCGCTCGCGCGTGCTCCCGGGTCGGGGACGCGCACCTCGGTGACAATCTCGTCGGGGGCCAGCGTGGTCGTGAACGGGCTCTTGAACAGGTCGTCGATCGCGATCGTGCGCTCGCCGGACGGCCCGCGGGCCACCACCTCCGCGCGCGCCGCGAGCATGACGGCGCCCCAGTCGCCCTGGGCGTCGCCGTGCGCGAGGGACCCGCCCACGGTACCCCGGTTGCGGACGAGCGGGTCGGAGATCAGGGCGGCGGCGTCTCCGAGGAGCCGGTAGCGACCGCGCAAGAGCTCCGAGCGCTCGCACGTCTTATGGCGGACGAGGGCGCCGATCGTCAGGCCGTCGCCCTCCTCGGCGAGCGTGTCGAGGCCGCCGATGCGGTTCAGGTCGACGATCGCCTCGGGGGCTGCGAAGCGCAGCTTCATCAGGGGAATCAGGCTCTGGCCGCCTGCCATCACCTTCGCCCCGTCGCCCCGCTCGCGCAGGAGCCCGAGCGCCTCCTCGAGCGACGTTGGGGCGAAGTACTCGAAGCTGGCCGGATACACGGCTCCTCCTCTCCTCCGGCTCGCGGCGCGGCCCGGTCGAGGCCAGCGGCACCGGTCACCCTCGTTGGGCAAGACCGTGAGCATAGGGCGATCGGGGTGCGCGCGCCAGGATGCGGCCATCTCACTTCGAGTCACTAGGATGTCCGCGTGGATCTGACGAGCGTGAAGCAGGTCGAGGCTGCCCTCGAGGCCGAGTCGTACCTTCCCGATCACGGGCTCGCGACGGCGGTCTTCCTCGCGCTCGCGATGCGGCGGCCGCTCCTGCTCGAAGGCGAGCCGGGCGTCGGCAAGACCGAGGTCGCGAAGACGCTGGCCCGGATCCTCGACGCCGAGCTGATCCGTCTCCAGTGTTACGAGGGGATCGACGCATCGCAGGCGCTCTACGAATGGGACTACTCGCGCCAGCTCCTGTACGCGCGGGCGCTGCAGGGCGGCGAGCTTGACGTGCACGAGCGGGTGCAGGAGCTGTATGGCCCCGAGTTCCTGCTCGAACGCCCGCTCCTGAAGGCGCTGCGTGCCGGCCGCCAGGCGGTGCTGCTCATCGACGAGCTCGACCGGGCGGACGACGAGTTCGAGGCGTTCCTGCTCGAGGTCCTCTCGGACTTCTCGGTGACCGTGCCGGAGCTCGGGACGATCGTCGCGGCCGAGCCTCCGCCGGTGATCGTGACCTCGAACCGCACCCGTGAGCTCCACGACGCCCTGAAGCGCCGGTGTCTGTATCACTGGATCGACTTCCCGGACCTCGAGCGCGAGATCGAGATCATCAGGCTTCGGGTTCCCGGGGTCTCCGAGAAGCTCGCGCGGAGCGTCGCGTACGCCATCTCGACCATGCGCGGGATCGACCTCATCAAGCCGCCCGGGGCCGCAGAGGCGATCGACTGGGCACAGGCGCTCACCATCCTCGGCGCCGACGGTGTCAACGGCGAGGAGGGGCGCGACACGCTCGGCTGGGCTCTCAAGAACGTCGACGATCTCCGTCGCGTCGAGAAGGCCCTCCCCGAGCTGCTCCATGAATGAGGTGACGATCGGCGAGGAGCGGCTGGTCGGGTTCGGCCGGGCGCTCCGCGACGAGGGGATGGGCGTCGGCACCGGGCGGATCCACGACTTCTGCCAGGCCGCGGCGCTGTTGCCGGACGCCGATCTGTACTGGGCCGGCCGCGGCACGCTCGTCGCGAGGAAGGACGACATCGCGACCTACGACCGCGTGTTCGCGTCGTTCTTCGGCATGCCGCCGGTGCCGCCGCCGGACTCGCACAAGCCCGAGCAGAAGCAGAAGACGAGGGCCGACCAGCGCGAGGGTGCGGAGTCGCCGGACAGCGGCAAGCAGGAGCTCGAGCCGGAGGTGATGCTCGCGAGCGAGGTCGAGATCCTCAAGCAGAAGAGCTTCGCTCGCTGCACCCAGGAGGAGCTCGTGCTGCTCGCGGAGCTCATGCAGCGGGTCGCGCTCGCCGTCCCGAAGCGTCGCTCGCGGCGGCGGCAGAAGGCGCGCGGTGGCACTCCGGATCTGCGCCGCACCATCCGCCGCTCCTTCCGGACGGGCGGCGAGCCGATCGAGCGGGCCTGGCGCGAACGGCGGATCCAGCCGCGCCGCCTCGTCCTCTTCCTCGACGTGTCGGGCTCGATGGCGTCCTACTCCCGCGCCCTGCTCGTCTTCGCGTATGCGGCCCTGCGCGCCGATCCCCGGTGGGAGGCGTACGCGTTCGGCACGCGGCTCACCCGGCTCACGCGGGTGCTCGGCCCGCGCGACCCCGACGAGGCGATGCAGGCGGCGGCGGCCGAGGTGTTCGACTGGGACGGCGGGACGCGGATCGGGGAGTCGCTCAAGCACTTCCTCGACACGGACGCCCAGCTCGCGCGCGGCTCGGTCGTCATCATTTGCTCCGACGGCCTCGAGGTCGGCGACCCGAGCCTGCTCGCAGCCCAGATGGCCCGGCTCTCGCGGCTCGCCTACCGGGTGATCTGGCTGAATCCGCTGAAGGAGGATCCGGCGTACGAGCCGCTCGCCCGCGGCATGGCCGCCTGCCTCCCGTACATCGACCTCTTCGTCAGCGGGCACAACCTCGCGAGCCTCGAGGCGCTCTCCGACGACCTCGCTCGCCTGTAAGGCCGCCGGAGGCGGCCGCACAGCGGACACCGCGGAGCGGTGGCCGCGACGCCTCGCGGCCCGGAGGGCCGCACGGGTTCGGCCGCCGGAGGCGGCCGCACGCCGACACCGCGGAGCGGTCGGCCGCGACGCCTCGCGGCCCGCGAGGGCCGCACGGGTCGCCCGCCGGAGGCGGCCGCACAGCGGACACCGCGGAGCGGTGGCCGCGACGCCTCGCGGCCCGGAGGGCCGCACGGGGTTCGGCCGCCGGAGGCGGCCGCACAGCGGACACCGCGGAGCGGTGGCCGCGACGCCTCGCGGCCCGGAGGGCCGCACGGGTTTCGGCCGCCGGAGGCGGCCGCACAGCGGACACCGCGGAGCGGTGGCCGCGACGCCTCGCGGCCCGGAGGGCCGCACGGGGTAGGCCGCCGGAGGCGGCCGCACAGCGGCCGGCGGAGTCGGCCGCGGCGCCTCGCGGCCCGGAGGGCCGCACCGCCGCGCCGGGTCGGGGTAAGGGGCGCGCAGCGCGCCGCACAGCGGCCGGCGGAGTCGGCCGGACGTCTCGGCCGTGCCAGGCACGTGCCAGGCACGTGCCTGGCACCGATGCCCTGATCGGGGCCCACGGTTCCGGCCGTCTGGCCGCCATTCTCCGCGTGTTCTGGTTCGTCCGGCGGGGTGATCACGACCGTGTGGTGCCAGGCACGTGCCTGGCACGTGCCTGGCACCGGCTGGGGGTCGCGGACCTGCGAGGGCGTCCCTCAGCTCGCTAGGCTGCGGGGCATGATCAGTCTCTGGCTCGACGAGGCGGCGGCGCTCGGTGAGGAGGACGCGCCGGCGCTCCTTGGCGAGGAGAAGGCAGACGTCTGCATCGTCGGCGGCGGGTACACGGGCCTCTGGACGGCGATCCGGCTGAAGGAGCGCGACCCGTCGCTCGACGTCGCGCTCGTCGAGGGCCGCACCTGCGGCTGGGGGCCGAGCGGGCGCAACGGCGGCTTCGTGCTCTCGTGGTGGGCGAAGTTCGGGAAGTTCGAGCATGCGCTCGGCGCCGAGGAGGCGCTGGCGCTGGTGCAGGCTTCGGCAGACGCGGTCGACGAGCTCGGAGCATTCTGCGAGGCCAACGAGATCGACGCCCACTACCGCCGCGACGGGTGGCTCTGGACGGCGACGAGCGCATCCCAGATCGGGGCCTGGGACGAGACCGTCGCGGCGGTGGAAGGGCACGGTGTCGAGGCCTTCGTACGACTCGAGCCCGACGAGGTCGCGCGTCGCGCAGGCTCGCCGACGCACCTGGCCGGCGTGCTCGAGCCGACCGGCGCGACCGTGCAGCCGGCTCTCCTCGCACGTGGCCTGCGGCGGGTCGCACTCGCGCGGGGGGTGCGGATCTTCGAGCGCTCGCCGATGACGAAGCTCGAGCGCTCGCGCCCGCCCCGGGTGCACACGCCGGCGGGCGCCGTGACGGCCGAGCGGGTCGTGCTCGCGATGAACGCATGGCTCGTCCAGGTCAAGGAGCTCCGCCGGTCGCTGGTCGTCGTCGGCAGCGACATCGTGGCCACAGACCCGATCCCGGACCGGCTCGAGGAGATTGGCCTGACGGACGGTGTCGCGATCTCCGACTCGCGCCTGCTCGTCAACTACTACCGAACGACGCTCGACGGACGGATCGCGTTCGGGCAGGGCGGCGGCGCCCTCGGCCGCGGCGGCGACGTCGGCAGGGTCTTCCACGGCGCGCCACCGTCCGGGCGCGGCGAGCACGTGACGGCGAGCTTCCACGAGCTGTACCCGGCGCTCGCGGCCGTCCCCGCGCCGACCGCCTGGACGGGCCCGATCGATCGCTCCCACTCCGGGCTCCCGCTCTTCGGGCAGCTCGGCGGACGCCCGGACATCGTCTTCGGTGGCGGCTTCTCGGGAAACGGCGTCGGGCCGTGCTACGTGGGCGGGCAGATCCTCGCCTCCCTCGCATTGCGGCTCGACGACGAGTGGGCCCATCGAGGGCGGCTCCTGCCCCCGCTCGGCGGCTTCCCACCCGAGCCCGTCAAGTTCCTCGGCGGCCGTGTCGTTCGCGGCGCGGTCGCGCGGAAGGAGCGCGCCGAGGACCGCGACAGGCGGGCGGATCCCGTGACCCGGTTCGTTGCCGGCCTCGCACCCGCCGGTCTCGTGCCGGTCAGGAAGTCGACTTCCCGCAAGCCTCTAGGAGCGTGACCGGGGAGTGTTCCTCGCCGCTGCCCTCCTCGTCGCGATCCTGTGGCTGCCGAACGCCGTCGGCTGGACGCTGGTCGCGATCGCGTTCGTGGTCGAGATCGGCGAGGTCGTCTACTGGGTGCGCTGGAACAAGCGGCGAGACGTCGCCCACACCGGCGGCGAGGCGCTTCCCGGCCGGACGGCGATCGTCGTGCTCGACTGCCGACCGGACGGCCAGGTGAAGTTCGACGGGGAGCTGTGGCAGGCGACCTGCCCCGAGGGCGCCGACCGCGACCAGAAGGTGGTCGTCGAGTCCGTCGACGGGCTCACGCTCACGGTCCACCCGTCCGGCCCGGGAAGCTCGACCTAGTACCAACCACAGCTACGGCGCGGTGCGATCGTTCTCGACGAACGCGGCGTACGTGGTCGGCATCAGCTCGGCGAGGAACGTCTCGAGCGCTTCGGCGTAGCAACGGATCTCGTACTGCGCGGCCGCGGCGTTGCGGAGGGAGAGGAAGTTCATCAGGCTCCTGGCGTTCACCGTCCAGTAGAACTGGGTGAACGTGCCCATCGGCAGTGCGCAGCGGGCGAGCTCCTTCGCGAGCCCGCGGTCCATCAGCTCCTGGTAGAGGCGGTACGACCGCTCGTAGTGGGCAGTCAGGTCCTCCCGGACACCGGTCGCCGTGGCCTCGTCCACCGGCTCGAACGTGTAGGCGCCCGGCCTCCCGACCTGCGACCGGACGTCGCCGGGCGCCGGCACGTAGAAATCGCCCTCGAGCTGGTGGTATCGGGCCGACTCCTCGTTGAAGGAGCCGACGCGATGGCGGAACCATTCCCGCGCGACGAAGAGGGGGCAGCGCACGTGGAACCGGAACGCGTTGTGCTCGAACGGCGTTCCGTGCCGGTCGCGCATCAGGAAGCGGATCAGGCCCTCGTCCGCTTCGTCGAGCACCTCCTTGCGCTTCGCGAACGAGACGCGCGCGGAGTTTGCCACCGACAGGTCGTCCGCCATCGCCGCGTCGAGCCGGACGAACCCATGCTCGAACAGCAAAACCTCCCGCCCGACGGCCACGCCACGCAGCCTATGGCGCACGACGGACGGCGCCGAGCGCCGCTACAGCAGCCCGTACACCGGGCCGTCGAGCAGCCACCCGGACGGCTCGCGGCCCGGCACGTGGGCGGTGACGACCCACCGCTCGTAGTCGGCGAACCGGTAGGGCGCGTTCAGCCAGACACCGGTCGCCGTACCGTCGTCGTCGACGACGAAACGGCCGCACGTCGCGGTGATCTCCCCGCCCTGCGTCAGGCCCACCTCGTAGTAGCCCCCGGCCGGCAGGGGCGGCAGGCCGCTCACGTCGGCGGCCATCCCCCAGTTTCCGGCCGGGTCGACCGGGAGGACGGCGATCACCATCCTCGCGCCCTCGGGCGCCGCCGGCGTTGCCGAAAGAGTGAGCTGGTCGGCGATTTCCGGCTGAGGGTCGCCGCCAACCCAGATGCCGATCGCGAACGCGCCCGCCGCGAGCGCCGCCGCGAGCGGGAGCGCAGCAGCGAGGCGCCGCCGCGACCGCCGTGATCCCGCGACGGGGATCGCGCGCACGCGCGTGGTGAGCGAATCCGACACGTGGGGCGGCTCGGGCGCCACGCGCAGTGCCGCGTCGGCCTGCGCCAGCCGCTCGAGCTCATCCCACCCGACGTCATCGCCGACGAGGTCGCGCAGGTCCCGGGGCTCGCTCACGGTCGGGTCTCCTCGAGCATCGTGGACAGCCTGGCGAGACCGGCTCGCGTCCGCGTCTTGACCGTGCCGAGGGGCACGTCGAGGTAGCTTGCCACCTCGCTCTGGGAGAGGCCGCTCCAGTACGCGAGCTCGAGCACCTGACGCTCGCGCTCGGGAAGCCCCTCGAGCGCTGCGTGAACCGTGAAGGCCAGCCACTGCTGCTCGGCCAGCTCCGCCGGCCCGGCGCCGGTCGCGACGACGTCGACGGGCTCGGCCACCACGGGTTCGACACGCTTGCGGGCGCGATCGACGATCGCGTGCCGGGCGACCGCGTACAGCCAGGCCGCGCCGCTTCCCCGCTCGGGACGGAAGCTCCGGGCAGAGCGCCAGACCGCCGCGAACGTCTCCTGCGCCGCATCCTCGGCCCGGCCTTGATCCGCGAGCAGGCGGTAGGCGAGCCCGAGCACAGGGCGGCCGAAGCGACGGTAGAGCTCCTCGAAGGCCGCCCGATCCCCGCCGGCGACCCGCACGATCAGGTCGCCGTCGCTCGTTCGCGGCTCGATGCCGAGCGGGGCGGGCGGGGGAGACGAGAGGTTCATGGAGCCCATAACGATCCTGAACGCTCCTACGGAAGGAGCCGGTCGGCCGGATTGCCTCCGGGTCGACGGGCACACGGCCGGGCCCGGGAGATGGGGTCGGCCGTCACCGGCCCGGCCCCCGCAGGCTGACACGATAAGCTCTTCCGGCTCATACGGTCGCCCTCAGGGAAGCATAGGAGATAGGAGTCGCATGGCCACCTTGGTCTACAACTTCGAGGAGATCGCCCCGCGCGAGCTCCGGCCGGAGCTGCTCGAGATGGACGGGATCTCCCGGGCATCCGTCGAGGCCCACCACAAGCTCTACCAGGGTTACTGCAACAAGCGAAACGAGATCCTGGCGAGGCTCGCGGAGGTCGATCTCGGTGCGGCGAACCAGGTGTACTCCGACATCCGGGCGCTCAAGGTCGACCTGACCTTCGCGGTCGGCGGCGTGAAGAACCACGAGATCTACTTCGGGCACCTCGGCGGCCCCGGCGGTGACCCGACGGGCGCGGCCCGCGATCTGATCGAGCGGGACTTCGGCTCCGTCCAGGCCTGGCGGGCCGACCTCAGGGCATCCGGCATGGCCGGTCGCGGATGGGCGTGGACAGCCTACGACTGGGACGAGCAGCGGCTCTTCAACTACATCGGCGACGCGCAGAACACGTTTCCGATCTGGAACGCGACGGCGCTCGTCGCGCTCGACGTGTACGAGCACGCCTACTTCCTGGACTACCAGACCGACCGCGGCGCCTACATCGACGCGTTCCTCGCGAACCTCGACTGGGCCGTCGTCAACAGCTGGGTCGCCGGGTACGGCATCAGGGCCTGACGACCGCACCGGGGCACTCCCGGCAGGAGGGCCGTGAGGGAAGGCCTGCTCATCGCCGCGGGGTATCTGCTCGGCAGCCTGCCGTTCGGCTACTGGCTGCCGCTCGCCGTCCGGCACGTCGACATCCGCACCCTCGGCAGCGGGAACGTCGGCGCGTCGAACGTCTGGAGGACGTTCGGGGCGAGGCTCGGCCTGGCGGTGCTCGCCCTGGACGTGGCGAAGGGAGCCGCGGCCGGTCTCCTCGGGTGGCACCTGGGCGACGAGCTGATCGGGGTGCTCGCCGGGTCGGCGGCGCTCGCCGGCCACTACCGCCCGGTCTTTCTCGGCTTTGCCCGCGGGGGCAAGGTCGTCGCGACCACCGGCGGCGTGCTGCTCGCGATCGCGCCGCTCGTCAGCCTCTGCGCCGTCGCCGTCTGGATCGGAGCGTTCGTCGTGACGCGCTACGCATCGGTGAGCTCGCTCGCGGCCGGAACATCGCTGCCGCTGTTCGCGCTCGCGTTCGACGTCTCGCCGCCGGTGCTCGGCTTCGCGATCGGCGCGGCCGGGGCGATCTGGATCCTCCATCGCTCGAACATCCGCCGTCTCCTCGCCGGCCAGGAGACGCGCGCGAGCTTCTCGATCCGCGACCGGGTGCTCAGGCGCGGCTCTGCAGCCAGTCTCTGAGCTCGAAGGAGTGGCCGGACCGTTCGCCGGTCGCGAGCTCCTGCTTCAGCTCGCCGACCGTTCCGGCGCGTTCCGCCAGCACGTCGTGGTTATGGATCGTCTCGAAGTTCACCTGCCGCGCGTGCACGACGTCGCGGTCGTCGAGGATCGAGCCGTAGCGCCCGAGCACCTGGCCGATCATCTGGCGCACGACGTCCTCGACGAAGCGCGGCTGGAGATGGGCGTGCTCGACGACGAACAGCTCGTCGGGTCGCTTGAGCAGCTCGAAGATCGCCGAGCTCATGGACTGCTCGACGATGTCCGCAAGCTCCTCGCCGCGAACGTGGCGGTCGGTCCCGATCACGAGCGTTCCCCGGCCGCGCTGGTTGTGGGTGGCGAGCGGGACGAGCGAGAAGATCTGTTCGATCTCCGCCGGTGCGTACCCGGCCTCGGCCAGCCGTACCGCGGCGCTCTCGCGCACGAGTCCCTGGGCGCACGGGCAGGCGGTGATGCCGGTCGCCTCGACCCCGATCGCGCGTCGCGTCGACGCAGGCGAAGCGGCCGCGAGCCCGATCAGCGTCACGAGCTCCTGCGTCCGCAGCGCGGTGACCGGGGTCGTCCGCTCGATCGGGTAGCGGGCGGCGATCCTCACCTCCGCGCGCAGGGCGCTCTGGCGTTCGAGGATGTGCTGCGCGATGTGGGCCGCCAGGTTCTCGATGCGGAGCTTCTCGCCCATCACGACCTCGTCGATGGCCTCGCCGAAGAGCTCCGGGAAGCGCGACATGTGGACTCCCTTCTGGGCAGGGTCCAGATCGACGAAGCAGTCGATCGTCGCGGCGACGAGCGCATCCATCTCGCCGTGGCGCATCGTGATCGCCTTCTCGACGCCTGTCACGCCCGCCCGCGAGAGGCCGATTCGAACCTCGGGCGGCGAGGCCTGGAGGTCGGTCTCGAATGCCGTCCGCGGCTCCATCGACGACACGCTACCTGAGCCTGGATCCACCGGTTCGCACAGGCGTTGCATCTCGTCCGGGCCGTCAGGCCGCTTCCCGGCCGGGTTCCGGCCGGACCGTCGCCGCCGGCGGTCCGGCTCCCGGCCGGCGCGCTCCGCGCTCGGGCCGCTTGGATGGGCCACCGGCCCACCCCGCGCGGCCCGAGCGCGTCCTGACGACCCGGTCGAGCGCCCCGCGAACGCGCGAAACGGTGGATCCAGGCTGTGAGCCCGCGGAGCCCGGAGCTCAGCGCAGGAGCCGGGAGAGCCGCCGATCCTTGAGGATTCGTCCACCCGTCTGACAGCTCGGGCAGTAGTAGATCGTGTGCTCCTCGAAGTCGACGCGGGCGACCGGCGTCCCACACTGCGGGCACGGCCGGCCGAGGCCGTTGTGGATGCGGTAGACCTTCGCGTCCGGGAGGCCCTGCTCCCTGAGAGCGAGACCGCGTGCGAGCTCCTCGTCGATGGCCTGGGCGAGCCGGTCTACCTCGGCCGGGCCGAGGTCCGTCGAGAGGGCGTAGGGGGAGAGCCGGGCGACGAGCAGGATCTCGTTCGCCCATGCCCGGCCGATGCCGGCGAGCGCGCGCTGGTCGCGGAGCAGGGCGTGGAGGCGCCTCGACTCGGCGTTCAGGATCGCTGTGAGCGCGTCGGCCCCGAGCCCGAGTGCCTCCGGCCCGAGGTGAGCCAGCTCCGCCTCGATCGCATCGGGATGGTAGAGGCCGACCCGCGCGCGCTTCTTGGCTCCTGCCTCCGTGAGAGAGAGCGTCGCCCCGTCGGCGAACAGCAGGCGGAACGCCGGGGTCTTCGGCAGCCGGCCGCCGGGTGCCGCGTATGCGAGCCGCCCCGCGCTCATCAGGTGGACGTGGAGGACGAGCTCGCGGTCGTCGGTCGGGAAGAGCAGGTTCTTGCCGCGGCGGCGCGCGCCCGCAAGCCGTCGGCCTTCGAGCGCGTCGAGCGGCGGATCGAACGTCTTCAGCGTGGCGATGTGGGCGGGCCCGGCCTGCTCGATCGGCGAGCCGGCGACCGGCCCGTCGAGGAGACGGCGAAGCGCCTCCATCTCTGGCAGCTCAGGCATCGAGCGTCGCCGCGAACGGGTCGGCCGGCGGCCTCAGGAACTACCCGACGGCTTCGTCCGTCGTCGGCCCGGGACCGTCGTCGGCGTCGTCATCGCTGCCCCCACCCCAGGCACCCTCGAAGATGCCCTGGACGATCGCAGCGACCTCGTCCATGTCGACCGGATCGGGTTCCTCGGCGGGCAGCGGTTCGGGCTCCGGCTCCACGTCGGGCGGGGTGCACGGCTCGGCGGCCGGTGCAGCGGGGTCGAGCGCCACAGCGTCGTCGCACGTGCCGCCGGTGTCGGGCGGGATCGGTGGCGGCACGAACGATCCGGGGTCGACGCCGGCGCTGGAGCGGTCGGGCTCGGCGGCAGGCTCGGCAGGCGCGTCCCCTGCGGGGGCCTCGACCTCGCCGGCCCCGTCTCCGGTCTGTGCGTCCGATGTCGTGCCTCCGGCGGGCGCGGCCTCCGCGGGCGCCGCCGTGGCGCTGCCCTCGACGGCCGACCCTCCCGAGGTGGCCGCCGGGTCGGGCCGCGAGCCGGACGCGGCCGACGAAAGCGCGACCATGCCGGGGGCGGCCGCAGTGGGAGCAGGCGGGGGCTGGTCGGCGAGCCGCGGAGCGACGACCGAGCCCGCTGCGACGAGCGCCGCGGTCGTGGCCGCCGCCTTCATCGTGAACGGCATCGACACGAGCTTCGCCAGCCCGGCCGCGGCCACGCCGATCGCGAGGCCGGCGCCGGCCGTCGTCGCGTCGAACTCCGGGACGTCTCGCGCGATCGCGGCGCGCACCGCCAGCGGCACCACGACGATACCGGCCGCGTAGCGCGGAACCGTCCGGACGGTGTCGCGAAGCCGGCGTCGCGCACGGAACAGCAGCGACTCGACGACCGGCACCGAGACGGACAGCGCGGAGGCGACCTCCTCGTAGGAGAGCCCGAGGAAGTCGCGCAGCGCGATCGCCTCGCGCTGGCGGCTCGGCAGCTTCGCGATCTCGGTCGTCAGCAGGTCGAACTCGGCGCGGCGGTCGACGACCTCGGCGAGATCGGTCCCGTCGCTGAACTCGATGCCGTCGTCGAAGGGAATCGCCGCGTGCGCCCGCGTGCGCAACCGCGCCCGACATTCGTTCCGGGCGATCGCCGCGAGCCACGGGCCGGCCTCGCGCGGCTCGTTGCCGCGCAGCAGTGCGCGGTAGGCGGAGACGAACGTCTGCTGGGACGCGTCCTCCGCCTCGTGGTGATCGCGGAGGAGGAGGCGGCAGAGGCCGAAGACCATCGACGCGTGCTCGTCGAAGAGCGACGACAGCCGGGCGCCGGCGCGTCGCGAGATGCGATTCTGGGTGAAGGACGGCTGCGGCGTCATCTCGGTACTGGACTCCCTGGCGTGTGTTTTTGCCGGCGATTCATGATCCTTCCCCGCACGCGTGCTCCACCGGCCGCCCGATCGAAACGCTCGCCGCAAAGACTACGTGACGTGCAGGGAGAATGCCAGTCCGGGACCCGGCCATGCCTCCCTCGGGCGTGATTGCTCCGGCTGCGAAATCCGGCAGGGATGCCGGCCGTGTGTAGAATGCCGCCCCTCGGGCCGGGGGCAAACGACGATCTCGCCGGCTCAATCGTTCGAATCGCACAGGCTGGTTGTCGGAGGGAACGAGAAAGGCGAGGTCTATGGTCAGTGTCGAGGCCGGCGTCGAGACCGCGTTGCCCGAGGTCGAGGAGCTGCGCAAGCTCGTTCGCGAAGGGCAGGAGAAGGGATTCCTGACCTACGACGAGCTCGCATCGGGGCTCGAGGAGGTCGACCTGTCGCGCGATCAGGTCGAGGACTTCTGTGTCTACCTCGTCGAGCACGGTGTCGAGCTGCTCGAGGGCGAGCAGCACAAGGCGCCACCGCTCGGGCAGCCGGTCGAGGAGAAGCCGCCGCCGGTCGTGGCCGCGCCCCAGCTGGATCTCTCCGTCGAGCCGTCGCTCGACTCGCTGCGGCTCTACCTGCGCGAGATCGGTCGCGTTCCGCTGCTCACCGCGGAGCAGGAGGTGCATCTCGCCAAGCGGATCGAGCGCGGCGACATGACGGCGAAGCAGCAGATGATCGAGGCCAACCTCCGGCTCGTCGTCTCGATCGCGAAGGGGTACCTCGGCCGCGGCCTCTCGTTCCTCGACCTGATCCAGGAAGGATCGCTCGGCCTGATCCGGGCGGTCGAGAAGTTCGACTACCGCAAGGGCTACAAGTTCTCGACGTACGCGACCTGGTGGATCCGACAGGCGGTGACGCGGGCGATCGCGGACAAGGCACGGACGATCCGGATCCCCGTGCACATGGTCGAGAAGCTGAACAAGGTCCTCCACGTCGAGCGCCAGCTCGTGCAACGCCTCGGGCGGGATCCCCGGCCCGAGGAGATCGCGGCCGAGCTCGAAACGACTGCCGAGGAGGTGCGCGAGATCCTCCACCTCGCCCAGCTGCCGGTGTCGCTGGAGAAGCCGATCGGCGAGGAGGACGAGTCCGAGCTGGGAGACTTCGTCCAGGACGAGACCGCCGAATCGCCGTTCGAGACCGCCTCGCTCACGCTCCGCTGCGCGGACATCGACCGGGCGCTCGAGACGCTTCCCGACCGCGAGCGGAGGGTGATCGAGCTGCGCTACGGTCTCGGGGGCGAGCAGCCCCGAACCCTCGAGGAAGTCGGTCAGGCGTTCGGCGTCACCCGCGAGCGGATCCGGCAGATCGAGAACAACACCCTGAAGAAGCTGGGCTGCCTGCCGGAGGCGCAGGCGTTGCGCGATTGCGTCTGATCGGCTCCGGCGCCCCGGGCCACGAGTAGGTACCCCGCCCTCCCCGGCGTAGGCTGTCCCCATGAATGCGCAGCGGCGGACCGCCCTCGCATCGGTCGTCGCGGCCTGCGTGCTGATCGGGCTCAAGCTCGGCACCGGCCTCGCGACCGGGAGCCTCGGCTTCCTCTCGGAGGCCGTTCACTCGGGCACGGACCTCGTCGCCGCCCTGCTGACGTTCTTCGCCGTGGGCGTGGCCGTCCGGCCCGCGGACAGCCAGCATCCGTATGGCCACGGCAAGGCCGAGCATCTCGGTGCGCTCGGCGAGGGCGCGATCCTCGTCGTGGCGAGCCTCTTCATCGCGTGGCGCGCGATCGACCGGCTCGTGACCGGCGCTCACCCCGAGATCGACGCGGTCTGGTGGGCGTTCGCCGTCATCGGGATCGTGATCGCGATCGACGTCAGCAGAGCCGTCGGCTCCTATCGCGCGGCCACCCGGTACCGCAGCCCCGCGCTCGCAGCGAACGCGCTCCATTTCGCCGGCGACTTCGCCGGCTCGCTGGCGGTGCTAGTCGGCCTGCTCGCCGTGCGGGCCGGGTTCCCGGAGGGGGACGCCGCCGCGGCGTTGCTCGTTGCGCTGCTCGTCCTCGTCGCCGCGGGCGGGCTGATGAGACGGAACATCGACGTGCTGATGGACGTCGCGCCGCCGTCGGCCGAGGAGGCCGCCCGCCGCGCGATCGCATCGGTCAGGCCGTCGGTGGAGCTACGCCGCCTGCGGCTCCGCGAGGCAGCGGGGAGCGTCTTCGCCGACGTCGTCATCGGCCTGCCTCCCGGGGCCGCGGTCGCCCAGGCGCACACGATCGCCGACGCGGTCGAGGAGGCGGTCGAGCGCGAGCTCGCCGGCGCCGACGTCGTGGTGCACGTCGAGCCCCGGGAGTCGGAGGTCGCCGGGCTCCGGGAGCGCGCCCTCGAGGCGGCCCTCCGCGTTCCCAGCGTCAGGGAGATCCACAACGTGAACGCGGTCCGGGTCGGCGAGCGCACGGAGATCTCGCTCCACCTGAAGCTGCCGGGCGACATCGCGCTCGACGAGGCCCATGCGATCGCGTCGAGCGTCGAGAAGTCGATCGCCGACGCCGTCCCCGAGGTCGATGCCGTGCAGACACATCTCGAGCCGCTGGCGGAGACCTCGGTCGCCCGGACGCTGACACCGGCCGACGCGGAGCGGGACGAGCGCGCCGTGCGCGAGATCACCCGCGAGGCGACCGGCGGCGACCCGCTCGACCTCCGGTTCCTGCGCACCGAGGACGGCCTCGTCGCGTTTCTCACCCTCGCCCTCGGTCCCGAGACGTCGCTCGCGGAGGCCCATGCTCGGGCGAGCGAGGTCGAGGCCCGGATCAGGGACTCCCGGCCGGATATCGCGGACGTGATCGTCCACACCGAGCCGGTGGTGCAGGCGTCCCGGTCCGGTGCGCCGCGATTTCCGTAACAGAAGCTTCACGGAAGCCTTCCCGGGCGCTTACGCCGCCGGTGTATCCCTACGCCCGATGCCCGCGACTGCGGGCGCGTGGCGGAACCGAGTGGAGGTGCGGATGGGACGGATGCGGATCGTGGTGCTCGCCGGGCTCGCCGCCGCGCTCGCCGTCGGCGTCCAGGTCGCGGTCGGCTCGTCGTCGGGCGGGTCGACGCAGGCGCCGCCGGGCGCGATGGCGGAGCTGAACCTGCTTCGGGGCGTGAACTTCGTCTCCGCGTGCCGGTTCAGCCACCGGGCGATGGACGACCCGATCGTGTACCCCGGCCAGCCGGGCGCGTCGCACGACCACACGTTCGTCGGGAACACGTCGACCGACGCGTTCTCGACGCTCGCGAGCCTGCGTTCGGCCGGAACGACCTGCCAGCGGCGTGGGGACACGGCCGCGTACTGGGTGCCGACGCTGCTCGACCCGCAGGGCGAGCCGGTCGAGCCGCTCGGCGCGACGATCTACTACAGGCGAAAGACGATGGAGCCCGTCGTCCCGTTCCCGTCCGGTCTGCGGATGATCGCCGGGGATGCGAAGGCGACGGATCCGCAGCCCCGGCAGGTGACATTCTGGAACTGCGGCGTCGCGGCGGAGCTTCCGCCGTCGAGCGAGATCCCGACCTGTCCCGGCGGCCCCGGCCGGACGCTCCGCCTCCACATCAGCTTCCCGAGCTGCTGGGACGGGATGCGCCTCGACAGCCCCGACCACCAGCGCCACATGGCCTACCCGGTCCGTGGCCGGTGCCCGTCCGGGCATCCGGTCGAGGTGCCGGCGATCTCGCTGATCTTCCGCTACCCGGTTGCCGGCGGCGAGGGCTACCGGCTGGCGTCGGGTGGCGACCTGACCGCCCACGGCGACTTCTTCAACGCGTGGCAGCAGGGCGCGCTGACCGGCCTGGTGAACGGGTGCTTGAACGCGCTCCGCGACTGCGGGCGAGGCCGCTGAGCCTCCGCCGGCCCACTCCGGTGCCAGGCACGTACCTGGCACGGGTGCGTGAACGGAACGCGCGGCGCCCCTTCGGGCCCGACCCCTGAGCTTCCACCGGCGGACTCTCGGCGCCTGGCACCGCGGGGTGGTCGGATCACCGCGGAGGCAGGGCCTCCGGGTCAGGATCGGCCCGGCTCGCGGGCGGTGGCGATGGCCCGGAGCATCCGCTCGCGTTGGGCTATCAGCCCGGCGACGCGCGCGTCGCCGTAGTCGCCGAGGAGTCCCCGCCCGCCCTTGCAGCCGAGCGCGCCGTCGGCCACTGCCGCCTCGAGCGCGGCCGGCGGAGACGTCTCCGTCGAGAGCACCGGATAGAGGTTGTGCGCGACCGCGAGATGGACGTCGAGTCCGGCGAGGTCGACGGTCTGGAAGGGTCCGATCGCCGCCCACCGCGCGCCGAGCCCGTGGGTCAGCGCCAAATCGACGTCCTCGAACGAGCACACACCCGCCTCGACGAGCGCCCACGCCTCGCGGAGCAGAGCGTACTGCAGGCGGTTCGCGATGAATCCGGGCGTGTCGCGGCGGACGACGGCGGGCGTCTTCCCGATCGCTCCGGTCCAGGCAACGAGCCGTGCCACGACCGCGGGCTCGGTCACAGGCCCGCCGACGACCTCGACCAGATCGACCAACTCGGGAGGGTTGAACCAGTGGAAGCCGGCAAAGCGGTCGGGCCGCACGAGGGCCTCAGACAGCGCGGCGAGCGGGAGCGACGACGTGTTCGTGACGATCACCGTCTCGGGGGCGACCATCTGCTCGACGCGCCCGAGCAGCGTCCGCTTCTCCTCGAGATCCTCGGCGATCGTCTCGATCACGAGAGCCGCTCCCGTGCAGGCGACGGCCAGGTCGGTTGTCGTGCTGACCCGTCCGGCGACCTCGCCGGGAGAACCGCCGAGGGTCGCGGAGATGGCGCCGACACGCGCCGCCGCGGCCGCGAGACTCGACTCGCGGCGCGCCGCCAGCCTGACCTCGACGCCGTGCAGCGCAAAGACGGCCGCCATCCCGGCGCCCATCGTGCCCGCACCGATCACCGTCACGGGAGAGGGAAGCTCCGTCATGCCGGCAAGCCTACGCCGCCCCCCCGATCCGCGCCGGGGCGGGCGGGCGGCTTCCGTTCCCCCGTCAGTCGGTGAGCGGCGGCAGCGGCTCGTCCTCCATGAACCGCCGCAGCACGTTCGCGGTCATCCGCGAGACGTTGTTGTCGCAATCGTTGTGCAGCAGGCTGCCGCACCACGAGATCGAGCTGGTCGAGAAGACTGCCCCACCGTTCTTCGTCGTGAAGTAGACGATGTCGGCGCGGACCTGGAAGTCCATCGTCCCGCCCATCATCGGGAAGTTGAAGAAGATCTCCTCCCCGACGTGCGGGTAGTTGTCCGAGTGGCCCTCCGAGTAGGCGATGAGTCGGGTCGACGGGGGCGTGCCGAGCGCGAGGTCGTAGCGGTCGAGCTCGTAGCCCGCGGCGCCGCCGCCGACGAGCCCGAAGTCGCCGATCTTCTCGTCCGGGTCGATCCCATCCACGATGAACGCGACCTGCGGGTCGCGCGCGTCGGGCATCTGGACGTAGTACGACGAGTGATCGAAGCCCTCCGACGTGAACCCGGTGCCGTGCACCTTCTGCGGCGCCCGGGCCCGGCCTCGCCAGAGACCCGACCGCTCGCCGGTGAGCTGGAGGTGATACTCGCCCGGCTTCGCCTGCCACGCCCGCGATCCGTACTCGAGCTTGCGCACCTCCATCAGGTGCTCCTTTTCGGGGTGCCACGCGGTGATCCAGTAGAAGCCGTTCGAGCCGAGGTACATGCTCCGCCCGCCGCCCTCGAGGTACTGCTCGTAGGCGTCCATCATCGCGGTCGAGTAGTACTCCGGGTGCGAGCCCGTGAAGACGCAGTTGTAGCGCCGCAGCAGCTCGACGCCCTCGTCGTGCAGCTCCCGGTCGGTGATGTAGTCGACCTCGAAGCCCATCTTCTCGATCCAGGCGACGAGGTGGAGGTCGGCCGGAAACTGCCATGGCCCGCCGGTCTGGAACCGATGCTTGGGACGGAGCGTCACAATCGGGCGCCGACAGGACGAGGAGTGAATGCCCGACCCGTCGGTGTGCGAGTCGTACGTCGAGAAGCCGAACTCCGGATGACCGTAGACCCAGAGGTCCTGTTCGGCCATCACTGACGTATGTCCGATGACGGCTTGGGTAACGGGGATGTCGAAGGCGATGCTGGCGTTCGCGTACGCGAGGTAGCTCGCGGTCGGGACGAGGAAGGCGGCTTTCGCGCTTGAGGTTCCGCGCGGCGGGATGACGAAGAACGGGATCCAG
Source organism: uncultured Thermoleophilia bacterium (assembly GCA_963717955.1). Taxonomy (GTDB): domain Bacteria; phylum Actinomycetota; class Thermoleophilia; order Gaiellales; family Gaiellaceae; genus CAVQXR01. The sequence continues at coordinate 2,199,212 of CAVQXR010000001.1, read as the reverse complement.
TCCTCCGCGCCGCCCTGTGTCAGCCTGAGCGCGTAGACGCCCGACCGGACGCCGTCGGGCACGGTCCAGGCGACGTCCGTGTCCCAGTTGCAGTCCTCGATGTCGTCCTCGTGGAAGTGGATCGCCCCGTACTCCGCAGGGGCGTGGACGAACCGCTCCTCGATCCCGCCCCAGTTCCAGCCCGTCATGCCGCGGGCGGGGAAGTTGATGCACGTCCCGTGCAGGCCGTTCGGCCCGGCGTCCGAGGCGCGGTCGGTCGTGATCCCCTCCGGCGTGATGTCGGCGCCGAAGTCCCAGGCGGCGACGAGCCCATTCGCGGGCGCCGTACCCTCCGCCGTGATCGCGTCGAGCTCCGCGACCGAGAGCGCGCGGCTCCAGACCTTCGGGCGGTCGACCTTGCCGTTGTAGTGCGAGTCGACCCAGGAGCTGCCGGGCTCCTTGCCGAGACCGGCGATCGTGAACGCGGTGCCCGAGTCAGTGGGGCTCCCCGAGACGGTGCCGTCGACGACCGCCTCGCCCGTGATCGGGACGATCGGGGAGAGGAGGCTGTTGACCGAGCTGACGACGCTCTTCGAGTAGAGCGTCACCTTGCGGGCGCCGTCGTAGACGGCAGCGACCGAGTACCAGCACGACGGGTAGAAGGGCTCGCCCGTCTTCATCGTCTCGCCGCCGATCCGCAGCGCCAGGCCGCCGTCCTCGATCGTGAGCGCGTAGCCGTCCCGCGTGTGGGTCGCGTAGCGGCCGAGGATGCCCTGGTCGGGCTTCCCGGGGGTCGTCGGCATCACGAACGCCTGGATCGTGAACGGGCCCGAGAGAGCCAGCTTTCCGCCGTCCTCGACGACGACGCAGGATCCGCCGTCGGTCGGCTGGAAGCGGGCGGGGTAGTCGCCGTTCGCCTCGCTCTCGACGACCTCCTCGACGAACCCGGGCCCGGCGGGGTTCGTGTCGCCATGGATGAGCCGGACGATGTCCGCCCGGTAGGTGCCCGGCTCCTCGGAGCAGACCTTGAACTCGATCGGCTCGCCCGGCGCGACCGAGAGGCGGTCGGCGTAGCCGTGGATGAACGTCTTGCGGAGCTCGGCCATCTCAGGATCCCCGCAGGTCGCGGACGCGCCGCAGGAAGATGTCGTGCATGGCCTCCTCCTCGTTTCCGAACGTCTCGTCGTCGAGGATCGCGGGTGGCTGTCCGCGCTGACCCGAGAGGACGCCGATCCTGTACTCGCCCCAGGGCTTGGTCGCGACGATGATGTACTTGCCCGCCTGCGGCTGGCGGCGGACGTACTGCAACACCCGCTCGAGCGCGTCGGAATGCTGGCCGAGCGGCTTCGCGGCATGCTCGGCGATCAGCTCGTCGGTGATCAGCGCCTTGATCCGCTCGCGCTGCTTCGCGTCCCAGTCCAGGTAGACCTGGACCTGCCTGTCGACAACCGCCATCGATCCTCCTACGTGACGTGACCTTCCGGTTCGCGCGAACACTAACGACCCGGGGGCTAAGGTTCCCGGGCAAACGGTCGGTAGCGTCGAGGAGGCAGGCATGGCGGAGCCCGTCACGATCAGTACTGCGACGGCACGCACAAGAGGGCCGGGTTCCAGGGCGCGGGCAAGGGCTGAGGGCGTCCGCGGATGATCCTCGACGCCAGATCGCCGCGGCTCTCCGAGCTCGTCCCGCCCGACGCGACCGTCGAGCGGCTCGCGACCGGGTTCACCTTCGTCGAGGGGCCCGTGTGGCATCCCGACGGGTTCCTGCGGTTCTCGGACATCCCCGAGAGCACGCGCTGGCGCTGGGAGCCCGGTCACGGCGCGTCGGAGGATCGCAGGCCGTCGCACAAGAGCAACGGGCTCACCTACGACGCTGCGCTCGACCTGATCGTGTGCGAGCACGAGACGAGCACGGTCGTTCGCGAGCGAGCCGACGGGACGGTCGAGGTCGTCGCGTCGCACTTCGGCGGCCGCGAGCTGAACAGTCCGAACGACGTCATCGTTGCCCGCGACGGCTCGATCGTCTTCACCGATCCGAGCTACGGGCGCGACGGTGCCGTCCACGGCATCGAGCGGGCGCCCGAGCTCGACTTCAGGGGAGTGTTCCGCGTGCCGCCCGGAGCGGGTGAGCCCGTGCTGCTCGACCGCGACTTCGTCCAGCCGAACGGGCTGTGCCTCTCGCCGGACGAGTCGATCCTGTACGTGAACGACTCGAAGCGATGCCTGATCCGGGCCTTCGAGGTCGCATCGGACGGCTCGGTGACGGGAGGGCGCACGTTCGCCGACGGGATCTTCTCCGGCGACCGCGCCGACGGGGTGACCGACGGGATGAAATGCGACGAGCAGGGCAACGTCTGGGTGACCGGTCCCTTCGGGATCTGGGTCTTCTCGTCCGGCGGCGAGCACCTCGGCGTCGTCCGGATCCCCGAGAAGGCGGCGAACCTGAGCTGGGGCGGCCCGACCTGGAGCGACCTGTACGTGACGGCGACGACGTCGCTCTACCGGGTCTCGGCGCGCGTTTCCGGAGCCAGGGCCTGCCACATGCGGGATTGATCGTGGACGCGCTCGCCCGGGAGTACATCTCGCTCGCCCTGGCCGCCGACAGGCTGTTTCCGGGGCTCGTCGACGGCTACTACGGCCCGCCGCAGCTTCGCGAGGAGACGCTGGCCGCGCCGCTCCCCGGCCCCGCGACCCTGCTCGCCCGCGCGCTGGAGCTCAGGGCCAGGGTGGACGCCGATGCGGACGCCGATCGCCGCCCCTTCCTCTCGGGGCAGGCCCGGGCGCTCGCGGGCTGCTGCCGCATGCTCGGAGGCGAGGAGCTGGGCTACGCCGAGCTCGTCCGCGAGCTCTTCGACGTCGAGGCGGAGTTCACGCCGGAAGCGGCGTTCGAGGAGGCGATCGCGGCCCTCGACGGCGTGCTTCCCGGCTCCGGCGAGGTGCGTGCCAGGATGCTCGCCTGGAACGAGTCGTTCGAGATCGACACCGACGCCGCATGGCGCCTGCTCGAGCTCGCGACCGCGGAGCTCCGCGCCCGGACGTCCATGCTCGTCACGCTGCCCCCGGGCGAGGACGTCGAGCTCGAGCGCGTGTCCGGCAACGCGTGGAGCGCGTACAACTGGTACCTCGGCGAGCTGCTCTCCCGGGTCCAGGTCGAGACCGAGCGGCCGCTCCATGCCAACGACATCGTCGACCTGGTCGCCCACGAGATGTACCCGGGTCATCACACGGAGCGAGCGGTCAAGGAGGCCGGGCTCTACCGGTCGCTCGGCCGCGGCGAGTTCTCGATCCTCCTCACGCAGGCGCCGGAGGCGGTCGTCGCGGAGGGCATCGCGGAGCTCGCCGGCGAGGTCGCGATGCCGGGCGGCGAGCTCTACCGGTTCCAGGCCGAGGTGCTCTACCCGGCGGTCGGCCTGCGCGGCGATCCCGAGCGGGAGCAGGCGATCGCGGCTGCGCGGGCAGGCCTGCGCGGGGTGCTCACGAACGCCGCGATCCTCATGCATCGAGACCGTGCGCCCGAGCGTGAGGTCGAGGCCTACCTGCGCCGCTACGGGCTACGGGACGACGCAGCGGCGAGGGCAAACGTGCGCTTCGTCGCCGATCCCCTGTGGTGCGCCTACGCGGTCACCTACGCGGCCGGGCGCGACCTGGTCGGCGGCTGGCTCGACGCGCTCCCGCCGGCCGAGCGCGGCGCGCGCTTCGCGCGTCTCCTGGCCGAGCCGGTGGCGCCGGCCGGCCTGCGCGCGGAGCTTCCCCCGGCCCGCGCCTGAGCTCGATCATCCAGGGCGCCGGGGCCACCCGACAATCCCGCTCCCACGGCCCAGCCGCATCGCTTTGCTGCCTCCTGGGGGGCGGCCGGCCAGACGGCGCCCGCGGGGACGGTCTCCGACGTTGCGCTCCAGCAGTCTCTCGTGCCCGACTGTGTCATGACGGGCAACGTGACGAGCGTCCCCCCTCGAAGTTGCAGACAGCACGATGACGTGAGCTCGGGCGGAAGTCAAGCCGCGGAAGGGTGCACGCCGCCGGGCCTCCTCCGCGGGCTCCCGGTACCATTCCTACTGGCCGGGCTGCTCCTCCCGGAGGGGTCTTGACACGCGCGAGGCGGAGACGTCGGATGGCCGGCTTGCGCCGCGAGAGGAGAGACGAGGATGTGCGGAATCGCGGGGATTCTCTACAAGGCGAACGGCGCCGAGCACGGACATCGGACAGGCACTGATCGACATGCTCGACGGATGCCAGCACCGCGGGCCCGACTCGACCGGCTTCGCGCTCTACCACGAGCCCAACGGCGCGAAGACGGCTGCGGCTGCGCTTCTTCGTCGGCGAGGGTGACGAGGCCGCCGAGACCGTCGCGCGGATCGAGGAGAAGCTCGCCGAGTTCGACGCGCAGATCCTCGACGAGGAGATCGTCGGCACGACGGCTCGCTTCGACGGTCGACCTTCGACGGTGACCTGCAGGCCTTCTCCTACGCGATGGAGCACGTCGCGAAGGTCGCCTCGATCGGCGAGAGCCTCGACATCGTCAAGGACGTCGGCAGCGCCCACGACGTCGACGACACCTACCACGTCGCAGGCTTCGCCGGCACGCACGGGATCGGCCACGTCAGGCTCGCGACCGAGTCGGAGGTCTCCCCCGAGGCCGGCGCATCCGTTCTGGGCGACCGGCTTCGCCGACGTCGCGATCGTCCACAACGGCCAGATCACGAACTACTGGAAGATGCGCCGCCGCCTCGAGAAGCGCGGCTTCGAGTTCCACACCGACAACGACTCCGAGCTGATCGCCGTCTACCTCGCGGACAAGCTCGACCAGGGCGATCCCGCTCGCCGAGGCGCTCGAGACCTCGATCCAGGACCTCGACGGCACGTTCTCGTTCCTCGTCTCGACGAAGGACGAGATCGGCTACGCGAAGGATCGACTCGCCGCCAAGCCGATGGTGATGTACGAGGACGACGACCTCGTCGCGATCGCCTCCGAGGAGGTCTCGCTCAACAAGCTCTTCCCCGGTCAGTCGCTCACGACCTCCGAGCCGGCCCCGGGAACGTACCGCACATGGCGACGATCGACCTAGCGCAGGTCTCCGTCACCGAGGCGAACGAGCTCCTGCTCGAGCACGGGGACGCGGGCGAGGACGTCGACATCGTCAACCCGGACGCGCGGCACCACATCGGCGTCGGGCTCACGCACCCGATCGAGCTGCGCGTGCACGGCTCGGCCGGCTACTTCTGCGCCGGGCTCACCGACGGGCCGCGCTTCGAGGTGGAGGGCAACGTGGGCTGGGGCCTCGCCGACAACATGTACGAGGGCACGCGTGGTCGTCCGCGGCAACGCGAGCGCGATCGCCGGGCGTCGCGATCCGCGGCGCCGAGGTCGTCGTGCACGGCAACATCGGCTCGCGCGCCGGCCAGGTGATGAAGGTCGGGCACGCTCTGCTGCGGCGGCAACGCGAGCTTCATGGCCGGCTACATGATGTACGGCGGCCGGCTGATCGTCTGCGGCGACTCGGGCGAGCAGGTCGGCCAGGACATCCACGGCGGCACGATCTACGTCGGCGGGAAGATCCAGTCGCTCGGCACCGACGCCGATGCAGGTCGACCTCGAGCCCGACGAGGAGGACGACGTCCTCGGCTTCCTCGAGCGCTACGAGATCCCGTTCGCCGGGAGCTGCAGAAGATCGTCAACGCCGGCAAGAACCTGCACTACCCGCGCACCGAGCCGCGCGTGCGCGTGATCCCGTTCTTCGTCGGCAGCGAGCGCACCGACTACTGGAACGAGAAGGTGCAGGAGGACATCGCGGTCAAGGCGCAGATCGGCCGCTACCGGATCCGCGGCTACGGCAGCCGCCCGGCCGCTGCCGCACCTGAACGACCTCGCGTTCCGCGCGACCTCGCGTGCGATCGAGCCCGATCCCGGACGTCGTCTCGCAAGGTCGAGCTCGCGCACATCGCTCGGCGGCCGCTTCGGCGCGACGCCGATCGAGCTCTCGATGCCGGTGATGATCGCGCCGATGAGCTACGGCGCGCTCTCGAAGTCGACGAAGATCGCGCTCGCGAAGGCCTCCGCGCTGTCGGACATCTGCGACAACTCCGGCGAGGGCGGCCTGATCCCCGAGGTGCGCGAGGCCGCGAAGCGCGTCGTCGTGCAGTGCCTCGGCGGGCGCCTCGGCTGGAACGTGCACGCCATGCGCCAGGCCGACGGGGTCGAGATCTACATCTCGCAGGGCGCGAAGCCCGGCCTCGGCGGCCAGCTGATGGCGAAGAAGGTGACCGAGGACATCGCCCGCCTGCGCGGCATCCCGGCCGGCATCGACCTGCGCTCGCCCTCGCGCCACCCCGACGTGCTCGGGGCCGACGACCTCGTGATCAAGGTCGAGGAGTTCCGCGAGGCGACCGGCTGGCAGAAGCCCGTCTCGGTCAAGCTCGGCGCCGGCCGCATCCGCGACGACATCAAGATCGCCTACAAGGACGGCTTCGACTACGTCTGCCTCGACGGCGTGCAGGGCTCGACCGGGGCCGCCGGCAACGAGGTGCTCGAGTTCGTCGGCATCCCGACGCTGTCGGCGATCATGGAGGCGCTCGACGCCCTCGACGAGATCGAGGCGACGGGCATGCCGATCATGCTGATGGGCGGCGTCAAGGACGGCATCGACACCGCGAAGGCGATCGCGCTCGGCGCGCACGGGGTCGCGGTCGGCACCAGCGCGATCATCGCCGGCGGCTGCATCGCCTGCCTGCAGTGCGCGGTCGGCCAGTGCGTCGTCGGCATCGCCACCCAGGATCCCGTGTTCGTGAAGCGCTACGACATCGACGTCGAGTCCTGGAACATCCACCGCTACCTGGAGGCGGTGCGCTGGCAGCTCGCGTCGGTCGTGCGCGCCCACGGCTACGCGTCCGTGTACGACCTCTCGCGCGACGATCTCGTCGCGCTGACGCCCGAGGCGGCCGCGATCACGCGGCTCCCGTACGCGCCGGAGTACGCCGAGGCCGCGCGCGACGCTGCAGAAGGTGGGAGCGTGACATGAGCGTCGACGGGTTCACCTCGCCGCCCGAGCCCGACGTCTACGGGCCGGAGCGGGTCGCGCCGCCGCCCGTGCCGCCCGAGCTCGCCGCGCGCGACGACGTCGAACGACGTCCACTACGTGCCGGCGCCCTGCCAGGTCGCGTGCCCGATCGGAACGGACGCCCCGTCGTACATCGCCTACATCTGGGAGGGCAAGCTCGAGGAGGCGTTCGAGGCGATCACGGCCACGAACCCGTTCTCCTCGGTCTGCGGCCGCGTCTGCGACGCGCCCTGCGAGCCCGCCTGCCGCCGCGCCGACTCGGACGGCCCGCTCGCGATCCGCAACCTCAAGCGCTACGTGATGGACCGGCTCGGCGCGACCTGCGCGCCGCCGGCCCGTGCCCGTGACGAAGCGCAGACCGTCGGCATCGTCGGCGGCGGGCCGGCCGGCCTGACGGCGGCCCAGGATCTCGCCGAGGCGGGCTACGCGGTCGACGTCTACGAGCTGACGGAGATGCTCGGCGGCTACATGACCTGGGGGATCCCGGCGTTCCGCTGCCCGCCCGGAGGTCTTCCGGGAGGACATCGACCGGATGCTCGCGCGCTGTCCGGGCATCACCGTTCACCTCGACGCCGCGCTCGGCGCGACGTCACGCTCGAGGAGCTGAAGGAGCGCCACGACGCGGTCGCTCCTCACGATCGGCGCGTGGTGGGCGAAGGGCCTGCGGATCGAGAACGTCGAGCGACCCGCGCGTCGAGGACGGCGTCGAGTTCCTGCGGCGCGTCAACGGCGGCGAGCGGCCGAAGCTGCCGGCGCAGGTGATCGTCGTCGGCGCCGGCGACGTCGCGATGGACGCCTGCCGCGCGGCCCGTCGCCTGCCCGGCTGCGAGGACGTGAAGATCGTCTACCGGCGCGGCCCGGACGAGATCCCGGCCCGCAAGGACGAGCTCCACGGCGCGATCGAGGAGGGGATCGAGATCCTCTACAACGTACGCAGCCGGTCGGGCTCTACGACGTCGACGGCGGAACGGTGCTGCGCTGCGTGCGCACCGAGCTCGGCGAGCCCGGCGAGGACGGCCGCCGTGTGGCGACCGACGTCCCGGGCTCCGAGCACGACATCCCCTGCGGGCTCGTGATCCTCGCGACCGGTCAGAAAGCGGAGTCGGAGCACCTCGCCGAGCGCGGGCTGATGGCGGGCGAGAAGATCCACACCGACTGGGACACGATGCGCACGGACGACCCGAAGGTCTTCGCCGCGGGCGACGGCGCGTTCGGCCCGTCGACGATCGTGAAGGCGATGTACCACGGCCACCGCGCCGCCTACTACGTGAAGCACTTCCTCGAGGGCGACGAGAGCCCGCTGCCCTACCGAACGCCGTTCAAGACGCGCCGCGTTCCGGTCGCCCAGGACGCGCTGTGGGAGGTCTTCCCGCGCGAGGACCAGGAGTTCCACGGGCTCGGCGAGAACCCGGTCGCGTTCCCGGAGATCGAGTACGACGTACGACGAGGAGTCGGCGCGGCGCGAGGCGGCGCGCTGCTACCGCTGCGACGCCGAGACGGGCTCGGCCGACTACAACGTGCGCACGCGCGAGGACATCTTCGTCATGGCGCGGACGAGGCCCGGAGGACGCGCGCAAGCAGCGCGCCGTCTTCACGCGCCGGCTCGCGATCGCCGACCAGGCGCACTTCAGCCCGCAGGTGGCGACGCTCGACGACATCGTCTTCCTGCCCGCGAACCTCTCGCGGCTCGTCATCGACCCGTATCGCGACGCATGCCGGATCGAGACGCCGATCGGCACCGGCCTCGCGCTGCGGGCGCCGTTCCTCGTCGGCGGGCTTCGACGACGCGCCCGACGAGGTTCGCCGCGCGGTCGCCCACGGGGTCGAGGCGCAGGGCCTCGCCTACGTCGGGCCGCCGCGCGATCGCCGACGAGCGTCCCGTGGCTCCAGATCGTCGCGGACGGGGACGACGCCCCGACCCCGAGGCGGACGTGCTGATCTCGCCGTGCGGACAGCGGCTCGACGCCGGCCGAACGCTCGCACGCGGCGATCAGCTCCTCGGCCTCGCCGCTGCTGCGGCCGACCTGCCGGAGGCGATCCCGTTCGCGCTCGAGCACGGCTACGACGTGCTGCTGCTCGAGGCAACGCCGGGCGTCGAGGGCGCCTGGCCCGAGCTCGCCGGCCCGCCGGATCTGTCGGTGCTCCGCGACGCGATCAGGATCATGCGCGACCTGAACCGCGAGGAGGACCTCGACGCTGCTCTACTTCGGCGGCGTCCGCTCGGGCACCGACGCCGCCAAGCTGATCGGGCTCGGCGCGAACGCCGCGGTCGTCGACATGTCGCTCGCGCTCGCGGTCGGCGGCCAGATCGAGGGCGGCACGCGTCGTCGTTCTACGGCGACGTCGAGCGAGGCCGACCGCGCCGAGAATGCCGAGCTGTTCCTGACTGCGCTGCGCGCCGAGGCGTCGATCATGCCGCGCTGCACGGGCAAGACCGACATCCACAACCTCGAGCCCGAGGACCTGCGCGCGATCTCGGTCGTGACCGCGGAGGCGACCGGCATCCCGCTCGCCGGCTTCAACCCGAAGCTGGCCGTGCAGGCGTAGCTCGGGCGGGATGAGCTCCCGCCCCTACGGGTGAGGCGCACAGCGGGGTCAGGTCTCCGCCGCTGCACGGGAGCGCAGCACTTGCACGTCAGAGCGTTGCCGGCGCGAGGCCGAGCCCTGCCTCGAGAGCGGCCGCACGCAGGCGGCGATCCCAGCTCGCGACGACGACCGGTGTCTCTGCGAGAAGCAGCGCGCTCGCGAGATGGATGGCGTCGAGCGCCCGGAGCGCGTACCGCTCGGCGACCTCGCACGCGGTCGCGATCAGCGAGGGCTCGGGGTCGACGAGCGAGATGGTCTCGGCGACGCGAGCCCAACCGTTGAGCGCCCGCTCGTACTCGCCTGGGTCGAGGCGCCCTTGCCGGCTGGCTGCGCCCACCGCGGCCCGGACCTCGACGGCCGCCACGCGGTTCGCCACGGAGAGGTCGGAGCCGTTCCAGAGGGCCTCGGCCAGGTCGCTGCCGTCCTCGGGGACGACGAGCTTGACGAGCGCGCTCGCATCGAAGTAGATCGTCGCCACGACCTAGTGCTCCGTCCCGGAAGTGGCTTGACGATTCCGGCGCGCGAAAAGCAAGCCGGGCAAGGACGCAGGAAGCCCCGATATGCGGACATATCGGGGCGACCGAGGACGCGGCCCGGCGCCGCTTTGCAGCCGCCCGGGATCCAAGGGATTTCCGGGACGGAGCACTAGCGCACCTCGTCAAGGTAGTCCTGCATCGTCTTGCCCTCGCCGCGGAGCCGGACCTTCGGAATGTCCTCGGCCCGGATGCGCTCTGCCCGAGCGGGGAGGCTGAGCTTGCCTTCGCGTACGAGTCGCGCGACGACGGGACTCAGGTGGATGCCGGTGAGCCGGGCGACAGGGGTGCCCCGCTCGGTCACCACGATGTCCTCGCCCTGCCGAGCAAGCTCGAGCCAGTGCTTCAGCTGGCGGCGGAACTCCGTGACCGGGACGTCCACGAGCACACTGTACAGGTTAGGAGATGCAGTGTGTACAGAGCGTGCCGCATCTGTGGCGAGACGCGCTCGGTGCCTGCTGGGCCGCTTCCCCGGTGACGCCTCCGGCTCGAGTTGGTGCCCGAGGCTGCTCCCCCCCGTGATCGTCAGTGCGCGGCGTCGTGCTCGGGGAGGACGAGGGTCTCACAGCGGAGCTGCGGGACAGGTTCGGTTGCCCGGTCTCGATCACCTACTGAGCGTGGAACAAATGTCCGCACAGGCGTCGTGTTGGAGGGAGGCCCCGGCGGGTGGCCGGGGGCCTCCCTGGTGGGTTCTGATTCAGCAGGCGCCCGCGAAGATGGTGCTGAAGACGATGCCGCAGTTTGGGTCGGCGGCGATGTTGCCAAGGCCGCCGCCGATGAACGAGCGGGCGCCGCTGGCTGTGTGGTGAGAGCCGCCGCCGATGAACGAGCGGAGTCCGTTGGCGGTGCTGAAAGCGCCGCCTCCCACGAACGCGCCCTCGACGCTGGCGGTGTTGAGGGAGCCGCCGCCGACGAACGCGCTTGTGCCGCTGGCGGTGTTGCCAGCGCCGCCGCCCACAAACGCGTCTTGGGCGCTGACGGTGTTGCCCTCGCCACTGGCCACAAACGACCAAATTCCGGTCAGCGTGTTGTTGCGACCCGAGACGGCACCTGACGTGCTCGTGTAGGTGTGGCCGTCTCCGACGACGAGGTTGTGTGAGCCGGTCCTCGTGTCGTCGGTCTTGTAGTTGTAGCCGATGATGATGTTGCCCAGGCCGTTCGCGAGGAAGTCGGTCAGGCCGCTGCCGTTGACGACCTGCAGGTTCATGCCGGTGAGCAGCAGCGTGTCCGCGTTCGGGCGGCTTACGCCGGCGAGGAGTGCGCCGAAACCGTCCACTGCCGTCTGCAGCGCGTCGATCGCCGCCTGCTGATCCTCGAGGGCGTCTACCTGCGCCTGCAAGGCGTCAGCCTGTGACTGCAGCCCGTTGAAGTCTGCCTCTGAAACGACCTTGAACTCGGTTTCGTTCGGCTTGCAGGTCGTGCCGGCCTTGACGTTGCCGCCTGAGCTGATGCAGAGCGTGAGCACGCTTGCGGCCGGCGCGGCGCCCGCCCAGACGAGCACGCCAAGAGCGGCCAGTACGGCTGCTGCAAGGTGACGCTTCATCTCAGTTCCTCCTGCGTGAACGTGGTTCGAGTCGAGTGCGGGCAGGTGTCTCCGCGAATGTCGATTCCTCTCATGGTCGGCGCCGGTTGAGCCGTGGCCGCGGGGGCAACCTCCCGCGGCCACGGCGTGTCCCGGAGCCTGCTAGGCCTCGCAGCGGCTGACGGCGTTGAAACCGCCGCCGGGGGTGCAGCGGTCGAAGCCGAGGCCTCCGTCGATGGTGTCGTTGGCGTCGCCGGTCGTGATGGTGTCGTCGCCGGCCTGGCCGTTGACCGTGTTGTCGCCTTCGCCGGCGTTGATCGTGTCGGCACCGGCGCCGGCGTTGATCGTGTCGTCGCCCGCGCCCGTCGTGATGGCGTCGGCGCCTGCGCCGCCCTCGAGGGTGTTGTCGCCACCGGCGTCGGTGATCGCGTCGGCACCGAGGCCTGCGTTGACCGTGTCGGCACCGGTGCCGGTCGTGATGACGTCCCCGCCGGCGCCGCCCTCGATCGTGTTGGTTCCGCCGGTATCGATGACCGTGTCGGCGCCGGCGCCGAGGTGGACCTGATCGTTCCCGTCGCCGGTGCAGACGGTGTCGCTGCCCCCGCGGCCGCGGACGATGTTGTCCCCGTCGAGATCGACGATCACGTCGTTGCCGCTCGTGCCCCGGATCTCCGTTGGGCCGGGTGTGCCGACGATGGTCGCGACCTTGCCGTCACAGGTCGGCGTGGCGGCCTCGAGCACGGTGACCGCGAACGAGCCAGCGCTCTCGTTGCCGACGTGGTCGGTCGCCGAGCACTCGACCGTGGTCGTCCCTAGCGCGAAGACCGACCCCGAGGACGGGGTGCAGCTCACGGCGGGGTCCGGGTCGGCGCCATCGAGGGCCGACGGGGAGAAGCTCACCGTCGCGCCCGCCGGTGAGGTCGCGTTCACGGTCATGTCGGCCGGGAGCGAGAGCGTCGGCGCCTTGCGGTCGATCTTGTTCCCTGCGATAGGTCCTGCGGTCGCGCAGTTCCCGGCCACGTCGCACACCACGCGGTAGCCCGTCGAGACGTCGCCGTCCTCCGTGCCTGCGGGGACGGAGGTCGACAGCGAGAACGCTGCGTCGGCCGGGTCGGCGAGACCGGAACCGTCGTCCTGCGCGGTGCAATCGATCGAGACGTCCCCGGCATGCCAGACGCCGTCGGCCGAGCCGCAGGAGACCACGGGCGCAGTGGTGTCGTCCCCGACGGCTGGAACGACGAGCGCAAACGGGGAAAACGACGTGACCACCGCGCAGATCTCGGTGCCGGTGTCCCGCGTGATCGGCTCGATCACCGGTATGCCCGCGACCCAGTGCACGATCGACGGCGTTGGCGGCCCGCTGTACGCGAAGCAGATCTCGGCGAAATCGAACTGCGCCGTCGTCGCCAGCTCGTAGTAGGAGCCCTGGACCAGGAATCCCGGCGGCGGCGGCGGGCCCGTGGGGGAGGACACCATCGTGGTCGTGCCGCCGGCGACCACGTTGGCAAACGTGATCGTCACGGGTGTGCCTCCTGTCCTTGGATCGGGAGGAACCACCCTCACATTCGACCCGGCTTGAGTATTCACCGTCGTGTTATGCAGCACCTCGACGACTCCCCCGATCACCTCCGTTGTCGCCACGTCGGGCACGAAGTCCCCGTTCACATCGCCAATGGCGAGGGAGTAGTGAGTTCCTCCGATAGGCACATCGATCGCGGCCTGGAACGCTCCGCCGCCCGTCCCCGGCAACACCGAAACGCCGCCACCGGGATTGGAGGCATTCGCGGTCACGATTTCGGGAAACCCGTCGGCGTTCAGGTCGCCGATCGCGACCGACCAGGGGGAGCCGCCGGCCGGGAGGTCGAACTTGGGCTGGAACCCACCCGCCGGATCCGCGAGCAGAACGGAGACGTTGTGGGGGAACCTGTTGGCGACCACGAGATCCGCCCGCCCGTCGCCGCTCACGTCCCCGATCGCCACCGAGCTCGGGTTGCTGCCGGTCGCGTACTCGGTCTTGGTGAGGCCGCCGGTGCCACCGTGCCAGACAGCGACCGTGCCCGCGCCCGAGAGGGTGGCGGCAAGGTCGTCCACGCCGTCGCCGTTCACATCGCCGATCGCGACTGAGGAGGGATTGAAGAGCCCCTCCAGGACCGTCAGACCGTCGTTGAACGCCATGCCCCGCTGGTAGAGGATGGCGACGGTCTGGAAGTCGCTTGCGACGGCGATGTCGGAGGCTCCGTCCGCGTCCAGGTCGCCGATCGCGATCGAGAGGGGATGAATGCCCTCGCTGGACGATAGACGTGGGAACGGATAGTCGACAGCCGACGTAAACAGGCCGCCGCCAGCGGTGTCGAGCACCGTGACGCTCCCGGACGCCGGGAACCCGTAATTCGCGACAGCCAGCTCCGGGAATGGATCGCCGTCCAGATCGCCGATGGCGACCGAGCGTGGCGAGTCTCCGGCCGGGTAGTCGACGTGGAGTCGTACGGAGCCGTCCGGGTCCAGCAACAGCACGGATACGGTGTCCGAACCGGCATTGACGACGACCAGGTCGTTGGTGCCGTCGAGGTCCAAGTCGCCGATCGCGACATCGTGAGGGCTCACGCCAACGCCGTAGGCATGAACGGAATCGAACTGCGGCGTGGGCCCCGCCGCGAGTGCGCTACCGGCCGCTGCCAGGGCGACGGCAACCGCGATAGCTCCCAAGAAGGCCAGTCGTTTCGGTTTCATGTGATTCCTCCCGAAGTCGGTTGCGGTGATCATCTGCTTGCCGTCTCGGGCGGCGCGACTGAGCCCTCGGTCGCCTCGACAGGCCTCACGGGCCCGCTCGACCGCCTTGCGGCCATGGCGAACACGCGCGTGTGCGGGTTGAGGAGCTGGAGCTGCATGATTCGCTTGTCCATCAGCGGCCTTCCTCTCGGGTAGTGGTTGGAGAGCTAGGGCCGCATGGTTCGATCTGTTCGGCGGGGACGACGCGGTCGACGTCGATCCCGGCCCGGGTGGCGACGGCCCGCACGTCCGCCTCGCGGACCGCCTCGACCAGGTGCAGGCAGGTCTCGTCGGTGGGCAGGAAGATCGTGTCCAGGTAGGAGACAGCGGTGCCTTCCTGGCTCAGCTGCCGGGCGCTGGCGGCTAGCCGCTCGGCGACCCCCTGTAGGGTCTCGACGCCCGAGCTGGGCCGGTAGACCTCGACGACGTAGCGGGCCATTGCCACCTCCGACGCTACGCCGACCGCGGCAGCGCCGAAAGGTGGAAACCCCCGCACTTTGACCCCGCTCATGTAGGTGGTTCTACCGCGGGACCGTGGGGATAACGTTGGCCAAACATTGGCGTCGTCTTGGCGTGCGCCTCGAGTTGCCGCACACGGACACCGTCCAACTCGTCTGCGTGCGCAGCGAGGAGGACAGGGGTCCGCGGTCGCGTAATCGAGCTGGCCCCCTGCGCTCGCACGTGCTACGTTCGCGCCGGGACGAGGCCGTGCAGCTCCGGACCCCTTGTGCGTACGACGTAGCGGTCGGCTGCCCCGCTCCGCGTGGCGCGCCCGGGCGGCGGACGCTCCCGGCGCCTGTGCTCCCGCCGACCTGGTGCCGTCGGTGAGCGGGCCGCTGGAGGTGGTGGGGCGCGAGGAGGAGCTCGGGCTGGTGCGCGAGTTTGCGGCCCGGGAGGGGTTCGCGGCGCTTGTGCTGGAGGGCGAGGCGGGGATCGGGAAGACGACGCTGTGGCGTGAGGCAGTCGCGCTGGCCTCGGAGGGAGGCGCCAGGGTGCTGGTCGCGCGGCCGGCGGCGGCGGAGGCGAGGCTTGCGTTCGCGGGTCTTGGTGATCTGCTGGCCGGGGTGCTGGACGAGGTCGTGGCCGAGCTGCCAGCGCCGCAGGCCGCGGCGTTGGAGGTGGCGTTGTTGCGCCGGGAGGCTGAGGGGCGCCCGGCGGATGCACGCACGGTGTCGGCGGCTGTGCTGAGCGCGCTGCGGACGCTGGCTCGCGGGAGCCCGCTCGTGGTGGCCGTGGATGACGTTCAGTGGTTGGATAGCGGCTCGGCGGCCGCGCTTGTGTACGCGCTGCGGAGACTCGGGGAGGAGCCAGTGCGGCTGGTCACCTCGCTGCGGCTCGACCCCGTGCTGCCGCCTTCTGTGCTCCTGGAGAACCTCTCGCCGGAGGTGGTGACGCGTGTCCCGGTCGCGCCGCTGAGCATGGGAGCGCTGCACCGGGCGATCCGGCTGCATCTGGGCCGTACCTTGCCGAGGCCGGTCCTGCAGCACGTGCACGAGCTGGCGGGTGGGAATCCGTTCTACGCGCTCGAGCTGGTGCGCTCGCTACCGGAGGATCCGAGGGCGGGGTTTGCGCTGCCGCCCTCCCTGGAGGGTTTGACCAGGGAGCGGCTCGGCCGCCTACCGACAGCGGTGCGGCGGCTGCTCGAGCCGGCCGCGCTGGTTGCCGATCCCGCCGTGGATCTGCTCGAGGCGTTGTCGCCTCAGCCGGCTCGGGTGGGCGAGCGGCTCGATGAGGCGGTCGCCGCCGGGGTGATCGAGATCAGCGGCGGCAGCGTCCGCTTCACGCACCCGCTTCTCGCGGAAGGGATGGCGGCGACGATCGGGCCGCGCCGGCGCGTGCAGCTCCACGCACAGCTGGCCGACCTGATCGGGGAGCCCGAGCAGCGCGCGCACCACCTCGCCCTCGCCACAACCCGGCCCGACGCCCCGATCGCTGCAGAGATCGAAGCGGGGGCCCACGCAGCGGCAGCGCGCGGTGCCACGGCGGCCGCGGCCGAGTTGACGGCGGCGGCGGCGTCGCTGACGCCTGCCGGGGACCACGACGGTCGCCGCCGGCGCGGCCTCCAAGAGGCCGAGTACGCGATGGAAAGCGGCGATACGCCGCGGGCGCGAACGGTGCTCGAGGGTATCCTCGCAGGATCTCCCAGCGGCCGGCCGCGAGCCGAGATCCTGACGTCTCTCGCTCGGGTTCACTTCAACGGCCTCGACTGGAGATCGTCCGTCGATCTTCTTCGGGAGGCGTCGCTCGAAGTCGATGAGGACTTCGACTTACGCGCCCAGATCGAGCTTCACCTAGCTCTGAATCTCGACCTTCTCCGCACGGACGTCCCAGCGACGCTCGCGCACGCACAAGCCGCGGTCCGTCTCGCGGAGCGTGTCGACGACGCGGCCGTCCTCGCGGAGGCCCTTGCTCTGCAGGCGAAGAGCGAGTTCCTCCTCGGTGGAGCCTGGCCTGGGGAGCTCATCGACCGCGCGCTCACGCTCGAGCCTGCCATGGCTGCGCTCCCGCCCGACCGTTGGCCGAGCGATTATCTCGCCTCGATGCTCTCCTGGACAGACGAGCTGCCCGCGGCGATGGCAGGCCTGGAACGTGTTCAGGTTCTCGCGGAGGAGTACGGCGACGAGGTCTCTCACGTGTGGGCACTCGCCCGCAGCGCCGAGGTCAAGTGCCATGCGGGAATGTGGCAGGCCGCCCTGCATGACGTCGGGCTTGGCCATGAGATCGCGCTTCAGGCGGGTCAGACCGCGAATCAGGCGATGATGCTGGCTGCGAAGGCGTTTGCGGACGCCCATCTGGGTTCGACGGATTCGGCCCGCTTGGCAGGCGAAGAGGCAATCGAGCTGGCAGAGCGCTCCGGGGCCGTGCTGGCCCGCAGGATCGCCCTCGCGGCGCTCGGGTTCCTCGAGCTCTCGCTCGGTCAGCAGTCGGAAGCCCATCGTCATCTCGCTCCCCTCTCGGACGAGATGCGGGCTGCCGGAATCCGAGAGCCCGGCGCGATGCGGTTCCTTCAGGACGAGATCGAAGCGCTGGTCGCGATCGAGCGCATCTCCGAGGCGAAGGAGCTGCTCCGATTCCTGCAGGAGCTTGCCGACGCAACCCAGCGGGCGACCGCCCTGGGGGCAGCGGCCAGATGCCGGGGCCTCGTCGCAGGACGAGAGGGCCGACACGCCGCCGCTCTGGCCGCGCTAGAGGAGGCCCTCGCCCACCATGACAGCTCCAGGAGCCTCACCGATCGCGCCACAATGGCCCCGCACGAGCACCGGTGCGCCCCTGGCGCGTTCGAGCGTGGCCGCACGCTACTGCATTACGGCGTCGCGCTGCGCCGAGCGAAACGGAAGCGCGAGGCGCGCGAGCGTCTGCAGGCGGCGTTGGCGATCTTCGAGGAGCTGGGTGCCCGCGTCTTCGCCGAACGTACCCGTGACGAGCTGGCTCGGATCGGCGGCCGTGCCCCGACCGACCGTGCCCTGACGCCTTCGGAGCAGCAGATCGCTTCGCTGGTGGCGCAGGGCAAGACGAACAAGCAGGTCGCCGCCGAGCTCTATATCACCTCCCGCACCGTCGAGGGCAACCTCACCAGGATCTACACGAAGCTCGGCGTGCGCTCACGCACCGAGCTCGCAGCGCGCTTCAAGCCTGGCGGCGAATGATGCTGTGGTGCGATCGGTGAGCGGCCAGCTTGACGTGGTGGGCCGGGAGGACGAACTGGCTGTGGTGCGGGCGTTTGGGGCCGGGGAGGGGTTCGGGGCGCTTGTGTTGGAGGGGGAGGCGGGAATCGGCAAGACGACGTTGTGGCACGAGGCGGTCGCCGCGGCGTCCGAGGGGGCGCTACGGTGTTGATGGCTGGCCGGCCGCGGCGGAGGCGGCGCTCGCGTTCTCGGGACTAGTGCACCTTCTCAGAACGTTTGACCGGAACCCGCTGGCGGAAGGTCCGCCCGGGACCGCTGGATCGGGGTGTAGGGGCCGGACCTGTCCGGCCCGCAACCCTCGGCCTTTCCTGTGCTCCCGGTGGTTCCGGGCGGGACAGGTCCCGCCCCTACATCCCGCTGGGCTTCCAGCGCAACGTTACGAGGAGGCGCACTCGGTGACCTGCTGGCCAGTGTGCTGGAAGAGGTCGTCGCCGAGCTAGCGGCACCGCAGGCTGCTGCGCTGGAGGTGGCGCTGCTGCGCAGGGAGGCTGAGGGGGGCCGAGCGGATCCAGGCACGGTGTCGGCGGGCGTGCTGAGCGCGCTGCGGGCGCGCGCCCTCCCACCGTCACCCTGCTCGAGGCAGGCCGTGCCGCGGGTGACTCGCCGCCCCGACAGCGGCCAACGCTCGCCCGGGCGTTCGGCCGAAGTGCGGTGGTTTCCGGACGCTCCTCGGCAAGCGCGCGAAGCGCCTCGAGTACTGCAACAGCGACTGCGCGCTTCTCGGGCGGACGCCCCCGCACGGCCTCGAGGAGCAGCGCCACCTCGAGCGCGTGCTGCTGCGGTGGCGCAAGCCGAGAGACGACCTGGTGGACAGATCCGCCGAGGAGATCGCCGATCGCAGCGAACGCGAGCCGCGCCTCTGAAGCGGCCGGTCCGGCGGTGAGCACCTGCCAGCCGTGCTCCACGGCATGCTTCACTCCGAAGCGCCAGAGGGTGGTCTTGCCGATCCCTGGGCCGCCCTCGATCAGAAGCGCACCGGTCGCAGGGCTCTGCTCGAGGAACGAGGAGACGACTCGAAGCTCCTCGTCTCGCCCGACGATCTCCGTGTCGTGCACGGGCCAATTCCTGGAACCGGTACTCCGGAGTCAGGCGCGGGGCGCAAGAGGCGAACCGCGCCGTGGGGCCTTCATAGCGGAGCGGGGCTCGGAAGGGTGGCTGCTGGCCAGCGTGCGTGGCAGGTGCGAACCGAAGGCAGGGCCCGCAGAGCGGTGGATCCTGTGCCGTCGCGGGCGGGGCGCGCTCAACGGGGTTCGGCATCCCGCTGGCCGGCTTCAACCCGAAGCCGGCCGTGCAGGCGTAGACGACGCGTCTCGCCGATCGGCGGGTGCGGGGCACCGTCGTCGTTGACACGGTCCCCCGCAGGTCGTACCCTGACGTTCGTCGCGTAGGGAGACTCCGTGGCGATCGTTACGCGTTTCACCGAGCTCGTCGGGTGCTCCGTCCCCGTGCAGCAGGCGCCGATGGGCTCTCTGAGTGGACCGGATCTCGTTGCGGCCGCGGTCGACGCGGGCGCACTGGGCATGGTCGGCCTCTCGGGGTATCCGGTCGAGGCGATCGTCGAATCGCTCGACCGGCTCCGCGAGGCCACGCCGGGACCGTTCGGCGGCAACTTCCTCCTGCCCTTCATCGAGGATCCGGCGGTCATCACGGCGTGTGCCGAGCGCGCTCGCGTCGTCGACTTCTGGCACGGATCGCCCGATTCGCACCTGGTTGGTCGTGCTCATGCAGCCGGCGCGCTCGTCTGCTGGCAGGTCGGCTCGGTCGAAGACGCTCGGGCAGCCGCCGATTGTGGTGCGGACCTGCTCGCCGCGCGAGGGGTCGAGGGCGGCGGCCGGATGCACGGAGTTCGAACCCTGTGGTCATTGCTCTGCGAGGTGCTCGACGCCGTCGGCGATGTGACGCCGGTGCTGGCGGCGGGCGGAATCGGCACCGGCCGGGGGCTTGCGGCAGCGCTGGCCGCTGGCGCCGATGGCGTTCGGATCGGCACGGTGCTCGCGGCGACCGAGGAATCCGCGGCGCACCCCCGATACAAGGAGGCGCTCCTGACGGCAGAGGCTGCCGACAGCGTTCTCACGGACGAGTTCTCCGTCGGCTGGCCCGGCGGCCCACATCCTGCGCGTGTCCTCGGGCGGTCCATCGACGCGGCCATGGCATCGAACGAGGACGTCGTGGCCCACGTGCCCATGGGCGGATCCCTCGAGCCGATTCCGCGCTTCAGCCCGCATCCGCCTTCAGCGGACGTCGAGGGTCAGATCGACGCGATGCCCATGTACGCAGGCGAGTCCGTTTCGTTCGTTCGCTCGATCGAGCCGGTCCGGCAAGTGATCTCGCGCATCGTCGACGACGCCGAGCGACTTCTCGCCGCCGCACCGCAGGCGGGCAAGGCCACGCCGCACGACGGCTGACGCTCGATCACCGAGCGTGGGCGGCCGGATCGTGAAGTCGATGGGCACCAGCCCCAGCCGGGAACCCTGTACGCGGGGCTCAAGCCGCCGGCGTTCGCCGTCTCGCGGAACGGCGGCGAGAACTGGACCGAGCTCGCGCGCTTCGCGCGCATGCGACGCTGGTTCTGGCGGCAACCCGCCGAGAAGGCCCCACACATCGTACGTCCAGGCGCTCGCGGTCGCGCCGTCCGATCCGGCCGTGATCCTCGCCGGCATCGAGGCCGCGACCGTTCTGCGAAGCGCGGACGGTGGACGGACGTGGACGAGAAACGGGCGTGGCGTCGCCCTCGACTGCCATGCCCTGTGCTTCCACGCGACAGACCGCGTGCGGGCGTACGTGGGCGCTGGAACCGGAGCGTCCCTCAGCACCGACGGCGGCCGAACCTGGAGGCGCGTGCTCGACGGGCTGGATCGCCGCTACGGGTGGAGCGTCGCCGCCGACCCGAGCGACCCGAGGCGCTGGTATCTCTGCGCCGCGCCGATGCGGTCCGCGCACACGGCGGACGGGCGGGCCGCGCTTTTTCTCGCGGACGGCGGGGACCCGTGGCGGCGGCCGTCCGGCGGTCTGACTGAGTCCTTCCCGACCCTCGCGCACCTCGCCGCGGACCCGGTGACCGGCGGCGTCTACGCGGCGCAGCGAAGCGGCGAAGTGTGGTGCTCACGAGATCGCGGCGAATCATGGAATCGGCACGAGGCGACGTTCGCTTCGGTGCGGGCGTTCACGGTCGTCGGAGCCTGAAGCCGTCGGTCGCATGCCTGCGCGTGACGAGCTTCCGATTCGTTCGTTTGTGTCGCGCGACGAGTGGCGAGACTGGCTTGAAGCGGAGCACGCCCTGTCGATCGGGGTTCGCCTCAAGCTCGCCAAGAAGGGGTCCGGCATCGGCTCGGTCTCCTACGCGGAGGCTCTCGAGACAGCCCTCTGCTTCGGTTGGATCGACGGGCAGCGAGGCCGGTTCGACGAGATGCACTTCCTCGTCAGGTTCACCCCGAGACGTCCGCGCAGCGTCTGGTCGAGGATCAACCGCGAGAGCGCGGAGGCGCTGATCGCCCGCGGCGAGATACGACCCGCCGGTCTGCGCGAGGTCGAGGCGGCGCGCGCCGACGGCCGCTGGGCGGCCGCGTACGACGGGCAGAGGGTGGCCACGGTCCCTGACGACCTGCAGCGCGCGCTCGACGAGATGCCGCGGGCGCGCGAGTTCTTCGCGACCCTCAACAGTCGTAACCGCTACGCGATCCTCTACCGGATCCAGACCGCGAGGAAGCCGGAAACCCGGGCGAAGCGAATCGAACAGTTCGTTGCGATGCTGGCGGAGCAGAGGACGGTCTACCCCCGGGGTCAGAGCGAGCGTTGAAGCGCTCCGAGAGGTTTCCTCGGCAGCCGCGGCATTGAGGTCCCGGCGTTGGCGATCGCCGGGGCTCGAGGCAGAATCAACAGGTGTTCGTCTTGACGAACTGGAGGCCTGGCGATGGAGACGCTCGTCGAACCCGGAGCCGTACGACGAGTGTTGGATGAGCTCATCGCTTTGCGGTCACACCGTGATCGCGAGCGGAAGCGTGTGGTCGCAGGGAAGGTGATCGGCCGGCCGATCGACTGGCTGGCGCCGTTCGAGCCTCAGATCCGCGAGGCCTTCGCATCAGCCGGGCGCGCGGGCTACGCGGGGAGCTGGGAGGCCACCGGCTATCTCGACGACGAGACCCTGGATGCGATCGTCGAGGTCGGCTACGACAGCGCGTGGGACTACGCCCGCTGGGAAGATCACGAGGCGTACGACCAGGACTGCGGGCACATTGATGGGCTGACCGAGGCCATTGATCGGTTGAGCGTGCTTCTCGACCAGGAGAGCGAGGACGGCGCTGCGTCGGAGGGCTGCAGGCACTCCACGGGGCTTCCGAGGCTAACGCGTTCTGGTCGGTGGTTCTATGATCGCCGGCATCGAGCGGGACGATGACCTCCGAGCTGCCTGCTTCCTCGCCCTGAACTCACTTCGTCGTGAGTTCGGCGAGGATCTTCCCTCCAAAAGTGGTCTGGACCGCGGCTTCCCGTTCCAGGGTCGGAATGTGCGCTTCATGACCCGCGCGAAAGGGATCCATCGATCGGCTCTTCAGCGAGGGCCTGCCGCTCTTTCCATCACCACTTCGTTCAAACGTCCATATGACGACGAAAGAGTGGCCGACGAGCTAGTGAGTTATGCGTATCAGAGGGGCGACCTTAACCGACCGGACAACCGGGCGCTTGACGCCGCATGGGCCAGCCACGTCCCTCTCGTCTACTTCGAGGCGACGCGTCCCTGGATGTATCGGGCCGTTTACCCGTGCTTCGTGACTAATAATCTACGTTCGGAGCGACGAGTCGTAGTCACGGTCGGCCAATTCGCGAATCGGTCGGCAACTCTTCCCGATACGACTGTCGATCGGGTGTATGCCGTCAGGGAAGCGAAGCAGCGATTGCACCAGGGTCGGTTCCGCGGCATGGTGCTTCCTGCCTACCATGACCAGTGCGCGATCTGCCGGCTCAAGGAGCCCCGTCTCCTCGATGCGGCGCACATCATCCGAGACGCCGACCCGGAGGGTGTAGCCGCCGTCCAGAACGGGCTGAGCCTGTGCACGATCCACCACAGTGCATTCGACCGGAATCTCGTCGGCGTCACGCCCGACTACCGTGTCAAGGTCGCGCGACGACTCCTGGACGACGACGATGGGCCGATGCTCGATCTCCTGAAGGGGTTCCACGACCAGACGATCGTGCTCCCGAGCGAGAGGCGTCGGCCGGACCGGGATCGGCTGGCGGTTCGCTTCGACGAGTTCCGCGCTGCCGCCGCCGCGTAGCAGGCCACCGCGCCGGCCCGGTCCGGGCGGGAACATCGAGCGCCCTACCGTCGTTCTGCACCAACGTGACGTCGCTGCTCGTCGTTCAGAACGACTGGGACAAGCCGATCGGTCGGGTCGGGGATGCGCTGGTGGAGAACGGC
This sequence comes from uncultured Thermoleophilia bacterium, assembly GCA_963717955.1. Taxonomy (GTDB): domain Bacteria; phylum Actinomycetota; class Thermoleophilia; order Gaiellales; family Gaiellaceae; genus CAVQXR01. Next base: position 2,175,669 of record CAVQXR010000001.1, on the reverse strand, counting down.
GCGACGCTCGACATTCGGATGTCGACCCTCGACCTCCCCGGTCTCGACGGCTACGACGGGCTGATCGTGCTGCCCGGGCTCGCGGATCCGGGGGACGACGATCCGGGCGTGCGCCGCGCGCGAGCGGCGATCGAACAGGCACTCGATCGCGAGGTTCCGGTGCTCGGCCTGTGCCTGGGCGGGCAGATACTCACGCACGCGCTCGGGGGCGAGACGTACCGCTGCCAGGACGAGCGGGGCTACCGCGAGGTCTGGGCGACCGACGCGGCGAGAGACGACCCGCTCCTGCGCGACGCCCCGCCGCGCTTCGAGACGTTCCACGCGCACGCCTACGCATTCCGGCCGCCTGCCGACGCGGTCGTCCTGTTCGAGAACGACGTGTGTGCCCAGGCGTTCCGGCTCGGCTCCTCCTGGGCGTTCCAGTTCCACCCCGAGGTGACCGTCGAGGCGGTCGACACGCTGGCGCGCGGAGTCCGCGGCGACGTCAACGGAATCGACCCCCGGACGGTGAAGTTCTTCCGCGACGCCGGCGCCGACCCCGCCGAGCTCGAAGCGGGCGCACGGCGTGTGGCCGACACGGCGCACCGGGTCGCCCTCAGCGTCGCCCGGGGCTTCGTCGAGCAGTGTCGCGAGCTCAGCGCATCGAGCTGCCGCTGATCCTCAGCCGCGGACAGTGACGGCGAGCTCCACGGTGAAGCCTTCCTCGAGGCTGCCGGTCACGGTCCCCAGTTGCTGCGCTCCACCGTCGTCGCCGAAGACGTTGTCCGTCTCGAAGCTGACCTGCTGCAGGTTCCCGGCGCTCGCTTCGTAGCCCGAGGTGGCGTACACCTGCTGGCAGATGTCCGCGGGGAGCGCGATCTGCGAGGTTGCGATCCTGTTCGCGTCGTCGGTCGCCGCAGCGAGGCTCGGGAACACCTCGAAGTGGATGTGCGGCCACCGACCGGAGTAGCAGCCGGGGAAGATGCTCGTGAACGTCACGACACCGTCTGCGTCCGCCTCCTGGACACCGCGCAGGTAGTTCTGGTCGGTGACGGTGTAGAGGGAGTACTGCCCGTCGCGGTCGCAGTGCCACGCGTAGGCGGCGGCGCCCGCCAGCGGGCCACAGCTGCCCGAGGCATCCTGGATTGCGAGCCTGATCGTCAGCGGCCTGCCCTCGGCCGCGCCGGAGAAGTCGCCGAAGCTCGACCGGATGTCGCTCCGCACGACCTCGGTTTGACCGAGCACGTCGGGCCCGTTCGAGCCGTCGCCGGGGTACGGCCCGGCCGTCTCCTCGGGGATCGCCTCGCAGCCGCCGTCGGCAAGCGTGTCCCCGGCGTGCCGCGGTGGTGCTCGTCGGCCCTGACGCGGGCGTCGTTGGCACCGCCTCCGATCCGCCGCAGCCCACCAGCCCGACCAGCCCGACGGCGCTGAGCCCGGAGAAGGCAACGAGCTTCAGCATGCGCCTGCGGTCGCATCAGCGTCTCGAGGTCGAAGGCGAGACCCTGGTCGAACACGTCCTCGTCCTGCTTCGGCAGCCGCCGCCCCTGATAGGTACGCAGCCCGGTCGACCCCGGGACATCCTGTGACTGACTCCGCTTCCTCGGTTCCACGGGATCCTCCTGATGTCACGCGAGGCCCGCTGAGCATCACTCCGCAACCTGCGTCTCGCTCTCGGGTGCCCAGGACATTCTCGCTGCCAACCATGCCACCGGAGCCTGAGATTTCGCTGAGCTCCGAGAGCGGGAGGTCGGACGATCCTCTCGATCGCCACGTGCCTCGCGCGCCCGTCCGGACAGGCGGCCCGTCCCACCCGGTATTCTCGCGACGTGGCCGAGCACGTTCGCGCGCCCACCCGGATCACCGCCGTGGGGAACAAGCCGAAGCTGATCGACGAGTACGTCGGCAACGTGGCCACGGGCGAGACGGCGCTCAGCATCGCGCACATGCGGAGCCCCGCCGGGTGGGAAGAGCCCGCCCAGACACCCGAGTGGGACGAGTACACGGTCGTGCTCCGCGGGCTGGTGCGGGTCGAGCACGACGGCGGCGTCCTGGACGTGCGGGCGGGGGAGGCGGTCGTGACCCGGGCCGGTGAGCGGGTGCGGTACAGCACGCCCGAACCGGACGGCGCCGAATACCTCGCTGTCTGCCTCCCGGCCTTCTCGCCCCAGACAGTCCACCGCGACGACGCTTAGCGCGGCGGCCTTCCCGGCCGCGCCCTGATTCCCTGCGCTATGGTCGCGCCAGTCGAGCCGGCCGTCAGGAGGGGTGCAGATGGACACCGAAGCGAAGAAGACGGCGCCTTTTCCGAGGCTGATCGGGCCATGAGTGAAGGCATCGTCTTCATCGACGGGGAGTACGTCTCCCCGGCCGATGCCCGGATGTCGATCTTCGACTACGGGTTCACCTGGAGCGACGTCGTCTACGACGTGACGTCGGTCTGGCACGGCTGGTTCTTCAAGCTCGACGAGCATCTCGATCGGTTCGAGCGGTCGTGCGCGGGGTTCCGGCTGCAGCATCCCTATTCGCGCGACGAGGTGAAGGGAATCCTCGCGGAATGCGTCGACCGGGCCGGGCTCACCGACGCATACGTGAAGCTCGAGGTCACGCGTGGGCTGACGCCCAACCAGTCGCGTGACCTCAGGCTCGCCGAGAACCGCTTCACCGCCTACGCGATCCCGTACGTGTGGATCTGGGGCGAGGAGCTGTGCCGCGGCGGCGCGAACATCCATCTCTGTCACCGCTTCGAGCGCATCTCGTCGCGGGCGGTCGACCAGAGGTTCAAGAACTACAACCGCGCCGATCTCGTCCAGGCGCGTCTCGACGGCTACGAGGCCGGCTGCGACGACGCGATGGTCGTGGGGCCGGACGGCGAGCTGACCGAGGGATTCGGCTGGAACGTGCTCGTCGTCAGCGACGGGGTCGTAGCGACGCCAGACTGGAACGTGCTCGAGGGGTGCACCCGCGCTGCGGTGCAGGAGATCTGCGCCGACGAAGGGGTGCCGTTCGAGCTACGCCGGGTCGACCCGGAGGAGCTCGCCTCCGCCGACGAGGCCTTCGCGGCCACCACGGCGGGGGCCGTGATGCCGATCATCGCCGTCGACTGCCGCCCGGTCGGCGACGGGCGGCCGGGCCGGATCACGCGCATGCTGCAGGAGCAGTACTGGGCCCGGCGGGTGGAGGGCTGGCACGGCACCCGGGTCGCAGATCTGCTCCCACGGCGGGCATGAGCCGCTGAGGCCGCGGCCGGGCCGCTCCACCGGCGATATGCTGGCCCGTCGTGGGAATCACAGTCCGGCGGGCGCACACCGGGGACGTTCCGGCGGTCCGCCGGCTCGTCGACCTGTACGCAGGACAGCGAATCCTGCTCGACAAGCCCACCGTCGCGCTGTACGAGGACGTTCAGGAGTTCTGGGTGGCCGAGGAGGAGGGCCGCGTGATCGGGTGCGGCGCGCTCCACGTGATCTGGGACGACCTGGCGGAGATTCGCACCGTCGCCGTCGATCCGGAGGCCCGGGGCCGCGGCGCCGGTCACGCGATCGTGGACAAGCTGATCGAGACGGCCCGCTGGCTCGGCATCCAACGGGTGTTCGTGCTCACGTTCAAGGTCGACTTCTTCGCGAAGCACGGGTTCGTCGAGATTGAGGGCACGCCGGTGGAGGCCGAGGTCTACGAGGAGCTGCGACGTTCACTGGACGAGGGCGTCGCGGAGTTCCTCGACCTCGAACGGGTGAAGCCGAACACGCTCGGCAATGCCCGGATGCTGCTCCACCTCTAAGACCGACCGTGCGGTTCGGAGAAGTCGAGCTCGGGACCGAGCGGGATCAGTCGGCTCGGGCTGATCATGTCGTGTGTCGTGTAGTAGTGACGCTTGATCTGTTCGATCGACACCGTCTCGGCGACTCGCGGCACCTGGTAGAGGTCGCGGGTGTAGCCCCAGAGGTTCGGATAGTCGACGATCCGCCGCAGGTTGCACTTGAAGTGGAGGTAGTAGACGGTGTCGAAGCGCACGAGCGTCGGAAAGAGGCGCCAGTCCGCCTCCGTCGGCTCGTCGCCGACGAGGTAGCGCGTGCGCCCGAGCCGCTCTTCGAGCGAGTCGAGCACGCGGAAGACGTTCGTGCAGGCCTCCTCGTAGACGATCTGGTTCCGGCTGAAGCCTGCCTCGTAGACACCGTTCGAGACGTTCTCGTAGATCAGCTCGTTGAGGGCGTCGATCTCACCCCGGAGCGGCTCCGGATAGAGATCGACGTCGGAGTCTGCGAATGCGCCGAAGGCATCGTTGAGCATGCGCAGGACGTCGTTCGACTCGTTCGAGACGACCTGCCCCGTCTCGGTGTCCCACAGAACGGGCAGCGTGTAGCGTCCGTCGAAGGTCGGGTCGGTGGCCGCGTACGCCTCGCTCAGGTAGGCGAAGCCGTTGAGACGGTCTGCGAACTCACCGCCGGTGAAGGCCCAGCCGAGCGCGTCCCGGTAGGGGTCGGTGTACGACATCGAGATGACCCCTTCGAGCCCCTTCAGGATGCGCCCGATCGCCGCGCGCTGCGACCACGGGCAGGCGAGACACGCGTAGAGGTGGTACCTGCCCGCCGCCGCCGGGAAGCCCGAGCTCCCGTCGGCGGTCACCCAGCGGCGGAAGATGCTCTCCTGCCGCGTGAAGCGGCCGTCGGGGCCGAGCTCGCGGCCAAGCTCGAAGCTTCGTCCCGCGAGGGCCGGCGGGCTCTCGGCGGCTGCGCCTCGCGCCTCGGGATCCCGGTCGCCGCAGGACGCCATTGCGGGCGATCCTACCGTCGTCGCCCGGTCTCAGGGCCACGTCCCGTCGCGGGCCACCTGTGGAGCGAACGCATCCGGCAGGTGAAGCGGCGTCGCCGGCAGGTCGACGGCGAGAACCTCGCCACCTCCGCTCCCCCGCATGAACGCGACGAGACGGAGCAACGGCGAGACCGAGACGGCGAAGACGTCGCCCGAGCCGAACAGGACGGTGACCGCGCTCGTGGCGGCGTCGACGAGCACGAGGTCGGTCCGGAACGTGTCCGGTGCCGTGCGCGTGACGCGGTTCGCGACGAGCTCGGTCGAGGAGAGCCAGGCGAGCTCCGTGTAGAAGACGTCGCACGTTCCGTCCAGCAACGTCGTGGCCGAGGCGCCCTTCGACGCCTCCTCGACGAGCACGTCGCCGGCGCGGTATCCGGGCTCCGGCCCTCCGCAGAACGACTCCTCCCGAAGGTAGGCGAGCCTGGCCCCGGCCGGATCGAGCGTCGCAAAGCGCGAGCGGCCTCCCGAGGTGGCGCGGTATCTCGCCTTCGTCGACGTATCGACCACCCAGATGTCGTAGTGGAAGAGGTCGACGTCGTTGCCCTGGACGATCGCGAGCTTGCGGCCGGTCGAGTTCGCTGCGACTCCGAGCACGATCGCCGCGTCGAGCCCGGTCTGGACTCCCGGGAGGCCCGTTCCGTTCGCGAACTGCACGAGCTTGCGGACCTTCCCGCCCGCCGACCGGATCCACACCGAGTTGACCTGGGGATCGCGGTGCCCCAACCGGTCCCCGAGAAAGACGATGCGCTTCCGGGGCAAGACGACCGGCGCGAACGCGTCGGGGATCGTGAACCGCTTGGTCCCGGTCGCCGCCTCGAAGACGGCGACGGCGTTGCCCCGCCCGCCCGCCAGCCTCTTCGCGCCGAGCGAGGGGAACTCGAGCGGCTTGAACGTGCGCACGAGCGTTCCGTCGGCTTCGCGCACGACGGTCCGATTGCCCTCGCCCGCAACGATCGCCGGGGACGCCGCCGAGGTGCTCTGCACGAGCACGAGCGCGAGCAGCGCCCCCATCGCGAGCGTCGTCACACGCGTCGGCATCCGGTCAGCGTAGCGCCGCCGGCTCCCCGGCTGGAACCGCTTCCAGCGGGCTGCAGCCCGGCCCGCCTACTTCACGGCGAGCGGGTTCACCGGAGAGCCGACCGCGCCGAGGAACGGCAGCGGCGGCGCGGTGAAGCAGGAAGTCCCAGCGCCCGTCCTCGCGGCAGTCGTCCGCAAGCGCGTCGAGCTCGAAGATCTCGCCGATCAGCAGGCCCATGTAGACGATCCCGATCGCGTGGAAGGGGAGCGGCAGCGCGAAGCGGCTCGGGAAGACCTCGAACGCCCAGTTGTCGCTGGCGACGGCGGCGACGTCGCTGTCGCGGAGCCACGGCAGCGCATCGTGGCCGAGGCCCGGCTCGTCGGCCTCGACGAAACGGTCCCATGCGCCCTCGCGGCGGATCCGGCCGAGATGGCCCGTGCGGACGAGCAGTGCGTCGCCCGGGCGCACCTCGACTGCCCTGGGCGGCGAGCGTCGCCTCGAGCTCCTCGACGGTGACGTGGTGGTCGGCCGCGAGTGCCTCGACGCCGAGGTGCCGGGGGATGTCGGCAAGCACGCCGCGAGTGACGATCCGGTCGCGCAGCATCGAGATGTCGTTCGCGGCCGCGCCCTTCCCGTCGACGAGCGCGCAGTCTCGGCCGTTGTACATGCGGTAGTCGTGGAAGCAGTGGGCGAGCGAGTCCCACTGGGTCGCCGCCTGGAGGGACATCACGACCATGTCGTCGGCGAAGCCGTGGCCGGCGATCCCGAACGCCGCCTGGCGCCCCGACTTCACGTCGGTGCCCGTGTCGACCATCGACCGCAACGGGTTGAGCCGGTACGAGGCCCTGAGCTGCGGGGTATCCGGCTCGAAGTCGACGGCCAGCGAGAAGACCTTGCCGGTGCGCACGCAGGCGGCCGCCTCGATCCGCTTCGCCGGCGTGATCAGGTTCGCGGTGCCGAGCTCGTCGTCGTCGCCGCAGCGTCCCCAGTTCGAGACGCGAGCGATCAGCTCGGAAACGACCGGGTCGCTCACGCCGGTACCACATCGCGGAGCCGCGGTGCGACCTCGGACGCGAACAGCCGCATGCTTCGCTCGGCGTGCTCGTACGGCACGCCCGCGTAGCGGAACGCGATCGACAGGTGGCCGGTGCGCGTCGTCTCGCCCGATCGTGACAGCCTTCTCGACGACCTCGTCCGGGCGTGCCCCAGAGCTGGGCGTGACCGAACGCCTCGAGCTCGGCCTGCTCGTCGTCGCCGAGCTCGTAGTGGTCGATCGCGCTCAGGCGGTAGTTCATCGCGTACTGCATGCCCGAGCTCGCGCGCCCGTCCCGGGTCGCGGTCGACGTAGCCGTAAGTCGAGCGTCGCGGTCGGCGGCGGCTCGCGGCCGTGCGCTGCGGTGAAGAGCGTGGTGGTGCCGTCGAACCTGCTCGGCGACCTCGTCCCACGAGCGCAGCCCGATGCGTAGCAGGCCGAGGCCGCTTCTGGGCGGCGCCGGTCGAGCGAGGACGGCGAGCCGGCGGCCATGTAGATGCGGTCGCGAAAGCTGCCCCGGGGCCGGGGCCTCACCGTGACCGACGGTTCGCCCTCGCGCTCGAACACTCCCGTCTCGAGGGCACGCGAGCACGAGCGACAGGTTCTGCTCGAACCTGCTGCCGCCCCTCGTCGAGATCCATCCCGAACGCGCTGAACTCGCGCGCCGCCTCGCCCTTCCCGAAGCCGACGAGCAGGCGGCCGCCCGCGAGGTAGTCGAGCTGGACGACCTGCTCGACGACCCGCAACGGATCGTTCCACGGCAGGACGACGACCATCGAGCCGATCGTGAGGGACGGGAAGCGCCCGGTCAGGTAGGCGAGCATCTGGAGCGGCGCCGGGGCGAGGTTGTAGTCGCCGAAGTGGTGCTCGGTGACCCAGATCGCGTCGAAGCCGAGCGAGCCCGCGAGGTCGATCAGGCCGAGCTCTCGCCGGACGCGCTCCGGGTCGGGCAGCGAGGACGGCTCAGACTCCACGTTCCCCTGCGGGAAGATCAGATACCCGACCTGCACCGCGCGCATCATGGCACGGAGCAGGCCGCAGCGCGGGGGAGCGGGACACGCGCTCCCCCGCGTGAGCGCTACCGCGTCTGCGGGAAGCCGAGGTCGACCTTGCTCGTTGCCGGGTCGGGCCAGCGGCTCGTGACGACCTTTCCGCGCGTGTAGAAGTGCATGCTCTCGGGGCCGTAGGCGTGAGAGTCTCCGAACAGCGACGCCTTCCAGCCGCCGAAGGAGTAGTAGGCGACGGGCACCGGGATCGGCACGTTGATGCCGACCATGCCCACGTTGCAGTCGAACTGGAACTGCCGGGCGACGCCCCCGTCGCGCGTGAAGATGGCGGTGCCGTTGCCGTACGGATTCTCGTTGACGAGCTTCATCGCCTCGTCGTAGGTGCCGACGCGCATCACCGAGAGGACGGGCCCGAAGATCTCGTCCCTGTAGCAGTCCATGTCGGTCGTAACGTTGTCGATCAGCGACACGCCGATGAAGAACCCGTCACCGTCGAGGTCCAGCTCGCGGCCGTCGGCGACGAGCGTCGCACCCTGGTCACGCCCCGAATCGAGGTAGGAGGCGACCTTGTCGCGGTGCTGCCGCGTGATGAGCGGGCCCATCTCGTTCCCGGGCTCGTTGCCGGGCCCGACCTTGACCTTCGGGAGGCGCTCCTTGATCGCGCCCACGAGCGAATCGGCGACGTCGCCGACCGCGACGACCACGGACACGGCCATGCAACGCTCGCCGGCGGAGCCGTACGCCGCGCTGACGGCCGCGTCGGCGGCCATGTCGATGTCCGCGTCGGGGAGGACGACCATGTGGTTCTTCGCCCCGCCGAGCGCCTGGACGCGCTTGCCGTTCTTCGTCCCGGTCTCGTAGACGTAGCGGGCGATCGGGGTCGAGCCGACGAAGCTGACGGCCGAGACGTCCGGATGCTCGAGGAGCCGGTCGACGGCGAGCTTGTCGCCGTTGAGGACGGTGAAGACGCCATCGGGCATGCCGGCCTCCTTGAGGAGCTCGGCGACGTACAGCGATGCGCTCGGGTCCTTCTCGGAGGGCTTGAGCACGAAGCAGTTGCCACAGGCCAGCGCCGGCGCCCACATCCACATGGGCACCATCGCCGGGAAGTTGAACGGCGTGATGCCGGCGACGACGCCGATCGGCTGACGGATCGAGTAGACGTCGACCCCGGTCGAGGCCTGCTCGGAGAAGCTGCCCTTGAGGAGCGTCGGGATTCCGCACGCGTACTCGATCACCTCGAGCCCGCGGGCGACCTCGCCGAGCGCGTCGGAGGTCACCTTCCCGTGCTCGGCGGTGAGGAAGCGCGCGATGTCCTCGCGGTGCGCATTCAGAAGCTCACGGATGCGGAAGAACAGCTCGGCTCGCCTCGCGAGCGACCAGGCACGCCAGGCAGGGAACGCCGCCTTCGCGGCCGCGACCGCGGCATCGATCTCCTCGAGCGACGCGAACGCGACCTCGCCGGACTGCCGGCCCGTCGCCGGGTCGTACACGGGACCGCTGCGGCCGGACGTGCCGGCGACCGCGGCACCCCCGATCCAGTGGCCGATCTGCGCGATCTCCCTCTCGAGGTCGCCCGCCGTGGGTGGAGAGACGACTTCGGTCATGGGCTCCTCCTCGGATGTGGCCGCCGCGCGGCGGCCGGGTCGAACCTGCTGTACCCCGGAAGCGTACCGGGCCGGATGAGATCCGGCCCCTACGGTGCGGGGTGTAGGGGCGGGATCTCATCCCGCCCTTCCGCGCCTGGCCGCCGGCCGCGCTCGACCAGTTCCTCGACCTCGGAGAGGGTCGGCATCGCGGCCGCGCACAGCAGGCGCGAGGCGACGATCGCCCCGGCCGCGTTCGCGAACCTGACCGCCTGGACTGGATCCCAGCCGGCGAGGAGGCCGTAACAGAACGCGCCCCCGAACGCGTCGCCCGCGCCGAGCCCGCAAACGACCTCGACCGGCAGCGGCGGCGCGATCTCGCGGACGCCGTCCGCGGTGGCGACGTAGACGCCGTCGGCACCGAGCTTTACGACCGCGATCTCGACGCCGCGCTCGAGCAGGAGCCCGGCGGCAGCCTCGTGGTCGTCGGTGCCGACGGCCGTCTCGCACTCCGCGCGGTTCCCGATCGCGATCGTCACGCCGCCCACGGCACCGCCGATCTCGGCGCGTCCCTCCTCGGGCGAGCGCCAGAACATCGGACGCCAGTCGAGGTCGAGCACCGTGTGGCGCCTGCGGCCGCGAGCCGCGAGGAGGCTCTTGACCGTCGATCGACTCGGCTCCTCGGCAAAGCACGACCCGGCGACCCAGAGAATCGGCACGCCGGTGACGTCGTCGGGCTCGACGTCGTCGGGCTCGATGTTCATGTCGGGCGCTTTCGGGTTGCGGTAGAAGATCAGCCGCGGGTCGTCGGGAGGATCGAGCTCGCAGAAGACGACCGGCGTCGGCAGCGACGGATCGGTGCCGACGTACCGGGTGTCGACCCCGAACTCCTCCGCGAGCGCTCCCCGCACGTACCCGCCGAACGGGTCGTCGCCCACGCGCGTGAAGACGGCGGCGTGGACGCCGAGGCGCGCGGCCGCGACCGCGACGTTCGTGGCCGTTCCGCCCACCGACTTCGCGAAGCTCGCAACCCTCGCGATCGGGACGTTCGACTGCTCCGGGTACAGGTCGACGCCCACGCGACCGACCGTGAGCAGCTGCAGGGCCGTCATCCGGTCACCAGGCCCGAGCGTACTGACCCGGAGGCTCGACCGGCGCGCCGAGCGCTTGTGCGGCGTGCAGGGGCCAGTACGGGTTGCGCAGCAGCTCGCGCGCGAGCAGCACGAGATCGGCCTTGCGGCTGCGCACGATCTCGTCCGCCATCGCGGGGTCGGAGATGAGCCCGACCGCGGCGGTTGCGATGCCGGCGCCTCGGCGCACGGCGTCGGCGAAGGGCACCTGGAAGCCCGGCGTCGAGGGCACCTGCGCATACGGGACGAGCGCCGCCGAGCTGCAGTCGACGAGGTCGACCCCCTCGCCCTTCAGCACCCGGGCGAGCTCGACCGTCTGGTCGATGTCCCAGCCGCCCTCGACCCAGTCGGTGGCCGACACCCGAACCGCGAGCGGCAGCCCGTCCGGCCAGACGCCACGCACCGCCCGCGCCGTCTCGACGAGGAAGCGGGTCCGGTTCTCGAAGCTGCCCCCGTAGAGATCGGTGCGGCGGTTGGACAGCGGCGAGAGGAACGAGTGCGACAGGTAGCCGTGTGCGGAGTGCAGCTCGAGCCACCGGTAGCCGGCGGCCAGCGCCCGCTGCGCGGCGGCGACCCATGCGCCCTGGATGGCGCCGATCTCCTCCACCGTCAGCTCGTGCGGGACCCGGTACCCGGCCCCGTAGGCGATCGGGCTCGGCCCGACGGGCTCCCAGCCCCCTTCCTCGACGGAGATCGGGCCGTCACCCTCCCACAAGCGGGTCGTGCTCGCCTTCCGGCCGGCGTGCGCGATCTGGATTCCTGGCACAGGGCCGCGGTCGGCGATCAGCCGGGCGATGCGGGCGAACGGCTCGACGTGCTCGTCGCTCCAGATCCCGAGGCAGTGGTGGGTGATCCGCCCGCGTGGCTCGACGCCGGTGGCCTCCACGATCAGGAGACCCGGCCTGCTGGTCGCGAGGGTGCCGTAGTGGACGAAATGCCAGTCGTTCGGGAACCCGTCGGTCGCACTGTACTGGCACATCGGAGAGACGCCGATGCGGCTCTTCAGCGTGACCGAGCGGATCGTGAGTGGGTCGAAGAGGCTCGGCACGGCCGCGCGGACGATACCGGTGCGGACGCTAGCCGGATGCCGATAGCCGCTCGGCGCGCTCCTTGATCCCGAGGAGCATCTTGCGCTCCATCACGAGCGAGCCGGGCTCCATGACCAGCATGCCGAGCCGACCCCCGAGCGAGCCGCCGAGCCTGATCCGGTTGCGGCTCAGCAGCCGCGTGGTGCCGTCCGTGTCACGAAGAACGAAGGTCCAGACCCAGGAGCCGTCCACCGAGCGGGTGGCGAAGACACGGTCACGCTCGAGGATCTCCACGCGCATGCCGGGCTCGCCCTCCTTCACCCCGAGCACGTCGCCGACCGCGACCTGCTGCCACTCGGGCACGATCCGGTCGCTGCTGTGGATGTCGATGCCGAGGAGATTCTCGATCCAGTCGTAGGTGTAGGCACCGCCTCGGCCGGGCCCCATCTGCACGAGCCACGGATACACGGCGGAGGCCGGCGCGGCGATCGTGATCGCCCTCGTCGCCACGAGGTCCGGCTGCTCGAGCAGCTCGTCCCCCGGCAACCGGCAGGCCGCCTCCTCCGGGGTCGCACCCCACGTCAGCACCGGTTCGCGCAGGTACCGCCGGTATGCGAGAGCGCCGAGCACGCAGCCCCCGACAAGGAGGATCGCTCTTGCTCCGGGCCCCATGCCGCCCCAGCCTAATCGCGGCGGCGCTCCTCGAGGCGGTCGGCGCGCAGGCGGGGAGCGGGCGGTCGTTGCGGTAGACGGTCGTCTCGACGCCGGCTGCCCTATACTCGCGCGATGCATCTCCGCCGATACCTCGGTCGTCGCAGCTTCGGAGCTTCGCTCCTCGCCGTGGCGACTGTGGCGGTGGCGCTGCTCGCAGCTGCCCCGGGCGGCGCCGCGACCGCTCGCGGGACCGGTCAGAGCAACACGATCGTCGTCGGCGGGCTCCTCGACCTCTCGGCCGGGTGGACGACGCTCGGTCAGTCGAGCCTCGTCACGCTGCGCGGCGCCGCCGCCGACGCCAACGCGGCCTTTCGGCGCGCCGGGAGCTCGAGCCGCGTCGTCCTCCGCATCGAGGACGCGGCCGGAACCGCCGAGGGAGCCCAGGAGGGGCTGCGCGCGCTCGCGCGCGCCGGGGCGCGCCTCGTCGTCGGGCCCGAGTCGTCGAGCGAGGCCGCGGCCACCATCGACCTCGCGCAACGCCTCGGAGTCCTGCTCGTCAGCCAGGGCTCGACGGCGGGTCGCCTGGCGATCACGGGCGACGCATTGTTCCGCCTCGTCCCGGCGGACACGGTCGAGGTGCGGGCGACGCTCGCCCTGGCGGCGGCCGACGGGATCACTGCGATCGTCCCGATTCATCGTGACGACATCGGCAATCAGGGCCTCGTCGACGCTCTGACGGCGGCCGGGGAAGACTTCGGGATCGTGGTCGACCAGGCGACGTCGTATGCCGCAACCGACCCCGATCTCGAAGCCGCGATCGCGACTCTCGTCGAGCGGGTGACCGCGGCCACAGATGCCGCAGGGGTGGGGAGGGTCGGCGTGTACCTCGCCGCCTTCGAGGAGGCCGGCGCGGTCCTCGAGCTGGCAGCCGGCGATCCGCGGCTCTCGCTCGTTCCGTGGTACGGCGGTGACGGCGCCGCTTACGTCCCGCCGATCGTCGACAGCCCGGTGGCGGCCGCAGCCGCGACGACGACGGGCTTCACGGCGGCCACGCTGGGGCTCGGCCCGGTGGCCGCGGAGCGCGCGCGCCGGCTCGGTAACCGCCTCGGCCTCGAGGCCGCGCCCGACGCGTTCGCGCTCGCCGCCTACGACGCACTACGGCTCGGCGTTCGCGCGATACGGGCCGTGCCCGGCGGATCGCTGGCGGCCCTGCGTGTCGCGTTTCGCGCAGCGACCCGCGACTATCGAGGGCTCTCGGGAACGATCGTCCTGAACGCGGCCGGCGACCGGACAGGCGGGCCCTTCGACCTGGTCGGCGTCTGCCAGGACGGGGGCCCCGCTCGCTGGGGCCGGCATGTGTCGGCGTCCGCGCAGCTCGCCGTGACGCTGGACGCGCAGTGCCCTGCCGCACTTGCGCAGCGGCTCATCGGGCGGTGGTTCCGCGCGCTCCAGACGGAGGATCACGAGGCGCTCGAGCGGCTGCTCGCGCCCGAGTTCCAGCTCGTCCGGGCGAACGGCACCGTCCTCGACCGCGACGAGTACCTGGCGAATCCCGCGTCGATCTCCGACTACGACCTGGGCCCCCTGACCACGACGCTCGACGGCGCAACCCTCGTCGTGACCTACAACGTCGCCGTCGACTCGACACTCGACGGCGTGTTGCAGCCCACCGCCCCGGCTCCGCGGCTCACGGTGTTCACCCGCCACGACGGGCAGTGGCTGCTGTCGGCCCACGCGAACTTCAACGCAACGAGCTAGAGGCGGGCACTTCTCCCTGGCCGCACGGACCTCGGCCGGGTCCGACGCGGGTCGCCCGCTCAGCTCGAGGTCACTCGCCGTCACGCCCGGCGGCCGATGCCTCGAGGCGCTCGAGCGGCGAGGGCTCGCCGCGGGCTCGGCGGCGGGCGGCTGCCATGCGCTCGGCGCCGATCACGCCCAGGAGGACGGCCACGACCAGCGCAGCCACGACGACGGCGGGCGCCACGGCCCCGAGGCCTCCGACCGCCACGCAGGCAGCGGCTCCGGCAAGGCGCTTCCAGCTGGTCGAGCCGGTCATGCGGAGGCGGAACAGGGCGTGACCGATCAGGTAGACCGCCGGCCCGCCCACGACGGCGGCCACCTCGGCGGCGGGAAGGATCTCGGAGGGGTGCGCGATGACGAGCTCGTCCCCGACGGCGGCGACGATGACGCCCGCGATCATCACGACGTGGAGGTAGGTGTATCCGTCCCGTGCGAGCGTCGTCGTGTTCGCCGCGAGCTCGAGCCGGCGTTCCGCGATCCTGGCGACGTAGTCGAAGTACAGCCACCAGAGAGCCGCGGTCGAGACGAAGGCGAGCACGAATGCCGTCGCCGTCGTCGCGTCCAGCTCGAGCTCGGCGGTCGTCGCGCCCGTGATCACGATCGTCTCGCCGAGCACGATGATCATGAAGAGCTGGAAGCGCTCGGCGAAGTGCGAGGTCTCGACGTCCCAGGTCGAGCCCTGCAGGCGCGGGCGCCCGGGCACCCAGTAGAAGACGAGCGGCGCGACGTAGTCGATCGCGAGCGCCGCGACCCAGAGGACGGCCCGCGTCGAGTCCTCTGCGAGCGCGCCGGCGATCCAGAGCGGTGACGCCGCCGCGAACCAGATGAGGATCCGCCCGGCGCGCTCACGTTCGATCGTTCCCGCCGTGGCCGCCACGAACGTCAGGAACGCGTGCCGCCCGAGCTGGATGGCGACGTAGGAGCCGGCGAAGAGCATCGCCCGTTCGCCGAACGCCTCCGGGATCGAGATCGCCATCAGCAGGCTCGCGAGCGTGATCCCCATCAGCAGGAGGCGGACGACGCCGGAGCCCGGATCGAGCTCGTTCGTGACCCAGGTCGTGTAGTTCCAGGCCCACCAGACCACGAGCAAGACGAGCGCGGCGTGTCCTGCACCGCGCCAGGTCAGGTCGTCGAGCAGGACGTGCGTGACCTGCGTCACCGCGAAGACGAAGACGAGGTCGTAGAAGAGCTCGAGCGCCGTCGCCCGCTGCTCCTCGCCCTCGGTTCGCCGCCGCTGGAATCGACTCATGACGCCGCCCATGATGCCGGGCAGGGGGCGGCCTCGCGGCCTCCTCGTCTCGGCGCAGACCCGCCCGAGGCGCCCGGATTCCCGTCTCGAGCGGGCCGACGCGCGGAAGGGCCCTGCGATCTACGAGGCGGTCTTGACGACGCCGACCAGATGGCCCTCGGGATCCTTGAACAGGCCGAGCTCGACCTCGTCCATCACCTGCTCCGGACCCATCACCCGCGACCCGCCGAGGCCCTCGGCCTTTGCGAGTGCCGCTTCCACGTCGGGCACCTCGACGTAGAACGTGACGTGGCCGGGATACCCCTCAGGCCCCGCGCCGACGCCGCCGCCGATTCCAACGCCGTCGACCGAGACGTTTCCCTCGCGCTGCACGAGCCCGTAGTTCAACGGGTTGTTCGCGTCGACCTCCCAGCCGAACAGGTCGGAGAAGTAGCTCTGCAGCCTCTCCGCGTCCTTCCCGATGATCTCGAAATGGACGACCGGCTGTCCCATCTCTCGCTCCTTTCCGCGCCGCGCGGCGCCGTATCGTCACCGTCTAGTGTGGACTGTCACCGAGTCGTCCCGACACTTGGGGCCCTCGTAGAGGCTTGAGAGGACGGCACCCGGGTTTTGTAAGCCGGGTGCCGTCCGTTTCTCGGCTCACCCTCGCCTTCGAGACCAATCGGAGGAAAGGAGTGAGCCGCATGTCTGAGGATGACGTCCTCTTCGGCTACCGGTTGCAGTTGCTCGACTACGCCGCCCGCACGTCGGTCAGCGAGGCCTGCCGTACCTTCGGGGTGCATCGCTCGACCTTCTACCGCTGGAAGCGCCTGGTCGACCGACACGGCCTCGAGGTGCTGCGGCCCCGCGAGCGGCGCCGGCCGAAGATGCCCAACCAGCTGCCGGCGATGGTGGAGGAGCGGATCGTGGCCTTCGCGATCGCCCATCCCGGCCACGGTCCACGACGGATCGCCTCCGAGTTGGGGCGGGAGAAGTGGGGCGGGATCGTCGTCTCGGCAAACGGCGTCTGGCGCTGCCTGCGCCGACACGGCCTCAACACCCGCTCGAAGCGGCTCTCCCTCGTCGCGGGCTACCGGGCACCCTACGAACCACCGCGCGAGCCCGTCCCCGAGCCACACATCGAGGTCGACCATCCCGGCGAGCTGGTCGGCTTCGACTGCTTCTACGTCGGGCGGCTACGAGGCACCACGGGCGCCGTCTGGCAGCTGACCGCGATCGACTGCTACTCCTCGTTTGCCTGGGCGGCAGCTCGTCGTGTGCCCCACTGGCAACCCGTCGGCTATCGCCACCTCCAAGCTCGCCCGCCGGGTGGCGCGAGACCTGAAGCGGGCGGCCTCGCGCCTCGAGCGCGTGCTCTGCGACAACGGCAACGAGTTTCGCAACGATCGCTTCAAGGGCACGATCGCCTCGCTCGGCTCGCGCATCACCTACATCCGCTCGGGTCGTCCGCAGACGAACGGCAACGTCGAGGCGCTGCAGCGGCTCATCCTCGAGGAGTGCTGGCGGCCGGCCTTCGCGCGCTACCTCTACCCCCGCTGCACGGGCCTCAAGCGCGAGCTCGAGCACTACCTCGCCGAGTACAACTTCGACCGCGTCCACCACGGCCGCCTCACCCGTGGACGCATCCCCGCGCACATCGTCTACGGTGCCCGCAAGATGGAGGCGAGATGAACCGTGAGTGTCGGCACATCTCGGAGTCGGTCCAGCCTAGTGCTCCGTCTCGGAATTCCCTTGACGCTCCAGCGCGCGAAACGCGAGCCAGGCAAGGACGCAGGGAGCGCCCGTATTGGTGAATACGGGCGCGACCGAGGACGCCGCATGGCGACGCGTTGCAGCCGCCTGGAGTGCAAGGCGATTTCTGAGACGGAGCACTAGGGGTACGACCGCTCCCCGCCCGGGAGCGTATCCGCGGTGTCCCTCTGCTCCTCGAGGAAGCGTTTCAGGCTCGCCCAGATCGCCGCCTCCTGGCGCCGTCCGATCCGCGCGATCAGCGGGGCCACGAGATTGAAGGCCCCACGCGGCTCCACCTCCCATGACCACCGCATCAGGGTCCCGCCCGGAACGGAGCCGAAGGTCAGGGTTCCCCGGACATCCATCATCGACATGCTCGTCGACGAGGTGAGCCGCGCGGGACGCTCGAAGCCGGTGAGCTCCGTCACCGCGACCGGTCGCCGCGGCGAGGAGAACTCGGAGCGGATGCGGGTGCCGACGCCGATCGGCCCGGGCGAAAGCTTCTCGGCCCGCACCATGCGTGCGTTGTACCGCGGCTCGTTGCGCCCATCGGCCACGAAATCGAAGACCTCCTCCGCAGGCCGGTCGATGACGATGGCGCCCTCGATCCGCACCATGCCCGGGTCTCACCCTCCTCAGGTGGCCGGCGACGAGACGATACGCGATCGTGGATCCCCGGCCGAAGGGCTCGTGGCTTCGCCGCCGGTGCGCTCGACCGTCGGATTCACCCGGCGCCTCCTCCGACGCGAGCCGGTCCGCGCGGGGGAGGCCGGCCGAGGGAGGAACGCCTGGCTCAGGCGGCAGCTCGCCGGTCCCGCTTCGCGGCCTGATGTCCTGGTTGAGGTGGAACACAACCAAGTCGGCTCGACGCGTGGACGGTGCGCTCGGGAGGCGCGATACGATCTCGCCTCTGCATGGACGAGTCGTCGGTCGGCAGCGCCCCGCCGTCGAGCCGAGTGCTCTCGGAGGCAGAGGACGCCTTCGGGAACCTGCTCCTCGATCGGCTGGCCGGCGGGGCGGACGACCTGATCTTCGAGCGCGACGACGGCTATGTCGGCCCGGCTCTGCCTGCGGAGGTGTTCTTCGCCGAGCACAGGGAGTGGCCGGCCGAGGAGCAACGGGTGTTCGAGCTCGTTCGCGGGCGGGTTCTCGACGTCGGCTGTGGGGCCGGGAGGCACAGTCTCGAAGCGCAGCGGCGCGGGCTCCGGGTCGTGGCGCTCGACATCTCACCCGGCGCGGCCGACGTGTGCCGGAGACGGGGCGTACGTGACGTTCGCCTGCTCCCCCTCTCGGCCGTCGACGCGAGGCTCGGCGTATTCGACACGGTGCTGATGATGTGCGGAAACTTCGGTCTCGTCGGAACGGCGGCGGAGGCCGTGGAGACGCTCCGAACGCTTCACCGGATCAGTGCGCCGACCGCGAGGATCGTGCTCGACTCGGTCGATCCGTACGAGGACCTCGACCCCGAGGAGCTCGCCTACGAGGAGCGGAACCGCGCGCGCGGACGCCTCCCCGGACAGGTGACGATGCGGCTCCGCTACAAGGAACGGGCGACGCCGTGGTACGAGCTCCTGAACGTGTCGCCCTCCGAGCTCGAGGGCCTGGCCGGACAGGCAGGCTGGCGGCTCGCCCGGCTCCTGCCAGGCGAGCCGCCCGACTACTACGCGGTCCTCGTGAAGTCCGACCCTTGACGGGAACGCCGGTCGCAGCTCAGCCGGTCGGGGCCGTGGCCGACGGGTCTGTCTGCCAGAGGCCGAACTCGTTCCCATGCGGATCCGTGCAGGTCGAGAACCAGCCCATCCCGGGAACCGGCATGGGCTCGGCGGACTCCCCGCCAAGATCCCGGACGCGCGCGGCGCCGGCCCCGATGTCCTCGACGTCGAAGTACGCACGCGCCCCTCGCTTGCCGGGCTCCATGTTCGTGATCGCCGCGCCGGTCGCCTCGCCGGTCCGGGCCATGTGGTACTCGAACTCGCCGGGGAACGCGTCGAACTGCCACCCGAACAGCGAGCTCCAGAACTCGCGCCCCTTCACGATGTCGTCCGCCGGGATCTCGAAATGCACGATCTGACCGGGCATACCGCCCTCCTCTCACGTCGTCGTTCGGCGGAGAAGGCTCCGCCGCCGTCGTTCGTTGGACCCGCCCGTCGGGCGGATCTCATCGGTCGGGAGCCTCGACGCTTCGGGACCTACGGCACCGGGAACCCCGCCACCGGTCGACCACGGCGCGCCGACGGGTGCGGCGATCTCGGCGAGCACGCGCACCATCGCTCCGCTCAGGCCGCCTGGGCCGCCTTCTCGAGCTGAGGCTTGACCTCCGTGATGAACAGCTCGAGGGTGCTCCTGGCCTCCTCGAGCGTCATGTCGCCCGAGGGGATCTGGAACACGATGTGATCGGTCAGGCCGGACTCCAGGATGCCGCCGATCCGCTCGGCGATCTGTTCGGCCGTGCCCGCCCCGGCGCGGATCGCGTCCTCGTAGTGGCTGAGGATGTGGTTCAGCGGCCCGAGAGCAGCTTCGCATTCCTCCTGCGGCAGCACGAGATGGTCGTACCGGTGCACGTTGTGGGCGCGCCGGAGGAGGCCCTCCATGCCGCGCCGCGCGATCTCGAGGGCGTCGTCCTCGTCCGGCGCGATCGCGAGCACCATCACGCAGCCGACGCGGGGCCTGGAGTTCGGCCCCTCCACCCTGATCGAGTCACCCCTGTGCTTGTTCCAGGTCTCGACGTAGACGTCATAGGTCTCCTGGTCGACCGGGCCCGGCCAGATGAGGTTCATGCCGTGGCGCCCCGCCGTCACCGGGCGTCCCGGATACCAGAACGGGATCGGGTCCTGGAGCGGCTTCGTGGAGAGCGGGATCGTGGGGAAGTCGTAGAACCTGCTGTTCTCGCTCGAGATCTCACCCGTCGCGAACGCG
Source organism: uncultured Thermoleophilia bacterium (assembly GCA_963717955.1). GTDB lineage: Bacteria > Actinomycetota > Thermoleophilia > Gaiellales > Gaiellaceae > CAVQXR01. The sequence goes on along the minus strand of CAVQXR010000001.1, from coordinate 2,155,732 downwards.
TCGCAGATGATGCCGAGAATGTCCGTGAAGCGATCCTTCGACTCCGGCCAGGTGCTGCCGAACCAGTAGTGCTCGATCGGCGCGACGCCGCGGCCGACCCCGAAGTCGAGCCGTCCGCCGGTCAGCTGGTCGGCCACGCACATGTCCTCGATGATCCGGACCGGGTGGTGCAGGGGCAGGAGCTTCACCATCGGGCCGAGACGGATGCGCTGAGTCACCTGGGACGCCGCGGCGAGGAACACCTCCTGGTTGGGAGCCATGCAGAGCTCGGAGCCGTGGTGCTCGGCGAGGTAGTAGGCGGCGAGCCCTCCTTCGTCGGCCATCCTGATGAGATCGAGCCGGTCCTGGAGCAGGCGCCGCGTCGGCGTCCCCGGAATGTCCTCGATGTGGTCGAAGATGGCAAACGTCGGAATCGCCACGTGCCCTCCTGTCGCTGTCGGTGCCCGGCATTGTGTCACGCAACTGCCGATCGAGCGTCCCGGTCGTCACTGCGCCGGCCCGGTGAGGCCGCGCTCCGGGGTGAGCGCCCGCTCCACGTCGAGCACCGTGTCTGTGGAGGCCCGTCTGCGGCGGATCCACTTGTTCGTCTCGACGACGAGCGGCAGGAGCAGGGCGAGCCCGAAGCAGGCGAGCCACTGCCGTCCGGTGAGCGAGGTCGTGAGCAGGCCCTCCTGGAGACCGGGTAGCTCGGTGGCGAGCACGATCATCGCGACGGGAACGAGCGCGATACCGAGCGCCATGAGGAGTGGGGAGGAAAGCCCGCTCGCGGGGTCGCGCCGGTTCGTCAGCGCGTTGAACACGGTGCCGAGGCCCATCACCACGAACGTCATTGTCAGCGACGCAGTGGGCACGTCGGTGGCGGGGTCGTCCGGTCCGGCGACGAGGGGGATCAACGCGGCCACGAACAGCGTCACCGCGTAGAGGGCCCAGTGCTCGATCGAGGTGCGGTTCGCCAGCGGGACCTTCGGGTCCCGGGGCGGCCGGTGCATGACGTCCGGCGCTCCCGGATCGACGGCGATCACGACGACCCCGGCGGCGGTGACGAACACGAGCAGGTACAGCACCATCAGCGGGGTGAGAGCGACGCCCTGATTGATGTCGGCTGCCGTCGCGACGATGAAGAGCAGCACCAGGGAGAGAAGCTGGGTCATCTGGTAGCGGACGTATGACGCGACCTTCTCGTAGACCCTGCGCCCGATCTCGACGGCATGCACGAGCGTGCCGAAGTTGTCGTCGGTGAGGATCATCCGGCCCGCCTGCTTCGTGACCTCGCTGCCGCTGCCCATGGCCACGCCGATGTCGGCCTGCTTCAGGGCTGCGGCGTCGTTGACGGCGTCGCCCGTCATCGCCACGATCAGCCCCTGCTCCTGCATCAGCTTGGCGAGGCGGAGCTTGTCCTGGGGTGAGACCCGGCCGAAGACGTGCAGCTCTGGGAGGCGGCGTGTGAGCTCCTCGTCCGACAGCGCCTCCAGCTCGGCGCCGCTGATCGCCCCTGGCCCGAGCCCGAGCGACTCGCCGATGGCCCGGGCGGTGACGGCGTGGTCGCCGGTGATCATGCGGACGTCGATTCCCGCCCCGAGGGCCGTCTCGACGGCGCTCTTCGCCTCGGCGCGCAGCGGGTCGATGATCCCGACCATGCCGACGAACGCGAGGTCGCGCACCAGCGACATCGGGTCGTCCGTCATCGCCTGGAGCTCGTCCTCCTGCACGAAACGGGCCGCGAAGGCGAGGACCCGGAGGCCCTGCTCGCCCATGCGCTCGTTCGCGGCGTCGACGCCGGCGCGGGCCTCGCCGATCGGGACCTGCGATCCGCTCAGCGGGCCGCCGGAGAAGGCGCAGCGCGCCAGCACGACGTCGGGGCCGCCCTTGACGAGCTGGACGACGCGCTCGGCCCCGTCGACGGGCACGCGGTGGAAGGTGGCCATGAACTTGTAGTCGGAGTCGAACGGCACCTCGGCGAGCCGCGGGTAGGCCCGCCGGGTCTCCGCCGTGTCGACGCCGAGCTTGGCCGCGAGCACGACGAGCGCCGCCTCGGTCGGGTCTCCGATGACGGCGCCGTCATCGGAGACCGTCGCGTCGCTGTCGAGGACGAGCCCGTAGGCCAGCCTCGTGAAATCGGGCACGGGCGCGCCGGCCGCCGATCTGATCGCGCCGCTCTTCCGGTAGCCCTCGCCCTCGACCGTGAACCAGGACCCGGCCGCGTAGACGACCGAGACCATCATCTCGTTCATCGTCAACGTCCCGGTCTTGTCGGTGTTGATCGCGCTCGTCGCCCCGAGCGTCTCGACGTCCGTCAGGTTCTTGACCACGGCCTTCGCCTCCGCGAGCTGCTTGGCGCCGAGGGACAGGAGGCCCGAGACGAACGCCGGCATGCCCGTCGGGATCGCCGAGATGGCCATGGCCGTGCCCAGCAGCATGACGTCGCTGAACTCCAGGCCGCGGGCCAGCCCGACGGCGACGATGAATGCGACGGCACCCCATGCGATGATCCCGAGCACCGCCGTGAGGGAGCCGAGCTCCTTCTGCAGCGGCGAGCGGGTACGGGTGACCGAGGTCAGCATCGTCGCGATCTGGCCCATCTGCGTCTCCATCCCCGTCGCCGTCACGACCATCGCGCCGGTGCCCCTCGTGACGGCGGTGTTCTGGAACAGCATGTTCGACCGGTCGCCGAGCGGGACGTCCGCGTCGGCGAGCGCTGCGGCGTCCTTCGGGATCGGGGCGCTCTCGCCGGTCAGGGCGGCCTCCTGGGTCTCGACCGTCGCAGCGGTGAGGATCCGCCCGTCGGCCGGTACGATGTCGCCGGCCTCGACCTGGACGACGTCCCCGGGGACGACGTCGACCGCCGCGATGAGGGCGACCGCGCCGTCGCGCCGCACCTTCGCCTGCGGTACCTGCAGGTTCGACAGGGCGTCGATGCTCGCTCTGGCGTTCAGCTCCTGCCTGGAGCCGAGGACGACGTTGAGGAGGATGAGCAGCGCGACGATGACGGCGGTGGAGACCTCGCCGATGACGAAGCTCACCACGGTGACGGCGACGAGCATGATGTTCATCGGGTCGCGCAGCTGCTGCCAGGCCACGGCCCACACCGACGGCGGCTGCTCGCGCGTGATCTGATTCGGGCCGTAGCGCGCCAGCCGGGCGGCCGCCTCGGGGCCGGTCAGCCCGTTCGTCGTGTCGCACCCCATGTCCGTCGCGACGCTCGCGGCCTCGCAGGCGTAGGGCGGCAGCGCCGCGGCATCGGCACCCTCGAACGGCCTACCCCGATCCTCATCCATTTCCGCATCCCCCTTGACGGTCATGCCACGGTGGCTCGCATCTTCCCAGGTCGTTCCGTTTCCCGGTGATCGGGGCGGACGGCCACCGGATCAGGGTGAGCCGGCCCGGCCGCGGACCGGCAGCCTGCACCGCCTGCATTACGGGCCGAACCGCTCGACGAGCAGGCCGTGCCGCAGGCCGCGATCGCTGACGGTGAGAGAGTCCTTGCCGAGCTTCGCCAGCACCGTTCGCACGATGCAGGCGCCGGCGAGGATGACCTCGGCGCGCTTGGGTTGCAGGCCGACGATCGTGCGCCGTTCCTCGGCGCTGCGGGAGCGGTAGAGCTCGAGCTGGCGGTCGATCTCGGCGCCGTCGAGGACCGTGCCCTGGACGACCTCGGGGTCGTAGACTGCCAGGCCGTGCTTGACCGCGGTGAGGTTGGTGACGGCCCCTCCCATACCGACGAGCGTGTCCGGCGTCGGGCGGCCGTCGAGACGCGCGAGATCCGCCGCGATCGCATGGAGCGCGTCGCGGAGGGCCTCGGGGGAGACCGCGCCGGCGAGCCCGTGCGTCTCCGTGTAGCGCGCCGCGCCGACCTCGAGGCTGAACCGCTCGTCGACCCGTCCGTCGCGGCCGAAGGTGAACTGCGAGCTGCCGCCGCCGGTGTCGAAAACGACCAGCGAGCCCCGCGCGAGACCGAGCCCGGCCCGCGCTGCGAGGTAGGCGAGTCGACCCTCCTCCTCGCCCGGGATGATCTCGACGACGACGCCGCAACGGTCCTGCACGGCGGCGATGAACGGCGTGCTGTTGCGTGCGATCCGCAGGCCGGCGGTGCCGACCGCCGCGACGGCGGCGGCGCCGGTCTGCCGAGCCTCCTCGACCATGCCGGCAATCGCGGCCACCGTCCGCTCCATCGGCTCCGTTCCGAGCTCGCCCGTCTCCTGCAGGCCCTCGCCCAGGCGCGTGACCTCGGCGCGGTCGACGAGAGTGCGCCACGCACCCTCGGCGTCCGGCTCGCCGACGTGGAACTTGACCGAGTTCGTGCCGACGTCGATGACGCCGCACGGCTGCACCTCGAAGCCGACGAGCGCCTTCAGGCCGCGCGGGTAGCAGACGTTGGGCGGCGAGGCGAGCCCGAGCTCGCGCACGGTCGCGAGCACCCGATCCGGGTCCTCGGCCTCGATCGCGATCGTCCGCGTCGCCCACCCGTCGCCCCGCACGTCGGTCGCCTCCGCCATGCAGCCGCCGACCGCGTAGCGGATGCGTCGCTTGTGCACGCGCACCGCGCGCAGTGCGTGACTGGGACCGACGAGCTCGTCGAGGAACTGGTCGAGCGTGTACGCGCTGCGGGCGAGCGACGGAATGGGGATCGCGACGGTCGCGAGGACCCTGCGCACGTCGCTCGTGGACAGCGGGAAGGACGCCTTCATGACGGGCGCCCACTGCTCCAGCCCGTCGCCGTTCACCTGCAGGCGCCGCTTGATGTCCATCAGGTCGGCGCGAAGCTTGACGGTGGCGTCACCGACGGGCGCGAGCAGATAGAGCTCGTCGCTCTCCTGGACTCCCTCCGGTACGAGCGCCGCGAAGCGCTCGTCGGCCGCGCCGAAGCCCTCGCCGAACGCACGCCATTCCCATCGGCCGACGATCGCCTTGACGTCCGTGCGCTCGCCCTCGTTCTCGATCTCGTCGGCGTCCGTGGCCACGAATCCTCCTCCTCGGCGATTTGCCCGTAGCCGCTGTGAGCAGGACCCTAGCTGTAGGACCCAGCCAGGTTGTTCCTCGTGAGGGCTTCCAGCCGCTGGAGCGGTGGTTGGTGGCCGAGGGAGCCGTGTGGTCTGCGGCGATTGTAGAAGTCGAGCCAGCTGGTGAGTGCGCGGCGTCGTTCGTCGGAGGTGCCGTAGATCGCGCCGTAGGCCCAGCCGCCGAGCAGGGTGCGGATGAAGCGCTCGGCCTTGCCGTTGGTGCGTGGCCGGTAGGGGCGGGTGCGCAGGTGCTTGATCCCGAGGGCCCTGCAGGCGAGTGCGTGCACGACCGAGACGTAGGCGGAGCCGTTGTCGGTCATCACCCGTTCGACGCGGATGCCGTGAGCGCGGAAGTGAGCGACGGCACGGCGTAGGAAGCCGACCGCGGTCGTGGCTTGCTCGTCGTCGAGCACCTCGACGTAGGCGATCCGGGTCGCGTCGTCGATGCAGATGTGCACGAACTCCCAACCGATCCCGCGGCTGCGCGTGCGGCGGTCGCCGTTGACGCGGTGGCCGGGGCGGCCGATCCGGCCGAGCTTCTTGACATCGATGTGAACGAGCTCGCCCGGCCGCTTGCGTTCGTAGCGATTCGCTGGCTCGGGAGGCTCGAGCCGCGACAGCTTGCCGAGCCCGATCCGGGTGAGGACGGTCGAGACCGTCGAGCGCGGCATCGCCAGGGTCTCGGCGATCTCCGCCCCGGTCATCCGTAACCGGCGAAGCAGCACGATCAGCTCCACCCGCTGCTCGGGCGTGCGGTGTGGAACAACCACAGGCGCCGAGGAACGATCGACCAGGCCGTCGCCGCCTTCGGCGCGGAAGCGGGCAAGCCACTTCGAGACCGTGCGCACGCTCACGCAGGCGGCCTCGGCCGCCTGCGCGAGCGTCCAACCTTCCTCAAGCACGCGGCGCACCATCAGCGAGCGGCTGTGCAGACAGGTGCGGGCGTTACCGTGCAGCCTCATTCGGGTCCTCCTTGGAACTGGGTGGCTTCGACACCCCCAGCCTCCAAGGAGGCCCGGATGGAACAACGCTCCTGGCTCCTACACCTAGCGGCTCACGACCCGGCGTCTCACGGAGAAATCTGCCACGAGCGCCGCCCACCTGTTGTCGAGTTCTCGACGGCCTGGCGGCCGCCCTCGGGATGGGTAGAGGCAATAGCATTGGCGGAGGTTGCGAACGGCGATCCTCTCGGATACCCACGGCAACGCCGTCGCCCTGCGGGCCGTGCTCGCGGAGCTTGAGGCGGAAGGCATCGAGCGGTCGGTCTGCCTCGGCGACGTGGCGCAGGGCGGTCCCGAGCCCGGGCCCTGCCTCGATCTGCTCGCCGACCTCGGCTGCCCGATCGTGATGGGGAACGCCGACGCCTTCGTGCTCGATCCCGCGCACGCACGGGAAGAGCCGGTCACGGAACGCCAGCTCGCGGTCCGCGACTGGACGCTCGCGCAGCTGAGCGAAGGCCAGAGGACGTTCATGGCGTCGTTTCCGCCGACGATCGAGGTCGGGCTGGGCGAGGGGCGCACTCTGCTCGCCTGCCACGCCACGCCGCGCTCGAACGAGGAGCTCGTCTTCCCGACCACGCCCGAGCCCGAGTACCGGGAGCGTCTCGGCGAGATCCATCACGATCTCGTCGCCGCCGGCCACATCCATCTGCCCTACCTTCGCCGCATCGGCGCCGCGGTGTTTCTGAACCCCGGTAGCGTCGGCCTCGGCTACGACCACGAGCAGGTCGAGGCCGACCTACGGTTCGATCCCTGGGCGTCGTACGCGGTGGTCACGACCCGTGCCCCGCATGCGCTCGGCATCGAGATCCGCCGGACGCCGTTCGACGCGCGGGCCGTGGTCCGGTCGATCGAGGACAGCGGCATGCCGCACGCGGAGGAGTTGATCCGCGGCTGGGAACCGCGCGGCTGAGCGGCGATCACGCAGAGGAGCTCCGAACGCGCGGGGCTCCTCCCGTCCAAGCCCTCTTCCGGACTCGAACCGGAGACCCCCTCCTTACCATGGAGGTGCTCTACCAACTGAGCTAAGAGGGCGCGCGGGGCGGATTGTACCGCGCGCCCCCCCGACCTCCGGGCTCACACGTCCGCGACTCTCCCTCCGACCACGAACGGGTGCACGATCCCCGCGAGCGCGCCGCCGACGAGGGGCCCCACGAGGTAGATCCAGATGTCGTTGAGGTTTCCGTCGACGATCGCGGGCGCGAGCGACCGGGCGGGGTTGAACGAGCCTCCGGAGAACGACCCGACCGTCCAGGCGGCGATGAAGATGAACCCGCCGATCAGCACGGGTGCCTGGAGCCCCTTCCAGGGCGCCCGGTCGTCGGTCGCGACGGTGAGGATGACCATGACGAACAGGAACGTCGCGATGCCCTCGAGGACGAGCGCCACGCCGTTGCTGGTTCCGGGACTCGGCGCGTTGACGAGCGCCGAGCGGACGTCGCCCGGGTAGAGCGCCCAGGCGAGCAGCGCCGCGATCAACCCTCCGGCGAGCTGGGCGATCCAGTACGGCACGACGTCGCCGGCGCGGAAGCGGCCGGCCATCGACAACCCCGCGGTGACGGCGGGGTTGTAGTGCCCACCGGAGACATGGCCGAACGCGCCGATCATGAGGCCGAGGCCGAGGCCGAAGCCGGCCGCGACGCCGCCGGCGCCGATCACGCCCGGGAGGTCGACGGCGACGGCGATGGCGCTGAAGCCGATGAAGAAGAATCCGAAGGTGCCGAGCACCTCGGCGGCGAGTCGTCTCGGCAGCGGTGGCAAGCCCATGGCGTCCTCCTTTTCTGTCCGTGCCCGATGGCCGCAGGCAGCGTCGACTCACTCTAGAGGTGCGACCCGACGGGCACGGCGGCGCCATCGCGGGATGGGTCGCCCGTCATCGAGGGCCGCAGGCGATGGGGGAGGGAGGATTCGAACCTCCGAAGGCGGAGCCAACCGGTTTACAGCCGGTCCCCTTTGGCCACTCGGGAACTCCCCCGGAAGCCCGCGCAGTGTAGCGATCCCTCACTTGGCGGTGTTCGCCCAAGGTCTTGACCGGCGCCTCCGATCAGCGGCCCGGCGACCGGGGCGACGCCGCTCGCGTACACGGACGCGACCGAGCGCGTGTTCGACGTCGTCGCGTCCGCCGAGGATCAGGCCTCGCCCGACGTCCTGACGTTCACGCGCGGCTGAGGCGCAGCGCCGGGAGGAGCGGGGCCCGCAAGGTGCGCGCCGCGAGCGCCCGCGGGCCGATGCCTAGATCGAGGAGCGCACTCGCGCCGACGGCATCCTCGAGCGCGGTGACGCAACGCGGGCAGAACTGCGTTCCCGAGCCGCGGCGGACCTCGGCCAGCGCCTGCCGCGCGGGGCGGCCGGCACGGTAGATCCGGTTCGTCAGCATCGAGTCGACGGCATCCGCGACGTGGATGACGCGGGCCGCGATCGGGATCTCCTCCCCGACGAGCCCGTCCGGATACCCGGAGCCGTCGAACCGCTCGTGATGGTGGCGGATCGCCGGGACGGCGGCCTCGAACTGGCCGACCATCTCGATCATCTGCGCCCCGGCCGCCGAGTGGCGTCGCATCAGCACCCACTCCTCGTCGGTGAGGCTGGTCGGCTTCATGAGGATCTCGTCGGGGATCGTCAGCTTCCCGATGTCGTGGAAGAGGGCCGCATGGGCGAGCGGGACGAGCTCCTCAGCCGTCAGCCCGAGCCGCTCACCCACCTCGAGCGCGACCCGGCGCACGCGCCGCGAGTGTCCCGCGGTATACGGATCGCGCGTGCGGACGGTGGCTGTCAGGCGCTGCGCGATGGCCTCCTGCCCGTGCGCCCGTGTGGTCAAGGTCAAGGTGAAGCTCAACTGTCCGCCCTCGGTGGTCGCCGAGGGCTGGATTCGCCGCCCAAGCCGCGGTTCCCTTCCCAGCCTGGGCGCGCAGGGCATCGATCCACCGGCCGGAGGCATCGACCTAGTGCTCCGTCTCAGAAATCGCCTTGCACTCCAGGCGGCTGCAACGCGGCGCCATGCGGCGTCCTCGGGAGCGCCCGTATTCACCAATACGGGCGCTCCCTGCGTCCTTGCCTGGCTCGCGTTTCGCGCGCTGGAGGGTCAAGGGAATTCCGAGACGGAGCACTAGACTGACGCCGATGCTGTGGAAGCTCGAGCTCGGGCTGGCCCGGGCCGTACGGTCGCTGTCGCGACTCACCGGCCGTGGGGGGGGCACGACGCTTCCGGGGAAGCTCCTGACCCGCATGGAGCCGAAGGCTCTCGCCAGGCTGGCCGGCGAGCTGCCCGAGGGCGTCGCGCTGCTCTCGGCCACGAACGGCAAGACGACGACCGCCGCCATGGTCTCGGAGATTCTGCGCCCGCGCGCGTCGTTCGTGCACAACCGGACGGGGGCGAACCTCGTCTCCGGGATCACCTCGACCCTGCTCGACAGCCGTGGCGCGCAGCTCGGACTCTTCGAGGTCGACGAGTTCGCGTTCTCGGTCGTGGCGGCGCAGCTGAGCCCGAGGGCCGTGTGCCTCGCGAACCTCTTCCGCGACCAGCTCGACCGCTACGGCGAGCTGGAGCACATCGCCGAGCGATGGCGCACAACGGTGAACGCGCTGCCGGCCGAAACGGTCGTCGCGCTGGGCGTCGATGACCCGGTCCTCGGGGCGCTCGCGCGCGGCCGGCCCGGAGCCGTCCGCTTCGGCCTCGACGATCCGCTCGTCGGCCGCGAGCGCCTCTCGCACGCGGCCGACTCGAAGTACTGCGTCGACTGCGGTTTCCCCCTGGCATATGCGGTGGCCTGGGTCGGCCATCTCGGCGACTACCGCTGCGAGCGCTGCGGGCTCAGACGGCCGCCCCTGGACGTTGCGGCGCGCTCGCTCGAGCTGCACGGGCTCGACGGCGTCGCGTTCGAGCTGGGGACGCCCGCCGGCAGCGCGCGCGTCGAGCTGCCGGTCCCTGGGCTGTACAACGTCTACAACGCCGTGGCGGCTGCGGCCCTCTCGGGCGCGCTCGGTGCCGGACTCGACGACATCGTCTCGGGCCTGGCGCGGTTCCGGCCGGCATTCGGCCGGTTCGAGCGGATCCGCGCCGGAGACCGCGACGTGCTGATGTTGCTGGTGAAGAATCCCGCCGGCGCGAACGAGGCGGTGCGCACGCTCGTCGCCGACGGCGTGCCGGCGGTGGCGTTGATCGCACTCAACGACGACGTCGCGGACGGGCGTGACGTCTCGTGGATCTGGGACGTCGACTTCGAACCGCTCGCGGCGGGCCTCGAGCACCTCGTCGCATCGGGGAGCCGGGCCGAGGAGCTTGCGCTGCGCTTCGTCTACGGCGGCATGGACGAGAGGCAGGTCGAGGTCGTCTCCGACCTCGACCGGGCGCTCGACCGGGGCCTCGAGCTGACTCCGCCGGGAGGAATGCTGCCCGTCCTCCCGACCTATACCGCGATGCTCGCGCTCCGCGCCGTCGCGGTCTCACGGGGCCTCGTCGACCCGTACTGGAGATCCGAGGGGGTCTCCGAGCAGGCGGCCTGGCAGGCGGGGCCGAGGTCGCGGTAGACGATCCCGGTGTCGATTGCCGGCCCGCCCCGGCGGCCGACAGCCGTAGCGGCCGGACTGCGGGCCTGAAACGAGGCCGCCGGGACAAGCCTTTGACGTCCCCCGGGTGGGGGCGCCGACCTCCGTCACGATGTCGATCAACCTGCGGGTCGAGATCCTGGCGGTCGGCGCCACCTTCCCGGCGAGCGACCCGGCCTTCAAGATCGTGGCGATCCACGCCGACTCCGTGGAGATCGGGATCGCCGACGGCTCGTTCTCGGACGGCCAGTCGGCCGTCACCGTGGAGAAGGGCGAGGAAGTGACCTCGTCAGCCAGCCGGACGGCGCGCGCTTCACGCTGACGGTCATCGAGATCAACTGACCGGCGGTACCCCGGGCGCACTGTGTCCCGGAACGGGTGCTAGCGTCAGCCGTGTGAGGCGGGGGGCGCAGCCGGGGCCATCTGCACCGGGTCGGAGAACGCCCGGTGGCTGATGCGCCCCGCGAGGCGGTCGTCACCGAGGTCGCGCCGGGGCTGCTGCGGATCACCCAGCCGCTCCCGTGGGCGCTCGACCATGTGCACTGCTACGCGCTTGTCGACGCGGACGGCGCCTGGACGATCGTCGACACCGGCCTCGGGAGTCCCGGGACGCTGCTCCGCTGGCAGACGGTGCTCGCCGCGCACGGAAACCCTGCCGTCAGGCGGCTGGTGGTCACCCACTACCACCCCGACCATCTGGGGGCCGCGGCCGCGCTGACCGCGCTCACGGCGCCGGGCGAGGTGGTGCAGGGGAGCCTCGATGCGGAGCTCTCCGAGATCTCGTGGGGCAACATGGACGCCGGTGGCTTCCGGGAGTTCCTGCTCTCGCACGGCATGCCGGAGGATCTCGCGGAGGCGTCGACGGCCGCCGAGCTCCGCCTCCCGGTCGAGCCGGCGAGCCCGACCGTCCTCGTCGAGGAGGGCGACGAGATCGAGGCCGGCGGGACGACGTTCGTCGTCCTCCAGCTTCCCGGGCACGCGGACGGCCACATCGCGCTGCTCGACCGCGCCGGCGGACGCCTGTTCGGGGGCGACGTGATGCTGATGAACATCACGCCGAACATCGGGCGCTGGCCGGACACGGCCGTCGACCCGCTCGGCCGTTACTTCCGGACGCTCGACCGGCTGGCGGAGCTCGCCCCGTCCATCGTCTTCCCGGGGCATCACGAGCCGATCCTCGACGTCCCCGGCAGGATCGCCGAGATGCGCAGCCATCACGCCGAGCGGCTCGACGTCGCCGAGCGCGCCCTGCACGAGGGCGCGAGCAGCGCGTTCGAGGTAGCTCAGCGAATCTGGCCGCCCGGCAATCTCGGCCTCCACGAGCAGCGGTTCGCCCTCGTCGAGGCTCTCGCCCACGTCGAGCACCTCGAGGCGCAAGGGCGCGCATGCCAGGTCGAGCCGGGGCGCTTCGCGCCGGCGTGACCCGCTACAGGCCGGTCGAGACGTCGAACGACGACACGATCCGGGTCAGCACGCGCGTAACGTCTCGAGAAGATGCTCGGCAAGGTCGCCGCCTTCCACGAGGACGAGGTGGACGCCTCCATCCGGTCGCTCACGTCGATCATCGAGCCGCTGCTGATGATCTTCGTCGGGATGATCGTCGGCGTGATCGTGATCTCGATGTACCTGCCGATGTTCACGATCCTCTCGCTGATCAAGTGGCCGGCGAGCGGGTGAGGCGTGCCCCGGCGAGGCTGTCAGGCCGCCGGCTCCGACTCGCTGTCGGACAGACCGGGCGTCCGGAGGTTCGCCATGAGCGCCGCGACGATGGTGACCAGGTAGATCTGGCCGATCAGCGCTTCGAAGACGGCGAATGTCCGGCCGAGACTCGTCGTCGCCGTGAGATCTCCATAGCCGACGGTCGTCTGGGTGACGAAGCTGAAGTACTGGAAGTCCTGCGGCGTCGGGATCACGCCGCCGGCGAAGAACGGCCCGCTCGTCAGCTGGTCGATCGCGAGGTAGACGGCGGCGAAGAACATGCCGATCAGGACGTAGATGCTGAGGACGCCGAAGACCGCCTGGAGTGTGACGCCGCGGCGAATTCGCATCTGGCGCACGACGCCGATTGCTATCGCGGGCGGCGCGAGGGCGACGAGCAAGACGTTCACGATGTACCCGGCGGCGCGGGCGTCGGTGGAGTTCCCGATCAGCGCCGCAGCGGCGGCGACGATGCCGAGCGCGACGACGACCCGCGCCGCGCGCACGATGCGCGGGCTCATCTCGGAGGTGCGCAGAGCGACGAGCAGCGTCACTCCCTGGATGAGCACCGAGAGGAGGGGCGTCCAGTCCTCGTCCGGAGCAGCCGCCAGGAAGACGAACGAGGCCAGCGTCAGCAGGAGGACGATCAGGAAGTGGCCCGGCCCGGACAGCCGCAACGTGCGCTCGTGTATCCGGGTGGCCGTCATCGCCGTCGGGACGGTGGTTCTGGCCCGGCCGCGCGTGTCCTCCCCTACGACCAGGCGCGATCCCGCCCGAGAAGGTGCTGCCGCGCCGAGTCGGCCGTCATGCCCCCGTAGAGTAGGCCGCCGAGGGGGAGCGTCAGCGCCCACGCCGGCGGCAGGCCGAAGTAGCGCACGGTGGGGAGGTAGACGGCCGCCGAGACGAACCAGGCAACGCCGGCGAGCAGCGCGACGACGATCGCCGTTCCGCCCGGGAGCGTTCCGGCAGCGCCGAGGGCGATCCCGGCGATCGTCAGCCCGGGCGGCACGACGAAGAGCAGCACGAGGCCCGCGAGCGTCCCGAGCAGCAGCAGCCACGAGTACCCGAGCTGATCGAAGGCGGAGCGTCGCACCATGCGCCAGATCGGGGCGACAGACCGATACTCGCGGATGCTCACGACGTCCGCCCGGCTCAGCGAGAGCCGGATCCTGCCGCGGGCGCGCTTCACGGCCCGTGCCAGGTTGACGTCGTCGATCACGTCCCCGCAGATCGCCTCCATACCGCCCGCCCGGGCGAGGGCGTCGCGCCGGACGAGCATGCAGCCTCCTGCGCCTGCCGCCAGCTTCCGGCGCGGATCGTTCGCGAGCCGCATCGGGTACAGGAGGTTGAAGAAGAACAGGAACGGTGGGATCAGCAGGCGTTCGGCTGCCGAGACGCAACGAAGCCGCGCCATGCGGCTGCCCAGGTCGAGCTCCCACGCGACGCTCTCGGTCACGAGCCGGCGCACGGATCCCGGCGCATGACGGATGTCGGCATCGGTGAACAGGAGGTACGCCGGCGGCTCGGCACGGTGCCCGAGCTCGCGGCTCCCCTGCTCCATCGCCCAGACCTTCCCGACCCAGCCGGCCGGGAGCGGATCGCCCTCGACGACGGTCAGCCGCCCGCTTCCGCCGCCGAGCCGTCGGGCGGCCTCGGCAGTGCCGTCGTTCGACCGATCGTCGACGACCACGACCTCCCACGGGCCGGGGTAGTCCTGCCCCAGCAGGCCGGGCAGGGTCGCGGGCAGGACGTCCTCCTCGTCGTGGGCCGGCACGACGACGGCCACGCGCGGCCAGACGTCCGGCCCGCGAGGCGTCGCGACTTCTTCGGCGAGGGGCCGCAGGTCCCACGGCCGCGACGGGCGCAGGAGCACCGCCAGCCACGCCGCGGCCGCGGCGCAAGCGAGGCAGACAAGCGCGAGGGCCATCGGGTCGGGACGCTACCCCACCGGCCACACGAGCCCTTCCTCGGGCAGCCGGTATCCTCGACCGGGTGGACGCGCCCCACGAGGTCGACGCGACGATCGCGCGTTGGGTCGAGGATGCGCTCGTCCTGTCCCCGCCCCAGCTCGCCGGGCCCGGGGACGACGTCGCGGCCGAGCTCGCCGACCGGGCCTTCGGCCCGCTTGGGGAGATCGACAAGCCCTGATGGGACTGCCAAAGAGCGCCGAGGTGGTCGTCGTCGGCGGCGGCGTCATGGGCGCGGCGGCGCTCTACTACCTGACCCGCAACGGCTGCGCCGATTGCGTGCTCGTCGAGCGCGAGACGCTCGCGGCCGGATCGACGAGCAAGGCGGCGGGGGGGATTCGCGCGCAATTCTCCGACGAGCTGAACATCCGGGTCAGCCTCGAGTCGATCCGGCGCTACGAACGCTTCGGGGCCGAGCCGGGAGCGGAGATCGACTTCAAGCAATGGGGCTATCTGTTCCTGCTGACCGAGCCTGCCGACGTCGAGGCGTTCACCGAAAGCATCGCGCTCCAGCAGCGCCTCTCCGTCCCGTCGCGCCTGATCACCCCGCAGGAGGCGGCGGAGATCGTGCCCGGAGTGGAGACCGCCGACGTGCTCGCGGCGACCTTCTGCCCGATCGACGGCTACGCCACGCCGGAGGCCGCCGTCCAGGGCTACGCGGCCGCGGCCGCCGCGACCGGCGCGACGATCGTCCAGGGCTGTGCGGTCGAACGGATCGTCGTCGAGGACGCCCGCGTCGTCGCGGTCGAGACGCAATCGGGGCCCATCGCGACAGAGCGGGTCGTGCTCACGGCGGGAGTCTGGTCGAAGGAGCTCGGCAGGACGGCGGGCGTCGAGATCCCCGTCGAGCCGGAGCGGCGTCATGTGTTCTTCACGGAGCCCGGCGACCCGCTCCCCCACGAGCTGCCGCTCACGATCGACTTCGCGACCGGCTTCTACTTCCACCGCGAAGGGCGCGGGCTGCTCCTCGGCGGGAGGGAGCAGACGCTGGAGGAGCTCGCCCCGGTGGCGGCTGCGCGTCTCCCCGTCCTCGAGGAGGTCGCCGTCCGCGGGGGGTGGTGGGGGTACTACGAGGTGAGCCCCGACCACAACGCGCTGGTCGGGCGAACGACGGAGCCCTCGGGGCTCGTCTACGCCACCGGCTTCTCCGGGCACGGATTCCAGCAGGGACCAGTGGTCGGCGAGCACGTCGCGCTCCTTGCGCTCGACCTGCCGACACCGTTCGACCTGTCGCCGTTCGCGCTCGAGCGCTTCGCCACAGGCGAGGCCAGGCCCGAGCGGAACGTGATCTGAGCCCTACCGGCCTGGCGCCCGGCTCAGGCCTGCGCGACGCGCAGGCGGTGCGCCAGCGTCTGCAGGAGCTGCCAGGCGAGCGAGGGATGATCCTCGACGAACGCGCGGAACTCCCACGCAGCGAGTACGAGACAGCGCATGTCGGTGGCCGCCGTCACCGTCGCCGTACGTGGGCCGTCGTCGATCAGGGCCATCTCGCCGATCGCATCGCCGGCGCTCACCGTCGCCTTCGCCTCGCCGCCCACGGAGACCGTCGCCGAGCCGTCGAGGATCACGAAGAACCCGGCACCCGCTTCCCCCTCGCGGGTCACAGTCCCGCCCTCGGGAAAGCTCCGCTCCCGAAACGACTTCGCAAGACGCTCGAGCTCTCTCCGATCGATTCCCGACAGCAGGGGAACGCGCGAGAGAGCTTCGACGGCGTCGATCGCCATGGGCCGGATGATAGAGCAGGCTGCGCGGGGTTGCAGCCGGCGATCTGAGGGGGCGAGGCTGCTAGACTGGCCCGCGCAGGGCGGCGTAGCTCAGTTGGTCAGAGCAGCGGAATCATAATCCGCGTGTCGCAGGTTCGAGTCCTGCCGCCGCTATCGCTCGGAGTCGCGACGGCTCGGGGCCTGGCCGGACAGTCGTCCTTGCCTGCGGCCCGGGCGGGCGGCGATCGCTACAATGATGCGTCGCGCCTCGCCGGGCCTTCCCTGGGGCGCCCCTTCACGACGACCTGCAAGGAACCAACACGTGGCCAAGAAAACCGGAGTCCGAGTTGCGATCACGCTCGCCTGCACGGAGTGCAAGCGCCGCAACTACCAGACGATGAAGTCGAAGCGGAACACCCCGGACCGTGTCGAGTTCAAGAAGTACTGTCGCTGGTGCGCTACCCACACCCCGCATCGCGAGACGCGCTAGGTCCCTGATGGCCCGCCCCACCCGCAACGCCCGGTCGGATGGCAGCGATGCGCCTGCGACCTCGTCGCGCTCCTCGCGCACCCGCGAGGCGCAGCGCCAGCGGAGCCAGCGGGCCGCCGAGGCCGGGAAGACGCAGGCCGGGCAGCGCAAGGAGCGCGGCGGGACCCGGCAGTTCATCTCCGAGTCGGCCGCGGAGCTCAAGAAGGTCGACTGGCCAGGTCAGCGGCAGCTGATGAGCGCATCAATCGTCGTCGTGATCGCCATCTTCGTCGTGGGCCTGTATCTCTGGGTCGTCGACGAGGCCTTCAGCCGCCTCGTCAAGAACGTCCTCCTGAACCAGTAGGCCGAGGAAAAGTCGCCGCAATGTTCCAGTGGTATGTCGTCAACACGTACTCCGGTCACGAGAACAAGGTGAAGGCCAATCTCGAGCACCGGATCGTCTCCATGGCCCAGCAGCGCAGCTTCCGACGTGTCGTCGTTCCGACCGAGCAGGTCGTCGAGACGAAGGACGGCCAGAAGATCCAGACGGAGAAGCGCGTCCTGCCGGGGTACGTGCTCGTGAACATGGATCTCACCGACGATTCGTGGTCGGTCGTGAAGAACACGCCCGGCGTCACCGGCTTCGTCGGCTCGGGGAACAAGCCGGTCCCGCTGTCCAAGCCGGAGATCGACCGGATCATGCATACGCAGACGGCCGCGGAGCGACCGCGGGCGGTGGCCGAGTTCGAGCTCGGGGAGTCGGTGAAGGTCACCTCGGGCCCGCTGTCGGACTTCGACGGGGAGATCGTCGACGTCAACGCGGATCAGCAGAAGCTCAAGGTGCTCGTGAACATCTTCGAGCGCCAGGTGCCGGTCGAGCTCAGCTTCGACCAGGTCAAGAAGATCGACTAAGACAGACAAGGCGGACGAATGGCAAAGAAGATCCTCACCGTGATCAAGCTCCAGATTCCCGGAGGCCAGGCGAACCCGGCGCCTCCCGTCGGGCCCGCGCTCGGCCAGCACGGCGTGAACATCATGGACTTCTGCAAGGCGTTCAATGCCCAGACGTCCGACCAGCCGGGCCGGATCACCCCGGTCGAGATCTCGGTCTTCGAGGATCGCTCGTTTACCTTCATCACGAAGACCCCGCCGGCGGCGGTGCTCATCAAGGAGGCCCTCGGGCTCGAGAAGGGATCCGGTGAGCCGAACCGGGAGAAGGTCGGGATGCTGTCGCAGGCTCAGCTGCGTCAGATCGCCGAGACGAAGCTCGTCGACCTGAACGCCCGCGACGTCGACCAGGCGATGCTGGTGATCGCGGGGACGGCGCGGTCCATGGGTGTGGAGGTGGAAAGCTGATGGCCGGTCACGGCAGGCGCTACACGGGCGCGCGGGCACGCATCGATCGCGAGCGTACGTACTCGCCGCTCGAGGCGATGAGGCTGCTCAAGGAGCTCGAGGCAGCGAAGTTCGACGAGACGGTGGAGACCCACTTCAACCTCGGCCTCAACGTCCGGCACGCCGACCAGCAGCTGCGCGGCACGCTGATGCTGCCCCACGGCACGGGCAGGGAGATGCGCGTGGCGGTGTTCGCCGAAGGGGACAAGGCCGGCGAGGCGCGCGATGCCGGTGCCGACGTCGTCGGCTCCGCGGATCTCGCCCAGCAGATCGAGGGCGGCTTCGACGAGTTCGACATCGCGATCGCAACCCCCGACATGATGGGCGTCGTCGGCAAGCTCGGCCGCATTCTCGGCCCGCGGGGCAAGATGCCGAACCCGAAGACCGGCACCGTCACCTTCGACATTGCGAAGGCGGTGCGCGACGCCAAGGCCGGCAAGCTCGAGTACCGGACCGATCGTGGCGCGAACGTCCACCTCTCGATCGGCAAGGCGAGCTTCGACGAGCGTCAGCTGCTCGAGAACTACGCCGTCGTCGTCGAGGAGCTCGTCCGGGCGAAGCCGGCCGCCGCGAAGGGGCGGTACATCAGGTCGATCACGGTGACGACCTCGATGGGCCCGGGGATCAAGGTCGACCCCACCAAGACGCGCGAGGTGGCCGCGGAGCTCGAGGAGACCACCGCGGTCGCGTAGACACCCACAACCGCCCGTCGCCCGAGACAGCCGGCAGCGCTTGCGCAGAAGACCGGCCGAGGCGGCGCCCGGAGCATCGGCATGCCGGCCCCTCGCCGGAATGCGCGAACCTCCTTCGGGCCCGCCGCTGGCGGGCTCGATCGTTTCGAGAGGAGGTGAAGAGGGATGCTGAGAGCCAAGAAGGAAGGAGTGGTCGCCGACCTGGTCGAGCGGCTGCGAACGGCCGATACGCTGATCGTGGCCGACTATCGCGGGCTCGACGCACGCCGAGCTCGACGGAGTCCGCACGAAGCTGATCGAGCACGGTGCGCGACTGTCGGTCTGCAAGAACACCCTCACGCGGCGTGCCGCGGAGGAGGCAGGCGTCGATGCACTGCTCGAGTTCCTGACCGGCCCGACGGCGATCGCCTTCGTCTCCGACGGCGACATGGTCGCCGTCGCGAAGACGCTCGACGACACGGCGAAGACGACCCGGCGGCTTGCGCTCAAGGGCGCGGTCCTGTCCGGGCGCGCGGTCGGCCAGGACGCCGTCAAGGGGCTCGCGGCGCTGCCGCCGGCCGACGTGCTGCGCGGCCAGGTGCTCGCGGCGATCATCGCCCCGCTGACGAGCATGCTGGGCCTCGTCAACGCGCCGCTCCAGAGCGTCGTCGGCCTGATCGACGGGCGGATCGACCAGCTCACAGCCCGGGGCGACGCGGCAGCTGCCGCCGAGCCCGGGCCCGAGCAAGCTCCTGAGGAGCCGGCCGAGGCGGCCGACGAGGAGCCGGTCGAGGCCGGCGAGGCCGAGGCGATCGGCGAGTCGATGGAAGACGAGGCTCCGACGGCGGAAGAGCCTTCCGCGCGGGAGCCGGCGGAAGCGGCCGGCGAAGCCGCAGGGACAGAGGACACCACCAAGGACGCAGAAGCGGAGGAGAACTGATGAGCGGAGTCGACACCATCTTCGAGCAGCTCGGGGGCCTGACGGTGCTCGAGCTCGTCGAGCTGAAGAAGAAGATCGAGGACGAATGGGGCATCACCGCGGCCGCCCCGGTGGCGGCGGCGGCGCCCGGCATGGCGGCGCCCGGTGCGGGCGGCGGCGAGGCCGCCGCGGAGAAGTCCGAGTTCGACGTCGTGCTGACCGCGGCCGGCGACAAGAAGATCCAGGTCATCAAGGTGGTCCGCGAGATCACCGGCCTCGGGCTCAAGGAGGCCAAGGACGTCGTCGACAGCGCGCCCAAGGCCGTCAAGGAGGGCGTGGCGAAGGACGAGGCCGACGCCCTCAAGGCGAAGCTCGAGGAGGCCGGGGCCAGCGTCGAGCTGACCTAGGCACCACCGGCGGGCGATGCCGGCCCGCTGAAGAGACGGCTGGGGGCCGGAGGCATCCGGCCCCCAGCCGTCCGTGCGCCTGCGATCCACACGGCCGCTTGGCTTTTCAACAGATCTGCGCTACAGTCCTGTGGACAGTGCGGAGCCCGCCGGGCTTCGCTTGCGCATGCGCCGCCCGCTGTGATACCCTTGCTGGTCGCGCCGCCGTTTGCCATTCCCGTACGCCTGTTGCTCGTTCGACGCTGCCCGGAGGGAGGTCGCGTAGTTGGCCAGTAAGGTCGCTCCTCGTCGTGAGCGCAAGACGTTCTCGCGTCTCGACGACGTTCTCGAAGTCCCGAATCTGATCGACATCCAGAAGGCATCGTTCAGGTGGTTCCTGGACGAGGGCCTCCGCGAGACGATCAACGACATCTCGCCCATCGAGGACTACACCGGCACACTCGCCGTCGAGTTCGCCGAATACAAGTTCGGGGATCCCGCGGCGGACATCAAGGAGTGCCGCGAGAAGGACCTCACCTACGAGGCGCCGCTCGCGATGATCGTCCGCTTCGTCAACAAGGACACGGGCGAGATCCGCGAGCAGGAGGTCTTCATGGGGAACTTCCCCATGATGACCGACCAGGGGACGTTCATCATCAACGGTACCGAGCGGGTCATCGTCACGCAGCTCGTACGCAGCCCCGGGGCCTACCTGATGGAGCCGAAGGACCCGGACAAGCAGGTGTTCACGGCGAACCTCATGCCGTCCCGCGGCTCGTGGCTCGAGCTCGAGATCGACAAGAAGGGCGCGGTCTACGCGCGAATCGACCGCAAGCGCAAGCTCGCGGTGACCACGTTGCTCCGCGCGCTCCCCGCGCAGGACCCGTCGACCGGATGGGAGCTCGACACGAGCACGAACGAGGCGATCCTCGCGCTGTTCGACAACTCGCTCTATCTCGTGAACACGCTCGAGAAGGACCCGACGACCCGCGAGGAAGAGGCCGTCATCGAGGTCTTCAAGAAGCAGCGCCCGGGCGAGCCGCCGACGCTCGACAACGCTCGGTCGCTGCTCCGGAGCCTGTTCTTCGATCCGAAGCGATACGACCTGACGAAGGTCGGCCGGTACAAGCTGAACCAGCGGCTCGACGTCGACGTCCCGGACGGCGTCCGCGTGCTCACGACCCAGGACATCGTCGCGCTCGTGCGACGGCTCGTCGCCCTGCCGAAGAACCTCGGCGTCCCGGAGGACTCGAAGGACTTCGCCGCGGACGCGCGGGTGCTCTCCCGCAGCCCGATCGCGAAGGAGCTCGACGAGTACGAGCACTTCGGGAACCGGCGGCTGCGGACGGTCGGCGAGCTGATCCAGGAGGCGTTCCGCGTCGGCCTGTACCGGATGGAGCGCGTTGTCCGCGAGCGGATGACGACCGAGGACGTCGACACGATCACGCCCCAGACGATCATCAACGTCCGCCCGGTCCAGGCAGCGCTGAAGGAGTTCTTCGGCTCCTCGCAGCTCTCGCAGTTCATGGATCAGACCAACTCGCTCGCCGGGCTCACGCACCGGCGCCGCCTCTCGGCGCTCGGCGCCGGCGGGCTCACCCGCGAGCGGGCGCCGATCGAGGTCCGCGATGTCCACGCGACGCACTACGGCCGGATGTGCCCGATCGAGACGCCGGAAGGGCCGAACATCGGGCTGATCGGCTCGCTCGCGTCCTATGCGACCGTCTCCCAGTTCGGGTTCGTCCAGACTCCCTACCGCATCGTGAAGGACGGGAAGGTCTCGAACGAGATCGTGTACCTCGACGCGAGCGAGGAGGAGCGATTCGTGATCGCCCAGGCGAACGAGCCGCTCGACAAGAACGGCAAGTTCCTGAACCCGACGGTCGTGTGCCGAACGGGTGCGGGTGAGATCGCGACCGTGCTCCCGAAGGCCGTCCAGTACATGGACGTGAACCCGGCGCAGATCGTGTCGGTCGCGACGGCGTTGATCCCGTTCCTCGAGCACAACGACGCGAACCGCGCGCTGATGGGCTCGAACATGCAGCGGCAGGCCGTGCCGCTCCTGATCACGGAGCCGCCGCTCGTGGGCACCGGGCTCGAGTACCGGGCGGCGATCGACACGGGCGACGTCGTGGTCGCGAAGCGCCAGGGCACGGTCGTCGACGTCGAGGCGGAGCAGATCACCGTCCAGACGAAGGGCGGCGAGCGCGACGAGTACCCGCTGGTCAAGTTCATGCGCTCGAACCAGGGGACGCTGATCCACCAGAAGGCGCTCGTCACGCTGAACCAGCACATCGACGAGGGCACGGTCCTCGCCGACGGCAGCTCGACGCGGGACGGGGAGCTCGCGCTCGGCAAGAACATGCTGGTCGCCTTCATGCCGTTCGAGGGCTACAACTTCGAGGACGCGATCGTCGTCTCGGAGCGTCTCGTCAAGGACGACGTGCTCTCCTCGATCCACATCCACGAGTACGAGATCGACGCCCGCTCCACGAAGCTCGGGGACGAGGAGATCACCCGCGACATCCCGAACCGCTCCGAGGAGTCGCTGCGCAACCTCGACGACCGGGGTGTCGTGCGGATCGGCGCCGAGGTCGGCTCCGGCGACCTGCTCGTCGGCAAGGTGACGCCGAAGGGCGAGACCGAGCTCACGGCCGAGGAGAAGCTGATCCGCGCGATCTTCAAGGAGAAGGCGCGCGAGGTGCGCGATACGTCCCTGAAGGTGCCGCACGGCGAGGGCGGCAAGGTGATCGCGGTCAAGACGTTCTCGCGCGACAGCGGGGACGACCTGTCCCCGGGCGTGAACGAGCTCGTCCGCGTCTTCGTCGCCAAGAAGCGCAAGGTCGCCGAGGGCGACAAGCTCGCCGGCCGCCACGGCAACAAGGGCGTGATCGCGAAGATCGTCCCGGAGGAGGACATGCCGTTCCTCGAGGACGGGACGCCCGTGGACGTCGTGCTGAACCCGCTCGGCGTGCCGAGCCGGATGAACATCGGCCAGGTGCTCGAGACGCACCTGGGCTGGGCCGCCCGTCACGGCGTGTTCGGCGACGGCAGCAACCCGACCCCCGTCGCGACCCCCGTGTTCGACGGGGCGACGCCGGAGCAGGTCGACGAGGCGCTCGTCGAATGGGCGAAGCAGAACGCCGACTCGCCGATCAAGGTCGTGGTCGACGAGACCCGACCTGCCGGCCGCTGGTGCTCGGGCAAGGTGCGCCTGCTCGACGGGCGAACGGGCAAGCCGTTCGACCAGAAGGTCACGGTCGGCTACATGTACATCCTCAAGCTGCTCCACCTCGTCGACGACAAGATCCACGCACGCTCGACGGGCCCGTACTCGCTCGTCACGCAGCAGCCTCTCGGCGGGAAGGCCCAGTTCGGCGGCCAGCGGTTCGGCGAGATGGAGGTGTGGGCGCTCGAGGCGTACGGCGCCGCCTACACGCTCCAGGAGATGCTCACGATCAAGTCCGACGACACCGTGGGGCGCGTGAAGGCCTACGAGGCGATCGTCAAGGGCGAGAACATCGCCGAGCCGTCGATCCCCGAGTCGTTCAAGGTCCTGCTCAAGGAGATGCAGTCGCTGGCGCTCGATGTCCAGGTGCTCTCCGAGGAGGGCACCGAGGTCGAGGTTCGCGAGGAGGAGGACGAGCTGCTGCGCGCTGCGGAGGAGCTCGGGATCGACCTTTCGCCCGGCTCGCTTCGGGCAGCGGCGAGGCCGCCGACGGCCGAGGAGATCGAGGAGGGCACGGATCGAGTCGACGAGGCCGGAGAGCTCATGCTCCCCGCCGACGAGGAGCTCGGGAACGTGAGCGATGTCGCGGAAGAGCCCGTCGACGAGGCCCAGGACGAGGAAGAGGGCGAGCCGATCGAGCTCGGTGCCGAGGTCGATCTCGCCGATGTGGAGGTCGAGGAGTAGCGCGACGGAGGGGCGGGGGATGCCTCGTCCCGCGGGAAGACGGGAATCACCGACGGGGAGTCAGGAGACACCTTGATCGACATCAACAACTTCGACGCGATCCGGATCGGCCTCGCATCGCCGAAGCAGATCCGCGACTGGTCGTCCGGCGAGGTCACGAAGCCGGAGACGATCAACTATCGGACGTTGAAGCCCGAGAAGGACGGCCTGTTCTGCGAGCGCATCTTCGGTCCAACGAAGGACTGGGAGTGCTACTGCGGCAAGTACAAGCGCGTCCGCTACAAGGGCATCATCTGCGAGCGGTGCGGTGTGGAGGTCACGCGCCAGAAGGTTCGCCGCGAGCGCATGGGCCACATCGACCTCGCGGCGCCCGTTTCCCACATCTGGTTCTTCAAGGGCGTCCCGAGCCGGATCGGCTACCTCCTGGACATCGCGCCCAAGGAGCTCGAGAAGGTTCTCTACTTCGCCGCGTCCATCGTGACGCGTGTCGACCGCGAGAAGCGTACGGCCGACCTCGCCGACCTCGAGGACAAGGTCCGGGCCGAGTCCGAGCGGATCTACGTCGATCGCGACGAGCAGCTCGCGACGCTCGAGCAGCGGCTCACGCGGCGTCGAGAGTACTTCACGAAAGGCAAGGAGAAGGACTTCGACGAGGACGACGAGTTCTGGGCACGCGGCCTCTCGAACTGGGCCGAGGAGCAGGGGCTGCCCACGCTCGACGAGTCCCGCAAGCTCGTCGGCGGGATCTTTGTGGACGCCGCAAAGACGATCACGACGGAGGACGCCAAGAAGACGAGGGAGCTCGTCCGCAAGGCGGCGACCCGGCCGGATCGCGACCTCGCCCCGCGCGAGCTGGACCTCATCGCACAGGTTGCGGCGCAAGTTCGGGAGGCGCTCGCACCGCTCGTCGCCGACGCGGAGGCCGCGTCCGGCGCGAAGAAGGGCGCGATCACGAAGCACATCAAGAAGCTTCAGGAGGCGCTGCTCACCGGCGTCGTGCTGGAAGGCCAGGATGCCGAGCGCGCGGCGCCGGTCGACGCGAAGAACCTCGAGAAGGTCCGCGAGGTCGGATCGGGCCTGCTCGGCGACCTCCTCAACTCGGTTTCGAGTGAGACGTCCGAGGAGATCCGCGAGCTCGCCAACGACCTCTGCCTGAAGCCCGAGGCACGGGCACAGAAGGACGACCTCGACGCGGCCGTCCAGTGGGCCCTCAAGGTTCGCGAGATGTACCTCGACATGGACTCCCGGCGCAGCGACACGCGGGAGGCCGCCGACGATTCGCTGCGACGGCTCGAGGAGACCTGGGCGAGGTTCCGCGAGCTCGATCCGAAGGAGATCGTCAACGACGAGCTGATCTTCCGCGAGATGAAGGATCGGTTCGGGTCGCCGTACGGGTTCGGCGTCTACTTCGAGGGCGGCATGGGCGCGGAGGCGATCCGCGACCTGCTGAAAGATCTCGCGCTCGACAGGGAGGCAGACGACCTCCGGCGGATCATCGCGACGTCGAAGGGGCAGAAGCAGGCGCGCGCGATCAAGCGCCTGAAGGTCGTCAGCGCGTTCGTCAAGTCGGAGAACCGCCCCGAGTGGATGGTCCTCGACGCCGTGCCGGTGATCCCGCCCGAGCTGCGCCCGATGGTTCAGCTCGACGGCGGCCGCTTCGCGACGAGCGACCTCAACGATCTCTACCGGCGCGTGATCAACCGCAACAACCGCCTGAAGCGGCTGCTCGACCTCGGGGCGCCCGAGATCATCGTCAACAACGAGAAGCGGATGCTCCAGGAGGCGGTCGACGCCCTGTTCGACAACGGGCGGCGGGGCCGGGCCGTGACCGGCCCCGGCAACCGTCCCCTGAAGTCGCTCTCCGACATGCTCAAGGGCAAGCAGGGCCGGTTCCGCCAGAACCTGCTCGGCAAGCGGGTCGACTACTCGGGCCGATCGGTCATCGTCGCCGGTCCGAACATGAAGCTCCACCAGTGCGGGCTGCCGAAGCTCATGGCGCTGGAGCTGTTCAAGCCGTTCATCATGAGCCGGCTCGTCGAGCGCAAGGCGGTCCAGAACATCAAGGCCGCCAAGAAGGTGGTCGAGTCGATGGTGCCGGAGGTCTGGGACGTCCTCGAGGAGGTGATCGCCGAGCACCCGGTGCTGCTGAACCGTGCGCCCACGCTGCACCGGCTCGGCATCCAGGCATTCGAGCCCGTGCTCGTCGAGGGCAAGGCGATCCAGATCCACCCCCTGGTCTGCCACGCGTTCAACGCGGACTTCGACGGCGACCAGATGGCGGTGCACCTGCCGCTCTCGGCGGAGGCTCAGGCCGAGGCGCGGGTGCTGATGATCTCCTCGAACAACATCCTCTCGCCCGCGCACGGGCGTCCGCTCGCGACGCCGACGCAGGACATGGTCATCGGCGCCTACTACCTGACGTACTGCGCCCACGACCTCGCCCGCACCTCCTCCGAGCAGCTCGAGCCGCGGCCCAAGCGGTTCGCCTCCGAGGACGACGTGATCCTCGCGCTCGAGGCGGGGCAGGCGGGCGCCGGGCTCCAGGTTCCGATCGAGTACCGGTGGAACGGCGAGCTGATCCTGACCACGCCGGGCCGGGTGATCTTCAACGAGGAGGTCGCCCGGGCTCTCGAGGGGGCGATGGACGCGGAGTTCGACCACGGCAGCTTCCGGTACATCAACCGCACGCTCGGGAAGAAGGAGATCGGCGACTTCATCTCCGAGCTGGTCGACCAGTACGGGGCATCCCGTCTGGCGGTCGTCCTGGACCAGATAAAGACGCTGGGCTTCGAGTACGCCACCCGGGCCGGCGTCACCGTCTCCAAGAACGACATCGTCATCCCGCCCGACAAGGACGAGATCCTCAGCTCCTACGAGGAGCGGGTGAGCGACATCGAACACAATTTCGACCGCGGCCTGATCACAGACGACGAGCGTCACGAGGCGATCGTGAACGTGTGGACGGAGGCGACGGACAAGGTCGCCGACGCGATGGAACAGCACATGTGGGAGCTGAACCCGATCTTCATGATGGCCAACTCGGGTGCGCGCGGCTCCTTCAAGCAGATCCGCCAGCTCGCGGGCATGCGCGGGCTGATGGCGAATCCGAAGGGCGAGATCATCGAGCGTCCGATCAAGGCGAACTTCATGGAGGGTCTGTCGGTGCTCGAGTACTTCATCTCGACGCACGGCGCCCGCAAGGGTCTTGCCGACACGGCGCTCCGGACCGCCGACTCGGGCTATCTGACCCGGCGGCTCGTCGACGTCTCCCAGGACGTGATCGTCCGCGAGGAGGACTGCGGGACCGCGGAGTTCGTCCAGCTCCCGCTGCTCTCGAGTGACGGCACGATCAACCGATCGGTGGCCGGCCGCGTCCTCGCCCACGACGTCCGCAGGCCGTTGAAGGACGGCAAGCCGGGCAAGACGGTGCTCGCCGAGAAGCACGAGCAGACGCGGTTCTCCATGCTCCGGCGGCTCCGTGACGACCTGGGCGAGCAGGCCGAGACGTTCCAGGTGCCCGTCCGCTCGGTCGTGAAGTGCCGGAGCGAGTCAGGCGTCTGCCGACAGTGCTACGGCACGTTCCTCGCAACCGACGAGATGTGTGTGATCGGCGACGCGGTTGGCATCATCGCCGCGCAGTCGATCGGCGAGCCGGGGACCCAGCTCACGATGCGGACGTTCCACACCGGCGGCGTGGCGGGAGCGGACATCACGCACGGGCTTCCGCGCGTCGTCGAGATCTTCGAGGCCCGTAACCCGAAGGGGGCTGCGGCCCTGGCCGAGGTCGCGGGCCGTATCTCGATCGAGAACACTGACCGTGGGCCGAAGGTGACCATCGTCTCGGCCGGCAAGGGCGACGAGGAGCCGGTCGAGCATGCGCATCAGTTCCCACGGCGCACGCGCCTGCTCGTTGCGGACGGACAGCTGGTCGAGGCCGGCGATCCGCTCCACGACGGCTCGCTCAACCCCGCCGACCTGCTCCGGCTGAAGGGGGCAACTGCGATCGAGCTCTATCTCGTCGACGAGGTGCAGAACGTGTACCGGTCGCAGGGCGTGGACATCCACGACAAGCACATCGAGCTGATCGTGCGCCAGATGATGAAGAAGGTCCGGATCGACACGGCCGGCGATACCGATCTCTTGCCGGGCCAGCTGGCCGACCGTGTGCTGCTCGAGCGCGAGAACCGTCGGGTTCGGGACGAGGGCACCGAGGAGGCGACGTACGAGCCGATGATCCTCGGGATCACGAAGGCCTCGCTCGCGACGGAGTCGTTCCTGTCGGCCGCCTCGTTCCAGGAGACGACCAAGGTGCTCACCGACGCGGCGATCGAGGGCAAGATCGACAGGCTCGTCGGCCTGAAGGAGAACGTGATCATCGGCAAGCTGATCCCGGCCGCGACCGGGCTCAGGAAGTACCGGATGCTCGACGTGCAGCCGACCGAGCGGGTGCCGCTCGGCACGTTCGCACCCGAGGCCGAGGCGCAGCTGCTCGCGGAGCTGGAGGAGATCGGCAACGACGGCGCCGAAGAGTAAGGGCGCCGTAGGCGCCCGCACAGCGGACGCCGCAAGGCGGCGGCCGCGACGTTTCGCGGGGTCGGGCGGAGCCCGGCCCCGCACGTTCTTGGGGCGCCGTAGGCGCCCGCACAGCGGACGCCGCAAGGCGGCGGCCGCGACTTTACGCGGGGTCGGGCGGAGCCCGGCCCCGCACGTTGTTGGGCCCCGCATTCGCTCCTTGCCCCGGCAGGTTCGCGGGGCGCCTCCCGGCGCCGACCCGCTAGTCCGCCCGGTCGCCTTCGTCGGCGATCGCCTGCCCCTTGCCGAGATGCTTTGCCCGGTACAGCGCCCGGTCGGCGCGCTTGAAGAGCGTCGGCGCATCGTCCTCGGCGCGGAGGGCGGCGATTCCCGCCGAGAGTCGGAGAGGCTCGGTCGTGCCGGGCCAGCCGTCGAGGCGATCCTCGATCCGCTGGAAGAGCGCAGCGGCGTCCTGCCGCCCGGACTCGGGGAGGATCACCGCGAGCTCGTCGCCGCCGATGCGGCAAGCGATGTCCGCGCTGCGGACGACGCTCTTCAGGCACTGGGCGACCTCGGAGAGGACGGTGTCGCCGCCGAGATGGCCGATCCGGTCGTTGATCGCCTTGAAGTCGTCGATATCGAAGACGATGAGGGCCAGCTCCCGCTCGTAGCGGTGTGCGCGCGCGGACTCGCGCCGGAGCGTCTCGTGGAAGTAGCGGTGGTTGTGTAGGCCGGTCAGGGGGTCGAGGTCTGCGAGCTCACGGGCTTCCTTGAACCGCCGTGCGTTGACGAGGGCGGGGCCTGCACGTCGCGCGATGTCCTCGAGGGTGGCGAGCCGGTCGGCTGCACCGCCGTCGTCCGGCGAGCGCCAGAAGGCCCAGAGCGCACCGATCACGCCCTCCTCTTCCTCCGAGATCGGAACCGAGACGCTCCCGCGGACGGGGTACGCCGACTCGCTCGAGGGGGGGTAGAGATAGGTGCTGACGGCGGCCCGCACGTCCCCGGTTCCGAGCGAGCCGGGATCGAAGCCCGTGGGGAGCTCGGAGGCCGTGAGCCCGACCGAGCCGGCGATCGGAGCCCGGGCGTCGTCGACGCGGAGCAGCGCGGCATCGACTCCCGGAAGCGCCTTCGCCGCCTCGAGGACGCGCTGGACCACGAGGTCGAGATCGATCGTCGAGGCGATCTCGACAAGATGGCGCGAGAGGGCCGCCTCGGTCTGCGACCGGTCGAGCGAGCCGGCGAGCCCCGCGATCATCTCCTCGACCCGGGCGGTCGACTCCTGCACCATCCTCTCGAGCCGCCGCTCGGCAGGGGTGCGACGACGGACGAGCACCACGGCGAGCAGGAGGCCGGCGATCGCGACCAGCGCGGCACCGGCGACCGCAATGCCGACCGTGGTCCAGCTCAGGCTGTCAGCGAAAGGCACCATCTCGGGCTCGCGGAGCCGGCGCGTCGTCCGGGCGCCCCCCTCATCGGACGATAGCGTGTTGACAGTAACCCGCAAGCTGCTAGCATTGCCGGAGTTCGGCGGGAGCTTGCCCGCCGGACTTTTCTTGCGTCTGGACGGAAGAGAAAGAGGTCGCTCAGCGTGCCGACTGTGAACCAACTGGTGCGGAAGGGTCGACGTCCGAAGGCGTCGAAAACGAAGACCCCTGCGCTCAGGGGGGCACCGCAGAAGCGGGGTGTCTGCACGCGTGTGTACACGACGACTCCGAAGAAGCCGAACTCGGCGCTGCGGAAGGTCGCGCGCGTCCGGCTCGTCAACGGCATGGAGGTCGGTACCTACATCCCCGGTGAGGGCCACAACCTGCAGGAGCACTCGGTCGTGCTGATCCGCGGCGGCCGTGTCAAGGATCTCCCAGGCTTCCGCTACAAGGTCATTCGCGCCGCGCTCGACGCATCGGGTGTCAGCGAGCGCAGGCAGGCTCGCTCGAAGTACGGGACGAAGAAGGGCTAGGGGCGAGGGATGCCGCGCCGCGCCGAGATTCATATCCGGGAGCTCGATCCCGACCCCGTCCACGGGTCGAAGCTCGTCACGCAGGTCGTGAACAAGGTCATGCTCGACGGCCAGAAGTCGACCGCCGAGCGGATCGTCTACGAGGCGCTCCACCGTGTCGGCGAGAAGACGGGGCGCCCGCCGGCGGAGGTGCTCGACCAGGCGGTGAAATCCGTGACGCCGGTGCTCGAGGTGCGCTCCCGCCGGGTCGGGGGCGCCAACTACCAGGTGCCGGTCGAGGTGCCCCAGCGGCGTGCCCGGACGCTCGCCGTCCGGTGGCTCGTCAACTACTCGCGCGACCGGCGGGAGAAGTCGATGGGCGAGAGGCTCGCGAGCGAGATCCTCGATGCGCTGAACCAGCAGGGCGGCGCGTACAAGCGCAAGGACGACCTCTACCGGATGGCGCAGGCGAACAAGGCCTTCGCGCACTACCGCTGGTAATGGCGAACGTGGCCGAACAGACGAAGGTCGCCCTCGAGCGGGTGCGCAACATCGGGATCATGGCGCACATCGACGCCGGGAAGACGACGACCACGGAGCGGATCCTCTACTACACCGGCCGCACGTACAAGATCGGCGAGGTGCATGAGGGCGCCGCGACGATGGACTGGATGGTGCAGGAGCAGGAGCGCGGGATCACGATCACGTCTGCCGCGACGACGTGCGCGTGGCGCGATTTTCGTATCAACATTATCGATACGCCCGGGCACGTGGACTTTACGGTCGAGGTCGAGCGCTCCCTGCGGGTGCTGGACGGCGCGGTGGCCCTGTTCGACGCGGTGGCAGGCGTGGAGCCGCAGTCGGAGACCGTGTGGCGGCAGGCGGACAAGTACCGCGTGCCGCGGATCGCGTTCATCAACAAGATGGATCGGGTCGGCGCCGATTTCTTCGCGGCCGTCCAGTCGATGGTCGACCGGCTCGGCGCGAAGGCGGTGCCCGTGCAGCTGCCGATCGGGGCCGAGGATCATTTCCGCGGCGTCGTCGACCTCGTGGAGATGCAGGCGATCGAGTACTCGGACGACCTCGGCACGAAGTACGACACGGTCGAGATCCCGGCCGAGCTTCGCGAGCAGGCCGAGGAGTACCACCACCAGCTCATCGATGCGGTCGCCGAGCACGACGAGGAACTTCTCGAGACCTATCTTCTCGACGAGGGCTCGGTCACGCCCGAGATGATCCGCCGCGCCGTTCGCGCCGCGACGCTGGCGGACGCCATCACGCCGGTCTTCTGCGGCTCCGCCTTCAAGAACAAGGGCGTCCAGCCGCTGCTCGACGCGGTGATCGACTACCTGCCGAGCCCGCTCGAGAAGCCGCCGGTGCACGGCATCGACCCGCGCACCGATCACGAGCTGTCCCGCCGCCCGAGCGACGACGACCCGTTCGCGGCGCTCGCGTTCAAGGTGATGAGCGATCCCTACGTCGGCAAGCTCACCTACTTCCGCGTCTACTCCGGTCGTATCAAGACGGGCGACAAGGTGCTGAACGTGACGACCGGCAAGACCGAGCGCGTGGGGCGCCTGCTCCAGATGCACGCGAACCACCGGGAGGAGCGCGACGAGGTCGGCGCGGGGGAGATCGTGGCGGCGGTCGGGCTCAAGCACACGACCACCGGCGACACGCTGTCGAGCGACTCCGCGCCGATCCGCCTCGAGTCGATCGTGTTCCCGGAGCCGGTCATCTCCGTGGCGATCGAGCCGAGGACGAAGGCAGACCAGGACAAGCTCTCGCAGGCGCTCGGGCGCCTGATGGAGGAGGACCCGACCTTCCGCGTGCGGACGGACGAGGAGACCGGCCAGACGCTCATCGCCGGCATGGGAGAGCTCCAGCTCGAGATCGTCGTCGACCGGCTCGTGCGCGAGTTCTCGGTCGACGCGAACGTCGGCCGGCCCCAGGTCGCCTACCGCGAGACGGTCGGCAAGAAGGTCGGCCGCGTCGCGGGGAAGTTCGTCCGCCAGACGGGCGGGCGCGGCCAGTACGGCCACGCGGTGATCGACATCGAGCCTGCCGAGCCGGGCGGTGGATACGAGTTCATCGACAAGATCGTCGGCGGCAAGATCCCGAGGGAGTACATCCCGTCCGTCGATCTCGGGATCCAGGAGGCGATGGAGTCCGGGACGCTGGCCGGGTTCCCGGTCGTCGACATCCGGGTGGAGCTCGTCGACGGCTCCTACCACGAGGTCGACTCGAGCGAGATCGCGTTCAAGGTGGCCGGTTCGATGGCCTTCAAGAACGCGATGCAGAAGGCGAGCCCGAAGCTGCTCGAGCCGGTCATGGCCGTCGAGGTCGTGACGCCGGAGGAGTACCTGGGCGACGTCATTGGTGATCTGAACTCCCGCCGCGGACGGGTCGAAGGGCTCGAGCCGCGCGGCAACGCGCAGGCGGTGCGTGCCCGCGTCCCGCTTGCGACGATGTTCGGCTACGCGACCGATGTGCGGTCAACGACCCAGGGTCGCGCCACCTTCACGATGCAGTTCGACAGATACGAGGAGGTGCCGCAGTCGATCGCGGGCGAGATCGTCTCGGCGGCACAGGGTTCGTAGGAACGAGGAGAAGAGAGGAATGGCGAAGCAGAAGTTCGAGCGCACGAAGCCCCACGTCAACGTGGGCACGATCGGCCACATCGACCACGGGAAGACGACCCTGACCGCCGCGATCACGAAGGTGCTCTCGGAGACCGGCACCGGCACGTCGTTCACGGCGTTCGATCAGATCGACAAGGCGCCGGAGGAGAAGGCGCGGGGCATCACGATCGCGGCGGCGCACGTCGAGTACGAGACGCCGAACCGCCACTATGCGCACGTCGACTGCCCGGGGCACGCGGACTACATCAAGAACATGATCACGGGCGCCGCCCAGATGGACGGCGCGATCCTCGTGGTCTCGGCGGCCGACGGCCCGATGCCGCAGACCCGCGAGCACGTGCTCCTCGCCCGGCAGGTGAACGTCCCCTACATCGTCGTCGCCCTCAACAAGGCCGACATGGTCGACGATCCGGAGCTGCTCGAGCTCGTCGAGATGGAGGTTCGCGAGCTCCTCTCGAAGTACGACTTCCCGGGCGACGACATCCCCGTCATTCAGGTCTCGGCGCTGAAGGCGCTCGAGGGCGACCCCGAGTGGACGGCGAAGATCGTCGAGCTCATGGAGGCGGTCGACAGCTATATCCCCGAGCCTCCGCGGGACATCGACAAGCCGTTCCTGATGCCGATCGAGGACGTGTTCACGATCACGGGCCGCGGTACGGTCGTGACCGGGCGCGTGGAGCAGGGCATCGTCAAGGTCGGCGACGAGATCGAGATGGTCGGTATCCATCCGGAGATCTCGAAGACGGTCGTCACCGGCGTCGAGATGTTCCAGAAGCTCCTCGACCAGGGGCAGGCCGGCGACAACATCGGCGCGCTCCTGCGCGGCGTCAAGCGCGAGGATGTCGAGCGCGGCCAGGTGCTCGCGAAGCCCGGCTCGATCACGCCCCACACCCACTTCAAGGCCGAGGTGTACGTCCTCTCCAAGGACGAGGGCGGCCGCCACACGCCGTTCTTCAACGGCTACCGGCCCCAGTTCTACTTCCGGACGACCGACGTCACCGGCTCCATCAAGCTGCCCGAAGGGCAGGAGATGGTCATGCCCGGCGACAACACGAACATGGTCGTCGAGCTGATTCAGCCGATCGCCATGGATGCCGGACTGCGCTTCGCCGTCCGCGAGGGCGGCCGCACGGTGGGCGCCGGCGTCGTGACGGAGATCATCGCGTAGGAGCACGGAGCTGGCAGGGGGCCGGCTCGTCCGGCCCCCGTCACCCGAGACGAGGACACACGTTGGCGCAGCAGAAGATCAGGATCCGCCTCAAGGGCTACGACCACAATCAGCTCGATCGCTCGGCGAGCCAGATCGTCGAGACGGCGCAGCGCACCGGCGCAACGGTCACCGGCCCCGTCCCGCTGCCCACCGAGCGGAACGTGTACACGGTCATCCGCAGCCCGTTCAAGGACAAGGACTCGCGGGAGCACTTCGAGGTCCGGACGCACAAGCGCCTGATCGACATCCACTCGCCGACGCCGAAGACGGTCGACAGCCTCATGCGGCTCGACCTCCCGGCCGGCGTCGACATCGAGATCAAGCTCTGACCATGAAAGGCATCGTCGGCAGGAAGCTCGGGATGAGCCAGGTCTTCGACCGGGAGACCGGCATCCTGACGCCCGTGACCGTGATCGAGGCCGGGCCGTGCCCGGTCGTCTGCGTCCGCACGAGGGATGCCCACGGCTACGACGGGGTTCAGCTCGCGTTCGACGCGGTCGCGGAGCGCAAGCTCACGAGGCCCGAGGGTGGTCACCTGAAGGCGAACGGGGTCGGCGCCCATCGCCGGCTCGTCGAGCTACGGGGCGAGCACGGGCTGTCCGCCGGCGAGACCGTGACTGTCGAGATCTTCGAGCCCGGCGAGAAGGTGAAGGTGTCGGGCGTCTCGATCGGCAAGGGCTTCCAGGGAACGATCAAGCGACACCGGTTCCATCGCGGGCCGGCCAGCCACGGGTCGCACAACGTCCGCGCCCCCGGGTCGATCGGCGCGTCGGCCACGCCGTCGCGCGTGTTCAAGGGCGTCCGGATGGCCGGGCACATGGGATCCCGTACCGTGACGCAGCGCGGGCTGACGGTGGTCGAGTGCGACCCCGAGCGGAACCTGCTGCTCGTCAAGGGCGCCGTACCCGGGCCGAAGAACGCGGTCGTGGTCGTGAGGGAGGACCTCTGATGGCCACCGCGCCCGTTCTCGACCTGTCCGGCGCGTCGTCGAGGGAGCTTCCGCTCGAGGAAGCGGTGTTCGCCGTCGAGGTGAAGCCGCATCTCGTTCACGAGACGGTGCGTGCCGAGATGGCCGCCGCGCGGGCGGGCACGCGTGGCGCGAAGAGCCGGGGGATGGTCGCCGGTGGAGGAGGCAAGCCGTGGCGGCAGAAGGGAACCGGCCGTGCGCGGCAGGGCACGATCCGTGCGCCGCAGTTCAAGGGCGGCGGCGTGGCGTTCCCGCCGACGATGCGCAGCTTCGAGCTCAAGGTCAACCGGAAGGCCCGGAAGGCCGCGATGCGCAGCGCGCTCTCCGCTCACGTCGCTCGTGGATCGCTTGCAGTTCTCGACCCGGCGACGTTCGGGGAGCAGCCGTCCACGAAGAGCGCGGTCGGGTTCCTCACGTCGTGGGGCGCCGCGCGCCCGCTGCTCGTGGTGATAACGCCGGCCGACGCCGTGATCGCGAAGTCGTTCCGCAACCTCCCGAAGGCGCTCGTGGTCGAGACGACCGAGCTGGAGGTCGTCGCGCTCGTCTGGGCGCGGACCGTGCTGCTGACCGAGACGGCGCTCGCGAAGGTGAAGGAGATCGCAGCATGAGCGCCGGGCTCGACGCACGCCAGGTGCTTCTTGCACCCGTCGTCTCCGAGAAGAGCTACAGCCTGATCGAGGTCGGCAAGTACTCGTTCAAGGTGCATCCGAGCGCACACAAGACCCACGTCAGACAGGCTGTCGAGGAGCTGTTCGACGTAACGGTCGTCAGGGTCAACATCGTCAAGGTCAAGGCGAAGCCGAAGCGACGAGGCCTCCATCGCGGCACGAGGCCGGGATGGAAGAAGGCGATCGTCCAGCTCGCCGAGGGCGAGAAGATCGACATCTTCGAGGGAGCGGGGGTCGTCTGATGGCTATCCGCAAGTACAAGCCCACGAGCCCCGGTCGCCGATTCCGCAGCGTCTCGGCATTCACCGAGGTCACGAGCACCGAGCCCGAGAAGACGCTCGTCGAACCGCTCAAGAAGTCCGGCGGGCGCAACAACTACGGCCGCATCACGACCCGCCACCAGGGCGGCGGGCACAAGCGCCGCTACCGCGTGATCGACTTCAAGCGGACGAAGGACGGAGTGCCGGCCAGGGTCGCTGCGATCGAGTACGACCCGAACCGCTCGGCGCGGATCGCGCTGCTGCACTACGCGGACGGCGCGAAGGCGTACATTCTCGCGCCGGCGCGACTCGGCGTCGGGGACACGGTCGAGTCCGGCCCTGGTGCCGATATCAAGCCGGGCAATGCGCTGCCGCTCGCCAGCATCCCGACCGGTACGGTCGTGCACGCGGTCGAGTTCAAGCCGGGGAAGGGCGCGCAGATCGCGCGCAGCGCCGGTGCGGGCGTGCAGCTCGTCGGGAAGGACGACACCTACGCAGTGCTGCGGCTTCCTTCCGGGGAGATGCGTCGCGTGCCCCTCGCAGCCCGTGCGACGGTCGGCCAGGTCGGTAACGTCGACCACGAGAACATCTCGAGTGGCAAGGCTGGCCGCAGCCGGTGGCTCGGCAAGCGGCCGTCGGTGCGGGGCACCGCGATGAACCCCGTCGACCATCCGCACGGTGGAGGCGAGGGGAAGAACAAGGGCAACATTCCGGTCACTCCGTGGGGCGTGCCGACGCTCGGCAAGCGCACGCGCCGCAAGCACAAGGAGTCAGACCGGCTGATCGTCCGCGGCCGGCGTCGCGGCAAGGAGCGCCGATAGATGGGTAGGTCGAGCAAGAAGGGGCCGTTCGTCGAGGAGCGCCTGCTGGCGCGGATCGAGGCCATGAACGCCGCCGGCGAGCGGCGGATCGTCCGCACGTGGTCGCGCACGTCGACCGTCTTTCCCGAGATGGTCGGCCACACGATCGCGGTCCACGACGGCCGGAAGCACGTCCCCGTGTTCCTGTCGGAGTCGATGGTCGGGCACAAGCTCGGCGAGTTCGCGCCGACCCGGATCTTCCGCGGCCATGCCGGCGATCGCAAGACCCAGGTGAAGAAGCGCTGATGGCGACGGTGGAGACCCCCACGCTCGAGGTCCGCGCGCAGGCGCGGTGGGTGCACGCGGCACCGCGCAAGGCCCAGCTCGTCGTGACCGAGATCCGCGGGCTGCACGTCGACGAGGCTCTCACGGCGCTCGCGTTCATGACCCGCGCCGCGGCACGCGACGTCGAAAGCGTCCTCAGGTCGGCGATCGCGAACGCCGAGGTGAACCACGGCCTCTCGGCGCG
Organism: uncultured Thermoleophilia bacterium; assembly: GCA_963717955.1. Taxonomy (GTDB): domain Bacteria; phylum Actinomycetota; class Thermoleophilia; order Gaiellales; family Gaiellaceae; genus CAVQXR01. The sequence continues at coordinate 2,118,547 of CAVQXR010000001.1, read as the reverse complement.
AGAGCTCTACGTGTCGGCGGCCCTCGTCGGCGAGGGCCCCACGCTGAAGCGCTGGAAGGCGCGCGCGCGCGGCCGTGTCGGGAGGATCCACAAGCGGACATGCCACATCACCGTGCGGGTCGCACCGATCCCCGGGACGGTGCCGCCGCCGGCGCCCGCGGCCACCGAGCCCGCGCCCGGCAGGCGCGCCAGGGCTGCCGAGCCGCCCGCCGCAGCCTCGACCCCGGCGGTCGAGGAGAAGCCGAAGCGCGCGCCCCGCAAGAAGGCCGCCGAGCCGGCGGCCGAGGCCGCTCCGGCGGTGGAGGAGCTGGCAGCGGAGGATGCGTCGGCGGAGAAGCCCAAGCGGGCCCGGAAGAAGGCCGCCGAGCCGGCGGCCGAGGCCGCTCCGGCGGTGGAGGGGCCGGCGGCGGAGGATGCGCCGGCGGAGAAGCCGAAGCGGGCGCCCCGGAAGAAGGCCGCCGAGACGGTGGCCGAGGCCGCTCCAGAAGCGGAGGATGCGCCGGCGGAGAAGCCCAAGCGCGCGCCCCGCAAGACGAAGACGGAACCCACGGCCGAAGCCGGCGACCCGACCGCTGAGGAGGAGAAGTAATGGGCCAGAAGGTTCATCCAGGTGGGCTCCGCGTCGGCGTTCGACACGGCGGCGCGCGCCCGAGCGCGGGCGAGTGGAAGTCGCACTGGTACACGAGCAAGAAGGAGTTCCCGGCCGCCCTCGCCGAGGACGTGAAGATCCGCGCCCACATCAACGGCAAGCTGTCCCATGCGGGCCTCTCCGACATCCTGATCCAGAAGGACAAGCAGCGGGTGACGATCGACATCTACACGGCGCGCCCGGGGATCGTGATCGGCAAGTCGGGCTCCGAAGTGGACGCGCTCCGCAAAGAGATCCACGGCATGACGGGGAAGAGCGTCCACATCAACATCAACGAGATCAAGCGCCCGGAGCTCGACGCGAAGCTCGTCGCCCAGTCGGTCGCCGAGCAGCTCCAGAACCGGGTCAGCTTCCGCCGCGCGATGAAGCGCTCGCTCGCCTCGGCGATCCGCTCGGGCGCCCAGGGCGTGAAGATCTCCTGCGCGGGCCGGCTCGGCGGCGGGGAGATGTCCCGGCGCGAGACGTACTCCGAGGGGCGCGTCCCGCTGCACACGCTTCGAGCCGACATCGATTACGGCTTCACCGAGGCGAAGACGACGTTCGGTCGCATCGGGGTCAAGGTCTGGATCAACAAGGGCGAGGTCATGCCCGCCGGGTTCGGCGAGGGCGACGATCGTTTCGCGCCGCGTGGCGGCCGGGAGCTCGAGGGCCTCGGCGGCCGCAGCGACCGGCGCCGGCAGGCCGTCGACCGTGAAGGGCTCGGGCCGGTCCGCAAGCGCCGCGGCGGCGGCGATCGCCGCGGAGGGGCCGGCGCAGGCGGCGCGCGTCGAGGCCAGGGCGGCGGCGCCGAGAGCCCGGATGCGTCCGCGACCCCCGAGACCCCGGCTCCCGAGCAGGCAGCTTCCGAGAGCGCAGCTCCCGAGACGCCGGCTCCCGAGAGCGCAACTCCCGAGACGCCGGCTCCCGAGCAGGCAGCTCCCGAGAGCGCAGCTCCCGAGAGCGCAGCTCCCGAGACTGCTGCCGAGCCGGCGCCGCCGACGACGGAGGCGACCGAGGGGAGCGAGGCCTGATGCTGCTCCCGCGCAAGACGAAGTTCCGCAAGCAGCAGCGGGGGCGGCGCGCCGGCTTCGCGAAGGGTCAGCAGCGCGTCCACTTCGGCGACTACGGGCTCAAGGCGCTCGAGACGGGCTGGATCACGAACCGTCAGATCGAGGCGGCGCGGATCGCGATGACCCGCAGGATGCGCCGCGGCGGGAAGGTGTGGATCAACGTCTTCCCGGACAAGCCCGTCACGCAGAAGCCGCTCGAGACCCGAATGGGCTCCGGCAAGGGGTCGCCCGAGCACTGGGTGGCGGTCGTGAAGCGCGGCCGCGTCATGTTCGAGCTCTCCGGCGTCTCGGAGCCGCTCGCGCGGGAGGCCATGCGCCTCGCCGCCCAGAAGCTGCCGATCAAGTGCAAGTTCGTGGGGCGGGAGGTGGAGCTGTGAGGACGCGCGAGCTCCGTGAGCTCTCGGATGCTCAGCTTGCCGAGCGACTCGCCGAGCAGCGGGAGGAGCTGTTCAACCTCCGCTTCCAGGATGCGACGGGCGCGCTCGAGAACACCGGTCGCCTGAAGCTGACCAAGCGTGCGATCGCACGCATCCTGACGATCCAGAACGAGCGCGCCATGAGCCTGGAGAGAAGGTAGATGGGACGAGCGAGAAAAGAGCCTGAGGAGCAGCCGGTCGAGGCCGCCGAGGCCGAGGCCGAGTCTGCAGCGGAGCCGGCCGTCGAGGAGAGCCTGGGCGTCGAGGAGCCTGCGGAGGAGCCGGAGGCGCAGGCGGAGCCTGCCGCCGAGGCAGAGCCCGCTCCGGTGCCCGCGGCCGAGCCCGGGCCGGACGCGGAGGGCCCGGTCGAGGAGACGCCAGCCGAGGAGACGCCAGCCGAGGCGAGCGAGCCAGCCGTGGCGGAGAAGCCGAAGCGCAAGCCCGCGGCGTCCCGGGCGAAGGCCGAGAAGAAGCCGGCGCAGAAGAAGCCGGCCGTGCGGAAGCGGGCGGCGAGAAAGCCTCGCGCGGCCGCGAAGCAGGCCGGTGAGCGAAAGCCCATCGTCCGCCTGCCGAAGCCGGAGCGCGAGCGGGGCCGCCGGAAGGAGCGCCGCGGCGTCGTCGTCTCCGACGCGATGGACAAGACGATCGTGGTGCGCATCGACATGTCGCGGCCGCATCCGGTCTACAAGAAGGTCGTTCGACGCTCGCAGAAGTTCCACGCGCACGACGCCGCGAACCAGGCGAGCGTGGGCGACCTCGTCCGCATCGTCGAGACGCGGCCGCTGTCCAAGACGAAGAGCTGGCGGCTCGAGGAGATCCTGGAGGCCGCGAAGTGATCTGCGAGGGTGCTCAGCGATGATCCAGCAGGAGTCCAGGCTCAGGGTCGCCGACAACACCGGCGCCCGCGAGCTGCTGTGCATCCGGGTGCTCGGGGGCTCGCGCCGTCGCTACGCCCGCGTGGGCGACGTCATCGTCGGCACGGTCAAGACTGCCACCCCCCAGGGAGCGGTGAAGAAGGGCGAGGTCGTGCAGGCGGTTGTCGTGCGCACCAAGAAGCCGTTCCCGCGTGAGGACGGGACGTCGATCGCATTCGACGACAACGCCGCGGTGATCATCGACAAGCAGCGCAACCCGCGCGGGACGCGCATCTTCGGCCCGGTGGCGCGCGAGCTGCGCGAGAAGAACTTCATGAAGATCGTCAGCCTGGCCCCGGAGGTGCTGTGATGGCGACGCTCCGGATCCGCAGCGGCGACACCGTGCAGGTCGTGACCGGCAAGGACCGCGGGAAGCGCGGCAAGGTGCTCGAGGCCCTGCCGGGAGCCCGGAAGCTGATCGTCGAGAACATCAACGTCGCGAAGGAGCACCGGCGCCCCAAGCCGATGCGCGAGCGCAGCCGGATGGGAAGCCCGCAGGTGATCCCGGGCGGCATCGTCGAGGTGGCCGCGCCGCTGCCGATCTCGAACGTCATGCTCGTCTGCCCCGTGTGCGACCGCGCCACCCGCGTCGGCTACGAGACGCGCGAGGCGAAGGGCGAGACGATCAAGGTCCGGGTGTGCAAGCGCACCGACTGCCACGAGGTGGTGGATCGCTGATGGGCGAGACGAACGGGTACTCGCCGCGGCTCAAGGACCGCTACCAGGCGGAGATCCGCCCACGGCTCCAGGCCGAGCTGGATCTGTCGTCGATCATGGATGTCCCGCGGGTCGAGAAGATCACGCTGAACATGGGCGTCGGCGAGGCGAAGATCAACGCGAAGGCGCTCGAGAACGCGATCGAGCAGCTGACCGTGATCGCGGGACAGCGCGCCCAGGTCCGTCGGGCGCGACAGTCGATCGCCGGCTTCAAGCTCCGCGAGGGGATGGCGATCGGCGCGAAGGTCACGCTTCGCGGCACCCGCATGTACGAGTTCCTCGACCGGCTCGTCTCGATCGCGCTCCCGCGTATCCGCGACTTTCGCGGGCTCTCGCAGCGAAGCTTCGACGGCCGAGGGAACTACTCCCTCGGGATCCGGGAGCAGATCATCTTCCCGGAGATCAACTACGACGACGTCGATGCGATTCGTGGGCTCGACGTCGCGATCACGACGACCGCGAAGACGGACGCCCAGGCGTTCGCGCTCCTGCGCGAGCTCGGCCTGCCGTTCCGCAACGACTAGGGGGAATCCAGGAGCACGGATGGCGAAGAAGAGCCTGATCAACAAGGCCGCAGGGCCACAGAAGTACCCGACCCGCCAGTACTCTCGGTGCAGCCGCTGCGGGCGGCCGCGCGCCGTGTATCGCAAGTTCGGCGTCTGCCGGATCTGTCTGCGAGAGCTCGCGCACCTCGGGATGATCCCCGGCATGACCAAGAGCTCGTGGTGAGGAGCGAGACGTGCTGACCGACCCGATCGCCGACATGCTCACGCGGATCCGCAACGCGAACAGCGCGCTGCACGAGACGACCGAGATGCCGTCGTCCCATCTGAAGGTCGAGATTGCCCGGCTCCTGAAGGACGAGGGATATATCAAGGGCTACAGCGTCAGGAAGGGCGAGAGCTTCGATACCCTTGTGATCGAGCTGAAGTTCGGGCGAAACCGCGAGCGAGTCATCAGCGGCATCAAGCGGATCTCGAAGCCCGGTCGCCGGATCTACGCCCGGAAGGATCGTATGCCGCGCGTGCTCGGCGGCATGGGAACGGCGATCCTCTCCACGTCTCGCGGCGTGGTGACGGGCCGGCAAGCCGAGCAGCTCGGGGTCGGCGGCGAGGTGATCTGCTTCGTCTGGTAGCCCAGACGGGAGCAGCGAAGAGTCGAGGAGAGACGGCGAGCCACAGTGAGCAGAATCGGTAAGAAGCCAATCCCGGTCCCGAGCGGCGTCGACGTCTCGATCGCCCCCGGCCGCGTCTCCGTGACGGGGCCCCTGGGGGCGCTCGAGCAGGCGGTGCCGCAGCGCATGCTCATCGAGCAGCAGGAGAGCGAGCTGAACGTGACCCGACCGACCGACCGCGGTCCCGACCGCGCGCTCCACGGTCTCACGAGGACGCTCGTGGCCAACATGGTCGAGGGCGTGACCAAGGGCTTCGAGAAACGCCTCGAGATCCAGGGCGTCGGGTACCGGGCACAGCTGAAGGGCGCCGATCTCGAGCTGGCCCTCGGGTTCTCGCATGCCGTCAACGTGACGGCGCCGGACGGCATCGCGTTCGAGGTGCCGCAGCCCACCGTGATCGTCGTCAAGGGGATCGACAAGCAGCGGGTCGGCCAGATCTCGGCCGAGATCCGCTCGCTTCGTCCGCCCGAGCCCTACAAGGGCAAGGGGATCAGGTATGCGGGCGAGCACGTCCGCCGCAAGGTCGGGAAGAGAGCATAGGCATGGCGACCGCGACTCGTGATCAGCTCCGCCGGCGGCGGCACCGCCGTGTTCGTAAGAAGGTCTCCGGGACCGCCGAACGGCCCCGTTTGGTCGTGCTGCGCTCGAATCGGGGGATCTTCGCCCAGCTCATCGACGATGGGGCCGGCCGCACGCTCGCCGCTGCCGACTGGCTCGCGCTCCGCGCCTCCGGGTTCTCCGGCTCCAAGTCGGAGCAGGCGACCCGGGTCGGCGAGCTCCTCGCCGAGGCGGCGAAGGCGGCAGGGATCGACGCCTGCGTCTTCGACCGCGGCGGCTACCTGTACCACGGAAGGGTGAAGGCGCTCGCCGACGCCGCCCGCGAAGGAGGGCTTCGATTCTGATGGCTACTGCCGAGATCGGCCACGATCGCGAGCTGAAGGAGCGCGTGGTCGAGATCAACCGGGTTGCGAAGGTCGTCAAGGGCGGCCGCCGCTTCTCGTTCACCGCGCTCGTCGTGATCGGCGACGAGGTCGACCGCGTCGGCGTCGGCTACGGGAAGGCCCGCGAGGTCCCGCTGGCGATTTCCAAGGCCGTCGACGACGCGAAGAAGAACCTGTTCACGGTGCCGAAGCACGGCGCCACCATCACGCACGAGGTGCTCGGGCGGTTCGATGCCGCCCGGGTGTTGCTCCGGCCCGCCAGCCCCGGCACCGGCGTCATCGCCGGCGGCGGCGTGCGGGCGGTGCTCGAGCTCGGCGGCATCCGCGACATCCTCGCGAAGAGCCTCGGCACGACGAACCCGATCAACATGCTCAAGGCGACCGTCAACGCGCTGGAGAATCTCAAGCGGCCCGAGGAGGTCGCGCGAATCCGCGGCAAGACGATCGAGGACATCCTCATCGTTCGGAAGCGAGATGGCGAAGAAGCTCAGGATCACACAGGTTCGTAGCCAGATCGGGCAGACGGAGCGGCACCGCGGCACCCTCCGCGCGCTCGGTCTCGGCAAGATCGGGCGCTCCGTCGAGCGCGACGAGTCTCCGGAGGTGGCCGGTATGCTCCGCAAGGTCCGCCACCTCGTACGGGTCGAGGAGGCATAGCCATGACCGACGAGCTCTCCCTCTCGAACCTCCAGCCTGCATCGCCCCGAAAGGCGCGCAAGCGCATCGGCCGCGGGCAGGGCTCGGGGCACGGGCGGTACTCCGGCCGCGGGGTCAAGGGTCAGAAATCCCGCTCCGGGTCGCACACGATGCGGGCCGGCTTCGAGGGTGGCCAGATGCCGCTCTACATGCGCCTGCCCAAGCAACGCGGCTCCACGTCGAAGGACGCGATGCCGATCGGCCCCTTCCGCACGACCACGCAGGCTGTGAACGTGCGTGATCTCGAGCGCGTGTTCGAGGCCGGTGCCGAGATCACGCCCGACGCGCTGAAGGAGAAGGGCCTGATCCGCACGACCCGGATCGACGTGAAGATTCTCGGCGACGGCGAGCTGACGAAGGCGCTGTCGGTCACGGCTCACCGCTTCTCGAAGTCCGCACAGGAGAAGATCACCGCGGCCGGCGGCAGCATCACCGCCCTTCGCGAAGAGGTCGAGCGCAAGTCGCGCAAGGCCCGCAAGATCGCAGCGGCGAAGCGCGCGGCCGGCATTGCGGTCGTCTCGTCCGAGGACTCCGACGAGGAGGAGTCGCCGGCCGAGGTCGAGCTGGATGATTGATTCCACGATCTCGCGCGGCTGGCTGCGCCGTCTGGCGTGTCCGGGCCGCTTCCGTTTCGTGACGCCAGGGCTTACCGAGGCGTCCAACCTCGCCTGCGCCCTGGAGTCGCGCCCCGGAGCAGCCGGCCGGCACCCCAGCGTCGGCGATCTCGTGGAATCACTCATCTAGCCGCGTGCTCTCCTGGCTCACCAACGTCTGGCGCGTCCCCGAGCTTCGTCGTCGCCTGCTCTTCACGGCGATGATCCTCGCGCTCTACCGGCTCGGCAGCTGGATCCCCGCCCCGGGTGTGGACTCGGAGCAGATCCAGAACTACCTCGACAGCCAGAGCGGCACGATCCTGAGCCTGCTCAGCATCTTCTCGGGCGGCGCGCTCGCGCAGTTCTCGCTCTTTGCGCTCGGGATCATGCCCTACGTCACCGCGTCGATCATCCTGCAGCTGCTCACCGTCGTCATCCCCCGGCTGGAGCAGCTCCAGAAGGAGGGTGAGTCCGGCTACGCCAGGATCAATCAGTACACGCGCTACCTGACGGTCGTCCTCGCCGCGCTCCAGGCGCTCGGCTTCTCGTACCTGTTCGAGCGCCAGGGCGCGCTCGTGCTCACCCCGGGCCGCGTGGTGCTGATCGTCATCACCCTCACGGCGGGCACGACCCTCCTCATGTGGATGGGCGAGCTCGTGACGAAGCGGGGGATCGGCAACGGCATCTCGATCCTGATCTTCGCCTCGATCCTGGCCTCGCTTCCCGGCGGCATCAGGGCATGGTGGAGCAGCGGCACGACCGAGCGCCTGTTCCTGCCGCTGATCGCGCTTGCGATCCTCGTCGCGGTCGTGTTCGTGCAGGAGGGCCAGCGGCGGATCCCGATCCAGTACGCGAGGCGTCAGGTCGGGCGGCGCATGACGAGCGGCGGCTCGACCTACATGCCGCTGCGCGTGAACATGGCCGGGGTGATCCCGATCATCTTCGCCGCCGCGATCATGGCCTTCCCGCCGACGGTCGCCCAGTTCTTCCCGGGCACCCAGACCTTCATCAACGATCACTTCACCCCGTCGAGCCTGCTCTACATCCTGGTCCAGGGGCTCCTGATCGTCATCTTCACGTACTTCTACACCGCCGTCACGTTCAACCCGATCGAGCAGGCGGACAACCTCCGCAAGCACGGCGGCTACATACCCGGGATCCGACCGGGCCCGCCGACGGCCCAGTACCTCGACCGGGTGCTCACGCGGCTCACGCTCCCGGGCGCGCTGTGGCTCGCGCTCGTCGCCTCGGTCCCGGCGATCGCGATCAGCTACGGCGGCTTCTCCCAGAGCACCGCCTCCGCGCTGGGAGGCACCTCGATCCTGATCGTCGTCGGCGTCGCTCTCGACACCATGCGGCAGATGGAGTCGCAGATGATGATGCGACACTACGAGGGCTTCCTCAAGTAGGGGCCGGATCCGATCCGGCCCGTGTCCGCTCCCGACCCGACCGACTCGCCCGTGAAGGTGACCCCCTGATGCCGCTCGATCTCGTCCTTCTCGGGGCACCTGGCGCTGGGAAGGGAACCCAGGCGCTGCGGATCGCCGGCGACTACGGGATCCCCCAGGTCTCGACCGGCGAGCTGCTCCGGGCCGCCGTCGCCCGCGGCACGGAGCTCGGCCGGCGGGCGCAGCCGATCATGGAGCGAGGCGACCTCGTGCCCGACGATGTCATGGTCGGGGTGATCCGGGAGCGTCTCGGTGAGCCCGATACGGCGGGTGGATGCATCTTCGACGGCTTCCCGCGCACCATCCCTCAAGCGGCAGCGCTCGACGCGATGTTGCCCGAGATCGGCCGTCGGATCGCCGCTGCCCTGATGTTCGACCTCGACGACGACGAGGCCGAGCGCCGGTTGCTCGGCCGGGCCGAGAAGGAGGGACGGACGGACGACAGTCCCGAGGTGATCCGGGGGCGCATCGCCGTCTATCACGCAAAGACCGAACCGCTGGTCGCGTACTACCGCGACCGTTCGGTGCTGGCGCACATCGACGCGGGCAAGGGGATCGACGACGTGTATGCCCAGGTCGTGGCCGTCCTCGGAACGCCCGCGTGATCATCCGCAAGTCGAGGCGCGAGATCGAGAAGATGGCCGAAGCCGGCCGCGTCGTCGTCGAGGTGCTCGAGCGCATGGGCGAGGCGGTCGCGCCGGGCCTGACGACGGCGAAGCTCGACACGATCGCCGAGGAGCTCATCCGGCGCCGGGGCGGCGTGCCGACCTTCAAGGGCTACCGTGGCTTTCCCGGATCGATCTGCGCTTCGCCGAACTCGATGGTCGTTCACGGCATCCCGGGCGACCACAGGCTCGCCGAGGGCGACGTGATCTCCGTGGACGTCGGTGTCACGAAGGGTGGCTTCGTCGCCGACAGTGCCTACACGTTCGCGGTCGGGGAAATCACCACCGAGGCGCAGCGCCTGCTCGACGTGTGCAGGGGGGCGCTCGAGGCCGGTGTCGCCGAGGCGAGCCCGGGCAACCACGTCGGCGATATCTCCGCGGCCGTGCAGCGCCGCACCGAGGAAGGCGGCTTCTGCGTCGTGCGCAGCCTCGTCGGCCATGGGGTCGGCCGGTCGATGCACGAGGATCCGCAGATCCCGAACTTCGCAAGCCGCACGCCGGGGCCGGAGCTCACGGTCGGTATGACCCTGGCGATCGAGCCGATGATCACCGCCGGCAGCGCCGAGGTCTTCGTGGCAGAGGACGGCTGGTCGATCTTCACCGCTGACGGGTCGCTCGCGGCCCACTTCGAGCACACGGTGGCGATCACCGAAGAGGGGCCGAGGGTGCTCACGTTCTCGGAGCGCCTGTCCGGGAGCTCGCCCGTCGGCTCTGTGCTACGATGACGATCTTGCGGTACGGCCGCAGCCGCGCCGTGTTCTCTTACGCTTCGAGGGAGCGCGAGCAGGGCGGTCAGGGAACGGACGATCGAGGCGAGGGTGAGTTGGTCGAGGCACGCCGGAACAGCATGGTTTCTCTGACGCTACGGGTCGAGCTCTCGCCCCTCGATCTGGATCGCGGCCGGATCACCTACCGGTTCCGCTGACAGGGAGTTGCATGAAGGTCAGGCCGTCCGTCAAGCCGATGTGTGAGCGCTGCCGTGTGATCAAGCGTCACGGCAGGGTGCTCGTGATCTGCACCAATCCGCGCCACAAGCAGCGCCAGGGTTAGGAGAGTCGTGGCACGCATCGCAGGCGTCAACCTTCCTCGCGACAAGCGTCTCGCCGTCGCGCTGACCTACATCTACGGCATCGGCCCGTCGACGGCGGGGCGGGTGGCCGGCGACCTCGGCCTCTCGCCTGACGTGAAGGTGCGCGACCTGACCGAGCCCGAGGTCACGAAGCTCCGCAACTACATCGACGAGAACCTCGAGGTCGAGGGTGACCTACGCCGGGAGCGCTCGCAGGCCGTGAAGCGCCTGATGGAGATCGGCTGCTTCCGCGGCATCCGACACCGTCGCGGGCTGCCCGCCCGGGGCCAGCGCACAAAGACGAATGCGCGCACCCGGAAGGGCCCGAAGAGGACCGTCGGCCGCGGGAAGCGGAAGTAGTGGCGCCGCCGCGTCGTCAGGCCGCCAAGGCCACGCGCACCCGCCGCCGCGTTCGCAAGAACATCGCGATCGGCCAGGCGCACATCAAGACGTCGTTCAACAACACGATCGTGTCGCTGACCGACAAGGACGGGAACGTGATCTGCTGGGAGAGCGCCGGATCGGCTGGATTCAAGGGCTCGCGCAAGTCGACGCCGTTCGCGGCGCAGGTCACGGCCGACTCCTGCGCGCGGAAGGGGATGGAGCACGGCCTGCAGAAGGTCGAGGTCTTCGTGAAGGGCCCGGGCTCCGGGCGCGAGACCGCGATCCGGTCGCTGCAGGCGGCCGGGCTCGAGATCCTCGGCGTCCGCGACGTCACCCCGCAGGCACACAACGGCGTGCGGCAGAAGAAGCGGCGGAGGGTCTGAGCGATGGCGCGAGACCGTAGCGCGAAATGCAGGAAATGCCGGCGCGAAGGGGTCAAGCTCTTCCTCAAGGGCGAGCGGTGCCTGACCGAGAAGTGCTCGATCGAGCGCCGCAGCTACCCGCCGGGTGAGCACGGCAGGGGCCGGATCAAGCAGTCCGAGTACCTGCTCCAGCTTCGCGAGAAGCAGAAGGCCCGCCGCTACTACGGCATGCTCGAGAAGCAGTTCCGGCTCTACTACGACAAGGCGTCGCGCCAGTCCGGGATCACCGGCGAGGCCCTGCTGCGGATGCTCGAGATGCGGCTGGACAACGTCGTCTACCGGCTCGGCTTCGCCGCGTCGCGGGCCCAGGCCCGGCAGCTCGTGCGCCACGGGCACTTCTGGGTGAACGGCCGTCGCGTCAACATCCCGAGCTTCCAGGTTCGGCCGGGCGACGTCGTGAACCTGAAGCCGGAGAGCCCGGTGGAGCAGGTCGTCCGCGACGCGACCGACCTGACCGCGTCGGTGCCAGCCTGGCTCCAGGCCGACCACGACAACCTGTCCGGCAAGGTGCTCAAGGCGCCCGAGCGTGTCGAGATCGACGCGCCGGTGCAGGAGCAGCTCATCGTCGAGCTGTACTCCAAGTAAGTCCAGTTCCCCCGCGACCCCGAAAGGGAAGCATGGCAGCCAGAACGACCCTCATGGATTTTCAGGTGCCCCGGATCGCCAAGGAGGAGGTGGGCGAGAACCGCGGCGTGTTCGTGATCGAGCCGCTCGATCGTGGCTTCGGCTACACGTTCGGCAACTCGCTCCGCCGCGTCCTCCTCTCGTCGCTCGAGGGCGCCGCCGTCACCTCGGTCAAGATCGAGGGCGTCGCGCACGAGTTCACGACCCTTCCGGGGGTGCGCGAGGACGTCATCGACCTCATCCTCAACCTCAAGAGCCTCACGTGCCGGCTGCACGGTGAGTCCCCGGAGATCGAGGTCCGGCTCGAGAAGAAGGGGCCCGGCAGCGTCACCGCCGGCGACATCCAGGCCCCCGCCGATCTCGAGGTCCTCAACCCGGAGCTCGAGATCGCCCACCTCTCCGAGAAGGGGCGCCTCGAGATGACGCTCACGATCGGCCGCGGCCGGGGCTACGTGCCGGCCGAGCTGAACCGCGGGCCGGAGCACACGGTCGGCGTGATCCCGGTCGACTCGATCTTCTCCCCGGTGCGGCGCGTCTCCTACGAGGTGGAGGCGGCCCGCGTCGGCCAGCGCACCGACTACGACAAGCTCACGCTCGACATCTCGACCGACGGTTCGGTCGAGCCGAAGGAGGCGGTTGCGCAGGCCGCCGAGATCCTCATCCGCCAGCTCGCGATCTTCACCGATCTCGAGCGCATCGAGGGCTTCGGCGAGACGGTCGAGCCGGAGGTCGAGATCCCCCAGGCGCGTGGCATGGAGAACTTCCCGATCGAGGAGCTCGAGCTCGGGGTTCGCAGCTATAACTGCCTCAAGCGCGTCGGCATCGAGACGATCGGTGACCTCGTGACGAAGAGCGATGCCGAGCTCTCGGCGATCCCAAACTTCGGCAAGAAGTCGATCGAAGAGGTCAAGGAAGCGCTCGCGGCCCACGGGCTCGAGCTCAGCGAGGACTGATCGATGCGGCACCAGAAGCAGGGGCGCAAGCTCGGGCGCGATTCGGCCCACCGAAAGGCGATGTATGCGAACCTCACTGCGGCGCTGATCGAGCATGGCAGAGTCAAGACCACCCTCGCGAAGGCGAAGGAGGTTCGACCGGTCGCCGAGCAGATGATCACGCTCGGTGGGCGGGGCGACCTGCACGCACGGCGGCAGGCGATTGCCTTCCTGCGGTCGAACGACGTCGTGCATCATCTCTTCGCCGAGGTCGCACCCAGGTTCGCCGACCGGCCCGGCGGCTACACGCGGATCGTCAAGCTCGGCCCGCGACAGGGTGACGCCGCTCCGATGGCATATCTGGAGCTGGTCGACTTCGTCCCGCGCCCGAAGGTGTCGGCCGCCGCGACCGCAGCAGCCCGTCGGGCTCCTCAGGCCGCGGCCGCGGGCGGATAGCCCTCCGCGGCTGATCGGGTCCGACGTGCCCCGCGCGCACGTGGCACGCCCAGGGCCGCGCGGAATGTGACCGCCGCCCTCCGGGCGGCTCCTGCGCGGGTCCGGCCGGCCGAGCCGGGCCGTCAGCCGCGGAGGGCTTCGGCCGCGAAGGGCCGTCAGCCCGGCTAGGAAAGCGACGGGAACGTGTCGAGGAGCGTGTGCGGAAGGTCGTCCGGGTTGGGCTCGACCCAGACGTGCGTGCCCTCGGGGGCGAGCTCCTGGATCATCACGCCGATCTCGGTGGCGCGCTCCTCGGTGGGCGCGTCGACCGTCAGGTAGCGGAACCGCCTGCGAACGGGCAGCCCCTCCTCCTCGAGCCGCTCCTCGAGTTCGATCGCGTCTCGGCGGTGGTGCAGGGCCGCCTTGACGCGCCAGTCGTACTCTCCCTCTATGCGCGCCTCGCGTTCCTCGGCCGCTTCGTGACGCTCACGTTCCGCCTCCTCTTCCTCCTCGCTGCGCGGAAGAGGGATCGAAACGTCTTTCCAGGCCTCCTCGATCGGATGCCACCGCGTCACGGTGATCGTGGCCGAGAGCCCCTCCGCATCGAGGAGCCCGCGAACGACCGACTCCGCCGCGCGGGCTCCGTCCTCGGTCGCCGCGTAGAGGAACACCCTCGGGCCGTCGCGCGTGACGATCACCCCGCGGCCGAGCCGCTTCTTGGCCTCGTCGTCGAGATGGAGCGAGCGGACCTTCTCGTCGATCGGGTAGCCGTGCCCGGCATCCTCGAGATCGACCTCGACCCGAAACTCGTCGCCGCTCACGAGAGTGAATGATAGGCGGACGGGGCCGCGCGGCCGCCGGGGAACGCGATGACCACGCTCAAGCTCGTTCTCGAGTACGACGGAACCGGGTTCTCCGGCTGGGCGGCGCAGCCCGGCCGCAGGACGGTCGAGGGTACCCTTCGGGCGGCGCTCGACGAGATCTATCCGGGATGGGAGGGCCTCGCCGTCGCTGGCAGGACAGACGCCGGGGTCCACGCCCGCGGTCAGGTCGCGTCGGTCGCGATCCCGGGTGGGCCCCCCCCGGAACGCGCGGCCGCCGCGCTTAACACGGCGCTGCCGGACGAGGTCTCGGTGGTCGCCGCCGCCGAGGCGCCGAACGGCTTCCATGCCCGCTTCTCGGCCCGCTCGCGGACCTACGAGTACCGGATCTGGCGCCGGCGCACGCCGTCGCCGTTGGAGCGCAGGCGCTCGCAATGGTGGCCGCGGCCACTCGACGAGGACCGCCTCGGCGAGGCCGCCGCCGCCATCGTCGGCGAGCACGACTTCCGGGCCTTCACGCCGACGGAGACGCAGCACGAGTCGTTCCGACGCGTCGTGCGAGAGTGCCGGTGGGAGCGCGAGGGCGACGTCCTCTCTCTCTGGATCACGGCGGACAGCTTCTTACGTCACATGGTGCGCATCCTCGTCGGCACGATGCTGGAGCGCGATCCGGAAGAGGTGGCCGCCCTGCTCGAAGGCCGGCCGCGGAGCGAAGCCGGCCCGACCGCCCCGCCCTGGGGACTCTACCTCGATCGGGTGGAGTACGAGTAGCCGCCGGGCCAGGCCGATCGACTCGGCCGGTGCTCATCCGCCCATGTGCTCCCACTGGCCGTGCGGGAGTTCGGCTCGAAGAAGATGCGTACGGCGATCGGAGCCAACGCCCAGAAGCGCGAGTTGTCGCATGCGCCCTGCGGTACGCCGCCCGGCCGCGGGTCACGCGCGGATACTGGCCGTACGCCCACGTCGGTTCCGACGGTGCCCGCCTCGTTGCGCCAGATCATCCGCCCGTCCGCGTACACCCACACCTGCTGTACGGGCGGGTGGCCCACCCCCGGCCTCCGGTGCGCACGATGCGCCAGACCCTGGCCTCGAGCGGACCCGCGAGCCGCGCTTGCTCACCGCCGTCGCGAAGGCCTCCTTCACCGCGTCGCGTGCTCGCTCGGGGTCACCGGTCACGCTCGCTGCGACGCAGGCGAAGATCTCGAAGCGGCTGCGGTACAGCGCTTCGATCTCCTCCAGGCTCGCTCCGCGGCGCCCGATCACACCCCTCTGATGCGCAGGATGCGGGATTTCTTTAGCCCGTGACGGCCGGGGTCGAGGCCGCGCCTGGCCGCGCTCGGGAGGGCCCTGCGAACAGAGAGAGCCCCCGATCGGGGGCTCTCTCCGTGTCGAATCGGACTCGCTACCGCTTACCCGCAGTCGTGGCACGGCACGGTGCCGTCCGGAAGGTACACGCTGAGGCGGATCACGACGGGCGTGCGATCGAGCGACGGGGGACGGAGATACCACCGCGGGAGCGGGAGACTTTCGACCCGTGGAAGCCCTGCAGCATCGAGAGCCTTCGCGATCGCTTGAGCCTTCTCCGTCCTGATGTCCGAGCAGTAGTTGGGGCGCCCGTCCGCGAGCGTCCCTTCCTGCACTGTGAACTCCGCCTCACGGAGGAGGTCCGCGGCGGCTGCCGGAATCACGGTCAATAGCTCGGAGAGCTCGAGCGGCCATGACAACCGGCTGCCGGGAACTATGCCCACGCAGACCTGGTACCGAGATCCCACGAACGCCCTGATCTCGCGGTTCTCCCACGCGCTCGCCGGCAGCCAGGAACCCGGATCCACGAGTAGTGCACCGAGCCGCTCGATAGCACGTTCCTGCTCCGGAGTCGGCTCTTGAGTCGGCAAGGGGGGGTTCCAAGCGCCGCCCCAGTCGACCTTGACCAACCGGTTGCCGTTGCGCAATTCGATCACGGCCCAATTCGTCGCGTACGAGACTCCCGACCGGACGAGCCTGACGTCGCGGTCGAACAAACCGGTCGAGATGAACTCGGACAGCAGCAGCTCGACGCCCTCGGGTGTGAGGCGTTGCTCGAGGAAACCGCGCCTGTCCCGGTCCCAGATCAGCCGCCCGTCGGCATACAGGAAGGCCCGGAGCTCGCGGCCATCGCCGGGACGCCCCCAGTAGCTGAGGACGAGCTCTCCGCTCTCGGGCGTGCTCGGGGTCGCTCCATCGGGCGGCACGCCGACGAAGCCCTCGTCGAGGATCAGGGCGCGCGCACCGAAGGCGCAGGCGGTTGCGACGGCCATCAGCATCACCACGGCGAGCACGACGAGGTGCCGGCGACGGTGACCGTGGTGCGTGCCGGCGCGGCTCATGACGTCGTCCCAGTCGGCCGTGCCGGGTGTGGACGGACGGATGCGCTCGAGACTGGCGCGGTCGAGATCGATCACGTTCGTACCTCCTCCAGGCGGCCGCGAAGGGCCGTGTGCGCTGCGTTGAGGGTGGCGGAGACGGTGCCGGTGCTGATCCCGAGCGCCTCGCCGATCGTCGCGTAGTCGAGATCGGCGTAGTAGCGCAGGAAGACGGCGAGCCGCTGCCGTTCCGGCAGGAGCGCGAGCGCGGCGCGCACCTCGGCGCCTTGCTCGGGATGGCCGTTCGTAGCCGCCTGCTCCTCATGCTCGACCGCGGGGATCGGGCGGCGGGCGTCCGAGCGCGCAGTGTTGACGACGATGCGCCACACCCACGCCTCGAGCGGGCCCGCGCCCCGGAACGAGCCGCGCTTGCTCACCGCGGTTGCGAAGGCCTCCTGCACGGCGTCGCGGCCTCGCTCGGCGTTGCCGGTCACGCTGACGGCCACGCAGGCGAACGCATCGAAGCGCCTGCGGTACAGCGCCTCGATCTCCTCCAGCGTCGCTCCGCGTCTTCTGATCACACCTGATTGACGTACAGGATGAGCATTCTGTTTAGTCCGCGCAGGTCCGGCTGGCTACGATCGACGCGTGCGCCATCCGATCGTGCTCTTCGACCTCGACGGGACGCTGATCGACTCCGGCCCGTTGATCCTCTGCTCGTTCCGGCATGCGACGCGCACGGTGCTCCAGCGGGAGATCCCGGACGAGGTGCTGATGGCGAACGTCGGCGGCCACGGGATCCATGCGCAGATGCGCGAGTTCGACCCCGACCGGGTCGACGAGCTCGTCCAGGTCTACCGCGATCACAACCTCGCCATCTACCACGAGGTGCGCGCCTTCCGGGGGATCGAGGAGGAGCTCGCCCGCCTGCGCGCGCAAGGGCGGCGCCTCGGGATCGTGACCGTGAAGGGGAGGCTGACAGTCGACGTCACGTTCGAGGTCCTGCCGTTCCTCGGCGGCCTCGATACCGTGGTGACCGGGGACGATACGGAGCGTCACAAGCCCGATCCGGAGCCGCTCCTGCTCGCGCTGGCCCGGCTGGGCGCAAGGGCGAGCTCGGCAGCCTACGTCGGCGACTCGCCGTTCGACATCCGGGCGGCGAAGGCGGCCGGGATGACGGCCGTCGCGGTCGGCTGGGGCAACATCCATCCCGTCTCGCGCCTCGAGGCCGAGGGGCCCGATGCCGTCGTCCACGAGCCCGGCGAGCTGGTCGATGTCCTCTGACGGCTTCCGGGACCGCGTCCAGTGGCTGCGCGCGCAGCTCGAGCGACACAACTACCTCTACCACGTGCTCGACGCTCCCGAGATCTCGGACGCAGAGTACGACCTCCTCTACGACGAGCTGAAGCTCCTCGAGCAGGAGCACCCGGAGCTGTGGACGCCGACCTCCCCGACCGCACGGGTCGGCGCCGCGCCCTCTGAGCGGTTCCAGAAGCTCGAGCATCTGACCCCGATGGGCTCGCTCGAGAAGGTGACGACCGACGAGGCGCTCGCCAAGTGGGCGGAGGATGTCCGGAGGCGGCTGGGCACCGACGAGCCCGTGGCGTACGTCGCCGAGCCGAAGATCGACGGCTCGGCGATCTCGCTCGTCTACGAGAGCGGCGTCTTCGTACGCGGGGCCACGCGCGGGGACGGACTTCGTGGCGAGGACGTCACGCAGAACCTCCGTACGATCAAGGCGATCCCGCTCACCATGCGCCTGCCGGACGGTGAGGCGCCGGCGCCCGTGATCGAGGTACGCGGCGAGGTGTACTTCCCGCTAGCCGCGTTCCGGCGGTTCAACGAGCGGCAGGTGGCGGAGGGCAACGCCCCGGCGCCGAACCCCCGGAACGCGGCGGCCGGCTCGCTTCGCCAGCTCGACCCCGGAGTGACGGCGCAGCGTGAGCTCTCGATCTGGGTCTACGGGCTCGGCGCCCACGAAGGCGTCCCGGTCAGGACGCAGCACGACGCCCTTGCGTGGCTCCGCGAGCGGGGGTTCCGCACGAACCCGCTGATCGAGCGTCACGAGTCGATCGAGGCTCTGGCCGAAGCGGTGGATGCCTGGGAGCGCCGGCGCCCTGAGCTCGACTACGAGATCGACGGCGTCGTGATCAAGGTCGACGACTTCGACCAGCAGGAACGGCTCGGGGCGCTCCACGAGCGCCCTCGCTGGGCGAGGGCGTACAAGTGGGCACCCGACCAGGCCCGCACCCGACCTGCGGCGGATCCACATCCGGGTCGGGCGGACCGGCGCGCTGAACCCCTGGGCGGAGCTCGAGCCGGTGGGCGTCGGCGGGGTGACCGTCTCGACGGCAACGCTCCACAACGAGGAGGACATCAACCGCAAGGACATCCGCGAGGGCGACGAGGTCGTCGTGCAGCGGGCGGGTGACGTGATCCCTCAGGTGGTCGGCCCGGTCCTCCCGCACCCTCGGGGCACCGAGCCGTTTCGCATGCCGACTCGCTGCCCGCTCTGCGATGCGGAGGTGGTCAAGCCCGAGGGCGAGGCGATGCATCGCTGTCCGAACCGAGCATGCCCGTCGCGGGGTCTCGAGACGCTCATCCACTGGGTGCAGGCGGCCATGGACATCGAGGGGGTCGGCGAGCAGTTCGTGCGCCGGCTCTGGGCGGCCGGCTCGTTACGGTCGATGCCGGATCTGTACCGGCTGACGGCAGACCAGCTGACGAGCCTCGACGGCTACGGCGAGATCTCCGCAGGGAAGGCGATCGAGGCCATCGAGGTCTCGAAGCGCCAGCCGTTCAACCGGGTGCTCTTCGGCCTCAACATCTCCAGGGTCGGCTGGGTGATGGCCCAGAGCCTCGCCCGTCACTTCGGCTCCGTGGAGCGGTTGGCGACGGCCTCGCCCGACGAGATCATGGAGGTCGAGGGGATCGGCCCCGACCGCGCCGAGGCGATTGCGGAGTGGTTCGCCGACGGGGAGAACCGCCGGCTCGTCGCCGAGCTGCGCGACCTCGGGTTGCGCTTCGCGATGGCCAAGTCCGAGCGCCCCGCGGAGGGCCCGCTGACCGGGAAGACGTACGTGATCACCGGAACGCTCGGCCGCCGCTCACGGGAGCAGGCGAAGGCGGCGCTCGAGACGCTCGGCGCCAGGGTGACCGAGTCGGTGTCGAAGAAGACGAGCGGGCTCGTCGTCGGGGAGTCCGCCGGCGCGAAGCTCGAGAAGGCGCAGCGCCTGGGTGTTCCGCTCCTCGACGAGGCGGCCTTCGAGGAGCTGCTCGAGCGAGCGGGCCGCTCGTCCTGACCAGCGGACGCTGCGTGTCCCCCGGCGTACCGGACGCGAGCGGGCGAGGATGCAGGGAGTGCCCGTCGCGCGGTGAATAGGGACACGACCGAGGACGACGATGGCGACGCGATGGAGCCCCGAGCGCGAGACCATGCTGGAACCCGGGTACCGGGCCGGTGCGCCTCGTTGCGTTGACCGGCGTCATCGACACCTGTTAGGCTTCCGCGCGGTGCTGACGGTCGACCCCTGTGGCACTCGCGTCCCGATGCGAACGGTCACATCGTGAGCTTCCATCCGCGAAAGCGGATCATCCTGCTGCTCTGCGCAGGAGCCACGACAGCGTCGCTGCTGCTCGCAGCCGGCGCCTCTTCCGAACCGGCGCCGATCCGTGAGAAGCGTGCCGAGGCCGAGGCCGTCCTCGCGCAGATGCGCCAGATCGACTCGGAGCTCGGGCAGGCCGTCGAGTCCTACAACCAGGCGACGCTCCGGCTCGACGCCATCGAAGCAGAGCTCGCGGCGACCCGCGAGCACCTGGGTATCGCGCGCAAGGCGAACAAGGCCGCGCTGCGCAACCTCGAGCGCCGCCTCGTCGCCCTCTACTTGAACGGTGACCAGAGCCTGCTCGAGGTGATCTTCGGCTCGGCATCGCTGGACGACATGCTCGAGCGCATCGACGCCTCCCAGCGAGTCACGAAGCAGGACGGCCGGATCGTCCAGGACGTCGAGCGCTCGCGCGCGGAGTACCGGGCGGCGGCGAAGAAGCTCGAGCGGGCGCGGACAGAGCAGAAGGCGGTCGTCGCGGCGCGCGAGGCCACCCGCGAGCAGATCGAGGCGAAGCTCGCCGAGCGCCAGCGGCTCTACGACTCGGTCCAAAGCGAGATCCAGCAGCTCGAGGCCGAGGAGCGCCGACGCCAGGCACGGCTCGCCGCCGAGGCCGACCGGCGCCTCGCCGCGCAGGAGGAGGCTTCGCAGGCCGGGACATCATCCTCTGTCTCGGGCGGCGGGGACATCGCTGCCGCGCCGCCCAACCCCTACGGCGGTGTCGTCGGAGTCGCGCTCGGATACCTCGGGGTCCCGTACGTCTGGGGTGGAGCCTCACCGAGCGGCTTCGACTGCTCGGGCCTCGTCGTCTTCGCCTTCGCCCAGATCGGGGTCTCGCTGCCCCACAGCAGCTATGCGCTCTGGGGGATGGGTGTCCCCGTCTCCAGCGGAGCGCTCGAGCCGGGCGATCTCGTCTTCTTCGACGGCCTGGGCCACATGGGGATCTACATCGGCGGCGGCCAGTTCGTCCATGCGCCGCAC
The DNA here is from genome assembly GCA_963717955.1 of uncultured Thermoleophilia bacterium. GTDB lineage: Bacteria > Actinomycetota > Thermoleophilia > Gaiellales > Gaiellaceae > CAVQXR01. The sequence goes on along the minus strand of CAVQXR010000001.1, from coordinate 2,097,670 downwards.
ACGGGCGACGTCGTGAAGATCTCGAGCCTCGGCGACTCCTGGTATGCCGGGACCTACGTCGGGGCCCGCCGGATCCTCTGACGCGGCGCACGCTCCCCGGGGCCGGTCACACCGGCGTGGGATCCGGGGGCATCTGGGCATAGAGCGAAGCGATCACGTCGCGGAAATGCTCCTCGCACACGTGGCGACGGAGCTTCAGCGTCGGGGTCACCTCGCCGAGATCGGCCGAGAAGTCCCGCTCCAGGACCGCGAAGCGCTTGATCTGCTCGATGCGGCCGAGGCCGCGATTCACGTCCGCCACACCCTGCTCGACGAGCGCCTCGAGCTCCTCTCGCGTGCCGGCGGTCGCCTGTGCGGGCACGACGAGCGCCGTGAGGTACGGGCGCCGGTCGCCGATCACGAGCGCCTGGGCGATGGCCGGCGTGGAACGTAGCGCATTCTCGATGTTCTGCGGGGAGACGTTCTTCCCGCCCGATGTGACGATGATGTCCTTCTTGCGGTCGGTGATCGTGAGAAAGCCGTCGGCGTCGAGGGAGCCGATATCGCCGGTGTGCAGCCAGCCCTCGGCGTCCACCACTGCGGCCGTCGCCGCCGGGTCGCCGTGGTAGCCGACGAACACCGTCTCGGACCGGAGCAGGATCTCGCCGTCGTCGGCCGCCCGCGTCTCGACACCCGGCAGGGGGAGCCCCACCGTCCCGAACCGGTAGCGGCGCGGCCAGTTCAGGTGTGAGGCGGTCGTGCACTCTGTCAGCCCGTAGCCCTCGAGGATCAGGATCCCCAGCGAGGCGAAGAACTCTGCGATCTCGGGCGACAGGGGTGCTCCGCCCGAGACCGCCAGGCGGAGCTCACCGCCGAGGAGCGCCCGCACCTTGCGGTACACGAGCCGGTCTGCCAGCGCGCGCTGCACCTCGAGCGCGGGGGAAAGACCCATCCCGTCGGCCTGCTGCGCGGCGACCTTCGCGCCGACCGCGACGGCGCGCCGCGCGATCCGGCGCCGCAGGCCGGTCGCCTCGTCGAGCCGCGCCCGTGCGACGTCGTACATCTTCTCGAACACCCGCGGCACGCTCGGGAAGATCGTCGGGCGGACCTCCTGCAACGACTGTGCGACGAGCGAGACGTCGGGACAGAACGCGAGCGTGAAGCCGGCAGCCGCCCCCGCGAACTGGACGAGCCGTGCGAAGTTGTGGGCGAGCGGGAGGTACAGCAACACCCGGTCGTGCTCGGCGAACAGGCCCGGGACCGACTTGACCATCTCCGCCATCTGCCAGAACTGCCGGTGCAGCAGCACGCAGCCCTTCGGAGGCCCGGTCGTGCCCGACGTGTAGATGATCGTGAGGACGTCCTCCTCGCCGATCGAGGCCCGTCGCCCGCCGACCGGGTCGGCGCCGTCGACCGTGAGCCTGCGACCGTCCTCCACCATGCCTGCCAGCGGGAGCGCGCTGCCGGGCGAGCCGTCGAACACGACGACCTGCTCGAGATCCGGCAGGCCGCCGCGGACCTGGGCGAGCTTCGCGTACTGCTCCTGATCCTCGCAGAGCACGGCTCGCGCACCGGCGTCCGCGAGCACGTGCGCGATCTCCGGGGCGGAGCTGGTCGCATAGACGGGCACCGACACGCAGCCGATCGACGCGAGCGCGTAGTCGCAGAGCGTCCATTCGAGTCGCGTCCGGCTGAGGATTCCCACACGGTCGCCCTTCTCGAGGCCGAGCGCGATCAGGCCCGCGGCCAGCTCGTCGACCCGGCGGCCCGCCTCGGAGGCCGTGACCGCCCTCCAGCTGCCGTCGCCCGCCCGGTCGAGAAACGCGGGGTGAGACCACGGGGCGGAGATCGCGCTCTGCCACATCGCGGCGATCGTGCGCACCGGCGCACGATACCCGGACGCGGAAGGGAACCGGGCCCGCGTGCGGAACTGGAACAACCCGGTACCCTGAAGTCCTTCGCCCATGCGCACCATCTGGAACGGCTCCCTCAGCTTCGGCCTCGTCGCGATCCCGGTCGGGCTCGCCGTCGCGCAGCAGCGTCAGGACATCTCGTTCCGCACGCTGCACCGCGAGTGCGGCTCGCCGATCAAGCAGAAGCGCTGGTGCCCCGTGCACGAGCGGGAGCTCGAGGCGGACGAGCTCGTGAAGGGCTGGGAGTTCGCGAAGGGGCAGTTCGTCGTCGTCCAGGACGGCGACCTCGAGTCGGTGGAGCTGCGACGGTCCCGCTCGATCGAGCTGATCCGGTTCGTGCCGCTCGACGGTGTCGATCCCATCTACTTCGACCGTGCGTACTACCTCTCGCCGTCGAGTGACCCGGTCGGCACGCGGCCGTACGCCTTGCTCGTGCGGGCCCTCGAGGAAACCGGGATGGCCGCGGTCGGGAGGTTCGTGCTCTGGGGCAAGGAGAACCTCGCGCTCGTCCGCGCCCGCGAAGGGGTGCTCGTGCTGGAGCTGCTCTTCTACGCCGAGGACGTGCGGGACGGAGCGGAGATCGCCGAGGTCGTGGCGGAGGCCGAGATCAAGAAGCAGGAGCTCGCGATGGCGCGCCAGCTCGTTGAGAGCCAGGTCGGTGCCTTCGACCCGAGCGAGTATCGCAACACGTATCGCGACGAGCTGCGGGCGATGCTCGAGGTGAAGCTGGCCGGGGAAGCGGTCGTTCGTCCCGAGCCTGTCGCCGAGGCGCCCGTCATCGACCTGATGGAGGCCCTTCGACAGAGCGTCGCGGCCACGAAAGCGGCAGGCCGGGCGGAAGGAAAGCCGGCCGGCCGGCGCACGGCTGCGCGCAGCCGCCGGTAGGGCACGACTCCAGAGCCGGCGAGCGCCGATCGCCGGCGCCGGCCGGAGCGATCAGTGCGAGGCGTGCGCCGTCTTGACCGCCTCGAGCTGCGCCTGGAACAGGGTCTTGTCGATCTTCCCCTGGTAGATGGGCACAGACTCCTCGTAGCAGAGCCTGATCACCTCTTGCCTGTCGATCCCGAGCTCCTTCGAGAGCTCCTCGGGCGTGAGGTGATTCGCCATGCCGACTCCTTCCTTCTCGAAGATGACGAAGCCCGCCGTCACTCGCGACCGGCGGGCCGGATCTCGATGGTGCAGGCAGCGTGGCCGGTCACCGGCTCCGCTGCTCTTTCCACTCCATGCCGGAAGGATAGGCTTTCTGGGTGACGGAGGCAACGTCGGCGTCGCTTCCGGGTTTCGAGCGTCGCGCCGCAGCCCTCGGCGTCAGGTCGGTCGGGTACGAGGTCGCCGGGGCCGGGCCTCCCATCGTGCTCGTGCACGGGCTCGGCGGCGCCGCGTCGAACTGGGTCGCGCTGGCGCCGGCCCTCGCGGCGCGCCACCGCGTGCTCGCGGTCGACCTTCCCGGGCACGGCGGCTCCGACCCACTGCCCGCGGCGCACGGCCTCGCCTCCTACGCCGACGCGGTGGCCGTGTGCGCCGGGGAGGAGCGACTCGGGCCGGCCTGCTTCGTCGGCCACTCCTTCGGCGGCGCGGTCGTGCTCGAGGTGGCCCTGCGCCGCCCCGAGCTCGTCTCGTCCGTCGTGCTCGCCGCCGCCGCCGGGATCTCGTCGAGCACGCTCCGCGCGAGGGCGGGGCTGCGGACGCTCGGCGTGCTGCGTCCGAGCCGTCTTGCGGCCCGGTACCGGGCCCAGGTCGCGCGTCGCACATTCCTCAGGCGCCTCGTCTTCGCCGGCCTGGCCGCCGATCCCGACGTGCTCTCGCCGGAGGCGGTCCACGGCTTCCTGCAGGGGTCGAGCGTGCTCTCGGAGGGCCGCACGGCCGCCGACGTGCTGCTCGCGCACGATCCCCGGCCCGACCTCGACCGTGTCACGTGCCCGGTTCTCGTGCTGTGGGGTGCGCGGGACCGTTTTCTGCCACTCGCGGACGGGCACGAGTACTCGCGACGGCTCGGTGCACCGCTCCGCGTGCTGCCCGACACCGGCCACCTGCTGATCTCCGAGCGCCCCGACGACTGCGCCGGGCTCATCGAGCGGTTTCTCGACCGGGCGGCGGCTGGAACGGAGTCAGACGGGGTTCGGCAGGTCGATGAACTCCCAGTCGAGGTCGAACCGCCCGGCGATCGTCCGCGCTAGCGCCTGCACCCCGAGGGTCTCCGTCGCGTAGTGGCCGCCCGCGAGGAAGTGGATCCCTGCCTCGCGCGCGACCATCATCGACCCCTCGGCGGGCTCGCCCGTCAGGTAGCAGTCGTAGCCTTCGGCTGCCGCGTCCACGAGCAGCCTCGCTGCCCCGCCCGAGCAGATCGCCACCTCGCGGATCCGTTCGGGGCCGGAGCCGAGCAGCAGCGGCGTGCGCCCGAGCGCTTCCGTCACCCGCCCGACGAGCTCGGCCGCCGAGCAGGGCTCGAGCAGCGGTCCGCCGAATCCGATCTCGGCGAACCGTCGCTCGGGCTCGACGCCGAGCGCCCGGGCGAGAAGCGCGTTGTTGCCGACGACGGGATGAGCGTCGAGCGCGAGGTGATACGCCGCAAGGCTGAGATCGGCGCGAAACAGCGTCTCGAGCCGTGCGCGCATGCGGGCATCGACGACCCGGGGGTCTCGATCCCAGAAGAGCCCGTGGTGGACGAGCACGAGCTGGGCGTCGGCCACGGCCGCGCGCTCGAACAGCTCGAGCGACGCCGACACGCCGCAGACGAGCTTCGCCACCTCGCGTGCGCCGACGACCTGGAGGCCCATGGGCCCGTAGTCGGGGAACCGGTCGAGCTCCACGTAGTCGTTCGCGAACGCGATGATCTCGTCGCGCGAGGCCACGGCACGATTCTACGGCGGCGGGCGGCGCCGAATCGCTAGGCTTGACCCGTTCCCGGGGTGTAGCGCAGCCTGGTAGCGCGCACGGTTCGGGACCGTGAGGTCCCGGGTTCAAATCCCGGCACCCCGATCTCCCGGGAGCTCAGCGGAGGTCGGCGCTCGCTTCGTCGAGCGCCGACCTTGCGCGGTCGAGGAGCTCACGGGCCTCCGGGGGCGAGTTGCCGATCGCCGTCACGCCGACGAGACCCGCGACCGCGACGGCGCTCACGAGGTGGAAGATCAGCCCGACCTGGCGGTCGGGATCCCAGCCCAGGCGGTACTCGGGCACGAGGTCGAAGAAGTCGTCGGGGGTCAGGCGACCGTAGGCGTCGCCCTCGAGGTGATCGGTCGCCACGTAATGCTTCGGGTGCCCTCCCGGGACGACGAAGATCCCGTGGCGCTCGTCGTAGCTTCCGTCGGTGAGCGTCTGGAGCGTCATGAACGGATGGGTCGTGCCGCCGCAGCGCAGGTTGATCTCGAGCGCGCGCAGGTCCCACCGGTCGCCGGCCCGTACGGCAGCGAAGTCGACGGCGAAGCGACCGATCACGCCCTTCTCGACGAGCAGCTCCGCGACCCGGCGGCCTGCTGCCCCGAGCTCGACCGCGTATTCGGGCGCCGCCGGGAACCGCGCTCCCATGAAGCACCCGCCGTTCGCGCCGCCGAGGATCTGATCGTGCGTCGACATGACGTCCACCTCGCCGTTGGGCCCGACGCGGAGCTGCACGCTCGGGCTGCGGAACTCCTCGCCGGAGATCCGCTCCTCGACGATCCCGCCCTCCCGCTCGAGGGTCGCGAAGAACGCCTCGGGGTCGAGCGTCCGGTCCTCGAGCCGGATCGCGCGCAGCTGTCGCTCGATCGACTCCGCGCCATTCAACGAGACGATTCCGTTTCCGAGCCCGGTGACGCCGTGATCGAGCTTCACGATCAGCTGGGCGACGTCGGGCCGCACGCGCCGGATCGACGCGATCGCGCGGACTGCGTCCGCGAAGCTTCCCACGTCCTCCACCCCCAGCGGGTGTCCGACGCCGGCCTCCGCAAATGCGCGCCGGCTGCCGCTCTTCGAGCCCCAGACCGCGAGCGAGGAGTGCGGGCCGTAGAGCGGGAGGTCGAGGCGGAGCGCCAGCTCCACCTCGAGCTCGGAGACCGTGAACGGGAGGATGACCGCGAGGCGAGGGTCGGGAATCGCAGCCCGGATCCGCCGGAGGACGCCGGGATGGGCGAGGAGCTTCCGGGTCAGCGGCTCCGGGCGCCCGTCGCCCACCGACACGAGGTGAAGGCGGCTCCGCGTCTCCGGGGTGTCGAGCTCGGGAACGAGCTGGAACCAGTAGTCGACGACGCGCGGCAGGACCGGCTGCGACGTGACGTACACGACCCGCGAGCGCGGGGAGCGGAGCAGGCTCAGCACGAGACAGAGGAACCGTTCCTCGTAGGCCCCGAGCACCGGCGCGAACGAGTCGGGCAGCTGGAGGCTGAGCGAGTGGACGACGATCACGGTTCGCTCGAGATCCCCGATGCTGCGCGACGTCACCGATGGCCACAGGTCGCGCAGCCGCGCCTGAAGCGCCTCGAACGCGGCGTCCGTGCCCACGACCGAAGTATGGCGCAGCTATCGTGTGCTCATGGCTGAGCGCCTGCGGGTCGCCTGTGTCCAGGTCACCGCCTCCGACGACAAGGCGTCGAACCTCGAGAAGGTCGAGAGGCTCGTCGCTCGCGCCGCCTCCACCGGCGCCGACGTCGTCGTGCTGCCGGAGAAGTGGAACGCGATCGGCCCGCCCGACGTGTTCCGGGCCGCGGCCGAGCCCGTCGCCGGCGGCGAGACGTTCGAGGCCATGGCGGGCTGGGCGCGCACCCACGGCATCACCCTCGTCGGCGGGTCCGTCACCGAGTGGCGCGACGGGCGGGACAAGCTCTCGAACACCTGCCCCGTGTACGACCCGGACGGCGGGCTCGTGGCGCTCTACCGGAAGATCCACATGTTCGACGTCGAGGTGGACGGGCAGGTCTATCGCGAGTCGGAGGCGGAGGAGCCGGGCGACGAGACCGTGATCTGCGCGGCCGAGGGTTGGCGGATCGGGTTGACGATCTGCTACGACCTGCGCTTTCCCGAGCTGTTCCGGATCCTCGCGCTCGGCGGTGCGGAGCTCGTCACCGTTCCGGCCGCCTTCACGATGTTCACCGGGCGCGACCACTGGGAGCTCCTGATCCGGGCCCGGGCGGTGGAGAACCAGCTGTACGTCGCGGCCTCGAACCAGTGGGGCTCCTTCGCGCCCGGGAAGTCGACGTACGGCCGGTCGATGATCGTGGATCCGTGGGGAACGGTGCTCGCGTGCGCCCCCGACGAGGACTGCGTGGTCTCGGCCGAGATCGACCGTGCGCGGATGGATCGCATCCGCGCGACGCTTCCCTCGCTCGCGAACCGTCAACCGTCGGCCTATCGGTGGCCGGCAGAGGTGTGAGCCTCCGCGCCGTCCTCTTCGACGTCGACTTCACGCTTGCCAGGCCAGGACCGCTGCTCGGCACCGAGGGGTACCGGCGGTCGGCTGCACGTCACGGCCTGGAGCTCGACGACACCCGGTACGAACGGGCACGGGCGGACGCCGTCGAGGACCTCGCGCACCATCCCGAGCTCGAGCACGACATCGAGGTCTGGATCCGCTTCACGGAGGACATCGTTCGGGGCATGGGCGGGGAGGGCCCGGCGGTCTCCGCTGTCGCGATCGAGATCGTCAATGCCTGGGAGCACACGACGAACTTCGAGCTCTACGAGGACGCTCCCCCGGTGATGCGCGAGCTGCGGCGCCACGGGCTCAAGATCGGGCTCATCTCCAACACGAGCCGCGACCGCCTGCCGCGCCTCATCGACACGTTCTCGCTCGACGTGGATGCATGGATCTCCTCGGGCGCCCACGGCAAGGTCAAGCCGAGCCCGTCGATCTTCCAGGCGGCGCTCGAGCTGCTCGGGGTAACAGCCCACGACGCGGTGATGGTCGGCGACTCGCTCGGCGACGACATCGAGGGCGCCCGGGCGCTCGGGATGCGGGCCTTCCTCGTCGACCGCGAGCGACGCTATCCCGAGCGGAGCGACACCCTGCGGAGCCTCTACGCGCTGCCGGCCGCGCTCGGGCTCGTCTAAGAACTGCGCTGAAGCATCCGGGGGTTTCGGGACGCAGCTCGAGCCCGCGTCCCGGGGTGATGCCGCCGGCACCACTACACTCCTGCGATGGTGGCGAGAGCGCTTCGGCTCCGCCCCGCCGAAGCGAACGCGGCGGGCGGTATCGATCCCGGCATCAGCAGGACGATCTGGACGCTGAGCCTCGGGGCGCTCGGGCTCGCCTGGTCGAAGACGACGCTCGGCACCTACCTGCCGCCCGTCCTCGGCCAGTTCACCGACTCCGCGGCGCTCGTCGGCTTCGTGCTCTCGGCGGAGGGGTGGTTCGCGATCTCGCTGCCGCTCCTCATCGGGCCGCTCTCGGACGCGACCCGAACGCCGTTCGGCCGCCGACGGCCGTACATGGCGTTCGCGGTGGCGCCACTCACCCTCTCGCTCGCGATGATCGGCTTCATGCCGAACTTCACGGCGACCGCCTTCGTGCTGTTCGCGTTCTTCTTCGCCTACTACATCTACGAGCCGCCCTATCGCGGCCTCTACCCGGACATGCTTCCGGACGAGGTCTTCGGGCGATCACAGGGCGCCCAGCACGTGATGCGCGGCGTGGCGATCGGGGTCTCGCTCGTCGGCGGGGGCTTCCTCCTCGACGTGTGGGACCCGGCGCCGTTCGTGCTCGCGGCGCTGGTGACGGCGATTGCCTGCGGCGCGCTCGTCGTCCTGATCCGCGAGAAGGACGCGGGCGAGCGTCAGTACGAACGGATTCGCTCGTACATGGCTGCCCCGTGGCGGATCATCCGTCGCGAGCGCGACGTCCAGCTGTTCCTCCTCGCGAACACCGCCTGGGAAGGGACGTTCGCGGGGATGTACACGTTCGTCGTTCTCTACATGACGAAAGGCCTCGATCAGCCGCTCTACATCTCGTCGACCGTGCTGGCGGTCGTCGCCGGCGGCTACGTCGTGGCGGCGATCTACGCGGGCAGGCTCGGCGATCAGTTCGGCATCGGCCGCGTGATCTTCGTCGCCTCGCTCGTCTACGGAACAGGGCTCACCCTCTGCGTGTTCGCGAAGAGCTGGCAGTACTGGTACTACGCGCTCATCCCTCCGGTCGCAATCGCGGGCGGGATGGTCATGACGCTCGCCTGGGGCCTGCTGTTCAAGGTCATGCCACCCGAGGACAGGGGCTCGGTCGCCGGGCTCGCGATCATGACGAAGGGCGTCGCGCTGATCGGCGGCCCGCTCGGAGTCGGCGCGCTGATCGACATCTTCCGCCCACTGCTGGAGAGCACCGACGGCTACGCCGCGATGTGGCCGGCGGTCGGGCTGCCCATCCTGCTCGCGACCCCGCTCGTCTGGATGCTCGCGCGGTCGGAGGAGGAGCGTGCTAGACGCAAACGGCAAGACCCGGCCGTATGAGGCCGAAGCCCCACAGCTCGCCCTCGTACAGGTACAGCACCGTGACCGTGCCGGGGCCCGCCTTCAGCAGCGCCGCGTAGCGCAGGCACCGTCGCCGGGGCAGCTCGCCGTACCGGGACGTGACCTCGCTCTCGTCGGCGCCGACCCGAAGGCCGTCCGCGGTTCTCCAGCCGGCTGGCTTCCAGACCGTGAAGACGCGTCGTACCGTGCCGAGCTCGAACTCCACCGCCGCCCCCTGCGGCTCGAACGGCCGGTAGTTGAAGTACCAGGTCTCGAACAAGCAGGTGCGGCACTTGCCGAAACGGGCTCCCCAGCGCGCCTTGACCTGCGGCTTCGTCATCCCGAGCCGGATTCCGCCGAGGCTCTGGCCCAGCACGAGCACGCCGGCGCGAGGGGGAGCGGCCACCGCCGGCGCAGGCAGCGCGAGGGCGGCGGCGAGCACCCACGCCGTCATCAGCGCGGGGACCCAACGCCGCCGGGCCGTGCTGCAGCGCACGCCTGCCAGTGTACGAGCGAACCGCGGCCCGGAAATCCACGAGATGGCGTCCCGGATCGTCACATTCCGCCCCTTCGTGCGACGGTCCGGTTGGTAGACTGAATCTCCCGGAGATGAGCGCCGAGCCGAGTGTCCAGGTTAGCCGCGACCGGGCGTACTACGAGCAGCGACGCCTGGCAAAAAAGCGGACAGCCCATACACGCCGTCGTGTGGCGGTGGTTTCGGGCATCGCCTCGCTCGTGCTCTTCCTCGCGATCGGCGTCGGGTTCGCGGGCTCGACGGATCGGATCCCGGCCGGCGTTGCGGTCGCCGGCATCGACGTCGGCGGCCTGACGCCGGTGGAGGCCGAGCAGGCGCTCGCGCAGCGCGCGAACGACGCCGCGACGCTTCCGGTCGTGTTCGTTTCTGGCCAGGAGCGGTTCGAGGTCGTACCGTCGGAATCCGGAGTTGCGGCCGACTGGAGCGCCGCGATCGGCGAGGCGATGTCGAAGGGCGACGGGTTCTTGCTCACCCGCGGCTTCGAGCGGCTCGCCCTGCGGCTCGGGGGCGCGGATGTGGCGCCCACGGTCGCGACGAGCGAGCGCGCGCTCGACCGGCAGCTCGACCGCTTCGCCGGGGCCATCGACCACGAGGCGCGCGATGCCGCGATCGTCCTCGACGGGTTGACCCCGGTCGTGCAGCCGGCGCAGACCGGCATCGCGCTCGACCGCACGGCCGCCGGTGCGATCGTCACGGCGGCGCTCAGCAGCTTCGAGCGGACCGGCCCGGTGGAGCTCCCGGTTGCCGTGGTCGAGCCGAAGGTGCGCCAGCCCGACCTCCAGCAGGCCGTGCAGCAGGTGCGCAACGCTCTCTCCGGCCCGGTCGCCCTCACCTTCCGCAAGCGGACGTTCGTCGTCCAGCCCCAGAAGCTCGCGACGTTCCTGGTCCTGCCGAAGAACGGCGACGACGAGCTCGCGCTCGGCGGGAAGCCGTTCAGGAAGTACCTCGCCACGCTCTCAGGGAAGATCGGCCGTGACGCCGAGAGCGCCGGCTTCACGCTCACCGCCGGAGGACGGCCCAGGGTCGTGCCGGCGAAGGAAGGGCGAACGCTCGATCGGAAGGCGGCGGTGAGGTCGCTGCTCGGCGCCGCGCTCGCCACCGCCCCCTCCGACCGCAACGCCGCGCTGGCGGTCGAGGTCGCCCAGCCGAAGGTCTCGACCGCCGAGGCGAAGGCCATGGGCATCACCGGGGTCGTCAGCTCCTATACGACGGTGTACGGCGGTGAGGCGAATCGCCTTCACAACGTCCGGCTCGTCGCGGCGCTGATCGACGATCACCTGATCGCACCCGGGGCGACGTTCTCCTTCAACGAGACGACTGGCGAGCGCAACGCCGACCTGGGCTTTCTCGAGGCTCCGGTGATCATCAACGGGGAGCTCAAGACCGGTCTCGGCGGCGGCGTGTGCCAGGTGTCGACGACCGTATTCAACGCCGCATATGAAGCGGGCCTGCCGATCGATACGCGCACCAACCACGCCCTCTACATCGACCACTACCCGACCGGGCGCGATGCGACCGTCAACTATCCGGACACCGATCTCGGGTTTACCAACGACACGGGGAACTGGCTGTGGGTCAGGGCGTTCGCCGGTTCCTCGGAGCTGACCGTCGTCCTCTACGGGACTCCGACGGATCGAACCGTCGAGACGATCGCGGAGCCGGTGAAGGTAGGCGAGACGATCCCGGTCAAGCCCGTGTACGAGCCTGACCTGTACGTCGGGGAGAGGTGGGTCGAGGATGCGGGCGAGCCGACGAGGTCGGTCGCGGTGCGCCGGATCGTCCGTGACGCGGACGGCAACGTGCTCTACGACACGGTCTTCTACTCGAGCTACCTGGCCGAACCGAAGATCGTCCACGTCGGGACGAAGAAGCGTGAGGACGCCGCCGGCGGCGAGACGGCCGGAGAGGGCTCGGGAGCCGGCTCGTCCGGCGGCGGCGCTTCCGGCGGCGGCACCGACCCCGAGACGCCGACGGGCTCCTCCGGCGGGGCGGGCGGCGGCTCCGGGGGCGGCGGCTCGTCCGGTGGCGGCTCCTCGGGCGGCGGCTCCTCGGGTGGGGGCTCGACGGGCGGCGGCTCCTCGGCGGGGCTGTCCGGCGGGGCTCGTCCGGTGGCAGTGAACCGCCGCCACCCCCGAGCTGATCCTCAGAACCGTTCGAGATCCGCGAGCGTCTCGGCAAGCCACCCGGGAACTCTGACCGGCCGAAGCGTGGTGGCGTCGACGCAGGCGTGGGACGTCCACCCCTCGGCGATCGAGCCCGCCGGCTCGCTCAGTCGCTCGACGGCGTACTCGAACCGGAAGCGTGCACCGCGGACGTCGGCGGTGCGCGCCCAGATCCGGAGCCGGTCGTCGAAGCGGCAACCTGCCATGTAGCGGACATGGGCCTCGACCGTGGTCACGTCGACGCCGTGCTCCTCGACGAGGCCCTTGTACCCACCGGGAACCCGGGCCAGGTAGTCGATCCGCGCGATCTCGAGCCACACGAGGTACACGGCGTTGTGAACGACGCCCTGCGCGTCCGTCTCGCTGAAGCGGACGCGAAGGTCGGTCGAGAACCCGTAGCTCTCCACGCCCGGCATCCTACGATTCGGTCGATGAGCTCCGTGCGGGAGCTCGCAGTCCTGCTCCGTGCCCGGCAGCACGCGAGCGGGCAGGCGCGGGTCACCTCCCAGGCGACGACGAGCGCCGGGCCTCGCAAGCGCGTCTCCGCCGGCCGCTGACCGACCGGCCGACACGGCGCCCGCCGGCGAGGCATGCTGAAGGAGTACCGTGCATGCTGCGGAGCCCAACGCCGGAGGAGGTTCGGGATGACCGAGACCGAGACAGAGCAGGACACGACGGGGCCGGGGCCGCTCGAGCGGCTCGCGAGTCGGGGGGACGATGCGTTGCGACGCGTCGTGGACGAGTTCGAGCGGGCGTCCCGCTTTCCCGAGGCCCGCGACCGTCTCGGGCAGATCGAGCGATCGGTCCTCCTGCGCCTGAACGTGGCCCCGGCCGACGAGGTCGAGGAGTTGCGCGCGAAAGTGGCCGAGCTCGAGCAGCGCCTCGCGCGCGCCGAGGAGCTGGTCACACCGCAGGACGCCGCCGAGTCGGTCTAGAGGTTCACGCGCGCGGCCGAATCGCGGGAACGCGCAGCCTGATCGCGCGCGGCACGATCTCGAAACGGGCCGGGGTCGTCCCCGGCTGCTCTCCGTCGAGCTCCACGGGAACGGCGCTGTCGGCACGGACGCTGACCGTGCGGCCCCGCAGCAGCTCGGCCTTCCGGTGGGGCAGGTGCGTCCCGCGGTAGAGCTTCGGCAGCGTCAGCGCCAGGTCGCGGCGCGTGATGTCGCCGATCAACAGGACGTCGAGGAAGCCGTCTCCCGGATCGGCCTCAGGAGTCATCTTCATCCCCCCGCCGAGGAAGCGGCAGTTTGCCACGACGACGTCGTAGAGGAGCCCGCGGCGCTGCTCCCCGTCGACCGCCACGTCCATCTCGACGGGCGTCCAGCGCGCGAACACCGCGAGCGTCGCGGCCAGGAACGACGCCTTGCCGCCGAGCGCCTTGGACGTGGTGTTCGCCCGCTTCGCGACCGCGCCGCTCATCCCCGCACTGGCCACGTTCGCGAAGTACGAGACGGCGTCACCTCCGTCCCACCCCCGGTATTCGACGCGCCCGGCGTCGATCTCCCGCACGTCGCCGTCACGCGCGATCCTGATCGCCTGGTCGAGATTGCCGGGGATTCCGAACGTTCGCACGAAATCGCGTCCCGTACCGCGGGGAATGATCGCGAGCTCGGGCGTCGGCTCGCCGGCTTCGTGCATCGCAACGAGGCCGTTCGCGGCCTCGTTGACCGTTCCGTCCCCGCCGACGGCGACGACCAGCCGGGCACCATCGGCCGCGGCCCGGCGTACGAGGTCGGCGATGTGCCCGGGCCGCTGCGAGAGCAACGCCTCCCCGTCGAGGCCCGACGAGGCGGCCGCGTGATGCACCTGCGGCCACGTGCGTCCGGTCTTGCCGTTGTCCGATGCAGGGTTGACGAGGAAGGCGATCTCGGTCACGGCTCAGTGCGTCGCCGAGATCGCCGCTCGGAGCGCCAGCTCGGCCATCTCCCCGACCGCCCGCTGGAGCATGTCGTCGTCGATCCGCTGCTTGTGGTCGCCGTCGATCGTGTCGGCGACGACGAGCAGGCATGCGGCGCGCGCTCCCCTGAGTGCCGCGATCGTGAACAGTGCCGAAGCCTCCATCTCGACGGCGAGGACACCCCGCTCTGCCCAGCGGCGGTTCCGCTCGGGGTCCGGCTCGTAGAAGACGTCGGTCGACGCGATCGGCCCGACCTGCAGCTTCCGCCCCAGCCCCTTGGCGGCGTGCACGGCTCCGTGGAGCAGATCCCAGTCGGCCGTCGGTGCGCTCGCCTCCCCGCCGACGTAGCGGGCGGTGGTGCCGTCGGCGGGCACCGCGGACAGTGCGAGGACGAGGTCGCCCAGGGCGAGCCGCGGCGACAGGGCCCCGCAGGTCCCGACCCGGATGAACCGCTTCACGCCGAGCCGAACGAGCTCCTCGACGACGATCGCGAGCGACGGGCATCCCATCCCGGTGCTCTGCACGGAGACCGCCGCGCCCTCGAACGTCCCCGTGTAGCCGAGCAGGCCGCGATGACCGTTCACCTCGCGCGCGTCGGCGATGAAGCGCTCGGCGATCCAGCGGGCGCGCTGGGGATCGCCCGGGAGGAGGCAGGCGTCCGCGTAGTCGCCCGGGGCCGCATGCAGGTGGATCGCCATGCGGCGCACGATACCCCTGCGGCGCGCAGGCCGGTCCTTACCATGTGGCAATGCGCCGCGTGCTCGAGCGCCCCCCGCTGGAGGTGATCCTCCGCTTCTGCGACGAGGACCCGGTGGAGCGGGTGTTCCTCGAGGACATCGCGCGGCGAGGCCTCGGGCAGTTCTACGCGGTCGAGGAGAAGGGACGGTTGACGGCCCTCTGCCACACGGGCGCCAACCTCGTCCCCTCGGGCAGGGGCGTGTCGGCGCTCGCGCGGATCGCGTCGCGTCTCGAGCCGCGGATGATCGTCGGGGAGGAGCGGGCGGTCGGCGAGCTGTGGCGCTCGATCGCGAGACGGCTCCCGGCTCCCCTCGACGACCGGCCGGGACAGCCGGTGTTCGTGATCGACCGGCCGCCTTCGCGGGCCGGCACGGGCCTGCGCCCGGCGGCCCTCGACGATCTCGAGCGGCTCGTGCCCGCCTGCGCGGCGGCGTACCTCGAGGAGGTGGGGGTGGACGCGTATGCGCGGGATCCGGACCTCTTCACCTGGCGGACGCGAAGCCAGATCCAGAACGGCCGCAGCTGGCTGTGGCTCGAGGACGGCCGGATCCGCTTCAAGGCCGAAGCCTCCGCATGGACGCCGGCCGCGGTCCAGCTCTCGCAGGTGTGGGTGGATCCGGCGCTGCGCGGGCGCGGCTACGGGAAGGCCGCGTTCGCCGACCTTTGCGACCTGCTGCTCGCCCGGGTGCCGCGCGTGTGCCTGTTCGCCCGGCCCGACAACACTCCCGCCCTGCGGCTGTACGACTCCGTCGGGATGCAGCGCACGATCGCCTACCGCTCCCTGATCTTCGGGTAGGCGCGCGCTCGACGCACCCGCGGCGGCCCCCTGGCCGCCCGTGATGTCCGTGACCGTACAATCGGTCGGTGGACCCGGGGCAGATCCGCGCCCGCATCGAGGAGCATGTCCGCCGCCAGGATCTGATCCCGCCCGGCGGGCCGATCACGTGCCTGGTATCTGGAGGGCAGGACTCGACATGCCTGCTCCATGCGCTCGGCGGCCTGGGGTACCGGGTGTCCGCGCTGCACGTGAACCACGGCCTGCGCGGTCTGGAGTCGATCGCGGATGCGCGCTTCTGTGCCGCGGCGCTCGGCGCCGAGGTCGTCGAAGCCCCGGGTGCCGGGCGCACGGAAGCCGAACTCCGGGACCTGCGCTATGCGGTCGCTACGGAGCGGCTCCGGGCGACCGGCCACACGGCTTCGGACCAGGTCGAGACGGTGCTCTACCGGCTGGTCTCGAGTGGATCGGCGACGGGGATCCGGGTGCGCCGCGAGGACGGCATCGTTCGTCCCCTGCTGCCGATCTGGCGGGGCGAGACGGCCGCATACTGCCGCGCCGAGGGGCTCGCGTACCGCCGCGACTCGTCGAACCCCTCCACGAAGCGAGGGCTGATCCGCGACGAGATCCTGCCCGCCCTGCGTCGGCTCCACCCGGCCGCCGAGGCCAACCTGCTGCGCGCGCTCGAGGAGCAGCCCTCGCTGCCGCGCCCCGTCGAGCGTGCGGTCGCGGAGTTGCTCGCGTCACCGCTCGGCTCGAAGCGCGCCGACCTCGGCGGAGGCGTCGTCGCCGTTCGCGAGTACGACCGCCTCTGGCTCGAGCATGCCCCCTTGCGCCTTGATCGCCGGGTTCGGTGGGGTGGATGGACGATCGAGTCACGACGACCCGGGCTGCACGTCCGATCCTGGAGGGCCGGTGACCGCCTCGCGGGTTGCGACACGAAGCTGCAGGATGTCTTCGTGGATGCGAAGATCCCGCGGTCGGAGCGCGAAGCCTGGCCGCTCGTGGTCTGCGGCGACCGGGTCGTGGTCGTTCCCGGCGTGATGGCTGCGCCGGGCTACGAGGAGGCAGTGGTGGCGACGAGGAGCGCGACGTGACGAGCGCGAGCGAGCAGAGCCCGGCCGTCGCCGAGATCCTCGTCGACGGACCGGCCCTCAGCCGGCGCGTGCTCGAGCTCGGGGCCGAGATCTCGGCCGACTACGAGGGCCGCGACCTGCTGCTCCTCGGCGTGCTCAAGGGGGCGGTCTTCTTCATCGCCGACCTCATGCGGTCGATCACGGTCCCCTGCGAGGTCGACTTCATGGCGATCTCGAGCTACGGCTCGACGACGGACTCCTCCGGAGTCGTCCGGATCCTGAAGGACCTCGACGTCTCGATCGAGGGTCGGAACGTGCTCGTCGTCGAGGACATCGTCGACTCCGGTCTGACCCTCTCGTACCTGATCCGCACGCTGCGCGCTCGCCAGCCAGCCTCGCTCGAGGTCTGCGCACTGCTGACGAAGCCGGCGCGCCGGCGCATCGACGTGCACTGCCGTTACGTCGGCTTCGAGATCCCGCCGGTGTTCGTGATCGGCTACGGGCTCGACTTCGCGGAGCGCTATCGAAACCTGCCCTACGTGGGCGTGCTGCGGGACGAGGTGGCAGCACAGGCAGAGGAGCACCTGTAGCGACCGTCACGACCGGAAAGGGAAAAAAGGGGCACCTGCTACCCTTCGATGACACCCTCGGGGAGCCCGTTTGAGTCGTATTTTCCGTAGCGCGCTCTTTCCTCTGCTCATCATCATCCTGCTCGTCTACCTGGCCTCGCAGACGCTGCTGCCGCGGTCCGAGAGCGGCGAGGAGCTCACCTACTCCGAGCTGATCGCGACCGTCGAGAACGAGGGCAGCGCCGCCGTCCAGGAGGTCGTCTTCGTCCCGAAGAGCCAGAAGATCGAGGCCGTCGTCCGCGGCGAGAAGGTCACGGTCAACTACCCGAGCGACCAGTCCCAGATCGAGTTCCAGCAGGCCCTCCAGGAGAACAACATCCCGTTCGATTCCGAGGGGATCGGCAGCTCGGGGTTGTGGTCGATCCTCAGCTATCTGTTGCCGTTCCTGCTCCTCTTCGGCTTCTGGATCTTCCTCATGAACCAGGTGCAGGGCGGCGGCTCCAAGGTGATGAGCTTCGGGAAGAGCCGGGCGAAGCGAATGTCGCCGGACTCGCCCAAGGTGACGTTCAAGGACGTGGCCGGCGCCGACGAAGCCGTCGAGGAGCTGCACGAGATCAAGGAGTTCCTCGAGAACCCGAAGAAGTTCCAGGCGCTCGGAGCTCGAATTCCGAAGGGCGTGCTCCTCTACGGGCCGCCCGGGACCGGTAAGACGCTCCTCGCCCGTGCTGTCGCCGGCGAGGCGGGTGTCCCGTTCTTCTCGATCTCGGGCTCCGACTTCGTCGAGATGTTCGTCGGGGTGGGCGCATCCCGCGTGCGCGACCTCTTCGAGCAGGCCAAGCAGGCGGCGCCGTGCATCATCTTCATCGACGAGATCGACGCGGTCGGGCGACATCGCGGAGCCGGCCTCGGCGGGGGGCACGACGAGCGCGAGCAGACGCTCAACCAGCTGCTCGTCGAGATGGACGGCTTCGAGCTCAAGGACAACGTCATCCTCGTCGCCGCGACGAACCGGCCGGACATCCTCGATCCCGCGCTCCTGCGGCCGGGGCGCTTCGACCGCCAGATCGTCATCGACCGGCCCGACCGAAACGGGCGCCGCAAGATCCTCGAGGTGCACACCAAGGGCAAGCCGCTGTCGCGTGCGATCGACCTCGACACGCTCGCGGCCGGCACCCCCGGCTTCACCGGCGCCGACCTCGCGAACCTCGTCAACGAGGCGGCGCTGCTGGCTGCCCGGCGTAGCAAGAAGACGATCGAGATGACCGAGCTCGAAGAGGGGATCATGCGGGTGATCGCGGGGCCCGAGAAGCGGACGCGCCTGCTCTCCGAGCACGAGCGCGCCGTCACCGCCTACCACGAGATGGGCCATGCGCTCGTCGGGCACTTCCTGCCCAAGTGCGACCCCGTCCACAAGATCTCCGTCGTGAGCCGCGGACAGGCGCTCGGCTACACGATCTCGCTCCCGCGCGAGGACCGCTTCCTCCAGACGCGCTCCGCGCTGTTGGATCAGATGGCGGCAGCGCTCGGTGGACGCGCCGCCGAGGAGCTCGTCTTCCACGACATCACGACGGGCGCGGCGAACGACCTCGAGAAGGTCACGCACACCGCGAAGCAGATGATCATGCGCTACGGCATGTCCGAGAAGCTCGGGCCGCGCGCGCTGGGGCGTAACCACGACATGCCGTTCCTCGGGCGTGACATGGCGGCCGAGCCCGACTACTCCGACGAGATCGCGCGGGACATCGACGACGAGATCCGCCGGATTGCCGAGGAGGCCCACGAGCGGGCCCGGAACGTGCTCGGCGCCCACCTGGACGATCTGCACAGGATCTCGAAGATTCTGATCGAGCGGGAGACGATCGACAGCGATCAGTTCGAGCGCCTGCTCGCAGGCGAGGCGGAGGAGTCCGTGTTCGCGGAGCCCGAGCCCCAGGAGCCCGAGCTGGAGTCGCAGAAGGCGCCGGAGCGAAAGCCGCGTGTCGATCCCCGGCCGTTCCCTCTGCCGGGCGCCACGATGCAGCCGCCGCCGCCCGAGGGCGCCGCCTCCTGATCACGCGCAGCCCGGCGAGGCCTGGCGGCGCTCCGGCCGGTCTATCATCCTGCCGATGGCCGTGACGGTCGAGGAGCTGCTGCCCCGCCCGAGTGTCATGGGCGTCGTCAACGTGACGCCCGACTCGTTCTCCGACGGCGGCCGCTTCCTCGACGTCGAGGCGGCGGTCCACCATGTCCGCCAGCTGGCGTGCGAAGGCGCAGCGATCGTCGACATCGGTGGGGAGTCCACCCGACCGGGATCCCTGGGCGTCTCCGCCGGGTCAGAGCTCGCCCGGGTCGTTCCCGTGCTCGAGCGTCTCGCAGGGGACGCGGCACGTGTACCGATCTCGATCGACACCGCGAAGGCCGCCGTCGCCCGGAGGGCGCTCGAGCTCGGCGCTGTCATGGTCAACGACGTGACCGCGCTGAGGGGAGATCCCGGCCTCGCGGAGGTGGTCGCCGAGCACGGGGCGTTCCTCTGCCTCATGCACATGCTCGGGGAGCCGCGCACGATGCAGGACGAGCCCCGATACGGGGATGTCGTCTCGGAGGTGACCGCGTTCCTCGAGGCACGCCTCGACGCCGCCGTCCGGAGCGGTATCCCCGAGCAGCGGATCTGCCTCGATCCGGGCATCGGGTTCGGAAAGACGACGCGTCACAACATCGAGCTGCTCCTCGGGTTGGGCACGATCGCCTCACTGGGCCGGCCGGTGCTCGTCGGCGTCTCCCGCAAGCGCTTCCTGGCCAGGATCGCGGGTGACGAGGAAGGCCTCGTCGGCTCCCTGCCGGCGTCGGTCGCGGTCGCGGTGCTCGCCTTCGAGCGCGGTGCATCGATCATCCGGGCCCACGACGTGCGGGAGCACGTCGAGGCGCTCGAGGCCGCCCGCGCCTTCGAGGCGGTGCGCTGATGGACGTCATGATCGAGATCTACGGGCTCGAGATCTACGGCTTCCACGGGGTCTTGCCCGAGGAGCAGGAGCACGGCCAGCGATTCCTGTTCGACGTGACGCTCGTGGCTCACGACGCGGGCGTGCGCAGCGACAAGCTGAAGGACACGATCGACTACACGGAGGTCGCGTCCCTCATCCACACGATCTCGACGGGGCGCCGCTTCAACCTGCTCGAGGCGCTCGCGGGCACGATCGCCGACGAGCTGCTCTCGCACTTCGAGGTGTCACGCGCGCGGGTCCGCGTCCGCAAGCCCGAGGTCAAGCTCGGGCTTCCGGTCGAGTTCACCGCCGCGACCGTCGAGCGAACCGCGCGGTAGCTCGCGGTCGCCTGGGCTCATCGGCGCCGGCATGTCGAGTCTGAGCCCGCGTGCGTGCGTACCTCGGGCTCGGGGCGAACCTCGGCGACCGCGAGCTGACGTTGCGTCGGGCGGTCGACCTGCTGGACGCCGAGCAAGGCATCGACGTCGTGGCCGTGTCGACGTTCCGCGAGAGCGACCCCGTCGGCTACCTCGACCAGCCGACGTTCCTGAACGGCGCCTGCGCGATCGAGACGTCGCTCGCACCAGCCGAGCTGCTCGCGCGCCTGCACCTCGTCGAGGATCGGCTGGGTCGTGTCAGGAAGGGTGCCGTGCGCTTCGGCCCACGGACGTGCGACGTCGACCTGCTGCTCTACGGGGACGAGGTGGTCGAGGAGCCCGATCTCGTCGTGCCGCACCCGCGGCTGTGCGAGCGGCGCTTCGCGCTCGAGCCCCTCGTCGAGCTCGACCCGGGGCTCACGCTACCGGACGGCCGCAGGGTGGCGGACATCCTGGCCGGGCTATGATGAACGCATGTCGCATCTCGACGAGCTCGACGAGTACGAGGCCGAGCTCGAGCTCCGGCTGAAGAAGGAGTACACGGCCGTCTTCCCGTTGTTTCGGTACTGCGTCGTGACGCAGGACTCGACGTATCTCTGCAACAAGCTCGAGCTGCGGCCGTCGCTGCAGGCGAGCTATCCGTTCTTCCATCTGACGATGGAGGACGTCTGGGTGTGGGACAAGAACCGCCCGACGCGCATGATCCCGCGGGCCGACGTGTACACCTCGAGCGACGTCACCGTCGAGGAGCTTCGGGGCGAGGGTGAGCTGCCGGGTCTCAGCCCGGAGGCGCTCGCCGAGCGGCTGGGCGAGCCGCTCACGCCCGAGGACGAGTGACGACGAGGGCCTAGGCCGGAGGCGGCCCGGCCCGATCGCGGACACGATGCTCCTCGCCGTCGACGTCGGCAACACCCAGACCGTCATCGGCATGTTCGACGACGGCTCGCTCGTCCGGCACTGGCGCGTCGCGACCGAGGCCGATCGAACCGCCGACGAGCTCGGCGCGCTCCTCGATCGGCTGCTCGAGCTGTCAGACCTCGACTACGACGCCGTCGACGGTGTCTGCCTCGCCTCGACGGTGCCCGTCCTCGTGCGCGAGTACGAGGCGTTCGCCGAGCTCTACGCGCGCGCGCCGGTTCTCGTCGTCGGCCCCGGCGTCAGGACGGGAGTCCCGATCCAGTACGACAACCCGCACGAGGTCGGACCCGACCGGATCGTCAACGCCGTCGCTGCGAAGGCGCGGTACGGGTGCCCGTGCATCGTCGTCGACTTCGGCACGTCGACGAACTTCGACGCCGTCTCGAGAGACGGCGAATATCTCGGAGGCGTTCTCGCTCCGGGAATCGAGGTCTCGATGGACGCCCTCTTCTCGCGGGCGGCGCGGCTCGTGAAGGTCGACTTCGTCGAGCCGCCCTCCGCGATCGGGAAGAGCACCGTTCACGGCCTCCAGTCCGGCCTCGTCTACGGGTTCGCGGGCCAGGTCGACGGCATCGTCGCCGCGATGCGCGGCGAGCTCGGACAGGATGCCCGGGTGATCGCGACGGGAGGCCTCGCCGGCCTGATCGCGCCCCACTCGGGAACGATCGAGCTCGTCGACCCGGATCTCACGCTCGAGGGGCTGCGCCTCGTCTGGGAGTTGAACCGCTCGTGACGGTGCACTAGCCTCCGGGGCGGGGCGTCCTGGCGACTCCAGGATGACGGGCGCCGGCCGGAGCCCTACGCCGCGCCGGGCTGCACGAGGCCCGATTCGTACGCCACGACCACCGCCTGCACCCGATCGCGCAGGCCGAGCTTCGTGAGGATCCGCGTGACGTGCGTCTTGACGGTCGCCTCGCTCAGGAAGAGCTCCTTGGCGATCTCGCCGTTCGACAGGCCGCGGGAGATCAGCTGCAGCACCTCGAGCTCGCGGTCGGTCAGATCGGCGAGCCGGGTCGGCGCCTTCTCGCCGGGCGGCGGCTTGCGGACGAAGTCCTCGATCAACCGGCGGGTGATCGCGGGCGCGAGGAGGGCGTCGCCCGCGGCGACAGTTCGGACCGCCTCGGCGAGCTGCTCGGGGCGGACGTCCTTGAGCAGGAAACCACTCGCGCCGGCCTTCATCGCCTCGTAGACGTACTCGTCTGCGTCGAAGGTCGTCAGCATCAGCACGCGCGGGCCCCCCGGGCCGTGCCCGGTGACGATCCTCCGCGTCGCCTCGATCCCGTCGAGCTCCGGCATCCGGATATCCATGAGGATCACGTCGGGCTCGAGCTCGCGCGCGAGCTCGACGGCCTGCGTGCCGTTCTCGCTCTCTCCGATCACACCGATGTCCGGCTGGGACTCGAGGATCATGCGGAAGCCACCCCGCACGAGGGCCTGGTCGTCGGCGATGAGGACTCGGATCACGGGTTTCCTTCGATCGGCAGCCGGGCGACGACTCTATAGCCGCCGCCGGGGAGCCCGTTTCCGGTGAGGGAGCCGTCGTAGAGCTCCACGCGCTCGTGGAGCGCCGCCAGGGGGTGGCCGCCACCGCTCCCCGGGCCGGCACCCCCGTCGTTCTCGACGACGAGCTCGATCACCCCGACCTCGTACGTGACCGTGACGCGTGCGTGCGAGGCCGTCGTGTAGGCCCGGACGTTGTCGAGCGCCTCCTCCACGACGCGGTAGGCAGTCAGGTCGAGACCGGGCGAGAGCACGGGCGGCTCGCCGCTCGTGACGAGCGACACGCCGTACCCGTCGTCGCGGAGGTCCGCGACGAGCCGGTCGATGCCTCGAAGCCCCGGTTGCGGGGCGAGCCCGCCGGTCTCGTCTCCGGCGCGGAGCACTCCGACCATGCGGCGCATCTCCGCGAGTGCCTCGCGGCCGGTTGCCTCGATCGCCTCGATCGGCTCGCGGGCGCGGGCGGGGTCGGTGGCGAGAACGAGGCGGGCGCCGGTCGCCTGCACGGTCATCGTGGCGACCGCATGGGCGATGACGTCGTGCAGCTCGCGGGCGATTCGCCGGCGCTCCTCCTCGGCGGCCCGGGCGGCCCGCTCCTCGCGGTCACGTTCGAGGCGCTCTGCCCGCAGCGCCATGGCCTTCGTGCTCTCGCTCCGGCCCTGGAGCGTCCGGGCGGCGACCCAGGGCGAGACCACGACCACGATGAGGAACACCATGTCGTCCGACAGGCTGTTCGCCTCGGGGCTCGTGAGCTGGACCATGGCGGCGATCATGGCGAACGAGGCCAGCGCGGCGAGAACTGCGACCCGGCGGTCGCGAACGGTGCCGAGGTTCCAGAACGCGAGGATGCCTGCCGCCAGGGCCACGATCGAGTCGTACACCAGGTCCGGTTCGAGTGCACCAGCGACGACCATGAGCGCGGGCGTGAGCACCGCGAGAACGGGAACCCGCGGTGCCACGAGCAGCGGAGCCGACCATGCGACCGGCAGCAGGAGCGCCCAGGCGGGCTCCTCGTCCCGGATGAGAAAGCCCTCGACGACCGCCGCGACGAGGACCGCGACGCCCAGAAGAAAGGCGATCCTGCCGGACAGGCTCGTGCGCAGCCGGCTCATCGCTCCTCCAGCGGGAAGGCTGCGCGGACACGGAAACGGGAGTTCTCGGGGCCCGCTTCGAGCGTTCCCCGGTAGACCGCCACCCGCTCGCGCATCCCGACCAGCCCGTGGCCGCCGTCCGTCGCCTCTGGGCTCGGCCGGGAGACGCCGTCATTTCGGACCTCGACCTCGAGCGTCTCCGGCTGCCAGCGGAGGCTCACGACCGCGCCCGCGGCGGCAGAGTGCTTGATCGTGTTCGTGAGGGCCTCTTGCACGACCCGGTAGACGGCCAGGTCGAGGCCCGGAGGGATCGGCACCGGAACCCCCTCGACCTCGAGCTCGACCGGCATTCCGGCAGCGCGAACGTGCTCGAGCAGGCGGTCGAGATCGCCGAGGCCGGGCTGAGGGGCGAGCGCGAGCGCCGCGTCGGGCTCGCCCAGCACGCCGACGAGCCGGCGGAGCTCCGCGAGCGTCTCGCGCCCGGTCTCCTCGATCGCCGCGAGCGGCTCCTCCGCCGCGGAGGGGTCGCGATCGAGGAGGAGGCGAGCGGCGCCCGCCTGGATCGTCATCACGCTGATCGAGTGGCCGACGACGTCGTGGAGCTCGCGGGCGATCCGTCCGCGCTCGCTCGCGATCGAGGCCTGTTCGCGCTCGCGTCGCTCCGTCGCTGCGCGGTCTGCCCGCTCGGCCACCAGCCGGGACTGCTGCGCCCGGGCGCGGAACGCCTGACCCACGGTGAGAGGGACGCCGACCAGGAGCGCGGTGAAGATCACATCGCTGGCCGAGATGGTGCCGTCGGCGAACTGGCGGTTGACGACCTGCGCGAGCGCGAACGCGACGAGGCCTCCCGCCACCGCCCGCCGACGGTCGTTGCCCGCCCCGAGCCAGTAGGCGGCGAGGACGATGGCAAGGAGCGCGTAGTAGCCTTCTTCCACCTCCTGCTCCCAGACGAAGGCGCCGAGCACGATGAGCGCCCAGGCGGTGAGCGGGGCGGCCAGCGGCAAGCGCCGGCGGGCGAGCAGGGCGAGCGTCCAGGCGAGGACGAGCACCGAGAGCCCCGGCGGGGGCTCGTCGAGCGCGACCCAGACGTCGATCTGACCCGCGACGGCCAGGAGCAGGACGAGCGCATCCCCCGGGTGGCGGCGAAGATGCTGCACGAGCCTCACGAACGCACGGTAACCCTGCGCCCTCCGGGCCGCATCGGTCGCAAGTCCGATCCGCGTCAGACCTGAGGATGATTACGGGTGCGGCCCGACGTGGCTAGCCGCGATCGATCACGATACGGTCGAAGCCGGCGCGAAGGAGCGAGTTCGCGGCCAGTCCGCGCACCCACGGACGCGTGAGCAGCATCACGCGGCCGTACGAGAGCGGCAGGATCGCCGCCCGCTCGTTCACCCACAGCCGGTCGAGCTCGTGGTACAGGCGGATCCGCTCACCCTGATCCTGCAACGAGCGCGCCCGCAGCAGGAGCTCCTCGAGCTCCTCGTCGACGTAGAACGGCCCTTCCCTCCAGACGAACAGGCCGCGGAAGAAGCCGTCCGGATCGGGGAAGTCGGCCGTCCAGCCCGAGAGCCAGAGGTCGCTGTCGGCGACGGTGCAGTCCGAGGTGGATTCCCGCTGGCGAACGGTGATCCGTGCCCCGATCGCCTGCCATTGCTCGACGAGCGGTCCCGGGTCGGAAACCCAGGTGGGCACGACGAGCTCGAGCTCGGGCAGGCCCTGGCCGCCCGGGTACCCGGCCTGGCCGAGCAGGGCGCCCGCGAGCTCGGGGTCGTGCTCGAGCGCGATTCGGTGCGAATGCCCCGGCATCGCCGGTGGGAGGGCGCCGGCACGCGCGGCAGGCCGCGGAACCTCGCCGAAGATCGGCCGCAGGCGCTCCCGGTCGACGGCGTGGGAGAACGCGCGCCGCACGAGCACATTCGAGAACGGCGGCCGGTCGGCGTTGAAACCGACGTACTGCATCGACAGCGTCGAGAACAGCTCCGCCACCGTGTCGGGAGCATCCGCTGCGCCGCGATCGAATGCGTAGAGGACGTCGTACCGGCCCGCCTGCCACTCGGGCAGGGCGCTCGCCCGGGATTCCCGAAACGTGAAGCGGATCTCGCGAACGTTCCCGCGCGGGCCGTTCCAGCGCGAGTTCACGGTGAGGAGCGCGTGGTCGTCAGTCAGCTCGGAGAGCACGAACGGCCCGTTGCCGACGAGGTTCTGCGGCTCGCTCCAGGCGTCCCCCAGCTCCTCGCAACGGTGGCGGGGCCACGGGTAGGCCCATGGGGCGGCGACGAGGAACGGGAAGTAGCTGCGCGGCTCGCGCAGGCGGACCTCGAGCGTGCGATCGTCGAGCGCGGTGATGCCGTCGACGTCGTCGAGGAGGAACCCCGTGGGCAGGCTCTCGCGCGTGAGGTGCTCCCAGGCGTAGACGAAGTCGTCGGCCACGAGCGGCACGCCGTCGCTCCAGCACACGCCCTCGCGGAGCCGGAAGAGGTACGTCCGCCCGTCGGTCGAGACGCGGAAGTTGTCGGCGAGCTCCGGCACGACGTTCATGTCACCGTCGAGGCTCAGGAGCCCGCGGAACAGATGGTCGGTGATCTGCATGCCCTCGGTCGAGTACACGTGGCTCGGCGCGAACGTGCCGGGGCGGCTGATCACCGTCTCGAGCGTCTCCGTCGGCTCGAGCGCGGGCGGCGGCTCGACTCGGCAGCAGAACGCCTCGTCGTACTCGGCCTCGGCCTGCTCGAAGTCGAACGCGAGGTGGTGGACGAGGGCCATCCGGAACAGGGTCTCGCGGGTGCGTTCGTCGTCCCCGAGCCGCGCCAGGAACGAGCGCGCCTGCCGGTAGTGCTCGAGCGCCTCCTGGTTCGCGTACAGGGCGCGGGCGGCATCGCCGGCCTTGAGCAGGTACTCGGCCGCCTTCCCGGCCACGTCCGCCTCCGCGAAATGGTGGGCGAGCAACCCGTAGGGTGGCGTCTCGCCTGCGATGCGCTCCAGCGCCTCGCCGACGAGCTCGTGCAGCCGGCACCGGCGCGAGTCGAGCAGGCTCGTGTACGCGACCTCGTGGACGAGGCCGTGTCGGAACCGGTACTCGGGGACGGGCCGCCGTCGCTCCTCGACGATGAGGTCGAGTCGCTGCAGCTCCGAGAGGGCCGCGTGGACCTGGTCGTGGTCGAGGATCTCCTCCAGCAGCGGCATCTCGAAGCTCCGGCCGATCACGGCCGCGTAGCTGATGACCTCGCGCGTTCCCGGGTCGAGGCGGTCGATGCGGGCCTGGAGCGCCCCCTGCACGATGGTCGGCACTGCGAGCTCGTCGATGCCGACGGCGAGCACGAACCGCCCGTTCTCCCGGCGGAGCGATCCGCGCTCGATCAGGTCACGCAGGGCTTCCTCCAGGAAGAACGGGTTCCCGCCCGAGCGGTCTGCGAGCAACGCCGCGACGGATTCGGGCAGCTCGCCGGCCGCCACGCTCGAGGCGAGGGTGCGGCTCGCGTCGTCGGGCAGCGGGCGCAGCTCGAGCTCGCGGTAGCGGTGCGGGTACTGCGACCGGGCCCGCTCGCCGAGCCGCCAGGAGCCGTGCTCGCGCTCGCTCCGGTACAGGAGAACGAGGCCGACTCCGGCCTCGTCGGTCGTCGCGAGCAGGTGCTCGAGGAGCTCGAGTGTCGCGTCGTCCGCCCAGTGGAGGTCGTCGAGGACGAGGCAGAGGGCTCCTGCGCCCGCGAGGCGAAACACGAGCTCCCCGAAGAACTCGAACGTCTCGCGCTGGACGCTCTCGCGATTGAGCTCGCGGATGCGCTGCGCGGCGTCGGGCTCCAGCGTGATTCCGAGAAGGCTCGCGATGAACGGGTACGGGGCGTCGGCGTCGGAGCCGAACAGCCGGCCGAGAGCGGTCTTGAGCTCGAGCCGCACGCGTGCCTCCGGACTGGCGGCACTGACCGACAGCCAGTCCCGAAGCAGCTCCCTGACGGGCCAGTAGGGGAGTCGCTGCGTGTAGGAGACCGCCCGACCCTCGAGGAAGCGGATTCGCCCCTCGTGGCGGCGCCGGGCCTCTGCGACGAGACGCGACTTGCCGATCCCCGGCTCGCCGTGGATCGTCACGATCGCGCCGCGCCCGTCTGCGAGGTCGTCCATCGTGCGCTCGAGCAGGGAGAGCTCGAAGTCCCGTCCGACGAGCGGGCCGGCCGGGAGGGCATTGGCTGAAGCGAGCGTGCCGACGACCCGGAACGTCGCGACCGGCGCGCTCACACCGCGCAGGTCCTGCGGCCCGAGCTCCTCGAGCTCGAAGCAGCCGTCGACCTGATGCTTCGTCGCGGCGCCGATGACGATCTGCCCGCCGCGGACGAGCTTCTGGATCCGCGACGCGACGTTGACCGTCTCGCCGAGCGCGTTGTATGGATCCTCGCTGTCCGGTGCGATCACCACCGGCCCGGTGTTGATCGCGATCCGGCAGGCGAGGTCGATGTCGTACGCCGCTGCGACCTCGCTCGCGTAGCGCCCGAGGGCGCCCTGAATCTCGACCGCTGCCCGCACCGCGCGCTCGGAGTCGTCCTCGTGGGCATAAGGCGCTCCGAACACCGCGTAGAGCTCGTCACCCACGAACTGCGCGACGGTCCCGCCGAAGCGTTCGACCTCGGCGCTCATGACGCGCATCACCTCGTCGAACAGCAGCTTCGTGCGCTCCGGCCCGAGCCGCTCACCGATCGCCGTCGAGCCGACGACGTCGGCGAACAGCACGGTGACGATGCGACGCTCGCCTGCAACCGTCGCCATGGCCTGATTCTACGTTCCCGGCGGTTGGTGCACCGTCCGGGGAACACGGCACGGTGCTGGCGGCTGCAAAGCGGCGTCAGACCGCGTCCTCAGCCGCGCCAATATGCCTGCATATTGGCGCTCCCTGCGTCCTTGTCTGGCTTGCTTTTCGCGCGCCAGGAACCGCACCCCATTCCCCGGACGGCGCACTAGCCGCCGCCGTAGACGGAGATCGGCAGCTCGAGGAGGATCTCGCCGAGGCCGGTTCGCTCGAAGCGGAGCCGATCCCGAACGGCGGCCGAGCCCGGGGCGGCGGCGAGCAGCCGCTCCTCCACCTCGCCGACCGTGCCGAGCTCGACGAGCTCCTGCTTGAACGTCCGCGGGAACCGTCCGCGCCCCAGGTACCACCCGTAGAACTTCTTCAGGAACCCGGAGGCTCGCCGCTCGCCGAGCTCGCGGACCGTCTCCTCGACGAAGAACAGCAGCTCCCCGGCGACCTCCTCGCGGGCCGGCCCGGTCGGATCCTCCCCCATGATCTCGGCCAGCACCCACGGGTTGCCCTGCGCGGCCCGGCCGACCATCACGGCCGCCGCACTCGTCTGCTCGAGGGTCTGGAGCGCCGCTGCCCGCGAGGTGACGTCGCCCGATGCGATCACCGGCACGGGGACCCGATCGACCAGCTCGGCGGTCAGGGAATGGTCGGCCTCGCCCGTGTACATCTGCGTCGCGGAGCGCGGGTGCAGCGTCAGCGCCTGCGCCCCTGCCTCCACGAGCTTCGGGCCGACGTCGAGGCAGGCGCGCGAGCCATGCTCACGACCCCGTCGCATCTTCACCGTGACCGGCACGGCAACGCTCTCCGCCACCGCCTCGACGATCCGGCACGCGAGATCGGCCTCCTCGAGGAGATTCGCCCCCGCGCCCGTCTTCGTGACCTTCCGGACCGGGCAGCCGAAGTTGATGTCGACGAGATCGGCACCGGCCGCCTCGACCATCTGGGCGGCCTCGGCCATGAGCTCCGGGTCGGACCCGAAGATCTGAACGGAGAGCGGATGCTCGTCGGCGGAGATCAGCAGGTAGCCGAGGCTCCGCTCGTCGCGGTGCGCGAGACCCGCGCAGCTCACCATCTCCGAGCACACAAGCCCGGCTCCGAACCGTCGACCCTGGCGCCGGAAGGCCTGGACGCTGACTCCCGCCATCGGAGCGAGCACGAGGCGGGTCGGGATCTCGACCTCGCGAATCTGCCAGGAGCTGTGGAGGTCGAGTTTCACGAAGGAGAATGGTACCGCGGGCCGAAACGGTCTCGGCACGGTGGTTCGACCCGCTTATTGACGCGTGAACAGGCGCTGGTACAATCGGCCGTCGCGAGGTGCCTTCCCCGGTATCGCGCTTTTTCTGTCTTAGGGGTCTTCGGAGGAATCGTGAAGGAAGTCGTTCTGACCCCCGAGGGGTACGAGAAGCTCAAGGAGGAGATCGAGAATCTCAAGAGCGTCAAGCGAGCCGAGGTCGCGGAGCGGATCAAGCACGCCCGCGAGTTCGGTGACATCACCGAGAACTCGGAGTACGACGACGCGAAGAACGAGCAGGCGCTGCTCGAGCATCGCATCGCGCTGCTCGAGGAGCGATTCGCGAATGCCCGCGTGATCGCGGCCGACGAGGTCACGACCGACGTCGTCGGCATCGGTGTCAAGGTGCGCCTCAGGGACGTGGACGCAAAAGAGACCGTCGAGTACACGATCGTCGGCTCCGCCGAAGCCAATCCCGCCGAGCAACGCCTCTCGAACGAGTCGCCCGTGGGCAAGGCGATCATGGGCAGGAAGAAGGGCGAGATCGTCGAGGTGGCAGCCCCGCGCGGCACGCTGAGGTTCAAGATCATGGACATCAAGGCGGCCTAGGCACGCAACGAGGCCGGGCGAGCCCGGCCTCAGCCGTGCCGGGGGAGCCGCCGTGAGGCGGCGGTCACCGCTCCACGCAACGAGGCCGGGCGAGCCCGGCCTCAGCCGTGCCGGGGGAGCCGCCGTGAGGCGGCGGTCACCGCTCCGAGCCGCACCGTCTCGCGATCGCTTCCGTCGGGGCTTGACCTGTCCGGCCGCGGGTCCTCGACACACCCCTCGCGCGCCTCTATCATCCGGCCTCGTCAACCCGTAGGAGGTGACGCAGATGACGGCTGATTCCCCGTCCCGCGAGGAGCGTCGCGACGCGCTCGTCGGCAAGCTGTTCATGGGAGCGATCGAGGCCCTCGACGTGCTCTCGGTCTACCTCGGTGACCGGCTCGGGCTCTACCGGGCGCTGGCCGACCTCGGTCCCTCCACCTCGTCCGGGCTCGCGTCGGCCGCCGGCATCCACGAGCGCTATGCGCGCGAGTGGCTCGAGCAGCAGGCCGCGAGCGGCATCCTGGACCTGGACGAGGACTCGGACGACCCCGCCGCGCGACGCTTCAGCCTGCCCGCCGGCCACGACGAGGCGCTGCTCGACGCCGACAGCCTCAACCACGTGGCGCCGCTCGGGCGGCTGCTCGTGGCGCTCGCCGGCCCGCTCGATCAGCTGATGGAGGCGTACCGCACCGGCACCGGGCTCCCGTTCGCGGCCTACGGAACCGACCTCTACGAGGGGCAGGCGGCCTTCACCCGCCCCATCTACACGAA
Source organism: uncultured Thermoleophilia bacterium (assembly GCA_963717955.1). Taxonomy (GTDB): domain Bacteria; phylum Actinomycetota; class Thermoleophilia; order Gaiellales; family Gaiellaceae; genus CAVQXR01. The sequence goes on along the minus strand of CAVQXR010000001.1, from coordinate 2,066,391 downwards.
CCTCATCGGGAGCGAGTGGTTTCCCGCGATCACCGATCTCCACGAGCGGCTCCACGCCGACCCGCCGGCGCGAGTCGCCGACCTCGCCTGCGGTGGCGGGATCTCGAGCATCACGATCGCACGCGCCTATCCGAAGGCGCGCGTCGACGGCATCGACTTCGACGCGCCGTCGATCGATCTCGCGCGGAAGCATCTCGCCGGGAGCGGGGTCGAGGATCGGGTGGAGTTCCACTGTCGCGACGCCGCCGACCCCGACCTGGACAGGACGCTACGACCTCGTCACGATCTTCGAGGCCCTGCACGACATGTCGCGCCCGATCGACGTTCTGCGGACGACGCGCGGCCTGCTCGCCGACGGAGGCTGTGTGGTCGTCTGCGACGAGCGGACCGCCGACCGCTTCGAGGCGCCCGCAGGCGAGATCGAGCGCTTCCTGTACGGCGCGAGCATCCTCCATTGCCTGCCCGTCGGGATGATGGGCGACGACCCTGCGGGAACGGGGACGGTCATGCGAACCGAGACCGTCGAGCGTTATGCGACCGACGCCGGCTTCTCACGCTTCGAGGTGCTGCCGATCGAGAACGACTGGTACCGCCTCTATCGGCTCAGCCCGTAGCGGCTGACGGTGCGTGACCGCCGGGCTCCGCCCGGCTCCTGCGCGGGTCACGGCCGGCCGAGCCGGCCGTTCAGCCGCGGAGATGGGGTTATTAGGGTTCGCCGCGAGCGGCTCGGAGCACGACCGCGTCGCCGCTCGCCGGGCTCCGCCCGGCTCCTGCGCGGGTCACGGCCGGCCGAGCCGGCCGTTCAGCCGCGGAGATGGGGTTATTAGGGTTCGCCGCGAGCGGCTCGGAGCACGACCGCGTCGCCGCTGCCCGTGCGGGCTCGCACCCTGACCGCGGTGACACCCGGCACGGGGCCCGAGGTCACGTCCAGCTCGCTGCGGGCGCTCCCGGAGCCCGAGACGAGATCGATCTCGGCCGCGACACCGTCGTGGATCCCGACCTGGATGTCTCCCGAGCCGGTGGCCAGATCGAGGCGGCCTGCCGTCACGTCCTCGACCGTCACGCCCCCGTTTCCCGTACGGACCGCGAGATCGGCACCGACATCGCCGACCGTGATGGATCCGTTCCCGGTCATGATCTTGGCCGCCTGTGCGATCGCCCGTGCCTCGAACGAGCCGGACCCGGAGCGCGCCCGCGCGTGCCCTCCGATCCGGCCGAGACGGGTGTCTCCCGAGCCCGCCTTGATCTCGACGTCGCCGTGCACGTCGCCGGTCTCGATGTCTCCCGAGCCGGTGGCGACGTTGAGGCGCGCGAGCGTACCGTTCACCCGGACGGACGCGCGACCCGCCTTGGCCGTCAGCGCGGACCCGGACGGGACCGCGGCCGAGATCCTGAGCCCGACATTACGAAGCGAGTGGTTGCGAGGGGTTCGCAGGACCAGCTCGCCGTCCGAGGGCGAGAAGCGCACCTCCGTCTCCCGGATCGCGCGGGCGGCGAGCTCGAGGCGGCCGGCTGTGGCTCCCGGGCCGGCCGGGTCGTCCACCGAGATCTCGACCGTCACTTCCTCGGAGCCCACGGCATCGACCTCGAGGCGCCCGCGCACAAGCGCTGCCACGACCTCTACCGGGCCCGAGGCCAGGAACGACTCCCGCCGGCCCTCCATCTGCCCATCCTCCACGATTGCCATCTTTCGACCTCCAGTCCGTCAGCCTCGGACCCAACCCCGCACCCGGTGCCCGCTACCGCTGGCCCTGAGGGCGGTGCGAACGGTCTCGACCAGCCAGGTGTTCAACGAGACACGCGCGTCTGCGGCGCGGGTCTCGGCCTCGTGCTTGAGCGCGGCGGGGAGCCGGAGCGAGACCCTGCTCGTCTCCCCGTCCTCCTCGAGGTCCGGCCCGGGTGCCTCTCGGGCCTCGCCCGTCGCGGGCGACACGCTGACCCGCGGATCGAGCCCGTCGAGGGCGATCTCGACGACGCGATCGTCGAGCGCAGCCGTCACCTCGACGGCGAAGTCCGAGAGCGCGTGCATGAGCGAAAGGCGGAAGCTCGGCTCGAGGGTGGTCGAGAGGAGCGCCGCGGCCTGCCGCGCCTCGACGTCCCCGGTCTCGGCCGCCGTCGCGAGCTGGTTTCGCAGCGTCCTCAGGTAGGGGTCGAGCTCCATGACATTACTATGACAGCAAATTAGACATCAGTCAAGCGCCACCTGGTGTCGGCCCGCGCCAGGGCGACGTGGCGGGTAGGCTCGCACCTGTGAACGGCCTGCCCAAGCGCTTCCCGGATCGCGACGAGATCGCCACCGTCCGGGCCGAGGCGGAGCCGCTCGATCCCGGGGCCGAGGCGCCGACGCGCCGCCGGGTCGCCGGGCGCGTGCTCGCGCGGCGCGGCCACGGCAAGTTGACGTTCCTCGACCTCGTCGACCGCTCCGGACGCATGCAGCTGCTCTGTGCCGAGGACCGCTGTGGGGCGGTGGACGTCGACCTCGGCGACATCGTCGGCGCCGTCGGGGCGCCCGCCAGGACGCGCCGCGGAGAGCCGTCACTCGCCGTCGACGAGCTCGTGCTGCTCGCGAAGATCGAGGCTCCCCTGCCCGACACCTTCCACGGCGTCACCGACACCGAGACGCGCTACCGCAAGCGCTATCTCGACCTCGCGATGAGCGACGAGGCGCGGGCCGACTTCGTCACACGATCCCGCATGGTCTCGGCGATCCGGCGCTGGCTCGACGAGCGCGGCTTCATCGAGGTCGAGACCCCCGTGCTCCAGCCGCGGTACGGTGGCGCGTTCGCGCGCCCGTTCGTGACGCACCACAACGAGCTCGACGCCGACCTGTACCTGCGGGTCGCGACCGAGCTCTACCTCAAACGGCTGATCGTGGGCGGGCTCGAGAAGGTCTACGAGCTCGGCAAGGACTTCCGCAACGAGGGGATCTCGTACAAGCACCAGCCCGAGTTTACGATGCTCGAGTGGTACGAGGCGTACGCCGACTACCGGGACACGATGGAGCGGATCGAGCAGCTCGTCCAGGATGTGGCGCTCGAGGTGCTCGGCACGACGAAGGTCGAGTTCCGCGGCCACGACGTCGATCTGAAGGCACCGTGGCGGCGGGTTCGGCTTCCCGACGCGCTCGCGCAGCTCGGGCTCTGGATCGACGACCAGGCTGCGCTGCGCGCCGAGCTCGACGGCCGCGGGGTCGACACGTCGAAGGACTCGACCTGGGCGCAGCTCGTCGACCACGCCCTCTCGGCGTTCGTCGAGCCGAGCCTGGTGCAGCCGACGATCGTCTACGACTACCCGGTCGAGCTCTCGCCGTTCGCCCGCGCGACCGACGGCGACCCACGGATCGTGGAGCGGTTCGAGTACTTCGTCGCCTGCATGGAGCTCGGCAACGCCTTCACCGAGATCAACACCGCCGCCGAGCAGGCCGAGCGCTTCGCGATGCAGCGGTCCGAGCGGGAGGCGGGCGACGTGCTCGCCGAGGAGGGCGACCCCGACTACGTCGAGGCGCTCTCCTACGGCATGCCCCCGACCGGCGGCATCGGCCTCGGGATCGACCGCCTCGCGATGCTCTTCACGGGCCGCGAGACGATCCGCGACGTGGTGCTGTTCCCGGCGCTGCGCCAGACCTCGCAGTAGGGGCAGGGCTTCCGGCCCCTACGCCGCGGCGATCGCAACTCGGTCGCGCGGAAGGGTGGCCCCGGCCAGCAGGTAGACGCTCGCGAGGCCCTGCCACTCGCCGTAGGGCGCGAGCAGCTCGGCGGTGTCGTCCGCCGTCGCCTCCCGGCCGAGCAGGCGGGTGCAGAGCTTGACGAGGCCGAGGTCGCCGACGAGGCCATGCTGGTAGCGGCCGAGCCCCTCGAGGCAGACCACTCCGGCCGACCACGGGCCGAGGGTTCGCTCCTCGACGATCCGCCGCACGACCGCGTCGGTGGGGATCGCGCGGAGCCGCTCCAAGTCCCACCCGCGCGAGATCCGCACGAGTGCCGCGGACTTCCGCGCCACGAGGCCGGAGCGGCAGAGCTCCGCGGGACTACGGGAGGCGAACGTCTCCCGGCCGGGCGGCAGCCTGAAACCCGCGTGCTCGCAGGCGTAGCGGCCGATGAGCCTCGCCTCGATCGCCCGCGCCTCACGGGCGCTGATCAGCTGCCCGCAGAGAGCCCGGAGCAACGCGTGGGTGACGGTCGCCGTCCGAAGCGGCCGCATGCCGCGCAACCGGAACGTCGCCATCCCGATCAACGGGTCGGATCCGTATCGCTGCAGGAACTCCGAGTGGTCGTCGTCGACGGCGAGGACGAACCGGAGCCGCTCGAGCGCCGATCCCGGGTCGGCGGCATCGATCCGGACCCGCAGCTCGCCGTCGCGCATCTGCCAGACGCGGGCGAGCGAAGGCCCGCCGGCGTCGAGCACACACTCGAGCACGCCGTCCCGGAAGCGGCGTGTCCGGTCGTTGGCATGGCGGGCCGAATGCTCGAGCGAGTAGGGGCCGCGCGGGCGAATCGTCGTCTCGAGCGTCACCGTGAGACCGTAGCGGCGCGGGCGGATCGAGCGGCTGCTCCCTGCTGCGGAGCGACCATGTCCGGCGTGCTCCCCACACACCGAGAACCGGCAGGCCGTCCGCTACCATTGGTCGGGCCACGACGCCCGACGAAAGGCTGCTCGTTGTTCGAACGCTTCACCGAGAGGGCCCGCCAGGTCGTCGTCCTCGCCCAGGACGAGGCCCGCGCGCTCAAGCACAACTACATCGGAACCGAGCACATCCTGCTCGGCCTGCTCCGCGAGGAGGAGGGTCTTGCCGCGCGTGTGCTCGAAAGCCTCGACATCACGGTCGAGGAGGTTCGCGCCCAGGTCGCCCGCATCGTCGGCCAGGGCGACGAGGTCACGACCGGCCAGATCCCGTTCACGCCCAGGGCGAAGAAGGTGCTCGAGCTCGCGCTCAGGGAGGCGTTGTCGCTCGGCCACAACTACATCGGGACCGAGCACATCCTGCTCGGCCTCGTCCGGGAGAACGAGGGCGTCGCGGCCCGCATCCTGCTCGACTTCGACGCGGACGCCGAGAAGATTCGCAACGAGATCATCCGCATGCTGTCGGGCCCGGGCCGTCGCGGCCAGGGCGCACAATCCGGCGGCGGAGCCTCCGGTGAGAAGGCGAAGAGCTCGAAGCTCCTCGACCAGTTCGGCAGGAACCTGACGAAGCTCGCCTCCGAGGGCAAGCTCGACCCGGTCGTGGGTCGCCAGACCGAGATCGAGCGCGTGATGCAGATCCTCTCGCGCCGGACGAAGAACAATCCGGTGCTGATCGGTGAGCCCGGTGTCGGCAAGACCGCCGTCGTCGAGGGGTTGGCCTCTCGCATCTCCGGAAACCAGGTTCCCGAGCTGCTCAAGAACAAGCAGATCTACACGCTCGACCTCGCGGCGCTCGTCGCCGGCTCGAAGTACCGCGGCGAGTTCGAGGAGCGCCTGAAGAAGGTGATGAAGGAGATCACCCAGCGCGGCGACATCATCCTCTTCATCGACGAGCTGCACAACCTCGTCGGCGCGGGTGCCGCCGAGGGCGCGATCGACGCCGCGTCGATCCTGAAGCCCGCGCTCGCGCGGGGAGAGCTGCAGACGATCGGAGCGACCACCCTCGACGAGTACCGCAAGTACCTCGAGCGGGATGCGGCGCTCGAGCGACGCTTCCAGCAGGTGCGGATCGACGAGCCGAGCGTGGACGAGACGGTCGAGATCCTCAGGGGCCTGCGCGATCGGTACGAGGCGCACCACCGCTGCACCATCACCGACGATGCGCTCCACGCCGCGGCGATCCTCTCCGACCGTTACATCCAGGATCGCCATCTGCCCGACAAGGCGATCGACCTCATCGACGAGGCCGCGTCGCGGATGCGCATCAAGACGATGTCGGCACCGCCGCAGTACCGCGAGCTCGAGGACGAGATCGACAGCGTCCGGGTCGAGAAGGAGCAGGCGATCGAGGACCAGGAGTTCGAGACGGCCGCCCAGCTCCGCGACAAGGAGCGCAAGCTCGCGCAGAAGAAGCGCGAGCTCGAGGAGAGCTGGCGCAACGACGAGGGCACCGTCCAGCCGGAGATCGGCGAGGAGGAGATCGCCGACATCGTCTCGATGTGGACGGGGATCCCGGTCTTCAAGCTCACCGAGGCCGAGTCGCAGAAGCTCATCCGCATGGAGGAGGAGCTCCACAAGCGCGTCATCGGCCAGCATGCCGCGATCGAGGCGGTCTCGAAGGCGATCCGCCGCGCCCGCGCCGGGATCAAGGATCCCAAGCGGCCCACCGGATCGTTCATCTTCCTCGGCCCCTCGGGTGTCGGGAAGACCGAGCTCGCCCGTACCCTCGCCGAGTTCCTCTTCGGCGACGAGGACGCGATGATCCAGGTCGACATGTCGGAGTACATGGAGAAGCACTCCGTCTCCCGGCTCGTCGGCTCCCCGCCCGGCTACATCGGCTATGACGAGGGCGGCCAGCTCACGGAGGCCGTCCGCCGTAAGCCGTACTCGGTGGTCCTCCTCGACGAGGTCGAGAAGGCCCACCCGGACGTGTTCAACATCCTCCTGCAGATCCTCGAGGACGGGCGCCTGACCGACGCGCAGGGGCGCAAGGTCGACTTCCGCAACACGATCGTGATCATGACGTCGAACATCGGCGCCGCGACGATCGCCAAGAACCAGTCGCTCGGGTTCACCGTCAGCGACGAGTCGGGCCTCTCCTACGAGGACATGAAGAATCGGATCATGGGCGAGCTGAAGCGCGTCTTCCGGCCCGAGCTCCTGAACCGGATCGACGAGGTGATCGTCTTCCACAAGCTGGCCAGGGAGGAGGTCACGCAGGTCGTCGACCTCATGCTCAAGCGCCTTCGCGAGCAGATGGCCCAGCACGAGGCGACGATCGAGCTCACGGACGACGCGAAGGACTTCCTGGTCGAGAAGGGCTACGACCCGGCCATGGGCGCCCGCCCGCTACGCCGGGCGATCCAGAGCCACATCGAGGATCCGCTCGCCGACTTCGTGCTCGGACGGGCTCTGGTGCCCGGCTCGATCATCAAGGTCGATCACCACGAGGGCGAGGAACAGGTCGCGATCGAGCTGATCGAGCCCGAGCCGCAGCTCGTCACCGTGCCGGCGGAGGAGCCCGAGAGCTCCGCGAACGGCGACGGCGGCGAAGAGTCAGAGGACTAGGTGCTCCGTCTCAGAAATCGCCTTGCACTCCAGGCGGCTGCAACGCGTCGCCATGCGGCGTCCTCGGTCGCGCCCGTATTCACCAATACGGGCGCTCCCTGCGTCCTTGCCTGGCTCCCGTTTCGCGCGCTGGAGCGTCAAGGGAATTCCGAGACGGAGCACTAGCGGCCCCGGCCCTCGGCGGGCCGTTCCCGATCCGGCAGTCTGCCCCTGCGGGCGGTGTTCCAGTGTTCGCTCTCGGCGTGTCCGCTTCGTGGTCCCGGCCAGCGGTGCCTGGCACCGGGGATCGTTCCACGACAGAGTCGTTGCACTTCTGGCACGGGGATGTCGGGAGGGCTCCGTAGGATTGGAGCGTGGCGAAGGCGGTCGTCCAGCACGTGTGCGTCGAGTGCGGGTACGCGACGCCGCGCTGGCTCGGTCGCTGCCCGGGATGCGGCAGCTGGGGCACGCTGGCGGAGGAGGCGACGGAGCGTGCTGCAGCCGGGACGCCCGCGATCGGCGCGCAGCCGCTCACGCGCCTCGACGACGTCGAGGCGGCCGAAGCGGCGCGGATGCCCACCGGCGTGGCGGAGCTCGATCGGGTGCTCGGCGGAGGGCTCGTCCCCGCATCGCTCGTGCTCGTCAGCGGTGACCCGGGGATCGGCAAGTCGACCCTGCTGCTGATGGCGCTGGCAGCCATGAGCCGCCACCGCAGGGTCGCCCTCGTGACGGGGGAGGAGTCGGCCGCCCAGGTGAAGCTCCGGGCCGAGCGCCTCGGAGGAGCCGGCGACGTGCTGATCCTGCCGGAGACGAACCTCGACCTCGTCTGCGCGACGCTCGAGCGCGAGCAGCCCGAGGTCTGCGTGATCGACTCGATCCAGACGCTGTACGCGCCCGATCTCGGCTCGGCGCCCGGCTCCGTCGCCCAGGTGCGCGAGGCGACGGGCAGGCTGCTGCGGGTCGCGAAGGAGGAGGGCATCGCAATCTTCCTCGTCGGGCACGTGACGAAGGACGGCGCGGTCGCGGGGCCCCGAGTGCTCGAGCACCTCGTCGACTGCGTCCTCGCCTTCGAGGGCGATCGCTACCGCGCGCACCGGATCCTGCGCGCCGTGAAGAACCGCTTCGGCTCGACGAACGAGCTCGGGGTGTTCGAGATGACCTCCGCGGGCCTGGTCGGGGTGACGGACCCGTCCGAGCTGTTCGGGCGTGGTGAGGAAGGCGAGCCGGGATCGGTCGTCACCTGCGTGCTCGAGGGCACGAGGCCGCTGCTGCTCGAGATCCAGGCTCTGGTCTCCCCGACCGACCTCGCGATGCCGCGCCGCGTCGGGACCGGTGTCGACCCGAAGCGCCTCGCGATGATCGTTGCCGTCCTCGGTCGCCATGCGGGCATCGGGCTCGGCCAGGCGGACGTGTTCGTCAACGTCGCGGGCGGCGTGCGGATCGACGAGCCGGGCGCCGATCTCGGGGTGGCGCTCGCCATCTCCTCGGCCGCGAGGCGACAGCCCATCCGTCCTGGCGTGGGGTGCTTCGGCGAGATCGGGCTGACCGGAAGGCTGCGCGTCGCAGGGCAGGCGGAGCGGCGGCTCGCCGAGTGCGCGAAGCTCGGCCTCGGAGAGGTCGTCGTCCCTGACGGGACGCCCGTTCGTGGCACACTTCGTGTCACGACGGCGACGACCCTCCGGCAGGCGGTCGCCGCGGCACTCGATGCCCACGGATCAGAGGGATAGGCAGCTACTCTCGGCGCTGAAGCAGGTCGCGCCGGGTACGGCCCTGCGCGACGGGATGGACGACATCATCCGTGCCAGCCTCGGCGCGCTGATCGTCATCGGCGACCCGTCGAGCCTCGCCTTCCTTTTCTCGGGCGGCATGCGACTCGACCTCCCGTTCACGGCCCAGAGCCTGTACGAGCTCGCGAAGATGGACGGGGCGATCATCATCAACTCGAACGTCTCGCGGATCGTGTACGCGAACGTCCAGCTGATGCCGGACCCGGCGATCCAGTCGAACGAGACCGGCACCCGGCACCGGACCGCCGAGCGGGTGGCCAAGCAGACCGAAGCGCTCGTCGTCTCGATCTCGCAGCAGCGCGAGACCGTCACGGTCTTCCGGGGGGACGTCCGCTACCAGCTCGGGGAGATCTCCGACCTGCTCGCCCGGACGAATCAGGCGCTCGGCACGCTCGAGACGTATCGCCAGCGCCTCGACCAGGGCATGACGCGCCTCACGGCGCTCGAGTTCCAGGGTGCGGTCACCCTCGACGACGTGCTCGTCGTCCTGCAGCGGGCGGAGCTGACGACCAGGGTGGGAGCCGAGATCGAGCGAAACTGTGTCGAGCTCGGCGAGGAGGGCCGCCTGATCAAGATGCAGCTCGACGAGCTGATGGAGACCGTTCCCCGGGGGAAGGCGGCGCTGGTCGGGGATTACGAGGGGCACCCCGGGAACGCCGCGGGCATCCTCGAGGCGCTCGCCGAGCTGCGCTACTCGCACCTGCTCGACCTCGAGGAGCTCACGGTCCTGCTCGGCTACGCACGTGACGTGAATCCGCTGGACACGACCCTCTCGCCGCGCGGCTACCGGGTCCTCTCGCAGCTGCCGAGAGTTCCGGAGGCGGTCGTGCGGCACGTCGTCCGCGACTTCGGCACGCTCGACGCGATCATCCGCGCGAGCCACAGGGATCTCGAGGCCGTCGACGGCGTCGGCTCGGTTCGCGCGCGCGAGATCCGCGAGGGCCTGAGGCGCCTGCAGGAGCACAATCTCGTCGACCGGTACCTTCAGCTCTGACGGCCTGGTTCCGCGCGGACGGTACCCGCTTGATTCGACCGGTGTCCCGAAGGTAAACTAGTGGTCTCCGCACGGAGATCGCATTCGGCGGCTCTCTTTTTGGACCCGGAGGGAGGCAAGGGTTGTTCGACGTCGGCGATAAGGTCGTCTACCCCCATCATGGCGCCGGTACGGTGGTGCGGAAGGAAGTGCGGGCGGTCCTCGGTACCGAACGCGAGTATCTGACGATCCAGATCCTGCACAACGACATGGTCGTCAACGTCCCGACCGAGAATTGGGAGCGGGTCGGGCTGCGCAAGGTGATCTCCGAGCGGATGGTCGTGCAGGTGATCGAGGTGCTCCACGGTGACGGCACGGCGATGCCGAAGAACTGGAATCGCCGGTTCAAGTACAACCGCGACAAGATGAAGACCGGCGACATCTTCGAGCTCGCCGAGGTCGTCCGCAACCTTTCGCTGCGCGAACAGGAAAAGGGGCTCTCGACCGGCGAGAAGCAGATGTTCGTGAAGGCCAAGAAGATCCTCGCCTCGGAGCTCATGTACGCCAAGGAGATGGACGAGGACGAGATCGTGGAGTGGCTCGAACACGTCCTCGGGCGCGTGGGCATGAAGGCCGCGCTCGCGTAGGAGCCGGACTGAGCCTCTGGGCGATCCTCGTCGCGGCGGGGAAGGGCGACCGCCTGGGGGCCGATCTGCCCAAGGCATTCGTCCCGTTTCGCGGGCGTCCCCTGCTCGCCGCGAGCCTCGAGCGGCTGGAGCTGTCACCGTGGGTCGACGCGATCGTCGTCGTCGCCCCGCCGGAGTGGGAGGAGCCGGCGATCCTCGTCGCGGAGGAGCTCGGTGCGGGCAAGGTGTCAGCCTGTGTCACGGGCGGCGAGAGCCGGGCCCAGTCGGTCCGGATCGGCGTCGAGGAGATCCCCGACGAGGTGGACGTCATCCTGGTGCACGATGCCGCCCGGCCGCTGCTGACCGACGCGGTCATCGAGCGGGTGCTCGCCCCGCTCTCCGAGGGCTGGGACGGCGCCGTTCCCGGGCTTCCGCTCGCCGACACGGTGAAGCGGGTCGACCGCGAGGGCACGGTCCTCGAGACCGTCGACCGCTCGGGGCTCGTGGCGGTGCAGACGCCCCAGGCGTTCCTCGGGCCCATGCTGCGGCGCGCGCTCCGCGCCGGGCGCGACGATGCGAGCGACTGCGCCGGTCTCGTCGAGGCGGCCGGCGGGCGCGTTCGCGTCGTGACGGGCGACCCGGGGCTGCTCAAGGTCACGACGACCGAGGATCTCGAGGCCGTGGAGAATCTGGCCCGGGAATGATCGTCGACTATCACATGCATCTGCGGGGCCCGCGCGACGAGGGGGGCTCGGAACCGCTCGTCCTCTCCGCCACGAACGTCGAACGGTTCGTCGAGGCGGCGCAACGGTGCGGTGTGGACGAAGTCGGGTTCACCGAGCACGTCTACTACTTCCGTCAGACCGAGGCGATCTGGTATCTCCCCTACCACCAGGGGCGCTGCGTCCACGACCTCGACGTCTACGTCGACGCCGTGCTGGAAGCGAAGCGCCGCGGGCTCCCGGTCAAGCTGGGCATCGAGGTCGACTACATCGGCGAGCGGCAGGCCGAGCTGGCAGCGCTGCTCGCCCCGTACCCCTTGGACTTCGTCCTCGGGTCCGTGCACGAGGTCGACGGGCTCGACATCGACAAGCTGCCAGGGGTCTGGGTGGAGCGGAGCGTGGAGGAGGTCTGGTTCGGCTACTTCGAGCACCTCTGCGAGCTCGCGGCGAGCGGCCACGTCGACGTCATGGCCCATCCCGACCTCGCGAAGATCTTCGGGAGCCGGCCCTCGGCAGGCCTCGTCGCCGAGCTGCACGAACGTGTCGCCGAGCAGCTCGGTGCGTCCGGTGTCGCGGTCGAGATCTCGACCGCGGGGCTGCGCAAGCCGATCGGAGAGCTCTATCCGGACGAGCAGCTCCTGGCGGCCTGCCACCGGCATGCCGTTCCGATCACGACCGCGTCCGACGCCCATCTCGCGGAGCTCGTCGGCCACGAGCTCGGCCAGGCCGTCTCGCTCGCGCGGCGGGTCGGCTACCGGACGGTCTCCGTGTACGACGGCCGCGTGCGGCGGCAGGAGCCGCTCGGATGACCGGCACACCGGCTGCGGGTGGCGTTCGTGTCGGGATGGGCGTGGATGCGCACGCGCTCGTCGCCGGGGTTCCCCTCGTGCTCGGCGGCGTCGAGTTCCCGGACGAGCCCGCCGGGCTCGCCGGCCACTCCGACGGCGACGTCCTCGCCCACGCTCTGATCGACGCGGTGCTCGGCGCCGCGGGGTTGGGCGACATCGGTTGGCTGTTCCCGTCCGACGACCCGCGCTGGCAGGGAGCCTCGTCCCTCGAACTGCTCCGCATCGCCTGCGAGGAGGTTCGCAGGGCAGGGTTCGGGCTCGTCAACGCCGACTGCGTGCTCGTCGGCGAGCGGCCGCGGCTGGCTCCGGTTCGCGAGCAGATGCGACGCCGCCTCGCCGGAGCGATGAGCGTCGACCCGGCGCTGGTCTCGGTGCGCGCCACGACCACCGACGGGCTGGGATTCACGGGTCGCGGCGAGGGCCTCGCCGCGACGGCAGTCGCGCTCGTCTGCCCGCTCTGAGCGGGCCCGCGGCTGGCAGGATAGGAGCGTGGCGCATCGCTCGCCGCCCGAGATCCGGGTCTCCGCGACTGCCCGGCGCTACGCCGAGGAGAACGGGGGCGCCCTGTACCTGTGGGTCAAGCTGCAGGGCTCCCGGCGCGGCTGGCTCACCGCCGCAGCGGAGGCCCCCAGAGGCGTGAAGTTCGGCCACGTCGTCGATGCGGGCGGCGTCCCGGTCCACGTCCAGGCCGGGATGCGGAGCGTGTTCTCGCGGCCCGTGAAGGTCAGGCTCTGGCGGTTCCCGGCCCCGCACCTCGACGCCACTGGCATCGTCGTCGTAGACCCTCCCCCCGTCCCGGCCGCCGGAGTGGACTCGCCGCGGCCGATCGGGTAGGGTCGCCGATCGTCGCCGGACGGGAAGACGCAGTGGACAACGGTACCCAGACGACCGACCCGCTCCCCGAATCGGCCCGGGTCGTCGTCGTCGGCGCCGGAGCGATCGGCTGCTCGACCGCGTACCACCTGACGACGCTCGGCGTCCGCGACGTCGTCGTCCTCGAGCAGCACACCGTCTCGGCCGGGACGACCTGGCACGCGGCGGGCGCGGTCGCCCAGTACCGGCCGAACGCGAACCTGATGGCGCTCGCGAAGTACTCGGTCGAGCTGTACCGCCGGCTCGAGGAGGAGACCGGCCAGTCGACGGGGCTGCGGCAATGCGGCGGCATGCGGGTGACGACGAGCAGGGAGCGACGCCACGAGTACGAGCGCTCGATCACGACCGCCCGCTCTTTCGGGCTCGAGATGCACCTGATCTCGCCGGGCGAGGCGAAGGAGCTGTTCCCGATCATGGAGGTCGACGACCTCGACTGCGCGCTCTACGTGCCGAGCGACGGCGTCGTGGGGCCGGCCGATCTGAACCTGGCCCTTGCCAAGGCGGCGCGGGCCGGCGGCGCGCGCATCCTCGAGCACGTGGGCGTCACGGGCTTCGAGCTCGCCGACGGCGCCGTGACCGCGGTGCACACCACGGCGGGGACGATCGCATGCGACGAGGTGGTCATCTGCGCGGGTATCTGGTCGCGCAGCCTCGCGCGCTTGGCCGGCGTCACCGTTCCGATCTGGCCGTCACGCCACTGCTACTTCATCACCGAGGAGTTCGAGGGGCTCGACCCGAACTGGGCGACGAACCGTGACCCGGACATGTGGCACTACTTCGTGCCCACCGGCTCGGGGCTGATCGTCGGGCAGTACGAGCCCGACCCAATGCCCTGGGGGAGCGCCCAGATCCCCCGCGGCTGGTCGTTCCGGCTGCTGCCGGAGGACCGCAGGCACTTCACGAGGCTGTTGCTCCCGCTCTCCCACCGGGTGCCGCTCCTCGACGATGTCGGCGTGAAGACCTGGATCCACGGCCTCGAGTCGTTCACCGAGGACCAGAACCCGGTCGTCGGCCGGGCTCCCGGGCTCCGCAACCTCTACGTCTCCTGCGGCTACAACGCTTACGGCGTGAGCGTCGCCGGCGGCTTCGGCATGGCGCTCGCGCACTGGGTCGCCGAGGGAGAGCCCCCGTTCGACCTCTGGGCGTGCGACATCCGGCGCTTCGCGAGCATCCACCGCTCGGACGAGGTCGTGAAGGCACGGGTCACCGGCGGTCAGGGCCGCCACTACACCGTGCACTTCCCCTACGAGGAGGTTCCCGACTCGCGGCCCCTGCGCCGCAGCCCGCTCTACGAGCGGCTGAAGGCAGTCGGCGCATGCTTCGGGGAGAAGGCGGGCTGGGAGCGTCCGAACTGGTTCGCCCCTGCGGGCGTCGAGCCGGTGGATCAGCCGAGCTTCGATCGGCAGAACTGGTTCCTGCACGTCCGGGAGGAGTGCCGGGCCTGCCGCGAGGGCGTCGTCCTCATGGACATGTCGTCGTTCGCGAAGGCGAAGGTGGCGGGCCGGGACGCCGAGGCCGTGCTGCAGCGTCTCTGCACGGCCGACCTTGGGATCGCGCCGGGGCAGGTCCGCCATACGCTCGTCCTCAACCGCAAGGGCGGGATCGAGGCCGACCTGACCGTCGCGCGCCTTTCCGCCGACGAGTACCTCGTGATCACGGGCTCCGCGTTTGCGACGCACGATTTCGGGATCCTCGGCGACGCGATCGGGGCGACCGACCGCGCGGCGCTCGTCGACGTGACCTCGGGCTACGCGACGCTCGGCCTCGTCGGCCCGCGCTCCCGCGAGCTCCTGCAGGCGGGCTGCGAGCAGGACCTGGCGCCCGAGGCGTTCCCGTTCCGCTCGGTGAGCGAGGTTGCGGTTGGGGGTGCGCCGGTGCTCTGCATGCGGGTCTCCTACACCGGTGAGCTCGCGTTCGAGCTGTACGTCCCCACCGAGCTCGCCGTCACGGTCTTCGATGCGATCGCAGCGCAGGGCGAGCGGTTCGGCCTGCGTCACGCCGGGTACCGGGCGATCGACTCGCTGCGGCTCGAGAAGGCGAACAAGGCCTGGGGGGCGGAGATCGGCCCCGACTACACGCCGCTCGAGGCCGGGCTCGAGTACGCGGTGTCCTTCGCGAAAGCCGAGGGCTTCCCGGGCCGCCGCGCGCTCGAGGCCCAGCGGGAGCGCCCACTCGGGAAGCGGATGGCGACGTTCGCCGTCGACGATCCCGACGCCGTCCTGCTCGGACGCGAGACCATCTACCGGGACGGCGAGCCGATGGGCTGGCTGATGTCGGGAGGGTACGGGCACACGGTCGGGCTCGGCATCGGGCTCGGCTACGTGCGCAGGGCGGAGGGGGTCGGAGACGAGCTCCTCGACTCGGGCGACTGGGAGCTCGAGGTCGCGATGCGCCGCGTGCCGGCGAGGCTGCACCGCGGTGCGCTCGTCGACCCGGGAGGCGCCCGGATGCGATCGTGAGCAAGACTCCCGTCCGGGTTCCCGACGTCTCGGAGGTCGTCGGCCGGATGCCGGCCTGGAACGGCCGGGAGGTGAAGCTCGACGTGCTGAAGGGCGGGCTCAGCCACGTCACCTACCGCGCGGACGTGGACGGGGAGCCCGTCGTGATCCGGATCCTGCGCCGCGACATCGACGAGGTGCTGCTCGGGATCCCGCCCGAGCTCGAGATCGAGAACACGATCCGGGCGGCCGAGACGGGTGTCGGCCCCCAGGTGCTCGCCGCCTTCCCCGAGCTCCCCGCCATGGTGCTGGAGCACATCGACGGCGCGACGCTCCATCCCGGCGACGTGCGGACCCCGGCCAACATCCCGCGGATCGGGCGCGCGTGCCGCCGCCTGCACGAGGGGCCGGCGTTCGCGAACGAGTTCGACATCTTCCGCCAGCTCGAGGGATTCCTCGCCATCTGCCGGACGAACGGCCTCCGGGTGCCCGACGACTACGAGGAGCGCCTGCCGGTGATGCGGCGGATCGCCGAGGCGGTGCGGGCGCGCGCCACCGACCCCGTCCCCTGCCACAATGACCTGCTCGCCGAGAACTTCATGGACGACGGCGAGATCAGGATCGTCGACTACCAGCTCTCGGGCATGCACGATCGCTGCTTCGAGCTGGGGGACGTCGCCGCCGAGAGCGACTTCACGCCCGACGACGTCGAGTTCCTGTGCGAGGCGTACTTCGGCGAACGGCTTGCCGCCCAGGTCGCCCGGACCCGCCTCTACCTGATCATGGCGAACGTCACCTGGACGCTCTGGTTCTCGGTGCACAGCGGGATGCTCGAGCCCAATCCGGACGTCGACTTCGACTACTGGGACGAGGCGCTCGACAAGTGGGGCCAGGCCGTTCGCGACCTCACCGCCGACTCGTTCGGCGGGCTCCTCGACGCGGCACGACGAGCGGTGTAGGCGCGGTTCGGGTCGCCTCAGCGGCGGCGTCCGAACGACCCACGACAGCTCCGATCGACTGACGATCCCCCGCCCGCTCCTCCGCCCTCATCCCGGAGGAGGCCCCGGGACGCGTCAGGCCGTCGCGAGCAGACCGGTGTCGATCGCGGCGACGAGGCCCGCGATCACGCCGCAGCGTGGCGCGAAGGTGCCGAGCTCGACGTATTCGAACGGCGTGTGGTCGTCGCCGCCGACCGGGCCGAGGCCGTCGAGCGTCGGGATCCCGGCGGAGGCCGTCCAGGAGCCGTCCGAGACGCCCCCCGTGGTCGTCTCGGAGAAACGGTGCCCGAGCGCCTGCCCGAGCTCGATCGCGGCGCCCGCAAGGCGCGCGATCGCAGGCGTACGCTCGAGGGGAGGCGGGCCGCCGAGATCCTCCTCGCGCAGGGTGACGTCCTCGTGGTCGCGAAACAGCAGCGCCTCGGCCATCGCCCAGTCCAGATCGGCGGCCGTGAGGCCTCGCATGTCGACCGTCATCGACGCGTCGCCGGGGACGGTGTTGAGTCCCTGGCCGCCGTGCAGCTGCGTGATCTGGAGCGTGAGCCCGGGTCGGGCATGGTGGAGGGCGGACAGCCTCGTCGCCTCGTGCACGAGCGCCATCACGGCGTTGCGGCCCGCGTCCGGCTCCACGCCGGCATGGGCAGGGCGCCCGACCGCGCTGATCCGGAACCAGCGGCCGCCCTTGCGCGCGGAGACGACGGATCCGTCGACGCGGCCGCACTCCATGCAGAGAACGGCGTCGTACCCGGCGAGACGCTCGACGACGTCCGGCCGGGACGGGCGCGTCTCCTCGTCGGGAACCGAGACGAGCTCCAGCCGCGAGAAGGGCCGTGGCCCCTCCGCGAGCCGGCGGGCGGCATGCATCGCCACCGCGATCCCGCCTTTCATGTCGGCGACGCCCGGTCCGCAGGCTCGGCCTTCGTCGCGCGAGAACGACCACTGCTGCGTCGTCCCGAGCGGGAACACGGTGTCGTGATGGCAGAGGAGTGCCACCTTCGCCCGGCCGTCGCCCTCGATCGTCCCGTGATAGGTCAGCCCGGCGTCGTCCGCCGGCGTGAGCTCGGCGTGCAGGCCGTACCGCCGGCCGGTGTGTGCGAGGATCGCCGCGAGGCGGTCGAGATGCTCGACCGCTCCGGACGGCGTGTCGACGCCGACCCAGCTCTCGAGATCGTCGACGAGCGTGTCGAGGTCCGCGGAAACGGCGTCCGCGACCCGACGGGCCTCGTCGAGCGCCGGCTGAGGGAGCGTCACCGCCCGCACCAGCGGGCGATGAGGAGCGCGACCGTGACCGCCGTGGCGCGGATCGAGTCGACGTCGACCCACTCGTCGATGCCGTGGATGTTGCCTGCGAGCGGGCCGTAGCAGCTGCACGGCCCCTCGACGTAGCGGGCGTCGGTCGTCGCGGTCGAGAGCTTCCAGTCCGGCGCCGAGTCGGTGGTGAGCGCCTCCGCATGGCATGCACGGATCGTGTCGATGAACGGATCGTTCGCCGGATGCTGGTAGGCGTGGGCGCGGAAGCCCTCGAACTCCACCTCGACGCCGGGGGCGGCCGTCTCGACCGCGTGCCGCAGAAGCGCCTGCGCGTCCGCGGGCTCGAGCTCGAAGCCGAACCCGAGCCGGCAGCGGAGCACGACCGCGGCGGGCACCGACGACGGCCAGACGCCGCCGTGGATCTCTCCCAGGTTGAGGTTGTATGGGTGTGCCCCCTTCAGCTCCCCGGGCGCCTGGTCGTTCAGCGCTTGCTCGAGCGCTCTCAGGGCCTGGACGGCCGAGAGGATCTGATCGACGGGCCGCCCGGAGACGCTCGCGACGGCAGCATGGGCGCCCGCGCTGCGGGCGGTCAAGCGCGCCCAGATGACGCCGACGCCGTTCTGGTGGAGCCGTAGGTCGGTCGGCTCGCCGATCAGCGTCCCGTCGCCCCTGTATCCGGCGGCGAGCACGGCCCGCATCCCGTTCCCTCCCGACTCCTCCTCGATCACCGAGGTGAAGAGGACGTCCCCGGCAAGCTCGGCGCCGGCGGCCTGGAGCGCCTCGACCGCCACGAGGTAGGCGGCGATCCCCGCCTTCATGTCGCCTGCGCCGCGGCCCCAGATTCGCCCGCCGTGCACTTCCCCACCCCACGGGTCGTAGGCCCAGCGCTCCGGCTCCTCGACGGGCACGACGTCCACATGGCCGTTCAGGTGGAGCGAGCGGCCGCCCCCGGCCCCGGCGAGGCGGCCGGCGAGGCAGCTGCGGCCCTCGTAGGGGAGGATCGGGAGGCCGCCGTGCGGGTCTGCCGTTGCCTCCGCGGCGTCGGGCTCGATGCGCTCGACGGAAAAGCCGAGGCGCCGCAGCCGGTCCTCGACGATCTGCTGCGCTCCCTCCTCCTTCCCGAGCAGGCTCCGCTCGCGGGTCAGGCGCGTCGTGAGCTCGATCAGGTCGTCGCGACGCTCGTCGACCGCGTGACGGATGGCAGCGAGCATCGCCACGATGATACGGAGAAATGCGAAGGCCCCGGCAGCGAGCCGGGGCCTTCCCGGGGTGGAGACGAGGTGGGCCGCGTCAGGCTGCGGCGCCGCCCGTCGTCGTCTCGCTCGTCGAGCTCTCGGTGCACCGGTCGGCGATCTTCGCCTCGAGCCGGTCGATGTGCCTGGAGAGGTGCCGTGCGTGCCGCTTCAGCCATGCGAGGCGCTTCTCCGCATGTTCCCGCTCCTCGGCCGACAGCCCGCCGCCGTCGATCCGCGCCTCGACCTTGTCGATCTTCCTGTTCAGGCGGTCGAGGACACTCTGCAGCGCCTCGAGACGGTTCTCGGCCCGCTCGCACTTGGCCGGGCTCGCCGGTCCCTCGCCGGGCTCGGCCAGCGCGGCCGGGGCACCGGCGCCGAGGGTCGCCGCGAGGGCAAGGGTGAGGATCGTGGCACGAATCTTCAACGGGATACCTCCTGCAAGCAGTTGTCGTCGCTGCTCCCATGGTGGGGAGTCGAGATGATCGTCCTGTAAAGACCATGGAAGGAATCGGTACGGCCGGGTGCCATCCCGCCGGGGGGATCCGGAGCGAGGAGCCGCTCGGCCGCCCGATCCCGGGCGCGGGTGATAGAACCCCCCGGGAAGCCGTCAATCCGCGGAAGGAGCCGCTCCGTGAACGTCCTCATCTTCGGCGACTCGAAGTACCCGGCGCTGCGACACGAGGTGCCGCTGCCGCTTCCCGATCCGATCGCCTACCTCGAGGTGGACGGCGAGCGGACGATCGTCGCCGGGTCGCTCGACCTGCCGCGGATGGAAGCTCTCGGCGGCTACCGGGTGCTCTCGTTCGAGGAGCTCGGGCTCGCGGGGGCGACGGCCGCCGGCAAGACGCTCGGTGAGGCGATGCGCTCGTGCGTCGTCCGGGCGTGCGAGCGGCTCGGCGTGCGCGAGGCGGTCGTGCCGGGCGACTTCCCGCTCGAGGCGGCGGACGAGCTACGTGCGGCGGGAATCGCCCTGAAGGCGGACGGGGCGCTCTTCGACCTGCGCCGGCGCACGAAGACGCCCGCCGAGCTGGCCGGGATCCGCCGCGGGCAGCGGGCCGCGGAGCTGGCGATGGCGGCGATCCGGGAGGGCCTCGCCGAGACGCCGACCCCGAGCGTCGAGGAGCTGCGAGGCCGGGCCCGGCGGGTGTTCGTCGAGAACGGCTGCGTCCCGCACGACATGCTCGTGATCGCTCCGGCCGGCCAGGGCGCCGACCCGCACGACGAGGGGTCGGGGGCGATCGCCGCCGGTGTGCCGATCGTCGTCGACATCTTCCCGCGCGACATGACGTCCGGCTGCTGGGGCGACCTCACCCGGACCCTGTGCGTCGGCGAGCCGCCCGCGGAGCTCCGGAGGTGGCACCGTGTCGTCCGCGAGGCCCAGCTGCGCGCGACCGAGGCGGTGCGCCCGGGAATCAGCGGTGGTGAGCCGAACAGGGTGGCCTGCGAGGTGATCGCGGCGGCCGGCTATCCCACGCGACTCGACGAGGGTGCGCCCGAGCTCCTCGGCGAGGGCTTTGTCCACTACCTCGGGCACGGGCTCGGCCTCGACCTCCACGAGGCGCCGACGCTCGACGAGGGCGGCGAGGTGCTCGTGCCCGGGGACGTGATCACGATCGAGCCGGGGCTCTACCGGTCCGGGTTCGGCGGCTGCCGGATCGAGGACGTCGTGCTCGTCACCGACGATGGCTACGAGCTCCTGACCGACTGCCCCTACGACCTGGAGGTCTGACGTGCCCGCGATCACTGCGAACGGGATCGACCTCGCCTACCAGGTCGAGGGCGAGGGCCCGGAGACCCTCGTGCTCGTCAACGGGCTGGCCGACACGAAGGAGACGTGGGAGCTCCAGCTTCCCGCGTTCGCGGAGCGCTACCGCGTCGTCGCCTACGACAACCGCGGTGTCGGCGAGTCGTCGACCCCGCCCGGCCCGTACACGACGGCGCAGATGGCCGATGACCTGGCCGGGCTCGTCGACCACCTCGAGCTCGAGCGCTTCCACCTGCTCGGGGTCTCGATGGGCGGGATGATCGCGCAGGAGTACGCGATCGCCCGCGCCGAGCGACTCCTGTCGGCCTCGTTCTGCTGCACGTACTCCTACCCCGGCCCGTTCTGCCTGCGGATGTTCTCGTGCTGGCGCGACCTCGCCCCGGATCTCGGCGTCGGCTTCACCCAGCGCGAGGTGCTCCTCTGGGCGTTCACGACCGACTTCTTCGAGCAGCGAACGGCCGAGCTCGAGGAGATCGAGGCGCTGATGGCCGCGAACCCGCAGCCGCTCGACACCTACCTGGCGCAGCTCGCCTCGATCGAGACGCACGACACGCGTGGCCGGCTCTCCGCCGTGACATGCCCGGCGATGACCCTCGTCGGCGAGAAGGACATCCTCATCTACCCGAACCTGTCGCGCCGCCTTCACGACGAGGTTCCGCGCTCGGCGTGGGTCGAGGTTCCCGGAGGCCATGCCTGCCTCTGGGAGCACCCCGAGGAGTTCAACCGGGCGGTGCTCGACTTCCTGGGCAGCGTCGGCGGGTGATCGTGCCCCAGGGTGCGATGGCCGGCGGCGATGGCCGAGGAGATCGGATCGGCTAGGCTGATTCCACGGGCGGCACCGGAGTAAGGCCGGGAGGTCGATCAGCATCGAGACCACGCGCGACTTCCCCTTCTTCATCGTCGGCCACGATCGCTCCGGAACGACGATGCTCCGCCTGATCCTGGACCGGGCCGACGTCGCCATCCCTCCCGAGTCGATGTTCCTCGTCGACCTCGATCGCAACAGGCCCGCCGGCGAGGTGCTCGCCGAGGCGTGGAAGCACCCGCGGGTGCGCCAGTGGGGCCTTCGGGGCGGTCCTCCGCAGGCTCCGCCCGAACTGAGCCGTGGGGATGCGCTCCGCTTCGCCCTCGGCGCTCCGTTCGTCGCCTACGCCGCGCAGGAGGGTAAGACGCGCTGGGGGGACAAGACGCCCGCCTACATCGGCCACGTCGACGAGATCGCCTCGATCTGGCCGGACGCGCGCTTCGTCGTTCTCGTTCGCGACGGCCGAGACGTGGCGCTGTCGGTGATGAAGGTGCCGTTCGGCCCCAACAACGTCTGGGCCGCGGCCCGCTCGTGGGCGCACGCGGTCCGGCTCGGCCGCGCCGCTGCGGCCCGCTATCCCGGACGCGTGCTGACGCTGCGCTACGAGGACCTCGTCGCTGACCCGGAACAGCACGTGACAGGGCTCTGCGAGTTCCTACGGCTCGTCTACGACCCGGAGATGCTCGCCATCGAGCGATCCGACCCCTCGAAGGTCGTGGAAGATCAGTCGGCCTGGTTCCCGCAGATCCGGGCCGGCATCACGACGTCGGGCGTCGGCAGATGGCGCCGCGAGATGACGCCCCGGCAGCAGGCGCTCTTCGAGTCGGTGGCCGGGGAGGAGCTCGCCGAGCTCGGCTACGCGACCGGCGCCGGCAGGCAGGAAGCGGCCCGGCTGCCGGTACCGGCCTACGCCGCCCAGGATGCGGCCCTGCGCGTTGCCAACTTCGTACGCCTGCGCCTCGTGCAGGAGCGCGGCCGCGAGGTGCGCCACGTGCTGAGGCGGAAGCTCGCGCGATGAGCCGCCATGTCAAGCGAGTCGCCGACCCGGCACTCGCCTTCGTCGGGCTCGTCCTGCTGAGCCCGGTCTATCTGGCGATCGCGCTCTGGATCCTCGTCGAGTCGGGCCGGCCCGTCCTCTTCGTTCAGCCGCGGGCGGGCAAGGACGGACGGCCGTTCTCGATGTTCAAGTACCGAACGATGGTGCGAAACGCCGTCGAGATCGGCAGGAAGCTGGAGCTGAGCAAGGATCCCTTCGGCGTCGTCAAGGGCGACCCGCGCATCACCCGCTCCGGCCGCTGGCTCCGACGCACGAGCCTCGACGAGCTGCCGCAGCTCGCGAACGTCCTGCTCGGCCGGATGAGCCTCGTGGGGCCTCGCGCCGACCTCGTCGAACAGGCCGCGAACTACGCCGGGGAGGAAGCGCGGCGCCTGACCGTTCTTCCCGGTGTCACCGGTTGGGCGCAGGTGCACGGACGCGACGCGCTGCCGTGGAAGGAGCGCTTCGCGCTGGATCTCTGGTACATCGACCACTGGTCGCTCCGACTCGACCTGAAGATCGTCTTTCTGACCTTCGGCGAGCTGTTTCGCCCCGAGCCCGAGCCGATCGAGGACGAGCTCAACACCGAGCGGTCGCGGCGCGCCGCCGACGCGGGCGAGCGGTGAGCGTGCTGCGGGAGGTCGCTGCCGCCGAGTGGGACGGCCTGCTCGTGCAGCTCGGTTGCGCCGATCCGTATCTCCTGCGCCCGTACGTCGAGAGCGCGTGTGCGATCGAGCCCGGGGAGCCCGCGTTCCTGCACGTGTCGGCCCCCTCCGGCGACGTCGTCCTCGCCTGCATCGTCCGGGCGATTCCCGGGTCGGACCTCCACGACGTGATCACGCCGTACGGCTACGGCGGCCCGGTCGGCGTCGGCTCGTCACCGCCGGCGCAGCGCTTCTACGAACAGTACGGGTACTGGTGCGCCGGGCGCGGTGTCGTCTCCACGTTCATCCGCTTCCACCCGCTGTTCGCGAACCACCGCGCGGCGGGGCCGGACGTCCATGCCGACTACTCGAACCCGACCATCGGCTGGCGGCTGGACGGCGACCTCCTCGCCGGGATGCACGGCAAGCACCGGAACGCAGTGCGCAAGGCAATGAGGGCGGGTGTGGTCGTCGAGGCCGTCGAGTCACCGACCGACCTCGACCCGTTCGTCTCCCTCTACGAGCTGACGATGCGCCGACAGGAGGCGCCGGATCGCTACCTCTTCCCGGCGTCGTACTGGGCGCGCCTCTCCGGACTCGGCGCGAGGCTCGTCCGGTTCGATGCCGTGTCGGGCGGGGCCGTCGTCGCCTCCGCACTCTGCATGGTCGGAGATCGCTGGCTCCACTACCATCTCGGCGCCACGCACGACCGCGCACGCGACCTCGGCGCCTCGAACCTCCTGCTGTACGAGGCGGCGCTCTGGGGCCAGGCCAGGGGGCTCGAGACCTTCCACCTCGGTGGCGGCGCGGGCGGGCGCGAGTCCCTGTTCGCCTTCAAGCGGCGCTTCAGCCCGGACGGCACGCTCGAGTTCTGGACGGGCAAGGCGGTGCACGACGAGGACGCCTACCGGCGCCTGTCCGGCCGCGCCGAGACCGACTACGAGGCGTTCTTCCCCATTTACCGCGTCCCGGGAGCCTTGTCCCAGACCGCAGGCACGCCGCGCTCGACGTAGTTCACGAGCGACTCGAGCGTTCCCCACGTGACCAGCGTGTAGTAGCGGGCGAGGCCGGGCCGGCGAGCAGCCTCGGCGAGAAACGCGAGCTGGCCGAGCAGGGCGAGGCGGTAGAGCCCTCCCCGCGGCGCGAGGAGGACGCTCGAGCCGAGGAGCGCGAGGTGGAGCATGCCGCTGCCGTACCGGAGGTGGCGGTGCGAGACGATCTTGACGAGGTAGCCGGGCGGCAGGTCGGAGAGCATTCGGCCCTCGTGGAGCATCAGCCAGCCGTGCTCGAACATGCGAACCTTGCGACGGTACTCGTCCTCCACGTCGGCCGTGGGCTTCTCGAAGGCGAGCGCCTCGGGGTCGTACACCGCGCGCCGGCCGCGCTGCACCATGCGATACGGGAACGAGAGGTCGTGCCCGAAGCGCGGGTCGACGTCGACGTAGTCCGTCCGTCGCACGGCGTAGATAGAGCCGTTGCCACCCGTGACGGAGCCGGTCGCCGACTCCTGTTCGCGCAGCCACGTCTCGAGCCGCCAGTAGGTACCCTCGCGATTCGTCCCGTCGGGCGCTTCGAGCACGAGCCGCCCGCAGACGTAGGCAACCTCGGGGTCGGCGAACGCGCGCACGAGCAGTCGCAGCGCGTGGGGCGCCCACGTCGCGTTGGCGTCCGAGAAGGCCACGACCTCTGCGTCGGTGCCCGCAACCGCGAGGTTCTGCGCCGCCACCTTGCCCCCCCGCGGGCAGGCGAGCAGCGAGACGCGCGGCTCGCGCGCCGCGTAGCCCTCGACGATGGGGTCGGTGCCGTCGGTCGAGGAGTCCGAGGCGACGACGACGTTCACGAGCTCTGGCGGGTAGTCGAGCTCGAGCAGGTCGTCGATCCGGCGCGCGATCACGGCGCCCTCGTTGTGGGCGGCGACGATGACGGTCACGCGCGGCAGGATGCCCCCGCGGCGCACGGGACGCGGAGCGACCCGCGCGACGACCGCCGCGGCCGCGGGATAGCCGACGTGCGCCCACGCGAGCGCCGTCAGGCTGCCCCAGAAGACCTTCCTCATGCCGGCGCTCCCGCCGGCGGCTCGCGGAGTGGCTCCGGGTCATGTCCGACCGCGGCGCGGGCGCCCGCGGCCTCGACCCGGTGTCGCCGGCAGGGCACGACACGCACGGCCGCCGCTGCGGCCAGGCCGACGGAGTGTGGGTCAGCGGCTGAGAGGGACATCGGGAGCACGTCGCGCGCCCGGGACGGCGGCGAGCGGAGCTTACGCCCTACGTCTCGGGCTTGCCGCGTCTTCGGGTAAACCTGCCGAGCGCCCGTTCGATCGTCTCGTCGGCCTCGCGCAGGCCCGTCAGGCCGTTCGGGCGGCGGTAGAGGACGAGGAGGATCAACAGCGCGACGACGATCTGGGTGATGCCCGGGACGTCGATGCGCTCCTCGAGGCGGCGCATGACCTCGAAGACGGCGGTGATCACGAACGCGCCGACGATGCCGCCCGAAACCGTCGCGAGGCCGCCCACGACGATCATCGCGAGCAGGTTGAACGTCTGCGCGAAGAAGAACTGTTTCGGGCCGAAGGCGATGTTGAAGCCGGCCCAGAGCGCGCCGCCCATGCCCATGAGGATCCCGGAGAGCACCCAGGCGGTGAGGCGCAGCCGGATCACGTCGGCCCCGAGCGCCTCGGCGGCGAGCGCATCGGTTCGGCTCGCCCGCAGCTTGAGGCCGGCCTTCGACTCGCGGAACGCGCGCGTGACGAAGATCGTGAGGACGGCGAACCCGAGCGCCCACCAGACCGTCGTCGACTGCGGGATCCCGAAGATCCCGGTCGCGCCGCGCGTGACCTCCGACCAGTTGTCGAAGAGGACGAAGAAGATGACGAGGATGCCGATCGTCGCCATCGCCATCGCCGTCTCCTGCATCCGGGTCAGCGCCAGGCCGATGACCGCGGCGACGACCCCGCTGACGGCAGCCGCGATCAGCACGGCGGGCAGGTAGGAGACGGTGTGATCTCCGATGAACGACGGAAGCTCCGGGAGGGTCGATTCCTTGATCTCCGGCGGGATCATCAGGAGCGCCGCCACGTAGGCGCCGATTCCCATGAAGCGCGACGTGCCCGAAGCTGACGATCCCGGAGTTGCCCGAGAACGACTGGATCGCGAGCACGAGGACGAGGGCGATCATGAAGTTGACGATGATCCGCAGGTCAGCCGGGCTGGCGAGAGCGCTCCCGAGAGCGGCGATCATGGCGAGCGGGATCGCGAACAGGAGCGTGCCCCGCAGCGTCCGGAGGGCCAGGCCGCTCATCGTGCCTCCGCAGGCCGCACCAGCAGGCCCTCCGGCCGGACGTACAGGATCACGATCACGATCCCGAGCGCGAACGCGTCCCGGAAGCCGAGGAGGTCGTTCGGGAGGGTGGCGTCGAGGCCGACCTCGATCGCGGCGAGCACGAATCCGCCCATGACGGCGCCCGTGAGCGAGCCGAGCCCTCCGATCACGCTGGCGATGAAGGCCTTGAGCACCGGGATTGAAGCCCATCCCCGGCTCGACCGTGCCGCGGCGCGCGAGGATGAAGATCGCCGCGAGCCCGGCGAGCGCCCCCGAGATCGCGAACGCGGTCGCGATCACGCGGTTCGCCGGGATCCCCATCAGGCGTGCGACCTGGAAGTCCTGTGCCGCGGCGAGCATGCCGAGCCCCTGCGTCGACCGGCGCAGGAACAGCGTGAGCAGGGCGAGCGCGCCGAGGCACGTGATCGTCGTGATCACCTGCAGCCAGCCGATCGTGAAGTCACCGATGCTGATTGCCTCGTTGAAGAGGTCGGGCAGCGGGACGCCCTTCTGGCGCGGCGAGATCGCGGCCAGGAGGATGTTCTGGATGACGACCGAGATCGCGAAGCTCGAGAACAGGAGGGTGACGAACCCCGCCCCCCGGAGGGGCCTGAACGCGATCCGTTCCATCAGCACGGCCGCCACGATTGCTGCGAGGATCGCGGCGGGCACCTGCACGGCGAACGGGACGTCCTCCGTGTGGAGGAGGTACATCGTGTACGCGGCCACGGTCACGAGCTCGCCGTGGGCGAAGTTGACGAGGCCGAGGATCGAGAACACCATCGCGAGCCCGAGCGCGAGCAGGGCGTAGATCGAGCCGAGCGAGAGGGCGTTGATGATCTGCTGGATCGTCTCCTGCGCCACATCGGCGAGGACGATCATTCGCTCACCCCGATGCCGAGGTAGGCGCGCTCGATCTCGGCGGAGGCGCGGAGCTCGGCAGCGGGCCCCTCCCGCTCGACCTCTCCGTTTGACGAGCACGTACGCGCGGTCGGCGATCTCGAGCGAGCGGTGGACGTTCTGCTCGACCAGGAGCACCGTCGTGCCCTCGTCGCGCAGCCGCACGATGAGCTCGAAGATCTGGTCGACGAGGATCGGCGCGAGGCCGAGCGAGGGCTCGTCGAGGAGGAGGAGCGCTGGGCCCGCCATCAGCGAGCGGCCGATCGCGAGCATCTGCTGCTGACCGCCCGAGAGCGTGCCGGCAGCCTGCCCGGAACGCTCGCGAAGGATCGGGAACAGCTCGAAGACGCGCTCGCGGGCGGCCTCCGTGGCCTGCCGGTCGCGCTGCGGCACGGCTCCGAGGCGGAGGTTGTCGGCGACGGTGAGCTTGGGGAAGACCCGCCTGCCCTCGGGCGTGAGCGCGACGCCCTTGCGGACGATCTGCTCCGTCGGGCAGTCGCTGGATCTCCTCGTCGCGGAACACGATCCGCCCTCCGGCCGCCGGCACGAGCCCGGCGACCGCGTTCAGGAGGCTCGACTTCCCGGCCCCGTTCGCGCCGAGCAGAGCGACGATCTCGCCCTGCTCGACGCGAAGGGAGACGCTGCGGATCGCGACGATCGGGCCGTAGCGGACGACCAGATTCTCGGCCCGCAGCAGCTCCTTCACTTCGTTACCCGGCCGGGGCGATGTAGCTCGGGATGATCGCCTCGAGGAGCGTGAACTCCGTCCCGTCCATCTGGACGAGCGTGATCTCCTTGTTGGGGAACCGGGTCGCCGGGTCCATCGTCGTCGCACCGGTGAGCAGCGGCACGTCCGCGAGTGCGAGGATCGCTGCGAGGAGCGCGTCGGGCTCGACGGAGCCCGCGTTCTGCGCCGCCTCGACGAGCGCGTAGACGTTGTCGCGACCGATCGCCTCGAACGTGTTCGACTCGGGCGCCTCGCCCTTCCATTCCGTGTACGCGGCGATGAACGTCTCGATCTCGCTCCCCGGGGAGTTGAACCCGTGCGTCGTGTACACGGTGCCGTCGACCGCGCTGCCGCCGGAGTCCACGAACAGGGACGAGTCGTTGCCGTCGGTCGAGATGACCGGGATGGTCACGCCGGCCGAACGGAGCTGCTTCAGGAACGCGCCCGAGTCGGGCACGAAGATCGGCGAGAAGATCACGTCGGGCTGCGGGTCCGCGTTCTGGATCTTCGTCACGACCGTGGCGAAGTCGGTCTGCCCGATCTTGAACGTGTCCTCGCCGACGATCTCGCCACCGCAGATGTTCGAGAATGCGTCCGCGAAGAACGGCCCCATGTCCTTCGTGTACGGGATCTCGGGCGAGCCGATCGTGTACGCGCTCGCGTAGCCCGTCTCGCAGGCGTACTGGGCCCCGGCCGAGGCCTGCCCGTTGTCGCCGAACACGAACGAGACGGCGCGCTCGCCGATGTCACGCACGATCGCCGGCGCCGTGTTGCCGCCGACCGTGACGATCCCGCCGGCGGCGGAGACGAGCTGACCGACGGCGACGCTCGCGTCGGCGGTCGTCAGGATCTGAACGGCGATCCCGTCGTCGAGAAGCTCCTGCGCGGCGGTGACGGTCTGCGTCTGGTCACCCTTGTTGTCCTTGATCGCAAGCTCCACGGTGACGTTGCCGCCGGCCGCGTTGATCTCCTCGGCGGCGAACTCCATCCCGTTCACGAGCGGCTGGTCGTAGGCGGCGTACGGGCCCGACAGCGCCGCCGAGAACCCGATGCGCAGGGTGAGCGGCTCGGTCGTGCCTCCGTCGGTCGCCGCTCCCGTCTCGGCGGGGGCGGTATCGGCGGGCGCCGTCGTCTCCGCCGGCGCGGGCTCCTCGGTGCCCTCGTCACCGCCGCCGCAGCCCGCCGCGACGGCCGCGAAAGCGATCGTCGACGCGAGCAAGAGCAGCGCGAGCGTTCTCTTCGTCATCCCTTGTCCTCCTCGTTCGGTGTGGTTCCCGGCCGGCCGGCGGTCGTTGCCGCCGTGCCCAGGTAGGCCTCGATCACCGCCGGGTCGTGCCGCACGGCCTCGGCCGTGCCCTCGCAGATCGTCCGCCCTTCCGCGAGCACGTGGATTCGCTCGCAGAGACGCATGATCAGCCTGAGGTCGTGGTCGACGATCAGCACCGCGCAGCCCTCGTCGTCGCGGACGGCGCGGATCGTGGCCAGCAGCTCGTCGGACTCCCGCTCGTTCATCCCGGCGGCGGGCTCGTCGAGGAGCAGGAAGCGCGGCCGTCCCGCGAGCGCGCGGGCGATCTCGACCCGGCGCTGCTGACCGTAGGCGAGCGTCGCTGCGAGCCGGTCGCGATCTCCCGCCAGCCCGAGGCGTCCGAGCAACTCCTCGACACGGGCCTCGTCCTGGCCTCTTGCCACCGCGCCGACCTCGACGTTCTCGGCGACCGTCATCTCCGCGAACAGGCGGACCTGCTGGAAGGTTCGTCCAAGGCCGAGGCGCGCGACCTCGTGAGGGCGCCGTCCGGTCGCAACGCGGTCGCCGACGAGCACGCGCCCCTCGGTCGGTCGCAGCACCCCACTCGCGATGTTGAGCAGGGTCGTCTTGCCGCTTCCGTTCGGCCCGATCAGCCCGACGATCTCGCCCTCGGCGACCGTGAGCGACACGCCGTCGAGTGCCCGGAGGCCGCGAAACAGCTTCACGACGTGCTCGAGCGAAAGCGTCGTCCGGGTCGTCGGCACGGTCGCCGTCGGGGCTGCCATGGGGCTTGACTGTAACCGCCCGGCGGAGGGCGATCCAGAGGAATGACGGACGTCCTGCAGGCGGCGGCTCGAGATCGTGCCCCGGCGGGAGTCGAGGCGGTCCTCGCCCGCGACCGCGCCGACGGGTTCGATGGTCGGATCGGTCGCCTCCGGACAGGTGGTTGCCCGCCCACGTCGGCTCCCACCACCGGACGGCGAGCAGCTCCGTTTCGGCCTTCGTGCCGGCGCTTGCGGACGTCGAGGCCGGCCGGTTCGACGACGCGAATCTGGCGCTCTCCGCCGGCTGGTGGCCGGCCTTCGCGTACGATCCCGTCGCATGACCGTCGAGGAGCTGCGGGATGCGGGCGTGCGTACGGTCGCGCTCGTGCTCATGGACAACGGCGGGATCGGGCGCATGAAGTGCGTGTCGATCGACCGACTCGCCAGCGTCGCCGAGCGTGGGATGGGCTGGGGGGAGGTCTGGGGGCTCTCCCTCGGCGACGACTCGTTCGCGCACGATCCGGAGCTCTACAGCCCGAGCGGGGAGCTCCGCGTCCGGCCGGACCTCGACGCCGCGTCCGTGCTCGGCGGTGCCCCGGGCTGGGGCTTCGCCCCGCTCGACCACTACCGGCAGGACGGAGAGCCCTGGGAGGGCTGTCAGCGGCGGTTCCTGCGCCGCATGGTCGAGCGTGCGCTCGGTCTCGGCGTCGAGCTGCAGGCCGCCTGGGAGCTCGAATGGGTCGTCGGCGACGACGGCCCCGAGGGGTTCGAGGCGCTGCACGACGGTCCCGGGTACGGGGCGGTCACCTTCGGTCAGACCGGGGGCATGATCCTCGACCTGTTCGACGCGCTCGACGAGTCGGGGATCGTTCCCGAGCAGATCCACCCGGAGTACTCGAACGGACAGATGGAGATGTCGCTGCCGGTTCGCGATCCGCTCCGAGCCTGCGACGAGTCGCTTCTCGCCCGGCAGGTCGTCCATACGGTCGCCGCGACGGGAGGATGGCGCGCGAGCTTCGCCCCCCGCGTGCTCGCCGGGTCGGTCGGCAGCGGCGCGCACGTCCATGTGAGCGTGTGGCGGGACGGCGTGAACCAGCTGGCCGGCGGCCACGGGCCGGAGGGAATGCGGCCGGCCGGCGCCTCGTTCCTCGCGGGGATGCTCGCGCATCTGCCCGCGCTGCTCGCCGTCGGCGCGCCGACCGCCCTCTCCTATCACCGGCTGCAGCCGTCTCGCTGGGCCGGGGCGTACGCCTGCTGGGGCAACGAGAACCGCGAGGCGGCGCTCCGTCTGGAGGGAGGCGGGACACCGTGGGCGAACAGCTCCGCGAACGTCGAGTGGAAGTCTCCGGACGGGGCGGCCAACCCGTACCTCGCCCTCGGCGCCCTCCTCGCCGCGGGCCTGCACGGGCTCGAGCGCGGGCTCGAGCCACCGCCGCCGGTGAGCGCAGATCCCGAGGATCTTCCGGAGGCGGACCGGCCGCCCCGCCTGCCGCGGACCCTCGCGGAGGCGGCCGACGAGCTGGCCGCATCGGAGGCCCTGCGCGACGCGATGGGCCCGTACCTGCACGACCGCGTCGTCGCCGTGCGCCGCGCCGAGGTCGAGGCCTCGGCCGGGCTCGACGAGGAGGCGCTCGTGACCAAGCATCGTTGGAGGTACTGAGCATGGTCATCGACCTGTCCACCGCACCCGTCGTCGACGCACACTGCCACCCGTGGCGCAACGCCGACCTGCTCGTGCAGGACCCCCTGGGCTTCGAGGACAGGATCACCATGCTCGGCATGTGCCTGATCTCGTCCGGTCTCGTCGACGAGGGCATGAGCGCTCACCTCGGCGTGCTCACCGACAGCACGCCGCTCGCGCTGACGATGCGCCGGCGGCTCGCCGAGCACCTCGGCGTCGCCGCGGAGAAGACGGACGTGGCCCACGCGCGCTTCGATGCGCTCGACGCAGACCCGGTCGCGTACAACCGGCGGCTCTGGGAGACGGCGAACGTCGCCGGGCTCGTCTACGACGAGGGCTACCCGCAGCCGACGATCTCGCGCCAGGACTTCGCCGCCGATTCGGGGGCGACCGTGCATCGCGTCGCTCGGATCGAGCCCTTCATCGTCGAGCTCCGCGGGCGGGCGAGCTCGTTCCGCGAGCTCGAGGAATCATTCGTCGCCGAGCTCGAGCGGGCCGCCTCCGACGCGAGCCTCGTCGCGTTCAAGAGCGTGATCGCCTACCGCACCGGCCTCGACGTCGACGACCCGCCCGCCGACTACTGCGACCGCGTCTTCAAGCTCTGGCGCGACGACGGCTTCGCGGAGAGCCGTGCCCATGCGAAGCCGATCCGCGACCGGTTGCTCCGCCGTACGCTGGAGGTTGCGAGGCGCAACGACCGGCCCGTCCACATCCACTGTGGCGGCGGCGACCCGGCGATCGTGCTCGGCCACGCCCGCCCGCAGGACCTCTTCCCGCTGCTCTCCGAGCACCAGGATCAGCCGGTCGTCCTCATCCATTCCGGGTGGCCATGGCTCGAGGAGGGCGCGTTCGTCGCGTCCGTGCTCCCGCACGTCTACCTCGAGATCTCGATCACGCTGCCGTGGGCGACGCTCGCGATCGATCAGAAGCTGGAGGTGCTGATCGGCGCTGCCCCGCCTGCGAAGATCTTCTACGGCTCCGACGAGGCGACGGAGCCCGAGGTGATCTGGTTGTCGGCCCAGCTCGGCCGCGAGGCGCTCGGACGGGTGCTCGGGACGGCAGTCGATCGCACCTGGTTGACGCGGCCGGAGGCCGAGACGATCGGTGCCGGCATCCTCGGCGGCAACGTACGGAGGCTGCACGGGATCGGGGCCTGAGCGTCCGCGGTGGTAGCGCCGGCGGTGCCTACGCTGCCGGGAGCGTGAAGCTGATCCGGGCGCCGCCGCCCTCGCGGTTCTCGGCCCAGATGCGCCCGCCCTGGGCCTCGACGAGGCCGCGGGCGATCGCGAGCCCGAGCCCCGCGCCACCCGTCGCCCGCGAGCGGGCCTCGTCGATGCGGAAGAAACGGTCGAAGACGCGCTTCAGCGCGTCCGGAGGGATCCCCTCGCCGGTGTCCTCGACGCTCACCCGCACCTCCGCGGCCCCGGGTGCGACGAGCACGGCCACCGAGCCGTCCGAAGGCGTGTGTCGAAGTGCGTTCGTGAGGAGGTTCAGAAGGACCCGCTCGACCTTGTCGGGGGCGCAGCGAACCGGCGGGGTCTCGACGGGAACTCGCGCGTCCAGGTGGATCTGCCGGGCGCGGGCCTCGGCCTCTACGCCACGCAAGCAGGACTCGACGAGCACGGGGAGCCGCGCCTCGCGGAGCTCGACCGTGAGCGCGCCCGCGTCGATTCGCGCGAGCTCGAAGAGGTCGTCGACGAGGCCGGTGAGGGTTCGCACCTGCTCGCGCAGCGCGGGCAGGTAGCGCTCGGGCTCGACGAGGCCGTCCTCGAGCGCCTCGAGCATCGCCTGCATGTTGGCGAGGGGAGTCCGCAGATCGTGGCTCGCCCACGCGACGAGCTGGCGCCGCGCGTCGAAGAGGCCCTCGAGATTCGTTGCCATCTCGTTGAGCGTCGAGGCCAGCTCGACGACCTCGGCCGGGCCGTCCTCGTCGGCACGGGCGGAGAGGTCGCCTCGCGCGAGCGCGCCGGAGGTGGCCCGCAGGCGTTCGAGCGGACGTGAGATGGAGCTGCCGAGCCACAGCGCGGCACCGAGCGCGACGCCGGCCGACGCAGCGGCGACACCGACCACGACGGCGTCGTGGCCGTCGCCGAACATGACGACTCCCGAGAGTGCGACGGCCGCAAGCGGGAGGACGACGGCGACAACGGCGAGGCCGAGCACCTGGAGCCTGACCGACGGGAGCCTGCGGACGAGCAGAGCGGCGGCGATGCCCACGCCGAGAGTCGCGAACGCGACGGCGAGGGCGAACTCGATCACGGCACGAACCGGTAGCCGACGCCCCAGACCGTCTGCAGGTGCTCGGGACGTGCCGGATCGGCCTCGATCTTCTCGCGCAGCCGCCTGACGTGGACGGTGACGGTGCCGGTGTCGAGAGCCGACGTGTAACCCCACACCCGGTCCATCAGCTGGTCCCGCGAGAACACCTGCCGCGGGTGGCGCGCCAGGAACCAGAGCAGGTCGAACTCCTTCGCGGTCAGCTTCAGCTGACGGTCGGAGCGCCACACTTCGCGCGTGCGCGAGTCGATCGAGAGCTCGTCGAAGACGAGCCGCTCGCCCGTGGCCAGCTGCGGGGCGGATCGACGCAGCACGGTCTTCACGCGCGCGACGAGCTCCCGCGGCGAGAAGGGCTTCGTCACGTAGTCGTCCGCGCCGAGCTCGAGCCCCACGATCCGGTCGGCCTCCTCGCCGCGGGCCGTCAGCATGATCACGGGCAGCTCCGAGGTGCTGCGGATCCAGCGGCACAGCTCGAGGCCGTCGACGCCGGGCAGCATCAGATCGAGGACGACGAGGCTCGGCTGGCCCTGTTCGAGCATCGCGCGCGCACTGACGCCGTCGGCGGCCTGGAGCACGCGGTAGCCCTCCCGCTCGAGGTACGTGCAGACGACCTCGCGGACGATCTGCTCGTCGTCCACAACGAGGACGGTGGGCATGCTCCTATTCAACCGGTGGAATGTTACGACCGGCTGAAATCGGGCCGATCCGCTCCGGAGCCGCGGCCCGCGCCGCGGACGGCACGATCCTTCCCCGACGTGCCTGGCACGTGCCAGGCACGTGCCAGGCACCTGGACATGTCCCTCGGCCGCTCGCGGCAGCGCTGGCGCCGCCTACGGGTCGTCTTCGACGTCCGGCGCCCGCGGGCCGGATCTCGAGCAGGCCGTGCGGTACCACCCGGAGCCTTGGCCCGCGCCGCGGACGGCACGATCCTTCCCCGTGGTGCCTGGCACGTGCCAGGCACGTGCCAGGCACCTGGACATGTCCCCTTGCCGCTCTCAGCGGCGCTGGCGCCGCCGACAAGCTCCGGCGCGCGCAGGCCGTGGCGGTCAGCCCGGCAGGCACACGATCTCGCCGTCGATCTCGACGAGGCCGTCGCGCCGGAGCGCCACAACCGCTTCGGAATCGAGCTCGGCGACCGGCCGCGGGCCGCTGGTCAATGCGCGGAGGGTGACGGCCCGCCGCTGGCGGAAGGAGCCCTCGAACGGCCCCTGCTTTCGCTGCGGCTCGAAGCGCCGGCCGCGCGATGGACAGTTCTGCGCGAGCGGACAGGCGCCACAGCGGGGGATCCGGGCCACGCACAGCGTTGCGCCCAGATCCATGAGCGCCGCCGCCGCGTCCGGTGAGAACGTCGCGCCCGTGCGGGCGAGCACGCGGCGGATGTTCGTGTCGACGGGGAGAACCGGTCGACCGAGCGCGAACCGCGCGACGGCATCGGCCGTGTAGCGGCCGACGCCCGGCAACTCGGTGAGATCGTCCGGCCAGCCGTTCTTCGCGACCCTGCAGGCCGCGCGGTGGAGGTTGACCGCGCGCCGGTTGTAGCCGAGCCCCTGCCACTCCGTGATCACGTCGGCCGGGGTCGCCGCCGCGAGCGCCTCGACCGTCGGCCAGCGCTCGAGGAAGCCGAGGTAGCGAGGGATCACGCGCGAGACCTGTGTCTGTTGGAGCATCACCTCGCTCACGAGGATCGCGTAGGGATCCCGCGTGTGGCGCCAGGGGAGCTCGCGGCCTTCTCGGTCGAACCAGGCCTCGAGGAGCTCCTCCATGATTCGCACGCTAACGGCCCATGCCGCCCCTCCGCCAATTCGTCGCTGCAGGCGTGATCTCGTCTGGCTAGGGTGGAGGCGTGGGAGCGGGACCCGGGCGGCGGCCGGCGGTCGAGGTCACCCTGACCCTCCTGCTGCTCGCAGTGGCGCTGCCCGCCGTTGCCGGCGGGATCGGGCTCCTGACGGGTGCGATCGAGCCCCCGCAGGACGATCTCGCGGACACGCCGTTCGACAGCTACGTGATACCCGGCGTGCTGCTCGCCATCGTCGTCGGCGGTAGCGCGGCAATCGCCGCTGCCGCCGTGTGGAGGCGGCACTTGCTGGCGGCGGCGCTCGCTGCCCTGGCCGGCCTCGTGCTCGTGATCTGGATCGTCGTCCAGATGACCATGATCCAGTACAGCCCGCTCCAGCCCGTGTACCTGGTCGTGGGTGCCGGAATTCTGGGGCTCGCGACCGTGCTCCTGCGTCGGAGGCGGCGCACGCAGTGACTAGGGCGACTTCGACGGCAGCCCCGCCATCGCCCACCGCGGCGAATCGCCTCGAGACCACGCTGACCGCGGAGTAGAGTCAGCCGGATGGCCGTGCGCGTCCGCTTCGCACCGAGCCCGACCGGCTCTCTCCACCTGGGCAGCGCGCTGACGGCCGCGGCGAACCGACGCTTCGCGGACGAGCACGGCGGCGTCTTCGTGCTGCGGATCGACGACACCGACCCGGCCCGCAGCAACCCCGGCGGAGAAGCGGCGATCCTCGACGACCTCGATTGGCTCGACATCCGCATCGACGAGGGGCCTGTACGCCAGAGCGTGCGCGGCGACCTGTACGCACGGGCGGCGGAGCGCCTGCTCGAGTCGGCGCACGCCTACCGCGAGGACGGGACGATCCGCTTCGCACAGGAGCGGCGTCCGACCCTGCTCCGCGCCGACGGGACCGCCACCTACCACCTCGCCTCGGTGGTCGACGACGTCGAGTTGCGGATCACCGACGTGATCCGCGGGAGCGACCACCTTCCGAACACGCCGCTTCACGAGGCGCTCGCGCGGGCGCTGGGCGCCGAGCCCCCACGGTACCTCCACCACGGCCTGATCCTCGGCCCGGACGGCGACAAGCTCTCGAAGCGTCACGGAGCGGCGTCCCTCGCCGACCTCCGGGCCGGCGGGCTGCCCGCCGAGGCCGTGCGCGCCTACCTGGGCGAATTGGGCCTGCCGCGTCATGACGTCCATCTCGACCCGGCCCGGCTCGAGCGGCTCTCGGTCGAGGCGATCGCGCGACTGTCGTGCGAGGAGCTCTGCGCGCGGATCGGCGTACCGCCGCGGCTCGCCCCCGTGCTGCGCGGCGCGCGCACGCTCGCCGAGGCGCGCGAGTACGCGACGCTCGTGCTCGGGACGCCGGCTCCGGCCTCCCCGGACGAGCGCGCCGCTCTGACCCTCGAGCGCTTCACTCAGCTGCGAGAGGGCATGCCTGGCGAGCTCACCGAAGCCGCGGCCAGGACGCTCGTCCGCGAGCTGAAGGCGGTCGGGGGAGATCTCCGCGCACTGCGACGCGCGCTGACCGGGGCCGAGCGCGGCCCTGAGCTCT
Source organism: uncultured Thermoleophilia bacterium (assembly GCA_963717955.1). Taxonomy (GTDB): domain Bacteria; phylum Actinomycetota; class Thermoleophilia; order Gaiellales; family Gaiellaceae; genus CAVQXR01. The sequence goes on along the minus strand of CAVQXR010000001.1, from coordinate 2,028,975 downwards.
GGGCGATCGTTGCCGCGCTGGAGCGGGACGAGGCACTCGAGCGCGTCCGGGCGTCGCTGGCCGCGGGCGGCTGACAGCCCGGGTCGGCGCGGCGATCCGCACGCTTCCGCCGCCGTGGTAGCGTCGAGCCATGCGCCTGTACAGCTCGTTCTCCCGCCGCAAGGAGGAGCTCCCGCCGCCGCCCGGCCCGATCGGGATGTACGTGTGCGGACCGACCGTGTACCAGCGCATCCACGTCGGGAACGCACGCCCGTTCGTGATCTCCATGTGGCTGAGGCGGTGGCTCGAGCGAACGGGCTACGACGTGAACCTCGTCGAGAACATCACGGACATCAACGACAAGATCTACGACGCCGCTCGCGGGGCGAGCGCGGAGCTGGCCGCGAGCGCGTCCGGCTGGTACGTCGAGGACACGGACCTGCTCGGGCTCGGCCGCCCGGACTTCGAGCCGAAGGCGTCGGAGTCGATCGCCGAGATCGTTGCCCTGATCGAGGAGCTCGTCGGACGCGGGCTCGCGTACGAGGCCGGCGGTGACGTCTACTTCCGCGTCGCCCGGTACCCGGACTACGGCCGCCTCTCCGGCCAGCGGCCGGACGACGTCCAGGAGCAGGAGCCGAACCCGCTCAAGGACGATCCTCGGGACTTCGCGCTCTGGAAGGCGACGAAGCCGGGCGAGGACACGAGCTGGGACTCGCCGTGGGGATCCGGCCGCCCCGGCTGGCACATCGAATGCTCGGCGATGGCCGAGAGGTATCTCGGGCCGGCGTTCCAGATCCACGGCGGCGGGCTCGACCTCGTGTTCCCCCATCACGAGAACGAGCTGGCGCAGTCCCGCGGCGCCGGCCGCGAGTTCGCGCAGATCTGGATGCACAACGGAATGCTCCGCTTCACGGGCGAGAAGATGTCGAAGTCGCTCGGCAACGTCGCCGCGCTCCGCGACGTCGTCGAGCGGTGGGGGCACGAGACGCTGCTCCTCTTCTTCCTGACGGGGCACTGGCGCAAGCCGATCGACTTCTCCGACGAGACGATGGAGGCGGCGCGTGCCCAGGTCGAGAGCCTTCGTAACGTCTTCGTGACACATCCGGAAGCGGAAGCCGAGGGTGACTGGGCCGCTCTGGCGTCGGTGCTCGACGACGACTTCAACACGCCGGACGCGCTGGCGCTCATGCACGAATGGCGCGCGCAGGGAGCGACGGGGACGCTCGGGCGCGCGCTCGACCTCTTCGGGCTCGGATCGCTCGCAATGCGTCAGGCTGCTCCCGCGGAGGTCTCCGCGCGGGCCGAGCGGCGTCGCCAGGCGCGAGCGGCTCACGAGTGGCAGGAGGCGGACCGCCTGCGGGACGAGATCGCCGCGATGGGGTGGGAGGTCAGGGACGTCTCCGAGCCTCCCGGCTTCCAGCTCGTGCGCCCGTGACGGCGCCGCGCGAACTCGTCTACGGTCGGCATCCTGTGCGCGAGGTGCTCCGAGGGGGCCGGCGCGGGGTGCTCGAGCTGCTTGCGACCGAGCGGGCTCTCACAGGCGAGCAGTGGCTCCGAGACACGCCCGGGCTCCGCGTGCAGGTCAGGCCGGAGTCGGCGTTGACCGCCGCGGCCGGCACGCGGGACCATCAGGGCGTCGTCGCGTTCTGCGAGCCCTACCGCTACGCCGACGCGTGGCAGCTCGCGGCGACGGAGCGGCCGCTCCTCGTCTGCCTCGACGGGGTCACCGATCCTCACAACCTCGGCGCGGTCTGCCGTTCGGCGGAAGGTGCGGGCGCGACCGCGGTGATCGTGCCGGAGCACAACTCGGCGCGCGTGACCGCGGCCGTGTGCCGTGCGTCGGCGGGCGCGGTCGAGCACGTGCCGTTTGCCGTCGTCGTGAACCTCGCCCGCTATCTCGCGGAGATCAAGGGCCCCGACCTGTGGGTGTGGGCCGCCGTCGGGGACGGAGAGACGCTCCTCTGGCGGGCGGACCTGACCGGGGGAGCGGCGATCGTGCTCGGCGCCGAGGGCACGGGCATCCGCCCGGGCGTGCACCGCGCATGCGACGCGTCGCTCGCGATCCCGCTCGCCGGGAACGTCGAGTCGCTGAACGTCAGCGTCGCTGCCGGGGTCGTCCTGTTCGAGGCCGCACGGCAGCGTGCCGAGGCCTGAGCGCTGAGCGCCGCCGCCGCGTCCCTGCGGCTGTGCACGTCACACTCCGGGACATATGGCCGAGCCCACGCTCTACGTCTTCGACGGGTACAACCTGCTGCACGCGGGCGCGGGCGCGACCCGCGACGAGTTGGTCGACCGGCTCGCAGGCTACGTCGGGCGGCGCGGAGCGCGGGGGGTCGTCGTCTTCGACGGAGCGGGGGAGGCGCGGAGGGTCGGACCGCTCGATATCGTCTTCGCCCCCCACGCCGACGACGCGATCGAGCGTCTCGCGGCCGAGCGACGGGTCACCGAGCGGGTTGCGGTCGTGTCGTCGGACTCGGCGATCCGCGAGACGGCCGGCCCGACGGTCGAGCGGCTGTCCTCCCAGCTCTTCGTCCGCGCGCTCGCCTCCGAGGAGGTGCCACCCCCGAGCCCCGCCTCCCGGTCGAAGGTCGAGGACAGGCTCGATCCGGGCGTCCGTGAGCAGCTCGAGCGCTGGCGGCGCGAGCGCTGAGCGGCCTCGCACCCGGGTTGGCCGGAGGCCGATGGTCTCCGGTCCGGGTCGTCAGGAACCGGCGCCGAAGGGGACCACCCCGGTCACCTCGGCAAACTGCCACGTGTCCGTGTACTGCTGCCAGCGCACGACCTTCCCGTCCTCGAAGTCCCAGACGTGGGCGACCTCCACGTCGAGCGTCCGACCCGTTGCCCTGGCCGTTGCGTGACAGCTGCCCTCCATGAGCACCGTGTCGCCGCAGTTCGTGATGCGGCCGACGTCGATCTCGAATCCGTCGAAATCCTCCGGTATCCGTGCGATCACGCCCTCGAGCACGGCCTGCTTCCCGACGAACGGGCCGCCGGGCCAGTAGGTGACGTGCTCGGCCTCGTACCACTCGACCTCCTCGTCGAGGACGTCGAGCAGGGGCTGGATGTCACCTCGAGCGAAAGCCGCGTAGACGTTCTGGATGCTCTCGACGTTGTCCGCCATCGCATGCTCCCTTCGTCAGCCGTCACGTGGTCGGGGCGGATGGTACAAGCCCTGGCCGGGAACGGAAGGCCGCCGCCAGCCGGCCTCCTCTAGTGTGTCGGTCGTGCCCGATCTCGATCTCTGCTACACGCCCGCGACGGAGCTGGCGCGGCTGATCCGAACGCGCGCGCTCTCGCCCGTCGAGCTCGTGCGCAACAGCCTCGAGCGGATCGACGCGGTCAATCCCACCCTCAACTGCTTCTGCTTCGTCTTCGCAGACGAGGCGCTCGCGCTGGCGCGCGACGCCGAGGCGGCTGTCGCACGCGGTGACGGGCTCGGCGCGCTTCACGGCATCCCGATCGCGATCAAGGATCTGACGCCGACCGCCGGCAAGCGAACCACGATGGGCTCGTACGCGTTCGAGCACCACGTTCCCGAGCGCTCGGCGCTCATCGTCGAGCGGCTTCTGGGAGCGGGCGCGATCATGGTCGGGAAGACGACGACGCCGGAGTTCGCGTACTCGAGCTTCACGGACAGCCCGCTCTGGGGCATCACCCGAAACCCGTGGAACCGCGATCGCACCCCGGGAGGGTCCTCGGGGGGCTCGGCCGCGGCGGTCGCCTCGGGATGCGTTCCGCTCGCCGAGGGAACGGACATGGGCGGCTCCGTGCGGATCCCTGCCTCGTGGTCGGGCCTCGTGGGTCTCAAGCCGAGCTTCGGCCGGATCCCGCTCGACTTCCTGCCGACCCAGTTCGACATGATCCACCATTTCGGGCCGCTCGCCCGGACGATCGACGACGCCAGGCTCTTCCTCGCGGTCGCCCAGGGGCCGGACGATCGCGACATCACGTCACAGGCGCCCGGGCTCGACCTGAGCGGCCCCCTCGACACGTCGGCCGAGGGCCTTTCGCTCGCGCTCGACGTCGACCTCGGGCACTACGCGATCGCCCCCGAGGTCGAGTCGTGCGTGCGCGATGCGGCGGCGGCGCTGGCCGATGCCGGCGCCGTTGTCGAGGAGGTCGACCTCCGTTGGACCCGCGAGCTCTCCGATGCGTGGGTGAAGCACTGGGGTGTCTACCTCGCGGCGATCTTCGGCCATGTCCTCCCCGAGTACCGGGAGAAGATGGATCCCCGCGTGCTCGCGTTCATCGACGACGGGCTCGCCATGGGGGCGGTGGAGTTCAAGCGGCTCGAGTTCGTCCGCACGCGCGCCTGGGAGGAGCTGCGACCGATCCTCGGTCGCCACCACGCGCTCCTCTGCCCGACGATGTCGAGGCCGGCCCCTCCTGTCGGGGAGGACGACGCCCCGTACTACGCCGACCGCAGCGACGGTCTCTACCACGCGCTCGACCTCACCTGCCAGTTCAACTACGTGAGCCAGTGCCCGGCGCTCTCGGTGCCCGCAGGCTGGACGGACGGCCTCCCGGTGGGGCTGCAGATCGTCGCCAGACGCTTCGAGGACGAGCTCGCGCTCCGAATCGGCGGCGTCCTCGAGCGCGTCCGTCCCTGGGCGCAGCACCGGCCGTCGATCTAGTCTGCCGCGGCCGGCCTGCGAGGCTCGTCCGCCCGGTCGACCGCCGACCAGCGCATGCGCGGGCGAGTGCGATTTTGTGTCGATCAAAATGATCAGATGCAAAAGCACTTGAAGTTCTCTGCAAACAGTGCTAGGGTCAGGCCTCAAGTTGAGGGTCAGAGTGCAAGGAAAAAAGGGAGGAATCGATGCCTCAGCGGCCCCAGACCGCCGCTCAGCTCCAGAATAAGGCTAAACGTGAGGTTGAGGATCTTCACCTCGTCATCCGCTCCCGCAACGGTGACTCGAAGGCGCTGGACGCGCTCATGCGGCGTTACACCGGCTTCGTCCGCCTCAAGGCCAGCTCGTACTTCATCGCGGGCGGCGAGCCCGAGGATCTGATCCAGGAAGGGCTGATCGGCCTGTACAAGGCCGTCCGCGACTTCCGGTCGGACAAGGAGACCTCGTTCCGCAGCTTCGCCGAGCTCTGCATCACCCGGCAGATCATCACGGCGATCAAGACCGCGACGCGCTACAAGCATGCGCCGCTCAACACGTACGTCTCGTTCAGCCAGTCACCGGCGGGGCAGGACGACTCCGACGTCACGCTCGGCGACGCGCTCGCGGGCCCGAGCGTGAACGATCCGGCCGTCTGCGTCATCTCGACGGAGGAGCTGCAGAGCCTCGTCTTCTCGCTCGGCACCGGGCTCTCGCAGCTCGAATCCGACGCGCTCCGCTTCTACCTCGAAGGCCTCTCCTACGAGCAGATGGCGGAGGAGCTCGGCTGCGACACGAAGACGATCGACAACGCGCTGCAGCGGGTGAAGCGCAAGGTGCTCGCCCACCAGGCAACGCGCCAGGTGCTCGCCTAGCCGGCGGACCGCCGCCTGCCGGCGGACTGCCGCGGTCCCCCGGCGCTACGCTGCACTCGGTGCCGGAGTAGCTCAGCTGGCCAGAGCAAGCGCCTTGTAAGCGCTAGGTCCCGGGTTCGAGTCCCGGCTCCGGCTTCCGACCTAGCCTCCTGGAACGGGAGAGGCGATCTCGCTCACCTGCGGGCGATGCAGGAGCCAGGCTCGGCCGCCGCGCCCGGACCGTGGGGAGCCCACCTACGTCGCCCGAGCGCTCGGCCGGCCGGCGATCACGATGGCGTGATCGGGGAGCTGAAAAGGGGCCGAGCCTCCCCCTGGGCATGGGATGCTCCTCCACGCCTTGCGGCGGGCGGGCGGGTCCGAGAGCTCGCCCCCGAGCCTCGATCCCGGCTCAGCCCGCGGCGGAGCGGTCCGGCTGCAGCTGGGAGAGGAGCGCGACCATGTCCGGGCTTCCCCAGTGCTCGATCACCACGCCGTCCCGGATACGCGCGATGTGGATCGCCGTCCAGCTGACCGTCCGTCCGGTCGGCGGAATGCCGAGCCACTCCTTCGCGTGCGTGCCGGTGGTCAGGGATTGCCAGGCCACCAGATCCCCGTCGGCGAGCACCAGCTCGATCTCGACGTGCGCGTCTGGCAACGCGTCGAGCAGCGCCGCGAGCATGCCGCGGAAGGAGTCGCGATCCACGTCCTCGCCGCTCGTGTGGCTGACGAACGAGGGAGCGAACGCCGACTCGACGACATCGAGCCTGCGCTCGTTCACCAGGGCCTGGTTGAGCCGCCGGACGAGCTCCCGCGGATCGTCGCTCACGAGAAGAACGTGTCCTCGTGGCGGTACGGCGGCGCACAGCAGCAGAGGAAGCGCAGCGCTTCGCCCGGGCCGGCCTCGATCTCGTGCCAGGCTCCTGGGGGGATCAGGACGCCGTCACCCGGGACGACCGGCCGCCGCTCGCCGTCGACCTCCATGACCCCGCTCCCTTCGAGCACGAAGTAGATCTCCTCGCTGGCTCGGTGGTAGTGCCGCTGCGTCCTCGCGCCCGGTTCGAGCGTCGCCTCGGCGAGGCTCTGCATCCGTACCGGAGCCGTCGACAGATCGAGGACGGAGCGGATCGTGCTCCCGTCCGCTGTTGCGAACGGCGCGGCTTCTCCGAGCGAACGGATCTCCACGGCGCCTCCGGCCCTCACGCCCCGACCCCGGGGCCACCCCTCGCCTCCTCCCGCTAATCAGCGTATCGCGTCGGGGCTCGCATGTCTGTCACGGTCCGTGCCGATGGTGTGCACGATTCGTGCCGGAACAGGCTCGGGCCGTGGCGAAGGCCTGCCACCGGAGCCGCGTAGGAGCAGCCGGTGCTGACCCGGTCCGAGGCGTCTGCGCCAGAATCTCCGGGAGTGCGCGTTCTGCTCGTGTCCCAGATGTACCCCGGCGCCGCCGATCCCGACTTCGGGATCTTCGTCGCCGGGCTCGAGCGCGAGCTGCTCGCGCTGGGGCACGAGGTCGACCGCGCGGTGATCGATCGCCGCGGCGGGTCGCGCACGAAGTACCTCGGGCTCGGGCTGGACGCCCTCCGGGCCGTGCGCCGGTTCCGGCCCGATGTCGTCTACGCGCACTTCCTCGTCCCTGCCGGCGCCCTCGCAGCGCTGGCGTCGCTCGTGGGAAGCGCGCCGCTCGTGCTCACCGCCCACGGCCGTGACGTCCGTAACATCGGCGAGATTCCGGGCGTTCGCGAGGCGACGCGGCTCGCCTGCAGGCGGGCGTCGAGCGTGATCGCGGTATCCGGCTGGCTCCGGGACGCGCTGATCGAGAAGCTGCCCGAGCTCGACGGGAAGGTCGAGGTCGTGGACTGCGGCGTCGATCTCGACCGCTTCCGCCACCGAGACCCCGAGGAGGCGCGACGCAGGGTCGGGTGGGACGGCGACGGGCCGAGGGTCCTGTTCGTCGGCTCGCTCGACCACCGCAAGAACCCGCTTCGTCTTGCCGCCGCGTGTGAGCAGCTCGGCCGCGGGCAGCTTGCCGTGATCGGCGACGGGCCGCTGCGTGAAAGGCTCGAGGGTCGGCCGGGCATTCGGATGGTCGGGCGGATCCCCCACCGCAGGGTCGCGGACTGGATCGACGCCTGCGACGTCCTCTGCCAGCCGAGCATCGCGGAGCCGCTCGGGCAGGCGATCCTCGAGGCGATGGCCAGCGAGCGTTCGGTCGTCGCGACCCGCGTGGGCGGCCCACCCGAGTTCGTCTCGGCCGCGGCAGGGGTGCTCGTCGACCCCCTCGACGTCGCCGCGATCGCGGACGGCCTCCGGCAGGCTCTCGCGCTTCCGAGCCCGAACGCGGAAGCGCGCAAGGCCGCCGCCGGGCACGACGTGCACAACCAGGCTCGCCGCGTCGCCTCGATCCTGCAGCGGGCGATCCGGTAGCGGGACGCCGGACACCGCGGCGGGATCAGCAGCGCCGTTCACGGAGCCAGCGGCGCGCCGATAGCCGCCGGGCCTGGCTCTCGAGCGGCCGATACCTGCCCGGGCCTGGCTCGCGAACGGCCGATAGCCGCCCCAATCTCGGCCCGTGCCGCGGCCGCGGGCACGCCTCCGGGAACCTCGCGGGCGCCACAGGGGCGTCGCACGGCCGCCCCACACGGGTCGGGCCCGGTCGCGCCGCAGGAGCTCGCCGACTCTGCTCCCTCACATTCATCGAGGCGGCCAGGCCGGCGGCCGGTATCCTGAGCGGATGCTCGCGTTGGTGGCGGTCGTTCACGTGCTGCTCGCAGCGTCCCTCGTCACGCTCGTGCTCATGCATTCCGGCCGCGACACGGGCTTCGGCGGGCTCGGCTTCACCCCGATGTCCCACGGCGGCCAGCACATCGTCGAGCGCAACCTGACGCGGCTCACGGTCGCCGTCGCGGTCGCGTTCGTCGCGACCACGATCGCTCTCTTCTACCTGCTGTGATTCCGCCGCCGGGCCCCGCGGCCGTCAGGCCGGGGCAGGCGGCTCGAGCAGGCGCACGAGATCGCGCTGGGAACGGGCGTCGAGGAGCTCGACGGGGACTCCGTAGGACGCAAGGCCGAGGGCGATCTGCTCGGCGGGGCGTCGGGGCCGGGGAAGGAGCCCGGGTCGCGGCCCTCCGCCCCCGGCCGTTGCGACGAACAGTGCTGCCGGATAGGCGCGCTCGCCCCTCCAGCCGCCCTCTGCCTCGACGACATCCCCCCACAGCCTGGTGCGGCCGACCACGCGATGAAGCGCATCGCCACGGAGCCGGAAGCCGCGCGCGTAGGCGAGCGCCTGCGCGGCGGTCCGGGTCGCGTAGACGCCGCAGGTGCAGCCGGCGGCCGGCGCGACGTGGGGAGGCAGCCCGGCGCGCTCGACGTCGACGAGCGCGCGACGGCACACGGCCACCGTCTCACGGCCGGGAAGCCAGATCGTCCAGAACGAGAGGGAGCACAGCCGCAGCTCCCCGTCGAGGTCGACCACGTCCCAGACCCGCCAGCCGACGACGGGCTCGACCAGGTCAGGAGCGGCGCTCATTCCCTCGCGATCCCGCCCAAGCCGCTCACAGTCCCGGCCCGGCGCCCGTACCGACGATCTGGAAGCTCGCGGTCGCCACGGTGGGAACGACCGAGGCGGTCGGATACCGAGCATCGTAGAACTCGGTCGCGGCGACCCTCGACACCTCTCGCGAGAGCCCGACGAGATCCCGGACCACGGCGGGGAACGAGGTCGTGAAGCGGAGGTTCACGAGCGGCTCGGCAAGGCGGCCGTCGCGGATCCGGAAGGTTCCGTCCTTCGTCGTCCCCGTGATCACCCCCTCCCGCGGGTCGACGACCGAGAGGTAGTGCAGCCGTGTGACGAGGATCCCCTCGCCAACCCGCTCGATCAGCTCGTCGACCGTCATCTGGCCGGGGTGGACGACGAGATTCAGCGCCACCGGCCCGATGCCCTGGTCGGGCGCCGTCACCGCATGGCCCGTCGAGTGCCGGCCGTTCCCCGCTGCCGCCGCGGTCCGCCTGTCCCAGACGACATCGCGGACGATGCCCTCCTCGATGATCGCCACCACCTCTTTCGGCACTCCCTCGAGATCGAACGCCTTCGGCAGGCCGGCCGGGTCGTGCCCGTCATCGACCAGAGTGAAGGACGGGTGGAACGCCTGCTCGCCGATCCGCCCGGCCAGGTAGCTGCGCTCCTCGAGCAGCGCGAGCGCCCCGACCGAGGTGTGAGCGAAGGACGCGAGCAGGTCGGCGAAGGCGTCGGGGCAGAGCACCGCGCGGTGGGTGCCGGGCTCGAGGCCGGCAGCGGCCGACGTCCGCCGCGCGATCTCGACCGCGCGGCGTGCGACATCACCCTCGTCGAGCTCCGCGACACGCCAGGCGCTCGCGGCCGCGTAGCCCGACCGGTCGGCGTCCGCCGCGATCGCGAGCACGGCGGCATCGGTCATCCGTTGGCTGACGGCGAGGCCGGTGCTCGACGCGACCGCGAGCTCGACCTCGGCACTCGTGAAGTAGCCGTACAGGTCGATCCCGGCCGCCGCGGCGATCGCCTTCCAGGCACGGTCGGCCTGAGCCTCGGGCGCGAGCGCGGCGGTCTCCGCATCCCAGCCATCCACGGCTATTGGCGCGACGGGCGGCGGGAGCCCGGGGAAGCCCGGATCGGGTGGCGCGGCATCGGCCGCCTCCTCGGCGCGCCGCGCGGCGGCCGTCAGGCCCTCCTCATCCGTCCGGTTCGTCGTCGCCGTGCCGATACGGCCGTCCCGGACGACGCGGAGCATCACGGACTCGTTGTCGATCAGGGTCGGCTGGTGCACGCGCGAGGCGGCGAAACGGGCCAGGCCCGACCGCTCGACATGGACGAGTGCCTCGACCTCGTCCGCGGAGGGGAGTCGGCGCGCCAGATCGGCGAGCTCGAGGGCCCGGCCGGCCGAAGTGCTCATGCGGGCAGGCCGACCTGGACGTTGCGGAACCGGCAGGGCGAGGCGCCGTGGGAAACGTGGGCAAGCTGGCCCGGCTGCCCCTTGCCGCAGTTCGTCCAGCCGGTCATCACCCATGCGTCCGGGCCGGCCACGGCGTCGAGCGATCCCCAGAACTCCGGCGTCGTACCGGTGTAGGTCGCGTCGCGTAGCATCCGGCCGAGCCGGCCCCTGCGGATCTCCCACGCGGCCTGGGTGCCGAACTGGAAGTTGAGCCGCTTGTCGTCGATCGACCAGCTGCGATTCGTGACGAGGTAGACGCCCTCGTCGACGTCGGCGAGCAGGTCGTCCAGCGTGCCGACGCCCGGGTCGAGATGGAGGTTCGTCATGCGCACGAGCGGCATGCGGGCCCACCCGTCGGCGCGCATCGACCCGCCCCTTCCGTGTCCGAGGACGGCGGCCGTCTCGCGTGAGGTGAGCAGGCCGACGAGGACACCCTCACGGACGATCGGCTCGGGCGTGGCGGGAACCCCCTCGTCGTCGAACGCGAGCGTCCCGAGCCCGCCCGGGGTCGTGGGATCGGCGGTCACGTTCATCAGCGCCGAGCCGTACCGGAGCCGTCCGAGATCCTCGGCCTGCAGGAAGCTCGTTCCCGCGTAGGCCGCCTCCGTCCCGTAGATACGGTCGAGCTCGATCGGATGGCCGACGGACTCGTGGAGCTGGAGCTGCATCTGCTCCGTGTCGAGCACGACGGTGGTGATTTCGGCCGGGCAGGGTGGGGCCGACAGCAGCGCCGTGGCCTCCTCGGCGACGCGCGGTGCCTCGCGGTCGAGGCCGAGGCGGTCGAGCAGCTCCCAGCCTCCCTGGAAGCTCGCGCCGCCGTGGGCGCTCGGGAAGCTCCGCACCTGCACGAGCCCGTCCCGGATCGCCGTCGCGTCGATGCCCCCGCCGCACTCGAGCAGCTCCTGGAACACGTCCGTGCCCTCCGAGGAGCAGAGCCAGCGGTGCTCCCGCATCGCCCGCACGCCGGCCTCGGACACGCGCACCTCGGCCGAGTGAAGCCCTGCCTCGGCCTGCAGGCAGAGAGCGACCTTCTCCGACAACGGAACCTCGACCGGGTCCCGGGCCGCCGGCGTGCGGTACTCGCCGCATCGCGGCTCGAGCGGGGCGAGCGTCATGCCCGGGCCACCTGACCCCGAGCCGGCCCGTGCGAACCCGACGGCGCGCAACGCCGCGTCTCGCGCCCCGGAGCCGTCGAGACGGTTCACGGCGGCGAACCCCCAGGCTCCGCGCACGAGTACGCGAACGCCGATCCCGGCGCTCTCGGTGTCGTCCACGGTTTCGACCTGGCCGTTACGGGTTCCGACGTGCTGCTGCCGGCGCTCGACCACCCGCGCGTCCGCGTAGTCCGCGCCGGCGCCGAGCGCGGCGTCGACCGCGCGGCTGCAGAGATCCTTCATCGGGGCGAGCTTAGTCACTCGCGCGGGCAGGGCGTGGCCGGGTCGCGGGCCGCTCGATGGCTCTAGGCCGCGGCGAGGCGGAAGATCCGCCCCTCGTGCGAGACGAGGTAGAGCGCGCCGAGCCCGACACCGAACGACGTCAGGAGCGAGACGCGGAACGGGTGGCTGCGGACGTCGGTCGCCCTCCCGTCGCGCTGCACGAAGCTCCAGACCTGGCCGGTGCAGTAGTCCCCGAGGAAGTAGCGTCCCCTCGCGGATGCGATCCTGCCGCGATACACGTATCCGCCCGTCACGACGCATCCCTGTCCGTGGTCGTACTCGTAGATCGGCGCGACGAGGTTCCCGGCCGGGTTGAGGTTCTCCGGCTTGTACTCGTGGCTCCCCTCGAACGCGCTCCACCCGTAGTTCTCGAGCCCGGGGCTCTCGGCGGGGGTGAAGTCGATCTCCTCCCAGTCGTACTGACCGACGTCGCCGATGTACAGGTCGCCGGTGAGGCGGTCGAAGCTGAAGCGCCACGGGTTGCGCAGGCCGTAGGCAACGAGCTCCCAGTCGGCCCGCGGCACGTCGACGTCGATCCGCAGCAGCTTGCCGAGCCGCTGCGCGAGGTCCTGCGAGCGATTCTGCGGATCGTTCTGGGGGCCGCCATCGCCCATGCCGACGTACAGGAGCCCGTCGGGGCCAAACTGCAGCTGGCCGCCGTTGTGGTTCGCGTGGGGCTGGTCGACGTACAGAAGCTCCCGCACCCGCACGGGCGGGCTTCCACGCCGTGACCGGTACTCCACGACCCGGGTATCACCGCGAACGTCCGTGTAATTCACGTAGAAGCGGCGGTTCGCGGCGTAGTCGGGGTGAAAGGCGACCGAGAGCAGGCCTCGTTCGCCGCCGGAGCTGACGAGGCTCCGGATGTCGAGGAACGTCCCGCGGATCCGCCCCCCGGCGATCGTCCGGATCCGTCCGGGCTGCTCGACGACGTACAGACGCTTCGCGTCACCCGGTGCTGCGGTCACGTAGACGGGCGAGTCGAGGCCGGCGGCGACCCGGACGAGCCTGAGCCCGCCGCCGTTGCCCGCCTCGGCCTCACCCCCGAGCGCCGCCGTCCCCTGCGCGCCCGTGGCGGGCGCCAGCTCCGGACGCGCGCTCGCCCCGCCGCAGGCTGCGAGCGCAGTCACGATCAGGCCGAGTACGAGGGTTCGCGTCATCTGGCTGGAGGAGGCCGGCTCGGGGCCTCGCTATCCAAGATAGCCAGCGCGCGCGGGCCGGCGGGGGAGAGGCATCGAAGCGGCGCCGCGACGCCGCCTCGATCGACATGCGCTGGAGAGGACTTGAACCTCCACGGGGTTGCCCCCACAAGGCCCTCAACCTTGCGCGTCTACCAATTCCGCCACCAGCGCGCAGGCGTGCGCATTGTAGCGGCTGCCCGTGAGCAGTCCGCGCTTGACGTCGTCCGATGAGCGCGCTACATTCGTATACGAACAGACGTTCGATAACGGAGGGGCGATGGTCTCGGAACGACAGCAGGAGATCTACGACTTCATCCTCGCGTACCGCCGGCGCCACGGCTACCCGCCGACCGTCCGCGAGATCGGGACGGAGGTGGGCCTCGCCTCTCCGTCGACCGTGCACGTGCACCTCGCGAAGCTCGAGGAGGCCGGCTATCTCCGCCGCGACCCGGCGAAGCCGCGCGCGCTCGAGCTGGTCGGGCGCAAGACGGACCACGATTCGGCTGCCGATCGGGTACGGGTGCTGCCGTTGGTGGGCGAGATTGCGGCGGGCTCGCCCCTCCTCGCCGAGCAGAACATCGACGACTACCTCGCGGTGCCCGAGCCGCTCTCCCACGGCGAGGACGAGTTCCTGCTCCGCGTTCGCGGGGAGAGTATGATCGAGGCGGGCATCCTCGACGGCGATTACGTCGTCGTCCGTCGTCAGCAGACGGCCGACAACGGCGAGGTCGTCGCGGCACTCGTCGGGGACGACGGAGCCGCCGGGGAGGCGACCGTGAAGACGTTCTATCGCGAGCGCGGCCGGATCAGGCTGCAGCCCGAGAACGAGGCGCTCACGCCGCTCTACCCGGAGCACGTGCAGATCCTCGGCAAGGTCGTGGGGCTCTTCCGCCGGCTATGAGCGCCGCGATGCTGACCCGCGCCGACACGTCGGAGGCCCGGTTCCTCGAGGCGTCGCTCGAGGACGCGCTCCGTGCCTTCTCGCTCTTCGCCATGGGTGAGTGCCTCGTCTGTGGCGCGGTGGCGGAGGTGACGGAGGAGGGGCGCGTCGCCTGCGGGGCCTGCGGTTCGGTCCTCGAGGCACCCGCCCCGAGGAGGGATCCGCTGGCGATCGTCTGAGCGCGCCCCGAGGAAGCCGGGAGCCGGACGCGCGAGCCGCGTACCGGGACGCCGGCGAGGTCGGGAGGGCGGCGGGCCGGTGCTGCAGGTCGTGGCCGAGCGTCACGGACGGGCGCGAGCGCTCCGGGCACCGTGGGTACGGCTGAACTCGTTAGGCGCCGCCCAGTGCCTCCGTGATCCGTGCGATCGCCGTGGTCTCTTCCTCCCGCACGCCGCCCTTGGCCTCGGCCGCAGCGTTCGCCACGTCCAGGACGAACGCCCGGTAGGGCTCGAGCTCGTCCGGGGCCCTCTCTGCCAGCAGCGCCACCGCGTCGGCGAGCAACGTGAAGGTCTCCTGCAGCTCCCCGGGGGAAGCGAGGACTCCGAAGCCCGCGCCCTTGAGAGCCGCGAGCTCGCGCACGAGCTCGCTCTCGCTGACGCGGTGTGCTGCGAGAGTCTTGGCCACCGCGCTCGCCTCACCGAAGCTGTCGGTGAAGTCCCGATGCGCTCCCGAGACGAGCAGGCCGGCGCCTGTCACGCCCCGATGGAGACCGTTCCACTCGCTCTCGCTGAAGTCCGCCTTGCCTGCCATCGACCTCTCCTTCGTCCTCTTCGATCCACTGTCGAGCCGGGAGCAGCCTACTCCCACGGCGCAGGCGAACGGCGGGTTGCGGTTGAGGGCAGGCCCCCGGTTGCCCGCTCGTGGCCGTGAAGCAATGCCGTGCCGCCGTCGGGGTGCGCGCGGGCCGGACGCCTCATCCGGCCCGGAAGCGGCGCTATACACTGCGGGGGCAGGCCGGGTGGCCGCGGGCCGTTCGCGGTCCGAGGAAAGTCCGGACACCGCAGGGCAGGACGCTGGGGAAACCCCAGGCGGCGAAAGCCGACGGAAAGTGGCACAGAAACGACACCGCCTGCGACCTTCCTCCGGGGGGTGCCGCAGGTAAGGGTGAAAAGGTGGGGTAAGAGCCCACCAGCGCCGTGGTGACACGACGGCTGGCCAAACCCCGTCCGGTGCAAGGCGAACAGGCTCCGCCAGAGGTGGCCCGCCGAGGAGCCGGGTACGCCGCTCGAGCCGCCGGGAGACCGGCGGCCCAGATAGATGGTCACCCCCGACAGAATCCGGCTTACAGGCCTGCTACAGAAAAAGCCCTGGTAACGGGGCTTTTTCTATGCCGCCCCGGGAAGGATTCGCCTCCGTTGCCGAGGGCTGTCATCGTGTGTGCGGCGTGATCCAGTTCGCCACTGCTGACAAGGATGCATAGGTGAGCGCGCCCAGACCACCCGAGGAGCTCGTTTCGCTCTCGGCGGCGCGCCTCGCCGAGTTGATCCGCGCCCGTGCAGTCTCCTCCGCCGAGGTCGTCGAGGCCCACCTCCGGCGGATCGAAGACGTCAACCCGCTTCTGAACGCGGTCGTGCAGGTGGACGGCGATCAAGCGCTTCGTGCCGCCGCTGCAGCGGACGCCGCGCTCGACCGGGGTGCCTCCCTCGGCCCACTTCACGGTGTGCCGTTCACCGCGAAGGACAATCTCGAGACGGCGGGCGTGATCACGGCGGTCGGCGTGCCGGAGAGAGCAAGAGAGCGACCCGAGCGTGACGCGACGGTCGTTGCTCGAATGCGCGCGGCGGGCGCAATCCTTCTCGGCAAGACGAACTGCCCTCCGTGGGGCGCGGGCAGCGTCACCGACAATCCGCTCTACGGGCGGACGAACAACCCGTACGACCTCGAACGGACCCCGGGCGGGAGCAGCGGCGGCGAGGCGGCGATCATCGCCGCCGGCGGCTCGCCCTGCGGCCTCGGCACGGATTCGGGGGGAAGCCTCCGCCAGCCCGCGCACTTCTGCGGTATCGCCTGTCTCAAGCCGACCGCGACGCTCGTGCCCGTCGCAGGCGTCGTCGACGACGGCGGGCCGCTCGGCGCGCTCAGCGATCCCCGCACCCAGGTCGGCCCGCTCGCGCGTTCCGTCGAGGACGTGGCACTCGTGCTCCGCGCGATCGCCGGACCGGATCCGCTCGACCCCGACGTACCGCCCGTTGCCGTCGGGGAACCGAGCGAGGTCGTGCTCCGGGGTCTGCGGGCCGTTGTCCACGTTGGCGATGGGGTCGTGTCGCCACTGCCCGCGCTCGCGGGTGCCGTCTCGGCCGCTGCGGAGGCGCTCGCCCGGGCAGGGGCGCGCGTCGAGGAGCGCCCGCTGCCGCCGGGTGGGCACGAGCTGACGCGCGAGATCTGGGCGTCCTACGCCGGTCGGATGCGAAGCGACGAGCTCTACGAGGTGCTTCGCCGCTGGGATGGCTACCGCCGGGACATGCTGGCGTTCATGGAGCAGTGCGACCTCGTCCTCTGTCCGGCCTTCGACGGTCCCGCACCGAGGCACGACGAGGTCGATCTTCCCGGTCGCTGGGACGGGGTCAGCTACACGACTCCCTTCAGCCTCACGGGCTGGCCTGCGGCCGTCGTCCGGGCAGGCTCGTCGGCGGAGGGGCTCCCGATCGGCGTTCAGCTGGTCGCGGCGCCGTGGCGTGATGATGTCGCGCTCGCGGCCGCAGCCTGCGTCGAGGAGACCCTGGGCGGTTGGCGTCCACCGGCCCTCGACGTCGCGGCGATCCGCCGCCTGGCGAACGACTGAACCCGCGTGCCTGCGTCGAGCTACCCGGTGAGTCCGCGTCAGACGAACGTGCGCTCGAGCTCCGAGAAGGACACCGCCAAGAGTCGCTCGAAGTCCGGCTCGGTCAGGCTGACCGCCTCCCCGAACCGGTACTCGAGAACCGAGCTCTCGGCGAGAACCTGATCGACCGCCACGGGGCGGCGTCCGCGGACGTCTTAGGGTCCGTCGGGCGGTCGCGAGGGGGAGCTCCGGGCTTGACATATTCCTGTATAAGCATATAATGTCCTGGATGGCGAGAGCGGCGACGACTGCAGACGTGTTCAACGCGGTTGCGGAGCCACGGCGGCGGCAGATCCTCGACGTGCTGGTCACCGGCGAGCGCCCGGTCAACGAGCTCGTCGGTCGACTGGGGATGGCACAGCCGCAGGTGTCGAAGCACCTGCGGGTGCTGCGCGAGGTCGGGGCCGTGGACGTGCGCGTGGACGGCCGCCGTCGGCTCTACCGGGTCAACGGCCGCGCCCTCAAGCCCGTCCACGACTGGGTCGCAGGCTACGCCGGCACGTGGGAGGAGCGCTTCGACTGCCTCGACGTGCTGCTCGAGGAGCTCAAGGACAAGGAGGAAAGCGATGGCAGTGCCAAGTAGCGGAACGGCGGTGGTGACGCTTCCGACGGACGAGCAGATCCTGATCACGCGGACGTTCGATGCCCCCAGGGCCCTCGTCTACAAGGCGTGGACGACACCCGAGCTCGTCAGGCGCTGGTGGCACGCCAACCGCGGCGAGATGACCGTCTGCGAGATCGATCTCCGGGTCGGCGGTAGCTGGCGCTACGTGATGATCGCCGCCGGCGGGCTCGAGGTCGGCTTCCACGGCGAGTACCGCGAGATCGTGCCGGGCGAACGGATCGTCTCGACCGAGGTGTACGAGGGCGCCCCTGGTGGCGACGAGGGAGGAACCCTGAACACGCTGACCCTCGGCGAGCAAGGTGGGCGGACGACGCTCACGGTGCTCGTCCAGGCGCCGAGCAACGAAGTGCGCGACATGATCGTCGACTCCGGTATGGAGGCCGGTCTGCAGGACGCCCTGGACCTCCTCGAGCGGGCCGCGATCGCCCTCGGTTGATCGTCGGCGACGGCACTGACGGCAGTGAGAGCGGTGCTACCGTGAAGCGCGTGGAGCTGGTCACCGGAGTCGATTTCGTGTCCGTCCCGACCCGGGACCTGGCAGCCGCGATGGACTTCTACGAAGGAGTGCTCGGGCTTCCGCGCTCGAGCCTCTGGCAGCGGCCGGGCCAGGATCCCGTCGGTGCCGAGTACGAGACCGGCACGGTCACGATCGCGCTGATGGCCAGCGAGGCGCTCGGAATCGAGTTCGAGCCGCACCGAGTCCCGATCGCGTTGCACGTCGAGAACGTCGAGGCGGCCCGGGCGGAGCTGGAGTCGCGCGGCGTCGTCTTCAAGGGCGATACGATCGACTCGGGCGTCTGCCACCAGGCCCTCTTCGAGGACCCCGACGGCAACGTGCTCGACCTCCATCATCGCTACGCACCACGCGGCTGAGCAGGCTGCAACCCCGGCTCGACAAACGTCTCGAGCCGACTGCGCACGGTGCGCCGGCGCGAATCGGGCCGAACGATCCGGCGCTCAGACCGGCGGGGCGTCGACCCCGTGGGGCAGCGCCAGTGTCACGGCCGCCCCGCGCGGGGTCAGGTTCTCGGCGCGGGCCTCACCTCCGTGGGCGCGCACGATCGCGTCGACGATGGCCAGGCCGAGCCCGGATGCTCCGCTGCCCCGTGCCTCGTCGCCCCGCGCGAAGCGGTCGAAAGCGTGCGGCAGGAACCCGGGCGGGAAGCCGGGCCCCTCGTCGCTGACCCGAAGCTCGACCCGGTCGTCCCATGATTCGACCTCGAGCGAAACGGTGCCGGCGCCGTGGCGGAGGGCGTTGTCGACGAGGTTCCCGACCGCCTGCTCGAGCCGGAGCCGGTCTGCAACGAGCAGCAGATCCGGCGCTCGGCCGACGACGAGGGTCCGGCCTGCGCTCGCGGCGCGGGACTCGAAGCGACGGGCGACGGTCGCCAGCAGCTCGTCGACCGCGATCGGAGCGCGCCGCAGGGGAAGCCGGCCGTCGTCGAGGCGCGCGAGCACCAACATGTCCTCCGCCAGACGGGCGAGACGCTCGGCGTCCTCGGCGGCCGAGCGCACCGCCTCCGCGAGCTCCTCCTTCGTCCGTGGGCGGCGCAGCGCGAGCTCGAGCTCCGCCTGCAGAAGGCCGAGCGGGGTGCGGAGCTCGTGGCTGGCATCGGCGACAAAGCGACGCTCGCGCGCGAGCCCGGCCTCGAGCCGGCCCAGCATCGCGTTCAGCGTCTCGCCCAGGCGGTAGATCTCGTCACGCGCCACGGGGAGGGGCAGACGTGGCCCCGGTCTCTCGCTCGAGATCTCGGCCGCCTGACGGCGCATGGCCTCGACGGGACGGAACGCGGCCGCCGCCAGGAAGTAGCCTGCGATCGAGGTGAGGAGCAGCGCGAGCGGACCGACGATGAACAGCTGGGTGAGCAGCTCCTCGAGCGCATCGCCGATCGCCTCGAGAGAGGCGCCCACGACGAGCACGACGCTCCGGCCCTCGGAGTCGACGGGCGTGAGCAGGAGCCGGACCGCCTCACCGCCGAGGCTCGGCACGCCGTCCTCCTGCACGAAGATGGGCCCGCCCGCCGCGCGCGCCACCGTCTCTCCCGAGACGAGCGGGTCGGAGCCCAGCGAGGGCGACGAGACGATGACGGCGCCGTCGGCCCCGACGACCTGCGTGAAGCCTTCGTCGGCGGCCGAGACCTCGAGCCCGCCGCTCAGGTCGCCTCCGCCCTGCAGGAGGGCTCCGAGCGCCTCGGCCCGGACCTCGAGGCTCGTGTCGAGCTGATCGCGCAACGAGTCGCCGAGACGCACGTAGAGGAAGGCGCCGACGGCACCGAGCACCACGGCCATCGCGAGCGCGAACGCAAGCGTGAGCCGGATGCGGACCGGCAGGCGCCTCACGGCGCGCCCGCCCGGAGACGGTAGCCGGCCCCGCGGACCGTCTCGAGCGAATGGCGGCCGAACGGGCGGTCGATCTTCTGGCGCAGGTAGCGGACGTAGACGTCGACGACGTTGGAGCGGCTCTCGTAGCCGTAGTCCCAGGCGTGCTCGAGCAGCTGATAGCGGCTGAGCACCTGCCCGGGCCGGCGCATGAACGTCTCGAGCAGGGCGAACTCCTTCGAAGACAGCTGGATCGAGGTCTCCCCGCGCCACGCCTGCCTGGTCGCTGGGTCGAGCCGCAGATCGCCGACCTCGATCACCGCGGGTCGCTCCGGAGCTCCGCGGCGCGCCAGGGCGCGGAGGCGTGCGAACAGCTCCGCGAATGAGAAGGGCTTCGGCAGGTAGTCGTCCGCGCCGGCGTCGAGCCCGCTGATCCGATCCTCGACGGCGTCGCGGGCCGTGAGCATGAGGACGGGAGTCCAGACGCCCCCTTCGCGTAGCAGGCGACACACCTCGAAGCCGTCGAGGCCGGGAAGCATGACGTCGAGCACGAGCGCGTCGTAGTCCACCGCGCGGGCCATCCAGAGCGCGTCGTCACCCGTGCCCGCCACGTCCACCGCGTGGCCCTCCTCGAGGAGCCCGCGCCGCAGGAGGTTCGCCATCTTCAGCTCGTCCTCGACGACCAGGATCCGCACAGGGCTCATTGTCGCCCACGAGATGAGAGGCGCGTGAGAGCCCGGAGGCCCCGTCCGGACGGATGAGCGTGGCGCTCACCTTCCGCTCACCTTCGTCTCATCGGAGGCTCCTACGGTCGAAGCACGGTGCATTGCAGACGAGGAGAAGGAGGCTTTCACATGACTCGCAGGTTGATCGTGGGCACAGCGCTCCTGGTGGGCGTCGCGGTCGCGCTCGTCCTGTCGGCCGGGTGCGGTCGCGCAGACCGTGCCGCCGCGAATGCTCAGCCCCAGGCGTCGACCGCGACCACCGCCGGCCCGGCCGGGAGCACGGAGCTCCCCCGGGGCGCCGAGCCGGTCGAGCTCGACCCCGGTGACTTCGTGGCGCAGATCGACAACCCCTACATGCCGCTCACCCCGGGTGGCACCTGGACCTACGTCGAGGAGACCCCCGATGCGGGACCGCAGCGGGTCGAGGTGACCGTGACGGACGGCACGCAGACCATCCTCGGCATCGACGCCGTCGTGGTACACGACGTCGTGACCAGGAACGGCGCACTCGTCGAGGACACGTACGACTGGTACGCGCAGGACCGGTCCGGCAATGTCTGGTACCTCGGCGAGGACACGAAGGAGTACGAGAACGGCGAGGTGGTGAGCACGAAGGGCTCGTGGGAGGCCGGTGTCGACGGCGCCCAGGCGGGGATCATCATGCCCGCCGATCCCGAGGCCGGAATGGTCTACCGGCAGGAGCACTACGCGGGCGAGGCCGAGGATCAGGGCGAGATCGTCAGCCTCGGCGAGCGTGCCCAGGTGCCGTACGGGGCCTTCGACCAGGTCGTCATGACGAGGGACACGACGCCGCTCGACCCCGATCTCGTCGAGCACAAGTTCTACGCGCCCGGAGTGGGCCTCGTCCTCGCGATCGCGGTCTCGAGCGGGGGCGACCGGGAGGAGCTCGTCAGCTTCGTGAGCGCCCCGTGACGCACGCGGGCTGAGGGGGGCGTGTCAGCACCGGCGGGCCGGCTGGTCGGGGCGCGGGCCCGCGACCTCGCCGGTCGCGGGCGTGCGCTGGCGGACCGTGCGAAGATTGGCGCTCAGCCAACCGATGGAGCAAGGGGTCGCAGGATGACGAAGGTGTTTCGGACGGAGCTCAACCCGGTCGACTTTCTCCGGCGTGCGGCGTTCATGTACCCGGAGCAGACCGGGGTGGCCCACGGCGAGCGGCGCTACGTCTACCGGGAGATCGCCGAACGGTGCTGGAGGCTGGCGAATGGGCTGCGGGCCGCCGGCCTTCGGAAGCACGACCGTGTCGCCACCCTCCTGCCGAACAGCCCCGCGGCGCTCGAGGCGCACTTCGGCGTCCCGGCCGCGGGCGGAATCCTGGTCAGCGTGAACACGCGGCTCTCGAGCGGTGAGATCGAGTACATCATCCGGCACAGCGGCTCGACGTTCCTGCTGCTCGACCACGAGCTCGTGTCGCTCGTCGAGCCGATCGACCTGTCAGGGATCACCGTCGTCCGGGTCGATGACACGGGCGCCGCCGGCGATCCCTACGAGGACTTCCTCGCCTCGGCCGCGCCGGAGGAGCCGGAGAGCTGGCTCGAGGACGAGGAGGAGCCGATCTCGGTCAACTACACGTCGGGCACCACGGGGAGGCCGAAGGGCGTCCTGTACACGTACCGCGGCGCGTACCTGAGCGCCCTCAACGAGGCCGTCGTCGCCTCCCTCACCCCGGATTCGGTCTTCCTCTGGCTGCAGCCCATGTTCCACTGCAACGGCTGGTGCTTCACGTGGGGGGTCACGGCCGTGGCGGGCCGGCACGTGACCGTTCGCAAGGTCGACCCCGGCGTCGCCTGGGAGCTGATCGACTCCGAGGGCGTGACGAACTACAGCGGCGCGCCGACGATCCAGCTCATGATCATCAACCATCCGAGCGCGCATCGCGTCGAGCGCCCCGTGTCGGTCATGGTCGCGGCCGCGCCGCCCTCGCCGACCCTCTTCGCGCGCATGGAGGAGCTGAACTTCCGTCTCCTGCACACCTACGGGCTCACCGAGACGTACGGGCCGGCGACGATCTGCCCCGACCAGGAGAGCTGGCGAGCGCTCCCCGTGGAGAAGCGCTCGCGACTCCTGACGCGGCAGGGGCAGGCCTTCCCGTCGACCGACCTCGTCCGCGTCGTCGACGGCGACCTGCAGGACGTTCCGCTCGACGGCGAGACGATGGGCGAGGTCGTCTTCCGCGGCAACATGGTGATGGCCGGCTACTTCGAGGACGAGGTCGCGACCGCCAAGGCGTTCGACGGCGGCTGGTTCCACTCGGAAGACCTCGCCGTCTGGCATCCGGACGGCAACATCGAGCTTCGCGACCGCGGCAAGGACATCATCATCTCCGGCGGCGAAAACATCTCGAGCATCGAGGTCGAGCAGGTGGTCGTCGCTCACCCGGCGGTTCTCGAGTGCGCAGTCGTGGCGATTCCGCACGAGCACTGGGGCGAGCGACCGAAAGCGTTCGTCACGCTCAAGGAGGGCGCGACCGTCACCGGGCCGGAGCTGATCGAGTTCACGCGGAGCCACCTGGCCCACTACAAGTGCCCGGACGCGATCGAGTTCGGCCCGCTGCCGAAGACCTCCACCGGCAAGGTGCAGAAGTACGTGCTGCGAGACAAGGAGTGGAGCGGGTACGACAAGCGGGTCAACTGACCCCCACCGCGGCCAGCATCTCCGCGCGGCCTGCTCAACCTCCCCAGATCCCGCTCGTGAGCCCGCCGTCGACGACGAGCGCCGTGCCGGTGACCCAGCCGGCCTCGTCGGAGGCGAGGTACACGAACGCGTCCGCGATGTCCTGCGGTTCCCCGAGTCGACCGAGCGGGTGGATACCGACCGCGAAGGCGCGTGATGCCGCGGGGTCGGGCTGGTCGGCGAAATACCCCTGGATCATGGGTGTCTCGACGAACCCGGGGCAGACGCAGTTCACGCGGATGCGGGCCCCGGCACCGTCGAGGGCCATGCACTTCGTGAGCATGATCGCGCCGGCCTTCGAGGCGCAGTACGCGGCGTCGGCCGGGATCGCCCACATGCCGGCGATCGACGCGGTGTTCAGGATCGCTCCGCCGCCGCGGGCCACGAGGTGCGGCCAGGCGGCCTTCGCGACGAGGTAGATCGACTTCAGGTTCGCCGCGAGCTCACGGTCCCAGTCGTCCTCATCGAGCTCGTGGGCCGCGCCGACAATGGTCACGCCGGCGTTGTTCACGATCACGTCGACGCCTCCGAAGTGCTCCACGAGCGAGGCGAGCGCCGAGGCGATGCTCGACGCCGACGTGACGTCGATGCCGAGACCGAGCGCCTCGCCGCCGATCTCGGCTGCGGTCGCCTCCGCCGTCTCGGCGCGGATGTCCGCGGCGACGACGAGCGCGCCCTCCTCCGCGAAGCGGATCGCCGTGCGCTTGCCGATCCCCGAGCCGGCGCCCGTCACGAGCGCCACCTTCCCTGTGAGTCGTCCGTTCGTCGTCATGGCGGTGAATAATCGCGCACCGGCGCCAAGACAGGGAGGGAGGGATCGATGGGGGCTCGGCTCCAGGGGAAGCGAGCGTTCGTGACGGGCGGAGCGTCCGGGATCGGCGCGGAAGTCGCGCGGCGGTTCCGGGAGGAGGGAGCCGCGGTCGTCGTCGCCGACCTTGCCGGCGGCGACGTCGCGTGCGACGTTCGCTCGGCCGGGAGCGTCGCGGAAGCGGTTGGGACAGCGGTGGATCGGCTCGGCGGCCTCGACACCGTCGTGCTCAACGCGGGCCGGCCCGTCGTCGGCACGCTCCACGAGCTGGACGAGGCCGACTGGGACGACGGGCTCGCGACGAACCTGAAGTCGATCTACCTCTGCACCAGGGCGGCCTGGCCCCATCTTCGCGAAGGCGGGGGCTCGATCGCGATCACCGCGTCGGTCGTCGGGCTCTGGGGATCGCAGAACCAGGCGGCCTACTGCGCGTCGAAGGCGGCGGCCGTGATGCTTGCCAGGTGCATCGCCCTCGACGGCGCGAAGGACGGGATCCGGGCCAACTGCATCTGCCCGGGATTCGTCGAGACGCCGCTGCTCGAGCGGTTCCTGGCCGAGCAGGACGACCCCGACGCCGCGCGCGCGGGCGCGACCGCATTGCATCCGCTCGGCCGGCTCGGGCGTCCGCTCGACGTCGCGGACGCGTTCGTCTATCTCTGCTCCGACGAGGCCGCCTGGGTGACGGGCACCGCGCTCGTCGTCGACGGCGGGCTCACGAGCGGGATCTGGGGCGGGTGAGCCGGAGCCACTCGAACGTCTAGTCTGCCGGCGTGGACATCGACCGAACCGCACCTGTGAGCGCGCGCGCGAGCCGCGAGATCGCCGCGGATCCGGACACGGTTTGGGACGTCCTCGTGGACGTCCGGGCCTGGCCGTCGTGGAACCCCGACGTGCGCTCGGTCTCCGCGCCCGGGACCCTCGCCGAGGGGGTCGAATTCCGATGGAAGACCGGGCCAGGGACGATTACCTCGGCGGTCAGGGAGATCGACCGGCCCCGGGGGATCAGCTGGACGGGCAGGACGCTCGGGATCGAAGCGGTGCACGTCTGGCGTCTCGAGCCCGTCGACGGCGGGACGCTCGCCCTCAGCGAGGAGTCGTGGGCCGGTGCCGTCGTGCGACTCCTGCGGGGGTCGATGCGCAGGACGCTCGAGCGATCCCTCGAGACGGGCCTCCTGCACCTCAAGGCCGAGGCCGAGCGGCGGGCCAGCGCCTGATCCGGATGGTGACCGCCCGGCCTGGCCGGGCTCCTACGCGGGCCGCGGCCGGCCGAGCCGTCCGCTCAGCCGCGGGGCGGCGACGTCCAGGTCGGCTCCCGGCCGGCCGAGTACCGCGTGCCCGCGACGGCGCCGGCCGGAACCGCCTTCGACAGCGCCTCGAGCTGCGCGTCCGTGAGCGCGACCTCCGCGGCGGCGACGTTCTCCTCGAGGTAGAGCACTCGCTTGGTTCCGGGGATCGGAACGATCCACGGACGCCGGTGCAGGAGCCAGGCAAGGGCGAGGTGACTCGGCTTCACCCCGAGCTCGGCGGCGACTGCCGCCACCCTCGCGACGAAAGCAAGGTTCCGGTCGAGATTCTCGCCCGTCCAGCGGGGCGCGTTGCGCCGCCAGTCGCGCTCGTCGAGTACGTCCGTGCCCGCGTACCGCCCGGTGAGCATGCCGCGACCGAGCGGGGCGTAGGAGAGGAGCCCGATCCCGAGCTCCTCGAGCAGGTCGAGCACGCCGTCTTCCAGGTTGCGCTCGAACAGCGAGTATTCGCTCTGGAGCGTTGCGATGGGCGCGACGGCGACGGCCCGCCGGATGTCGGCCGGCCGCGCCTCGGACAACCCGAGGTAGCGCACCTTTCCTTCGCGCACGAGCTCGGCCATGGCCCCGACCGTGTCCTCGATCGGCGTCTCGGGATCGACCCGGTGGAGCTGGTACAGGTCGATGACGTCCACGCCCAGCCGCCGGAGGCTCGCATCGCATGCCTCGCGGACGTACGCCGGCCGTCCGCTGAAGCCGGCGTAGGCGCCGTCCGGGTCGCGCAGAATCCCGAACTTCGTCGCGATCACGGCCCGCTCGCGGCGATCGCGCAGCGCCTCCCCGAGCAGGCGCTCGTTCTCACCCTGCCCGTACATGTCCGCTGTGTCGAATAGCGTCACGCCGAGCTCGAGCGCGCGATGGATCGTGCGTATCGCCTCGGCGCGATCGGGCGCTCCGTAGAACTCGGACATCCCCATGCAACCGAGGCCGATCGCAGAGACCACGAGGCCGCTGCGACCGAGCTGGCGCCGCGGGAGCGAATGGCCGCCGGGCTCCGTCACAGCCAGGCCGGGGCCTCGGGGAGCGGGCGACCGCAGGCGCTGCAGGAATCCGCCGCCTTCACCATCTCGCCGCAGTCTGCGCAACGTACCCACATGCCGTTCAGCCGCTCCGGCGCCCAGACGCCGGTCTGGCCGCCCGCCGCGAACTCCGGGCCGAAGAAGACCTGCATCGCCCCGCGGTGCGCCTCGCTGTCTCGCAGCTGCCGGACGCTCTCGACGTCCTCCCAGGCGGTGAAGGTGCACATCTTCGTGCCGACGATCGCCGTCACGGTCGAGAGGAAGCCCGGCATGCCGAGCATGTCCGTCAGCGTCCCCCGCGACATCTCCCGGACACGCTGCGCCTCGCTCTCGTCGTGTACCTCGAGCACCGTGATCGAGATTGCACCCGGCTGCTCGCGCTTCCCGCCGGTTACGTACGAGCTGACCCCGAAGCGGAACGGCCCGATCTCGCGCGGCTGCACGATCACGTCGAGCCCGAGCTGCTCGACCATCGTGCGCGAGTCGAAGTACCCGTCGACCGACCTCACGCCGTCTCCGTCGATGATGATGAAGTCGGCGCCGGGGAGGGCGATCGCATGCTTCGTGGGCGGCAGCCCGAGGAACGGCTGCGTGTTCGTCCCGCGCATCGTCCACTGCGCGGCGACGGTGCCGTCGGCGGTCAGCCCGATGCCGAGGAGGTCGAAGCTCAGGTCGGGGAACGCAGCGAAGAGGCCGCCCGCGTACTCTGCCGTGCCCTCGGCGTCGACGCCGGCGGGGACGTTCGGGTCGCGGTAGGTGCCGCCGGGTGCGAAGCTCGCGGCGATGGCCTGCGGATCGCGTGCATTCCAGGCGTCGAAGTACTGCCGGGCAACGGCCAGGGGCTCCACGGGTCCTCCTTCGTCGACCCGAGGAGCCTACAAGGATGCGGCTAGTACTCCGTCCCGGAAGTGGCTTGACGATTCCGGCGCGCGAAAAGCAAGCCGGGCAAGGACGCAGGGAGCCCCGATATGCGGACATATCGGGGCGACCGAGGACGCGGCCCGGCGCCGCTTTGCAGCCGCCCGGGATCCAAGGGATTTCCGGGACGGAGCACTAGGTCGCCGGTCTGTGCCAGAAGACGGCGGCAGCCGCCGCGACGTGCGCGAGCACTGAGAACGCGGTGATCACCTTGAGTGCCCTCATTGCCGGCTCCATCTCGTTCCAGTGTGATTCGCTCATCGGCCGCCGTTCCCTCCTGCTTGAGTCGTTCGATACGATTCCCCTCCCGCGTGCGTTTCACCTTCCGGGCGTGCGAGACTCCGGTCGAACAGGTCGAGCGGAAGGCGGACGAGATGAGAGCGGTCGTGTTCACCGGGGCGGGCGGCAACGAGGTGGTCGCCATCGAGGAGCGCCCGGAACCGGTTCCCGGGCCGGGCGAGGTGCTCGTATCCGCGCCGTTCGCCGGCCTGAACCCGGCCGACACGATCCAGCGCGCGGGGCGCTATCCGGCTCCTCCGGGCAGCCCACCCGACATTCCCGGCCTCGAGGTCGCAGGGCGCATCGTCGCGTGCGGCCCGGGGGTCGCGGCCTGGAAGCCCGGCGACCGGGTATTCGGGATCGTCGGCGGCGGCGGGCTGGCCGACCGCGTGGCGGTGCACGAGTCGCACGTCACGGCCGTCCCGGACGGGCTCGACGATCCGGGAGCGGCGGCCGTCCCCGAGGTGTTCATCACGGCTCACGACGCGATCGTCGGCCAGGCCGGACTGGCCGCAGGGGAGATTCTGCTCGTGCACGGCGGGGCCGGAGGAGTCGGGACGGCGGCGATCCAGATCGGGGTCGATGCGGGAGCGCGGGTCCTGGCGACGGTTCGCTCGGAGCGCAGCGCCGAGGCAGTCGCCGCGCTCGGCGCCGAGCCCGTGAGCGACACCGGATTCCCGGCGGCCGTGAGCGAGGCAACTGGAGGCGCGGGCGCCGACGTGATCCTCGAGCTCGTCGGTGCGCCTCACTTCCCGGGCAATCTCGAGGCGCTCGCCCTCCGCGGTCGGATCCTCGTGGTCGGCGTCGGGGCGGGTGCCGAGACCCCGGTCTCGCTGATCGGGCTGATGGTCAAGCGCGCCTCGATCCGCGGCACCGTGCTGCGTCCGCGCTCGCTCGCCGACAAGGCGGTCGCGGTCGCGGCGTTCGCCCGCGACGTCGTTCCCGCACTCGCCGCGGGAAGGGTGCGCCCGGTCATCGACTCGGTCTATCCGCTGGAGCAGGTCACCGCGGCCTTCGACCGGCTCGACGGGCCCGGCAAGGTCGGCAAGGTTCTCCTCGAATTGTGAGCGCCTCGCCGCCAAGGGTTCCGTTCCTCGGCGGGCGCCATCCCGATCAGGTCGGGATCATCGTCCCGGACCTCGAGGAGGGCGTCCGGCGGTACTCGGAGATCTGGGGCCTCGGCCCGTGGAGTGGTTGGACGTACGGCCCGGAGACGGTGCCCCGCCTCGGCTTCCGCGGCGGGCCGGGTGCGTACACGCTGCGGCTCGCGATCGCGGGGAGCGGCCCGCAGGTCGAGCTGATCGAGTCCGTGCAGGGACCGAGCATCTACGAGGAGTGGCTCGCGGAGCACGGCCCCGGCCTGCATCACCTCGGATTCTGGGTCGAATCGCTCGACGAGGCGGTGGCGGAGATGGAGGCCGCCGGGTTCGCTCTGATCCAGTCGGGTGCCGGCTACGGCCTGCACGGCGACGGCGCCTACGGATACTTCGACACCTCCGCGGAGCTCGGTGTGATCCTCGAGGCGATCGAGCTCGTGCGAGAGCGCCGGCCCCCCGAGCTCGCCTGGCCCTAACCTACGGTCGCCGAACGATGCGAGCCGGCGAGCTCGCGAAGACGGCCGGCACGCTCGGCAGCAGCGACTCGACGAGCGGCACCTGGCTGGCAACCGGGGCCGGAACCCGCTCGGGCACGGGGGCGTACCTCGAAGACGTGGAGACGGCGATCGGCACCGCGAAGCTGGCCGCGCCCTGAAGAGTAGAGGGAGGAGATCGTCGCGCCGCGCGAGACGTGTATCGGCTCGCACAGGGCGGAACGTGAGACCGCTGCGATACTTGGCGTGTGAACCGCCTGGCCAACGAGACCAGCCCGTATCTGCTCCAGCACGCGGACAATCCGGTCGACTGGTACTCGTGGGGCGACGAGGCCTTCGAGCGCGCGGCTGCCGAGGACAGGCCGATCCTGCTCTCGATCGGGTATTCGGCCTGCCACTGGTGCCACGTGATGGCGCACGAGTCGTTCGAGGACGAGCGAATCGCGGGACTGATGAACGAGCGGTTCGTGAACATCAAGGTCGACCGTGAGGAGCGGCCCGACGTCGACGCCGTCTACATGGAGGCGGTCGTGGCGCTCACGGGGCAGGGGGGCTGGCCCATGACGGTCTTCCTGACGCCCGATCGCGAGCCGTTCTGGGGCGGAACGTACTTCCCGCCCACGCCCCGCAGCGGCATGCCGTCGTTCCCCGACGTGCTGGGCGCCGTCTCGGAGACCTATGCGAACCGCCGGGGCGACGTGTCCCGGCAGGCATCGGAGCTGCTCGACGTCCTGCGCCGCTCGGCGGGCATGCGGCCCTCGATCGAGCCGCTGACGAGCGCGCTGCTGACCGAGGCCCTGATCGGGCTCGCCCGCGAGTTCGACCCGAGGCACGGTGGCTTCGGGGGCGCACCGAAGTTCCCACCCGCGTCGACGATCGAGTTCCTGCTGCGCATGAGCGCGCGCAACGGCTCCGCGCACGCGCTCGAGATGGCGGCGAAGACGCTCGACGAGATGGCCGCCGGCGGGATCTACGACCACCTCGGCGGGGGCTTCCATCGCTACGCCGTGGACGCGATCTGGCTCGTGCCGCACTTCGAGAAGATGCTCTACGACAACGCGCTGCTCGCGAGCGCGTACCTCCATGGCCACGCGCTGACCGGCGCGCCGCGCTACCGGCAGGTCGTCGAGGAGACGCTCGACTACCTGCTGCGCGAGATGCTCCTGCCCGGGGGCGGGCTCGCCTCGGCGCAGGACGCCGACACGAACGGCGAGGAGGGGCTGACCTACGTCTGGACGATCGACGAGCTGCACGCCGCGCTCGAGCCCGACGAGGCAGAGCTCGTGATCGAGCGCTACGGGCTCACCGCGGGCGGCAATTTCGAGGGCGCGAACGTGCTGTTCGTCTCCGAGCCGGATGCTGCGCCCGAGGGTCGGCTGGACGAGGCCCGGCGCAAGCTGCTCGAGGAGCGCCTGACCCGGCCGCAGCCGCTGACGGACGACAAGGTCGTGACCGCCTGGAACGGCCTTGCGCTCTCCGCGCTCGCCGAGGCCGGCCAGCGGCTGCACCGCGACGACTACCTCAGCGCGGCCGACGAGCTCGCAGACTTCCTGCTCGGCCCGATGAGCGACCCGACCGGACGCCTCTACCGGACGTTCCGGGCCGGCTCCGCCAGGATCACCGGCTACCTCGAGGACTACGCGAACGTCGCCAACGGCCTGCTCGACCTCTACACGGCGACCGGGAAGCTCGCACGCCTCGAGCACGCCGAGCGGCTGGCCCGGCTCGCGCTCGAGCTCTTCGGCGATCCCGAGCACGGTGGGTTCTTCTTCACGCCGGCCGACGGCGAGGAGCTGGTCGTGCGCAAGAAGGAGCTCGACGACCACCCGACGCCGTCCGGCAACTCGATGCTCGCCTGGGTGCTCATTCGCCTCGCGCGGGTGCTCGGCGACGAGGAGCTCGAGCATCGGGCCGTCGACGTCTTCCGGCTCGGCCACCGCTACCTCACGGGCGCCCCGGGCGGGGTCGGGTGGATGCTCTGCGCGGTCGAGGCGCACTTCGCGGCGCCGACCGAGATCGCGGTCGTCGGCCCGGCGGGTGACCCTGCGACCGAGGCGCTCCGGGACGCCGCGCGCGAGCCGTTCGCGCCCGACACGGCGTTCGCGTTCGCGTCGGGCCTCGACGATCCGGCCGTCGCCCGCATCCCGCTGCTCGCCGGCAAGGATCTGGTCGACGGCCGGCCGGCCGCGTACGTCTGTCAGGGGTTTGCCTGTCAGGCGCCCACCACCGATCCCGATGAGCTTCGGGCGGCGCTCGCGGGAGGTCCGGGGCCGATCCGCACGCTCCGCTGATGGACCGGCGACGGCGGAAGGAGATCCTGGGGCAGTGGGGCCCGAGGGACGCCGACCCGAGGGATGCGGCGAGGGGGCGGGCGCTGCAGGAGGAGATCGAGGGGGCGGCGACGGCGGGCCGGCCCGCCGAGATCCGGCGGCGCCACTTCCGTCCGTCGGTCGACTCCTACGTCGCTTCGCTCGGGGGCCCGCTCCCCTACATGGTCAGGCTCCGCGAGATCGAGCGGATGATCCGGGACACGGCAGCCGCGCTCGAGGAGTGCTGGCGTGCGCTCGCGGCGGAGCATCCCGGGGACGCGGCCGGCTTCGCCGTCCGCTGGCTCGCCGTGGTTCAGCGGTGGGGCTTCACCGAGGTCAACGATCTGATCGAGCGGCACAACCGCTGGTATCCGATCGAGGCCCGGCTGCCGATGGACGTTCGCCGCCGCGACTACGTCCTCGTCAACGGCAGGCACTACCGCCACCAGCCGCTCGACGTCGGCTGGGCGCTCGAGCGGTTCCCCGCCGAGCTCCCCGCGACGGCTCTACCACCCCTCGGGTAGCTGCTCAGGCGGCCTCGACGTTTCGGCGCAGGTTGCGGTGATAGCCGGCCATCTGTCGGGCCAGCATTCGTTTCACCACCGGCTCCAGGATTCCCGCCGAGCTCGGCCGGGCCTCGGTGCACTAGCGGAGACGCCGCACGGCCAGGCCGGCCAGGACCTCCCGCACGACCCGGTTGGCGGCGAGCGCCGTCAGGTCCTCGATCCCGAGCGGGAGCACCTCGACCACGTCCACGCCCACGAGCTCGAGCTCCGTCGCGATCGTGCGGCACGCCCAGAGGAGGTCCATCGTCGTCATCCCGCCCGGCTCGGGTGTCCCGGTGCCCGGCGCGAACGCCGGGTCGAGCACGTCGATGTCGACGGTGAGGAACACGGGGCCCGGCCCCACGATCTCGATCGCACGGCGGACGACCTCCCCGATCCCGAGGTCGCGGACATCGTGCATGAACAGGCTCGTGATCCCCTTCTCGGCCTGCCATTCGAACTCCGGCGCCTCGGGCCACCAGCCCCGGAGGCCGATCTGGACGTAGCGGCGCGGGTCGACGTGGCCCTGCTCGACGAGGCGGTACATCGGCGTCCCGTGGGACAGCTCGCGGCCGAACTGCTCGGAGGCGGTGTCGGTGTGGGTGTCGAAGTGCACGAGGCCGAGCGGACCGCCGAGAGTGCGGGCGCAGGCGCGCAGATCCGGCTCGGTGACGGAGTGATCGCCGCCGAGGACGATCGGGAGCGTGCCGGCCCGCAGCGCCTCGAGCACCGTCTCCTCGATCACGCGATGCGAGGCGACCGGGTCGGTGGGCGTGATCGGCGCGTCGCCGAAGTCGACGACCCGTAGGACCTCCGTCCAGTCGATCTTCTCCTCCAGGTGGTACGACGCCGTCGGCCTCGCCGTGCGGATCGCACGCGGCCCGAATCGCGCTCCGGGCGTGTCGGTGACGAGATCGTCCATCGGCGCGCCGACGATCGCGACGTCGAATCCGTCGAGCTCCGCCGGGTCCTCGGTATAGGGGACGTCCGCGAACGTGGGGACGCCGGCCCAGATCGGCCGGTAGTCGAGGTCGTGGTGCCGTCGCCAGCGCTCGATCGGGTCGATCATGCGGGAACCATACTCGCGCCTGGTCCGTGGCCCCGGGGCGATGGAGACGCTCGCCGGGGAGTACGCTGCGCACGTGCCGATCTGCTCGAGCTGTGGGCAGGAGAACCCCGACGAGGCCCGTTTCTGCCTCGCGTGCGGTGTCCCGTTCGTGGAGGTGGCCGCTCCGCGTGAGCTTCGCAAGACGGTGACCGTCGTGTTCTCGGACGTGACGGGGTCGACGGCGATCGGGGAGCGGCTCGATCCGGAGCCGCTTGCGGCGGTTGATGCTGCGCTTCTACGAGGAGATGAAGACCGTCTGTGAGGCGCATGGGGGCCGGGTGCGGGAGTTGATCGGGGACGCGGTGATGGCGGTGTTCGGGATCCCGGTCGTGCACGAGGACGATGCGCTGCGGGCGGTGCGGGCGGCGGTGGCGATGCGCGAGCGGCTCGAGGTGCTGAACGACGAGTTGGAGCGGGAGTTCGGGGTCAGGTTGCAGTCGCGGACGGGGGTGAACACGGGTGAGGTGATCGTCCGTGACCCCGATCCGTCTGGGGCGTTGGCGCTGGGCGATGCGGTGAACGTGGCGGCGCGTCTGCAGACGGCGGCGGAGCCGGGGGAGATCCTGCTCGGGGAGGCCACCCATCACCTGGTCCGCGAGGCGGTCCGTGCGGAGCCCGTCGAGCCGCTCGAGTTGAAGGGCAAGACGGAGCCGGTCGCCGGCGTATCGGCTGCTCGAGATCCGTCCCGACGCGGAGGCTGTTCTGCGCCATTTCGAGACGCCGCTGGTGGGCCGGGAGCTGGAGCTTGCTCAGTTGCGTCAGGCGTACGAGCGGGCGGTGCGGGAGCGGCGTTGTCATCTGGTGACGGTGTTCGGGCCGGCGGGGATCGGCAAGAGCCGCCTCGCCCAGGAGCTGGCCCGCTCGGTCGAGGGTGAGGCGCGGGTGCTGACGGGTCGTTGTCTGTCGTACGGGGAGGGGATCACCTACTGGCCGTTGCGGGAGATCGTCGCGCAGGCGACCGGGGATCGCGGCCTGCGCGAGCTGCTCGAAGGCAGCCCGGACGCGGGTGCGGTCGCGGCGCGGCTGGAGAGCGCGATCGGGACCGGCACGAGTGGGGCGGTCGGCGAGGAGGTGTTCTGGGCTGTTCGCAAGCTGGCGGAGGCACTGGCGCACGACCTACCGCTGGTGGTCGTTTTCGAAGACGTCCATTGGGGTGAGCCGACGCTGCTCGATCTGATCGAGTACCTCGCTGACTGGGTCAGGGACGTTCCGGTGCTCGTCGTTTGTCTCGCCCGGCCGGAGCTGCTCGACGGCCGGCCGACCTGGGCCGGCGGGAAGCTGAACGCGGCCTCGGTGCTGCTCGACCCGCTCACGCTTGAGGAGTCCGCCGAGCTGATCGCGGGCCTTGCGGCCACCATTGAAGTAGCGGCCGCCACCCGGGCGCGTGTTGCCGAGGCCGCTGCCGGCAACCCGCTCTTTCTCGAGCAGATGCTCGCCATGCTCGTCCAGGGCGGCGGCGATGACGGCGAGATCACGGTGTCGCCTGCGATCCAGGGCCTGCTTGCCGCCCGCCTCGACATGCTCAGGCCGGACGAGCGCCAGCTGCTGGAACACGCCTCGATCGAGGGCGAGGTCTTCCACGTCGGCGGCCTCGTCGCAGTCTCACAGCCGGAGGCGGTCGCATCCCTGTTGGAGGGTCTCGTCCACAAAGAGCTGATCCGCAGCGAACGCCCCCAACTCCCGGGCGAGCAGGCCTTCCGCTTCCGCCACGCCCTGATTCGCGACGCAGCCTACGAGGCGATCCCGAAGGAGGTTAGGTCCGACCTGCACGAACGCCACGCCAACTGGCTCGAGCGAACGCTCGGTGATCGGGTCGGCGAGGCCGAGGCGATCGTCGGCTACCACCTCGAGCAGGCCTGCCGCTACCGTGCCGAGCTGGGGCCGGTCGACGGCGAGATGGCTGCCCTTGCCGATCGGGCGGGGCGGGTCCTCGCTTCGGCCGGGCGGAGGGCGTCCGCCCGCGACGACATGCCGGCCGCGGTCAACCTCTTCGAGCGTGGGCTGGCACTGCTCGGTCAGGCAAGCCCGGGAGGCCGCGAACTCATGCCGGACCTCGCGCTCGCACTTTTTCAGTCCGGCAAGCCAGAACGGGCGGAGACCGTCGCGAAGGCTGCGCTCCGGGCCGCTGAGGTGGCAGGTGATCGACGGGTCGCCGCCTCGGCGGCCATGACCCTCTCGTATTGCCGATTCTTCGTGCACCCGGACGAGATCGATCCCGACGTCGAGCTGGACGAGGCCGAGCGGGCGCTCGCGGTGTTCGACGAGCTGGACGACGATCGCGGTCGGGCGAGAGCGCAGTTCGTCGTGACGATGGTCGTATGGGCACGTGGTCGGGCGGATGGCATGGTGGAATCGAACCGGCGCGGAGTCGCCTTCTCCCGAAGAGCCGGAAGCAGACCGGAAGAGATCGATACGTTCGGCGGCTTTGGCTTCGGCCTCTGCATGGGATCGACACCCATCGATCGCGCCCGAGCACAGCTCCGCGAGCTCGCCGGGGAGCCGGGCCAGGATCGAGTCCTGGAGACCCTCGCATCCGTCCATCTCGGGGTCATCGCCGGTATGGAAGGTCGGTTCGAGGACGCGTTCAGCCTCTTGGCCGCCGGCCAGGCCGAACTCGACGAGATGGGCCTCGGTGTCTGGGTCAGGACTGCCCACTACTGGGCCGGCCTGGTTGCGATGCTCGACGACGACCCGGCTGAGGCTGAATCGCACCACCGCGAGTGCCACGAGCTGGCCGTGCGGGCAACCGACCGCTGGTGGACCTCGGTCGCCCAGGTCGAGCTCGCCCGGGCGCTCTACGCGCAGGGGCGTTACGAGGAGGCGTCCGAGCTCGCCCAGGCGTTCGAGTCGACGCCCGCGCCCGTTCATCCCGACGTCGGCATCCGGCGGGGATCGCTCAACGCGAAGCTCCTGTCGCGGCGCGGCGAGCAGGAGAAGGCCGAGACGCTCGCCCGGAACGCTGCCGCCGCCGCCGAGCGCACCGACTTCCTATGCTTCCGCGGCGACACCCTCGTCGACCTCGCCGAAGTCCTGGTGCGCGGGGGTCGCAAGCAGGAAGCAGCGCAGGCGCTCGAAGAGGCCGTCGCGCTCTACGAGCGCAAGGGCAACATCGTCTCGGCCGCGAAGGCGCGCACGCTGCTCGAGGAGGTCCTGCAGTGACCCGCGCCTGCCCCTCCTGCGGTTCCGAGAGCGCCGAGGACTTCAGCTTCTGCCCGCGCTGTGGCGCCGCGCTCGGGGAGGCCGCGGCGCCGCGTGAGTTGCGTAAGACGGTGTCGGTGGTGTTTTGCGATGTGATGGGGTCGACGGCGATCGGGGAGCGGTTGGATCCGGAGCCGTTGCGTCGGCTGATGCTGCGCTTCTACGGGGAGATGAAGGGGGTGTGTGAGGCGCATGGGGGCCGGGTGCGGGAGCTGATCGGGGATGCGGTGATGGCCGCGTTCGGGATCCCGGTCGTGCACGAGGACGACGCATTGCGGGCGGTGCGGGCGGCGGTGGCGATGCGCGGGCGGCTGGAGCTGTTGAACGACGAGCTGGAGCGGGGGTTTGGGGTGCGCCTGCAGTCGCGCACCGGGATCAACACCGGCGAGGTGATCGTGCGCGACCCCGACCCGTCCGGTGCTCTGGCGCTTGGCGATGCGGTCAACGTGGCGGCGCGGTTGCAGGGTGCGGCGGAGCCGGGGGAGATCCTGCTGGGTGAGGCGACCTGGCGGCTGGTCGGGGACGCGGTGCGTGCGGAGCCGGTCGAGCCGCTTTCGTTGAAGGGCAAGGCGGAGCCGGTGCCGGCCTACCGCTTGCTCGAGATCCGGCCTGGCGCGGAGGCTGTTCTGCGCCATTTCGAGACGCCGCTGGTGGGCCGGGAGGACGAGTTGCTGCTGCTTCGGAAGGCATTCGAGCGGGCTGTGCGGGAGCGGCGTTGCCACCTGGTGACGGTGTTCGGGCCGGCGGGGATCGGCAAGACGCGGCTTGCACGGGAGCTGGCCCGCGCGGTCGAGGGTGAGGCGCGCGTACTCACTGGCCGCTGTCTCTCGTATGGGGAGGGGATCACCTACTGGCCGTTGCGGGAGATCGTTGCCCAGGCGACCGGGGAGGGCGGCCTCCGCGAGCTGCTCGAGGGCAGCCCGGACGCTGGGGCGGTCGTTGCGCGGTTGGAGGGTGCGATCGGCACCGGCACCGGCGGCGCGCTCAGGGAGGAGGTGTTCTGGGCGGTGCGCAGGCTCGCCGAGGCGCTGGCCGACGCGAGGCCGCTCTTGCTGGTGTTCGAGGACATCCACTGGGCAGAGCCGACGCTGCTCGATCTGATCGACGACCTCGCCGACGGCGTCCGCGATGTCCCGGCGCTCGTTGTCTGCCTCGCCCGGCCCGAGCTGCTCGCCGAGCGGCCCGGCTGGGGAGGGGGCAAGTTGAACGCGGCCTCGGTGCTGCTCGACCCGCTCACGCCCGAGGAGTCCGGCGAGCTGATCGCCGCCCTAACGGCTACGACCACGCTCCCACGCGACGCACAGGCGCGTGTCGCTGCGGCCGCTGCCGGGAACCCGCTCTTTCTCGAGCAGATGCTCGCCATGATCTCCGAAGGCGGAGACGGTGGCGGGGAGCTGACCGTGCCGCCAGCGATCCAGGGCCTGCTTGCCGCCCGGCTCGACATGCTGCGGCGGGACGAGCGCCAGCTGCTGGAGCAGGCCTCGATCGAGGGCGAGGTGTTTCATGTCGGCGGCCTTGTTGCACTGTCACAGCCAGGGGCGGTGTCATCGCTGTTGGAGGGTTTGGTTCACAAGGAGCTGATCCGCAGCGAACGCGCCCAAGTCCTGGGCGAGCAGGCGTTTCGCTTCCGCCACGTCCTGATTCGCGACGCGGCCTACGAGGCGGTCCCGAAGGAGATCAGGTCTGACCTGCACGAACGCCACGCCAACTGGCTCGAGCAGGCGCTCGGCGACCGGGTCGGCGAGGCCGAGGAGATCCTCGGCTACCACCTCGAGCAGGCCTACGAGTACCGCTCCGAGCTCGGCCCGACCGACAGGAAGGCGTTCGAGCTCGCCGACCGCGCGCGCCTGCGGCTCGCCTCGGCGGGGCGGGCGGCGTTCCGCCGGGGCGACACCAAGGCCGCGATCAATCTGCTCGAGCGCGCCCGCGCACTCACCGCCGCCAACGACCGCGCCGCGCTGGAACTCGCACCGGATCTCGGCTTCGCATTGTTTCACGCCGGTGAGTTCGAGCGGGCCGAGGCGGTCGTGGGCGATGCGATCGGGCGTGCGGGCTCGGTTGGTGATCACCCCGCTGGGCTGCATTGCATGATCGTCCGCGGCCTCGTACGCTACTTCACGAACCCTGAGCCTTTGGCCAAGACGCTCGCCGCAGCCGAAGCATCTCTGGCCGTGCTGCGCGAGACGGGTGACGACATCGCCCTGGCACGCGCATGGTGGTTTCTCGCCCTCCTCTATACCTGCACCGACGCGGTGGCGGTCCGGGCGGCGGCGGAGCAAGCGCACGAACACGCGCGTCGGGCCGGCAGCCGACCAGAGGAAGCGTGGGCCCTGATCGCGCTCGGCGCCTCCCTCGTCGACGGACCGACGCCAGTTGGAGAGGCGGTTGCACTCTGCGACCCGCTTCGCCAGGAGCTCGGCAACGACCCTCTGGGGCAGGCGTACATGCGTGCGTTTGCGGCCTGCTGCGCTGCGATGCAGGGACGGTTCACCGATGCCCGCCGGCTGATATCCGATAGCCGAGCCGGGATGGAAAGCCTCGCGACGGACCTGCACCGGGCGACGGCCGAGCTGTACGGCGGGGCGCAACCGGCTACGCTGGCCGACGACCTGGAAGAGGCAGAGCGAGCCGCTCGCGAGGCTGTCTCTCACACCGTCGAGGTGGCCGACAGCTGGGTCTACGCGTTCGCCTTGCTCCGCCTGGCGCGCATTCTTTGCCTGCAGGGCCGCCCAGACGAGGCCCTGCGCATCCTCGATGAGAGCGAACGGCGACCCTCGCCGCCCGACCTCGAGATCGTCGTCGGACGGCCGGCAGTGCGGGCCTTCGCCCTCGCGGCCCTCGGGCGGCTCGCGGAAGCCGAAGCTCTAGCCCGCCAGGCAGTCGGTCACGCCGACGGGACCGGCTTCCTCAACTTCCACGCCGAGGCGCTCGCAGTCCTCGCGGACGTCCTGCACCGACAGGGGTGCACCCCGGAGGCCGCGACCGCGCTCGAGGAGGCCATCGCCCTGTACGAGCGCAAGGGCAACGTCGTCTCGGCGGCGAAGGCGCGCGCGATGCTCGAGGAGCTTGTGCCGTGACCCGTGCCTGCCCTTCCTGTGGTTCCGAGAGCGACGAGGACTTCAGCTTCTGTCCGCGCTGCGGTGCCGCGCTCGGGGAGGCTGCGTCGCCGCGTGAGTTGCGTAAGACGGTGTCGGTGGTGTTTTGCGATGTGATGGGGTCGACGGCGATCGGGGAGCGGTTGGATCCGGAGCCGCTGCGGCGGTTGATGCTGCGCTTCTACGGGGAGATGAAGGGGGTGTGTGAGGCGCATGGCGGCCGGGTGCGGGAGCTGATCGGGGATGCGGTGATGGCCGTGTTCGGGGTGCCGGTCGTGCATGAGGACGACGCGTTGCGGGCGGTGCGGGCGGCGGTGGCGATGCGCGAGCGGCTCGAGTCCCTGAACGGCGAGTTGGAGCGGGAGTTCGGGGTGCGGTTGCGGTCGCGTACGGGGGTGAATACGGGTGAGGTGGTCGTGCGTGAGCCGGATCCGTCGGGGGCTTTGGCGTTGGGGGATGCGGTGAACGTGGCGGCGCGGTCTGCAGGCGGCGGCGGAGCCGGGGGAGATCCTGCTCGGGGAGGCGACTTGGCGGCTGGTCGGGGATGCCGTTGATGCGGTGCCGGTCGAGCCGCTCGAGTTGAAGGGGAAGACGGAGCCGGTTGCCGCGTTTCGGCTGCTCGAGATCCTTCCCGACGCGGAGGCTGTTCTGCGCCATTTCGAGACGCCGTTGGTGGGTCGGGAGCTGGAGCTCGCTCAGCTGCGTCAGGCGTACGAGCGGGCGAAGCGGGAGCGGCGTTGTCATCTGGTGACGGTGTTCGGGGTGGCGGGGATCGGCAAGACGCGGCTTGCACGGGAGCTCGCCGCCTCGTTGGAGCCTGAGGCGCGCGTGCTGACCGGCCGCTGCCTCTCGTACGGGGAGGGGATCACCTACTGGCCGTTGCGGGAGATCGTCGCCCAGGCGACCGCGGAGCGCGGCATCCGGGAGCTGCTCGAGGGCAGCCCGGATGCGGGGGCGGTCGTTGCGCGGTTGGAGGGTGCGATCGGCACCGGCACCGGGGGCGCGCTCAGGGAGGAGGTGTTCTGGGCGGTGCGCAGGCTCGCCGAGGCGCTGGCCGGGGCGAGGCCGCTGTTGCTGGTGTTCGAGGACATCCACTGGGCGGAGCCGACGCTGCTGGATCTGATCGATGACCTTGCCGACGGGGTCCGGGATGTCCCGGTGCTCGTGGTCTGTCTGGCGCGACCGGAGCTGCTCGACGGGCGGCCTGGCTGGGCCGGCGGCAAGCTGAACGCGGTTTCGGTTCTGCTCGATCCGCTCGCGCCAGAGGAGTCCGACGAGTTGATCGCCGATCTCGCAGCCGGCGTCGAGTTGCCACCCGGCACCAGGGCGCGTGTTGCCGAGGCCGCTGCCGGCAACCCGCTCTTTCTCGAGCAGATGGTGGCGATGTTCGCCGAGACAGGAGACAAGGAGGGCGACATCGCGCTCCCGCCGGCGATCCAGAGCCTGCTCGCCGCCCGCCTCGACATGCTGCGGCCGGACGAGCGCCAGCTGCTGGAGCAGG
This sequence comes from uncultured Thermoleophilia bacterium, assembly GCA_963717955.1. GTDB lineage: Bacteria > Actinomycetota > Thermoleophilia > Gaiellales > Gaiellaceae > CAVQXR01. Next base: position 1,988,161 of record CAVQXR010000001.1, on the reverse strand, counting down.
CCTCGATCGAGGGCGAGGTCTTCCACGTCGGCGGCCTCGTCGCATTCTCACAGCCGGAGGCGGTCGCATCCCTGTTGGAGGGTCTCGTCCACAAGGAGCTGGTCCGCAGCGAACGCTCCGAATTCCCGGGCGAGCAGGCGTTCCGCTTCCGCCACGCCCTGATTCGTGACGCGGCCTACGAGGCGATCCCGATGGAGGTGAGGTCCGACCTGCACGAGCGCCACGCGGACTGGCTCCTAGAGACTCTCGGCGACCGCGTGGCAGAGAACGAGGAAATCCTCGGCTACCACCTGGAGCAGGCGTACGAGTACCGCTCCGAACTCGGCCCGGTCGACGAAAAGGCGCTCGAGCTCGCCGACCGCGCCCGTATCCGTCTCGCCTCGGCCGGGCGGCTCGCGGTTCGCCGCGGCGACATGCGGGCGACCATCAACCTGCTCGAGCGTGCCCGTTCGCTGCCCTGCGCGGATGAACGTGCCCGGCTTGATCTCGCCCCCGACCTCGGTTTCGCGCTGCGTCACGTCGGCAGCTTCGAGCGGGCCGAGTCGGTCCTCGGCGATGCGATCGAGCGCGCACGAGCCGTCGGCGAACGTCGCACCGAGCGCCATGCCTGGCTGGTGCGCACCGAGTTGCGCCAATACAAGCCGTCTGAGCAAGTCGATCTCACCGAGACGCTGCGTGAGGCCGAGGAGTCGCTCACGGTGTTCGACGAGGCAGACGACGATCTCCCGCTCACGCGCGCGTGGAACGTGCTCTGGGAGCTCTACCAGTGCACCGGAAAGGCGGAGTCGCTTCGCGAGGCCGCCGAGCGGGGCCTCGAACACGCGAGGCGGGCGGACAGCCGCCTCGACGAGGCGATGACCCTGACCCGCCTCGGCTACGCACTGCTCGACGGGCCGACACCAGTCGGCGAGGGCATTCGCGTCTGTGAGGGGCTCTTGGGCGGGCTGCGGGGCGATCCCCTGGGTGAGGCGACAGTGAGTGCGCTCCTCGCCTCCCTCGTCGCCATGCAGGGCCGCTTCGACCACGCCCGCGCGCTGATCGCCCGCAGTCGCGCGGAAACGCAGCAGCTCAGCACCCTCAGGACGATCGTCGAACTGATGAACGGACGCGTCGAGACGCTGGCCGGCCATCCCGCGGTGGCCGAACGGGCGACCCGCGCAGGTGCGGAACACTCGGCCGCGATGGCCGACAACCGTGCCCTGGTGCTTGCTCTGATCGACCTCGCCCGCGCGACCTGCGACCAGGGCGACCCGGTCGAGAGCTTGCGTACCCTCGATGAGAGCGAGCGGCACGCCGTACCGCCCGACTGGGAGATCGTGGTCGGGCGGCCGTCGGTGCGCGCCCTCGCCTTCGCGCGGCTCGGACGGCTCGCGGAAGCCGAGACGCTCGCCAGGGAAGCCGTGGGCTACGCCGACGGGACGCTGTTCCTCGGGTACCACGCCGACGCGCTGCTCGTCCTTGCCTACGTCCTCACCCGCTCCGGTCAGACCACCGAAGCAGCGACCGCGCTCGAGCATGCCATCGCCCTCTACGAGCGCAAGGGCAACATCGTCTCCGCCACGAAAGCCCGGGCGCTGCTCGAGGAGCTGGGATGAGCTTCTCGCGGGCGGCAGTGGTCATCGTCGTCGAGGTCGAGCTCGACGGGCTCCCGGCCTGGGACGAGGGGCCGCTCCCGGTCGGCGCCGGAGAGACCGCAGAAGCCCGCCGGTCGTATCTGAACCAGCGTGCTGCGCAGGCGCTCTACGGACGGTCCCGACGTCACTCTCGTGCTGCAGCTCCGCCCGGCGCGCCGGGAGCGTTCGAGCCGGCGGGCGTCGAGATCCTCTGCTTCGAGCGGGGGGCGTCGGGGGTGAACGGGCTTCTCGCCGTCCACGGCCACCTGCCCGGCGGCGGGGCCGCCCTCGTGGACGACCTCGCACGGCTGGCGGACCTCGGGCCAGGGTCGCCCGCGCGGGCCTGGTTCGAGCTGGTGCTCGCCGATGCTGGGCAGGTGGCCGCCACGCGGCGTGCGACGACCCTCGTGATGACGACGCCCTCCGGCGAGCTCACCCACGGGCTGCCCGAGCCGTACGCCGGCTGGGGCCCGGAGCTCGAGTGGCTGTGGCTACTCGCCTCGGCGACCCCGGCCGACCGCTACTTGCCACCGCTCGGCATGGGCGCCGCGCTCGAGAGCTCGGTCGTGCATCTGTCGGCGGGTTGGCGGGCGCTCGTCCTCCGCGACGGGTCGGCGTTTCTCGGCTCGGGCCCCGACATGAGCTCCGTCTACGGTCTGGCGGCCGATCCCGAGGTGCACTTCCGCTCGATCTACCTGGACGCGATCCTGCTCGGGATGGTCCAGCGGCTGCGGCTGGGGGCGATCGCCGACGACCTCGCCACGCTCTCCGACCCTGCCGACCACCCCGACCGCCTCGCCGAGCTCGAGCACGAGCTCGCCGGCTTCCGCAACGCCTACTGGTGGCGGCACCTTGGCTCCCAGTGGCACGGGACCGAGATCCTTCGCGCGTACCAGCGCCAGCACGAGATCCCGGACTTGCTCGACCAGGTCGTCGGCCAGCTCGGCGACTCCGCACGGGTCGCGCAGACGGGAGCGGCGCAGCGGACGGAGGCGCTGGTCGGCCTGCTCACGGTCGTCGGGTTGCCCCTTGGTCTCGCCGTCGCAACGCTTCACGCTCTCGAGGTGACCGGATGGAAGGGGCTGCTCGTCTCGCTCGCGGCCGCTACCGTCGTGACCGTCGCGATCCTGCTGTCGAGGCCGGGCCGGTCGCTCGTCCGCCTCTGGCGGACGGTCGGCCGCAGCGATCGTCAGCCCGCCCCGCCCGAGCGGTAGGCGCGCGCCTCGGCGACGAGCGCCTCGAACAGCCGCTTGTCCTCGCCCTCTTCCGGGTGCCAGAGCACGCCGAGCGCGAAGCGCCGGCTCGGATCCTCGATCACCTCGACCGACCCGTCCTCCGCGTACCCCACGGCCTCGAGGCCTTCACCGACGTCGCCGAGCCCCTGATGGTGATGGGAGTGGACATGCACGCGGGTGCCGATGACGTTCGCCGTGCGGCTCTCCGGCTCGATCTCGACGTCGTGCTCCGAGAAGACGCCGGGCGTCTCGCGGTGTCCCGAGTGACCGACGAGCTCAGGCAGGTGCTGGTGCAGGTCGCCGCCGTGGGCGACGTTCAGCATCTGCATGCCCCGGCAGATCGCGAGCACCGGCATGTCGCGCTCGAGCGCCGCCTCGAGGAGCCTGAGCTCGGCCTCGTCGCGCTGGCGCTGCGTCACGGTCGTCTCGGGGTGGCGCTCGGCGCCGTAGGCGCCGGGGTCGATGTCGGCGCCTCCCGAGAAGATCAGCCCGTCGATCGCATCCAGGGTCTCGTCGACTCCTCCCTCGATCGGCGGGATCACGACCGGCCGTCCACCGGCCGCCTCGACCGACGTGACGTAGGAGAGCGGGACGAGGGCCGCCGGGAGTGTCCAGGCGCCCCAGCTGGCCTCCTGGGCGTAGGCGGTGATGCCGATGACGGGCCGGCTCATCGCTGTTCGGTCGCCAGCGCAGCCCGGTAGCAGTCGATCACGTCCTGCCTCGTCCACGGCCCGGGCGCGACGGTGATGAAGTAGTCCTCGAGGGCGAGCTCGGCCAGCTCGTCGAGGTCTGCCTCGGTGATCCCGATCGAGCCGAGCGTCGGGAAGCCGATCTCCGCGAGGATCCGTTGCACGCCGCGGACCGCCCGGGAGCCGTCGCCGCGGCCGTCGTCCGGCTCGCCGAGCACATCGGCGATGCGCTCGAACAGCCCGGGCACGGCGTGCCGGTCGTGATCCATGGTCTCCGCCAGGACGACGCCGATCGTGAGCCCGTGCGGGACGTGGTACTTCCCGCCGACCGCCTGCGCGATCGAGTGCTCGGAGCCGCAGTCGGCGATGTTCATCGCGAGGCCCGCCATCAGGCTCGCGCACGCCATCTGCGAGCGCGCCGCCCGATCGGAGCCGTCGCGGACGACGGCGGGGAGCGCCGTCGCGGCGAGGCGGGTGGCCTCGAGCGCGATCCCGTTGCCGATCGGCGTGCGAGCCGTGACGACGACGCCGGCGATCGCCTGCGCGAGCGCGTCGACGCCCGCGTACATCGTGGGTGCCGCCGGCAGGCCGTAGGTCAGCTCGGGGTCGACGAGCGCGTGCTGGGCCCGCAGGAGCGGATTCGCGATCCCGGCCTTCCGGTCGGTCTCCTCGTCGGTGATCACGGCGCCGCCGGAGACCTCGGAGCCGGTTCCTGCCGTCGTCGGCGCGAGGACGAGGGGGATCCCGGGCGGCTCGTAGGCGACACCGCCGGCTACGAACCGCCGGTACGGCACACCCTGGCCCGCGACGAGCCGTGCCGTCTTGGCGACGTCCATCGACGAGCCGCCGCCGACCGCGATCATCGAGTCGGCGCCAGAGGCGGCGAGCTTCGCGGCCGCGTCCTCCACCTCGCCGACGAGCGGCTCGCCCGGCGACTTGACCCAGCGGGTCACGGTGCCCCCGCCCGACTCGATCGCCCCGAGCGCGGCGGCGACCTGGGGAATCCCCTCGACGACCTCGTCGACGACGAGGAAGGCATGCGAGCAGCCGTCGCTGCGGAGGATCTCCGGCAGCCCGGCGATCACGCCCTCGCCGAACCGGATCCTGACCGGCAGGTGGTTTCCGAACGGAGGGATCTGCTCAACCACGCTCGAACATCCTTTCTCGCTCGTAGTCCGTGACGACCGCGTCGAACAGCCGCTGCTCGGCGCTCGCGTAGTTCAGGTAGTGGTCGACGACCTCGTCGCCGAACGCGACGCGGGCGAGCTCGCTGCGCTCGAGCGCGCGAACCGCCTCCCGCAGGGTGGGAGGGAAGCGCTCGACCTCGGCGGAGTAGGCGTTGCCCTGATGCGGCTCGGCCAGGGGCAGCTCACGCTCGATCCCGTCGAGGCCTCCCGCGAGCAGCGCTGCGAACGCGAGATAGGGATTGCAGTCGGCGCCCGGGATCCGGCACTCGACGTGGAACCTCGAGCCACGCCCGATGACCCGGAAGCCCGTCGTGCGGTTGTCGTGTGCCCAGGTCAGCGAGTTCCCCGCCCAGGTCGGCTGCTTCGCCACGAAGCGCTTGTAGGAGTTGACGTTCGGCGCCACGAACACGGCCAGCTCCCGCAGGCAGGCGATCTGGCCCGCCAGGTAATGGCGGTAGAGCTCCGACTCCCCTTCGAAGGCGTTGGTGCCGTCGCGCCAGAGGCTCGAGTGGACGTGGCACGAGCTTCCGATCCACTCCGGGAACGGCTTCGCCATGAAGGTGATCGAGCAGCCGCTCTGCTCGGCGATCTCCTTCGTCCCGTGCTTGAAGACGGCGTGGTGGTCGGCCATCGCCACCGGGTCGCCGTGGTGGAACGTGATCTCGTGCTGGCCGGCCCAGGCCTCGGCCTTCGAGGTCTCGACCGGGACGCCGGCGCCGCGAAGCTGCCGCCGCAGGCGCCCGATCAGCTGCTCGTCGAAGCCGGGCGAGAGCAGGTGCGCGTCGGTCACGTAGCGTGCCGTCCCCGTCAGCGTCGCGTAGTGATTGCGGCACGCCTCGTCGTAGGTCTCCCGGCAGACGTAGAACTCGAGCTCGGAGGAGAAGACGGGCTCGAAGCCGAGCGAGCGCGCCCGCTCGACCTGGCGTGCGAGCACGCGGCGCGGCGAGGGCTCGATCTCCCTCCCGTCGTGCCACGCCGCGTCCCCGAGGACGAGCGCCGTGCCCTCGTGCCAAGGGATCAGCCGCAACGTCGCAAGGTCCGGGCGCAGGACGCAGTCCCCGTAGCCGAGGTCGACGCTCGCCATGGCGTAGCCCGGGGTCGTGTCGGACTCCATGTCGAGCGTGAGCAGCGAGTTGCAGACGTCGATCCCGCCCTCGAGGTGGGAGAAGAAGTACTCCCCGGAGACCCGCTTCCCGCAGAGGCGGCCGTGCATGTCGACGAGCCCGACGATCACGGTGTCGATCGACCCGTCGCCGACGGCCTTGCGCAGCTCGTCGACGGTCAGCATGCCGGTGCTATCCGCGCTCATAGATCCTCGCGCGCTCGTAGTCGGTCACGACCTCGTCGTAGAGCCGCTGCTCGGTACGGGCGTAGTTGAGGTAGTGGTCGACGACGTCGTCGCCGAGCGCGGCGCGCGCGACGGTTCCCTGCTCGAGCGCCTCGATCGCCTCGTACAGCGTGGCCGGGAACTGCTCGGCGTCGGACTCGTAGGCGTTGCCGTCGTGGGCGGGCGGGAGCGGTAGCTCGCGCTCGATCCCGTGCAGGCCCGCCGCGAGCAGGGCCGCGAAGGCGAGGTAAGGGTTGACGTCACCGCCGGGGATGCGGGTCTCCGTGCGCAGCGCCGCTCCGTGCCCGACGATGCGGAATCCGCACGTGCGGTTGTCGTGCCCCCAGGCGAGGGTCGTCGGTGCCCAGCTTCCGCGCACGAACCGCTTGTACGAGTTCACGGTCGGCGCAACGAAGATCGCCAGCTCTTTCAGACAGGCGATCTGTCCGGCGAGGTAGTGCCCGAACGTGTCGGACTCGCCGGCGAACGCGTTCTCGCCGTCCGTCCAGAGGCTCGAGTGGAGGTGGCACGAGTTGCCGATCCAGCGGTGATCTGGCTTGGCCATGAACGTGATCGAGCACCCGTGCCGGTGGGCGATCTCCTTGGCGCCGTTCTTGTAGACGACGTGGTTGTCGGCCATCGACACGGCGTCCGCATAGAGGAAGTTGACCTCGTGCTGTCCGGGCCACGCCTCGCCCTTGGAGCTCTCGACCGTGATGCCTGCGGCGACCATCTGATTGCGGAGCTCGCGGATCACGTCCTCGTCGTAACCGGCGGCGAGGATGTGGTAGTCGAGGATGTAGGAGGCCGAGGGCGTGAGGTTCCGGTACCGCTGCTCGTGCGCCTGCGCGTAGGTCTCGCGGAAGAGGTAGAACTCGAGCTCCGAGCCGAACATCGGCTCGAAGCCCATCGCCCGGGCGCGTTCGACCTGGCGCCTGAGGATCTGGCGCGGCGAGGCTGCCACCGGCTTGTGGTCGTGCCATTCGAGGTCACAGAGCACCAGGGCGGTGCCCGGGAGCCACGGGATCGGGCGTAGCGTCGTCAGGTCGGGCCTGAGGCGGAAGTCGCCGTAGCCGCGATCCCAGTTCGCCATCGCGTACCCGGGTACCGGCTCCATCTCCATGTCGACGGCGAGCAGGTACTCGCAGCCCTCGACGCCGCTCTCGGCGACGCCGTGCTCCGCGAAGTACTGCCCCTGCACCCGCTTGCCGACGAGGCGCCCCTGCATGTCGGTGACCGCCACGACGACCGTATCGAGCGACCCGTTGCGGATCGAGGTCGTGAGCTGATCGAGCGTCAGCATGCGCCGGATCCTACTCGGCGGGCGCCCTCGGCCATCGTCGCGTGGCGGTCGTGACGCCGGTCGCCGATCGTGTCAGAATCTCCGTCGACTCGCAGGGAACGACGGCCTTTTCCGAAGGAGGTCTGCGATGCACGTCGACCAGCACGGGCTCGAGCTCACGGCCGCGAGCGAGAAGGCGGTCGCCCACTACGACCGGGCCGTTCACGAGCTGCTGCACTTCCGCGAGGGCTGTATCGATGAGGCGCGTGCGGCCGTCGCGGAGGATCCGACCTTCCCGATGGCGATGGCGTTCCGGGCCTACCTCAGGCTGCTCACCTCCGATGCCGAGGATGCGACCGCCCTTCGCGGGTGGTGGCCCGGATACCGTGCGGGCCTCGCAGGGAACGGTCTCGGCCCGCGCGAGAGCATGCATCACGCGGCCGTCGAAGCATGGCTTGCCGGCGACATGAAGGGAGCCGGTCGGATCCTCGGCGATCTGACGCGCGCCTACCCGCGGGACGCCCTCGCGCTCGAGGTCGGGCATCAGATCGACTTCTTCACGGCCGACGCCCGCTCGCTCCGGGATCGCATCGGCGCGGCGCTGACCTCCTGGAGCGAGGAGGACGAGCACCTCGGGCCGATCCTCGGCATGTACGCGTTCGGCCTCGAGGAGGCTGGGCACTACGATCGCTCCGAGGACGTCGGCCTGCGCGCGGTCGACATGGATCGCAAGGACGTCTGGGGCATCCACGCCGTCGTGCACACCTACGAGATGCAGGGACGGTTCGGCGACGGGATCCGCTTCTTCGACGACCGGCGAGACGACTGGACCGGGGGCAACTTCTTCAACGTGCACAACTGGTGGCACTACTGCCTGTACTGCCTCGAGGCAAACCGGGTCGACCGGGCGCTCGACATCTACGACGCGGTGCTGCACAACGAGCAGTCGGAGCCGGTCGCGCTCGAAATGCTCGACGCGACCGCCCTGCTCTGGCGCCTCTACCTCGAGGGCGACGACAGCCCCGGAGAACGCTGGCGGGCGCTCGCCGACGCCTGGGAGACGAAGATGGAGCCGCCGTTCTACTCCTTCAACGACATGCACGCCGTGATGTCATTCGTCGGCGCCGGAGACCTCGCCCGGGCAGAATCGCTGATCGCCAGCCGCGAGCGGTACGTCGCCGAGGAGCATCCCGGCGTCACGAACCACTGGATGACCGCGCGGGTCGGCCTGCCCGTCTGCAAGGCGATCCTCGCCTTCGGCCGGGGACACTACGGGCAGGCCGTCGACCTCCTCCATCCGGTTCGAGCGCACGTGAACGACTTCGGCGGAAGCCATGCCCAGCGGGACGCCGTTCAGCGCACCTTGCTCGAGGCGACGCTCCGCTCGGGCCGGTCGGACATCGCGCGTGCCCTCGTCTCCGAGCGGATCGGAGTCAGGCCGACGAGCCCGTACAACTGGCTCAAGCAGGCCCAGCTCGCGCGGCAGCTCGGCGACGCCGCGGCGGCGGCGACGGCAACCGGGCGAGCGCAAGACCTTGTCGCCTCGGTCACTCTCCAGTAGGCCGGTAAGCTGGAGGCGAGCACTCTTCGGCGAGGAGAAAGGGGTGACCCCCCATGACCCGTGAGGAGCGTCGGGTTCGGGACCAGCTCGCAGAGCTCGCGGCGACCGAGAAGGGCCGCCACCTGCTCCAGCTCGCGCTGCGCGGGATCCAGGAGTCCGGGCGCGGGCTGACGTACGGCTGCTGGGTGAAGCAGGACGGCGGCGTCTCGGGTTGCCTGTTCCAGCACGCCTACTGGCAGGGTGTGTCCGAGGGCGTGTTCGAGGTGCGCAAGGAACCGACGAACGGGCTCCTTCGCGCCTATGTCGGCGACGAGGACTTCGCGCTCGTGATGGCCTCGATCCGGGCCTTCGACGCGCTCGGGAAGCGCCGGTTCATGCGCTGGGAGCTCGATGGCGGGCTGCCGCGCCGGCGCCTCGACGAGGAACGGTGGCACGCGACGATCGAGCGGATCCTCGTCGATGTCCTCGCCGGCTCCGACGCGGCCGGTGTGCGCGAGGAGATCTCGCCGCGTCTCCCCGAGCTGAGCGCGAGCGCGGGAGGGTTCATCGACGCGTAATGGCCGGCGGCGTCGCCGTTCCGGTACCGTCGGCGTTGGAAGTCGAACCGCCAGGAGGCGATCAGAAGAATGCTCTTCACGAAGCGCACGAAGCTCGAGCTCCCGACCCCCGACACGGCGCTGCCCGGACGGAGCGACGCCGTGCCCGTCCCGTCCCGGCACGAGGTGCTCGGCACCCCGCTCGTCCCGCCGTTTCCGGTCGGGACGGAGACTGCCGTGTTCGGCCTCGGCTGCTTCTGGGGCGCCGAGCGGAAGCTCTGGCAGGCTCCCGGCGTCTACACGACCGCCGTCGGCTACGCGGGCGGGACCACGCCGAACCCGACCTACGAGGAAGTCTGTTCCGGCCTGACCGGGCACGCCGAGGTCGTGCTCGCCGTCTTCGACACCTCGGCGACGAGCTACGAGGACCTGCTGCGGATCTTCTGGGAGGCGCACGACCCGACCCAGGGGATGGCGCAGGGCAACGACGTCGGCACCCAGTACCGCTCGATCATCCTCGTGGACTCGGAGGAGCAGCGCGAGGCGGCCTACGCGTCGAAGGCGCGCTTCCAGGCGGCGCTCGCCACGGCCGGATACGGTCCGATCACGAGCGAGATTGCCGACGTCGGCCCCTTCTACTACGCGGAGGACTACCACCAGCAGTACCTCGCGAAGAACCCGATGGGTTACTGCGGCCTGGGCGGCACGGGCGTGTCCTGCCCGGTCGGGGTGGCGCAGGCCGAGGCGTAAGCCGGCGCCCTCTCTTGACAGAGCCGCGCGGACTCCGTCGATAGCTTCGGGTCCGCGCGGCGGGTTGAAACCCCCAGGGTGGGGTAGACGGTTGAGAGCCGCTCTGGCCGGTCAACCACCGGCTCCGGGCGGCTGAGCGGCCGGCTCGGCCGGCCGCGACCCGCCAAGAAGCGGCCGGAGGCCGCGGTCATATTCGAGTCCGGCGCCCGCCGCGCTACACTCAGGGCGCGGCTCTCAAGCGTCTGCGGGGGTGGTCCCCGCATCAACCTGGAACGGCCCGCTCCGGCGGGTCGTTCTCTTGACCGGGCGGCAACTCGGCGGCAGCTGACGGCTACGCGGTCGCCGAGAGTGCTGCGTTGCGGGCCTCGGCGACGGCATCGTCGGTTCCGGAGACGATCAACCGGCCGGTCGCCCCGAGCATCGCGGCGTACACGAGCTTGACCGGCGCGCGCTTCTCGGCCTCGTTCGCGGCCACCGCCACGTACGCAGCCGGCTGCAGCTCGAGCAGGAACATCGTCTCGTCCTCGAGCAGGAGGCTCGCCGACCGCAGGCGATTGACGAGCTGGGCCTGGTTCGCGCCCACGCGGGTGATCGTCTCCTGCGCGACGACCTCGGGGCGCGTCGCATCCGTGCGCGAGACGTGGAGGCGCTCGAGGATCACCTCCGCCGCGATGCCCACCGAGGCAGGGTCGGCGCCGTGGAGCTCGAGTGTCCCGAACTGCCGCTCGACGATCTGGAGCGCCGACCGAACGTCGGCGTTCTTCGTCGCGGCATCGACGAGCGAGAAGACGGCGCTCGCCGGGGCGACCTCGACGTAGAGCTGTGCCATCCCCGCCGACGGCGGGTCGCCCTGGCAGGTCTGGGCGACGTATGCCGCCCACTGTGGCTGCATCGCATCGATCTCGACGAAGGCGCGGAGCTCGGGCATGGTCAGCGGCAGGTCGAGGGCCGGACAGGTCCGGCCCCTACACCCCTCGGGCCGTCGGGCGGCATGAGCTCACGAGCCTTCGTCGACGATCGCGACGATCGCGGCGTCGGCAGCGACGCCATGAAGGCCCTCGAGCTCACGGACTGCCGAGCCCGTGGCGACGAGCACGAGGTCGCCGATGCCGGCGCCGACCGCGTCCACGGCGACGAACTCGTCGCCGCTCGACTTCGCCGGCTTGACGTTCAGGAGCTTGAAGTCGGCGAGCCCCGGGGCCTTCACCGTCGAGACCGTGTTGCCGACGACGCGACAGAGTTGCATGGCGTTCTCCCTATCCGAGCGAGCCGCGGAGGCGCACGCCCTTGTCGAGGTCGTTCCAGGGGATGATCGCGTCGACGGCCGACTGGATCCGGTCGATCGCCATCATCAGGTGCTCGATCACGACGGCGAACTCCTGCGCCGAATCGGGGCGCCACTCGCGAAGGACCGACGCCGCCTTGCGCTGGAGGGCGACCGTGTCGGCCATCTCCCACTTCGCCGTGCGGGCCGCGATGCGGTCGAGCATCAGGGCGGAGACCTCCGTCAGCTCGGGCAGGCGCAGGTCGCCGGCGAGCGCGGCCTGGCGGCAGACCTGCAGCTGCTCGCCCGCCCAGAACAGGTCGAAGTTGCAGTACATGACGCACGGGAGGTTGCCCATCGGGGGCAGCGTGAACGTCCGCAGCCGGGTCACGTCGGGCGGCTCGCCGACCCAGTTCTGCGCCGTGAACCGGCGCAGCTCCTCCACGAGCTCGGTCACGGTCTGGCGGGCCATCAGCACGTCTCCAGCCGGACGGCCAGGTGCCCGACCTCGAGCAGCCTGCGGCCGCAGCGCGCGAGCCCGTCGAGGTTCGAGCGGACACGTGCGAAGTAGGAGACCTCCCCGAACGGCCTCGTCTCGCCGTAGAAGAGGCAGATCGTCTGTCGGCCGGGGTAGTAGCCGATGTCGCCGGCGACGACGTTCAGCTTCGGGTTCTCCTGCTCGGCGAAGAAGGGGACCATGATGATCGTCTCCTCGCCGGCGAACTTCGCGTGCACCATCGTGCCGTCCATGGGGAGGATCGACCGTATGTAGGCGCAGATGCGCGGCGCGTCGTCCTCGAGCAGATCGACCTCGACGACCTCGCCCTCGCAGATGAGGCGGAATCCTGCCACTGGGCCTTACTCGCCGGTCGCCGGAAGCACCTTCGCGACGTCGTCGTGCGGTCGCGGGATCAGATGCGCCGACACGAGCTCGCCGGTCTTCTTGGCCGCGGTCGCGCCCGCGTCGATCGCCGCCTTCACCGCGCCGACGTCGCCGGTGACGACCACGGTGACGTAGCCGCCGCCGATCGACTCCCGGCCGACGAGGGTCACGTTGGCTGCCTTCACCATCACGTCGGCGGCCTCGATCGCCGCGACGAGGCCGCGGGTCTCGATCAGTCCAAGTGCTCCATTCATGTCGTCTCCTCTCCCTCTCGCTGTTGGCCGATACGGGCCGGACAGGTCCGGCCCCTACACCCGGGAACCCGGCCGGGGCCGGTCGGTCCCTTCCCTACTCCGCGTACCAGTCGAAGGTCTCCGTGCCGATGTGCATGTGGACGTTCTTCGTCTCGAGGTACTCGTCGAGCGACTCGAGGCCGAGATCGTGGCCCGTGCCGCTCTCCTTGAAGCCGCCGAACGGTGCCTCGCTCGGGTAGGCGCTGTAGTGGTTGACCCAGATCGAGCCTGCCTCGAGCGCGTGGGCGACCCGGTGCGCCCTGCTCGCGTCTCTCGTCCAGATGCCGGCTGCGAGCCCGTAGCGCACGTCGTTCGCGAGCCGGACGGCCTCGTCCTCGCCCTCGAACGGGATGATCACGACGACCGGGCCGAAGATCTCCTCCTGGGCGATCTGCATGTCGTTGCGCACGTCCGCGAACACGGTCGGCTCGATGAAGTTGCCGGCAGCCAGCGCGGGATCGTCCGGCCGCCTGCCGCCGAACGCGAGGGTCGCGCCCTCGCCCGTCCCGATGTCGACGTACTCGTACACGCGCTCGCACTGGCGCTTGTTGATCAGCGCCCCGAGCTGCGTCTCCCATCGCGAGGGCAGTCCGACCCGGATCGTCGAGGCCTTGTCGACGAACCGCCGGACGAACTCGTCGTAGACCGAGCGCTCGACGAGGACGCGCGAGCCGGCAGAGCACACCTCCCCCTGTGCGAGGTAGATCCCGAACACCGAGCCGATCACGGCGCGATCGAGATCCGCGTCCGTGAACACGATCGACGGCGACTTGCCGCCGAGCTCGAGCGACACGCGCTTCACGGTGTTCGCGCCGGCGCGCGCCACGGACCGCCCGGTGACGGTCGAGCCCGTGAACGCCACCTTGTTCACGCCGGGGTGCTCGGCGAGCGCTGCTCCGGCGACCTCGCCGAGGCCCGGGACGACGTTGAAGACGCCGGGCGGCATGCCTGCCTCGAGGCAGATCCGCCCCAGCTCGAGCGAGGTCAACGGCGCCAGCTCAGGTGCCTTGAGGACGACGGTGTTGCCCGCGGCGAGCGCGGCCGAGCCCTTCCGGCATGCGATGTGGAGCGGGAAGTTCCAGGGGATGATCATGCCGACGACGCCCATCGGCTCCTTGCGGACGTAGTCGAAGGAGCTCTTCGGCAGCGCGAGCACGCGCCCGTCGATGGCCCGCACGAGGCCCTGATAGAACCGCCAGGGGTCCCAGCAGGCGGGCAGGTCGACGAGTGCGGCCTCCCGGATCGGCTTGCCGACGTCGTGGCTCTCGATCTTCGCGAGGTGCTCCCGGTCGGCCTCGATCAGCTCCGCGACCCGCAGGAGGATGCGCTGGCGCTTCTCGGGCGCGAGGTCGCGCCAGGCCGGGAAGGCGGCGCGGGCCGCCCGGACGGCGCGATCGACGTCCTCGGCCTGGGCGGACGCCACGTCGACGATCGTCCGGTTCGTCGCCGGATCGACGGTCGGTATCGTCTCGCCACCGGCCGCCTCGCACCACTCGCCGCCGATCAGCAGCTTCGTCGGCAGCCGCCCGTACTCCGGGAGGCCCTCGATGCGGGGACCGTCGGGAACGGGGCCATCGGGAACGGGGTCAGACCCCGGGACATGGCCGGAACGGCCACGGGTCAGGCCGGGCAGGGCCGGCGCGGGCAGGCCGCCGGCGTCGCGGGGCGGGGGCTCCTGCACCCTGATCGCCGGGGCCGGAACGGTCTCGCCGCTCTCTCGCGTCAGCCCGCCGAGGGCGGGGGAGGGTAGGCCGCCTGCGCCGGGCCTCACCGGAACGGTGGGCTCGGGTGCCCGGGCCGAGAAGGTCGAGCCCTCGACGAGCCTGATTCCGAGCAGCGCGGCCGCGTCGCGGGCGGCGTCCGTCAGGACCGTGTGCTCGCGAAGCATCAGCTCGCGCTCGCCGGTCTCGGCGAGCCGCTGCACGTCCTCGGCGGTCAGGACGTGCTTCACCGCTCGCGGATCCTTCCGACGAGCGGGATGCCGGTGATCGCCTCGGCCTCGAGCGTCAGGCTGCGCATGTCCTCGGGCTCGAGGTTGTGGACGTCCGACTTGCCGCAGCAGCGGGCGAGCATCTGGATCTCCATCGTCATCGCGTTCAGGAAGTTCACGACCCGCTCGGTCGCCTGCTCGACGTCGAGCCGCTTGACCAGCTCGGGATCCTGCGTGGCGACGCCGACCGGGCAGCCGCCGGTGTGGCACTCGCGGCACCAGCCGGGCTCGACGCCGAGCTTCGCGTAGTCCTCCACGTAGAGCGGGGCGTTGCAGTTCAGGGCGATCATCGCTGCCGTTCCGATGTATACGGCATCCGCGCCGAGCGCGAGGGCCTTCGCCGCGTCGACGCCGGAGCGGATCCCGCCGGCGGCGACGAGCTGGATCTCCCCGTACTTGCCGATGTCGATGAGCGCCTCGCGGGCCTCGACGATCGCGGCGAGCGTCGGAACGCCGGTGTGGTCGAGGAGCAGCAGCGGCGAGGCCGCCGTCGCGCCCTCGAGGCCGTCGACGACGATCACGTCGGCGCCGGACTTCGCGGCGAGCCGCACGTCGTCGAAGACGCGGCAGGCGCCGAGCTTCACGAAGATCGGGACCTGGCCGTCCGTCGCCTCGCGCAGCTCCTCGATCTTCAGCCGCATGTCGTCGGCCCCGATGAAGTCGGGGTGCCTGACCGGAGAGCGCTGGTCGACGCCGAGTGGGAGGTCGCGCATTCGCGAGACCTCCTCCGAGACCTTGTAGCCGAGCAGGACGCCGCCGGTGCCCGGCTTGGCGCCCTGGCCGACCACGACCTCGACGGCATCGGCCGTCTTCATGTGGTGGGGGTTGTTCCCGTAGTGGCTCGGAGTGACCTGGTAGACGAGCTTCTTCGAGGCCGCCCGCTCGCGGGGGTGCATGCCCCCGTCTCCGGTCGTCGTCGAGGTGCCGACGACCGTCGCGGCGCGGCCGAGCGCCTCCTTCGCGTTCGCCGAGAGGGCGCCGAAGCTCATGCCCGTGATCGCCACCGGCGTGTCGAGCGCGAGCGGTCTCGGGCAGCGTGTCCCGAGAACCGTCCTCGTGTCGCACCGCTCCCGGTAGCCCTCGAGCGGGACACGTGAGAGCGTGCACGGGATGAAGGTGAGGTCGTCGAGGCTCGGCAGCCGGCGCGTGGTCGAATAGGCGCCGAAGACGTAGCGGCCGAGGTCGGCCTTGCGCTGGATCTCCTCGACCGTCTCGGGTGACCAGACGTGAGACGTGCGCGGCAGGTGGCGACTCGACCAGTCGACCTGCTCCACCGGGCCGTTGCCGTCGCTCATAGCGCCTCCCTCCACGCCGCGAACTCCTTCTTGTCGTAGCGCCACAGCTTGCCCTCGGCGCGGATCTTCCTCCATTCGCGCGTCGGGCCGAGCCCGAACGGGGTGCACGTGTCGGCGAGCCAGGCGAGCTCCTCGTCGGTCGGGCTCTCGACGAGCGTGTCGGAGCCGAGGTCGGCGATGTCGCCGCCGCAGAAGAGCTCTCCCTGGTACATCGAATCGCCGAACGCCTCGGCGGCGTCGCCGCAGACCACGAGCCGCCCCTTCTGCATCATGAAGCCGGTCATGTAGCCGGTCGACCCCCCGATCAGGATCGTGCCGCCCTTGACCGCGATCCCGCTGCGCGCGCCGGCGTCGCCCTCGACGACCACGAGGCCGCCGCGGATCGACGGCGCCGTCGAGGATCCGGTGCTGCCGTGGACGACGATCTTGCCGGTCATCATGTCGGCACCGAGCGACCAGCCCGCGTCGCCGTGGATCTCGATGTCGAGCCCATCGGAGAGGGCGCCGCAGAAGTAGCCGACGTCGCCGTGGAAGACGATCCGCGCCGGCGTCAGGATTCCGACGGCGAGGTTGTGTCGCGAGCCCGGGTTCTGCACCTCGATCGAGGTCTGCCCGCCTGCGATCGCCGCCTTGAGCTCCTGGTTCATCTCCCGGGTCGTCTTCCCGTGCCCGTCGATCGTCACCGCGTCCATGCCCGGGCCTCCCCTCCGCGCAACTCCTCGGCGTGAACCTCGAACCGGTCGCCGAAGGCGCCCGCGAACGCGATCCCCTCGGAGACGACGGCGACCCAGGCGTCCGTCTCGGCGATCAGGCAGGGCTTCGTCGAGAAGCGGTCGCGCGCGACGCCGAAGCCGTCGGCGGTCGAGACGAGGTAGGTGAACGAGCCGTCGAGGTCGTCGATGGAGCGCTTGACGGCCTCGTCGAGCGTCAGCCCGTGCGCCATCTGCTCCGCGAGGTAGACGGCCACGAACTCGGTGTCGTTCTCGGTCTGGAACGTGTAGCCCCGCTGCTCGTAGATGCGGCGGTTCTTGTAGTAGTTCGTGACGTGGCCGTTGTGGACGACGGTGACGTCGGGGAACGGCCGGGCCCAGAACGGGTGCGAGTGATTGACGTCGACCCGCGACTCGGTCGCCATCCGCACGTGGCCGACGCCGTGGGTGAACGGGTGGTTGCCGAGCGACCACATGTCGAAGATCGTGCGGGCGTCGGCGGTGTACTTGATCAGCTCGAGGCTGTGGCCGATCGAGAAGACACGAACCCCGCGCGCGCTGTGCTCGACGTCGTCGGCGATCGCCCGCAGGCCGTGCGGCGTCGCGTCTTCCGGCGTGATACCGATGCGGAAGTAGCCCTCGTGGTAGTCGTCCGACTCGACGGCCCCGTGGCGGTCGAGCGCTGCGATGACCGTGTCTCGCGACGCGAGGCCGCCGTCGTCACCGGCCCAGATCGACGCCACGTGGGTGCCCCGCGTGGGGTGAGCCGTACAGCGAGAGGCCGGTCGAGTCCGGCCCGCGGCCGACCATCGCCTGCAGCATCCCCGTGAGGGTCTCGGCGACGGGAACGCCGTCGCGCTTGGCAAGAAACCCTGCGATCCCGCACATACCTGCTCCCTCCGTTACGTCCAGACGGGCGTGTCCCAGAGCCGTTCCCGGGAGCCCAGGCCTCGCTCGGCAGCACGACGGTAGACGGCCGTTCCCCACGCGACGTCCTCGATGCCCATTCCGACGGGCGAGACGAGAACGCGCTCGTCCGGTGCTTCGCGGCCGGGGTGGTCGCCGGCGAGGATCGCCCCCAGCGGCACCGCGTCGTGCCTGGCGATCACGCCCGCGGCCCGGGCCCGGGCGAGTGGCCGGGATGAATGGAAGGTCTCGTGGTCGAAGTCGTCGGTGACGAGGAGGTCGGCGGAGGCGACCGTGTCGACCGTCGGGTCGTGCGACGAGACCGATATCAGGAGCTGGCCGGGCTCGAACCAGTCGGGCGTGATGAACGGCGACGGCGCCATCGTCGCGGCAACGACGACGTGGGCGCCGCGCGCAGCCGCGCGAGCGTCGTCGAGCACGTGGATCGGGGGACGGCCCGGCTGCTCCTGCTCGACGAATGCCCGCGCCCTCGCGTTGTCCGGATCGACGACGCGGATCTCGGCGAGCCCCGGGATCGTCCGTTCGAGCGCGAGGAGCTGCGTACGCGCCTGCACGCCGGCCCCGTACAGCGTCAGTATCGAGGCGCCGGGACGGGCGAGCTCCCTGGCGGCGAGGCCAGACACGGCGCCCGTGCGCATCGCCGAGACGACCGTGCCGTCGAGGAACGCGACCGGGAGCCCGGTCTCGGGGTCGGAGAGCAGGATGATCCCGATTCCGCGCGGGAGGCCGCGCGCCGGGTTTCCCGGCACGCTCGGGATCCACTTCATCCCGCACATCCGCAGCGAGCCGCCGACATAGGCAGGCATCGCCATGATCCGGCCGTGCTTCTCGTCCGAGTCGGGCTCGTCCGTCCAGTGCAGCGCCGCCTTCTGCGGGCACAGCGCGTCGCCCCGGTGGTAGAGGACGAGCGCCTCCTCGATCGTGGAGACGCAGGCGTCCATGTCCAACCCGCCCGCCGCGATCACGTCCTCCTGGGACAGGAACAGCAGTTCAGCCGCCACGCCCGCACAGTACGGCGTCGGGTGTGCCCCCGAGCTGGCAGAGCGACCCGTCTGTCGGGGCCACCGGTGTGCACTGTGCACACTCGGTGCCTGGCACGTGCCAGGCACGTGCCAGGCACCGGGGTCATGCGCTCGCCGCCCCCGGCCGGGCAGGCGCCCCGGTGAAGGCGGTGCGCCAGGCCCGGAGCCCGGCCGGTCAGCCTCTCCCGCCGGCCGCGGCAACACCACGCCGCCCGAGCTCGGCGAGCCGCTTCGGCACGAAGCGGCGAACCCGGTGCCCGAGCTCGGCGAGCCGCTTGGCCGCGAGAGCATTCCTGGCCCGCTGCCGGTCGCCGGGGCCGGCGGGGGCCTTGACCGCGATCGTCGTCGAGCTGGGTACGAAGCGGACGTTCCTGAACTGCGCGGAGCGGTAGATCGACTCCTCGCTCACCCGCTTCGAGCCTGTCCAGGTCGTGTCGTGCATCGCGACGACGCCTTCCTCCACGACCTTCGGGACCCAGAGGTCGAAGTCGCGTCGCACGTCGTCGTACTCGTGGGACGCATCGATGAAGAGCAGCTCGATCGCCTCGAGAAACGTCTCGCCCGCCTCCTGCGAGCGCGCGCGGATCGGGCGCACGAGATCGGTGACGCCGGCCGCGTCGAGATTGGCCTGGAAGTCCGCGAACGTCTTGTCCATGTGCCTGTCGACCGATACGATCGGGATCGCGGCACCCTCCTTCGACCCGAGTGCGAGGCAGATCGTCGACTTGCCCCGCCAGGAGCCGAGCTCGACGATCGCTCCCCGGCCGGTGCAGTCCCTGGCGAGCCGAAAGAGCGCCCAGGCCTCGTCGTCGGCGAGCCAGCCCGGCACCGGCGAGACGAGCTCGAGAAGCTGTGCCCGATTCACCTGCGCCCGACCCTATGTCGGGGGTTGGAGTGAGTCAAGCAGGGGCGTGGACCGCGCCTCGCTCCAGGGCGCCGCGGACTCGCGGAACCGGATCAGGCGGACGGCGAGCTGCAGCTCGAACCACGACGAGGGGTCGGCCGGATCGATGCCGAGCAGGCCGGAGATACGCCGGAGCCGCTGGCGCAAGGTGTTGCGGTGGACGTACAGCGCGGCCGCCGTCTGCCGGGCATTGCCCTGCCGCTCGAGGTAGGTCTCGAGCGTGCGGAAGAGCTGACTGCCTCGAGCCCGGTCGACCTCGCGCAGCCTCGCGACCGCCAGCTCGAGCGAGTCGGGATCGCGCTCCTGCGACATCGCCCACAGGTACCGCTGGGCACCGAGGCTCGCGTAGCTCCGGACGCGGCGAGCGGGACCGGACGTGCGGGCGACGGCGCACGCCATCCAGGCCTGACGCAGCGCGAGCGCGTGGTCGCCGCCCCGCCCGGTCGAGTCCGAGAATCCGGCGACGGCCGCATGAGTCGCCAGCGCCCGCCCGATCGACTCCTCGAGCAGCACGGCCCACTGCTCGCTTCGGATCGGCACCAGCGCCGTGAACATGCGTCGTGCGTCGGTCACCGTGCTCGGAAAGACCTGCCTGAGCTCGGCCGCGAGGGCCGTCCACGCCGCGGTGGCTGGACCGTCCACCGACTCGGCGACCACCGCGACGCTCGGCTCGTCCAGCAGCACTCCGAGCTCTCCGGCGAGCGCCGTCGGCCGTTCCCCGGCACGCAGCGCCTCGAGCAGCTCGCGCCCGAGCGCGCGGTTACCGACCGCGAGCCCGGCCGGATCCTCCTCCAGCGCGACGGCCGCGTGGTTGGCGATCGTCCCGAGCAGCGCGAGGTTGTCCTCGCCGAGCGATCGCCGCTCGGCGGCGTAGCAGCAGATGAGCCCGATCGGCCTTCGCTCGTGGACGAGCGGTGCCGCGAACAGCGACCGGGCATCGAGGCGGCGCCCCAGCGGGTCGCCGTCCTCGACGGGGACGCTCGTGGGCCCGCCTCCGAGCAGGCGCAGCCAGGCGGCGTCGGCCGCGACGGATTCGACCGCGACACCGGCGGCCCCGACCCACGTCTCGACGATCAACCGTCCCCGTCGTTCGTCGTGGCGCAGGATGACGACGAGGGCCGCGTCGAGTAGCTCGAGCGCGGTCAGCGCGAGTCGCTGGAGGGTCTGCGGTGCGTGTGCGGCGACGGCCATCTGCCGCGAGAGGTCCGCGAGGCTGCGGAACACCTTGACGCTGCGCAGCGCCTGCTCGTGGAGCTTCGCGTTCTCGACTGCCCCGGCGACGAGGCTCGCGATCGTCTCGGCAGCGGTCAGGTCGTCCTCGGAAAACTCGTGCGGGGCGACGGTGTGCAGCGTGAGGACGCCGACGAGGCTGTCGTCGCGACCGACGACGGGCACGGTCAGGACCGATTGGAAGCGGGTGTCGTTGAGCTCCGGGACGTGCTTGTACCGCGGGTCGGCGAGCGCGTCCTCGGTGATGATGCCGGGCCGGCGGCTGAGCGCGGTCCAGCCCGTGAGGCCCTCGCCGAGCTCGAGGCCGAACGCACCGATCCAGTGGCGGTAGCCCTCGACGGCGCTGCGGATGACGAGCCGCTGCTGCTCCTCGTCCCAGAGGTAGACGAGCGCGCCCTCGCAGCCCGTGAGCTCCGCGCACAACCCCACGGCATGGTCGAGCACCTCGCCCACGTCGAGGCTCGAATTGACGCGGGTGATCAACCCCGACAGGGATCGCAGCTCGCTCTGACGGGCAGTGTGCACGTCGCACACAGGGTATGCGACACGCGCCCGCCCGCGAGCGGCCTCCCCTCGATCCCGGCCGGGTAAGATCCGGCCCCTACGCTGACGCCGGGCCGGTCGACGGTCCGGCACGAGGGAGGAGCGAGCCGATGGCGCAGACCGCGGTCGAGATCGTCGAGGGCTGGCAGGCCCGGGGCATCCGGTGGGTTCGCTTCGAGGTGCCGGACAGCCACGGGACGAGCCGGGCGAAGATGGTTCCGATCGACCACGCGGCCGGGTTCGCAGCGAGCGGCCTCAACATGTACGGCGGAGCGGGAGTGCTCGACACCGCCTCCCACGTGGTCGGCGGCACCCTCTACAACGAGGAGACCGGCTACGCAGACATGCGGATCGTCCCGGATCCCGCGACCGCCGGTCTCGTCCCCTGGTGCGAAGTCCCCACGGCTCGCTTCATCTGCGATGCATACGGGATCGACGGCGCGCCCCTCGAGGCGATGCCGCGCCGCGTGTTCCAGCGGGTTCTCGAGCGGAGCCGCTCGCACGGGCTCGAGCCGCTGCTGGGCTTCGAGCCGGAGTTCTACCTCCTCGACGCGCAGACGATGGGGCGCCTGTTCGAGGGTGTTCACATCTTCAACATCGTCCGCAATACCTACGTGCCCTTCCTGCAGACCCTCCTCGACACCGTCCGCGAGTACGGCATCGACGTCATCACCCACAACTGCGAGTACGCGGGCTCGCAGTACGAGATCCCCTTCGCCCCCGGCAAGGGCCTCGCTGGGCCCGATCAGTGCTTCAGCTTCAAGAACGGCGTGAAGGAGCTCGCACACCGAAACGGCTACGTGGCGACGTTCATGGCCAAGCCCTTCGCCGGCATGGCCGGCTCTGGCAACCACACCCATGTCAGCCTGCTCGACGGCGACGGCCGGAACGTGCTCGGGGACGACAGCTGCGACCACGGCATCTCGGAGACGTGCCGGCAGTTCATCGCCGGGAACCTGAAGTACGCGCGGGCCGCCTACACGCTGCTCGTGCCGACGGTGAACTGCCTGAAGCGTCGCCGCGTGCACACGTTCAGCCCCACGAACGTGTCGTGGGGGCTGGAGGATCGCTCCGCGCTCGTGCGGATCAAGGGCGGGACGGAGGCATCGCGACACGTCGAGCATCGCGCGCCGAGCTCGGCGGCCAACCCGTACCTGGCCGCCGCCGCCGTCCTCGGCGCCGGGATTCTCGGGATCGAGGAGGGCCTCGAGCTCGGACCCCCGGCCAGGCCGCCGGCCGAGGAGGACCCGACGATCGCGCCGCTGCCGGTCGACCTCCGCGAGGCGCTCGGGGAGCTCGAGTCGTGCACCCCGTTGCGGGCGCTTCTCGGCGAGGACTTCATCGCGGCATACACGACGATGCGCCGGTACGAGCTCTCGCGCTTCGAGGATCATGTCAGTGACTGGGAGTTCACCGAGTACGCGGAGCTCTACTGATGCGCCTCGGGGTGATCGGTGGTGCCGGGGGAATGGGCCGGGTCACCGTCACGGACGCGGCGCGCAGCCCGGGAGTCGAGGAGGTCCGCATCGTCGATCGCGACGAGGAGCGGGCCGGCCTGCTCGCCGCCGAGCTCGGCGGGTCCGTGCGCGCCGTGACGGTCGTGGACGGGCTGGCCGCCGCGATCGAGGGCGTCGATGCCGTGGTGAACGCGGCCAGCCACGCGCTGAACCTCGAGGTCATGGAAGCGTGCCTTGCCGTCGGTGCCCACTACACCGACCTCGGCGGCCTCTTCCACTGGGCGGTGCGACAGTACGAGCTCGACCGGGCCTTCCAGGAGGCGGGGCTGGCCGCCGCGATCTCGATGGGCTCGGCGCCGGGGCTGACGAACATGCTCGCGGCAGCCGGCGCGGCACGTCTGGACACCGTGGAGTCGATCGAGATCGTGGACGCGTTCATCCCGGGGCGCCAGGGCGATCCCGACGACCCCTACGTGCCGCCCTATGCCGCCGGGACGATCATCGACGAGTTCACGGCGGATGCGGCCCAGTTCCTCGACGGCGAGATCCGCATGGTGCCGGCCGGGTCCGGCTCGAGGGTCTACGAGTTCCCCGAGGGCTCCGCGGAGTGCGTGTACACGATTCACTCCGAGCCCGCGACGCTCCCGCGCTCGTACGCAGACCGCGGGATCCGCAACGTCGAGTGGCGCCTCGGCCTGCCGGCGCTCGACGTCGCACGGCTGCGCTCGTTCATCGCCTCCGGGCTGACCTCGAGCGACCCGGTGCGGGTCGGAGACGTCGAGGTCGCTCCCCGCGACGCCCTCGTCGCCACACTCATGCGGCAGGCCCAGACGGTCGAGGTGCAGCCCGATCCCGACGGCGTGGAGTGGTTCCGTGTCTTCGTGACCGGCCGCAAGGGAGGGGAGGAGCGGACGGTCGTCGCCGAGATGCGGGTCGCCGAGGCGCAGGACTTCGAGCACGGCGCGGGGGCGACGGTGACCGGCGTTCCGCCGTCGGTCGCCGCGCAGCTGCTCTGCCGCGGCGACCGTCTCCGGGACGGGGTCGGCGGGCCCGAGGCGATGCTCCCCGCGTCGACGTTCTTCGCCGAGCTGGCCCGGCGCGGGCTGACGGGAGAGCTGGTCGAAGCGGACGGGACACGGGCCCCGCTCGCGTAGAGGGCTCCGCGGCTGAGCGGCCGGCTCGGCCGGGCGCGACCCGCGCGGGAGCCGGGCGGAGCCCGGCGGTCACGGCCCCTCAGACGCCGGGCGCGAATAGAATGGCGCCGTGGGCAACGTCTTCGTCGCGATCGACGCCGACGTCTGCATCGGGATCGGCAAGTGCGAAGAGCTCGAGCCGAACGCGGTCGATCTGGGCGACGACGGCATATCGCGGCCCCGCGAGGGGATCGCGCTGCCGCGCGAGCGTGCCGAGAAGATCGTCAAGCGCTGCCCGAGCGGGGCGATCTCGATCGTCGGCGACGCGCCCGACGCCGCCCCCGTCGCCGACCCCGCCTGACCGTCGGCCGCCCGACGCTACGCGACGCCGACGCGCGCCGGCAGGTGGTGCAGGCCGTTCACGAAGTTCGACCGGATCCGGACGGGCTCGCCGGCGAGCTCCAGGCGCAGGTTCCGCTTCAGGATCTCCTCGAGCAGGACGCGGATCTCGAGGCGGGCGAGCCAGGCGCCGAGGCAGTAGTGGGGCCCGCCGATCCCGAACGAGGTGGACTCGCGCTCGTCGCGCCCGACGTCGAACGTGGACGGATCGGAGTAGACGTCCTCGTCGTAGTTCGCCGAGACGTACCACATCACGACCTTGTCGCCCTCGGCGATCGGGACGCCCCGGATCTCCGTGTCGCGCATCGCCGTGCGCCGGAAGCAGAGCACGGGGCTCGCCCAGCGGAGGATCTCCTCGACCGCCCGCGGCACGAGCTCCGGGTCGGCGGCGAGCCGCGCGTACTGGTCGGGATACTGCATGAGCGCGAGCAGTCCCTGTGACATCGCCGTCCGCGTCGTCTCGTTGCCGGCGAACGCGAGCAGCTGGAAGAAGTTGCAGTACTCCGCGTCGGTCAGGCGCTCGCCGTTCCACTCCGCGTTGACGAGCCGGGTGATGAGGTCGTCGCCCTCCTGCCCGCGGCGCGCCTCGCCGAGCTTGCGACCGTACTCGAACAGCGCCCACGAGGACGGGCTGTTGAACGGGAGCAGGTGCAGCGGCGTCGTGTTGCCGTAGGCGTGAGGGTCGAGCGGCTCGCCCGAGGTGCCGGCGACCAGGTGATCCGTCAGCTCGATCATGTACGCGGCGTCCTCGTCGGGCACGCCGAGGATCGAGACGAGCACGTTGATCGGCATCGGCGCCGCGAGTGTCTCGACGAGATCGACGTCGCCGTTCGCGACGACCTGGTCGAGGAGCCTGCTCGCGATCCCGCGCGTGTAGTCCTCGTAGTCCCGCACCCTCCGCGGCGTGAACGCCGACGAGACGATCCGCCGCAGGCGTGTGTGGTCGGGCGGGTCGGTCTCGATCATCGAGCGGCGGGCCTCGAGCGCCTCGTCGTCGAGCTCCCAGAGGTAGATGTGGCCCTTGGCCGACGAGAACGTCTCCCACTCCTTGGCAACCGCCATCACGTCGTCGTACTTCGTGATCGCCCAGAAGCCGCCGCCCGTCCACGACCAGGGGTGCCAGTGCACCGGGTCACGCTCGCGGAGCAGCCTGAACGACTCGTGCGGAATGCCCCTCTCGTAGACCTCGGGGCTCGCGATGTCGATGCCGGAGAGATCGACGGCGACGGCCATGGCGGAAGCCTAACCGGCCGTCAGGCGGACCGGCAGCGAGTGAATGCCGCGGACGAAGTTCGAGGCGACGAAGTGGGGCTCGCCGTTCAGCTTCACGCGGATCCCGCGCGCGAGCATCTCCTCGAGCAGCACGCGCAACTCGAGACGCGCGAGCCAGGCACCGAGGCAGTAGTGGGGGCCGCCCCCGCCGAACGCGACGCTCTCACCCTTGTCTCGGCCGATGT
This sequence comes from uncultured Thermoleophilia bacterium, assembly GCA_963717955.1. GTDB lineage: Bacteria > Actinomycetota > Thermoleophilia > Gaiellales > Gaiellaceae > CAVQXR01. Next base: position 1,962,474 of record CAVQXR010000001.1, on the reverse strand, counting down.
CGAAGCGCAGCGGATCGGGGAACTGCTCCTCGTCGAAGTTCGCCGATGCGTACCACATCACGACCCGCGCGCCCGCCCTGATCGGAACGCCGCGCAGCTCGGTGTCGCGGGTGGCGGTGCGGCGGAAGTGGATCACGGGGCTCGCGTAGCGCACGATCTCCTCGATCGCGCTCGGGATCAGCGAGGGATCGGCGTGGAGGCGCTCGAGCTCCTCCGGGTTGCGGGCGAACTGGAGGATCGCGTGCGACATCGCCGTCCGGGTCGTCTCGTTGCCGGCGAAGACGAGGACCTGGAAAAAGTTGCAGTACTCCTGGTCTGAGAGCCGGTCGCCGTCGACCTCGGCGTGGACGAGCCGCGAGACGAGATCGTCGGTGGGGCTGCGCCGGCGCTCCTCGCCGATCTTGCGGCCGTACTCGAACATCGCGTGCGACGCGGGGCTCTGGAACGGCAGCAGGTGGAGCGGGGTGACGTTGCCGTAGGCGGTCGGGTCGGGCGGGGTCGCGGACGTGCCCGCAACGAGCGCGTCGGACAGCTCGACCATGTAGGCGGCGTCCTCGTCGGGGATCCCGAGGATCGAGACGAAGACGTTGATCGGCAGCGGCGCCGAGACCGCCTCGACCCAGTCGACGTCGCCGGCGGCGAGCGCCGCGTCGAGCAGCCCCGCCGTGATCCGCCGCGTCGGCCCCTCGTAGTCGCGCACGATCCTGGGCGTGAACGCCGACGAGACGATCCGCCGCAGGCGCGTGTGCTCGGGCGGGTCGGTCTCGAGCATCGAGCGGCGCGCCTCCTGCGCCTCGTCGTCCAGATCCCAGAGGTTGATGAACTCCGTCGCAGACGAGAACGTCTTCGGGTCCTTCGACACGGTGACCACGTCGGCGAACTTCGTGACCGCAAAGAACCCGCCGGTCTTCCAGTCCCACGGATGCCAGTGGACGGGATCGTGTGCGCGCAGCAGCGCGAAGGAGTCGTGCGGGATCCCGTTCGCGTAGACCTCGTGGCTCGCGATGTCGATGTCGGCCAGCTCTGGCGGCGCGACCGTCATGCTCCGTTCCTCCTCCTCACGGCGGCGCGCCCGAGGCCGAGCCACAACGCGCGGGTCGATTCGACGTGCCGGATCATGGCCTCCCGGGCCGAGCTCCGATCGGCGGCCGCGATCGCGTCGACGATCTCCCGGTGCTCCTCGTCGGCGAGCGCGAAGCTCGAGCGAGGGATCGACCCGAGCTTCGCGATCCGGTAGACCTCTGTCCGGATCTCGGCGACCTCCGAGACGAGTCGCTGCGACCCCGACGCGTCGGCGACGGCGAGGTGAAACAGGTTGTCCCGCTCGCTCCACGGGTCGAACTCGTCGATCGCCTCCATCTCCTCGACGAGGCCTGCGAGATGAGCAACCTGCTCCTCGGTCGCCCGCTCCGCGGCAAGGGCGGCGGCGCCACCCTCGATCACGCAACGGAGATCGACCAGGTCGAGCAGCTCGGCCTCGCTCGGTAGGTGGGCGCTCTCGAGCAGCGAGACGGGGAAGGCCCCGTCGGAGACGACCGTTCCGCCGGCCCGGCCTCGCTGCGTCTCGAGCACCCCGGCGCTGCGCAGGATCGTCAGCGCGGAGCGAAGCGTCACGGGTGAGATGCCGAGGTCGTCGGCGAGCTCGGCCTCGCGCGGCAGGCGATCGCCCGGCCGGAGCAGGCCCATCCCGATCGCCTGGCCGAGCCGGGCGACCGTCTCGGCGACCGCGCTCCCCTGGCGGACGGGCGTGTACACCGTCCGCTCCACCAGGCTGCGCAGCAGCTCGCCGCTCGCGGCCTCAGTCGGAGTCGCCACCCGTCTCCGTCGCATTCGCGATGATCACGTCCTCGAGCTCGTACGAGCCGTGGGCCTCGCCGACGTGCTCGTTCACCTTCTCGATCAGCTCGTCCTCGCCGGAGGCGGTGACGACCGCCTCGCAGCCGGCCTCGAGACATGTCCACTCGAGCATCGGCGCTACCCCGCCTGGATGCCGACGACGAAGTCGATCGTCGGGTCGAGGATCTGATCGATCAGGCTCCGGTCCGGCGTGATCGCCATCTCGCGGCAGCGGTTGCGGTAGTGGCGCACCTTCTGCGTCTGGTACTTCTGGAGGTCGAGCCCGGGCACGTTCCGCTGGTACTCGAGCATCCCGACCGCGTTCGCCCGGTAGTCGTCGATCACCTCGTGGACGAGCGCCTCGTACTCGGGGTTCTCGGAGATGAGGATCCGGCAGGCCTCGGTACCGAACGTGATGTGGCGCCCCTCGTCCGCGAGGATGCCCTTGAACCCCGCCTGGAGCGTCGGCAGCACGTCCCACATCCCGCAGGTGTCCATGACGATCTCGTAGGTCGGCATCGTCAGCACGCCTTCGACCCAGGCGTTGTAGAGGGTCGAAAAGCGCATGAAGCCCTGCTCGATCGCCTTGCGGTCGCCCGACCCGACGGCCTCCATGAGGGCGCCACCGAGGCGGGGGATGCCCTCGTACACGGGCTCTGCCGTCCTGAAGCGCCCGCTCGGGTCGACGGTCTCCTGGCGGAGCGGCCAGTGGGCGGCCTTCTCGGCGGGCTCGGTGATGCCGACGACCTCGCGGTGCCAGATGTTGAAGAACTCCGAGTGCCGCGCCTCCTCGAGCATGAACGTCGATAGGAACATCACCCAGTCGAAGCGGCCGAGGGCGTGGGCCGCGGCGTACATCGGGACGAGCTCGTCCGTGACCGCCTCCTCGCCCGCCTCGATCCGGACCGTGATCGTGAGGATGCCGCGCCGCTGGTCGTCGGTCATCCGTTCCCAGTCCGCCACGTCGGGGGCGTAGTCGAGGTGCTTCGGATCCCAGAGCTTCCGGGTCGCCTTCTCGTACTTGCGGTAGATCGAGCCGGCCATCCGCTCGGCATCGAGCATGAACCGCTCCTCGACCGGCTTGATCTCGATCTGCGTCGCCATGCGCCCCCTCCTCCCGGGCCGCGCGGCGGCCCCACGGACTCCCGAACGTCGTGGAAGACGATAATAGATAAGATTGTTGTGTTTGTCGAGCCGAAGGCCCCCCCTGACCGCCCCGGCACGCCGGGCTCCTACGGGATCAGGACGATCCGGCCCTTCGCCTCGCCGCGCCGAAGAAGACCGTGGGCCTCGTTCACCTGCTCGAGCGGCATCGTCTCGATCGTGTACCGGAGGTCCTCGCGCCGCGCCAGCTCGACGAGCTCGCCGACGTCTCCGAGCGAGCCCCAGATGCTCGACATGAAGTGTGCCTCGTGGGGCACCGAGCCGAGCCCGAACGGGATCGTGCCGCCGAAGAGCCCGATCACCTCGACCAGCCCGCCGCGGTCGACGAGCCGGGCGGACGTCGCGAGCGTCTCCTCGGAGCCGACGAAGTCGAGCACGACGTCGACCGGCCCCTCCAGCTCGTCGGGGTGCGCGGCCGACTCGGCGCCGAGCTCGAGCGCCCGGGCCTGCTTCTGCGGGCTCGGGTCGCCCGCGACCACCGTCGCGTCGGACAGGAGCCGCAGGTACTGGATGCCGAACTGGCCGAGCCCGCCCGCGCCGAGCACGACCGCGGTCTTGCCCTTGCCGAGCCAGGGCAGCGCGTGCTTCACGGCCCGGAACGGCGTCACGCCGCCGCAGCCGAGCGGGGCCGCCTTCACCGGGTCCAGGTCGCCGATCGGGAACAGGTACCGCCTGCGGCGCACGAGCATGTACTCGGCGTAGCCGCCGTCGGTGAGCATGCCCGCCTCGCTCGAGTTCGGGCAGATCATCTCCTCGCCGCGCCGGCAGTACACGCAGTCGCCGCAGCCCCAGGGCGTGTAGAGGAGCACGCGCTCGCCCTCGGAGGTCTCGGCGGCCACCTCGTGTCCGAGCACGAGCGGCACGGAGCTGCTCGAGAAGTAGTGCTCGGCAACGTGCAGGTCGGAATGGCAGACCCCGCAGGCGAGCACCTTCACGACCGTCTCCTCGTCGCCGGTGGCCTCGGGGATCGCGCGCTCCTCGAGCTCGAGGGGGGCATGGAACTCCTGGAGAACCATGGCCCGCATGCCCGGGACTGTACAGCCCCCGAAACGTCGACTTACGCCCGACCCGGCGCCGTGACCCGAAGCCCGGCGGCCCGCGCAGCATCTGCCAGCCCCTCGTCGTAGGCGACGAAGTCCTCGAACAGCTCCTGGACCGCGAGCGCCGACGCCAGATGGATCGCGTCGAGCGCTCGAAGGCCCGGCGGACCGACGCTTCCTGCGGTCTCGATGACCTCGCAGGTGAGCGCGACCCGATCGCATGCGGCAACGAGCCGCTGTGCCCTGTTGACCGCCCGCATGCCGTGGGACGAGCGCCGGGACGCCCTCGACACCTCGACCTCGGCGACGACGCTCGTGACCACCCTGTCCACCTCGCGCAGGTGATCCCGCAGCGCCCCCGACTCGGCCTCCTCGACCACGAGCTTCACGAGCGCCGAGGCGTCAAGGTAGACGTTCGGCACGTTGCTCCTCGAGAGCCTCCGAGATGGTGATCCCGTCCCCTACCGGCGGCAGAGGCTTGGACAGCCGGCCGAGCCGTCTCGTCGCCGGGAGCAGCCGTCCGTCTGCGACGAGGCGCTCGAGCAGGCTCTCGCGGCCTCGCACGGGCACGAGGCGTGCAACGGGCTTGCCGCGTTCGGTGACCTCGAACGATTCGCCCTCCCACACGCGGGTGAGTATCGCGGTCAGCTCATGACGGAGCTGACGTGCGCCGACATTCGTGACGGCTTCATCACCCATGTTTCACAGTGTGACACATTGGCTTGCGAGGAGTCACTCCTCCGGGGTCGTGTACGCGATGCTGATCCCGCCGTCCACGACGAGCGAGGAGCCGGTCACCCAGCTCGACTCGTCGCTGGCGAGGAAGAGGGCGGCGTCGGCGATCTCCTCGACCGTCCCGAGGCGGCCCGTGGGGATGTGCACCCGGCGCCGCTGCCAGGCCGACTCCTCGCCGTAGAGCTGCATCGCGAGCGGCGTCTCGACCGGGCCGGGGCACAGGGCGTTGCAGCGGATCCCGCGACGCGCGAACTCGACGGCGATGTCGCGGCTCATCGCGATCACCCCGCCCTTGGTCGCCGCGTAGGCGATCTGCGAGGTCGCCGAGCCGACGAGGCCCGAGATCGAGCCGGTGTTGACGACCGAGCCCCCGCCCGCCGCGAGGAGCTTCGGGATCCCGTGCTTGCAGCAGAGGAAGACGCCCGTCAGGTTGATCGCGAGCACGCTGTCCCAGGTGACGCGCTCGATCTCGACGACCGAGCCGTCCGCAGGGTGCAGGACGCCGGCGTTGTTCATGAGCACGTGGACGGCGCCGAAGCGCGACTCGACGTCGTCGTAGAGCGCGGCAACGCTCTCCTCGTCGGTCACGTCGACGTGGAAGAACGCCGCTTCGCCGCCGGTCGACGAGATCTGCTCGACGGTGTCGCGGCCGGCATCGTCGACGACGTCGGCGACCGCGATCCTCCCGCCCTCGCCCGCGAACCGCACCGCGCAGGCACGGCCGATACCGCTTCCTGCCCCGGTGATCACGCACGCCTTCCCGTCTAGTCTTCCGCTTCGCACCACGTCCCTCCGTCGGCGAAAGGAGCCACTCACCATGCGCTGTGTCGAGCTTCGCCAGTTCGGGGATCCTACGGGTCTCGTTCCGTGCGAGCGACCGGATCCGCGGCCCGGGCGAGGCGAGGTCTGCGTCGACCTCGTCGCCGCCGCGTTGAACCGGCGCGACTGGTGGATCAGGCGGGGCCGGAAGGTGGAGCTGCCGCAGGTGCTCGGCTCGGACGGCTCGGGAATCGTCACCGCGCTCGGCGAGGGCGTCACCGGCGTCGCGGTGGGCGACGAGGTGGTCGTCTACCCCGGAATCCGCTGGGGCGACGGCGAGGACTTCCCGGCGCCCGAGTTCGAGATCCTGGGCGTCCCGAGCCAGGGCACCTATGCCGAGAAGATCTGCGTGGCGGCGGAGGCCGTGCGCCCCAGGCCCGCCGGCTGGTCCTGGGCGGAGATCGCCGCGCTACCCGTTGCCGGGCTCACGGCATGGCGAGCGGTCGTCACCCACGCTCAGGCCGGTCCGGGCCGCCGCGTGCTCGTTCCCGGAGCGGGCGGCGGTGCGGCGGCGGTGTGCGTCCAGATCGCGGCCGCGGTCGGGGCCGAGGTGCTCGTCACCACGTCGTCGCAGGAGAAGCTCGACCGCGCCGTCGCGCTCGGCGCGGCCGGCGGCGCCCTGTACACCGACGAGTCCTGGCCCGAGCAGATCGGGGAGGTCGACGCGGTCGTCGATTCCGTGGGGGGCGAGGCGTTGTGGGAGGCGTCGATCGGGCTGCTGCGACGCGGCGGGCGGCTGGTCAACTTCGCCGACACCGCCGGCGAGCACGGCCGGGTGCTGCTCTGGAAGCTCTTCCTCGAGCACCTCCGGGTGATCGGGACGACGCTCGGTAGCCCGCGCGAATTCGACGCGCTGCTTCGGCATTGCGGGTTGGCCGCGTGGCGGCCGGTGATCGACTCCGTCTTCCCGCTCGCAGAAGCCGCGGCGGCCCACGAGCGCCTCGACGCCGCCGACCGCTTCGGCAAGATCGTCCTCGTGATCGACGAGAGCCGGTTCGACGGATGACGGCGACGGGCCGAAGGAGCCGGTCGCGATCCTCCGTGGAACGTGCGTCTACCTGACGGTCAGGTTGCCCTTCATGCCACCCGTGGCATGGCCCGAAACCGTGCAGAGGAACTGGAACCTGCCGGCCCTGGCGAACCGGACGACCAGCGTCGCGCTCCGGCCGGGCATGAGCCGCACGGTCTTCTTCCCCTTGATCTTGAAGTCGTGCTGGAGGACACCCCGGTTCCTGACCTGGAACGTGACCGTGCCCTTGGGAACGCTGAGCTTCGTCAGCTTGAACTTCAGCTCGGAGGGCTTCCCGGCGATGACGCCGACCGTGGTCCGTGCGCCGGCGCGCGCCGGCGCCGCGGACGCCACGCCGGCTGCGACGAGCGAGACGCTGACCGCTCCGAGGGCCACGACGAGCGCCGCCTTCCGTCCGTGTTTCATCACGAGCTGCTCCTTTCGCGATCTCGTCCGGGTGACGCTCCCGCCACATCCACGAGGGTAGCTGAGCGTGTCGAGCGCACGCGGCACTCGCGGCCTGCGACAATCGACCGCGGATGAGCGAGCGGATGGGCGAGCTGCACCCGGAGACGATCGTGGTCGAGGCGGGCCGCCCGCCGGCGGAGCCGGGCGGCGCCGTGAACACCCCCGTCGTGCTCTCGTCGACGTTCCGCGCCGGGGGCGAGATCGCGTACGTGCGCCACGGGAGCCCCACCGTCGCCGCGCTCGAGGAGGCGATCGGTGCTCTCGAGGGCGGACGCGGCCTCGTCTTCTCCTCTGGCATGGCCGCGGCGACGACGGTGCTCGAGGAGCTGCCGATCGGCGCCAGGGTCGTCGGTCCGTCGAGCGCCTACTTCGACGTCCGCTCGTTCCTGCGGGACGCGGACGCGAGCGGCAGGCTTGCCGCCGAGCTCGTCGACATCACCGACACGGAGGCGACGCTCACCGCCTGCGGGGGTGCGGCGATGCTCTGGCTCGAGAGCCCGACCAACCCGCTGATGGGGGTCGCCGATCTCCCGGTGCTCATCGCCGGGGCGCGGGAAGCAGGCGTGACGGTCGTCGTCGACAACACGTTCGCGACGCCCCTTCTCCAGCGCCCGCTCTCGCTGGGTGCCGACGTCGTCCTGCACTCGGTGACGAAGTACCTGGGCGGGCACTCCGACCTTCTGATGGGAGCGCTCGTGACCCGAGAGGCCGAGGCATGGGATCGACTTCGCCGGGGGCGCGACCTGCGCGGCGGCGTCGCCGGTGCCTTCGACGCGTACCTCGCCCTGCGCGGCATTCGCACGCTCGCCGTCCGGCTCGAGCGCGCGCAGGCAAACGCACAGGTGCTCGCCGAGCGGCTCGCCGTGCATCCGGCGGTCGAGCGCGTCCGCTTCCCGGGGCTCCCGTCGGATCCCGGCCACGAGCGGGCAAGCCGCCAGATGGACGGGTTCGGCGCGATGCTTTCGTTCGAGCCGTTCGGCGGCGCCGACGCGGCCGAGCGTGTCTGCCAGGCAACGGGGCTGATCACCTACGCGACGAGCCTCGGCGGGGTCGAGACGATGATGGAGCGACGAAGCCGCTGGGCCGGCGAGCGCGAGGGCGGGACGACGCCCGAGGCGCTGATCCGCATGAGCGTCGGCATCGAGCACGTCGAGGACCTGTGGGCCGACCTCGAGCAGGCCCTCCTCCGCGGCTGAGCGGCCGGCTCGGCCGGCCGCGACCCGCGTAGGAGCCGGGCGGAGCCCGGCGGTCACGGCCCTCCGCGGCTGAGCGGCCCCCGGCGGCTGACGGCCCGGCTCGGCCGGGCCGGACCCGCGTAGGAGCCGGGCGGAGCCCGGCGGTCACGGTCTTCGGCTGGCCCTCATCCGGCCCTGCTCCCGGCCGACCGGTTCGTAACCGCCACCCTGCGAGCGGCTCCTTGGCGGGTCGGCCCGGCCGAGCCGGGCCCTCAGCCGCCGACGTCGCGCTCCGCGAGCAGCAGCTCGAGGGCCTCGAGGAGGGCGGTGTAGTACGCGGTGGCCGCAGGCTCGGCCGGGTCGTAGCCGTGACGGCGGATTGCGCGGGCCAGGTGGTCCCGAAGCTCCGCCCAGGGCAGGTCCAGCCGCTCGAGCGTGACGACGGTCATGCCGAGCACCCTTCCCTGCCAGGGCTCCTCGAAGACCAGCTCTCCGTTTCTGCGTGGCAGCGGCGCCGCGGCGGCGAGCTCCGAATCGAGGTCGTCGAGCCGGACCGCGGTCATGCGGCCGCCGCCCCGGGCACTCGCGGGGCATCGGTGCCGATCATCGAGTCGCGCGTGACGATCTCCGCGAGTTGCTCCTCGCTCCAGCTCTCGGTTCCGGCCGGGCGCATCGGGAGGACGAGGTAGCGCACCTCGGCGGTCGAATCCCAGACCCTGATCTCGACGTCGTCGGGCAGCTCGAGGTCGAACTCGGCGAGCACCGCCCGCGGCTCGGCGACGACCCGGGCCCGGTACGGCGCGCTCTTGTACCACACCGGCGGGAGCCCGAGCACCGGCCACGGGTAGCAGGAGCAGAGCGTGCAGACGATCACGTTGTGCACGGCCGGGGCGTTCTCGACGACGACCATCGTCTCGCTCTCGGCACCTCCGTAGCCGAGCTCGGCGATCGCCGCCGATCCGTCCTCGAGGAGGCGCCGCCGGTAGTCGGGGTCGACCCACGCGCGGGCGACGACCCGGGCGCCGTTCTGCGGGCCGATGTCGTTCTCGTACAGCTCGACCACGGCGTCGATCGCGTCCGTCGTCATCAGCCCCTTCTCGACGAGGAGCGCCTCCAGCGCGCGCGCGCGCAGCTCGACCTCGGAGGCCGGCCGCTCGTGGTGGTGATGGCCGTCGTGGTCGTGGTCGTGCTCAGTCATCGGCAGGCTCCAGGTAGGTCTCCCACAGGTCGAGCATGACCGTCCAGGCCGTCTCGCCCTCGGTCGCCTCCCCCCAGAGGTCCTGCGAGCGGAACGAGACCGCGTAGACGGGCTCGTGCTCGCAGGGGATGCCGTACTCGGCGAGGTCCGGAAGGCGGTCCGCCCCCTGGACGCGCTCGACGACGCCCGTCGCGCCCCTGGCGTACCGCGGCGCTCGGGTATGCCCGGCCGGCCGCATCCGCCGGACACGGACCCGGTCGCCCGGCGCGTACTGCGGCGCGGAGGGCATCGGCAGCCGCTCCCCCTCGCGGAGCGCCTGGAGCGCCCGCGTCACCGCCGCGTCGTCGCTCCGCGTCGGCGCCGCCTCACCGCCCCGAAGACGCGCCATCATCGCATCGACCTCCCCCGGCTCGATGCTGCCGCCTCGCTCGAGCCGCCGCTCTGCGCTCCAGAGCCACCGCTCGTAGTAGGAGGCCTCGAGGTACCCGGCCGGATCCATCTCCTCGCGCGTCGCCCGCCCGCCGGGGCCTCCACCCAGGTGCTCGGAGCCGACGAGCAGATGGAGCGCGAAGATCCTTCCCTCCCATCGCTCGTGGTAGGTGGCGCCGTCGCCGGGAGAGCGCGTGGAGCCGAAGCCGTGCATCCCGCCCATGTCGTGGATGCCGTCCACGGCGCGAGTCTAGCGTGACCCGCGCAAGGGCTTTCCGCCGGCGCAGTAGCCTTCGGACATGCGGCCGGCGATCGGGATCACGGTCTACACGCGGGAGCGGGTGAGCCCGTTCGTGCAGATGCCGTATGCGACCTCGAACGTCGGGCTCTCGGACCTCGTCGAGGAGATCGGCGCGGTGCCCCTGCTCCTGCCGCCGAGCGCCCACGTCGAGGAGGTGCTCGACCGTCTCGATGCGCTCGTCCTCCAGGGCGGCGGGGACCTGTCGCCCGACTACTACGCGGACGAAGCCCACCCGGACACGAACACGCTCGACCGTCGCCGCGACGAGTTCGAGCTCGCGCTGCTCCGCCGCGCCCGGACGCGCCGGATGCCCGTGCTCGGCATCTGCCGCGGCATCCAGCTCGTCAACGTGTCGCTCGGCGGCACCCTCGTGCAGCATCTTCCGGATGTGACGGACGTGGAGCACGCGGCGCTCGATCGCTGGGACGCGACCGCGCACTGGATCGAGATCGCGGAGGGATCGCGCCTCCACCACCTGCTCGGAGAGACGCGCATCGAGGTCAACTCCCTCCACCACCAGGCGATCGCCGACCTCGGAGAGGGCCTCTCCGCCGTCGCGTGGGCCGACGACGGTACCGTCGAGGCGATCGAGCACGCGACCGAGCCGATCCTGGGCGTCCAGTGGCATCCGGAGTGGTCGGCGAAGGTGGACTGGGCGCGCCAGCGCCGGCTGTTCGCAGCCCTGATCTCGACCGATTGACAGCGGTCACGCCCCCCCGTAGACTTTGGATCCTGGATCCAACAACGCGTCGAGAGGAGCGTTGACCGGGTCGATGTGCGGGCTCGCCGGAATCGTTCTCAAGGAGCATGGGCCGCTCGGGGAGCGACTGGTCCGCCAGGGCGCGGCGATCCGCCATCGCGGCTACGACTCGACCGGGTTCGCGCTGTACCACCCGCCGACAGGAGCCGTGTCGCTCGACGTGCATGCCCACGGCGAGGTCGCCCATGCCGTCGTCGCAGCGCTCGAGGCCGACGTGCACGTCGACATCGCCGACGTCCACCGCCCCCGCCCCGGCGAGACGTTCGTCCGCGTCACGCTCGGCACGGACGCGGCGGCCGCCGACGTCGTGGCCGCCGTGGAGGCGCTCGGCGGACGTGTCCACGCGCTCGGCTCGTCGGTTCGCGTGGTGAAGGACCTCGGCGACGCGCTCGATGTCGATGCCGCGCACGGCGTCTCGCAGCTCCATGGCACCCACGGGCTCGTGCACTGCCGGCTCGCCACCGAGAGCATCGTCGACGTCGACTACAGCCACCCGTTCTGGGCGCGGCCCTTCCCCGACGTGACCGTCGTCCACCACGGGCACATCACGAACTACGACCGGCTGCGCCGGCAGATGACGGGCCGCGGCTACCGCTTCGCGACGGCGAACGACTCGGAGCTCGCGGCCGTGTGGCTCGCCGACCGGATGAGCTCGGGGCTGTCCTTCGAGGATGCCCTCCGCGAGGCCGCGGCGACGTTCGACGGCACGTTCCTGCTCCTGTTCGGGACGCCGGACGGAATCGGTGCCGCCCGCGACCGGTACGGTGCCTGCCCGCTCGTGATCGCCGAGGACGAGACGGCGATCGCGTTCGGCTCGGAGATGCGAGCCGTCCTCGACGTCGTCGATCCGGACAGCGCGGTCCTCCACATGCCGGAGGAGGAGGTGCTGACGTGGAGCGCCGGCTCGACGGTCGCGGGCTGACGGTCACCGAGGTCAACCGGACGCTGCGAGAGCATCCGGACGACGACTGGGTGCTCACGCACCCGGACGGCCGCCACAACCTCGGCGTGGCCGTCGTGGGGACGGGCGCCCTCCGGATCGAGGGCAACGTGGGTGCGTACTGCGCCGGGATGAACAACGGCCTCGACGTGCACGTCACCGGCGCCGCCGGCTGGGGCCTCGCGGAGAACAACGAGGGCGGCACCGTGATCGTCGACGGCGGCGCGGGCGCAGGGGCCGGCGCGTCGATGCGCCGGGGCGTCGTCGTGGTGCGCGGCAGCGCCGACGTGCGGGCGGGCGTCTCGCTGAAGGGAGGCCTGCTCGTGATCGGCGGAGACGCAGGGGCGATGTGCGGGTTCATGCACCAGCGCGGCACGATCGCGATCGCAGGCAACGCCGCCCGGGGCGTCGGGGACTCCATGTACGAGGGGATCGTGCTCGTCGGCGGCGAGATCCGCGAGGCGGGGAACGACACGCGGATCGTCACGCCGGACCGAGACGACGAGGCGACGATCGAGGAGGTGGCCCGGCTGCTCGGCGACGGTGGGCTCGACCGCGACTGGAAGAAGCTCGTGGCCGCGCGGAGGCTCTGGCACTTCACGAAGGAGAACATGGCGATGTGGAGGGAGATGTGAAGCGGAGCCCGATCTGGACGCCGGAGGTCATCGCCGCGCTTCACGAGAAGGCCGAGCGCGGCACCTACCTGATGCACGGCTTCTCGACGCTCCTCGAGCGGCGGTGGCCCACGCTCGACGACCTCGTCTTCCTGCCGGCCGTGCTGACGCGCTTCCCGGTCGAGGGCTACATGGAGAAGTGCGAGACGGCAACGGTGATCGGATCGCGAGCCCCGAAGCCGATCCGGCTCTCGATCCCGGTCATGATCAGCGGGATGTCGTTCGGGGCCCTGTCGCTGAACGCCAAGGTCGCGCTCGGGAGAGCTGCCTCCACGGTCGGGATCTCGACCACGACCGGTGACGGCGGGATGCTCGACGAGGAGCGCGAGGCCTCGAGCCAGCTCGTCTACCAGATCCTGCCCAGCCGCTACGGGAACGAGCTGCGCCAGCTGCGCCAGGCGAACGCCGTGGAGATCGTCTGCTCGCAGGGCGCGAAGCCGGGCACGGGCGGGGTGCTGCTCGGGATGAAGACGATCGACCGCGTCGCCCGGATGCGGGACCTTCCCCCGGGCGTCGATCAGCGGGGCCCCGCCCGGCATCCAGACTGGCTGACGGCACCGGACCTCGCCGTGAAGATGGAGGAGATCCGGGAGGCGACGGATCGGGAGGTTCCGATCATCGTCAAGATGGGAGCCTCGCGCGTCCGCAACGACGTCGCCGTCGCCGCGAAGATCGGTGCGGACGCGATCCTCGTCGACGGCACCGAGGGCGGCACGGGCGCCTCGCCCGACGTGATGCTCGACCACGGCGGGATCCCGACGCTCGCCGCGATCCCGCAGGCGCGGGAGGCGCTCGAGGAGCTCGGTCTCTTCGGCGAGGTGCAGCTGATCGCCGCCGGCGGGATCCGCAACGGCGCCGACGTCGCCAAGGCGCTCGCGCTCGGCGCGGACGCGGTCGCGATCGGGACTGCGGCCCTGCTCGCGATCGGCTGCAACAGCTCGACGGCGACCGACGGCAGCGACGTCACGGCCGATTACGAGCAGCTCGGCGCAGCGCCGGGCGGGTACTGCCACCACTGCCACACCGGCCGCTGCCCGGTCGGGGTCACGACCCAGCTGCCGGAGCTCGCGGAGCGCGTGGACGTCGACGTGGCGGCCGAGCGGCTCGTGTCGATGCTCACCGCCTGGACGATGGAGGCGACCATGCTTGCAAAGGCGTGCGGCAAGTCCGACATCCACTCGCTCGACCCGGACGACCTGCGCGCCCTGACGCTGGACGCATCGCTGATGGCGAAGATCCCCCTGGCCGGCCTCGACGCGATCCCCGGGTTCACCGCCGCGCCGGCGTTCCGCGACGACGACCGTGCGGGATGAGCGGCGAGAGACGGCTCGAGCTGTATCGTCGGATGCTCCTCGCCCGCCGGTTCGAGGAGCGGATCGAGGCCGCGCACCGGGAGGGGCGGATCCCCGGCGCCCTGCACCTCGCGGTCGGGCAGGAGGCCGTCGGGATCGGGGCCTGCGCGGCGCTCGAGCCGGTCGACCTCGTCCGCAGCTGGGTACGCGGCCACCATCAGGCGATCGGGCGCGGGATGCCGCTCCGGATCCTCGCCGCGGAGCTGATGGGGAAGGCCACCGGCGGCATGAAGGGCCGGGGAGGGCATCAGCTCCTGCTCTGGCGCGAGGGCGGCTTCCTCGGCGGCTGCGGGATCGTCGGCTCCGTCTGCCCGGTGGCGGCAGGCCACGCGATGGCGCAGCAGCTCCGCGGCGAGGACGCGATCACGTGCTGCTTCCTCGGCGACGGCGCGGCCAACATCGGTCCGACGCACGAGGCGCTGAACTTCGCCGGTGTGTGGCGGCTGCCGATCGTGTTCGTCTGCGAGAACAACGGCTACGCGCTGTCGGCTCCGTGGGCCGTGCAGTCGGCCGGCGACGTCGTGAGCCGAGCACAGGGCTACGGCATCCGCGGCGTCTCGGTCGACGGGAACGACCTCGACGCGGTGTACGAGGCGATGCGCGAGGCGCGTGCGGCCGCGCTGCGCGGGGATCCGACCCTGATCGAGGCGCGCACGTATCGGATGTCGCCGTTCTCCACCGGAGACCTCGGTGGCTACGTGCCCGCGGGCGAGCCCGCATCCTTCAGCGACCGCGATCCGCTCCGCGTGCTCGGGGCGAGGCTCCGTGAGGGCGCCGTGCTGACGAACGAGCTCGACGAGCGCTACGAGCGTGAGCTCGCCGCCGAGATCGAGGACGCGCTGCGCTTCGCGGAGGAGAGCCCCTACCCGGATCCACGGGACATCCTCGTCGGGGTGATCGACTGATGGCGATCGACACCGGCGTGCGTGAGCTCCGCAACAACGAGGCGCTGCGGGAGGCGCTCTTCGCCGAGATGGAGCGTGACGAGACCGTGGTCGTCTTCGGCGAGGACGTCGGCGTCTACGGCGGCCTCTACCGCGTCACCCTCGGCCTGCAGGAGCGCTTCGGGCCGGCCCGGGTGCGCGACACCCCGATCTCCGAGCTCGGGATGCTCGGGATCGCGGTCGGCCTCGCGCAGGTCGGGATGAGGCCGGTCGTGGAGATCATGTACATGGACTTCATGCCGCTGGCGATGGATCCCGTCGTCACGCACATGGGGACGATCCCGTTCGTCTGGGACCAGGATCTGCCGATGGTGATCCGCGTCCAGGGCGGCTCGGGCGGCTCGTCGCCCCACCATGCGAAGACGCTCGAAGCCTGGCTCTGCCACGTGCCCGACGTCGTCGTGATCGCGCCCGCGACGCCGCACGACCACAAGGGCCTGCTCGCTGCCGCGATCCGCGACCCGCGACCCGTCGTCTTCTGCGAGAGCCGCCACATCTACGGACAAAAGGGCCCCGTGCCCGAGGGAGACGTCGTCGAGGAGATCGGCAAGGCTGCGGTCAGGCGCGCGGGGACGGAGCTGACGATCGTCTCCTGGGGGCGGATGGTCTGGCGCTCGCTCGAGGCGGCCGAGGCGCTCGAGGGCCGGGCCTCGGTCGAGGTCGTCGACCTCCGCACGCTCGTCCCCCTCGACGTGGGCACGATCGTCGAGTCGGTCTCGCGCACCGGGCGCTGCCTGATCGTCCACGAGGCGTGGACCCGGATGGGCTACGGGGCCGAGATCGCCGCTAGGGTCTCCGAGGAGGCGTTCGAGATCCTGGACGCCCCCGTGGGCCGGCTCGGGGCCGTCAACCGGCCGCTGCCGTTCTCGCCGGTCTACCTCGATACCGCGATCCCGACCGCCGCAGCGATCGCGGAGCGATCGCTCGCCCTGATCGAGTCCTGATGGCGACGCCCGTCAGGCTTCCCCCGATCGCGACCGACACGACCGATGGCACTCTCGTTCGCTGGCTCGTCGCGGCCGGCGACCGCGTGGAGCGCGGGCAGGTGCTCGCCGAGATCGACACCGCGAAGGTGCTCGTCGAGGTCGAGGCGCCCGAGGCGGGCGTCGTGCTGTCGCTGCTGGCCCCGGAGGGCGAGGACGTGCAGGTCGGCCAGACCCTTGCCTGGCTCGGCGAGCAGGGCGAGGCTGCGCCGGAGCCGACGCCCGATCGGGGAATCCCGGTGTCACCCGCGCCCGTGTCGGTACCGGCGGGCCGAGAGGGACGGGCCGCTCCGGTCGTCCGCCGGATGGCGGAGCGACTCGGCGTCGACCTCGCGTCGGTGACGGGCTCGGGCCCGGGCGGGCGGATCATGAAGGGGGACGTCGAGCGCGCGGCGGCCGGCTCGGCGCACGTTCCGGACGACGCGGCTCGACTCCGCGCCGCGGTCGCGTCGGCGCTGACCCGCTCCTGGCGGGAGGTGCCGCACTTCTCGTGCGAGCTCGAGGTCGACACGCTCGGCCGCGACGACGAGATCGCCGAGCACGGGCTGACCGCGGTGCTCCTCTCCTGTGTCGCCCGGCGCCTCGCGGCGGACCGGCTGTTGAACGCCACGTGGGAGGACGGGCGCGGCCGGGTGGAGCAGCCCTCCGTCAACATCGGGGTCGCCGTGGCCGTTCCCGGCGGGCTCGTCGTTCCGGTCGTCCACGATGCCGACCGGCTGACTCCGCGGGAGCTCCGGACGGCGGTCGTCGCCCTGGTCCGACGTTCCCTCGAGCACCGGCTCGCGGCGGCCGACGTTGACGGCGTCACCTTCACCGTGTCGAATGCCGGCATGAGCGGAATCGGCGCGATCGTCCCGATCGTGCACCGTCCCGCGGTGGCGATCCTGGGCGTCGGCGCGCGTGCGCTGCGCCCGACGGTGGCGGACGGAAGGCTCGAGGCGCGGCCGACGGTGCGGCTCGTGCTCTCGTGCGACCACCGGGCCGTCGACGGTCTCGAGGCGTCCCGGTGGCTCGTGGCGCTCGGGCACGAGCTCGGGGGCGCGCTCTGATGGCGAGCCGAAGCCCGCTCCGTCCGATCGTCCGCTCCATGTCGATGCGAAGCGAGGTCTACGAGCGGCTTCGCCGCGCGATCATCGAGGGAGCGTTTCCCGACGGGTCGGCCCTGGTCTCGACGGAGCTCTCCGCCCGGCTCGGCGTCAGCCGTACTCCGGTGCGCGAAGCGCTCGTTCGGCTCGTGCACGACGGTCTCGCCGTGGAGACGGACGCCGGCCAGGTGATCGTTCGGCCCGTGCGCCGCGGTGAGCTCGAGTCGTTCTTCGAGATCCGCGCCGAGCTCGAGCGGCTGGCGGCCCGCAGGGCCGCGGAACGCGGCACGGAGGAGTGGCTCGCACGCCTGCGCGCCGCCGAGGGGCGCGTCGCCGAGGCGGTCGCGGGCGGGGTATCCGGGGCCCGGCAGGTCGAGCTGAACGAGGAGTTCCACCGGATGCTCTACGAGGGCTCCGGAAACGAGCTGCTCGCACGCGCGCTGCTCGACCTGGAGGCGATGACCGCGCGGCGCCTGCTCGACCGGCTGTACGAGCGCGCCGACGCGAAGCGCACGGTGCAGGAGCATCGGGCGATCGTGGCCGCGATCGAGGCGGGAGACACGGAGGCGGCCGGCCAGGCCGCCGCCGCGCACGTCGAGCACGCCGGTCGGGACCTGCTCGCCATCTTCGATCGCGAGCGCGCGGGCGAGGGCGCGCCCTGACGGATGGCGGCGCGGACCGTCCTCGTCACGGGCGCCGCGAGCGGAATCGGCCGCGCGATCGCCGAGCGCCTCGCGGCGGACGGCGACTCGCTCGTGCTTGCCGACGTCCAGGAGGAGGCCGGACGGGCGGTCGCGGCGGCGCTCGGCGCGTCGTTTCTCTGCGTCGACCTCGCGGACGTCGACGGGAGCGTCTCCGTCCTGTGCGAGGCGTGCACGGCGCTCGACGGACTCGTGAACGCTGCTGGGATCGGCTCGTATGCGGGGCCTCTCGAGGTCAGGCAGGAGGAGTGGGAAAAGGTCGTCACCGTCGACCTCACGGCGCCCTTCTTCGTCACCGCGGGCCTGGCCGACCACATGCACGCTCCCGGTGGGTCGATCGTCAACATCACGTCCGCCGAGTCGCTCATGGCCTCCGGCAGCGCCGGCTGGACGACGCCGGCGTACGCTGCGGCGAAGGCGGGCCTCAAGCTCGCGACGGAGTGCCTCGCCATCGACCTGGCGTCGCGAGGGGTGCGCGTGAACGCCGTCGCGCCCGGCTTCATCCGCACGCCGATGACTGCCGGGCAATCGCCCGAGAGCCGGGCCTGGGTCGAGCGCATGGTCCCGTTCGGGCGGATCGGCGAGACGGCCGAGGTCGCCGACGTGGTCGCCTGGCTGCTCTCGGATCGAGCGAGCTACGTCACCGGGGCGACGATCGTCGTCGACGGCGGCCTCTCGATCGGCCCCCTCGTCCGGCGCGGTTGAATCCCGGTCAGGGCAAGGCGGCGATCCAGTCGCCCACCACCTGGTTGAAGCGATCGGTCTCCTCGAGGAAGGGACAGTGGTTCGAGTCCTCGAAGACGACGAGCTCAGCGTCGGGCAGGTGGTCGCGCATGTACTCGCCGGCTGCGATCGTGACGAGCCCCTCGACCCGCCCGATGCAAAGGAGCGTGGGCACGGTCACACGCGGCAGCAGCTCGCGGTAGTCGACGACCGTCTGGTCGAAGAGGATCGAGGCCGCGATCCCGGGCGGCACCTGCGCGACCTCGGCTGCCATCCAGGCGAGCTCCGCGGGATGCGGCTCCTCCTTGAGCAGGAGGCGGATGAACGCGGCGGGCCGCTCGGGATCTCGGTCCTGCACCGCTGAGTGGAGGTGGTGCAGCGTCGAGATGTCGAGCGGGCCCTCGGGCCAGTCGGGCCACCTGAAGTCGGACGGGGACTGGTCGATCGCGACCATCGCGCGGACGTCGTCGGTGCCGAGCTGCCGGATGAGATCCCAGACCACGAGCAAGCCCATCGACCACCCGACCATGACGGCGTCGCGCAGGTCGAGCGCCTCGCAGAAGGCCCGGATGTCCCTGGCGTACTGCGCAACCGTGTGCCCGGCGTCTGTCCGCTCGGACCGCCCGTGGCCGCGCAGGTCGACGGCGACGGTGCGATGGCGCGGCGCGAAGTACGGAAGCTGCCGGTGAAAGAAGCGGCTCGACATCCAGAGCCCGTGGATGAAGAGCACCGGTGGGCCCTGCCCAACGTCCTCGTAGTAGAGGTCGCAGTCGTTGACGCGGACGTGCGGCATGCGGACTCTCCTTCCTCGGGTCGGCGCTACGATAGGCGGCCGTTGACCCAGAGGAGGGCAGGAGTGTCGGATCTCGAGCGTGTCCGCGAGCTCTGTGAGCGGCACGGCATTCACACCGTCGAGTGCATGTTCGCGGACACCTGGGGGATCCCTCGGGGCAAGCGCATCCCGACGAAGCAGTTCTTCGGGACCGGTGGCTTCGCGATGGCGAACGTCGCCTACACCTGGGACATGAACTGCTACATCTTCCCGACCGAGTTCGTCAACGAGACGCACGGCTATCCCGACCTGCATGCCGAGCCGGACCTCGCGACATTCCGCCTGGCCGGCGTCCGTGAGGGCGTTGCCTACTGCATCTGCGACACGTTCGACATCCACACGCACGAGCCCGTTGCGCTCGACGGGCGCAACATCCTGCGCCATGCGATCGAGCGCATCACGGCCCTCGGTTACGAGCCGATCGCCGCGACGGAGCTCGAGTTCCACCTCTGCACGCCCGATTGGGAGCCGTTCTACCGGGGCGTCCATTGCTACTCGATCCAGAAGGGTGCCGAGGTCGAGCACGTCACGAGCGACGTGCGAATCGCGCTCGAGATCGCCGGTGTCGAGGTCGAGGCCTACAACGTCGAGTACGGCCCCGCCCAGGTCGAGGTGAACCTGCTCTACGGCCCGGCGATGGAGGTCGCCGACCGGACGATGCTCTTCAAGTACGTCGTGAAGCAGATCGCGCTGAAGCACGGCCTGCGAGCGACGTTCATGGCCAAGCCGTTCGCGGGCGAGGCCGGCAACGGGTTGCACATCCATCAGAGCCTCCGCGGCCCCGACGGGACGAACGCCTTCGCGGCCCACGACGCCGAGCCGCCTGTCCACAGCCAGGTGATGCGGCGCGTCCTGTCGGGCCTCGTCGCCCACCAGAAGGATCTCCAGGCGATCATGAACCCGACGATCAACTCCTACAAGCGCGTCGAGGACTACTCGTTCGCACCGACCCAGGTCAGCTGGGGGCTCGATCACCGGCTCGTCGGCGTCCGCTGTGTCGTCGACCACGGGGAGGCGACCCGCCTCGAGGCGCGGTGGGCCTCGGCCGAGGCGAACCCGTACCTCGTGCTCGCAGGGTGTCTGGGCGCCGGCGTCGCCGGCCTCGAGCAGGAGCTCGAGCTACAGCCCATGGTGACCGGCGACCCGCACGCGGATGCCGCATTCGAGCGGCTTCCCATCACTCTCGAGGGCGCCATGCACAACCTCGAGCGGAGCGCTGCGGCCCGCAAGATCTACGGCGACGTGTTCATCGACACCTACGTGACGATGCTCCGCAACGAGCTTGCCCAGTTCGCGCGGTCGATCACCGACTGGGAGCGGGCCCGCTACCAGGAAGTGATGTAGACGAGACGGTCGACGCGGCGGCCGCGATGCTCGCGGGCCCAAGATCCTCCGTCGACAGCGCCGCGGCGGGCGAGGACGAGGCCCGACCGTTCCCGAACGTCGAGGGGTACGCGCACATCCTCGACGTGAACCTCGTCGCCCCGTCAGCGCGTGCGACGGGGATCTCACGGATATCGCCCGACCGACGTTCCACAGGGACGATGATGATCGAGCGATCACGGGAGGGGAGCGCGACGAGGGAGGTGGTCGGCGCCGCGCTCGTGCTGGTGGTCGAGCATGTGGGGGGTGCCCCTCTCGGGTCCCTGCGGGCGCCGCTCGTCGGCGGAGGAGTCGACGTCGTCGTCTGGAATGCGAGCAGCGATCCCGGGCCGCCCGTCCAGCGCTTCGACGGGCTCATCGTCCTCGGCGGCGGCGCAAATCCGGACGGGAGCGGAGATGCCGCCCCACTCGATCTCGAGCAAAGCCTGATCCGGCAGGCGCACGCCGACGGTACACCCGTGCTCGGTATCTGCCTCGGCGCCCAGCTCGCCTCGCTCGCCCTCGGCGGGCGCTGCTTCCCGGCGCAGCGGCGCGAGCACGGCTGGTGCGACGTCGAGCTCACCGGGGCCGCGAGCACGGATTCGCTGCTCCGCGGGCTGGATCAGCGGCAGACGGTGATGCAGTGGCACGCATGGGCGTTCGAGCCCCCGCCCGGCGCGACCGAGCTCGTCGGCAACGCCGTCTGCTCGCAGGGCTTCCGGGCCGGGCACACGACCTGGGGGTTCCAGTTCCACCCCGAGGTGAGCGCCCCACAGCTCGAGGCCCAGTTCGCGGCGTCGCGATCCGAGCTCGCCGCGTGGGGCTTCTCCGCAGACCAGTTACTCGCGGACACCCATCGCCACCTCCCGGCCCAGCTGCGCCTGACGGCCACCGTGGCCGAGCGGTTCGCGCGAGCGGTGCGAGAGCGCGTGGCATGACCGGGATGCTCGAGGCCGGGCTGGTTGCCCTGCTCCGCGCCTCGCGCAGCAGGGACCCGCGCTTCGACGGTCGGTTCGTCGTCGGCGTGACGACGACCCGCGTGTACTGCCGGCCGAGCTGCCCGGCCCCTGCGCCGAACGACGAGAACGTCCGCTTCTACCCGACCGTCGACGAGGCTCGGTCGGCAGGCTTGCGCCCTTGCCGGCGCTGCCGCCCCGACGAGTCGCCCCGCCCGGAGCAGCCGGAGGTTGCGCTGGCCCTCTCGCAGGCCTCCGCCGCGGCTCGGCCCTCCGGGCTCGCCCTGGCGGCGGGCGTGACCGAAGCCCGGCTCCGGACGCTGTTCCTGCATCACGTCGGTGCCACCCCCGCGGATCTGTGCCGTCAGCTCGGCGCCGGCGGAGACTTCGTCCTGCAGCTCCGGTTCCGCGAGCCCTTGACCCTCCAGGTGAGCCTCGACTACCTGGGCCGGCGGGCGCTCCAAGGCGTCGAGGAAGTGGCGGACGGTGTCTACCGGCGGACGGTCGGGGCTCCGTCGGGACCTGCCGTGCTCGAGCTGGGGCCGATCACGGACGGTCACGTTGCGGCGAGGGTCTCGCGGGTGGAGGCTCGCGACCTGGTGCCCGTCATCGCGGCCGCGCGGCGGATGCTCGACCTCGACGCCGATGCGGCCGCGATCGATGCCGACCTCGCCGCCGATCCGTGGCTTCGGGACGGGGTGCGACGGCTCCCGGGGCTTCGCCTCACCGGGGCGTTCGACCCGTTCGAGCTCGCGGTGCGTGCGATCCTCGGGCAGCAGATCTCCGTGCAGGGCGCGACGACGCTCGCCGGCCGGCTCGTCGAGCGGTTCGGGGAGCCGCTGGCCGAGCCGCGGGGCTCCCTGACCCATCTCTTTCCGACGTCCTCGGCGCTCGCCGACGCGCCTGTCGAGGTGGTCGGAATGCCGCGGGCCAAGGGCGGCGCGATCCGGGCGCTCGCCGGGGCGGTGAGCGAAGGGCTCGAGCTCGGGCCGGCCGCTGACCCGACCGCCCTGCGCGCGGGGCTCGTCGCGCTCCCGGGCATCGGGCCCTGGACGGCGGAGTACGTTGCGATGCGGGCGGCCGGCGATCCGGACGCGTGGCCCGCCTCCGATCTCGGGCTGCGACTCGCGCTCGGGAACGGCCGGCCGGCTCCGGCCTCGGAGGTCGAACGTGCCGGAGAGCAGTGGCGCCCGTGGCGCTCCTATGCGGCGATGCGCGTGTGGCGGAGCCTCGGGCCAGCGACCTGAAGGGCCTCGCTCACCATCCACCCTGATCGGCCGCGCACGGGCCCCCAACGGCGCACGGCGGCCTCCACCACGGTGATTCCTGCTCTCGCTTCGGGGCGCAATCCTCCGACGGGCGCGTCGGCCGTACAATGCGCCGCACGATGAGCACGACCGAACGCAGCGGCGAGTCGCTGCGCGCGCAGTACTACGCGACGCGGCCAATCAGCCGCGACAACCTCGTCTCCGAGGACCCGGCGCTCGGGCTCGTGGCGATGGAGAGCCCCTTCGACCCCGAGCCGTCGCTCCGCATCGAGGGCGGCCGCGTCGTCGAGCTCGACGGCAAGCCGGGGGCCGAGTTCGACCTGATCGACGAGTTCATCGCGCTGCGCGGCATCGATCTCGCCGTCGCCGAGGAGGCGATGGCGCTCGACACGGTCGAGTTCGCGCGGATGGTCGTCGATCCCGCCGTACCCCGTACCGAGGTCACGCGGCTCGTCGCTGGGATGACGCCCGCGAAGATCGCGCGCACGCTTGCGCTGCTGACGCCGGTCGAGACGCTGCAGGCGATGCAGAAGCTGCGAGTGCGACGCACGCCCTCGATCCAGGCTCACGTGACGAACCGGGTCGACCACCCGCTGCTGCTCGCGGCCGACGCGGCATCGGCGGTGGCGCATGGCTTCCGCGAGCTCGAAACCACGGTGCCGATCCTGCGCGACTCGCCGTCGAATGCGCTCGCGATCCTCGTCGGCGGGCAGGTCGGGGCGCCCGGCGCGCTGACGCAGTGCTCGGTGGAGGAGGCGACGGAGCTCGAGCTCGGGATGCGCGGGCTCACGACCTACGCGGAGACCGTGTCCGTGTACGGCACCGAGCAGGTCTTCGTCGACGGTGACGACACGCCGTGGTCGAAGGCGTTCCTCGCCTCCTGCTACGCGTCGCGCGGGCTGAAGATGCGCTTCACGTCGGGCTCGGGGTCCGAGTGCCTGATGGGCGCGACGGAGGGGAAGTCGATGCTCTACCTCGAGGTGCGGTGCATCGCCGTCACCCGCGCCGCCGGTGCGCAGGGAGTCCAGAACGGCGGGATCGACGGTGTCAACGTCACCGCCTCCGTCCCCGACGGCATGCGGGAGGTGATCGCCGAGAACCTCTGCGTGATGCTGCACGACCTCGAGTCGTGCACCGGCAACGACACCCTCATGTCCTCGTCGGACATCCGCCGGACGGCGCACACGTTGCCGCTCCTGCTCGCGGGCTCCGACTTCCTGTTCTCGGGCTTCGGTTCGATCCCGGCGTACGACAACGCTTTCGGCCCCTCGAACTTCAACGCGGAGGACATGGACGACTACCTCGTCGTGCAGCGCGACTGGGGCTTCGAGGGGGGGCTGCGGTCGCGGGACGACGGTGACCTGCTCGAGCTCCGGCGCCGGGCGGCCGAGGCCGTGCGGGCCGTGTTCGAGGAGCTCGGGCTCGCCACGTTCGCCGACGAGGACGTCGATGCATGCGTGCTCGCGCATGGCAGCCTCGACGTGCCGGAGCTCGCGGGCGATCTCGTCCCGACGGCCGGCGACCGGATCCTCGAGCAGGGGGTCACGGTACTGGACGTCATCCGGGCGCTCGCGGCGCACGGCTACGAGGTCGAGGCCGAGCGGGTGCTCGAGATGCTCCGCCAGCGGCTCTACGGCGACTACCTGCAGACCTCGGCGATCTTCGACGAGCAGATGAACGTGCTTTCGAACCTGACCGATCCGAACGACTACGCGGGCCCGGGGACCGGGTACCGGATGAGCCCGGAGCGGCGTGCCGAGGTGGCGCGGGTCCGCCAGGTCTGGGCGCCGTCGGCGCTCGCGGAGGAGCAGGAGCGCGGCGTCGGCTGCGTGTCGCTCCGGCCGCTCGGCCTGGCGGCGTCCCGGGCCCGGCCCGACGAGGTCGTGATCGGCGTCTCCCCCGCGTTCGCGACCGAGATCTGGATAGCGCTCTCGGGGCTGACCGTCGGCGAGGTCCTTCGCCAGGTCCTGGCGGGCATCGAGGAGGAGGGGCTCGTCACCCGGGTCGTGAAGGTCAATCGCTCGATCGACCTCGGGATGATCGGCTGGACGGCCGCGCAGCTCTCCGGATCCGGGATCGCGGTCGGCCTGCAGGGAAAGGGGACGGCGCTCATCCACCGCGCCGACCTGCCGCCGCTCGGGAACCTCGAGCTGTTCTCCATCGCACCGCGGGTGACGCCCGAGCTGTATCGCGGTCTCGGCCGCAACGCCGCGCGCTACGCGAAGGGAGCGCCCGTCGAGCCGCTGCTCCTGCCCGAGTCCAGCGAGCCGCTCGGACCGAGATACCACGCGCGGGTCGTGCAGCTCGTCTCGACCGAGCGGCGCTGCTCCTCGGCCGGCGGCCCGGTCGACGTGGAGGTCGCGTGGGCGACCTGACGTACCCGCTCGCCCGGAGCGCCCGCGACACGCTCACGACCGCGTCCGGTCGCCCCGTGTCCGCGATCTCGATCGAGCGGGTGGTGGCCGGGGAGATCCAGCCCGAGGACGTTCGCGTGAGCTCGGAGACCTTGCTGCTGCAGGCGGACTTCGCCGAGTCGGGGGGGAACCGCCAGCTCGCCGAGAATCTCCGCCGCGGCGCGGAGCTCGCCGCCTTCAGCGACGAGGAGTTGCTCGCCTTCTACGAGAAGCTGCGCCCGGGGCGCTCGACGGCGGCCGAGCTCGAGGAGCTCGGAGCTCGGCTCGAGGATCGCGGCGCGACGCGCTGCGCGGCTCTCGTGCAGGAGGCGGCCGCCGCCTACCTTCGCCGCGGCCTGATCGGATGAGAGCGCGAGATCTCGGGATCGAGATCGGCACCGGCCGCCCGGGCCCGCTCAACGCGATCACCGACGTCGCCGGCGTCCGGGTCGGCCACGTGACGATCGTCGAGGGCACGAACGTGAGGACGGGGGTGACGATGGTCCTCCCCCACGAGGGGGAGCCGGGCCTCGATCCGGTGTTCGCCGGGTGTCACCGCCTCAACGGCAATGGCGAGCTGACCGGGCTCGAATGGGTGCGAGAGTCGGGGATGCTGACGTCGCCGATCGGGCTCACGAACACCCATTCCGTCGGGGTCGTTCGCGACGCGATCATCGCGGTCGGTCACGAGCGTGGCGGGCTCGGCGAGTGGTCGCTGCCGGTGGTCGGCGAGACCTGGGACGGGTGGCTGAACGACATCAACGGCATGCACGTGAAGCCCGAGCACGTCGGCGCGGCGATCGAGTCCGCCTCCGGCGGGCCGGTTGCCGAGGGGAACGTCGGCTCCGGCACGGGCATGGTCTGCCACGCGTTCAAGGGCGGGATCGGAACGTCCTCGCGCGTGCTCGAGCAGCGCCACGGCGGCTACACAGTGGGCGTGCTCGTGCAGGCCAACCACGGCGCGCGGGAGCGGCTCTCGGTCGACGGCGTCCCCGTGGGGCGCCACATCCCGGCTGAGCAGGTGCCGCTCGCCGGGTTCTCCGCGATGCCGGGAGCCGGCTCGATCATCATCGTCGTCGCCACCGACGCGCCCCTGCTCCCGCACCAGTGCGACCGCATCGCGCAGCGCGCGGGCCTCGGTGTCGCACGGACCGGCGGCGCGGGCGAGAACGGCAGCGGCGACATCTTCATCGCGTTCTCGACCGCGAACCGCGGCCTCGCCGGCGAGGGCGCTCACAACCTGTCGATGCTCGGCAACGAGTCGATGAACCCTCTGTTCTACGCGACGATCGACGCGACCGAGGAGGCGATCGTCAACGCGATGCTGCAGGCGGAGACGATGACCGGGAGAGGCGGCGCGACCGCCTACCGCCTCGAGCCGGAGCTGCTCGTCGACCTGATGTCGCGGGCCGGCAGGCCCGCCTCGCCGGTCGCCCCCGGCGGCTCCTGAGTCGCCCGATGCTCGTCGCGGGCGTCGACGTCGGCAACTCGACGACCGAGGTCGCCGTCGCACGTCTCGAGCCCGGCCGCGAGCCCGAGTGGCTGCTTGTCCTGCGCCGACCGACGTCCGGGCCCAAGGGCTCGCTCGCGTGCGTCCCGGCGATCGCCGAGCTGCTCGGCCAGGTCGAGCGGCGCCTCGGGGAGCGACCCCATGGCCTGCTGCTCGCCGAGCTGCATCCGGTCGAGGCCGGCCTCGTCGAGCTCGGTCGCCTCGAGGAGGTCGACCTCGCCCGGACGGCGATCGCGCGGCCTGCGAGCTCGACCCCGTCCGGAGAGGGCGTGGCGGTCGGCACGCTACGCCGGCTTCCCGAGCTGGCCGGGCCGCCTGCCGACGGCGCCGTGCTCGCGGTCGTCGCCGACGAGGATTTCGAGGAGGCCGCCGGGTTGCTGCAGGAGGCGCGGGCGCGCGGGTGGACCGTCAGCGGCGTGCTCGCGGAGGGCGACGACGCCGTGCTGATCGGGAACAGGTTCGACCGCCGCCTGCCGATCGTCGACGAGGTCGCGGACGCGTCGGCCCTCCCGTTCGGCTCGCTCGCGGCGATCGAGGTGGCGCCGGCCGGCGGGGAGGTCGTGCAGCTTGCCGATCCGCTCAGGGTCGCGACCCTGCTCGGGCTCGGGCCCGACGAGGCGCGGGCCGCCCGTCACGCGGCGCGGGCGGTCGCCGGCCACCGCGCGGCGATCGTCGTCCGGGGAGCACGGACGGCCGAGGCTTCGCCGTTGGAGGAGCGGCCCTCGATCACCTTGCTCGACGGGAGCGGGCGGGAGCTTCCGTTCGACGATCGTGCCATGCCTCCGCCGCCCGGCGTCGTCCGCGCTCTCCGAGGAGCCGCCGGCGACCGCGACCGGCTGCGCGATGTGTGCTGGTGTGCGTTGCCGTCGCCGCCGGACGATCCCGGCTTTTCCCGGCGGCTGGCTCGCCGCCGCGCGATCGGGCTCGCGTTGCTGGCGGAGGCCGACGCGAGCGACTTGCGCCAGGCGCTCGCGGCCGAGTGCGCGGGCGACGTGCGTGTCGTGGCGCGCGAGTCCGATGCGGCCGTGCTCGGCGCCTCGACGACGCCCGGTGCCGGATGGACGCCGTTCGTGCTCGACCTCGGCGGCGGAACGGTCGACCTCCATCGCGAGCACGACGACGGGCAGCAGGTCGTCGTCGCTGCAGGCGCGGGCGATCTCGTGACGCGGATCTGTTCCGGGCTCCTGGCCTGCGATCTGGCCCTGGCCGAGCGGGCGAAGCGCGTGCGCTCGGCCTGGGTCGAGACGCCGTTCACGCTCCACCACGAGGACGGCAGCCGGAGCTTCGTCGGCGAGCCGGCCCCGGCCCATGCGGTCGCCCGGCTGTGCGCGGTCGACGGGCGTGAGCTGCGGCCGCTTCCGGTGTCGCTCGCACCCGAGGTCTGGCGCGGGCTCCGGCGGGCGGCGAAGCGGGATGTGATCGGGCGCAACGTCCGCCGGGCGCTCGACGCGGTCGGCGGCGTCCCGCGCGGCGAGCTCGTCACGCTCGTCGGAGGCTCGGCCTGCGATCCCGAGGTCGTCGACGCGGTCGCGGCAGAGCTGGCAGACCTCGACGTCGCCGTCGCTCGCGGCGACGTGCTCGGCCGTCACGGACCCCGGGCAGCGGTGGCGGTCGGGCTCGTGCTCGCCGCGGCCGGGCGGCCGGGTCCGTGAGGCGCAGGCGTCCGCCAGCGACGGGCGGGCCGCGCGGGCGCGCCGTCGGGCCGGGGCTCGAGAACGGAGCGTCCCGCCCGGCGGCCGCCCAGCGACGAGGCTCGTGCCCCCACCCTTGGGTGGGGGGACCCTCGATCCCATGCCTATTCTCGTCGAACGGGCCGCGCGGGTGGTAATCGGACCGGGTCAACTCTGTGCCATGACTGCAACGATGTCGCACGCGTGCGAGGCGGATGAGCAAGGCCGGTGCTGGGCGGCCATGCGCACGCCGGCCGCGCGCGGTCGATCCGGTCGCGCCCGCCCCCGGCCGCATGACAGGTGCACCGGGACGCACTCGAGCCCCGCCATGCGGGACGGCCGGCATGAGTGAGAGGCGCGGTCGCGGGCGGTCGCCTGCGGTGATCGCGCTGCTCGCCGAGGGAGCCGATGAGCGCGATCTCGCCGCGGGCTTCGAGGAGGAGGGCGTGCCGCTCGAGATCGAAGCCTCGGTCGGGGATCGCTTCAGCCTCGCTCGGTCGGCGGCGCTCCGCTCGCCGCTCGGGCTCGGCGTCGGCGGCGACGCCGCCGGGCTCGTGCTCATGCTTGCGGCCTGGCCGGCCGGTGCCTACCTCGAGGCGTCTGCCGGAGCTGCCCGGGCGTTCGGCCATGCCGCCGCCAGGGTCGCCGCCCGCCGGCCGACGGCCGCGAGCGACCCGCGGCCGAGCCGAGACGGCTAGCCCTGCCCGTCGTGCGATCGGAGCTCGGCGATCCGGATCAATCCCAGGCCAGCGGCCCTTCCCGAGCAGTCCGGCCTTGAAGAGCCCCCTGCTCGGCCGGCCGGCGAGCGGATCGGCGCGCCGAGCATGGGATCGTGCGTGCCGCACTCGGCCTCCGTCAGCAGCTGGGCCGCGCGCTCGTCGTGGCCCGAGGCGAGCCTGCTTCGCCTCCTCGATCGTCACGGCAGCGTCCATGCGCCGTGCGCTTCCTTCGTCCGCGGTTTCGGCAGGTCGATGTTGGGTCAGTCGCCGGAGAAATGAAGCGTTGCCAACACGACGGCTCGGCTAGGTTGCCCGGGTGCGCTCGACCGGCATCCACCACGTCGACCTGGTCGTCTCGGACGTCGAACGATCGCTGAGCTTCTACCGTGGGCTGCTCGCGCCGCTCGGGTGGCACGGCGTCTCGAACACCGTCGGCGAGCGCGGCGAGACGATTCACTACCTCTATGGCCCGGGCTCGTCCGTCGGCCTGCGCGAGGCTGCGGCTCCCGCGACGGGCGGCGCGGTCGACCGCTACCGCGTGGGTCTGCATCACCTCTGCCTGGAGGTCGAGACGCTCGCGGCGCTCCAGGACGCGGCAGCCCGCCTGCGAGCGCTCGGCGCGACCATCACCGACGGTCCGCGCGAATTCCCCGAGTATCGCGCCGGCTACCACGCGGTGTTCTTCCTTGACCCCGACGGGATCAAGCTCGAGCTGGTCTGGACTCCGCCCGGAACCTACGCATACCAGCGGGAAACCGCCTCCGACTGAGAGACCCGGGGGGACCGCGCGAGCGCGGCTACCGGAGCAGCAGCTCGTCGAGCAGGCGGTCGAGCGCCGAGCGCACCGGCTCGGTCATCTCCCACGAGTAGTGCCCCCAATCGCCGTCGATCACACGGAGCTCGGCGCCGGCGATGAGCCGCCGCTCGGCCTCGCAGTCGGCGACGGTGAACAGCATGTCCGTCGCGAACGGGATCACGAACGTGCGGGCCGTGATCCGGCCGAGCGCTGCGGGGAGATCCCCGTCCGTCACGCGTGAGACGTCGGCGTGTCGCCACTTCCAGCACATCGCGAGCAAGTTGTTCGGGTCCATGGGGGCGAAATCGTCCTCGAACAGGCGGCGGACGAGGTCGTCGACGGACGCGAAGCCTGCGCCCCGCCAGGCCTCCGATCGGTAGAGCTCGTGAGAAAGACCCGTCGCCGACCAAACGTGGGCGTGGAGCCGGAGCCCCGTCCGCACGGCTGCGCCGTCCCCGTAGTCCCCGCCGGCGAAGGCCGGGTCGGCGCGGATCGCGTCCTCGGCGAGCTCGACCACGATCGCGTTGTGCGCGGTCGTCCTGGCCGTCCCCGCCACGGCCGCCAGCCGCTCCACCATTGCCGGATGGCGCACGGCCCACTCGTAGGCCTGCTGCGCGCCCATCGAGAAGCCGACGGCGAGTGCGAGCCGCTCGATGCCGAGCCGGCCGGCCACGAGGCGATGCTGGGCGGAGACGTCGTCCGCCACCGTCACGTGGGGGAAGCCGGCACCGCCGGAAGGCGCCGGCGTGTTGCTCGGCGACGACGAGAAGCCGTTGCCGAGCTGCCCGGGACAGACGACGAACCAGCGCTCCGGGTCGAGCGCCCGCCCCGGCGCGATCGCCGACTCGAGCGAGCTCGGCGTTCCCGAGTACATGTGCGGGAACAGGACCGCGTTGTTGCGCGCCGCGTTCAGGCGTCCGTGGGTCTTGTAGAGCAGCCGCGCCGACGGCAGCGTGGCACCGCACTCGAGCTCGACGTCGCCGAGCTCGAGGGTCTCGTGGGGCCCCTTCGCGGCCTCGCTGTAATACCCGTCCGACACCGGGCCGGAGCCTACATGCCGTGCCAGTCGTGCATGTGGCTGCGGATGTGGTCCGGGACGGCTTCCCGCGGGTAGTAGCGGTCGTAGAACGCGATGTCGAGATGGCAGCTCTGGTACCAGACGGTGGTCACGAACGGGTCGATCGTCGCCGGGAACCGCCCGTAGGTGTTCCAGATGTACCGGCAGAGCGCCTTCGTCGCCTCGATCGCCTCCTCGCTCGGAGGCGGCACGGCGCGCGCGATGTCCGGCGACAGCCACGGGATCTGCTGCTTCTCGGGCGCCGAGAAGATGCCCTGCTTGCCCCAGCGCAGGGCGACGACGTGGTCGACCGCGGCATCCATGCTCTCGTGGAACGGCGGGCAGCAGCCCTCGAAGATGCCCGGCAGCCCGACCGGGAGCACCTCGCCGGAACCGACCGGGGCGCCGTCGGGCACGCGATGCAGCTCGAAGCCGAGGCAGCCGCACGGGCCCTCGCCGCCGATCGCGTGCCACTCCGCCTCGCCGAGCATCGTCACGCGGCCCTTGCCCCCCGAGAACGGATGGCCGCCGAGCCCGAGCGCCTGCGTCGCGAGCATGAGGTTCTGGACGACCAGGCCCTGCTCGACGCCGTTCATGTCGACCATCTGCCACCGCTCGAAATCGGCGAGGTCGACCGGGTGGGTCGGGTCGAGGAGCCCCGACTTCACGAACTTCCTCAACGGGTCCTTGCGCAGCCGCTTGTCCACGACGTAGTAGCCGTGCGGCCGGTCGAAGTAGAGCAGCATCGCGTTGATGCACTGGCGGGTCACGTCAGAGATCGGGATGAAGACTGTCGAGCCCTCCGTGTTGACGACCCACTCGTTGAACTTGAAGAGGTTCGGCCGGCGGCGCGGGATGTCGAGCCGGCCCTTCTGCAGGCGGATCGCCTTCCTGTAGAGCGCGTGCTGGTCCTCGACCGTCTGATTCTCGACGTACGCCTTTGGCTTCTGGTCGCGGAGAGGGAGCACGAAGAGCCCGTCGTCGTTCGTCCAGAACAGCTCGGTGCCGTGAATCGCCACCGGGCTCGGGTACGCGCGGCCGGAGAACGAATGCAGCTTGTCGGCGCTCGTGGTCGTCCCCTCCGCGGTCGTGAAGGGCCACTCCTCGAGGACGACGCCCGTGCGGCCGGTCGCCGCGGCGACGAGGATCGCCTCCTCCTCGTAGGCGAGGGGCACCGGCTCGGCGTCGGAGCGATAGGCGAGCGGGCCCGTGATCTGCGCTCCGAGCGCGAATCGTCGCGCACGGCGGGTGAAGATCGCCTCGAGGGCCGGGAACCCGGCCGCCGCGGCGAGCGCGTCGGGCCGGACAGGTGGGCGCTTCGGTCGTCGCGACGAGCGGGAGCGGGGCGGGGGTGCGGTTGCGGTCATGAGGGGATCCTGTCCAGGGCTGGCCGATGTACCTGCAGTTTGCAGGTTCGGAGAAGCCCGCGTCGGTCCATGTAGGCGCCGCCGTTGACGAGGAGGGCCTCGCCCGTGACGAAGCGTGCATTCTCGTCGATGACACGCCCGCGTTCGAGACCCAGACCCGGAGCGGGCCGAGAGCATCGACCGCGCGCGGCACGCGGACTCGACGGAGACGCGGTCTGTGACGTCGAGCCACAGCGCCGCTGCGTCGTCCAGCTCGGCGGCAACCCGCTCGGCCGCCGCCACGTCCACGTCGGTGACCGCCACCCGGAAGCCGCGTGAGTCGAGCTCGCGTGCGATGGCGGCGCCGATCCCGGTGCCGGCGCCGGTGACGAGCGCGGTCATGGACCGACTCTGCGGGCGAAGCCGTGCTCCTGCAAAGGCACTCTCAGTAGCGGCCGCGGCGCTGGAGCTCCTGCTCGCGCGTCTCGCCGGGGAGGGGCATGTCGTCGGGCAGCCGCTCCTCGAACGTGATCGCACACGGACCCGCGACGGCGTCGCGGTCACCGTCGGACATCCACTGGAGCAGCCGCCAGCTCCCGAGCGGGCTCGTCTCGACCCGGACGATCGGCTGTGTGGGTGGCTCCTGGATGATGAGCGGCAGCGATGTCGTCTCGTGCCCGACTCGCCGGCGTCGACGGGCTTCGACGCGCCAGCGGAACGAGACGAAGGTGCCCTCGATCCCGCGCGGAAGCTCGGGCGGGACGTCGATCCCGAAGTGGAGCCAGTTCGTACCCTTGGCGAGACTTCCGAGCTCCCAGCGCTCGAGCCAGACCTCGTCCTCGATCCAGATCGGGATCGACCGCGTTCTCATGTCCCAGACCGTGTCGAGACCGAGCAGTCGCTTCTGCCCGACCACCTGGGGCGCAATGTCGAGCCATGCCGCGCAGCACCGGACGGATACAAAGACCGGCTTCGTCGAGCGGCGGCCCTCGCGCGCCTCGACACGGCCTTCCACCCGCCCGCCGCCCCACGGCTCGGCGACGTCGAGCGCGAGGGCAAACCCGGACGTGTACGCGGCGTGCTCGATCTGGCGGCCGACGAGATCGGTGGGGACGTCGGTGAGCACGCGGGTCATGACTCGCCGCCAGCCTACCTCCGGGGGCTCACAGCGACCGGCGCTGGAACCGTGGGCGATGCCCTCGCATCCACAGGGCGATCGCTGCGATGATCGCGAGAAACATCACCGAGAAGACGGCAATGTAGAGGAGCTTCGCGCTGCTGGAACCCCCGCCTCCTCCTTCGAGCACCACGATCGAGCCGGCCGCGAACGCCGCCTGACCTCCGTACGATGCGGCGCAGGCCTCGCAGGCGATCACGGCCTCGTACACGCCCTCCGCCAGCTCCGGGATCGGGAAGGTCAGAGATGCACGTCCACCGGCATCGAGCGCGATCGTCCCGACCGCCGCGGTCTCGCCGAGCGTTTCCGGCAGCGTGTCTGAGACGCCCTGCAGGCGGACCAGGCTCACGGCCGAGCCGGCGAGCGCCGCCGGGGCGGCCCGATCGCCCGTTGCACGAACCTCCTCTTCCGGCCCGGCGGCGAGCGGCTCAAAGACGAACCACAACGGCCCGCCGAGACAGGTTGCGAGGTCGTCCTGTTGCGGGTCGGCGGCGAACCGCTCGTACGGGCAGACGCCCGGGGCGAGGAACGCCTCGCTCGGCCTGCCGCCGACGCCGACCGCAACTGCCGGATCGACGCCGGAGATCGCCCGAACGGTGACCTGCCCGCCGGCAAGTGTGGCCTGCCCGAGCTCGTCGCCGAGCTGCAGCTCACCGCGGGGATCGTCGTCGAACGGATACGCGACGGCCGTGTACGGGCGCCCCTCGTACTCGAGCGGGTTGAGGACGCAGTCCCAGCGGTCGGGCTCCGGAAAGCCGCTGCACCGCCCGCCCAGGATGAAGGCGTCTCCCGAGGCGCCCTCGGCGAGCACCGCGGTGCCGGGATCGGCGCCGTCGATCGCAAAGACGGAGACAGCAACCTGTTCACGCTGGCACGGGTCCGTGCCGCGCGGGCGATTGACCTCGCCGGAGCCGAGCTCGTCACCCGCGATCAGCCTGACGCTCGGCGGTGTCGCCTCTCCGGCGTAAACGACGGCGCCGAAGCTCAGGAAAGCCGAATCGGGGCACTGGGCCGAACCAGCCCGGGCGGCTGGCGCGTGCGCGGCGAGCATCACCGCGACAAGCGGGACGAGAATGAATGCGAAGCGAGCCGTCACGGACGGCCGATCATAGGCCAGGGCGTGCGGCGCACGGCGCAGACGACCGGGGCGGCGCTACCGCCGCCCCGGTCGAGCGCGAGCACGAGAGCCGCTCAGGCCTCCTGGTGCACGAACTTGCCGATCGCCTCATAGCGGTCCTTGGCCCACCATCGGTAGATCAGCGCGAGCAGGCAGCCGCCCAGGAAGATGCCGAGCGAGTAGTACGGAACCGCCACGACCCAGCCTTCGTACGTTCCGGTCGTGAGCGCGGCGCGGTTCTTCAGCATCAGGTAGACGCCGAATGCGAGGGAACCTGCGCCGATGATCGGCGCGACGAAGGTCTTGAACCAGTGGAAGCCGTCCCTGGCGTCGCGCAGGAAGTACACGAGGATCGCCAAGTTGACGAGCGCCATCAGCGGGAACAGGAGCATGTTGCCCTGGAACGGCATCCAGGTGCCGATCTCGAACAACGGGACGATCGGGTCGCTCGTCTCGACGCCGAGTGCCTCCTGGAAACCCGTCCCCGCCGCGCCGAACGCGAACATCGCGGTGACGCCGACGCAGAACACGAGCAGTACCATCGCAGCGATCCACGGACTCCTGTGCGATGCGTGCGTCCGGCCGAGAATGCGCGGCAGGATCCCTTCGCGACCCATCGCGAACAGATACCGGCAACCCGTGTTCCAGAACGCGAGCGAGCACGCGAACGACCCCGTGATGATCAGCACCTTGAACAGGTTCTCGACGCCGACTCCGGCGAACTCGTTCGCGACCGGGAAGAAGACGCTCGCGTAGTCGCCCTCCGGGATCAACCCGGCGGGCGCCTCGGCGATCCCGTACTGCTGACCGACCGCGTACACCCACTGATCCTGCGAGGAGCCATAGGCGCTGATCAGCATCCACGACCAGAACGTGTAGAAGACGCCCAGGCCGATCGCGGAGATGTAGATCGCGGCAGCCATCATCCGCTTCGGGTTGCGAGCCTCCTCGGCGTAGTTCGGCGCCATCTCGAAGCCGACCCACGACCAGAAGCAGGCGAAGAACGCGATGCCCGCCGCGGAAGCGCCGAAGACCCGCTCGGCTCCTGCGACTCCTTCCCCGCCGGAGAAGAGACCTGCCGGGTTGAGCGCTTCCCAGACGATGCCATCGGGTCCGCCACCCTTCACTACGACGGCGAACGCGAAGATCATCAGGACGAGGAGCTCGCCCACCAGGCAGATCCCCAGGAACTTCGCCACCGACTCGACGTGGAAGTACGAGACCAGGAACATCAGCGCAATGAAGCAGAACGCATAGATGCGCCAGTCCATGTCGAAGCCGCCGCTCAGGTCGTTGATACCGGTCTGTGCGAAGTAGGTCGTCACGCCGTTCACGCCGACCGCGAACAGCATGTATGCGGCGGCGATGCCGATTGCCGCGCCCATGCCGATGATGCGGCCGAAGCCGTAGGACATGTACGAGTAGATGCCGCCCGCGGTGGTGACGCGCCGCGCCATCTCGACGTACCCGACCGAGAAGAAGGCGAACGCGATGGTCGCGAGCCAGAACCCGGCCGGAACGGAGATGCCGGCACCCAGGCCTGCCAGCGGGTCGTTGAACATCATCGCCGCGATCGGCGCCGAGCCCGTGACGATGCAGAACAGGATCTGAGGCAGCCCGAGTGCGTTGCGCGCGAGCTCGGTTCCTCCTGCTACGCCGCGGCCTTCTTCGACTGCGCCACCTGCCTCCATACCCACCCCTCCTTCGAGTCGCCGCGCCCCGGCGGAACCCGCACCCCGCCGGGCGATGGAGAACCCTATACCGCTAATCAGACGATTTGCAAGGGATTTCTGTTAGCGATGCTCGAGATGTTCACCCGGGCGCCGGACGGCAGGGCGAGACGTGTGATAATGGCGCGCCGTGGAAGGGCTCGGGGAATCGCGAATTCTCATCACAGGCGGGACGTCGGGCATCGGCGAGGCGATCGTCGAGCGGCTGCGTGCCGACCGTGCGCGGGTCGTCTTCACCGGCCGCTCGGTCGGCCGGGGCGAGGCGATCGTCGAGCGCACGGGCGCGCACTTCGTCGAGGCGGACGTCACCGACCCGGAGGCAGTGTCCGCGTCGGTCGAGGAGGCGGTGTCGTTGCTCGGCGGGCTCGACGGCGTGGTGCTGAACGCGGGCGTCCTGTACGACGGGACCCTCTCGGAGACGACCGACGAGGCATGGGACACGGTCATGGAGACGAACGTGATCGGACCGTACCGCTACGCGCTCGCGTCGCTCCCGCACCTGCGCACGGCGGGGCGCGGGTCGATCGTGATCATGTCCTCCGACGCGGGCGTCTGGGTGGAGACGCCCATAGCAGCGTATTCGGTCTCCAAGCGCGCCCTGATCTGGCTCGCCCAGATGCTCGCGATGGAGGCCGGCCCGCACGGGATTCGCGTCAACGCGATCTGCCCGGGCGACACGGCCCCGGGGATGGTGACGGTCGTCGGCGGACGGGACGACTCGCGCCTCGACACGTCGGGTTGGCTGTTGCCGCCGCTCGGGCGGGTCGGCACCGCGCCCGACATTGCAGCGGCCACGGCCTTCCTGCTCTCCGACGAAAGCTCGTTCGTCACCGGCCAGGCGCTCCTCGTCGAGGGCGGCATGCGCGCCTCCGTCCACTCGATCAACGTGATGAACGGCTGATGTATCCGGAGCTCGAGGCTCGCGTCGCCTTCGTCACCGGCGGTACGTCCGGAATCGGAAGGTCGTGCGTGGAGCGGCTGCGGCGTGAGGGGATGCGCGTCGTCTTCACCGGGCGCAACGTCGAGCGCGGAGAGGCGGTCGCGACCGCCACCGGCGCGACGTTCCTGCGCTGTGACGCGCGCGATCGGGACGCCTCTGACGCGGCGGTCGAGGAGGGGCTTCGCATCGGCGGCGGGCGGATCGACGCGCTCGTCGCGAACGCCGGAATCCTCATGAGCGGCCCGATCGAGCAGACGCCCGAGCCCGCGTTCCGGGAGCTGATCGAGGTCAACCTCACCTCCCTCTTCCGGACCTCGCGCGCCTGCTTTCGTCCGATGAAGGAACAGGGCGGCGGCTCGATGATCCACATCGCGTCCGATACCGGCGTGCGCGGGATCCACGGCCTTGCCGCGTACTCGGTCACGAAGGCCGGCGCGGTCGCCGTGTCCGAGCTGTTCGCCGGGGAGGGGGCGCCGCACGGCATCCGCGCCAACGCCGTCTGCCCGGGTGACGTCGTCCCGGGCGTGCAGGCTACCCCAGTCGGATTCGAGCGCCACGCCGAGGAGCCCTCGGGCTGGGTGCTGCCGCCGTCCGGACGCTTCGGCACCGGGGAGGACGTCGCCTCCCTCGTCGCCTGGCTCGCCTCTGACGAGTCGACGCACATGAGCGGCGCAACGTTGCGCCTCGACGGTACCGCGGGCGCCACGTTCAACGCCCAGACCCGTGCCTGAGGGGCTGCTTGCCGGCAGGAAGGCGCTCGTCACGGGCGCGGCCCGGGGAATCGGCCTCGGCGTCGCCCGGCGATTCTGCCAGGAGGGGGCGTCGCTGGCGCTCTCGGACGTGCTCGTGACGGAGGTCGAGGAGGCCGCGGCCACCCTCGCCGGGGAGGGACACGACGCGATCGCCGTCCCCTTCGACGTGACGCACGAGGCCTCCGTCGAGGACGGCATCCAGGAGGCGCACGAGCGGCTCGGCGGCCTCGACGTGCTCGTCGCGAACGCCGGGATCGTGCGGGTGGTGCCGGCGCTCGAGACGAGCCTCGAGACGTGGCGGCACGTCCTCGACGTCAATCTGACCGGCGTCTTCCTCTGCCTGAGAACGGCCGGGCGGCTCTTCGCCGCGCAGCGCGGAGGCGTGCTGCTCGCGACAGCCTCGCAGGCCGGGCGGCACGGGTATCACGGTGAGGCGGCCTACTGCGCGTCGAAGTTCGGCGTCGTCGGCCTCGTCGAGGTGTTGGCGAAGGAGCTCGCGGAGTCCGGTGTGCGGGTCAACGCCGTCGCCCCCGGCACGATCCACACCCAGATGGAGGACCGCATCGTCGAGGGAGTCATGACGCGAACCGGAGCCGATGCCGAGGCTGCACGCCGGTGGCTGCTCGGCACGATCCCGCTCGGCCGGCCGGGAGCCCCCGACGAGGCGGCCGACGCGTTCGTGTACCTGGCGTCGGATCTCGCGACGTACGTGTCCGGGACGACGCTCGTGGTCGACGGAGGGGAGTGCTCGTGAGCCTGGAGCGGCGACTGGACGGGAGGGTGGCGCTCGTCACCGGCGCCTCGAGCGGGAACGGACGAGCGATGGCGCTCCGCTTCGCCCGCGAGGGAGCAGCGGTGGTCTGCGCGGACATCCGCGAGGATCCCGACCCGAACGGCAGCGACGAGGGCGGGGCCACCCATGCGGAGATCGCCGCTGCGGGCGGGCGGACGCTCTTCGTTCCATGCGACGTCACGGACGGCGACCAGGTTCGGGCATCCGTCGCGTCCGCGGTGCGGGAGTTCGGCCGGCTCGACATCGCGGTCGCGAACGCCGGCATCAACATCGACGTCAGGGATCTCGTCGACGAGCCGTGGGAGCAGTATGAGCGCACGATCGCCGTCAACCAGCACGGCGTCTGGTGGACGTGCAAGGAGGCCGCGAGGCAGCTCGTCGCGCAGGCTGACGGGGGACGGATCATCGCGATCGCCTCGATCTCGGGCCTGATCGGCTCGCCGACCGGCATCGCCTACAACTCCTCGAAGGGCGCGGTGGTGCAGCTCGTGCGAACGCTGGCCGTGCAGCTCGCCCCCCACGGGATCACCGTCAACGCCATCTGCCCCGGCTGGGTCCGGACCGCGATGACGAAGGAGACGCAGACGACGCCCGGGAAGCTGGCGCGCGCCGAAGCCGTCCATCCGCTCGGGCGGATGGGCGATCCCGACGACGTGGCGGGAGCCGCGTTCTTCCTCGCCTCCGACGACGCCGCCTGGGTGACCGGAATCGTCTTGCCGGTCGACGGCGGCTACACGGCGGTCTGACGGCGATGGCCACGGCGCGCGACCACGTCCCGCTCTCGCCCCGGCCCGAGCTCGCGTTCGGCGAGCGGATCGCGGCGCTCGAGACGTCGTTCTCGGGGCGGCTCGGCTACTGCGCGGTGAGGCTCGATGACGGCATATCGGTCGAGCTCCGCGGCGGACGAGCGCTTCCCGACCGCCTCGGTGATCAAGGTCGCGCTGTGCTGCGCGCTGCTCGATCTCGTCGCGCGCGGGAGCGCCCGCCTCGACGAGATGATCGAGCTTCCCCCACGTGCGGAGCGTGTGGCCGGCGGTGGGGTGCTGAAGCAGCTCGACGTCGAGCGCATGAGCCTGCGCGACCTCGTCGAGCTGACGATCTGCGTCTCCGACAACGAGGCCACGAACCGGATCTTCGAGCGTTGCGGCGGCGAGCCCGCGGTGAGCGCGTACCTCGACGGGCTCGGCCTCGCCGCGACCCGGATGCGCCACGAGGTCGATTTCCGGCGGATCGCGAACGATGTCGACGGCGGGATCGGGGTTTCGACCCCACGCGAGCAGACGCGCCTGCTGACGGTGCTG
Source organism: uncultured Thermoleophilia bacterium (assembly GCA_963717955.1). Taxonomy (GTDB): domain Bacteria; phylum Actinomycetota; class Thermoleophilia; order Gaiellales; family Gaiellaceae; genus CAVQXR01. The sequence continues at coordinate 1,922,419 of CAVQXR010000001.1, read as the reverse complement.
GCGCGCGACGAGATTCTCTCGCCGACGCTCTGCGAGTACCTCCGGGGCGTCATGGCGCGGCAGCATCTGTCCGACCAGGCGCCTCGCTGGCTCGGCTGGAACACGTACGCCCAGTACCACGGGCGGAGCTGGCCGATCTGGGTCGCCAACAAGACCGGGGAGCTCGACGGGATCCGGGCCGACGTCGCCCTCGTGCGGACCGGCGGGAAGACCCTCGCGCTCGCGGTCTTCACCGACGGCGGCAGCGACCTCCGCGAGACCGTCGACTGCGAAGGAACGCTCGCCGTGGCCGAGTGCTCCGCAGCGATCTGCGCGCACCTCCTCGGGCTCGACGTCTGAGCGCGCCCCCCAGGGAGCGACCGAACGGACCCGAGCGTGCCTGGCACGTGCCAGGCACGCTCGCGCGTCGCGGGGCGCCACCTGCTCGCCACCTCTCCGGAGGACCATCGCGTGCCTCACCGGCGCGCCGCCGCCGTCCCTTGGTCGCCTGTCGGCCCTGGGTATACGCTGCGGCCGTGCCGTTCGTGACCGCGAACGGGATCGAGCTCTGGGTCGAGCAGGAGGGAGTCGGCGCGGACGTGCTCCTCGTGTCGGGTCTCGCCGACGAGGGCGCCTGCTGGGTCGACCAGGTCGCCGGCCTCCGCGATCGCTACCGGCTGACGACGTTCGACAACCGGGCCGTCGGCCGCTCGTCGACGCCGCCGGGTGAGTTCCGGATCGCCGACTTCGCAGCCGACACGGTCGCGCTGATGGACGCGCTCGAGCTCGACCGTGTCCACCTGGTCGGGTCGTCGATGGGCGGCGCGATCGCTCAAGAGCTCGCGCTCGCCCACCCCGGTCGGGTCCGCAGCCTGGTCCTCAACGGCACCTGGTGCCGGGGCGATCGCTTCCTGCACGAGGTCTTCCGGAGCTGGATGTGGGCTGCCACGAAGGCCGACTCGACCCGCGACTTCCTCGTCGCCGTCAACCTGTGGTGCTTCGCACCGCGAATCTGGAACGACGGGACGATGGACGAGTGGCTGGACGCGTTCGAGCACAGCCCCCACCAACAGTCGGTCGATGCCTTCTGCCGCTCGGCGGAAGCGTTGCTCCACCACGACACGGCCGATCGGATCGGCAGGATCTCGATCCCGGCGCTCGTGACGGTCGGCGAGCTCGACCTCGTGCTCCCGCCGCGCTTCTCGCGCGAGCTCGCCGATCGGATCCCCGGCGCGCGACTCGTCGTCGTTCCCGGTGCCGGGCACCAGCCCTTCCAGGAGCTCCCCGCGGACTACAACACGCTGCTCGCGGAGTTCTGGGCGTAGCGTCGCGACGGGTCGCAGCGAGGCGGCGGCTCGACCGGCGAGTCACTCGCACCGCCGCCCGGCCACTGCTCGTCTGTTCGTCCGAAACCCGCGATCGGATTGCCGCGGCTCAGGTCCCGAACGTGAAGGCATAGGCTTCGACGCCGGGCGTCAGGCGCAGGTCGAGGAGGTGGGAGGAGCCGCCGCCGCCATCCGCTGCCGGGGACACGGCGATCGGGTAGAGGCGGTGGCCGTCCACCGTGACCGAGCCGACCGGCTTGCCGTCGAGCGTCACCTCCACCGCGCCGACTCCCCTTGGCCCGGGGCCGAGGACGAGAAAGACGCGGCCGCCGCGGTAGTGCAGGCGGATCCGCGCGTCCCGGCCGGCGATCGCCCGCTCCGGCTCGACCTTCCACTCCCCTCCGAGCCCGAACTCGTCCTCGGGCACGAACCAGGGCAGCTCGTACCGGGCGAAGCGACCGGGCTCGATCGTCGCGCCGGCGAAGCGGTCGACCCGGGCGGAGCCGAGGTAGGTCTCCGGGGTCTGGGGAGCGGTCGGCGTCTGATCCGTGATCCCGGCGGCCACCGGCTGCGAGAGCCCGTCCTCGTCGAGGAGCTCGCGGATCACACGCTCCTTCTGCTCGTACTCGCCCTCGCCGAAGTGCGCAAAGCGGACATGACCGCTGCGGTCGACGAAGTACTCGGCCGGCCAGTACTGATTGCCCCAGGCGCTCCACGTGCCGAAATCGGGGTCGAGTGCCACCGGCCAGTCGACGTCGAGGTCGCGGAGCGCATCCCGGACGTTCCCGGGCACGCGCTCGAACGCGAACTCGGGTGTGTGCACGCCCACGATGACGAGCCCGCGGTCGGCGTAGGCGCGGTGCCACTCGCGCAGGTAGGGCAGCGTCCGGATGCAGTTCACGCACGAGTACGTCCAGAAGTCGATCAGGACGACCTTCCCGCGCAGGCTCTCCATCGTGAGCGGCCCGGAGTTCAGCCAGAGCTGGATCCGCTCGAACTCGGGCGCGCGGCCGAAGTCGTCGAGAGCCGTCGCATCGTGCCCGTCCACGCCGTCCTGGACGAGACGCGCGAGGTCGCCGTCTCTCGCGGCGCGCTCCTCGAGCCCCTGGAGCGCTCTCGCGTAGCCGGGGACCCGCGCCTGCAGCCGGGTGTCGAGGCCGATCGCCATCAGCACCGCGACGGCGAGCACGAGCGCTCCGAACGCGCGGCGGACCGCCGGTGCCCGCGCTCGCAGCGGCGCGAGGTCGAGCCCTCTCCTGACCGCCAGCGCGAGCGCGAGGAGCACGAGGCCGGCCCCGGCCGCGTACGCGAGCGTGACGGCGATCGCCTCGACGCTGAAGCGCTGCGTCGCGGCGACGAAGGCGATCGCGCCGATGATCGGGCCGGCGCACGGGGTGAACAGGAGGCCGAGGCTCACGCCGAGGAGCAGGCCGCCCCCCACGTCCCCGGGGGACCGGCGCCCGAGCGCGTGGAACGGCCGCTCGAGGACATGCCCGACGCGGGGCACGAGGAGCGCGAGCCCCAGCGCCGCGACGGCGCCGATGGCGATGTCGCGCAGCAGGTCCTGCGGGAGGTCGAGCGCGCCGAGCAGCGCGGTTGCGGCGAGCGTGAACGCCGTGAAGCTGAGGACGAGGCCGGCGACGATGGCGTAGGGGCGGCGTCGGCCCCCCATGGCGCTGCCCGCGAACACGACCGGAAGGACGGGCAGCACGCACGGGCTGATCGCCGTCACCATCCCGGCGACGAGCGCGATTCCGATCAGCAGCGCCACGCGTTCCACTCACCGGGGACGGAGCCGGTCACGGTCTCGATGGTACGGAGCGGATCTGAACAGGCCCTGAACTCGTTACGGGCCCTCGTCGCTCTCGAGCTCGTCGGCGAGGACGGACGCCGCGTACGCGCGCCAGGCGAGGTCGGGCTCCTCTCGCAGGCCTCGCAGCGCCTCGCGGACGTGCGGCAGGCCGGACGCCGGCCCCACGAGCCGTGCGAGGCCGGCCGCCAGTGCTGCGCGGCGCTCCGGCGTCTCGAGCTCGTCGGCGGCCGACCGCACCGCGCGTCCCTCGAAGTCGAGCCCGCGCGCCGGGTCACCGCCCGTTGCGAGCAGGAGCAGCGCGCGCCGCCCGACGGCGCGCCGTTCGCCGTCCGGGATCTCGATCTCGCTGCCGGCCGCAAAGCCGAGGGAGACGAGGGCGATTGCGAGCTCGTCGACGTCGCCCTCGGCCAGGCGCCGCTCGAGCGCCGAGAGCCACCGGGCCAGCATCAGGCGGTCAGGGCCGGCCGCCGCAGGACGATCGCCCGACCGAGGAAGTGCCCCTCGAGGCCCCGCAGGTGTCGGTCCATGCTCGAGAGGACGCGCTCGGGGTCGTGGGAGCGCAGCGCGGCGAGCGTGTCCAGCTGGTACGCGATCGCCTTGTCCATGTCGCCGTAGGCGATCGGGTACCTGGCCCGGACCGCCGCGAGGTCGCGGAAGACGGTCGCGAGGAACGCCTGGAGCGGCAGGTTCGCGGAGAGCCCGGCGATCCGCAGGTGGAAGCGAATGTCGAGCTCGATGAAGTCCCCGGGCCTCTCGCGGGCGGTCTCGAGGAGCCGGGCGAGCGACTCGAGCTCGTCGAGCTGGCCATCGGCCGCGCGCTCGGAGGCGAGGAGGGCGCAGGTCGTCTCGATCGTGCGGCGCGCTTCGAGCAGGCGCGTGATCTCCTCCAGCTCGAGGTCGTCCCGCTCGGTGAGCAGCTCGGTCGGGATGGCGAGCGAGCGGAGGAACACCCCGCCGCGGTTCCCGCGCCGGATCTCCACGATCCCGGCTCGCCGGAGCGCGTCGAGCGCCTCACGGACGACCGGACGGCTGACGCCGAAGCGTCGCGCCAGCTCGACGTCGCGCGGAAAGCGGCCTCCCGGGCCCACCGCTCCCCCTCGGATCCCGTCGACCAGCGCGCGGACGACCGCGTCGGAGGCTCGTGGCAGGACGAGATCGGGGAAGACGTCGGCCTCGGCGGCCGCGGCCGCTGTCTGCATCATGGCTTCATCCTCGAAAGAGCAATAGAGTTGATCTTTTGACAGTATAGGAGCGGGCGGAATGGGGAACGGTACGCGCAGCGGGGTCGCCGAGGGGCCTGAGGCAGGCGAGCTCGAGGCGCTGAAGGCGGTCGAACGGCGCGTCCTGTGGCTCGCGATCCGGATCGTCGATTTCGCGAACCGGGAGCGACCCAGGGGCGACGAGCTGAAGGTCGGCGGCCACCAGGCATCCTCGGCGTCGCTCGTCTCCCTGCTGACCGCGCTGTATTTCCACGACCTGCGGGCCGAGGATCTCGTCTCGGTCAAGCCGCACGCCTCGCCCGTGCTCCATGCCATCGAGTATCTCCTCGGCCGGCTCGACCGGAGCTACCTGACGAGGCTGCGGGAGCTCGGCGGCCTCCAGGCCTACCCGTCGCGAACGAAGGACGTCTTCCGCGTGGATTACTCGACCGGCTCGGTCGGGATCGGCTCAGCCGCGCCCCTGTTCGGAGCGCTCGCGAACCGCTACGTCGAGTCGCACTTCGGCGCCGGGACGGGCGGGCGCTTCATCAGCCTCCTCGGGGACGCCGAGCTCGACGAGGGGAACCTCTGGGAGGCCGTGCTCGAGCCACAGACGCGCGGCCTCGGCAACGTCCTCTGGATCGTCGACCTCAATCGGCAGAGCCTCGACCGCGTCGTCCCGATCATCAGGGCGCACGAGCTCGAGGATCAGTTTCGCGCCGCAGGCTGGCAGGTGCTCGAGCTGAAATACGGACGGCGCCTGCGCGAGGCCTTCGCGCGAGACCACGGCAGCGTGCTCAGGCGTCGGATCGACGAGATGCCGAACCAGCTCTACCAGAGCCTGTTCGGCGCGCCCGAGGAGGTCGTGGTCGGGACCCTGCTCGACGACCTCCGCGGGAAGCAGCGCGACCGCCTCGAGCGCATCCTCGCGCACTACCCGGGGGAGATCGCGGCGTTGATCCAGGACCTCGGCGGCCACGATCTCGGTGACATCCTCGGCGCGCTCGCGCGGGCCCGGGCGGAGACCGACCGGCCGACGATCCTCTTCGCCTACACGATCAAGGGCTTCGGGCTCCCGATCGCCGGCCATCCACTCAACCACTCGGCGCTGCTGACGGGCGAGCAGATCGATGCCCTGCGCACCGCGTCGGGGCTGACGTCCGAGGACGAATGGGACCCGTTCGACCCGGGGAGCCGGGCGGGCCGGCTCTGCGAGCAGGCGGCCGTGCGGCTCGAGCGGCCGACGCGCACGCCGAAGCCCCCGATCCCGGTGCCCGCTTCGATCTCGACACGCGACCCCGCGAGCATCTCCACGCAGGAGATGGTCGGCCGGATCCTGCTCGATCTCTCACGCTCGGACGGGCTCGCGGAGCGGATCGTCACCGTCTCCCCGGACGTCTCGGTCTCGACGAACCTCGGCGGGTGGATCAACAAGGTGGGCGTCTTCGGCACGATCGAGGAGCCGACCTACGATCGGGAGGACGCCTCGCCGCTCGCCTGGCGTGTGTCGCCCCATGGCCGGCACGTCGAGCTCGGCATCTCGGAGATGAACCTGTTCCTGGCGATCGGCGAGCTCGGGAAGACGCGCGACTACCAGGGCGAGCAGCTGTTCCCGATCGGCACCGTCTACGATCCCTTCGTCTGCCGCGGGCTCGACGCGTTTATCTACGGCGCCTACTCGGACAGCAGGTTCATCGTGCTCGGCACCCCGTCAGGAGTCTCGCTCTCGCGGGAGGGCGGGGCCCATCAGTCGACCGTGACGCCGGGGATCGGGATCGAGCTCCCCGGCGTCACCTACGCGGAGCCGGCGTTCGGCCGCGAGCTCGAATGGCTGCTTCTCGACGGGATCCGCTCCATGCAGGAGCCCGGCGGCGAGTCGCTCTACCTGCGGCTCTCGACGAAGCCGGTCGTCCAGGCGCCCTTCTCCGCCCTCGTGGCGGAGCGTGGCGAGGATGCGGTTCGCGCCGACGTGCTCGCCGGCGCCTTCTGGCTTCGCCCGCCCGACCCAGATGGCGATTCCGTGATCCTCGCGACCTGCGGGGCGATGGTGCCGGAGGCCGTCGACGCGGCCTCGTTGCTCGAGCAGGAGGAGGGCGTGTCCGCCGGCGTCCTTTGCGTCTCGTCCCCGGACCGCCTCTACCGGGACTGGCGGCGGCACCGCCTCACGCAGCTCGACGATCTGCGGGCGGCGCGTGAGCCGTCGCATCTCGAGCGTCTGATCGGCCCCGAGCTCCGGAGCCTGTCGATCGTGACCGTGATCGACGGGGCCTCGCATGCGCTCGCCTTCCTCGGCGGCTGCCTCGGGATGCGAGCCGTTCCACTCGGTGTCGACCGCTTCGGGCAGTGCGGCTCGCAGCCCGACGTCTACGAGGCGTACGCCCTCTCCCCGGACGCGATCGCGACGGCCGCGCTCATCGCGCTCGTGCCGTAGCGGGCGCGACGCGCCCGAGGCTCGCCGCGACCAGCGGCACGAGGAAGAGCCCGGTGACCGCTGCGCCGCCCGCGTAGATCCAGAACGCGACGCTGTAGCCGTCGGTGGCGCCCACGATCCACCCGCCCAGGTAGGTGGACGCGACGGCGCCGCCCATCGCTGCCGCGGCAGCGATCCCGGAGGCGCTCGCTCCGCCGGCGGCCCCGAACAGGCCGGGCGGCTGGGCATAGAGCGGGCCGAGGCCGCCGGAGACGCCGAACGCCGACACCGCCGCGACGAGGGTGGCGAAGCCGGGTGAGGGTGTCGCCGTCAGCGCGAACGCGACGAGCATGATCGGGAAGGCGAGAGCGGCCCCCGCGACTGCGAGCGGCCGGCGGCTGCGGTCGGCGAGCCAGCCCAGCCCGAAGGTCGCCGGGATGCCGACGAGCGTCATCAGCGCGGACGTGAGGCTGATCTCGGCGGTCGTGAGCCCGGCGGACTCGTCGAGGTACGGCGGGATCCAGGTGAACACGCCGTAGGCGACGAAGAGGCCCGCGAACAGCGACACGAGGAGGAGCCGGAACGGCCTGCTCTCGAGCAGGGTGCCGATCGGCGTCATACGCGCGCTGTCGGTGCTCGAGGGCCGGTGAGAGAACGGCCCGGAGACCACGAGGACGACGACGGCGCCGATGAGTACGGCGACACCGTAGATCCAGGACGGCCAGCGCCAGTCCTGCGCGTCGGCGAGCAGGCGAGTCGCGAAGAACGCGATCGTGCCGCCGATCGACAGGCCGCAGAGGAAGACCCCGACGCCGATGTTCGCGCGCCTTGCAGGAAGCTGCGAGGTGACGAAGGTGACGCCCGGCGCGTAGATCAGACCGCCGGCGACCCCGATCGCAGCCCGGCACAGGAGGAGCAGCGCGAGGCTGTCGGTGAGCCCGAAGCAGATGCTCGCGACGCCGCAGAGGACGAGGCCGGCGACGACGACGGAGATGGGCCCGAAGCGGCGCGCGAGGCGTCCCGAGAAGAGGCTCGAGACGAGGAAGCCGCCGAGGCAGACGCTCATGAGCGCGCCCGCCTGGGCGTGCGAGAGCCCGAGGTCGTCGACGAACGTCGTGATGAGCGGCGGCACCGAGAAGATCACGAGGTAGGAGAGCCCGACCGCGAGCGCGGCGCCCGAGATCGGCACCCACGGCGACGTCGAGCGCCGGGAGCTCACGATCGGCCCGCCCTGCCCGCCCGGTCCCGCAGCAGGCCTCGCCGTGCGGCCTCCGCCATGACGGCGTCGATGTCGATCACCGACGGGCCGTCGAAATCGAGCGCGATCTCGACGGGGCGCGGAGCCGTCAGCTCGATCTCGCGCTCGCCGTCGAGGGCGAGCGAGCCGGCGGGTGCCTCGATCGACACGGTTTCGCCGATCATGACGCGGGTCGCCGCGGCGACGCCGAGCGGTACGACGAGGCCCGGCGCGAGCGGGACGCTGATCACGACGTCCGCAGCCGGAGGCGGGGCGAGCCGCAGGTGGAGGCCCCAGGGGTCGCTCCGCCCTACCGGGTCGAGGAGCCCTGCGACGGACGACAGCCCCACCGCGCCGGCCTCGCCGAAGGCGACGACGACCTCGGAGATGTCGCCCGGCCGCCAGAGCGCTCTCGCCCCGACCCAGGGCTCCACCGTCACCGCGACGTCGACGAGCGCGATCTCCTCGTGGCCGCCGCCGGTGCCCGGTACGCTGACCCGAAGGCACTTGGCCCGGCGGACGGCGGTCGCCCGCTTCACGCGACCGGTCGCGACGAGTCCGGTGGCGATGCCCGCGACGGTCGCTTCCCGGATGGCCGGGAACGCATTGTTCGTGCCGGTCGAGAGCGCGCAGACGGGGATGTCGCCGCAGCCGTGCGCGACGACGCGGATCGTCCCGTCGCCGCCGAGCACCGCAAGCGCCGAGACGCCCGCGTCCCGCATCGCCGCCACGGCAGCCTCGGTGTCGGCGGCGGTGCCCTGAAGGCGCAGCTCGAGCAGCTCGAGACGCGGCCGGTCGAGCTCGGGGTGGCTGCGCAGCGTGCGCAGCAGGCTCTCCGTCAGCCCCGAGCCCGCCGGCATCATCACGACCGTCTCGACCCCCGCCGCCGCGAGCCCCACCATCAGCCGGTAGACCATGTGGCCCTTCTCGACGTTGTCGAAGACCGACGCGCCCGCGACGAGGCGCCGGATGTCCCGGCCCGACGCAGGATTCGCGATGATGCCGACCGTGCTCAGGCGGCGGTGCTCTCGAGCAGCTCGTCGAGCAGCCGGTTGACCTCGCCGGCCGCTTCCATCTGGGGTTGATGTCCGGCTCCCGCGATCACCTCGACGCGGGCGCCGGCTGGTGCGGCAGCGGCCTGCTCGGGCGGGAGGATGCTGTCCTTCGCGCCCCAGATCACGAGGACGGGAACGGGCAGGCCGGCGAGCGCCGAAGCAAGGTCGATCGCCTGCCGGCCGCCCGGGAAGTTGGCGGCGGCGATCGCCCGCAGTGCCGCGTCGACGCCGTCGATGCGCTTCGTCTTCAGCACCTCCTCGGTGAACTGCCGCGTCACCACGGCGGGATCGGCGAAGAGGCGCTCGAGCACCGGCCGGAGCTCGCGGCGGCTCTCGGCGGCCACGAACCGGTCGAGGAACTCGCCGTCGATCTCCGGGCCGAGCCCGGCGGGGGCGATGAGCGCCAGCGAGACGATCCGACCCGGATCCGCGGCCGCGACCGCGATCGCGACCGCACCGCCGAGCGAGTGCCCGACGAGATCGACTCGACCCAGCCCGAGGGCGTCGAGCGCTCCCGTGACGGTTGCCGCGAGCTCGTCGAGCGTTGCGCCGCCCACGTCCTTCGTCGAGCCCCCGTGGCCGGGGAGGTCGAGCACGACCACGGAGCGTCCCGCTCCGGCGAGCGCCCCCGTGTTGAACAGCCACGCGGAGAGATCGGCGCCGAAACCGTGGAGAAGCACGATCGCCCGATCGCCGTCCCCCTCCCGGACGTACCGCATCGTCCCGGCGCCCACCGTGACCGACTGCGCCTGCGGTCCGCTCTCCTCGTCGTCGCCCTCCGGTACGAACGACGCCTGGAACTCGTCGACGAACGCGTCGACCTCGGCGTCCGACACCGAGCGGTCAGCGATCACGCCGAGCAGCGCGCCGATCGGGAGGACATCGCCCACGTCGGCGACACGCCGCCGCAGGACCCCCGGCGCCGAAGCCTCGACTGCGCCGTTGATCTTGTCCGTCTCGATCTCGGCGAGCTCGTCGCCGGCTGCGACCTCGGCGCCCTCGCCGACGAGCCACGCGGCGACCGTGCCCTCCTTCATCACCAGCCCGAACTTCGGCATCCCGATCTTCGTGATGCTCATGCAGGCGCCCCGGTGCCGACCGTGCGCTCGACCGCCGCCACGATGCGGTCGGCGGAAGGGACGTAGAGATCCTCGAGCGGCGGGCTGAACGGGACCGGCGTGTGCGGCGCGGTCACCATCTGGGGTGCGGCCTTCAGGTCGGAGAAGCAGCTCTGGGCGACCAGCGCGCAGATGTCGGAGGCCAGGCTGCAGCGCGGGTTCGACTCGTCGACGACCACCAGCCGGCCGGTCGCAGCCACGCTCTCGTAGATCGTCTCCTCGTCGAGCGGGGACGTCGTTCGCGGGTCGATGACCTCGCATTCGATTCCGCGCTCCGCGAGCTGCTCGGCCGCTTCCGTCGCCATGTGCACCATCCGCCCGATCGCGACCACGGTCACGTCGCCGCCCTCACGCACGATGTTGGCCTCACCGAACGGGATCGTGTAGAGCTCTTCCGGCACGTCGCCCTCCATGCCGTACAGCACCTTGTTCTCGAAGAAGACGACCGGATCGTCGTCGCGGATCGCCCGCACCAGCAAGCCCTTCGCCTCGTAGGGGCTCGAGGGGATCACCACCTTCAGGCCGGGGATGTGGGTGAAGATCGGGTGCAGGCACTCCGAGTGCTGTGCGGCGGCACGGATGCCGGCGCCGTACGTCGTCCGGATCACGACCGGCACATTCGCCTTGCCCCCGAACATGTACCGGAGCTTCGCGCCCTGGTTGAAGATCTGGTCGAAGCAGACGCCCATGAAGTCGACGAACATCAGCTCCGCGATCGGGCGCAGCCCGCTCGCCGCGGCGCCCATGGCCGCACCGATGAAGGCCGACTCCGAGATGGGAGTGTCGAGGATCCGGCCCGGGGAACTCGGCCAGGAACCCCTTCGTCGCCCCGAACGGCCCGCCCCAGGCCTCCGCCTCGCCCTCCCCGCCCGACCCGCCGAGGACGTCCTCGCCGAACACGACGACGGTCGGGTCGCGGTGCATCTCCTGGCGCATCGCCTCGTTGACGGCCTGGAGGAACGTGATCTTGCGTGCCATCGATTCGCCTCCTCAGTACGAGACGTAGACGTCGGTGAGCAGGAGCCGCGCGTCGGGGTGGGGGGCCTCGCGGGCCTCGCGGACGGCGTCGTCGACGAGCGCCCTGGCGCTCGCGCCGATCGCGTCGAGCTCGTCCTGCGAGATCAGCCCGCGGCCCGTCACCCGGGCGGCGAATTGATCGAGGCAGTCACGAGCCGCCTTGATCTCGTCGACCTCGCCGGGCCGTCGGTACAGCTGCGCGTCTCCCTCCTCGTGGCCGTAGTAGCGGTTGACACGGCATTCGAGCAGCGATGGCCCGGCCCCATCGCGGGCGCGCGCGATCGCCTCGCCCGCAGCCTCGTAGACGGCGAAGAAGTCGTGGCCGTCGACGACGACCCCGGGGAGCCCGAAGCCATCGGCCCGCTTCGCGACGTCCGGGCCGCCGAGGTGGTAGGCGGCGGGGGTCGCCTCCGCGTACCCGTTGTTCTCGACCACGAAGACGCATGGGAGGCTCCAGACGGATGCGAGGTTCAGGCTCTCGAGGAACGTCCCCTGGTTCGAGCCGCCGTCGCCGACGAACGCGATTCCCACCTGTCGCGTGCCGCGGATCTTCGCAGACAGGCCGACACCGCAGATCAGCGGGGGGCCGCCGCCGACGATCCCGTTCGCGCCGAGCATGCCGCGGTCGACGTCAGCGATGTGCATCGAGCCGCCCTTGCCCTGGCACAGGCCGCCGGCCTTGCCGAAGATCTCCTGCATCATCGCCTTGACGTCGCAGCCCTTCGCGATCGCGTGCCCGTGTCCGCGGTGCGTGCTCGCAACCGAGTCGTCGTCGTCGAGGTGCGCGCACACGCCCGCGGCGATCGCCTCCTCCCCCGCGTACAGGTGGACGAAGCCGGGGATGTCCCCGGTCGCGAACTCGACGTGGAGCCGATCCTCGAACTCGCGAATCGTTCTCATCGTGCGATAGGCGTCGAGGAGCCGCTCTCTCGTCAGCTCCTGCACGGCGGACAGCATCACGGCATCCCCCTCGTCTCGGCCAACGAGGGCAGCATAGGAGGACACGGGCAGCTTCGAGGGAACACCTGCGCCTTCCTCCCTCGCCGTCTCGCGGCGCGAAGTAGGATCCCGCCCCATGGCACACCGGATCGCGCTCCTCCCGGGCGACGGGATCGGCCCGGACGTGGTCGCCGAAGCGCGAAAGGTCGTCGACGCGCTCGGCCTCGAGATCGAGTGGACGGAGCTCGACTGGGGGGCCGATCGCTGGCACCGCACGGGCGAGATGATGGCGTCCGACTGGGAGCAGACGTTGCGTGCGCACGACGCGATGCTGCTCGGCGCGTGCGGCCATCCGAGCGTCCCCGACCACGTCTCCCTCTGGACGTTCATCCTCCCGATCCGGCAGAAGCTCGACCTGTGGGCGAACCTTCGCCCGGCGCGGCTGCTGCCCGGCGTTCCGTGCCCGCTGGCCGGGCGCAGCCCCGGCGACGTCGACATGCTGTTCCTGCGGGAGAACACCGAGGGCGAGTACTCCGGCGTCGGCGGGCGCTCGCACCGAGGGCTCCCGATCGAGGTCGCGCTCGAGACCGGCGTGTTCACGCGAGTCGGGGTCGAGCGGATCGCCCGGCTCGGGTTCGAGCTCGCCCGCAGCCGCAAGGGCATCCTCGTCAGCTGCACGAAGTCGAACGCCTCGCCGCACGCCTATGTGTTCTGGGACGAGGTCGTGGAGGAGGTTGCGGCCGAGTTCCCGGACGTGACCGTGCAGCGCGTCCTCGTCGACGCGCTGGCGGCGAGGCTCGTGCGCAGCCCCGAGAGCCTCGACGTGATCATCGCGTCGAACCTGTTCGGCGACATCCTCACCGACCTCGCTGCGGCGATCCAGGGCGGGATGGGCATGGCCGCGAGCGCGAACACGTCGCCGGGAACCGGGACGCCGGGGCTGTTCGAGCCCGTTCACGGCTCCGCCCCGGACATCGTCGGTCAGGGCATCGCCAACCCGCTCGGCGCCATCTGGAGCGCCTCGCTGATGCTCGGGAGCCTCGGCGAGCCCGCGGCCGCGGCCCGTCTGATGCGGGCGATGGAGGCCGTCTGCCTGGAAGGCCCGCGCCCCCGCGACATCGGCGGCACTGCCAGCACCGTCGAGGTCGGCGACGCCGTCGCCGCCCGCGTCGCCGCCGCGTAACCGAGGGGCCACCCCGGACCACCACCCGCGTTCAGCCTATCGCCGGAATGCGCGCGGGTGGCGCGCGGGGCGTGTCGGGATCGGCACGGAATGGTGACGACTCAGGCACGCGGCCTGTCGACCAGGCGCGAGTCGAGCGGTGCGCCCGGTGCCCAGCCGTCCTGTCGTCCAGGAGCCCGGGCGACCCGCGGCTGCACGCCCGTCCCGCCGTCCAGAAAGCCAGCCGAGTCGCCGGGTGCATGCGCGTCCTGTCATCCACGAGACAGGCTTCGCGGCTCAGCGAGGCAGGCGCGTTCCGATTCCCCGTGCGCGCGCCGCGGCGAGTGCGGCGCTCGCGAACGCGGCGTCGAGCGCCCCGACCCCGAGATTGCAGCAGGCGACCCGCTTCGCCTGGAGGTCGCGTTCGAGCGCCTGGCCGACGCTGCAATGCGGCGTCGGCCAGCCTTCGAAATGGCCGCGAGAACGGTAGTACTCGAACTGATCGATATCGTCCGAGGCGAACAGCCCGGCATCGGCGATCGGCCCGACCTGGATGGATGCGTCGAAGTCGAGCGGTAGCGCCAGGTACCGGTCGGGAAGCCACTCGCTCGCGATTGGCGGGGTCGGCCGCTCGCTGATGGGCACGGCAGTGATGAGCACCTCCGCATCGGCGACCGCCTCTTCCACCGTTGCTGCCGGGACCGCCGTGCCTCCGAGTGCGGCTGCCGGCTCCGCCCGCACGTCGTAGGCCGCGATCGCGGCGCCGGGGTTCAGCGCCTCGACGACGCGTGCGTGATACCGGCCCTGCTCCCCGCAGCCGACGATGGCGACGCGGCGCCAGCCGTCGGGCGCCCAACGCCGGATGCACACGCCGCTCGCCGCCGCGGTCCGGGCGGCCGTGATCTCGCCGGCGTCCATGATCCCGATCGGAAACCCGCTAGCCGCGTCGTTGACGACGATCACGCCCGAGATGTAGGGGAGCCCGCGCTCCTTGTTCGCGGGGAAGCCGGACACCCATTTCACCGCGGCGACATCGGTGTCCGCCAGGTACGCGGGCATCGCGTGGATGAACGCGTCAGCGCGAGGATGGATCCCCGGCTTCGGCGGGAGCTCCACCCGACCGGCCGCCATCGAGCGGTAGACCTGCTCGACGAGATCGACCTGCTCGGGGATGGACGGCAGGAGCTCGGCAACCTCCTGGCGTCCGAGGTAGACGATGTCCTCGCTCACCCCTACGGCACGATCACGGCGGTGGGCTCGACGACGAAGATCACGCGCGCCTCGGTGGGCGTCCGGTACGGGTACGGGCGCTGGTTCAGGTACTTCTCCGCAAGGTCGTCGATGTCGTCCTCAGCGGCCTGGCCTTCGACGATCTCGACGACCTTGCCGCGGATCTCGACCCAGTCGTACGGGTTTTCGAGGTCCACGCTCGAGAGCGCAACGCGGCTGTCACGTCGCATGTTCACGTCTTTGTGGCGCCCCTTGCCGGTGTTGACTCGCACGTTCGTGCCATCGGTGTCGGCCCAGACCGGGGTCGTCTGCGGCGACCCATCGGGGTTCAGCGTGACCAGGTGCCAGAAGGTCGTCGCCTTCAGCTTCTCCTGGACGGACTCGGGAATCGCAACCGCCATGGGAACCTCCTCGTGCTGTGGGGTATCGGGGTAGGGTAGTCGCTCGTGCAACCGCTGAGCGGCTACCGGGTCGTGGCATGCGAGAACGGTCTCGCCGGGCCGCTTTGTTCCCGGCTCCTCGCCGATCTCGGCGCCGAGGTCGTGAAGATCGAGCGCCCGGGCTCCGGGGACGTCACACGTGGCTGGGACACGGGGGCCAACGGCCTCGCCACCGGGTTCGTCTGGATGAACCGCGGCAAGAAGAGCGTCGCGCTCGACCTGAAGCAACCGCGGGCCCGGGCCGCGCTCGACCGCTTGATCGAGCGCAGCGACGTCTTCTTCCAGAACTTCGCGCCGGGCTGGGCCCGGAGGATGCGCCTGGACGAGGCATCCGTTCGCGCGGTGCGCGGCGACATCGTCTACGCGGAGATCACCGGCTACGGAGCCGAAGGCCCCTATGCCCACAAGAACGCCTACGACCTCGTGGTGCAGGGCGAGGCGGGGCTGATCACCATGACCGGCACCCCCGCGGAGCCGGCACGCATCTCCATCCCCGTCTGCGACATCGGCGCCGGAACCTATGCGGCGGTTGGAACGCTCGCCGCGCTGTTGCGGCGCGCGGTGAGCGGGGAGGGCGAGCGCGTCTCCGTCTCCCTGTTCGACGTCATGCTCGACTGGATCGGCTACTACCCGCATTTCTGGTGGCACCGGGGCGAAGCGCCCGGACGCTGGGGGCTGCGCCATCCACTCTTCTGCCCCTACGGCCCCTACCGTGCCGCGCGCGGGCGATTCTTCAACCTCGCCGTCCTCTCGGCAGACCACTGGCGGCTCCTCTGCGAGCAGGTGATCGAGCGACCGGAGCTGCTCGTCGACCAGCGCTTCGACACACTCGAGGGCCGGGCGGAGCATCGGGACGAGCTCGAGCCGATCCTCGAGGCGGTCTTCCGCGAACGTGAGGCGGAGGAGTGGGTCGAGCGTCTCGAGGCCGTGCGGCTCCCGTGCGGGCTCGTGCGCGAATTCCACGAGGTCATGGAGCACCCACAGCTCGCATTCAACCGACTCGTGACCGAGGTCGACTCCCCCGTGGGCGCGATCCCGATCATCGGGAGCCCGATCCTGCTGGATGGCCGCCGCGCCGACCTCGGACCCGTGCCGGGGCTCGGCGAGCACACGAGGGAGGTGCTCGAGGAGCTCGGGCTGTCAGCGGAGGAGCTGGCCCCTCTGCTCTAACGTGGACCGACTCCGAGATGTGCCGACACTCACGGTTCATCTCGCCTCCATCTTGCGGGCACCGTAGACGATGTGCGCGGGGATGCGTCCACGGGTGAGGCGGCCGTGGTGGACGCGGTCGAAGTTGTACTCGGCGAGGTAGTGCTCGAGCTCGCGCTTGAGGCCCGTGCAGTGGGGGTAGAGGTAGCGCGCGAAGGCCGGCCGCCAGCACTCCTCGAGGATGAGCCGCTGCAGCGCCTCGACGTTGCCGTTCGTCTGCGGACGACCCGAGCGGATGTAGGTGATGCGCGAGCCGAGCGAGGCGATCGTGCCCTTGAAGCGATCGTTGCGAAACTCGTTGCCGTTGTCGCAGAGCACGCGCTCGAGGCGCCAGGCCGCCCGCTTCAGGTCTCGCGCCACCCGGCGGGCGAGCTTGGAGGTGGCGATAGCCGACGGGTTGCCAGTGGGGCACACGACGAGCTCCGCCCAGGCAAACGAGGAGTAGCAGTCGATCGCGGTCAGCTGCCAGACGGCGCCCGTGGTGCCTCGTAGCCGCCCGACGTAGAAGCAGTCGAAGCCGACCAGCTCGCCGGGATGGTCGACCTCGATGTGTGGCTCGGGGACGGGCTCGCGCGGTGGTTCGTAGGGTGCCCGGTAGCCCGCGACGAGGGAGAGCCGCTTCGAGCGGGTGTTGAGGCCGTGTCGGCGCAGGCAGCGCCAGACGCCGTTTGCCGAGACGACGATCCCGCCCCACTTCTCCCGCCCCAACTCGGAGGCGATCCGTCGTGGACCGTGGCCGGGATGGGCGATCGCGAAGGCCACGATCCGCTCCTCCACCATCGCCGGCAGCTGGTTGGGCATCTTCGGCCGGCGCCGCTCGCGGGGCCGCAGCACCTCGAGGCCGTGTCGGTCGACCAGGCGCTTCCAGCGGTAGAAGGTCGAGCGATGCACCCCGAAGGTGCGGCAGGCCTCGCTGACCGACGTGCGGGCGGCGTAGTCGAGCAACTGCAACCGGTAGCCGAAGAGGACGTCATCCTCAGACATGCGGCTCACTCCTTTCCTCCGATTGGTCTCGAAGGCGAGGGTGAGCCGAGAAACGGACGGCACCCGGCTTACAAAACCCGGGTGCCGTCCTCTCAAGCCTCTACGAGGGCCCCAAGTGTCGGGACGACTCGGTGACAGTCCACTCTAACGATCCTCGCCGGCGAGGTGGGTGATTCGCTCGCGCACGTCGTCGTCGAGGAGCCGGCCGTCTCCGGCGGCCAGGTTCACCCGCATGTGGTCGGGGTTCCGTGTCGCGGGAATGACGACGTGGACGCGGCGGTCGGAGAGCGCCCATCGCAGGAGCGCCTCCGCCCAGCTGCGGACGCCGATGGCCTCGAGCTCGGCCGCCGGAGGGGCGGGGATCAGGGACCCGGCTCCGCCGAGAGGCCGCATCCCGACGACACCGAGCCCCAGCTCCTCCGCGAGCGGCAGGATGCGGCGCTCCACCTGCCGCTGACGCGGGTTGAGCGGGATCTGGATCGCATCGATCCGTCCCGTGCGCATGATGCGCTCGAGCTCGTCGAGGCGGTCCTCGTAGTGTTGCGTCGCACCGATCAGCCCGACCGTGCCCACATCCCGCTGTCGTTCGAGCCACGGGAGCCGCTCCTCCCAGGCGACGAGGTTGTGGATCTGCTCGAGCTCGACGTGACCGCGAAAGAGCCGCAGCTGCATGGCGAGCTGACGCTCGGCATCGTCGGCCGACGGTGTCCAGATCTTCGTGGCCACGAACGCCCGCTCGCGCCATCCGCCGAGCGCCTCGGCGAGGACCGCCTCGGCGCGACCGTACATCGGGGACGAGTCGACCACCCGGGCCCCGCCCGCAAAGGCCGCGTCGACGACCGCACGGGCGCGAGGGATGCCTTCCGGGCCGACGTCGAAGACCTCCCAGGTACCGAGCCCGACGACCGGGACCTCCGGGCCGGCCCGCCCGAACGTGCGCTTCTCCACGGCATTGATCGTATGCGCGCGACGCCCCTTCAGGGCCCAGGCATCGTGGTACGGTCCCGCCAGATGTCCGCCGGCAGCCTCCTCGCAACGCCCGGGTTGACGCTCGAGGAGATCGACGGGCGCGCGGGCGGCGAGAACTTCCCGGTCGCCTCGTTGCTCGCGCCCCGGTGGGCTCGCCCGCATTTGATGGCCGTCTACGGGTTCGCGCGCCTCGTCGACTCCCTCGGCGACGAAGCTCCAGGAGACCGCAACACGCTCCTCTTCGAGCTCGAGCGGGAGCTCGACCGCTGCTTCGACGGCGAGCCGAAGACCCGCATCATGCGGCGGCTGCAGCGGACGATCGACGATCGCGCGCTCCCGCGAGAGCCGTTCTGGCGACTGATCGAGGCGAACCGGATCGACCAGCAGCGCACGCGGTACGAGACCTGGGACGATGTAAGCGGTTACTGCACGTACTCGGCGGAGCCGGTCGGGCGTGTCGTGCTCGGCGTCTACGGGCTGGCGAACGACGCCGGGCTCGTTGCGATGTCGGACGACGTCTGCACCGGGCTCCAGCTCGTCAACTTCCTCCAGGACCTTCCGCGCGACCTCGCGCTCGGCCGGGTCTACCTTCCCCAGGAGGACATGCGCCGTTTCGGCGTGTCCGACCCCGAGCTCGCCGGTCCCGGCTCCGACCGGCTTGCCACGCTCTGCCGGTTCGAGGCAGCGCGTGCGTCTGCCCTCCTGCGGCGGGGCCTTCCGCTCGCGGAGGCGATCGGGGGCCGGGCCGGCAGGTCGATCGCGCTGTTCTCACGGGGCGGTCTGGCCGCATTGCGGGCACTCGAGCGGTCGGGCTGGGACGTGTTCACCGCTCGGCCGGCGCCGACCCGGTGGACGTTCGCCTGGCTGACGATGCGGGAGCTCCTGCGCGGATGACACTCGAGGAGGCCTATGCCGAGTGCGGGCGGATCACGCGACGCGAGGCGCGGAACTTCGCGTGGGGGATCATGCTGCTGCCGCAACCCAAGCGGATCGCCCTGTCCGCCCTGTACGCCTTCGCCCGACGCGTCGACGACATCGCCGACGGCGACGGGCCCGTCGAGGAGCGGCGCCGACGATTGCTGCAGGTCGATGCAGAGCTCGCCGCGCTCCCGCGGGCCCCAATGCACGATCCCGTCCTCGTCGCCCTCGGCGATACCCTGATTCGCTATCCCGTTCCCAAGCAGGCACTCGCCGATCTCGTCGAGGGCGGCCTCTGGGACATGGAACGCACCCGCTACGAGAGCTGGGACGAGCTGCGCGACTATTGCCGGCGCGTTGCCGGCGCCGTCGGGATCGCGTGCACGGCCGTGTACGGCCCGCGCGACCCGCGCCGGGCGACCCCCCTGGCCGAGACCCTCGGGCTCGCCCTCCAGCAGATCAACATCATGCGTGACGTACCCGAGGATTGGTCGCTCGGCCGCGTGTACCTGCCCCGGGACGAGCTTGCCCGCTTCGCCGTCGGGGAGGACGACATCGCCGAGGGGCGACTGGGTGCCGGCTGGCGGGCGCTCATGGCTCACCAGGGCTCGCGCGCGCGCGCGTTGCTGAACGAGGGGTTGGCCCTGTGCACGCTTCTCGACACCCGCAGCGCCGTGTGCGTGCGAACGCTGACGGGAATCTACGCCGGCCTGCTCGACGAGATGGAGCGGCGAAGCTACGACGTGTTCACCTCCCGCCCGAGGCTTTCGTCGCTCGGCAAGCTACGCGTCATCGGGAGCGGCCTCCTCCGGGAGGCGGCGTGAGAGCTGCGGTCGTCGGCGGCGGGCTGGCCGGCATCGCGGCCGCGCTCGATCTTCTCGACGCGGGCGCCGAGGTGACGCTCCTCGAAGCCCGGCCGACCCTCGGCGGCGCGGTGCAAACGCTGCCGGAGCGTGACGGCGACCCGGCGCCAGCGCCTGACAATGGCCAGCATGTCGCGCTCGGCTGCTGTAGCGAGTACGTGCGCTTCCTCGACCGGATCGGCCGCGCTGACGCGGTGCGCCGGGTGAGGCTGAGCATGCCGGTGATCGACGAGCGGCGAAGGGTTGCGCTGCTCGGCGCAGGGCCCGTGGCGCTGCTGCGGTACGGACACCTCGGCGTCTCCGAGCGGCTTGCCGCGGGCCTCGTGGCACGCCGGCTCGGGAGGCTCGACGCGCTGATGCACGATGGCGAGAGCTTTGGCTCGCTTCTACGCCGGCTCGGCTCGACGTCCCGCTCGATCGAGCGCTTCTGGGACGTGTTCATCCGGCCCGCGCTCAACCTCCCGTGCGACGAGGCCAGCGCCGCGCTCGGCATCTTCACCGTCCAGACCGCGATGCTCTCCGATCGGGAGGCGAGCGACCTGCTTCTCCCTGTTGCGCCGCTCGGGGAGATGCACGGCGTGGCCGCCGAGCAGGCCCTACGGGTGGCCGGGGCGTCGATCCAGGCTCGGACGCGCGTCGCCTCGCTGGAGCCGGGCGCGCTGACGACCGCAGACGGAGACCGGATCACGACCGACGCGATCGTCGTCGCGTTGCCACCGAACGAGAGCGCCGACCTGCTGGGCGAGCCGCGCCCGGGCCTCGCGCACTCGCCGATCGTGAGCGTCCATCTCCTCTTCGACCGTCAGCTTCTCCGCCCACCGCTCGCGGCGTTGCTCGACAGCCCGGCCCACTGGGTCTTCGACCGTGGCCGGCTGACAGGCCATGCGCCGCGTGAAGGTCAGTACCTGACGGTCGTCTCGAGCGGGGTTCCCGACCTCGCGGCGACCCGAGGCCGTGAGCTCGTCGAGCTGATCGCCGGCTCTCTGACCGATCGCCTCGGACCGGCCGAGCTGCTCTGGTCCCGGGTGAGCCGAGAGCCCGAAGCGACCTTCGCCGGGCGCCCCGGCACGGCGATTCTCCGCCGTGGAACGGAGACCTCGCTTCGCGGCGTCGCTCGAGCAGGAACCTGGACTGATACCGGCTGGCCCGCCACGATGGAGGGCGCAATTCGAAGCGGCCGCAGGGCTGCTGCCCACCTGCTCGCACGCACGGCGCGAACCGTGGGCTCTCGGGCGTGAAACCGTCCCAGACGCCACCACCTCGCCGGCGCCGGGGCCACCCCACGCCTCCACCCGCTATCAGCGTACTGTCGCTCGAGTGACCGGTGGGTGACGGACCGTGACAGCTTCGGCACGCACGCGTGCCGGATCGTTCCGCTGCCGATCGGCTGAAGGCGGGGGCCGAGGCTGCGCGACCGCCCGGATGCGGCCCCGGGGCCTCCCGTGACCGCGACCTCGCCGACCGCGCTCGACCGGGCGATCGACGGTGCCGTCGGTCGCCTCGTCGAGCTTCAGGATCCCGGCGGCTGGTGGGTCGGGGAGCTCGAGTCGAACGTGACCATCACGGCCGAGCACCTGCTCTTCCTCGAGTTCCTCGGGATCCGCGACGAGGAGACGACCGCGCGGGTGATGGCCGAGCTCCTCGCCGAGCAGCGCCCTGACGGGCTCTGGTCGATCTACCACGGAGGCGACCCGGACATCAACGCGACGATGGAGGCTTATGCGGCGCTCCGACTCGCCGGGCTCTCCGACGTGGCGCCTCAGCTCGCGACGGCGAAGGAGTTCTGTCTCACGCGCGGCGGCGTCGGAGGCGCCCGCGTCTTCACGCGCATCTGGTTCGCGCTCTTCGGGCTGTGGCCGTGGGAGCGAGTGCCCCAGCTTCCCGTCGAGCTCGTGCTCCTCCGTCCGTCGTTCCCCGTCTCGCTCTACACGTTCGCCTGCTGGGCGCGACAGACGGTGCTGCCGCTCGCGGTCGTGATGCACTATCGGCCGGTCAGGCCGCTGCCCGCCCGGCGGGCCTGGCGCGAGCTCGACCTCGGACCCCCGCCGAGGCGGAGGCAGAACGTGTGGGACGACGTCGATCGGCTCCTCGGGCTCTATGCGCGCTCCCCCGTCAAGCCCGGGCGCCAGCACGCGCTGCGTGTCGCGGAGCGTTGGATCGTCGACCGCCAGGAGCGGGACGGCTGCTGGGGCGGGATCCAGCCGCCATGGGTCTGGTCGCTGATCGCGCTCGCATGCCGGGGCCACGGCTGGGACTCGCCGGTCATGCGCAACGGGATCGCCGGCTGGAGCCGGTTCCTCGTCGACGACGGCGACCGGTTACGGCCCGAGGCGTGTCAGTCACCGGTCTGGGACACCGGCCTCGGCCTGCTCGGGCTCGCCGCCGTCGGCGTGGGCGCAGACCACCACGCTGTCGGCCGGGCGTCTGCCTGGATCCTCGGGGAGGAGGTCAGGGCCCGGGGTGACTGGGCCGTGCGCGCCCCCGGGGTCGAGCCGGGCGGGTGGTCATTCGAGTACGACAACGACCTGTACCCGGACATCGACGACGCGGCCGTGGTCGCCCTGGCACTGCGGAAGCTCGGGCTCGGACGCGCTGCCGTCGCGCGCACGTGCCGGTGGATCGTGGGCATGCAGTGTGAGAACGGCGGCTGGGGTGCCTTCGACGTGGACAACGACGACGACTGGCTCTACGACATCCCCTTCTGCGATTTCGGGGCCGTCATCGACCCACCGAGCGTCGACGTCACCGCGCACGTCGTCGAGCTGATCGCGGGCGAGCCGGGGTTCGGGACGCAGGTGGGTCGCGGCGTCGCATACATCCTCCGTGAGCAGGAGGTGGACGGATCCTGGTGGGGCCGCTGGGGCGTCAACCACGTCTACGGCACCGGCGCCGCCCTTCCGGCCCTCGAGGCTGCCGGCGTTCCGTCCGACCATCAGGCCGTGCAGCGCGGCGTGGAATGGCTCCGGCGCCACCAGGCGGCCGATGGCTCCTTCGGCGAGGACTGCCGCTCCTACGATCGCGGGGAGCAGGGGCGCGCCTGGATCGGTCGAGGCGCCGGCACCGCGTCGCAGACGGCCTGGGCGCTGATCGGGCTCGTGGCCGCCGGCGAGGCCCGGTCGGACACCGCACGGCGCGCGGCCGACTGGCTGTGTGCCACCCAGCGCGAGGACGGCGACTGGGACGAGGAGCACTTCACGGCTACGGGCTTCCCGCGTGATTTCCTCATTCGCTACCACCTGTACCGGATCGTGTGGCCGCTGATCGCCCTCGGTCGATACCGCGACGCCCTCCGCCGGGAGGCCTGACGCCGTGCGCGCCTACGTGACCGGGGCGACGGGCTTCGTCGGAGCCCACGTCGCGCGCGAGCTCGTCGATCAAGGGTGGGAGGTCCGGACCGAGCGCGTCGATCTTCTCGACCGGGATGGCCTCCTGCAAGCGGTCGAGGGCTGCCACGGCGTCTTCCACGTTGCGGCGCTCTACAGCTACGACGCAGATCCCGTGCTCATCGAGCGCGTGAACGTCGAAGGGACCCGGAACGTCGTCGACGCGTGTCGCGCGGGCCGCGTCGGCCGCCTCGTCCACTGCAGCACGGCCGGCACCTGCGGTCCCGTGCACGGGCGCGAGGCGACCGAGGAGGACGGCCCGCCCGCGTGGGAGCTCGAGGTGCCGTACAAGCGGACGAAGCTCGAGTCGGAGCAACTCGTGCTCGCAGCGGCAGCCAGCGACCTCGACGCCGTCGTGGTCAACCCGACCGCCCCCGTCGGCGACGGCGACCGCAGGCCGACTCCGACGGGCTGGATGATCGCCGGTGTCGCCAGCGGAGCCATCCCGGGCTACGTCGGGACGACGGGGCTGAACGTCGTCGACGTTCGGGACGTTGCACGCGGCCACGTGCTCGCATTCGAGCGTGGAGAACGCAGGGAGCGGTATCTGCTCGGTGGCGTCAACCTCCCGCTCGGCGACCTCTTCGCGGCGATCGCCGACCTCGCCGGAGTCCGTCGGCCCCGCCTCCGAGTCCCGTACCTCGCCGCGGTCGCGGCGGCGCGACTGGGCCTCGCGAATCGCGACGAGGTGACGCTCGCCCGGTTGCCGATGTACTTTTCCAGCAAGAAGGCGGAGAATGTGCTGGACTATCGGCCCGGGCCGGTGGCGCCCGCGCTCGCGCGGGCCGTGCAGGACGCGCTGTCGACGAAGGGAAAGGGAGGAGCATGAAGTTTCCGCTACGCAGCACCGTCCAGATCGGTCGCTACGTCGCGTCGCAGAAGAACGAGGAGCGGTACCCGCTCGTTCTCATGCTCGAACCGACTCTGGGTTGCAACATCGCGTGCATCGGCTGCGGGAAGATCCGCGAGTACGAGTCGAACAAAGCCCGGCTGACCGTCGAGGAGTGCCTCGACTCCGGCAGGCAGTGTCCCGCGCCCGTCGTCTCGATCTGTGGCGGCGAGCCGCTCATCTACAAGGGGATCGAGGACGTTGTCGGCGGTTTCCTCGAGCTGAAGAAGAACATCCAGCTCTGCACCAACGCGCTGCGACTGGACGAGATGCTCGACGGCTTCACCCCGGACCCGCGGCTCACCTGGGTCGTGCACCTCGACGGGATGCGCGAGACGCACGACTACGTGTGCGACTACCCGGGCCTCTGGGACATCGCGATCGCAGCGATCCGGTCGGCCCGCGCCCGCGGATTCCGCGTGACGACGAACACGACGATCTTCAAGGAGTCGCAGGTCGACGACATCGTCGAGATGATGCGCTTCCTGACCGAGGAGGTCGGTACCGACGGCATGCTCGTCGCGCCGGGTTACCAGTACTCCCAGATCGACCCGAACCTGACGATGACCCGGAGCGAGCACGAGGACAAGTTCCGGCAGATCCGGGCCGCTGCCCGCAAGCGCGGCTACCGGTGGCTTGCGAGCCCCATCTACCAGGACTTCCTCACCGGCGACCGGTCGCTCCCGTGTACTCCGTGGGGCTCGATCACGCGCAACCCCTACGGTTGGAAGGGTCCGTGCTACCTGCTCACCGATGCCATCTTCCCGGACTACCAGGCGCTCATGGACGGGATGGAGTGGGAGCGGTACGGTCCCGGGAACGACCCTCGTTGCGAGCATTGTGGGATTCACTGCGGGTTCGAGCCGTCCGCTACCCTCGCGACGACCCAGAGCGTCAAGGAGACGGTGCGGAGTCTCGCGTGGACGCTGCGCTGAGCCCGCTCACCCTGGCCTGCGCGCTGCGGGTGGAGGAGCGGGCTGCGCGGAGGGCGGGTGCGCGCACCGCACGGATCGGCCTCGCCGCCTCGCTCCCGCTGCCGGGCGGTCGGATCGCCGGATTCGGGCTGGCCGGCGCCCTGGTACCGGGCCTTGCTCCCGGAGCGCTGCTCACCGCCCATCGGATCGTGGACGAGAGCGGTGCAGTGCTGTGGGAGGGGGAGCCGCTGCAGGTCCCCGGCGCGCAGCCGGCGGTGATCTGCGCTGCCGGCCGCGTCGTCGACGATCCCGCCGACCGCGCCCGACTCGCCGAGCGAACCGGGGCGGTCGCGGTCGAGATGGAGGGCGCCGCGCTCGCGCGGACCGGGAGGCTGGCCGGCGCTGTCAGGGCCGTCTCCGACAGCCCCGAGCATCGGGTCGGCAGGCTCGCGCTCGCCTCCGCGCCGGACGGGGCAACCGCGTGGGGAGCGGTCCTGCGCGCGTTTGCGACCGAGCCGGTGCGATCCGTTCGGGCAGCGAGGGCGGCGAGACGGGGCCTCGCGGCGCTCGAGCGGGCCGCCGCGGCGTTCGCGGAGGCCGAGAGGTGAAGCGCGTGCTGATCGCGGCGCCGCGGAGCTTCTGCGCCGGTGTCGTCCGTGCGATCGACATCGTCGAGAAGCTGCTCGAGACGCACGGCCCGCCCGTGTACGTCCGCCATCAGATCGTCCACAACGTGCACGTCGTCCGCGATCTCGAGGATCGCGGCGCCGTCTTCGTCGAGACCGAGCAGGAGGTGCCCGAAGGCGCCCTCGTCGTCCTCTCCGCGCACGGCGTCGCGCCAGAGGTCTACCGGAAGTGTGCGGAGCGGGACCTGCAGGTGATCGACGCCACCTGCCCGCTCGTCTCGAAGGTGCACGCAGAAGCGCGTCGCTATGCGGCCCGTGGGCTGAGGATCGCGCTCGTCGGGCACGCCGGCCACGAGGAGGTCGTGGGGACGATGGGAGAGGCCGCCGAGGCGATCACGCTCGTCGAGACCGTCGGCGACGTCCAGAGCCTCCGACCGCACGACGGGCAGCAGGTCGCGTACCTCACGCAGACAACGCTCTCGGTGGACGACACGGGTGACGTCGTCGACGCACTCCGCGACCGGTTTCCCGACCTCGTCGGCCCGCCTTCGGCCGACATCTGCTACGCGACGCAGAATCGGCAGGATGCCGTCAAGAAGATCTGCGAGCAGGCGACGCTCGTGCTCGTCGTCGGCTCGAAGACGAGCTCGAATGCAAACCGCCTGGTGGAGGTCGCTCGCTCGCGCGGCGCGGACGCTCGTCTGGTGGACGACGACTCCGATCTCGACCCGGCGTGGCTCGAGGGGCACGAGGTCGTCGGTCTCACGGCGGGCGCCTCATCGCCGGAGTCGCTCGTGATCCGGGTGGCCGACCGTCTGGCCGAGCACGGCTACGTCGACCGCCAGGAGGTCGAGCTCACCCGCGAGGACGTCTACTTCCGGCTGCCGCCGGAGCTGCGCTAGCCGGCCGGGGTACTCGCGCGGCTCTGGACCCGTCGCGGGCTGGCGGCGGCACGCCCGCGTGCCGCCGCCCGGGAGCTGCTAGCGAAGGATCGCGGCGGCGACGCCGAGCACGATCAGGATCACGACGATCCCGAGCGCGATCCGCCACACGCCGTGCACGAGCCATCGCACCGTCGGGTTCACGTCGTCGTCGGAGCCCTCGTCATGCATTGCGTCTCCTTACCTCGGCCCGTCAGGCGCCGGTCGCGTACTGCCACGTGCCGTTGCCGTAGACCCAGAGCTTCACCCAGGGCTGCGCCGAGTCGACGACCTTGCCCAGGATCTGCTGCTCGAACCGACCCTGGCGGAACGTGTAGTGGCCTCCGTTTGCGCTCCCGGCCCACGAGAAGAACCAGCCGTTCGAGCCGATCGCGCCCGCCCAGTACCACGTCGGGTCCGTACAGCACGGGTAGGCGTTCGTGTTCACGCTCGTCAGCCGCGGGTACGACCAGCAGAAGCGCTTCTCCTGCGTGTACTTCCACAGCGTGGTCCCGAAGAGGAAGCTCCTCCCGATCCGCATCGCCCAGACGACCTTGCATCCGGAGGCGGCCGCCCGCAGCATGCGGGGCGTGGCCTCGCCGGTTCCGTCGCTCGCCGCCCGCGCCGATCCGTGGCGGTGGACATCGGTCGGAACGGTGACCTTCGGGCCGATCGCCCGTCCGGCCCGATCGGTGGGCTGCTCGGCGAGCACCTCCTCGATGACGACGTGATCACCGGCCATCGGGCGGGCGGCGCCCACGGCGGCGCCCGACGCGCCCGTCATCGCGAGCGCTCCCAGCACCGCGCCGGCGATCGCCGTGATGTGTGCATGTGTCACGCATCCTTCACCCCCTTTCGGGTCGTCGGTCGCGGGCGGGTGACCTGATTGCAGCCTAGGGAGTTCGGGGCGTTCTTTCATCGGCCATTCCGGACAGGGGTGCGACGAAATCGCGACAGCGGTGTGCCGTTGGCGCGTGTCACGCTCCGCCGGCCGGGGGGCGGATCCCGGCGAACGGCGCTCGCCTTCGGGCCCCGCTCGGGCCCGGGAACGACCGGAGCTCCCGACTCAGTAGAGCGTGGTCGCGAGCCGGCGTCGGTACGAGACGCTCAGTGGATGATCCTGCCCGAGCTCCTGGAAGAGCGCGACCATCACCTCACGGATCCGCTCTCGACGCTCGGGCGTTCCCGAGGCGGCCTCACCGAGGAGCCACTCGAGCGCCCGCTCGTAGTCGCCCTCCGCAAGGGGCCCGAGAATCTCGGGGAGCTCGCCGCTCTCCTGGAGCTCGTCCAGCAGGCGCTGCGACGGGCTCGGGCCGAGCAGCTCGTCGAGGAAGATGCCGACGCTGGCCGGCGACTGCGCGCCGACGAACTCCTTCACGACGGTGCCGTTGCGGAACGCCTTCACGGCGGGGATTCCTCGAATCCCATAGGTCTCGGCGAGCCCGGGATTCGCGTCGACGTCGACCTTCGCGAGCACGATCTCGTCGGCGCGCTCGGCGATCGCCTCCTCGAGCACGGGGCCGAGCGCCTTGCACGGGCCGCACCACTCCGCCCAGAAGTCGACGACCACCGGAAGCTCGCTCGAACGCTCGATGACGTCCGTGCGAAACGTGGATTCGGTGACGTCCATGACCCCTACCGTAGCTCTGCACCGCCGGCAGCGCGTCGCTTCCGTCGTCGGCCGCGCGGCCCCGCCCCTCAGCGGCTCGACAGCCCGGCGCGCGCGGCGCTGACGAGGCCCGGCAGCGCGTCCACGTCGTATCCGCCCTCGAGCACGGCGGCCACACGATCGCAGAGCCCGGAGGCGAGACGGCCGAGCTCCCGGAAGCCCTCCTCGGTGACCAGCATCCCGCCGAGCGGGTCGCCGGCCGCCGCGTCGAAGCCCGCCGAGAGCAGGAGCACGTCCGGCGCGAACGCCGAGACCGTCGGCACGACCGTACGCTCGAACGCCTCGACGTACTGCGCGTCTCCGGCCCCTGCGTCCATCGGGACGTTGAGGGTCGTCTCGTTGCCCTCGGCCGGCCCGCCGGTTCCCGGGTAGAACGGCCAACGATGGAGCGAGACGAAGAGCACCGTCGGGTCGTCCCGCACCATCGCCTCGGTGCCGTTGCCGTGGTGGACGTCCCAGTCGACGATCGCCACGCGCGCGAGCCCCAGCTCGCGCTGGGCGAAACGGGCGGCGACGGCGACGTTGTTGAAGAGGCAGAATCCCATGGCCCGGTTCCGCAGCGCGTGATGTCCGGGAGGTCGGACGAGCGCGAACGCGTCGCGCTCGACGGCCTCGATCGCCGCGCCGGCCGCGAGCAGGGCGAGCGAGTAGCTCGACGGCGTACAGACGGTGTCGGCGTCGAGGTAGCCGCTGCGGCCGGAGCGCGACACGGCCTCGATCGTCTCGATGTAGTCGCGATCGTGCACGGTTGCGACCTCGTCGACCGTTGCCGGGCGGCCGACGACCGTGTACTCGAGCGCCTCCTGGAGGGCGTGGAGCCGCTCGGGACACTCCGGATGGTCGCCGGTCGGATGGTGCCGGGCGAAGTCGGGATGGGACAGGAGCTCCACCGATCTAGCCTATTCACTGAGCGGGCGGAGGAGGAGCCGCCCTCTGCCGGTGCCGCTTGACCCTCTCCCGGGCCGGCGTTAGAGTCGCCCTTGAAAACGTTTCCAACGCCGCATCCATGCGCCCCACGATCAGGGAAGTGGCACGGCAGGCGGGCGTCTCCGTCTCCACCGTGTCTCGCGTCCTCAACGACTATCCGTTCGTCAGCGACGAGGTGCGCAAGCGGGTGCTGGCCGCGATGGAACGCCTCGACTACGAGCCCGACGTCGCTGCCCGCAGCATGCGCACGGGCACGAGCCGCGCCGTCGGCTTCGTCGTGCCCGACATCACGAATCCCGTCTTCTCGGCCGTGGCCAAGGGGGCGGACGAGGTGCTGCACGGGCGCGGGTTCTCGCTCATGCTCGCCCACTCGGGGAACGACCCCGCGCACGAGTCGGCGCAGATCCGGATGCTCGCCCAACGTCGCCTGGAGGGGTTGATCGTGGCGGTCGCCGACGAGCAGACCCCCGGGCTCGGCGAGCGCCTCGCACGATTCCGCGCGTGCGTGCTGTTCGATCGCGAGGTCGAAGGCTCGGGGGCGGACGTCGTCGGTTCCGACCACGCGGCGGGCATGGGCGAGGCGCTGGCGCACCTCGCCGGGCTCGGGCACGACCGCATCGCGCTCGTCGCCGGCAATCCGTCGCAGTTCGCGAGCCGGGCCCGCGTCACCGCCTTCCACCGGCTCGTCTCGAGCCTCGGGTTGGACGCCGACCGCGGCCTGGTCGTGACGGGGGTGCACGCCCACGAGACGGGCGAGGAGGCGGCCCGGCACCTGTTGGCGCTGTCTGCGCCGCCGACCGCGATCGTGGCCGGGAACAACCAGCTGACCGCCGGGGTCCTCGCGGCACTCCGCGACCTGCGCGTCCGGATCCCGGACGAGCTGTCGCTCGTCGGCACCGACGACGTGGAGCTGACGCGGCTGCACGATCCGCCGATCGACGTCATCGACCGGGATGCGGTCGCCCACGGACGGGAGGCGGCCGACCTGCTGCTCGCCCGGCTCGCCGACCCGGACGCGCCCCCGAGGACGGTCACCCTGCCGGCCCGGTACGTCCCCCGCGGCACGTCGGCCCCGCCGCGGCTAGGCTCGTCCCGGAGAGTCGCATGAGCATCTCGGTAGCCCATCACGAGCTCGTCCTCGCCGGCCGGCCGGCTCCCGGCGGAGGAGCTCCGATCGAGGTCTGCTTCCCGTTCACCGGGGAGATCGTTGCCACCGTGTCGTCTGCGAACGCCGCCGACGCCGGGCACGCGATCAGCGCCGCACAGGATGCGTTCGCCGAGTATCGGCAGGTTGCGGCCCATCACCGCAGCGGGCTCTTGCATGCGGTCGCGGGGCGCATTGCGGAGTGCCGGGAGGAGCTCGCCCGCGACATCACGCTCGAGACCGGCAAGGCGATCTGGGAGTCGCGCCTCGAAGTCGACCGCGCGACGACCACGTTCCGGCTCGCGGGCGAGGAGGCGACCCGAATCGACGGCGAGGTCGTCCCTCTGGACGGCGTCGCGGCCGGGGAGGGGCGCTACGGCGAGGTGCGCCGGTTCCCGATCGGGCCGGTCGTCGCGATCACTCCTTTCAACTCCCCGTTCAACCTCGTCGCGCACAAGATCGGGCCGGCGCTCGCCGCCGGGAACCCGATCGTCGTGAAACCGTCCGAGAAGACGCCCGTCAGCGGCGTCAACGTGGGACGCCTCGTTGCCGACGCGGTCCACGAGGCCGGGCTGCCACCGGGGCTGATCAGTGTCCTTCCGGCCGGCCCCGAGCTCGCTGACCCGCTCGTCGCCGATCCTCGCGTCCGCGGCGTTTCCTTCACGGGCTCGAGCAGCGTCGGCTGGGGCCTGCGAGCGAGGGCCGGGCAGAAGAAGGTGTCGCTCGAGCTCGGGGGCAACGGTGCCGTCGTCGTGCACCACGACGCAGATCTCGCGCACGCGGCGGAGCGGTGCGCGTTCGGCGGCTTCCTGCTCGCCGGCCAGGTCTGCGCGGCCGTCCAGCGCGTGTACGTCCACGAGGACGTGGCCGACCGCTTCACCGACCTGTTCCTCGCGCAGGTTGTCGGCATCCGCACGGGCGACCCGTTCGATGAGGAGACGACGATGGGGCCGATGATCACCGAGGAGGCAGCGGCCCGCGCGGAGACCTGGGTCGAGCAGGCTGTCGTCGGCGGGGCGCGCCTGCTCGCCGGCGGGGTTCGCAAGGGCACGCTGTTCCCTCCCACCGTCCTGACCGGCACCCGGCCCGGGATGAGCGTGGCCTGCAAGGAGATCTTCGCGCCCGTGGTCGTGATCGAGCGCTACGGCGACCTCGACGAGGCCCTCGCGGCGGCGAACGCGACCGAGTACGGGCTACAGGCCGGCATCTTCACGTCCGATCTCGCGGTCGCCTACCGCGCCTACCAGGAGCTCGAGGTCGGCGGCGTGATCGTCAACGACGTGAACATCTGGCGGGTCGACTCGATGCCCTATGGCGGCGTGAAGGCGTCCGGGTCGGGCAGGGAAGGGCTGCGCTACGCGATCCGCGAGCAGATGGAGCAGCGGCTGCTCGTGCTGAACCTTGGGGTCGGGCGGCCGCGGTGATCACCGGCTTCCACCACTTCGAGCTGTCGACGCAGGATCCCGAGCGGGCGATCGCGTTCTACCGCGACGTGTTCGGGATGGAGCTCGTCTCCGACCGCGAGGTCGAGGCCGGCGGCTTCGTCGAGCAGGTCACGGGCGTGCGGGGCGCACGCGTGCGCATCGTGCACCTGCGGGGCTACGGGTTCAATTTCGAGCTGCTCCACTACCTGGAGCCGCGAGGCGACACGCGCGCGCGGGAGCCGAACCACACCGGCTCCGGCCATCTCTGCTTCGTCACCGACGACCTCGACGCCGAGTACGGACGGCTGCGGTCGCTCGGAGTGAAGATCCGCTCGCGGGACGGCCGCCCGGTCACGGTCGTGGGCGGACCCAACGACGGCGGCAAGGCGTTGTACGCGGAAGACCCCGACGGCAACCCCGTCGAGCTCGTCCAGCTCGTCCGGCCGTGGCCGGGCGAGCACGGTACGCGGTAGAACCGAGAAGGAGGACGAACGTGGCGAGAGCAGCGAGGGTGAGCCGGGGCAGCTGGTGCCTCGCGTTCGGCCTGGAGACGCCGCCGACCCTCGAGCAGGTTGCCCGGGTGCTCTCGGCGTTCGGGTACGACGGGATCGAGCTTGCGGGCTTCTTCGACCACGCCACCGTCGAGAAGTTCCCGGACAAGGCGAGCCGCAAGGGCCTCGTCGACTGGCTCGGCTCGCTGAACCTCGAGGTCGTCGGGTACGCGCCCGGTCCGTACGGCGACTTCGGCCGGCTTCCATGGGCGACGGGGTCGGACGACGTCCTCGCCGAGTACCGGCGGTTCTTCGACGCCCACCTCCAGTTCTGCGCCGACTGCGGGATCCCGGCCATGCGGATCGATCCCGGCGACTTCGGCCCGCTCGCGCGCGACGCCGACGTGCCGCGGGTCTGGGATCGCGTGGTGAGCGTCTTCCGCGAGCACGCCGAACGCGGGGCCGAGGCGGGCGTGCAGATGCTGTGGGAGCCGGAGACGGGCCAGATCTTCGTTCGCCCGTCCGAGATCGTCCAGCTCGTCGACGACGTCGGCCACGACAACCTCAGGATCATGTACGACGTCGGCCACATGGAGGCCGCGGCGGTGCTCGCCCACAATCAGCTGCAGCCGATGGAGCGGGTCGAGGGAGGCCAGGTCGAGCTCATCGCGAGGCTCGGCAGCCGGATCGGCCACGTCCACTTCTGCGACACGGACTCGAACACGTGGCACAACGCGTTCGGGACACACCTCGGCATCGGCAAGGGGGTGCTCGACATGGACGCGCTCGCGTCGGCGCTGGCCGACGTCTACACGGGCGACTGGTGGTCGGTCGACGCGATCCCGATGACCACCGAGACCTGGACGGACACCTGGGACGACCAGATCAAGCTGAACGACCTCCTCGACCGGCACGTCCGCAACGGCTAGGAGGGATCGCCCGAGTTGGACACCGGTCTCGCAGGCAAGGCGGCGATCGTCACGGGGGGAGCCCGCGGGATCGGGCTCGCCTGCGCCCGGTCGCTCGCAGCCGAAGAGGTCGGCCTCGTGCTCGCCGACCTCGACGGCGAGGCGGCCGTGGCGGCGGCCGTAGAGCTGGGCAGCGAACACACGGGCCTGGCCGTCGACGTCACGAGCAAGGCCGACGTGGAACGGATGGTCGACGTGGCCCTCGTTCGCTTCGGCCGGCTCGACGTGCTCGTCACCTCCGCCGGGATCTTCCACAACACGCCGTTCGACCGGATCGAGCCGGACGAGTGGGACAGGATCGTCGCGGTGAACCTGCGCGGAACCTTTCTGTCGGCGCAGGCCGCCCTTCGGCCGATGGTCTCCCGGA
The DNA here is from genome assembly GCA_963717955.1 of uncultured Thermoleophilia bacterium. GTDB lineage: Bacteria > Actinomycetota > Thermoleophilia > Gaiellales > Gaiellaceae > CAVQXR01. Next base: position 1,888,830 of record CAVQXR010000001.1, on the reverse strand, counting down.
GCAGCGGGCGCGTGATCCTGATCGCCTCGCTCGCCGCGCAGTCGGGCGGCCTCGCCGCGGGGGCGGCCTATGCCGCGTCGAAGGGCGGCGTCGCCTCCCTGGCGAAGTCGATCGCCCGCTACGCGGGCCCGCACGGGATCACCGTGAACTGCGTCAATCCGGGCGTGATCGAGACGCCGATGATCGCGAGCTGGACGCCGGAGGCGCGCGAGAGCACGGTCGGCCGGACGCCCCTCGGGCGCGTCGGGACGGCGGAGGAGGTCGCCTCCGCCGTCGCCTGGCTCGCCTCGGACGCGGCCAGCTTCGTCCACGGAGCCCACGTCGATGTCAACGGCGGGCTCCTCATGGACTAGGGAAGACAACACGAAACGAGAGGGAGGAAACGAGATGGCGAAGACAGCGAAGGTCTGCCGTGGCACCTGGTGCATGGCGTTCGGCTTCGAGCCGAAGATGGCGACGATGGAGCAGGTCTGCGAGGTGCTGTCGGCGTTCGGCTACGACGGCGTCGAGCTCGGCGGCTTCTTCGATCACTGCACGGTCGAGCGGTTCCCCGACAAGGCGACTCGCGACAAGCTCCGCAAGTGGATCACCGACGACCTGGGCCTCGAGCTCGCCGGCATCGCGCCGGGGCCGTACGGCGACCTGTTCCGGCTGCCCTGGGCGACCGGCTCGCAGGAGGTCTACGACGAGTACATCCGGTACTTCGAGGGCTACGTCCAGCTCGCGGCCGACATGGGCATCCCGGGCATGCGCGTCGACCCCGGCGCCGCCGGCCCGCTGCCCTACGACGCCGACTACGACGCGGTGTGGGATCGCGTGGTGCAGACGTTCCAGCACCACGCGGAGCGCGGCAAGGAGCACGGCATCACGATGCTGTGGGAGCTCGAGTCCCTCCAGCCGTTCAACAAGCCGTCGGAGACGGTGAAGATGCTGCAGGACGTCGGGCACTCCCACTTCAAGCTCATGTACGACACCGGCCACTTCCAGGCCTGCGGCGTGATCGGGCACAACCACGTCCAGCCCGCGGAGACGCTTCCCAACCAGATCGAGTTCATCAAGATGCTCCCCGCAGGATCGATCGGCCACATCCACCTCTGCGACACCGACATGAACACGCACCTGAACATGTTCGGGACGAAGTGCAACTTCGGCGAGGGGATCATCGACTTCGGCGAGCTGATGCCCGTCCTCGCCAGCGCCTACGACGGCGAGTGGTGGGCTGTCGACTCGATCCCGATGGGCTCCAAGGCCTGGCAGGACACATGGGACGGCGTGCTCTGGCTGAACGACGCGCTCGACGAGTACGTCCGCAAGGGCTAACCGACACGGAAGCGAGGAGAGGAAGCGATGAAGGCTGCTGTCTTCTACGAGACGGAGCGCCTCGAGATCGAGGACGTTCCCGAGCCGGATGCCGGCTCGGACGAGGTCGTGTTCAAGGTCCTCGCCTGCGGGTTCTGCGGCTCCGACATCGAGTACTACTACGGGCGCAGCCCGGTCGGCACGCCGACCGGCAAGGGCCCGCTCGTGCTCGGCCACGAGATCTGCGGCGAGCTCGTCCAGACCGGCGCGCTCGCCGAGCAGTACGGGCTGAAGGTCGGCGACCGCGTCGCCGTGAACCCGATCCAGGCCTGTAACGCCTGCAATGCCTGCCGTGCCGGGAAGCCCTCGTTCTGCCAGAACCTCTCGGTGCTCGGCGTGACGACGAACGGCGGCTTTGCCGAGCTCGGCAAGACGAAGATCCACCATGCCTACAAGCTCCCCGACTCGCTCACCGACGAGCAGGGCGCATTCGTCGAGATGCTCTCGTCGGCCGTGTACTCGGTGCAGCGGGCCGAGGTCGAGCCGGAGAGCTTCGCGGTCGTCTACGGGCCGGGGCCCGTCGGGCTCTCGATGGTGCAGCTCCTGAAGAACGAGGGCGCTCGCGTTGCCATCGTCGGCACCCGCGACTACCGGCTCCAGCTCGCGAAGGACCTCGGCGCCGACCACGCGTTCAACACGAAGGACGAGGCCTCGCCGTTTCACACCCCGGATCTCGTGAAGTCGATCCAGGACGTGAACGACGGCGCGCTCGCGGATCGCGTGCTCGTCGCGACCGCGTCCGTGCAGGCGAACCAGCAGGCGATCGAGATCTCGGGCCCCGGGTCGACGGTCGTGCTCATGGGCCTCGCGGGGCCCGAGGACGCGATCTCCGTGCCGCTGCTCGGGAACCTGTATCTCGACAAGACGATCCGGTTCTCGCTCCTCTACCCGCTCCAGTGGCCGAAGACCCTGCGGATCCTGGCCGACTCGAAGATCGCGACCGACAAGATCATCACGCATTCCGCGACGCTCGACGGCATCGCGCCGGCACTCGAGCGGGTGGTGAACCGCGAGGACGACGTGATCAAGACCGTCATCACGCCGTAGATGCTCGATCCGGGAATCGTGGTGCTGGCGTGGCGCGCCTGCCGGCGGCCGCGCCGACGACCGACCAAATCATCCGATCAGGAGGAGCGATGGCAGAGCCCAAGTTCTCCGTCTCCGCGGTGACGACCTTCCACCAGACCTACGACGAGGACCTCGCCGTCTACCGGGAGGCAGGCGTCGAGGGGATGGGCATCTGGGAGTTCAAGCTCGAGGAGGGCAAGGACGCCGAGTCGCTGGCGAAGCTGCGCGACAGCGGGGTGAAGGCGACGACGATGATCCCGGGCGTGCTCTCGATCTGGCCCGTGCCCTTCCCGGGGCCCGACGACCCGAACGAGCGGACAGAGGCGCTCTGCGCCGCGATCCGCCGCTTCGCCCCGTTCGAGCCCGCCGTGATCCTGACCGTCACCGGACATCCCGGCGAGGGCGTCGATCCGGGGGAGATGCGGCGGGTCTACGTCGACGGGATGCGCAGGGCTGCGAAGGTCGCGGCCGAGTACGGGATCACGCTCGGCGTCGAGCCGCTCCATCGCAAGGTCTACGCGACCTGGTCGATGATCGGCGACATCCCGGGTGCGATCGAGCTCATGGACGAGATCGGCGAGCCGAACGTCGAGCTGCTGTACGACGTGTACCACCTGTGGGACACGGACGACGTGATCGAGGAGACCGTGAAGCACGGGAGCCGGATCGTTCCGAGCGTGCACATCTGCGACTGGCGGGCCGAGACGCGGAACGACTTCGACCGGGTGCTTCCGGGCGACGGGATCATCGACCTGCCTGGAATCTTCGGGGCGCTCGAGGCCGCGGGCGTGATCGGCTGGTTCGACCTCGAGATCTTCTCGGACGACGGGTCCTTCTCGGACATGGACTTCGAGGACTCGCTGTGGAAGCAGGATCCGCTCGAGGTCGTGAAGCGGGGCAAGGCCGGGTTCGAGCGGGCATGGGCGGCGAGGAAGGCGCCGAGCTGATGGGACGCCTCGACGGCAAGGTGGCGCTCGTGACCGGTGCGTCGCACGAGCGGGGCATCGGTCGCGGGATCGCACTGGCGCTGGCCGAGGAGGGAGCCGATGTCGCCTGCGTCGACATCGGCTTCGCCGAGGCCGGCGAGGAGCTCGCGGGCGAGATCCGCGCTACGGGCCGGCGGTCCGGCTTCTACCGGGCGAACGTCGCCGACCGGAGCGACGTCGACGCCCTGTGCGAGCGTGTCCAGGGCGACCTCGGCCCGCTCGACATCGTCTGCTCGAATGCCGGCACCGCCGACTGGGAGGCGTGGACGCAGATCAGCGAGCCCTCCTTCGACCGGATCGTCGGCGCGAACCTGACCGGCGCGTTCAACGTCGGCCAGGCGGCCGCCCGGGCGATGGTCGCGCGCGGCGCCGGTGGGCGCATCGTCTTCACGTCGTCGGTGCACGTGCAGATGTGCTTCCCGACGATGGCCGTCTACGGGGCGACGAAGCAGGCGCTGCGCGCTCTCTCCGAGACGATGGCGATCGAGCTCGGGCAGTACGGGATCACCGTGAATCACATCGGGCCCGGCTGGGTGAAGTCCCAGCTGAACGACGACTCTCCGGGCCTGCGCACGCGCGAGGACGAGGAGGCGACGCTGAAGCTGATCCCGATCCCGCGGCCGTCGGAGCCGATCGAGCAGGGCCGCGCGGTCGTGTACCTCTGCTCGTCTCCCGACGGCGACTACGTGACCGGGGAGTTCCTGCGAGTCGACGGCGGCTTCGTGGTAGGGAAGTACTGATGGCCGACCTGACGTGTGTCGGAGTCACGCCGGCCGTCGAGTCGGCGCTGCGGGAGGCGCTCGCGGGAGCGGAGCTGCCGGTGGTCGTCGCCGGCGCCGGGTCGCAGGCTCGGGGACCGTTCCTCGAGTGCTCGTACGAGGAGTGGGCGGCCGCGGTCGCGGCCGCGAAGGCCGCGTTCCGGGCGGCCCAGGCCGCGGCCGGCGCGTGGGAGAGCGAGGGACGACAGGGCCGGATCGTCTTCCTCGTCCCGACCTCGACCGTTCGGGTCGTCCAGGGAGACGTGCTGGCGGCGACCGCCGGCGGGTTCCTGACGACGATCGGCCAGGTCGGGGCCGTCGAGCTCGGCGGCAAGGGGATCACGGTCAACACGGTCGTCCACGGCTGGCTCGAGGGCGAGCCCGAGGGCCTCGTCGACGGCATACCGGCCGGGAGGCTGGCGACCCCTGAGGATGTCGCGGGCGCAGTGGCGTTCCTCGCATCCTCGGCGGCGTCCTACGTGAACGGCGCGGTCCTGACCGTGGACGGCGGCGCGTGGATCACGAAGACGGGGGGCGGCAGCCCGCTGCTTCCCTGACGCGGCGTGGGCCGGGCGGCGGGGTAGTGCGATGCGGCCGATGGTCAACGCTCGCTCGGACCCCGTACGCTGCAACGGTTTCGAGCCATGAGACTCGCGTGCGCCGACAACACGTTCCGGATGGTGCAGCCGTGGGAGAGCGCGGTGCAGCTGATCCGTCTCCTCGGGCTCCCCGCAGTCGATGTCTGCTGCATGGGGAACCGCTCCCACATCCGCCCGGAGGACATCCACGGCGCGATCCCCGAGGCCGCCCGGCGGATCAGGGCGGCGCTCGACAGCAGCGGGCTCGCCGCGTCCGACCTGTTCGTGATCCCCTGGACGGACTTCCAGACGATGGCGCCGAACAACCCCGATCCGGCAGAGCGTGAGCGGGGCCGGGCGCTGTTTCACGACATGCTCGAGCTCGCGGAGCGGATCGAGGCACCGGGCCTCACGATGCTGCCCGGGATCGACTGGCCCGGCGAGAGCCGCGACGACTCGTTTGCGCGAGCCCAGGACGAGCTCTGCTACCGGGCGCGGGTCGCCGCCGAGAGGGGTCTGCGCTTCTCGATCGAGCCCCATCTCGGCTCGATCGCACAGGAGCCTCCCGAGGCGGAGCGCCTGTGCGTCGAGACGGCCGGCGTCGAGCTCACCCTCGACTACTCGCACTTCGTCTACCAGGGCTACCCGGAGGACGAGATCGAGCCCCTCGTCGCGTACGCCCGCCACTTCCATGCCCGCGGTGCCCGCCGTGACCGGATGCAGTGCGCCCTGAAGGACTCGACGATCGACTTCGAGCGAATGGTCGATGCCGCGCGGCTCGCCGGGTACGACGGCGACATCGGGCTGGAGTACCTCTGGATCGACTGGGAGCACCTGAACGAGTGCGACACCGTCTCCGAGACGATCCTGCTCCGCGATCGACTCGAGGCGCGGCTCGCCGGCCGGTCCTGGCACTATCCAGATTCGGCGATCTGAGGAATCATTCATGGCACGCGGTGCATCCGCGGAACACGATGGGGGAGGACGACGGATGACGACGGGTGGAAACGAGCACGAGGCGCGCGGCCCGCGCAGCTTTCTGTTCACGTCGGAGTCCGTGACGGAGGGCCACCCCGACAAGATCGCCGACCAGATCTCCGACACGATCCTCGACGCCATCCTGGCGGAGGATCCGATGGGGCGCGTCGCGTGCGAGACGCTCGTCACCACCGGCCTCGTCGTCGTGTCGGGCGAGATCTCGACGGGGGTGTACGTCGAGATCCCGAAGCTCGTCCGCAGCCGGATACGGGAGATCGGCTACGACCGCGCCAAGTTCGGCTTCGATGCCGATACCTGCGGAGTGATCGTCGCCCTCGATGCGCAGTCAGGGGACATCGCGCAGGGAGTCGACGCGGCGTACGAGGCCCGGCACACGCCCGGTGACGAAGATCCACTCGACCTCGTCGGCGCGGGCGACCAGGGGATGATGTTCGGCTACGCGTGCAACGAGACGCCCGAGCTGATGCCCGCCCCGATCCTGCTCGCGCACAAGATCGGTAGACGGCTCGCCGAGGTGCGCAAGGGCGAGATCCTGCCCTACCTGCGGCCCGACGGGAAGACGCAGGTGACGGTGCGCTACGAGGTGGACGAGCACGGGCGGCAGCGTCCGGTGGAGATCGAACGGATCGTCGTCTCCACCCAGCATCGCGACGGGATCGACTCCGAGACGCTGATCAAGCCGGACCTGATCGAGCACGTCCTGCGGCCGGTCCTGCCGCACGACATGTACGAGGACCATCGGCTCGAGAGCCAGAGCGACTTCTTCCTCGTCAACCCGACCGGGCGTTTCGTGGTTGGCGGACCGATGGGCGACACCGGTCTGACGGGGCGGAAGATCATCGTCGACACCTACGGCGGCGCCGCGCGTCACGGCGGCGGGGCCTTCTCCGGCAAGGATCCGACCAAGGTCGACCGGTCGGCCGCCTACATGTGCCGGTACGTCGCGAAGAACCTGGTCGCATCGGGCCTCGCCGACCGCTGCGAGATCCAGGTCGCCTACGCGATCGGCGTCGCGCACCCGGTCTCGATCGAGGTCGAGTGCTTCGGAACCGAGCAGGTGCCACTGACGCGGATCGAGGAGCTCATTCGCGAGCACTTCGACCTGCGGCCGGCGGCCATCATCCGCGACCTCGACCTGCGCCGTCCGATCTACGCGCAGACCGCAGCCTACGGCCACTTCGGTCGCGACGGGCACGACTTCACCTGGGAGCGCACCGACAGGGCCGCCGCGCTCGCGGCCGCCGCCGGCCTCGCGACCGCGGTGGCGAGCTAGTGGAGCGCTAGTGCTCCGTCTCGGAAGTGGCTTGACGGTTCCGGCGCGCGAAAAGCAAGCCGGGCAAGGACGCAGGAAGCCCCGATATGCGGACATATCGGGGCGACCGAGGACGCGGCCCGGCGCCGCTTTGCAGCCGCCCGGGATCCAAGGGATTTCCGGGACGGAGCACTAGCACTCCCGCTTCGATGTCGCTCCTCGTCGTCGGCTCGGTGGCGTTCGACTCGGTCGAGACGCCCTTCGGCTCCCGCGAGCGGATGCTCGGCGGCTCGGCGACCCACTTCGCGCTCGCGGCGCGGTTCTTCACCGACGTGCGGATCGTCGGGGTCGTCGGCGAGGATTTCACCGACGAGCACGTCGCCGTGCTCCAGACGCGCGGAATCGACACCGAGGACCTCGAGCGGGTCGAGGGCGGCTCGACGTTCTTCTGGGCAGGGCGGTACTCCTGGGATCTGAACAGCCGGGATACGCTCGACACGCAGCTGAACGTCTTCGCCGACTTCGCGCCGAAGCTGTCCGAAGGCTCGCGGCGCTCGCGTGTCGTCTTCCTCGGGAACATCCAGCCCGATCTCCAGCGCGAGGTGCGAGCCCAGTGCGAGGACGCCGTCTTCGTCGCGCTCGACTCGATGAACCTCTGGATCGACATCGCCCGCGACTCGCTCGTCGAGGCGATTCGCGGCGTCGACTGCCTGATCGTCAACGACGCCGAGGCGCGCCAGCTCACGGGGGAGCCGAACCTCGCGCGCGCGGCGCGCACGCTGCGCAATTGGGGCCCCGAGATCGTCGTCGCGAAGCAGGGCGAGTATGGGGCCGCACTGTTCACCGGCGAGGGGTTCTTCTCGCTGCCCGGTTATCCGCTCGAGACCGTCGTCGACCCGACCGGGGCCGGTGACACCTTTGCCGGCGGGTTCCTCGGCTATCTGGCCGCTCACGCAGGGCAGCCGTTCAGCGACGGCCTCTTCCGCAACGCGATGACGTACGGCTCGGCGCTCGCCTCGTTCAACGTCGAGGAGTTCGGGACCGAGCGGGTGCAGCGGCTGACGCACGAGGAGATCGACGGGCGCTTCGGGGAGTTCCGCCGGATGACCCATTTCGAGGCGGTTCCGCTTCCGTCCTCGCACTAGACTTTCATCACCGCACCGACCGCGCCCGACGCCGGCGCGCCAGGCCACGACGACCGACCGGAGAACACATGACACCCAGCGCATCGCTCACGGCCGCCGACTTCAGGGTCGCCGACCTCTCCCTTGCCGAGTTCGGCCGCAAGGAGATCCAGCTCGCCGAGCACGAGATGCCCGGCCTGATGACGACCCGTCGCGAGTACGCGGCTCAGCAGCCGTTGCAGGGTGCGCGGATCACGGGCTCCCTGCACATGACGGTGCAGACGGCCGTGCTGATCGAGACGCTCGTCGCGCTGGGAGCGGAGGTGCGCTGGGCCTCGTGCAACATCTTCTCGACGCAGGACCACGCGGCGGCCGCGGTCGCGGTCGGCCCGCACGGAACGCCGGACGATCCTCGCGGGGTACCGGTGTTCGCCTGGAAGGGCGAGACGCTCGAGGAGTACTGGTGGTGCACCGAGCAGGCCCTCGCATGGCCGGAGGGCGGCCCGAACATGATCCTCGACGACGGCGGCGACGCGACGCTGCTCGTCCACAAGGGCGTCGAGTTCGAGAAGGCCGGCGCCGTGCCCGACCCGGCAGGCGCCGACAGCGAGGAGCTCCGGGTCGTGCTCGAGCTGCTGCAGCGCTCGCTCGCCGAAGACCCGCAGCGCTGGGCGCGGATCGCAGCCGGGATCAAGGGCGTGACGGAGGAGACGACGACGGGCGTCCATCGCCTGTACCAGCTCGCCGAGACCGGCGATCTGCTCTTCCCCGCCATCAACGTCAACGATTCCGTGACGAAGTCGAAGTTCGACAACCTCTACGGCTGTCGCCATTCGCTGATCGACGGGATCAACCGCGGGACCGACGTGATGATCGGCGGCAAGGTCGCCGTCGTCTGCGGGTTCGGCGACGTGGGGAAGGGCTGCGCCGAGTCGCTCCGCGGTCAGGGTGGGCGGGTGATCGTGACCGAGATCGACCCGATCTGCGCGCTGCAGGCGGCGATGCACGGGTACCAGGTCGCCACGCTCGAGGACGTCGTGGAGACCGCCGACATCTTCATCACCGCGACCGGGAACAAGGACATCATCACGGCCGACGACATGGCCCGGATGAAGCATCAGGCGATCGTCGGCAACATCGGCCACTTCGACAACGAGATCGACATGGCCGGCCTGGCGAGCCTCCCCGGCATCCGCCGCATCAACGTGAAGCCCCAGGTCGACGAGTGGGTGTTCCCCGACGGCCACACGGTGATCGTCCTCTCCGAAGGGCGGCTCCTGAACCTCGGGAACGCGACGGGCCACCCGAGCTTCGTGATGTCCAACTCGTTCACGAACCAGACGATCGCCCAGATCGAGCTGTTCACGAAGAACGATCTCTACGAGAAGCAGGTGTACACGCTGCCGAAGCATCTCGACGAGAAGGTCGCCCGGCTCCACCTCGACGCGGTCGGGGTCAGGCTCACTCAGCTCACACCCGAGCAGGCGGCCTACCTCGGCGTCCCGGTCGAGGGGCCCTACAAGCCAGACCACTACCGGTACTAGCGAGACTGGTAACGTCCGCGCGGTGGAGCGCGCGGACGTCGTCGTCGTCGGTGCCGGGATCTTCGGGGCATCGACGGCATACCAGCTGTGTCGTGGCGGCGCCGGGAAGGTGCTGCTGCTCGACCGAGACGGCCTGTGCGCCGGCGACTCGGGCCGGACGTTCGGGATGGTGCGCCGCCACTACTCGAACGCGGTCACGGCGCGCCTCGCAATCCGCGGCACGAGAACGATCGTCGACTGGGCCGACGAGATCGGCGTCGGCGACGCCGGATACGTCCGCACCGGCTACCTCCTGACCGTCGCCGACCGGCTCGTTCCGGCGTGCCGGGACAACGTCGCGCGTCTGAAGGGGCTCGGCCTCAACACGTCGTTCGTCGGCCCGGACGAGATCGCCGAGCTCGAGCCGCTGCTCTCCCTCGAAGGGATCGCGGCTGCCGCCTACGAGCCGGAGGGCGGCTTTGCAGACGTCCACAAGATGGTGCTCGGCTGGTTCGCGGCTGCCACCCATCTGGGCCTCGTCTCGCGGATGGGCTGCGCGGTGACGGATGTCCTCACCGACGGGGGACGGGTCATCGGCGTGCGAACGAACCAGGGTGACATCGCCGTCGGGCGTGTCGTGCTCGCGACCGGGGCCTGGGGGCCCGAGCTGCTCAGGCCGCTCGGCGTCGACGTCCCGATCGCCTTGAAGCGTGTCCAGGTCGCCATCCTGCGCCAGCCAGTGGGCGCCCCGCGCCCGAACGTGCTCTGCTCCGACTCGGTCACGAACGTCGTCGTCCGGCCGGACCGCGGGGCGCTCGTCTACGCGGTCACGTACTGGGAGGAGTCGCCGCTCGAGCGCGCGGACGACTGCGAGCACGGGCTGTCACCGGGCTACGAGGCCGCCATCCAGCGCGCATTCGCGGAGCGGTACCCGCAGCTCGTCGGCGCCGAGCTCGTGACCGGCTGGGCCGGCCCGTACGACTATCCGCCCGACTGGAACCCGATCCTCGGCTGGGCACCCGGCGTCGACGGCCTGTACCTCGCGCTCGGCTGGTCGGGGCACGGCTTCAAGCTCTCGCCCGCGGTCGGCGAGGTGGTCGCCGCGGAGGTCCTCGGCACCGAGCCGCCGATCGACGTCTCGGAGCTTCGTCCCGAGCGGTTCGAGCGCGGCGAGCTGCTCCGTCTCGCCTACGGCCCCGGCGCCCGCGCCTGAGCTCTCAGTCGCGAGCCGGGTCAGCCCGACTGGGCCGCGACCCGGACGGCCTCGAGGCCGCGGGCGCCTTCGCGCGCGTCGAACTCGACTCGCGCCCCGATCGTCACGACCCGGAAGCCGTCTGCCAGGGGACCGGCGATCGCCGTGTGACGCACGAACACGTCGCGCTCGCCGTCGTCGGGTGTGATGTAGCCGTACCCTCTCGCCCGGTCGAACCACTTGATCGTGCCCTTCGCCATCGATCTCCCTTTCCCACGGAAACGGGAGGAGGCGTGCGCACGCATCGGGCCGTTTCGTAAGCGTCGGACGAGCACTGAGCGTAGCACGGCGGCCCTTCCGACCGTCGGCCGCGTCGGTGGACGGATACCGCCGATCCCGCCATCGGTTGACCTGTTCCGAAGGCTGCCCGTAGACTCGGACCGGAGTCGATCCATCCGGTATGACCCTCGACGATCTCGTCACCCCGCGGACGGCCTACGCCCTCGTCGAGGAGAAGCTGGCGGCCGACCTCCCCGTGATTCTCGACGGCGCAGTGGCGACCGAGCTCGAGCGCCAGCACCAGGGGGAGCTCAAGGCTTCGGATCACGGCCTCTGGGGTACGGGCGCCCTGTACAACGCCCCGCGGGTGGTCCTCGAGGTGCATCGGCGGTACGCGGAGGTCGGCTGCGACGCCATCTCCACGAACACCTGGGCGATCCTCGGTGCCTCGGAGCTCGAGGCGGGAGGGCTGGCGGGGCGTCCCGGGGCGACGCACTGGATGGACGTCGCCCGGCTCGGCCTGCGCCTCGCCCGGCAGGCGGTGGAAGAGGCCGGGCGGGCGGGCGAGTGCGCCGTCGCGTTCACCGTCAACGGCGACGTGGATTCGGAGGAGCGAATCCGGACGCTCAAGCTGTTGCTCCGCGTCCTCGAGGACGACCCGCCGGACATCCTGTTCCTCGAGACGATGGGACTGATCCGCGAGGCGCTCACCTACGAGGCGGTCGAAACCGCGGTCGAGAGCGGCATCCCGGTGTGGCTCTCGTTCCGGCGCTGCCGGCACGGCGTGTGCGGTGTCTACGGCCAGCACTGGGGTGGGCCGGAGGGAGACCTCTTCGGTCGAGCCGCGAGCCGCTTCGAGGAGCTCGGTGTGAGAGCCCTGCTCATCAATTGCCTGCCGCCCGAGCACGTCGAGGGGATGATCCCGTGGTTGCGGGACTTCACGGACATCCCGCTCGGCGTCTACCCGAACCTCGGGCACTACACGGATGCGGGTTGGCGCTTCGACGACCGGGTCGGCCCCGAGGAGTACGCGGCGATGGCGCTGCGCTGGCGAGCCGAGGGCGCCCAGATCGTCGGCGGATGCTGCGGGACCTCTCCGGCGCACATCGCAGCCGCGCGGCGGGCGCTCGAGGGAACGCACGCGGGACATCCCGGCGTCCCCACGCTGGCCGAGCTCAACCTCGAGGACGAGCACGATGTCCACGCGCCGCCGCCACCGTGGACGGACGCGAACGGGCGCGTGGTCTTCCCGCTGCACTTCCCCGAGATCATCCGCGAGCCCGATGTGTTCGTCCCGACCCAGGGCAGCCTGCTGGTCTGGAAGTACCTGTGGCGCAACGAGGTCGGAGCGGGCAAGCGGTGCCTGGACGTGGGCTGCGGCTCGGGCCTGCTGTCGATCCAGCTGGCGCTGAACGGCGCCACCGAGGTGCTCTCGGTCGACATCGCTCGCCAGGCCGTCGCCAACACGCTCGCGAACGCGTTTCGCAACGGCGTGCACGAGCGCATCCGCGGCGATGTCGTCGACATCTACACCTACGAGCCCGCGGAGCGGTACGACCTCGTCGTCGCGAGCCTCTACCAGATGCCCGTCGACCCGTTCAGCCAGCTCGGCGGCCACCGTCCGCTGGACTACTGGGGACGCAACATGGTCGACCACTTCGTGAGGCTGCTGCCGCAGCTGCTCGAGGAGGACGGCGTTGCGTACCTGATGCAGCTCTCGATCATCTCGCAGATGCACACCGCTGAGCTGCTCGAGGAGCTGGGACTGCAGAGCCGCGTGGTCGATTACGGCTTCTTCTTCTTCAGCGACGTGTTCCAGGAGAACGAGGAGCAGATCACCCGCGTCGAGCAGCTCTCCGACGCCTTCCACCTGAATCTCGGCGGCGAGGACGTGATGGTCGCCTACCTCGTCGAGGTTCGCAAGGCGGCGTAGCCGCCGCGCAGCGGCCGTCAGGCCGCGAAGTGCCGTCGAGCCCGGAGGGCTCGACACAGGCGTAGCCGCCGCGCAGCGGCCGTCGCCGCGAAGTGCCGTCGAGCCCGGAGGCTCCGACACAGGCGTAGCCGCCCGAGCCCGTAGGCCGCGCACGTGCGTGAGCCGAGCGGTCGAGCCCGGAGGGTCGCGCGAGCCCGGACCGAGCCCGGAGCTCGACACAGGCGTAGCCGCCGCGCAGCGGCCGTCAGGCCGCGAAGTGCCGTCGAGCCCGGAGGGCTCGACACAGGCGTAGCCGCCGCGCAGCGGCCGTCAGGCCGCGAAGTGCCGTCGAGCCCGGAGGGCTCGACACAGGCGTAGCCGCCGCGCAGCGGCCGTCAGGCCGCGAAGTGCCGTCGAGCCCGGAGGGCTCGACACAGGCGTAGCCGCCGCGCAGCGGCCGTCAGGCCGCGAGGCCGGCTCGACCGGGCTCGACCCGCCAAGGAGCCGAGCGGAGCCCGGCGTTCACAGCGCGTCCGCGGCAGAGCAGCCGGCTCGGCCGGCTGCGACCCGCGTAGGAGCGGCCCGGAGGGCCGCGGTCACGGGCTGCGCCGGAGGCATCGGGCCGTCGAAGGGCTCGTTGGGCCCGGAGGGCTCGACACACCGCAAAGCGACGTAGCCCGGCGTTCACAGCGCGTCCGCGGCTGAGCAGCCGGCTCGGCCGGCTGCGACCCGCGTAGGAGCGGCCCGGAGGGCCGCGGTCACGGGCTGCGCCGGAGGCATCAGGCCGTCGAAGTGCGACACAGTCGCTCAGCCGCCAGGGAGCCGGGCGGAGCCCGGCGTTCACAGCGCGTCCGCGGCAGAGCAGCCGGCTCGGCCGGCTGCGACCCGCGTAGGAGCCCGGCGGAGCCGGGCGGTCACAGATCGCAACGAAAGTGCGGTCCCTGCGGGCCCGCGATCGGCGGGTCCGGCCCGGCCGAGCCGGGCCGTCAGCCGCCGGGGCGTCTTGTGTCGAGCCCTACGGGCTCGACGGTTTCGCGGCCTGGCGCCTTCGGCGCGGCCGCTGCGCGGCGCCCGTTCCGGGCGCCTTGCGGATACGATCCCCGGGTTCCGATCGACGAAGAAGGAGTTCGAATGGCGTTCACTGCGACGAAGGATCTGATGCTTCCGGCGACCGTGACGGGGAGCTGGCCGCGGCCGCGCTGGTACACGCAGAACATGTGGGGCCGACCGCTCGACACGTGCATGATGGACCCGTGGTTCCGTGAGCAGTTCACCGACGCGCACGCGATCGTCGTCTCGGATCAGGAGCGCCTCGGGCTCGACCTCCTGACCGGGGGCGACTACCATCTCGACGAGGACGTGGCCGGGCGCTCGTGGCACCACTACCCGCTGCAGCGCTGGAAGGGGCTCGACCACGAGGAGCTGCAGACGCGCAACACGCGCTCGCCGCTGCTCGCCTACCCGGTCGGCACGATGCTCGACTCGATCTACAAGACGTGGCGCTGGCCGCGCGTGGTCGACAAGGTCGAGCACGACCCGAAGAACCCGCTCGAGTACGCGAAGATCTGGCGGATCGCGCAGTCCTCGGCGGCGTCGGGCAAGCCGGTGAAGTTCGGGACGTGCTCGGCGCAGGTGCTCGCCTTCTTCCTCGACTCGCACACGTCCGACTACGACCTCGACGACAAGAAACAGCTGATCTGGGACATGGCCGAGGCGATGAACCTCGAACTGCGTCAGCTCGCCGCCTCGGGCTGCAAGGTGATCCAGATCGAGGAGCCGACCCTGCACTTCATCGCCTGCTACTACCCGGAGATGACCGACTTCATCGACTTCCTGGTCGATGCCTTCAACCGCGAGATCGAGGGGCTCGACGACGTCGAGGTCTGGATCCACACCTGCTGGGGCAACCCGAACATGCAGAAGGTGTTCAGCGACGAGAGCTACCAGAACTCGATGGAGATCTACCTCGACCGGCTGAAGGGCGACGTCTGGACGATCGAGGCGACCGAGAACGACCTGCAGGAGATCCCGCTCTTCAAGCCGTTCGCGGGCAGCCTGACGAAGAAGGTCGCGGTCGGCGTCGTCAGTCACCGAACCCTCCAGGGCGACTTCCCGGAGACGATCGCGGCCCGCGTGCGGACGGCGCTCGAGGTGATTCCGGCCGACAGGCTCGTGCTCTCGACGGACTGCGGGTTCGGGCGGCAGGGCTTCAATCGCCACCTCGCCTTCTTCAAGTCGGCCGGGATCCCCCAGGCCCGGAACATCGTGCTCAGGGAGCTCGGCGTGGAGGAGCGCGACGTCCCCGTGGCCGACGAGGGGCTCGCCTGGGACTACCTCCCCGACGACGAGCCGCTCACCCACCTGAAGCCGTTGCGCTAGGTCAGCATTGAGAGGGCTCAAGCGCGTTCGCCATCAGGGCATCGACAAGCTCGTCTACTCGGGGCCGGTCGGTCTTCACCCGCTCGACGGCGCCCTGTCGATGTTCCTGGCCGAGGGCCTCGAGCGGCTCAACGCCGAGGTCGACGAGGCGCTCGCACGGGCGCCGCTATCGGGGCCGGTCGAGGACCTCGCGCCCGTCGACCGGCAGGAGGTGTGGTGCTCCGGGGTGACGTACGAGCGGTCGCGGGAGGCGCGGGTCGAGGAGGCGGTCGTGAAGTCCGCGTACGACCTCGTGTTCGACGCCGACCGCCCTGAGATCTTCATGAAGGCCCCGTCCTACCGTGTCCCGGCTCCGGGTGCCCCGCTCCGGGTGCGGGGCGACTCGAGCTGGGACGTCCCCGAGCCGGAGCTCGCGCTCGTGCTGACGGCGCAGTGCGACATTGCCGGCTACCTCGTCGCCGACGACGTCTCGTCCCGGTCGATCGAGGGCGAGAACCCCCTCTACCTCGCCCAGGCGAAGATCTACGACGACAGCCTCGGCCTCTCGGACACGATCGTGCTCGCCCGCGATCTCGGCGATCGCGCCCGCTCGGCCCGCATCGAGCTCGTCATCGAGCGCGGCGGAGAGACGGTGTTCAGCGGCGAGACCTCCACCGCGCAGATGGTGCGGTCATTCGACGAGCTCGCCGGGTACCTGTTCCGGGAGCTGTCCCACCCGTACGGTGCCGTGCTGCTCACGGGCACCGGGCTCGTGCCGCCGGACGAGTTCACCCTCGAGCACGGAGACACCGTGCAGATCACGATCGACGGCGTCGGAAAGCTGCGGCACGACGTGTACCGCTCCGCCGGGCGTTGAGCGAGCCGGGAGGGCGGCACGCGGTTGCCGCTCTCCCGGCGCTGTCCGGGTCAGCGCGCGCGCCCGGGCTCATGCGCCCCCGAAGCGGCGTGGCCTCTCCCGCTGCCGTTCGCGTGGCCGTTCGCGCGCATGTGAGCGGGCAGGTGGCCCGGCGTCGGGTGGTAGCCGCCGGGGACGGCCGTGAAGAGCTCGGGGTAGCCCCACATGCCGTGCTCGGAGACGTCGAGGCCCGCGTGCTCGACGTCCTCGTGGACACGGATCCCGAACGAGCGCCTGAGCAGCCAGAGCGCTCCGAACGAGGCGCTGAACGTGAACGCACCGACGGTGACGAGGCCGAGCGCCTGGACCCCGAGCTGCGAGAAGCTGCCCGTGTACACGAGCCCTCCGGTGCCGGTGGCCAGCGTGTCGGCGAGCGCCGGGACCGCGAACAGGCCCGTCGCCAACGTTCCCCAGATGCCGGCGACGCCGTGGACGCCGACGGCTCCGACCGGATCGTCGATACCGAGCCGCTCGACGCCGATCGTCGCCGCGACCGCGAGCGCACCCGCCACCATCCCGATCACGATCGCCGCCCAGGGAGCGACGAATCCGCAGGCCGCCGTCACCGCCACGAGCGCGGCGAGCACCCCGTTGAGTGTCATCGACATGTCCGGCCTACGGAGCAGCAGCCACGACGCGGCGAGGGCTCCGAGCGCGCCGCAGGCGGCGGCGATGTTCGTCGTCAACGCGACGTAGCCGAAGAAGCCCACGATGCCGCCGGACGCGACGCCGAGCGTCGAGCCGGCGTTGAAGCCGAACCAGCCGAACCAGAGGATCAGCACCCCGAGCGTGACGTAGGCCATGTTGTGCCCGGGGATGGAGTTCGGGCGCCCGTTCGCGTCGAAGCGGCCGAGCCGGGGACCGAGCAGCAGCGCCCCCGCGAGCGCCGCGAGCGCCCCCTGGTAGTGCACCACCGTCGAGCCGGCGAAGTCCTGCATGCCGCGTGAGAACAGCCAGCCGTCGGGGCTCCAGATCCAGTGGGAGACGAGCGAGTAGACGAGCACGAAGAACGCACCGAAGACGAAGTAGACCCAGAGCTTCAGCCGCTCGGCCATCGAGCCCCAGACGATCGCGAGCGAAACGCCGGCGAACACGACCTGGAACAGGTAGGCGGCCGAGCCCGGGATCGACGAGAACCAGGAGAACGGGGCCCTCCCCACCGCGAGCATGTCGTCGACCGACGGGAAGAACCCCGAGCCGCCCACGAAGCCGCCGCCTCCGTCCCCGAACGCCATCCCGAATCCGACGAGGTAGTAGACGACGCACACGAGCCCGAAGACCATCACGGTCTTGGCCGCGATGTGGCCGACGTTCTTCATCCGGCAGAGGCCGGCCTCGAGGAATGCGAACCCTGCCTGCATGAACATGACGAGGATCGCGGCGACGACGACCCAGACGGTGCTCGCCGCGACCGCGAGCTCTGCCCGCGTCATCTCACGCCTTCCGTGACCCCGTGCCCCGCGTTCTCCACGACCGCTCGCCCCCTTCTGCCGGACCAATGAAAAGGCCCCAGGAGCCCGGAGCTCCTGAGGCCTCGATGCCTCTCGCGCCGCCGACGTCGGCGGGCTTCCGAGCAGGCTATCGAAGCGCCCGGCTGGACGCAAGGGCCACCGGCAGCCGTGTCGATTGGACGTGCTGTCAGAAGTCCACGGTCTTCAGCGAGCCGCCGTCGACCCGCAGGTTCGCACCCGTCGTGTAGCTCGACGCCGCGCTGGCAAGGAAGACGACCGCACTCGCGACCTCCGCGACGGTCGCGAAGCGTCCGAGCGCCGTGCTCGCGCGCATCGCCTCGAAGGCGGCGGGGTCGTCGCGGCTCGTCCGCTCCCAGTAGCCGCCGGGGTCGAGGATCGGGCCGGGGGACACGACATTGACGCGGATCCCGTGCGGGCCGAGGGTCTGTGCGAGCTGTCCGGCGTAGCTCGTCACCGCTGCCTTGATCGATCCGTAGGCCTCCCAGCCCTCCGGCGAGTCGGCGAGCGTTGCCGCGACCGAGGCGACGAACACGATCGAGCCGGCGCCGGCGGCCTTCAGCGCCGGAACGACCACCTCGCAGCCGCGCACGCACTGGAGCAGGTCGACGTCGAGATGACGCTGCCACGGATCGCCTTCGACGCCGCCTGCGGTCGCATTCGCGACGAAGACGTCGACGCCGCCGAGGCGGACGATCGCCTCGCGAAGCCATGCCTGATAGTCGGCCGTGTCGGTGAGATCAACCGCGTCGCCGAACGCCTGCGGCTCGCAGGCTGCCACGGTCGCCTCGACGGACTCGCGCCGCAGCGCGCAGACGGCGAGGAGCGCTCCCTCCGCAGCGAGCAGCTCGGCGATGCCCCGGCCGAGCCCGAAGCCGCCGCCGACGACGATCGCGCGCGCTCCGCTGAGGCCCAGCTCCATGGGATGGTGAGGGGCCGGATCGCTCCGGCCCCCGGCAGATCCGTCAGATCCCGACGCCGGCGACGAGGACGTACTTCGTCGTCGAGGTACTCGTCGATGCCGAAGGCGCCGCCCTCGCGGCCGTAGCCCGACTCCTTGACGCCGCCGAACGGCGCGTTGGCGGCGCTGATGATGCCCGCGTTGGCGCCGACGATCCCGTACTCGAGCTTCTCGGCGACGCGCAGCAGCCGCGCGTAGTCGCGGGTGTGGAAGTACGCGGCGAGCCCGTAGACCGAGTCGTTGGCCGCGCTCGATCGCCTCCTCCTCGGTCTCGAACGGCGTCAGCGCCGCGACCGGGCCGAACGTCTCCTCGTGGGAGATCAGCATCTCGGGGGTGACGCCGTCGAGCACGGTCGGCGCGTAGAACGAGCCGCGCGCGTAGCTCGCCCTCGGTCAGGCGCTCGCCGCCGGTGACGCAGGCGGGCGCCGTGGCTCGATCGCGTCCTGCACGTGCTCGTCGACCTTGTCGACCGCGCGGTCGTCGATCAGCGGCCCGATCGTGACGCCGTCGGCTGGTCGCCGGGGCCGACGACCATCGTCGCGACCTTCTCGGTGAGCGGCCGCGACGAACCTCGTCGTAGATGCCGCGCTGCACGTAGATGCGGTTCGCGCAGACGCAGGTCTGGCCGGCGTTGCGGAACTTCGAGGCGATCAGCCCGTCGACCGCCTCCTCGAGGTCGGCGTCGTCGAAGATGACGTACGGCGCGTGGCCGCCGAGCTCGAGCGACAGGCGCTTGACCTGGTCGGCCGAGAGGCGGATCAGCTCCTTGCCGACCTCGGTCGAGCCGGTGAACGAGATCTTGCGCACGCGCGCGTCGGCGAACAGCGTCTCGGCGACCATGCCGGACGAGCGCGACGTGACGAGGTTGACGACGCCCGGCGGCGCGCCGGCGTCCTCGATCGCGCGCAGGATCGAGCGCGGCCGTCAGCGGCGTCGCGCTCGCCGGCTTGACGACGCTCGTGCAGCCGGCGGCCATCGCCGGGCCGAGCTTGCGCGTCATCATCGCCGCGGGGAAGTTCCACGGCGTGATCGCGGCCGTGACGCCGACGGGCTGGCGCAGCACGAGCACGCGGTTCGCGGGGTTCATCGGCGGCACGACCTGGCCGTAGACGCGCTCGGCCTCGCCGGCGAACCACTCGAGGAAGCTCGCGGCGTAGTCGACCTCGCCGCGCGGCCTCGGCGAGCGGCTTGCCCTGCTCGGCGGTCATCACCGAGGCGATCTCGTCGGCGCGCTCGCGGATCAGGTCGGCGGCGCGGCGCAGGATGCGCGCGCGCTGGATCGCCGCCGGTCGCGCTCCACTCCGTCGAACGCCGCCGCGGCCGCGTCGATCGCCGCCTGCACGTCCTCGGCCGTGCCGTTCGGCACGGAGCCGACGACCTCGCCGGTCGCCGGGTTCGTGACGTCGAAGCGGTCGCCGTTCTCCGCCTCACCCACTTCCGCCGATGAGGAGCTGCTCGTCCTTGCCAACAACGACCGCCATTGGGGCCCTCCCGTCCGTTTGCTCCCTGGAATCGTAGTCCGACGCGCAGGCCGTGTGGCAGGGTCCGGGCGCACGGTAGGCTCTCCGAGTCCGGACCCGACGACCCTGGAGCAGCTGATGACCGCCACCGTCTCCGAGCCCGTCCTCGTCCGCCACCTGATCGGTGGGGCATGGACGGGTGAGCCTGCCGCCGAGCGCCGGAACCCGGCGCGGCCCGGCGAGATCGTCACCCTGATCGCGGGCGGCGCCCGCAAGGACGCACTGGGCGCGATCGAGGCTGCAGAGCAGGCGTTTCCGGCCTGGCGCAAGACGTCCCCGATCGCCCGCGGCGCGATCCTTGCCAGGGCCTCGTCCCTGCTCGAGGAGCGCAGGGAGCGCGTTGCGCGCGACCTGTGCGCCGAGGAGGGCAAGACGCTCGCCGAGGCGGCCGGCGAGGTTCAGCGTGCGGCGGACATCCTTCGCTTCTTCTCCGGCGAGGGCTGGCGCCTGAAGGGCGACAGCCTGCCGTCCGCGACGCCCGACACGCACCTCTACACGGTCAAGGAGCCGCTCGGCGTCGTCGGCCTGATCACGCCCTGGAACTTCCCGATCGCGATCCCGGCCTGGAAGATGGCGCCGGCGCTCGTGTCGGGCAACACGGTGGTGATCAAGCCGGCCTCGCTCGTCCCGCTCTCCGTCCAGCACCTCGCGGAGGCGCTCGTCGACGCGGGGTTGCCGGCGGGCGTGCTGAACGTCGTGCAGGGGAGCGGCGGGGTGGTCGGAGAGGCGATCCTCGCCGACGAGCGCGTCCAGGCGGTCAGCTTCACCGGCTCGGTGGACACGGGGCTCCACATCAACGAGGCCGTCTCGCGGCGGCTCGCGCGCGTCCAGCTCGAGATGGGGGGCAAGAACGCCCTGATCGTCCTCGAGGACGCCGATCCGGCGTTCGCAGCGCAGGTCGCGGCCCAGGGGGGCTTCGGAGTCACCGGACAAGCGTGCACGGCGACGAGCCGCGTGATCACGACCCGGGCGGCACACGACGGGTTCGTCGAGGCGCTGGTGAGGCAGGCGGAGAGCTTTCGACCGACCGACGGGCAGGCCGAGGGTGCGAAGATGGGCCCCGTCGTCGACGGGGCGCAGCTCGAGACGGATCTCTCCTACCTCGAGATCGGGCGGCAGGAGGGCGCCGAGCTCGTCACCGGCGGCGAGTGCGAGGACCTTTTCTTCTCCCCCGCCGTCTTCACCGGTGTCACGCCGCAGATGCGGATCGCGACCGAGGAGATCTTCGGGCCCGTGATCGGCGTGCTCGAGGTCGCCGACCTCGACGAGGCGATCGAGCTCGCCAACGCCTCGACCTACGGGCTCTCCGGCGGGATCGTCACGAACGACCTCAGGGCCGCGATGCGCTTCGCCGACGAGGCCGAGGTCGGCGTCGCCCGGATCAACCGGCCGACCGTCGGCGTCGACCTGAACGCGCCGTTCGGCGGGGTCAAGAGCTCCTCGAGCGCGACGTTCCGCGAGCAGGGCCTCGTCGCCGTCGACTTCTACACCCGCCTGAAGACCGTCTACCTCGGGTACTGATCCGGCGGTCGCGCGGGCGAATCGGGCGGGACGAGATCCCGCCCCTACGGATCGGCGCGGCGCATGGGGCGGATCGGGCGGCCGATTGGGCCGGGCTGAGATCTGGCCTCCTGCGCGGATGGCCGATCGGCCCTGGCGGGTCCCCTGCATCCGGCCTGCCGATTCGACTTCCTCGAACTACCGATCCCATCGAGGGCGCTGCCGGCGCCGGGCGGGGGCCGAGGGTGCCTGCCCGCGTCCGTACACTGGGGTCGTGCGCGGCCGTCTCTGGCTCACCGTCGGCGTCGCGGCGGGCGTCGCGACGGTTGCGGCGTTCGCGGTGCTCGACGCCGCCCGGCGCGACCCGGCCCGCGAGAGCTCCGCCGCGGGGGCCGGGGAGGCCACTGCTCCACGGATCAGCGGGCCCGACGTCCCGCCCGGTGGAGGGCTCCCCGGGCGGCTCGTCTTCCTCGTGGGGCCGGAGTGCCGTGTGCGCGTGCTCGATCTCGCGACCCTGACCCTCGGCCCCGAGGGCCCGGCGACATCGTGCCGGCTCTGGGCGTCGCCGCGCGGCGACCTCGTGGCCTTCGAACGTGCGAGCGACGAGGGGCCGACCGTCTGGCTGGCGAGCACCGGCAGCCCTCCCACGCGACGCAACACCGTCGGGCCCGTGGCGAGCCCTCCGGCATGGGGGCCCGACGGGGACCGGCTCGCGCTCTGCCGGCCGGGCGGCTCGACGGTCGTCGTCGCGCTCGACGGCGAGGAGCTCGACCGGGTCGATGGCTGCCACCCGCGCTTCGCGCCGGACGGGCGGGTCGTCACCTGGGTGAGAGCGATCGAGGAGAGCTCGACCGGGAACGGTCACGTGATCGGCCGTGCGCCTGCTCCCGACGGTACGGTCGCGGTCGCCACCGCCCGACCCTCGAGAGGGTACGGCTTCGACCTGACACTCGAGCTGTGGAGCGACGGAGAGCTGCGGCGCTCCGTCCCGCTCCCCCAGTACGGGCCGAATCCCGGCTTCTTCGGCATGGAGATCTCGTTCGCTCCGGGCGGGAACGAGGTTGCGCTCACGACGCCCGCGGTCCTGACGCCGCGTGGGCCCGAGGATCTCATCGCTCTTCTCGACCTGCGATCCGGCCTGCCCGTCGAAGGCCTCGCCGACAGGCGGTTCGCGGGGCTCGCCTGGTCACCGGACGGTGCGTGGCTCGCCTTCTCCACCGGTGACGAGGTGCTCGTCTACGGACCGGCTCGGGCCGACCCGGTGTACGTGCTCCCGCTGAGGGCCCGCGCGCTCGGCTGGCTCAGGGCGCAGCCGAGACCCGGAACAGGTCCTCTCCCGCGGCGGAGAGGAGTGCGTCCCCCGCCTCGGAGAAGACGTGCAGCCGCCGGCTCTCGAACGTGAGGCGGACCGGCTGGTCGGAACGCACCTGCAGCGTGGGGGGTGTCGTCGCCTTCACGATCCGGTCGCCGAGCGTGAGGTCGACCACGGTCTCGCCGCCGAGCGGCTCCGTCACGTATACGCTCGCCGGGACTCCCTCGCCGTCGGGCTGCACGCCGACGTCCTCGGGGCGAACGCCGATGAAGCAAGAGGCACCTTCGGGCGGCCCGTCCCGAAGCTGCGGCGCAGGAGCGGAAATGGAGAACAGCTCGTGGCGGGCAGTGAGCGCCCCGTCCAACCAGGAGAGCGTCGCCGGGATGAAGTTCATCGGCGGCGAGCCGACAACGGTTGCCACGAAGCGGTTCGCGGGCCGGTGGTAGATGTTGACCGGCGAATCGATTTGCTGGACGACGCCTTCGCGCAGGATCAGGATCCGATCGGCCATCGTCATCGCCTCGACCTGGTCGTGCGTGACGTAGACGAGCGTGCGGCCGAGTTCGCGTTGCATTCGCTTCAGCTCTGTGCGCATCTCGAGGCGAAGGAGGGCGTCGAGGGCCGAGATCGGCTCGTCGAGGAGGTATGCCTTCGGATCGCGGATGATCGCCCGTCCAAGGGCGACGCGCTGGCGCTCGCCTCCGGAGAGCTTCCCGGGCTTCCGCTTGAGCAGGTGCGGGATGCGAAGCGTCTCGGCGACGGCCTGCACGCGGCGATCGATCTCGTCCTTCGGCAGCTTGCGCTGCTTCAGCGGGAAGGCGAGGTTGTTGTAGACGGTCTTGTCGGGGTAGAGGGCCAGGTTCTGGAACACGATCGAGATGTCGCGGTCGCCGGGCCAGGCGTCGGTCACCCGCTCGTCGTCGAGGTACACGTCGCCCTGGTCAGGCTTCTCGAGCCCGACGATCGTCCGTAGCGTGGTGGTCTTGCCCGCCCCGGGAGGGCCCAGAATGGCGAAGAACTCACCGTCGTTCACCTCGAAGGACACGTCGTTCAGGGCGGTCGTCGACCCGAAGGTCTTCGTGATGTTCTCGAGCCGGACGCTTGCCATCAGCGGAGGGCGAGCCCCGTCTCGTCGTCGAAAAGGTGGGCGCGGCCGGACTCGAAGGCGAGCCCGACGTTCTCGCCCACCGTCGGCCGGCGATCGGGCGCTGCGACGGCTCGGAAGTCGTGGCCGTCCATCGTAATGTGGACGATGTCCTTCGGCCCGAGCGGCTCGATCATCGCGACCGACGCCCGGGCGACCGCCTCGGGGGCATCGGGGGCGACGAGGCTGACGAGCTCCGGCCGCACCGACAGCGTCAACGTCCCGCCGGCGTTCACCCTCGACTCGATCGCCGCGCGCCGGTCGGCGACGTCCATCGGCTTGCCACCGCCGACGGCGAGCCGCACGGTGGCGCCGCCGCCGGTCGTCTCGAAGACCGCCGGGACGAAGTTGTTCAGCACGGAGCCGATGAAGTTGGCCACGAAGCGGTTGGAGGGCCGGTTGTAAAGCTCGTCCGGCGAGGCGTACTGCTGGAGCACGCCCAGATTCATGACGGCGACGCGGTCGGCCATGCTCATCGCCTCGACCTGGTCGTGCGTCACGTAGACCATGGTCTGCCCGATCTCGTGCTGGATCCGCTTCAGCTCGGCCCGCATGTACGCGCGGAAGGCGGCGTCGAGGTTCGAGAACGGCTCGTCGAGCAGGAAGATCGCGGGCCGCACGATCATCGAGCGTCCGAGCGCGACCTTCTGCAGGTCGTTGACCGAGAGCCGGCCGGCACGGCGGTCGAGCGCGCTCGCAAGCCCGACCGTCTCCGCGACCTTGATCACCTCGCGGTCGATCTCCGCGGCCTCCGGCCGCGGAGATCGCACCCGAAGTCCAAAGCCGAGGTTCTCGCGGACGGTCATGTGCGTGAAGATCGCGTAATTCTGGAACACGAAGCCGACGTTGCGGTTGCCCGGCGCGACCTTCGTGATCGGGAAGCCATCGAAGTAGATCTCGCCGCGGGTAGGCTTCTCGAGGCCCGAGACCATGTTCATCGTCGTCGTCTTGCCGCATCCCGACGGGCCGAGCAGGGCCACGAACGAGCCGTGTTCGGCGACGAGGTTCAGGTCCTCGACGGCCTTGAGCTCACCGAAGTGCTTCGTGAGTTGCTCGATCCTGATCTCCGCCATCGCCGTCCCTGACTAACGCTTGATCGCCCCGAATGTCAGTCCGCGCACGAGATACCGCTGAATCGCCAGGCCGAAGAGCACGGGGGGGATGATCAGAACCATCGCAAGCGCCGCCTGCCTGCCGTACTCCTGACCGGAACCCGACGACTGCAGCGAGTTGAGGAACACCGGCGCCGTGAGTGCCTTGTCCTGAGTGAGGATGAGCGCGATCAGGAAGTCGCTCCAGTTCAGGATGAAGACGAAGAGCGCTGTTGCCGCAAGGCCTCCCTTCACCTGCGGTAGGACTGTCTTGACGAAGGCGCCCCAGTGCGTGCAGCCGTCGACGATCGCCGCCTCTGAGATCTCCCTGGGCACCTCCTGGAAGAAGCTCCGCATCAGCCAGACCACGAAGGAGAAGGTGACGGCTCCGTAGATGATGATGAGGCCCCAACGGGTGTCCCACAGTCCGAGGTAGACCCACATGATGAGGATCGGGATGATGATCGCGACCGGCGGGAACATTCGCAACTGGAGGATCTGGAAGGGCAAGAGCCGCCCGCCTGCACGCCACCGAGCGATGCCGTAGGCGGCGAGGATCCCGATTGCCAGCGCGAGCAAGGTTCCTCCGACCGCGGCGATCAGGCTCGTAATGATCGGCTCAGACGCGTCCCGCGATGCCGACGTGAGAAACGTTCCGGCCTCCTCGATGCCAAAGATGTTCTTGTAGTTGTCGAGCGTCGGGTTTTCGGGGAACCAGTATGTCTTGGAACCCGGCGGGTCCCACTCCCGCTGAGGCTTGAAGGACATCGTCACGAGCCAGTAGATCGGGAACATGAAGATCGCTCCGATCAGCAAGATCGCAAACCACCGGCCGGCGACCCGCAGACGCCCGCGCGCCTGCGACGGCGCGGCCGGGCGCTCCGCGTGTGCCGGCGCAGGTGCTGGAGCGTCTTCGATTACCGCCATCACGCTTTCGCGCCGGCTTCGACGGCCGTGTCGGTGGGCTCATCCGTAGCTCGGGCGCCCTCGGTGATCAGCTCCTCGAGGCTCTCCTCCTGCGCGACCTCGATGGGGCGGATCGCTCGTAGCGCAGCGATGCTGACGAGGATGAGCACGATGATCGCGACAGCGGTCGCGTATCCCCAGCGGGCGTTGACGAAGACCTCTCGGTAGAGGAACACGGAGATCGTCGTCGACGCCTCCCCCGGGCCGCCTCGGGTCAAGAGCCAGGACTGATCGAAGATCTTGAACGCCTCCATGGCTCTGATGATCAGCGCGATCAGAATGACCGGCTTCAGGAGCGGAAACATGAGGTAGCGGAATCGCTGCCAGAAGCTCGCACCGAGGATGCGCGCCGCGTTCATCTGATCTTCGGGAATCGACACCACCCCGGCGAGGAGGATCAAGAACATCAGCGGCGTCCATTGCCAGATGTCGACCATCATCACGGAGTAGAGCGCGATGTCGGGGTTCGAGAGCCAGCCGATCCGGATCTCGCCGGGAAGGACCATGCTGAGAATCTGGTTCAGAGGTCCCTCCTGCTGCAGGAGCATGTAGAAGATGAAGCCGGAAACCGCGGGGACGACCATCATCGGCAGCAGGAACAGGACGGTGAGGAGGCTCCGCCCGCGGAAGGTCTCGGCGAAGAGCAACGCGAGCAGCAATCCGAGGCCGAACTCGACTCCGACCGCGATCACCGTGACGAGGACGGTACGCCAGATCGCGAGCCAGAACGACGTATCCGTAAGCGCTTCCCAGTAGTTACCGAACCAATCCCAGTAGCGGTACGCCTCCCACCACTCGGCTCCGCTCGCCGGCGACCACTCGGTGAAGCTGATGTAGATCGCGACGGCCGAGGGGAAGGCGATGATGAAGAGCAGGAGAAGCCTGCTCGGAACGATGAGCGCGTTTCCGAGCCCTTTCTCTGAGCGGCCGAGCGCCGCCAGCCGCGACTGGCGCGGCTGGCGGCGCTCGGGCGTTGTTGCTTCCGCCGTCATTACCCGATGGACTGGCTCTTCCAGACCTTAGGCGGGTACCTCGTCCACGGCCGACGGCCAGGCATCGAGGCCGCCTTGGATCGCGGCAGCCTGCTTTTCGACGCCGATCCGCTCGGTGATCTTGTCCCACTCGGCGGCGGTATCCACGATCGCTTGCTCGGGCGACTTCTGCCCCGTGATCGCTTTCTGGAGCTCGAGGTCGAGCGCGTTCGTGTACTCGGACGCCCCTCGCAGGGTGATCGGCGGAGCCGTGTAGGGGATGATCGACTTGAGTACGTCTGCCGACGGCTCGTCGCGTTCGTTGGTGGTACCGCGGCTGTAGCTCTCCAGGACGAGCGGGTCGGAGAACGAGTAGGTGTGGTGCGGATCCATGAACCCGGCCGGGTTTCCGGTCAGCCACGTGTAGACGCGGGCCCCGCCCGACCACTGGAGGAACAGGTATGCGGCCTCGTGCCGGGCCGGGTCGGCGAATGCGTTCACGCCCCACGAGATGTTGAAGAAGATCACGGGTCGTCGCACGAGCTGGCCATCCACGATCCGCCCGGGGGTGAGGTCTGTAGCCACGAACTGGCCGAAGTCCCCCGTGTCGAGATCCGGGTTGCCCGGCATGATCTTCGTGATGTTCGGGAAGCCGTTCCCCATCAGACCGACACCGGACCCGATCTTCGCGTACATGTCGATCCAGATGTCCGTGAGGATGTTGGGATCGCCCCACTCGACCGCCTTGACGTGCTCTTCTGCGGCGCGGATGCCCGCCTCGTTGTTGATGTTCGCCGAGCCGTCCTCGTTGAAGTAGAACATGCTCGGGACCGCCGAGCTGACGAACCGCTGCTGCCAATTCACGATCCCCCAGAACGGCGACTTCAGCGCGACGTCGCCGTAGAGCGGCGGGTCGGCGTCCTTGCGAGTGAAGAACTGCGCGACCTCGGCATGCTCCTCCCAGGTGATGGGGAATCGCAGCGCCCGGCCGTACTGGTCCTCGAACGCCCCCATTTCATCCGGATTGGTGAACAGGTCGGCGCGGTAGGCATACGGCTGTGTGTCGTTGTCGTAGGCGACGACGTAGTAGCTGCCAGCGTACGTATTGAAGAGCTTCACGACCGGCGCGCCACCCTCGTAGCCGAACTCGGGATCGAGCCATGCGGGTTGGTACTTGTCGACGAAGTCGTCGATGTTGCGGAGCAGGCCGCCCTCGGCGAGATCGCCGATGTCGGTAGCCGCAGTCTGGACGAGATCGAAGCTGCCGTTCTTCGTCGACATGTTCTGGAGGTTGTCCGTGTAGTTCGTTTCCGGTGTCGTGGTGGTGGTCGTGATCTTGATCCCGGTCTCTTCCTCGAACAGCTGAGCGAGCGACGGGGCTCCGTCCGGGAAGGGAACGGTCACATGCCCCTCGGCGCCGTCGAGGACCTGGACGACGAGCTCGTCCGGGGCCGTCCCGTCCTGCACCATCTTGCGTAGCGCCTGGATCGCGCGGCCTTCCTCCGAGTCGTACTCGTACTGATAGCGCTCGGCGCCCTCGAATCCGGTCGGGCCACCCCACTTGCCTTCGGCGAGACCCTCCTTGAGCGGAGCCTCCTCGGTGGGGGCCGAGGTGACGCCCTGGCCGGTGTCACCGCCGCCGGTCTCGGGCGGCGGCGCCGCCGTCGTCGCGGCGGGCGTCGTCTCCTCGTCGCCACCGCCGCACGCTGCGAGGAGAAGGGCGAAGCTCGTCGCGGTGGCGCCGGCTAGGAAGCCCCGCCGCGTGATCGGCTTCTTCAGCACTTCCTCACCGGGCAGCGCATCCTTCATCCTCTTCAACTTTCCGTTCTCCATCGCCTCCTCCTCGGTCCGACTCGGCCCGGCACCATGCCGGCTCGCCCCGTCTCACCTCGGGCTGAAAACGTTTTCTATCGCCTGACTCGGCCGCAGTCAACCGCTTTCGTCGCCGTGGGGGTTCGGGACCTATACCAGGGCTCGCGTTCTCCTGTCCAACGAGAACGATGCCCTTCGCTCCATGGGACGCCGGCCGCCGGTCGATGTTAGAGAGCGAGCGGGGTTGACGGGACGGTCGAAGTGGGATCCTCGGTCGGCGGCCCGACCGGACGCGGGTGCGCCCTTCCGGAGACGCAATACCCTATAGGATCGATCGGCGTGGTGGATGTGGCACGCAACACTGTTTGCCCGTGCCCACCGTGGCGCTCGGGCGGGCGGGCGGTGGGGGAGCCGGCCGGGTGAAGCCGAAGCGCGCCATCGTCCGGAGTGGCCTCGCCGACCAGATCTACGAGGCGCTCGTCGATCAGATCCTCGACATGGCCTACGCGCCCGACGAGCGGCTCGTGATCGACCAGATCGCGCGCGAGATGGGGGTGAGCCAAACGCCCGTGCGGGATGCGCTGACGCGCATGGCCGGCGAGGGCTTCATCGAGTCGACACCGTTCCGCGGCTTCACGGTCCTGCCGGTTCCGTCACACGAGGAGATCGAGCAGTCCTTCGAGGCCCGTGCCGTGATCGAGACGGCGGCGGTGCGGCTCGGCTGCGTGCGCGGGACGGCGCGCCAGCGCGCGGAGTTGCACGAGGTTCAGGCACGGATCGCCGCGCAGTACCGGGGCCCGCCGTCGAAGACCTACGCGGCGTTCGGGCGCCTGAACCAGCGGTTTCACCTGCTGCTCGTCGCGACGGGCGGCAACAAGTACCTGGAGGAGGCTCTGCGGAGCCTCGATCACGACGCACTGATGGCACGTACCATGCACGGCAGGGGCGTGCCCGACCTCTCGGACATCGTCGAGGAGCACGAGGCGATCCTCGACGCGCTCGAGGCCGGCGACCCCGATTCGGCGGCGGATGCGGTCGGGCGGCACATCAGCGACGGAGCGAGCCGCGTGCTCGCGGTGCGCCGCTCCCGGGACGAGGAGGGAACGTGATGGCATGGGACAGCGTTCACCTGTTCGAGTGCCCGACCCGCGTCTTCTACGGCTGGGGCGGCAGCGCGCAGGCGGGCGAGCGCCTGCAAGAGCTCGGCGTGCGGCGTGCGCTGGTCGTCACCGACCAGGGGCTTCGCTCCTCCGGTGCGGTCGACCGCGTCGCCGAGCACATTCACGGTGCCGGCATCGACGTCGTCGTCTACGACCGGACCGAACCGAACCCCACGACGACCAATCTCGACGAGATCGCGGAGCGGTATCGGAGCGAGGGCTGCGACGGGCTCGTCGGGCTTGGCGGCGGCTCGTCGATGGACGCCGCGAAGTGCGCTTCGGCGTTGATCGAGAACGGCGGCACCGTCTGGGACTACCGCGGGCGAGACCTCGTTCCCCGCCACGGGCCGCCGGTGCTCTGCATGCCGACGACCTGCGGCACCGGGGCCGAGGTCACGTTCGTGGTCGTGATCACCGACCCCGGCGAGCACTTCAAGGTCGTCTGCGCGGCCCGCAATCTCGCCGCGAACGTCGCGATCGTCGATCCCGAGCTCGTGCTGTCGGCCCCTGCCCCGGTGATCGCGGCCACCGGCGCCGACGCGCTGGCCCACGCGACCGAGTCGTACGTCAACGTCGGCTCGGACCCGCTCCTCGACTCGATCAACATCCGGGTCGTTCGGATGATCGGGGCGAACCTGCGGGCTGCCGTCCTCGAGAAGGATCGCGAGGCCGTCGGCCAGATGTCGCTCGCGAGCACGATGACGGGCATCGCGTTCAACATGAACGCGAACGCGATCGTCCATGCGGCGTCGACCCCGGTGACCGCCCACCACGGGGTTCCGCACGGCGTCGCGAACGCGATCTTCCTCGCCGACGGCCTCGACATCCTCCGTCCAGCGTGCGAGGACAAGCTGGCCGACATCGCGGCCGCGCTCGGCGAGGACGTGGCCGGGCTCGCGGTCGCCGTGGCTGCCGAGCGGGCAATCGACGCGATCCGTCGCCTCTGCGCCGACGTCGGTCTTCCGGCGACGTTGCGGGCGTGGGGACTCGACCCGACCGCGATGGACGTGCGGCGTCTCGTCGAGGACGCGATGAAGAGCCGCAACATCACGACGAACCCGCTCCCCGTCGGCCCACCCGAGCTCGAGGAGCTGTACCGGAGGGTCGCCGGGTGATCGGGCCCGGGGCCCCGGCGCCTCGCCTCGAGGCGGGTCGGTGATCGGCCTCGCAAAGCTCGCGCCGGGTCGCGGGCACGTCGGGCTCGCGGAGCGCCCGGAGCGGGACCCCGGGCCCGGCGAGGTGATGCTCGAAGTCCTCGGGGCCGGCGTGTGCGGCACCGATCTGCACATCGAGGCGGGCGAGTACGCGAGCGCGCCGCCGGTGACGATGGGGCATGAGGTCTGCGGGGTCGTCGCCGCGGTCGGCGCCGGAGTTGACCGCGATTGGCTCGGCGCCCGGGTCGTCTCGGAGACCTACTTCTCCGCGTGCGGGCTGTGCGAGTGGTGCCGCGACGGACGGCCGAACCTCTGTCCGGAGCGCCGGTCGATCGGGTCGTTCGTCGACGGGGCCTTCGCGCCTCGCCTGGTCGTGCCGGCCGGGAACCTCCACCGTGTTCCCGACTGGCTCGACGCCCACGCGGCAGCGATGACGGAGCCGCTCGCCTGCGTCTGCCACTGCCTGCTCGACCCGGTGAAGGTCACCGAGGGCGACCAGGTGCTCGTCACGGGGCCCGGCCCGGTTGGCCTGCTCGCTGCCCAGGTCGCGCGGGCGCTCGGCGGGGAGGTGCTCGTGGCCGGGCTCGCGAGCGACGGGGTGCGGCTCGATGCCGCAGGGCGGCTCGACCTCGAGACGGCCACGGTTGACGATCGGGCCGCGTTCGACCGGTACGCCGGAAGGCTCGGCGCGGACGTCGTCATCGAGTGCTCCGGGTCAGGCGGTGGGGCGACGACCTGCCTCGAGCAGGTGCGCCGGGGTGGCCGCTACATCCAGGTCGGCGTGTTCGGCAAACCCGTCACCGTTCCCTTCGACCGCGTGTTCGAGACGGAATGCGTCGTCACCTCGGGCTTCGCGTCGACACCCCGTTCATGGCGTCGCGCGATCGCCCTGCTCGAGCGCCGGGCGATCGAGCTCGCTCCACTCGTGTCCGAGATCGCCCCCCTGTCGTCCTGGGAGCGCGTGTTCGGCGATCTGCGGGCGGGCCGCGGCACCAAGGTCATCTTCGACCCGGCGCTGCAGTGAGCGCCGGGGCACTCGCTGCTCGTCTATCAATGGCAGTCCTACCCGACCAGGAGGTTCAGGCATGAAGATCGGTCTCCTCACCGTGCTCTTCAACAACAAGCCGCTCGAGGAGGTCGCCGAGTACGCGGCGGGCCTCGGCTACGAGGCGGTCGAGCTCGCTGCCTGGCGCGGCTCGAACCACTTCGACACGGACCGCGCCCGGGAGGACATCTCGTACGCGAAGGACGTCAAGCAGATGCTCGACGGCCACGGGCTCGAGATCTCCGCGCTCTCGAACCACCTCTCCTCCCAGATGGTGCTCCCGTTCAACGATGCCTCGCTCGACGAGTGGGCCGGCACCTCCGACAAGGAGGAGATGATCAAGCTCGGGACCGAGCACATCATCAAGACCGCCGAGGTCGCCTCCGAGCTCGAGATCAAGACGGTGTGCGGATTCTTCGGCTCGACCGTGTGGGAGAGCTGGTACATCTGGCCGCCGCAGCGCCTCAAGATCTACGAAGAGGGCTGGGATCTGTTCGTCGAGCGATGGAACCCCATCCTCGACCGGTTCAAGGAGCTCGGCGTTCGGTTCGCGCACGAGGTACACCCCACCGAGATCGCCTACAACGTGTACACGGCGCGGGAGGCGATCAAGCGCCTCGACCGCGACGACTGGGGCTTCAACTTCGATCCCAGCCACCTCGTGTGGCAGATGATCGACCCGGTCGTCTTCATCAAGGAGTTCGGCGACCGGATCCTGCACGTCCACGCCAAGGACTGGGAGCTGCAGAAGGACATCCTGCACATCGACGGCGTCACCGCGACCGGCTCGTGGCAGCGGAAGGATCGTGCAGCGCGCTACCGCGTCCCGGGCTGGGGCGACGTCGAGTGGAAGCGGATCATCACCGCGCTGCTCGAGGTCGGCTACGACTTCGTCCTCTCGTTCGAGCACGAGGATCCCGTCATGTCCGAGGAGGACGGCTGCGAGCAGTGCATCAAGTTCCTGAAGCCGCTCATCATCAACAAGCCGCTCGTTCCGGGCCAGGCCTGGTGGCTTGCGTAGGGGCTGAGCAGCCGGCTCGGCCGGCTGCGACCGCCGATCGCGCGACCGGCGGTGGCCGGTCGCGCACGGGATTCGCCGTCGCGGTCCCGCCAGGGAAGATCCAGGCCAGGAGAGGAGGACACGATGGGTGAGGAGCCGGAGGTCGGATTCGTCACGATGGGCCAGACGGCCGGGGCTCAGGAGATCCCCGAGATCGGGATCGGGATGCTCGGCTACGCGTTCATGGGCAAGGCGCACACGAACGCACTGAAGAAGATCGCGTACATGACCTGGCCGCCGCCCTACCGGCCCCGGCTCGTGGCGGTCGCCGGCCGCAACGCCGAGGCGGTCTCGGAGGCCGCGCGCCGGTACGGCTGGGAGAAGTGGACGACGAGGTGGGAGGACGTGGTCAACGACCCTGATGTCCAGGTCTTCGACAACGGCGGCCCGAACGACGTCCACCTCGAGCCGACGGTCGCTGCCGCGAAGGCCGGAAAGCACCTCATCTGCGAGAAGCCGCTCGGCCGGACCGCGGACGAGGCGTACGAGATCTGGAAGGGCGTCGCCCCACACGGCGTCAAGGCGATGACCGCGTTCAACTACCGCTTCTACCCGGCGATCGTGCTGGCGAAGCAGATGATCGACGCCGGCGAGCTCGGGGAGATCTACCACTTCCGGGGCCGCTACCACCAGGAATGGATCATGGATCCGCAGTTCCCGAAGGTGTGGCGGCTCGACAAGGCTGTCGCCGGCTCGGGCGCCCTCGGTGACCTCGGCGCGCACGTGATCGACCAGTCGCGATACCTGTGCGGCGAGGTATCGGCCGTCACGGGCGTGCTGCGGACGTTCATCACCGAGCGGCCGGGCGGGATCGTCGACGTCGACGATGCGTTCGAGTCGACGGTCGAGTTCGAGAACGGCGCGATCGGCACCTACGAGGCGACCCGGTTCGCCGCGGGGCGCAAGAACCAGATGCGGTGGGAGATCAACGGATCGAAGGGAACGCTCGTCTTCGACTCCGAGCGCCAGAACGAGCTGCTCGTGAACATGGTCGACTCGGCTCCGGGCGGCCAGGCCCAGGGCTTCCGGACGGTGCTCGTCTCCGAGGCCTACCACCCGTACTGGCAGCACTGGTGGCCGCACGGGCACATGATCGGCTGGGAGGACAACTTCGTCCACGAGCTGCTGCACCTGCTGACGTGCATCAGGGAGGACACGTCCGTCGCGCCGCGGGCGGCGACGATGGAGGACGGCTACCGATGCGCCGAGATCTGTGACGCGATCGTGCGCGCCCACGAGACCGGCCAGCGGCAGAAGCTCGAGTACCGATCGCTCTGATGGCCGATCCGTACGACCTCACGGGGAGGCGGGCGGTAATCACCGGTGCCTCGCAGGGCATCGGGGCGGCGGCCGCCATCGCCCTCGCCCGAGCCGGCGCCAGCGTCGCGTTCGACTACCGCAGCGCGACGGCGGAGGCCGAGAAGACCGCAGCGGCGATCAGGGCCGAAGGGCGTGAGGCGCTCGTCCTGCAGGGTGACACCGGAGACCCCGCCCACGTCGACGAGCTCGCGGCGAGCGCCGTGTCGGCCTGGGGCGGGATCGACATCTGGGTGAACAACGCCGCCGCCCTGCTGGTCAAGCCGTTCCTCGAGATGACGGACCACGACTGGCACGGGCTGCTCCGTGCGAACCTGCACGGCTACTACTACGGCTGCCGTGCCGCGGTCCGCCAGATGGTCGCCCAGGGCGGCGGCGGACGGATCATCAACGTGACGTCGGTCGTGGACATCCAGCCGATCGCCGAGCTGTCGGCGTACGTGACCGCGAAGGGCGGGATCCTCGGGCTGACGAAGACGCTCGCGGTCGAGTTCGGCCCCCACGGGATCACGGTCAACGCGTTGTCCCCGGGAGCGACGGACACGCCGCTCAACCAGGTTGCGTACACGCCGGACGTTCGCAGGACGTACAACGAGCGGATCCCGCTCGGACGGATCGCGGCGGCGGACGAGATCGCCGACCCGTTCGTCTTCCTCGCCTCCGACGCCTCGCGGTACGTGACCGGGCTCGAGCTGATCGTCGACGGCGGGATCGTCCTCAACGGCAACGTGGGCCATGCGCGAACGCACGACTGAGGCCGGGCGGCCGTGCGCCGCCGCTCTCCGGGGGGCCCGACCCCTGGCCTTCCGGCGCGACCGACCCCTAGCCCTTCCGGGGGGACGCACCCCCCCGCCCTCCGGGGGAACCCACCCCCCGCCCACCACCCGGGGGAGGGTAGCGAGACATTCCGCACGGCACGATCACGCTTCGTGCCGAGGATGTCACGGGACCGTGTCAGATGGAAATAGCGCCGGGAATCCACCGGATCGAGTCGATCCTCGGGCCGCGCCCCTTCTCGCAGTACCTGCTCCGCGACGAGCGGGCGCTCCTCGTCGACACCGGGGTGAAGGAGACCCCGGGCGGGGTGATCCTGCCGTACTTCGAGCAGATCGGCCTCGACCCCACGGAGCTTCACCTCGTGATCAATTCTCACGCCGACGTCGACCACTTCGGCGGCAACGAGGCGATCCGCGCCGCCTGCCCGAACGCGCTTCTCTGCGCGCACCTCGTCGACTCCCCGTGGATCGAAAGCCGCGAGCTGATCATGCGGGAGCGGTACGGCTGGTACGAGCAGTACGGGATCCCGTACCCCGACGAGGTCTTCGCCTGGCTCCGCGATGCGATGGGGGCCGAGGTGCCGATCGACGTGCGTCTCGCCGGGGACGAGGAGATCAGGCTCGGACCGAAGCTCACAGTCCGGGTTCTCCATCTCCCGGGCCACACCGCCGGTCATCTCGGCCTCTGGGAGCCGCGGTCGCGAACGGCGATCGTCCTCGATGCCGTGATGGCGAGCGGGCTGCTCGACACCGAGGGCCGCGTGATCCATCCGCCGCCGGTCCCGCACGTCGCCGAGTACGAGCGGTCCGTCCTGCTGCTCCAGAGCCTGGAGCCGGCACGGCTCCTGACCGCGCACTATGCCGTCATCGAGGGCGAGGAGGTCGACCGGTTCCTCGCCGCGAGCCTGGTGTTCATCGAGTCCGCCCGCGCCGCCGTCTCGCGGGCTCTCGCCGACGAGCCGGGGATCCCGCTCGCAGCGCTGCTTGCGAGGGCCGACCCGGAGCTCGGGCCGTTCACCTCGATGCCGAACGAGCTGGCAGCCACGCTCCGCGGCGTGCTGCAGGAGCGGGGCCTCGAGGCCCGGTAGGAGTCCGAGATTCGTCCATGTCGTACACACCCGAAGGAGGACGCTCAATGGCACTCGAGCTCGGAATGATCAGCTCGACCTGGCTCGGCACGAAGGTGGGCCGGCTCGACGGGATTCGCGCCGCGAAGCAGATCGGCTTCGACACCTACGACATCTTCGAGGATCCGCTCGACCTCACCGATGCCGACCGGGCGGAGATCAAGAGCACCTGCGAGGAGGTCGGGCTTCCGATCCGCTCCGTCGTCTGCGTCGCGTTCGGGCTCGTCGACTTCAACCCGTCGGTGCAGCGCTTCACGATCGACCGCATCAAGGCGTACGTCGACCAGGGCGCGTACCTCGGAGCCCGGAACGTGCTGCTCGTCGTCGGCGAGTACTACTGGGACGGCGAGGTCTTCCCGCGCGAGGCGATCTGGGAGATGGCGAAGAACGCCGTCAAGCAGGCCGGCGAGCACGCTCAGTCGAAGGGGCTCGAGATCGTCCTCGAGCTCGAGCCGTTCAACGAGGCGCTGCTCAAGGACGTCCACGAGCTCGCCCGCTTCGTGCGCGAGATCGACCACCCGGCGGTCAGGGCGAACGCCGACATCTCACACCTGCATCTCTCCGACTGCTCGTTCGAGGACGTCGCCATCCTCACCGGCATGATCGGCCACATCCACCTGTCCGATTGCGACGGCAAGGTGCACGGCGACCTTCCCGCGGGCATGGGCGTGACCCCGATCAAGGAGTACCTGCAGGCGATCGTCGACACGGGCTACGAGGGAACCGTCTCGATCGAGCTCGAGTACTCGCCCGACCCGGACCAGATCGTCGCGTGGGCCCAGCAGGCCTACGACGGCACGGCGGCGGTCATGCGAGACATCGGCGTCCGCACGTAGGGAGGCGGCGATGGGAGAGATCGACCTCAACGTCCGCCCGGAGCTCGGGACGAAGACCGACTACGCGATCGGCGCGATCGGCGCCGGCTTCATCATGCGTGACATCCACCTCGTCGCCTACAACGAGGCGGGGTTCAACACCGTCGCCATCGCGTCCCGCACGCCGGCTCATGCGCGGGCGGCGGCCGAGCAGAACGACGTCGGGACCGTCTACGACACCTGGCACGAGCTGCTCGACGACCCGCGCATCGAGATCGTCGACATCGCCTACCCGCCCGACCAGCAGCTCGAGATCGTGCGGGAGGCCTGCCGGCGGCCTCACGTCAAGGGCATCCTCGCCCAGAAGCCGATCGCCTTCACCCTCGACGAGGCGAAGGAGATCGTCCACGTCTGCCGCGAGTCGGGCAAGACGCTCGGCGTCAACCAGAACATGCGCTACGACCAGTCGATGCGGGCGCTCAAGATCCTGCTCGACGGCGGACACATGGGCGCGCCGGTTGTGGGGCAGATCGTCATGAACGCGCGTCCTCACTGGCAGGGCTTCGTCAGGGAGTTCAACCGAACGGCGATCCTCAACATGTCGATCCACCACCTCGACGCATTCCGGTTCCTGTTCGGCGACCCGGAGGCCATCATGGCGTCCGTCCGGACCGATCCCAGCCACGACTTCGAGCACACCGACGGGATGGCGTTCTACGTGCTCGAGTACGCGAACGGTCTGCGCTGCATCGGCTCGGACGACTGCTTCACCTGGGCGGATGGCCGCATCGAGTGGCGCGTCGAGGGGACGGAGGGCATCGCCAAGGGCCGGATCGGCTGGCCGGACTACCCGGCCGGGTCGCCCTCGACGATCGACTACCACCTCCGCTCGGAGGAGGGCATGTGGCACCAGCCCCGCTGGCAGGAGCGCTGGTTCCCGCAGGCGTTCATCGGGACGATGGGCCAGCTCATGAAGGCGATCGAGACCGGTTCGGAGCCCGAGCTCAACGGACCCGACAACCTCCGCACGATGGCGCTCGTGGAGGCGGCGTACCGGGCGGCCGAGCAGCGGCGGACGGTCGAGCTGGCGGAGATCCTGACCGAGCTCGAGGTCGAATGAGCCGCCTCGATGCATTCAGGCTCGACGGGCGTGTCGCAGTCGTCACCGGCGGCGGCGGCGGCCTGGGCGCGGACATCTGCCACGCCCTCGCCGCCGCCGGCGCGGCGGTCGCCGTCGCGGGCCGAACGCAGGAGTCGATCGACGCGGTCCGCGACGAGGTGATCGCCGCCGGCGGCACGGCGATCTCGGTGCTCGGGGACGTCTCGCGCAAGGAGTCGATCGAGGCGACTGCGGCCGCGGTGTGCGGGGAGCTCGGCGGGATCGACATCCTCGTCAACAACGCCGCCATCTACCCGCGTCGCGCCTGGACGGAGATCACCGAGCAGGAGTGGGACGAAGTCCTCGCCACCAACCTGAAGGGCTACTTCCTCTGCGCAAGGGCGTGCTACCCGTCGATGGCCGAGCGAGGCCGCGGGAGGATCATCAACCTGACCTCGGTCACGTTCTTCATCGGCATGGCGATGCTGCTCGACTACGTCTCCTCGAAGGGAGGGATCATCGGCTTCACCCGGGCGCTCGGCCGCGAACTCGGCCCCGAGGGGATCACCGTCAACGCGATCTCGCCGGGCGCCTTCCCGACGGACGCGGAGAAGATCCACCCGAACCCCGAGCAGTACAACGATTGGATCCTCGACCAGCAGAGCCTGAAGCGGCGCGGCACCCCCGAGGACATCGGCAACCTCGCGGTGTTCCTCGCGAGCGACGCGTCGAGCTTCATCACCGGCCAGACGATCGAGATCGACGGCGGCTGGGCGATGCACTAGTGGAGAGACCACTAGCGAGAACCGCGGGCGAAGCCACGTCCGGCGGCACTCGATGCGTCACGACCGCGAGGTATCGTGGAGATCCGACGGGAAGCCACGCCGGAGGGAGCGCGCACGCATGGGGCTGTTCGGGAGGAAGAAGG
Source organism: uncultured Thermoleophilia bacterium (assembly GCA_963717955.1). GTDB lineage: Bacteria > Actinomycetota > Thermoleophilia > Gaiellales > Gaiellaceae > CAVQXR01. Next base: position 1,849,298 of record CAVQXR010000001.1, on the reverse strand, counting down.
ACGAGCCACTCGGGACCACGTACCGGATGAAGGAGAAGATGTTCGCCATCGGCGACGACTTCTGGATCGAGAACGAGGGTGGCGAGCGAGTGTTCAAGGTCGATGGAAAGGCGCTCCGGATCCGTGACACGCTCGAGCTCGAGACCTCCTCGGGCGAGGAGCTGTTCACGATCCAGAAGAAGCTGCTCTCGATCCGGGACAAGATGGTGATCGAGCGCGACGGGAAGGCTGTCGCGACGATCAAGAAGGCGCTCCTGACCCCGCTGCGGGACCGGTTCTCGATCGAGCTCGAGGGCGGGGGCGAGCTCTCGGCAACGGGCAACATCGTCGACCACGAGTACCGGTTCGAGCGGGACGGCGAAAAGATCGCCGAGGTCTCCAAGCGCTGGTTCCGGGTCCGGGACAGCTACGGGATCGACATCGCCCCCGGCGAGAACGACGCGCTCATCCTCGCGGCCGCCGTCTGCATCGACCAGATGTCTCACGACGTCGCCTGACCGGCGGGCACCCCCCCGGGGCGGCGGCCGCCCGTCGCGGTTGTCCTACGATGCGTGCCGATGGGCGTCCGGATCGACGGGGAGATCGCTGTCGTCACCGGCGTCTCGGAGGGGATCGGCCGCGCGATCGCGGAGGCCCTTGCGGCCGCGGGCGCCCGCGTTGCGGCCACCCATCACAGCCCCGAGGTCTGCGCCCGCGTCGCCGCGGAGCTCGGGGACGGTCACGCCGGCATCGTCCTGGACGTATCGCGGCGCGGCTCGATCGAAGGGGCGGCGACGGAGATCTCGGCGACGCTCGGCGAGCCGACGCTGCTCGTCAACAACGCCGGTATCAACCGGATCGCGCCCGCCGAGGCTCTGGAGGAGGCCGACTGGCGCGCCGTCCTCGACGTCAACCTCACCGGCGCGTTCCTCACTTGCCAGGTCTTCGGAGCGAGGATGATCGCCGCCGGCCGCGGGTCGATCGTCAACATCGCGTCGATCACGGGCGCGGAGATGGGCACTCCGGGCCGCGCGGCCTACGCTGCCAGCAAGGCGGGCCTCGTCGGGCTAACGCGCGTGCTCGGGATCGAGTGGGCCGGTCGCGGCGTGCGCGTGAACGCGATCGAGCCGGGGCCCGTGCGAACGCCGATGGTCGAGCGCGCGATCGCCGACGGGGTCCTCGACGAGCGAGAGATCGTAGACAGGGTGCCCGCGGGTCGGCTCGCGGAGCCCGACGACGTCGCCCGGGCCGTGCTCCTGCTCGCATCGCCGGAGGCCGCGTTCATCACCGGTCAGACGCTGGTCGTCGACGGCGGCTACCTGGCCTACGGGGCAGCCGGGCCGGCATCGCGCCCGCTACCCGCCTCCTGAGCGCAGGACGACCCGTGGTCGATCGGGCGGACGTCAGCCGTCCCCCGCGGCGCCGCCTCGACCGTCGTGGGCGTCGAGCCTGACCGCGATCACCTCGTCCGCCGCCTGGACGCTCGCCGCGTACGGCGTCACCGCCTCGAGGAAGGGGGCGCGTTCCAGCACGAGCACGTCGAGGTCAGTCTCGGCGGTGACGGTCGCGATGCGCGGGACGTCCCGCAGGAGCGCGACCTCCCCGAAGTATTCGCCGTCGCCGAGGGTGGCCAACGGCTCCTGCGACCTGGTCACCGCCGCCGGGCCGCTCCGGATCATGGAGAAGCGATCGCCCGCGTCTCCCTCGCGGATGACGATCCTGCCCGCGGGCAGCTCGAGGCGGAAGACGTGCGCGGCGACGCGCTCGAGCTCGGGCGGGCCGAGCGCGGCGAAACGTTCCCGTGCAGGGCTTCGTCACCGCGAGGACCTCCCGGAAGACGCGGAACGACGCTGCGACCTCGGAGGCCAGCCCCGTCAGCCCGACGCGGCGCGACGTGGGGCCGGACGGCATCGCGTGAGGCTACCCGACGGCGCCGGGCGCAGACACGCCGCTCCCGAATCTGTATCCACCCTCGTGAGATGACGACCGAGATCGCGGAGACCTCACGCCCGCGGCCCGCTGACGTAGGCTGCACCATCCCGCGGGACACCGGTTCATTGCGGACGCCGTGAGAGGAACGCGTATGAGCACCGCGAAGGCGGAGAAGGCCTCGGTGTTGAGCCGTTCCATGGCGTTCTTCGGGGGCATCCTCCCCTACGACCGTTCCTGGCTCACGAGGGACGTCGTCGCCGGGGTCACGCTCGCGGCGCTCGCGATCCCGGAGGTGATGGGCTACACGAAGATCGCCGGAACCCCGGTGATCACCGGGCTCTACACGATCCTGCTCCCGATCCTCGCGTTCGCGATCTTCGGCTCGTCGCGCCACCTGGTTGTCGGCGGTGACTCCGCGACCGCCGCGATCATGTACGCGGGAATCGCGGGCCTCAGCGTCTCGGGGCTCCAGCCGGACACGCCGGAGTGGGTGGCATTCGCGAGCCTCAGCGCGCTCATCACCGCCGGACTCCTCCTGCTGGCCCGCGTCGCGAGGCTCGGCTTTCTCGCCGACTTCATTTCGCGCACGGTGCTCGTCGGGTTCCTCACGGGCGTCGGGATCCAGGTCGCGCTGGGGCAGGTCGGCGGCATGCTCGGCGTGCCCGCGCCCGACGTCGACATCGACCAGGTGAGCGGCACGCTGATCAAGTTCGGGAAGACGCTCGGCGAGATCGGCCAGACGTCGTGGCAGACGCTGCTCGTCTCGCTCTCGGTGCTGGCCGTCCTGGTCCTGTTCGGACGCTGGATCAAGATGATCCCCGGCGGCCTGGTGGCCGTGATCGGCGCGATCGCGGTGAGCTGGGCGATCGACCTCAGCGCAGATGGCGTCTCGACGCTCGGCCCCGTGCCGAGCGGTCTGCCCGATTTCGGCTTCCCGAGCGGCGTCAGTTGGGGCGACGCGGCGAGCCTACTTGCAACCTCGGCGTCCATGTTCCTCGTGATCATCGCCCAGAGCGCCGCAACCTCGCGCGCCTACGCCGTGAAGTACAAGGAGAAGTTCGTCGAGAACAACGACATCGTCGGGCTGAGCATGGCCAACCTTGCGGCGGGGCTGAGCGCCACGTTCGTCGTCAACGGCAGCCCGACGAAGACGGAGATGGTGGACGAGGCGAAGAGCCGCACCCAGGTCGCACAGCTCACGGCGGCGGTCATGGTCCTGATCGTGCTCCTCTTCCTCACCAAGCCGCTCCAGTACCTCCCGAACGCGGTGCTCTCGTCGGTCGTCTTCCTGATCGGGATCAAGCTCGTGGACATCAAGGGCATGCGGGCGATCTGGGCGCTGCGCAGGGACGAGTTCTGGGTCGCGGCGCTGACAGCGACCTTCGTCGTCTGCGTCGGCGTCGAGCAGGGGATCGTCCTGGCGATCGTCCTCTCGCTGCTGCTCCACGTGCGCCGCCACTACGCCCCCCGCGACGCCGTGGTCTCGTGGGACGACCAGGGGGGGATCCAGAGGAACGAGCCCGTGCCAGGCACCGTCACCGAGCCGGGCCTCGTGATCTACCGGTTCGCAGTCGGCATCTTCTACGCGAACGCCGCGCGCCTCTCCGAGGAGGTCCTCGGGCTCGTCGACGTTCCCGAGCCGCCCAGGTGGTTCGTCCTGTTGGCCGACGGGATCGACGACGTCGACTACACGGGCGGCAAGACACTGTCCGAGCTGGTCGATCAGCTGACCCAGCGCGGAATCGTGTTCGCCGTCGCGGTCGTGAGCCCGCAGCTCCGGCGCGAGCTCGACCGGTTTGAGGTCACCGAGAAGATCGGCCCGCAGCGAATCTACGCGACGCTCCGGGAGGCGCGGAACGCCTTCCACGCCGAGTCGTGAGCGGAACCCGGATGTCGGTAGAAGCGCCTGTGGCCGGGAGGGCCTCGGACGAGCCGCCCGGCGCCAGGCGTGTCCTGCTCACGCTGATCCTCGTCGCCGGGGTCGCCAACCTGAACCTCTCGGTCGCGAACGTCGCGTTGCCCGACATCGGCGAGTCGTTCGACGCGTCGCAGACCTCGCTGAACCTGATCGCCGTCGCGTACTCGCTGGGCCTTGCGGCATCGGTGTTGTGGTTCGGGGCGCTGGGGGATCGCTACGGACGGAAGTCGATGATCGTCCTCGGGATGCTGCTGTCGATCCCGGCGTCCATTGTCGCCGGCGTCGCGCCGTCGGAGTGGGTGCTCTTCGGCGCCCGCGTGGCGGGCGGCCTGGCCGCGGGCATGGCGTACCCGACGACGCTCGCGCTGATCACTGCGCTGTGGTCGGGCCCGGCCCGGACGAAGTCCATCGCGCTCTGGTCGGCGCTCGGCGGCGGCATCGCGGCGCTCGGCCCGCTCGTCTCGGGCACGCTGCTCGAGCTCTTCGACTGGGGGTCGGTCTTCCTCGTGACCCTTCCTCTTGCCGCCCTCGCGCTCCTCGCGGCGCTGCGATTCGTTCCGGCGCACGTCAACGAGTCGACCGATCCGGTGGACCACCTGGGCGGGATCCTCTCGGCCGTCCTCGTCGGCTCGCTCATCATCGCGATCAACTTCCTTCCCGTGCCGAACGAGGAGACGCTGGCGATTGCGCTGCTCGGCGTCGCCCTGATCGCACTCGTCGCGTTCGCGCTGCGCCAGAGGCGGGCGACCAACCCGCTGTACGACCTGCACATCGCAGCCCGCCCGACGTTCTGGGTGGCCGCCTGCGCCGGGATCATCGTCTTCGGCTCGCTCATGGCCGCGGCGTTCGTCAACCAGCAGTACCTCCAGAACGTCCTCGGATACTCGACCATCGAGGCCGGCGCGGCGATCCTGCCCGCGGTGGTCTTCATGATCCTGGTCGCGCCGCGCTCGGCCAAGCTCGTCGGGTCGATCGGCTCGCGTCACACGCTGCTCTCCGGCCAGCTGCTTCTGCTGATCGCGTTCATCACGATGCTGCTCCTCTGGCAGGAGGATGTCCCGTACTGGAAGGTCGCGCTCCCACTCTGCTTCCTCGGGGCGGGCGTCGGGCTGGCCGGAACCCCGTCATCGAACTCGCTCACCGGCTCCGTGCCGGTGAGGCGGGTCGGGATGGCTTCCGGAACCGCCGACCTCCAGCGCGACCTCGGCGGCGCCCTCATGACATCGGTGCTCGGCGCGCTCCTGACGTTCGGCTACGCGACCGCGATGGGAACGGCGATCGACGAGTTCGGGAAGAACGTCAGCGACAGCACCCAGGCCCAGCTTCAGCTCTCGTTCGCCAGTGCCGAGAACCTCGCCCAGCAGAATCCACAGTACGCCGGCCAGATCACGTCCGCCGCGAAGCAGTCGTTCCTGGACGGCGACGAGTGGGCATACACCGGTGCGATCATCGCGGTGCTGATCGGGATGTCGCTCGTCTTCTTCCTCTTTCCCCGGAAGGCGAAGGAGGAGGCTCTCCGGGCCTCCTACCACGCCCGCGACTCGGGCATGGCCACCGGCCCATCGGATCAGGTGGCTGAGCCTGGCTAGAGCCTCGCAGGCAGGAGGCTCGCGGCGCGTCCCTGGAGCCACCGACGACGAGGTCGGTGTGGATCCCGCCGACCAACCAGTGTTGTGGATCGAGACGCTCTGAGGCTCCCCGCGAACGTCCCGGGCGCTCCCCCGTAGAGTACGTTCGTGCCTACGACGAGGAGGGCGTTCCAGTGAAGCTCGGGTTCATCACCGTCCCCTTCGGGCACTGGTCGCTCGAGAAGGTCGCCGACTGGGCGGCCGCAAACGGCTTCGAGGCGCTCGAGATCTGCTGCTGGCCGCTCGCGTCGGGAGACACCCGCCGGTACGCCGGGATCACCCACATCGACGTCGCGAAGCTCACCGAACGCAGGGCCGCCGAGATCCGGGCGATGCTCGACGACCGGGGGCTCTCGATCTCGGCGCTCGGCTACTACCCGAACAACCTCCATCCGGACTCCGCGCACCGCCGCGCGGTCAACAACCATACGAAGAAGGTGATCGAGGCGGCGGCGAAGCTCGGCGTCGACACCGTGTGCACGTTCGCCGGGAACGACAAGGACCGGCCGGTGCCCGAGAACCTGAGGAGCTTCGAGCGGGTCTTCGGTGGCATCGTCGCCCACGCCGAGAAGCACGGTGTCCGGGTCGCGATCGAGAACTGCCCGATGATCTTCAGCTACGACGAGTGGCCCGGCGGGGGCAACCTCGCGTACGCGCCCGCGATCTGGCGGCAGATGTTCGAGCTCGTCCCGTCCGCGAGGCTCGGGCTCAACCTCGACCCGAGCCACCTCGTGTGGCAGATGATCGACGTCGAGCGGGCCGTGTACGACTTCGCCGACCGGATCTTCCACGTGCACGCGAAGGACCTCGAGATCCGGAGGGACGGCCTCTACGAGCACGGCGTGATGTCGACCGGGATCGGCTGGCAGGTGCCGCGGCTCCCCGGCCTCGGCGAGGTGCGCTGGGATCGCTTCTTCGCCGCGCTCCACGGCGTGGGCTACGACGGGCCCGTGATCATCGAACACGAGGATCGCCGCTTCGAGGGCTCGGAGGAGATGGTGATCCGGGGCTTCCACCTCGCCCGCGACGTCCTGCGCCCCTACGTCGTGTGACCGGCGAGCTTCTCAACAGCCTCGCCGGCATCGTCGGCGCCGGGCACGTGCTCGCCGAGCCGGACCTGCGCGCCGGCTTCGAGCGCGACCTGACCGGGCGTTTCGGCGGCTCGGCGCTCGCGGTCGTGCGCCCTGGCACGGTGGAGGAGGTCGCGACCGTCGTCCGACTCTGCCGGGACCGGAGCATCGCCATCGTCCCGCAGGGAGGCAACACGGGGATGGTCGGCGCAGCCGTGCCCCGCGACGGCGAGGTCGTCCTCAGCCTCAGCCGCCTGGACGATCTCGGCGCGGTGGACACGCTCTCGCGTCAGGTCGAGTGCGGTGCCGGCGTCACGCTCGAGCGGCTCCAGCAGCACGCCCGGGGAGCCGGCCTCGAATTCCCGGTCGACTTCGGCTCGCGCGGCAGCGCCACGATCGGGGGAGCGATCGCGACGAACGCCGGAGGCGCGCTCGCGGCCCGCTACGGGATGACCCGCGCCTGGGTCGCCGGCGTCGAGGCGGTGCTCGCCGATGGAAGCGTCGTGCGCCGCCTCGCGGGCCTGCTCAAGGACAACGCGGGCTACGACCTGACGGGGCTCCTCGTCGGGAGCGAGGGGACGCTCGGGATCGTCACGCGCGTCCGGCTCCGGCTCACACCGCTCCTGGCGGCGCGCGCGGTCGGCCTGTTCGCCCTCGACTCGATCGACGAGGCGTTCGAGCTGCTCCGCGCGTTGAGCGAGCGTGCGCCGTCGCTGCAGGCGGCCGACTACTTCCACCGGGAAGGGCTCGACATCGCCTGCGCCCATCGCGGCCTCAGCCCGCCGTTTCCCGCGACGCACGACACCTACGTCGTCGCGGAGTGCGCGGCGCGGAGCGACCCCACCGAGGAGCTTGCCGAGGCGGCGGCGGCCGTGGAGGCGCTGATCCGCGACGCGGCCCTCGCGAACGACGCGGACGGCCGGCGGGCTCTGTGGGACTACCGGGAAGCGATCAACGAGTCGATCACGGCGCGCGGCGTCCCGCACAAGCTCGACGTGACGGTCCCGCTCGCGGCTGTTCCCGCGTTCGAGCGGGAGGTGCGCGCGCAAGTGCGGGCGGGCTGGCCGGAGGCGAGCGTCTTCCTGTACGGGCACCTCGGCGACGGCAACGTGCACGTCAACATCCTCGGCCCCCCGCCGGAGGACGAGGGTGTCGACGACCTCGTGCTGCAGCTCGTCGCCGGGCACGGCGGCTCGATCAGCGCCGAGCACGGCGTCGGCCTTGCGAAGGCGCGCTGGCTCGGGCTCACGCGGAGCCCGGAGGAGATCGCGATGCTCCGCTCGATCAAGCACGCGCTCGACCCGGACGGGATCCTCAGCCCGGGGCGGCTGCTCGACTGAGCGCCGCCGAGGCCTCGCACCGGCGGCAGGAGGACTGAGTCGTGCCCCGAACGACGGGGCATTCGATCCTCCACCCGGTAAGGAGATGCGATGACACGGTACGGAACGCTGCGTACGTGGTCGGCGCTCATCATGCTGATCGGTATCGTCGGGGTCGTCCTGACGGCGATCGGCGTGATCGTGTGGGCCGTCGAGGTCGAGGGCTTCTGGGCGACGCTCGGCGTGATCTTCCTCGGAGCGCCGATAGCGCTCCTGCTCGCGACGTGGCCGTTCGCGCTCAGCCAGATCATGCGCGCGCTGGCTGACGTGGGCGACGCCGTCGCCGAATAGCGCTGCCCGGGGCCCGCGGACGCGCGGGCCCCGTCGCTCCCGGGCGTCCCGGCGCCGCAATCGGCTAGGTTGCGGTCGGAATGGCCGAGCTCTTCGGACGCACCTACTCCCGGGCCGAGCTCTCCCGCAGGGTCGGACGGGTGGAGCAGGTCGCCGGCGTTCGGCTCGTCACGCTGGGGGACGGCCGCGAGCGCGGCGTGCGCGTGCTCGAGTTCCGCACCGGGACGGGCTTCTGCTTCGAGGTGCTCGTCGACCGGGCGTTCGACATCGGGCGGGCCGACCATGGCGGCCGCGCGCTCGCCTGGGACTCGGGCGTCGGCTTCTCGGGGCCCTGGTACTACGAGTGGGAGGATCTCGGGTTCTTGCGCAACTGGGGCGGTGGCCTGCTGACGACCTGCGGCATCGACCACGCGTTGTTCATGGCGCAGGACACGGCGGCCCAGTACCACTACCCTCCGAAGCAGGTCGAGCGCTTCCCCTTGCACGGACGAGTCGGAAACCAGCCGGCCCGCCTGACCGGCTACGGCGAGCGGTGGGAGGGCGACGAGTGCGTCCTGTGGGCCGAGGGAGAGACCTTGCAGGCGGCGGTGATGGGCGAGCACCTGCTGCTTCGCCGGCGCATCGAGGCGCGCGTCGGGGAGTCGTGCCTGCGGATCCACGACGTGGTGGAGAACGTCGGCCACGATACGACGCCGCACATGCTGCTCTACCACGTGAACGCCGGCTTCCCGATCGTCGACGAGGGCTCCGAGGTGCTCGTGCCGGCGCGCTCCGTCGAGGCTCGCGGCGATCATCCGGTGGAGGGGTATCGCACGCTCGCCGGGCCCGCGCCACTGTTCGTCGAGGAGGTCTTCGAGCACGAGAACGCCGCCGAGCCGGGCGGGACGGTCCCGGTCGCGGTCGTCAACCGGCGGCTCGGGCTCGGCGTCTACGAGACCTACCGCCCGGACCAGCTCCCGCATCACTTCATGTGGCGGATGCTCGGCGAGGGCACCTACGTGGTCGGGATCGAGCCCTGCACGAACCGCACCGCCGGGCGGCTCGATGCGCGGGAGCGCGGCGAGCTGATAGAGCTCGCGGCCGGAGAGCGGAGGGAGTACGACCTCGAGCTCGGCGCCCTCGTCGGCACGGGCGAGATCGAGGCGTTCGCAGCTCGCGTCGGGCGGCTCCTGGCATGACGCTCCACCGGGCCCCCGCAGTCGAGATCCCGGACATCGCCCTGACCCCGTTCGTGCTCGAGCGTGCGGCCTCGCTCGGCGACCACCCGGCGCTCGTCGACGGGCCGAGTGGGCGCGTCGTCACCTACGCACAGCTCGACGAGCAGGTGCGGCGCTGTGCTCGTGGGCTTCGCGCGCGCGGGCTTCGCGCGGGCGATGTGGTCGCCATCGTCAGCCCGAACTCGCCCGAATGGGCCGTTGCCTACCACGGTGTCTCGCTGGCCGGCGGCACGAACACGACCCCGAACCCGCTCTACACCGTGGACGAGCTCGTCTTCCAGCTGCGTGATGCCGGGGCCCGCTTTCTGATCGCCGCCGGCTCCGTGCTCGAGCGCGCGTTGCCCGCGGCGAAGGAGGCGGGGGTCGAGGAGGTCTTCTCGCTCGACGACGCGCCAGGTGCAACGCCGTTCACCTCCCTGCTCGCCCAGGAGGGCCGCGCGCCCGACGTCGAGATCGACCCCGCCGACCATGTCGTCTCGCTTCCGTACTCGAGCGGCACCACGGGTCTGCCCAAGGGCGTCATGCTCACCCACCGCAACCTGGTCGCGAACGTCGTCCAGGTCGCGACGGCGCGCCCGTTTCGCCCGGACGACGTGCTGATCGGCACGCTGCCGTTCTTCCACATCTACGGGCAGACCATGTTCACGAACGCCAGCCTCAGAGCGGGCGCGACCGTGGTCACCATGCCACGCTTCGACCTCGAGCTCTATCTCGAGCTGACGGCGCGCTACCGGGCCACCCTCGGCTACGTGGCTCCGCCGATCGTGCTCGCGCTCGCGAAGAGCCCTGCCGTCGAGGTCCATGACCTCTCGAGCCTGCGGTCGATCATGTCGGGCGCCGCGCCGCTCGACGAGGAGCTCACGCGGGAGGCAGCGGAGCGAATCGGCTGCGAGGTCGTGCAGGGCTACGGGCTGACCGAGACGAGCCCGGTCACCCACATGACGTCGATCGACGTACCGCTTCGCCCGGGGAGCATCGGACCGCTTGCCGCGGGGACCGAGGCGCGGATCGTCGACCTCGGCACGGGCACGGACGTCGAGCCCGGCGAGCCCGGCGAGCTGCTCGTGCGCGGCCCGCAGGTGATGAAGGGCTACCTCGGCAACGAGGACGCGACGGCGGCGGCGTTCGTGGACGGATGGCTGCGCACGGGCGACGTCGCCCGAGTCGACGAGGACGGCTGGTTCTGGGTCGTCGACCGCATCAAGGAGCTGATCAAGGTCAAGGGATTCCAGGTGCCGCCGGCGGAGCTCGAGGCGTTGCTGCTCACCCACCCGGCGGTCGCCGACGCGTGCGTGATCGGCATCCCCGACGTCGAGTCCGGCGAGGTGCCGAAGGGGTTCGTCGTGCTGCGCGGCGAGGTCTCACTCGACGAGCTGCGCGAGCACGTGGCCGCGCGAGTGGCACCGCACAAGCGGATCCGCGAGCTCGAGGTCGTCGACGCGATCCCGAAGTCCCTGTCCGGGAAGATCCTGCGCCGTGTGCTCGCCGAGCGCGAGCGGGCAGCGCGGGTGGCAGAGGGCCAGTAGCGGATGGATCTCGGCCTCGCCGGCAAGACGGTCGTCACCTGCGGCGCGAGCAAGGGGCTCGGCCGCGCGATCGCGGCGGAGCTCGTCGCGGAGGGCGCCCGGGTGCTTCTCGTCTCGCGCGACCCCGCGCATGCCGCCGCCGAGCTGGGGGAGGCGGCCGTCCCCTGTGCGGCCGACCTCGGCGCCGTGGCCGGGATCCATACCGTGCTCGGCGCCGCGCAGCAGCTCGGCGTGATCGACGGGCTGCTCGTCAACTCCGGCGGCCCGCCGACGGGCGAGGCCCTCGAGCTCGGGGACGAGCAGTGGGAGGACGCGTTCCGGTCGCTGATCGGCAACCCGATCCGCCTGCTCCGCGGTCTCGTCCCGATGATGCGCAGCCCCGCGGCGATCCTGTTCATCACGTCGGGATCCGTGCGGGTACCCCTGCCGTCGCTCGACACCTCGAACGTGCTTCGTCCCGGCGTCGCGGCACTCGTGAACACGCTGGCCGCGGAGCTCGCGCCGGCGATCCGGGTCAACTCGATCGCCCCCGGTCGCATGGACACCGAGCGCGTCAGGTATCTCGACGAGAACCGCGCGAGGGCCGAGGGCTTGACGCTCGAGGAGCAGCGGTCGCGGATGGCGGCGGCGATCCCGATGGGCCGCTACGGACGGCCCGAGGAGTTCGGCCGGATGGGGGCGTTCCTGCTCTCGCCGGCCGCCTCCTACGTCACCGGGGCGGCGATCCAGGTCGACGGCGGGTCCGTGAGGGCGACGCCGTGAGCGAACGCGATCCGCTCCAGGGGCGCGTCTGGCGCTTCGGAGAGGCCGAGCCGAACCCTGCGCTCTTCGTCGACACCGTCCTTCCGGGCGGCGCACGACGCATCTGGAGCATCATCGGGCAGAACGTCGGCGAGGACAGGAGCGTCCGCCCGCCCATCCCGCCGGAGGACTTCCACCTTGCGATCCTCGAGGCCGAGCCGGGGAACGGCTCGCACCTGCACACCCACACGACCGCGGAGGTCTTCGTGGCGCTCACGGGCCGCTGGGCGCTCCCGTACGCGGATTCGGCCGACGGTGACGTGCGCGAAGTCGTCCTCGAGCCGTGGGACGTCTGCTCCGTCCCGGCCGGCGTCTGGCGCGGGTTCCGCAACGCCGGCGAGGAGAAGGGGTACCTGCTGGTCGTCGTCGGAGGCACCGACGCCGGACGCCTCACGTGGGCCCCCGACGTGCTCGAAGCATCCGCCCGTGCCGGCAGGGCTCTCGACGCCGAGGGCTACATGCCCGAGAGCTGACGACGCGGCACGAGGCGATCGAGAAGCCGAATCGACGACCAGCCGACCGAGGAGAGCCGCATGCGCATCACCGCCGCCGTCGTGGACGGGCAGGACGCACCGTTCCGGATCGAGGAGCTCGAGCTCGAGGATCCGCGCCCCGGCGAGGTGAGGGTACGGATCGTCGCCACGGGTGTCTGCCACACGGATGCGGTCGCCGTCGAGGGCGGGCTCCCCTACCCGTTGCCGGGCGTTCTCGGCCACGAGGGGGCCGGGATCGTCGACGCGGTGGGCGACGGGGTGGAGAGTGTCCGCGAGGGTGACCGGGTCGTGATCGGGTGGCCGTGGTGCGGCACGTGCAGGAACTGCCTCGACGGGCAGCCGCGCTACTGCCTGCAGATCGGCCCGCTCTGCTTCGGCGGCGTCCGGGCCGACGGTAGCTCCGCGCTGCGCCGCCTGGACGGGTCGTCCGTGCACGGCCACTTCTTCGGGCAGTCCTCGTTCGCCACGCACGCGATCACCCCGGAGAACAGCCTCGTCGTCGTGCCGACCGAGGCGCCGCTCGAGATCCTCGGGCCGCTCGCCTGCGGGCTCTCGACCGGGGCCGGTGCGGTGCTGAACGTCCTCCGGCCGCCTCCCGGCGCGAGCCTCGTCGTCTTCGGCGTCGGTACCGTCGGGCTGGCCGCGGTCATGGCCGCCCGCTGCACCGGGACGACGCGGATCATCGCCGTCGACCGTCACACCCGGAGGCTCGAGGTCGCGCGCGGGCTGGGCGCGACCGAGACCGTGGACGTCGGGAAGTCGGATCCCGTCGCGGCCGTGCGCGAGATCTGCGGCGGTCCCGCCGACTACAGCCTCGAGTGCACGGGGAGCCTCGCCGTCGTGCGCCAGGCCGTCGACGCGGTCGGGATCCGCGGCATGTGCGGCCTGGTCGGCGCGGCACCCGCGGGCGCCGAGTTCACGCTCGACCATCTCACCACGCTCTGGGGCAAGCGGGTGCTGGGCATCCTCGGCGGCGAGGGCCGCAGCACGGCACTGATCGGGACGCTCATCGAGCTCAACAGGCAGGGCCGCTTCCCGTACGAGCGGCTCGTGACCCGGTTCCCGCTCGAGCAGGTCAACGAGGCGGTGGCGGCCTCCGGCGCCGGCGAGGTGCTGAAGCCCGTGCTCGACATGCCGCGCTGACGACGACGGTCGACCTCATCCGGCCTCGACCTCGACGCCGAGCTCCGCCGCCAGCTGGACGAGCTCCTGCCAGGTGGCCTCGGGAACGGGGATCCCGTCGCGGCGGCGCGTCGCCTCGCATTCCCGCTCGGGCTCGCCGGGCAGCCTGACGCGGTCGACGCCGTTCGCCGGAGGCACCGACAGTACCGCGTCGGCGACCCGATCGACGCCGTCGAGGAACGAGGCCGGGTCGCGCCAGGCGTCGGGGGCGAGCGCGACGAGAAGGACCCCGTTGCCCGGGGCATCGCCGGCGCTCGCGCAGCCGGCTCCGGCGAGGACGCCCCCGAGGACCTCGGCGAGCACCGCAAGGGCGTAGCCGCGGTGGCCCCCGGCGGGGAGGAGGGCTCCGCCGTCGTAGAAGTCGGCCGGGTCGTTGGTCGGCCTTCCGGACGCGTCCACGATCCAGCCGTCCGGGACCGGCAGTCCGTTCTGGCGGGCGAGCCGAAGCCGCCCTTCGGCGGCGGCCGAGGTCGAGAAGTCGGCCACGATCGGGGTGCCCGACCCCGACGGGATCGCGTAGGCGACCGGGTTCGTGGCCAGGACGGGGCGGCTGCCGCCGAACGGGACGACACGGCCCCCGGACGGGCCCGAGTTGCAGAACGCGATCCCGACCAGGCCGTCGACCGCGAGGAGCTCGACGTACTCGCCGAGCCTCCCGACGTGCTGCACCTGGGCGACGCTCGCGGCGGCGAGGCCGGCCGAGCGGGCGCCCTCGGATGCCGCCCCCGCCGCCGCCCGCGCCGCGATCTGTCCGAAGCACCAATGCCCGTCGACCAGCGTGATCGAGCCACGCGTCTGAAGCTTCGGCTCCGCGTCCGGGACGATCCGGCCCGCCCGGATCTCCGAGACGTACTGCGCGACGCGGATCACGCCGTGAGAGTCGACACCCTTGAGGTTGCTGAGCACGAGCGATGTCGCGACCGCGTCGGCGGCCGTCTCGGGGCTGCCGGCTGCCACGAGCACGTCCCGCGCAAGCCCCTGGAGCTCGGCCGCCGAGACGCTTGGCATCAGATGTACGAGCCGGCGGCCCGCAGCAGCGCCTCGTCGCCGACCGGCTTCGACTCGTGCTCCCTGCCCAGCGCGGCCGCGAGCTCTGCCCCGGCGGCCCTCGCCAGCAGGTCACGGTCGGATGCGATCGTCGCGAACGAGAAGCCGCTCTCGATCGCGCGCCGCGCCGCCTCGCCCGACCCGGTGTGGATACCGGCCGGCACGCCGAGGCGCCGGCACGTCGAGGCGATGCCGTCGATCAGGGCGTCCAGCTCGGGGCCGGGCACCAGGCCGCGGTCGAGACCGAGGTCGCGCGGGCCCACGTAGACGGCGTCGACACCCGGCGTCCCGCAGATCGCCTCCAGGTTCGCGACGCCCGCGGCGGTCTCGATCATCACGATGCAGAGCACGGCGGCATTGCGCTCGGCCGCGGTCGCCCCCAGCTCGCCGCTGCCCCGCACGGCGCCCCAGCTGCGTACTCCAGCGGGCGGGTAGCGGCAAGCCCGAGCGGCCCGCGCCGCCTCCTCGGGTGTCGAGACGAGCGGAACGACGACGCCGCGCGCGCCCAGATCGAGCACCCGACCGATCAGCCAGGCCTCGTTGCCCGGCACGCGCACGAACGGCATCGCGCCGGTGGTCGAGACGGCCTGCAGGATCCCCGCCGCGCTTTCGAGCCCGCCGAGCCCGTGCTGGAGGTCGACGCACACGTAGGCCACTTCGAGCCGCCCCATGAGCTCGGCCGAGAGCGGGCTTCCGAACGTGCACCACGACCCGAAGACGCCTTCCGGGGCCGCGAGCGGGTGGGCGCGGGCCGGCACGTCTACAGGAAGGCCAGCATCGCCCGGAGAAGCTCCTGCGGCTTCTCGAGCGGGACGTTGTGCCCGCAGTCGGCGATCAGGACGCACCGGCCGTCGCCGACCCTGCGGGCGTTCGCCTCGTTCAGGGCAGGTGGAGACGGCACGTCGAGGTCGCCGGAGACGAGCAGCACCGGGCACGTAACCCGTTCGAGGTCGGCCGTCACATCGATGGCCGCGACGACCTCGGCCTGCAGCGCGTAGCTCTCCGGGTCGTTCGCGGCGACGTTGGCCCGAAAGCCGTCCCACTCCCCTGGGTGTGCCTCCCGCCACGAGGGGGCCACGCCGTTCGTGGCAACCGTGACCGCGACGTTCTCCATTCCCTCGGCCCTGACCGTCGCGGCCCGCTGCCGCATCCCGTCGCGGCCCGCGTCGGGCAGCTCGGTCACGGCCCCGACGCCGACGACCGCCCGCACCTTCTCCGGGTGGCGCGCCGCGTATGCGAGCACGACAGCGCCCGACATCGAGTGGCCCACGACGGCGGCCGGCGCCAGCCCGAGCGCGTCGACGATTCCGTCGAGATCGCCGACGAGGTCGTCGAGCGAGTACGGACCGTCCGGGCGCGGGCTCCGGCCCGAGCCGCGGAGGTCGTACGCCACGGCGCGGTGCCCGGCCGACAGCTCCGGGAGAACGCTCGCCCAGAGCGCGGTGGAGCCCCCGAGCCCGTGGACGAGCACGATGGCCGGCCCGCTCCCGACCTCCTCGTAGTACGTCCGAACGCCGTTCACCGTGATCTCTGGCACCCGAGCCCTCCGTCGCGGTCGTCCCGCATCGATCCGGGCCGGACAGGTCCGGCCCCTACATCTGCGGGTGGGCTCGCGCGCGGGGCGCGCGAGCCCACCCGGTGTCCAGCATGAGCCGAGAGGCTGCGCCTTTCGGCTAATGCTGGACCTCCGCCGCCGTCGGCATCGTCCCAGGCGCGGCCTTGGCGTTCTGGATGTGCTCGATGTCCATCATGAAGTCGGCGATCGCCGGCAGCTCCTGGGGCAGCCCCAGGTTGTTGACGTAGACCTTTCCGTCCTTCATGACCAGGTCGATCTTCGAGCGGTCCTGGAGCATCGCGATGTCGTCGAGCGGGTTGCCGTCGACAACGATGATGTCGGCGCGCTTGCCCTCCTCGATCGTGCCGCAGAGGTAGTCGAGCCGCAGCAGCTCGGCGCCGTGCTTGGTCGCGGCGACGATCGCCTCCATCGGCGAGAAGCCCATATCGGTGACGAACAGCTCGATGTCCTTCGCGTACTCACCGTGGGGGCACCAGACGAACCCGTAGTCGCCGCCGGGAACGACACGCACCCCGGCGTCCTTGAGCTTCTCCATGGCCACGCAGCCGAGCTCCCACTCCTCCTGGTACTCGGTCAGCGCCATCATCTCGGGCGGGATCCCGCACGCGACGCCCTTGGTGAGAATGCCCCAGTGGTAGCCGAGGCCCGGGACGACGAACATCTCGTCCTTCTTCTCGGCGATCATCTCGATCGCCTCGTCGTCGGCGTACGTCGCGTGCTCCAGCACGTCGAAGCCCGCCTGCACGCAGAGCTTGACGCCGTCGTTGCCGCGCACGTGGGCGGCGATCTGGCGATTGCGCTTGTGCGCCTCGTCGACGGCGACCTGGAGCTCCTCGAGGGAGTACATCGTCTCCTCGGGCGGCGTGCCCGGACGGAGCAGGCCCTCGCCGGTCACGTAGACCTTGATGACGTCGGCGCCCTCCTTGATGTTCTGGCGGACGGCGCGCCGGACCTCGTCGACGCCGTCGGCGAAGATCGCGAGGCCGTCCATGCCGAGCTTCCAGAACGACGGATTCCAGTCGAGCATGCCGGACGTGGCGCAGAGGTCGCGGCCGGACGCCGCCATCCGCGGGCCCGGGATGACGCCCTCGTTGACCATGTCGCGGATCGTCACGTCGATCCGGTGCAGCGCGCCCGCGCTCGCGACGCCCGTGTAGCCGCAGCGCAGCGCGAGCTCCGCGTTCTTGACGGCGTAGACGGTCGTCCGCTCGGCCGGGAGCTTCAGGTCGAGATCCGGCAGCTCGCGAACGCCCCAGAAGGAGATGTGGAAATGCCCCTCGATCAGGCCCGGCATCAGCGTCTTGCCCCCGATGTCGAGGACGCGCATGTTCCCGTTCGGGCTCTCTGGGAAGTCGGCCGTCTTGCCGACCTTCGTGATCGCCCCGTTCTCGACGAGCACGGCGCCCTTCTTGACGGGCTTGCCGCCGTGGCCGTCGATCAGGTGGGCGTTCAGGAAGAGGGTGGGGGCATCGGGAATGAGCAGGCTCACGTGTGGTCCCTCCTTTCGGACGACCGGATTCGCGCGAGCCGGCCGTCATGGGTCTCCGTCCTCAGTCGAGGGTAGCGCTGGTCGCGGCTCCTTTCACGGCGCCTCTCCGGCAACGATCGAGTTCGAGAGGGCGCCGATGCCTTCGATCTCGACGCGAACGACGTCACCCGGCTGCATGTAGCTGCCGCGCTCGACGTCGCCGCGCTCGTAAGGCTTGCCGCCGATCTCCGGGTCGGTGGCCCAGGCGGTTCCACCCGGGGTCCCCGTCTCGATCACGAGACCCGGGGGCAGGGTGTAGAAATGGGAGAAGAACGAGACGATCTCCGCGACCGTCCAGATCATCTTCGCAGTCGAGTTGCTCTGGCGTAGCTCGTCGTTGACCCACGTTCGCAGGTCGAGGTTCTGCGGATCGGCGATCTCGTCCCGCGTCACGATCCACGGCCCGAGCGGAGCGGAGGTGTCGAAGTTCTTGCCGGGCCCGAGCGCGTACTCCCAGCCGCCCTCCGGATGGGGCACCGCCTGCCGGTCGCGCGCCGTGACGTCGTTCGCGATCGTGTAGCCGAAGACGTGCTCGAGCGCCCGGTCGGCCGGGATATGGCGGCCGGGCCTGCCGATCACGACGGCGAGCTCGACCTCGTAGTCGAGCTTCCTCGTCACGACCGGGTCGAGGATCACGGGCTCGTCGGGCCCGACCACGGCGATCGGCGCCTTGAGGAAGAACTCGGGCTCCTTCTGGTCGACCGCGGGCTTCTCGTCCCGGTGATCCCAGTAGTTCTGGCCCGAGTTGAGGATCGCGGGGGGAACGAGCGGCGCGAGCAGCTTCACCTCCGCGAGCGGCGTCCACCGGCCGTCCGCGCCGCGCGCGGCGCCGAGCGCGGCCTCCGCCGCCTGCCACGAGGGCTCGAGGCCGGCGATGAACGAGGTCATGTCCGACGGGATCCGCAGCGCTGCGAGCTCGGCAGCCTTCGGGTCGCCGTTCGCCGCGAGCGAGTCCGCGTACGCCGCTCGGAGGTCGAGGACGCGGTCGCCCTCGACCGCGCCGACCCGCTCGCGGTCCTCGTGGCGGTAGGTGACGAGCCTCACACCCGCACCTCTTCGAGCGCGCCGAGCGCCGCGAGGGCGTCCCGCAGTGCGGACCGCTCGTCGTCCGGGAAGTCGGGGAGCGGCCGGCGCACCGGGCCGCACGAGATCCCCATCATCTCGAGCGCCTCCTTCGTCGGCGAGACGTACCCGGGGTCGTACTCGAGGAAGCGGTTGAGCGGCTGGAGCAGCTCGTGCTGCGCGAGCGCGCCGGCGTGGTCGCCGTCGCGGACGAGGGCGTACAGGCGCACCATCTGCGACGGCACGATCGCCGCGGCGGTCGAGAAGATCCCACGGGCGCCGACCGCGAGCGCTGCGTAGAACTGGCTGTCGATCCCGGTGCACAGCGAGCGACCGGAGCCGGCCGCGAGGCGCAGCGACTCGACGAGCTGGCCGAGGTCGTCGTTCGACTGCTTGAGGCCGATGACGTTCGGCAGCTCGAGAAGCGCCGCGATCAGCGCGGGCGGCAGGTTGTTACCCGTGTACAGCGGGTTGTTGTAGACGACGATCGGGACCGACGCGGCGGCGGCGACGTCCTCGAAGTGCGCATGGAGCATGTCGTCCGGGATGCGGAAGTAGAACGGCGGCGTCAGGATCGCCGCGGCTGCGCCGGCCGAGGCGGCGTCCTCCGTCAACACGAGCGCCTCCCAGGTCGAGCACGCGGCGGTGCCGGCGATGACCGGCGCGACGCCCGCGGACTCCTCTGCGACGATCGTCGTCACGCGCCGGCGCTCCTCGCGTGAGAGGTGGACGAACTCGCCCGTGCCCCCGGTGGTCATGATCGCGTGCACGCCGGCGTCGACGACGTGCCGGGTGATCCGTCGTAGCGCGGTCTCGTCGACGGCGCGCCCGTCGGCAGTGAACGGCGTCGGAATCGCGGGGATGACGCCGTGCAGCCCTTCAGCAGTGAGCATCTCGAGTCGGCCCTTCCTTCGAGGTACGGGTCCGGCAATTCTACCGCCGGCACGCCGGAGGCGTTCGCGCGGGTCGGATCGCCCGGTCAGCGGCCCGCGGTCGTCGCTCCCCAGACCGCGGCGCCGATCGCGCCGGCCCGGGGGCCGAGCTCGGCGGGGACGACATCGACCCGTTCGACGGGCACGACCGTGACCCGCCGGCGCAGCTCCCGGCGGGCCGGCTCGAGGATCAGGTCGCCGGCCTCGGCGACTCCGCCGCCCACCACCACGCGCTCGGGGCCGACCGTGATGACGACGTTCGCGATCCCGATCCCGAGCGCCGTGCCGGCCTGAGCGAGCGCCTCGATCGCGCGCTGATCGCCCGCGCGGGCAGCCTCCATCACGGCCTCGGCCGTCTCCATTCCGGCGGCGCGGGCGATCGCCGGGCCCGCTGCGTAGCGCTCGAGGCAACCGTGGCTCCCGCACGGGCAGGGGACGCCGTCCGGGACGAGCGTGAGGTGGCCGATCTCGCCGACGGTGCCGCTGAGGTGCAGGAGCAGCTCGCCGTCGACGACGATCCCGCCGCCGATCCCCGTCCCGAGCGTGATGCCGACGAGGTTGCGGCACCCCCTGCCCGCACCGAGCCTGAGCTCGGCGAGCGTGAATGCACGGGCGTCGTTGATCAGCCCGACGGGCCGCTCGAGCGCCCTTGCGAGCGGCTCGACGATCGGAAGGTTCTCCCAGCCGGGGAGGTTGGCGAGGAAGACCGTCCGCCCGGTGTCGAGGTCGAGCGGGCCGGGGATCCCGACTCCCACGCACGACACCGGCGCGTAGCTGGCGATCGCCTCGCGGCCGAGGTCGGAGATCCGCTCGAGCGTGCGCTCCGGGCCGAGGTCGGCATGTGTCGGCGTATGCCCTTCGGCCAGAATCTCCGGCACGCCCGAAAGGTCGAGGACGACCCACTTGATGTTCGTGCCGCCGACGTCGATTCCCAGCGCGCGCACCGGCGAACCGTAGCGCTTCGGCGGCCCGCGGCCCTCGTCTCGGCGTACGATGCGGTCATGGCCATCCATGCGGTCAGCGCGGCGGAGGCGCTGCGGCGCTCGGCCGTCGCCGGGACGGTGAGGCGCGAGCGCGCGGTGGCGATCCTGCGGCGGCTTCCTCCCTCGCTCGTCGATCCGATCGTTCGCGCGCTCCTTGCGGGCGGCTTCGGCGCGATCGAGTTCACGGTCGACAGCGAGGGGGCACACGCGTCGATCGCCCGCTGGCGGGCCGAGGGTCGGTCCCTCGTCGGTGCCGGTACGGTGCGCTCGGTCGACCAGGTCCACCCTGCGGTCGAGGCGGGCGCGCAGTTCCTCGTCGCGCCGACGTATTGCCCGGATGTCGTCGAGCGCGCGCTCGAGCTCGGAGCTCCGGTCATCCCGGGCGCGTTCACTCCGTCCGAGATCGACGCCGCCTGGCGCCAGGGAGCGACGTTCGTCAAGCTCTTCCCCGGCGGCGCGGTCGGTGCCGGCTACCTGCGGTCCGTGCTCGCGCCGCTCGCGGACGTCGAGATCGTCGTCACGGGCGGCGTCGACGCCACGACCGCGCGGGGCTTCCTCGATGCGGGCGCGGTCGCGGTCGGGGTCTCGACGGCGCAGCTCGGCCAGCCGGCAGATGCTGGCGGCGATTTCGTCGCCGTCGAGGAAGCCGCCCGGACGCTGCTCGCCGCCGTCGCCTGAGGCGCGCCGCTCACCGGAGCGGGCGGGGCCCTCCCCGGATCCCGCGTCCGCATCGCGGCCCTCGGTGGACTAGCCTGGGAGCATCACCGAGTCGGCCACCGTCAGCCTGCTCCGCTGGCTTCGTAGCCAGCTCACCCAGCCCGGACCCTTCCGGGACCAGCTCGAGGCCGCCGTGGCCGCCGATGATCCGGGCGAGGTGCGCCGCCTCCTCGCCGATGCCCCGTTCTCGGAGCCGCAGCGTCGCTTCCTCGAGGAGCTCGTCGACGCCTGGGAGCGCGAGCAGGCCTCGTCGTAGGCCCCCGGCCGCCCGTCAACCCACGGCCGCGCCGATCGGCGCCGACTCGAGCTCTGAGCGGCGCAGGAGGACGAAGGTGGCGACGAGGCTCGCGATCGCAAACGCCGCACCGACCCAGAACGCGAGGCTGTAGCCGCTCGTGTACGCCTCGGCCTGATCGTCGCCGGACTCGAGCAGGTTCTCGGCCTGCGTCGTCGCGACCGTGATCAGGATCGCGACCCCGAGCGCGCCGCCGATCTGCTGCGACGTGTTGATCAGCCCGGACGCGAGACCGGCCTCCCTGGGCTCGACGCCCGCGAGCGCCGCGATCGAGACCGGGACGAAGGAGAAGCCGAGCCCGACGCCGATCAGGAGGAAGCCGGGCAGCAGGTCGGTGACGTACGAGCCGTCGACCGAGATCTGCGTGAAGTAGATGAGCCCCGCGGCGAGCAGCCCCATGCCGCCCGCGAGCACGGGCTTGACGCCCGCGCGGGTGACGAGGGCCTGCGAGATCCCCGACGCGACGACCGCCGTCAGGGCGACGGCGAGGTAGCCGACCCCGGTCTTGAGCGCCGAGAAGCCGAGGACCTGCTGCTGGTAGAGCGACAGCAGGTAGAACATCCCGAAGACGATCGTGCCGAGCCCGAAGCCGATGATGTTCGCCCCGGTCGGCGTCCGCTTGCGGAAGAAGCGCAGCGGCACGAGCGGGAGGCGCGAACGCTGCTCGATCACGAGGAACGCGACGTGCAGCAGCGCCGAGCCGAGCAGCAGCCCGATCGTCTGGGCCGAGGCCCACCCCGCGTTGTTCGCCTGCGTGAGCGCGTAGACGAGCAGCATCAGCGCCGCCGTGATCGTGACCGCGCCGAGCGCGTCGAAGTGGCGCTCGGCCCCCTCGAGGCGGCTCTCGCGGACGAACCGGCGCGCGATGAGAAACGCGGCCACAGCGATCGGAGCGTTGATGTAGAAGACCCACTCCCAGCCGATGTACTCGGTGAAGACCCCGCCGAGGAGCACGCCGATCGCGGCGCCCGACCCTGCGATCGCACCGAGGATTCCGAGGGCCTTGTTGCGCTCCGCGCCCTCGTCGAAGGTGACGGTCACGATCGAGAAGACCGACGGCGCGAGGAGCGCTGCGGCGGCGCCCTGGAGGGCGCGGGCGGCGATCAGCATCCCCGACGTGGTCGAGAAGCCGCAGAGCAGGGAGAATGCCGCGAAGCTGATCAGGCCGACCATGAACACGTTGCGGCGCCCGAGCACGTCCCCGATCCGGCCTCCGAGCAGGAGGAAGCCGCCGAAGGTGAGCGCGTATGCGGAGACGACCCACTGGAGGTCCTCGGGCTCGAAGTCGAGGTCCTCCTGGATCGCCGGCAGGGCGACGTTCACGATCGAGACGTCCAGGATCACCATCAGGTAGGCGACGCCGAGGACGGCGAGCGCCTTCCAGCGGCGCGGGTCGGGATGCGCGACGGTCTCCATGGCTCCTCCTCCAGCAGATCCGGTCCGAGCTTCCAGAACGAGGCCGGATGGCGCATCATTCCCGAGAACGGCGGACGAGGAGGGCGAGATGGGATCGGGAGGCGCAGAGGGGCGGATCCCGTTCAGGGGCCACAGCACGTGGTTCCGGGTCGCGGGCGACGGCGAGGAGCCCGGGAAGCTTCCGCTCGTGTGCCTCCACGGCGGACCGGGCGCCGCGCACGACTACCTCGAGCCGCTCGAGGCCCTGGCCGAAACCGGGCGCCGGGTCGTCTTCTACGACCAGCTCGGCTGCGGCCGCTCGGCGATCGAGCCGCAGGACCCGGCATTCTGGACGGTGGGGATGTTCGTCGACGAGCTGCGGACGGTCCTCGAGGCACTCGGCCTCGAGCGAATCCACCTGTTCGGAAGCTCGTGGGGCGGCATGCTCGCCATGGAGTACGCGCTCACGAAGCCGGCCGGCCTCGAGAGCCTGATCGTCGCGAGCTCGCCGGCCAGCATCCCGCGCTGGGTCGAGGAGGCCAACCGGCTCCGCGGCGAGCTGCCGCCCGGAGTCCAGGAGACGTTGCTCCGGCACGAGGAGGCCGGGACGACCGACGACCCGGAGTACGAGGAGGCGTGCATGGCCTTCTACGTGCGCCATGTCTGCCGGGTGCCGTTCCCGGAGTGCGTGAGGCGCTCCTTCGGCCAGATCGCGAACCAGGTCTACCTGACGATGAACGGGCCGAGCGAGTTCCACGTCATCGGTCACATGCGCGACTGGGACATCACCGCGCGGCTGCCGGAGATCGACCGGCCGACGCTCGTGACCTCGGGGCGCTACGACGAGGCGACGCCGGCGATCGCCGAGACGGTCCACCGGGGGATCCCCGGATCGCAGTGGCAGGTGTTCGAGGAGAGCTCGCACCTGGCCCACGTCGAGGAGCCCGAGGCCTACCGCGCCGCGCTCGACGCGTTCATGACGCAGGTCGAGGGATGGCTCCGGGCCTGAGCCGCGCCGGTGACGACGACGGGCACGTCCCCGTCGTTCGCGACGATGTGGTCCCGGGCTCCTCGCGATCCGGGGCTAGGCGAACCCGCCGGACGGCGAGAGGGTCAGCACGGGGCGCATGCCCTGCGCCGTGCGAGAGAGCTCGAAGGCCTCGTCGATCCGCTCGAGCGGCAGCCGGTGGGAGACCAGCTCGTCGAGCCGCAGCCGTCCCTGCAGATAGAGATCGATGATCCGCGGGACGAGGAGGTGCGGCGAGATCGTGCCGTAGGCCGAGCCGACGATCCGTTTCTCGTAGGTCACGACGTCGAGCATGTCGACGGGCGTCGGGCTGTCTTCCGGGGTGAGGCCCACGGGCACGGCGACGCCTCCGGGGCGGACGAGGTCGATCCCGAGCCGCATCGCGCCCGGCACTCCGACGGTGACGATCGCCCAGTCGAACCCGCGTCTCGGGGCGCCCGCGCGGAGCCCGGCGAGGGCGTCGGCGTCGCCCGCGTCCACGGCGCCCGTCGCCCCGAAGCGAACCGCCTCTTCCCGCCGGTGCGGGGACGGGTCGATCGCCACGATCTCCGCCGCGCCGCGCGCCCGCGCGCCCTGGATCGCGTTCACCCCGACCCCGCCGCAGCCGATGACCGCTCCGCGACTTCCCGCCTCGACGTCAACCGTCGCGATGGCGGCACCGACGCCGGTGATCACGGCACAGCCGACGAGCGCCGCGACGTCCGCCGGGACCTCGTCGGGGAGCGGGATGACGCTTCGCTCGGCGACGACGACATGGTCGGAGAAGCACGACAGCAGCGAGTAGGTCGAGATCGAGCCGTAGGAGGCCGAGAGCGGCGACGGCCCGGTAGTGAGCCGGCCCTCGCCCATCGCCTCGAGCGAGTCCTGGCACAGGATCGGCCTGCCCGACAGGCAGTGCGAACAGAGACCGCAGCCGGGCGCGAGATTGAGGACGACGCGGCGCCCCGGCTCGACGCCTCGCACCCCGGGGCCGACCGCCTCGACCACGCCCGACCCCTCGTGCCCGAGCACGGTCGGCAGCGGGAAGCTCCATTCGCCGTCCGCCTGCCCCACGTCCGAATGGCACACGCCGGCGCAGACGATCCGCACCAGCACCTCACCGGGCCCGGGGTCGCGGAGCTCGACCGCCTCGACGCGGTGCGCCTCGCCGAACGCGTGCAGCACAGCGGCCCGGGTGATCACGGAGGTCGCATCATGACACCGCGCTGCCGCGCCCGCATGTCGACCCGCTCGTCCGCAAACCGTTGCTTGACATTCCCGTCCTAAGGGGTGATAAACGCGGATCGCCGAGAAATCGGTTTCCCCGGAGGAGGAGGAGAGCATGAGCGAGCGGGACAAGGAGCCGCGCGAGAAGCGCGAGAAGATCTGGATCTTCGAGCGCGAGTACACACGGCGCGACGTGCTGAAGACCGCCGGAGCCGCCGGCATCGCGGCGGGCCTGTCGGGCCTGCTCGCGGCCTGCGGCGGCGGGGACGAAGGCGGGACCGAGCCGGCCACGACGGAGGCCGCGGGCGGCACGACCGCGGCGCCTCCCCCCGAGACGGGCGCCACAGAGACCGTCCCGGCCGAGGGCGCTGTCAAGACCGGCGGCACCCTGCGGGTCGGCCACGTGGGCGGCGGGAAGGCGGAGAACTTCGACCCGGCGCTCGGCTCGTCGTTCATCGACGCCTCCCGCTACCTGAACGTGTACGACCCGCTCGTCCGCGTTCAGCCGGACCTCACGATCACGCCCGCACTGGCGACGGAGTGGACGCCGAACGCCGACTCGACCTCGTGGACGCTGACGCTCCGCGAGGGAGTCACATGGCACGACGGCTCGCCGTTCGGGGCTGACGACGTCATCTACACGATGCAGCTCTGGGCCGACCCGAAGCATCTCGCGAGCTCGAGCGCTTCCGGCATCGCTATCGACCAGCTGCAGAAGGTCGACGAGCTGACCGTCGAGGTGCCGCTCAAGAGCCCGAACGCGTTCCTCGTCGAGGTGCTCACCGGGCAGAACAACGTGATCGTCAAGAACGGGACGACGGACTATGCGAATCCGATCGGGACAGGCCCGTTCATGGTCCAGGAGTTCACCGTCGGCGAGCACAGCATCTGCGCGAAGAACCCGAGCTACTGGGAGGAGGGCAAGCCGTACGTCGACGAGTGGGAGGACGTGTCCATCGACGACCCGGCCGCCCGCCTGAACGCCCTGCTCGCGGGCGAGATCGACATGATGAGCCAGCTCGAGCCGACCGCCGCCAAGGCTCAGCTCGAGAGCGGCGAGATCGCGGTGGTCCGGGCGCCGAGCACCGCGATCCAGGTGTTCATCATGGCGGTCGACATCGCGCCGTTCGACGACCCGCTCGTGAGGCAGGCGTTCCGGTTGATCGCGAACCGCCAGCAGCTGATCGACACGGCCCTGCTCGGCTTCGGTTCGCTGGCGAACGACCTGCCCGGAAAGGGGCTCTGGAACTTCGCAGCCGACTTGCCGCCCCGCGAGCAGGACCTCGAGCAGGCGAAGGCGTTGCTCGCCCAGGCCGGCAAGGAGAACCTCGAGGTCACCCTCCATACGTCGGACATCGTCCCGGGCTTCGTCGAGGCGGCGACCCTGTTCGCCGAGCAGGCGAAGGAGGCCGGCGTGACGGTGAACATCAAGAAGGAGGCGGCGGACGCCTACTTCGACACGTCGAAGCTCTACACGAAGCTCGACTTCGCCCAGTCGTTCTGGACGTTCGGCTCGCTCGCGCTCCTCTACTCGCAGTCGCTGCTCTCCGACGCGCCCTGGAACGAGACGCATTTCAAGGATCCTGCCTACGACAAGCTGATCAACGACGCGATCGGGGCCACCGACGAGGCGAGCGCGCTGGATTTGTGGCACCAGGTTCAGCAACGCCAGTACGACGAGGGGGGCTACATCGTCTGGTCGAACGTCGAGATCCTCGATGCCGCGGCCACCTACGTGCAGGGCGTCACGCCGAGCTCGTGGTTCAACCTCGGCGGCTGGAACTACCGGGACATCTGGCTGGACGTCTAGCAGCGACCGGAGGCGGGTATGACGACCGCGTGCGCGACCTCCCCGGCGGTGCTCGCCGGGGAGGTCGCCCTCGTCACGGGGGCAAGCCGTGGGATCGGCCGTGCGATCGCGATCGAGCTCGCCCGTCGGGGAGCCGACCTCGCGCTCGTCCAGCGCGGTGACGCCGCCGAGACCGTCGCGGCGATCGAGGAGCTGGGTCGCCGCGCGCACGTCGTACGGGCCGATCTCGACGATCCCGAGAGGGCCGAGCGGGCGGTCGGCGAGGCGGCCGCGGCGGCCGGCCGCCTCGACATCCTCGTCGCGAACGCCGGAGCGATCCACCGCGAGGACGCGCTCTCGGTCTCGCTCGCCGACTTCCGTCGGGTCGTCCACCTGAACCTCGTCAGCGTCTTCGCGCTTTCGCGGTCGGCGGCGCGGCGGTTCCTCGACACGGAGACGGCCGGGCGGATCGTCCACATCGCGTCGGTCCTCTCCTTCCAGGGCGGGGTCGACGTGAGCTCGTACGCGGCCAGCAAGGGCGGCATCGCCCGGCTCACCGAGGCGCTCGCGAACGAGTGGGCGCCGCTCGGGATCCGCGTCAACGCCGTCGCCCCGGGGTACGTGGCCAACGACCAGACGGCGCCGCTGCGCGCCGACCCCGAGCGCTACGCGTCGCTCAACGCGAGAATCCCGGCGGGGCGGTGGGCCGCGAACGAGGACATCGCCCGCGCGGTCGCGTTCCTCGTCTCGCCCGACGCCGAGTATGTCCACGGCGCGGTGCTCGCGGTCGACGGCGGGTGGCTCGGCCGGTGACCGACGTCGCCCCGACGCCCGAGCCCCTCGCTCCGATGCCGGTGACCCCGCCGGTCTGGCGGCGTCACCCGATCGCCTGGTTCCTTGCAAAACGGATCGGCGCGGGCATCCTCACGCTGCTCGTCGTCTCGGTGATCGTCTTCATTGGCACCGAGGTGCTGCCGGGCGACCCGGCGAGCGCGGTTCTCGGCCGGAACGCGTCCGAGGAGAACCTGGCCGAGGTACGCGCGGCGATGGGCCTCGACGAGCCCGTGGCCGAACGCTACGTCGACTGGCTCGGCGGGCTCGTGACCGGAGACCTCGGCAACTCGGCCGCCGGGTACGCGCAGGGCTCCGAGCTCCCCATCTGGGACGACGTGGACGAGAAGCTGCGCAACTCGCTGATCCTCGCCGTCATCACCTCGATCATCATGGTCCCGCTCGCGATCGTCTTCGGGGTCTGGGCCGCGCTGCGGGCCGGGCGCCCGGCCGACCACGGGATCTCCGTCAGCTCGCTGGCCGTGATCTCGCTCCCGGAGTTCGTGATCGGCTCGATCCTGATCCTCGTCTTCTTCTCGTGGCTCGACGTCCTGCCCGGCGTCTCGCTGATCCGGCCCGGGACGAACCCGCTCTCGGAGCCGGACAAGCTCGTGCTGCCGGTGCTGACGCTGCTCGGAGTGACGACCGCGGCGTCGATTCGCATGGTCCGGGCGGGCATGATCGAGGTCCTGCGCACCGAGTACGTGCAGATGGCGCGGCTGAACGGCTTCCGGGAGCGGCTCGTCGTCTCGCGATACGCACTGCGCAACGCGCTCGCGCCCAGCGTCCAGGTGTTCGCGCAGAACATCCAGTTTCTGATCGGTGGGATCATCGTCACGGAGTACCTGTTCGCGTACCCGGGGATCGGCCGCGAGCTCATCCAAGCGGTCAACATCCGCGACACGCGCGAGGTGGCGTCGCTCGCCGTCCTGATCGCCGCGATCTACGTGGTGATCAACATCGTCGCCGACCTGTTGGTCGTGCTGCTCGTACCGAAGCTGAGGACCCGCCAGTGAGCAGGCTGACCGCCGGTCGCCTGCGGTTCCTGCGGTCCGGCACGGGCATCGCCGGGGCCGTCGTCCTCGCCTTCGTGCTCGCGGTCGCGCTCCTGGGTCCGTTCTTCGCCCCCTACAGCCCGACGGAGACGGTCGGGATCCCCTACGAGCGGCCGAGCGCGGCGTTCCCGCTCGGCCTCGACGGTCTCGGACGCGACGTGCTCTCGCGCGTGCTCTGGGGTGGGCGGAGCGTGCTCGCGCTCGCCGGGCTCGCGACGCTGATCGCCTATGCCGCCGGCGGGCTGATCGGCCTGTTGGCCGGCTACTCGAGAACGCTGCTCGACTCGGTGCTGATGCGCGGCGTGGACGTGCTGATGGCGATCCCGGCGCTGCTCTTCATGCTCGTCCTCGTCACCGGGATCGGGACCGGGAAGGCCCCGCTGATCGCCGGCGTCGTCGTCGTCCAGGCGCCGCTGATCGCCCGCATCGTCCGCACGGCGACGCTCGAGCAGTCGGTGCGCGGCTTCGTCGAGGCCGCGGTCGCGCGCGGGGAGGGGACATTCGCGATCCTCCGGCGGGAGATCCTCCCGAACATCGTCTCTCCGCTCGCCGCCGACTTCGGGCTCCGCTTCACCTACTCGATCATCCTCGTGGCCTCGGTGAACTTCTTCGGCCTCGGTCTCGAGCCCCCGTCCGCCGACTGGGCGCTGATCGTGAGCGAGAACCGCGACGGGTTCTCGCTCAACCCGTGGGTGATCTTCGTGCCGGCGGCCATGATCGCCCTCCTCACCGTCGGCCTCAACATGACGGGCGACGCGATCGCGCGCACCGTCGGGCGCTCGGCGGTGGCGAGATGAGCGTCGCCGCGCGCCCGGCCGCTGCCCTCTCGGTGCGCGACCTCCGGGTCGAGCTCGAGGGAGGCGACCCGATCGTCGAGGAGCTGACGCTCTCGGTCGCCCCCGGCGAGATCCTCGGGATCGTCGGCGAGTCCGGGTCGGGGAAGACGACGACGGCGCTGGCGCTGCTCGGCTACGCGCGGGAGGGCGTCAGGTTCGCCGGCGGCGAGATCGAGGTGGGCGGCGAGCGCATGGAACAGCGGGAGGAGCGAGGCGCCCGGCGGGTGCGGGGTCGGCTCGTCTCGTACGTGCCCCAGGATCCAGGCAACGCGCTCAACCCCGCGCTGCGGATAGGCACCGCGATCCAGCACATGCTCGACGAGCACGCCGGACAACGCGAGGTGGGGTCGGTGTCCGCCGCGCTCGCGGGCGTTCACCTGCCCGCGACCGACGACTTCGCCCGACGCTATCCGCATCAGCTCTCGGGCGGCCAGCAACAGCGGGTGACGATCGCGATCGCGCTCGTGTGCGAGCCGCCCGTCGTCGTCCTCGACGAGCCGACGACCGGGCTCGACGTGATCACCCAGGCGCGCGTGCTCGAGGAGATCGACCGCCTGCGGAGGGAGCGGGGGCTCGCGATGGTCTACGTGACCCACGACCTCGCGGTCGTGGCACAGGTCGCCGACCGGATCGCCGTCATGTACGCGGGCCGCGTCGTGGAGGAGGGCCCGGCCGTCGGGATTCTCTCCACGCCCCGCCATCCGTACACCCGCGGCCTCGTCGCGTCGATCCCGGATCACGCCCGGCCGCGGCGCCTGCGCGGGATGCCCGGCGTGGCGGTCGGTGTCGGGGAGCGGCCGCCGGGCTGCGCGTTCGCGCCGCGCTGCGCACAGCGCACGGATCGCTGCGTCGCGGAGATGCCAGGGCTCGAGGCGGTACCCGGCGGGCGCGTGCGCTGTTTCGAGTGGCAGCGGACGCCGGCGCTCGAGCTCGGCGAGACGCGCGAGACCCGGGCCGCCAGCGAGACGGCTCCGCTGCTCGCCGTCGAGAGGCTCCTGGCCGAGCACGGGCGCGGGCATACGGCGGTCGTCGCGGCCCGGGACGTCTCGTTCGCGATCCGGCCGGGCGAGTGCCTGGCGCTCGTCGGCGAGTCGGGCTCCGGGAAGACGACGATCGCGCGCTGCGTCGCCGGCCTGCACCAACCCTCGAGCGGTTCGATCCTCCTCGACGGGACACCGCTCGCGGGGAAGGCCAGGAGCCGGCCGAAGGAGGCGCGCCGCCGGCTCCAGATCGTCTTCCAGAACCCGAACGACTCGCTCAACCCGCGCCATCGCGTCGACGACGCGATCGCCCGGCCCGCCCGCGTGCTCCGCGAGCTCTCCGCCACCGAGGCGAAGGCGGAGGTGACGGCGCTGCTCGAACGCGTGCGGCTCCCGGCGCGCATGGCGACGCGGTTCCCGGGCGAGCTCTCGGGTGGCGAGCGCCAGCGCGTCGCGATCGCGCGCGCTCTCGCCGCAGGGCCCGAGCTGCTCGTGTGCGACGAGATCACCTCGGCGCTCGACGTGTCGGTCCAGGCCGCCGTGCTCGAGGTGCTCGGAGAGCTGCGGGAGGAACTCGGGCTCGCGCTGCTCTTCATCACCCACGACCTCGGGGTCGTCGGAGCGATCGCCGACCAGGTGCTCGTGCTCGAGCAGGGGCGGATCTGCGAGGCGGGGCCCGCCGCGATGCTGCTCGCGAACCCGACGGACGACTACACGCGGCGCCTGCTCGAGGCTGCGCCGCGGCTTCCCGGGCAGACGGGGCGATGACGACGCAGGAGCGGGTTCGGCTCGCGGACGTGGCCCTGAGAGCCGGGGTCTCGAAGTCGATCGCCTCGCGGATCCTGAACGGCATCCCCGACCTCGCCGTGCGACCGGAGACGCGACGGCGGGTTGTCGAGGCCGCGCAGGCGCTCGAGTACGAGCCTCACGCACTCGCTCGCCGTCTCCGACGCGCACAGACCGGCGCCGTCGGGCTCGTCATCCCGAACCTCGCGATGCCGGTGTACGCGCGGATCGTCCGCGGCGCCGTCCGCCGCGCCCGGGAGCTCGACATCGCAGTTCTGCTCGCCGAGGACGAGACCGACGCGGAGGCGAACGACGTGCTCACGAGCCTGGTGCGCGCCGGTCGGATCGACGGGCTGATCGTCGCCACGGCCCGGCCCGGGCATCCGCTCGTCGCATCGCTGTCGCGCCGGCGCGTCCCGCACGTATTCGTCAACCGCGCCGTCGCCGGCTCGAAGCGGAACGTGACGATGGACGACGAGCTCGCCAGCCTGGCCGCCGTGCGCCATCTCCGCCCCCTCGGCCACGCCCGCATCGGCCTCGTCGCCGGGCCGGCAGGCAATGATTCCTCCGAGCGGCGCATCGCCGGCTTCGCGCGCGGTGCGGAGATGCTCGACCTCGTGCGCGCGCCGGTCGTCGTTGGAGCGTTCACGGAGCAGGGGGGTGCCGTGCTCGCTCGACGGCTCCTCGAGCGCCATCCCGACCTGACGGCCGTCGTCGCCGGTGGCTTCGCGCAGGCGGTGGGCGCGCTGCACGCCGGCTGGCAGCTCGGATACCGCGTGCCCGACGACCTGTCCGTGGTCAGCCTCGACGACCTGCCGCTCGCCGACTACCTCCGTCCGCCGCTCGCGGCCGTGCGGATGCCGCTCGCGGAGCTCGGTGCCGCCGCCGTCGACGCGCTCGCCGCCCAGCTCCGCGGTGCGGAGCCCCACGACGTCGTCATCGAGACGCGCCCCAGCGTGGCGTCGCGGATGTCGACGGGTCCAGCGAGGCGGCCGTGAGCGCCGTTCCGATCGCGCAGGTCGAGGCGCTCGTCCTGCGCCCGTCGGAGCCCGACCGCTCCGATCTCGACGGCTCGAGCGAGACGGTCGTCGTCTTGCTCACCGACGAGGAGGGGCGGGTCGGGATCGGCGAGGCAGACGCCCCGGCGGAGGCCGTCCGAGAGCTCGTGCTCATGGACGACGTCCACGCCCTCAGCCGGGGGCTCGCTGGGATGCTCGCCGGACGCGACCCCTTCGAGCTCGGGGCGCTGCACGACGAGCTGTACCGCGGGACGATCTACCACGGGCGCCGGGGGCTCGGGATCCACGCGCTCTCGGCCGTCGACGTCGCCCTCCACGACCTCGCCGCCCGCCAGCTCGGACGACCCCTGTACCAGCTGCTCGGCGGCGCCCGCCGCGCCGCGATCACCCCGTACGCGACGCTCTACGTCGGCCCCGTGGGAGAGCGGTCGCTGGCCGAGGTGGTCGAGGATCTGGTCACGCTCGCGCAACAGGCGCTCGGGGTCGGGTTCCGGGCGGTCAAGTACGAGCCGCTGTACGAGCATCTCGCCTCCGACCGCGAGCTCGTCGCGTCGATCCGGGAGCTCCGGACGGCGATCGGCCCGGACGTCACGATGGCGCTCGACTTCGGCTACCGCTGGCACGACTGGCGCGACGCGCTCCGGGCCCTGAACCGGATCGAGGATTGCGACGTCTTCTTCGCCGAGGCGACCCTCCAGCACGACGACCTCGCCGGCCACGCGAAGCTCGCGGCCCGGGTGGAGACCCGCATCGGCGGGGCCGAGTTCGCGGCGACGCTGTCCGAGTGCCGGGAATGGCTCGAACGGGGCGGGGTGGACGTGATCCAGGCCGACATCAACCGTTGCGGTGGGCTGACCGAGATCCGCCGGATCGCCGATCTCGCCGCCCAGCACGGCGCGCTCTGCATCCCGCACTGCTGGAAGACGGGGATCACGGCCGCCGCCGCGCGTCACTACCAGGCGGCGACCGCGAACGCGCCGATCGTGGAGATGTTCCACCCGGCACTCTTCCCCTCACGCCTGCGGGCCGAGCTCACCGGGCCGGAGCCCGCGGTCGTCGACGGCACGATCGCGCTGCCGCAGGAGCCGGGCCTCGGCATCGAGCTCGACCCGGCCGCGGTCGAGCGCTATCGGGCCGTCTGAGGGGCGCGGCTCACCGGCGCTCGAGCGCCGACCAGACACGCTCGGGCGTCATCGGCAGCCTTCGGAGCCGGATGCCGGTCGCCGCGGCGATCGCGTTCGCGACCGCGGCCGGGCCGCCGACGACGGGCGCCTCCCCGATGCCCTTGGCGCCGAACGGGCCGTCCCGGGCGGGAATCTCGACGAGCGCCGTCTCGATCGCCGGGACGTCCCCCGCGCCGGGAATCCCGTAGCCGGTGAACGAGGCGTTCAGGAGCTGCCCGTCGTCGTCGGCGATGAGCTCCTCGTGGAGGGCCCAGCCGATCGCCTGCGCGATGCCACCCTCGAGCTGGCCCTCGCACAGCGCGGGGTTGAGGGCGCGCCCGACGTCCTGTGCGAGCACCCAGCCGAGCACGGCGACCCGTCCCGTCTCCGGGTCGACCCGGACGTGAACGAGATGGACGCCGACCGACGGAGAGGGCGGGACGGACGCGGTGCGGCCGACCCCCTCGACCGGTGCACACCCCCCGGTCGCGACCCGCCGGCCGAGCTCGGTCAGCTCGACGGCCTTCGCGGGGGCGCCCTTCGGCCGGATGGTGCCGTCGGCGATCTCGAGGTCGGCTGGGTCGGCCTCGAGCTCCGCGGCCGCCAGCTCGAGGATCTGCGTCCGCGCATCCTCTGCGGCGGCGGCGACCGCGCGGCCGACCGCGAGCGTCGCCTTGCTCCCGCCGGAGAGCGGCGCCCGCGGCGCCGTCGAAGTGTCCGCGTCGACGATCCGGATCTGCTCGGGCGCGACGCCCAGGATCGCCGCGGCGATCGTGGCGAAGCCGCTCGACGCGCCGGTCATGTCGGAGAATCCGGTCACGAGCGTGATCCCGCCGTCGTCGTCGAGGCGGCACATCGCGCCGGCGCTGTCCGACGCGCCCGGCCACACGCCGACCGCGAGGCCGACTCCCTCGTGCTCGGCAAGCCGGCCACGGGCCTGCCAGAGCGCGTGGTCGCGCAGCCGCTCCAGGCACTCCCTGGAGCCGAGGCGGGCCCAGGGCTTGCCGTCGGCGCGGCGATCGCCCTCGGCCGCGAGATTGCGCAGCCGTAGCTCGATCGGGTCGAGGGAGAGCCGCTCCGCCAGCTCGTCGAGCAGGGTCTCGAGCGCGAGCGCGGCGGGCGGTGCGCCGGGTGCGCGGTACGCGCCGAATCCGACCCGGTTCGTCTCGACGCCGAACGTGCGGACGTCGACCGCGGGCCAGCGGTAGACGCCTCCGATCAGCGCGGCGGCGACGGTCTCGACCCCCCAGCCGTGGAACGCGCCGCGCTCGAAGGCGATCCGCGCCTCGAGCGCGGTCAGCTCGCCGTCGGCGCTCGCCCCGATTCGGAGGTCGATCGAGCCGGCCGGTGCGGGGTTCGTGGCGAGGAAGTCCTCGCTGCGGGTGAGCGCCAGGCTGACCGGCCGGCCGAGCGCGACTGCGGCCGCGGCGGCCAGCGGCTCGACGACCATCAGCTTCGCGCCGAACGAGCCTCCGAGCGGCGCCGGCACCACCCGCACCCGGTTCACGGGGAGCCCGAACAGCTCGGCGAGGCTTCGCCGCGTGTTGAACGCGCCCTGGGTCCCGGTCTCGACGACCAGCGAGCCGTCCGGCTGGGGGCGAGCCGTCGCCGCCTGGGGCTCGAGATAGGCCTGATGGATCCACTGGGTGTCGAAGCGACCCTCGACGACGAGCGCGCTCGCGGCGAGCGCAGCGGCGGCGTCACCCTCGTGCGTACGCCGGCGGAAGACGACGTTCGCCGAGAGCGGCTCGTCGTCGGGCAGGTCGTCCTCGCCGCCGCCGACGGCCGCGTGCGCGCTGCCGAGATCGGAGTCATCGGTCGAGGCGGTCAGGCGCGCCCGCGGCGCGTCCGGAGCCATGGCCGCGTCGAGGCCGAGCACGGGCGGGAGGGGCTCGCTGTCGATGACCACGAGCTCGACGCCGTCCTCGGCGGCGGCCGCCGTCTCCGCGACGACGATCGCAACCGGCTGGCCGGCGAACACGATCTCGCTTTGGGCGAGCGGCTCCGAGCTGCGCGATCCGCCGCCGCCGTCGATCGGCAGGTCGTCCGCCGTGAGCACCGCGACGACGCCCGGCTGCGCGAGCGCCGCATCCCGCTCGATCGAGCGGATGCGCGCGTGGGCGTCCTGGGCGAGCGCGAGCCGGGCATGAAGGGCATCCGCCGGCTCGATGTCGGCCGTGTAGCGCACCGCCCCGCGTACCTTCGGTTCCGAATCGTGCCTGGGCCGGGAGACGCCGATCGGGCCGCTCTCGTGCACGGGGTCTACCGTACCGCAGACGACCGGTCGGCCCAGCTGGGCGGCTGCCTCAGGCGATGTGCTCGCGCAGGACGGCGGCGCGGCGGGGGCCCGGCGCCCACGCGAGCGGCAGGAGGGCCGCGAGGGTCGCGGCGCCCGCCAGCACGAACATGGAGCGATAGCTGTCCGTCGCGGCGATCGTCCAGCCGGCGATGGGAAGCGCGACCGCGGCGGCGGCTGCGCGCAGGGAGAAGTAGAGGGCCGTGTAGCTGCCCGCCTGGCCGCGCGGGATCAGGTGGGCGAACAGGGCGTACCCGAGGGTCGAGATCATCCCGAAGCCGATCGCCGCGAGCAGGACGCCCATCGAGACGGCGATCAGGTCGGTCGAGGCGGCGATCGCGAGGAACCCGAGGCCCATGGCCGCGACACCGAGCACGAGCATCGGCTTGTGCAGGCGCTGGCTGCGCAGCCTGCCCGCTCCGAGCATAGCGACTCCCGACACGACCGCGAACGCGGCGAGCCATAGCGACGCGATCCCGGTGCCGAGCCCGAGGACGTTCTTCGCGTACAGCACGAAGAAGACCGGGAGCGCGGCGTATCCGAGCACCCACAGGGTCTCCGCGGCGAGCATCGCCCGGATGCCAGGGCGCACGATCATGCGGGAGTAGAATCGAACGGGCCGGTGCCGGTGCTCGGCGTGGAGCTGCTCGAGGTCACGGCCCACCGGGACCCCGCGAAGGGTCGGCCACACGAGCAGCGGCATCGCGAGCGCGGCGAGCAGGAACGGCGCCCAGGTGGCGAGCTCGCCGAGCATCCCACCGACGACGAGCCCGAGGAGCGCGCCGCTGAGCATGGCCACCTCCTGGACGCCGTTGCCCTGCGTGCGCTTTCCCTCGTCGAAGCAGTCGTGCACGAGCGCCCGGTGCGCCGTGGTGACGACGTTCACCCCCGCGTAGGTGACGAACCCGGCCAGCGTCAGGACGAGGAATGTCGTCTGATACCCGAGCGTGACGGCAACGAGGCCGAGCACGGTGATCAGGCAGCCGCCCGCGATGAACGGACGGCGACCCCGGCGCGCCGTATGGCGGCGGTCGCTCCAGAGCCCGACCGTGAGCGGGACGGCGAATCCCGCGAGCGAGTTGACGATCATGACCAGGCCGATCAGACCGGGTGCTTCCCGGATGTCCGCCAGGAGGACCGGAAGGTAGGTCGTGGCCACGGTGCGCACGAGCCCCGCGCCGACTGCGGCCGCGGCAAAGACGAGAAGAAACGGAAGCCCTCGCGCCCGTACCGCTGCCGGGGATCTAGGAACGGGCCACCGTGCCTCCAGGGTACACGCATCGTCCACGGAACGTCGCCCGTTCTTCGCCGCGTGACCGTCCGTCCCTTTCGGGCTCCGCGAGCACGGATCCCGCCGACGGAAGGGGCGCGCCCGGTCTCGCTCAGCCCTTGACGGCGCCGGCGGTGAGGCCCCGGATGAAGTACCGCTGACCGAACAGGTAGAGCAGGACCATCGGGATCGAGGCGAGGACCATGCCCGCCATCGTCACCGGGATGTCGACGTTGTACCGCCCCTGGAAGACCGTGACGCCCACCATCAGCGTCCGCTTCTCCTCCTCGGGCAGGAACACGAGCGCGATGAGCAGCTCGTTCCAGACCCACAGCGCGTTCACGACGACGAGGGTGACGAGCGCGGGCGCCGACAGGGGGAGAACGATCTTCCAGAGGATTCGCAGGTGGGATGCGCCATCCATCGCCGCCGACTCGAACAGCTCGCGTGGGATCGAGCGGAAGAAGTTGGCGAGCAGGTAGATCGAGAACGGGAGCGTCAGCCCGGCGTACAGGACGATGACGCCCCAGTACGTCGACACCATCGAGAACTGCACGTAGAGCGTGAACAGCGGGATCATCATCACGACGGGCGGGACGATCATCAGCGCCACGCTGAGGGACATGAAGACGTCCCGGCCGCGGAACCTCATCCGCGCGATCGCGAACGCCGCGAGCGCCGCGCATGCCGTCGCGACGGTCACCGCTCCCCCGGCGAAGACGGCGCTGTTCTTGAGCCACGTGAAGAACTCGCCGCCGCGAAGCGCCTCGTCGAAGTTCCCGATCGTGACCGGCCAGGGGAAGCCGAGGATGTCATCCAGGTACTGCTCGCGTTCCTTGAACGCGGTGCTGACCATGAACCACACCGGGTACAGGGCGAGGATCGCCGCGCCGATCAGGAGGAGGTGGCGCACCACCCGCCCGAGCGGGATCCGTCGCCGCCGTGGGCGCGCGACCGGATCTCCCGAGACGGCGACGGGGTCGGCGACGCTCACCCGAGCTCCTCCTCCCGCGAACGGGCCCGGACGTAGAAGAGCGCGGCGACGAAGAGCATCGTCGCGCCCATCAGCAGCACCGCGACGGCCGATGCCATTCCCGGCAGCGAGTTTCGCAGGCCCTGGTTGTAGATGTACAGCTCGAGCACCTGCGTCGAGTCGCCCGGGCCGCCCCCGGTCAGCGTGAAGACGTAGCCGAACACCCAGGCGAGCATCGTGATCGCGGCGACCACAGCGTAGAACTCGATCGTCCCCTTCAGCTCGGGGAGGATCACGTAGCGCAGCCGTGCCCACCAACCGGCGCCGTCGATGCGAGCGGCCTCGAACGGCTCCTCGGGAAGCGTGAGCAGACGCGCGAGGAACAGGACGATCCCGAAGCCGACCTCGCGCCACACGATGACGAACATGAGCGTCCACAGCGCCATGTCCTGGGAGCCGAGCCAGTCCGGGCCGTCGATGCCGATCCCGCCGAGGATCGAGTTGACGACGCCGTTCAGCGTGAACATGTAGCTGGCCACGACCCCGATGACCGGCACGGCGAGGATGAACGGGAAGAAGAGGACGCTGCGGTAGATCTTCCACCCGCGGACCCGCTCGTACAGCAGCACCGAGACGAGGATCGAGATCGCGAGCAGCACCGGCACGGCGAGCAGCAGCAGCGCGCTGTGCTTCGCCGCCGCCACGAACGTCGGGTCGTCGAAGACGAGCCGGTAGTTGTCGAGGCCGACGAAGGGCCCGCTGTTGCCGCGGATCAACCGCATCGAGAAGTCGATCACGCGCGCGACCGGATAGGCGAACACGAATCCGATCAGGAGCAGCGCCGGCAGCACGTAGGCGTACGGCGTCCATGCGCGTGTCTTCAGCACGGCGGGCCCTTCGTCGTTCCCTCAGAAGCCGTGGGCTATGCCGACTCCAGGTCCGTCCCCCAGGTCGTGTAGTTCTCGACCATGTCGGGGTTCTGGTCCTTCCACTTCTGGGTCACCTCTGCCGCGACGACGCCGGAGTCGGCGCCCTGCAGCTTCCCGCTGAGGATGTCCTGGGAGATGACGAACATCGCGTCCGTCCAGAAGAGGGTGGGCATCATGTCCGCGACGTAGACGTTGTGCGGGCCGGCCCACCAGGTCTGGTAGACGCTCGCCAGGAACGGGTCGTCGACGACCGAGGCGTCGAAGGCCTCGCTCGCGGGCAGCGCCCTCGACGTCGTCCACATCGCGTTCACCCGGTCCGGCGACTGCATGTATTCGAGGAACGCCGCTGCCGACTCGGGGTTCTTCGCGTCCGTCGGGATGCAGAACCCCTGCGTGTCGGTGATCGGGATCCCCGCCATCGAGCCGGTTCCGTAGGTGGGCATGACCATGTACCCGAGCTTGTCGCCGAGGACGGTCTGCGCGTTCGGGAGGGCCGCCGTCGTGTTCAGCGTCATCGCGGCCTTGCCGGTCTCCATCAGCTGGGTGCCCTGGTAGAGGTCGAGCGAGCTGATGTCGTCGTTGAGGAAGCCGTTGTCCCACAGCTCCTGGAGCTTGACCCACTGCTCGTGGTACTGCGGGTCTTCCCAGTTGAGGTTCCCGATGAACAGGTTCAGCGCGTCTGCCGGGCTGTTGAGCGCCTGGGTGAGCGTGTTGACGAAGTACCACTCGCCGAAGAACCCGTCCGAGATCCCGCCCGAGAACGGGATCACGCCCGACGTCTTGAGCTTGTCGCAGGCGTCGAGGAACGCGTCCCAGGTCGTCGGCGGGCTGTCGCCGTCGAGCCCCGCCTTGTCGAACAGCTCCTTGTTGTACTCGATCCCGAAGCCCACGATGTAGAAGCCGGTGCGGTACTGCTGCCCGTCGAAGACCGACATCGCCGTGGCGCCGGACGTGGCGAGGACGTCGTCGGCCACGAGCCCGTTCAACGGCTGGATGTAGCCGAGCCACACGTTCTCCATGTGGTAGATGCCGTTGAAGACGAACTGGACGTCGGCCGGCTCGCCGGCGGCGGCCGCCTGCGTGAACTGGGGGATCACCTGCGCGGTGTCCATCAGCAGCGGGTCGACCGTCGTGCCGGTCGCCTCGGTGAAGCCGGCGATCGTCTCGTCGACCCACGCCTGGATCCCGATCGCCTCCTGCTCGCCCCACCACCACATCGAGATCTCGCCGCCCGTCGGGGCCGGCGTGGTGTCGACGGCTGCGGAGGTGTCGACCGCGCCGGTGTCGGCGCTCGTGTCGCCGGCAGGGGCTTCGGTCGTCGCGCCGCCCCCGTCGTCACCGCCGCCGCAGGCGGCGAGCAGCGGCGCCAGCCCGGCGGCCGCCAGCCCGCCGCCGGTCAGCTTCAGGAACCGCCGCCGCGTGAGCAGCTGCCTCGTGATCTCGTCCATGTCTTCCCCCTCCTTTGTCGGCGTTCTCAGTCAGTACGACGTCGCGGCGCCAGGCTGGTTGGTCAGCCGGCGTGCTCCAGAGTCTCGAGGATGTACCAGTTCGCGGTCAGCCCGCAGTCGACTGTGAGATTGATCCCGGTCACGGCCGACGCGTCGTCCGAGGCGAGATAGGCGCACGCGGCCGCGATCTCCTCGGGCTTCACGAGCCGGCGCATCGGAACGCGATCGAAGCGATTGACGAGGTAGTCCATGACCTCGGGCGGCACCGCCTCCTCCGTCATGTCCGTGTGCGTGAAGCCCGGGCTCACGCAGTTGACGCGGATCCCGTGCGGGGCGAGCTCGTGCGCCATCGTCCGGTTGAGCCCGAGCAGCCCGGCCTTCGAGGCGTTGTAGCTCGCGTAGGGGCCGTCCCCGCCCGAGGCGTCGATCGAGGCGATGTGGACGATCGCGCCACCTCCGGACCCGGCCATCTCGCGGGCGACGAGCTGGGAGAGGAGAAACGGCGCCCTGAGGTTCGTCGCGACCACCTCGTCCCACTGCTCGCGCGGGATCTCGAGGAACGGCGCCTCGTACCCGATGCCGGCGTTGTTGACGAGCACGTCGATTCGCGGCCAGCGGGCCGTGGCGGCGGCGGCGATCCCCTCGAGCGCGGAGTCGTCGGTGAGCTCCGCCCGATGGCCCCAGGCCTTTCCTCCTGCAGTCGTGACCGCCGCCACGGTCGACTCGATCGTGCCGGGATTCCGGCCCACGACCATGACGTCGCCACCCTCTGCCGCGAAGCGCTCGACGATGGCCCGGCCGATGCCGCGGTTCCCTCCCGTGACGATGACGGCCCTGCCGTCGAACCTCTGAGCCATCCCCCTCCTTCCCGGTGTGCGTGGCTAATCCATGACGAAGCCGCCGTTGACGTCGACGATCTCTCCCGTGATGAAGCTCGCATGCGACGAGCAGAGGAAAGCGACGACGTCGGCGACCTCGTCCGGCCGACCATACCGCTTCAACGGGATCTTCTCCCGGAGATCCTCGATCCCGGCGATCATCTCCGTATCGATGAGCGCGGGCGCGACGGCGTTCGACAGGACGCCGGAGGACGCATATTCCTTCGCGATCGACTTCGCGAAGGTCATGAGCGCCGCCTTGGAGGCCGAGTATGCGGCCGATGCCGTCCCTCCGCCCGTCTTGCCGGCGCTCGAGCCGACGACGACGACGCGGCCGAACCCCGCCTCGCGCATCGCCGGCAGCACACGGCGCGCGCACAGGTACGCCCCGGTCAGGTTGATGTCCACGAGGCGCCGCCAGGCGTCCGGCTCGGTCTGCTCGAGTGGCCTCGCGATCAGGACGCCTGCGTTCAGGACGAGGAGCTGGACGGGCCCGAGACGCTCCTCGACCGCCGTGACCGCCGCGTCCACCGCCGCCTCGCTCGTGACGTCCGCCTGCAGGCCGAGCACGCCCGGCGAGTCCGGCGGCTCGAGGTCGCAGGCCGCGACCCGCGCGCCGAGATCGCGGAGCGTCTCCGCGACGCAGCGGCCGATTCCCCTCGCCCCGCCCGTGACGAATGCCACCCGGCCCTCGATCCCGTCGAGCTGCATGCGTCAGCCCCGATCCTCGACGGCCACGCGGTGGGCCTCGACGTAGTCCCAGTCGAGCTCCCACCCGAGCCCGGGCGCGTCGGGGAGCTCGAGCATCCCGTCCACGAGTGGAGGGCGGTTCGCGACGAGGTTCCACCAGATCGGGTCGCGGTCGGGATGGAAGCACTCGACGACGGTCCCGTGCGGGATCGACGCCAGCAGGTGGGAGGCGACCTGCGGCTCCTCGTGGTGGCCCATCCGCACGTCGTAGACGTGGGCGACCGCGGCCGCTCGACGCCATTCGGTCGGGCCGCCCGACCAGGACGCGTCGAAGTTGCAGATGTCGATCGCGCCCGCCTCCATCAGGTCGCGGCACCCTGCCGCGCTGAGCTCGCTCTGCCCGGCGCAGACGCGGGTCGGCGCGCCGAACCGCACGTCGCGCAGGCCGCGCCGGTCGTTCGCCCACCGCACCGGCTCCTCGAACCATGCGAGGTCGCAGTCGGCGACGAGTTGCGCGAAGCTGATCGCCTGCTCGGTCGTATAGCCTTGATTGGCGTCGGCGGCGAGGACGAACTCGGGCCCTGCCGCCGCCCGCGCCTCGCGGAAGCGGGCTGCGTCCTCCTCGGGGGAGCGGCCACCGACCTTGAACTTCAGCCCCGCGAGACCGAGCTTGCGGAGCCCGGCGATCTCGTCGGCGATCGAGATTCCCGTGTCGTAGTACCCGCCGATCGCGATCATCGGCAGCGCGCGGCGGAAGCCGCCCCAGAGCTTCCAGAGGGGCTGCCCGAGCGCCTTCCCGACCGCGTCCCACAGCGCGGTGTCGACACATGCGCAGGCGACGAGCCCGAGGCGCCTGTCGCGCAGGATGTCGAAGGTCACCGGCCGCGCGAGCTCCCAGCAACGCTCGACCGCGAACACGTCCTCGCCGTCGAGCCGCGGGGCGATCTCGAGGCGGATGATCCGGTCGATCTCCCCGAGCGTGGCGTCCTCGTCCCCTGCATACGCCTCGCCGGCGATGCCCTCGTCGGTGTGGACGCGTGTCACGATCGTCGAGCGGTGGGTCATGTGGTACCCGCTCCCCCGGTAGACACGGGCGAGCGGCACCCGGATCGGGATCGTCTCGATCCGCCGGATCGTCAGCCGCGTGGCCGGCAGCGGGAGGGCCTCCGCCGCCATCTACGCGGACGGCGTCGGCTGGAAGAGCTCGAGGATGATCCCGTCCGGATCGCGGAAGTACAGGCCGACCTTCCCCCTGTTCGCTCCCGTGTCGACGAGCACGGGTGGGCTGAAGAACGAGTCCACGCCGGCCGCGCGGAGCCTCTCGTAGACGGCCTGGATGTCGCCGACCGTCATGCACAGGTGCGTGATGCCGATGTGCTTCGGCTCGTGCGGGCGGGACTCCCCCGGCGGGCTCACGTACTCGAAGAGCTCGATCCGATGCCCTCCGCCGGGAAGCTCGAGGTGGGCCATCTTCACGTCGACGTCCGGATAGCCGACGATCTCGCCGAGGTACCCGCCCTGCTTCTCCTGGGTCATCACGACCTCGAAGCCGAGCAGGTCGCGGTAGAAGGCGAGCGAACGCTCGAGATCCGAGACCGTGAGGCCCGTGTGGTGAAGCTCCCCGAGATCAGTCACGGGGCACCCCGAACGCGTCGCGCAGCTCGACTCCGCCCGACGGTGTGACGATGAAGATGTTCTCGACACGGGCGCCCCACCGGCCGGGGAAGTAGACGCCGGGCTCGACGGCGATCGCCATCCAGCTCTCGAGCGGGGTCTCATCGGACGGGATCACGTGGGGATCCTCGAACGACGTGAGGCCCGCTGCGTGGCCGCCGTGATGGGGAAACTCACCGTCCGGGAAGGCCTCCGCTATGCGGGCTGCCATCGCGTGGAAGACCGCGGCCCCGGTCGCACCCGGCACGAGCTCCCGACCGGCGAGCTCGAGGATCTCGAGCAGCGTCGCGCGGGCGGCCTCGACCTCGGGGTTGGATCCGACGACGTGCGTCTCGGCCGTAGTCCCCCCAGTACCCGTTCGCGCGGACGACCACGTCGGCGATCACCGGCTCTCCGGGTGCGACACGCCGGCCGCCCGCGATCCTGATCGGGCAGCAGACCTCAGCCGTGTCGTCGCCGGCGAGCAGGTCGGCGAGGAACTCGATCGGCTCGCCGTGGGCGACCTGGGCGGCCGACTGCGCCGCCGTGAACATCTCGATCTCCGAGGCGCCCCGCTGCGCGGCGGCCTCGCCGACCGCCCGCTGGCCCAGCCAGCACAGCCGGTAGGCGTGGAGCATGCGACGAGCTCGTCCTCGTCCTTGCGAAGGCGCATGCGGACGAGCTCGTCGCCGGCAGGCACGAGCCCGGCCGACACCCGCGCGTCGAGGAGGCCGTCCATGCCGCCGAGGCCGTCTGCGATCCCTACGCGGCTCGCTCCGGCGAGGGCGGGGATCGAGGCGACCACGTCGGCGAGGAGCGGCGCCGGCTTCAGCTCGATCCCGAAGCCTCGAACTGCCGAAGCCGCGCACGATGTCGGCCTGCCCGAGCGACTCGGCGACCGCCACCTCGTCTCGCATCACGACCAGCGTACGCTCGCCGCTGCGGTCGACGACGAGGCCGGAGGGGCCGCCGTAGTACCGGGAGTAGCGCGCGAGGTAGTTCACCTCGTCGGCGCCGAAGGCGACGACGCAGTCGATCGACTCCTGCTC
This sequence comes from uncultured Thermoleophilia bacterium, assembly GCA_963717955.1. GTDB lineage: Bacteria > Actinomycetota > Thermoleophilia > Gaiellales > Gaiellaceae > CAVQXR01. Next base: position 1,804,468 of record CAVQXR010000001.1, on the reverse strand, counting down.
CATCCAGCTCCGCAGGCGCTCGAGGCGATGGGGTGGTCTCGCCGTCGTGATGCGGTCGCCGATGGAGGGGGTCGATGCCTGGCTCACGGTCTGTTTCCTTCGGCCGGTCGTTGTCCTTCGGTCGATCGTCGCGTGCCGCGCAAAGGATTGCCTTCCGGGAGCGCGACTATGCCCCATCGAGCGCGGGGCGTCAAGTTGGAAAATCGATTGCCCAATCCCCTTGACCGATATGGCCGGGTGGTCGTAGAATCGCGCCAGGCAAGCGTTTGCCTTTGGAACGAGCGGGAGGTCACGGATGGGAGTGCTCGACGGCCGCGTCGCCATCGTCACCGGCGCGGGAACCGGGCTGGGGCGCGGCATCGCCGATGAGCTGGCGCGGGCAGGGGCTGCGCTCGCGGTCGCCGAGATCGACGCGGCGTCCGGTGAGCGGGCCGCCGCCGAGCTCGGCGCGCTCGGGGTCGCGGCCGCGTGCCTATCCGACCGACGTCTCGAAGGGCGACCAGGTCGACGCGACGTTCGAGGCCGTTGCGCGCGATTTCGGCCAGATCGACATCGTCGTCAACAATGCGGGGATCAGCCGCGTGGGGCCCCACACGCAGGACGTGACCGACCAGGACTGGCACGACTCGATCGCCGTGATGCAGACGGGCGTCTTCTTCTGCATGCGCGCGGCCGGCCGGCACATGCTTCCCCGCAAGACCGGATCGGTCGTGAACATCTCCTCCATCCGCGGCTTCTCCCCGAACCCCGGAAGGATGACGTATTGCGCCCCGAAGGCCGCCGTGATCATGATGACCAAGATCGCCGCCGGTGAGTGGGCTTCGGGCGGGGTTCGCGTGAACGCAATCGCTCCGGGCGTGCTCCGGACCCCGATGTGGGACGCGGATGTCGCCCGCGGTGCGATCGACGAGCAGTTCTACCTCGACATCGTGCCGGCCCACCGGCTCGGCACGCCCACGGAGGTGGGGAAGCTCGCCGTCTACCTCTGTTCCGACGACGCCGCGTACGTCACCGGCGCCGTGTTCACGATCGACGGCGCGCTCACGTCGATCCCAGCGGGATAACGAGCGACCCAAGGAACGAAGGAGGAACCATGGATCGACCGATAAGGCACCTGCGCTGGTGGCTCGGGCTCGCGTGCATCGTCGCGCTCGCCGCCGTTGCCGCCGGGTGCGGCGGTGGCGACGACGCGGCGACGACCGCCGAGCCGGCCACGACCGAGGCACCCGCGGACACCGGCGCCCCCGCGGAGACCGAGGCTCCGGCCACGACCGAGGAGGCTGGAAGCGGCCTCGGCAGCGAGTTCGACGTCGCGTCGGCCGGTGACGTGACCCTGCAGCTCTGGTGGCTGGGGGACGCCGAGGCGCCCGGAGCCGAGGCCTGGATGGACCAGATGGTGCAGCAGTTCCAGGCCGAGTACCCGAACGTGACCGTCGAGCCGACGCTGTACGACGTCGGGACGTGGATCTCGACCCAGCAGACGGCGTGCCAGTCGAGCAGCGGTCCCGACCTCTGGTACAACTGGAGCGGCACCTGGTCGCTCGAGCCCGCCTGGCAGGGCTGCACCGTTCCGAACGAGACGTTCCTCGCACCGGCCGACATCGCGGCCAACCCGAACGTCGCGGAGACGCTCTGGCAGGGCCAGACCTGGAACTTCCCGCTCTACAGGTTCGTCTATCCGGTCGTCGTCAACCTCGACCTGATCGAGCAGGCAGGAGGCGACCCGAATGCACCACCACCCGCGACCTGGGACGAGTGGATGGCCGTGCTCGAGCAGATCAAGGGCGCCGGGATCACGCCGATCGCGCTCGGGCTCAAGGACGGCTTCGGCGGCGAGATCGCCGCGGCCGGCCAGCTCGAGAAGCAGTGGGTCAACGCACCCGACGACATCAAGCAGCTCGTCATCGACGGCGACATGGCTACCGATCCGGGCTGGACGCAGTGGATCGACCACACGTTCGAGCTGCAGCCCTACTTCAACGAGGATGCGAACTCGCTCGGCTTCGCCGAGGGCCTGGCGCTCTGGCAGGCCGGCGAGACCGCGATGGTCTTCGGAGCTCCCGGCGTGCAGTCGGTGATCAAGGCCGCGCAGGACGGGGGGATGAACGTCGGGCTCATAAAGATGCCGCCCTTCGGCGACGGCGCCTGGGCCGACTCGCTCGTGAACACGGGCAACGGCTTCCAGGTCACGCAGTGGTCGGAGAACAAGGAGGTCGCGGGAGCGTTCATGGCGTACCTCCAGCGCGCGGAGAACCTCGAGGCCTTCTACCAGGCGACGGGCACCTTCCCGGCGTCGTCGAACTGGGATCCGTCCACGGTGACGAGTGCCACCGACCAGCAGATGCTGCAGTGGCTCGACGAGAAGGGCGACGCCTTGTGGGCGGCCAACTACACGCCCGTCGTCCTCGACGTGGACGGCACGTTCGTCTTCTTCCAGAAGATGATGGCGGGCGAGATCGACGCGGCAGGGGCCGCGCAGCTCTACCAGGACGTGATCACGAAGTGGCGGGAGGCCAACCCCGACGCGCTCGCGAACTTCGAGTCGTGGCTGGGCTCCTGAGCCGGTAACCGACGACCACGAGGGGGCGTGGCCGGCACGGCGCCGGCCACGCCCCGTCTTACGATGCGCCGGCACCTGACCCCCTTGCTCTTCGCCGTCCCGATGATCGCGCTGGTCGGGTTCGTCTTCCTGGTCCCGATCGTCGCCGTCTTCCGGTACAGCTTCCAGCGAGTCGGCTCGGCATTCATCCCGAGCGAGTCGGTCGGGTTCGACAACTACCGCTACATCTACAAGGACGACCTGTTCTGGGGCGCGCTGCTGAACAACGCGCAGCTGCTCCTCTGCGTGCCGGTCCTGATCGGGCTCGCGGCCATCGTCGCGGCCCTGCTGTTCGATCGCGTCCGGGGGTGGAAGACCTACCGGACGCTGCTGTTCATCCCGTACATCATCTCGATCCCGGTCATCGGGATCGTGTTCGGCTACGTCTTCCAGCTGAACGGCCTGCTCAACTCCGCGCTGGAGGCGGTGGGCCTCGGCGGGATCGCCCAGGACTGGCTCGGGTCATCCTCGCGGGCGATGTGGTCGATCATGGCCGTGATCGTCTGGAAGGAGCTCGGGTTCGGCATCATTGTCTTCCTCGCGCGCCTCATGGCCGTGAACGAGGAGATCTTCGAGGCGGCACGGGTGGACGGTGCGAGCTGGTGGCGGACGTTCCGGCACGTAACCCTGCCCCAGCTCGTGCCTGCGATCGTGTTCTTCGGGATCGTCGAGACGATCACCATGCTGTCCTGGGTGTTCGCCTACATCTACGTCATGACCGCGGGCGGGCCGGGCAACTCGACCGTCGTCAGCGAGTGGTACATCTACCAGCAGGTCTTCTCGAACAGCGCAATCGGGATCGGGTCGGCGGCGGCGGTGACGCTGCTCGGGCTCGTGAGTCTCCTGATCGTGGTGCGGCTCTGGTCGAGCAAACGCTACGACGATCTCTCCTATGCGTGACCCCACCTCCAGATCCGCCCAGCGGAGGCGCCGGGTGCTCCGGGCGGCCCCCAAGCATGCGCTGCTGCTCGTGTTCGTGCTCGTGACGCTGATCCCGCTGTACTTCCTGCTCGTCAACAGCTTCAAATCCCAGGCCGAGTACATCACGAACCCGTACGGCCTCCCGAGGAACCCGACTCTCGAAACGCTCGGCGACGCGTTCCGCGGCGGCGACCTCCTCCGCTGGTTCGGCAACTCGGCGATCTTCACGGTCGCGTCCGTCACCATCTCGACGGTCGTCGCGGCCCTGGCCGCCTACCCGATCTCGCTCATGCGCTGGCGTCCCGGCGGGCTCCTCCTGGCGGCACTCATCGCTCTGATGGTCGTCCCGCCGATCGTCCTCGTCATTCCGCTCTTCAAGATGATGGTCGACCTCGGGCAGCTCAACAGCTACCACAGCGTGATCATCGTCTACACCGGGCTCCTGCTCCCGTTCTCGACGTTCCTGCTCGCCAGCTTCTTCCGCACGACGCCGCGCGACCTGCTCGAGGCGGCGCGACTCGACGGCGCAGGGCACCTCCGCACGTGGTGGTCGCTCGTGCTCCCGCTCGCCGTCCCGGCCCTCGTCACCGTGGCCACGGTGCAGGCGCTCTGGGTCTGGAACGAGGTGCTGATCGCCGTCGTGTTCCTCCAGACCGAGGAGCTCCGGACGCTCATGGTCGGGATCAAGCTCTTCCAGGGTCGCTACGAGCTGAACGCGCCGCTCATGATGGCGGGGATGCTCTGGGCGACGATCCCGATGCTCGTGCTGTACCTCGCCGGGCAGCGGTTCTTCATCCGGGGCATGACCGCTGGCGCAGTCAAGGGATGAGCGAGCTCGCCGGCAGGGTCTGCGTCGGCGGCGGCACACGCGGGATCGGGTAGGCGATCGCTCTACCTCGCTTCCGGGGAGGGCTCGAGCTTCGTCACCGGCTCCTTCCTCGTCGTGACGCGGCTGGAGGCGTTCCGCTGGAGCGCGTTCGGCTACGTCGTCGACCGACCCGGCTTGCGGGAGGGCGGGGAGGCGGAGGCCCGTACGACGAGCTCCGGAGGGGTGGCGACCATCAGGTCGTCCACGCCGGTGCCGCCGATCAGGGCGAGCAGGTGGTCGGCCGCCTGCCGTCCCATCTGCGCGAGCGGCATGCGCACCGTCGTGAGCGCAGGGTCGAGATAGCTCGCAAACGGCGCATCGTGGAACCCGACGACCGAGATGTCGGCGGGGACGCGCAGGCCGAGCCGCCGCGCGGCCGCCATCGCCCCGAGCGCGGCGCGGACGTTCGCGACGAACAGCGCGGTCGGGCGCGGCGACAGGGAAAGCAGTCGCGTCGCCGCGACGTGACCGCCCGCCTCGTCGAACGCTGCTTCGACGATCAGGCTCGTGTCGGGCTCGATGCCGGCGCTCCGGAGCGCGGTCTCGTAGCCTCGGAGGCGCCTGCGGCCCGTGTCGGCGATCTGCGGCCCGGCCACGTGGGCGATGCGGCGGTGGCCGATCGCGACGAGATGCTCGGTTGCGAGAGCGGCGCCGGCCTCGTCGTCGACCGTCACGCTCGGGATCCCGCACGGCTCGCGCCGGTTGACGAGGATCGCGGGGACTCCGACCCCGAAGTCGCCGAGCCTCGGCGTCTCCGTGGTCGCCATCCCGACGAGCAGCCCGTCGATCCGGCCGTGCAGGTCGAGGAAGCGCCCGGACGCCGAGCCGCTGGCGACGAGGAGGGAGTAGCCGGCCCGGGCAGCTCGATCCTCGGCGCCGGCGGCGATCGTGGGGTAGTTGACGTTCGCGAAGTCGGGGACGATCATCCCGATCGCCATCGTTCGCGCCGTCTTCAGCGTGCGCGCCGCCGTGTTCGGCCGGTAGTTCAGGCGGGTCGCCGCTTCGAGGATCCGTTCCCGCGTCTCCGGCCGGATCGAAAGCCGCTCGTCGCCGGTCAGCACGCGAGAGACGACGGAGGCATCGACGCCTGCTGCCGCCGCTACGTCGAGCAGCCGAACGGAGTTGGTGCGCTTCATGGGTTCGCGATGCTCGCCGGGAGGGCGCTTGACACGGCCCGACGCCCCATTCTAGGGTCTCCAGGCAATCGTATGCCTACGCGAGCTTGATCCCGTGCCGACAACCCTCGATTGCGAGCTGCTCTGCGACGTGTACGGCACCGCGGAGCTGCGGGCGGTCTTCGATTCCCGGGCGCTCGTGCAGGCCTGGCTGGACGTCGAAGCCGCCCTCGCGGAGGCGCAGGGCGAGGTCGGCGTCGTTCCTCCCGGGGCAGCCCGGCAGATTCGTGCACAGGCCCGGGCCGAGGAGTTCGACCTCGAGGTGCTGCGCACGGGGATCGCCGCGTCCAAGCACCCCCTCGTACCCCTGATCAGGGAGCTGGCGAGGCGTTGCGCCGATGCGGGCGCCTGGGTGCACTGGGGCGCGACGACGCAGGACGTCGTCGACACGGGCTTCGCGCTGCAGGCCCGAGCCGCGCTGGTTCCGATCGGCCGCGATCTCGACCGTGCGACCCGCGCCGCGGCGGTGCTGGCCGACCGCTATGCGGAGACTCCGCTGGCGGGCCGCACGCACGGCCAGCACGCGGTCCCGATCACGTTCGGCCTCAAGGCGGCGACCTGGGGCGACGAGCTCGACCGTGCCCGGCTGCGCCTCGGCCGCGCCGGCGAGGCGGCCCTGACCGCGCAGCTGTCCGGTGCCGCCGGGACCCTCGCCGCGCTCGACGGGCAGGCGGATGCCGTGCAGGACGCGTTCTGCCGCCGGCTCGGGCTCGCGCGGGCGGACGTCCACTGGCACGCCACCCGCGACCGCGTCCGCGATCTCGCACATGCTCTGGCCGAGGTGGGCGCCGCGGCCGAGCGGATCGCGGCCGAGATCGTGCGGCTACAGGCGACCGAGATCGCCGAGGTCGCCGAGCCTTCGACCGAGGCCCACGTCGGATCCTCGACGATGCCGCAAAAGCAGAACCCGATGACCTGCGAGTACCTGATCGCGAGCGCTCGCCTCCTCCGGGCCGCGGTCACGGCAGTGGCCGAGACGCCGGCGCACGCGTTCGAGCGCGACATGGGCTACTGGGCGGTCGAGTGGCTCGCGCTCCCGCAGGCCATGATCCTCTGCGGAGGCGTCGTCGACAAGCTCGCCGGCGTGCTGGAGGGGCTGCACGTGGACGAGGCCCGGATGGCCGCGAACCTCGAGCTGACCCGCGGGCAGATCATGGCCGAGGCCGTGATGATGGCGCTCGGTCGCTCGGTCGGGCACGAGTCGGCCCACCAGCTCGTCCACCAGGCCTCCCGGCGCGCGTCGGCCGAAGGGACGTCGCTGCGGGAAGCCCTGCGTGCCACGCCGGGCGTGGGCGAGCACCTCGATCACGCCGCCCTCGACCGGCTGCTGGATCCGGCCGCGTACCTCGGGCTCGCGCCGGCATCGGCCCGGGCCGTCGCCAGGAGGATCCTCGGGTGAGGATCACCGACGTCGAGCCGATCGTCCTGCGGCTCCCGAGCGTCGACACGACCCGTGCAGACGGCACGCAGGACACCTTCCTCGTCCGCGTTCACACGGACGAGGGTCTGACCGGGATCGGCGAGGCCGACAGCTCGCCCTACGTCGTGCGGACGATCGTCACCATGCCCTCCTCGCACGCGATCGCACGCGGCCTCCGCGAGCTGCTCGTCGGCGAGGACCCGCTGCAGATCGATCGGCTCTGGCAGCGCCTCTACCGGGGATCGAGCTACTACGGACGGTCAGGGCCCGCCCTGCACGCGATCAGCTCGATCGACGCGGCTCTCTGGGACCTGGCGGGGAAGGCGGCCGGCCGTCCCGTCCACGAGCTGCTCGGCGGGTCGCGCGTCTCGGCGCTCCCGGTGTACGCGAGCGAGGTCATGCCGGACACGCCCGAGGGCGTCCGCGCGATCGCGGAGAAGGCGGTCGCCGCCGGGTACGGCGCCCTGAAGCTCGGCTGGGGCCCGCTCGGCCGCGATCTCGCCTACGACGAGCTGCTGATCCGCACGGCACGCGAGGCGATCGGCCCCGACCGCGACCTGATGATCGACGGTGGCCAGGTCTACTCGGTGAGGAGGGCCGCGGAGCTGCTTCGCCGTGTCGACGACGTCGGGCTCTACTGGTTCGAGGAGCCGTTCGCACCCGACGACCACGAGAGCTACCGTCGGCTCTCCGATCGGGTCGGCACCCGCATCGCCGCCGGGGAGGCCGACACGACGATCGGGCCCTTCCGGGCGCTGGTCGAGCACGGGCACGTCGACGTTCTGCAGCCCGACCTGGCGCGCTGCGGGGGTTTCACGGTCGCGCGCCAGATCGCCCAGCTCGCACGAGAGCACGGGGTCGAGGTCGTTCCGCACTGCTTCAAATCGGGCGTGCTCGTCACCGTCTCGCTGCAGTTCGCGTGCACCCTCGATCGGCCGACGTACTCCGAGTACTCGGTCGCCGAGTCGCCGCTTGCGGGCGGTCTGCTCGAACGGCCGCTCGCCTTCCGCGACGGTATGCTCGCCGTTCCCGACGGGCCGGGGCTCGGAATCGAGCTGGACGAAGAGCTCGTCGATCGCTTGAGGATCGACTGACGCATGGGTGCGATCGAGTTCGACAGGGTCACGAAGCGCTTCCCCGACGGCACCGTCGCCGTCGACGAGATCAGCCTGGACGTCCGCGACGGCGAGTTCATGATCCTGGTCGGCCCGTCGGGCTGCGGGAAGACCACGGCGCTGCGCATGGTCGCCGGTCTCGAGGAGATCACGGACGGGGAGATACGGATCGGCGACCGGGTCGTCAACGCCCTCGAGCCCAAGGAACGAGACGTCGCGATGGTCTTCCAGAGCTACGCGCTCTACCCCCACATGAGCGTCCGCGACAACATCGCCTTCCCGCTGAAGATGCAGAAGGTGTCCAAGGCCGAGATCGACAGCAGGGTCGGGGAGGCGGCGCGGCTGCTCGGGCTCGGCGAGCTTCTCCACCGTAAGCCGCGCGAGCTGTCCGGCGGCCAGCGGCAGCGCGTCGCGATGGGCCGGGCGATCGTCCGCCGGCCGCAGGGGTTCCTCATGGACGAGCCGCTGTCGAACCTCGACGCCAAGCTCCGGGTGCAGATGCGCGCCGAGCTCGTGAACCTCCATCGACGCCTCGGGGTGACGACGCTGTACGTCACCCACGATCAGACCGAGGCGATGACGCTCGGCCAGCGGGTGGCCGTGATGAGCAAGGGCGTCATCCAGCAGGTGGACGCACCCCAGACGCTCTACCGTCGCCCTGCGAACGTCTTCGTCGCCGCCTTCATCGGCTCGCCGCCGATGAACTTCGTCCGTGGCCGTCTCGTCGACGGCGCGCTCGACCTCGGCGACAGGAGCTACGTGTTGCCCGATGCCGTCAGGGCCCGGCTGACCGCGGCTTCCGGTGAGGTGCTCGCCGGGATCCGGCCCGAGGACTTCCGGGACGCGCGGTACGGTGGGAGCGGCGAGGCCGTCGTGACCGCCGACATCGAGATCACCGAGCAGCTCGGCCCCGAGACGTTCGCGTACTTCCGGATCCCCGGGCTCGAGTCGTTCGAGGTCGGCGAGCGCCCGATCGAGCTCGCCGGTGCGTTCGCGGCGCGCCTCGACCCGCGCATTGGCGCCGCGTCCGGGCAGCGCCTCGAGCTCGCCGTCGATCTCGAGGCCGTGCACCTGTTCGACGCCGAGAGCGGCGCCTCGATCCTCGGTGCCTGACGGGATCGCCGTGACCCGGGGCACGCGCGGCGGCTGGGACGCCGTCTCGGCCGAGAACGGCGAGCTGCGCGTCACGATCCTTCCCGGCAGGGGCGCGGAGCTCGCCGAGCTCGTGCACCTCGGGCGCGGGATCGACGTGCTGTTCCACGCACCGTGGGGGCTCGCCCCTCCCGGTGCCCCGCCGCGGGAGGGCAGCGACGGTCACGCGTTTCTCGAGACGTATGCCGGCGGCTGGCAGGAGCTGTTCCCGAGCGTGAACGACCCGTGTGTGTACCGCGGGCGGGAGATCCCCTTCCACGGCGAGGTGGCCGGACGGGCCTGGGCGGTCGTTGCGGAGGCCGGGTCGGACGCGGCCGTGCTGCGGTGCTCGGTCGACTGCGAGACCGTGCCGCTGCGGCTCGAGCGCGTGATGCGCCTCGAGGCCGGCCTGCCCGAGCTCGTGCTGGAGGAAACGGTGACGAGCCTTGCGGACGCGCCGGTGCACGCGGTCTGGGGCCATCACTGCGTGCTCGGGCCACCGCTCGTCGCCGCCGGTACGCGCCTGCGCGTGCCCGCGCGCACGATCGTGACGCTCGGCGAGCCCTGGGAGGGAACGGCGAGGCTCGAGCCGCGCCAGCGCTCGCCGTGGCCGCACGCGCGCCTGCGCGGCGGCGGCGCCACGGATCTGAGCGCGATCCCCGGTCCCGAGGCCGGCAGCCACGACGACGTGTATCTCACCGACCTCGATGCTGGCTGGGCGGAGGTCGAGAACCCCGCGCTCGGACTGACGTTCCGGCTCCACTTCGACCCGCGGCTCTTCCCGTGGGTCATCTCGTGGCAGCCGTACGGCGGCGCCGAGGCGATGCCGCTCGCCGGCTCCTACGCCCTCGGCGTCGAGCCGTGGACGTCACGGCTCTGCCTCGCGGATGCCGTGGCCGCCGGCGAGGCGATCGAGCTGGCCCCGGGGGCATCGCTCTCCACGACCGTGCGCGCAGTTCTCACCGCGTCGTAGCCCGGCTGGAGCTCGGCGGACGTTCTCGGTACACTCCCAGCGGTCGGATGTGGTGGTTCGTCCTCGTCTTTCTCGTGCTGCTCAAGATCCCGATGATCTACCTCGGGTACGTGATCTGGTGGGCGATCAAGGACCCGCCGCAGCCGGGTGAGGGTTACGAGGCATCCGGCGAGAGCTTCGGCTCCGGCGGTCCCGACTCCGGGCGTCCGTGGTGGACGCGTCCATTGCCCCATCGGGCGCCGCGGCGCGGCCCGCACGGCTCGCCCGCGCGCCGCCAGCGCCCCGCGCCGGTGCGGGCCGGATCGAAGCAGGTGACATGAGCGGCAGCGAGTACGAGCCGGGCGGCATTCGCTACGAGGAGGTCGTCGACCGAACACCGGTCTCCGAGATCATCGCGGGCTACCTGGCTGCGATCGCGATCTTCGGCGGGCTCGTGGCGTTGTTCTACTACCCGGGTAGGACCGGCCTCGCGGCCATCTTCGTCTCGCTCGTCGCGGCCGGGATCGGCGGCACGAACCGCCGCTTCCTCGGCCTCGGCGTGCTCGTCGCGTGCCTGGGTTGGTTCTTCGGGATGATCATCGCGGTCGCGCTCGACCAGCCGCTCTTCTAGCGCCGCCTCTCCCCGGCCGTCGGGCGCGCGGGATTGCCGGCGCCGGCGTCCTCGGCTACCGTTCGGTCTCCCATGGCCGTGAGCGCCTCCCAGGCTCGCAGCACGGCGGCGCTCGCCCGCGCCCGCGCGCGCATGCCCGGGCTCCTGCCCGATACCGTGGAGGTCGTCGAGCCGAGCCGGGGCGAGGTCTTCGTGGTGGTGCACACGCGTCCGGTCGGGCTCGTGGTGCTCGACGGCGCCGGCCGGCTCGTACGCGGTCGTGGGCGTCTCGCCGCGATCGCTGCCCACCGGTCCGCGTCGCTGGCACTCGGGCGAGCGCTGCGCGAGGCGTTCGTCGGGCAGCGGCTCGAGCATGCCCGGCGCAGCGTGGCCCTTCTCGCCGACGCGCGGGCCCGGCTCGGCGGGCAACGAGCCCTGCCGGTGGCGGCCCTCGAGCGTGCGCTCGGCCGGCTCGAGCTCGCCCTCCACGAGCTGGCCGCCGCGGAGCGGCGCCAGGCGGAGCGCCCGCCGACCGAGCGAACGCTCCGCCGGACGATCACGCTGCTCAACGACGCGGCGGGCGCCGATCGCGACGTCGTCCGGGTGGCGCGCGCCCTGGCGGTCCTGCTCCCCGGCGAGACGGGGCGGCCGTCAGCGCGCACGAATGCGGCCACCACGATCCACCGCTGGATCGTCGCGCGGCTCGCGAGCCCCGACCTGCGTTTCTTCCTCCCCGAGCTGGAGCGTGGCGAGGCGCGCGAGACGGTCCGCGCGTTCGTCGACGCGGCTCGTTTGCTGAGGGTCCCGCCGGCGTCGAGCGGAGGATCGCGCTACCCTGTTTGAGGGAACGGCCAGGGTCGGTTAGAATCGTCGGCCAAGGCGTTGGAGAGGGAGGTTCGCATGGCCCTGGACGGCAGCCCGTCGTTCGCGAAGGTGATCGAAGAGCATCTCGAGCTCAAACGGCGTAACGCCACGCTCGAGGGCGACATGCCGATCGACGGCTACAGGATCGATGATCCGTTCGAGAACCACCCGCTCTTCAAGTCCGAGGAGCAGGCGCGCCTCGAGGAGACCCTGACCGGCAACGAGCCCATGGCAGACGAGGAGGAGATGGTGCTCGCCTGGCCTGCCGCCGACGAGACCGACCCGAACCTCGGCGCCGAGGCCCAGCCGTCCTCAGAGGACTCCCTCTGGGGCCGCTCCCGCGAGTTCGACTGGGGCGACTGAACCACCCCGGGACATCGTTGTGGTCGGAGGGGCCGGAGCGATCCGGCCCCCTCCTCGTTCCTACCCGCACCGACTCGTCTTCTGCCACTGCAGGTCGACGCTCGTCTCGATTCCGGTCGCCGTGTCCGTCATCTTCGTGAAGAACGTGTAGATACCGGGTCGCCAGCCGCCGAGCGGACATCCCATGCCGAGGCTCTTCGCGCGCTTGACGAAGCCGAAGTTCGGACCCCCGTCCTCATGCTCCGGTCTCCTCTCCGTCGAGGCTGCTCAGCACACCTTACGAGCGGTGTACATTGACCGCGAAGGGGCGTTAGCTCAGCTGGGAGAGCGCCGGCTTTGCAAGCCGGAGGTCACCGGTTCGATCCCGGTACGCTCCATCCGAGAAAGACCTGCAAATGGCGGGTTTTTTGGATCCGCTTCGGGGTTGGCGGTGGCCGGTCGGGCCGCCGTTTTCGCTTCCAGTGCCCATTAGTGCCCATTGGAGGGCCTGCTCGGAGGTGCGCGGGCTTGCCGTTGCGCCGATGCGGCCGGTGTATTGTTTCGGATCTGCGGCGGGAGTGACAATATGCCCGCGACCGCGACAGCGGAACGACGAAACCACCAGAGAATCAGCCAGAAGTCCTGGCCGTTCTCCGAGTTCCGAACGGGGAGTGTCGAGGCTGGTCACGGCGCGCTCGAGGAGTTCGCGCGGTTGGAGCTTGCGGAGCGCAAGCGGTACGTCGACACAACAATTGCGTTTCTGGCGGAGGAGCGCGACGACGCGATCCGCGGATGGGGACCATCGCTTCTGAAGCAAGTCGGCGGGGAATCGGCGTTCCAGGCGCTCCTCTCGATCTTCGCCAACGAGACATCAGATGAGGCTCGCACGGGGTACCCCTACACACGCGCCTTCGCTCTTTACGCGCTCGATACGATCTCCGAGGGGGCTCCCGAGCGCAGGGCGCAGTTTCTGAAATTGCTCGACACCCTCTGGGTCGACCCGTGGCAAGAAGCCAAGGAAGATCCGCTTGTCCAGGCCGCCGCCGCTGTCCTTCTCGCGCGAGCCGGGCGGCCGGAGCCGCTGCGGCAAGTCGTCGCCATGCTGCGTACCAATGACGACTACCGGATCACATGGGCCGCGTTGAGGGCCCTGCGCGAGGTCCCGCTCGATGACCTCATCCCATACATCGTCTCGGTCATGCGAGACAGCTGGTACATCGACCACCGGTGGGCTGCGATACGGGCTCTCGCCTCGTACGTGGGCAACGAGAACGTCGTTGGGGAGTTAAGCCTCCTGATTCGCCGGGAGCCCGTCGGGTACCTGAGGCTCGAGGCCGTCAAGGCGCTCGGCAGACTGGGACTCAGGGAAGGCGACGGAGCGCTTCTGCATTCGCTGACGGACGACAACGCCGAAGTGCGCGTGCAGGCTGCGGCAGGGCTCGCTTCCATCATGTCGCCGGCAGATGCGTGCGCTCTCGTGATTGGTCGCGCATTGAGCGCAGATTCGAATCCGGAGGCCGTCTCCCGCCTCGTCGACGGCCTGCGAATGATCGACCGCGATCGGACCGTCTGTGCGGAGATCTTGAACAAGGAACTTGGCGGCGAGAATCGTCGCCGTGCACAGACGGCCGAGGAAATCCTGGTGAATCTCGGTGGCTGGGCGGCCGTGCACCGCCTGAGCCAGCGGCGAGCGACGCTGAACACGCTCGACGAGATCCTAAAGGACTCGGAGCAGGCCGTGAAGACCAACTTCGAAGGGACGATTCGCCAAGCGCGGGTCAACTTCTACTTCGCGATGAGCGTCAACGTCCTCATCGTGTGTGTCGGGATTGCCCTCATTGTTCTCGCGCTCATCCAACTCGCGTCCGATCCCGACAAGTTCGTCAGCTGGGTTGTGCCTGGGGCGGCCGGGGTGTTCGGCGTGACCATCACGCTCACCTTCAACAACCCGCGCCAAAACGCCCGCGAGGATCTTGCCTCGCTCCTGCACGTGAACGTGATGTTCCTCGGATTCCTTCGCCAGCTGAATGAGATCGACGCGACGTTCAAGCACGCGTACATCGAGAGTCACGACTTCGGCACCGATGACATGAAGGCCACTGTCGAAGCGATCGCAGCGGCCGTGGATCGGGCGCTTGACAATACGAGCAGCCACCTCCTTGTCGCACACAAGGGGACGTTGTCCCGTAACTCGTAGAACTTCGTGGGCGGCGGTACCCTCCGACCTCGTCCGCTCCTATGGGGAGCGTTCGAGGCGATCCGACGAAGATCGAAAGGAGCAACGGCCCACGGCCTCTCACCATCACCAATCCCGTCGCTTCGTGAACTCAACCGCTTGTCGCCCTGCGCGGGCGCGTCAAGGAGACGGACCGCTCGTACGACAACGAGTGGGCGATGGTCTGGAAGCTGCGCGACGGCAAGGTGGCAGGCTGGCAGATCTATGAGGACACCGCTCGCGAGCTTGCGGCCCACGGCACGTAGTCGACCAGGTCTCGCCCATTCGTTCTGCCGAGGGCCGAGGCGACGGTCATGCGGGTGACGCTTCGCAGTGCCGAGGATTTCGGCGGGCCAGGTGCCCCTTCTCCCCGATAACGTCCCGGACATGGCCGGGCCGTTCGTCCCGCGCGGGTTCGAGCCTCCCCGCGAGCTGCGGACACGCCACACCGTGCTCCGCCCGCTCGGCCCCGAGCACAACCGAGTCCGACTACGCCGCGTGGACGAGCAGCGTCGGCCACATCAAGGCGACTCCCGGCTATAGCGCCGAGAGCGAGTGGCCCGATGCCGCGATGACGCCGGAACAGAACCTGCAGGACCTGCAGATGCACGCACAGCACTTCGCCGACCGCGTGGGCTTCACCTACACCGTTCTCGACTGCGAGGACGAGTCCCGGGTCGTGGGGTGCGTCTACATTTACCCGCACGACGACCCGGACCACGACGCCAGGGTGCGCTCCTGGGTCAGCGCGTACCATGCCGAGCTCGACGCCGAGGTGTGGCAGGCCGTCAGCGACTGGCTCCGCCGGGACTGGCCGTTCGCGACGGTCGACTACGCGCCTCGTCTGACAGCGCAGTGAGGGTCTGGATGGGCACCGCCGGAAGGCCCCTATGGCAGCAGCAGCGGAGCGCAGGAGGGAGAGCGTGGCCGACAGGGATGAAGTGGCCGCCGGGATTTGGAACGTCCTGACCAGCTCCTGGTCGGCGCGCTGGTGATCGCCGTTATCATCTGGCTGATCTCGAGGTGTTCTAGAACGGAGAGGAGTCGCTGATGCACGGAATCGTGACAACCGTCGATATCGAGTCCGGCCGTGGCGAGGAAGTGACCAAGCTGCTTGACGAGTTCACCATCCCCAGAGCGAAGTCGCTGGAGGGCTTCGTGCGAGGCGTCTGGCTCCGGTCAAGCGATGGGTCGCAGGGTCGCAGCATCATCCTGATCGACAGCGAAGAGCACGCCCGCGCTGGGGCGGAGGTGATCCGACAGGGTCCACCACCGGGCGCTCCGGTCACCCTGCAAAGCGCCGACGTCTTCGAGGTAATCAGGGAAGCCTGACGCCGCGTCGTCGATGTAGCGGCGGTTGACAGAGCCAGGCCGCGCGGCGATCGAGGCGGAGCGGCTCGTGGCGGCAGGGTCGAAGGGTCAGCCGCGGGCGCACCCGCTGCTGGCGGCTGAGACGGCGCTGCGGCGCGAGCTGCGGGGCAGGGTCGTCAGAGTCGCCGGGGGGACGTCTTCCGACGGCAGCGCATGCCTCGGCAGATTGCCCTATTGTCGGCCCACCGCGCAGGGTGGGCGGCCAATGTTCGCGAAGGGGGCGGACGTGACGGAGCACGAGTGGGCTGAGCCCGAGCCCGTTGCGGATCGGCCAGCCTCCTCTGGGCTGGCGGGCAAGGTAGTCATTGTCACGGGCGCGGGGCAGGGAATTGGCGAGTCCGTCGCCAAGCTATTTGCGGGCGAAGGAGCGCTTGTCAGCGTGAACGCCCGGACTGAGACCCACGTGCAGCGAGTAGTGGCCGAAATCGCAAGCTCGGGTGGCACGGCCCACGGGATCGTTGCCGACATCAGCGGCCCGGCGGGCGTGCAGTCGGTGGTTCTCGGAACGGTGGAGCGATTCGGGGCCATCGATGTCCTGGTGCACAACGCCGGGATATACCCATTCCAACCGCTGGAAACGATGGAGGACCGTGACTGGAACGACGTGTTGGAGGTGAACCTGACGAGTGCCTTTCGCCTGACGAAGGCATGCTTGCCCCACCTGAAGGAGCGACGTAACGGGCGCGTGTTGTTTACGTCGTCAGTGACGGGCAACCGGACCGGTATCGGCGGTCTCGCTCACTACGGTGCGTCCAAGGCCGGGCTGAACGGCTTCATCCGTGCGGCCGCGATGGAACTAGCGCCGTACGGGATCACCGTCAACGGCGTGGAGCCAGGGCTCGTGCTCACTCCGGGTGCGGAGGCAGGGATTACGTCGGAAGAACGAGACGCAATGGCACGCTTCATACCACTCAAGCGCTGGGGTACGCCCATGGATATCGCGCACGCCATGCTCTACCTCGCGAGCGAGGGGGCGAGCTACGTCACCGGTCAGACGATCATCGTGGACGGTGGTGCGCTTCTGCCCGAGAATGGAGCGCTGATGACGTAAGTGGATGGGCCTGGCCCGTCCACTTATCCGGCCGTTTGCGCCCCGTCGATGGGAAGGGCCGCTCCGCTGCCCTCGGCCCGCCACGCAGCGGCGCGGGAAACCGCGCCGCAGATCCGTGCGGCCACCGATGCCGGGGCCGGGTGCGAGGGCGCATACTGACTCCATGCGGACGCTCGCGCTCCTGCTCGTGCTCACCGCGGTCGTTGCCGTCGCCGGGCCGGCGAGCGCGGCGGCGACCGAGGCGTACGTGGACGTGTCGGTCGCAACGCTCTGGGTTCGGCCCGGGATCGCGAGGACGATCGATGCGCCCTCGCTGACTGACCCGGTCGGCATCGCACGCTGGACCGGCTCGCTGACGACGGCCGAGCGCCGCGGGCTGGTAGGAAAGCTCGAGACCCAGGCGCTCTATGGCACCCGTGTCCTCGTGCTCGAACGCCGCGGCTCCTGGAGCAGGATCGTCGTCCCGAGCCAGCCGACGCCGCGAGACGCACGCGGGTATCCCGGATGGGTGCCGAGCGTGCAGGTGACCGCCAGCCCGACGCTCGCCGGGCTGAGCGGGGCGACGGTCGCGATCGTGACGGCCCGGACGGCGTGGCTTCGCAGCGGGACGGGCCGGCGGATCCTGGAGCTGAGCTTCGGGACACGGCTGCCGGTCGTCGCAGCGACGTCGCAGCAGGTCCGGGTCGCGACCCCGCACGGGTCGATCCTCACGCTTGCGCGGTCGGCGGTGGCGCTCGTGCCGCGAGGATCGACGCTGCCCCCTCCGTCAGGCGAGCAGGTCGTCTCGACGGCACAACGGTTCACCGGCGTGCGCTACCTCTGGGCCGGGGTCTCCGCGTGGGGCTTCGACTGCTCGGGGCTCACCTACGCGGTGTACCGCCGCCACGGCGTCACTCTCCCCCGGGACGCCGACGCCCAGGCACAGGTCGGCCGTGCTGTCTCGCTGCGAGCCCTCGCGCCCGGCGACCTCGTGTTCTTCGCCGGCCCGGGAGGGACCGGCACCATCAGCCACGTCGCGATCTACGCAGGTGGTGGACGGATCGTGGAGTCGCCTGCTTCGAACAGCGCCGTCCGCACCGTCCCGCTGGCGCCGAGGCTCGATCGCGTCGCTGCGGCGCGCCGCTACCTGTAGACGGGGATCAGTCCTCGAGCACGAACTCCACCGTCGTGTCCGGGGTCGCGACCGCGACCGACCCGTAGAGCGGTCACCTGCCCTTGAACGTCTCCACGAGCTGGCCGGCCTGTTCCCGTGTCAGTCCGCGCAAGGCGAAGGTGAGGCGTGCGCTGTCGAAGGTCGGCGGCGCACCGGGTGGCTGCGCGTCGGGGTCCCGCGAGGCTTCCATGCTCGCGCGCACGTGGGCGAGCGGGAGCCCGTCCGCACGCGCGATCCGCTCGAGCATGAGCACCGCGCACGTCGTCACACCGGCGAGGAAGAGCTCCGCCGCACCGGGCTCCTCGCCAGGCCCGTTGTACGGAGGCATCGCGTAGTCGTCGACGACGAACGTGCGGTCGCGCACGCGTGCAAGCGCCCGGCCCGCGATCCCCAGGGACGCCGTCTCCGCCTGCCAGGTCAGCGCGCCCATACCGGTAGCTTAGGCGGACCTGGCCCGGAGCGGCCCAGAACGCGCGGCACCCGTTTCCGTCCCTCGCACGCTGTTCGGCAAGGAGCTTGGGCGGCCCGGTCTGCCTGCCCGTGCGCGGCGACCCGCCTAGCGCTCGACCAGCTCCTTGAATGCGGGCTCGTCGCGGATCGGATCGAAGTCCGAATCGTCCTGTGCCAACGCGCGAAACCGCTCCGACACGCTGATCGCGCGCCGGAGGTCGTCGACCGCGTCGGTCGCACGGCCGGCGAGGCTCTCGCAGCAGGCGAGGTTGTAGACGAGCCCGGTGTACTGCGGATGAGTTTCGACCAGCACGCGTAGGCGGTCAGCCAGCTCGGCGTACTCGCCCGTCTCGTAGAGAGGGGCAAGCGGGGCCCAGAGCTCCCAGCCGTCGGGTTCGTACGCCTTCCCCGGGGTGCCGCCGAGCGCGATGATCGTCGTCTCGGGCTCCTCGGCGACCGCCGTTCGCTGCACGCCGGGACGAGCAAAGACGAGGGTGCCGGCGGGCGCGACCACCCGGTCGCTGTCGAGCTCGAACACGGCGCGCCCCTGAAGAACGAGGTAGAGCTCCTCGTTCGCGTCCGGCTCCGACTCGTCGTGCTCGTTGATGATCCGGTCGCCCGCCTCACGGGCCGTCCAGACGTTGACACCGAAGGACGTGATGCCGAAGTGGTGCCGGACGGGTCGCCACGGGCAGCGCCCGTCGTCGATCTCGTCGATCTCGTCGAGGTGAGCGACCGCGTAACCACTCATGGGACTCCCTTCAGGTTGTACTCGCTCGCCGCGATCCCGACGAGCCCGGGTGGCCGCTGGACTCTCGGCACCGCGTCGGATGCCCTCCTCCAACGGCGGCGCGCTGGGGTGGCGTGCACGTGGGCTCAGCCGAGCACCCCGTCGATCTGGCCGATGGCGAGCGTCATGCCCTCCTCTGCGCCCATCGCGAGGATCGTCTCCATGGCGTCGAGGGTCGGGAACGTCGTCTCGATCGCCATGGTCGTGCCGCCGTCCTCGAGCTCCGCCAGGGACACCCGGATGGTCATGGTCGGCATGTTCGGGTCGGGCTCGCCGGCGGCGTCGGAGAAGCCATCCTCGAACTCGAGACGGTGCGGCGGCTCGACCGAGAGCACTCGCCACCAGCCTCTGTGCCGGTCGCCTTCGGGGCCCGTCATGTAGTAGGTCACGCGCCCTCCGGGCGTGAGCTCGTGGTCGAGGACCGTTGCCGGATAGGTCGGCGGGCCCCACCAGCGCTCGAGCTTCCGCGGGTCGGCCCACACGCCCCAGACCTGCTCGAGCGGGGCGTCGAAGGTCGCCGTGATGCACATCGTCAGCGCCTCGGGGTTCTTCTGGACGCCGGTGACGCTCATCGGGGTGCTCCTTCCTGGGGTTGGACAAGGACATCGCCGAGGCGGTCGATCCGTTCGCGCCACACGGCCTCGAGGCGGTCGAGGAGGCCGTGTGCCCGTCGGACCGTGTCGACGTTGCCGCGCACGAGCTGCTCCCGCCCCCGCCGCTGCTTGGTCACGAGATCGGCCCGCTCCAGCACCGCCACGTGCTTCTGGACGGCGGCGAAGCTGATCGGATAGCGGCGCGCAAGGTCGGACACGCTCTGCTCCTCGTGCAGCACGATCGCGACGATGTCGCGTCGCGTGGCGTCGGCCAGAGCATGGAAGAGCCGGTCGGCTCGCTCCCGGTCAGGTTGACTTACAACCATTCGGTTTCATATTACAGGCCCGGTTCGGCGGGCGTGGTAGAGGTCGATCCCCGCGTCGGCGCCGAGATCGCGGGCGCCGGAGCTGTCAGTCGGGGAGCAGGGTGAGCGTCCCGCCGTGACGCAGGCGCACGACCGCGAAGTGCCGGCGGTCGAGGGTCGCGAGCGTCGTAACGCCGAGCCGCTCGCAGGCGGCGACGACCGAGGCGTCGACGATGCCCAGCGGCAGGTCGGCGTAGGTGTCGAGCAGCTCGGCGATCCGGGCCCAGTCGGAGGGCTCGACCGGCTCGACCAGCAGCTCCCCCTCGCGGAGCGAGCGGGCGAACGCCTGCTCGGCCGAGTGGCCGATCCGATCGCCGAGGAAGTAGGCGACCTCGGTGACGACGAGGGCCGGGACGATCAGCGGTCGCGGCGCCTGCAACAGGAGCGCCACGCAGCGCTCGTGGTTGCGATCGGCGGTCGCGGCGGCGGCGACGAGCGGGCCCGCGTCGACGACCAGCATCAGTCGCGCCGGCGAACGGCGAGCCGGACGTACTCATCGACGCGCTCGCTGGCGTCTGCCGGCCCACCGGCGCCCACGCCGAAGAAGGACAGCGGGCGCCCCGGCTCCGGGGCCGGGAGGTGGCGCTCGACCGCTTCGCGGACGACCTCGGCGACGGGCACCCCGCGGCGCCGCGCCTCGAGGCGAAGGCGTGCGTCGATCTCGTCGGGGAACATCACCGTCGTTCGCTTCATGAGGGGAGCATATCGCATCATCGGCGAGGTCGTCCCGTGATTCCCCGCCTGCGTAGCATCACTCGCCACAAGCAAACGGGGGAGCGGACATGACGACCGTGATCTACCGGTTCCGGGTTGCCGACTTCGACGCCTGGAGCGAGGGGTACGGGCGGGCGCTCGCCGGACCGCTCGGAAGCGACGTGCGGACCCACCGGGTCTGGCGGGGACAGGATGACCGGAACCTCGTCGTCCTCGAGGAGACCTTCGACTCGTCCGCAGCCGCCCACGCTGCCGTCGAGAACCCCGTGGTCGCGGAAGCGATGGCGAGCGACGGGATCGACCTGACGTCGCTGCAGATCGACTACGTCGACGAGGTGAGCTCCTGAGACGAGAGTCGCCCGCTGTGCGCTGACGCGATCTCGCTGGCGCGACCGGTGGGCTGGCGAAACCGTATGCCCGCCCGGGCCGCCCTACCGCCGCATGCGCTTGATCCGGATCACACCGGCGGTGACACCGAGTGCGAGGGGTACGCCGAGCGCGAGCAGGAGGATGCCGTCCGAGCTCAGCGTGTCGCGGATCACGATGTCGATCTGGACCGGCGGGCTCGTCGCCGGCTCGAGCGTCGGGCTCTCCTCCTCGACGACCGTGACGTACGCGACCAGGCTGCCGCCGTTGACGGCCTCGAGCGCCCAGGTGAGCGTGCGTGACTCGCCGGTGGGAATCGTCCCGAGGTAGCGCGTCCGCTGCGGCGACCAGTCCTCCGGGTCGACGTAGACGTCGTTGCGCAGGCTCAGGAGGTTGAGGTGGGCGATCAGCGGCGCGGTTTCCAATTCGGCCGCGTTCGTGATCGTCGTCTCGAAGGTGAAGGCGTCCCCGAGACGGGCCGAGACCTGCGTCGGCTCGGCCGTGACGCTCACGGGGACCGCATCCGCGCCGCTGGCCGCCGCGGCCAGGACGAGCGCAGCCATGACCGAGGCGAGCCCGGCTCCGAGGGCTCGCCGCATCAGGCGCCGCCTCGCAGACGCAGGTAGCGGCTGCCGGCGAACAGGGCGGCGACGGTCAGCACAGCCGCCGCCACGATCGGGGAGACGAGCAGGGAGAGATCCTGATCCCAGGCGTGGCCGTCGATGACGACCTTGCTGACGTACCGCTCGCCGGCGCTGACCGGGACCGCCTCGACGAGCGTCTCGCCCCAGCCCTTCTGCGCTCCCGCGGGCAGCTGGGTCGGCGCGAACAGCGCGAGCAGGAGCAGAAGGCCGAGCGCGAGGCTCACGCGGTTCGAGCCGGCGAAGACGCTGATCAGCATCCCGAGCGAGGCGAGGAAGACCGCCAGGATCGTGCCGACCACGAGACCCGTGAGCAGGGCGACTCCGGTCACCCCGACGCCCCGGCCGAGGAACCAGACGTAGGGAATCGTGACGAGGAACGCGACGAGCCAGAGCGACAGGGACGCGAGCAGCTTCCCGCCCGTCATCTGGAGCCGCGAGGCGGGTGTCAACAGCAGGGCCTCGAGCGTCCCCCGCTCGCGCTCGCCGCTGAACATGTCCGCTGCCGCGATCAGCGCGAGCAGCGACCCGACGCCGATCGCGATCTGGAGCGTCAGGCTGACCGACTCGCGCTGCTCGAGGAAGTTGAGCGCCGTGTTCGTCGCCGTCAGGTAGGCGATCACGCTGAGCAGGGCGCTGAACCCGACCGTCATGAGCAGCGCCCGGCCTCCGAGCCACAGGTCGCGGAGCTCCTGGCCGGCGACCACCGTCGCTGCGCCTCCACCGCCGCCGGTCGGAGCCGGGGCGCTCACCGGGCCTCGCCGTCCCCGTCGGCGGGCGGGGTCCCGGTCATCTCGAGGAACGCGTCGGAGAGGCGGGCACCCTCGAGCTCGAACGCGAGGACGGGGATCCCGGCGTCGGCCAGCGCGCGGAGCCCGTCGTTCATCGACGGGTCGCCAGCGCTGCCGAGCGTGGCGACGAGCGAGCCGGGCTGGGCCGCCACCGCCTCCACCTGCGCGCAGCCCGGGGTGGCTGCGAGGGTATCGACGGCCTGCTCGACGCGATCCGCGGCGACCCGGAGCCTGGCGCTCCGCGGAGCGGCGGCCCGGCCCGCGACCTCGGCGACGGTGCCCGCCGCGACGAGCCGGCCGCGATTGAGGATGAGGACGCGCGAGCAGACCTCCTCGACCTCGGCGAGCAGGTGCGTGCTGAGCAGCACCGTCGCGCCGCGCTCGCCCGCGATGCGTCGCACGAGCGCGAGCACCTGGCGCTGCCCGGCCGGGTCGAGGCCGATGGTCGGCTCGTCGAGGAACACGACCTGCGGCTCGTTGACCAGTGCCCGCGCGAGGCCGAGCCGCTGGCGCATGCCGCGGCTGTAGTGGCCGATGAGCGAATCGCGTCGGTCGGCGAGGCCGACGTCGGCGAGCAGGGCGTCGGCGACGGCGCCGGCACTGACCCGCGAGTGACCGTAGAGGCGCGCGTGGTAGCGCAGAAACTCTCCGCCCGTTTGTCCCTCGGGGTAGCCGGCGCTCTCGGGGAGGACGCCGATCCGACCTCGGATCTCCGCCGGCCGCGTGCCGGGAACGCCGGCAATGGCAAACGTGCCGCGGTCCTGGGGCAGGATCGTCGTCAGGATACGGATCACCGTCGTCTTCCCGGCGCCGTTTCGGCCCAGCACGCCGAGGATCTCGCCGGTGCCGGCCGTGAACGAGAGCCCGTCCAGCGCGACGGTCGTGCCGTAGCGCTTCACGAGCCCCTCGGCTTGGACTGCCGCCGCTGCCGCGGGCGCGGCGACCCGGGTCGGGGGCGTCGTCTCCGTTCGATCGGCCGGGGAGTTCGTGGTCATGCGGTCATGGTCATGGCTCGTGGCTCCGGATCATGGCTCGTGGCTCCGCGGCTCACGATAACGATCGAGATGAGCGACGGATGAGAGCCGTGCCGCCCGTCTCGCTCGCCCGGTTCCGGGGCCGTCCCGTTCGCACGCGACGCGGACGCTGGCGCAGGCGGCCCGGAAACCAGCTACAACGGACGGAGGAATGGGAGGCACGCTGGCAGGCAGCGGGTACGGCGCGGCGGCGCGAACGTGAGGCGCCGGACGGTCGCCCTCATCGTGCTCGCCGCCGTGGTGATCGCGGCGCTCGGAGGCTGGCTCGCCGGGAGGTTCATCCAGTCCCCCGCGGAGGCCGCCGCACGGCGTGCGGCGCCCGAGCCGTCCCCGATTCTCGTGCCCGCGGAGGAGCGCGTCCTCTCGACCGACATCGTGACCCGCGGAACGGCGCGGTTCGGCTCTCCGCAGGCGCTCGCGCTCGTACCGAGCGAGCTCGAGAGCGGCCCGCAGGTCGTGACCGGGCTGCCGGCGGTCGGCACGGACATCTCGGAGGGCGACGTCGTGCTGACCGTCTCCGGCAGGCCCGCCTTCCTGCTCGGCGGCGACAAGCCCTCGTACCGCGATCTCGGGCCGGGGATCGTCGGTCAGGACGTCGCCCAGCTCGAGGAGGCGCTCGCGCGCCTGGGCTTCGACCCCGGGCCGGTGGACGGCGTGTTCGACTTCGCCACCGAGACCGCGGTCGCCGAGCTGTACGCGGAGGCCGGCTTCGAGCCGGTCAGAGCGACGGAGGAGCAGCTCGCGAGCGTCCGCCCGTTCGAGGCCGACCTCGTCGCGAACGCCCGGGCCGGCGCGGGCGTGCAGGTCCCTGCCGACGAGGTGATCTTCGTCGAGAGCGCGCCGGTGCGCGTGACGGAGGTCGGCGCCGAGCTCGGCGACCAGCCGAACGGTCCGCTCATGACCGTGACCGACGTCACCGTGGCCGTCGACAGCTCCGTCCCGATCGAGGAGGCGCCGCTCCTGGAGCGCGGGATGAGCGTCGCGATCGACGAGCCGGATCTCGGGATCGAAGAGGCGGGCGTCGTGAGCCGGGTCGCGAGGAACCCGGGAACCCACGACCTCGACGGCTTCCACGTGTACTTCGAGGTCGCCGTCGAGGGTGCGCCGCCGGCGCTCGTGGGCGCATCCGTGCGGGTCACGGTTCCGATCGAGTCGACACGGGGGCCCGTGCTGGCAGTGCCGGTCAGCGCGCTGTCCCTCGCGCCCGACGGCTCGTCCCGGGTCCAGCGGTCGACCGACCGCGGGCTCGAGTTCGTGACGGTCGAGCCGGGGCTCTCCGCGGGCGGGTTCGTGGAGGTGACACCCGTCGACGGAACGCTCGAGCCGGGCGATCTCGTGGTGATCGGGTTCGAGGGAGGCGGAGACGCCGGCTCCTGATCCTCCGGAGGCTCCGGTGATCGAGCTTCGGGGCGTGCACCGCCGCTTCGGCGTCGATCCTCCGGTCGAGGCGCTGCGCGGCGTCGACCTCCAGGTCTGGCCCGGGGAGTGGCTCGCGATCGTCGGGCCCTCGGGGTCGGGGAAGTCGACCCTGATGAACATCCTCGGGTGCCTCGACCGTCCGACCGAGGGCTCGTACCGCTTCGGCGGCGTCGACGTCGAGCGCCTCAGCGACGAGCAGCGCGCCGGCCTGCGAAGCCGGGAGATCGGCTTCGTCTTCCAGTCCTTTCACCTGCTCTCCCACCGGACGGTGGCCGAGAACGTCATGGTCTCCGAGCTGTATCGGCGAGCACCGAGGAAGGGCCGCCGCGAGCGGGCGCAGGAAGCGCTCGCGCGGGTCGGGCTCGGCCACCGGGTCGACTTTCTCCCGACGCGGCTCTCCGGCGGCGAGCAGCAGCGGGTCGCGATCGCCCGCGCGCTCTCGGGATCTCCGGCCCTCCTGCTCTGCGACGAGCCCACCGGGAACCTCGACTCGGCGACGTCGGCCACGATCATCGACCTGTTCGAGGAGCTGAACGACCAGGGCCTGACGATCCTCATGATCACCCATGCGGCCGAGGTCGCCGGCCGCGCCCGCCGCCGCGTCGGCATCGTCGACGGCGTGCTCACGGAGGCAGCGTGAGACGGCGGCCGCCGCACCGAGGAAGCCGCGGGGCCGGGGGAGCCGGTTCTGCCGGCCGCGATGTCTCCGGTCGATCTCGGGGGCGAGGCCGTCGCCGGCCTGTTCAGCAGGCCGGGCCGCATGGGTCTCACGATCCTCGGGACGCTGATCGGGCTCGGGGCGGTCGTCGCGACGCTCGGCCTGACGCGGACGGCCGACAACCGGATCGTCGGCAGGTTCGACGAGGTCGCCGCGACGGAGATCGTCGTCACCACGAGGCCGGTCTCGCAGACCGCCGAGCCGAACCGGCTGCCATGGGATGCTCCGGAGCGCCTCGAGCGTCTCAACGGCGTCGAGGCCGCCGGGACGCTCAGCGTCGTGGACGTCGGCGATGCGCTCGTCAGCTCGTCGCCCGTGAACGACCCGCAGCGGAGGACAGATTTCAGGCTCGCCGTCGACGCCGCGTCGACCGAGCTGTTCGACGCGGTTCGGGCGCGGGTCCGGTCGGGGCGGCTGTACGACGACGGGCACTCTGAACGTGCTGAACGAGTCGCCGTGCTGGGCCCGATCGCGGCCGAGCGGCTCGGCATCGCGGGCGTCGAGCATCTCCCGGCTATCAGCATCGGCGACGAGACCTTCCTCGTGAGCGGCGTTCTCGACGACGTCGCCCGCCAGCACGACCTGCTCGGGGCCGTCATCATTCCCGAGGGCACGGCACAGCAGCTGTACGGCCTCGAAACCCCGGAGTCCGTCGTGATCCAGACGAGCCTCGGCGCGACGAAGCTCATCGCCCAGCAGGCTCCGCTGGCCCTCGCACCCGAGAGCCCCGAGGGGTTGAAGGTCAAGTTCGCGCCGGAGCAGAGACGGGTGCGCGAGAACGTCCAGAACGACCTCACGCTGCTGTTCCTGATGCTCGGCGCGGTGTCGCTGATCGTCGGCGCGATCGGCATCGCGAACGTCACGCTCGTCTCGGTGATGGAGCGCACCGGCGAGATCGGCCTGCGGCGGGCACTCGGGGCGACGCGCCGCCACATCTCCCTCCAGTTCCTCCTCGAGAGCACCACGATCGGCGTTCTCGGAGGGATCCTCGGGGCCAGCCTCGGGACGCTGATCGTCGTCGGCGTGTCGGCCGTCCAGTCGTGGACGCCGGTTCTCGATCCGTACATCCCGCTGGCGGCGCCCCTTGTCGGAGGGCTGATCGGGCTGCTCGCGGGCACCTATCCGGCCCTGCGGGCGGCTCGCATGGAGCCGGTCGAGGCGCTGCGCTCCGGGACCTGACGCGGACAGGGAGCCGTCAGGCCCCGCCGCCCCGTCCGTTCAGCCGCTCACGACCGTCCCGAAGACCTCGAGCTCGACGGCGCGTACCACCTTGCTGAGGAACTCGACCTGGCACCGCTCGTCGACCACGGCCGCGGCGATCTCCTCCTGCTGCAGCTGCTTCAGCTCTTCCGCCCTGGCCCCGGTGAGCGTCTCCGGGTCTTCACCGTCGGTGAGAGCGTCGAGCCGGTCCTGGTACTCCTCGATGATCTCGTCCTGCTCGACGTAGTCGTCGTAGCCGGCGTCCTGCATGCAGGTGACCCAGTTGGCCCTCGCCTCCACGACCCTCGGGTCGGACTCGACCAGGACGTCCTTCGGGTTCACGTACGTATCGTTCAGCTGTTCGGGAGTGAACGCCTGCTCGACGGCCTGGCGCGTGCACCCCCCGGTGCCCGAGAAGTCCTCCTCGTCGAACGTGAACGCAAACGTGGCGTCCGGATCCTCGCCGTAGAGCGTCCGCTCGTACGCCTCCTGATCGGCCTGCGAGAGGCCCGCGAAGTACGCAAGATTCTGCTCGCCGAGCTCGATCTCCTTCACCCGGTTGTCGAACCTGGTGGTGATCCCGTAGCCCCATTGCGCCTTGAATTCCGCCTCGTCGACTCCGGGCTCCGTTCGGACGGCCGACATCGCCAGCTCGATCGTCTCGACGTCAGCCGGGACGTACTCGAACCCGGCCTCGGTCATGCAGGTCGCGATGACCGACTGCGCCGTCTCGATACGAACAGGGAACTCCTCGTCGGTCATCCCGAACTCCCGGTATCCCTCGAGGTCGGGAGTCGTCTGGGTCGGGGTCGTCTGGGTCTCGGCAGCAGTGGTCGCCTCGGTCGTTGCGCTGCCCGGTTCGGCGACGCTCTGGTCGGAGGAGCTCGACTCGCCGCCGCCGCAACCGGCCGCGGCGATGCCGAGGGCGACGACGAACAGAAGCGCGCCCACACGGACGGATCGAAGCCGGCCGGAGGACCGACCGGCCGACTCGGTTGCACGCGGACGTGTGCTCATCGTGAGGGCCTCCTTCGAGAAGTACGAGTTCGCGAAACGGGAATCAACCTGTCCTCGGGCCCGGCCATTGCTCCGCCGGCGGCGTCAGCCCGTAGACGTAGGCGCGTGTCTCGATCTCGAGCACGGCCTGCCGCGCCCGGTCGATCTGGTCGGGGCGGAGCTGGACGACCTTCCGCAGCGTCAGGATCTCGTGGTCGGCGGTCTTGCCGCGCCAGCCGGTCCGGACGTTGCCGACGCCGCGGGCGTAGTACTTGAGCTGGTGGGCGCCGGGCTTGCTCGGCTCGAACTCGTCGATCACCAGCACGTTCCGGTAGCACCCGGTGGGCACGCACGTCCTCGCGTGCACCCTGTCGACCCTGCTCCAGTCGTCCCAGTAGAACGGCGGGGGAGCGTAGCCCTGGGAGTAGGCCGGCATCCCAAGCCGGGGCTCGGCCACCATGTGAATGCCGGCCTTCGCGCCGTCGAGATAGCCTGCCAGCCAGGCGCGGGCGCCCACCAGCTCGCCATCCTCGTCGAAGACCTCGGTGATCTCGCCGAAGCTCCAGACGTTGCCTTCCCGGTCCTGGGCGAGGAAGATCAGCTCCTGCTCGACGAGCTTGCCGGCGCTGTAGTCGCGGTCCCAGGCGACCCGGGCCCGGATGCCGTTCAGGACCTTCGTCAGGTCGGTGACGGTGAAGACGATCTTGTGGGGAATGCGCTCGCCGTCGTCCACCGTCCACCCCGTCCACACGAACCGCTTGCCGACGTCGTAGCTCACCCACTCGTTCGTGAGGATCGCCGAGCTCTCGTCGAAGAGGCCGGGGTCGAAGTCGTCGGCGGAGACGTCCCCGCCCGCGAGCTGCGGTGCGGCGCCCGCCCCGGCAGCCGTCGCGAGGAGCGCGACCAGCACCAGCGCCGCTAGCAGGACACCGCGGGAACGTCCCATCCGACCACCCCCCGGCTCTCCTCGTTCCTTGGCTGTGACGTATGCATGCGGCAGGGATTCAACGGTTTCGCCGCACTGCCTCGCGCGCCGGAGCCCAAGCTTAGGCCGGTGGCCCGGCGGCTGTCAACGCGTCAGGCGGCCCCGCGCTCTCATCGTCATCTCATCGGTGGGGTCTAGCGTGATCCGAGGAGTGCCCGAGCGACTGCACCGGAGCCACCGAAGGGGCGCCTGCCGAGGCAGGGAGGACCGATGAGGGTCAGTCCCTCACCGATCGAGCTGCTCGAGCTCGACATCGACCTGCGGATGGCCGCGCTGTGGGCGGACGTGCTCGAGGTGGACGAGTGGACCGACGACGTCGTGCTCGCGCTGATGCGTGCGGCCTACGGACAGGGGTATGCCGACGCGCTGAACGAGGAGCGCCCGGGAGCCCTCTGTCGCGATCATCGCGAGGTTCATGATCCGGTCACGGTTCGGCTTGCGCGCCGCGGCGCCTTCGGGTGGCTGCGTCGGAGATCCAGGAGGCAGCCGGGCTAGACGTCGCAGAGACATTCGCCCTTCGTGAACGCGACGCCAGGTCGCCCGCCGACAGGTGCTGCAAGGACAGGGTGGCGTCGGCTTTGTCGTGGACCCCCTTGACAGGGGCCGCGGAATGAGTCATGGATAGACGTGCCGTGGTGCCGCGCGCACACGACGGGCGATCGGGCACGGGGAGCCATGCTCCCGGCCCACGGTCGGGCGTCCGACCGGGGAAGGTCTGAAGCGATGATCGGGTGGATCGTCGGCTCGAGCGTCAGGTTCCGCGCCCTGGTCGTGGTGGTCGCTGCAGGCCTGCTCGCCTACGGCGTGGTCCAGCTTCGGGACGCGCCGGTGGACGTCCTCCCCGAGTTCGCGCCGCCGACCGTCGAGATCCAGACCGAGGCGCTCGGGCTCTCCGCGGCCGAGGTGGAGCAGCTGATCACCGTCCCGATCGAGCAGGACCTGCTCGCCGGCGTCGCGTTCGTGGACGAGATCCGCTCCCAGTCGGTCCCGGGGCTCTCGTCGATCGTGGTCGTCTTCGAGCCCGGCACCGACATCCTGGCCGCGCGTCAGGTGGTCGCCGAGCGCCTGACGCAGGCGCACGCCCTGCCGCACGTGTCGAAGCCGCCGGAGATGCTCCAGCCGCTGTCCTCGACGAGCCGGGTGATGATGATCGGCCTCTCGTCGGAGGCGCTCTCGCCGATCGAGATGTCGGTGCTCGCGCGCTGGACGATCGAGCCCGCGCCTGATGGGCGTCCCGGGTGTCGCCAACGTGTCCGTCTTCGGCCATGCGCGACCGGCAGCTCCAGGTGCAGGTCGACCCGGAGCGGCTGCGGGCAACGGGCGTCTCGCTCGTCCAGGTCCTCGAGACGACCGGCAACGCGCTGTGGGTGTCGCCGCTCAGCTTCGTCGAGGCGTCGACGCCCGGGCACCGGCGGGTTCATCGACACGCCCAACCAGCGGCTCGGGATCCAGCACCTCTCGCCGATCGCAACCGCCGACGACCTCGCCCAGGTGCAGCGTCGAGGGCACCGAGCTCACGCCTCGGCGACGTGGCCACGGTGGTCGAGGACCATCAGCCGCTGATCGGCGACGCGAATCGCGACGGCGCCGGGCCTCGTGCTCGTCGTCGAGAAGTTCCCCGAGGCCAACACGCTCGAGGTGACCCACGGGGTCGAGGATGCGCTCGCGCAGCTCCAGCCCGGCCTGGCCGGCGTGACGTTCGACACGCACGATCTACCGGCCGGCCGCCTACATCGAGGAGGCGATCGACAACATCACCCTGGCGCTGATCATCGGCGGCGTGCTGCTCGCGGTCGCTCTCGGCCTCCTGCTCGTCGAGTGGCGCGCGGCGCTGATCGCGATCGTCGTCATTCCGCTGTCGCTCGTCGTCGCCGGGCTCGTCCTCGACGCTCCTCGGCCAGACGGTCAACGCGATCATCGTCGCTGGGCCTCGCGGCGGCCCTCGGGCTCGTCGTCGACGACGCCGTCGCCGACGTCGACGCCGCCCTGCGGCGGCTGCGGCGCGGTGCGGCGGACGCGGCCGAGCCGGCGGTGGCCGACGTCGTCCTCGAGGCGGCGCGCGAGATGCGCGGGCCGATGGCCTACGCGACGCTGATCGTGGCGTTCGCCCTGATCCCGGTCGTCGTGCTCGAGGGGGTGGCCGGCGCGTTCCTTCCGACGGCCGCCGTCGCGTTCCTCGCGGCCGCTGGCGTTTCCATGGTCGTGGCGCTGACGGTCACGCCGGCGCTCGGCGTGCTGCTCCTCGCGAGGGCGCCGCTCGAGCGGCGCGAGCCGCCCGTCCGGCGGTGGCTCCACGGCGGCTACGAGCGGATCCTCGGCGAGCGTGCTCGAGCAGGCCGCGCCGTGCGTACGTCGGCGTCGGCGCGGTCGTCGTCGCCGGGCTCGTCGCGCTGCCGTTCCTGACTCCCTCACTGGCGCCGGCCCTCGAGGAGACCGAGATCCTCGTCTCGCTGGACGGCGGCGCCCGGCACCTCCCTGCGCGGAGATGAACCGCGATCACCGACCGGGCGAGCCGCGAGCTGCGAGCGATCCCCGGCGTGCGGAACGTCGGCGCCCACGTCGGGCGGGCGGTCACCTCCGACCAGGTGGTCGGCGTCAACTCGGGCGAGCTCTGGGTGAGCATCGACCCGTCGGCCGACTACGACGCGACGGTGGCCTCCCTGCGGGAGGTCGTCAGCGGCTACCCGGGCGTCGCCAGCGAGGTCCTCACCTACTCGGGCGACCGGGTCGACCGGGTGCTGACGGGCAGGGAGGACGACCTCGTCGTTCGCGTCTACGGCGAGGACCTCGGCGTCCTGCGGGCGAAGGCCGGCGAGGTGAGCGCGGCCCTCGACGGAGATCGAGGGCGTCGTCGACCCGCACGTGAGCCTGCCCGCCGAGGAGCCGACGATCGAGATCGAGACGGACCTCGCGAGGGCCCAGGAGTACGGGATCAAGCCGGGCGACGTGCGGCGCGCGGCGGCCGCGATCCTGATCACCGGCATCCAGGTCGGCAACCTGTTCGAGGAGCAGAAGGTCTTCGACGTCGTCGTCAAGGGCACGCCCGAGATGCGGCCGGAGCCTCGCCACGCGTCGGCAACCTGCTGATCGACACGCCGGACGGCGGCGCCGTGCGACTCGGCGACGTCGCGAACGTCCGCGTCGGCGCGAGCCCGAACGTCATCACGCGCGAGGCGATCTCGCGGTACGTCGACGTCGGTGCCGGCGTCGACGGCCGCGGCCTCGGCGCCGTCTCGCAGCGACGTCGAGGAGCGCCTCCGGCAGATCGGCTTCCCGCTCGAGTACCACGCCGAGGTGCTCGCCTCCGACGAGGAGACGCCGACGGGCCAGCTCGTCGCGCTCGGCGTGGTCGCGGCGATCGGCGCCCTGCTCCTGCTGCAGGCGGCCTTCGGGCGCTGGGGCATGGCGGCGCGTCGGCCTCGTGACCCTGCCGCTGGCCCTCGTCCGGCGGCGTGCTCGGCGGCGCTCGCCGACGGCGGCGACGCTCTCGCTCGGCTCGCTCATGGGCTTCGTCGCCGTGCTCGGCATCGCCGCCCGCAACACGGTCACGCTGATCGTCCACTGCCAGAAGCTCGAGCTGGACGAGGGCGAGCCCTTCGGACCGGGGCTGGTCGTTCGCGCCGCGCGCGAGCGGCTCGCGCCGGTGCTCGCCACCGCGGTCGCGACCGCGCTTGCGGTCCTGCCGCTCGTCGTCCTCGGGAGCGGCCAGGGGTACGAGCTGCTCCATCCGATGGCCGTCGTCGTCCTCGGCGGGCTCGTCACCTCGACGCTGATCGCCCTGCTCGTCATCCCCGCGCTCTACCTGCGCTTCGGCGCCGACCTCGAGGCCGCGGAGCGGGGCTGACCCCGCAGAGGCTGGCGACGATCCTCGAGCGGCGTGCTCGGGCGCGCCAGGAGCAGCCGACGGACACGACACTGCCCACCACGGACGCGGGCCCATGAACCGGCGTCGCGAATGCTTCCGGGCTCACATGGAGGGATGGGAATGACGCGCAGCAGGCTCTGCATCGCCCTGGCGCTGGTCGCGGCCGCTCTGCCGCTGGCCGCGTGCGGCGGTAGCGCGACCGCGAGTGAGGACGAGGTCGAGCCGGCCGTGCTCGAGCAGGTCGAGGGCACGGAGCCGACGCGCATCACCCTGACGCGAGGAGGCGGCCGCCGCGGCTCGACCTCCAGACCGCGCAGGTCGACGAGTCGGGCAGCCCGGGGCGAGACGGTCGTCCCGTACGCCGCCGTCCTCTACGACACCGACGGCGCGACCTTCGCCTACACGAGCCCCGAGCCGCTCGTCTTCGTCCGGCAGCCCATCACCGTCGACCGCATCGACGGAGACCGTCGCGTATCTCACTGACGGGCCGCCCGCCGGCACGGCCGTCGTGACCGTCGGCGCGGCCGAGCTCTTCGGCACCGAGCTCGGCGTCGACCACTGACCCTGCGCCAGCCCACCGCCTCCGAAGGGACGTCCCGGCCGTGATGCGTTGGATCATCGGATCGAGCCTCAGGTTCCGCTACCTCGTCGTCGCGGGTGCCGCGGCGCTGATCGTCCTTCGGCATCGCTCCAGCTGCGCGACGCGCCGGTGGACGTCTTCCCCGAGTTCGCGCCGCCGCGGGTCGAGATCCAGACGATCACCCTCGGGCTGTCCGCCGCCGAGGTCGAGGAGCTCGTCACGGTCCCGCTCGAGCAGGCGCTCCAGGGGCTCCCCGGCCTCGACATGATCCGCTCGAAGTCCGTCCCGCAGCTGTCCTCGATCACGCTCTTCTTCGAGCGCGGGACCGACCTGCTGCAGGCGCGGCAGCTCGTCGCGGAGCGCGTCGGGAACGTCACGCCGACGCTGCCGACCTGGGCGGCGCCGCCGGTGATGATCCCGCCGCTGTCGGCGACGAGCCGCGTCATGAAGATCGGGCTGTCGTCGGACACGCGTGTCGCTGATCGACATGTCGATGATCGCCTACTGGAAGATCCGGGCGCGCCTGCTCCGCGTGCCCGGCGTGGCCAACGTTCCGATCTGGGGCGAGCGCTTGCACATGCTCCAGGTCCAGGTCGACCCGGCGCGCATGGCGGCCGCACGGCGTCTCGCTCGACGAGGTCATGGAGAGCACGGCCGACGCGCTCGACGCCGGGCTGCTGCAGTTCTCGAGCGGCTCCGTGATCGGCACCGGCGGCTTCGTCGACACGCCCAACCAGCGGCTCACGGTCGCGCACCGTCCAGCCGATCGTCACCCCGGACGAGCTGGCCGAGGTCGCCGTTCGGAGCCGCGACGGCGAGAACGTCCCGCTCCGCAACGTGGCGGACGTGGTCGTCGACCACCAGCCGCTGGTCGGCGACGCCGTCATCAACGACGGCCCGGGCCTGATGCTGATC
The DNA here is from genome assembly GCA_963717955.1 of uncultured Thermoleophilia bacterium. Lineage (GTDB taxonomy): Bacteria > Actinomycetota > Thermoleophilia > Gaiellales > Gaiellaceae > CAVQXR01. The sequence goes on along the minus strand of CAVQXR010000001.1, from coordinate 1,770,259 downwards.
GTCGAGAAGCTCCCGTGGGCGAACACGCTCGACGTCACGCGAGGGCGTCGAGGAGGCGATCGAGGAGCTGCGGCCGGGCCTGCCCGGGCATCGAGTCGACACGACGATCTTCCGGCCGGCGACGTTCATCGAGGAGTCGATCGACAACCTCACGATGGCGCTGCTGATCGGCGTCGCTGCTCGTCGTCCTCGTCCTCGGCGCGTTCCTGTTCGAGTGGCGCGCCGCGCTGATCAGCCTCGTCGCGATCCCGCTGTCGCTGGTCGCGGCCGGGCTCGTGCTCTACTGGCGCGGGCACGACGATCAACGTGATGGTCCTGGCGGGGCTCGTGATCGCCCTCGGCGTCGTCGTCGACGACGCGATCATCGACGTCGAGAACATCGTCCGGCGCCTGCGCCAGCGGCGCCGGGAGGGCAGCGACGAGTCGACCGCGAGCATCGTGCTCGAGGCCTCGCTCGAGGTGCGCGGGCCGATCGTCTACGCGACGCTGATCGTCGTCGCTCGCGATCGTGCCGGTCTTCTTCCTCGAGGGCCTCACCGGCGCGTTCTTCCAGCCGCTGGCGCTGCTCCTACGCCCTGGCCGTCGCTGCGTCTCGATGCTCGTCGCGCTCACGGTCACGCCGGCGCTGAGCCTGATCCTGCTCGCGCAAGGCGCGGCTCGAGCGCCGCGAGTCGCCGCTCGTGCGGTGGCTGGAGCGCGGCTACGAGCGCGCTGCTCGACGCGGATCATCCGCAGGCCGCGTCGGGCGTACGCCGCCGTCGGCGCCGTCGTCGTCGCCGGCGCTCGCGGTCGTGCCGTTCCTCGGGCAGGCGCTGCTGCCCGACTTCAAGGAGCGCGACTTCCTGATGCACTGGCTGACCGCAGCCGAGCACGTCGCGGCCCGGAGGAGACGCGGGTCTCGATCCGGGCCTGCCAGGAGCTGCGCGACGATCCCGGGCGTCCGCAACTGCGGCTCGCACATCGGGCAGGCGCTGCTGGCGGACGAGGTCGTCGGCGTCTACTTCGGCGAGAACTGGATCAGCGTCGATCCCGGCCGTCGACTACGACGAGACGCTCGCCAGCGTCCAGGAGGTCGTCGACGGCTACCCCGGCCTCTACCGCGACGTGCAGACCTATCTGAAGGAGCGGATCCGCGAGGTGCTGACGGGAGCGAGCGAGGCGATCGTCGTCCGCATCTTCGGGCGACGACCTCGACACGATCCTGCGAGACAGGCCGAGGAGGTCGCAGGAGGCGATCGGACAGGTCGACGGCGTCGTCGAGGAGCACGTCGAGCTCCAGGCCGACGTCCCGCAGGTGGAGGTCGAGGTCGACCTCGCGGCCGCGCAGCGCTACGGCCTGAAGCCCGGCGACGTCCGGCGCGCGGCGGCGTCCTGATCGCGAGCGAGGAGGTCGGCGACATCTTCCTCGGCGGGCAGGGCCTACGACGTCAACGTCTGGAGCACGCCCGAGACGCGCAACAGCCTGACGAGCATCCAGCGAGCTCCCGATCGACACGCCGGACGGCGAGCAGGTCGCGCCTCGGCGACGTCGCCGACGTCCGCATCGCAGCCGACCCCGAACGTGATCGAGCGCGAGACCTGACTCGCGCCGGATCGACGTCGAGCGCCAACGTCGAGCGGACGCGATCTCGGCTCCGTGGCGCGACGACGTCGAGGAGCGCGCTCGAGAGCGTCGACGTTCCCGCTCGGGTACCACGCCGAGGTCCTCGGTGAGTACGAGGAGCGGCAGGCCGCGCAGAAGCGGCTGCTCGTCTGTCGGCGATCGTCGCCGGGCATCGGGATCTTCCTGCTGCTGCAGGCGTCCTTCGGGAGCTGGCGCCTGGCGACGCTCTCCTTCCTGACGCTGCCGATGGCGCTCGTCGGCGGCGTGCTGGCGGTCTAGCTCGGCGACGGCGATCATCTCGCTCGGCTCGCTGGTCGGCTTCCTCACGGTGCTCGGGATCGCCGCCCGCAACGGGATCCTGATGATCAACCACTTCCAGCACCTCGAGCGGTACGAGGGCGAGACGTTCGGGCCGACGCTCGTCCTGCGCGGGGCGCGCGGAGCGGCTCTCGCCGATCCTGATGACGACGCTCGCGACCGGCGCTCGCGCTCGTGCCGCTCGTGGTCGCGGGCGAGCATCCCCGGTCACGAGATCGAGCATCCGCTGGCGATCGTCGATCCTCGGCGGCCTCGTCACCTCGACGCTGCTCAACCTGTTCGTCGTGCCGATCCTCTACCTGCGCTTCGGAAGGCCCCGGCAGGCCTTCGCGCTGCCTCCGAGCTAGGAGCGGACGGGCGCGGCGACGCCCGCCGCGAGGGCGTAGGCGCGGTCGGCCTCGCCGGCCGGCGGCGTGCCGTAGTTGTGGAAGCTCTCGACCGTCTTGACGCCCCAGGCCTGGCCGCGGGCGCGCTCGGCCTCGCGTCCAGACGACGCGGCTCGCTCGGGGTCGTAGACGAAGTGGCCGCCGGTCGTGACCTCGATCGCGGTTGCCGCCCGGCTCGAAGCCGTAGAGGAAGAAGCCCTGCGGCGATCGCGTGCTTGGACGGCGCGGCCTCGATCTGGATGCCGGCGTCGAGGAAGATGTCGGCGGCGCGCAGGCACTCCTCGCGCGTGTCGACCCAGAACGCGAGGTGGTGCAGGCGGCCGTTGGCGCCGTGCGCGTCGCGCGAGTAGATCAGCTCGTGGGCGGCGATCGTCAGGCTCATCCAGGCGCCGGTCTCGCTGCCGTCGTCGAGCTCGATCCGCTCGTAGAGGCGGTAGCCGAGCGCGTCGACGCGAACGTCGCGGTTGGCGCGCGACGTCGGCGGCGAGCAGGTTGACGTGGTCGAGGCGCTTGACCGCGGCGCCGCGGCCGGTGTAGCGCTGCGGCTGGTTGCGCAGCGACGGGCGCAGGTGCTCGGGCGGCGACGTAGCGCTCGCACTCGTAGTAGAGCTCGAACGCGTGGCCGTCGGGGTCGCGGAAGCGGTAGGCGGGGCCGTGGCCGTGGTCGCCGTCGATCCAGCCCTCGCCGAGGCCCGGTCGCCTCGATCGCGGCGACGCGGCGCTGCAGCGCCTCGGGGCTCCACGCGCGCAGCGCCATGTGCGCCGATGCCCGGAGCGTGTCCGACTCGGTCAGCTTCAGCGACGTAGCGCTGGTAGTCGCCCCAGCCGCGCAGGTAGACCGACTGGCCCTCGCGCGCCTCGATCTCCATGCCCGAGCACGTCGACGAAGAAGCGCAGGCTCGCGTCGGCGCGCGGCGTGAGCAGCTCGACGTGGCCGATGTGGGCGAGGTCGTGCGGACGGTCATGCGCGCTCCTCGACGCGCTCGCGCAGCCCGTCGAGGTCGTAGGAGAGCGCGCCGGCCTGCAGCTTGCTCGCGCTTGACGCGCTCGCTGCTCCTCGCGCGCGAGCGACGCCGCGAGCACCTCGTCGACGCGCGCTCGCGGCGACGACGGCGACGCCGTCGGCGTCGAGCACGACGATGTCGCCGGCGCGGATCGCGCCCGCCGACGATGACCGGCTCGTCGATCGTGCCCGGCGACGTCCTTGGCGGCGCCGCGCACGCGGACCCAGCGCGCCCAGATCGGCAGCCCGATCTCGGCCAGCTCCTCGACGTCGCGCACCGCGGCGTCGACGAGCAGCGCGGCGGCGCCGCTGCGCCTGCGCCTGCGTGGCCAGCAGGTCGCCGACGCAGCGCGACCGGGCCGGGCTCGGGCATCGTCAGCACGAGCACCTCGCCGGGCTGCAGCGCCGGCCATCGCGGCGTGGACCATCAGGTTGTCGTCCTGGCCGCAGCGCACCGGTCCGGGCCGGGCCCGCGGCGCGCGAGCCGGGGACGACCTGGCGGAGCTCGAGCGTCGACGAGGCCCTCGCCGGCCGGCGGCCTCGTAGACGGTCGCGGACGCCGAGGCGGGCGAGCTCGTCGAGCGTCGCTCACAGCTCCGTCACCACCTGCGGGAGCACGCGCTGGAACGCCTCGGCGTAGCGGACGTCCTGCGTCGCCCGAGGCGCGCCGCGCGTGGTTGCCGCGCTGCTCGGCGCGCTGGGCGTAGTAGGTCTGCAGGTACTGCTGCGCCTTCATCTCGGCCATCGCCGCGAGCTTGTGCTCGCACACCGACGTGATGTCGACGAACGTCGTCGGCGTGAAGTTGCACAGCTCGGGCTGGTGGGGCTCGAACAGGAACAGCGTGCGGCGGCGTGATCGTGCGCGAACGCGCTCGGCACGCCCGCGCCGGCGGCCAGCGCGCGCGCGCGGTCGACGGCGGCGTAGGCGACCGGGTGGTCGGGGTTGAACGGGTCGGTGTCGGTGTGGGTGATCAGCACGTCGGGCGCGAACTCGCGGATCGCGTCGGCGATCGCGCAGCAGCGCGTCGCCGTCGATCTCCAGCGGGTAGTCGCCGAGGTCCAGGCAGCGGAACGTCGCGCCGAGCGCCGCGGCCGCGCTTCGGCCTCGGCGTGGCGGATCTGCTTGACGTTCTCGATCGTCTGGCCCTCCTCCTTCCACAGCTCGCCCGACTCGCCGCGCTCGCCGTAGGAGAGCGCGATCACCTCGGCCGCGCCGCCGGCGCGGGTCGCGACCGGCGACCGCGCCGCCGGCGCGCCAGACGAAGTCGGCCGAGTGCGCGCCGATGACCTGCACGCCGGCGGCTCATGCGCCGACCCGGCCAGCCTGCCGCGTGTTCTCGACCGCCATCGTGCGGACCTCCTCCTCGCTGAAGCCGGCGTCGAGCAGCCGGTCGGCCATGAGGGCCAGCCCGTCCTCGACCGGCGGGTTGAACACCTGGCCGAGGTCGGTCGCCAGCACGGTGTGCGCTCGGCGCCGACGGCGCGCGTCGCCGCGAAGACACTGCTCCCAGGTGCACTTGCCGGTGTAGCGGCGTCGTGAAGCACGCGCTCGAGCAGCGCGCCGCGCTCGGCCAGCGCGACCTGGTCGGCGATCGGCGAGGTCCTGCGACGGGAACTCGGGGTGGGTGACGACGATCGTCTCGACGCCGGCCGCGACCGCGCGCGTCGACGACCGTGAAGATCTCGTCGCGCGCGAGATGGCCGGTGGCGAGCACGAGGTCGTGGCGGGCGATCGACCGTCGAGCACGTCGAGCAGCTCGGGCAGCGGCGCGCCGTCGTCGTCGAGCACCGGGACCGGCGCGGCGCTCGACGCCCGCCGTCGCGCAGCTCGAGCTCGAAGCGCACCCACACCGGCACGTTGCCGTCCGGGTCGGCGCTCGCGCGACCTCGGCGATCTCGTTGACGCGAGCTGACGGTCGGCAGCCAGACGATCCGCGCGCCCTCGCGCGCGGCGACCTCGACGGCGAGCGGGTTCAGCCCGCCGACCGCGTGGTTGAGCGTGATCGTGCCGAGCGCCCGCGATGCCCGGCACGACCGCGCGTTGACGACCGCGGCGCGCTCGGCGGTCGACGTGTAGTGCGACTTCAGGCCGAAGCCGGCCAGCCCGAGCTCGAGGAAGCGCTCGCGCCAGCGTGACGTCGTCGACGATCCGCCCGGCGAAGTCGGGGGCGACGTGGACGTGCGGGTCGAAGGCGCCGCGCACGAGCTCCCGGGCTCGCTGCGGGGGGGAAGGCTTCGGGGGTCGAGACGGTCAGGCTCGCCATCATATCATTGATAAGATTGTCAACAATATGGTCGGGAGTACACACGCGGCGGAGCCCGACGACGCCTACGAGAGGCTCCAGGCCGCGATCGTCTCGGGCAGGCTCCCGCCCAGCGAGCGGCTGGTCGAGGAGGAGCTCGTGGAGCGGCTGGGCCTCCCGCGCGCGTCGGTGCGGACGGCGCTCCTCCGACTGGCGCACGAGGGGCTCGTCGAGCGCGAGCGCAACCGCGGCGCGCACGTGCGGCGCGTCGACGAACGCGAGGCGGTCGAGATCCTCGAGGCGCGGGCCGTGCTCGAGTCGCTCGCCGCGGGCGAGGCGGCGGCCCGAGCGACCGCCGACGACGTGGTGGAGCTGCGCGCCATCCTCGCCGAGATGGGCGAACGGCTCGACGCCGGCGAGTTGATCGGAGCGTCCGAGCGCAACGATGTGCTGCACCGACGGATCCTCGAGATCTCCCGGCATCGGACCGCGAACCGGCTCGTCTCCTCGCTCAACTCCCAGCTCGTGCGCTTCCAGTTCCGCACGATGCTCCTGCCGGGGCGCGCCGCGCACTCCCTCGCGGAGCACGGCGTGATCGTCGAGGCGATCGCCGCAGGCGATCCGCAAGTCGCCGAGGCGGCGATGCGCGAGCACCTGACACACGTCACCGAGGCCCTTCGCGCCGTACCGAGCACGACAGCCGGTGCTTGAGCTCGGCTTCCTCGGGCTCGGCGAGGCGGGCTCGCTCATCGCCGCCGACCTCGCGGCGGCCGGTGCGCGGGTTCGGGGCTGGGATCCGGGGGTCGACGCGGTGGCCGGCGTCGAGATCGGCCGCTCGCCGGGCGAGGTCGCCGCCGGCGCCGACGCAGTCGTCAGCCTCAACTCGGCCGAGCACGCACTCGAGGCGGCGCGCTCGGTCGCGTCGGACCTGAGGCCGGGGCAGCTGTTCGCGGACTTCAACACGGCGTCGCCGGCACGCAAGCTCGAGGTCGCGGCGGTGATCGCGCCGACCGGCGCTGCATTCGTCGACGTGGCGCTCCTCCGCGCCGTGCCGGGCCGGGGCCTGCGCACCCGGGCGCTCGCCTCGGGCCCGGGCGCCACGCGCTTCGCCGAGCTGTTCGGGACGTTCGGGATGCCGGTCGAGGTGGTCGGTGCCGACCCCGGCCTCGCCGCATCGCGGAAGCTCGCACGCAGCGTGTTCCTCAAGGGCATGGCGGCTGCAGCCGAAGAGGCGCTGGCGGCCGCACGGGAGCTCGGGTGCGAGTCGTGGCTCTACCACGACCTGGAGCAGACGCTCGACAGCGCCGACGGCACGATGCTGCGCCGCCTCGTGGAGGGCAGTCGCGTCCATGCGGTTCGCCGCAGTGCCGAGATGGCCGCGGCGTCGGAGATGCTCGAGGCACTCGGCGTTGCGCCGAGGATCGCGTCGGCGAGCGCCGCGTGGCTGAGAGAGCTGGCGGCCCGGCCCGGGCCCGGCTCCCCCGACCGGACATGACCCGGCCTCGCGGCTGACCGGAGCGCCTATGGCTGCGCGGATTTGCGAGCGCCGGCGGGCCGGTTGTCGAGCCAGGGGCCGCCGGCGCGGGCTGCGAGGTCGGCGAAGGTGTGGGTGGCGAGGAGGGCGATCGTCTGGTCGCGCATGTCTTCCCAGACCTCGCGCAGGCTGCAGCCGATCGTCATCGGGCACGGTTCCGGCTCGTGACGGGTAGCGCAGGCGATCGGTGCGAGCTGTCCTTCGAAGAGCCGCACGACGCGTTCGAGGGTGATGTCGCAGGGTGCCTTGTTGAGGCGGTGTCCTCCTGAGGGGCCGCGCTCGGAGCGGACGATGCCGGCGCTGCGCAGGACGGGCATCACCTGCTCGAGCACCGAGGGCGGGACGGCCGTGCGGGCGGCGAGCTCGTCGAGCTTCAGCGGTCCTCCGTCGGCGAGGGAGAGAGCGAGCACCGCCCGCGTGGCGTAGTCGGTGCGTCTGGAGACCCACATGGTCACCCTCCCGGGTTGGCGTCGTATCGGACTGTCGGCGATCGTTCGACCCCGATAATGCGCCTAATGTCGACAAAAAATATCAGAATAGATCGGGCTCGTCGTCGAGGCGACCGCCCGGGTCGTGACGACGAGGCATCGCCGGGCTGGCGTCCCGCTGACGAGCCGGGAATGGGTCGTCCGGCCCGACCAGCGGACGCTCGAGCCCATCGCCGACTGACGCCGTCCCTTCGTTAGTCTCCCGTGATGGCCACGGCGAACGCCACGAGCCGGCCGCGCCGGCGGCCGCCCTTCACGGTCCTGCTCGTGTCGGCCCTCGGGATCCTGCTCGGCGCCGTCGGCGTCGTCCACGGGGTTGGCCTGATCCGGGATCGGGACGACGCCGCGGTGATCGCCGACACGGGCCTCTCGAGCGGCTCCCTGCTCGTGCACGGGATCGTCACGATCGTGATCGGCGCGGTCGTCGTCGTGCTCTCGGCCAACCTCCTGCGGGGTGACCGGTTCGCGCGGGGGGTGTTCGGGCTCTTCGCGGCCCTCCACCTCGTCCAGGGCCTCGTGATCGTGTTCGGCTGGTACGACGTGAGCCCGTGGGAGGGGCTCGTGAGCATCGTCGTCTCGGTCCTGCTGCTCGTCCTTCTGTTCCGCGGCCCAGCCGTCCGGGCCTACTTCGCGGCCGGCTGACCGGCCGCGTCGCCGCGTGGAGGCACCGACCGTGGCCGCGGTACGCTTCGCCCATGGCACGTGCCGCAGGGAAGCCGGGCGTGACGGACCCCTCCACCGCGACGATCTCGGGCATCCCCGTCGCGCCGGTCCACGGCCCCGAGGGCGTCGCGGTCGACTACGAGCGCGACCTCGGTGATCCCGGCGAGTACCCGTTCACCCGGGGCGTGTACCCGTCGATGTACCGGGGCCGTCTCTGGACGATGCGGCAGTTCGCCGGCTTCGGGACCGTCGCCGAGACGAACGAGCGGTTCCGCTACCTGCTGGAGCACGGCCAGACCGGCCTGTCGGTCGCGTTCGACATGCCGACCCTGATGGGCTACGACTCGGATCACCCGCGTTCGCTCGGGGAGGTCGGCCGGGAGGGCGTCGCCGTCGACTCGCGGCAGGACATGCGCGATCTGTTCTCCGGAATCCCGCTCGAGCAGGTGTCGACGTCGATGACGATCAACTCGCCGGCGGCGATCCTGCTCGCGTTCTACGTCTGCGTCGCCGAGGAGCAGGGCGCCTCGCGCGCCGAGCTTCGCGGCACGGCGCAGACCGACATCCTCAAGGAGTACATCGCGCAGAAGGAGTGGATCTTCCCGCCCGAGCCGTCGATGCGGCTCTGCGTGGACATGATCGAGTTCTGCGCGCGGGAGCTGCCGCTCTTCCACCCGGTCTCGATCTCCGGCTACCACATCCGCGAGGCGGGCTCGACGGCCGCCCAGGAGCTCGCGTTCACGCTCGCCGACGGGTTCGCCTACGTCGAGGCCGCGCTCGAACGCGGCCTCGACGTCGACGAGTTCGCCCCGAGGCTGTCGTTCTTCTTCAACGCCCACATCGATTTCTTCGAGGAGATCGCCAAGTACCGCGCCGCGCGGCGGATCTGGGCGCGCGAGCTCCGCGACCGGTACGGGGCGAAGGACCAGCGGTCGCTGCTCATGCGCTTCCACGCCCAGACCGCCGGTGTCTCGCTCACCGCGCAGCAGCCGGAGAACAACATCGTGCGCACCGCGATCGAGGCGCTCGCCGCGGTGCTCGGCGGCACCCAGTCGCTGCACACGAACTCGTTCGACGAGGCGCTCGCGCTGCCGACGGAGGACGCCGCCCGGCTGGCGCTGCGCACCCAGCAGATCATCGCGAGCGAGACCGGCGTGACCGCGACCGCCGACCCGCTCGGCGGATCGTGGTACCTCGAGTCGCTCACGAACGAGCTCGAGCGGCAGGCCTACGAGTACTTCGACCGGATCGAGGCGCTCGGCGGCGTGATCGCGGCCATTCGCCATGGCTTCTTCCAGGGCGAGATCGCGGAGGCCTCGTACCGCTTCCAGCGCGAGGTCGAGGAGGGCCGGCGCCTGATCGTCGGCGTCAACGCCCACACGGCCGAGGAGGAGCGCGAGATCCCCCTCCTGCACATCGATCCCGGCACCGAGGGACGCCAGGTCGCGCGGGTGCGGGCGCTGCGCAACGGTCGCGACGAGGCAGAGGCAGCGGATGCGCTGGGTCGGATCGCCGCCGCGGCCGCGGGGAACGAGAACCTCATGCCCCTCTTCGTCGAGGCGGCGAGGGCCGACGTGACGATGGGCGAGATGTGCGACACCCTTCGCGCCGTGTGGGGCACCTGGCGCGAGAGCCCGGCGTTCTGAGCGCTTGCGCGTTCGGGCGCGATCGCTCATAGTGCGGTGCTCAGCGGCGGAGGAAGGGGGAACGAGGCATGCGTCAGAAGCTGTTCGTCACGCTCGGTGTCGCGACGCTCGCGGCGGCGGCGATCGCCGGGTCGGCGTCGGGGACTCCGGCAGGGGGATGTCCCGGGAAGTACGCCCCGGCGGCCGAAACTTCGGACACGGCGGTCGCGGACAAGAACGGGAACAACCGGGTCTGCGTTCGAACGATCACGAACCGCGGGAAGCAGGGGACGATCCTGCTCGCCGTCGACGACAAGGGATAGCGCCCGCCGCCGAACAGTTCCTGGGGCCCTGCGCGAGCGGGCCTCAGCGTTCCCGGAGGGCGGTCTCAGGCGCCGGCTGGGGGGCGACGCCTCTCGCGGCCCACGGGCGCCGCTCGACCACGAGCCAGAGCGCGAGCCCGGCGAGGACGGGCACCGTCGCCGGGATGGGCGAGCTCACGTCGAGGAAGAGGAGCAGCCCCCACAGCAGTGCGGCCGCGGTCACGACGAGAGCCGTGACGATCCGCGCCCGCCATGCCCAGCCCGCGACGAGGGTTGCGAGCAGAGCCGGCGCGAGGAGGTCGAGCCAGCCCATCAGCGCCCGACCGAACGTGATGTCCTGGAGCGCGGGGAGGGGGAGCGCCTCGCCGCCGGGAAGCGCGACCGCGGGCGGGGTGGCGGCGTGCAGGGCGTCGGTCGCCGGCGCGACCTGCCTGTTTCCCCAGACGAGGATCATGTCGACGATCACGAGGAGGACGATCCCGATCGCGATCGCCCGCACCGGCGCGAGGCTCGAGAACGCGGACGCGAGGCTGAGGCAGGCGCCGGCGACGAGGACGACGCTCGCCGCGTCCGCGAGGAGCGTGTCGGCCTGCCGCCACGCGAGGACGTAGAGGCCGATCGCGAGCGGGGGGAAGAGCCACGGCAGCCGCCAGCCGCGCAGGTACGCGACGACGGAGGCGAGCAGCGGCGTCGCGACCGCCGCGAGCGTCGTCAGCACGTCGGCGCCGGCGCTGAAGGCGTTCACGATCCCGACGCCGAGGCCGAGCATCGCGAGCGGGACGGCAAGGCCGACGAGGTTCGAGCGGGCGAGCTGCACCTGCCGCCAGGGGGCGAGCACGATCAATCCCTGGACGACACACAGCGTCGCGTAGGACGGCACGAACTGAAGGCTCATGGGTACGCCTGCATTGTGCGTGCCCGCAGGGGGCCCGTGCCACGGGCGCGTCGACTACGATCCTGGCCGTGGAGCCTCCGACCGTGGCCCGCTGATGTGGGATCGGCTGCGCGTCGAGCCCGGCTCGCCGGCAGGTCTCGCGCAGCGCGACCCCGGTGACCGGCTCGGCCTGACGAGTAGGGAGGAGGTGGACGAGGAGCTCGAGCGCCTGACCGCCCAGCTCGTAGTGCTGCAGCGACGGTTGTGGGCCGAGGGCCGCCGGTCACTCCTCCTCGTCCTCCAGGGAACCGACACCGCCGGGAAGGACGGGACGATCCGGCAGGTGTTCAAGGGCGTGAACCCGCAGTCGTGTCGCGTCGCCGCGTTCAGCGTCCCGACCGAGACCGAGCTCACTCACGACTTCCTCTGGCGCGTGCACGACGGGTGTCCCGCGCGAGGGGAGATCGGGATCTTCAACCGCTCCCACTACGAGGACGTCGTGGTCGTCCGCGTGAGGGGGCTCGCGCCGGAGAAGGTCTGGCGTCGGCGCTACCGCCACATCCGCGAGTTCGAGCGGCTGCTCGCCGAGGAGGGGACGACGATCGTCAAGGTGTTCCTCCATATCTCGAAGGACGAGCAGCGGGAACGGCTCCAGAAGCGGCTCGACGACCCGGAGAAGACCTGGAAGTTCCGGCTCAGCGACCTCGACGACCGGGCACGATGGGACGACTTCCAGCAGGCGTACGAGGACGCGATCACCGAAACCGCGACCGACTGGGCGCCGTGGTACGTGGTCCCGGCGAACTCGAAGCGCGTGCGGAATGTCGCGGTCGCCCGGATCCTCGTCGGGACCCTCCGCGAGCTGAACCCCGTGATCGCGCCGCCGCCGGACGGTCTCGCCGGCATCGTCGTCACCTGATCGGTGCGGTTAGGCTTCTCGCTCCGTCCCGCGAGCAAGGAGGAGCGATGCCGCTCATCGAGGTGAAGCTGTACGACCGCCGGGTCAGCCCCGAGTCGGCGGAGAAGATGATCAAGGAGCTGACGGACGGCCTGTGCCGCGCGGTCGGTGAGGAGGTGCGCGAGCTCACCTGGGTGGTCGTGCAGGGCGTGCCGCCGACGAGCTGGGGGATCGCCGGGCAGCCCGGGAGCTAGCTCCCGGCTCGCCGCTGCCGCGCTCACGACGGAGTACGGGAGAGCGTCTCGCGCAGCGCGCGCAGCGCGTTGCCCCCGAGGATCTTCGCGATGTCCTCCTCGGCGTAGCCGCGGCGCAGGAGGGCGGCGGTGAACACCGGCAGCGTCTCGACCCGGCGCAGGCCCTCCGGGCCGAGGTAGCCCTCCTCCTGGCCCGGGTCGACCATGAGGTCGACGGCGAACTCGACGAAATCTGCCCCGATCCCGACCGCGTCGATCCCGGCCACCTCGACGAGATGGTCGACGTGGTCGGCGACATGCTCGACGGTCACCGGCTCGCCGATGAAGTCGCCGATGAAGCAGACGCCGACGAAGCCGCCGGTCCCGGCGATCGCCCGGATCTGCCCGTCGGTGAGGTTGCGGCGGTGTGGCTGGACGGCCGCCGCGTTCGCGTGCGACGCGATCACCGGGCCCTCGGCGATCTCGAGCAGGTCCCAGAAGGAGGGCTCGGCGAGGTGCGAGAGGTCGATGAGGATCCCGAGCCGGTCGAGCTCGGCGACGAGCTCGCGCCCGAGCGGCGTCAGTCCCTTCGGCTCGGCCACGCCGACGCCGTCGGCGAACGCGTTCGGGCCGTTCCAGGTGAGCTGTAGCGAGCGCAGCCCGAGCGCGTGGAACGCGGCGAGGTTCGATGCGAAGCCGCTCCCGAGCACGTCGCCGGCCGGGATCAGCGGCCTCGCGCCCTCCAGGTGCAGGACGAGGCCGACCCTGTCGTCGGCGAGCACCGCGTCGAGGTCGGCGACCGAGCGGACGACGGCGAGGTCGGGGCAGCGCCCCTCCTCCGCGAGCACGTCACCGAGCATGGCGAGCGCCGACTCGCCCTCGTCCCCGGCGCACTCGTGCTGTCCGGGAACGTCGCCGCCGGCAGCGAGGAACTGGATCGTGACGCCGCCGGCGCGAAGGCGCGGCAGGTAGTCGTCGCAGTACGGGCCGGCCTCGCCGGCGCGCCGGCGCCGGAACACGTCCACCGGGTAGTCGGCATGACACTCGAGGACGGGGTGGGCCCGGTGGATCGCCTCGGCCTCCGCGAGCAGCTCCTCGTCTCGCACCGCGCAACTCTACGCCCGGCGCCGGTCCTCGTCGGGGTGGTGGCGGCCGTGGTAGGAGATCACGGTCACGAGCAGCCCCACGAGGGCGATGCCGGGCCCGACGGAGACGCCGAGCAGCTCCTCGCGCGTGTAGGGCGCGTCGAGGATCAGCGCCCCGGCGGCGACCCAGACCCCGGCGGCGATGGGAGGCAGGAGCAGCAGGATGATGTGCCAGTCGTGCCAGGGACGGCCCCGCCGGCGCCAGAGCACGTAGTCCCAGACCGCGAACACCGAGACGACGGCGGCCGGGACGGGCCCGAGGACGGCCTTCTCCACCGCCGTGGCGTCCGTCAGGGCGACGGCCGCGATCGCCGTCCACAACGCCGCGATCAGGATCGGCGGAGTCGCGTACGAGGGGAGGACGGGGGCTCCGGTGTCAGGCACCGTCGTCGGCGACGATGGTGGCGGGGAACGCGCGCGAGTAGCGGTGCACGGCCTTCAGCAGCTCCTGGCTCTTCGCCCGCGCGACCTCCGGGTCGCCCGCTTCGAGCGCCCCGGCCACGCAGTGGTTGACGTGATCGTCGAGGATCCGGAAGGCGAGGCTCTCGAGCGCGGTCGTTGCCGCGGAGATCTGTGTGAGGATGTCGATGCAGTACCGGTCCTCGTCCACCATGCGCTCGATGCCGCGCACCTGGCCCTCGATCCGGTGCAGGCGCCTGACCAGCGCGTCCTTGTCCTGGGTGTACCCGTGTGTCATGTGCGCACGCTCCTGAATCGCCGCAGCCGGAGTGAGTTCGAGACGACGAAGAGGCTCGAGGCGGCCATCGCCGCCGCCGCCACGATCGGATTGAGCAGGCCCGCCGCCGCGAGCGGGATCGCCGCGACGTTGTAGGCGAAGGCCCAGAACAGGTTGCCCTTGATCGTCGAGAGCACGCGACGTGAGAGGCGGATCGCGTCCACCGCGCCCGCAGGTCGCCGGAGACGAGCGTGAGGTCGGAGGCCTCGATTGCGACGTCGGTCCCGGTGCCGATCGCGATCCCGAGGTCGGCTTGCACGAGGGCCGGCGCGTCGTTGATCCCGTCGCCGACCATCGCGACGACCTCGCCGGACTCCTGGAGGCGACGCACCTCCGCCGCCTTGGCGTCGGGTAGCACCTCGGCCACGACCCGCTCGATCCCGACCTCGGACGCGATCCGCCGCGCCGTAGCCTCGTTGTCGCCGGTGAGCAGGACAGGCGTCAGCTCGAGCCTCTTCATCTCCCGGATCGCCTCCGCGCTCGTGAGCTTCACGGTGTCGCGCACGACCAGCGTTGCACGCGGCTTCCCATCCCAGGAGACGGTGATCGAGCCGTCGCGTCGGACGACCTCGACACGATGCCCCTCGACGACTCCCTGCACGCCGACGCCGGGCAGGTTGCGGAACTCCTCGACCGGCGGCAGCGCCGCGAGCTCGGCGCGGGCGCCCGCGACGACCGCTCGGGCGATCGGATGCTCGCTCGCGGCCTCGACGGCGCCGGCCAGGCGCAGCACGTCCGCGCGCGAGGCGCCGTCGAGGAGCCCGATCTCGACCAGCTCCATCCGCCCCTCGGTCACCGTGCCCGTCTTGTCGAGGACGATCGTGCCGACGCGGCGGGTCTGCTCGAGGATCTCCGGCCCGCGGATCACGATCCCGAGCTGGGCGCCCCGCCCGGTTCCGACCATGAGCGCCGTCGGGGTGGCCAGTCCCAGCGCGCACGGGCAGGCGATGACGAGCACCGCAACCGCGGCTGCGAAGGCGAAGGACGGGTCGGCGCCCGTTCCGAGCCAGAACCCGAGCGTGCCGAGGGCGACGGCGATCACGATCGGCACGAAGACGGCCGACACGCGGTCGGCGAGGCGCTGCACCGGCGCCTTGCCGCCCTGCGCCTCGGCGACGAGCCGGCCGATCTGCGCGAGCGCCGTCTCGGCACCGACCCGCGTCGCGCCCACGACGAGCCGCCCGTAGGTGTTGATCGTCGCGCCGGCCACCTCGGCGCCGGGTTCGACCTCGACCGGGACGGCCTCGCCGGTCAGCATCGACTGGTCGATCGCCGACGCG
Organism: uncultured Thermoleophilia bacterium; assembly: GCA_963717955.1. GTDB lineage: Bacteria > Actinomycetota > Thermoleophilia > Gaiellales > Gaiellaceae > CAVQXR01. Next base: position 1,754,907 of record CAVQXR010000001.1, on the reverse strand, counting down.
CCCTGCTCGACCACGCCGTCGGTCGCGATCTTCTCGCCCGGGCGGACGACGAAGCGGTCGCCTGCCCGCAGCTCCGCGATCGGGATGAGCCTCTCCTCGCCGTCGGCGAGCACCCGCGCCTCCTTCGCGCCCAGCTCCAGCAGGGCGCGAATCTCCGCTCCTGCGCGGCGCTTGGCGCGGGCCTCGAGGTACCGGCCGAGGAGGATCAGGGTGGTGACGGCGGCCGCGACCTCGAGGTAGATCTCGGTCTCCGCGCCCGCCGTATCGAACGTGAGGTCGAACCGCATTCGCATCTCGGGGTCGCCCGCGCCCAGAAAGAGCAGGGCCACGACCGACCAGGCCCAGGCGGCGAGCGTGCCGAGCGAGATCAGCGTGTCCATCGTGGCTGCGCCGTGGCGAAGGTTCGCGAGCGCTGCGCGATGGAACGGCCAGCCGCCCCAGAGCACGATCGGCGTGGCGAGCGCGAGCGCGACCCACTGCCAGTAGTCGAACTGCAGCGTCGGGGCCATCGAGAGCAACACCACGGGGACCGTGAGCGCGGTAGAGACGACCAGGCGGGCCCGCAGGTCGCGGGTCGGATCGACGCGCCCAGCGGGTACCACATCGTCCTCGGTCGCCGGCAGCAGCGCTTGGTAGCCCGTCTGCGCGATCGCGTCGACGAGCTTCTCCGGGGCGGCGAGCGCGGGATCGTAGGAGACCGATGCCGTCTCGGTGGCGAAGTTGACCGTCGCGGTGACGCCGGGCACGCGGTTGAGCTTCTTCTCGATCCTGACCGCGCACGAGGCGCAGGTCATGCCCTCGATCGGGAGCCGGAGCTTCTCGAGTCCGCTGCCCGGCGGCGAGGCGGTCGCGCTCACGGCTGCGCCTCGACCGGGAGGGTGACGGCGTGAGAGCGGCGCTCGCGGCTGAACCGCAGGAGCGTGTGGATCCAGGCGGTCGGGCTCACGCCACGTCGTACCCCGCCTCGTCGATCGCGGCCCGCAGCGCCGCGTCGTCGAGCCCGGCGCCCGTGACCTCGACGAGCTTCGTCTCGAGGTCGACCGTGACCGATTCGACGCCGTCGACGGCGCCGACCTCCTCGGTGATCGACGCGCGGCAGTGCTCGCACGAGACGCCAGGGACGCGGTAGGTGCGTGTCTCGCTCATGCGGTCAGTATACCCAATGGGGGTATTTTGGCAAGAGCGGCGGACTCGTGGACGCGATGCCGCAGCGCGCCCCGCCTCGAGCCTCTACTCCGGTGCGGGATCCTGCGCGCCGGCGGAGCCGTCGCCACCGGCCGTCCCGCCCCCGTCGGATCCCGCCGGCGGCCCGTACTCGACGATGCTGTGCTCCGGGTCGTACCGGACGGTGAAGCTCTCGTCGCGCCTCACCTTCCCCTTGCGGAACACCGTCCGCGTGTAGTCGACGGTGAAGCCGGAGATGCCGCCGCTCTGCACGACGGTCTCCGTTCCCGGAGGCAGTGACGGGTTGTACTCCCTGATCGTGCGCGCCGACGTGTAGCTGTAGGGCGCCCCGGTCTGGGTCTCGACGCGCCGCCCGAGCTTCGAGGAGTAGAAGCGGACCGTGACCGAGGTCGAGCCCGCCTCGACCTTCACGAGGATCGCCGCAGGCCAGTCGTTGCGGAAGATGAGCTCGGGGCCGCCCCAGGAGACCGTCGCTTCGCGGCCCATCGGATAGCGCGAGATGTAGAACTGGTGCGGGGTGTGCGAGATCAGCTCGAGACCCGCGAAGAAGGCCGCGTTGTAGAACGTCGTCGCGATCTGGCTGACCCCGCCTCCGATCGCGTTCTCGAGGCGGCCGGCCGTGATCATCGGCGCCGAGAGGAAGCCTCGCTCCGCGGTGCGCTGGCCGAGGCGCTGGTTGAGCGAGAAGCGCCCTCCGGCGGCGACGATCGCCCCGTCGAGGATCTGGGCCGCGAGCTGGATGTTCGTCACGCGCGGCTGGCAGCACTGGTACGGGGTCGTGAACTCCGACACGAGCCGCCTGATCCCGAGGCCCTTCGCCTCGGCCGTCGTCAGCTCGGCCTTCGTGTGATCGAAGCGCGCGCGGACGGCCTTGCGGCCCGCGCGGTCGACGAGCTCCGCGGCGACGCGGTCGGCCGCGAGCGCCCGCCCGTCGCGGGACGGGGCGACCACGGCGCGTGCGCCCTTCACCCTGAAGGTGGCGTCGACCGGATCGCGCTCGAAGCGGCCGAAGGCCTGCTGCAGGGGCTGCTCGAACGGCCCGGGGTCGAGCCTGACGCGAATCGCGCCCTGGCGCGCGCGGAACCGCAGGGCCTCGGCGATGGTCGCGCGGTCGAGCTCGAGCCGCTCGTCGCTGTAGACGACCGCCGGCGGTGCTCCGAGGAGCGTCTCCGCGAGGAGACGGGCCGCCTCCGCGGCCTCGTCGCCGATCCTCGGCGGCACCTCCCGCAGCTCGAGCTCGACCCGGTTCGGAAGGGTCTCGAGGGCGGCGGCGGCAGCGTCGGAATCGAGCTCGAGACCCGGTGAGGAGGGCGTCACGACGACCTCGTCACCGGCGAGGGCGATCTTCGCCGACACCGGACGCCGCTCGACCTCCGACGCGACGCGGTCGAGGACGTCGCCGAGCCGGACGGGATCGACCGTGTAGACGAGCGCGTAGGACAGCGGGTCGGCGAGGCCGAGCCGGGCGCCGAGCCGGTCGAGCCCGTCACGGCTCTGCTCGGCGAGTGCCAGGACATCGTCGAGGTTCGAGTCGACGCCGAGCTCGGTGCCGGACGTCGTCTGCTCCCCGCCCGGGTAGGCGAGCGCGATCGGCTCGGCGGCCATCGCGTCCACCTCGCGCGTCACGGCGGCGCGGGCCTGCTCGACCGTCATCCCGCCGACCGCGACGCCCTCGATCTCGATCCCCGGCGGAAGCGCACCGGCCTCTGCGCGAGCGAGCCACGCCCCGCAGCCCGCGAGCGCCCCGACCAGAACCGTGAGCGCGAGCGCAACGAGCTTCCAGCGCCTCCGCGCAGGAGGGCGCCCGTAGACGGCGTAGCGTGGGTCGGCCACCACCCGAAAGGGTAGGGGCCCGCGCCCGCCCGCCGCGAATCAGAAGCGTCACTCGCCGGCCACCCTCGACCCGTTCGGGGAGCCGGCGCTCCCGCCTACACGGAGGCGGCCGCCGGCGGCGCGGGAACCGACGCCGGTGCGGCGGCCTCGGGCCTCGCGGGCGCGTGAAGGACCTTCGAGCGGGCGACGAACGCGAGGATGGCGATCCCGACGCCGATCGCGAAGACGATCGCCGGGCCAACGCCGCCGGGGATCCGCGTGACGACCTCGAGCAGGCCGCCGACGAGCGCCGCGCAGGGAATCGTCAGCAGCCACGCCGTCAGGATGTTCCCGGCCACGCCCCAGCGGACTGCGGAGAGGCCGCGCGTCATGCCGGCACCGAGCACCGAGCCCGAGATCGTGTGCGTCGTCGAGACCGGGAATCCGTAGTGGGCCGTGAAGAACAACGTGAGGCTCGTCGAGGCCTCCGCCGCGAAGCCCTGGGCGGGTCGAGCTTCGCGATCCGCTGGCCGAGCGTCCGGATGATCCTCCAGCCGCCGGCGTACGTGCCTGCGGCGATCGCGGCCGCGGCGGTGACGATGACCCAGATCGGCGGGCGCGCGAAGTCCTCGTCGAGGTTGCCCGAGGCGACGAGGGCGAGCGCGATGATGCCCATCGTCTTCTGCGCGTCGTTCGTTCCGTGCGTGAACGCGAGGAAGCTCGACGAGACGAGCTGCATGCGTCTGAAGGTGAAGTTCACGCGCCTCGGTGAACGCCTGCGGATGATCCAGAGGAAGCCGAGCATCGACACGGTGGCGCCGATCATTCCGAGGAACGGGGCGCAGAGCGACGGGATCAGCACCTTCTGGACGAGCCCGCCGCCGATCATGGCGCCGAACCCGTTGGCCGCGATCGCGGCGCCCATCGTTCCTCCGATCAGCGCATGGCTGGAGCTCGAGGGCAGGCCGAGGTACCAGGTGACGAGGTTCCAGGAGGTCGCGCCGATGAGGCCCGCGAGGATGATCGGGAGGGTGATCACGCCGGGATCGACGATCCCCTTCGCGATCGTCGCAGCGACCGCGAACGAGGCGAAGGCCCCGGCGAAGTTGAGCACCGCGGCGAGGAGCACCGCGAGACGAGGGCGCAGCGCACGGGTCGAGACGGCGGTCGCGATCGCGTTCGCCGCGTCGTGGAAGCCGTTGGTGAAATCGAAGAAGAGCGCGACCGCGACCACCGCCACGAGCAGGAGCAGGCTGTCGTCCACTGCGCTCAGGCGCCCTTCACGACGATGTTCCCCAGCACGTTCGCGACGGCCTGGCAGGCGTTGATCGCGTCCTCGAGCCCCTCGTAGATGTCCTTCCAGCGAATGACCATGAGCGGGTCGATCCGGGAGTCGTGGAACAGGGCTCCGAGCGCTTCGCGCACGACGCGATCGCCCTCGTCCTCCTGGCGCTCCAACTCGTCGACGACGGCCTGGAGGGTGCTCTGCCCCTTCATGTCCGCGAGCCCGGTCTCGTGGCCGCCCGCGGTGGCCCCGGCCGGTCGTCCGTCAGCCGATGAGGCGGGCGACGAGCTCGGCGTCGAGCCGCTCGACGATCTCGTCGGCCTCGCGCAGACTGTCCGGCGCCTGCGAGCCGAGCACCGCGACGCAGCGCAGGCCGGCGCCCTTCGCAGCCGCGATTCCGACGGCCGTGTCCTCGAAGGCCAGCATCGCGGCAGGTGGGACGCCGAGTCGCTCCGCGGCGAGCAGGTAGGCCTCCGGGTCGGGCTTCGGCCGCGTCACGTCCTCGAGCGCGACGACGGTCGCGAGCATCGGCTCGAGACCGGCCCCGCGCAGGATGCTGTCGACCTCGGCCCGGGACGCGCCCGAGACGACGGCGGCGGGCAGCGCGTCGGATGCGGCGCGGACGGCCTCGCGCGTGTGCTGCGGCACTGTCCCTCCGTCGCCGGCGAGCTCGAGGAAGCGCTCCATCCGCTCGGCCAGCAGCTCGGCGACCCGCGGGAAGTCATCGCCGAGCCAGATCCGGACGAGGGCCTCGTCGACATGCCCGACGAGCTCCTCGAAGTACTCCGCGCGGGTGACAGGCCGGCCTTCACGCTCGAAGAGCTCGGCGAAGATGACGTAGTACAGCTCCTCGTCGTGCGAGAGCGTGCCGTTCAGGTCGAACGCGATCGCGCGGGGTGCGCTTGGAACTCGTTTCAGCGATCTCCGCCGGGGTGGGACGCGTCCTCGAACTCCTGGAACTCGCCCGAGACGAGGTAGGCGGTCTGCTCGCCGATGTCGACGGCGTTGTCGCCGACCCGCTCGAGGCAGCGCGAGACGATGATCATGAGCAGGGCCCACTCGCGCGTTGCCGCGTCACCCGGCAACGCCGCGAGCTGGCGCACGACGCGCCGGTTCGAGTTGTCGATCAGCTCGTCGAGGTCGACGAGGCTCTGGGCTGCCGCGAGGTCGCGCTTGTGGAAGGAGTCGAGGGCGATCCGCGTCATCTCCTCGGCCCGGGAGCCCATCTCCTCGAAGCCCTCGATCACCACCTCGCTCTCCGGCGAGATCACCTGCCTGACCTTCCCGAGCTTCGCGATGTTCACGCAGAGGTCGGCCATGCGCTCGAGGTGGTGGTTGACGTGGAGCGCGGCGAGGACGAGGCGGAGATCGGTGGCCACCGGCGTCTGACGGGCGAGGATCTGCTCGACGAGCTCGTCGACGCGCTGCGCCCGGTCGTCGACCTCGTCGTCGAAGGCGATCACCTCGTCGGCCAGCTCCGCATCGCCGGTCCGCAGCGCGTTGAGCGCACCCCGGATCGCGCGGAGGACGTATTCGCCCTCCTCCTGGAGCGTCGCCTCGAGTTGGTCGAGCTCCTCCTGCAGTTCGATCCGCATCGTGACCTCTCGTTCGTCGGGCGCCTGAAGCGATGGGCGATCGGCGTCGCTCATCCGAACCGCCCGGTCACGTACCCCTCGGTGCGCTTGTCGGCGGGGGCCGTGAAGATCTTCTGTGTCTCGTCGTACTCGATCAGGATGCCGGTCCGGTCACCCGTTCTCGTCGACCTCGATCCCGAAGAAGGCGGTCATGTCGGCGACGCGGGCGGCCTGCTGCATGTTGTGGGTGACGATGATGATCGTGTAGTCCCGCTTCAGGTCGTGCATGAGATCCTCGATCGCCGACGTCGAGATCGGGTCGAGCGCCGAGCACGGCTCGTCCATCAGGATGACCTCGGGGTCGATGGCGAGGCAGCGGGCGATGCACAGCCGCTGCTGCTGACCGCCGGAGAGACCGTAGGCGTTGTCCTTGAGGCGATCCTTCACCTCGTCCCACAACGCGGCCTGGCGGATCGCACGCTCGACGCGGCCGTCGAGATCGTCCTTCATGCCCGTGACTCGCGGGCCGAAGGCGACGTTGTCGTAGATCGACTTCGGGAACGGGTTCGGCTTCTGGAACACCATGCCGATGAGCTTGCGGGCCTCGACCGGGTCGACCTCGCTCGCGTACATGTCCTGGCCGTGGTACAGGATCTGACCCTCGACCTGCGCCCCGGGAATGAGGTCGTTCGTGCGGTTGAAGCAGCGTATGAAGGTGCTCTTGCCGCACCCGGAGGGGCCGATGAAGGCCGTGATGAAGTTCCGGTAGATGCTCATGCGGACGTCCTTGAGCGCGGGCTTGCCGCCGTACGAGACGCGCAGGCTCTCGACGTCGAAGACCGTCTCCCGCACGAGGCCCGCCGTCGATCGGCCCGCGGTGACGCCTCCCACGTCCATGCCCGGGATCTTGACAGATTCCGTGTCGGTCTCGGGCACGCTCACCACTTCCTCTGGTAGCGGTTCCGGATCCAGATCGCGAACGCGTTCAGCGTCAGGAGCATCAGCAGCAGGACGATGATCGCCGCCGCGGCCAGGAACTTGAACTCCTCCTGGGGCCGGGAGATCCACTGGAAGATCTGGATCGGGAGGGCCGTGTAGGGGCCCATCAGCGTCGGATTGAAGGCGACGTACGTGAGCGCGCCGACGAGCAGGAGCGGCGCGGTCTCGCCGATCCCGCGGGAGACCGCGAGGATCGAGCCCGTCGCCATGCCGGGGATCGAGGCCGGCAGGACCTGCCGTGACACGACCTGCCATTTCGTCCCTCCGAGGGCGTACGCGCCCTGGCGGATCGAGTCGGGGACCGCGCGGATCGCCTCGCGGGAGGCGACGATCACCGTCGGCAGGACGACGAGCGTGAGGATGATCCCGCCCGCGAGCAGCACGCGGCCGAGATCGAGCCCGCGGACGATGAACGCGAGCCCGAGGATCCCGTAGACGATCGACGGGACGGCCGCGAGGTTCTGGATGTTCAGCTCGAGCAGCGCGGTTGTACCACCGCTCCTTGCGCGCGTACTCCTCGAGGTAGACCGCGGTGGCGACACCGAGCGGGACGCTGAAGGCGATGATCATGATCCCGAGGTAGAGCGAGGCGAGGATCGCCGGGCGGGCGCCCGCCTTCTCGGGGTCGGCCGACGGAGTCGTTGAGCAGCAACTGCCTGCCGAGGTAGGGCAGGCCGTCGATCAGGATGTCGACGATCAGAGCGCCCAGGGCGACGAACCCGACGGTGAGGGACAGCAGCAGGAACGCGAGGAAGACGCGGCCGGCCCAGCGATCGCGCGGATCGCCGGGGCCCGTCAGCGCAGCCGCGCGCGCGGCGTCGGTAGCGAGGTCCGTCCGGCGGCTCACTCGTAGACCTCCCGGTACTTGCGGACGAGCCGGATCGAGATCACGTTCATGACGAGCGTGATCACGAACAGCGTCAGCCCGACCGCGAAGATCGTCTTGTACTCGATCGAGCCCGTCGGGACGTCGCCCTGCCCGGTCGCGCCGATGAACGCCGTCATCGTCTCAACTTGCTCCCGCGGATCGAGTGTCAGCTCGCGGCTGCTGACCGGCGGCGATGAGCACGATCATCGTCTCGCCGACGATGCGCGAGATGCCGAGCACGAAGCTCGCGATGATTCCCGACGTGGCTGCCGGCACGACGACCCGCAGCGACACCTTCATCCGCGTGCCGCCGAGCGCGTAGGCGCCGGTGCGCAGGTCGAGCGGCACAGCGGTCATCGCGTCCTCCGACAGGGAGGCGACGGTCGGGAGGACCATGATCCCGACCACGAGACCGGCCGAGAGGGCGTTGAACGTGCCGACGTCGATCCCGATGTCCTCGAGCAGCGGGGTCATCAGCAGCAGCGCGAAGTACCCGAAGACGACGGTCGGGATGCCCGCGAGGAGCTCGAGCATCGGCTTCAGCACCTTGCGCACTCGCGGATTCGCGTACTCGCTGAGGTAGATGGCCGCACCGAGCCCGAACGGGAGGCAGACGAGCGAGGCCCAGATCGTGATCGAGAATGTCCCAGCGAGCAGGGGGACGACACCGAAGTCGGGCGGCTCGAACAACGGCGCCCAGCGCGTGCCGGTGATGAAGTCGATGAAGTCGACCTCGCGGAAGAACTCGATCGCCGGCTCCAGGAGCGCGATCACGATCCCGACGGTCGTGATCACCGAGACCCCAGCGGCCAGGACGAGAGAGGCCCGGATCGCCTCCTCGCCCCACCGCCGACGCCGGGCGCCCAGCCGGTGAACCGGCCGGGCGCCCGCGACGGTGTGTGTCCTGGGTTGCCACGAAGGCGCTTGCTTTCTAGCCGAGCGCTGCGTCGAGCGCGGCCTCCGAGTCGGCGAGCTGCGTCTCGTTCAGCGGGATGAAGAGCGCAGTCTCCGCGATCGCGGCGTTGTTGTCCAGCAGGTACTGGACGAACGCGGCGACCTCGGGCCGGGCGAGCGACTCGATTTTCACGTAGACGAAGAGCGGGCGCGCGAGCGGGGTGTACGATGCCGTCCTGCGCCGACTCGGGGCTCGGGGCGACGCACCCGCCGCCGCCGTCGATCTCGACGGCCTTGAGGCTGTCCTGGTTCTGCTCGTAGTACGAGAACCCGAAGTAGCCGAGCCCGCCCTTCTCGTCCGCGACGAGCGTGACGATCACGTTGTCGTCCTCGCTCGGCGTGTAGTCGGCGCGGCTCGCGCCCTCCTCGCCGTTGATCTCGTCGGTGAAGTAGTCGAACGTCCCGGAGTCGGTGCCCGGCGCCGCCGAGCACGAGCTCCTCGTCGGGGAAGCTCGGATCGACCTGGTTCCAGTTCGTGACCGTGCCCTCGGCCTCGGGCGCCCACATGGTGTTGAGCTGCTCGACCGTGAGGCACTGCGCCCAGTCGTTCTCCGGGTTCACGACCACTGTCAGCGCGTCGACGCGACCTGGAGCTCGACGTACTCGATGCCGTTCTGCCTGGCACGCGGGCGCCTCGCTCGGCTCGTCGTCCTTGATCGGGCGCGACGCGTTCGAGATGTCGGTCTCACCGGCGCAGAAGCGCTCGAACCCGCCGCCGGTGCCGGAGATGCCGACCGTCACGTTGACGTCGGGGTTCTCGGCCCCGAACCCCTCCGCCGCCGCCGTCGTGAGCGGGCCGACCGTGCTCGAGCCGTCGACCTCGATCGAACCGGACAGGGCCTCAGCCGGGGCCTCGGCCGCGCCGGTGTCCGCCGGCGCCTCGGTCGTGGCCGGTGCCTCGGTCGTCGCGGCCGCGGTCGTCTCCTCATCTCCTCCGCCGCAAGCCGCCGCCCCGAACGCGAGCAGCCCGACGGTCAGCGCGAGCAGCAGAACGGGATTCCTTCTGCGAAGTCGCATTCCTCTCCTTCCATCTCATGACCCTTCCAAGGCGATTCTCCCGAGCGGGTGTTCACCGGTGGTCGTACGACCGGTGAACATCGTGTGAAGGTGTGGTGCCCGCCGAAGGTGCGCTGCGATGCGCGAGCCGGGCGGCTCAGGCCGCCGGCAGCCGGCAGCGAATCGTGAGGCCTGCGCCGCGGTCGCCGGTCGCCTCGACCGTCCCGCCCGCGGACGTGACGATGTGCTTGACGATCGCGAGCCCGAGTCCCGTCCCGCGCGATGCACGGGCACGGTCGGCGCGGTAAAAGCGTTCGAACAGGCGCGGGAGGTCGTCCTCGGCGACGCCGATCCCGGTGTCGGCGGCCGCCAGCACGAGCAGGTCGCCCTCGCGGCGTGCCGCCAGCGTCAACGTCGCCCCGGGGCCCGCGTAGCGAAGCGCGTTCTGGATCAGGTTCTCGGCGCACGACGCGTAGCATGCGCGGACGAAGCGGCAGCTCGATCGACTCGTCGCCATCGACGTCGATCCGTATCCCGGCGCGCGGCGGCCCGCTCGGCGTGCTCCGCGGCCAGACTCTCGCAGGAGGGACATCGCCTCGGTGCGCCCGAGCGCCACGACCTCCCGGCCCGTCTCGAGCTCGGAAAGGAAGAGGACGTCGTCGATCAGCTCGCCCATCTGCTCGACCTGGCCGCGGGCCTGCTCGACCAGCTGGTCCGGGTCGTAGCCCGGGAGGGTCGCCGTCTCGAGCAACGCGAGCAGACGAGCGAGCGGGGTTCGCAGCTCGTGCGACACGGCCGCCGTGAAGCCCGCCCGGAGCTCCTCGTAGGCCGCGAGCTGACCGGGCTCCGTCAGGTAGAGCAGCGTCTCCCTGCGCCCGTCCACGTCGTAGGACACCGTGAACGGGACGCGCTTCGTGTCGGCGGCGAGCAGCCGGTCCGGCAGCGGCTCGCCCTCCTCGACGCCGTCGAGCTGCTCGCGGGCCCGGCGGCTCACCGCGACGACCCGCCCCTTCTCGTCGAGGACGACCACGAGCTCACGGCTCTCCTCGATCAGCACACGGCCGCGCGCCGCCTCGAGCAGCGTCTCGGTGTCGGCGCGCCGGCCTGTGCCGGCGGGGTCGGGCTTCATACTCCCGCTGAGCATATGCCGCGCGTGCTGATCATCGAGGATGACGAGTTGATTGCGCAGGGGATGGCGCGTCATCTGCAGGCGGCGGGGTTCGATCCGTTGTGGGTGGCGAAGGGCGAGTCGGGGTTGGCGCGGTTGCGGTTCGAGCGTCCGGATGTGTGTGTGTTGGATCTGATGTTGCCGGGGTTGGATGGGTGGCGGTTGATCGAGACGGCGCGTCAGGAGGGGATCGGGACGCCGATCGTGGTCGTGTCGGCGCGGGGGACGGAGCACGATCGGGTGCATGCGTTGGAGATCGGGGCGGACGATTATCTGGTGAAGCCGTTTTCGATGAAGGAGTTGGTGGCGCGGGTTCGTGCTGCGGCGCGGCGGGGGGTGCGGGCGCAGGAGGAGCATCGGGGTGAGGCGGTGCGGGTGGAGGAGCTGCTGGTGGATCCGCGGAACGTGCAGGCGTATGTGGATGGGGTGTCGTGTGAGTTGACGCCGACGGAGTTCCGGTTGTTGTATGCGCTGGCGCTGGAGCAGGGCCGTGTCGTCACCCGCGACGAGCTCCTCCAGAAGATCTGGGGCCGCCGTCAGACCCGCCGTGACCGAACCGTCGACGTGTTCGTTCGCAAGCTGCGCGACAAGGTCGACCGGCGTGCCGAGGGTCACACGTTCATCCAGACCCGCTACGGGGTCGGCTACAAGCTCGAGGCGCTCCCGAGGGAGACGCCGGGCTCCGCGTAGGCGCGGGCCTCCACCTGTTCACCGGCCGTTCACGCCCCCGTTGCCCACCGTCGTGAGGAGAGCCGGGACAATGGCCTCGCTCCAGTTCCTCGGGGAGCCCCCTCTCCCTCCCCGGCGGCCCCGCTCACCCCGGGCGGGGCCGCCGGCTCCCGGTGACCGGCGGTTGCCGTCACCACTCCTTCACCGTTCGGTTACCACGATGAAACCCCGTTGCCTCGCCGGTCGCGCGAACATTGGCGGAGATGGCGAAGGTGCTGATCGTCGAGGATGACGAGGTGATTGCGCAGGGGATGGCGCGTCATCTGCAGGCGGCGGGGTTCGATCCGTTGTGGGTGGCGAAGGGCGAGTCGGGGTTGGCGCGGTTGCGGTTCGAGCGTCCGGATGTGTGTGTGTTGGATCTGATGTTGCCGGGGTTGGATGGGTGGCGGTTGATCGAGACGGCGCGTCAGGAGGGGATCGGGACGCCGATCGTGGTCGTGTCGGCGCGGGGGACGGAGCACGATCGGGTGCATGCGTTGGAGATCGGGGCGGACGATTATCTGGTGAAGCCGTTTTCGATGAAGGAGTTGGTGGCGCGGGTTCGTGCTGCGGCGCGGCGGGGGGTGCGGGCGCAGGAGGAGCATCGGGGTGAGGCGGTGCGGGTGGAGGAGCTGCTGGTGGATCCGCGGAACGTGCAGGCGTATGTGGATGGGGTGTCGTGTGAGTTGACGCCGACGGAGTTCCGGTTGTTGTATGCGCTGGCGCTGGAGCAGGGCCGTGTCGTCACCCGCGACGAGCTCCTCCAGAAGATCTGGGGCCGCCGTCAGACCCGCCGTGACCGAACCGTCGACGTGTTCGTTCGCAAGCTGCGCGACAAGGTCGACCGGCGTGCCGAGGGTCACACGTTCATCCAGACCCGCTACGGGGTCGGCTACAAGCTCGAGGCGATCGCGAAGTAGCGCCCTGGCGCCGGGTGCGCCGGCGTCCTGCGCTCGACCTCCGCCCCATCCCGGGCGCGGCCGAGCCTCGGGTGCTACCGGGCCAGGGCGGCCGCGCCCGCGAGCGCTGCGGCGCCCCGGCGCGCGTACACGGGCTCGATCTCGACGCGGTTGTCGTGGAAGGTCGGGGCGCCCGCCATGTCGGCATCGCGCTCCGGCTGTCGTCGCGTTCGCGTTCGCGCCGCCCTCGACCAGCTTCGGCCAGTGCGACTTGTAGCAGGAACGCGACGCCCGGGCGCGCCGCGTCGTCGACGGCACGACCTGCCCGACGAACGAGCCGCGGTCGTTGAAGATCCGGATCCCGTCGCCGTCCTCGAGCCCCCGCGACGTCGGCGTCGTCGGGGTGGACGTGCACGACGACGCCACCGGCCTTCCGCGCGGTGCCAGTCGAGCGACGCGAACGTCGAGTTCAGGAAGAACCGTCCCGCCGGCGCCATGAGCACGAGCGGATAACGGGCCGCCAGCTCCGCGTCGAGCGATCTCGTGCGGCGGGACGAAGCCGACGAGCGGATCGTGGCCCTTCGCCGCGAGCGCCTCCGAGAAGAGCTCGACCTTTCCGGACGGGCTCGGGAACCCGCCCTCGGCGAACGGGGCGGTGCCGCGCTCGAAGCCGGCCGCGCGCATCCAGCCGCGCTCGCGGAGCCGCTCGAGCGTGATCCCGCGCTCGCGCGCCGCATCCGTGTCGAGCAGCTGGCGGGCGAGCTCGAGGTCGGAATCGAAGAGACGAGGGTCGTCGAGCCCGAGTGCGGCGGCGATCCGCCGGAACACCTCGTTGTTCGGCAGGCACTCGCCGGGCGGCTCGACCGCGGGCTCGTTCCAGGCCAGGTACAGGTGTCCGTACGAGCCGAACAGGTCGACGTGCTCCGGCTGCATCGTCACGGGCAGGACGATGTCCGCGAAATCCGTCGTATCGGTCAGGCGCTGCTCGAGCACGACCGTGAACAGATCGTCCCGGCCGAGGCCACGGCGCACGCGGTTCTGGTTCGGGTTGCTGGCCGCCGGGTTCGCGTTGAAGACGACCGTCGCCGCGATCGGAGGGTCGTCGAGCTCGGTCAGCGCCTCGCCGAGCCGCGACATGTTGACGAGCCGGCCCTTCGGTGCGGCATCCCAGGTCGGCGCGACCATGTCGACGGACGCATACGGCATGTGCCCGCTCGTCATCGCGAGAACGCCGCCGCCGACGTGACGCCAGTCGCCGGTCACGGCCGGGATCGAGAGGATCGCACGCACGGCGGCTCCGGCTCCGCCGTGGCGCTGGAGCCCGAGCCCGACCCGGATCGCGGTCGGGCGGGTCGCGGCGAGCCGGCGGCCGAGGGCGCGGACGACGTCCGCCTCGAGGCCGCAGGTCTCGGCGGCGCGCTCGACCGGCCATTCTGTAAGGCGCGCCTCGAGCTCCTGCCAGCCGATCGTGTGCCGCTCGAGGTACTCGCGGTCGGCAGCGCCCTCGTCGAGCACGCATCGCATCAGCCCGAGCGCGAGCGCGGCGTCGGTGCCGGGGAGCGGGGCAATGTGCTCGTCGCAACGTGCGGCCGATTCGGAGCGGAGCGGGTCGATCGCGACGATGTGGGCGCCGCGTGCCCGCGCCTCGAGCAGGAACTTCCACTGGTGGACGTTCGCGTTCAGCGGGTTCGTCCCCCAGAGCACGATGAGCTTCGCGTGGACGATGTCCTCGGGGTCGTAGCCGACCGCGGCACCGAGGGTCACGTCACAGGCCTCCGACGACGCCCCGGAGCAGAGGTTCGTGATCAGGCGGGACGCGCCGAGGTGGCGGAAGAGCCGCGGGCCGAGCGACCAGCCCTGGATCTTCCCCATCGTCCCGGCGTAGAAGTACGGGAGGACCGACTCGGGGCCGTGCCGGTCGATCGCGTGTCGGAGCCCTCCGGCGACGGCCTCGAGCGCGTCGTCCCAGGAGATGCGCTCGAACCGCCCCTCGCCCTTGCGCCCGCTGCGCCGGAGCGGATGGAGGATCCGTTCCGGATCGTAGAGCGCGTCGAGGTAGCGGTTGACCTTGCCGCAGAGCGCTCCGGCCGTGAACGGATGCTCCCGGTCCCCGCGCAGCGAGACCGCCCGGCCGCGTTCGTCGACCTCGATCTCCCAGGCACACGTGTCCGGGCAATCGAGCGGGCAGAAGCCGCGGGCGATCCGCGTCGTCATGCGCCGACGGTACCAGACGCGCTCACCGGTGGAAAGCGCGGCGCAGCGCGAAGCCCACGAGTCCGACCGCAACGACGGCCGCGCCGCCGACCAGAGATCGCACGGGCACCGCGACGGCGAGCGCGACACAGCCGACGAGGCCCGCCACTGCCAGGGCCGTGCCCCCGCGCGAGTCGCGCAGCGTCAGTGCCGATGCGTTCGTGATCGCGTAGTAGAGGAGGACGCAGAAGGAGCTGAATCCGATCGCTCCCCGCAGGTCGGCGACCGCGACGAGCGCGACCACGACGGCGGCGGCCGCGAGCTCGGCGACGTGCGGCACGCGCCGCGTCGGATGGACGTCCGCCAGGCGCCGCGGCAGGTCGCCGTTCGCCGCCATCGCGAATGCCGTGCGGCTGACGCCGACGAGCAGGGAGAGGAGCACGCCGAGCGACGCGATCGCGGCTCCCGCACCGACGAACGGCGCCAGCCCGGCGGCGTCGCCTGCCCGGAGAACGTCCTCGAGGGGAGCGGGGCTGGCCGCGATCAGCTGCGGGCTTGCAGCGAGCACGGCGGCGAGGCCGACCCCGACGTAGGCGGTGAGCGCGATCCCGAGCGCGATCGGGATCGCGCGCGGGATGGTGCGCGACGGATCGACGACCTCCTCGCCCAGGGTCGCGATGCGTGCGTAGCCCGCGAACGCGAAGAAGAGAAAGGCTCCGGCCTGGAGCACGTCCATGACCGAGAGGCCTTCGGGTGGGTCCAGCCTCGCCGCGTCCACCGTCCCACCCGTCAGCGCACCGGCGACGAAGAGTGCCAGTGCCCCGAGCACGAGCGCCACGATCGCGCGGGTCACGGCGGCGGTCTTCGAGATCCCCGCAAGGTTGACCCCGGTGAGCACGACCACCGCGGCGATCCCGAGCAGGCGAGCGGCCCCCGGCGAGACGTAGGCGCCGAAGGTGAGGGCTATCGCGGCGCAGCTCGCGAGCTTGCCCGCGGTGAACGACCATCCGGCGAGGAACCCGGGTAGCGGGCCGAGCCGGTGCCTGCCGTACGCGTAGGTGCCGCCGGACTCCGGATACTGCGCCGCGAGGCGGGCGGACGACGTGGCGTTGCAGTAGGCGACGAGCGCCGCGACAGCGAGGCCGACGAGCAGCCAGGATCCGGCTGCCCCGGCCGCCGGCGCGAAGGCCGAGAAGACGCCTGCCCCGAGCATCGCGCCGAGGCCGAGCACGACGGCGTCGAGGAGCCCGATGCGGCGGACGAGTCGCGTCCGAGCTTCGCTCCCCATACGGGCATCGTGGCGGCAACCGCCGTGTACGTGTGGTGACCGGGGCTTGATCGAGTCTCGCCGAGAGCGGTAGCGTTCGGCCGTGGTGTCCCTGCAGGGCCGTATCTCGCCGGTCGACGTTCACGCTCGACCCGTCGGCGAGGACGGCGAGGCCCCCGTGCCCGGGATGACGGCGGCGCCCGGCGGGCCGGAAACATGAGGCAACACTCGCTTCCGCATGCTCTCGGCGCAGAGGCCGTGGGAACGTTCGCGCTGGTCTTCGCAGGCTGCGGGGCGATCGTCGTCGACGAGAAGACGGGAGCGCTCGACCAGCTCGGCGTGTCCGCCACGTTCGGGCTCGTCGTCATGGTCATGATCTACGCGGTCGGACACGTCTCCGGAGCGCACATCAACCCGGCGGTCAGCTTCGCCTTCGCACTCACGCGGCACTTCTCGTGGGCGAGGATGGGCGCCTACTGGGCGGCGCAGATCCTCGGCGCCATCGCGGCCGCGGCGCTCCTACGCGGCCTCTTCGGCGATGTTGCCGACCTGGGCTCGACCAGGCCGTCGGGCTCGGCTCTGCAGTCGTTCGTGCTCGAGATCGTGCTGACGTCCTTCCTCATGTTCGTGATCATCGCGGCGGCCACCGACACTCGCGCGGTCGGCCAGGCTGCGGCGATCGCGATCGGAGGCACGGTCGCTCTCGGCGGCCTGGTCGGCGGCCCGATCTCGGGGGCGTCCATGAATCCGGCCCGATCGATCGGCCCCGCGCTCGTGTCCGGCGAGCTCGCCGATCTCTGGATCTACCTCACGGCGCCCCTGATCGGCGCCGCGGCCGGGGCGCTCACCTACCAGCTGATCCGCGGCGAGCATCCGCAGCTCGGCGGGCTCCATCGGGACGGGCCGGACGAGCAGCCGTGAACGTCCTCTTCGTGTGCGTTCAGAATGCCGGCCGCTCGCAGATGGCCGAGGCGCTGCTCGTGCTGGCGGCCGGCGGGCGCCACGCGGCCCGCAGCGCTGGAACGAGGCCCGCACGACGCGTGCACCCGGAGGTCGTCGAGGTGATGCGCGAGCTCGGTGTCGAGATCGAGAACGCGCGTCCACAGGGGCTCGACGACGAGCTGGTCTCGTGGGCGGACGTCGTCGTGACGATGGGCTGCGGCGACGCCTGCCCGGTGCTGCCCGGAAAGCGATACGTCGACTGGAGCCTTCCCGACCCGCAGGGCCGCACGCGCCCGGAGGTGCGGGCGATCCGGGACGAGATCCGCCGCCGGATCGACGATCTGTGCACAGAGCTCGGTTGACGACCTTTCACCCGCTGGACACACCCTCGTAGCCCACGGCCACTCCCGGCTGCGCAACGCTGAACGTGGGAATCGCGACGAAAGGCGGACGCATGAGCATGATCGTCGAGAGCCGGCCACTGCTGTGCGAGCTGCACGCGCACACCACCTGGAGCGACGGCACGTTCACCCTGCCCGAGGTCGTCGACCTCTACGGCTCGCACGGCTTCGACGTCCTCGCCGTCACAGACCACGTCCTGCGCAGCGACGACCCCTGGCCGTCCGAGCATCCCGGCCGCGGCTGCATCGACGAGGAAAACTACGACGCGTACCTGTCGGCCGTCCATGCGGAGTCCGCGCGCGCCCGCGAGACGTACGACATGCTCGTCGTCCCGGGGCTCGAGCTCACGTACAACGACGCGGATCCCGACGAGGCCGGGCATGCGGTCGCGGTCGGCCTGCGCTCATTCATCGAGATGGATCACGGGCTCGCCGAGGCCATGCGTGCGGCGCGCTCGGCGGGGGCGGCGATTATCGCCGCGCACCCCCACGGCGACGGCCCGCGTGATGATCCGGCGCGCGAGACCCGCCGCTTCTTCCGTGACTGGAAGGTGCTCGGCGGCCTGATCGACCGCTTCGAGCTCTTCAACCAGCGTGAGGTGTTCAGCTGGGTAGCGAACGCGGGGCTGCCGTCGATCGCGAGTGGCGACTTCCACCGGCTCGAGCACCTGGCGACGTGGAAGACGCTGCTCCCCTGCGAGAAGAGCGAGGTCGCCGTGGTCGAGTACCTGCGCTCGGCGAGGCCGGCGTTCATCACCCGGCTCGATCGTCATCCGGCGCTTGCTGCCGCCTGACGTGGGCCGGCCCGGGCGGACCACCTCGTGGGCGCTGCGATCCGTCCCTACAATCAGGGGAGCATGGCGAAGGTCGAGACACGCGTGCGGCCCGAAGCGAGGCTCCTCAACCGCGAGCTCTCCTGGCTCGACTTCAACGGGCGGATCCTCGATCTCGTCGCCGACCCGAGCGTCCCGCTGCTCGAGCGGGTGAAGTTCTGCTCGATCTTCTCGTCGAACCTCGACGAGTTCTTCATGGTTCGCGTCGCCGGCCTCGCCCGGCAGGTCGCGGCCGGGCTGCCGATGCGGTCCCACGACGGCCTGACTCCGAGGGAGGCGCTCGCGGCGATCCGCGAGCGGGTGCTGAAGCTGACCGCGCGGCAGTCGGTCCTCTGGGAGAAGGAGCTGCTGCCCGCGCTCGCGGAGGCCGGCATCGCCTTCGGGAGGGTCGCCGACTGCACGGGGGATGAGCTGGCGACCGTCGAGAGGCTGTTCGAGCGCGAGATCTTCCCCGTGCTCACACCACTCGCGGTCGGCCCCGGGCAGCCGTTCCCGTACGTGTCCGGGCTCTCGCTGTCGATCGGGCTGTTCGTCCGCGACCCGGAGAGCGGCGAGACGCGGTTCGCGCGTGTCAAGGTGCCCGAGGGCCTTTCGCGCTTCGTCAAGATCCACGACGAGCTGCTGATCTCGCTCGAGGCGATGATCGAGCACTTCCTGTCGTGGCTCTTCCCCGGGATGGAGATCACCGAGTGCGCGCTGTTCCGCGTCACCCGCGACGCGGACTTCTCGGTCGACGACGAGGCCGACGACCTGCTCGAGGCGGTCGAGGTCGAGGTGCGCCGCCGCCGCTTCGGCGACGTCGTTCGCCTGGAGGTCTCCGAGGGCATGTCGAGGGCGATGCAGGCCCGGCTCATGGAAGGCCTCGAAGCCGGGCCGGATCGCGTCTATCCGATCAAGAGCAAGCTCGATCTCGCCGACCTGATCCAGATCGCGTCGCTCGACCGGCCCGAGCTCAGAGACCCGCCGTGGGCGCCCACGACGCGGCCCGAGCTCGCGGATGCCCAGGGCCCTGGCGAGATCTTCGACGTGATCCGCGAGCACGACGTGCTCGTGCACCTGCCCTACGACTCGTTCGCAACCTCCGTTCAGGCGTTCGTCCGCGCCGCTGCGCGCGACCCGCACGTGATCGGGATGAAGTCGACCGTCTACCGCACGAGCGAGGACTCGCCCGTCGTCCCCGCGCTCATCGAGGCCGCGGAGGCCGGCAAGCAGAGCGCATGCCTCGTGGAGCTCAAGGCACGTTTCGACGAGCACCGGAACATCGAGTGGGGGAGAGCGCTCGAGCAGGCGGGCGTGCACGTGGTCTACGGATACCCGAACCTGAAGATCCACTCGAAGATCACGCTCGTCGTCCGGCACGAGGGCGACGGCCTCCAGCGCTATGTCCACATCGGGACGGGCAACTATCACGCGCGGACCGCGCGGCTGTACGAGGACATCGGCCTGTTCACCGCCGACGAGGAGATCGCGGCGGACATCGCCGACCTCTTCAACCACCTCACCGGCTTCGCGCGGCCGCAGCGGTTCCGCAAGATCCTCGTCGCCCCCTTCAACCTCCGCAACCGTCTGATCGAGGAGATCCGCGGCGTCGCCACCGCGGCCGCCGCCGGCAAGCCCGGCCGAATCCGCGTCAAGCTGAACGCCCTCACCGACGAGGCCATGATCGACGAGTTGTACGCCGCGTCCCAGGCTGGGGCCGAGATCGACGTCGTCGCGCGCGGCATCTGCATGCTGCGACCCGGCGTACCGGGCCTCTCCGAGACGATCCGCGTTCGCTCGATCGTCGGGCGCTTCCTCGAGCACGCCCGCGTCTACACGTTCGAGGTCGGCGAGAACCTCCGCGTCTACCTGGGGAGCGCCGACCTGATGCCGCGCAACCTCGACCATCGGATCGAGGTCGTCGTGCCGGTGCAGAGCCCGCGGGCACAGCAGGAGCTGATGGCCGTCATCGACACGCTGCTCGCCGACAACACCCAGGCCTGGACGCTCGACTCGAGCGGACGGTGGGAGCGCGTGCAGCCGGGCAAGGGCGAGCGCCAGCGAGGGACACACGCCGCGCTGATGCGGCGTGCGCTCACCCGCAGCCGCCGCTCGCGCACCGGCCGCCGGCGATAGCGGCTGAGCGGACGGCTCGGCCGGCCGCGACCCGCGTGGAGCCGGGCGGAGCCCGGCGGGTCGGTTAGCGGCTGCCGCGGCTGAGGGCCCGTCGCGGCTGAGCGGCCGGCTCGGCCGGCCGCGACCCGCCAGGAGCCGGCGAAGCCGGCGTTCTCGGCCGGGCCCGACCCGCTTGAGCCGGCGAAGCCGGCGTTCTCGGTTGCGGCTGAGCGGCCCCCGCGGCCGAGCGGCCGCCGCGGCCGGGCCCGACCCGCCTCGAGCCGGCGGAGCCGGCGTTCTCGGCCGGATGCCACCCGACCGGGGCGCTCACTGCGCCGACCCGGGCCGAAACGGGTTCGTCACCACCTCTTCACCGGATCGGCGCTGCATCAGCCGGGGCGCCGGCAAGAATGGGATACGGCGTGCGCGTCGGGATCATCGATATCGGCTCCAACACCGCCCGTCTGCTCGTTGCCGTCTTCGCCGGGCAGAGCGTCCAGGCGATCCACGAGGAGCGGGCGCTGCTTGCACTCGGCGACCAGGTGGAGCGCGACGGCGCGCTCTCCGACCTCAAGATCGCCGAGACCGCTGAGCGGGCGCGGGCCTACGCCCGCATCGCCCGCACCCTCGGCTGTGCGACGGTGGAGGTCATCGTCACCGCCCCCGGCCGCCAGGCGGCCAACGGCGCCGAGCTGATCCGCGCGCTCGAGCGGGCGACGGGCGTCGCGGTTCGCGTGCTGTCGTCCGAGGAGGAGGGCGCACTGGCCTTCGATGGAGCGGTCGCGCAGGCGGGATCGCTGCCCGACCGGATCGCCGTCTGCGACGTCGGCGGCGGCTCGACGGAGGTGGTCCTGGGCCGGCCCGGCGAGGGTCCGGAGGTGATCCACTCCCTCGACACCGGCTCGCTGAGGCTCACGCGGCGACGCCTCGGCGAGGACCCACCCGGCAAGAAGGCCATGGCTCGCGCCCGGGCCGAGATCTCCGAACGGTTCGACGGCATCGAGCTGTCGACCGTCGACACGGCGCTCGCGACGGGCGGCAGCGCCCGGGCCCTACGCCGCGTCACGGGCAGCCGTGTGCTCGAGAGCGATCAGATTGCCGCCGCCGTGAAGGCGATCGTGAAGCGAACGACCGGCGAGCTCGCGGCCGAGCACGGTCTCGACCCGGTGCGCGCCCGGACGCTGCTCGCGGGGACGCTGATCCTCGCCGAGGCCCAGCGGCGCCTCGGCGTCCCGTTCGAGGTCGCCCGCGGCGGGCTGCGCGAGGGCGCGGCCGTCTCGCTGCTCGGCATGCTCGCCGCTGCCTGAGCTCTGAGCGCACGCAGAGCGGCCTCCGCGGCTGAGCGGCCCGCGCGGCTGAGGGCCCGGCTCGGCCGGGCCCGACCCGCTTGGAGCCGGCGGAGCCGGCGTTCTCGGCCGGCCGCGACCCGCGCAGGAGCCGGCCGGAGGCCGGCGGTCACTCGGCCGGTGGCGACCCGCATCGCAGCGGCCCGGGAGGGCCCCGGTCACGGCTCGAGGCTCAGCCGCGGAGGCCGCTCAGCCGTGGAGAGCCGCGAGCAGAGCCCGGTCGCGTTCGTAGCTCAGCAGCGAAGCCGCCACCGCGGGGGCGACCCAGCGAATCTCGTCGACCTCGACGTGGGGCTCGAACGAGCCCGACAGCGGGCGCATCGCGAAGTAGCGAACGAGCTTCGGGCGGCCTTTCTGGTCGACGTAGCTCGTGGACGGCAACTCGCCGTCGATGGCGCAGCGCATGCCCGTCTCCTCCTGTACCTCGCGAAGCGCGCAGTCCTCGTCGCTCTCCCCGGGGTCGGCCTTGCCCTTCGGAAACGTCCAGTCGTCATAGGCGGGGCGGTGGACCAGGAGGACCTCGACATCGCCGGCTGCTGCGGGGCGGGTGACGATGCCGCCGGCCGCGCGCACCACACCTTCGCTCAGCGCCACGCTGCCTTGCCGGCCCGCTTGAGCGTTTTCCAGGCTCCCGGCCACGCAGCCCGCGCAGCGGCGCGGCGCTCTCGCTCCCGCTCGACGAGGCGGCCGGCGGCGAACGGCACGCCCTTCCCGCCGAGACGGCGGACGGCCGCCCGGATCCGCTGCTCGGCGACGACCGAGTCCTGGTGCTCGCCGAGCACGTCCTGGAGCTCCTTTGCCGCCTGGATGAACCTCGTCGCCGCCTTGCCGACCACGGGCTCGGCCAGCTCCGCCGCGTACCGAGCGCGCTTCCCGCGGATCCGGAGCGCATGGAGCTCCTCGTCGTCGTGCGGCCCGGGGGGCAGCGCCCGCACGGCCTTGCGGAGCCGCCGGAACTCGGCTGTGGCAATGTCGCGGAGTGAGCCCTCCCCGGTGACGACTCGCGGTGCGGCGACGGCGGATTCGAGCCGGTCGAGCAGCGCCAGGTACCGGTCTCCGCGCAGCGCTTCCAGGAGCAGCTCCCGGTCGGCCTCCCGTTCCTGCTGGAGCAGGGCATAGACCCGTCCCAGCGGACGCTGGTCCGCCGGGTCGAGGGTCCGGGCGTCCTCGTGGAGGCGGTCGAGCAATACGTCGAGATCACGCACGCGCCCGAGGATGCCGCCGAGCCAGCCGAGCTCGGCCCTGAGCGTCTCGGCCCACTCGAGCTCGAGGAACGGGCGCGCGGCGCGCAGGAAGGCCCGCAGCCTTCGCGTCGCGACGCGCATCTGATGGAGCTCCTCGGGATCCGTCCCGAGCCTCGTGCCGGGATCGTGGAGGAGGATCTCCCGGTACTGCACGGCGAGCATCGCCTGCAGGTGCTCGGGCAGGCTGGCGCGTGCGCCCGCCGGCGACGGGAGCACGGGCGCGGGGATGTCGAGGGCCCGGCAGACCTTCGGCCGGGGGTCGCCGTCGACCGCGCCCGCCGCCCGAAGTGCCCGCTCGAGCCGTCGCAGCTTCCTCCCGTTGGCGGTGTCGTCGACGAGCTCCGCCTCGAGGTCGCGGAAGCTCCGAACGACGCGGCCGTTCTCGACCACCGCCGCGGCATCGACGGTCACCTCGGCGAGGGGCCCATCCGCGTCGGTCATATGGACTCCCGACCGACGGGTCCTCACCACCCCGACCGGCTGGAGCTCTGCTCCCCGGAGGTACGCCGTGACCAGGTCACGCAGCTGCTCGGGGAGAGCGCCCGGCGCGCCCGGAAGCTCGAGATCGACCCGGGCGCCGCCCCTCTGCAGCTTCAGCTGCCAGGCACCCCGCCTCCTCTCGACGCGGCGGCGAAGCGTCACCCCGGCGCGCGTCAGGCGGAGGTCCGCGCTGTCGTAGTACGTGGCCGTCACGAGCCGCGGAGGGATCGGCTCGCCCGCGAGCTCGGGCAGGCGGAACCGCCGCGTCAGGCCCAGCTTGAGTTCGAGGTCGAGAGTCCCGTCCGTCGCCATCGGGAGGGGAATTCTACGGACAACCGCGAACCCCCCGCGCAGCATGCTCCATGCGATCCCGGCGTGCGTCCGGGCCTGGCGAGGGGGGACGCGGTTAGTCTCTGCATCGTGCAGGTGACGCTCCCCGACGGCAAGGCGCTCGAGCTCCCGGACGGCTCGACGGGGCTCGACGCCGCGCGGGCGATCGGCCCGAAGCTCGCCGAGCAGGCCGTGCTCGTCCGCCTTGCCGACGGGACGACCCGGGACGTGCGGCTCCCGCTTCCCGACGCGGCGAGGATCCAGATCCTCACCACCCGCGACCGCGAGGACCCGGACGCGCTCGCCGTGTTGCGCCACTCCGCCGCCCACCTGCTCGCCGAGGCCGCACGCCGTCTCTACCCGGGGACGAAGGTCGCGATCGGCCCGCCGATCGACGATGGCTTCTACTACGACTTCGAGTTCCGGCACCCGATCCACGAGGATGAGCTGCCGCGGCTCGAGGACGAGATCCGGCGCGAGATCGCCGAGGGCAGGGTGTTCGAGCGCCGGGAGGTCGACCGGGACGAGGCGCGCCGGCTGTTCGAGCAGGAGGGCGAGCCCTACAAGGTCGAGCTGATCGACACCGCCGAGGGTCCGATCTCGTTCTACCGGGAAGGCGACTTCACCGACCTCTGCCGCGGGCCGCACCTGCAGAACGCCGAGCCGATCAGGGCCGTCAAGCTCCTCTCGGTCGCGGGGGCCTACTGGCGGGGGGACTCCTCCCGGCAGCAGCTGACCCGCATCTACGGCACCGCGTTCTTCCGCCAGGAGGATCTCGACGCCCACCTGCACCGGCTCGAGGAGGCGCGCCGGCGCGACCACCGTCGGCTCGGCCGCGAGCTACGGCTGTTCGAGTTCACCGAGCTCGCTCCCGGAATGCCGGTCTGGCAGCCACGCGGAATGGTGATCTGGAACGTGCTCGAGGACCTCCGGCGCCGCGAGAACGCCCGGCGCGGCTATCACGAGGTCCGCACCCCGCAGCTCTACGACGCCGACCTGTGGCGGACGTCCGGCCACTGGGACAACTACCGCGACAGCATGTTCACGCTCGAGGTGGAGGAGCGGCCGTTCGGGCTAAAGCCGATGAACTGCCCCGGGCACTGCGTCGTCTACCGCATGCTCCCGCGTAGCTACCGCGAGCTGCCGTTCCGCGTCGCGGAGGCCGGCAACCTGCACCGCAACGAGCTCTCGGGCGTCCTGCACGGGCTGCTCCGCGTGCGCCACTTCGTGCAGGACGACGCCCACATCTTCTGCACGCGCGACCAAGCCGAGGACGAGGTGCTCGGTTGCCTCGACTACGCCTTCTTCCTCTATGAGCTGTTCGGGCTCGAGATGCGAGTCGAGCTCTCGACCCGGCCGGAGAAACGGATCGGCACGGACGCCGAATGGGCGGAGGCCGAGGCCGCGCTCGACAACGCGCTGCGCCGCCACGGCGTCGAGTTCGCGATCAACGAAGGCGACGGCGCGTTCTATGGGCCGAAGATCGACCTGCACATGCTCGACGCGCTCGGCCGGAGCTGGCAGCTCGGCACGGTGCAGCTCGACTTCCAGCTCCCGCAGCGATTCGAGCTCGGCTACCAGGGCGCCGACAACGCCGAGCACCGCCCGGTGATGATCCACCGCGCGCTGCTCGGCTCGCTCGAGCGCTTCATCGGGATCCTGATCGAGCACACGGGCGGGGATCTCCCGGTGTGGCTCGCCCCCGAGCAGGCGCGCGTGATCCCGGTCTCGGATCAGCACGTACCCGGCGCGCGGGCCGTGCTCGGCGAGCTGACCGACGCGGGCGTGCGCGCCGCGCTCGACGATGCCGACGACACGATCGGCAAGCGGATCCGCAATGCCGAGCTCGAGAAGGTCCCGTACGTCGTCGTGTACGGCGAGCGCGAGGCGGCCGGGGGAACCCTGTCGGTGCGCGCGCGCGGCGACCGCAGCGTCGGCTCGTTCGAGCGGGCAGCCGCCCTCGACACGATCGCTCGAGCTGCTAGTGTGTGAGATCTGCAAGCAGGAGCGCATCTCCTCACCTCCGGGGCGCACGCCCGTCGGAGGTTCAACCGAGAACGGGAGAGGTTGAGCGGCTGCTGCGTGCAGCCGTTTTCGCGTCCACGAGGGAGGATCAGCACAACTTGGTGACAGTCCGTTGAGGGGTCGGCGTCCCTTCGAACAAGTCCGCCCGTCCGTCAGCCAGCCGCGCGTGAACGAGCAGATCCGCGTTCCCCGCGTTCGGCTCGTCGACGCCGACGGCAGCCAGATCGGGATCAAGGAGCGAGACGAGGCGCTCGAGTACGCATTCGCGAAGAACCTCGATCTCGTCGAGGTCGCCGCCCAGGCCGATCCGCCGGTCTGCCGGGTCATGGACTTCGGCAAGTACCGGTACGAGCTGGAGCAGAAGGCGAAGCTCGCGCGCAAGCACCAGCTCCAGGTGCACGTGAAGGAGATCAAGCTCCGACCGAAGATCTCGACGCACGACTACGAGACGAAGAAGGGGCATGTCGCCCGGTTCCTCGGGCAAAGGGCGAAGGTGAAGGTTACGATCATGTTCCGGGGCCGTGAGACGACGCACCCGGAGCGGGGCCACGACCTGCTGATGCGTCTCGCCGACGACGTGTCGGAGCTCGGCCAGATCGAGACGTCGCCGGTGCTCGACGGCCGCAACATGGTGATGGTGCTCGCACCGCGAAAGAGCGCCCAGAAGGATCAGCCGGCGAGGGAAGAGCCGGCAAGGGAAGAGCCAGCGAAGGAAGAGGCGCAGAGCGCCTGACGAGGATCACGATGCCGAAACAGAAGACCAACTCGTCCGCGAAGAAGCGGTTCAAGGTCACGGGCTCCGGCCGGATTCTTCGTCGCCATGCGATGAAGAGCCACAACCTGGAGAAGAAGTCGGCGAAGCGGCGGCGCAGCTTCCGGCGCGACCACGAGCTCGACGGCGCCGACACCCGCGAGCTGCGCAAGCTGCTCGTCCGCTAGCCAGGTACAGGAGGGAGCGCCATGCCGCGCGTCAAGCGATCCGTCCACGCACGGAAGAAGCGCAGGAACACACTCGAGGAAGCGAAGGGCTACTGGGGACAAAAGCATCTCTCCTACCGCAAGGCGAAGGAGCAGATCCTCAAGTCCGACGTCTACGCCTACCGTGACCGCCGGAACAAGAAGCGGACGTTCCGCCGCCTCTGGATCATCCGGATCAACGCCGCGGCGCGTCAGAACGGGCTCTCGTACAACCAGTTCGTCGCCGGCCTGCGCAAGGCGAACATCGAGCTCGACCGCAAGGTGCTCGCCGACATCGCCGTGCAGGACCCTGCGGCGTTCGCGAAGATCGCCGAGCAGGCGAAGGCCGCGCTCGACGCCGAGCAGGCGAAGGCCGCGCCCGAGACCGAGCCGACCGCCTGACGCGGCGCCCGGCGGCCGCCGCGCCGGGCATACAGTGCGGCGGTGATCACCTCGGCCGCCAACCCGCGACTCCGGCTGCTCCGTCGCCTCCAGGCCCGGCGCTCGCGCGGTCAGCTCGGCCTGTTTCCCTGCGAGGGTGAGGATCTCGTCGCGGCGGGCCTCGCCGCCGGCATCGAGCCCGTGGACGTGCTCGTGGACGCCGAGCGGCCGCCGGTCATTCCGGGCCTCACCGACGGCGAGCCCGTCGAGCCCAGCCTGCTCGCCGAGGTGTGCGAGCTCGCCCATCCTCCGCGCGTGGTCGCGGTCTTCCGCACGGCCGACCTGCCGCGGCACGACGGGACGGCGCCCGCCTGCGTCGCGCTCTGGCGCGTCGCCGATCCGGGGAACGTCGGGACGTTGCTGCGCAGTGCCGATGCGCTCGGCCCCGCCGCCGTCCACCTGTCGGCCGGGTGCGCGGACCCCACGGGCCCGAAGGCCGTTCGAGCGTCGATGGGCGCGGTGTTCCGGGTTCCGCTCGGCAGGTTCGAGGACGCGCCACGGCCGCGGGTCGCGCTCGTTCCGGGCGAGGGGCGGCCGCTCTGGGACACCGTGCTCGGCGAGCGGGTCACGTTCGTCCTCGGCGCCGAGCGCGGGGGTCTGCCCGCGGATGTTCTTGCAGGCTGCGACGAGATCGCGCAGGTTCCCCGCCTGCCCGGCTCGGAGTCGCTGAACGTGGCAATCGCCGGCTCGATCGCCCTGTACGAGCGGCGACGGCGGTTGTAGCGGCCGGCCGGGTCAGCCGGGCCGGGTCGCGAACCACAGCGAGTCTTCGCCGCCGCGATAGGGGCGGCGGTCGAACCAGCCGTAGCAGTGGACATCGGTGAAGCCGGCCCGCTCGAGCAGCGGTCGCCATGCCTCCGTCGGCAACCACGCGAGGCGCATGGTCGTCTCGCCGTCCGGCCCGCACACGGAGAGGTCGAGCCGGCGCTCGTCCGGATACCAGTCGGCCCGCTCCAGGATCCCGGCCCCGCGCTCGATCCAGCGGCCGTTCGTCTCCCGGATGTCCCCGGCGCTCGGAGCGAAGACGTCGAAGACGAACCGACCCCGCGGCCGGAGCAGCCCGAACACCCTCTCGAACGTCGCGAGCCGCTCGTCGTCGAGGAGGAGGTGGAGCAGTGAGCGGAACGGGCAGGTCACGAGAGGCACCCGCTCGGCGAGGACGGGTCGCCGAAGATCTCCGAGCCGCAGGTCGACCAGGCTCTCGACACCGTGGGCCACGGCGGCGCTGCGGCAGACCTCGAGCATCGCGGCGGAGGAGTCGATCCCGATCACGCGGATGCCCGCAAGCGCGGTGGGGACCGCGATACGGCCCGTCCCCACGCCCAGCTCGAGCACCGGGCCTCCTGACGCGACGGCCTCGGCGACGTAGAGCTCCACGTCCTCGGTGACGGTCCGAGACCAGTCGTCGTACAGGGGCGCGATCGCGTCGTAGACGCTCGCGCCTGGACGCAGGTCGGCCACGGGGCCGATGGTAGTCTCCGCGCGATGGATCCCGGTGCCCTCGAGCGCGAGGCGCTGAGCGCGATCTCGGCCGCCTCGACGATCGCCGAGATCGAGGACGTCCGCATCCGGTATCTCGGGCGGAACGCGGAGCTCCCGCAGGCGCTGAGGCAGGTCCGCGACCGGGAGACGGGGCAGAGCCTGAACGCGCTGCGTGCGCTGCTCGAGGCAACGGTCGCCGAGCGGAAGGCGGTGCTCGAGGCCGCCGAGCTCGACCGCAGGCTGAGCGACGAGCGCATCGACATCACGCTCCCGGGGCACGGAACGCCGCGCGGCCACCTGCACCTGATCACCCGGATCCGCCGCGAGATCGAGGACATCTTCCTCGGGCTCGGCTACGAGGTCGTCGACGGCCGCGAGGTCGAGACCGTCTACTACAACTTCACCGCGCTCAACTTCCCGGAGTGGCACCCCGCGCGGTCGCCCCTCGCGTCGCTGTTCCTCGACGCCGACACGCTCCTGCGGACCGAGACCTCGCCCGCGCAGATCCACACGATGGAGCAGCGGGATCCGCCCATCTACATGGTCTCCCTCGGGCGGGTCTACCGGCGCGACACGCCGGACGCGACCCACGTGCCGATCTTTCACCAGGCCGAAGGCCTGGCGGTCGACCGGGGGATCACGCTCGCCGACCTGAAGGGGACCTTGCTCGCGCTCATGCGTGCGCTGTTCGGGGAGGAACGGGAGGTCCGCTTCCGGACGCACTACTTCCCGTTCACGGAGCCGTCGATCGAGCCCGACGTCTCGTGCTTTCTGTGCGACGGTCGAGGCTGCTCGGTTTGCCGGTACTCCGGCTGGATCGAGATGGGCGGGGCCGGGATGGTCGACCCGAGCGTGTTCGGCCACGTCGGCTACGACCCGGACGAGGTCACCGGCTTCGCGTTCGGCCTCGGGCTCGAGCGGATCGCGATGCTGCGGCACGGGCTCCCGGACCTGCGGCAGCTCTGGGAGAACGACCTGCGGCTCCTCCGGCAGTTCTAGTGCCCCGTCTCGGATCCCCTGGATGCTCCAGCCGCCCGGAGCGCATAACGAGTCCCGAGACGGAGCACGTGGCGATGCGTGAGGGCCGATGAGGATCGCGCTGTCCTGGCTGCGCGAGTTCGTCGCGATCGACATGCCGCTTCCGGAGCTGGCCGAGCGGATTGCCGTCGCCTCGGCCGAGGTCGAGCGGATCACACGCCGGGGCGTGCCGGACGAGGGCGACAACCTCGGCCGGTTCGTCGTCGGACGGGTGCTCGAGGCCGGCAAGCACCCGAACGCCGACCGCCTCCAGCTCTGTCGGGTGGACGTCGGCGCCGCAGAGCCACGGCAGATCGTCTGCGGCGCCTGGAACTTCGGCGCGGGGGCCACCGTCTGCGTCGCCGCCCCGGGCGCCGTCCTCCCGGACGGGCGCACGCTCGAGCGCGCGAAGCTCCGCGGGGAAGTGTCGGAGGGGATGATCCTCGCCGAGGACGAGCTCGACCTCGGCCCCGACCACTCGGGCATCATCGTCCTCCCCGACGGGATCGCGCCGGGCACGCCGCTCGCCGACGTCCTGCCGGTGCACGACGAGGTGCTCGAGATCGAGCTGACCGCCAACCGCTCCGATCTCCTCTCGGTGTACGGCGTCGCGCGCGAGATCGCTGCGCTGTACGACCTCGCGCTCGCGCCCATGCCCGGTACGGGCGGACAGCTTCCCCTGCCGGCCGAGGCCGAGACGCTCGAGATCGACGTCGCTGACCCCGCCGGCTGCCCGCGCTACCTCGGCCGGATCTTTCGCGGGTGCCGCATCGGCGAGTCCCCGTGGTGGATGAAGGCGCGGCTCCGCTGTGCCGGCGTGCGCTCGATCTCGAACGTCGTCGACGTCACGAACTACGTCATGCTCGAGCTCGGAAGCCCGCTCCATGCATTCGACTTCGAGCGGCTCGCCGGAGGACGGATCGGAGTTCGCCGCGCGCGCGCGGGCGAGGAGCTGGTCACCCTCGACGGCGTCGCGCGCCGGCTCGACCCGGCGGAGCTCCTGATCACGGACGCGCTCCGCGCCGTGGCGATCGCCGGGATCATGGGCGGCCTCGAGACGGAGGTCGGCGAGACGACGACCGACGTGCTGCTCGAGGCGGCGAGCTTCGAGCCGGTCGGGATCCTCGCGACCTCGGAGCGCCTCGGCCTGCGCAGCGAGGCATCGAGCCGCTGGGAGAAGGGTGTCGACCCCCAGCTCGCCGGCCCGGCCGCCGAGCGGGCGACCGCGCTCCTCGCCGAGCTCACGGGCGGCCGCTACGCGGGCGCGGCCGACGTGAGTGTCGAGGCGCCCGCCCGGCCGGCGACGAGCCTGCGCCCGAGCCGCGCCTCGGCGGTGGTGGGGGTGGAGATCACGCCGGCCGAGCAGGTGGCGATCCTCGGGCGCCTCGGCTTCGAGGTCGACGAGGAAGCGCCGGCGTGGAGGGTCACGATCCCGTCGTGGCGCGCCCGCGACGTGACCCGTGAGATCGACCTCGTCGAGGAGATCGCCCGCGTCCACGGGCTGGAGCGCGTGCCGTTCACGCTTCCGGCGCGGCGGGCCATGTTCGGGCTTCTGACCCAGGAGCAGCGCCTCAGGCGGCTCGTCGAGGACGTCCTCGTCGGCGCTGGCCTCTCCGAGGCGTACACGTGGAGCCTCGCCGCGGTCGACCCGGAGCTCCGGGCGCTGCGTCTGGCGGAGCCGCTGTCGGCCGAGCACGCGATCCTCCGGACCACGCTCGTCGAGGGGCTCGTCGGCGCCGCGCAGCACAACCTCGACGCCGCGAACGACCGGATCGCCCTCTTCGAAGTGGCGCGGGCCTACCTGCCGGCGGGCGCGCAGCTCCCGGACGAGCGCTGGCGCGTCGGCGGGATCGTCCAGGGGGACGACCCGTTCACCGGCTACGAGCGCGCGAAGGGGGCGGTGGAGGCGATCCACGATGCGCTGCAGATCCAGCCGCTGCTCGAGCGCTCCCCGCGCCCGTGGCTGCACCCCGGCGCTGCCGCGGCCGTCTCGACCCTGGTCGGCGGCACCTCGGCCGACGCC
This sequence comes from uncultured Thermoleophilia bacterium, assembly GCA_963717955.1. GTDB lineage: Bacteria > Actinomycetota > Thermoleophilia > Gaiellales > Gaiellaceae > CAVQXR01. Next base: position 1,723,384 of record CAVQXR010000001.1, on the reverse strand, counting down.
GGCTGGCTCGGGGAGCTCCACCCGACGCGCCTCCCGGGCTCCTGGGGGATCTTCGAGCTCGATCTCGCGACGCTGTTCGCGGAGGTGCCCGACCGGGTCCTGTACGAGGACGTGATCACCTATCCCGCCGTCCGGCAGGATCTGGCGTTCGTCGTCCCCGAGGACGTGCTCGCGGGCGAGCTCGTGCGGGCGGCGCACGATGCCGCCGGGCAGGAGCTGCGCGAGGCGGCGGTCTTCGACGTCTACCGGGGAGGCCAGGTGCCTGAGGGCAGGAAGTCGGTGGCGTTGCGGGTCGCGTTCCAGTCGCCCGAGCGAACGCTCTCCGACGAGGACGCGCGCGTGCTCCGCGAGCGCATCGTCGCCGGGCTCGCCGCGCGCTTCGGCGCCGAGCTGCGCGCGTGAGCGCTGCCTCCGGGATGCTTCCCTGGTTCCGGGTCGGCGAGCTCGAGCCGGGCGTCCACCTCGTCGCCGAGCCCGGTCACGTCTGCTCGTGGCTGATCGGCGGCAGCGAGCGGTCGATCCTCCTCGACACCGGCCTGGGGGTGGCCAGCATCCGCGCCGCCGTCGAGCCAGTCGCACCCGGCCCGATCGACGTCGTGACCTCGCATGCCCACTTCGACCACGTCGGGGGCAACCACGAGTTCGCCGCGCGCCTCGTGCACGAGGCCGGCGCCGAGGCCGTGGCCGAGCCCGTGCCACGCGCCCTGCTCGCCGCGTACTGGGAGGCCTGTGCCGGGATTCGCGACGTCTGGAGCTCGCTGCTCGATGCCGACCGAGCGGCCCACGCCTTCCTGCTCGGCCCCGACGAGGAGGTACGTCCCTGGCCCCCGCCCGGCCTCGAGCTCGAGGACTGGCGTATCGAACCGCCGGCCGCGACGGGAACGCTCGCCGACGGGGACGTGCTCGACCTCGGCGACCGCAAGCTCCGCGTCGTGCACACGCCAGGTCACGCCGCGGATCACGTCTGTCTCGTCGACGAGCGCAGGGGAATCCTCTTCGCGCAGGATCAGGCCTACTACGGGCCGCACTTCCTCCAGTTCGCGGGCGGGGACGTGGCAGCCTGGGCGCGGTCGGCACGCCGGCTCGCCGACGAGGTGAGGCCGGCGGTCCGCGTCGTCTACGCCGCGCACTGCCTTCGGCCAGCGGTGCCGCCCCGGCTCCTTGCGGAGCTGGCCGATGCCGGCGAGGCGGTCGCAGCGGGAGAGGTCGAGCTGAGACCGTCGGCGGGCTTTCTCGACGAGGAGGTCGTCGCGGCCGACTTCGGCCACTTCTCCATCGTCCTGCCGGCCGTGCCGGTGGGGTAGCTCCTAGACGGACCGGCCCCGCTCGCGCCAGACCGGGCCCTGGGTCAGGACAGGCTCGTTCTCGGAGATGACGCGCAGCACGCGCAGACGGCCGGCGATTCCCGCCTCGTCGAGGCGTGCGAGCGCGCGGCGGGTCATCTGGGGCGCGGTCCCGTAGCCGAACCGGCGGGCGGCCCGGAAGCGGAACGCCGGCGGCCGTGTCCCCTCGAGGAACGGGTTGACGGGGCCGAGCTCGACCGCGGCGCGGTCGATGTCGTCCGGCGATGTGAGCTCGACCTCGAGGTAGAGGTCGGACCAGTCCGCGGGCAGCCCGGCCGTGGCGGCGTCGAAGCCCGCCGCCAGCGCGGGGCGCGCACCTCCGGCGGCGGCCGCCACGGCCTCCGCGGTCACGGTGAGACGCGCGTCGAGCCCCTGCACATCGAGCCGTCGGAGGATCCGGTAGACGGCGTCGGCCGACGGCGCGCTGTGCCCGGCGGCCGAGAACCGCAGCCGGAACGACGTTCCGGTACGCCCGGGCGCGAGCGAGGCGAGCGTGACCGCCGCGCGGTCGGCAGCCTCGCCGTCCGGCACGGTCAGAAGGACGTCCGCCTCCGACCACCGCTCGGGAAGACCGTCGAGGATCTCGGCGAAGCGCTCCGCGGCGTTCACGCCCGCGATTGTATTCACGCGCTCTGGTAGCGTGACGCAACGTGACCACGGTACGGGAGGGGCGCGTGCTTTCCCGGGAGACACTCCTCGACTTCCTGCGGGAGATGCTCCTCATCCGCCGCTTCGAGGAAAAGGTCGAGGAGCGGTTCCGCGCGGGCGACCTCGCGGGGTTCCTCCACGTGGCGATCGGGCAGGAGGCCGTGGCGGTCGGCGTCTGCCGCGCGCTCGAGGACGGCGACGTGATCGCGACGACCCATCGCGCGCACGCCCATACGCTCGCGAAGGGGACACACCCGAACGAGGTGATGGCCGAGATGTACGGCAAGGTCGAGGGGTGCAGCCGCGGCTACGGCGGCTCGATGCACCTCTACGACGTCGCGCGCGGGAACCTCGGGGCCAACGCCGTCGTCGGCGGGGGGCTCCCCGCGATCACCGGTGCCGCGCTCGCGTTCAAGCTGCGCGGCGAGCCCCGGGTCTCCGTCGCGTTCTTCGGCGACGGGGCGACGAACATCGGGCACTTCCACGAGTCGCTGAACCTCGCCCAGCTCTGGGGGCTGCCGGCGGTCTACGTCTGCGAGGACAACGGCTACGCGGAGTCGACCCCCGCCTGGCAGCAGCTGCCGATCCAGGATCTCGCCAAGCGCGCCGTCGCCTACGGGATGCATGCGGTCACGGTCGACGGCCAGGACGTCGAGGCCGTCTACACCGCGGCGCGCCGCGCGCTTGCCCACGCCCGGGAGGGCAGGGGGCCCGTCTTCCTGCTCGCGCACACGTTCCGGCTCACCGGCCACTTCGTCGGCGACCCGCAGGTCTACCGCTCGCGTGACGAGGTGCACGAGGCGCGAGCGACGCAGGACCCGATCGAGAAGCTGCGTGCCACGCTCGAGGTCGCAGAGGACGAGTGGGAGGCGATGGAGCAAGAGGTCGCCGAGCTCGTCGAGGGCTCGGTGGAGTTCTCCAAGAGCGGCACCGACCCCCGACCCGAGGACGCGCTCGAGAACGTGTACGCGTAGCGCGCGCTCCTGGAGGCTGCCCGATGCCCGAGATGACCTACCGCGAAGCCGTTCGGGACGCCATGGCGCAGGCCATGCGCGACGACGACGACGTGTTCCTGATGGGGGAGGACATCGCCGAGATGGGCGGCTCGATGGGCGTCACCCAGGGGATGCTCGCGGAGTTCGGGCCGGAGCGGGTACGCAACACGCCGATCTCGGAGATGGCGATCGTCGGCGCCGGGATCGGGGCGGCGATGCAGGGGATGCGCCCGATCGTCGAGATCATGTACCAGGACTTCACGACGCTCGCGATGGAGCAGATCGTCAACCAGGCGGCGAAGCACCGGTACATGTCGGGCGGCCAGCACCGGATTCCCCTGACGATCCGCACCCAGGGCGGAGCCGGCTGGTCGCCGGGCGCCCAGCACGCGCAGCAGCTCGAGGCGTGGTTCGTGCACGTTCCCGGGCTCAAGGTCGCCTACCCCTCGACGCCCGAGGACGCGCGCAGCCTCCTGTACGCATCGATCTTCGACGACAACCCGGTGATCTTCTTCGAGCACCGGCTGCTCTACCCGGTGAAGGGCGACGTCCCGCCGGAGATCGAACCCCTCGAGCTCGGGCGGGCGCGGATCCACCGGGAGGGCGAGGACGTGACCGTCGTCGCGACGGGCCGGCTCGTCCACGACGCGCTGAAGGCGGCCGTCGAGGTCGAGGAGGACGGGGTCTCGGTCGAGGTCTTCGACCCGCGTACGCTGCTCCCGTTCGACGAGGAGGCGCTGGTCGCGTCCGTTCGCAAGACGAACCGCTGTGTCGTCGCGCACGAGGCGATCCGCCGGATGGGCTGGGGAGCGGAGGTCGCGGCGATCGTCCAGGAGCGGGCGTTCGACTGGCTCGACGCTCCGGTCGAGCGTGTCGGGGCGAGGTTCACGCCGCTGCCGTTCGCGCCGGTCATGGAGCAGTACGTCGTTCCGCAGGTCGAGGACCTCGTCGGCGCGATCCGCCGAACGGTGGGGAAGGACTAAGTCCATGGCGACAGAGGTCACGATGCCCCGGCTCGGTCAGGGCATGGAGTCGGGCACGGTGACGCGCTGGTTGAAGGCCGAGGGCGACACGGTCGCCAGGGGCGAGCCGATCTACGAGGTCGACACCGAGAAGGTGACCCAGGAGGTCGAGTCGGACGTCGCGGGCACGTTGCTGCGCATCCTCGCAGGGGAAGGGGCCGAGGTTCCTGTCGGGCAGCCGCTCTGCGTGATCGGCGAGCCCGGCGAGGAGCTTGCTCCCGCCCCGGCCGCCGGCCCGCCGGCGCCGGCCGGCGAGGCGCCCGCCCCGGCGTCGGACCTGGAGCCGGCGCGCGACGAAGGCCCGCCCGCCCCGGCGGACGAGGTCGCCGCGGAGCCCTCGCCCGCCACGCCCACCGGCGATACCGGGCGGATCAAGGCCTCGCCACTCGCGCGGCGGATCGCACGGGAGCGTGGAATCGACCTGTCCGGGGTCGCGGGGACCGGCCCCGACGGGCGCATCGTCGCGGAGGACGTCGAGGCCCCGGCCGCGGAGGCCCCAGCCGCCGCGGCTCCGGCCGCTGCCGCCCCGGCCGGGACGCCCGTGCGGGCCGAGGAGGACGCGTTCGAGACCGTGAAGCTGACGACGATCCGCAAGCTGATCGGCAAGCGTCTGACGGAAGCCTGGTCGGCGCCCCACTTCTCGATCTCGATCTCGGCCGACATGCGACGCGTGATCGAGGTGCGCGAGCGCCTCGTCGAGCAGACGCCGGAAGGCGGCGCCCGGCCGACGTACTCCGACGTGCTGACGAAGCTCTGCGCGGTCGCGCTGCTGCGCCATCCGGACGTGAACGCGCACTTCGCCGGGACCGAGGTCCACCGCTTCCGGTCGGCGAACATCGGGATCGCGGTCGCGATCCCGAACGGCCTCGTCGTCCCGGTGATCCGGGGCTGCGAGTCGCTCTCGATCCCTGAGCTCGCGGCGGCGCGCGTCGAGCTCGTCGCCCGCACCCGCTCGAACAAGCTGCTGCCGAGCGACGTCGAGGGTGGGACCTTCACGATCTCGAACCTCGGGATGTACGGCATCGAGCAGTTCGTCGCCGTTCTCAACCCGCCGCAGGTGGCGATCCTGGCGGTCGGTGCGATCGGCGATCGCGTCGTCGCCGAGGGCGGGCAGGTGGTCGTCCGTCCGCGCATGGAGATGACGCTCTCGTGCGATCATCGCGCGCTCGACGGAGCGACCGCGGCCGAGTTCCTACGTACGCTCGCGACGCTGCTCGAGGAGCCCGCGCTCGCGCTCTGACGGCTCGCCGTGTGACTCCGGGTAGGATCGCGGGCGAGACCGAACCCGCGACCCGAGGAGACCCTGCATGGAGTGCGACGTCGCCGTCCTCGGCGGCGGGCCGGGCGGCTACAGCGCCGCGACCCGGGCCGCCCAGCTTGGCGCAAGGACCGTCTGCATCGAGAAGGAGCCCTGCCTTGGCGGGACATGCCTGAACGTCGGCTGCATCCCGACCAAGGCCTGGGTGCAGACCGCGTTCAGCCTGAAGGCGGCGAAGGAGACCTTTCCGAAGCTCGGCGTCCAGGTCGGCGAGCCCCGGCTCGACTTCGCCGCCGCCAACGCGTGGAAGGCCGCGGTCGTGAAGCAGCACACGGACGGGATCGCCGGGCTCTTCAAGGGGAACGGCGTCGAATGGGTGCGGGGCGCGGGCCGGTTCACGGATCCGCACACGATCGCGGTCGACGGCGGCGAGGTCGTCCGGTTCGAGCACGCGGTCGTCGCGACCGGAGCCCGGCCGCTGCGGCCTCCGGTCCCGGGGATCGACTCGGACCGCTGCGTCGATTCGACCGGTCTCCTCGCGCAGTCCACGGTGCCGGGGCGGCTCGTCATCCTGGGCGGCGGCATCATCGGCTGCGAGTTCGCCTCGATCTTCTCGCGCTTCGGCTCGGAGGTGACGATCGTCGAGATGCTGCCGCGGCTCGTCCCGCAGGAGGACGACGAGGCCTCGGCCGAGCTGCTCAAGCAGTTCCGGCGCCGCGGGATCACCGTGCATCTGGACGCCCGCTGCGACCGGGTCGAGGAGACCGGTGACGGTCTGGCCGTCTTCTTCGACGGGGAGCAGCGCGTCGACTGCGACCTGATGCTCGTGGCCACGGGCCGCGGGCCCGTCGTCGACGGTATCGGGCTCGAGGCGATCGGCGTCGAGTTCGACCCGCGTACGGGCATTCGCACCGACGAGCGGCGCCGTACGAGCCTCCCCCACGTCTACGCGGTCGGGGACGTCGCCGGCCACTGGCAGCTCGCGCACACGGCGTTCCGCGAAGGTGAGGTAGCGGCCGAGAACGCCTGCGGCCACGACGCGGTGGTCGACAACCGGGGCGTGCCGCGACCTGTCTACACGGACCCGGAGATCGCCGGCGTCGGTCTGACCGAGCGCGAGGCCCGCGAGCAGTACGGGGACGATGTCGTCGTCGGCAAGTTCCCGTTCGCGGCGAACGGGAGGGCCGTGATGCAGAACGAGACGGTCGGCTTCGTGAAGTCGATCCACGAGTCCCGCTACGGCGAGCTGCTCGGGCTCGTGATGGTGGGCCCGCACGTGACCGACCTGATCGAGGTGGGCGTCGTCGCGCTCGACGCGGAGGCGACCGTCGAGACCGTCGCCGACGGCATGGCGCCGCACCCGACGCTGTCCGAGGCGATCAAGGAGGCGGGGCTCGTCGCGCTCGGGCGGGCGATCCACGTCCTGAACCGCAAGCGCCGATGAAGGGGACGTAGACTGCGGGAGTCGAGCAGATGAAGAAGCTCAGCACACGCGAGGCGATCATCGGGATCGTGACGTACCGGCTCCTCCGGTACGGGTTGAAGCGATACGTGTCGAAAGGGGGGCCCATGGCCAGCAAGAAGAAGATCGGCATCCTCGCCGCGATCGGCGCCGCCATCGCGGGGCTGATGTTCTGGCGCAAGAAGAAGCAGCACCAGGAGGTCGAGCAGCTCTAGCTTCCCGGCGAAGCGCCGGGCACGCGGGCCGGGCGACGCTGGCGGAGGGCCTCCGACGGCGTCGTCGCGCTCCGAGCCCGGCCCGGGGCCGCTCGCGCGGGCATCCGCGGCGGGGGGTACTGTCATGCCGTGACCGTCGGCATCGTGATCGCGGCCGCGGCGGCCGTCGCACTGCTCGCCGTTGTCCTCCTCTACAACAGGCTCGTGCGCCTCCGCAACCGCGCGGAGAACGCCTGGGCACAGGTCGACGTCCAGCTCCGGCGGCGCTACGACCTCGTCCCGAACCTCGTCGAGACGGTGAAGGGCTACGCGGCGCACGAGCAGGAGACCTTCGAGGCGGTCACCGCTGCCCGTGCCGGCGCGGAGTCGGCCGCCACGGTGGAGCAGCAGGCCCGGGCCGAGAACGTGCTCACCGCCGCCCTGGGGCGGCTCTTCGCCGTCGCCGAGGCGTACCCGCAGCTGCGCGCCGTCGAGAGCTTCCAGGCGCTCCAGGGGCAGCTGGCCGAGGTCGAGCAGTCGATCGCGGTCTCCCGCCAGGTCTACAACGACACCGTTCTGACGTACGACACGGCGATCGAGACGGTTCCCACGAATCTCGTCGCGCGGGTCTTCCGGTTCGCGCCGCGGGCCTACTTCGAGATCGACGAGCCCGAGCGCCGGCCGGTCGCGGTCGACTTCTGAGATGCGCCGCCTCGCGGCGCTCGCAGCGCTCGCGCTCCTCCTCGCGGCTCCCGCGCCGGCGACGGCCAAGGAGTTCATCCTGCCGGAGGCCGACGTCCGGGTGCAGGTCGAGGAGGACGGCGCCCTGCGGGTCGAGGAGGACATCGCCTTCACGTTCAGCGGGCCCTTCTCGGGCGCGTTTCGCGAGGTCCCGCTCCGTCCCGGCGAGTCGATCCGCGTCGTCGGCGTCTCGGAGCACGGGCGTGCCTATGCGCCCGGCGCATCGGCCGAGATCGGCTCCGCCGGCGCCCCCGACACCTACGGAGTCGCCCGCACGGGAGACGGGGCGCGGATCGTCTGGCACTTCCTCGCGCTCGACGAGACGCGGACGTTCACCATCTCGTACGTGCTGACGGGGGTCGCGGTCGCCCACGACGACGTGGTCGACGTCAACCTCCAGGTGTGGGGAGAGGAGTGGGAGGTCGGCCTCGACCGGCTCACGGCCTCGATCGCGCTTCCCGGCGAGGCCGCGCCGGAGGACTATCTCGTGTTCGGACATCCGGTCTGGGTCCAGGGCGACGTCAGCCGTGGGCAGTCGGTCGCCCGCCTGCGCGCGGTCGACGTGCCGCCCCGCCAGTACGTGGAGATGCGCGTGGTCTTTCCCCGCACCCTCCTGGCGCCGGGCGAACCGGCAAGCGCCAGGAGGGTGGCGGGCGACGGTCGCGACGGGATCCTCGCCGACGAGCGCGACGACGCGGCCGCGTACGAGCGCGATCGGGCCCGGATCGACTCCGCCGTCGATCACATCGGACGGACAGCGCTGTTCCTCGTCCTGCTCGCCCTCGGCCCGGTGCTCGCGGTCCTCGCCGCCACCTGGATGGCCTTCGGGCGGGAGCGGCGCAGCGGTTACGACCGGGAGTACGAGCAGGGGCCGCCGTCCGACCTCGCGCCCGCGCTCGTCCCCCCGCTGATCTCGCAGGGCCGGGAGGCCGGCTCCAACGAGTTCACGGCAACGCTCTTCGACCTGATCCGCCGCGGCATCTACCGGGCGCGCCCCGTGACGACCGAGCGGGCGCTCTGGGCGGGGCTGCGCCACGAGGAGATCGCCGATCTCGAGCTCACGATCGGAGAGACCCTCGCCGAGCCCGAGCCGTGGGAGCGCCCGGTGATCGCCGTCGTCAACGAGGTCGCCGGGTCGGACGGCGAGCGGCTGTCGCGGTTCCGGGAGCGGATCGAGGCGGGCCGGGCGAGGCAGGCGCCTCGCTTCGCGGCCTTCAAACGGGCCGTCCGCTCGGCGGGAAAGCGTCAGGGCTGGTTCCGCAACAGCGGCGTCAGGGCGATCATCGGCGGGGTCGCGGTGTTCGCCGTGGCCGGCGCGTCCCTGCTCGCGATCGGTGTCCACGGCTTCCGCCCGGTGGCTCCCCGCTTCGGAGACGTCGTGCTCGTCGCCGTCGGCTCGTGCCTGCTCGTGTCGGCGTTCGTGCTCCTGCTCTCGGCGTCGAGCGCCAGCCTGTGGCGACGCCGGACGCCCCGGGCGCAGCTCGAGGCCGAGCGATGGGAGGCGTTCCGGCGCTACCTCGCGGACTTCCCGCGCCTGGACATCGCCCCGCCGGCGACGCTCGAGCTGTGGGAGCGGTATCTCGTGTACGGGATCGCGTTCGGGATCGCCGAGCGCGTGCTCCAGGGCGCGAACCTCCTGATGCCGGAGGAGGTCCACGCGGCGAGCACCATCTACTGGATCAGCCCGGGCGGGGATCTCGGCTCGGGGCCGTCCGGGCTCGGGATCTCGGACCTGTCGGCCGGGTTCGGATCGGCCCTCGCGCCACCGTCGAGCGGCTCGGGCGGCGGGGGCGGCGGGTTCTCCGGCGGCGGGGGCGGTGGTGGCGGCGGCGGGGGCGGAGGGGCCTGGTAGACGAGTGGGTGGTCAGGAGAGCTCGCGCGGGACGATCAGGCCCTCGAGCTCCGCCGCGTGACCGCGCACCGTCGACCAGTCGCCGTCGAGGCGCAGCGAGACGAGCGCTCCCGTCGGGAGCTTCTCGGCGATCCGGTCGGCGGCGTCGCACGGCCGCGCGAGCAGGACCGCGAGCTCCTGGAGCCCCGGGTTGTGCCCGACGACGAGGACGGACGGGACGTCGGCCTCGACGAGCCGCAGCCGGGCCAGGAGGCGGTCCTCCGTAGCGGCGTACAGCCGCTCCTCGACGAGGACGTCCGGCTTGCCGAGGGCCACGGCCACGCCGTCGAGCGTCTCCCGCGCCCGGGTCGCGGACGAGCAGAGGACGAGGGCCGGCCGGATGCCGACCTGCTCGATCTGGGTCGCGAGGCGGCGGACGGCCTTGCGCCCGCGCGGCGCGAGCGGGCGATCGTGATCGGGCAGGGACGGATCGTCCCAGCTCGACTTCGCGTGGCGCAGGAGATAGAGGTGCCTCGTCACGGGCGGGTCCGCTCATTCTGCCCGCCCTCGGGCCTCGGCGTCGGGGTCTGTTGCCTGAAGAGACAATGGATCCGACCAGTCCGGCAGGGCCGCGCTCTACAATCGCCCTGGTCGTGAGCGCCCCGTTCGTTCATCTGCACGTCCACTCCGAGTACTCGATCCTCGATGGAGCCTGCCGGATCCCCGATCTCGTGAGCAGGGCCGCCGAGCTCGAGATGCCGGCGGTCGCCCTCACCGACCACGGGTCGCTCGCCGGCGCCGTCGAGCTCGTCAGGACGACGGAGGGAACGGGCGTGCGCCCGGTCGTCGGCTGCGAGCTCTACGTCGCCGACGACCGCCGGGCGCAGTCGAAGGGCTACGCGCATCTCACCGTCCTCGCCGAGACGAACGTGGGCTACGCGAACCTCATCGCGCTCACCTCGCTCGGCTATCTCGAGGGTTACTACTACAAGCCGCGGGTCGACTGGGAGCTCCTTGCGCGCCATGCGAAGGGCCTGATCGTGCTGTCGGGCTGCCTCTCGGGCCGCGTCTGCAGGGCACTCGAGCACGGGCAGGAGCGGGAGGCGGAGGCGGAGCTCTCCCGGCTCGCCGACGTGTTCGGCCGCGACAACGTGTTCGTCGAGCTCCAGGACGCGGGCATGCCGATCCAGCAGCAGCTCAATCCGCAGCTGCTCGCCCTCGCGGAGCGGACCGGGATCCCGCCCGTGACGACGGGTGACATCCACTACCTGCGCCACGAGGACGCGCGGGCGCACGAGGCGCTGCTCTGCATCCAGTCGGGCGACACGCTGACGAACCCGGAGCACTGGCGTTTCGAGACGGATCAGTTCTACTTCAAGACGGCGGAGGAGATGGCGGCGCTGTTTCCGCACCTGCCGGACGCGATGCGCCGGACGCTCGAGATCGCCGAGCGGTGTCGGGTCGAGCTCGACCTGAACCAGATCCTGCTGCCGAGCTTCCCGACCCCGAACGGCCGCGATGCCTTCGAGTTCCTCGCCGAGCTCTGCGAGCAGGGCCTCCTGCGCCGGTACGGCCGCGAGACGCCCGAGCTGCGGGACCGTCTCCGGTTCGAGCTCAAGACGATCCGCGAGATGGGCTTCGCCGACTATTTCCTGATCGTTGCCGACTTCGTCGGCTTCGCGAAGCGAAACGGCATCGGCGTCGGGCCGGGACGCGGCTCCGCCGCCGGCTCGCTCGTCGCCTACTGCCTCGAGATCACCGACATCGACCCGATCCGGTACGAGCTCCTGTTCGAGCGCTTCCTCAATCCCGGCCGCAAGTCGATGCCGGACATCGACATCGACTTCTCCGTCCACGGGCGGGAGCAGGTGATCAACTACGTCGCCGAGAAGTACGGGCGCGACCGGGTCGCCCAGATCATCACGTTCGGGACGATGGCGGCGAGAGCCGCGGTCCGCGACGCCGGCCGCGTCCTCGACATCCCGTACGGGGTGGTCGACAGGGTCGCGAAGCTGATCCCGGAGGGGCCGCGGGTGTTCCTCGAGGAGAGCCTGAAGCCCGGCTCTGAGCTCCGGCAGGCCTACGACCAGGAGGAGGTGACACGCCAGATCGTCGACCTCGCCCGGCCGCTCGAAGGGCTCGTGCGCCAGGACTCGATCCATGCCGCCGGCGTCGTGATCGCCGACCGCCCGCTGATCGAGATCGTGCCGCTGCAGCAGAAGGGCGCCGACCAGGAGGTCGTCACCCAGCTTGCGATGCAGGATGTCGAGTCGCTCGGCCTGCTCAAGATGGACTTCCTCGGCCTTCGCAACCTCGACGTGATCGACGAGGCGCTCGAGCTGATCAACGCGGGGGCCGAGCAGCCGCTGGTCATGGGGCAGCTTCCGCTCGACGACGAGCGCACGTACGAGATGCTCCGCCGCGGCGAGTCCACCGGTGTCTTCCAGTTCGAATCCGCCGGGATGCGCGATGCGCTCCGCCAGGTGAAGCCGACCGAGTTCCAGGACCTGATCGCGCTCGTCGCGCTCTACCGGCCCGGGCCGATGGGCTACATCCCCGTGTACGCGCGCCGCAAGGCGGGGCAGGAGCCCGTGGCGCTGCGCGACGAGCGCCTCCGGCCGATCACGGCCGAGACGTACGGCATCTGCATCTACCAGGAGCAGTACATGGAGATCGCCAAGCAGCTCGCCGGCTTCTCGCCGGCCGAGGCCGACGATCTCCGCAAGGCGATCGGCAAGAAGAACCACGACCTGATGGCGTCGTTGAAGGACAAGTTCCGCTCGGGCTGCGCCGAGCACGGGGTCGACCGGAAGGTCGCCGACCAGCTCTGGAAGGACATGGAGCAGGCCCAGGACTACTCGTTCAACAAGTCCCATGCCGCCTGCTACGCGCTCATCGCCTACCAGACGGCCCATCTGAAGGCGAACTACCCGGCGCAGTACATGGCCGCGCTCATCTCCTCGGTCATGAACACGAAGGACCGGGTGCCGTTCTACGTCGCCGCGTGCGAGGAGATCGGGATCGCGGTCCTGCCCCCGGACGTCAACGAGTCCGGGGCCGGCTTCGTCGTCGTCGACGGGAAGATCCGTTTCGGGCTGAACGCGGTCAAGAACGTCGGCGAGAACGCGGTCGCCGCGATGGTCGCCGCGCGTGAGGCCGGCGGGCCGTTCGACGGGCTGTGGGACTTCTGCGACCGCGTCGACCCCCAGCTCGTCAACAAGCGCGCGCTCGAGAGCCTCGTCAAGGCGGGCGCGCTCGACTCGACGGGACACCCGCGCAAGGGCATGCTCGACGTGCTGGAGCAGGCGCTCGCCTGGGGCGGGAAGCAGCACGCCGACCGGCTGCTCGGCCAGGGGTCGATCTTCGACCTCGGCGGCGAGGAGCAGGAGGCGAACGGCCCTGTGCACCATCCGGTGATCCCGTCGGTCGAGTTCGAGAAGCAGGAGCTGCTCGCCTACGAGAAGGAGGCGCTCGGGCTCTACGTCTCGGAGCATCCGCTGCACGCCGTCCGCGATCAGCTGCGACGCAAGACCGACCTGCCGCTCGCAGACCTCGCGGCCCGGCGGGACGGCGACGTCGTCACCGTGGGCGGGATCGTCGGCGCCGTCCGCTCGATCACGACCCGCCGCGGAGATCCGATGGCGTTCGTCCGGCTCGACGACCTCACCGGGTCGACCGAGGTCATCGTCTTCAACTCCGCGTTCGCCGCCGCACGCGACCTGCTCGAGGCCGACCGGGTCCTGCTGGTCAAGGGACGGATCGATCACAAGGAAGGCGAGACGAAGCTCGTCGCGCTCGAGGTCACGCCCTTCGAGGCCGCGCCCGAGCGCCGCGAGGTGCGTCTCCGCGTCGACGCCCGGCGCGCCCATGCCGGGGTCGTGCGCGAGCTCGCCGAGGTCGTCCGCGGCTTCCCCGGCGAGTCCTCGGTCGTCGTCATGATCGAGACCGCAGGCGGCTCGCGGCAGCTCGCGCTGGGTCCCGGATTCCGCGTCCGCCCGGACTCGGACTTCTACGCCGAGGTGAAGGCGCTGCTCGGCGAGGCCGCGGTCGTCTGACGGGCCGGGACGGCGCCGCGGGAGCGGACGCTCAAGGGCGCGGCCTGCGCGCCGATAGAGGGGGCACGCTACGACGGCGTTGCCCTCTCGAGCTCGCGCTCGCGCCCGAGGTCGACCTCCACCGGGCGGTCGACCTCGTCCTCACAGGCTGTCCTTACGAGACGGCCGTCCGCATCCTCCTCTAAGGTGCCCGGCGACGTCGGCGGCTCCGCGGTTAAGTCGGCGTTAAGTTGCGCGCTTCTCCCGATCCGGCGTGGCGCGTAGCTGCGAAACTGATGGTGCACCGACCGACGGGAGGCGCATGAGCACGACGGAAACCGAAGTTCTCCACGATTCCGAGCTTGCGCGGGTCATCGACTGGCGGGCGAAGGAGCTTCGCCGGGCAGGGTACGACGAGGGGACCGCACGGCAGATCGCCGAGCGGCTTGAGATCGACCTGCATCGCGCCATCGACCTCCTGAAGAGCGGCTGCCCGCAGGACACGGCTGCCCGGATCCTCCTCTAGGCTCCACCCGGCGGCCGGTCGTCGATCGGTCCCGCCCGTGTCTCTCCGCCGCATCGGGCCGCAGGATGTCTCGCGCCGGGCGGGGAGTCGGGAACAATGCCCACGGTGACCTCCCTGCTCGCCTCGATCCCGAGCCCTTCCGACAACACCCTCGAGCTCGGGCCGCTCACGATCCGGCTGTACGGGATCATGCTGGTGCTCGGCATCCTCGCCGCGGTCTTCCTCTCCGCCCGGCGCTGGGTCGCCAAGGGCGGGGATCGCGATCTCGTCTATCGCGCCTCGATGTGGGGCGTGCTCTGGGGCATCGTCGGCGCGCGGCTCTATCACGTGGTCACGAGCTGGAACGAGGTCCCCGACGAGTGGTGGGGCGCGTTCGCCGTGTGGAAGGGAGGCCTCGGCGTCTGGGGCGGTATCGCCTGCGGTGTCGCTGCCGGGGCGATCGTCGCCCGGCGCCACGGCGCGAACGTGCGCCTGCTCGCCGACGCGGTCGCGCCCGGGATCATGCTCGCGCAGGTCATCGGACGCCTCGGGAACTACTTCAACCAGGAGCTCTTCGGGAAGCCGACCGACCTTCCGTGGGCGCTCGAGATCGACCCGGAGAACCGGTCCGACGGGTACGAGCAGGAGCCGACGTTCCATCCGATCTTCCTCTACGAGATGCTCTGGAACTCGATCGGCGTCGCGCTCCTGCTCTGGCTCGACCGGAAGGGGTGGTTGCGACCGGGCGGGGTCTTCTTCGTCTACGTGATGTGGTACTCCCTCGGGCGGGTCACGTGGCAGGAGCAGCTCCGCATCGATCCCTCTCACATCATCGCCGGCATGCGGCTGAACGGCTGGATCGCGATCGGGGTCTTCCTCGCCGGGCTCGGAGGGCTGATCTGGACCCAGCGGCGACCGGTTCCGCGCACCGCCGAGGCTGTCCGGGCATCCGGCTAGCATCGGCCGGCCATGCCCGCCGCCGGCGTCCGAGACCTCTCGCTCGACCTCGACGCCTTCGAGGGGCCGTTCGACCTGCTGCTCTCGCTCGTCCTCAGGGACGAGCTTCCGCTGTCGGACGTCGCGGTCGCGGAGATCGTGGCCACGTTCGTCGAGTCGCTGACGCGTGGCGGCCGGCCCGAGGGCGCCGGATCCAGGCCCGAGCGAGAGCGACTCGAGCTCGACCCCGTCACGATCGAGCTCTGCGGCGAGTTCCTCGTCCTCGTCGCGGCGCTGCTCGAGCTGAAGGCGCGCGAGCTGTTTGCCGGGGGCGACGAGGTCGACCTCGAGGATCTCGATCCCGGCGAGGCGGCGGCCGAGCTCGCGGAGCGCCTGGCGGAGTACCGCCGGATCAAGGCCGGTGCGGCCTGGCTGTCGGAGCGGCTCGACGCGGAGTCCGACCGGTTCTTCCGGGTGGGCCCGGCACCGCTCGCCCCGTTGCCGGAGCGGCCGCTCGTTCCCCGGGATCCGGAGCGTCTCGCGGCTGCGATCAGGATGCTCGCGACGGAGCCGGCGGTCCCGTCGCTCGCTCACCTCGCGCTGCGGCTCCCGCCGCTCGAGCGGTTCCTCGAGCGGTTCCGCGCGCTCGTGGGCGCGCGCCGGCAGTTCCTGTTCGACGAGGAGGTCGACGGGCTCGCCCGGCTCGAGGTCGCCGTCGCGTTCCTCGCGTTGCTCGAGCTCCGCAAGGCCGGTGAGGTGAGCCTCCGCCAGGAAGCCCCGTTCGCGCCGATCGGGGTTGCCCCGGCGCGCTGAGCACCGGACGCGCCCTCCGACGCGGCCGCTAGCGTGCGCGGCGCAGGAGTGGGCGCGGCATGAGCGAATCCGACGACATGACGACATTCGGCGAGATACCGGCAGGGGCGCCGAAACCCCAGCTCTACCTCGTCGAGAGCCCTGTCGACCGGGTCGCGCGCATCATCGAGGGCGTCCTCGTCGTGGCGACGCGGCCGCTCACCGAAGGCGAGCTCGCGACGCTCTGTCGTGAGGAGCCGGAGCGGGTCGAGACGGCCCTCGGCCTGCTCGGGGCGCGCCACCGCGAGGGCCGGAGCGGGATCGTGCTCGAGCACGTCGCGGGCGGCTACGCGCTCCGCGCGGCGCGGGAGGCCGCCGAGGCCTGCGCCCGGCTGGTGGAGCGGCCGGCACAGCGCGGCCTGTCGCAGGCGGCGCTCGAGACGCTCGCGATCGTCGCCTATCTGGGGCCCGTCTCCCGGCCGGAGATCGCCCGCGTGCGCGGGGTGGCGGCCGACTCGGCCGTCGCGAACCTCGTCGATCGCGGCCTCATCACGGAGGCCGGGCGCGAGGGTGACGGCGGCGCTGTCCGCTACCGCACGACGCCGCTGTTCGAGCGGGTCTTCGGGCTCTCGAGCCTCTCCGAGCTGCCGGCGCTCGACGAGCTCGCCGGCGACGCCGCGGAGCTCCGCGAGCGGCTCGAAGCGGTCGCCTCGCACCGGGCCTGATCGCGCAGGCCGCGGTCGCGGTGCCGGGCCGGCGGGGCATGATGTCGTCGTGGCCGGCCGCAGCGAGGGCACGCGGATCAACGCCTACCTCGCCCGGGCGGGCATGGCGTCGCGGCGGGCGGCGGAGGAGCTCGTGCGCGCCGGGCGGGTTCGCGTCAACGGCCGGCCCGCAACGCTGCCGACGGTCGTGCGCCGCGGCGACCTGGTCGAGGTGGACGGCCGGGAGGTGGTCCCCGAGCCGCTCGCCCATGTCCTGCTCAACAAGCCCGCCAGCGTGGTCACGACCGCCCGCGACCCGCGGGGCCGCCCGACGGTCGTCGGCCTTGTGCAGCATCGCGCCCGGATCGTCCCGGTCGGTCGCCTCGATGCCGACACGACGGGCGCGCTGCTGCTGACGAACGACGGGGAGCTTGCGTACCGCCTCGCGCACCCCCGCTTCGGCGTCGAGAAGGTCTACGAGGCGCTGGTGACCGGGATGCCGACGGCGGGCACCCTCCACCGGCTGCGCGAGGGTGTCGAGCTGGACGACGGCGTGACGGCCGGCGCCGGCGCCCGGATCCTCGCGAGGAACCACGGAGAGGCGCTGCTCGAGCTGACGCTGCACGAGGGGCGCACGCATCAGGTGAAGCGCATGTGCGAGGCGGTCGGCCACCCGCTCAGGCGGCTCCGCCGGAGCCGGTACGCAGGATTGACGATCGAGGGGCTCGCCCCCGGCGAGTGGCGCGAGCTCTCCCGTGGCGAGGTTGCCGCGCTTCGCTCCCTGGCCGGGCTGACGGGCGAGAGCCAGGCGAGACAGCGACGCGCCCGGCCGCGATGACCGGGTCGCCGCCGCCGCGGCTCAGGGGGCGACGAAGCCGACCCGTTCGTAGGCCAGGGCGAGCGTCCGCGCCGCCTCGGCGTGCGCCTTCTCAGCTCCCTTGGCGAGCAGGGCGCCGAGCTCCTGCGGGTCGCTGCGAAGCTCGGCGTAGCGCTGCTGGATCGGACCCAGCAGCTCGATCACGGCGTCGGCGACCGCGCTCTTGAAGGCGCCGTACCCCCCGCCGGCGTAGGCGGCCTCGACCGCCTCCGGGGTCTCGCCGGTCGACGCCGCGAGGATCTCGACCAGGTTCGAGATCCCGGGCTTCTCGGGCGACCGGACGACGTCTCCGCCCGAGTCTGTGACGGCGGAGCGCACCTTCTTGGTCACGACCTGCGGTGTGTCGAGCAGGCGGACGACGCCAGCGTCGGAGTCGGCCGACGTCGACATCTTCCAGGTCGGACCCTGGAGGTCCATGATCATCGCGCCGAGCTGCGGGAAGGTCGCCTCGGGAACGACGAACGTGTCGCCGTAGCGCCCGTTGAATCGCTGGGCGATGTCGCGTGCGAGCTCGAGGTGCTGCCGCTGGTCCTCGCCGACCGGGACCGCGTCGGCCTGGTAGAGCAGGATGTCGGCTGCCTGGAGCACGGGATAGGTGAGCAGCCCCACCCCGAAGCCGTGGTGCTTCGCGGCCTTGTCGCGGTACTGCGGCATCCGCCGCAGGTCCCCGTAGGACGTCATGCACTCGAGCACCCAGCACAGGCGCGGATGCTCGGGCACGTGGCTCTGGACGAACAGCGTGCAGCGGTCGGGATCGAGGCCGCACGCGACGAGGATCGCGGCGGTGTCGAGAGTCGACTCGCGCAGCGCGGCGGGCTCCTGCGGCAGCGTGATCGCGTGCAGGTCGACGATGGGGTAGAAGCAGTCGGCCTCGTGCTGCTGCTCGACCCACCGACGGATCGCGCCGAAGTAGTTGCCGAGGTGCTTGTCGCCCGTGGGCTGGATGCCGGACAGGATCCTCATGCCGCGCGGGATTATCGCAGGAGCCGGCGGGAGCCCCGGCCGGGACGTGCACCCCGGCTCACTACACTGACGCGCGATGGCTCCCGTCGACTCGACCTGGTCTCCCGCCGCCTGGCGCGCCCTGCCCGCCCTGCACCAGCCTGCCTGGCCCGAACCGGGCGCGCTGGAGGCGGCGCTCGACGAGCTGCGGAGCATGCCTCCGCTCGTGTTCGCGGGTGAGGCCCGCGAGCTGCGGGAGGCGCTGGCCGAGGTCCACGCCGGCCGTGCCTTCCTCCTGCAGGCAGGCGACTGCGCCGAGTCGTTCCACGACCGGTCGGCGCCCGCGATTCGCGAGAAGCTGAAGATCCTGCTCCAGATGTCCGTGGCGCTCATGTACGGCTCGACGCTTCCGGTCGTGAAGGCGATGCGCATCGCCGGGCAGTTCGCGAAGCCACGCTCCTCGCCGACCGAACGGATCGGCGAGCTCGAGCTGCCGTCGTTCTTCGGCCACATGGTCAACGGCGAGGATCCGACTCCGGACGCCCGGACACCCGATCCGGCGCGGATGGTGCAGGGCTACCACCAGTCTGCCGCGACGCTCAACCTCCTGCGCGCGTTCACGAAGGGAGGCTTCGCGGACATGATGCGCGTCCACGAGTGGAACCAGGCGTTCGTCGCCGACTCCGTCGAAGGGCGGCGATACGAGCAGCTCGCGAGCGAGATCGAGCGCGCGCTGCGGTTCATGGCGGCATGCGGGATCGACCTCGCCCGGGAGCGGCAGCTCCACGAGGTCGAGCTGTGGACGAGCCACGAGGGCCTGCTGCTGGACTACGAGGAGCCGCTGTGCCGCGTCGACTCCACGACGGGCGACTGGTACGACTGCTCGGCCCACATGCTCTGGATCGGCGAGCGGACGAGGCAGGTCGACGGCGCGCACGCCGCGTTCTTCGCCGGGGTGCACAACCCGCTCGGCGTCAAGCTCGGGCCGAGGGCGACCGGAGAGCAGGCCGTCGCCCTGTGCGAGCGCTTGAACCCCGACCGGCTGCCGGGACGGCTCACGTTCATCATCCGCATGGGCGCCGGTCGCGTGGGAGAGCTACTTCCCCCCGTGCTCCGTGCGGTCGCGGCCGCCGGTCATCCGATCGTCTGGGTCTCGGATCCGATGCACGCGAACGTCTTCAAGACCGAGGGCGGGGTCAAGACCCGCCACTTCGACGCGATCCTCGCGGAGATCGAGGAGTTCTTCGCCGCCTGCCGCGCCGAGGGCACCTGGCCCGGCGGCGTCCATCTCGAGTACACGGGCGAGCACGTGACGGAATGCCTTGGCGGGCCGTCGGGCGAGGTCCGCGAGGAGCAGCTCTCGCATCGCTACGAGACGCTGTGCGACCCGCGCCTCAACGCCCGCCAGTCCCTCGACCTGGCGTTCCGGGTCGCCGAGCTCATGCGGCGCGATGCGAAGCCGGCCGGCCTGACGTAGGCCCCCGCTCGGGCGGTCCGCCCGCGCCTGATCGGCTCCCCGCCGCGGCTCTCGTGATCGGAGGCGCGGGCCGGGCTCTACCATGCCGCCTGGGATGCCCATCGGAACCCTCACGATCGTCGGCACCGGGCTGATCGGCACCTCGGTCGGGCTCGCCGCCCGCCGGGCCGGAGTGAGCCGGATCCGCGCGTGGGATCCCGACGCGGCCACGCTCGCGCTCGCGGCGGAGCGCGGCGCGGTCGACCTGACCGCGGGGAGCCTCGAGGACGCCCTCGACGGTGCCGACCTCGCGGTCGTCGCCGTCCCGGTCGCGGTGCTCGACGCCGGGGTCGCGGCAACGCTCGAGGCGGCGCCCGTCGCCTGCACCGTCACGGACGTCGGCTCGACGAAGGGCCGCCTCTGCGCCGCCGTCGCCGACCGGGCGCGCTTCATCGGCGGCCACCCGATCGCAGGCTCGGAGGCGCGCGGCCCGGAGCACGCGACGGCCGAGCTGTTCATCGGCGCGACGTGGTTCCTGACGCCGTTCGCCGAGACCGAACCTGCGCGCTACCGAGATCTGCACGGCTTCGTCGCCTCCCTCGGAGCCGTTCCGGTCGCGATCGACCCGTACGCCCACGACCGGCTGCTCGCGCTGACGAGCCACCTGCCGCACGCCCTCGCGAACCTGCTCCTGAACCAGGCGGGCGAGACGCGCGTCGACGGTCACGAGGCTCTTGCCGCGGCCGGCGGCTCGCTGCGCGACATGACGCGGATCGCGGGCGCGAACCCGCGGATCTGGGTCGACATCTTCCTCGAGAACGCCGAAGCCCTGCTCGCGGCCATCGCCGAGCACCGGCGGCGCCTCGACGGTCTCGAGCGCGCGCTCGCCGACCGGGACGCCGGCTACCTCACCCGCTGGATCGGCGAGGCGGCCATGAACCGGCGCCGGCTGCTCGAGCAGGCCTACCCCGACGCCGGGGCGCTGCAGCGTCTGCAGGTGCACGTTCCGGACCGGCCGGGCGTCCTGTCGGCGATCACGCAGGCGCTCGGGGCGGAGCGCATCAACATCGAGGGGTTCGAGCTCGCCCACATGACACCGGAGCGCGGCGGGACGCTCGGG
This sequence comes from uncultured Thermoleophilia bacterium, assembly GCA_963717955.1. Lineage (GTDB taxonomy): Bacteria > Actinomycetota > Thermoleophilia > Gaiellales > Gaiellaceae > CAVQXR01. Next base: position 1,702,524 of record CAVQXR010000001.1, on the reverse strand, counting down.
ATCCTCGTCGCCGGCGAGGAGCCGGCCGCCCGGGCAGCGGGGATGCTCGAGGCCCAGGGCTACGCCGTCATCGTCTCGCCCGAGCTCGAGGAGCTGACGTGAGGTTCGAGCCGGCCGGAAGCCTCCGCGGCGATCTCGCCGTACCCGGGGACAAGTCCGTCTCCCATCGCGCCGTGCTGATCGGGGCGATCGCGGACGGCGCGACCGAGGCCCGTGGCTTCGGCCGGTCAGCGGATACGCTCTCGACGGTCGCCGCCGTGCGCGCTCTCGGCGTCGAGGTGGCGGAGGACGGGGACACGGTCCGGGTCGGCGGCGTCGGGCTCCGCGGGCTGCGAGGCGCGGGCAGGCCGATCGACTGCGGCAATGCCGGCACGCTGATGAGACTGCTCTCCGGCCTGCTCGCGGGTCAGGACGGCAGCTTCGAGCTGGTCGGCGACGACTCCCTCTCGGGGCGGCCGCAGGAGCGGATCGCTGCGCCGCTGCGCGAGATGGGCGCGCGGATCGAGACGACGGACGGGCACGCGCCGCTCCGCATCGACGGCGGGGCGCTGCGTCCGATCGCGTACGACCTCCCGGTGGCGAGCGCGCAGGTGAAGTCGTGCGTGCTGCTCGCCGGCCTCTATGCGGCCGGAGGGCAGACGACCGTCCGCGAGCCGGCGCCGACCCGCGACCACACCGAGCGGATGCTGGCCGCGGCCGGCGCTCGCGTGGAACGCCGGCCGGCGGCGGTGTCCGTGTGGCCGGCCGAGCGGCTCCGCCCGCTCTCGCTCGACGTGCCCGGCGATTTCTCGTCGGCCGCGCCGTTCCTCGCCGCCGCCACGCTGCTGCCCGGCTCGGAGGTCCGGATCCACGGGATCGGGCTGAACCCGACCCGCACCGGGTTCCTGCACGTCCTCGAGCGGATGGGGGCGCGGATCAGCGTGTATCGTCGTCGCGAGACCGGCGGCGAGCCGGTCGGGGATCTCGAGGTGAGCTCGGCCGAGCTCGTTGCGACCGAGATCCGGCCCGAGGAGGTGCCGCTGCTGATCGACGAGCTTCCCCTGTTCGCGTTCGTCGCCGCGCACGCGCGGGGCGAGAGCGTCGTCCGCGGCGCTGGAGAGCTGCGCGTGAAGGAGACCGATCGCATCCGGGCCGTCACCGACGCGCTGCGGGCGGTGGGGATCCGCATCAGGGAGGCGCCCGACGGCTTCCGCGTCCGTGGCGTCCCGTCACGTCCTCCGGGCGGGGGGGTGATCGAGAGCGCCGGCGATCACCGGATCGCGATGCTCGGTGCGCTCGCCGGTCTCGTGGCGCGCGACGGCGTGGACGTGCGGGATGCCGATTGCGTGGCCGTGAGCTTCCCGGGGTTCTTCGACGTGCTCGAGTCTCTGACAGTTCGATGATCGTTGCGATCGACGGGCCGGCGGGCGCCGGGAAGAGCACGGTCGCGCGGGTGCTGGCCGGGCGGCTCGGCTTCGCCTACCTCGATACGGGCGCGATGTACCGAGCGCTGACCTGGCTCGCGCTCGATCGCGGCGCGAGCCTCGAGGACGAGGCGGCACTGGTCGAGCTGGCGCGATCCGAGCCCGTCTCGCTTGCCGGGGGGCGCGTCGAGATCGCCGGCCGCGACGTGACGGGCGAGATCCGGACCGCATGCATCGATGCCGCCGTCTCCGCCGTCTCCCGGCACGAGCGCGTCCGGGAGGTGATGCGGGCCCGCCAGCGACAGCTCGGTGCCAGCGGAGATTCCGTGATCGAGGGACGCGACATCGGGACACACGTCTGTCCCGACGCCGAGGTGAAGGTGTTCCTCGTCGCCCATTCGTCGGAGCGGGCCCGCCGGCGCGGCGGTGAGCGACCGGGCGACGACGCGGCGGAGCTCGCGGCCGGCCTGCTCCACCGCGACGAGCGGGACTCGGCCCAGACGCGCCGGGCGGCGGATGCCGTCCTCATCGACACGACGACGCTCGGTGTCGAGGAAGTCGTCGCCCGGATCGCCGCACTCGTCCACGAGCGGAGCGCCGCGTGAGCAGGCCCTCCCACACCGCCGGGCCGGTCCGCGACCTGCTCGTCCCGGCCGTCTGGTGGGGCTTCGGCAAGCCGGTCCTCGGCACGGCCACGCGAGTGCTGACCCGGTTGAAGGTCTACGGCGCGGAGCGCGTCCCGCGCGAGGGCGGCGCGGTGCTCGCCATGAATCATTTCTCGCTCGTCGATCCGCCCGCGTTCGGAACGGCGTGCCCGCGGCGGATCGTGTACGTCGCCAAGGTCGAGGCGCACCTCGCGCCCGGCCTCGGCGAGCTGATCCGTGCCCATGGCACCCTTGCCGTCGCGCGCGGGGAGTCCGACCGCGAGGCGCTTCGCCGCATGCGCGAGACGGTCCGCGGCAACCAGCTGCTGGGGATGTTCGTGGAAGGGACGCGGCAGCGCGAGGGCACCCCCGGCGAGGCGAAGCCGGGTGCGGCGATGGTCGCGATCCAGGAGGGCGTGCCGGTCGTCCCTGCGGCGATCTACGGGTCGGCAGGCTGGCAGCTGAGAAACAGGGCGTCGGTGTCGGTGGCGTTCGGCGAGCCGCTCCGGTTCCACACGTATGCGCGGAACTCCCGCGGGTACCGGCAGGCGAGCGAGGAGATGATGGCCGAGATCCACCGGCTCTGGTCGTTCCTCGGAGAGATGCACCGGCTCCGCAGGCCCGACGGGACACCTCCGCGGGCGCAGCGCCGATGAGCGCGGACGAGGGAGCCCCCTCCCGCGCCCCGATCGAGGGCGTGGTCGCGGTCCTGGGCTTTCCGAACGTCGGCAAGTCGACCCTCGTCAATCGCCTCACGGCCACCCGCGAGACCGTCGTCTTCGAGACGCCCGGCGTCACCCGCGACCGCAAGGAGGTGGTCTGCGAGTGGGCAGGACGTCGCTTCATCCTCGTCGATACCGGCGGCGTCGATGTCGCGGACGTCACGCCGCTGACCCGGGATGTCGCCAGCCAGGCCCGCCAGGCCGTGGAGGAGGCGGATCTCGTGCTCTTCGTCGTCGACGTCAAGGCGGGGATCACGCCCGGCGACGCGGAGGTCGCGCAGATCCTCCGCGAGGCCCGCAAGGCCGTCGTCGTCGTCGCCAACAAGATCGACGACCCCGCCCGCGACGTCGAGGCGCTCGAGTTCCACCGGCTCGGCCTCGGCGACCCGTTCCCGCTGTCCGCGCTCCACGGCCACGGAACCGGCGATCTCCTCGACGTCGTGATCGCCGAGCTGCGACGGGTCGGTGCGCGCACCCGGGCCGACGTGGGGGAGGAGGCGATCCGGGTGGCGATCCTCGGCCGCCCGAACGTCGGCAAGTCGAGCCTCCTGAACGCGCTGCTCGGCGAGGATCGGGTCGTCGTCTCGCCGCTTCCCGGCACGACGCGGGACGCGATCGACGTCGTCCTCACGCGGACGAGGGCGCCGCGGGACGGCTCCGGAGAGCCGGAGGCGACGACCTTCGTCTTCGTCGACACCGCCGGGTTGCGCCGCAAGCGGCGCCATCGTCAGGCGATCGAGTACTACTCGGAGCTCCGCGCGCTCGCCGCGGCCGAGCGTGCGGACGTCGCGCTCGCGCTCATCGACGCGTCCGAGGGGCTCGTGGACCAGGATCTCGCCGTCGCCGACGTGGCGCGCAAGGCCGACTGCTCGACGCTCGTCGTGCTCTCGAAGTGGGACGCTGCGATCGTCGGCATGGAGGACGTCAGGAGGCGGCTCGAGCCGCGGCTGCGCCAGCGCCCCCCGATCGTCGCGGTCTCGGCGGCGACCGGAAGGGGGCTCGGGCGGCTGCTCGACAGGATCGAGGAGCTGTTCGCGCGCCACACGAGCCGCATCCCGACGCCCGAGCTCAACCGCTTCCTGCAGGAGCTACGCGGCGCGCGGCCGGGCCCGTCCCGGCGGGGCCGGCGCCTCAACCTCCTCTACGGCACCCAGTTCGCGACGCGGCCGCCGCGGTTCCGCCTCGTCGTCAACGACCCCGGCCTGCTGACGCGGGACTACGGCTACTGGTTGGAGAACCGTCTGCGTGACCGCTACGGCCTGGCCGGCGTGCCGGTGATCATCGACGTCGTGGGACGCGGCTAGTGCACCGTCCGGGGAACACGGCACGGTGCTGGCGGCTGCAAGGCGGCGCCAGACCGTGTCCTCAGTCGCGCCAATATGCCTGCATATTGGCGCTCCCTGCGTCCTTGTCTGGCTTGCCTTTCGCGCGCCAGAAACCGCACCACATTCCCCGGACGGCGCACTCGTGATGCGCGTGGTCGTCGTCGGAGGCGGGTCCTGGGGAACGGTGTTCTCCACGCTCCTGCGCGCGCGGGGACACGAGGTGACGCTCGCGTGCCGGGATCCCGAGCAGGCGCGGGTGATCGCCGCGAGCGGCCACAACCCGCGCTACCTGCGCGACGTCGACCTGGCGGGGATCCGGGCCACCAGCATCTCGGAGGCGCCGATCGCCGGTGCCGATCTCGTCGTCATGGCGGTGCCGAGCCGTGGCTTCGTGGAGGTCGCCGCCCGGCTCTCGGGGCCTGCGCCGGTGCTCGTCCTCACGAAGGGCCTCGACCCTGCGAGCGGCGCGCGGCTGTCCACGCTCATCACCGGAAGCCGGGTCGCCGTGCTCTCGGGCCCGAATCACGCCGAGGAGATCGCGAAGGGCCTGCCCGCGGCCACGGTCGTGGCGAGCGAGGATCCCGGCCTTGCCGCCGACCTCCAGCAAGCGCTGATCTCCCCGCTCTTTCGCGTCTACGTGAACGATGACCTCGCCGGGGTCGAGCTCTGCGGGGCGGCGAAGAACGTCATCGCCCTCGCGGCCGGCGGAGTCGACGGGCTCCGCCTCGGCGACAACGCGAAGGCGGGCCTGGTGAGTCGCGGGCTTCGTGAGATGGCCCGCCTCGGAGAGGCGTTCGGGGCACGGGCGGAGACGTTCTCGGGCCTGGCCGGGATGGGCGACCTCGTCGTCACCTGCTGGAGCCGCTACAGCCGCAACCGCCGCGCCGGCGAACTGCTCGTGCAGGGCCTCACTCCGGCCGAGGCCGAGCGCGAGCTCGGAATGGTCGCCGAGGGGCTCACGATCGCCCCGGTGCTCCGCGAGCTCGGCCGTCGTGCGGGCATCGAGCTGCCGATCACCGGAGCCGCCTGCGCGGTCATCGACGGGATGGACCCGCTCGCGCTGGTGGCCGGCCTGATGGCCCGCGAGCCGACCGCCGAGTAGGGCCGGCCGTCCCTCAGAGCTCAGGCCGCGCGGCGAACGAACAGGCCCGCGGCGGCCCGCTCGCCGATCGCGCGCTGCCGGCCATCGACCACGATCACGACCTGGCCGGCCGCGGGCTGAGCCGACTTGACCTCGACCTCCGTCCCCGGGACGAAGCCCTCGTCGTAGAACCAGTGCAGGAGGTCGCCGTCGTGCTCGGCCAGGCGGACGATCGTCGCCCGGGCGCCCTCCTCGAGGTCGGCGAGCGCGGTCAGCTCACGGTTTTCTGCCTGCTCCACCGCGGGGTCGACCGGCCAGCCGTGTGGGCACCGGCTCGGATCACCGAGGCGCTCGGCGATCCGCTCCACCATGTCGTCGGTGAAGGTGTCCGCGAGCTCGTCCGCGTGGACGTGGGCCTCCGCGCCCGTGTAGCCGAGGAAGTCGGTCAGGAAGCACTCGATCAGCCGATGCTTGCGGATCACCCGCTCCGCGGCGGCCCGGCCTGCCGGGGTGAGGATGACCTCCTTCCGCTCGCCGCGCTCGACGAGCCCGTCGGCCTCGAGGCGCTTGAGCATCTCGCCGGCGGACGGGCGGGAGACGCCGAGCATGTCGGCGACCCTGGCCGCGAGCGCCGGGGAGTCCTTCACGACCGGCCCGTACTCGCCGACCGGGAAGGCGAGGAAGTAGACGGTCTCGAGATAGGTGTCGATCGAGTGGCCCTGCGCCATCCCGCGACCATCTTAGCGGCCGGCCGCGGTCGCTAGTCTGGCCCGGATGGCCCGGTATGCCGCCGTCGTGCCGCTCGTCTCGACTCGAGCCCTCGACCGCCCGTTCACCTACCTGGGTGACGGGCTGGCTCGGGGAGACGTGGTCTCGATCCCGTTCGGGCGCTCCCGGCGGCGCGGGGTGGTCGTCGAGCTGACCGAGAAGGCGCCGGAGGGCGTGGAGCCGGTGGCCGTGAGCGCCGCCCTCGGGCACGTGCCCTCCTCGCTCGTCGACCTCGCGCTCTGGGTCGCCGAGACGTACGGATCGACCGCCGCCCGGGCCCTGGCCCTCGTTGCGCCGGCCGAGCGACGCCGCCGCGGTCCGCCGCGGCGGCCCCGGGTCGCGGCGCTGCCCGGTGAGCAGCGCCCCGAACGCCTCACCGCGGAGCAGGATGCAGCTCTCGGCGTGGTCATCGCCGCGATCGGCCGTGGCGGGCGGTTCCTCCTCGTCGGGGAGACCGGGAGCGGCAAGACGGAGGTCTATCTGCGAGCCTGTGCCGAGGCGCTCGAGCGAGGCCTCGGGGCCGTCGTGCTCGTCCCCGAGATCGCGCTCACCCCTCAGGCGGTCTCCCGGTTTCGCGACCGGTTCGGCGACCGCGTCGCGGTCGTGCATTCCGGCCTCACGGAGGCGCAGCGCCGCGACGAGCGGGCGCGGATCGCAGCAGGCGAGACGCCGATCGTCGTCGGCGCCCGCTCGGCCGTGTTCGCACCGGTGTCGCGACTCGGGGTGATCTGCGTCGACGAGGAGCACGATTCCTCCTACAAGCAGGACTCCGACCCGCGCTACGACGCGCGGGCCGTGGCCCTGAAGCGTGCGTCCCTCGAGGGCGCGGCGGTCGTCTTCGGCACGGCGACTCCCCGGCCCGAGAGCTGGGCCCGGCTGCCGCGTCTCGAGCTCGGGCGCCGGCTCGGGAGGCCGCTGCCGCGCGTGCGGGTCGTCGATCTGAGGAGGGAGGGCGGCTACCCGCTTTCGGCACCGCTGCTGACGGAGCTCTCCCGCGTGGTCGAGCGTGGCGAGAAGGGCATCCTGCTCGTCAACCGCCGTGGGCTCGCCGCGGCCCTGCACTGCCGGGGCTGCGGGCGGACCGGGCGTTGCCCGTCCTGCGACGTGGCGCTCGTGCTCCATGCCGACCGGCGGCTCCACTGTCACCACTGCGGGCGCGTCGAGCCCGCTCCGCCCGTGTGTCCGGCATGCGGCTCCTCGGAGATCGCCCGGATCGGTGCGGGCACGGAACGGCTCGAGCAGGACCTGGCGGAGCGCTTCCCGTCGCTCCCGCTGCTGCGGCTCGACGCGGACACCGCTGCCGAGGGAGACCACGCCGGGATCCTCGAACGGTTCGCCGCGGAGCGAAGCGCGATCCTCCTGGGAACGCAGATGGTCGCCAAGGGCCATCATTTCGGCGGCGTCACGCTGGCCGCCGTCGTCGACGCGGATCTCGGGCTCGCGATGCCGGACTTCCGCGCCGAGGAGCGCACGTTCCAGCTGCTGACCCAGCTCGCGGGACGAAGCGGTCGCGATCGCGAGGGCCGGGTGGTCGTCCAGACGTTCATGCCCGACGCGAGGCCGATCGCGCTCGCCGCTCGCCATGCCGTCGCCGAGTTCCTCGCCGGCGAGCTGGAGCGGCGGCGGGAGCTCGGCTATCCGCCGTTTCGGAGGCTGATCCGCATGGTGGCGAGCGGTGGCTCCGCGGCCGGGCCGATCGCGCTCCTGACCGAGCTCAGGGAGGCGCTTGCCGCCGTTCCGGGCGATCACGAGCTGCTCGGGCCCGCGCCGCTCTTCCGCCTGCGCGGCCGGTATCGCGCCCAGCTGCTCGTGAAGGTCGACGATCCCCGGGCCGTCGCCGGACAGGCTCGCCGCATGCTCGCGGCCGCCTCGCGCGGGATGCGCCGAGACGGGCTCGCGGCCGTCGTCGACGTGGATCCCCAGAGCCTGTGAGCTCCGGGCGGCGGTTAGAATCACCCCATGACGGACGTCGAGGAGCAGGTCGAGAGCAGCCGCGAGGGGATCGAGGACCGGGCCGAGCGGATGCGGCACATCCTGACGAACGTCCGGCAGTTCCCCGACCCCGTGCTGCGGATGCAGACGCATGACGTGACGGTCTTCGACGAGGCGCTGCGCGCGCTCGTCGACCGGATGGTGCGGATCATGACGGCCTCGCGCGGGATTGGTCTCGCGGCTCCGCAGATCGGGGTGCTCCAGCGCGTCCTGGTCCACCAGGCGGACGAGGAGGACGATCCCGTCGTCCTCTGCAACGCGCGGGTGATCGAGCACGGTGACGAGTCCGAGACGACGGACGAGGGCTGCCTCTCACTCGGAGCGGCCGAGGTCACCGTAGAGGTCGAGCGTCCCGTCCGGGTCGCCGTCGAAGCCGTGTCGGTCGACGGCGAGCCGCTCCGGCTCGAGGTGGAGGGGCTCGAGGCCCGGGTCATCCAGCACGAGATCGACCACCTCGACGGCGTGCTGATCATCGACCGCACGTCACCCGAGCAGCGGCGCGAGGCGCTCCGCCGGCTCCGCCCCGAGCCCGTTCTCGGGCCCATCTAGTGGTCGGGGCGGAGCACTAGCTAGTGCACCGTCCGAGGAACACGGCACGGTGCTGGCGGCTGCAAGGCGGCGCCAGACCGCGTCCTCGGTCGCGCCAATATGCCCGCATACTGGCGCTCCCTGCGTCCTTGTCTGGCTTGCTTTTCGCGCGCCAGGAACAGCACCCCACTTCCCGGAGAGACCAGTAGTGGTCTCTCCGGGAAGTCCGCGACCCCTTCGCGCGGCTGCAAACACTTCGCATGCCCGTGTCCTCGGTCGCCCCGATACCTCCTGGTATCGGGGCTCCCTGCGTCCTAGGCCTGCTCGGTTTTCGCCGGCGAATGCGCCCCGGACTTCCCGGAGAGACCACTAGTGCTCCTAGCCGTCGCCGCCACCGCGGCGTTCGGCGCCGCCGTCCTCGAGGGGCTTGCGGAGCGACACGAGATCGATGTCGTGCTGACCCGGCCCGATCGGCCGAAGGGGCGCGGGCGACGGATCGGATCGTCGCCGGCGAAGGAAACGGCTGCCCGTCTCGGGCTCCACGTCGCCCAGCCCGAGCGCCTGGACGACGCTCCGGGCACGGCGGGCACCGTCGTCGTCTGCGCCTATGGCGCTCGGATCCCGACCCGGTTGCTCGAGCGGCGGCTCTGGCTGAACGTCCACCCGTCCCTCCTGCCACGGTGGCGCGGCGCGGCACCGGTGGAGCGGGCGATCATGGCCGGTGACACCGAGACGGGCGTGACGATCCATCGCACGACCGAGGAGCTGGATGCGGGGCCGATCGCCGCGCAGCGCTCGTTCCTGATCGGCCCGGACGACAGTGCGGGCGAGGTGTACGCCCGGGCGGCACCGCTCGCGGTGGAGTTGCTCGACGGCGTGCTCGCGGCGCCGGTGTTCACGCTCCAGCCTGCCGACGGCGTCACCTACGCGGCGAAGATCTCCGCGGCTGATCGGCAGCTCGACTGGAGCAAGCCGGCCCGGGCCGTCGTCGACCGCGTGCGGGCGCTCTCCCCGCACATCGGCGCCAGAGGTGAGCTCGGGGGCCGGATACTGACCGTGTGGCGCGCCTGCCCCGCCGGGCCGGGGGCGCTGCTCGTCGCCGGCGAGGTCGAGCTGCTCGAGGTACAGCCGGACGGAGGGCGGCGGATGACCGCGGCCGAGTACCTGCGTGGCCTGCGCCCGTGAGCATCGCTCCCGCGGTCCGGGCGGCGACCCGCCGAACGCCCCGGCGGCGAGAACCGGTGCGAATCGACTCACATCCGCGACGGATCCGACGCACCGGGTCACGGACATGCGCGTTTTTCCCGGATAGCCTGAGGCCGAGGTGGGTGGTGGGTCCCCACCCTGGGAGGGGAACCGCGAGGGGAACCGCGCCGTGAACGACGAGCCCGCGCACACTGCGCGTGCCGTCGCGCTCCGCGTGCTCGTGCGCGTGTTCGAGGAAGGCGCGTATGCAGACCGTGCGCTCCGGAGCGAGGCGGATGGGGCCGGGCTCGATGACCGGGACCGGGCGTTCGCGATGCGGCTCTCCTACGGCGCGGTGCAGCGCGTCCGTACGCTCGACCACGCGATCGAGGCGCTCGGGCGGCGCCCGGTCCGCCGCCTCGACCCCGCCGTGCGCGCGGCGCTTCGTCTCGGCGCCTACCAGCTCGCGTTCCTCGACAGCGTGCCCGTCCACGCCGCCGTCGACGAGACGGTGGAGCTCGTCCGGGGCGCCCGGCTCGAACGCGCCGTGGGGTTCACGAACGCGGTCATGCGGCGGCTCACCGTTGGCCTTCGTGACCTCCTCGACGGCCTGCCCGAGGGCACCGCGGGTGAGGCGGCCCTGCGGCACTCCTATCCGGACTGGATCGCCGAGACGTGGTGGCGCGATCTCGGGCGCGCGGAGGCGCTCGAGCTGATGCGGGCGCAGAACAGGGCGCCCGAGCGGGCCGTGCGGCTCAATCGGCGACGGATCCCGGAGCGCACGGTGCTCGCCGGCGCGACCGACCCCGATCTGCTCGATGCCCTGGTCGTCGACCGGATCCCGGACGACTGGCTCGTGCAGGGGCTCGCCTGGCCCCAGAGTCGGGGCTCCCAGCTCGCGGGGCTCGCCGTCGGCTCGAAGCCCGGGGAGCGGGTCCTCGACCTGTGCGCAGCGCCGGGCGGGAAGGCGACGCAGCTCGAGGGCGAGGTCGTGGCCGTCGAGCGCCACCCGGGGCGCGCGCGAGAGCTCGAGGCGACGGTCGCCCGCCTGGGCGCGGCGAACGTGCGTGTCGTCTGCGCGGACGGGACCGCGCTGCCCCCCGAGCTGACGGGGTTCGACCGCGCGCTCGTCGACGCGCCCTGCTCGGGCCTCGGAACGCTCGCGTCCAGGCCGGATCAGCGCTGGCGCGCGCAGCCGCTCGCGGGCGTCCAGCTCGACCTGCTGCGGGCAGCAGCGGCACGCGTGCGGGCCGGCGGGACGATCACGTACGCGGTCTGCACGATGAGCTCGATCGAGAACCAGGACGTGGTCGACGCGCTGGGGCTCCCGTGCGACGATCTCGGGGCCGACTGGCCTCGCTTCCGGCACCCGAGCCGGCCCGAGTTCCTCCTCACGCTGCCGAGTCGCCACCGGACGTCGGGGTTCTTCGTCGCCCGCATGCGCCGTCCATAAGATGAGCGCGATGCCCTGGAGCGACCCGACGCGCGGCGTCGAGATCGAGCCGTCGATCTACGCGGCGGACTTCCTCCGCCTCGGGGAGCAGATCGGCTCGCTGCTCGACGCAGGTGCCCGGATCTTCCACGTCGACATCGGCGACGGGCATTTCATCACCCCCGTCACGATCGGCCCGATCGTCGTCCGATCGGTTGCCCCGGCGGTGCACGACAGGGGCGGCCGGCTCGACTGCCATCTGATGGTCGAGGCTCCGACGTCCCACTTCCCGCAGGTAGCGGAGGCGGGCGGAGACAGCGTCACGTTCCACGTCGAGGCGGTGGACGATCCCCGGGCGGCGGTCGCGCTCGCCCGGGAGCACGGCCTCGGCGTCGGCGTCGCGTGCAACCCCGACACGCCGCTCGAGCGGATCGCGGCGGCCTCCCACGGAGCGGATCTCGTCGTCTGCATGACGGTGTATCCGGGCTGGTCAGGACAGACCTTCCTGCCCGGGTCGCTGGCCCGGATCCGGCGCCTTCGAGAGCTCGTCGGGCCCGACCGGCTCATCCAGGTCGACGGCGGCATCACGGCCGGGAACGTGCGCGACGTCGCCGCGGCGGGCGCCGACCTGATCGTGGCCGGCAGCGCGATCTTCTTCTCCGACGACATCGACGGCGCCTACGCGGGCCTGGCCGGCGCCATTGCCTGAGCAGGGCCCCCTCGAGCGCGCGCTGGAGCTGGCCGAACGCGGCCGCGGCACGACCGCGCCGAACCCGATGGTCGGCTGCGTGATCGTGCGGGACGGCATCGTGGTCGGCGAGGGCTGGCATGAGCGGAAGGGGCGTCCGCATGCGGAGGCGAACGCGCTCGGGCAGGCCGGCGAGGGTGCCCGTGGCGCGACGCTGTACGTCACGCTCGAGCCGTGCGCCCACCACGGCGCCACGCCGCCCTGCGCCGACGCCGTGATCGAGGCGGGGATCGCGCGCGTCGTGTGCGCGGTCGGTGATCCGAATCCGGAAACCGACGGCAAGGGTTTCGCGCGGCTTCGCGGCGCCGGGATCGAGGTGGAGCTCGTCGGCGGGGCGCTCGAGTGGCGCGCCCGGGTCCAGAACGAGGGGTTCCGCACTCGCACCACCCTCGGCCGGCCGTTCGTCACCTACAAGGCTGCCGCGACGCTCGATGGGAAGGTGGCATCGGCGACCGGAGACTCCCGCTGGGTGTCGGGAGAGGGGAGCCGACGGCTCGTGCACGAGCTGCGGGCGGCGTCCGACGCCGTCGCGGTGGGAATGGAGACGGTTCGCCGGGAGGCGCCGAGCCTCACGGCGCGCGGCGTCGACGCGCCACGCCAGCCGCGTCGCCTCGCGTTCGGACGGGGCCCGCTCCCGGAGGGGTCGGAGCTCGAGCTCTGCTCGAAGCCGCTCGTCGAGGAGCTCCGCAGGCTGGCGGTCGAGGGCGTCGAGACCCTCCTGCTCGAGGGCGGCCCGACCCTCGCCGGGTCCTTCCTGCGTGCCGGCCTGATCGACAAGCTGCTCGTCTTCCTCGCACCGAAGCTCGCCGGCGGGGAGGACGCTCCCGGGCTGTTCGGCGGGCACGCGGTGCAGCACATCGCCGACGCGATCCCCGTGAAGCATCTGGAGACGCGGACGGTCGGCGAAGACGTGCTGCTCACCGCGTATCTCCGCGAGCCGTAGTGCACCGTCCGGGAAATACGGCACGGTGCTGGCGGCTGCAAAGCGGCGCCAGACCGCGTCCTCAGTCGCGCCAATATGCCCGCATATTTGGCGCTCCCTGCGTCCTTGTCTGGCTTGCTTTCGCACGCCAGAAACCGCACCCCATTCCCCGGACGGCGCACCAGGGCCGGGGCTATGCTCTGGCCGTGTTCACCGGCATCGTGCGCGAGCTCGGGGTGGTCACGGAGGTCGAGGGCGGAGCGTCCGGCATCCGGATCGCCCTGCGCGCACCCGGCGTGGCACGCGAGGTCTCTCCCGGCGACTCGGTCGCTCTCGACGGCGTCTGCCTGACCGTCACCGCGGTCGCGGGGGAGGTCCTCAGCTTCGACGCCGTTCCCGAGACGCTCTCACGCACCACGCTTCGCCGGTTCGCCACAGGCATCGCCGTGAACGTCGAGCCCGCGCTGCGGGCGGGCGATCCGCTGGGCGGGCACATCGTTCAGGGCCATGTCGACGGCGTGGGCCGCGTCCGCGCCGTCGAGCCCGAGGGCGCCGGAGCATGGATCGAGATCGAGCCCCCGGACGGGCTGTTCCGGTACTGCGTCGAGAAGGGGTCGATCGCCGTTCAGGGCGTCAGCCTCACGGTGGCGGAGCTCGGGGAGGCGACGTTCGGCGTCGCGCTGATCCCGCATACGCTGGGCGCCACCAACCTCGGGTCGCTGGCCGCAGGCGACGAGGTGAACCTCGAGGCCGACATCCTGGCGAAGTACGTCGAGCGACTCGTCGGCTCCCGCGTGCCCGGGTCGGCGTGACCCGCGACGCAGCCGGGTCGCCGGGCGGCAGGAGCAGCGCGCGGTACGATTCGCCTGCAATGGCAACGCTCAGGCTCGAGGAGCCCTCGCCGTTCTCCTCCATCGAGGCGGCGATCGACGACATCCGCGGGGGCAAGCTCGTCGTCGTCTGCGACGCGCCGGACAGGGAGAACGAGGGCGACCTCACGATCGCCGCGCAGTTCGCGACCCCGGAGGCGGTCAACTTCATGGCGCGGGAAGGCCGCGGGCTGATCTGTCTCTGCCTCGCCGGCGAGCGCTGCGACGAGCTCGGTCTGCGCCCGATGACCTACAACAATGAGACGCCCAACGAGACCGCGTTCACGATCGCGATCGAGGCGCGGGAGGGCGTCACGACCGGGATCTCGGCCGCCGACCGCGCGCACACGATCCAGGTCGCGATCGACCCGACCAAGGGACCTCGCGACATCGTGCAGCCCGGGCACGTCTTCCCGCTCCGCGCCCGGCCCGGCGGCGTCCTTCAGCGCGCGGGCCAGACCGAGGCAGCGGTCGACCTCGCACGGCTCGCAGGGCTGAACCCGGCCGGCGTGATCTGCGAGATCATGAAGGACGACGGGACGATGGCCCGCGTGCCGGATCTGATCCCGTACTGCCGCGAGCACGGGATCAGGCTGATCACGATCACCGACCTGATCGAGTACCGGCGGCGCACCGAGAGGCTCGTCGAGCGGGTGATCGCCGTCCGGCTGCCGACCGACTTCGGGGAGTTCAACGCCGTCGCCTTCCGGGAGACGCTCACCGGGAAGGTGCACATCGCGCTCGTGAAGGGCGATGTCGAGGGCACCGACGACGTCCTCGTCCGCGTGCACTCGGAGTGCCTCACCGGCGACGTCTTCCACTCGCTGCGCTGCGACTGCGGGGAGCAGTTCGACCTCGCGATGGCCCAGATCGGCGCGGCCGACCGCGGCGTGCTGCTGTACATGGCGCAGGAGGGCAGGGGGATCGGCCTTCTGAACAAGCTCAAGGCCTACGAGCTGCAGGAGAACGGCCTCGACACGGTCGAGGCGAACCTCGCGCTCGGGTTTCCCGCCGACGCGCGCGACTGGGGGATCGGGTCGCAGATCCTCGCCGAGCTCGGGCTCGGCTCGATCCGGCTGCTCACGAACAACCCGCGCAAGCTGACCGGCATCGAGGGCTTCGGGCTCCGGGTGAGCGAGCAGGTGCCGATCGAGGTGCCGCCGAACGCCGAGAACATGGGCTATCTGAGCACCAAGCGCTCGAAGCTCGGGCACCGGCTCCACCATCAGAACCTGAAGGATCTCGAGCTGTCGCAGGGGAGCAACGAATGAGCGACGCCGGCGTCCCCGACTTCCTGCGGGAGCAGCCGAGCCGTGAGCCTGCCCTCCGGGACGCGCCGCCCGCGCCGATGCCCGCGTCGACGTCCCCGCCCCGGGCGGCGGCAACGCAGATCGCGCCGGGGACAGAGCCACAACATGCGGGCGGCCAGCTCCGTCTCCCGGACGGCATCCGCGTGTTCGCGGGCCGCCCGAACGGGACGCGCCGGGCCGTCGGCATCGTCGTCAGCCGCTTCAACGGCGAGATCACGCAGCGGTTGCTCGACGGCGCGCTCGAGGAGCTCGAGCGGCACGATGTCCTGCCGGAGGCCGTCGAGGTGATGCCCGTGCCGGGAGCGTTCGAGCTCCCGCTCGGCGCGATGGCGCTCGCCCGCTCGCGCCGGTACGCCTGCGTGCTCGCTCTCGGCTGTGTGATTCGCGGCGACACGCCGCATTTCGACTTCGTCTCAGCCGAGGCCGCGAGCGGTGTGCAGCTCGCCGCGCTCGAGACGGGCGTCCCGGTCGCGTTCGGCGTCCTCACCTGCGACACCGCCGATCAGGCCCAGGCCCGCGCGGGCGGCGTGCACGGCAACAAGGGCGCCGAGGCGGCACGCTCGGCGCTCGAGATGGTCGAGTCCCTCGCACAGCTCCGCGCCAGCCTGTCGTCGTAGTTCGTCGCGGCCGCGGCCTTCCCGGGGGTCTTCGAGGCGCGGCGCCCGGCCCGGCGCGAGGGACCTGCCCGCTATACTCGGGCGGTCATGTCGAAGGTGTGCAGCGTCTGCGGCAAGGGCCCGTCCTTCGGGCACAGCCGGAGCCACTCGATGGTCGCGACGAAGCGGCGCTTCGATCCGAACCTGCAGCGCGTCCGCGTCCTCGTGGACGGCGTCGCTCGCCGCGTGTACGTCTGCACCCGCTGCCTGAAGGCGGGCAAGGTCCAGAAGGCCGTCTGAGCCCCGGCCACGGCGAGGCGGGGCGGCTCGGGCTCCGTGAGGGCCGGACTCCTCCGGCCCCTACACTCCGACCATGGCCCGCGTGCTGCTGGTCGAGGACAACGACGTGTTCCGGGAGGCGCTCGAGCTCGTCCTCGGCCTCCAGGGCAGCCTCGAGGTCGTCGGGCCCGCCCGCGACGGCGCAGGGGTGCTCGCAGCGTGCAGGGCGTCGTGCCCCGACGTTGCGCTCGTCGATCTCCGCCTGCCGGATCTCGACGACGTCGAGGTGACGCGAGCGATCCGGGCATCGTGTCCGGGCGCGGTCGTGCTGGCGTTGACGGCCGCGGCCGACGCGCCGGAGGTCGAGGCGCTGCTCGCGGCCGGGGCGGTCGCTTGCCTCCCGAAGACCCTCTCGTCCGGGGAGATCGTCGCCGCAATCAGGGCGGCGGCCTCCGGGGATGAGAGCAGCGGCTGACACCCGTGTCCCTCCGCGCGTTCGCAGGGGTCGAGCTCCCGCCCGGCAGGGGGCCGCGGCTCCCGCGGCCCGACCGTCTCGACCGCCCCGTGCAGACGCTCGCCGGGGTGGGGCCGAAGCTCGGCGCCGGGCTCGCCGCACTCGGGATCGTCACCGTCCGCGACGTCCTGACGGATCGCCCGCGCCGGTACGAGCCGCCCGCACCGCGGCGGCGGATCGCTGACGTGCTCGCCGGGGAGGAGGTGACGATCGAGGGCGTCATCGAGGAGGCGGCGACCCGGCCGACCCGCCGCCGGCGCCTGACGATCCTCGAGGCCCGGATCAGAGACGAGAGCGGTGCCCTGACCGCGATCTGGTTCAACCAGGTGTGGCTGCTCGACCGGCTTCGTCCGGGCACGCGGGTCGCGCTGCGCGGTGCCTTCGAGCGAGGCGAGTTCCACGTCCGCGAGCACGATCTCGCGGGAGGCGACGCGCTGTCGCAGGTGACGCCGGTGTACCCGGCCAGCGAGGCGCTGCCCTCGAAGCGGATCCGGAGCCTCGTCGAGCAGACGCTGCCGGAAGCGCCGTCACTCGGCGACCCGCTTCCCGCCCGGATGCGCGAGCGGCTCGGCCTGCCGTTCCGCCCGGACGCGCTCGTCGCGGTCCACCGGCCGGCCGCCTTGGAGCAGGCCGAGGTGGGACGCTCGCGGTTGGCGTTCGAGGAGCTGCTCGCGCTCCAGCTCGGGCTCGCACGGCGCCGGCACCCCTCCGGGCTGCCCCCCGCACACGCCCTCGGAACGCCCGGCGAGCTCGTGGAGCGTTACCGGGCGACGTTGCCGTTCACGCTCACCCCGGAGCAGGAGCACGCGATCGCCGGGATCGACCGCGATCTCGAGTCGACCGCGCCGATGGAGCGCCTGCTGCAGGGCGACGTGGGCTCGGGAAAGACGGTCGTCGCGCTCTACGCGCTCCTGCGCGCGGTCGAGCACGGGCATCAGGGCGCGCTGATGGCGCCCACCGAGACACTCGCCGAGCAGCACTTCCTGACGATCGAGGGGCTGTGCGCCGGGCTCGGCATCCCGGTCGTGCTCCTGACCAGCTCGCTGACCGCGCGCGAGCACGCGGCGGCCCGGGCCGCGGTCGCGGCGGGCGAGGCCGCGGTCGCCGTCGGCACCCACGCGCTGATCCAGGAGGGCGTCGAGTTTCGCTCGCTCGCGGTATCGGTGGTCGACGAGCAGCACCGGTTCGGCGTCGAGCAGCGGGCGGCGCTCGCGCGGGTCGGCGAGGGGGCCGTGTTCAGCCCCCACCGCCTACACATGACCGCGACGCCCATCCCGAGAACGCTCGCGCTGACCGTCTGGGGCGATCTCGCCGTCAGCGAGATCGAGCGGCCGCCCCGCGGCCGCAAGCCGGTCGTCACGCGGTGGGTCACGCACGAGCGCTCGAGCGAGGCGTACCGGCGGCTCTGCCGCCACCTCGCGGACGGCCGGCAGGCCTTCGTCGTCTGCCCGCTCGTCTCGCCGTCCGAGGCGATCGAGGCGCGCGCCGCGGAGGCCGAGGCCGCACGACTGAAGGTGGAGGAGCTCTCAGCGTTTCGTGTCGGTTGCCTGCACGGCAAGCTGCGGCCGGCCGAGCGGCGGTGGGTGATGGATGCCTTCGCCCGCCACGAGCTGGACGTGCTCGTGGCCACGACCGTGATCGAGGTCGGCGTCGACGTGCCGAACGCGACGATCATGATCGTCCAGGAAGCCGACCGCTTCGGGCTCGCGCAGCTGCACCAGCTCCGCGGCCGGGTCGGTCGCGGCGCCGACCAGTCGTACTGCCTCCTCGTCTCGCGGCCGAAGGACGAGCTCACGGACGTCGCCTCTGAGCGGCTCCAGGCGCTCGTCGACACGAACGACGGCTTCGAGCTCGCCGAGGTCGATCTCGAGCTCCGCGGTGCCGGGCAGTTCCTCGGAACGCGCCAGACCGGGCTCTCCGACCTGCGTTTCGTGCGCCTGCGAACCGATCGTGTGCTGCTCGAGCGCGCCCGTGAGGAGGCCGAGCAGCTCGTCGAGGAGCCCGGCCCACTCGACGACGAGGTGGAGCGCCTGTTCGGTGGCGCTCCCGAGGAGCTCGCCTGATCGGCGGCCACCGGTGAGGATCATCGCCGGCTCTCGGAAGGGAACGCGCATCGTCGCGCCGCGGGGGCGCGCGACTCGCCCGACCGCCGACCGGGTTCGCGAGGCCGCCTTCAACCTCGTCGGCCCGGTCGAGGGGGCCCGCGTGCTCGACCTCTACGCGGGCTCGGGCGCGATGGGGCTCGAGGCGCTCTCGCGCGGAGCCGCGCACGCCGTGATCGTCGACGGCGACCGCCGTGCCGTCGAGGCGATCCGCCGGAACGTCGAGAAGCTCGGCCTCCCCGGGGCCGAGGTCGTGCACGGCGACGCGGCGTCCCGGCTGGTCGCCGACGCGCGGAGCGGCAAGGAGTACGATCTCGTCCTGATCGATCCGCCGTACCGAATGACCTCCCAGTCGCTCAAGGCGCTCGCGCCACAGCTCCCGTCCCTGCTCGCCCCGGGGGCGCTCGTGGTCGTCGAGACCGAGGAGCGGGAGCATCCCGAGCTGCCCCTCTCCGTGCGGACGAGCCGCCGGTACGGCTCGTCGCGGATCACCCTGTTCGAGGCACCCGACCCGGAGCCGGACGGCGCATGAGCGAGGCGAATCCCGTCACGGCGATCTGCCCGGGCACCTACGACCCGGTGACGAACGGTCACCTCGACATCATCAGCCGGGCGGCGGCGATCTTCGACCGGGTGGTGGTCGGCGTCGTGCGCGAGCCGTCGCACAAGTCGCCGCTGTTCACGGTCGAGGAGCGGGTCGTGTTCCTCCGTGACGCGCTGGCCGGCATGGACAACGTCGAGGTCGAGGAGTTCGCCGAGCTCGTGGTCGACTTCGCGAGGCGGTTCCGGGCCCGGACAATGGTGAAGGGGCTGCGCGCGATCTCCGACTTCGAGTGGGAGTTCCAGATGCACCACCTGAACCGGACGCTCGCGCCCGAGATCGAGACGATGTACCTGATCGCCGACTCGCAGTTCAGCTTCGTCTCCTCGAGCAGCGTGAAGGAGATCGCCTCGTTCGGTGGAAACGTGGAGGGTCTCGTTCCCGACGCGGTCGTGCGCCGCTTCCAGGAGCTCTTTCCCCGACCGAAGCCGGGAGCTCCGCTCGGCCCTCAGGAGTAGACTGCATCGTCATGGACGTATTGGTACTCATCGACAAGCTCGACGACCTCGTGCACAACGCCAAGGCCGTGCCGCTCACCGACCAGGTCCGCATCGATCGCGAGGAGATCTACGACATCCTCGATCAGATGCGCGCGACGATCCCGGAGGAGATCAAGCAGGCCCGCTGGATCGTCAAGGAGCGTCAGGAGATGCTCGCCGAGGCGAAGCGCGAGGCCGACAGGATCCTCGGAGAGGCCCGCGAGCAGGCGATGCGCGAGGCGTCGCAGACCGAGATCGTGCGCCTTGCGGAACGCCAGGCCCAGGAGATCGTCGAGGACGCGAAACGTCAGGCCCGCGAGACGCGGCTCGAGATGGAGGACTGGGCCGACCAGATCCTGTCGACGCTCGAGAACAATCTCGACAAGTTCCTCGGGGCCGTGCGGCGGGGCCGCGAGCGGCTGCACGAGCGCTCCCAGGAGTCGGTCGTGGCCGGCTTCACGGACGAGTCGAGCCTGTAGGGTCGTTTCCGCCGGCCCGGCCGGCCGGTGTGCCCGCTCCGCTACGCTCGGAGCGATGACGACGCTCGACCTGCGAACCGTCCGGCTCCCGCCCGGCGAGCAGTTCCGTGACCGGATCGCCGTCGTGCTCGAGCCGCTCGAGCTCGGCGGGCAGCGCTACGAGGCGTCGCCCAGCGCTCCCGAAGCCGAGCTGTCGATCACGCGGGTCTCCTCCGGGACGATGTTCGAGCTCGCGCTCGCGACCGTGCTCCGCGGGCCCTGCTACCGGTGCCTCGCCGACGCCGAGGTCGCCGTGCGCATCCGTGACCGGCAGTACCAGGCGACGTCGTCCGACTCCGACGACACGTGGGTTCCGAATCTCGTCGAGAACCGCCTCGACCTGTCCGGCTGGGCGCGTGACGCGATCGCGCTCGCCGTGCCCGAGAAGATCCTCTGCCGCGCTGGCTGCACCGGCCTGTGCGCAGGATGCGGGGCGGATCTGAACGTCGGGCCCTGCCGGTGCGGGCCGGCAAGGGCCGACGTGCGCTGGTCGAAGCTGTCGGAGCTCCGAGACCGGCTCGAGGCGTAGGCCGGGCGCGGTCGCCCGTGCCGTCGTCGGCCGGGCGAGCCGGCGCCGGCAGGTATACTCGTTCCCTCGTATGGCCGTTCCGAAGCGAAAGACGTCCAAGGCACGCCGCGACAAGCGCCGGACCCACCAGAGGCTGCGCATGGTGTCCGTCGTCGAGTGCCCGCAGTGCCACAGCCCCAAGCGTCCACACCATGTCTGCCCGACCTGCGGCACCTATCGGGGTCGTGAGGTCGAGCCCCTCGAGACGCCGGCTCCCTAGGTCATGACACTCGTCCGTGTCGCCGTCGACGCGATGGGCGGTGACCGTGCGCCGGACGAGGTCGTCGCCGGCGCCCTGGCGGCACGCTCCCCAGGGATCGAGCCGATCCTGTTCGGGCCGAAGGAGCTGATCCAGCCGCTCGCCGCCGACCTCGAGGTCGTTGACGCGCCGACGGTGGTCGGGATGCACGAGAACCCGGCCGACGCCGCGCGGGACAAGCGCAACAGCTCGCTGTTCACGGCCTGCCGGGCCGTCGGGCGGGGCGACGCGGACGTCGTCGTCTCCGCCGGCAACACCGGTGCCATGCTCGCCGCGGGGTTGCTCGAGATCGGGCGCCTGCCGGAGGTGAGCCGGCCGGCCATCGCCGCGCCGCTCCCGGCCCGGGGCGGGCCTTCGGTGTTGATCGATGCGGGCGCGAACGCCGATGCGCGGCCCGAGCATCTGCTGCAGTTCGCCCACATGGGGGCGATCTTCATGGAGGAGATCCTCGGGATCCATGACCCGTCGGTCGCGCTGCTGTCGATCGGCGAGGAGCCGGGCAAGGGGAACCGTCTGACGCGCGACGCCTACCGGCTGCTCGTCGGCGACGATCGGCTCCGCTTCACAGGGAACGTCGAGGGGCGCCTGCTGCTCGAGGGTGCGGCCGACGTCGTCGTGTGCGACGGGTTCACCGGCAACGTCTCGCTGAAGGTGCTCGAGGGCACGATCCGCACGGTGCTCGACAGCTTCCGTGAGGAGATGGTCCGCTCCAGGCGCGGGAAGGTCGGTGGGCTGCTGATCCGGCCCGCCGGGCGTGGCCTGCGCCGCAGGCTCGACCCGGACACCTACGGGGGCGGCTACTTCCTCGGCCTGAAGGGTCTCGGCGTGGTCGCGCACGGGAACTCGGGGCGCAGCGCGATCATCAGCGCGATCCAGCTCGGAGCCCGGGGCGTGACGGCGGGCGTCGTCCAGCGGATGGCAGACCGGCTCGCGACCCAGGTGAGCGCGGCGGCACAGGGCTGAATCGTCGGGCCAGGCGTGTTAGCATCCGCCCGCTGCTGGCGCTGGTCAAGGCAAACGAACGCAAGGGAAGGTGAGGCATGGCGGCTTCGCGCGAGGAGATCTTCGAGCAGGTCAAGGAGGTGCTCGTCGAGAAGCTCGGCGTCGACGAGGGCGAAGTCGTCGAAGCGGCTTCGTTTCAGGACGATCTGAACGCTGACTCGCTCGATCTCGTGGAGCTGATCATGGAGCTCGAGGATCGGTTCGGAGTCAAGATCCCGAACGAGGACGCAGAGAAGCTCCTGACCGTCGGACAGGCCGTCGACTACGTCTCAGAGCGAAGCTAGCCGGGCGGGGGGAGACACCGCTGCGCTCCTCGACCTGATCGAGGCGCTCTCGCCCGCGCTTCGCGAGCGGGCCTTCACCCATCCGTCCTTCGTCGAGGATCGGTCCCGCTCCTACGAACGGCTCGAGTTCCTCGGCGACAGCGTCCTCGACCTGGCGGTCGCCCAGGCGCTCTACGAGCGGTTCCCGAGCTTCTCCGAGGGGCGCCTGACCAAGGCGTGGGCGTACGTGGTCAGCCGCGCCAGCTGCGCCGAGGTCGCGCGGATGCTGGGGCTGGGCGAGCGCCTCGGAGGCGGCGCCGAGGTCACGACGGGCGCCGAGCTCGAGCGCCTCGCCCGCAACCGGAACGTGCTCGCAGCGCTCGTCGAGGCCGTGCTCGGCGCCCTCTACCTCGAGCATGGGTTCGAGCCCATCCGTCCCGCCATCGTGGCCGCGTTCGGCGCGCAGATCGAGTACGCGGTGACCACGCACGTCGACTACAAGACGGAGCTGCAGGAAACTCTCGCACGCCGCTCCTCCCGGGTGGGCTACGAGGTCGTCGAGATCGCGGGCAGCCCCCATGAGCGGATGTTCACCTGCGCCGCCGTGATCGACGGCGAGCAGCGCGGCGTCGGCTCGGGCCCGTCGAAGAAGGTCGCCGAACAGGCGGCGGCGCGGCAGGCGCTCGAACGTGTCCTCCACGCGGCGAGCTGACGGCGGTCACCCGCCGACATCCGCGCCGATCGTCATCCTTCCGCCCGTGCACCTGCGGTCGATCAAGATGCGCGGCTTCAAGTCGTTCCCGGACCCGGTCGAGGTGCGCCTCGAACCGGGCGTGGCCGTCGTCGTCGGGCCGAACGGCACTGGCAAGTCGAACGTCGCCGACGCGATCGTGTGGGCCGCGGGCAGCCTCGCGCCGAGCGCGCTGCGAGCCGAGAAGCCCGAGGACGTGCTGTTCGCCGGCGCTGCCGGGCGCTCGGCCACCGACCACTGCGAGGTCGAGCTCCTCTTCGACAACAGCGATGGGGCCGCCACGCTGCCCTACTCCGAGCTGTCCGTCGTGCGGCGGCTCGATCGCGGCGGCGAGGGCCACTACCTGATCAACCGGGCCGCTGTCCGGCGCACCGACGTGCTCGAGCTGCTCTCCGACGTCGGGCTCGGGCACGAGATGCACGCGATCATCGGCCAGGGGCGGGTCGAGCGGGTGCTGTCCTCGAAGCCGGCGGAGCGCCGGGCGCTGATCGAGGAGGCCGCCGGTCTCGGCGGCTTCAAGCAGCGTCGCCACCGGGCCGAGCTGAAGCTCGAGCGGGTGCAGGTCCAGGTCGAGCGGGCGCGGGCGCTCGAGGACGAGGCGCGGAAGCGCATCCGTCCGCTCGCGCTTCAGGCGACCGCGGCCGAGCGCGCGAAGAAGCTCGGGGACGAGCTCGCGCAGATCCGGGTGCGGCTGGGTGCCGCGTGGCTGTTCCGGCTCGACGCGCGTCTCGCCGAGCTCGACGAGCGCAGGCTCGCCGTCTCCGGCGAGCGGCGCGTCCACGAGGAACGGCTCGACGGACTGCTCGTCGAGCGCCGTCGCGCAGAGGATCAGCTCGAGCAGGCGGCCAGGCGTCACGAGGAGGCGACGGCCGCGCTCTACCGCCTGCGCAGCGGCATCGAGCGTGTCTCGCTGCGGTGCGAGAGCGCGGAGAGCCTCGCCGCCGGCCTGTCCGGCGAGGCCGAGCGGGCGAGGCGTCTCGCCGACGCCCCCCGCGACGAGGCGCCGCTCGAGGAGCTGGCCGCGGCCGAACGCGAGCTCGCAGCGGCGGGAGAGCTCTCCCGGGCCGCGCTCGCCGGGCGGGAGCGGCTCGAGACCGCCGCCCGGCTGGCCGAGGAACGACTCGGCGCACTCGACCGCAGCCTCGCCGAGCGGGAGGGGCTGCCACCCGCCGCGAGGGCGCTCGCGGACGCCGGGGAGCGGCTCGCTCTTGCGACGCTCGACGTGGACGCCGGCTACGAGCGCGCAGTCGCGGCCGCGCTCTGCGGGCGGGCCGCGGCGGTCGTCGCCGACGACCCGTCCGGCGCCTATCGACTCGCGGAGCGGGCTCGCAGCGAAGGGCTCGGGCCGCTGGTGGTGCTCCTGCCTGCGAAGGACGCGCCGCAAGGCGGTGGCCACGCACCCGTCCCCGACGCCGAACGTCTCGCGGACCGGGTGCGGAGCCTCCCGGGCGGGGAGCGGGTCGTGGAGCTGCTCGAGGAGGTCTGGGTCGTCGAGCCCGAGGACCTCCCGTCGGTCGAGCGGGGTGTGGCTGTGACCCGTCAAGGGCACGGCTTCGACCCCCGACGTGGCGAGCTGTGGTTTGCGGGGGTGGCCGCCGAGGCGGTGATGCTCGAGCTCCACGCCCGCCAGCGTGGGCTCGCGGCAGAGGTCGAGGAGCTTCGCGCGGACGCGTCCGCGGCGGCGATCTCGGCGACCGAGGTCGTCGTGCGGGAGCGCGCCGCGCGCGAGCGCGTGACCGGGGCCCGCGCGGCCGTGGCGCTCTTGCCGCCGCGTGTCGACCCGGCGGAGGCCGACCGTCTGGGGCTGCTGTCGGAAGCCGCTGCGCGGCTCCTCGCGGTGCTCGAGCGAGCAGCCGGTCCCGGGGCGCGGTTCGAGGCGCCATTGCGGGCGCGGGTCGATGCCGGCGCGATGTCCTCGACCGCGTCCGGCGAGGAGCTGCGCCGCCTGGGCGCCCGGGAGGCCGAGCTTCGCCGTTGTGCGGCCGAGGTGGCGCAGCGCGTCACGGAGGTCGAGATCGACGCCGCGCGGCTCGGCGCCGAGCGTGACGACGTGGCGTCCGGCCTACCCGACGGGTGTGCCGCGGAGGAGCTCGGCGAGGAGGAGCACGAGCAGCTGGAAGCCCAGCGGGCGCGGATCGAGAAGCGGCGCGAGGCGCTCGGACAGGTGAACCCCCTCGCAGCCGAGGAGCTCGAGGGCGAGCGGGAGCGCCTTGCGGAGCTGACGGAGCAGCGGCAGGATCTCGAGACGTCGCTCGCCGAGCTCGAGCAGCTCCGGACGGAGCTGGCGGAGACCGTCGAGCGACGCTTCGAGGAGACCTACGCGGCCGTCGAGCGGCACTTCGCCGAGGTGGCAGCCGCCCTGTTCCCCGGGGGAGACGGGCGCCTGCGCCTGACGATTCCCGAGGGCGAGGAGGAAGAGCCCGGCGTCGAGGTCGAGCTTCGTCCCGCGGGGAAGCGCGTCACGCGGCTCTCGCTGCTCTCGGGGGGCGAGAAGGCTCTCGGCGCCCTGACGTTCCTGTTCGCGCTGTTCCTGGCCAGGCCATGCCCCTTCTACGTGCTGGACGAGGTCGAGGCGGCGCTCGACGACACGAACATCAGCCGTTTCGTCGACCTCCTGCGCCGCTATTCCGATCACGCCCAGTTCATCGTCATCACCCACCAGAAGCGGACGATGGAGGCCGCCGATATCCTCTACGGCGTGACGATGGCCTCCGACGGCGTCTCGCAGATCGTGTCGAAGCGCCTTCGCACCGAGCGGGCGGAGGCCGTCCCGGCGTGAGCCGCACGTGGGCCGAGCTCCTCGGCGACGAGGAGCCGGTCGGCGACGACGAGGAGGACGCAGGCCGCCGACGCCGTTTCGCGCGCCTCCGCGACGGGCTCGCGAAGAGCAGGCACGCGATCGCGGGCGGGCTGACCGGCTGGCGCTACGATCCCGCCGATCTCGAGTCCTGGGAGCCACTCGAGGAGGTGCTCGTCTCGGCCGACGTCGGGATGGCGACGACCGAGGAGATACTCGACCGGCTCGAGAAGCGCCGCCCGAAGACGAGCGACGAGGTGATGGCGGCCCTGCAGGAAGTGCTCGCCGAGCTCGCCTCGCCCGCCGACGAGCCACCGCGCCTGCACCTCGACGCCCGGCCCTCGGTGATCCTCGTCGTGGGCGTGAACGGGACGGGCAAGACGACGACGATCGGGAAGCTTGCGGCCAGGCTCGTGGCGAGCGGACGCTCGGTGCTCGTCGCCGCCGCCGACACGTATCGCGCGGCCGCCGACGAGCAGCTCGAGATCTGGGCGCAGCGCGCCGGCGCCGACTACGTCGGCTCGAGCCGGGGCGGCGATCCCGCCGCCGTCGCGTTCGACGCGATCGCGGCCGCGCAGGCCCGCGGACGGGACGTCGTGATCGTCGACACCGCCGGGCGCCTGCACACGCAGTCGAACCTGATGGACGAGCTTCGCAAGCTCCGCCGCGTGATCGCGCAGCGCCTCGACGGCGCGCCGCACGAGACGCTCCTCGTCGTGGACGCGACGACGGGGCAGAACGGCGCGCGCCAGGCCCAGCTGTTCGGCGAGGCGGTCGACGTGACCGGCGTCGTGCTGACGAAGCTCGACGGCACCGCCCGCGGCGGGATCGTGGTCGCGATCGGGCACGAGCTCGGCCTCCCGGTGAAGCTCGTCGGGGTGGGGGAGGGGCTCGACGATCTGCAGCCGTTCGACGCGGCGGACTTTGCGAGCGCCCTCGTCGCCGACGGCGATTGAGGGCGGCTGCGGCGACCTCAACGCGTCCGCACGCCCGTCGTCAACCGGGCCCGCACGACGGCGCCGGCGGCCTCGTGGCTGGGAGCGTGACCCGTGACGGCGGCGATGAACTCGTCGCGCTCGAGGGCGACGAGCTCGAGGTCTGAGAGCGCGAGCACGGACGCCGTCCGCGGGATGTCGCGGAGCAGCGCGATCTCCCCGAACGACTCCCCGGGGCCGATCGGGGGCCGGGGCTCGCCGTCGACCACGACCTGGGCCTGCCCGGAGGAGATGAGGTAGAAGCGGTCGCCGCGGTCTCCCTGGTGGAAGACCGCCTGCCCGCCCGGCACGGTGACGTCGATCGCCTGCGCGGCGAGCCCCTCGATGACGGCCGGCGGCAGCGAGGCGAGGAACGGCACGCCGCGAACGAGCTCGAGCGCGCGCACGGCGAGCGGCGCCTCGCGATCGAGCCGGACGATGCCGGGCCACAGGAGCAGCACCGTGAGCGGCAGGAACACCCCGCCGACCACCAGCGCGACCTCGATCGACACGGACTCGATGAGCATGGCAGCGATGATCCCGCCGAGCGCGGTCGTCGCGTAGATGAGCGACTCGAGCACACCGAAGACGCGCGCGAGCACCTGGTTCGGGACCGCCCTCTGCAGCATCGTGTTGCCGGCCACGTCCACGACCGTGTTCGCGACCCCGACGATCCCGAGCAGGGCGATCGCGCCCGCCCGCGTGTCCCAGACTGCGATCAGTGCCACCGGCGCGCCCCAGACCACGGTTCCGAGGCCGAACGGGGTCGAGAGCCGGCGCATTCCGACCAGCCCGATCGCGATGCCCGCGCCGACCAGGCCGCCGATGCCGAGTGCCGCTTCGAGCGCGCCGATGCCTTCCGGCCCCCAGTCGAGCAGGTCGAGCGCGATCACGGGCACGAGCACGAGCAGCGCGCCGGCCAGCAGCGTCTGCGCGCTGAGCAGGCCGACGAGGAGGCGCGCCCGCGAGTCGTGCACGACCATCCGCGCCCCGGCCGTGATCTCCGCCCCGAGGCGTTCGCGCTCGGCTCCGGGCTCCTGCTCGGGCTCCTCCGGCCGGTCCGGCCGACGGATGCCGGCGATCAGCAGGGCCGACCAGAGGAAGGTTCCCGCCGCGATCGCGAACGAGACTCCAGGGTCGGCGACCGCGACGATGACGCCTCCGATCGCCGGCCCGGCGAACGCCGTGACGCTCTCGATCGTGCTCGACGCAACGTTCGCGGCCGTCAGCTCTGCGGGTGTTCGCGCGAGCTGCGGGAGAATCGCCGCCTCGGCCGGCCGGAACGCCGACCCGACGATGCCCGAGATCGCCGCGATTCCGTAGAGGATCCCGGCGGACCAATCCGCGAAGGCGACGACTGCCGCCAGCGCCATGAGGGCCGTGCGGAGGAGGTCGGCGGACAGCATCACGGACACCCGGTCGAAGCGGTCGCCGAGCACGGAGGTGAACGGGGACGCGATGGCCGGCCCGAGCAGCAGCACGGCAGTCAGGAGGCCGAGCCCCTTCGCGCCGCTCGACTCGAAGATCATCACCGACAGCGCGATCCAGTAACCCCAGCTCCCGAGCTCCGACCCGGCGAAGGCGAGCTGGAGCCGCCGCAGGTTGCGGTTGCGGAACGAGCCGCCGAAGGCGACGAGTGACTCTCTCAGGCGTGCCGTGAAGCCATGCATGACGCCGGCGACCGCTCCCCCCGTGGCCCGAATGAACTGGCCCGGCATCCTACGCCCGATGGCGGGGGCCCGCACGGGCGCTGCGGGCGGGCGCACTAGACTGGGTCGACCGATGTTCGACTCCCTTTCCGACCGGCTTCAGAGCGTCCTCGGCGGGCTGCGCAACCGTGGCGTCCTGACCGAGGAGGATCTCGACAAGGCGCTCCGCGAGATACGGCTCGCGCTGCTCGAGGCCGACGTCAACTTCAAGGTCGTCAAGGCGTTCCTGGCGGCGGTCAAGGCCCGCGCGCTCGGCTCCGACGTGCTGAAGAGCCTGACGCCCGGCCAGCAGGTGATCAAGGTCGTGAACGAGGAGCTCGCGGCTCTCATGGGGCAGGGGAGCTCGAAGCTCGCGTTCTCGGGCCGGCCCCCGACCGTGATCCTGCTCTGCGGGCTCCAGGGCTCCGGCAAGACGACCGCCACCGCCAAGCTCGCCCTGTTCCTGCGCAGGAAGGAGGGGAAGTCACCGGCCGTGGCCGCCTGCGACCTGCAGCGGCCCGCCGCAATCGAGCAGCTCTCCGAGCTCGGGCGGCAGATTCAGGTGCCGGTGTACCGGCGCGACGACACGCAGGATGCGGTCGAGGTCGCGCGCTGGGCGCTCGAGCAGGCGCGGGCGCAGGGCCGCGACGTCCTGATCCTCGACACCGCGGGGCGACTCCACGTCGACGAGGCGCTGATGGACGAGCTGGCCGCGATCAGGCGTGAGACCAGACCGCACAACGTCCTCCTCGTTCTCGACGCGATGACCGGCCAGGACGCGGTGAACGTCGCGGAGTCGTTCGCCGAGCGGATCGAGTTCGACGGCGTCGTCCTGACGAAGCTCGACGGAGACGCGCGCGGCGGTGCGGCGCTCTCGGTCAAGGCGGTGACCGGGAAGCCGATCAAGTTCGCCTCGACCGGCGAGAAGGTCGACGAGCTCGACTACTTCCATCCCGACCGGATGGCCTCGCGGATCCTCGGGATGGGTGATGTGATGACGCTGATCGAGCGCGTCGAGGAGGCGGCCGAGGAGGACGAGCAGGCCGAGCTCGAGCGGCGCCTCCGCGCCGGCGTGTTCACGTTCGACGACTTCCTGAAGTCCTACGAGATGATGAAGAAGATGGGCCCGCTCTCGGGCGTGCTCAGCATGATCCCCGGCATGCGCAAGCAGATGCAGGGCGTCGACGTCGACGAGCGGGCGATGGAGTGGGCGAGGGCAATCGTGCTCTCGATGACGGCCGAGGAGCGCCGCCGGCCCGACCTGATCAACGGCTCCCGCCGGGCCCGGATCGCGCGCGGCAGCGGCACGACCGTGCAGCAGGTCAACCAGCTGCTGAACGGCCGCAAGCAGATGGAGAAGATGATGAAGCAGATGGGCAAGGGGAAGGCGCCCAACCTGCCGTCGATGGTCTCCCAGATGCGCCGGTAGTGGCTGACGGCCCGGCTCGGCCGGGCCGGACCCGCCGACCGCGGCCGCGAAGGGGCCGCACAAGGGGGGGCTGACGGCCCGGCTCGGCCGGGCCGGACCCGCCGACCGCGGCCGCGAAGGGCCGCACAAGGGCTTCCCGGGCCGTCAGCCGCCGGGCCGACGGGCGGGATGAGATCCCGCCCCTACGAGAGGATCCGCACGGTCCCGGCGGTGCCGTCGCAGCGAAGCGGCAATGCGGCTGCCTGCATCCTCGGGAATGGCCGGGCCCTGCCAGAAGCCCGCGAGGAATTCGTGGTGCCCGCTGCCTCGAGGTGCGCGCGGTACTCTTCGTCGGTCACGGACGCAACGACGCAAGGAGAGGAATGGCAGCGAAAATCCGCCTGGCCCGTGTGGGCAGCAAGAAGAACCCGATCTATCGTGTCGTGGTCGCCGACTCGCGCGCTCCGCGCGACGGGCGCTTCATCGAGATCGTCGGCCGGTACAACCCGCAGACCGATCCCTCGGTGATCGAGCTCGACGAGGGCAGGATTCGCGACTGGCTCTCGAAGGGCGCGCAGCCGAGCGACCCGGTGCGGGCGCTGATGCGAGCCAAGAGCATCGCGCTGTAGCGATATGCCCGCGGAGCTCGTCAGCTTCCTGGCGCGGTGCCTCGTCGACGACCCCGACGCTGTTCGCGTGGAGGCGACCGAGCGCGACGGCGCCGTGGTGATCAGGCTCCACGTGGCCCCGGAGGACAGGGGGAAGGTGATCGGGCGTCAGGGGCGTCTGATCCGCTCCCTCCGCACCGTCGTACGCGCGAGCGGCACGCGCAGCGGCGAGCGCCGCCTGCTCGAGCTCGTCGAGTGACGAAGGCCGCCGCCCGCTGGGTCGCGGTGGGGAAGGTCGGCCGGCCGCACGGTGTCGGCGGGGCGTTCGTCGTCGAGGACGCGAGCGAGGACGCCGAGCGCTTCGCGGCAGGCGCCCGCGTGTTCGCCGGGCGCGAGCCCGCGACGGTCGTCGAGCGCAAGCGCTCGGGCGGCAGGCTGGTCGTGCGCCTCGATCGCGTCGTGCCTCGTGGGGTATCCCTCGAGGTGCCGGTTTCCGCGCTGCCGCCGACCGCCGACGGCGAGTTCTACGCCTTCGAGCTCGAGGGCCTCGACGTCGTCGACGACTCCGGGCGTGACGTCGGCCGCGTCCGCCGCGTCGAGCCGGGGATCGCCAACGACGTGCTCGAGCTCGAATCGGGCCTCGCGCTCCCCCTCGTCGAGGACTGCGTCCTCTCGGTCGACCTGGCGGACGGGCGGATCGTGATCGCCCGGGCCTTTGCGGAATCCGAGTAACGTCTCCCGCTCGTGCGCATCGACGTCTTCACCCTCGTCCCGTCGGCATTCGCCTGGATGGCCGAGCAGCGGCCCGTCGCTGCCGTCCTCGGGGGCGAGCTCGAGCTCTCCTTCCACAGCTACCGAGACACGACGCCGCTCTCCGCCGGCCAGGTCGACGACTCGCCCTACGGGGGCGGGGCCGGCATGGTGCTCCGGGTCGATGTCGTCGACGCCGCGCTGCGGGCAGCCTACGGCGACCGTCCTCCGCAGCGGGTGATCGCGCTCTCACCGGCCGGCCGCCGCCTCGACCAGGAGCTCGTCGAGCTGCTGGCGGCCGAGGACCACGTCGCGCTGCTCTCCGCCCGGTTCGAGGGGTTCGACGAGCGGGTGGTCGAGCACCTCGCGAGCGAGACGCTGTCCATCGGGCCGTACGTGCTCTCCGGGGGCGAGCTGCCGGCGATGGTCGTGATCGATGCGATCGCGCGGCGCCTCCCGGGCGCGCTCGGCAGCGAGGAGAGCGCGCGCGTCGAGACGTTCTCGGCCGAGCTCGGGCGCGGTGTCGAGTACCCTCAGTACACCCGCCCCGCGGAGTACCGGGGCTGGTGCGTTCCCGACGTGCTGCTCTCCGGCCATCACGCGGAGATCGACACCTGGCGGCGCGAGCAGAGTAGGGAACGGAGCGTTCGCTGAGCAGGAAGACCACCGAACAGGCCGGGCAGGCCGCGCAGGAGACGGAGAAGCCGCGCCGCTCGCGCAACCCGATCGACCGCTTCACGGGGCGCCTTCCCGACCCGTGGCGAGGCATAGCGGACTGGGCGATCACGATCGTGATCGCCGTCGTGGCGGTCTTCCTGCTCAAGGGGTACGTCGTGAACCCGTACCGGATCCCCTCGTCGTCCATGGAGCCGGAGCTGCACTGCGCGGAGCCGGGTTTCGGTTGCGAGGCGAGCTACAACGACCGCGTGCTCGCGAACCGCTTCGTCTTGCACTTCCGCGACCCGGAGCGCGGCGACATCGTCGTGTTCGACCCGCCGCAGGACGTTGTCGAGAAGTGCGGGGCAGGCGGCACGTACGTGAAGCGGCTCGTCGGGCTGCCCGGGGAGCGCATCGCGGTCCGCGACGGGGTCGTGTACATCGACGGGAACCCGCTGGAGGAGCCGTACGTCGCGGAGGAGCGCAGAGGCGGCGACAACTTCGGTCCGGTGGAGCTCGGCGAGGGCGACTACTTCATGATGGGAGACAACCGCTCCGCAAGCTGCGACAGCCGTCGCTGGGGGCCGATCGGGCGCGACGACATGATCGGGCCGGTGCTGATGGTCTACTGGCCACCGAACCGGATCGGCTTCCGCTAGCATTCCCGGTCGGCCCGGCGGGTCGTCTTGCCATGAGCAACCTGATCGAGTCCATCGAGCGCCGCCAGCTGCGCGAGGACGTTCCCCGATTCAAGGCGGGAGACACCGTGCGGGTGCACTTCCAGGTGATCGAGGGCCAGCGGCGCCGCGTGCAGGTCTTCGAGGGGATCGTGATCAAGCGCCAGGGCGCCGGGCTCCGTGAGACCTTCACCGTCCGCAAGCAGTCGTTCGGCGTCGGCGTCGAGCGGACGTTCCCGGTGCATTCGCCGAAGATCGACCGCCTCGAGGTCGGCGCGATCGGTGACGTGAGCCGCGCCAAGCTGTACTACCTTCGCGGCAAGGTGGGAAAGAAGGCGCGCATCCGCGAGAAGCGGCCGGGCTAGGGACTATGCTCGCTCCCGTGGCCGGGAGCGGGATCAGGCTCATCATGCATGACCGGCGCCTCGGCGCGCGATTCGTCGCCGGCGCGGACGAGGCGGGCCGCGGTAGCCTTGCCGGCCCGCTGGTGGCCGCGGCCGTGCTGCTCGACCTCGACGTGCTGCGCGGCCGGCGGGCCGCGGCGCTCTCCCTCCTCAACGACTCGAAGCAGCTCACCACCGATGCCCGCGAGCGCCTGTTCCACGAGGTCGTGCGCGTTGCCGCGGGCGTAGCGATCGAGGTCGTCTCGGCTGGCGAGATCGATCGGTCGGGCTTGCACCGGTCGAACCTCCGGGCGCTCGGCAGGGCGCTCTCCCGGTTCGACGGCCGGGCAGAGACGTTTCTCGTCGACGGCTTCCGCCTCGGACCGTCCGCGCCGCCTCACCGGTCGATCGTCGACGGCGATACGAAAAGCGCGGCGATCGCGGCGGCCTCGATCATCGCAAAGGTCGTGCGCGATCGGACGATGCGGCGTCTCGACGCGCTCTACCCGGCGTTCGGGTTCTCGTCCCATGTCGGGTACATCACGCCTGCCCACTCGGCCGCCGTGCGCGACGTCGGCCCGTGCGCTCTCCACCGGCGCTCCTTCGACGCCCGCTGCTACGGGGAGGCGATCGTTGGCGGCGTCCGCGTCGCATAGGCCCGGCTACCTGTACGGCCGCCGTGCGGAGCGGCTCGTCCGCCTCCACCTGCGGCTCCGGGGCTACCGGATCGTCGCCGCGAACGTCCACGCCGGCGGCAGCGAGCTCGACCTCGTGGCCCGTCGCGGAGGGCTTCTCGTCGTCTGCGAGGTGAAGGCGCGGAGCGCCGGGAGCCTCGGCGATCCGCTCGAGGCCGTCGGGCCGGAGAAGCTCCGCCGCCTTCGCCGCGGAACCGAGGCACTGCTCGCGCAGCGCCCCGATCTCGCCCTGCTCGACGTCGCGATCGAGGTCGCAGCCGTGCGCGGCTGGCGGCTCGAGCGCGTGCGGGTGGACTGACGCCAGCGGCGCCGCGTTGGCTTCCTTCGCGATGCGCCTAAGCTGGAGGAGTCAACCGAAGAAGGAGGGTGAGATGGGGAGGCGACGGATCGGAGCGTGCGCGCTCGCACTCTTCGTGGCGGGAGCCGTGGCGACCACGCCCGCGATGGACGCATCCGCGGCGAGCCTGCAGAAGCAGATCAACCAGCTGAAGGCGAGGGTCACGAAGCTCGAGCGTGCCTTCGACGATATGCAAGCGTGCCAGACGGTGGTCCCGATCGCCCAGTACGGCGATCCGACCGGTGTCGGCGAGGGGTACGTCTACTGGATCGACGAGAACACCCTCATCACGACGAGCGCCCTCGACTACGTCCCGAATACCAGCGCGGGCGGCTCGTTCGACTGGATCATCAGCGTCGACGACTCCTGCGTCGAGGCCAGGACGGCGGCCAGGACCGGTGTCGCCTGGAGGCCCGCCGAGCCTCATCCTTGGGCTGGAAAGACGGCTTCCCTGCGCCGCACCATCCTCCGGTAGCCGCCGCGCCTTCGGGGGCCGGGAGCCGCGCGCCCGGCCCCCGAAGCGGGTGTGAGTCGGGCGGCCCGATGGATTTCGCAAGCTCGACCGCGCGGTAACGGCGACGTCCGCGTGACCCTCCTCATCCCCGGCGCACGCGGGGCTCGGGTGCTGCTGCTCGCCGCGGCGACACGTTCCCAGGCGCGCATCCATCAAGCCTCTAGGTGCGCGAGCGGTTCACCTGCGCGACCGTCGCCCGTGCCCGGCGACGAGCCGGCTCGACCGCGCGGTCTTCCGCGTGACCCAGGCGACGAATCCTCGTCCGGGTACGGCTGTTCCGGGGTGTCGGCGACAAGGGCCTTCGCTGAGCGTCGGGCACTGGCTCCGTCCGGCTTTCCTGACGCTGCATCGACACGAGGTCGTCACGGCGCAGGGCCGGTTCCGACGCTGACGGCGGGCTCCCTTCGCTACCGTGTCGAGCGGCGCTCCCGGACCGCCAGACCCGTCGTGAGAACACGCAGCGAGGAACAGGGGACGACCGCGCTCGGCCGTTGGACTCGCCTGATGATCCGCTGGCGCTGGGCCGTCGTCGTCGCCTGGGTGGCGGTGCTCGTCGGGTCGCTTGCCGCGATGCAGGGGATCGGGGATCTGCTGACGAACCGCTTCACGCTCCCCGGCACGGACACGCGCCGGGCCGAGCAGATCCTCCAGGACACGTTCGACCAGCGCTCGGCCGGGTCGTTCATCGTCGTGGCGCGGGCCGAGGGCGCGATCGAGGCGCTGCTCCCTCGGCTCGAGGACGCCGGAAGGCGCGCCGCGGCTGCCGTCCCCACGGGCACGTATGTCGCCGTCACTCCGGTCTCAGGGGACGTGGCGAGCATCACGATCGCCTCGAACCTCGAGCCGGCCGACGCCAAGGGCTACACGGACGACCTCCGCCGCGCCCTCGGCGAGGTCGGCGGCGCGACGCTGAGCGTCACCGGCCAGGCTGCGATCGAGCACGACCTCGAGCCGATCCAGGAGGAGGACCTTCAGCGCGGCGAGTTCTTGATCGCGATCCCCATCGCGCTCGTGATCCTGATCGCCGTCTTCGGGACGCTGGCGTTCCTGATCCCGTTCGCGTTCGCGATCTCGGTGATCCCGGCGACGATCGGGGTCGTCTACCTGTTCGCGAACTTCATGGAGCTCTCGACGTACGTCACCCAGCTCGTCTCGCTGATCGGCCTCGGCATCGCGGTCGACTACTCGCTGCTGATGGTCTACCGCTACCGCGAGGAACGACGCGCGGGCTGGGACAAGCGAGAGGCGATCGTCGCCACGATGGAGACCGCTGGCCGCGCGGTCGTCTTCAGCGGCACCGCGGTCGCGATCGGGCTCGCCCTGCTCCTGGCGATGCCCCTTCCGTTCATGCGGGGCTTCGGCGTCGCCGGGCTGACGATCCCGATCGTGTCCGTGATCTGCGCGCTGACCCTGCTCCCCGTGCTCCTCTACTTCGCCGCGGACGGGCTCGACCGCGTGCGTCTCGTGCCGAGGCGCTACATCGAGCGCCGCGACGAGGGAAGGTTCTGGGCCAACCTGGCAGGTCGGATCATGCGTCGTCCCGGACGCTTCGCTGCGCTCTCGGTGGCCCTGCTGCTGGCCGCCGCGATCCCCGCGTTCTGGATCGAGGTCGGGCCGGGCACGAACCAGGGCGTTCCGCAGGAGCTCGAGTCGACCGCGGCGCTCGGCATGCTCAGCGACGCGGCGGGCGACGGTGCGATCGCCCCGACCGAGATCGTGATCGACACCGGGCGAGCGGGAGGCGCCGAGGATCCGGCCGTGACCGCGGCGATCTCCCGGCTCGGGCAGGCGCTTCGCGCCGATCCGGAGGTGCAGACCGTCCTCCAGCTCTCGGGTGCCCAGGGTGTCGACGCCACGGGCCGCTACCTGCGCTTCCAGGCGATCGGTAGGAGCGAATACGGAACCCGGGAGGCGATGGACGCGGTCGACCGCGTCCGCGAGGACCTCGTCCCGGGGGCGGGCTTCCCTGCCGGTGTCGAGGTGTACGCGGGCGGGGGCCCGCCGTCCAGCGTCGACTTCCTCGACCTCACGTACGGCACCTTCCCGTGGCTCGTCCTGGCCGTGCTCGCGCTAACGTACTTCCTGCTGCTGCGTGCGTTCCGTTCGCTGCTTCTGCCGCTCAAGGCGATCGTCCTGAACCTGCTCTCGATCGGCGCCGCCTACGGGCTGCTCGTTCTCTTCTTCAAGTGGGGCGCTGGCGATGCGCTCGGCCTCCAGAGCTACGACCAGATCGAGGGCTGGATCCCGGTCTTCCTGTTCGCGATGCTCTTCGGTCTCTCGATGGACTACGAGGTATTCCTCGTCAGCCGCATGCGCGAGGAGCAGGACAACGGCCGCACGAACGAGGAGGCCGTCGCGATCGGACTCGCGAAGACGGGTCGGATCGTCACCGCCGCGGGCCTGATCATGATCGCGGCCTTCTCGGGCTTCATGGCGGGTCGTATCCTCGGCCTTCAGCAGTTCGGATTCGGCCTCGCCGTAGCGATCGCGGTCGACGTGACGATCGTCCGCGCACTGCTCCTGCCGAGCGCGATGGCGCTCTTCGGGCGCTGGAACTGGTGGCTTCCCGGCGGTGTCGCGAGGATCGCTCGTGTCGAGCCCTCGCCGCTGGCGCCGAAGCGCGGCGCCGCGATCGGGCCCGCCGCGCGGTAGCGCGGAGCCCTCACGCGCCGGGCCGGCGGGCCACCCGGCCCCCGTGCACTCGGCGGCGGGACGGTCGAGTCACGCCCGCCATGCTGCGGAGTCGCCTCACCGGGCCGTCGGGCAGAGCGGGGCCAGGTCGGCGACCATTGCGGGTGCGGCTAGCCCGACGTCGCGTCGGCGACGTAGGCCGCCACGTCCGCGATCTCCTGCTCGCTGAGCTGCCCGGAGAACGCCGGCATGCCGCCGCCGCCGTTCTCGACCTGGGCGGCCACCGCCTCGGCCGAAGGCTGCAGGTCGTCGAGGTCGGGACCGGACGTGCCGGACGAACCGGCGGCCTCGAGCGTATGACAGCCGCCGCAACCGGCGCTCTCGAAGACCGAGGCACCGTTGGCGACATCGCCCGCGGCCGGCTCGGACGCGGGGGGCTCTGTCGCGGCCGGCTCGTCGCCGCCACCGCCGCAGCCCGCTGCGGCGAACGCAACGACCGCCACCGCTACGACCGCTCCACGAAAGGCTTTCCCCTGGAAGTCCCGCATCCGCCCCGCAGTCTGGCAGAACGGGGCAGCGCCCGTCCAGCCCGTTTCAGGATCCTCGCCGAAGAGCCGATGCAGCACGCGACGCTCGCCGGGTGTACACGGACGGACGGGGTGAGAGCAGCTCCCTCGCGAGCCCGTCGAGCTCGCGGGCGTGGGTGGCGACGCGATCCGTCAGGACGAGCGAGCCGGGGCGGCTGCGCCGGGAGCCCGCTCTTACCCGGACCGTCCCGAGGGTGAGCTTCCGCTGATGCTCGAGCGAAATCGTGCCGGCATGACATCGGCGGGCTCGGCGGGCTGGGCGGCCCGCGATGGTTCCTCGCCGCTGATCTGCATCGATCGGCTAGAGGCTGCTCGTCACCTCCTCGAACGGTAGCCGGTTCGCCCGGTCGCTCCACTCCGCGGCCGGGCGGCTCTCGGGGCCTGAGCCGCGTGCCGCATAGCCGAACGTCAGCACCCCCTGCGGCATCCAGCCGGCCTCCGCCTCGAGCACCTCGGCGGCGCGCGCCCTGTCGCGATGCCCGTTCGGCGAGGACGCGACGCCCTCGTTCCACGCTGCGAGCATCATGTTCTGGGCCGCCCGCCCGCAGTCGAATCCCGAATCGCCATCTGCGCTGGCGAGAAGGGCCACGACGAGCGCGGCACCGAGCACGTTCGCGGGGACATAGACGGTCGCCGCGAGGCCGTTGCGCACGGCCTCGTCTCTGACGACCACGAAGCGCCAGGGTTGGCGGTTGCGGGCGCTGCCCGCCAGTCGGCCCGCGTCGAGGATCCGGCGGGTCAGGTCGTCCGGGACCGCCTGCTCCGCGTAGTGCTTGACGTCGCGCTTGCTCGCGATCGCGAGGTAGGTGTCCATGGGGGAAGCCTAGCTCTGTTCGACGGCGGGAACGGGGCGGCGCAAGAGTCGGCACGAAGACGACCCACAGCCGTCACGCATTGCGGGCTACGGTCGGAGAGATGCTCGCTCGCGCGCTCACCCATACGGTCGTCGGCCTCGACGCCCGGCCGGTCGAGGCGGAGGCGCACCTGCAACGGGGCCTGCCCGCGTTCACGATCGTGGGGCTGCCCGACAAGGCATGCCAGGAGGCCAAGGAGCGCGTCCGGAGCGGCATCGCCAGCGCCGAGCTCGAGTGGCCGCTGCGCCGCATCACGGTGAACCTCGCGCCGGCGGACGTCCGGAAGGAGGGGTCGGGCTTCGACCTCCCGATCGCCCTCGCCGTCCTCGCGGCCTCGCGCCAGGTCCCGCCCGGGAGGCTCGAGGGGCACGCCGCCATCGGGGAGCTGGCCCTCGACGGACGGGTTCGCGCCGTGCCTGGCGTGCTCGCCTGTGCCGAGGCTGCGCGGCGGAGTGGCGTCACGCGGCTGATCTGTCCGGCGGACACCGCGCCGGAGGCTGCGCTGGCAGGGATCGAGACCGTCCCCGTCTCGCATCTCGCCGAGGCCGGCGCGTATCTGCGCGGGGAGCTGCGACCCGCCCCCGTTGCGCCGCCCCGACGTGCCGGCCGGCCTCCGTACCCGGACATGGCGGACGTCCGGGGCCTGGAGCGTGGTCGACGGGCGCTGGAGATCACGGCCGCGGGCCGCCACAACCTTCTCCTGGCCGGGCCTCCGGGAACGGGCAAGACGATGCTCGCCCGCCGCCTGCCCGGGTTGCTGCCGCCTCTGTCCCTCGAGGAGGCGCTCGAGGTCACCCGGATCCACTCCGTGGCGGGCTTCCTCCCTGCGGGACGGCCGCTCGTCGACCATCCGCCGTTCCGTGCGCCGCATCACTCCTCGTCGACCCCGTCGCTGGTCGGCGGCGGTCCGGGCCCGCGACCGGGCGAGGCGAGCCTCGCCCACCGCGGCGTCCTCCTGCTCGACGAGCTGCCAGAGTTCGCGAGGACTGTCCTCGAAGCGCTCCGCCAGCCCCTCGAGGACGGGACGGTCAGCATCGCCCGGGTCGCTGGCCGCGCGGTCTTTCCGGCCGGGTTCCTGCTCGTTGCGACGATGAACCTCTGCCCGTGCGGAGCGCGGGGGGATCCCGCGGCGGAATGTGCATGCACGCCCGCGCGAATCAGCGCCTATCGCGCCCGGCTCTCGCACGCCCTGCTCGATCGGTTCGACCTCGTCCTGGTCGTGCCGCGAGCGCTGGCGCGGGAGCTCGGCGGCAAGCCCGGCGAGCCGTCCGATGTCGTGGCCCGGCGGGTGGCCGGCGCGCGCGCGGCGCTCGATGCCGGGCCAAGACCCCAGGCCCCCGCCACGGCCGCCCTTCTCGAACGTGCGGTCGACCGCCTTCCGCTCTCGGGCCGCGGGCGCGCCCGGGTGCTGCGGGTCGCGTCCACGATTGCTGCGCTTGGCGGCGCAGACCAGATCCTGCCGGAGCATCTCTCGGAGGCGCTCTCCTTCCGCACGCCCAGGGATC
This sequence comes from uncultured Thermoleophilia bacterium, assembly GCA_963717955.1. GTDB lineage: Bacteria > Actinomycetota > Thermoleophilia > Gaiellales > Gaiellaceae > CAVQXR01. The sequence continues at coordinate 1,662,598 of CAVQXR010000001.1, read as the reverse complement.
TCGCCGCATGACAGGTGTCGGGCCCATGGGCGTTCTCCGGGTCGGCGAACCGGGCTATCCGGAGCTGCTCGCCGCCATCTACGATCCACCGCCCCGGCTCTACCTGCGAGGGCAGCGGGTCGAGGTGCTCGCCGGCCCCTGCGTGGCCGTCGTCGGCGCTCGATCCTGCTCGCCCTACGGCCGGCAGGTGGCGCGCCTCCTCGGCCGCGAGCTCGCGTCGGCGGGAGCCGTCGTCGTGAGCGGGCTGGCGCGGGGCGTGGACGGCGAGGCCCATCGCGGAGCGCTCGAGACCGGCGGCGCGACGGTGGCGGTGCTCGGGTGCGGCATCGACCGCGACTACCCGGCCGCCCACGCCGAGCTTGCGCGCCGGATCGCATGCACCGGCCTCGTCGTCTCCGAGTACGAGCCCGGGGTACCGCCGGCCCCGTGGCAGTTTCCGGCCCGCAATCGCATCATCGCGGGGCTCTCGCAGGCCGTCGTGGTCGTCGAGGCGAGGGAACGCTCGGGAGCTCTGATCACCGCCGACTTCGCCGTGGAGGAGGGGCGCGAGGTCTTGGCCGTGCCGGGCGAGATCACGTCGGCGCTGTCCGCCGGGACGAACGGTCTGCTCCGCGTCGGGGCGGCACCGGTGCTCGGTGTCGAGGACATACTCGTCCCTCTCGGGCTCGACCCGGCGGAGGTGCGGAGCGTCCCGAACGGTCCAGCCGCCCTCGTGCACGCCGCCGTGCTGGAAGGGCCGGGCGACATCGATCTGCTCGCGAGCCGCGCCGGCCTGCCCGTCTCGCAGGCGGCGGCCGCGCTCGTGGATCTCGAGCTCCAGCACCTGGTCACGATCGAGGACGGCGTCTACCGTGCACTCGGCAGGGCCGTGAGAGGAGTGGGCCATTGATCTAGCATCAGGCAGGGACAAGCGACGAAGGGGGACGAGATGGGCCTGCTCGACAAGCTCAAGGAGGGCGCAGACCAGGCGATGGGTCTGGCCGGGCAGGCGGTCGACCGTGCCCGGGACGAGGCGAAGGAGCTGAGCCTCAAGCGTCAGCTCGGGAGCGCCCAGGAGGACCTTGGCCGGATCGCGCTCGAGCTCGTCGAAGAGGGAGCTCTCACCCACCCGAAGCTCGCCCCTGCGGTCGATCGGGTGCGGGCCTTGCGGGAGGAGCTCGCCGCGGTGAGCGCGGGCAGGACGGCCGAGACGGCCAAGACTGCCGAGGAGAAGCAGCCGGCGTCGTCCTCGGCGCGCTCGCAGCCGGATCCCACGGGTGACGGTGGAGTAGAGGGCTAATTGCCTTCACCTCCGGGCGGTGCGCGTTCACCAGGCAACGCCGCCACGCCCCGACCGGCCGGGCGTGGCGGTCGCCCGCTCCGTCGCGGTCGCTCCCTCCGAGCGGTCGAGCGCGACCGTACGGCCGGGCTAACCGTACGAGGGAGCTGCTAGGGTCTACTGGAAGGGACCGGGGGAGTCGGGGCGGCAGTCGTTGGCTAAGAGTGTCGAGGAGCGGGATCGGGTCGTCGTGCGCTTTGCCGGCGATTCCGGCGATGGGATGCAGGTCGCGGGCGACCGGTTCACGAACGCGACCGCGGTTCTCGGAAACGACCTCGCGACCCTGCCGGACTTCCCGGCCGAGATTCGTGCGCCGAAGGGGACGCTTCACGGTGTCTCGGCGTTCCAGATCCAGTTCGCGTCCCGGGACATCCTGACGCCCGGCGATCAGCCGAACGTCCTCGTGGCGATGAATCCCGCGGCGCTGCGGACGAACATCGGCCTCCTCGAGCGGGGCGGCATGGTGATCGCAAACGAGGACGAGTTCACGTCACGCAACCTCGACAAGGCAGGCTACGAGGCGCATCCGCTCGAGAACGGCAGCCTCGACGGGTATCAGGTCTTCCGTGTCCCGATGGCGACGATGACGCTGCGGGCGACGGATGGCATCGACGGCATCACGAAGCGCGAGGCCGAGCGCGCGAAGAACTTCTTCGCGCTCGGTCTGGTGTCGTGGATGTTCGGCCGGCCGACCGACGTGACCGAGCAGTGGCTCGAGAAGCGGTTCGCGGCCGTGCCGCACATTCGCGACGCGAACCTTGCGGCGTTCCATGCAGGCTGGAACTTCGGCGAGACGACGGAGGTCTTCGGCGTCCAGTACGACGTCAAGCCGGCGCCAGCCGCGCCGGGCGTCTACCGCAACATCACCGGGACGGCAGCGCTCGCCTGGGGTCTCATCGCCGCAAGCGTCAACAGCGGCCTCTCGCTCGTCTATGCGAGCTATCCGATCACGCCCGCGTCCGAGTTGCTGCACGAGCTGTCGCGGCGCAAGAACTTCGGCGTCCGCACGGTGCAGGCCGAGGATGAGATCGCCGCCGCGAACATCGCGCTCGGGGCGGCGTTCGCGGGAAACCTCGGCGTGACGGGCACGAGCGGTCCGGGAATGGACCTGAAGGCCGAGACGATCGGTCTCGCGGTCGCGCTCGAGCTGCCGCTGATCGTCGTCGACGTGCAGCGCTCGGGACCCTCGACTGGCATGCCCACGAAGACCGAGGCCGGAGACCTCCTGCTTGCCATGTACGGCCGGCACGGTGAGTCGCCGATTCCGATCGTCGCTGCCTACACGCCGTCGCAGTGCTTCGAGGCGGCGATGGAGGCTGCGCGAATCGCGATCACGTACCGCACGCCGGTGATCCTGCTCAGCGACACCTTCCTCGTGAACTCGTCGGAGCCCTGGCAGATCCCGGACGTCGAAACGCTGCCGGTCATCGATCCGGCCTTCGCGACGGAGAAGAACAGCGCTGACGGGTTCCTCCCGTACCTGCGCGACGAGCGGTTGGCCCGCCCGTGGGCGGCTCCCGGCACGCCGGGACTTGAGCACCGGATCGGAGGCCTCGAGAAGGAGGACGGGACCGGGAACATCTCCTACGACCCGCACAACCATGAGTTGATGACGCACCTTCGGGCCGCGAAGGTCGAGCGGGTCGCCGGCGACCTTCCACCGCTTGCCGTGGACGACCCCGACGGTGCGGCAGACCTGCTCGTGCTCGGCTGGGGGTCGACGTACGGCGCGATCCTCGCTGCGGCGAAGCGGGTCCGTGCGCGTGGCAATCCGGTCGCCACGGCACATCTCGTCCATCTCAACCCGTTCCCGGCCGATCTCGGAGCGGTACTGGCTCGGTATCCCAAGGTGCTCGTGCCGGAGCTGAACTCGGGTCAGCTCGTCCGGTTGCTCCGTGCCGAGTACCTCACGCCCGCCGAGGGGGTCTCCAAGGTCCAGGGGGTCCCGTTCGGGGTGTCGGAGATCGAGCGGGCGATCGAGATCAGGCTGTAACAGGCGGAGGATCCGATGGCGGTCGTGGCAAAGGACAGGAAGGCGTGGGAATCCGATCAGGAGGTGCGCTGGTGCCCCGGATGCGGGGACTACGCGATCCTCAACGTCGTCGCCGGCTTCATGCCGGAGGTCGGGCTGCCGCCCGAGCGGGTCGTCTTCGTCGCCGGCATCGGCTGCGCCGGCCGGTTTGCGTACTACATGAACACCTACGGGATGCACGGCATCCACGGGCGGGCGGTGCCGCTCGCCACCGGTATCGCCGTCACTCGCCCCGACCTCTCCGTCTGGGTCGTCACCGGCGACGGTGACTCGCTATCGATCGGCGGAAACCACCTCATCCACGCGCTGCGCCGGAACGTGCCGTTGAAGATCCTGCTCTTCAACAACCAGATCTACGGGCTCACGAAGGGCCAGTACTCCCCGACGAGCGAGCAGGGGAAGATCACCAAGTCGACACCCTTCGGTGCGCTCGACCACCCGTTCAACCCGCTCGCGCTCGCGCTGGGCGCCGAGGCGTCGTTCGTGGCCCGCACCCTCGACGTCGATCGAGGTCACCTCACCGACGTGCTCCGCCAGGCCGTCGCGCACCGGGGCACCGCGTTCGTCGAGATCTATCAGAACTGCCCGGTCTTCAACGACCATGCGTTCGACGCGCTGACCGACAAGGAGACGAAGGCGCGGAACCAGATCCGGCTCGTGCACGGGCAGCCGATCAGGTTCGGCCCGGACGGTGACCAGGGCGTCGTCCAGCGGTCCGACGGGGGCCTCGAGGTCGTGGACGTTGCAGACGTCGGCGTCGAGGCCCTGCTCGTGCACGACGCATGCCGGCCCGACCCGAGCCTCGCGTTCTCGCTCGCGCACCTGTCGGAGCGGCCGACCGGGCCGACCCCGATCGGCGTCTTCCGGGCGGTCGAGCGCAGTGTCTACGGTGACGCGATGGACGCTCAGCTGGAGGACGCAAAGGCGAAGCTCGGCCCCGGCGACCTCGGGGCGCTGCTGCATTCGGGCGACACCTGGACGGTCAGCGAGTAGGCGACGCGCTCGACCGGGTCCGCGAACCGCTCAGGCGGGGAAGGATCCTGGGGCGTGGCAGGCGCGAGCCCAGAGGTCGTCGTCGATGTTGCGCCCTGTGACGACGAGGACGATCGGGCCCGTGATGTCGTCGACCTGTCGCAGCGCGGCGAGAGCCGCGGCCGCGGCCCCCTCGGTCCGGATACCGACCCGTGCGTACGCGCCGACCGCCTTGGCGATCTCCCGCTCCGACACGAGCAGCATCCGGCTGGCGACCTCACCGAGCACCTCGACGGCGAGCGGGATCGCGACACGGATGGCGAGCCCGTCCGCGAACGTCGAGCAGCGCCGGCTCTCGACGACCTCGCCCGCCTGCCAGCACTCGACCATCACGGGCGCCTCCTTCGCCTGGACACCGATACGGAGCGTTCTCGGAGCGTGCTCGGCCACCTCGAGGCCGATGCCGCCGAGCAGCGCGCCGTTGCCGAGCGGCACGACGACGGCGACAGGCGGCTCGGCCAGCTGTGCGAGCAGCTCCCGCGCGATCGAGCGATAGCCTTCGTACTGCGCCCGCTCGCTGCCGTCCTCGAAGAATGGCAGCCGGGCGTCGCTCGCGAAGGCGCGCCCGGCGTCCTTCGCGTCGTCGATGTCATCGCCCGCAAACCGCACCTCCGCCCCGAGCGACTCGATCAGGTCGACCTTCGCACGGGCTGCCCCCTCGGGGACGAAGACGAGGGTGTCGAGTTCGAGCCGTTTCGCGGACCAGGCGGTTGCGGCGCCGTGGTTGCCGGTCGAGGCGGTGACGACCCTGGTCGCCCCCGCCCGCCGCCATGCCTCGAGCGTCGGTAGGGCACCGCGCCACTTGAACGCGCCGAGCTCGTGAACGTCCTCGCGCTTGAGAAAGACGTCCGGGCGCGCCGTGAGCCCCGCGGGCGCGGCCTCGAGCGGCGTCTCGGCGCTCACAGGGGCAGGATGTCGATCACGGCCGCAGCGTACCCGGATGGACGAACGGCGCCGATGGGGCCCGCTCCGGTCGGAGCGGGCCCCATCGCGGGGAGCTCAGGCAGGGCGACCCGCCGCCCGCCTGCGCGCAGCCTCGATGATCTCGGTGGCCTCCGCCTTGTTGCCGAAGCCGCGGGTGGCGACGACCGTCTTCTTCTCGAGGTCCTTGTAGACCTGGAAGAAGTGCTCGATCTCGTCGCGGAACTCCGGCTGCAGGTCGTGGATGTCGTGGACGCGAAGCCACGTGGGATCCCGGAGTGAGACGCAGATGACCTTCTCGTCGGCTCCCTTCTCGTCGGCCATGTAGAAGACGCCGATCGGGCGCACGCGAATGCGACAGCCCGGAAACGTCGGATCGCCGACGAGCACGAGCGCGTCGAGGGGATCGCCGTCGTCCCCTAGCGCCCCCTCAATGAAGCCGTAGTCGGCCGGATAGCTCATCGACGTGAACAGGCGCCGATCGAGCACGATCCCTCCGAGCTCCGGGTCGTACTCGTACTTGTTGCGCGACCCGGCCGGGATCTCGACGTACACGACGACGGGGACGGGCTCCACGGCTTCAGGCTAGCTCGGGTGGGAGTGGGCCGACGAGGATGGGGCCGATGACGACCACCGTCGCCCCTACATCCCACCGCATGCGTTCGAACGCCTCCTCGATCCCGTCGAGGCCGGTCGTGCGCGAGACGGTGCCGGGCGACGTCGAAGCGATCCTGACACGCACAGCGTGGCGCCGGACGTCATCAGGTCGAGCGCCTCGCCGACCCGCTCGAGCGGGAGGCGGTGCGAGACGAGCCGGTCGAGCGGCAGCCGCCCCGACCCGTAGAGCCCGCGGATACGCGGAAGCCTCGCGCGGCGCGAGGCATACGCGGAAGCCTCGCGCGGCGCGAGGAGCCGTAGATCGACGGGAGCACCCGGCGTTCGAGCCGGGGGATCGGGAGCGCCGGCCCTCATGCTCGCCGGCCCGGTGCCCGCTCGGGCGACAGCGCCTGGAGCCGGCGCAGCTCGTCGATCGGGATGTGGCAGCGCAGCAGGTGGCCGGGCTCCTGCTCTGCGAGCGGCGGCGCCTCCGTCTCGCACAGAGCTCCGAGCTTTCGTGGGCACCGCGTGTGGAAGGCACAGCCGGCCGGCGGGTTGGCGTGGCTCGGGAGGTCGCCCTCGAGGCGGATCCTTGCCCGCGTCTCGCCTGCGACGGTCGGCACCGCGGAGAGCAGCGCCTCGGTATAGGGGTGGTGCGGTGCGGTGAAGACCGCCTCGGCCTCGCCCAGCTCCATGACCTGGCCGAGGTACAGGACGGCGATCCGGTCGGAGAGGAACCTCACGACCGCGAGATCGTGTGAGATGAAGAGGTAGGTGACCCCCCGCTCGGCCTGGAGGTCGGCCAGCAGGTTGAGGATCGCCGCCTGCACCGACACGTCGAGGGCGCTCGTCGGCTCGTCGCAGACGACGAGGCGCGGCTCGCCGGCGAAGGCCCGCGCGATCGCCACGCGCTGCTTCTGCCCGCCCGACAGCTGCGCCGGTCTCGCGTCGAGCAGCCGTGGCTCGAACCGGACGGAGAGGGCGAGCTCGCGCAGTCGCGCGTCTCGCTCGCTCCCCGCCACGCCCGTGAGCTTCGTGAGCGCGCGGTTGAGGATCCTGCGGGCGGAGAAGCGCCGGTTGAGCGCGGCGTCGGGGTTCTGGAACACGATCTGGAGAGCACGTACCTGCTCGGCGTCTCTCTGCCCGATTCGCGGAGCGAGCGGCCGGCCGTCGAGCTCGACCCGGGATCCCGGGTCGGGTGCCGTCAGACCGAGCAGGAGTCGGGCGAAGGTGGTCTTGCCGCTCCCCGACTCGCCGACGACTCCGAGCGTCTCACCGGGCCGGATCGTGATCGAGACGTCGTCGAGCGCGCGGATGTCGTGACCCTCCTGACGGAACGTCTTCGTCATCCGCTCGGCCCTCACGACTGGCTCGCCGTTTCCCACGCGGTCTCGCGCCGCCGCTCGGGGGGGCGTCGTCCGCGGCAGCGTCGCCGCCTGCTCGTGGAAATGGCAGCGGCTTCCGTGCGCCGGCCCGACCGGCTGGAGCTCGGGCTCCTGCTCAGCGCAGACGCGCCGGGCGAGCGCGCAGCGATCGAGGAACACACAGCCCGGCAGGTCGCTGCCGGGTGGCGGTGGGAAGCCGGGGATCGTGTCCAGGCGGTCCCGGTCCTTCCGCAGGCCTCCGCGCGGAATGCACCGGACGAGCCCGACCGTGTACGGGTGACGCGGCTGCTCGAGCACCTCGCCGGTCGCGCCCTCCTCGACGACACGTCCGGCGTACAGGACGCCGACGCGGTCGCACAGCGTGCGGATCACGCCGAGGTTGTGGCTGATGAAGAGGACGCTCGTCCCGAGCTCCTGTCGGAGCCCGGCGACGAGGTCGAGCACCTCCGCCTCGACCGTTGCATCGAGGCCCGTCGTCGGCTCGTCGAGGATCAGGAGCGCGGGATCCGAGGCGAGCGCCATCGCGATCACGACGCGCTGCTGCATCCCGCCCGACAGCTGGTGGGGATACCGGCGCATGACGCTGTCCGGGTCGGCGATCTGCACCCTGGCGAGCATCTCGCGCGCCCGCTCCCGCGCCCCCTCCACGCCGGCGAGCTCGTAGACCTCGGCGACCTGCTCGCCGGCACGGATCGAGGGGTTCAGGGCTGCGCCGGGGCTCTGGTAGACCATCGAGACCCGAGTCCGGCGCAGGCGCCGCACGTCGGCGTCGGACATGGCGGTCACGTCCTCACCGGTCACGCGAATGGAGCCTCCGGTGACCTTCCCGTTTCGCGGCAGGTAGCGCATCGCCGCGAACGCGGCCGTCGTCTTCCCGCAGCCGGACTCGCCGACGAGCCCGTACGCCTCGCCGGCGCCGACCGAGAGCGTGACGCCGCGCAGCACCGGCCGGTCGACGCCGCGCACGGTGTACGCGACCGCCAGGTCGTCGAGCTCGAGTGCCGGCACGTCGCTCATCGCTCGAACACGCGGGAGATCCCGTCGGTGATCAGGTTGATCGCGATGACGAGGAGCGCGATCGCCAGGGCGGGGAAGAGCGTCGGCCACCAGTAGCCGCCGTTGACGATGACGTAGTTCTCCTTGATCTGGAGCCCCCAGTCGGGAGCCGGAGGCTGGACGCCAAAGCCGAGAAAGGCGAGTGTCGCGCTCGCGAAGATCGCATAGCCGAGCCTGACCGTGAACTCGACGAGGATCGGACCGCTCACGTTCGGGAGGACCTCCGCGAACATGATGTACGGCGCCCGCTCGTTGCGCAGCCGCGCCGCCTGGACGTACTCGAGCTCCCGTTCGGGCAGCACGGCGGCGCGGACGGTGCGGGCGATGATCGGCGCGAACACGATCCCGATCACGACGATCACGGCTCCCTTCGAGGGCCCGAGCGCGACGAGCGCGACCAGCGCGAGGATGATCAGCGGGATGGCCAGGAACGCGTCGACGATGCGCATCAGGACGTCGTCGACGAGGCCGCGGAAGTAGCCGGTCAGAAGCCCGATCGCGGCGCCGATGACGGTCGCGAGGATCGTCGCGAGCGAGGCGATGAGGAGGATGTCGCGCGCGCCCACGATCACGCGCGAGAACACGTCGCGCCCGAGCTGGTCGGTCCCGAAGAGGTGCGACCACGACGGCGCCTCGAGCTTGTTCAGGAGGTCGGAAGGCGAGCCGAGCGGATCATACGGCGCGATCAGGCTCCCGAAGATCGCGCAGACGAGAAAGACGAAGAACAGGGCCGCGCCGGTGAGAAACGTCTTCGAGCGAAGCAGCAGCCGGAGCCGCTCCCGGCGGGCGACGCGGGCCTCGTCGCGCTCGTACGCGGGCCCCTGCGGCAGCGGGTGCTCGGCGAGGGCGAGCTGCTCTTCCGGCCTGCTCATGACTCCGAGGAAGCGAGGCGGATCCGCGGGTTGAGGAGTGAGTAGAGCACGTCGGCGATCAGCGTCGAGACGAGGTAGACGATCCCCACCACGAGCACGGAGCTGAGGAGGAGAGGGAAGTCCTTCTGCTGGGCGGCGCGAAAGATCAGCTGCCCGATGCCGTTGTAGTTGAAGATCAGCTCGATCGCCACGAGACCGCCGATCAGGTAGCCGACCTGGGTCGCGACGACGGCGATCGTCGGCAGCAGCGAGTTGCGCAGCACGTGCCGGCGGATCACCGTCCGGCGCGGCAGGCCCTTGAGGAACGCGGTTCGCGTGTAGTCGGAGTCGAGCGACTCGATCGTGCCCGCCCGCGCCATCCGGGAGACGTAGCCGAAGAGGACGAACACGAGGCAGAGGGAGGGGAGGATCAGGTACTCGACCTGCGTCAGGAAGCCGGCATCACGGGGCGCCTGCGCGGTCACCGGGAGCACGTCGAGCCAGACCCCGAAGACCATGATCACGAGCACCGCCCACACGAACTCGGGGATCGCGGTTGCGGACAGGCCCCCGATCGAGATCACGCGGTCGCGAGGCCGCCCCTCCTTGAGCGCCGCGGCGACGCCGCCGAGAATCCCGAGCGGCACGACGATGAGGAATGCGAGCAGCGCGAGCTTGGCGGAGCTCTTCAGGGCCGGCCAGAGCAGCTCCTCGACCGACCGGTTGAACGCGTAGGAGTCCCCAAGGTCGCCGGTGAGCACGCCGCCGATCCAGTCGCCGTACTGCACGGCGAGCGGGCGGTTCGTGCCGAGCTCCTCGTTCAGCTGCTCGACGGCGCGCTCGTCGGCGAACGGGCCGAGGATCGCCCGGCCGACGTCGCCGGGCAACGCCTGGGCCGCCACGAAGAGGACGACGCTCAGCAGCAGGAGCGTGACGAGCGCCAGGCCGAGCCGTTTGAGCAGGAATCGTGCCACCGGACGCGTTGGGCGGAGGAGGCCCGGCGGCGCCCGGCCCCACGTCCTGCCCTCGTCTAGGAAACGAAGCCCGTCTGCGTGAGGTCGATGTGTCCCATGCCGGTCGGCCCGATCCCGGTGACGTTGCTCCGTTGCGCTGAAAGGTGGTAGTAGAAGTACGGGAAGATGACCGGCGTCTCGTCGAGGAGGAGCGTCTCGATCTTGCCGGCGGCGGCCTTCTGCGAGTCGATGTCGAGCGCCGCGACGAAGTCGAGGATCAGCTGATCGAGCTCCGGGCTCTTGAACCTAGCGGCGTTCCACGTGCCGGCCGACCCGAGCGCCGCGGTGAGGAAGACGTTCGGCACGCCGCGGTGCCCGTAATCCGTGATCCCGATCGGGGAGCTCAGCCAGAAGTCGCTGTAGTACGTCCCCGAGTCGGTGATGTTGAGCGTGATCGTGATCCCGACCTCCTTCGCCGCGCTCTGGACGAGCTGGGCGAGCTGGGGGATCTCGTAGTTGTCCCAGGTCGAAAGCTGCACCTCGAACCCGGAGACGCCGGCCTCGGCGAGCAAGGCCTGCGCCCCCTCGACGTCGGCCGTGCGCTGGGGGACGGACGTGTCGGTGTAGGGATAGACCGGCGCGAACGGGTGGTCGTTGCCGATGTCGGCCTTCCCGGCGAAGAGTCCCTCGACGAGCGCCGGGCGGTCGAGGAGGAGAGCCATCGCCTGGCGAACGCGCTTGTCGGCGAACGGGCCCTCGTCGGTCTGCATGTGGATCTGGCGGTGCTGGGCGGCCTGGAGCTCGAGCACCGTGATGTTCGGGTCGCCGAGGAGCGCTTCGCCGCCGACGACCGCGAACTGGCTGAGGATGTCGACCTCGCCGCCCTGGATCGCAAGCACCCGGGCCTGGTCCTCGGCGAAGAACCGCAGCTCGCTCGTGTCGGCGAGCGGCTGGCGGCTCGTGTCCCAGTAGCCCGGGTTCTTCGTGTACGTCACGCCCTGCTGCGGCGTGAACGTGTCGAGGACCCACGGGCCGGTGCCGATGAACGACCCTTCCCAGGTCGTCGGGTCGAACCCGTCCGGGAGGATGATCAGGTTGTAGTTGTCGGCCGAGACGATGTACGGGAAGTTGCCGTTCGGACCGGTCAGCGTCACGACGACGGTCGCGTCGTCCGTTGCCTCGGCGCCGCCCGGCGACAGGCCGCCCGGGTCGCCGAAGGCCGAGAGCGCGTTGCCCTTGTTTGCCGGGTCGGCGTTGAGGTTCAGCGTGTAGGCGACGTCGGCGGCGGTCAGGGGCTTGCCGTCGTGGAAGGTGACGCCCTGGCGGATCTTGAACGTCCAGACGGAGCCGTCCTCGTTCGGCGCCCAGCTCTCGGCCAGGCGCGGCTCGACGCCGAGCTCGTCGGTCGTCCACGTCAGGTACTCGCCCGTCTGACCGAGCACGACGAGGCCGCCCTCGTCGTACACGATGAGAGGATCGAGCGCGGTCGCAGGCGCGATGACTCCGGTGCGGAGCGCACCACCGGCCTGCACGGCGGGGCCGGTGCCGGCCGCGGTCTCGGTGGGGCCGGTCTCGGCCGGGGGGGTCGTGGCGCCGGCCTCGGTCGTCTCGTCGCCTCCACCACCGCACGCGGCGGCGAGGAAGCCGAGCAGCGGAATCGACATCCCGACGACGGTTCCGCGCCGGATGAACTCGCCGCGGCTGATCCTGCCGTCTCTGAGGTTGTCGATCAGGTTGTTCTCGACCGCGCTCGAGGCCTTGCGGATCTCGTCGACCGTACGCTGGGTCTCGTCCATCTCACGCTCCTTTCCGGGCTGGCACGCCGGCTCGGGCGCGCCGGCCGCGTGGCATCGAAGGATACGCGGACCGAACCCTCCTCTCGCCGCCGGCCGCGGGTCCGAGCTCGGGCGCGCGGGCCGATCGCGGGCTCGACCGCAGCCGGTGCAGGAGAGTTCGACGGCGAGGATCCGCCCGAGGCTCGTGACGACGCGACGCAGCGTGCGCGCCGCGCCCCCGCGATCAACCGTGAGGGGCCGGGTCGCTCCGGCCCCTCCGCCCGTCGGCTAGCCCTGTGCCGCCGCGAAGCGCCGGGCGACCTCGTCCCAGTTGACGACGTTCCACCAGGCAGCGACGTAGTCGGGGCGGCGGTTCTGGTAGTTGAGGTAGTACGCGTGCTCCCAGACGTCGATCCCGAGCAGCGGCGTCTTGCCCTCCGTCAGCGGGCTGTCCTGGTTCGGCGTCGACATCACCTCGAGGCCGGATCCGTTCCACACGAGCCAGCCCCAGCCCGACCCGAAGCGGGTGATCCCGGCCTGGGACACCTTCTCCTTCAGCGCGTCGAGACCGCCGAAAGTGCCGTCGATCGCCGCGGCGAGCTCTCCGGAGGGCGCGCCGCCGTCCGGGCCCATCACCGACCAGAAGAGGGTGTGGTTCGCATGACCGCCCGCGTTGTTGCGCACCGCCGTCCGCTTGTCCTCCGGGACGCGGTCGAGGCTCGAGACGAGCTCCTCGACCGGGATGTCGTTCAGCCCGGTGCCGTCGAGCGCCTTGTTGGCGTTGTCGACGTAGGCCTGATGGTGCTTGTCGTGGTGGATCTGCATCGTCCGCTCGTCGATGTGCGGCTCGAGCGCGTCGTACGCGTACGGCAGCGGGGGAACCTCGAATGGCATGTCTTCGCTCCTTGAACGCGGTTGCTGTCTGTCGCCGATCAGACTAGACAAAGCGTCCCGGCGGGCGCTACGGCGCGATGAGCAGCTCCGGGCCCTCGTGCTTGACGGAGTTGACGAGCGGCGAGGCTGCAGCCCCTCGCATCAGGTCGGCCGGGAGCGGCGCGAGGAGCGACAGCGCGTGGTCGACCGAGATCTCCGCATCGAGCCAGTCGAGCTCGGTCTCGGGTCGAAGGATCACGGGCATCCGGTCGTGGACGGCGGCGACGAGGTCGTTCGCCCGCGTCGTCACGATCGTGCAGGACTCGATCAGCTCCTCCGTCTCCGGGTCGCGCCATCCCGCCCAGAGCCCGGCGAACGCGAACAGGCCGCCGTCCGTGAGCGTGTAGCGAACCGGCACGCGCTTCCCTTCGGCGTTCGTCCGCCACTCGTAGAAGCCGTCCGCCGGGATCAGGCAGCGGTGGCGTTCGATGAGGCCGCGAAACGCCGGCTTCTCGGCGAGCGTCTCCGCCTTCGCGTTGATCATCCGGTAGGCGAGCTTGCCGTCCTTCGCCCAGTGGGGGATGAGGCCCCAGCGCAGGAGGTCGGCGACCCGGTCCCGCTCCTCGCCTGGCTCGCGAATGGCCGCGACCTGCTGGGTCGGTGCGATGTTGAACCGCGGTCCGTCCGACTCCCGCAGCCGCTCGGACAGCCTCGCCGAGAAGCGCTCGACGAGCTCCGCGCGCTCGTGCGTGTTCGTGAAGCGGCCGCACACCCGCTCGATTGTAGGGACGGGCCGATCGTGCGCGGGCGGCTCAGAGCTTCTCGGGGAGGCACTGCGAGATGTCGACGTCCACCGTCGCGCGAATCACCTCGCAGCCCTGGTCCTTCGGGTCAACGCCGACCGTCGATCTTGCCCGTGTAGCAGGACCATCGACCCTCCGCGGTGACTCTTCTCCGATGTGATCGGCGCGTGCGAGCACCGGCCGCATCCCGTCAAGGGGGGAGGCGGCATCCGACACGAGGGGCTACCCCGGTCGGGTTGCGATCCCCGCGAGGCCGTCCAGCATCGACCAGTAGGCGCTGCCGGCTCCGGGTATCACAGCGGCCGACCGATGCCCGAGCTCCCGTCGTCGCCCGGCCCGGAGCGCGTACGAGAGCAGGTGGGCGTGCAGCCGCTTCGCCGTCGCCGCCGTCGGCTCGACGAGCGCATGCTCGAGCGCGAAAGCCCACGCATCGGCCTCGGCCTCGAGCTGGCGGAGCGACCGGTTCCCGGGTGATGCGAGATGTCCGATCTCGTGGAGGGCGACGAAGTACGTGATCTGGCCGCGAATCTCAGGGATCCGGATCCGCGGCGCCCGCCCGCGCGACGGCTGGCCGCGGTAGGCGCGCGCACGCCGCACCGGCGCGATCTCGACCTCGATGCCGTGCGCGTGGGCAAGCGAGGCAACGTGCTGGCAGAGCTGCGGCAGGAGCGCGCGGGTGGAGGGCGCAGACGCCATCGGTCCGGAGGGTATCGTGAGCGCCCGATGGCTCTGGGGCCCCATGACCGAGAGCCCGCGTTTGCGGCCAGAGCCTTCTCGCTGCAAGCGGGGGCGCTCCCGGGCCGGTGAGCCAGACCCTCGAGAGACTCTGGCACACCTCAGCGTGGAAAGCCGAGCGCGGAGCTACGCGGGAGCTCGGCCCGACCCCGAGGCGATCCCGGCCTGGGCCACCAGGGTCGTCTCGTCCGCACCGATCTCCGCCATCGCGTCGATGACCGCTTCGGCCTCGTCCTGGTCGACGCCGACCGCCTCGATCGCGCGGGGAAAGGCCTCGATGCAGGTGTACTCCCAGAACCGCTTGTGCTCGCCCTCGGAGTAGCAGGGCTGGTCGATCGCCACGGCCACCTGCTTGAGCCCGGCCTCCCGGGCGAGCCCCGAGAGGCGCCGTCCAAGCGAGTAGTCGACGCCGAGGGCGTCTCCGACCAGCCTCGCGATCTCGACGAAGCGGTCGTAGGCGGGCGAGGGCGGGTTCGCGAAGATCGTGTCCACGATCGGCTCCTGCACGATCAGAACGCCGCCGGGCCGGAGGAGAGACACCATCTGGGCGAGCGCCTCGGCCGGGCGCTGGAGGTGGCAGAGGAGGAATCGGCAGAAGGCGAGGTCGAACGATCCGCTCGGGAGCTCTGGCTCGTAGGCGCTGCCCTCGAGGAAGGTGACGTTGCCGAGACCGAGGCGGGCGGCGCGCTCCCGGGCGATCGCGAGCTGGCCGGCGCCCGCGTCGAGGGCGGTCACGCTGCCGCGCTGGCCGACCTGATCTGCCAGCCAGCACGCCGTCGTCCCCGTGCCGCAGCCGAACTCCGCCACCTGCCAGCCGTCCGTCAGCCCCTGCTCGAGGCAGACTCGCGTTGTGATCGAGCCGTAGACCGCGTCGAGCAGCTCCAGCCGCCCCGCGCCGGCCTCGCCCGTCGCCAACACGTACCGATCGCCGACCGTCTCCTGCGCCAAGCTTCCCTCCTCCTGGGTTGCGCGGGATGATTGGTGCATCGAGGCCACTGCGCACCGTTCGCGAAGTGCACGACTACTCGTTTCGCCAGACCTGGAGGGGTGCTTGGGCCCGAAGACCTGACGACTGGTCAAACGTCGCCCGGCGATCTCGAGTGGTGCACGGGTGCCGAAGGGCGGCGAAGCATGCGCGCGGACGGTGCAGCTCCTGCTTGACTCCAGCCAGCTGGGGACGCCTACCGGGATAGGCTCTTAAGAGGGTGCGATGTTGAGGTTCATGCGGAAGAGGTTCGCCGGGTCGTATTTCCCTTTCAGTGAGGCGAGCCGTTCGTAGTTGACGCCGTAGCCTGCCCTGACGAGCGCCTCGTTGTCCTCGCCCAGCCCGGGGAAGTTCAGGTAGACGCCGCCGGTGGAGTGGCGCTCCATCGTTGCCCAGAACTCCCGTCCGAAGGCGATCGCGTCGTCGGTCTGGTCGGGGTCTGTCCAGTTGACCTCGCCGGTGACGAGGAAGCGAGCGTCGCGGCCCCCGTAGGCTGTCTCGGTCTCGCCGACCCGGCCCATGGCACCGCCGTGGTGCCAGATGACGATGTCGGTCATCGGCGTCGGGCGCCGGGCCGCAAAGGCCGCGATCTCCTCGATCGCGTCGTCGGTCAGCTCGGCGAGCGCACGCGATTTCCAGTAGCGAAGCTCTCCCTTGGGGAAGAAGCCGTCGAAGCCGGACTGGAGGCCGAGCCAGGGCCACGGGCCGCTCAGGTCGACCAGCGGTTGGGCGAGCTCGCGCAGCGGCTGCACGACCTCGGCGCCTTCATCGACGGCTCCGGAGTAGACCGCGGCCACGATGACGGCCGGCTTCCCGTGGTGCTCGGGCGGGAACGGCTCGTGGGCCGGCACGTTCCAGAAGAGAACGAGCGAGCTCAGCTCCTCGGGTGCCGAGGCCATGTAGGCACGCCAGCCCGGCACGACCGTCTTCCAGTCTTCCTGCGGGTAGAAGAGCGCTCCGACCGTGACCATCGGGCCGACGAGGTGCGCCTGCAACTCGAAGGAGGTCACGACGCCGAAGTTGCTGCCCGCGCCCCGGACGGCCCAGAAGAGGTCCTCGTTCTCGGTCGCGCTCGCCCGCCGCAGCTGGCCGTCGGCGGTGACGATGTCGACCGAGAGGAGGTTGTCGATCGTGAGCCCGTACTTGCGGCGCAGGTGGCCCACCCCGCCGTGGAGAGTGAGACCGGCGATCCCGGTCGTCGACACGACGCCACCCGGTACGGCAAGCCCGAACAGCTGCGCCTCCCGATCGGCCTCACCCCACGTCGCGCCGCCCTCGGCCCGAACCGTCCGGGCCGACGGATCGACGTGAACACCGCGCATCTGTGACAGGTCGACGACGACGCCGCCGTCGTTCACCGCGTTGCCGGCGACGTTGTGGCCACCAGCCTTGATCGAGAGCAGCAGGCCCTGCTCGCGGGCGAAGTTCACCGCATCGACAACGTCCGCAGCACCCGAACACTGGACAATCAGTGCCGGGCGACGGTCGATGAGCCCGTTCCAGATCGCCCGCGCATCGTCGTAGCCTTCCCCTCCCGGACACAGGACGGCGCCCCGCGTCTGCGCAACGAGCCCCTGCAGCGCCTCCTCGTCGAGCACGACCTCGGCCCCCAACTGCTGCGCCATCAGTGCCTCCTCCAATCTCGTCGCAGATCGTGTCGGCGCCCACGATACGCCCGGCGCCCACACACCTCAAGGGCAGCCGCTCAACATTCACCGAAACCCCTCCCGCGTTTCCCGTGCGCCCCCCGCATTCACACGCCGCCGTGGTCAAGATTTGGTCAAGCACGGGTGGCGAAGGATGGCGAAACATGGCGAAACCGTTCCCCGCGCCGCCCGCATGGTTGCGCCAAACGGCGGAGTATGGCGAACGATGGCGAGACGTTTCCTCGTGATCGCACCTGACCGTGGTGGCGCGTCCAAGGAGGTCGCTCGTCTCACCCGCCAGGCGGGTTGGAGATCACGGCTAAGGGGAGGCGGTGGACTTCAGCGTGGCGTCGGCGCGGCGGGCGGCTGTGATCGGGTGGAGAGGGCCCGCCGGTCGTGGCGTCCGGCGGGCCTTCTCCGAGTCTCAGCTGTTCATCGCGGCCATCGCCGCCTTGGCGCGCTCCTGCATCTCCTCTGGCGGAACGTCCTCGACGTGCGTCGCGATCGACCAGGAGTGGCCGAATGGGTCGATGACCGTTCCGAAGCGATCGCCCCAGAACTGGTCCGCGACCTCCATTGCCACGGTCGCGCCGGAGTCGACTGCCTGCTTCACGACCGCGTCGACGTCCTCGACGTACAGGAAGACGCTCGCGCTCGAGCCGCCCAGCTCCTTCGGCGGCCTCGCCGAGGACTGCGGGAACGGATCGGAGAGCATCACCAGCGAGTCCCCGATCTCGAGCTCGGCGTGGCCGATCGTGCCGTCCGGCGCCTCCATGCGTGCGCGCTCCTTGGCGCCGAACGCCTGCTTGTAGTACTCGATCGCCTGGGCCGCGTTGTCGACGGCCAGGTACGGGGTGACGGTGTGGTATCCGTCGGGAATCGGCTTCACTGCCATCGGTCGTGCCTCCCTTTCGTGTTGGCGACAACGTCGTTTCGGCGAGGGCCGCTGGAACGCCGCCCGAGTGAACAGCGGCCCGGCGGCCCAGCCCGAGAACGAAACGCACGAGGCGACTCTAGCGGGCATTCCCGCCGTCTTCTGTCGTATTTATGGAATAGGCTCGAGAACATGCGCGCAAGCCGTCTGGTCGCGTTCCTGCTCGAGCTGCAGACGCGGGGCCAGCTGACTGCCCGGGAGCTCGCCGAGAGGCTCGAGGTCTCCGAGCGAACGGTGCAGCGCGACGCGCAGGCACTCGCGGAGGCCGGCGTCCCGATCGTCTCGGTTCGTGGACCGGCAGGCGGCTACCACCTGGAGCGCGGCTACCGGACGAAGTTGACCGGGCTCGACGCTGCCGAGGCGGAGGCGCTCTTCGTCGGGCCGGCAGCCGAGCTCGGACTCGGCCGCGAACTGGCCGCGGCGCGGCTGAAGCTCCTCGCGTCCCTGCCCGCGGAGCTGCAGGAGCGCGCCGACCGGGCCGCGCGACTCTTCCACGTCGATACGCGTGGCTGGTTTCGCGAAGAGGACCGCGTGCCGCATCTGCCTGTGATCGCGGGAGCGCTCTGGCGGGGCCGGCGCCTCGACATCCGCTACCGGGAGGGCGCGGCCGTCGTCTCGCGCCGCCTCAACCCGCTCGGCCTCGTCCTCAAGGCCGGCGTCTGGTATCTGCTAGCGCAGCGCCGCGGAGACGAGCGCGTCTACCGCGTCTCGCGGATCGTCTCCGCCAGCGAACGCCCGGAGTCCTGCGACTCGCTCCCCGGACTTCGACCTCGCCGCCACCTGGCTCCGCCGCTCCGAGGCTTTCGAGCGCAGCCGCGCCCAGATCGAAGTCACCGTGCGCGTCCCCCGCAGCCAGCTCCGCTACCTCCGCGGCGCCCGCATCGTCCAGGACGGGGAGCGGCCCACGGTGATCGCTCGGTTCGACGGACTCGACCACGCCCTCCACAACCTGCTCGCCTGCGGAGCGCAGGCAGAGGTGCTCGCTCCGCAAGCGCTGCGCCAGCGGATCGCAGCCGCAGCCGCCGAGACCGTGGCGCTCTACGCCGCCCAGGGGCCACCGCAAGATCCCGCGGTCGCCGGGCCACCGCGAAACGACGCTCCCAACGCGCGTCGCGAGTGAGAAGAGCGGCGAACCGCGCGGCGTGCACGGTCAAGTCCTGGTCAAGCGGCGGTGACCAAGCATGGCGAACGGTGGCGAAGAGCGGCGCGGACGAAAGCATCTGCGATCACCCGGAGTTCGACGTGTGCGGCCTCGACGGGACCCTTCGAGCCTACAGTACGGTCGCCACGGCGTCGAGCCCGTGGCTCTCCACGACCTGCTCACAACGAGCAACATCCCTTAGTGTCCGTCTCAGTAGGCGGCTTCGGCTCGGGTGGCGGGGTGTGTTGCGCGCCAGACGATGAGGGCGCAGGCGAGTTCGAGGAACGCTTGTCGGGTGGTTGCGAGGCGTTCGTAGCTGATCTTGAGGCGGCGGAAGAGGACGAGCCAGGCGAAGGTGGCCTCGACGACCCAGCGGCGGGCGCGACCGCCGAGGTGACGGTCGCTGATCTCGTCTTGGCGGCCACGGACGTGGCCGCCAAGCGCAGGCCCACGAAGGACCAGAGTACGGCTACGCGCCGAGCGGCCGTTCCGCGACGGCAGGCACACGTCGATCGCAGCGGCCGCGGGTACCCCTCCGGCGGCACTGATGGCCCGGGCCGGGCACGCCGACTTCGCGACGACCCGCCTGTACATCGACCTCGCCGGTGAGACATTCCGTGAGGAGGCCGAACGCCTTGAACGGCGAGTGTTCGCGGGGATGGGTACCGAATCCGGGTACCAAGACGGCGGGGCGTAGCCGGTGCCGGCAACGGAAGGTGCCACGTAGCAGCGACTTCGCGCACAGGGCAGGCAGGACTCGAACCTGCAACCCCCGGTTTTGGAGACCGGTGCTCTGCCAATTGAGCTACTGCCCTACGGTCGGCCATTCTAGCCCGGCCGGTGCGGCGCGCCTACACTCGCCGGGTGGCGGCTCCCCGGCGGCGATCGCTCGGCCTGCTGTTCGTCGCGCTCGCGACGGTGTTCGTCGCGCTCGCCGCGTACGCGGGGACGGCGGGCCAGTGGATCATCGCCGCTGCGGCCGCGGCACTCGCGCTGTGGATGGGCGATCTCGCCGTTCGCTCGCTCCGGTAGCGTCCCTATCCTCTCGGGGACGTGATGGCCGAGGACACGGGGACTCTCTGGCGGCAGTACAAGACCGCGCCCGACAAGGCGTTACGGGATCGGCTCGTTCTCACCTACGCGCCGCTCGTCAAGTACGTCGCGGGCAAGCTCGGGTCGAGCCTTCCGTCCCACGTCGACGAGAGCGACCTGGTCTCGTACGGGCTGCTCGGGCTGATCGACGCGATCGAGCGCTACGAGCCCGACCGCGACGTCAAGTTCGAGACCTACGCGATCCAGCGGATCCGCGGCTCGATCATCGACGAGCTCCGCTCGCTCGACTGGGTTCCGCGCTCGGTGCGCTCCCGCGCCCGCGAGATCGAGCGGGCGATCGCCCAGCTCGAGGCGCAGCTGATGCGGCCGCCGACGGACGAGGAGATCGCGGCGAAGCTCGGGCTGAGCGGGGAGGAGCTCGACGTCGCGCTCGCGGAGATCTCCCGCTCGTCGATGGCAGCGCTCGACGAGCTCTGGGCGAGCCCAACGGGCTCCGACGACGCGGTCGCCCTCGTCGACACGATCGAGGACCCTCAATCGGCTGCGCCGGGCGGCGAGCTCGAGAAGACCGAGCTGAAGGAGCTGATCGGCGAGTCGATCGCCGTGCTCCCGGAGCGCGAGAAGCTCGTGATCACTCTCTACTACTACGAGGAGCTGACGCTCCGCGAGATCGGCGAGGTGCTCGGCGTCACGGAGTCGCGCGTCTCCCAGCTCCGCACGAAGGCGATTCTCCGTCTGAAGGCGCGCCTCGGCGCCGCCTCCGCACAGGCCGCCCTCAGGGACTGAGAACCCGCCGTTCGCCGCCGCGACCGCGATACACTCCGCGGTCCACCAGTCCCGGAGCGAGGAGGACCCGTCGTCGATGCCTGACTCGAGCTCGATCCGCAATGTCGCAGTCGTCGGCCACCGCGGGAGCGGGAAGACGTCGCTCGTCGAGGCGCTCCTGTTCCAGAGTGCCGCGGTCAACCGGCTCGGATCGGTCGAGCAGGGAACCACCGTCTCCGACTGGGACGAGGACGAGCACAGGCGGCGGATGTCGCTCTCGGCGTCCGTCTGCCATGCGGACTGGCGCGATACGAAGCTGAACCTCGTCGACACCCCCGGTGACGCCGGCTTCCAGGCCGACGCGATCGCGACGTTGCGGGTGGTCGAGGGAGCGCTGCTCGCCGTGAACGGCGTCAACGGCGTCGAGGTGCAGACCGGCAGGCTGTGGGCACGCTGCGACCGGCTCGGACTCTCCCGCGTGATCTTCGTCGGGATGCTCGACCGCGAGCGCGCCGATTTCTCCGCGGTGCTGGAGCAGATCCGCTCGCAGCTGTCCCATCGGTGCTATGCGGTGCAGATCCCGATCGGCGCCGAGCACGAGCTGAAGGGTGTCGTCGACCTTCTCCACATGCGGGCGTACACCTCGCCGGGCGGAGGAAGCGAGGGGGCGCCCGTCGAGATCCCCGAGGAGGTTGCGGCGCAGGCGGGCGAGTACCGCGAGACGCTGATCGAGGCCGTCGTCGAGACCGACGAGGGGTTGATGGAGCGCTATCTCGAGGGCGAGGAGATCCAGGGCGACGAGCTCGCGGCCGCGCTGAAGGGGGCCGTGTCCAGCGGAGAGTTGTTCCCGGTCCTGTGCGGCTCCGCGACGCAGAACCTCGGCACGACCGCGCTCCTCGACCTGATCGTCGAGGGTGTCTCCTCGCCGGCGGATCGCCCGTCGGCGGTCGAGGTCGACGGCACCGGGCTGTTCGTCTTCAAGACGATCGCCGACCCGTTCGCCGGCCGGATCACCGTCTTCCGCGTTCTCTCCGGCGCCGCGAAGGGCGACGCCACGCTCTCGAACGCGCGAACGCACGGCAAGGAGCGGCTCGGAGCGCTGCTGCTCCTGCAGGGCAAGGAGCACCACCACGCCGCGGAGCTCGCGGCCGGCGACATCGGCGCCGTGGCGAAGCTCAAGGAGACGCAGACCGGGGATCTGCTCCTGTCGAGCGACAAGCCGGTCGAGCTCGATCCGATCCAGTGGCCACAGCCGGTGATGAGCTTCGCCGTGACGCCGAAGGCCAAGGGCGACGAGGACAAGGTGACGTCGTCGTTGCGCCGGCTGTCCGAGGAGGACCCGACGCTCGTGCTCCGCCGCGATCCGCAGACGGGCGAGCAGCTGCTCGCGGGCATGAGCCAGATGCACGTCGAGGTGGCGGTCGACCGGCTCCGCCGGCGGTTCGGCGTCGACGTCGACCTGCACCAGCCGCGCGTGCCGTACCTCGAGACGATCCGCAAGGAGGCGCGGCAGCGCCACCGGTACAAGAAGCAGACGGGCGGACGCGGCCAGTTCGGCGACTGCGATCTGATCCTCGAGCCGCGTGAGGGCCACGAGGGCTACGAGTTCGTCGACAAGATCGTCGGCGGCGTCATCCCGCAGAGCTTCCGACCGGCGGTCGACAAGGGCGTCCAGGAGGCGATGCAGCACGGCGAGCTCGCCGGCGCCCCGGTCGTCGGCGTTACCGTCCGGCTCGTCGATGGCCAGCACCACAACGTCGATTCCTCGGAGATGGCGTTCAAGATCGCGGGCTCCATGGCGTTCAAGGAGGCGTACGCGAAGGCCGACCCGGTGCTGCTCGAGCCGATCATGTCCCTCGAGGCCGTGGTGCCGGACGAGACGGTCGGGAGTGTGAACGGAGACCTGAACTCGCGGCGCGGGCGACTGCTCGGAATGGATCCTGCAGGGGGCGTGACCACGATCCGCGCCGAGGTCCCGCTGGCCGAGGTGCTCGCCTACTCGCAGTCGCTCACGTCCTTGACAGGGGGCCGCGGGGACTACACGATGAGTTTCTTGCGCTACGAGGAGGTTCCCGCTCACATCGCGCAGAAGATCATCGACGAGACGAAGAAGAGACGGGAAGAAGCCAAAGCGTGATCGTCAAGAAGGTCGACGTCTTCACGACCTGCGCCGTCTGCGGTCGGACGCTGCTGCTCGGTGAGCAGGCGTTCCGGTACTCCTCGGGCGGGGACGAGCCGGTCGACGTGTGCGCGCTCTGCACCGACGACGCGAACGTCTACGGATGGGTGCGCGAGGGAAGCCCGACGGCGCCTGTCGTAGGCGACTCGAGGGCCCGCCGACGTCGATTCCCGAGCATGCCGGCGTTCCTCGAGGGCAGGCGCCACGAAGGGGAGCCCGCGCTCGACGAGCCCATGCTGCGCCGCCTCACGGAGGCGGAGCAGGCCATGATCCAGGCCGCCGAGGTCTTCAACGGCAGCCCGTTCCGACGAACCGTGGCCGGGATTGCGAAGAGTCTCGGCGACCCGCAGGTCAGCTTCCTGCTCCTGTCGGGCACGAACCCCGAGGTGGTGCTCACGATCGCCTGGGATCTCTCCTGGTACCAGTACCGGATCGTGCTCGGCGGATCGCACGAGCAGGTGCGCCTCGCCGAGCGGGGCTACGAGCTCGACGACCTCGACGCGCGATTCCGGGCGTGGAACGGCTCGCTCGACTCGACCGGCTCCGTCACCCCGGACATCCCTCGATTCTGACCCTGGACGCCGGGAAGCCGGGCCATGCCTCCCCCCGACGGGCCGTCACCAGGAGCCTTCGCTGACGGCGGGCACCGATCGTTGAAGGCGCGGCTCTTCACCGACGGCGGGGCCCGCGGCAACCCGGGGCCGGCGGCCTCGGCGTACGTGCTCGAGTCGGACGACCGCACGGTGCTCGACGCCCGCGGCGAGGCGATCGGCGTCGCCACGAACAACGTCGCCGAGTACCGGGGGCTGATCAACGGCCTGCGAAGAGCGGTCGAGCTGGGCGTGTCCGAGCTCGAGGTGGTCTCCGACTCCGAGCTGCTCGTGAAGCAGATGCGCGGCGAGTACCGGGTGAAGAACCGCGGGCTCATCCCGCTCTCGATCGAGGCGGCGCGGCTGGCCCGCGAGATCGACCGCGTCAGCTACACGGCGGTGCCCCGCGAGCACAACGAGCTCGCCGACAGGCTGGTGAACGAGGCGCTCGATGCCGGCTGAGCGGGGCGAGGAGCGAGTCGTCGAGCTGCGCCGGCAGGCGTTCGAGCGGGCCGGCTTCTCGCCCGAGGCCGCCCGTGAGCTCGGGGGGCGCATCGACCTCGACCTTCAGCAGTCGCTCGCCCTCGTCAAGCACGGGTTCCCGCCGGAGCTCGCGTACGAGATGATCCTCTCCGGGAACCGGCCGGTCTTCTGAGCTACGTCACCCACGTGGAGGCGTGAGACGGGTCGCTGTCCTTGCGCTCGCGGCGCGCGCCGTCGCCGCCTGCGGTGGGGCGCCGGAGCTCATCCGGCCCTCGCTGCCAGGGCGGCAAGCGACTCGAGCCAGCCGTTCTCGGCCGCCGCGGGCTCGCGTCCCCAGCGGGCCGAGACGATGCTCACGCTGACGCAGCCCGCGTCGACGGCGGCGACGTCGGTGTCGGGGTCGTCCTCGTAGGGGCTCACGACGTCCGTGGGCCGGCCGTATGGATGGAACGACGTCCCCGGGCCGCCGGCGATGGGCTCGAGGAACCCCGGCGCGTAGCTGCGCCGCGCGGGCCTCGTCAGCCGGAGCTCGACCGCGTCGGCCCTGACGGGGAAGTTGACCGAGAGCGCGTGGCCTTCCGGAGCCGGGTGGTCGGCGAGCCCGAGCGCGATCTGCGCCGCCACGCCCGCGAACGGGAACTCGGCGTGGAGCCTCAGGCCGTCGAGGCGATGTCCTCCGCCGATCACCTCCTGCGAGAACCCGGCGGCAGGCGTGCCGAGCAGGGCGCCCTCGAGCGCAGCACCGAGCGTCCCGGAGTACGCGCCGTCGTCGCCGAGGTTCGAGCCGTGATTGATCCCCGCGGCCACGACATCGACGGGCGCGACGAGCTCCGAGAGGAGCCCGATCCGCACGCAGTCCACGGGACTGCCGTCACAGGCCAGCACGGGGTTCTCGTCGTCCCCGCCGACGCGCTCGACCGTCACCGGCCGGTACAGGGTGAGCGAGCGGCCGATGCCGCTGCGGTTCCCGTCGGGGGCGAGGACCGTGACGCGCGCGCCGCGCACGATCAGCTCACGTCGGAGCGCCTGGAGCCCCTCGGCGTCGAAGCCGTCGTCGTTCGTGAGCAGGACGCGCACTTGCCGGACAACGTTACCGTCGCCGGGCGGGCGCCTACGGAAGCGTGACGAACTGTCTCAGGAAATCGCGCGCGGTCGGGGTGTCGACGCGGTAGGTCTTGTCGGTCGAGCGGCAGTAGGTGTCTCCGGTCACGGTCACCGAGACGACGGTCGTCCCGAGGAAATGCGGGCCGCCGGAATCGCCGTAGCAGGTGCCGCCGTCACCGATCGACGGGTTCATCGAGAGGTCGAGCCAGGCGGGCAGCAGGTTCGAGAAGCTCTGCGTCGTGTAGCGCCGCTGCCCGTCGTCGAAGAGCGAATGCGGGCCGCCGGTCTTGACCTCGCGGGCAAGGCCGTAGCCGACCGTCACGAAGCTGGCCTTGCGCAGCTGCGGCTTGCCCATGCTGGCGAGCAGGCCCGCGCGCGGGAGCGTCGCCGGCGTGATCCGTCGCACGCTGCGATCGAGCACGACGACGCCGACGTCGTAGGCCTCGCTGAGCTGCGGCCCGCCGTGCTGCGGATGCGTGTAGGCGGTGCCCGCGAGCAGGTTTGCGCTGCCGGCATCGGCCGGGTCGATCCGGGTGTCGAACGTCACCCACACGCGCTCGAGCCCGACGGTGCAATGCCCCGCCGTGAGGAAGACGGTCGGCGAGACGAGCGTGCCCGAGCAGATCGCGGACTTCGTCCCGTCGAACTCGGCGACGAGGGCGCCGACGTTCGGGTGGGCGTTCCCGTCTACCTGTCCGAACGTGATCGCGCCGGCCGGCCCGACCGCGCCGACCATGAGCGCGAGAGCCCCCGCCAGCAGTACGAGCATCCGCCTCACAACGCCCCCTTCGTCTCCGGCATGGCTGAGCCTAGAGGCCCCCGGACGGCTCCGCAAGGTGTCCGCCGTGTGCCCAACCGGTCCTGCCCCATCGGGTAGACTCGGGCGCCCGTGCCTGAAAACGATTTCAGCACCGCGGCCCAAGATATCGAGGGGCTGTACCGGTCGATGGTGCGCGTGCGCATCGTCGAGGACACCGCCTACTCCCTCTTCCTCCAGGGGCACATCCCGGGGACGACACACCTGTACCAGGGCCAGGAGGCGGTCGCCGTCGGCGTCTGCTCCGTGCTCGGGCAGAGCGATGCGGTTGCCGCGACGTACCGCGGACACGGCTGGGCGCTCGCGCTCGGCATGAGCCCGACGGCGCTGATCGGCGAGCTCTGCGGTCGCGCGAACGGCGTCTGCGGGGGTCGCGCCGGCTCGATGAACATCGCGGATCTCGGGAACCGGCTGCTCGGCTGCTTCGGGATCGTTGGCGGCTCGATCGGCTGCGCGACCGGGTCCGCGCTCGCCTCGCAGCTCGCGAAGGACGGCTCGGTCGCCGTCGCCGCGTTCGGCGACGGCGCGGTCAACCAGGCCTACTTCCACGAGTGCCTCAACTTCGCCGCCGTTCGCGGCCTTCCGGTCGTGTACGTCTGCGAGAACAACCTCTACGGCGAGTGGACGTCGATGTTTGCAGTGACCGGCGGGCAGGACATCGCCGGACGGGCCAAGGCCTATGGGATGCCGGGGATGAAGGTCGACGGCAACGATGTGCTCGCGGTGCGCGAGACGGCGGCCGAGGCGGTCGGGCATGCGCGCGCCGGCAAGGGGCCGGTGCTGCTCGAGGCGCTCACGTACCGCCACAAGGGCCATTCCCGCACCGACCCCGGCAAGTACCGGCCGCAGGAGGAGGTGGAGGAGTGGCTCGAGCGTGACCCGCTCCCGCTGCATGCTGCCCGCCTCGGGGACGAGCGCGCCGAGGCGATCCGCGCCGAGGTCGAGGCCGACGTGGCGGCCGCGGTCGAGGACGTCCTCGCAGCGCCGTTCCCGGAGCCCGAGACACTCCACGCCGACGACCCGGAGTTCGCATGGCAGAGCTGATGCTCCGGCAGGCGATCGGCGAGGCGATCGGCGAGGAGATGGAGCGCGACGACCGCGTGATCCTGCTGGGCGAGGACGTGGCCCCCGGGGGCGTGTTCGCGGTCACCCCGGGCCTCGTCGACCGCTTTGGCCACGACCGCGTCATCGACACTCCGATCTCCGAGATGGCGTTCACCTCGGCCGCGTTCGGCGCGGCGCTGCGAGGGCTCCGCCCCGTCGTCGAGATCATGTTCGCCGACTTCCTCGCGCTCGTGCTCGACACGCTCTCGAACCAGGCTGCGAAGTACCCGTACTTCTCGAACCACCAGTCGGAGATGCCGATCACGATCCGCACCGCCGTCGGCGCCGGCGTCCGCTTCGGCGCCATCCACTCGGAGACGCCGACGAGCTGGCTGCTGGGCATCCCCGGCGTCAAGGTCGTCGCCCCGTCGAACCCGACCGACGCCAAGGCGCTCGTGAAGGCAGCGATCCGCGACGAGCGGCCGGTCGTCGTCTTCGAGCACAAGCTGCTCTACGCTCGCAAGGGGGAGGTGCCCGACGGCCTCGAGCCCGCCGAGATCGGGCGGGCCGCCGTCGTCCGGGAGGGCACCGACGTCACGCTGGTCGCGGCGATGGCGATGGTCGACACCGCCACGGCGGCGGCCGACGAGCTGGCGGCGAAGGGCGTCTCCGCCGAGGTGATCGACCTGCGCACGATCCGCCCGCTCGACCGGACCGCGATCGCCGCCTCCGCGGCGAAGACGGGCCGGCTCGTCGTGGTCGAGGAAGGGCCCCCCACCGGCGGCTACGCGCCCGAGGTGCTCGCGATCGTGCTCGAGGACGCACCGGGAGCCCGGGGCCGGCGCGTCACGATGCCGGACATGCCGGTTCCGTTCAGCGCCCCGCTCGAGGACGCGGTGCTGCCGAGCCCGGCCCGGGTCGTGGCCGCCGTCGGGCAGCTTCTCTCCTAGAAAGGACGAAACCAGCCTTGGCACAGCTCATCCTCGCGCAGCTCTCGACCTCCATGGAGGAGGCGAGCGTCGAGGCCTGGCTCGTCGACGACGGCGCATCCGTCAGCGCGGGCCAGCCGATCGTCTCGGTGATGACCGACAAGGTCGAGCTCGAGCTGGAGGCGCCCGCAGCCGGGACACTGCGGATCGTCGCCCAGGCCGGCGAGACCGTCCCGGTCGGCGCCGTCCTCGCCGAGATCGACTAGACCGCGCGGGCCGCCCGGGCGCCCGGCGCGGCATGCCGCAGCCCCGGGGCGTGGCGCCCTACCCTTGCGCCATGCGACGACCGGGGCGAGGGACGCTCGCCGGCTGGGTACCCGGGATCGCGCTTGCGCGCGGGTACGAGCGGTCATGGCTTCGCCACGACCTCGTCTCCGGGCTCGTGCTCACGGCGCTGCTCGTGCCGCAGGGCATGGCGTACGCGCAACTCGCCGGCCTGGATCCGGTCATGGGCCTGTACGCGACCCTCGTGCCGCTGCTCGTCTACGTGGTGCTCGGCCCCTCGCGGATCCTCGTCCTCGGCCCGGACTCTGCGCTCGCACCGCTCGTCCTCGCCGCCATCGTCCCGCTCGCCGCGGTCGGCGCGCCCGCGGAGCGCGTCCCGCTCGCCGGGATGCTCGCGCTCCTCGTCGGGGGATTCTGCGTCGTCGCCGGCCTAGCCCGCTTCGGCTTCCTCACCGACCTGATCTCGAAGCCGGTGCGGATGGGCTACCTGACGGGCATCGCCCTGACCGTGATCGCGATCCAGCTGGCGAAGCTCTTCGGCTTCCCGGGTGGAGGCGACGAGCTCATCTCCTCCGTACGCTCCTTCGTCGAGGGGATCGACGAAACGGACTGGCTGTCGTTGCTCGTCGGTGTCGGGACGCTGGCGGTCATCCTGGTGCTCCGCCGGATCTTCCCGCCCTTCCCGGGAGTGTTCATCGCCGTCGCCGGAGCCACGATCGCCTCGTGGGCGCTCGACCTGAGCGAGCGCGGGGTCAGCACCGTCGGCGCGCTGCCGGAAGGGCTTCCGGAGCTCGCGTGGCCTTCCGTCTCGGCCCACGATCTCGGAGCGCTGACGTTGGCCGCGGCCGGGATCGCGTTCGTCGCCTTCACGGACACGAGCGTGCTCTCCCGCAGCTACTCGTGGCGCCTGAAGCAGGAGGTCGACCAGAACCAGGAGCTGGTCGCACTCGGCGCCGCAAACGTGCTCACGGGCCTGTTCCAGGGGTTTCCGATCAGCTCCAGCTCCTCCCGGACAGCCGTTGCCGAGACCACCGGGTCCCGGAGCCAGATGACCGGGCTCGTTGCCGCGATCGGGCTCGGCCTCGTGCTCCTCGTCGCCACCGGTCTCGTCGAGGACATGCCGCAGCCGGCGCTCGCCGCCGTCGTGATGGCGGCCGTGCTCGGGCTCGTGGACGTTGCAGGCTTCCGGCGGCTGTCCCGTGCCCGCCGGTCGGAGTTCATCCTCGCGACCACGGCCTTCCTCGGCGTCGCGCTCCTCGGCGTGCTCTGGGGGATCGCGGTCGCGGTCGGGCTCTCGCTGCTGAACTTCGTGCGGCGGGCGTGGCGTCCGCACGATGCGATCCTCGGTCGGGTGCACGGGCTCAAGGGCTACCACGACCTCGAGCGCCACCCGCAGGCGCAGCAGGTTCCCGGGCTCGTGCTCTACCGGTTCGACGCCCCGCTCTTCTTCGCGAACGCCGATTACTTCCGCGAGCAGATCCGATTGCTCGTCTCCGACCCGGAGCGGCCGGTCGCGTGGGTCGTCGTCTGCGCGGAGCCGATGACCGACATCGACTCGACCGCGGGCGAGATCCTCGAAGGTCTCCTGGGCGAGCTCGGGCAAACGGGCGTCGAGCTCGCGTTCGCGGAGCTGAAGGACCCGGTGCGCGACCGGCTCCGCCGCTACGGGCTGCACGACCGGATCGGCGACGGCCGTTTCTTCCCCACGATCGGCGTTGCGGTGCGCGCCTACGTGGAGGCGACCGGCGTGTCCTGGCGCGACTGGGAGGACGGCGGGAAGCACCCTGTGACGGACGGCGGGGAGAGGCCGCCCCGGACGTGAGCGGCGGCGGGCAGGCTCAGCTATTCGGCCGGCCTGCCTCAGTCCGGGACGTCGCCGGTGGCGATCACCCTTCGGGACGGAGGGGCGTCGGGGTGCGGCGTGAGGTAATCGCCTCCCGCGGCGGACCGTGGGATGATGTGCGCTTCAACCCCGAGGAGGCACCATGAGCGCGATCGTCGAAAGCATCGAGATTGCCCGCCGTCCGGAAGACGTCTTCTCGTACGTCACCGACCCGTCGCATCTCTCCGAGTGGCAGGAGAGCGTCGTCTCCGTCAAACGCGACGAGACGGTTCCGGCATCTGTGCGTTGGCGAGGCGTCGTCACACGTCAGGTTGGCCCCAAGCGAATCGCGATGGGGGTCGAGCTCGCCGCCGAGAACCCACCGAACAACTGGACGGTCCGCGGTATCGACGGTCCGGTGAGGGGAATGGTCGCCGGCGTGATCGAGACGCTCGATCAGGGCGAGCGCTCTCGGGTCACCCTGACGCTCAACTTCAAGGCCTACGGGATCGGGAAGCTGCTCGTGCCGCTCGTCGTGCGACGACAGGCGCAAGCGGAGATGCCAAGGAACCTGCGCCGGTTGAAGGAGCTGCTCGAGCGCCCGAGCTGAACGAGCGGCATTCACGCGCCACACGCCCAGGCCGACCGCGGGTCGGCCTGGCGGGGTGGCTCAGTGTGCAGGCGTCCTGGTCATCGGACATCCGGATCAGACCGGTGGCGATCCAGGTGGCGTTGGCGAAGGCCGCCTGAAACGTCTGCACCCACCTTCCCGCATCGTCCACCGCGTCCTCGTCGAGTACGAGAAAGCAGGTGCCCCAGTGGCAGCCGGGTTCTGCGCGGTGCGGACGAGCAGACGGTCGCCATGCTCCTCGACCGTGGAGCCGGTCAGCTCGAGGACAGCGAGCTCGGTCGCCGAGCCCGGAGGCAAATCGCGCATGTCCCAACGGGAGTCTGACACCGCCGCCCGCTCAGGAGCTTTTTCGAGGAGCGGATGATGGGACTCGAACCCACGACCTTCTTCCTGGGAAGGAGCGCCCGCACGACGACTCGAGCCGCCAGGAGCCGCCGAGCCCGCATGGTGTTGTGGTTCCGGTCGGGCGAACCGACACGAGGCGTCACCAGGCGACGCGCAAGGCTGACTGAAAGGCTGACTATCTCGCGACTACGCGCCGACCGCGCGGAGGGCGCCTTCTGGACTTGCGTAGTCCCGCATACTCACGATCTCCCCGGCGCTCAGGGTGAGGACCTGCGCCCATCTCGCACGCGAGCCGTCCGGCGCGCGCCAGGAGTAGGCGACGGCCACCCGGTCGCCTTTCTCGCGCACATCCTCCAGCTGCCAGTCGCCAGCCCCCTGGCGCCGATGAAACTCGATCGCTGACGTGAGAACCGCACGGGCCTCGTGAGGGCCATGTCAGGAGGGAGGTGGGCGCCAGAACCGCCAGCCACGCCGTCGCCCGCGCCACTCCATCTCCTCGTGCATGAGCGAGACGAGCGGCCCGACGTCACCGGCACCCAGGGCGTCGTAGGCGGCGCGGATCGCGTCGATCGCCACGGCCTCAGTGTACGAGCGCTCCGCCCACTTGCATCGAATAGGAGCCGAGCGTCAGCTGCCTATGTCGCCCGGCCCTCAGGAGGAGCCCTCCGCTTGCGGCGAGGAACCGTTCGGCGTCCTGGCGCCGGTTGAACGAAGGGTACCCCGACGAACGACCCTCGCCCGCGAGCGAACGGAGTCGTGAGGGAACTTCGCGGCCTGCGACGGCGTCGAAAAGGTGTGGCAAAGGCGGTCGCGTTGCTTGTGACGCTGTTGGCCCTCTTTCTCGTTGGGTGTGGCGCGGATGGTCCGAGCGCGGGCGGAGTGGGCACGGCCGTCGACGAGCCGCCGCCGCTCGTCGCGGAGCCGGACGGCGGCCAGCTGCACGAGGCAGACGCGACAGTGCTCGAGGACAACACGCATGGCCCGATGCTCTGCCTGGGCGGGATCCTCTCGTCGCTGCCACCGCAGTGCGGGGACATCGCGATCGCGGGCTGGGACTGGCAGGCGGTGGAGGGGGAGGAACGTGCCGCCGGCACGACCTGGGGCGCCTACCACGTCGTCGGGCGCTTCGACGGCGAGACGTTCACGGTCACCGACGTCGGCCCCTCCGAGGGGGACTCATCCGGCTTGGGGACGGACCCGGACTTCACGAGTCCGTGCCAGGAGCCGAACGGCGGCTGGGGCGGGGTCGACCAGGCCACACAAGAGGATCCGCAGCGAGCGGACGCATACGCCAGGTCGCAGCCGGACTACGTCACCTCGTGGGTCACGCAGCTTCCGCCCGCTGAGCTCGAGGCTGGACCGGTGATATTCAACGCTGTCTTCACAGGCGACGCCGGGCGGCACGAGGCGGACATCAGGAAGGTCTGGACCGGTCCCCTCTGCGTCGTCCAGCGCGACGTTCCGACCGCGCGTGAGCTGACGCGGATCCGCAACGAGGCGGAGGCGAGCCTCAACGAGCTCGGGCTCCAGATGCTCTGGTCTCAGGGGCCAGGCGTCGAGCCGGCGATCGAGATCGGCGTTGTCGCCGACGTCGGCGGAGAGGGGCAGGCCGCCCTCGATGTCCGCTACGGTCCCGGACTGGTACGCATAGTTCCGGCCCTGACGCCACTCTCGTGAGGCAGCAACCACGGGTCGGCCGAGCCCTCGCCCCGAAGGACTCACCACCCCAATGCTGGGTCAGCGGGTTTCGGGCCGGATGTCATAAGGGTGTCCCGGCCGCCATCCAGAACGTCTCGTTCGCACGGCGTGACGCTTCAAGGCTGACTAGAGGGCTGACGAAAGGGATGCCTCGGTCACCGTGGATGCAGCTCCCGACAACAGAAAACCCCGCATGTGCGGGGCTTTTCGCGAAGCGGATGATGGGACTCGAACCCACGACCTTCTGCATGGCAGGACGAAGGGCTGGGTCGCTGTTGAGGGCCTGGAAACGGCTTGGTTGAGCGAAATCCAGGCCCTCGCGGTCCCGCTCCGCAGGTCTCGGATTACCGTGGATCCGTCCCGATTACCGGGGACTTGGGCACTGGAAACGGGCTAGTGTCCATTGACTGCTGCTTGGGATTGCGAGGGACGGTGACGTGGCGGAGCTGTTGGGGTTGTTGGGTCGGTTGGTGGAGATTGATTCGGTCAATCCCTCGCTCGTACCGGGGGCGGCGGGAGAGGGGGAGATCGCGGGGTTCGTGGGGGAGTGGCTTGAACGGGCCGGGCTTGAGGTGCGGCTGCAGGAAACGGCGGGCGGGCGGCCGAACGTCATTGGCCGGGTGCGCGGTCGCGGAGGTGGGCGATCGCTGATGCTGAACGCCCACACCGACACGGTCGGTCTCGGCGGTCCCGACGGTGCCTTGGGTGCGCGAGTTGAGGGGAACCGGCTGCATGGCCGCGGCTCGTACGACATGAAGGGGAGTTTGGCGGCGATAATGCTGGCGGCCGCCGAGCTGGTGGCCGATCCGCCCGCTGGCGACGTCATCGTGACGGCGGTGACGGATGAGGAGTACGCCAGCATCGGCACGCAGGCGGTGGTGCACGACTATCGTGCCGACGCGGCGATCGTCACCGAGCCGACGGGTCTCGCGGTCACGGTCGCGCACAAGGGGTTCGTCTGGCTCGACGTAGAGGCGACCGGGGTGGCGGCGCACGGGTCGCGGCCCGACCTAGGGGTGGACGCTATCGCGAAGATGGGGCACGTTCTGGTGGGAATGGAGGGGCTTGATCGGCAGTTGCGCGCAGAGGTGGGGCACCCGCTGCTCGGGACGGGGTCGATCCACGCGTCGTTGATCGAGGGTGGCGCCGAGCTGTCGACCTATCCCGACCGCTGTCTCGTCCGGATTGAGCGACGGACTGTGCCCGGGGAAGATCTCGATCTCGTCGCCCGGCAGATCGAGGAGCTGATCGACGGCATCGCGGCAGCTGACCATGCATTCCGGGCAACGGCAATGTCCGGATTGGTCCGGGACCCATTCGAGGTGTCGCTTGGCGAGCCGATCGTGGAGCTGGTACGGCGGGTGGCGTCGGGGATCGTTGGGTCGGAGCGGCCGGTGACGGGCGCAACGGGGTGGATGGACTCCGCATTGCTCTCGACGGCGGGAATCCCGACGGTGATCTTCGGGCCAGACGGCGAGGGGGCGCACGCGGCGAGCGAATGGGTCGATCTGGAGTCAGTCGACCAGTGTCGGCGGGTCTACCTGGCGGTGGCGCGGGCGTTCTGTGAGGGAAAGGAGAGCTGAGAGGCGGAGGCGGCCTCGCCGCGTCCGCGCGATCTGCGGGAAGTCTGAATCGGAATCTGGCAACGCACGAAAACACGTCACCGTTCCAGGCAACAGAAAGCCCCGCTTGAGCGGGGCTTTTCGCGAAGCGGATGATGGGACTCGAACCCACGACCTTCTGCATGGCAAGACGAAGGGCGGGTTGGCCGTTGGGGGCCTGGAAACGGCTTGGTTGAGCGGAATCCAGGCTCTCACCGCCTCACGCCCTGGCCCTCGGATTGCCGTGGATTCGGCCCGATTACCGGGGATTTGGGCACTGGAACCGGGCTAGTGCCCAATGGCCGCGGCCTGCCGACGGCCACGGCTTCCACCGGATCTCCGGCGGATCGAACCTGGTCAGGAACCTTCAAGAAAGTCAGGGTGGTTCATGGCGCCACGTCGCCCACCGGCATCAGCTTTCTGGCGTGGGTGCGTGCAACGTCATGGGCATTCGATCTCGTGATAGCCGGTGATGATCACAAGCCGATTAATTCTGCCGTCACGGTCAATGAGAGCGGTGAGTCGGCCGCGGAAGGGCGCGGGTACCGGCCAGTCTTCACCGTACGTCAGAGGCGGCTGTCCGTTCAAGCGCGCGCATGGATCTTCCAGGGGCCAGGCGATCCCTCCGACAACCGCTCGCGCGGCGGCACGAAGCTCGGAACTCAGGTTGCCTCGCTTGAGTCCCACGCGGAGACTACCGAGGTTCGTCTCGACCGGGATCACGGGTGAGTTCAGCTGCAGCTCGATGACGTTCCAGTCTCTGTTGCACGATCCTGCTGAGGGTGCGTTGAGGTTCCCAAGAACTGCAGTGAGCCCGAGGCTCTGCCAGACTGCACCGTCGTGCGATGCTCCCGAGCGCACACACGTGTCCCACGTCCCAAGGTTGCGCTCAAGGACGGCAATGCTCTGCCGTAGGTAGTCCACCCAAACCGAGTCGTGAGGCGCTCTCCGTCGACCATCACCCTTTGCCGCCCGAGACCCAGTTCTAGACCGATCCGATGCGACGCACCACCCCCGGCGCAGTTTCGCCCCGGCGGTAGGTTGCGCCGGGACGGAGTGGCGTGACCCTTGAGGTCGGTCCGGTCCGTTGTCTGGGTCTATTAGTACGCCTCGCCGGTGGCGGCTGAGATGCCGGTCGCGTCTTCTAGGACAACCGTCTTGAGGTCGGTCTCGGGGGCGACTCAGATTCGAGAGCGAGCGCGTGGGTTGTCATCGTTCACCGGGGGGCGTTCGAACCCCGAGGCTCTCCATCATCGCAGCGGTCGCGTCGTAGGCTTCCGTGACCCACTCGACGATCTGGTCCGGCTGGGGTGCGTACTCGAGCTCGAGTGAGATGACTCCGTCGAACTCGGCTTGCACGAGCGCTTCGAGGTAGCGGATGAGCGGTGTGTTGCCGCGGCCCGGCGGGAGATCGCCGTGGGTTTCGCCGTTGCAGTCGGAGAAGTGCGTGTGGATGATTCGTCCCTTGAGCTTGAGGATCTCGGACGCGTTGAGTCCCATCAGCCAGAGATGCGAGCAGTCGAGGTTCGCCTTGACGGCGGGGTGGTCGACGTCATCGAGGAACTTCGCGAGCTTGTCGATCGTGTTGACGAGCGAGAGCTGGAATGGCTCGAGTTCCATCGCGAGCTCGAGCCCGCACGAAGCGGCGTAGTCGCCGAGCTCCCGTGTCGAATCCACGGCCCAGTGCCATTGGGCCTCGGGTGGAATCACCTCGTGCTGCCAGATGTACTCGCCGAGGGCGACGACCATCAGCTTCGCGCCCAGTTCGACGCCGAGGTCGACATGGCTCTTTGCTCGGTCGAGGTGGAATCGACGAATCGACGGGTTGAAGTCCGAGAAGCCGGCTGCTACCACGATCACCGACGGTAACGCCAGGCCGACTTCGGCGATGTCTCGCGCGAGGGTCGCTCGCTCGTCCGCCGAGAGGTCGAGAGGGTCGGCGAGGATGTCGACTGCGTCGAACCCGAGCTCCTTCATCTTCTCGAGCCCGAGCCGGCCGTTGTACTTGGATCCGAACCAAGCGGAGTTGATCATCCCCAGTTGCATGTCGACCCCTTCGTTCGAGATGTCATCTGTCTGTGGCTCCGCGCCGTGGTCAGTCCGAGGCCAGGTCGAACGGATCGGAGCCGGGTGCTCCCTGCAGGTACTCGGACATCAGGGCGTAGCTGTGCGCGACGTGCGTCTCTGTCGCGGTCCCGACACGTTCCGGATCGTCGGCCTCCAATGCCGCCAGGATTGCGCGGTGTTCTTCGACCGAGTTGCCGATCTGGTTGCCGCTCATGAGCATGTCCCACGGGAATGCGGCTGACCCAGTCCTTCTTCGTCGATCTTGCTGCCATGTGGCCCCTCTTCCGGGATGGGCTCGGTTGCCCAGTAACGCGACCGAAGCTCGGCCGCGACCCCTGGGGCATTGACCACGAAGAGGTCGAAGGTCGTGTCGGAGTCCGCTGACGCTGTGTAGCCATGGGCTGTGCCCGGCGGGATGTGGAAGATGTCGGACGCCCGGGCCTCGTGCGCCTTCCCGTTGAGAAAGACGGTGCCGCTGCCGCCGACAACGAGGTAGATCTCATCGCCATATCCGTGGACGTGCTCGGGGAACGAGTGGCCGGGCTCGGTTCGGATGAGGACGTAGTCGAATTTCCGCTCCGGGATCGCCAGCCAGTTGATCGGGAGCAGGCACCGTGTCCCGGGGAACTCAGCGACCAGACGCTCCTGGTAGAGGTTGCCAACGAGCGAGAGCCACTGCTTGCGTGCGTGCAATCCGTCCATCAGCTCCCGTGCCCGCTCGGCGTCGGGCCCGGTGACGTTGTCCCACCCGTGACCACGATAGAAGGCCGCGTCGAAGGGCTGGCTCATGTTCATGCCGCCTTCCTTTCACCGTCGATGACGAGTGTTGTGCCGACTCGATCGAACCGTGCCCGCTGGCATGCGCTCGGTCATCGCGCAACAGGAGCCGAGGGGATGCGACTCGCGGGACCGGGCGCCCCGAACGCCACGTAGCCGCCATCGGTCTCGATAGTCGTCCCGGTCACGTACGCCGAGTCGTTCGAAGCGAGGAACACGACCGACTTGGCGACATGCTCGGCCGTGCCGAGGCGGCCGAGCGGGATGCGATCCAGGAGTTCGCTCTCGGAAATGAGCCCTGACCGGATCGCGTCCATGGTGAGGCGCGTGTTGATGTACCCGGGCGCCACGGCGTTCACCCGGACGCCTCGGGAGGCCCACTCGACGGCCAGCGCTCGCGTGAGACCCACGAGCCCGGTCTTCGTGGCGCAGTAGGCCGCCCGGCCAGGGCTCGCGATCCGCGAGTGCACCGACGCAAGGTTGACGATCGAGCCCCGCCCACTGGCGAGCATCCGCGCGCCGACGACCTGGCAGCAGCGGAACACACCGGTGAGGTTGACCTCGACCACGTCGTTCCAGACGGCCTCGTCATATGTCTCGGATGGCCCGACCCGGTTGATGCCCGCGTTGTTCACGAGCACGGAGATCTCACCAAGCCGCGCCACGGCCTCGGAAACCGCTGCCTCGATCGACGAGCGGTCGCGAACGTCGAGATGGAGCCCGACCGCCTTGCCGCCGATTTCATCAGCGAGCGCAACCGCCGTCTCTGCATCGATGTCCGTTACGGCCACCGAGCAGCCCTCGTCCGCGAGCGCACGGGCGATCGCCGCACCCAGGCCTCGCCCTCCACCCGTGACGAGCGCCACATCGCGCGCGAGCCTCACGGGCACCTGCCTGCTCCGTCGAGGGCACCGACGACACCCGCCAGCCGGACGTGAAAGTACGACGAGACAAGGCGGGTCACGCGCCGATGCTACCGCAACGACCTTTTAAATGCATCTACTTAATGGTTAGTGCATGATCTCACCTAAGATGCCGAACCAACACCTCGGCGCACGACGGTCTTGCGCCCGACCGCTGTTGCGCCTGCGCCGGATCACCCGTCGCGCGGCCGACCCTTCAGGAGCGTTGCCGCGGTGGAGCAGTGAGCCGGCATGACGCCTGCATTGCCTACAGACGCAACGCGCCCGGGCGAGCGGGGCGACCTGCAGCTCGCGTACCGGCAGCTGTCCCTGATCAGACGGTTCGAGGAGCGGACGGCCGAGCTCTTCGCCGCCGGCGTGATCACCGGCACCGCGCACAGCTGCATCGGGCAGGAGGCGATCGCCGTCGGCGCCGCCTCCGCCCTCCGGCCCGACGACTACATCGTCGGACATCACCGCAGCCACGGTCATCTGATCGCGAAAGGGGCGGATATCCGCCGCATGATGGCCGAGCTCATGGGCCGGGCAAGCGGCTACTGCCGTGGCCTGGGCGGCTCGATGCACATCGCCGACCTCGAGCTCGGAGTACTCGGCTGCAACGGTATCGTCGGCGCCGGCCTCCCAATCGGGTGCGGATCGGCTCTCAGCGCACAACACCGGGGAAGCGGGCAGGTCACGATCGTGTTCTTCGGAGACGGGGCCGCGAATCAAGGACTCGCGCACGAGGCGATGAACCTCGCGTCGGTCTGGCGACTACCGGTCATCTTCATCTGCGAGAACAACCAATTCGCCCTCTCCACCGAGTGGCGCGAGGTGAGAGCCGTCGAAAGCATCGCCGCCCGTGCCGCGGCCTACGGGATGCCCGAGGCGACGGTGGACGGCAACGACGTCCTGGCGATGCGGACCTCCGTCGAGGCAGCAGTATGTCGCGCCCGGGACGGCAACGGCCCCACGCTCATCGAAGCCATCACCTACCGCAGGACGCAACACTCGGTACGAACGAACCTCCCGGACCTGCGCGATCGTCATGAGGAACAGGAATGGATGCGCCGCGACCCCATCGCTCGCGTCGAGTCGACGCTGCTCGAAATCGGTGCCGACGTCGAGTCGCTGAATGCCGTGCGTGACGCAGTCGATGCCGAGCTCGAGGAAGCGATCAGCTGGGCACAGGCAGAACCGGTCGTCGGTGAAAACGACCTCAACGACGTCGTCTACGTGCCCCATGCGCTTGGCAGCTCGCCTCCGTCCGGTTGTGAGCGCCCCCTGGACTTCTACGGTGCCGTGCGCGAGGCCCTCCGTCTCGAAATGGAGG
This sequence comes from uncultured Thermoleophilia bacterium, assembly GCA_963717955.1. Classification (GTDB taxonomy): domain Bacteria; phylum Actinomycetota; class Thermoleophilia; order Gaiellales; family Gaiellaceae; genus CAVQXR01. Next base: position 1,623,136 of record CAVQXR010000001.1, on the reverse strand, counting down.
CCGACGAGACCGTCGTCGTGATCGGCGAGGATGTGGGACGGCTGGGCGGGATCTTCGGCGCCACAGAGGGCCTGTGGGAGCAGTTCGGCGACGCGCGAGTCCGCAACACGCCTATCTCGGAAGGCGGATTCGTCGGCATGGCAGTCGGCGCGGCCCTCACCGGCCTGCGGCCTGTCGTCGAGCTGCAGATCTTCGATTTCGTGACGCTCGCCGCAGATGCAATCGTCAACCAGGCCGCGAAGTTTCGCTTCATGACCGGCGGAGCCGCCCGCGTTCCGCTCGTCGTACGAGGCCCATCGGGCGGCGGCATACGCCTCGGGGCCCAGCACTCCCAGAGCCTCGAGGCATGGTTCGCGCACATCCCCGGACTCGTCGTGGTCGCCCCGTCCTCGCCCGCCGACGCCAAAGGCCTACTCGCGGCAGCCATCCGCGACGACAATCCCGTCGTCTTCTTGGAAGCGAAATCACTGCTGTTCCGCGAAGGCCCGGTACCCGAGGAGCGCTATGCGATAGCTCTCGGAGAGGCGGAGGTGAAGCGTGCCGGATCAGATGTCACAGTCGTCGCAACACAAGCTCTTGTGCCCGCCGCATTGCGTGCAGCAGACCGGCTTCAGACCGACGGAACCAGCGTCGAGGTGATCGACCCTCGAACGCTCTATCCACTCGACCTCAACACGATCCTCGAATCGGTCGCCAAGACCGGCCGCATCGTGATCGCCCATGAAGCCGTCCAATTCAGCGGTATCGGGGCCGAGATCGCCGCAGCGGTCGCCCAGCACGGGTTCTGGAACCTCGATGCGCCGATCGTTCGCGTCGGAGCACCGCACCGGCCAGTCCCATACCAGCACGACCTCGAGCAGATGACACTGCCCGGCGTGGAAGCCGTAATCCGAGCGATCGAGAGCCTCGAATGACGAACGCATCGAGATCCCGCACCGCCGCCGTGCGGGCTAGCGTCGAGGCGGTGGCGCCGCCCACGCCGGCTGCGATGCGCGCGGTATGCCCCGACGATGCCGCTCGCGAAGCCGGTCAGCGGCACGCCCCCCTTGCCTGCGCCGAACCCGTACCAGAGGGGGGAGTCCTCTGCCTGGGCGTGACGCGCGGAACCGTGCGCCACCCGAGCGCGCATTTCGGCGAAAATGGCGAGAACGCTGTGCAGCGTGACGGCGGGGTCGCTGTCGCCCGCCCGCGGCGCTGGGCTATCGGAGTGCGAAGCGGGCGAGCTTCAGGGCGACTCGGCTGCGGCCGACGATGGCGATCAGGCGGTGGTTCTCGAGCGTGAGAGGGACGTACGGGAGAGGAAACGCGAGGATCTCCTTCAGAGCCCCGGCCGGGAGGTCGCTCTCGATTTCGACCGGGTCGAGTGTGGGCGCTCCTTCAGCGAGCTTGAGCAGTAGTTTCGCGTCTACCCATGTGGGCGGCTCGCGCGTGTTCGCCGTCTCGGCTCGGGTCTGGCTTCCTAGCGGTCCGAAGAAGGCGGCTCCAGCTTCCCTGAGCGGCTGGTCGCTGACCCGGCGATGCCGGACGGGCGCACAACGACGGAGAGCCGCCCGAAGGCGGCCCTCCCCGAACCCGATCGCGTGCCTTTAGCCGTTTGCCGGTGGGTTCTTCCCGCCGGAGGCGACGTAGCTCACGCAGTCGCCCTGGTTCTTGAACACGGGGTAGTCCCCCCAGCCGCTCTTCTTGCACTGAGCGAGCGTGGTCGGCATACCCTCCGTAACCTGCGTCAGGCTGACGTTGTCCACGTACTGGCGAACCCTGTTTGCGCTGGTTGGAGTCAGGCCGAACCCGCGGCTGATCCGGACCCTGACCTCGTGCGGCCCGGCGGACAGTGTCAGCCCCGTCGCGCTGATTGTGCTGCGGACAGTTGTGCTTGTCGGGCACTGCGAGTAGTCCGGAGCCGTGAAGTCGTGGCTGGCCACGACAAAACCATCAACAAGAAGCTCGAACAACCCGCAGGACTGGTTCTCGATTACCGGGTTATGTGCGGCAACGTCTGCCGACACGTTGAACGAGCCCCCAGCAGTGGTCACGCTCTGGTAGATACCGCCGCCTTCCGGGGCGCCGATACCGGAGTTGCGTCCGACGGCGAACATCGCAGCGTACGATGCGCCACTCCCGGTCGTGTCGAAGGACTCAACACCCGGCCCCGGGCTAGATCACCCCGCCCGCGGTCGTGAACGTCGACCAGCTGGTTAGATCGCCGGTCCACCCAGCGAACGTTGACGGGCGGATCCTTCACCCGGCCGTTGAGCGCGCGAACGCCGTGCTGGCGAAGCGAGGGCGGCCGGAGATGGATCACGTGACAATGCACAGCCTCCGGAGGACATACGTCTCGCTCCTCCTGGAGGCCGGTGCGACCGTGCCCTACGTGATGAACCAGGCGGGCCATCGCAACCCTGACGTGACCCTGTCGATCTACGCGGCCGTGATCGAGCGCAAGCGGGACTCGGGGGCACGCATGGATGCGCTCATCAAGGGTGCTGACTGGGCTGAGAAGGCGTCTGATTGGGCACTAACGGGCACTGGACAGGCCGCCGACGAGAACGCGTTACCGCTCTAGACAACACAAAACCCCGCCTGAGCGGGGCTTTTCGAGAAGCGGATGATGGGACTCGAACCCACGACCTTCTGCATGGCAAGCAGACGCTCTAGCCAACTGAGCTACATCCGCGTAGCGGGCGAAGTATAGCCGCTGCACGCATGCCTCTCCCCTGGGAGGAAGAGGCGCGAATCGAGGGAGAGGGTGCCGGCCGGATGTGCCGTCAACCCCGGGACTGCGTTGAAAACCCGGCCGGCACGGCATCGATTCGCCCGACCGCGATGGAGTCCTTCTCGGACCCCCGAGAGTGGTGTAGTGCGCCGTCCCGGGAATGGGGTGCGGTGTGGCGCCGCTTTGCAGCCGCCAGCACCGTGCCGTATTCCCCGGACGGTGCACTGAGGATCGCCTGATGCCGTCCATGCTCGTCTTCGGAGCTCGCAACCTCGGCCGTGCGATCGCGCGCCACCAGGCCGCGCAGGGCTTCAGGGTCGCCGCCGTCGCGCGAAGCGCCGACTCGCTCGAACGCGTCGCGGGCGAGATCCCCGGAGCGCTCGCGATCCAGGGGGACGCGACCGTGCTCGACGATGTCGAGCGGGCGTTCGCGGAGGTGCGCGAGCGCCACGGAGGGCCCGACCTCGTCGTCGTCGCGATCAGCCCCTCGATGCGAGGGCGGACCTTCGGCGGCGGCGGGATCGCCGACGGCGGGTCGGCCGCGTTCGAGCCCTACCTCGACGAGCTCCTTCCGGCGCTCGTGAACGTCGTCACCGTCGGTTCGCGCGTGCTCCGCGAGCAGGGTAGCGGGACGCTCGTGCTCATCACGGGCGGCTCGGCCAGGCGCGGAATGGCGGGTCGCGGGCCGTGGGCCTCAGCCGCGTTCGCCTCCCGCGGGCTCGTGCAGTCGGCAGCGAGCGAGCTCCGGGAGCACGGCGTCCACGTGGCGCTGCTGATCGTCGACGCGACGATCGAGAGCGAGAAGACGGCCGGGCGGCTCGCCGGGAAGCCCGACGAGCTGTCGACGACCGAGGACGACGTGGCCCGCGCGATCGATTACCTTGCCTCCCAGTCGCCACGGGGCTGGACGCACGAGCTCCAGCTCACCCCGCGCGGCGACCGCTGGGTTCCAGGCGGCTGACGGCCCGGCTCGGCCGGGCCGGACCCGCCGATCGCGGTCCCGAGGGGCCCCGCGGCTGACGGCCCGGCTCGGCCGGGCCGGACCCGCCGATCGCGGTCCCGGAGGGGCCCGCACAACCCGGCGGTCGACTGCCGGTGGGATGAGAACCGCGCCTACCGGCGGAGCTGCGTCGGCGCGACGCGGTGGTCGCCCTCGCGCCCGGCCACGAACCACACACCGTGCACCGGCTCGTCGCCGACGTTGCGCAGGCAGTGGGGAACGTTCGAGTCGAACGCGATCGAGTCGCCCGGGCCGAGCTCGTACCGGTCGAACCCGACGGTCACCTCGAGCCGCCCGCTCAGCACGAGCCCGAACTCCCGCCCCTCGTGGCGCACGAACCGATCACCCCGGCTCGACGACCCGCCGACGTCGTAGGTGACGGCGATGAAGTCGGCGTCGGGCTCGGACTGCGGTGTGAGCCGTTCCCACCGAACGCCGGACTCGAGCTCGATCGTGACGCGTGAGCCCGCCCGCTGCACGTGACGGGACTCCGGGCCGGGGTCGCCGGCTCGTGCCGCAGCGCCCGAACCGGCTTCCGGCTGTCGTGCATCGTCCCCGAGACCGCTGAACAGCTCGTCGAGCGAGATCCCGAGCTCGTTGACCATGTTCCAGAGCGTGCTCACCGACGGGAGCGCCTTGCCCGTCTCGAACTGCGAGACGGCGCTCGGCGAGATCTCGAGACGTCGTGCCAGCTCGCGCAACGTGATCCCGCGCGCCTCGCGCTCGCGGCGCAGGCGGCGACCGACGGTGCCGTCGATCGTGGCCGCGCCGGCGCGGCCTGCCTCCATGCTCTCGCCCTCGCCCTTGCCGGCCATGGGTCGGGATTCTACCCGGCCACACCCGTTCTGTTCAGTGGTTCTTGACGGCCAACGCCGGATCGAGCGGCCGACCGGAGCGCGTTGTTGACGGCTCCGTTCAGTCTCACTACACTCCTGACGCGAATGAGCGGCGACGTCGTCGTCATCGGAGGGACGTCCGGGATGGGCCGCGAGCTCGCCGGGGTGTTCGCTCGACGTGCTGCCCCGGTGGTCGTCACGGGACGGGACGAGAGCCGAGCCGGGGCGGTCGCCGCCGCGCTCGGCGAATCCGCCCGCGGGATTGCGCTCGATCTCTCGCAGCCGGAGGAGATCGCGGGCCGGCTCGCCGGCATCGAACAGGTCCGGCACCTCGTGCTGGCGGCGATCGAGCGGGACGAGAACACGGTGCGGGACTACGACCTGACGCGGGCGCTCCGGCTCGTGACGCTGAAGCTCGTCGGCTACACGGAGGTCGTGCACACGCTGGCGCCGCGCCTGCTCCCCGACGCCTCGGTGCTGCTGTTCGGGGGTCTCGCGAAGGAGCGCCCGTACCCCGGGTCGACGACCATCACGACCGTCAACGGCGGCGTGTCGGGGCTCGCCCGCACCCTGGCCGTGGAGCTGGCGCCGGTCCGCGTGAATGCGCTGCATCCAGGAATCGTCGGCGATACCCCGGCCTGGGAGGCCAAGCCGCCCGAGGTGCTCGAGCGCGTGCGGGCCCGCACCCCCACCGGTCGACTGGTGTCGATGGAAGACGTCGTCGGTGCCGCGGTCTTCCTGCTCGAGAACGCCTCCGTGAACGGCATCGACCTGCACGTCGACGGCGGCTGGCTCCTCCTCTGATGGCGTCGCACCACGTCGACCGCATCGAGTGGTCCGGGGCAGCCGTCCCGCCGGGGTACGAGGGGTTCTCGACCGGGTTCGTGCGGCAGGCGCTGATCGACGGCGAGACGGGCTCGGTCCACATGGGCGTCGGCGCCTGCCAACTCGACGACCCGGGGTTCGTCGAACTCCACGTGCACTCGTTCGAGGAGAGCTTCTTCGTGCTCGACGGCGCCGTCCGCCTGACCATGAGCGGCTCGACCATCGAGCTCGGCCCCGGCCATGCGGGGATCGTCCCGGTCGGCGTTCCGCACGCGTGGCGATCTGCCGGAGGGCGCGGCCGCTGGGTCGACATGATGGCCCCGCGACCCCGGGGGGCGAACGAAGGGAAGCCGGCGGACACCTTCTTCCTGGGCGGTTCCGGCGCACCGGACGGCGCGGCGGCGGGTGCCGACATCCGCGACCCACGCAACCGGCACGTCTTCCGGCTCGGCGCCGACGACATGAGCGTCGGCGCGCTGCAGCGCGGCAGCGACGTCGAGGCGCCGACCGTGTCCGCCAGCATGGCGACGGCGCTGCTCGCCTACAGCGGAATCGCCGTGAAGATGCTCGTCGACCAGCGTCTCGACGCCCAGCTGTCGACCATGTTCATGGTCGAGTACCAGCCCGGCGGGGTGGCCCACCTGCACGACCACCCGCTCGAGGAGTGCTACGTCGTCCTCGACGGGGAGGTCGAGGCCATTGCCGACGGCAGCGGCTACACGCTGCGAGCGGGCGACGTCTTCTGGACCGGCGTCGGGTGCGTGCACGGCTTCCGGAACACGAGCGACACGACGGTGCGCTGGCTCGAGACCCAGGCCCCCCAGCCGCCCGCACGCCACTCATACCGGTTCGACCGCGACTGGGAGTACCTCGAGCGGATGCTCGAGAAAGCCGAGAGCGGCGGACCCTGACCGCCGGGAACAAAGGAGGACGCATGGGGAAGAAGATCGTCGACACCATCCTGCCGACCACGATGGTCGGCTCGTACCCGAGGCCCGATTGGTACGACTACCAGTTGCTCGGCCGCGACGTGCGGGTGGCCTTCAAGCACGTCGGGCACGCGGAGGCGTACAACGACGCCACCCAGGCGGTCATGCACGACCAGCAGGAGGCCGGCCTCGACATCGTCACGGACGGGCAGATGTCCTACGACGACTACGTCGGCGTGATCGGCTCGTTCTGCTGGTACATGTACGAGCGGATCGAGGGCTTCGAGGAGGCGAAGGAGGAGCATCCCTCCGCGGTCGGCGCGGCCACACGAACCAAGGAGATCGAGCTCCTCGACGACTGGGGCGGCGTCAGGAACACCGGCCCCGTAAAGCGCGGCCCGATCCGTCTCACCGACCTCTACAAGGTCGCCACGCGGTACGCGGACCGCCCCGTCAAGGTCTCCGTGGGCGCGGGGCCCGTGAACCTGGCCTGGCACGTCTACTTCGAGCACTACAAGGACCCCAAGGAGCTGAGCTACGCCCTGGCGCCGATCTTCAACGCCGAGATGAAGGATCTCGTCGAGGCCGGAGCGACCTTCCTGCAGATCGAGGACCTCGGGGCCTGGCTGCCGCTGTTCACGAACGACGAGAAGGACTACGAGTGGATCGCCGACGTGATCGCCCAGTGCGTCGACGGCGTGGACGCGAAGATCGCCTGGCACTTCTGCTTCGGCAACGCCTGGGGCAACGCGCTGTCCGGCCTCTTCCCCAAGGGCTACGCGACCGTGCTTCCGTACTTCTACGACGTCCCGGTCGACCAGTTCGTGCTCGACTTCGCGAACCGCGAGATGGTGGACGTCGACTGCCTCAAGTCGGTCCCGGCCGACAAGGAGGTCGCGGTCGGCGTGATCGACGTGCGAACGACCATGGTCGAGTCCCCGGAGCAGGTGGCAGACCGGATCCGCAAGATCATCGCGGTCGTCCCGCCCGAGCGGGTCTACCTGACGACGGACTGCGGCCTGCGGCCGCTCCCGCGCATGGTTGCGAGGATGAAGCTGAAGGCGCTCGTCGACGGCGCGCAGATCGTGCGGGACGAGATCGGGTAGGGCGTCGGGCCGACCGAGAGGAGCGAAGCGAGCGTGGCCAGCGAACAGACGACCGGCCCGGGCAGCGGAGCGGCCGGTCGCGGCCCGCCCCCAGTCGTGCAGCGGCTCCATCTGCGCGAGGGGCTCAGCCGCCTCCTGATCGCGTCGCGGTTCCTCCCCGTCTGGCTCGCAACGGGCGGGCTCTTCATCGTGGCGGCGATCGCTGCGCCCCGGGCGCTCCAGACCACGTCCTGGGCGTTCGTGATGCCCTACATGGCAGTGCTCGCCGTCCTTGCGCTCGGCCAGATGCTCGTGATCATGCAGGCCGGAATCGACCTCTCGATCCCGGGCGTGATGTTGCTCGGCGGGAACCTCATTCTCGGCGTCTCGGAGCACTCCAACGAGAAGCTCGCGCTCGGCATCCTCGCCTGCATCGGCCTCGGCCTCGTCGTGGGCCTCGCCAACGGGATCTTCGTCGGGATCCTGAGGCTCAACCCGCTGATCGTCACGTTGGCCGTGGGCACGATCGTCCTCGCCATCGGAGCCCGGTACGCCCGGGGGGTCTCGTACGAGTCCGCGGTCCCGTCGGCGCTGACCTCCTGGTCTCTGACCAAGCCGCTGGGCCTCAGCTGGGTCTTCTGGGTCGGCGTCATGCTGACGATCTTCGTCGCCCTGTTCCTGCGCTACACGGGTGTGGGTCGACGCTTCCAGGCGGTCGGCTCCAACCCGCGTGCCGCCTGGATGTCCGGCATCCACGTGCGAACCCACGTCGTCTGCGCGTACGCGGCTGCGGGCGTCCTGTACGGGGCTGCCACCGTGCTGCTCGCCAGCGTGCGCGGATCGATCGACTTCGCATTCGGCGCCGACTACCTGCTGGCGCCGATCGCGGCCGTCGTGATCGCGGGGGCATCCTTCGCCGGCGGCCTCGCGAGCGTCACCTCGACCTGGGTCGCGGCGCTCGCGCTCACGCTGCTGACCCAGGTGCTGCTCGTGATGGGCCTGTCGCAGGCGATGCAGTTCGTCGTCTTCGGGGCCGCGATCCTCGCCGGGATGATCCTCTCAGGTGACCGCATCGCTGCCGGCCTCGGCAGGGTGCTGCAGCACCCGAGGGCCAGAGCGCTGTTCGGCGACGAATCGACGACCGGCGGATGACGAAAGGAGGCGCTTCGCACCAGGGCAACCGGAAGCCGCTACACGACGCAAGGCCGCTGGCCGTCGACGGCCCGGCGCGCGAAAGGGGAACGGAGATGCACAACGAGGATGGAGGAGGATCTCAGATGAGACGACGCCTGTTCGTGCTGTTCGGGCTCGTGATCGTGCTCGGGCTCGGGATTGCCGCCGCGGCATGCGGCGGCGGAGAGGAGGAGGCCGCGCCGCCTCCCGAGACGACGGCGCCGGCCGAGACGGCGCCGCCGGCCGAAACGGGAGCTCCGGCCGAGACCGGCGGCGGCGAGACGCCGGCGGGGCCGGACGAGTTCGGCGAGACCTACGACGCCGATCCGGCGGTGATCGAGAAGGCCCTGTTCGACGCGACGCTCCTGCCGGCGGATCCGGCGGCCCAACAGGTCGCGCTCGCCGCGTTCGCGCGCGCCGACGACCCGGTCGACCAGGACCTGGCACTCGAGTGCTGGCAGAACAACGGCTGCGACACGGGCACGGGCGGCGAGCTGACCGTCGCCTACGTCGAGCCGTTCGGGGAGAACGTCTACCGCGAGATGTCGAAGATGGAGTTCATCCTCCAGGCGCTGACGTACCCCGAGATCGGCCAGATCATCTACACGAGCTCCAATGTGTTCTCGAGCACCCCAGGCGACCCGCTGGCGGACTTCCGATCGGCGATCGCGCAGGGTGCCGACGTGATCGTCAACTTCCCGGACATCGGCGACGGCTACCTGCCGGTGTTCCAGGAGGCGACCGCAGCGGGAATCCCGGTCGCCACGTATGCGTGGGGCTACGTGACCGGCCCGGGCGAGAACTACTCGACCGTCGTCGGCGAAGACACCTGCGCGCTCGGCGAGGCCTTCGCGCAGATCATCAACGAGGAAGTGGGTTCGGGCAAGATCGCGCTCATGGGCGGCACCCCCGGCAACCCACTGTCGGCGGCCTGGCAGGAGTGCGAGAAGGCGGCGCTGAGCCCGGAGATCGAGATCGTCGGTACGTACGACACGAACTGGGTGCCGGCGGGAGTGCAGGAGGCGATGGCGAGCCTGCTCGCAGCCCACCCAGACCTCAAGGGCATCAGCTACGAGTACTCGGGCGGAATGGCGCTTGGCGCGCAGCCGGCCATCGAGGCGGCAGGCATCCCGATCGACCAGGTCTGGACGATGCGGACCGACGAGCCCATCCTCGGCTGCGTAGCGGACGAGCTGAACGAGCCGAACCTCCGGATCTACTACGCGAACGCGGCCGGAAACTGGCAGATCCGCCAGTCGCTGACCGCGGGCATGATGCAGCTCAAGGGGTTCGTGCCCCCGCCGGAGATCGTGTTCCCGATCGCGTTCAAGGACAACTCGGTGGACAGCCTGTGCGTCCCGGACCGACCGGCCGAAGCGTCGATTACCTCGCTGATCCCGGACGAGCTCGTCGCGCGGATGTATCCGGAGTAGAGGGAGGACACTGAGCACCTATCTGACCTTCAACAGCTGATCTCACGTTGATGTCGACGACTCCCGGGCCCGCGAGCCCTGTCGTGCTCTCGCTGCGCGCACTCTCCAAATCCTTTGGAGCGGTGCGCGCCGTACGCGAGGTGAGCGTGGACTGCCGTGCCGGCGAGATCCACGCGCTCGTCGGGGAGAACGGGTCCGGGAAGTCGACGTTGCTCGGGATCGCGAGCGGGTTTCTCGCGCCGGACGAGGGCTCGGTCGAGATCGGTGGTCGGTCGCTCGGCGCCGCCTCGGTTGCCGAGGCGATCCGCCTCGGTGTTGGCATGGCGTACCAGACCTACTCGCAGGTGCTCGAGATGACGGTGGCCGAGAATCTCTATCTCGCGGCCCTCCCGACCGCCCGTCCGGCATATCGAGACATGGAGAGCTGGGCAGCGGAGAGACTCACGGAGTTCGGTCTGGATATCGGGGCAGCGACGCCCGCCGGGAGCCTCTCGCTCGCGGAGCGGCAGCTGCTCGAGGTGGTGAAGGCCCTTCTCGCCGAGCCGAAGGTGCTGCTCCTGGACGAGCCGACGACGGCCCTCGGCCCCGAGGAGGTCGCGCAGCTCCACGCGCTCGTGTTCGAGCGGAGCAGGGCGGGTGTCGGCGTGATGTACGTGAGCCACCGGATCCCGGAGGTGCTCGAGATCGCCGACCGGATCACCGTCCTGCGAGACGGCGTGAGCCAGGGCACGTTCGACGCGGCCGGGATGTCGGAGAACGCGCTCATCGCCCTGATGATCGGGCGGCCGCTCCAACAAGCGTTTCCTGACCGTGATTCCGACCGAGGTCCGAGCGAGATCTGCTTCGAGATCGCCGCGCTCCAGGGCGATCGGTTCGGGCCGATCGACCTCGCGATCCACCGGGGCGAGGTGCTCGGACTCGCCGGCGCCGAGGGCAACGGCCAGGGCCAGTTCCTCCGCGCGCTGGCCGGCGCGGAGCGATGGACCGGTACCGCGCGGTGCAACGGCAAGGAGCTCGACGGCCGATCGCCGGCCGGGCCGCTCCGGGCCGGAGTCGTGCTCCTCTCCGGCGACCGGGCCCGGGAGTCGCTGTTCCCGGTCCTCAGCGTCCGAACGAACACGACGATCCAGGTGATACGCCGGTACAGCAGGATGGGCATTCTCAGCCGCGGCCGCGAGCGAGATGCCGTCGTCGAGATCGGGCGGCGGCTGAAGATCCGTGCGGCGTCGATCGAGCAGCCCGTGTTGTCGCTGTCCGGCGGGAACCAGCAGAAGGTCTCGCTCACGCGTCCGTTCCTTCGGGGCGCCGTGCATGCGATCCTCACCGACGAGCCGACCCAGGGCGTCGACGTCGGGTCCCGCTTCGAGATCTACGACGCGCTGCGCGCGAAGGCCCGCGAGGGCGTTGCGGTCGTCGTCAAGTCGAGCGACCCGCTCGAGCTCGCGGGTCTCTGTGACCGTGTCGTCGTGTTCTCCCGCGGCAGGATCGTCGACGAGATTCCGGCGGCGGACCTCAGCGAGCGCCGGATCGTCGAGGCGATCGTCGGCTCGAAGAACGCAGGTTCGAAGGTCGCGGCTCCGGACGGGGAAGGGCGCACGTGAGGGGCGCGGCAACGGCAGCCCCGGCCCGCCGTTCGCCGCCCCGGTTCCGCGGGTGGATGCCGCTCGGCTTTCTGACCCTGCTGATCGTGGGTCTCGGGGCCTACGCGGCCGTCGCGAACGAGGCGTTCCTGACCGCGTACAACATCAACAACCTGCTTCTGACGACGATGCCGCTCGCGCTCGTGGCGATCGGCCAGACGAACGCGCTGCTCGTCGGCGGCTTCGACATTTCTGTCGCGGCTCTCGTCACGCTCTGCGTCGTCACCGCCTCGTACACGATGCAGGCGGGGCAGGAGTGGTACCTCCTCTTCGTCGGCGCGCTCGCGCTCGTCGGGGTCGGTCTGGCCACGGGCTGCTTCAACGCGACGCTGATCCGCGTGCTCGGCCTGCCCTCGATCATCGCGACGCTCGGGACGCTGAGCATCCTCCAGGGGGTCTCCCTCCTGCTTCGCGACCATCCCGAAGGCCAGATCAGCTCCGAGTTCGCGAGCGCCATGACCACGAGCATCGGCTTCATGCCCATCGCCTTCATCGGTGTCCTCGTGCTCGCCGCCCTGTGGGATTTCTGGCTCTACCGGAGCCGTGGGGGCCTCTCGGTCCGGGCCGTCGGCCTCGACGAGACGTCCGCCCGCCGTCTCGGCACGAACACCGGGCGGGTGGTCTTCCTCGCGTTCGTGCTCTGCTCGCTGATGGCGGCGGTGGCCGGCTTCTTCTCCGCCGCCCTCATCCAGACGGGGTCGCCCATCATCGGCGGTTACGCGCTCCAGAGCATCGTCGCAGCGGTGCTCGGCGGGGCGAGCCTCGCCGGGGGCAGGGGATCGTTCGTCGGCGCGGTCCTCGCCGCTCTCTTCCTCGCGCTCATCCTCAACATCCTGCCGCTGCTCCAGGTGCCGACCGAGTACGGCCAGATCGCGGTCGGGGCTCTCACTCTCGTGGCGCTCATCGCCTACCAGGGGCCGGAGCTGCTCACGCGCCTGCGCAACTTCACGGCCGGACGGCGGGCCGCGCTGAGGTCGACCGGCTGAGCGGCACGACCTCCGAACGCCCTCTCGTGGGCTGGGTCGGCGCCGGCCGGATGGGGCGACCGCTCGCGGGCTTCATCCTGGCCGCCGGCTACCCACTCCTCGTCGCATCGCGGAGCGAGGAGAGCCGCCGGGCGCTCGTCCAGCAGGGCGCGACCGAGGCCGCCGGTCCCGCCGAGTGCGCGCAGGCAGCGAAGGTCGTCTTCACGTCGCTGCCCGACGACGCGGTCGTGCGTGACGTCCTGCTGGGCACGGGCCGGGTGCTCGAGCAGGCCGGAGCCGGCACGATCCTCGCGGAGACGAGCACGATCTCGACGGAGCTGTCCGGGGAGATCGCCCGCGAGGCGGAGCGCCACGGCGTCGCCTACCTGCGGATGCCGATCTCGGGCAACGCCGCGTCGGCCGACCGCGGCGAGGTGACGGCGCTCGTCTCGGGCCCCGAGCCCGCGTGGCAGGCGGTGAGGCCGATCGTCGAGACGTTCAGCACGGCGCAGGTCTACCTCGGCCCGGGCGAGCAGGCCCGGGTGATGAAGCTCGTCGTCAACGCGATCGTCGTCAACACCGCCCAGTCGATGGCCGAGGCGCTCACGCTCGGGCGCAAGGCGGGCCTCGACTGGGCGACGATGCTCGACACGCTCGCCGAGAGCACCATCGCCTCGCCGTGGCTGAAGGCCAAGGCCGCGGCTCCTGCGGGAACGGGACTTCACACCGACGATGACGACGACGTTGATCCTCAAGGACATGGACCTCGTGCTCGCGGCCGCGCGGGAGCACGGCGTGCCGATGCCGCTCGCCGCCAACACGCGACAGTTGCTGCAGGTGCTCGTCGGCGAGGGCTACGCGGACGAGGACTACCTGTCGAGCGTCAAGCTGACCGAGCGGCAGGCCGGCCTGCCGCCGGACACGACGTCGGGCTGAGGGATGGCGTCCGAGGTCAGGCGCGTCGTCGTCGTCGGCGGGTCGATCTCGGGCCTGCTCGTCGGGAACCTGCTCCACCGTCGCGGGATCGAGGTCACCGTCGTCGAGCGGGCAGCGGGAGTGCTCGAGGGCCGCGGCGCCGGGATCACGATCCTGCCCGGCCTGATCGAAGGTCTCCGGGCGGCCGGGGTCGACGAGACGCAGGAGTCACTCGGGATCGAGCTCCCGGGCAGGGTCGCGCTCGGTGCCGCCGGCGAGATCGTCGCCGAGCTCGACTTCACGCAGTGGATGACGTCGTGGAGCCGACTCTACGAATCGCTGCGCGCCCGCTTTCCCGGGCGAGCGCTACCGGGCAGGCACCGCGATCGAGCAGATCGAGCAGGACAGCGGCTCCGTCACGGCGATCCTCGCCGGGGGCGAGCGGATCGACGCCGACCTGCTCGTCGGCGCGGACGGGATCCGGTCGACGGTCAGGCGCCTCGTGCTTCCGGACGTCGAGCCCGTGTACGGCGCGCTACATCGCGTGGCGGTGCCTGACGGACGAGCGGGACCTTTCGAGCGGGCCGCGCGCGCTTCGCTTCGACCGCTACTCGATGTGCATCGCACCGGGCGTGCAGGCGGTGGGCTATCCGGTTCCGGGCCCGGACGGCAGCCGCGAGGCCGGCCGGAGGCAGTACAACGTCGTCTGGTATCACCCCGTCGCCGCCGACGAGCTTCCGCGCCTGCTGACGGACGATGCCGGCCGCGTGCACGAGGGCGGAATCCCGCCGTCGCTCGTGCGGCAGCCTGTACGGGACGAGATGGACGCCCACGCGCGGGCCAACCTCGCACCGCAGTTCGCCGAGGCGGTCGCGCGCGCGCGGCTCGTCTTCTTCCAGCCGATCGTCGATCTCGAGGCCCCACGGCTCGTCTCGGGCCGGGTCGCGCTGATCGGCGACGCCGGCTCCGTGGCGCGGCCGCACACGGCGATGGGAGTGCCGAAGGCCGCCGGGCGACGCGCTCGCGCTCGTCGCCGCGATCGAGCGGCCGGGCGCGCTGGCGACGAGCCTCGCCGCGTTCGAGCGGGAGCGCCTGCGGGCGCATCGCGCGGTCGTCGGCCACGGCCGGGAGCTCGGCGCCTACCTCGAGTCGCTGCTCGGGCCGCCGGACGAGCGTCGCCGCCGCGAGCAGGCGCGCGACCCGCTCGGCGTGCTCGAGGAGACCGCCGCCCCCATCGACTACCGCCTGCTCGAGTCGGAGGCGTAGGGGGGATCGCATCCGGCCCGAAGCCGGCGGCGTTACCGGCCCGCGCCACCCGCGTGGCATGCGCGATCAGGCGCTCGGGGTGCTCGGCGCGGGAGCGGGAGGGCGAGGCGCCGACGTCAGCGCGACCGCGGTCGATCGCCGCGTGTGAGGAACGTTCGGGTCATCTTGATCCCGAGGCGGCCGGGGACGAGAACGATGTCGACCGCCCGGTTCATCACGCCCCCGCCGGGTACCGCATCCTCGATGGAGTCGGAGAGCCTGTCGGCCGCGTCGACGATCTCCTCGCTCACCCCGACCACCGCACCCCCTGCCAGAGGTAGCGCCGCCTTGCCGATCTGCTCGCCGGCCGCCTTCGCGAGCGTCCCGGTGACTTTCTCGAGCGAGTCCCCCATCGCCTGCCGGGCCTCGTCGCGGGCCTGCTCGAGCGCGGCGATCTGGTCGGCCGGGTCCGTCTGCATCGCCCGCGACCAGCGTCTCCACGCCGCCCCTTCGGCGGATCGCCTCGCCAGGCCGAGCAGCACGACGCCGACGGCGATCCACCCCGCAGCGAGGACGAGCGGGGCGAGCCACTCGGGTAACGCCGACGAGAGGGCAATCGCGGCCGCCCAGTTGCCGAGCGCGAACGCGGTCAGGAGGGCGAGCGCGCCCCCGAGTGCGACGGCGACGACGGATGCGGTGCGGCGCAATTCCGCGCTGTGCCGCGCCGTGGCGAGCTCGAGCTCGCGACGAGCCAGGGTGGCCACATCACGTCCAGCCAGCTGGAGCAGGTCGGAGACGCTGTCAGGTGCTTCGGCGCCGGCCGGCTCGGCTTCGCTCTCTTCGGGCGCGGTTGCATCTCCGTCGGGTGCGGCGGTCTCGCTCATCTCGATGCTGAGCAGCCTCTCACAAGGGGTCGGGGCTCGAACTCCCGACCGATCCTACCGGCCGCGGCGCGGGCGGTACGATGGGGGCCGCGGCGCGGTGGCCGAGTGGTTAGGCAGAGGCCTGCAAAGCCTCGTACAGCGGTTCGAGTCCGCTCCGCGCCTCTTTTTCCCGGAAATAGCGGGTTTTTTCGGAAGTCACTCTTTCCGCCAACGCTCCTCGGCAAGCCGCATCCCGGCGACGAGCTCCTCCTGGTCGGCGTGCATGTAGTGCTCGCTCGTCGTCGAGATCGAGGCGTGCCGCATGAACATCCTTGTCAGCTCGAGGTCGCCGGTCGCCCGCGTGAACTCGTTGCCCGCCGTGTGGCGCAACTCGTGCATCGGGAAGTCCGCGGCCCCGGCCTGGCGCAGACAGCGCTTGAACCAACGGTACATCGTAGTGGGCTGCATCGGCCTGTCGCGGTGCTCGCGCGGTGTCAACGAGACCGGGTCAACTCCAACTCCATGGGGTCATCGCCCGGCTTCTGCCCGGTGCCCGCCTCGAGAACGACGTCGCTGAGGCCCATGCTGTTGCGAAGCTGATGCACGGCGGTGGCACCGCTGATGCAGGCGAGACCGAACATGGGACCTGATGGACACGCCCCGGGACGCGGCGCCACTGCTCGCCGATCCGGAGAACGTGGCAGACTTCTCGACCATCGTGGGCTCCGCGTGATAGATGCGGTCGGGCGCGTCTAGACGGAGGTTGGCGTGGCCGAGCGAGTGCTCGTGGTGGAGGACGACCCGTCGATTCGCGAGGTCGTGTCGTTGGGATTGAGCGGCGCGAACCTCACCGTCGAGACGGCGGCGGACGGACGGGAGGCGCTGCAGCGCTTCCACGCTGAGCCGTATGACCTCGTGGTGCTCGACGTGATGCTTCCGGAGCTAGACGGGCTCGAGGTCTGCCGGGAGATCCGGCGCTCGAGCCGGGTGCCGATCCTGATGCTGTCGGCTCGAAGCGACCCCCTCGACGTCGTGGTCGGCCTCGAGCTGGGCGCCGACGACTACGTGACGAAGCCGTTTGAGATGCCGGTGCTCGTCGCCCGCGTCCGGGCACTCCTGCGTCGGACGCACGACCCTCCCGCCGACGAGGTGATTCGCGTCGGCGAGCTCGAGATCGACCCGGCCGGGTTCCGGGCGGCGCGCGACGGTGCGGAGCTCCTGCTCACCGCGACCGAGTTCCGCGTCCTGCTCGAGCTCGCCCGCCGCCCGGGGCAGGTGTTCACCCGCGAGCTGCTGCTCGAGCTCGTCTGGGGGTACGATTACCTTGGAGACTCGCGTCTTGTCGACATCGCCGTCCAGCGCCTTCGCGCGAAGGTAGATGCCGAGCTGGGCCGCCCGCGGCTGATCACGACGGTTCGCGGCGTCGGTTTCCGGCTCGAACGCGGCCGATGAGGCGGGTTGTCACTGCGGGAAGGCTCAGGCGGCGTCTCGCCGTCACCTTCGCACTCGTCGCCGCGCTCTCCACGGGAGCGCTCGCGCTCGGGACGTACCTCGCGGTCCGCAGCTCGCGCCTCGACGACTCGGTCGACAGCGCGCTCGCGCAGGCGCGCACGAACCTCGTGCTCGCGGGAGCCGTCCTTGGCGGATCCTCCGCACCGCAGGACGCAGTCGGCCTCCTCGAGTTCTACGCGCGGCGACCCGGCTTCGAGACGGTCGCACTGGTCGGCGGAGCGGCGTTCTCGTCGAGCCTCTCCGTCAGGGAGACGCAGATCCCCGCCGGGGTGCAGCGCCTCGTACGGAACGGCGACCTCGCCTTCGAGCGAGTGCGATTCGCCGACACGCCGTACCTCGTCGTGGGCGGGCGGGTCCCACCGTCGCCGGTGGAGCTCTACTTCTTCGTCTCCGAGGAAGCCCTGCGCGGCGACCTCGCCCAGCTCCGGACGATTCTCCTTGCAGGGTGGGCGATCGTGGTCGTTCTCTCGGGGGCCGCCGGCGCGCTCGTCGCCCGGCGGGTCCTCCGCCCGATCGGCCGGGCGAGCGCGGCGGCGCGCGCTCTCGCGGAGGGCCTGCTCGAGACCCGACTTCCGGTCGAGACCGACGACGAGCTCGGCGCCTGGGCAGCGTCGTTCAACAAGATGGCCGAGGCGCTCGAGGAGAAGATCCGCGCCCTCTCGGAGGCGCACGCGCGCGAGCGGCGCTTCACCTCGGACGTGGCGCACGAGCTGCGCACGCCGCTGACGGCGCTCGTCGGCGAGGCCACGCTGCTCGGGGAGCAGCTCGAGCGCATGCCGCTCGAGGCGAAGCGGCCGGCACAGCTTCTCGTCGAAGACGTCGGGCGCCTGCGCCGCCTGGTCGAGGAGCTGATGGAGATCTCCCGGCTCGACGCCGGCCGCGAGGACGTGCGCATGGAGCCCGTCGACCTGGGCTCGCTCGCAGCCGGCCTGCTGCGGGCGCGCGGCTGGGAGGCGAGCGTGTCGCTTGCGGCGGAGCCTCTCGTCGTCGTCACGGATCCGCGACGGGCGGAACGAATCCTGTCCAACCTGATCGAGAACGCCCTCGCGCACGGCAACCGCGACGTCGCCGTGCAGATCGGCCGAAACGGGAGCAACGCGTTCGTGGAGGTATCCGACAGGGGGTCGGGCATTGCCCCTCAGCATCTCCCGCACGTCTTCGAGCGCTTCTACAAGGCCGATCCGGCGCGCGCCGGCGGCGGCAGCGGACTCGGGCTCGCGATCGCGCTCGAGAACGCGCGACTGCTCGGCGGCGGGATCGACGCGTGGAGCGAGGTCAACGCCGGCTCGCGATTCACGGTCACGCTGCCTGTTGCAAAACCGTTGCGCGGCGGTACGGACGCTGATGCAGGCGAGAGCGAGGATAGGACGCGATGAACGCGTCCAAAGGAGCAGCGATGAAACCGCTCGTGCTAGCCCTCTCTGCCGTCTGTCTCGCCCTTGCGGTCGCCGCGTGCGGTGGCGGTGGCGCCAAGTCCGCCGGGCCGGCCCCCAGCCTTCCGGTCGCGACGGCACCGCAGGCGGCGTCACCCGGCAATACCACGGGGGAGCCGGCCGAGACGGAGCCGATGATGTTCGAGGGCTTCGCCCAGGGTGCGGAATACTCCGCCCAGGTCGATGCGGCCTGCAAGGCGGCGGAAGACAGGCTCGAGGCGGCTCTAGAGCTCGACCCGACGGTTATGAACGGCGAATCAGGGTATCTCCTCGCGAGCGAGCTGCTCGCGGAGCTGCGCGCGCTCCCTGTGCCGGAGGAGGTGACCGTGATTCCGGTCGCCCTGTGCAGCCACCGCGGCGGGACGCAGGAGAGCGTCAACCCGCTGACGAGGGCCGAGTACATCGCCCAGGCAAATACGATCTGCAGTGCGGCGAGCGACAGGTTGGATGCGGCCGTAGGGTGGGGCGGGACAGAGCTCGGGGACTGGGCGGCGTTTGCCGAGGCAGCGGCTCGCATCGAGGAGGAGGCGCTTGCGGAGCTGCGCGCGCTCCCTCAGCCGGAGGCCGACCGCGCCTTGCTCGAGGAGGCCTTCTACCCGGTCGTCGAGCAGGAGATCGACGCCCTCCACGGGTGGGCGGCGGCGGCAGCCGCCGGCGACACCGCGCGCGCCTGGTTGCTGAGCACCGAGCGCGTCCACCTGACGCATCAGAGGGATGCGTTCCTGATCGGGTACGGCCTAGGATGGTGCCCGGTGCCTCTGCCGGCATGAGGTTCACCGGCTGACGCCAGAGACGTCGTTGCCCCGCTGTGAGGGTCAGCTAGTGCACTCTGAGCCAGTGTGGAAGGGCACAACCTCCGGATCGGAGTCCCGTCCCGTCCCGCGCTTCAGGGGGAGGGGGGAGCTCGCCGGCCCGCTGCGGCGAGGAACCGTTCGGCGTCCTCGCCGGGGGCGAACGACCGGCGTCATCCCGCAGCGCGAGACCGATCAATTGCCCGGCCGGTCAGAAGGGCCGGCGGATCCGCCCGAAGTCACTCCTTCAGCGGTTCGAGTCCGCTCCGCGCCTCTGACCCGCAATCGGGCAGGGCGCGATCCCGGCAACCGGCGTATCCGAGGGGCGGGCTACCGGGAGCCGGTACCGTTGTCCGTCGTCATGACGCATCGCGCGGTGCTCCGTGAACGGAACGCCTGGAAGGCGCTCGAGCGCCATCACGCCGAGATTGGCCGCGTGCATCTGCGGGAACTCTTCGCGGCCGACCCCGGCCGGGGCGAGCGGCTGGTCGCCCAGGCCGCCGGGCTCGCGCTCGACTACTCCAAGCAACGGGTCACGGACGAGACGCTCGCGCTCCTCACGGCGCTCGCCGGGGAGTCGGGCGTCGCCGAGCGGCGCGATGCGATGTTCGCCGGCGAGCACGTCAACCTCACCGAGGACAGGCCGGCGCTGCACACGGCCCTGCGGATGCCGCGCGGCAGCAGCCTGGTCGTCGACGGCCGCGATGTCGTACGCGACGTCCACGAGGTGCTCGACCGCATGTCGTCGTTCGCCCACCGCGTCCGCTCCGGCGAGTGGACGGGCCACACCGGCAGGCCGATCCGGGCCGTCGTCAACGTCGGCATCGGCGGCTCCGACCTCGGGCCGGCGATGGCCTACCGCGCGCTGCGGCACTACGCGCGACGCGACCTCACGTTTCGCTTCGTCTCGAACGTCGACGCGACCGACTTCGCCGAGGCGACGTTCGACCTCGACCCGCGAGGAGACGCTCCTCGTCGTCGCCTCCAAGACCTTCACGACGCTCGAGACGATGACGAACGCGCGCACCGCGCGCTCGTGGCTGCTCGACGCGCTCGGAGACGAGGCGGCCGTCGCGAGCCACTTCGTCGCGGTCTCGACGAACGCCGAGGAGGTCGCCCGCTTCGGCATCGAGCCCGACAACATGTTCGGCTTCTGGGACTGGGTCGGCGGGCGCTACTCGATGGGCTCGGCGATCGGGCTCTCGACGATGCTCGCGATCGGGCCGGAGCGCTTCCACGAGCTACTCGCCGGCTTCCATGCGATCGACGAGCACTTCCGCACGGCGCCGCCCGGCGAGAATCTGCCGCTGCTCATGGGCCTGCTCGCCGTGTGGAACGTGGGCTTCCTCGGCGCCCGCTCGATCGCGGTGCTGCCCTACGACCAGTACCTCGACAGGTTCCCCGCCTACCTCCAGCAGCTCGCCATGGAGTCGAACGGGAAGTCCGTCACGAACGACGGCGTGGCCGTCGACTACCCGACCGGCCCCGTCTACTGGGGCGAGCCGGGCACGAACGGACAGCACAGCTTCTACCAGCTGCTCCACCAGGGAACCCAGCTCGTGCCGTGCGACTTCATCGCGTTCGCGCGCCCGCTGAACCCGATCGGCGAGCACCACGACCTCCTCGTCGCCAACTGCCTCGCCCAGGCGGAGGCGCTCGCCTTCGGGAAGACCCCGGACGAGGTGCGCACCGAGGGCGTCCCGGAGCGCCTCGTCCCGCACCGGGCCTTCGAGGGGAACCGCCCCTCGAGCACGATCCTCGCGGCGCAGCTCACCCCGGGCTCGCTCGGGAGCCTCGTCGCGCTGTACGAGCACGCCGTGTTCACCCAGGCGGCCGTCTGGTCGGTCGACCCGTTCGACCAGTGGGGGGTGGAGCTCGGCAAGGAGCTGGCCGGGCGGATCGTCCCGGAGCTCCGCTCCCCGAGGAGCCCCCACTCGCCCACGACGGCTCGACGAACGCGCTCATCCGCCGCTACCGGCGGCTCAGGGACCGCTGAGAGAAAGGATCGAACGGAGATGCCAACCAGCAGGCCCATGCAGCTCGGCATGATCGGCCTCGGCCGGATGGGTGCGAACCTCGCCCGCCGGCTGATGCGCAACGGGCACGAGGTCGTCGTCTACAACAGGAGCCCCGGGCCCGTCGCGATGCTCGGTGCGGAAGGAGCCGTCACGTCCGGCTCGCTCGCGGAGCTGGTCGCGAAGCTGCGACCGCCGCGTGCCGCGTGGATCATGATCCCGGCAGGTCACGTGGACGCGACGATCGACGAGCTCGCGCCGCTGCTCGAGCGAGGCGACACGATCGTCGACGGCGGGAACAGCCACTACCGGGACGATCGCGAGCGCGCCGGCCGGCTCGCGAAGAGGGGCATCCACTACCTCGACGTTGGCACCTCGGGCGGCATCTTCGGCCTCGAGCGGGGCTACTGCCTCATGGTCGGGGGAGACGAGGAGGCGGTCGCCCGCCTCGACCCGATCTTCGCCACGCTGACTCCCGGCATCGATGCGGCCCCGAGGACGCGCTCCCGCGCCGGGGAGGCATCGACCGCCGAGCGCGGCTACCTGCACTGCGGCCCGAGCGGCGCCGGGCATTTCGTGAAGATGGTGCACAACGGGATCGAGTACGGGCTCATGGCCGCCTACGCCGAGGGCCTGAACATCCTCCGGCATGCGAATGCCGGCGGCGCCGGCCGGGAGATCGACGCCGAGACCGCGCCGCTGCGAGACCCCGAGCACTACCGGTACGACTTCGACCTGGCCGCGATCGCCGAGCTCTGGCGCCGCGGCTCCGTCGTCGCCTCGTGGCTGCTCGACCTGACCGCCGACGCGCTCGCGAAGTCGCCGACGCTCGAGGAGTTCGGCGGCCGCGTCTCCGACTCCGGCGAGGGACGCTGGACCATCCTCGCGGCGGTGGACGTCGGCGCGCCCGCGCACGTGCTCACCGCGGCGCTGTACGACCGCTTCGAGTCGCGCGGAGAGGCGACGTTCGCAAACCAGCTCCTCGCCGCGATGCGCGCCGAGTTCGGGGGGCACGCCGAGAAGTGAGCTCGGCTCGGCGAGGGATCCCCGCCGGACGCTGCACGGCCGGCCCGGCGGATCGTCTTCGATCTCGTCCGGGGCGCTGACGCCGGCGTCGGCCGGGCACCGGCGCTCACGAGCGGCACCGTAGACTGGCGACGATGCGCCAGGGCCTCGTGAAGCTCATCGCGCGGCTCCCGCTGATCGGGCCGCTCTACCTCAAGGGGGTCGTGCGAGCGATCGAGAAGGCGCCGCGCCACAAGCTCACCCCCGAGATGCAGCAGATGCAGGCGATGCTGCGGCAGATCCCCGAGGATCAGCGCTTGCCTCTGCTGCGTGCAGCGATGAAGGGTGAGCTACCTCAGCCGAAGCCGGGCGAGATGAGCCGCGGGATGCGCCGTGCCGCGGAAAAGCAGGCCCGCCGGAGGCGCTGAGAACGGCCGTGGGGGCCAGGCCTCTTACGCCGGGATGACCTTGCCCGGGTTCATCAGCCCGTCCGGGTCGAGCGCGTCCTTGAGCGCGCGCATCAGCGCCACGCCCTCGTCGCCGTGCTCGAGCGGGAGGAACCGCGACTTCCCGTAGCCGACGCCGTGCTCGCCGGTACAGGTGCCGCCGAGCGCGATCGCACGGCGGACCATCCGTTCGCTGATCTCCTCGACCCGCGCGAGCTCGTCCGGGTCGTCCGGATCGACGAGAAAGCAGACGTGGAAGTTGCCGTCGCCCACGTGCCCGACGATCGGAGCGAGCAGCGCGGCCTCGTCGATGTCGCGCCGCGTCTCCCGGATGCACTCGGCGAGCCGTGAGATCGGCACGCAGACGTCCGTCGTGAACCCCTTCGACCCGGGACGCAGGGCGAGGGCCGCCTCGTAGCTGCTGTGTCGTGCCTCCCAGAGCCGGCGGCGGTCCTCCTCGGCGGTTGCCCAGATCAGATCGGGCGCCCCAACCTCGGCGGCGAGCTCCCTCACCGCCTCGGCCTGCTCGACGACGCCGGCCGGGCTTCCGTGGAACTCCAGGAAGAGCGTCGGCGCGACGGGATAGCCGAGGCCCGCGCGGCGGTTGACGGCGTCGAGCTGGACCTCGTCGAGCAGCTCGATGCGGGCGACGGGGATACCGAGCTGGATCGTGCGGATCACGCACGCAACCGCAGCGTCGAGGCTCGGGAACGGGCAGGCGGCCGCGGAGACGGCCTCCGGGGTCGGATAGAGACGGACGGTCGCCTCGGTGATCACGCCAAGCGTTCCCTCGGAGCCGACGAAGAGGTGGGTGAGGTCGTACCCGGCCGACGACTTTCGAGCCCGCGAGCGGGTGGTGACCACCCGACCCTGCGGCGTGACGACGGTCAGCGAGAGGACGTTCTCGCGCATCGTCCCGTACCGGACTGCGGTCGTCCCGGAGGCGCCGGTGGCCGCCATCCCGCCGATCGTCGCGTCGGCGCCCGGGTCGACCGCGAAGAACGCGCCCTGCTGCCGAACGTGCCCGTCGAGCTGCTTGCGGGTCACGCCCGCCTCAACCGTCGCGTCCATGTCCTCGATACTGACCCGGAGGATGCGCTGCATCCCGGCGAGGTCGATGCAGACGCCGCCGTCGAGTGCTGCGACGTGGCCCTCGAGCGCCGTTCCCGCCCCGAACGGGACGATCGGGACGCGCGCGCGGGCGCAATGCTCGACGATGCCGACCACCTCCTCGGTGGAGCGTGGGAAGACGACGAGATCGGGCGGCGCGCCCGGGTGCCACGACTCGTCGTGGCCATGCTGCTCGCGCACGGCCTCGGTACGCACGACCCGGCTCCCGTCGAGGACGGTGGCGAGCTCTGTCTCGAGCCGGTCGAGAGTGGAGGATGCGACTGCCACGGCTCTCGCCGACTGTAGCCGCTAGCGCTCCGTCTCGGAATTCCCTTGATGCTCCAGCGCGCGAAAAGCAAGCCAGACAAGGACGCAGGGAGCGCCCGTATTGGTGAATACGGGCGCGACCGAGGACGCCGCATGGCGACGCGTTGCAGCCGCCTGGGGTGCAAGGCGATTTCTGAGACGGAGCACTAGTGCGCCGTCCGGGAAATGGGGTGCGGTTCCTGCGCGCGAAACGCAAGCCAGACAAGGACGCAGGGAGCGCCAATATGCGGGAATATTGGCGCGACTGAGGACGCGGTCTGGCGCCGCTTCGCAGCCGCCAGCACCCGTGCCGTATTCCTCGGACGGTGCACTACGCACACGGCCGGTGCCGAAGCGCTGCCGCCTCGCGGGCGTCCTGTCCGTGCCGCTTGCGGTTTCGCGGTGGGCAGGATCGGCGTCGTCACCGACCCGATCCGTGCCGCCATCGGGCCGTTCGAGCCGGCGCAGCAGGGCTCAGGCGTCAGGCACGGTCGAGGGCGAGGCGCTCGGCCGCGCCGCCACGTCCGACGATCACGTCGCTCACGAGCCCGGCCGGAAAGATGCCGTGGTCGACCACCCCGGGCGTGGCCGAGAGCCGCGCCGCAAGCGCTGCCGGATCGTCGACGGGGCCGAGGTAGTCTGCGATCACGCCCCCGTCCGGGCTGCGGGGCGCTTCCCGGAGCCTCACCGGCGCGAGCGCCCGCAGCGTGGCGGCGAGACCGTACCCGAGCAACTCGAGCGGGACCGGCGGCCGGAGCCCGTCCACGAGCTTGCCTGAGTCGGCGATGACGACGAACCGGTCGGCCGCGGCCGCGACGATCTTCTCGCGGGTATGCGCACCGCCGCCGCCCTTCACGAGCCAGCCGTCGGGAGCGATCTGGTCGGCGCCGTCGATCGCGAGGTCGAGCCGGTCGAGAGCGCCGAAGGGCTCGAGCGCGATTCCGAGCTGCGCGGCCGCGGCCTCGGTGCCGGGCGACGTCGCAACGCAGCGGATCGAGAGATGGCGGTCGGCGATCACGCGGAGCAGATGGGAGACGGTCGAGCCCGTGCCGAGCCCGACGGTCATCCCGTCCTCGACGAGCGCGGCGGCAGCCTCGGCGGCGAGCCGCTTCTCCGCGGCGTGCACCCCCTACATTGAATGCCAACCGGGCCGGACGGTGCCGGTGCGGGAAGCGATCACGGGCCGGGTCGACACGCCTCGGCGGAGGAGTCTCGGGCTCCGGGGCGAACGCTGCGCCATGTTCCTCCTGCGACAGTGGCGCCGCCGCCGCTTGCTGCGCGCCTGGGCGCGCGGCGACCTGGAGTTCGCCGGCGCCGTGCGCTTCCAGGGCCCCTCGGCCTGAGCTCCTCTGCCGGGGAGCGCTGATGGGTGACCCAACGCGATCGCCGACGCTGGGGCGCAGCCGGCCGCGCGAGATCGTGGAATCAACCGTCTAGTGGTCTCTCCGGGAGAGACCACTAGGCTGGGCGTCGTGACGGCGCTGCTTCCCGCCCTGCTCGAGCCCCAACCCGGTCGATCGGTCCGCTTCGGCGACCGCGAGCTCTCGTTCGTGCAGCTCCACGAGACGGTCGCCGCGCACGTCGAGGCGCTCCAGGGCCGGGAGCGCGTGGCGGTGCATGCGACCACGTCGCTCGAGACCGCCGCCGCCGTGATCGCGGGTCTCGCGGCAGGCGTTGCCGTCGTCCCCGTCAACCCGAAGGCGGGCGAGCTCGAGCTCGAGCACCTCGTCGCCGACAGCCGGCCGTCGCTCGTGCTGGCCGCCCCCGGAGTCGAGCTCGCGGAGCCGCTGTCGCGCCTCGAGCGGCTGACGGTCGAGCTCACGGCCCGCAGCGGCGCCTCCTGGCCCGCCGAGCCGCCGCCCGAGACGCCGGCGCTCGTCCTCTACACGTCCGGGACGACCGGCCCTCCGAAGGGGGCGGTGCTGCCACGGCGGGCGGTCGCATCGAACCTCGACGCGCTAGCCTCCGTGTGGGGGTGGACGGCGGCCGACGTGCTCGTCCACGGCCTCCCGCTCTTCCATGCCCACGGTCTCGTGCTCGGCACGCTCGGGCCGGCGCGGATCGGCTGCAGCCTCGTGCACCTCGGGCACTTCTCGGCCGAGGCCGTGGCAGCCGAGCTCGACGCCGGGGCAACGATGCTGTTCGCCGTGCCGACGATGTACCACCGCCTCGCCGAGGCGATGGAGGGAGACGCGTCGATCGCGAATGCGCTGCGGCGGGCGCGCGTGCTGGTCTCCGGCTCGGCGGCACTTCCCGCCCGCGAGCACGAGCGGATCGAGCGGCTCTGCGGTCAGCGCGTCGTCGAGCGCTACGGGATGACCGAGACGCTCATGAACTGCTCGACGCAGGTGTCCGGCGATCGGCGTCCCGGGTTCGTTGGCCCGGCCCTCCCGGGGGTCGAGGTGCGGCTCGTGGACGACGACGGCGCCGTGCTCGGCGTCCATGACGGCGAGACCATCGGCGAGATCCATGTCCGGGGCTCCAACCTCTTCCTCGGCTACCTGAACCGGCCGGACGCGACCGCGGCGTCGCTCCGTGACGGCGGGTGGTTCGCGACCGGCGATCTCGCGACGCGGACGGCGGACGGGTTCGTCAGGATCGTCGGGCGCCGCTCGACGGACCTGATCAAGACCGGCGGGTACCGTGTCGGCGCCGGCGAGGTCGAGAGCGCGCTGCTCGAGCATCCGGCGGTCCTCGAGGCGGCGGTGACGGCCGAGCCCGACGACGATCTCGGGGAGCGCATCGTGGCCTGGGTCGTGCTCCGTCCTGGACAGGTGGTCGGCGGACACGAGCTCGAGGGCCAGGTGGCCCGCCTCCTCACCCCGCACAAGCGCCCGAGGGTCGTCCGGTTTCTCGACGCGCTGCCGCGCAACGAGATGGGCAAGGTGCAGAAGGCCCGGCTCGGCGCCTCGCCGGTGGTGGGTTAGTCGATCCGCTCGAGGACCGCGGGCGCGGGCGCGCTGCCGGCACCCTCGCGGGCGACGACGCTGGCACGGAACAGCGTCCGGTGGGCCTCCTCGTCGCCGGCCCGCGCAGCGGAGCTGGGGCTCAGGCGCCGGTCGGGCAGGATGTCCGTCGCGCGAAGCAGGCGTCTCGGGCACTCTCCAACCTGCACGGAGCGGGGTTAAATCCTCCTGAACTCGTCTCGGGAGCGACGAAACGGCGGGCGTGCGGCGCGACACTGGGGGCAACCCACCGGAGAGGAGAGCACCGCATGAAGCCCAGGGCACTCGTTGCAGTCGCGCTCGCCGTCTCGCTGGCCGTGGCAGGAGCGGCGTACGCGGCGGGCGCCTCCACGGAGCCGCCTCCGTCCGCGAGCGCGACCGCCGCGAAGCCGGCCACGGTCGAGCGCGCGGAGGCGAAGAAGCTCGTGAAGAAGCTCCGCACGCAGGCGTTCGGCGTCGTCCTCGTCACGCTGGGAAACCAGGCGCTCTACTACTGGACGCCCGAGAAGCGCAGGCCGGGCACGATCGTCTGCACTGGCGCGTGCGCGCGGGCCTGGCCTCCGCTCTACGTCCCGAAGGGGAAGACGGTACCGAGGAGGCTCCCGGGCTTCCGCGGGACGTTCGGGACGATCGAGCGCCCGAACGGCCGGTTGCAGCTGACCTACAGGGGACTTCCGCTGTACACGTACGCCCACGAGGGCCCAGGACAGGTCCTCTGCAACAACGTCGACGGCTGGTTCGTCGTGCGCGTGTAGGGCTCAGGCGGCGTGCTCGAGCCCGTCGAGGCCCGAGATGAGACCGACGGCCGGGAGGTCGGGTCGCACCCGGGTCGGGGCGGGCCCTCCGGCCGCGGACGAGGAGATCGGCGATCTACACCACCCCGGCGAGGGGGCTCGCCGGCACCGCGGGCCGTGCTCCTCGATCGCGCGGTTGCCTCGGTGGATGTCCCGAATGGGCCCGTGGGTCGCTTCGGAGCGTCAGGTGCCGGACCTACACTGCGACGGATGACCGGCCGAACGCAGGCGGTGCTCTACGAGGAGATCGACCTCGAGCTCTCGTGGTCGGAGGCGGAGCTGCCACAGGCCGAGCGGACGAAGCACGTCCACGCGATCCATCCCTACCTCGGGAAGTTCGTCCCGCAGCTCGTGGAGGTCTTCCTGCGCCGATCCTTCGGGCCGGGTGACTGCGTTCTCGACCCGTTCTGCGGGTCGGGCACGACGCTCGTCGAGGCCAACGTGCTCGGCTGCGATGCGGTCGGCTGCGACATCTCGGCCTTCAACTGCCTCATCTCCCGCGTGAAGACGGCCCGACACTCGCTGGAGGCCCTCGAGCCGGCACTGCGCGAGACGCTCGAGCGGGCGCGTCGAAACGATTCCCCGCCGGCGTGGCACGGGTCGGAGTGGGCACGGCGCTGGTACTCGTCCCGGGCGCTCGAGGAGCTGCTCGCCTACCGCGAGGCCGCGAGGGGCTTGCCTCCTGACCAGCGCGACGTGGCCTGGGTGATCCTCTCGCGGGCCGCGCGATCCGCCCGCCTCACGCCGCACTTCGACCTCGACTTTCCGGCCGAGCCCGTGACGGGGCCCTACCACTGCTACAAGCACAAGCGGGAGTGCCGCCCGGTCGGCGAGGCCGCGAAGTTCCTGCGCCGCTACACGGACGACACGATCCGCCGCCTGGGTGCGTTCGCCGCCCTCCGAACGGCCCGTCGGATCGAGGTCGTCCACGGCGACGTATCCGAGCAGACGCTGCCCGTTCGCCCGTCGGGCGTGATCACGTCGCCCCCCTACCCGGGGCTGATCGACTACCACGAGCAGCATCGCTACGCGTACGAGCTGCTCGGCCTTCGGGATCGACGGGGCGAGGAGATCGGTGCTGCCGCGCTCGGCCGGACACGGGCCGCGCTGCGGGCCTATGTCGACGCGATGACGGCGGCGTTCGCGAACGTCTCCGGCCAGCTCGGCCCGGGCGCGCCCATGATCGTGGTCGTCAACGACTCGCGCGACCTGTACCCGGAGATTCTCGACCGGGCGGGCCTGCGGCTCGTCGAGCGGGTCACCCGGCACGTCAACCGGCGGACCGGCCGCCGGGCGGGCGAATTCTTCGAGGACGTCCTCGTCTGCGCTGCCCCGACGTCGTGAGGCAGCGCCGGCAGGGTACTGCGCCCGGGATCTCGAGATGGAACGGCCTCCGCCTCGGCGGCCCGGGGGGAACCGGCGCCCCGAAGGGCGCCGCTCGGTTAGCGTGCTTCCATGACCAATGCCACCATGCAAACGAGCCAGGGCGTGATCGAGCTGGAGCTCTTCGCCGAGGACGCCCCGAAGACGGTCGAGAACTTCGTCAAGCTCGCAGGCGAGGGTTACTACGACGGCCTGACCTTTCACCGGGTGATCCCGGACTTCATGGTCCAGGGCGGCTGCCCGCGGGGAGACGGGACGGGCGGCCCGAGCTACGAGTTCGAAGACGAGCCGAACGCCAACCGCATCGTGCGCGGCGCGATCGCGATGGCGAACCGAGGCCCGAACACGAACGGGAGCCAGTTCTTCATCGTCACGGCGGAGGAGTGCCCGTGGCTCGACGGGAAGCACACGGTGTTCGGCCGTGTGTCCTCGGGGATGGAGGTCGTCGACGCGATTTCCAGCGTCGAGCGCGACGGGCGCGACCGGCCCCGGCAGCCCGTCACGACCGACCGCGTGACCCTCGCCTAGCCCGGACGCCATGACCGTGACCCTGATGGACGGCAAGGCGCTCGCCGCGAAGGTGCGCGCCGAGGTCGCCGCCGAGGTCGCCGCGCTCGGCCGCCCGGTCGGCCTGGCGACCGTGCTCGTCGGCGACGATCCCGCCTCGGCCGTGTACGTGCGCAACAAGCGCCAGGCGTGCACCGAGGCAGGAATCGAGTCGATCCACCACGAGCTGTCCGCGGCGACGAGCGAGAAGGACCTGCTCGAGCTCGTCGCCGAGCTGAACGCCGACCCGCGGGTGACCGGCATCCTCTGCCAGCTCCCGCTCCCCGAGCAGATCGACGACGCCCGGGTGATCCGTGCGATCGACCCGGGCAAGGACGTCGACGGCTTTCACCCGCTGAATGCCGGTCTGCTCATGCAGGGAACGGGCGTGCTGGTGCCGGCCACGCCCGCCGGGATCATGGAGATCCTCGACGAGTACGAGGTGCCGCTCCAGGGGGCCCGGGCCGTGGTCGTGGGACGATCCAACATCGTCGGCAAGCCGATCGCCCTGCTCCTGCTCCAACGCCATGCGACGGTCACGATCTGTCACAGCCGCACTCGCGCGCTCGCCGCGATCACCCGCGAGGCGGACGTGCTCGTGGCTGCCGTGGGCAAGGCGGCTGCCGTGACGAGAGAGATGGTGCGGCCGGGTGCATGCGTGATCGACGTCGGCATCAACCGTGTCGACGGCAGGCTCGTCGGCGACGTGGCCGCCGACGTCGCCGAGGTCGCCGGCCTTCTGACCCCGGTGCCCGGCGGAGTCGGCCCGATGACGATCGCGGCCCTGCTTCGTAACACGATGCGCGCGGCCCGCGAGCAGGCCGCTCTCGCAGCCGCGGGTTAGCTCCTGGCTCCGATACGCCCCACTTCCCCACTTGAATCGCTCGCCGCGGGGCGATATGGTGCCGCACGCGTCTGACGCGCTGGCGTAGGGGAGGCGGCGCCTGACCGCCTTGCTGGAGGAGGTACGAGTCGTGGCACAGGGCACCGTGAAGTGGTTCTCGAACGAGAAGGGGTACGGCTTCATCGAGCGTGACGGGGGCGAGGACGTGTTCGTCCACTTCAGCGCGATCACGATGGAGGGGTACAAGTCCCTGCGGGAGGGCCAGCGGGTCGAGTTCGAGGTCCGCGATGGGCCGAAGGGCCTCCAGGCCGAGAACGTGCAGGCGGTCTGACGGCCTGAGGACGGCCGGACCGGGTTCGCTGCGCGCCTCGCCCGGCGCATCGGATCTCGACGGGCTGCCGGGCGGGCGGGAACCACGCCGCATCGCCTCGATCGCGGTGCCCCCGCCGTCGCGGAGGCACGGGCCCGCCGCGGTCGGAGGTGGCCCGTGCGCCCGCGCGAGTCGGGGCTCGCGGGTGCTCGGGCGCTCGCGAGCCCTCGTGCGTCTCGGACGGCCGCCGCGCGTCGCTGCCGGTCGTCCGCGGTAGCGGTCGTCCTCACCGAGGCGGCCGCCGCCCACATCCTGGCCCGGCTCCCGGTCCCGCGCCCGAGCTCTGCGCGCCGGAGAAGCGAAGGGGCTCAGAGACGAATCACTACACTTGCGCGCGATGGCGATCACGCGCGACGATGTCCTCCACGTGGCACGGCTCGCCCGGCTCGAGATCCCCGAGGAGCACGTCGAGACGGTCCAGGCGCAGCTCGGCGCGATCCTCGACGCAGTCGGAAAGGTCTCGGAGCTCGAGCTGGCCGACGTACCCCCGACCTCTCACCCGCTCGATCTCGTCAACGTGTACGACGAGGACGTGCCGAGACCCTCGCTCGGGAGAGACGAGGCGCTCGCCAACGCGCCCGACCGGCACGAGGGCATGTTCCGCGTTCCCCCGGTCGGGTGAGTCTCGTCACCCATCCGGCACGCTTCCGGCCCCGCCGGGCACACACCCGCGCGCTTTCCAGCGATACGATGAAATCGGGTGGAGGCATGGGGTGGCCCCAGGGGGCGGCGTGATCGACACGCTGCGCCTCACCGCCGAGGAAGCGAGGGGGCTCGTCGCGCGGCGGGAGGTCTCGGGTCGCGAGCTCACGGACGCCTACCTCGCCGCGATCGACGAGCGCGACCCGGAGCTGCACGCCTACCTGCACGTTGCCGGGGACTCGATCGAGCCCACGGACGGCCAGCTTGGGGTGCCGATCGCGCTGAAGGACTGCATCACGACCCGGGGCGTCCCGACGACGGCGGGCTCGAGGATCCTCGAGGGCTACGTCCCCGTCTTCGACTCGACCGTCGCGGCGCGTTGCGCGGAGGCCGGGCTGCCGCTCCTCGGCAAGACGAACATGGACGAGTTCGCGATGGGCTCGTCGACCGAGAACTCGGCGTACGGGCCGACCCGGAACCCGTGGGACCCCGGGCGGGTTCCCGGCGGCTCGTCCGGCGGGTCCGCGGCCGCGGTCGCCGGCGGCCTGGCTCCCTGGGCGCTCGGCTCCGACACGGGCGGCTCGATCAAGCAGCCGGCCTCGCTCTGCGGGCTGGTCGGCTTGCGCCCCACCTACGGCACCGTCTCGCGCTACGGGATCATCGCGTTCGCATCGAGCCTCGACCAGGTCGGGCCGCTCGCGAAGACGGTCCGCGACTGTGCGCTGCTCTACTCCCTGATCGCCGGGCGGGACCCCCGCGACTCGACCACGGTCGAGCTCCCGGCGGCCGTCGAGCTGCCGGCCGGGACCGATCTGAAGGGTGTCCGCGTCGGCATCCCACGGGAGATGGTCGACGCCGACGGGATCGAGCCCGGCGTGCGCGCCGCCGTGGAGCGCGCGATCGATCTCGCGGCCGGGTTGGGTGCGGAGGTCGCCGAGGCGAGCCTGCCCCGCTCCGTCGAGTACGGCCTGCCCTGCTACTACCTGATCGCTCCCGCGGAGGCGAGCTCGAACCTCGCGCGCTACGACGGCGTCCGCTTCGGTTACCGGGCAGACCTCGATGCGGGCCTGACCGAGGTCTACATGCGCACGCGGTGGGAAGGCTTCGGGGCCGAGCCGAAGCGGCGCATCATGCTCGGGACGTACGCGCTGTCGGCCGGCTACTACGAGGCGTACTACGGCCAGGCGCAGAAGGTACGCACGATCATCCGCCAGGAGCACTCGGCCGCGTTCGAGCACTTCGACGTCCTGCTCTCGCCGACCTCGCCGACGGTCGCGTTCCGCCTGGGCGAGAAGACGGACGACCCGCTCGCGATGTACCTCTCGGACGTGCTGACCATTCCTTCGTGCGTGGCCGGGCTCCCGGGCCTCAGCATTCCGTGCGGGCTCTCGAACGGGATGCCGGTCGGTCTGCAGCTGATCGGCCCGCAGTTCTCCGAGAATGCGCTGTTCCGCGTCGGCCACGCGCTCGAGCAGGCGATCGGGTTCGACGCGGTGCCGGGGAGGCTGCAGTGAGCGGCTGGGAGACCGTCGTCGGGCTCGAGATCCACGTCCAGCTGAAGACGCGGACGAAGATGTTCTGCCGCTGCGAGAACGTCTACGGGGAGGCCGAGAACACCCGCACCTGTCCGGTCTGCCTCGGGCATCCGGGCGTCCTCCCGGTCCCGAACGGTGCGGCGGTCGAGTGGACGATCCGCCTCGGGCTCGCGCTCGGCTGCGCGATCGCCCCCCATGCGCTCTTCCACCGCAAGAACTACTTCTACCCCGACCTCCCGAAGGGCTACCAGATCTCGCAGTACGATCTCCCGTTCTGCACGGACGGCCGCTTCGCCGTTCCCGGCCCGGACGGCGACCACGTCGTCGGCATCGTGCGGGCCCACCTCGAGGAGGACGCGGCAAAGACGGTGCACGTGGGTGGCGCCGCCGGCCGGATCCACGGCGCGGAGACCTCGCTCGTCGACTTCAACCGCGGCGGCACGCCGCTCGTGGAGGTCGTCACCCATCCGGACATCCACTCCGGCGACGAGGCGCGGCGATTCCTGGGCCTGCTGCGCCAGACGGTCGTCGAGCTAGGGATCTCGGACGCCGAGATGGAGAAGGGATCGCTGCGCTGCGATGCGAACGTCTCGGTTCGCCCGGCCGGCGAGGAGGGATTCCGCACGAAGACCGAGCTCAAGAACATGAACTCGTTCAAGTTCGTCGCGGACGGCATCGAGGCCGAAGCGCGTCGGCAGGTCGCCCTGTACGAGGCCGACGACGAGCCCGTCCAGGAGACCCTCCACTTCGATCCTCAGACCGGACGGATCTCGCCCCTGAGGTCGAAGGAGGAGGCCCACGACTACCGCTACTTCCCGGAGCCTGACCTCGTTCCCGTCGCGCCCGCCCGCGAGCTCGTCGAGCGGATCGCGGCCGGGCTGCCGGAGCTACCCGCGCTGCGGATCCGGCGCCTCGAGGCCGAGATCGGGTTCGAGCTCGCCGAGGGCCTCGTCACGAGCGGGCGCGACCGGCTGTACGAGCAGGTCGCCGGCGACCGCCGTGCCGTCGCGAACGTGATCATGAACCAGCTCGCCGGAGCGGGCGTCGAGCCCGGGGCCGTCGACCCGGTCGAGCTCGGGCGGCTCGTCGAGGCGCGCGAGCGGATCCCACGGCAGGCCTTCGACGAGGCGCTTGCGAGAGCCGGCGAGCCCGGCTTCTCGGCCGACCCGTTCCTCGCCCAGGAGGCGGTGTCCGACGTGTCGGAGCTCGGGCCGATCATCGACGAGGTGCTCGCCGCGAGCCCGGGCCAGGTCGAGGCCTACCGCGGGGGCAAGGAGGGCCTGCTCGGCTACTTCGTCGGCCAGGTCATGAAGGCGACCGGCGGCGACGCGAACCCGAAGGTCGTCAGCGAGCTGCTGCGGGAACGACTTCGGGCCTGACCCGCGTCAGCCGGGCTGTGCGCGGCCCGGGCCGACCCGGAAGCGGACGAGCCGCGAGACCGAGATTCGTTCGCCGGCCGACGAGACGAAGCCGGCGTACAGCAGGACGACCGCTGCGGCGATGAACGCCGTCGAGCCGGCGACGCCGAGCCCGGCCACGGCGCTGCCGGCGGCAGCCACGGCGACGCCGGCGAGGATCAACCCGTTCGCCAGCGGACGGCGCCGCAGGGTGGTCGCGGCGACCGCGACGACCGCGATCGTCCCGAGCGTGTTTCCGATGACCGCGACGAGCCGGGCGGGAACGAAGGCGAGGTGCTCCTGCGCCTCCGGGATCGAGCTTCCCGTGACGGGCTCCACCAGCGGGACGGCGACCGCGATCCCGATCGCGAGCCCCGTGTAGAGCAGCGCGGCGGGCCCGGCGGGGCGGTGCCCGGCCCGCAGCAGCGAGCCGGCGCCGAGCAGCGCGGCGGTGAGTAGCCCGCCGAACAGGTAGTAGACGCGGAAGGTGCGATCGTCCCAGCCGGCCGAGGCGCCCCAGGCGAGCGCACCCGACGCCAGCGCGTACGCCGCGAGCGATCCGGCCCACGCGGCGAGCTCGGGCGCCCGCCGGGCGCGCCACCGCCCCAGCAGGTCCCCGGCGAGCCGCAGCGCGAGCAGCGCCGCGGCGAACGCGAGCAGAGACTCCACGGTGCATAGCGTAGGGGAGGGAACGGGAGCTGCGATCTCGCGCGTCGCGGCTTCGTTAGGCTCAGGACATGGAGACCGATCGCCCCCGAGTGCTCGTGCGCGAGCGCATCGCGCCTGCCGGGGTCCAGCTGCTCGAAGCACGCTTCGACGTCGACGTCGATCTGCAGGGCGACCTCGCACGGACGATCGGCTCCTACGACGCCCTGATCGTCCGCAGCGCCACGCAGGTGACGGAGGAGCTGCTCGCCCGCGCGTCGCGGTTGCGCGTGATCGGCCGTGCCGGCGTCGGGGTCGACAACGTGGACGTCGCCGCCGCGACGAAGCGCGGCATCCTGGTCGTGAACGCGCCTCAGTCCACTGTGGTCTCGGCCGCCGAGCACACGATCGGGCTCCTGCTGGCGCTCGCTCGCTCGATCCCGCAGGCGTGCGACGCGATGAAGGACGGCCGCTGGGAGCGGTCGAGGTTCGCCGGGATCGAGGTCGCCGAGAAGACACTCGCACTCGTCGGGTTCGGGCGGATCGGCCAGCAGGTCGCGCGGCGTGCGAAGGGCCTCGCGATGCGTGTCGTCGCGTTCGACCCGTTCGTGGCGCCCGAACGGATGCGAGAGCTCGGCGTCGAGCACGTCTCGTCGCTCGAGGAGGCGATCGCGGAAGCCGACTTCCTGTCGCTGCACTCAGCCCTCACGCCCGAGTCCCGCGGCATGATCGGGCACGAGCAGCTCGCGCTCGCCCGCGACGGCCTGCGGTTTCTCAACGTCGCCCGGGGCGAGCTCGTGGACGAGCAGGCGCTCCTCGAGGCGCTCCACAGCGGCAAGGTCGCCGGGGCCGCGCTCGACGTCTTCGCGCACGAGCCGTACGCGGGCCCGCTCGCCTCGCTCGAGAACGTGATCGTCACCCCGCATCTGGGGGCATCGACCCACGAGGCGCAGGATCGAGCGGGCGTCATCGTCGCCGAGCAGGTCGCCGCCGCCCTCGAGGGGCGGGTGGCGACGAACGCCATCAACGTTCCGGCGATCGCTCCCGAGGAGATCGAGTTCCTCGGCCCGTTCCTGCCGCTCGCGAGCAAGCTCGGGGAGCTCGCGTTCGAGCTCGCCGGCGCGAATGTCACGCGGCTCGATTTCGCCCACCACGGCGAGCTCGCCGAGCACGACACCCGGCTCCTGACCCTCGCCGGGCTCGAGGCGGCCTTCCAGGGGCGCTTCGAGGAGCCCGTCAACGAGGTCAACGCCCCCGTCGTCGCCCGGGAGCGCGGGATCGAGGTGTCCGAGGAGAGCAGCCGCGTCTCGCGGGACTTCACGAACCTCGTCCAGGTCACCGCCCGCGCGGGTGGCGGGGACGCGGTCGTGGCCGGCACGACGATCGGCGCCGACCACCGCCCGCGGCTCGTGCATGCGCTCGGCTACGAGATCGAGATCGAGCTCGAGCCGCTCATGGTGTTCATCGTGAACGAGGATCAGCCCGGGCGGATCGGGCTCGTCGGCACGCTCCTCGGCGAGGAGGGGATAAACATCGCCACCATGGCGGTCTCCCGCAACCGTCCGGGAGGCAAGGCGCTGATGGTGCTGACGGTCGACACGCCGCTCTCGTCGCCCGTCGTCGACCGCCTGCTCGGGACGCCCGGCTTCGTCGAGGTGAGGCCGATCACCCTGCGGGCCTGATGACGGCCCTTCCGGAGCCCGTTGCCCGAGTCTCCCGCTTCCTCGCGGCGGCCGGCGCCGAGGCCCGTATCCAGGAGTTCGCATCGGGCACGCCCACGGCCGCCGATGCGGCAGGCGCGATCGGCTGCGAGCTCGACCAGATCGTCAAGTCGCTGCTCTTCCTCTGCGACGGCCGTCCCGTGCTCGCACTCGTCCCGGGCTCGAGGCGTGCCGACCCCGTGAAGGTCGCACGCGCGGTCGGTGCCGCGTCGGCGCGAATCGCCCCGCCGGCCGACGTGCGCGAGGCGACCGGCTACGAGGTCGGTGGGGTCGCCCCGCTCGCGCTTCCCCGGGTCGAGCGGGTGCTCGTCGAGAGGTCGCTGCTCTCCTGGAAGCTCGTCTGGACGGGCGCGGGCTCAGACCGTCACATGGCCGGGCTCTCCCCGCCGGAGCTCGTGCGCCTCGCCCGGGCCGACGCGGTCGACCTCTGCACGGACGGGCCGCGCCGCTGAGAATCCCGCCGCCTGGCCGAACGCGTCCCCGCCCGCGCGGATGCTCCCGCTCGAGCGGGCCGGCAATCGACGACCGATAGACTCCCCGCATGGAGCCCACCGCGAAGATCTGGCTCAACGGCGAGCTCGTCGACTGGGACGATGCGACGGTGCATGTGGGCTGCCACGGCCTCCACTACGGGTCGGGGGTGTTCGAGGGCATCCGCTGCTACGAGACGCCGGAGGGGTCGGCAGTGTTCCGGCTGACCGACCACATGCGACGGCTCGAGATGTCGGCGCGGCTGATCTACATGAAGCTGCCTCATTCCGTCGAGGAGCTCGCCGACGCGACGTTCGAGCTGCTCGCCGTGAACGGCCTGCCCGCCTGCTACATCCGTCCGATCGCCTTCTACGGCTACGGCACACTCGGCGTTCCGCCCCGTGACAATCCGGTCTACGTGGCGATCATGAGCTGGCCGTGGGGCACATACCTCGGGGCGGATGCGCTCGCGAAGGGCATCCGGGCGAAGATCTCCACCTGGCGCCGCGTCGGCGCGAACACGATCCCGCACGCGGCCAAGGCGACCGGCGTCTACCTCAACTCGATGCTCGCGGTGATGGAGGCGAACCGGGCCGGGTACGAGGAGGCGCTGCTGCTGACAGAGGACGGCATCGTGGGCGACGGCTCGGGCGAGAACATCTTCGTCGTCAGGGACGACGTGCTCTACACGCCCGATCTCTCGGCCTCGATCCTGCAGGGGATCACGCGCCTCTCGGTGATCGAGATCGCCCGGGATCTCGGTCTCGAGGTGCGCGAGAAGCATCTGATCCGCACGGATCTGTACATGGCGGACGAGCTGTTCATGACCGGCACGGCTGCGGAGGTGACGCCGATCCGCTCCGTCGACGACGTCGAGATCGGCGACCCTGGGCCGGTCACCTTGGCGATCCAGGACACGTACCTCCGGACTGTGACGGGCAGGGTCGAGCGGTACGCCGGATGGCTCGAGCACGTCCCGAAGTCGGCGCCGGTCAACTGAGGATCCCGCTCTCCCGACCGTACCTCGGCGGGCGCGAGGAGGCGCTCGTGACGGAGGTGCTGCGCTCGGGGCGGCTCTCGCTCGGTCCGTGGGTCGAACGCTTCGAGCAGGCGCTCGCGGAGCGCGTCGGCGCGCCGCACGTGGCCGTCGTCTCGAGCGGGACCGCCGGCCTCCACCTCTGCTGCCGGCTGGCGGGGCTCGGCCCGGGCGACGAGGCCGTGACGTCGCCGTTCTCGTTCGTCGCCTCCGCGAACTGCGTGCTGTACGAGGGCGCGACCCCGGCGTTCGCCGACATCGACCCGCGGACGCTGAACCTCGATCCCGCCGCCGTCGCGGCCGCGATCACGCCGCGGACGAAGGCGATCGTCGCGGTCGACATCTTCGGGTACCCGTGCGAGCTCGAGCCGCTGCGCGAGCTGGCCGTCGAGCACGGGCTCGCCTTCGTCGAGGATGCGTGCGAGGCCCTTGGCGCCGAGTACCGGGGCCGCACGATCGGATCGTTCGGCGTGCCCGCGGTCTTCGCCTTCTATCCGAACAAGCAGCTGACGACGGGTGAGGGCGGTGCGGTCGCCGTGCATTCCGAGGCCGAGTGGCGGCTCCTGAAGAGCCTGAGCAACCAGGGGCGCGCGGACAGCGGAGGGTGGCTCGAGCACTCGCGCTTCGGGTTCAACTACCGGATGAGCGACATCGCTGCCGCGATCGGCCTTGCGCAGATCGAGAAGCTCGACGAGATCCTCGCCAAGCGGGCGGCGGCGGCGGCCAGGTATGCGGTCCTCCTGGAGGGTGTCGACGGAGTGGCGACCCCGATCGCCGACGACCGCGACCACCGCCGCTCCTGGTTCGTGTACCCCGTCCGGCTCGACCCGGCGATCGACCGGGAGGCCGTCATCGCCCGGCTCGCCGACCGGGGCATCGGCTCCGCCCGCTACCTGCCCTCGATTCACCTCCAGCCGTACATGCGCGAGCGCTTCGGCTTCCGGGAGGGCATGTTCCCGGCATCCGAGGCGGCGAGCCGCGAGCATCTCGCGATCCCGTTCCACACGGCGCTCGCCGCCGAGGAGCAGGCCGCGGTCGTCGACGAGCTCAGAGCCGCGGTGGAACGGCAATAATCCGCCATGCCCGACGGCA
This sequence comes from uncultured Thermoleophilia bacterium, assembly GCA_963717955.1. Taxonomy (GTDB): domain Bacteria; phylum Actinomycetota; class Thermoleophilia; order Gaiellales; family Gaiellaceae; genus CAVQXR01. The sequence goes on along the minus strand of CAVQXR010000001.1, from coordinate 1,583,475 downwards.
TGCCGACGATGGTCTTCCTCGGCTTCGGGAAATACGCCCGGGCCGACCGGATCTACGCGCTCGAGCCGATCACGGACGACCGCCGAGGATCCGGCAGCCGCACGCTCGTGTGGGTGGAGGGAATTCCCGAGCCGATCGTCGCCTCCCGCACGGAGCGGACGATCCTGGTCGACATGGGTCAGGGCGAGGCGGCCGCCTCGGGGCTCGTCGACCAGGCGGCGATCCTCGCCCGGCGGATCGTCACCGAGACGGATCGGGTCGGCCCGCTCCTGCGCGGCTCGCTGAAGACTGAGACCGGCTTCGACCTCGACGACCTCGCCCGGCGGGCGCGTCGACTGCTGGAGGCAACGGCGGGCTCCGGCGAGGCGGACCGACTGTTCGAGGCGTGACTGCCCTCCCGCGGGCCTTCTTCGCGCGCGACGTGCACGAGGTCGCTCCCGAGCTCGTCGGATGCGAGCTCCTCGTTCACGGCGTCGGGGGCACGGTCGTCGAGGTCGAGGCCTACGACGAGTCCGATCCCGCGAGCCACAGCTTTCGGGGGCCGACCGCCCGCAACCGCGCGATGTTCGGCGCGCCGGGGCACGCCTACGTGTACCGGTCCTACGGCGTGCACTGGTGCCTCAACCTCGTGTGCGACCGGGAGGGGGCCGGCAGCGCAGTGCTCGTGCGCGCGCTCGAGCCCGTCCACGGGATCGAGCGGATGGAGCTCCGGCGGGGAACGCGCGAGCCGCGGCTGCTCTGCTCGGGCCCCGGGCGGCTCTGCCAGTCTCTCGACGTCACCGGCCGCCACGACGGGCTGCCGCTCGACCGGCCCCCGTTCGAGCTCCGGGCCGCCGTGGGCGAGAGCGAGGTGCTGAGGGGCCCGCGCATCGGGATCACGAGGGCGGCAGGGCTCACGTGGCGCTACGGGCTCGCCGACTCCCCCTACCTGAGCCGCCGCTTCGCAGGCAGTGAGGTCTAGCGCGCCGTCCGGGGAACCACTAGCGCCCGACGTACACGCGGACGATCATGCCCGGCCCGGCGGCGACGCCGGGGGCCGGAAGCTGCTTGAAGACGAGGCCGGCAGGGCGATCGTCGTCCCAGACCACCTCCGGGACGAGGCCGAGCTCCTCGAGCCGGGACCTGGCGAGCTGCAGCGGGAGCGCGGTCACCTTCGGGAGGACGCTGGACGTCGCCTTGGCGACGATCAAGGTCACCTCGGAGAACGCCGGCTGCAGCGAGCGGGCTTCCGGCTGCTGCTCGAGGATCACGCCCACCCGCTCCCCGGGCCGGGCCGGGCGGTAGAGGACGTGCGGGCTCAGCTGCTGTCCCGCGAGGAGCCTGACCGCGTCCGCCTCGTTCGCCTGCAGGACGCTCGGCACCTCGACCTCGTTCGGCCGGCAGTTCGCCACCGGGGGCGCGCCGCCCTCGAAGAACACCATCGTGCGCACGTCGCTGCATTTGCCGTTGTCCTGCTGGAGCTCGCCGTTGCGGAGCGTCACCTGGGTCGGGACGCCGTAGCCGTAGGTCGCCTCGGGGAACCCGGCCGGCCGCTCCTCGAGGTGGGCGAGCGCGTACTTCGTGAACGTCCTGAAGATCAGCGCCGGGTACGTGCCGCCGGCGACCGGGTCGCCGTTGAACTCCGTCGTCATGAAACGCAGCTCGTTGGGGTAGCCGACCCAGACCGCGACGGCGAGCTGAGGGGTGTAGCCGACGAACCACGCGTCCCCGTAGTTCTCCGTCGTCCCCGTCTTCCCGGCCACCGGGCGGTCGTCCAGGGCGGCGCGCTTCCCGGTGCCCTCGAGAACGGCGCGCCGGAGGATTCCCGTCAGCATCGCCGCCTCGTTCTGGCCGAGCACGCGCCGCCCCGTCGGCTCGTTGAAGTCGGTGCGCTTCTCGGCCGTGTCCTCGACGGCCAGGATCGCACGCGGCCTGTTGCCGAGCAGCGAGCCGTCGACGCGCACACCTCTGTTCGCGAAGGTCGCATAGGCGCGCGCCATCTCGAGGGCGTTCACGGCCTCGACCCCGAGCCCGATGCCCAGGTACTCGTTGAGCGGGCTCTCGATCCCCAGGCGGTGCGCCATGGTGGCGACGCTGTCGGCGCCGAGCTGGGCGGTGAGCTGGGCGTACACCGTGTTGTCGGAGACGATCGTGGCCGTCGTCAGGTCCGCCTGCCCGAGGTAGGCGTTCTCGTAGTTGTGCACCGCCCAGAGCTGCTCGCCGAGCGAGATCACCGTGGGCCGGGACGGGAAGCTCGTCGCCGGGGCGACGCCCTGCGAGAGGGCGGTGGCGAGGACGAACGGCTTGAACGCCGAGCCGGGCTGGCGCTCGCCGTCGGTGGCGAGATTGAACTGGCTCTTCGAGAAGCTCGTGCCGCCGACCATGGCGACCACCTGGCCGTCGCGCGGGTCGATCGCAACGAGCGCCGCCCGCATCCCATTCTTGCCCGGCATCCACCGCTGCAGCCATTTGTCGATCGCCTCCTGTGCCAGCCGCTGGAGCTCCAGGTCGATCGACGTGTACACCTTGAGGCCGCCGCCGAGCACCTTGCCCGAGCCGTAGTACGGGATGAGCTGGTTCTTCACGTACTCGGCGAAGTACTGCGCCGGCCCGCGTGTGCCGGGGAGCCCGACCGCCTCCGCCCGGGGTAGAGGCGCCTCGCGCGCGGCCTCGTACTGGGCCCGGGTCACGAGCCCCTGACCGAACATCAGCGCGAGCACGGTGTTCCGGCGGTCCTCGGCCTGCCTGGGATGGGCGACCGGGTTGTGCGCGGACGGGTTCGCCGGAATGCCCGCGAGCAGCGCGGCCTCGGGGAGGGTCAGCTCGCTCGCGTGCTTGTCGAAGTACACCCGCGCAGCCATCTCGATGCCGTACGCGTTGTTGCCGTAGTAGATCGTGTTCAGGTAGGCGGTCAGGATTCGCTCCTTCGACCAGCTCCGCTCGAGCTGCCAGGCGAGCGCTGCCTCCTTCAGCTTCCGGCTGACCGTCTTCTCCGGCTTGATGTAGGTGTTCTTGACGAACTGCTGGGTGATCGTCGAGCCGCCCTGGACGACCTCCTTCTTCGTGACGTCGGCCCAGACGGCGCGCATGATGCCGCGCAGGTCGACGCCGTCGTGCTCGAAGAACCGCCGGTCCTCGACCGCGACGATCGCCTGCTTCATGATCGGGGCGATCTCGCCCGAGCTGACGACGATGCGGGTCTCGTCACCGCGCAGCACCGCGAGGATCGTCTTCCCGTCGCTCGCGTAGATGTAGCCGTTCTGCTTCGAGGCGACCTTCGTCCCGGCGTTCGCCGGGTCGAGCGAGGGAAGCTCACGCGCGATCGCGGTCACGACCCCGAATCCGAACGCGGTGAACCCGCACAGGGCGAGTAGCAGGAGCAGCAGGCTCAGCCGAAGCTTCTTGATCCGTCGCCGCGGTCGCTTCGGCGCCCCGTCAGAGCGTCGTCGGCGAAACACCCAGACGATTGTACGGCGCCGGGCCGGCGAGCGACTCAGTCGAGTGTCGGTGTCGCCGCGATCGGCTCGGACGTGGGCGCCGGCTCGCCGCCGTCGTCCTCGACGGTGACCGCGACGATCGCGCCGGCGGGCACGCGTTCGGTCAGGCGGACGATCGAGGTCGGGTCGCCGCCCTCGAAGACGCCCGCCGGGCGTGGCTCGCCGTCGACGACCACCCACGCCTGGTAGGTCTTTCCCGCGGGCGCGGCACCCACGTTGCTGAGGACGAGCGCCCCCTCGCCGCCGCCGTTCACGATCAACGTGCCGTCCAGTCCCTCGAGGCCCACCTGCGCGACCTGCTCGGCAAGCAAGTCGATCACCTGCGCCTGCTCGACCGCGAGCTGCTCCTGGTCGGACAGATCGCCCGCGAGCGAGGAGGCCCAGATCCCGAGGACGATCGCGACCACCGCCGCGACCGCCGCGACCGCACCGAGCGCGATCACCACCCGTCGATGTCCGGTGGGGAGAGGGACCACGTTCGGGCGTTCGGCGGCCGCCTGCTCGAGGATCCGCTCGCGCAGCGACGACGCCGGCTCGAAGCTGTCGGTACCGAACGCGAGCGCGGCTGCCGCCTCCTGCAACTCGGCCAGCTCCGCTCGGCACCGGGGGCAGCGGCGCAGGTGCTCCTCGAACTCGCCCTCCTCCTCGGGATCGAGCGCGTTGAGGGCGTACGCGGCCGTCAGCTCGTGGATTCCCTGGGGCTCCATCGCGTCTCCTCGGTGCCCGGCTCGTTCAGCAACTCGCGCATCGTTGCGAGCCCGGCGAACATTCTCGATTTGATCGTACCGAGCGGCTGCCCCAGCCTCTCCGCCAGCTCGCTCTGCGTGAAGCCGCCGTAGTAGGCGAGCTCGAGCGCCTCACGCTGCTGGTCGGGAAGCCGGCGCAGCGCCTCCTGCACCTGCTCCCGCTGGAGCCGGAGCCACGCCACCTCTTCCGTGGCGCGGTCGTCGGCCTCGTGTGACGGGCCGAGCGGCTCCGAGCGCCGCCGTTCCTCGCGGCGGACGAGGTCGACCGCGCGGCGGTGGACGAGAGTGAGGATCCACGTGCTCGCCTTGGCCCGCTCCGGCATGAAGCGGCCGGCCGACCGCCAGACGGAGAGAAACGCCTCCTGCACCGCGTCCTCCGCCAGGGCCGGGTCGCGCAGGACCCGGTGGGCGAGGCTGTAAGCGACCCGCCCGTAGCGGTCGTACAGCTCGGCGAGCGCGGCCTGCTCCGAGCGCACGACGAGTGCGACCAGCGCCTCGTCGGATAGGTGCGCGAGATCCTTGGGCATCACGCGGGCGGCGGGGAACGCTACCACGCTCCTGGCATTCGCCTGCATGCCGGGCATTCGCGGGCGGCCGTGCATCGGTTCGCGGCCGGGCCGACCGGGACGCCGAACCGATCCGGCCGGTTGCACGAACCACCCGCGGCCCACGAGGACGGGCCGGCCAGCACCAGCTGGGAGACGGAAGCAACGACAGGGAAAGGAGGACGCATGAGGAGGATGAAGCTCCTCGCGCTGTTCGTGTTGGGCGCCGCGCTCGCGGCCACCCTTGGGCTGAGCGTCGGGTCGGCACCGGAGGCGGCGACCTCGGCGAGCCACCGTGAGGCCCCGCTCATCTCGCAGGACCCGACGGCCGACGTGACGGACTTCTACGCGTTCGTGAGCCCCGACAACCCGGAAACGGTGACGCTGATCGCCGACTGGATCCCGTTCGAGGAGCCCTCGGCCGGACCCAACTGGTACGGGTTCTCGACGCACGCCCGGTATGACATCAACATCGACAACACGGGCGACGCGCGTGCGGACATCGTCTATCGGTTCGAGTTCCGCGACAATCCGGACGCGAGCTTCGGACCACTCGGCTGCATCGGCGGGGCCTGCCAGTACGGGATGCTGACGCGGATCGCCAACGGCCGGGCCACGGTCATCAGCCGGAACCTCGTCGTCGGGCCGAACAACATCGGGCCGACGTTCACGCCGAACTACCAGTCGATCTTCAACTCGCAGATCAAGGCGATCGCGGGTGGGAAGGCGTTCGTCGGTCAGGCCGACGACCCGTTCTACGGCGACATCGCAGCCGCGTTCGACTCGGTGACGATTCGCAACGGGACGGGCAGCACGGGAGGCGGCAGCGACTCGTTCGCGGGCTTCAACGTGCACGTCACCGCGCTTCAGCTCTCGAAGAGCGTGCTCGAGGGCGACGGCGACATCGTCGGTGCCTGGGCCTCGGCCTCCCGCCCTGCGGCATACGTCGGAAAGCAGGGTCACCGGTGGGTACAGGTCTCCCGTCTCGGGAATCCGCTCACCAACGAGCTGCTGATCCCGACGACGCTCAAGGACGAGTGGAACGCCCGCAGGCCGGCCGGCGACGCCCGGTACAACGGCTTTCTCACCGAGCCGACCCTCGCGGGCGTGATCAACCAGCTCTACGGCCTCGAGATCCCGACCACCGGCAGGACCGATCTGCTGGCGATCTTCCACCAGGGTCTCGACGGGCTGAACAGGTTCGGAACCCGCGACAGCGACATGCTGCGCCTGAACCTCTCGATCGCGCCGACCGTGAACCCCAATCGCTACGGAGCCGCTCTGGGCGACCTCGCCGGGTGGCCGAACGGTCGGCGGCTCGTCGACGACGTGATCGACATCGCCGAGAACGGCCTCGAAGGGGCGCTCTTCACCCCGCAGTACTGGCCGGTCGTGCTCGGGGACGGCGTCGATGCGAACGACAAGCCGTATCAGTCGACGTTCCCCTACGTCGCGCTGCCGCACGAAGGCTACGCGAACGGCCACGGAGCGCTGCAGCCGGTGACGCCGTAGCGACCGCCGGGAGGGGCCCCGGCCGGGGCCCCTCCCGCGATCCGCGTGGAGGCAACGGAACGGAATGATCAGAGGGAAGAGGACCTTGCTTGCGGGCGGTGTCGCCCTGGTGCTCACCGTCGCCGTGCTGCTCGGAGGGATCCTCCGAGGCGACGGTGAGGCCCGGCCCGGCCCGGTTCCCGATGCGAACGCCGTGTGGGAGCACGCGCTCTCCGGCTTCTCCCTAGGCGACACGGGAGGGCTCGTTGCGGAACTGCAGGCGGCGGTGCGGACGGATCCGCGCGACGTCCGGTCGCTCGGGCTGCTGGGGCTCGCCTACCAGCAGCGTGCAAGAGAGACCGGCGACCCCGTCTACTACACGAAGTCCGAGGGCGTCCTCCTGCAAGCACTCGAGCTCTCCCCGGACGATGTGGTGGCAACCAGCGGGCTCGGCTCCCTGGCGCTCGCACGTCACGACTTCGTGGCGGCGCTCGAGTTCGGACGACGCGCCCGCGCGCTCTCCCCGACCACGGCACGGACGTACGGAGTGATCGGCGATGCGCTCCTGGAGCTCGGTCGCTACGAGGAAGCGTTCGCGGCCTTCGACCAGCTCGCGACGCTGAAGCCGGGGCTCACGGCCTACGCGCGCGTCTCCCATGCCCGCGAGCTTCGCGGAGACGTGCCAGAGGCGATCGAGGCGATGGAGCTCGCCGTGGAGGCCGCGCGAGGCACCGCTGAGCCTCAGGCCTGGGCGCTCGTTCAGCTCGGCAAGCTGCACTGGTCGACGGGTGATCTCGATCGGGCAGCCACGAGCTATCGTCGCGCCCTCACGGTCGACCCGGGCTATGCCCACGCGTTCGACGCCCTCGCCCAGGTCGAGGCCGCCCGGGGAGATCTCGAGCGTGCCGTCGAGCTCCAGCGCCGGGCGGTGGAGCGAATCCCGCTGCCCCAGTTCGTCGCACAGCTCGAGGATCTGTATCGAGCGTCCGACGAGCAGGCGCTCGCGGACGAGCAGGCGCGCCTGTTGGAGGTCATGCACGACCTGTTCGCCGCGAATGGCGTCTCGACCGATCTCGAGACCGCCGCCTACTACGCGGATCACGGGCTCAGGCCCGAGGAGGCGGTCGCGCTCGCGCGCAGCGCCCGCGCGGAGCGCCCGAGCATCGACGGCGACGACACCCTTGCGTGGGCGCTGCAGCGGGCTGGGCGCTGCCGGGAGGCGTTGCCGTACTCCGCGCGGGCCCTGCGGCTCGGCACGCTCGATGCGACGAAGCTGTTCCACCGGGCGATGATCGAGCGCTGCCTCGGCAACGACCGCTCCGCGTCGAGGTTCTTCCGCCGCGCGCTCGAGCTGAACCCACAGTTCTCGCCGATCTGGGCAGCGGTGGCTCGGGAGGCGGTGGACTGATGCGCCGGACGATGCTCGCCCTCGCCGCCGCGCTCGTCCTGCTTCTTCCCGCCGCTGCATCCGCGCACCCGCTCGGCAACTTCACGGTCAACCAGTTCACCCTGATCCAGCCGTCCGGCGACCGCGTCTACGTGCTCCACGTGCTCGACATGGCGGAGATCCCGACCTTCGAGGAGCGGGACGAGCTCGCCGCCGAGGGGCGTGACGCGTATGCCGCGCAGCTGTCGGACCGCGTCGCCCGGGGGCTGACCCTGACTGCGGACGGACGTCCGCTCGCGCTCGAGGCGATCGACCACCGGATCGCCTTTCCGGCCGGGTCGGGGGATCTGCCCACCACCCGGCTCGAGCTCGTGCTCGTCTCGGAGCGGCTCGAGCCGGGGAAGCCGGTGGAGCTGGCCCTTGCCAACGTGGGCTTCCCAAACCGGATCGGCTGGCGCGAGATCGTCCTCGTACCTGCCGCCGGAGCGAGCGTGTCCTTCTCCAGCGTCCCGGCCGAGAGTGTCAGCAACGGTTTGCGTTCCTACCCGGAGGACGACCTCCTCCGGAGCCCGCCGGACGTCAGGACAGCGGCAGCGTCCGTGACGCCGGGAGAGATGTCAGGCTCACCGCCGGTGCTCGGCACGGGCAGCCCCGAGCCTCCGATCGTCGAGGAACCGGCGAGCGAGGACGGCTTCGCGGCCCTCGTCGCGCGCCGAGACATGAGCGTGGGTGTCGTTCTCGTCTCACTGCTGGTCGCCATGTTCTGGGGAGCCGCGCACGCGCTGAGCCCAGGACACGGCAAGGCGATCGTCGCCGCCTACCTCGTGGGTACGAGCGGTACGTACCGTCAGGCACTCTGGCTCGGCTTGATCGTCACCGTCACCCACACGATCGGCGTGTTCGGGCTCGGCCTGGTGACGCTTGCCCTGTCGGAGCTCATCGTCCCGGCTGACCTGTACCCCTGGATCAACCTCGCGGCAGCGTTGCTCGTCGTTGTCGTGGGCCTCGGCGCCCTTCGTGCGCGGGTACGCGGACGATTTCGACACGGCCGGCCCGTTGGAGGCGGACAGGAGCACGCGCATGCCCACGAGCATCCTCACGGCCACGGCCACGGCCACGGCCGGGCAAGCGGCGAAGCCCATCGGCACTCCGACGGTCCTGAGCACGACCATTCGCGCACAGAGAGACAGGGTTGGAGCGGGCTGCTCGGCGTCGGCATCTCGGGCGGCCTGCTCCCGTGTCCGTCGGCTCTCGTCGTCCTGCTCGCGGCGATATCGCTCCACCGTGTCGGGTACGGGCTCGTGCTGATCCTGGCCTTCAGCGTCGGGCTCGCGGCGACGATCACCGCGATCGGTCTCGTGGCGATCAGCGCCAGGGGGCTGTTCGGCCGCTGGAGCGGCGACGGCCGGGCGATTCGGGTGCTCCCGGCGCTGAGCGCGCTCGTGATCGTGGGGTTCGGAGTCGCGATGACGGCGCGCGCGGTGCCCGCGCTCGGCTGAACCGTCTGGCGCCGTCCGACGAATACCGGCCGCATCGGATAGCAATGAGGGGGTAGACCATGTTCGGACTCGACGAACGGATCGTGGCTCTCTCCGACGGCGCGACCGTCTGGATCGTCATCGTCGTCGCGGTGCTGCTCGGTCTGCGTCACGCGACCGACCCCGATCACCTCGCCGCCGTCACGTCGCTCGTCGCGGGCGGCACGAGGCGGGCCGTGAGCGGGGCGGCCCGCCTCGGCCTGTTCTGGGGACTCGGACATGCGGTGACCCTCCTCGCCTTCGGGCTCCCGATCATTCTCCTCAATCAGTACCTGCCCGAACGCCTCCAGCAGGCTGCGGAGGCGCTCATCGCGGTCGTGATCGTGACGCTCGCGGTGAGGCTGATCCTCCGCTGGCGTCAGGGGCACTTCCACGTTCACCCGCACGAGCACGAGGGACGCACGCACACCCATCTCCATGCCCACGAGCCGGCGCGCCTGGACGGCCACGCCCATCGCGTGCGCACACCGCTCGCTGCGTTCGGCATCGGGCTCGCTCACGGGATGGGGGGCAGCGCGGGCGTCGGCGTGCTCGTCGTCGCGACGGTCGAGTCGACCACGACGGCCGTGGCGGCACTCGTCGTGCTCGCGCTCTTCACCGCCGTCTCGATGACGATCCTCTCGACCGGGTTCGGAGCGACCCTCGTGAGCCGTCCGGTTCGCGGCGCCTTCAATCGGGTGGCGCCGGTGCTCGGCGTCGTGAGCCTGGCGTTCGGGATCTGGTACGGCCTGGGCGCGCTCGAGCTCGCGCCGTCCGTGCTCTGAGCCTCCGTCCCCGTCCCCCGCGGCCCGGGGCGCCACCTGACGGGCGACCGACTGACGTTGTGAACGGCTGGCGGAGACGTCACCTGCTCGGAGGCCGCGACAGCTCCGGGGGCCGGCAGCCCTGCGCTCTCCCGGGGCGGCCGAGCGCCCACCGGCGCGGCCAGGATGCGCCGCCGCTTGCGCGTGCGCATCCCCTCGGCGAGGAAGTAGCTGCCGAGCACGAACGCGAGCGCGACGAGCTGGGCGCCGAGCCCCTCCCAGGTCGGGTAGACGCCGAGCCAGAGGCCGGCCCAGTACGGAAGCTGCAGGCCGCTGATCGGGTGGACGGGCAGCCAGCCCACGACCTGCAGGACCTGCACGGTCTGGCCGACCATCACGACGAGCACCGCGAGGATCAGCACCCCGGTCGCGATCAGCATCTTCCTGTGGGGGAGCTTGCGCTCCAGCGCGAAGACGAGCACGGCGACGGCGAGAACCGCGACGAGCCCCAGGCCGACGCCCAGGAGGACGCTGCCGACCCCGGCCTCGAGCACGAGCGCCTGCAGGAAGAGGACGGTCTCGAAGCCCTCCCGGTAGACGCTCGAGAAGCCGAGCGCGACGAGTCCGACGAGCTGCGCGGTCGCGGCGCCGACGATCCCCGCCTTGACGAGCCGCTTCTTGCGGCCGTGGAACCCGGCCAGGCGGTCGTTCCAGTAGACCTTGTGGTAGAACCAGTTCAGGATCAGGAGGAGCACGGCGATCGCGACGACCGACACGATCGCCTCGAGTTTCTCCCCGTATCGCGAGAGAGAGCCCAGCACGAAGTGGGCGATCAACCAGGTCGCGGCCGTGGCGACGAACGCCCCCGCAACGCCCCAGAGCAGGGGCCTGCGGAAGCGGCGTTGTGCGCCGACCATCCCCGCCATCAGGGCCGCGACGATGAGTACGGCCTCGAGGCCTTCCCGGAACACGATCACGGACGTGTTCGTGACCACCGAGGCGGTCGACTTCGGGCCGGCGCCGACCGCCGCCTCCGCGTCTGCAAGCGCGTCGTCGAGCGCTGCGCGGGTGGCGGCGACCTCCTGCGGGGTCGCCTTGAGCTTGACGAGCCGGGCGAGGCCCGGCACGTCCCCGTCCCCGTACCAGAACAGGCCCTCGACGGTCACGAAGAGTCCCGGGGCGAGCCCGCGCAACCGCTGCTCGGGCCCGAACTCGAAGAACGCGTACGCCTCGAGGCGGGCCTGCTCGGCGTCCGCGTAGCGGCCGGCCTCGACCGCGCCCTCGATGCGATCGAGAGCGCCGCTGATGACGTCGAAGTCGGCCGCCGCGCCCGCGTCCTTCCACTCCGGCGGGAAGATCGACTCGGCCAGCCCGAGCACTTCCGCCGTCGTCGCCTCGATCGCATCCGGCTCGACGACCGCGTCGCCCCGGGCTGCCGCCGCGAGGTCGTCCCCCAGGGTGCCGATGAGCTCGCCCATCCGCCGCGTCGCCGCCTCGTCTCGCTCGAGCAGGATCGACTCGAGGTCGCCGAACGCCTGCGCGGCGCCCTCGCGGAACGTGATCGCCTCCTGGATCTCGAAGTCCTTCGTCACGCGGCCGTCCTTCACCCCTCGGCCGTATTCGACCGGCACGAGCGCGAGGAAGCGCTGGAGCTGGCCGGCTCGCCGGAGCTGCTCGTCGTTCGAGAGCGGAGCGGCGCGGAAGCCGAGCAGTGCCTCGTCGATCTGCGCCCTGGCCGACGCGTACGCGCCGACGTCGGTGGCCAGGGCCGCGGCGGCGACGGCGGCGAGCGCCGCCGCGAGCCGATCGGCCCCTGCGGCGCCTCGCTGTGAGCGATAGGAGGGATCGAGGATGGCGCCGTACCCGCGTGCGAGGGCGGTCTCTGCGGCCGCGCGGACCCAGTACTCACGCTCGACGGCGACGTCGGCGGCCTCGACCGCCGCGCGCAGGCGCGCCTGGTAGGTGTCGAGGAGGTCTGCCCGGACGAGGGGCACGGCCTGGACGGGGGTGGTGCGCCCTTCGGACAACCCCTGGAGCGCGAGGGTGGCGTCCGCCCCGGGCCGCGAGAACCTCGTCGGCCTGCGGAAGTCCCGTACGAGCAGCCAGGCCCGGGCCCGCTCGGCTTCACCCGCCGCGACGGCATCGAGGGTCGCCCGATACGCGCCGGCGAGCACGGCCGTCCAGGCGTCGGCGCGCGCAGCAGCGAGCCCGGCCGGGTCGCCTGCGGCGGCCGCCGCTCCGGCCGCCTCGAGCGACTGCGTGAGCCGGTCGGCCGCGCCCGGCGCCGCCTCGCGGAGCCCGGTGAGGAGCGGAGCGGCAGCCTCGACGGCCTCGTCGACCTGCGCCGCCGCCTCTTCGGGCCCCTCCAGGATCAGGGCCTTCTCGGCGTCGGCCAGGAGCGTCCGGACCTCGGCGGCCACTTCCCACGGTGCGACCTGAGCCGCCGTTGCCGCGCGTGCGGTGACGGGGGCGACGAGCAGGACCGCGGCGAGCACGAGGACCCACCGCAGCGTGGACGTCGCGACCGGGAGGAGCAGGCTCCGGCTCGAGGTCACTGCTCGATCGTGATCCCGAGCTCGGCGGCGATCTGGGAGACCTGGCCGGCAATCGCGGTGCCCCGGTTCTGCGCCTCGGTGCCGAGCGTGTCGGCCTCCTCTGCCGTGAACGGGTCGCCGGCCTGCTCCGTCTCGTGCAGCTCGCCGATGAAGGCGCGCAGGTCGGCGAGCTCGCTTGCGGTCTGCTCGGCCTGGGCCTCGTCGACCCCGGCGGCGAGCGGTTGCACGCCCGCATAGACGACCTCGAGGCCGGACAGGATGTCGTTGATGTCCGAGAGCCGCGAGACGACGTTGAAGGCGGCGCCGGAGGCAGCGTCGCCCCGGACGAAGCGGGACTCCTTCCACTGCCCGAAGTACTCGCTCATCGTCGGGACCATCACGACGAGCGCCGTGAAGGCGTCCGACTCGGTCGGCTGCCAGGCCTCCGCCGCGGTGGCGAGCTCGTTCGCGTAGCGGTCGAACGCCTCGGCCGCGGCGACGAGCACGTCTGCATCGGGGAGCACCTCACCGAAGTCCGCGCTGCCGCTCCCGTCGAGGTCGACCGTGTCCATGGCCACGTACTCCGGCAGCGTCCCCCAGAGCATGCCCTCGGTCAGGCTGTACAGGTTGCCCGGCTGCTCCAGCACCCGTCCGGACGGCGTGGTGAGGTCGAACGGGACAGCGCTCGCGGGATCCTCGGCCGCACTCGAGCCGGCGTCGAGGATCACGTCGTACTCCGCGAGCGACGGGGTGCCGGCGACGATCCCCTCGGCCTGCTCGTAGTACGGATTCCCCTCGATCCACGCGTCCTTGAGCTCCGCGAGGAGCGGGGCGACCTCGGCCGCGTGCTCGCTCTGCAGACGCTCGTAGTCGAAGCCGACCGACCCGGCGAGGTCGTGGTAGGCCTGCGCATCCTCGAGAAAGGTGGCTGTGAAGCCCGTCATCAGCTCGGTGTGATCGAGCAGGAAGCCCTTCGCTGCGGAGAGGTCGGTCGCTGTCGCCCCGGCTGCCGCCGGGGTCGTCGCAGTGGTGTCGGCTGATGCGGCCGGCGTCGCCTGCGAGGCTGCGCCGTCGTTGCCGCTCGCGCCGCCGCACCCCGCGACGCTCGCCGCGACCGCGACCGCGACGACCGCATTCCCCCAGATCGTTCTCATCCGTGTCCTTCCTTCCCGGGCGCCCTCACTGGGAGAGCGCGGTGCCGAGCCGGGTGCCGTCGAGGCCCGGCGTTTTCACGACGAGGAGTGTAAATAAGGGTCACCTTACAGTCAAGGTGAGGGAGTCCGGCAGCACGACCGGCACCCGCCGCCGCCTCCAGTGCGGGTCGCGCGTATCGTCAGAGTGTGACCCGAACCGCCGACACCCCGGCCCGGAGCAACGGCGCCCGCGGGCTCGCGGCGAGACGATCTCGCCCGGGCGGGCGCGGCTCCTCCCGTCGGGAGCCCGGGCCGCTAGGGCAGACCGTGAAGGCATGGCGATGACGCACGGGCATGCCCACCATGCGCACGGACACGCGCACGCCCACCCTGCTGGCGCCGCGGCTCGCCGGTCGCTGGGCATCGCGCTCGCGCTCAACGCCGTCTACACGGTCGGTGAGGCGGTCGCGGGCGTTCTCACCGGCAGCCTGGCCCTGCTGGCCGACGCAGGCCACAACCTCTCCGACGTCGTCGCGCTGGCGATCGCTCTGGGCGCGAGCTGGCTGGCGGCGCGCCCGCCGACTGCGCGGCACAGCTTCGGCTACAAGCGCGCCGAGATCCTCGCCGCGCTCGCGAACGCGCTGCTGCTCGTCGTCGTCGCGATCCTCGTCTGCGTGGAGGCGGCACGGCGGTTCGCCGACCCGCCGGACGTTCCAGGGGGCTGGCTCCTCGTCGTTGCCGCGATCGGCGTGGCCGTGAATCTGGCAGGAGCTGCCGTCGTCTACCGGCGCGGCGGCGTCGACCTGAACCTGCGAGCGGCGTTCGTGCACCTCGCCGGCGACGCGGTCTCCTCCGCCGGCGTGATCGCGGCCGGCCTGGTCATCCTGACCACCGGCTGGGTCTATGCCGACCCCCTCTTCAGCGTGCTGATCGGCCTCGTGCTCCTGCTCAGCGCTGCCGGGATCATCCGCGACGCCGTGCTCGTCCTGCTCGAGTCGACCCCACGCGACATCGACGCTGGCGTCGTCGGGCGCAGCATGACCGCCGTTCCCGGAGTCGTCGACGTTCACGACCTCCACATCTGGACGATCGGCTCAGGCTTCCCGGCGCTCGCCGCGCACGTCCTCGTGCGCGAGGAGGAGGATTGCCACGGCCGCCGCCGTGACCTCGAGGAGCTCCTGCGCCGCGAGTTCGGGATCACGCACACCACGCTTCAGGTCGATCATGCGGGCGGCGGCCGCGTGGTCTGGGCGGGACGTCGCCAGGGGTCGGGAGCGGCCGGTGACCGGCCGGCACCGAGCCGATAGCATCGTCCGGCGATGCCCGTCGACGCCCTCGCCCGCAACACCGTCCACCTGCTGCCCGACGGGGGGCTCGAGCGGAAGCTCGCGTCTGGACGGCCGCTGAGGGTGAAGCTCGGCATCGACGTGACCTCGCCGGATATGCACATCGGCCATGCGATCCCGCTCCAGCGCATGCGCGCGTTCCAGGACGCCGGCCACGTCGCCGTGCTGATCGTCGGCGACTACACGACCAGGATCGGCGATCCGTCGGGGCGGTCGAGCGAGCGTCCGGTGCTGACGGCCGAGGAGATCGACGCGAACGCGGCACGCTACGTCGAGCAGGCGGCGCTCGTCATCGACACGGATCCCGCGAGGCTCGAGGTTCGCTTCAACGGCGAGTGGCTCTCGACGCTCGATTTCGCGCAGGTGCTGCGGCTGACCAGGACGACGACGGTCGCGCGGCTGCTCGAACGTGACGACTTCGAGAAGCGCTTCGCGGCGAAGGCGCCGATCTCGGTCTCCGAGCTCCTCTACCCGCTCATGCAGGCCTACGACTCCGTCGCAATCCGCGCCGACGTCGAGCTCGGCGGCACCGACCAGCTGTACAACCTCCTCACCGGCCGCGACGTGATGGAGGCCTACGGGCTCGAGGGCCAGGTCGTGCTCACCCTGCCGCTGCTGCTCGGCTCGGACGGCGAGAAGATGAGCAAGTCGAAGGGCAACACGATCGGGCTGACAGATCCGCCCGAGGAGCAATTCGGTAAGACCATGCGGATCTCCGATGCGCTCCTGCCCGACTACTACCGGCTCGTGATGGAGGTCGATCCGGCGTCGATCGGTACCGACCCGCTTGCGGCGAAGCTGCGTCTTGCACGGTTCGTCGTCGCGCGCTCGCACGGCTCCGAGGCAGCCGGGCCGGCAGAGGCGCATTTCACGCGGGTTGTGCGACGTCAGGAGGCGCCCGAGACGATCGAGGAGCTCACCGTCGCCGGGCCGACCGTGCACCTACCGTCCGTGCTCGCGGAGCGTTTCGGGCGGTCGACGAGCCACTGGCGCCGGGTGATCGGCCAGGGAGGCGTCAAGCTCGACGGCCTGCCAG
>CAVQXR010000001.1:0-1562500 GCA_963717955.1 uncultured Thermoleophilia bacterium | reverse complement strand
ATGAACGGTCCTAAGGTAGATCGCTGCCCCCCGCGCTGGTAACAGCGCGGTGCGCATCTGGCCAAATGCTGGAATACCCGAGCATCCCGCACTACTCATTGGCGGCGTCCGGTCGGACGTTTACAATAGTGACAACGTGACGGGTGCGGGCAATCAGCAGGAAAGGCTGGTCGAGCAGCGTGGATGGGTGGTCGGTTTCGTAGACGGAGAAGGATGCTTCTCGATCGGGTTCGTCCGGCAGACTGGCCGGGCGGATCGGAGCGGCTACAGAACCGGATTCCAGGTGTCGCACGAGTTCGTGGTGACGCAGGGCGCGAGCAGCGTCTCCTGCCTCGAGGAGCTGCAACGCTTCTTCGGGGTGGGTCAGGTCATCATGAACCGTCGGTACGACAACCACCGCGAACATCTCTATCGCTACGTGGTTCGGCGACGGCAGGAGCTGCTCGAGACGGTGATCCCGTTTTTCAGGCAGCACCCGCTCCGTTCGGCGAAGCAGCGGAACTTCGAGACGTTCGCCCGGTGTGTCGAGATGATGGCCGGCGATCTCCATCTGACCCGTTCAGGGTTGATCGAGATTGCCGAGCTCGCGCAGACCATGAATCGGATGAAACCCAGAAGCGACTTGATCAGAATCCTCAGAGACCATACGCCAGACGTCCGTGACAGCGGATGATGAGATGGTCCCGTCTGCATGGCGACATGCAGGGATGGCATCCAAAGGAAGTGCCGTCCGCCCGTGAGAGTGAGAAGATCACGCGGTAAGACTCAAGCGAAATTCCTTGTCGGGTAAGTTCCGACCTGCACGAATGGCGTAACGACTTGGGCGCTGTCTCAACGAGGGATCCGGTGAAACTGTAGTCTCGGTGAAGATGCCGAGTACCCGTGGCTGGACGGAAAGACCCCGTGAACCTTTACTACAGCTTGATGTTGGAGTCTGGGATACGTTGTCCAGGATAGGTGGGAGGCTGTGAAGCGGGGGCGCTAGCTCTCGTGGAGCCAACCTTGGGATACCACCCTTCGTGTTCTGGGCTTCTAACCCGGCGCCGTGATCCGGGCCGGGAACAGCGTCAGGTGGGTAGTTTGACTGGGGCGGTCGCCTCCTAAAATGTAACGGAGGCGCGCAAAGGTTCCCTCAGTACGGTTGGAAATCGTACGCAGAGTGCAAAGGCAGAAGGGAGCTTGACTGCGAGACTGACAAGTCGAGCAGGTGCGAAAGCAGGTCTTAGTGATCCGGCGGTGGAGAGTGGAATCGCCGTCGCTCAACGGATAAAAGGTACTCCGGGGATAACAGGCTTATCCTCCCCAAGAGTCCACATCGACGGGAGGGTTTGGCACCTCGATGTCGGCTCGTCGCATCCTGGGGCTGGAGTAGGTCCCAAGGGTTGGGCTGTTCGCCCATTAAAGCGGTACGCGAGCTGGGTTCAGAACGTCGTGAGACAGTTCGGTCCCTATCCGCCATGGGCGCTGGAGTCTTGAGGGGAGTCGTCCCTAGTACGAGAGGACCGGGACGAACAGACCGCTGGTGTATCAGTCGTCGTGCCAACGGCGCTGCTGGTTAGCTACGTCTGGATGGGATAACCGCTGAAAGCATCTAAGCGGGAAGCCCACCCCAAGATGAGGACTCCCATCCCCTAGAGGGAGTAAGGACCGTGGTAGACCACCACGTTGATAGGCGGGACGTGCAAGCACGGCAACGTGTTCAGCGGACCCGTACTAATCGTCCGAGGTCTTGATCTTGAACACCGCAATGTCGCTATGGAGTTTTGAGGGTATGTCCGGATCGCCGCGTGCGATGGACGCTCACAAGTTTCCGGTGGTCATGGCGGCGGGGAAACACCTCTTCCCATTCCGAACAGAGAAGTTAAGCCCGCCAGCGCCGATGGTACTCGGAGGGCAACCTCCCGGGAGAGTAGGACGCCGCCGGGATCTCATCGACAGGGCCCCGCCGCGGCGGGGCCCTTCTCGTTGGCGGAGGCCGGCCGGCGCGGCCCCGCGCTGCGCGCGAAACGGTCTCGGAGACTGCCGCGCCGCTGCGCGGCAACGGGCTCAGAGGCTGGTGCGACGTGGGCGGCAGCGGAGCCGGCTACATCGAGCCTGGGCCACGGGGCGCCTGGCCCGAACCACCACGATGTCGACCGATGCGACGATGTCGACCGATGCGGTCGAGTTCGGTTCCCGCCCCCGCTGCGAGGGCGGCCTCGTGCAGCCCCCGGGCGGCCGTCGTGCCCGACCCGCATCCCGCCGGCGATCGGCGTGGTCAGCGATTTCCGCCGGTCGGTCGAGCGGCCTCGAGCAGCTCGTGGAGCGTCTTTCCGATCCGACGCCAGGCGAACCGGTCGCGCGCGTACTCCTGGGCCTCGGAGCAGAGGCCGGGCGAGTCGTCGCCGGGGACGGATGCGCGCAGCAGGCAGGTCGCGAGGGCGTCCACGTCGTCGACCGGGAAGATATCGCCGAAGCGGCCGCCGTCGGTGACGTCCTCGGCGGCGGGCGTGTCCGAGCAGACGAGCCAGCATCCCGCCGCGAGCGCCTCGGCCAGAACGACAGGCAAGCATTCGTAGCGGGACGGCAGGCAGAACACGCGTGCGCTCCTGTACATCTGCCAGAGGCGCTGCCGATCCCTGATCGGCCCGGTCAGCTCGATCGAGCCTTCGAGCTCGGGGCGGGTGTCGAGCAGGCCCCGGACCGTGTCGTGGAAGTCCGGCTCGACGGTCCCCACCAGGCTGAGCGGGTATCCGCCGAGCAGGGGGAAGGCGCGGGCGTACGCCTGCACGAGCACGTCCGTCGCCTTCTCCCAGGTGCCGAGCCGGCCGACCGAGAGGATCCCGTCGTCCTTCTCCGCAGAGGCGACCGGGCTGCCGAGCCCGGCATCGTCGAAGCCGTTGGGGAGCAGCTCGACGCGCACGGGCCACGCCGAGCCGAGGCCGCGGTGCAGCTCCGTCGTCTCCACGGTGATCAGATCACACATCTCGAGGGCGGTCTGCTGCGGCCCGTCGAAGAGCTCGGCGAAGGGCGTCGCGAGGACCTGGCGCCCCGCATCGAGCTTCAGGTAGGCGACCCCACCAGGGTTCAGCGCCTTGTAGGCGGCCAGCCACGACAGCGGCGCCGGCAGCCAGTGGTAGACCTGCAGGACGTCGATCTCCCGGGCGTGCCGCTCCACGTAGCGGAGCACCGCGTCGTTTTCCGCACCGCCGTCGTACGGGATGAACTCGAGGCCCAGGCCGTCGGAGAGCCGGTCGAGTGACGGGTAGCTGGCCTCCCGCCGTAGCGTCGCCACCCGCGACGAGTAGCCGAACTCGCGGCCGAGGGTGTACGGGATCATGCCGATGTCCTTGAAAAGGTGGTAGTCGTCTGTCCCGGGAAAGAGCGTGACGAACGTCCGGCTCAACCGCGCGCACCCAGCGGCTCGAGGAGGGGGCGCAGCGCCTCGAGGCCGAGCTCGGCGATGCCGACGCCGCCGGGAAACGCGATCGAGGCGACGAGCTGATCTCCGCGATTCGCGATCGCAGTCAGCCGCGCCCGCGAGCCCGGTGTCACGACGAACGGCGGGGAGATCGCGGTGACCGCGCCGCCCGCGCCGAGCACGGCGAAGCGCTGGACCGGATCCGCGTCCGCATCGACCGGGTCGTCGAGGACGGCGAGACGTCCCCACGGGGCGTCCACGTAGCGCTCGGGAGGCTCTCCCTCGTCGGTCACCGCGACCGAGAGCACGTCGAGGGACGGATCGAGGGCGACGAGGAAGCAGCCTCCCCGCCCGTCCCCGGGCCATGCCGTCAGCCGGTAACCGCCGTCGTCCACGACGATGGACGGATCGCGGATCGGCGCGGCGCCCTCGAGGCGGAGCGCGCCGAGCCGGACGCAGGCAGCGAGCTCGGAAAGCGGACGGGCGACGGCCGCGGTCGAGACGAACTGGAGCACGCCGTTGAGCTCGTAGGCGTTCGGCTGCGCCAGGTCGCCCCTCTCCGAGGTCAGGCGCCCGCTGTGCCGGCAGCACACGGTGTCGAAGAACGCCGACATGTATCCCGCTGCCGCATAGCGCCAGGCGAAGTCGAGCTCGAAGTGGCCCGACTCGGCCCGGAACGGCCCCAGGTCGCGGATCGCGCTCGTCTTCATGAGCGAGGGACGAAGCGAGAAGTGGGGCCACCACACCATGCTTTGGGCGCCCGACCCGAGCTCGGCCGAGATGCGCTCGTACTCTGAGGTTCCGGCTGGTGCGTGCACGTGCAGTCGATGGCGGAGCCCTTCCCGCCGGGTCGCCCGGACGACGCCACCGACGACCTCGCGCTGCGCGAGCGTCTCGGCGTAGTTGCGGTTGAAGAGGACCTGCCCGATCGCCGGGTCGTCGCGAAGAATCGCTATCGCATCCGAGACGTACCGTGCAGGCGCGAAGAAGGTCCAGTCGTCTTCGAGATGCAGCCAGTACCTGCTCGCCACGAGGTCGCGGAGGATGTTCATGCTCTGCGCGTGACCCCGGTCGTCCGCGCCCTTGAGGACGAACTCGAAGAACGGGAACCGCTCCTGCATGTACGCCCGATCGTCCGGCGTGGAGCCGTCGTCGACGCAGATCCAGCGGTCGATCCGGCCGACGTCCTCGCAGCAGTTGAGAAACGACGCCACCGTCTGCTCGAACAGCGCCGGACGCCGGCAGGAGGTGATGGTGAAGGTCACCGCTTCCGAACGGCGCGGCCTTCGGCGCTCGATCCGCCGGACCACCCGGTCCGGATACGCAATGGCGTCTGCCTCCATCGCCGGAGCCGAGAAATCTCGGTTCCCCTCGACCCGCGTGCGCTGCTCCTCCGGAAGCGCAGTGCCCGCGAGCAGCTGCGAGCAGAGCTCGAAGCTCTCGCGGTGGTGCCCCGTGTAGTAGGCGGCGATCGACAGCTCGTCCGTGACCTTCCACGTGTAGACGTCCGCCTGCACGAAGAGAACGTCCTGCTCCGGGTACGGCAGGGCAGCGGCCCGGCTCGCGAACAGGTACGCAAGCTCGTACCGCCCCTGCTCGCGACAGCGCCGTGCGAGCTCGTGCAGCGGCTCGGCCCTCCATGGGCTCGCTTCCCAGCTCGCGAGAAAGGCGTCGACGACCGTTTCCCACGGCGCGCCGGTCTCGGCCAGACACTCGGCACGGCGGAGGAGCGAGTAGAAGACCTCCTCGGCCCAGCCTTCTAGCTCGGCCCGCCGGCCGTACCAGCCGATCGCGCGGCGCACGTCGCCTGCATCCCGGTAGCTCTGGGCCAGGTAGAAGACGTTGCGCGAGTTCGACGGGTCTCGGCCGAGCTCGCGGAGCAGGATCTCGGCGTCGCGCAGGTACTTGTCGGGCGCTCGGCTGCGGTCGCCGAGGCGCCTGGACTCGATGTGGTACGCCCCCTGCAACCGCGCCTCGCTCGCGGCCGCGAGGCTGACGGCGTACTCGTGCACGGCGCCCCGGTACTCCCACGGCAGCGATGTGCGGAAGAGCTGCTTGCGCCAGTACCGGAAGTCCGCCCCGTAGCGCATGATGTACGAGTCGGCCTCGAGAGCGGACAGGTCCAGCGGTCCGACGACGATGTCGTCCGCATCGAGCACCCATGCGTAGTCGGCCCGTCCGCGGCACAGCCCCAGAGCCTCGGTTCTGTTCGTGCCGAAGTCGCGCCAGGGCCGCTCGTGCAGAGTGCCCGGAATGCCACGCGCCGCGAAGAAGGATCGAATGACCTCGATCGTGTCGTCGGTGGATCCGGTGTCGACGACCACCCAGGTGTCGAGGTACGGCACCGCTGACTCGAGCGCCTCGCGCACGACGTGCGCCTCGTTGCGGACGATCATCGAGAGGCAGACGGTGGGCCGTCGAGCGCTCATGTCCCCATCCGCACCCGCGCTCCGTGGAACCAGAAGAAGAAGCACGGCAGGCGTTCGCAGACGAATGGATGGTAGGGAGCGTAGTCGCGCCCCCACAGGCGTCGGCAGGTTTCGGGCGGGTACAGCCGACCGTACATCGGATTGGCAAAGAGGGGCTCCTGGATCTCGACCCGCGTCTCGAGCTCCGGCCGCACCCGCTTCATGAACCCGATGTAGTGCCGCATCCACGTCGGCGTGGCGAGCCAGTAGTTGGACGCGAACCCCGGAATCTCGTCGGAGAGTGCGGCGGCCGGGGAGTAGCCGAGCCCGACCAGCAGGGGCCCCCAGATCTCCAGGAACCGGGCGTGGTAACGGGTCGCCTGAGCCAGCGCCGGCTCGCCGAGAGGCGCGAGCGCTACCACATCGTGCGAGGCCGGGGTGATGCCGGTCCGTGCGAGAGTCGCGTCCAGGTCGCGCGGGATGCGAACCTTCCGCGAGGCTCGCCACGAGATCGTGCCGACGAAGTCCGCATCCTTCCACTCGTCCTCGATCTGCTCGAGGACAGACATGTACATCTCGCTCTCGAGAAACGGGCTCGGAGGCAGGGCGAACGGGCGAGCCCATTCGCGGTCGCCGTACTCCTCCCTGGCCGACCTCTCCGACTCTGTGTCGTGGTGAAGGACATAGACCGTTGCGATTATCCGAGACTAGCCGAGAGGCGAGCCCGCTCCCCGGTCGTAGGTCTCGCTCGCCGGACGATCGAGGAGGTGGTGGCTCGACCGGCCGAGGTGAAGGGCCCTTGCACCGGTGACGAGCGCGTGCTTCGATCCATGCGCCGCAAGCACCCGGCCGTAGTGCACGTCCTGCCCGTAGAAGGTATACGAGGCGGGAAAGAGGCTGTCGAAGTCGGCGACCTCGAAGAGCTGCTTGTCGAGCATCACGCACCACCCGTGCAGCACGGTGTTGACGTCGAAGCCCTCGATCGTCGGCACCGTCACGTCGATCCCGCTCCACGTCGCCTCGCGGAGCCCGAGCGGGGAGACGGAGTGGAACGTCGACAGTGCCTGCACGAGCTGCTCGAGGAATCCGTCCTCGAAGAGCACGACGTCGTTGTTGAGCAGGAGCAGGTAGCTCGCACTCGATTCGGCGAGCACCTCGTAGCCGGCCCGCAGGAAGGCGTTGTAGCCGAACGGCCGCCCGGGCAGCACGACGGTGACGTCGTTGCCGAACAGCGGGGTGGATGCGAAGGGCTCGTCCGCCACGGCGTCGTTCGTCTCGACGACGACGATGCGGGCCGCGACCCCCGGGCTGCTCCGTCCGAGCGACGCGATCGTCCGGCACGTCATGTCGTACTCGGCGGCGCCGGCCGCGTTCGAGAGCACGATCACGTCGACGAGCGGAGGTCCCGGCGCGGATGCCTCAGGCACCGTCAGCTCCTGGACGATCGCGGCGTTCTGGATCAGCCGCTCGTCCCAGGGGTTCAGCGCTAGGGCGGCGAAGCTCTCCTGCCGCGACTCTTCCCCGAGGCCGAGGTAGTACGCGGCCACGGCGACGAGGTCGTGTGGCCGCTCCGCCCAGGCGGACGGGTCGGAAAGCTCGTGCTCGACCGATTCCGAGAGATCCAGCGCCGCACGGGCGGCGGAGTAGGAGCCCGCGTGGTCGCCCTGGCGCGCGAGCCACCCGGCGAGCGAAACGAGCGGCTCGCGCTGGGTGGGCGCCTCGGAGACCGCACGGAGGAGCCAGCGGCGCGCCTCGCTCTGGTTCCGGAGCAGTTCGTAGCTCTCTCCGGCCCAGATGCTCGCCATTGCCCGCTCGAGCGGCACGGTCGCGTTCGGGTGCTCGACGAATCGCCGGCTCTCCTCGACGCACGATGCCCAGAGGCCCTCCTCGAAGCACCCGCGGGCGAGATGGAGGATCGCCCGGGCATCGTCCGGGTTCCCGGCGATCCACTCCCGAAGCGCCGCCCCGGTGGCGGAACCGTGCGGTGTCGCAGAGCCCGGCATGCGGCTGAGCACGACTCCGGGAACGAGCGCGACGGACTCCATCCTGCCGGGTTCCGCGCAGAGCTCCTCGTGGACCGGTCTGAGCCACCCGTACCCGTGCCGCGCGTGCACCCGCGGTGAGCGGCAGACACGCCGGCGGAGGTCTGCGCCGGGCCCTTCGGCGACCCTGACGTCGAGGCGAGTGCTACGGGCGGTCCAGAGGCGCTCGACCTCGGCCCGCCAGCCCGGTACCAGCGCCTCCTCGACGTCGACGCAAACGCAGACGTCGGCGCCGGCCGGCACCAGTTCGAGGGCCGCATTCCGAAGGAGATCGAGACGGTCGCGGTCGACCGGCCCGGGCGATACGGACGCTCCCATCTCGGCGAGTCGCGCCGCTGCCTCGCCGTCGAGCCCGAGGTCGAGCAGATGCACCCCATCGGCCTCGCACGCACCGGCCATGAAGGCGTCCACGTCCGGTTGCGCTGCTCTCGCAAGGCCGTACACGTGCACGGCCAGCGGCGGGGTGGCGAAGAACGTCGGCTCCCATTTCTCGAGCCACAGGCCACGGAGGCGCACCCAGTCCTCGTTCGAATCGCCCCAGGACTCGTGCCAGCTCGGCTGGTCGATCACGTAGTTGACGAGCCCGGCCGTCAGCGCCCTCATGCAGACGTCGATGTCGTAGAAGTGCCAGCCGTCGAGGCTCTCGTCGAACCCCCCGATCCGGTCGAACGCCGCCCGCGTCATGAAGAGGCAATAGCCGTCGAGCGTCTCCACGGGCTCGTATCGCAGCCCGGGAGGTCCGAGGGTTGGACGCTCGAACACGAGCGCCGTGTCGTTCTGCACGAGGCCGCCGAAGAGCGGCGGCGACGTGTACCAGTGGCCCTCCCGCGTCTGGCGCTTGGTGCCGCAGAAGCCGAGGATGCCCGGACGGTCGAGGAGCGGGAGGTAGCGTCGGAGCACGTCCTCGACGTCGAATCGCAGCCGGGCGTCCCGGTGGATGAAGCAGAGGATGTCCGACGGATCACCGTCCCGAAGGCTCGCGACGGCGGCGTTGAGAGCGCTCGGCATCGACTCGCCGCCGCAGATCGAGACCTCGACCGGCGGCGGGAACGCCTCGCGAATCCCCCCGATCCCCTGCCCGTCGCTGGCGCAGCAGATGACCCGCAGACGACCCGGTCCTGTCGGCGGCATCCACGAAGCGGCGACCGATCGCACCTCCGTCATGGTACGAGGTTAGTGCTGGAGCGGAAATCACGGCCGCCCGTCCTTACCAAGAGGAGGTGGCTGGTCCGAACCCGGCACCGCGGGCTCACCGAGTCCCTGCTGATCGCTGGAACCTTGAGGGGAGTCGTCCCCTGGTTGATAGGCGGGACGTGCAAGCACGGCAACGTGTTCATCGGACCCGTATTAATCGTCCGAGGTTCTGATCTCGAACACCGCAAATGTCACCATGAAGTAAACCTCGCCAGTGCCCGCTGCTGGTGCTCGGGGGGGGGCACCCTCCCGGGAGGGTAGAACGCCGCCGGGATCTCATCGACAGGGCCCCCGCGGCGGGGGCCCTTCTCGTTGACGGAGGCCGGCGCGCACCGCTTCGGAGCAGCGTTTCGCATCGATTGTGCCGTTCTGTTACAGTCCGCTGGTTGATGTCGGGAGGGGCCAGGCGCTTCACGAGGCGTCGTGGCGTGGTTTCGAGCGCGGAGGGGCGGCACCATGACTGATCGTGACGACGGTCACCGTGAGAAGACGTCCGACGGGCAAGCACCTGCCCAGGGCGTCGGGGGCGAAGACCTCGCGACGCAAGGCGGTGTCAGCCGTAGCGGGCTGCTCGCAGCAGGCGCTGCCGCCCTCGGCGGCGCGATCACGTGGGGGGCGCTCCGCGCGGACGACGCCTCCGCCGCCGCCCAGCGGGCCGGGACGAAGGACAAGGACAAGGACAAGGACAAGGACAAGGACAAGGGCGGCAAGGGCCCGACCGGCCCCACGGGCCCGACGGGCAAGAAGGGCCCGACCGGCCCCACGGGCCCGACGGGCCCGCCCGGTCCAGGCACGACAGGCGCCGGCCTGATCGGTCCCACCGGCCCGACCGGCCCCACTGGCCCGACCGGCCCCACTGGCGCGACCGGAGAGAAGGGAGACACCGGCTCGGGCGGGACGGGTCCGACGGGCGCGAGCGGCTCTGGCCCGACCGGCGCGAGCGGCGACACCGGCCCGACGGGTGCGACGGGTGCGAGCGGCTCTGGCCCGACTGGCGCGAGCGGCGGCACCGGCCCGACGGGTCCGACGGGTGCGAGCGGCTCAGGCCCGACCGGCGCGAGCGGCGACACCGGCCCGACGGGCCCGACCGGCGCGAGCGGCTCCGGCCCGACCGGTGCGACCGGGTTCGGGGCGACCGGCCCCACGGGCGCGACCGGCCCCGGGCGGCAGGCGGCGGAGGGGGCGGAGTCTTCTTCGGCTCGGGCAAGGATCCCCAGAAGACTAAGACCCTCTACGGCCAGCCGGGTCAGGACTGGGACAGCCATCTTGAAGGCCACCGACGACGACGGCGCGACCGACAGATCCGGATGCCCGTTCCCAGGGCGGGGACCGTGGACGAACCTCACTGTCCGCCTCTCGGCCGAAGACGTCGCGGACTGGAACCTGGCACGTACACGGTCACAATTCTGAAGAACGGTGCCGCACAGGCGCAGTCGCCGTCACGCTTGAACGACGCGTTGACGACTCACGTGGCCCGATCGCGAACAGCGGGCCCGACGGCCGGGCAGACTGTCAATCCCCGGGGATCGATCGCGCTCAGGGTCCGGTGGGAACAACGCTGACCATCGACTTTCTCGGGATCTTCTGGAGCGTCACCTTCGTATTGGGGCCGGATAGTCAGCTCGCTGGGCCGCACTGCGCGGCCGAGACGATCCCCGAACCGAGAGGGCGCCGTAGGGCGCCCTCTCTTTACTCGGGCACGTTCGTGACCGGCATGCCCCGGCCCCCGCTGATCTCGACCCGGGGTGATCTGTGGTCCCGGCCGCACCGACGGCAGGGACCCGTACTGAGTCGGAGGGCGTGATCTCGAACAGCGCCCTATCGCCGTGGAGTCTCGAGGGTACGTCCGGGTTCGCCGGGTCGCGATCCGACACGCAGCCCTCCGGTGGTCATGGGGCGGGAACCACCGCGTACCGTCCCGGTAGAAGGCCGCCGGAAGCTCGATCATGGCCCCGCATCGGGGGCCCTTCTCGTTGGCGGAGGCCGGCATGCTAGCGTCGGGCGCGCCTCGTCGCACCGGCCTGATAGAGTCCCGTGCTCGTATGGGGAGGGCGCGACGCTCCACCGGGCGTCGTGGCGCAGTTCGAGCGCGGAGGGCGGCACCATGACGAACCGTGACGACCGTCTACCGGAGGAGCAGCCGGACGAACAGGCACCGGCCCCGAGCCCCGGGGCCGAGGACGCGGCGACGCCCGGCGGTGTCAGCCGGAGCGGGCTGCTCGCCGCCGGCGCCGCAGCCCTCGGCGGCGCGATCACGTGGGGTGCGCTTAGCGCCGACGAGGCCTCCGCCGCTCCCGAGCGAGTGGGAAAGAGCGGGAAGAAGCCCGCGGGGAAGCCCGGCCCGACCGGCCCCACCGGCCCGACGGGGAGGAAGGGCCCAACCGGCCCGACGGGCCCGCCCGGTCCAGGCACGACCGGCGCCGGCCTGATCGGTCCCACCGGCCCGACCGGCGACACCGGCCCGACCGGCGAAGCCGGCGAGAAGGGTGACACCGGCCCCACGGGTGCGACCGGTGAGGCCGGCACCAAGGGCGACACCGGCGCGACCGGCTCCGGCGACACGGGCCCGGCGGGTGAGACCGGCCCCACGGGTGCGACCGGTGAGGCCGGCACCAAGGGCGACACGGGCGCGACCGGCTCCGGCGACACGGGCCCGGCGGGTGAGACCGGCCCCACGGGTGCAACCGGTGAGGCCGGCAGAAGGGCGATACCGGTGCGACCGGCTCCGGCGACACCGGGCCGACCGGCGAGGCCGGCACCAAGGGCGACACCGGACCCACCGGCGAGTCCGGCGAGAAGGGCGACACCGGCGCCACGGGCTCCGGCGACACAGGCCCGACGGGTGCGACCGGCCCGACCGGCGAGCAGGGGCATATCGGCCCGACCGGGCTGGGCGATACGGGCCCGACCGGCTCCGGCGCCACCGGCCCGGCGGGTGCAGACCGGCCCCAGCGGGTGCGACCGGCGCGACCGGCGTGCGGCGCGACCGGCCCGACCGGTCGGCATCGGCCCCACGGGCCCGACGGGAGGGTCGGGTGCCTCCGGCCAGCCGATCGGCGTCTTCTTCGGCACGGGCAAGGACCTGACCAATGCGACCCGTTATCTGGGGCCGGGTGGCGATCCCGAGACTGCGCTCCTGACCGCCGCCGATCTTGCAGGCGTCCCAGTCCCGGTGACCGGCGTCGTGAGGAATCTACGCGTTGTTCTGTCGGCAAATGCCGCCGCCTCGGGTGCCAACGGCTACACGATGACGATCCTGAACAACGGAGCCGCAGCGGGTACACCGGTGCAGTGCGTAATCAACGGCGCCATCGCCATCGGTTCCGATACGACGAATTCGCACTCGTTCACTGCAGGCAACCGACTGTCGCTCAGGATAACCGTCAACGGCAGCCCAAACACAGGCCAGGAAATCTTCTGGAGCGTCGCCTACTACGCCAGCTGACGCTTTTTCGGCTCACCAGCCCGCGCTGCGGACGAGAGTGCTCGGTTTCCGGGGCACGCGCGTGACCGGGTCTGCCCTGGCCGGTGGGTTCCGACCGCCCTGCACCTGACGCTTCGCCCGCCGCCGGCGGACGTCGCTACCCTAGGGCCGGATGGGGGACGGGAAGGCGACCATCGGCCTCTGCATGATCGTCCGCGACGAGGCGGAAGTGATCGAGCGCTGCCTGCGCTCGGTGCGGCCGCTGATCTCGAGCTGGGTGATCTGCGACACGGGCTCGACCGACGGCACCCCCGGGCTGATCGAGCGCACGCTCGAGGGCCTGCCCGGGTCGCTCCACCGGCGGCCGTGGCGGGACTTCGGGGCGAACCGGACGGAGGGGCTCGAGCTCGCGCGAGGCAGCGCCGACTACCTGCTCCTGCTCGATGCCGACCACACGCTTCGCGTCGACCGCGAGCTGCCCGAGCTCGTCGCGGACGCCTACCTGCTCCGCCACGACGGCGACCTCGACTACGCGGTCCCACGCCTCGTGCGCGGCGACCGCCGCTGGCGCTACGAGGGGTCGACCCACGAGTACCTGGCGGCCGACGACGCGTTCGAGACGCGCCTGCTCGAGGGCGTGGTCGTCGAGCATCACGCCGACGGCGGCAGGCGGGCCGAGAAGTTCGAGCGCGACCGGCGGCTGCTCGAGCAGGACGTCGCCCGGAGGCCCGACGACGCGCGCGCCGTCTTCTATCTCGCCCAGACCCTCCGCGATCTCGGCGAGCACGAGCGCGCGATCGAGCTGTACCGGCGCAGGGTCGAGCTCGGCGGATGGGAGGAGGAGGTCTTCTACGCGGCCCTCCAGATCGGAGTGCTGCTCGCGGAGCAGGGGGCGGCGGAGGCGGTCGGCGAGCTGCTGGCCGCATGGTCGCTCCGCCCGTCTCGGGCCGAGCCGCTGCACGAGCTGGCCCGCTTCTGCCGCGGCCGCGGCTGGCACGAGGCCGCCTACCTGTTCGCCTCGCGGGGGCTCGAGATCCCGTACCCCGACGACACGCTCTTCGTGCACCGCGACCCGTACGAGTGGGGCCTGCTCCTCGAGCTGTCGATCGCCGCGCACTCGACGGGGAGGCCCGACGAGGCGCTCCGGGCCGGCGAGCGGCTGCTCACCGGGGACGGGCTCCCGCCGAGGCTGCGGTGGCGGGTCGGACGGATCCGCAACGACAGCCTCGAGGCGCTCGGGCGTCCCGCCAGGCCGGTGCCGTGGAAGCGGCTCACGGCATCCCCGCGCCTGCTCTCCGACGTCGCGCCGAGCGCAACGTTCGGCCGGATCACGCTCGACGTCTCACCCGCCTGGCCGCAGTTCAACCCGACGATCGCGGCGGACGGCGACGGCTACCGCGTCGTCACGAGAACCTCGAACTACGAGTACCACGAGGGCGATCTCCGCATCCTCGACGGCGGCGAGGACGTCCGCACGCTCAACTACCTGGTGCGGCTCGACCCCGAGCTCGCGCTCGTCGACGTCCGGCCGCTCGTCGACGGCTCGACAGGCGGGCCGCCGCTGTTCCCCTCCCGGATCCTCGGCTTCGAGGACTGCCGCCTGATCGAGCTCGACGGCGGCTGGTACGCGACGGCGACGGTCCGCGACCGCAATCCGGAGTGGCTGTGCGAGACGGTACTGCTTCGGCTCGACGGGGCCGAGATCGGCGAGGTGACGCTCCTTCGCGGCCCCGAGCCCGGCCGTCACGAGAAGAACTGGATGCCGTTCGTGCGAGACGGCCGGCTGCACTTCCTCTACTGGTGCGACCCGCTGACCGTGCTGCGCTGCGATCCCGCCACCGGCGCGATCGAGACCGTCACAGGGAGCGTAGCGGCCAGCCTCCCGATGGAGCTTCGCGGAGGCTCGCAGGGGCTCCCCGTCGACGGCGGATGGCTCTTCGCCGTCCACGAGGCGGCGACGGACGGCGTCGGCCGCAGCTACACGCACCGGCTCGTCCTCCTCGACCACGACCTCCGGCTCGCCGCGCTCTCGCCGCCGTTCCGCTTCCTCGGCGACGAGATCGAGTTCTGCGCCGGGCTCGCCGCCCGCGGCGAGGAGCTCCTGTTCGCGTTCGGGACCGGAGATCGCGAATGCTGGCTCGCGCTCGTCGACGGCGACGAGGCGCTCGGGCTGCTCGAGCCCCTTCCGGCGGCCGTCTGAGCGCGTAGACGGCCGCCGGCTTCCTGCCCCGGGAATCGATCGGCTCCGTGGGAGCTCTGCGGGCCCGGTGCTGCCGGCCCGAGTCGGCGAACGCCGATCGGCCCGTCAGGCGGCTTCCCGGGCCTCGTGCCAGTCCGGGTCGAGGCTCCGCAGGCGCCGGACACGCTCGGCGGTCGGCGGGTGCGTGTCGAAGAGCGCCGGAAGGCGGTCGCTGCCGAACGGGTTTGCGAGGTAGAGCGGCTCGGTGGCCGGGCTGCCGCGGAACTCCACGAGCTCCATCGCCTGCTCGAGGCGCATCAGCGCGTCGGCCAGCCCGTGCGGCGACCCGCACAGCTCCGCCGCGGCCGCATCGGCGGCGAACTCCCGCTTCGGCGAGAGCATCGCGTGCACGAGGCTCGCCGCGAGCGGGGCGAGGACGGCCAGGAGCGCCCGTTGCAGGAACCAGCCGAGACGGCTCGCTTCGAGCAGCCACAGCGCGAGCAGGGCGACCGGTGTCTGTACGATGGTGTCCCCGAGCCGCGCATGCGCCACCTCGTGGGCGAGGATCCCTTCGAGCTCCTCCGGCGGGGACATCGCGAGCAGCCCGCGGCTGAGCACGATCTCGGTGTCGCCGATCCCGCGGCTGACCGACAACGAGCGGGGGAAGCCGTCGTCGAGAACGTGGAGCCTCGGGCGCGAGACGCCGGCGGTGACGGCGAGGCGCTCGACCGTCGAGTGGGCGAGCGGCGCCTCCGCGAGCGTCAGCTCCCGCGCGCCGAGCGAGGCGAGCAGCGCGCGCGGTCCGGCGAGGACGATCGTGGCCGTCATCGCGAGGCCGGCGCCCGCGAACACGCTCGCAAGGCGCACGTCCCCGATCCACCATCCGATCGCGCCCAGCGCTCCGACCAGCCCACCGAGGAGCAGGAAGGCCTTGAGCCGGTTCCGGGCCGCATGCAGCCCCGGACGCATCGCCTCAGCCTGGATCCATCGCAATGCGTGCGCCCGCGCAGGTCGGTGGATCCAGGCTCAGCGCTCGTCGTCCTCGTCGTCGCTGCGCTCGCGCCAGTCCTCCTCGCTGAGACCGCGCGGCGGCCAGTCGGGCTCGGGCGCGTCGCAGCGGCTCGTGCAGTGGAGCGAGGCGACGTTCTGGAGCGGGATCAGGATGTGCCCGTTGAGCTCGATGTGCGGGACCTCCTCGAGGAGGCAGTAGGCGGTCAGCACGCCCTCCTGGTACTCGCCGCCGAACAGGGCGACCTCGACGGGCTCGCCCTTGTACTTGTTCGTGTAGTCCTCCACGGGCGGAGTGTACCCCTCTCCGACCGCCGCGCCCGGTGCCGGCCGCGACGAGACTGCGACACGCGAGACGAGAATCTCAGCGTTCCTTCAGCCTCGGGAGGCAGACTTCGTGCGTGCTCATCCTTGTCGTCGACGACGAGCCCGCCGTGCGGGAGGCTCTCGAGCGGGCGCTGCGCCTCGAGGGCTACGACGTCGCGCTGGCCGCGGACGGGCCGGCAGCCCTCACCGTGCTCGCGGAGTCCGCGGTCGACTGCGTGATCCTCGACGTGCTGATGCCTGGGATAGACGGGCTCGAGACGTGCAGGCTCATGCGGGCCCGAGCCGACCGGACGCCGGTGCTCATGCTCACCGCCAGGGTGGGCGTGGGCGACCGTGTCGCCGGGCTCGACGCGGGCGCCGACGACTACCTGGCCAAGCCGTTCGCGCTCGAGGAGCTGCTCGCGCGGATCCGAGCGCTGCTCCGCCGCACCGTGGGCGAGCGTGGCGCGGTCCTGCAGTACGGCGGCCTCGTGCTCGACCCGGGCGCGTACACGGTCCACCGGGACGGCCGGGAGCTCGAGCTGACGCGCACCGAGTTCCAGCTCCTCGAGCTGTTCCTGCGCAACCCCGGCCAGGTGCTCACACGCTCGCTGATCTTCGACCGGGTCTGGGACTACGATTTCGGCCCGTCCTCGAACTCGCTCGAGGTCTACATCGGCTACCTGCGCCGCAAGACCGAAGCCGGTGGAGAGCAGCGCCTGATCCACACGGTGCGGGGCGTGGGCTACGTTCTCCGCCAGCGATGAGGGCGCCGTCCCTGCGGCGAATGAGCCTGCGGAACCGGCTCTCGCTCGTCGCGGCGGCAGCTGTCGCGATCACCGCCATCGTGGTCTCCCTCGTCACGTACCTGGTCGCCCGCCACGAGCTCTACGACCAGGTCGACGACGGGCTGCGCCAGCGCGCCGAGCTGATCGAGCGCCTTCCGAACGACCGGCGCCTGCCGCTCGGCGGGGCGCTCGTGCCGGCCCTTCTCGGCACCTCGTTCCAGCTCGTGCTCCGCGACGGCCGCGTGATCGACGACCCACGGCAGGAGCTCGAGCTGCCCGTCGGCGAGACGGAGCGCGAGATCCTCGCCGGCGCCCGGGGCCCGACCTTTTCGGACGTCGACGTCGAGGGCGTCCACCTGAGAGTGCTCGCGGTCCCCGTGCGCGACGGCCTGCTGCAGCTCGCGCGGCCGCTCGACGACGTGGACGAGGCGCTCCGCCGCCTCCGCCGGATCCTCGTGCTCGTCACGCTCGGCTCGGTCGCGCTCGCCGCGCTGCTCGGCCGGGTCGTCGCGCGCGCGTCGCTCGTCCCGGTCGAGCGCCTTTCCGAGACCGTCGAGGAGGTCGGGCGCACGGGTGACCTCTCGCGCCGGATCGAGGTCGAGAGCGACGACGAGATCGGCCGTCTCGGCCTGCGCTTCAACGAGATGCTCGGCGCCCTCGCCGGCGCCCAGGCCTCGCTCGAGCGTTCGGTCGAGGAGCAGCGCCAGCTGGTCGCCGATGCCTCGCACGAGCTGCGCACGCCGCTGACGAGCCTGCGCACGAACATCGAGGTGCTCGCCCGGCGCGAACGGCTGGCGGCGGAGGACGAGCACCGGCTGATCGCCGACGTCACGCTGCAGCTCGAGGAGCTGACGGTGCTCGTCGACGACGTCGTCGAGCTCGCCCGGGGAGCCGAGCCGGACGCCGTGCTCGACGACGTGCGCCTGGACGAGCTCGTCGCGGCCGCCGTCGACCGCGCGCGCCTCCACCGCCCGGCGGTCCGGTTCGAGATGTCCCTGACGCCGTCGGTGGTCCGCGGGACGCCCGCGCGCATCGACCGGGCGGTGACGAACCTGCTCGACAACGCCGCGAAGTGGAGCCCGGAAGGGGCGGTCGTCGAGGTCGGGGTCGCGGACGGAGAGGTGACCGTTCGCGATCACGGCCCCGGGATCGATCCGGCCGACCTCCCGCACGTCTTCGACCGCTTCTACCGGGCGGCGGCAGCCCGGAGCACCCCCGGGTCGGGGCTCGGGCTCGCCATCGTCAAGCAGGTCGCCGAGGCGCACGGCGGGCACGCGGCCGCGTCGAACGCCGAGGCCGGCGGCGCGATCCTCGTCCTCGGGCTCGTACCTGAGTCGATCGAGGCGACGAGCTCTTAGCGCCCTCTCAGGTGCGGTTCAGGTTCCGCTGCTGAGATGGGGAGCGTGAACGACGAGAGGAGTACCGTGAGGTTCGGATCGAGAAAGGTCATCGCAGGGCTCGTCGCCGTCGTGGCGCTCGGGGTGAGCGCCGGCGTCGGCATCGCGGCCACCACCGGCGGGGGCTCCGACCCCGAGGTGCAGCACCAGGCGATCATCGAGGA
The DNA here is from genome assembly GCA_963717955.1 of uncultured Thermoleophilia bacterium. GTDB lineage: Bacteria > Actinomycetota > Thermoleophilia > Gaiellales > Gaiellaceae > CAVQXR01. The sequence continues at coordinate 1,544,190 of CAVQXR010000001.1, read as the reverse complement.
TGCCGCGAAGCGGCTCGGCGTCGAGCCGCAGGCGCTCGAGGAGGCGCTCCGCGGCGCGCACCAGGACGCTGCGCTGGCGCACGTCGACGAGCTCGAGGCAGCCGGACGGATCACACCCGAGCAGGCCGACGAGCTGCGCCAGCGGATCGAGTCGGGCGAGGGCCCGCTTCGCCATCACGTCGAACACCACGGCGGCGGCCCGATACACGGCGCGATCGAGACCACATCGGAGTTCCTCGGCCTCGAGCCGGCGGAGATCCTCGAGGCGCTGCAGGACGGCGCTTCGCTGGCGGAGCTCGCGGAGCAGAACGACAAGACGGCGGCGGGCCTCGTCGACGCGATCCTCGCCGACGCCGAGGAGCGCCTCGACGAAGCGGTCGCGGCGGAGCGGCTGACCCAGGACGAGGCCGACAAGCTCCTCGCGGCTCTCCGCGAGACCGTGGAGGTCATGGTCGCGCATCCCGGTCCGCTCGTGGGCCCGCACGGAGTGGGGCCCGACGGCGGCATGCACCACGACGGCGTGCCGGACGGGCCTCCGGCGGACACCCCCGCCGGGGAGGGCGCGAGCGCCTGAGCACCGGCGGCCGCTGAACCCGTAGAACGAGGTGAGGGCCGGAGCGATCCGGCCCTCACGGCGCTTCGGCGGGCCGGAGCCGGCCGCGCCTGACGACGACCGCGGCCACGGCGCCGTTCACGACGGTCGGATGTGTCCGCCGGTACTCGTGGAGGGAGGCTCCCTCCGCGGCGGCGAGCACCGCGCGGATCGCCGCGCCGTGGGAGACGACGAGCGCCTGCATGCGCGGGTGCTCGCCCGCAACCTCGAGCACCGCGCGTACGATCCTGGCCCCGAGCTCCTCGTAGCTCTCACCGCCCCGCCACGGCTTCTCGCCGGCGCGCCACCGCTCCAGCTCGGCCGGGTCGAGCTCGGCATGGAGCTGCCCCGACCAGGAGCCGCAGTCCACCTCGCGCAGGTCCGGCCGCGGGACGACCGCGAGCCCGCGCCGCGCGGCGACCGCGAGCGCGGTCTCGTACGCGCGGCGGAGGTCGCTCGAGTAGACGGCAGCGAGCTCGACGGCGTCGAGGCGCTCGGCCAGCTCGACCGCCTGGGCACGGCCCCGGCTCGTCAGGGGACGGTCGGCATGACCCTGCCAGCGCTGCTCGGCGTTCCAGTCGCTCTCGCCGTGGCGGGCGAGCAGGATCGTCGTCACGGTGGATATCGTACGCGCGGCCATGGACCTCGGACTTCGCGACCGTGTGTGCCTCGTCACCGGCTCGACGACCGGAATCGGGCTCGAGACGGCGCGGCTGCTCGCCGCCGAGGGCGCGAGGGTCGCCGTCTGCGGTCGCGACGCGGAGCGCGTCGAGGCCGCGCGCGCGGAGTCCGGCGCGGCGCTCGGCGTCCGGGCCGACCTCGGGAGGCCGGAGGCGCCGGCCTCGCTCGTGGCGGAGGTCGAGCGCTCCCTCGGCCCCGTCGACGTGCTCGTGAACAACGTCGGCGCCGCCTTCCAGCGCGGCTTCGACGCGCTGACCGACGAGGACTGGGAGACCCTCTGGCAGTTGAACGTGATGAGCTACGTGCGCACGATCCAGGCGGTGCTGCCGGGCATGCGCGCGAGGCGATCGGGGCGGATCGTGAACGTCAGCTCGACCGCCGGCAAGAGGCCGTCGACCGGCATGCCTGACTACTCGGTGACAAAGGCGGCGGTGCTCTCCCTCTCCCGCCTCGTCGCGGACATCGCCGCCGCGGACGGGATCTGCGTCAACGCGGTCTGTCCCGGGCCCACGCGCTCGCCGGCCTGGATCGCCGAGGGAGGGCTCGCCGACCAGCTCGCGGCGAAGTCCGGCAAGAGCCGCGACCAGGTGCTCGCCGACGTCGGGAAGGGGCGCCCGCTCGGGCGGCTGGCCGAGCCCGAGGAGATCGCGAACGTCGTCGTGTTCCTCTGCTCCGACCGGGCGAGCTACGTCACCGGCGCCGCCTGGAGCGCGGACGGCGGCACGGTACCCATCATCATCTAAATGATTGATTCCACGATCTCGCGCGGCTGGCTGCGCCGTCTGGCGTGTCCGGGCCGCTTCCGCTCTCCGTCGCAGCGCTGCGACGCTGCGACGGAGAGCGTGCGCTTCGTGACGCCAGGGCTTACCGAGGCGTCCAGCCTCGCCTGCGCCCTGGAGTCACGCCCCGGAGCAGCCAGCCGGCACCCCAGCGTCGGCGATCTCGTGGAATCACCCATTAGGGGCCTCTGACCCGTCCGGCCCGGGCGGTGCCGCGGGTCGGCCCAGTCGCTACGCTCAGTGATGCGATGGCCCCCGAGCTCGCAGGCAGGGTTGCGGACGGCTTCGAGGCACGGATCCGGGCGCTCGAGGACGACGTCCTGTCGCCGCGCGCCGTGCGCTCGTACGAGAGCCGCGGGCGAGCCGCCCCCGACGACGACTGCCGTCTGCGGACGCCCTTTCAGCGAGATCGAGACCGGATCGTGCACTGCAAGGCGTTTCGCCGCCTGAAGCAGAAGACCCAGGTCTTCGTCGCCCCGCGAGGGGACCACTTCCGCACGCGGATGACGCATACCCTCGAGGCGGCCGGGATCGCCCGGGTGGTCGCCCGGGCGCTGCGCGTGAACGAGGATCTCACCGAGGCGATCGCCCTCGGCCACGATCTCGGCCACCCACCGTTCGGGCATGTCGGCGAGGAGGCGCTCGACGCGGCGCTCTCGGCGCGCTTCGGCCGTCACTTCCGGCACAACGAGCACTCGCTGCGCGTCGTCGAGGTCCTGGAGAAGGACGGGACGGGTCTCAACCTCACCTGGGAGGTCCGAGACGGGATCCTGCACCACACCGGCCCCGGGGAGCCGGCGACGCTCGAGGGGAAGATCGTGCGGATCGTCGACCGTGTCGCCTACATCAACCACGACATCGACGATGCCCTGAGGGCCGGGATCCTGTCTGCGGGCGAACTCCCGGCAGGGCCGATCGAGCTGCTCGGGCCGACCAGCTCGACACGGATCGACACGCTCGTCCACGATCTCGTCGAGAGCTCCGACCCGGTCGGCGATATCGTCCAAGGCCCGGAGATCGGAGCGGCGATGCTCGAGCTGCGCGCGTTCATGTTCGAGCGGGTGTACCTCGGGCCCGTGACCGAAGCGGACCGCCGTCGCGCGTCCGAGACCGTGGCGCGGATCTTCGACCACTACGCCGGGCACGCCGGCGAGCTGCCGCCCGACCGCCCCGGCGACCTCGCGCAGCGGATCACCGATTACGTCGCCGGGATGACCGACCGTTTCGCGCTCGCATGGCGCTGATCCGGGACTCCTCGATCGAGGAGGTCAGGGCCGCGGCGGACATGGTCGAGATCGTGGGGGCCCGCGTCCAGCTGCGCAAGGTCGGTTCGCGGTACACGGGCCGCTGCCCGTTCCACGACGAGCGGACGCCGAGCTTCTCCGTCAGCCCCGAGCGCAAGACGTTCTACTGCTTCGGCTGCCAGAAGGGCGGCGATGTGTTCTCGTTCGTGCGGGAGACGGAGGGGCTCGACTTCGTCCAGGCGGTCGAGATGCTGGCCGACCGCTACCGCGTTCAGCTCGAGTACACGGAGGGCTCGCGCAGCGACGAGGGCGACCGCCGCCGCCGCGAGCGGCTGCTGTCCCTGCTCGAGGACACGGCGCGCTTCTACGAACGCTACCTCTGGGAGTCGCCGGCGGGGGAGCCGGTGCGCGACTACCTGGCGGGTCGAGGCCTCGAGGATCGGGTCTGCCGCGAGTTCCGGCTCGGCCTCTCCCCGGGCGCTGACATCGTCCCGCGGAAGGCCCGGGAGAAGGGATACACGCGCGAGGAGCTCGCCGCGGCGGGCCTCGTCAACCGTCGCGGCAACGACGCGTTCGGCGCCCGCCTGATCTTCCCGCTCGCCGACACGCGCGGCCGGGTGCTCGGCTTCGGCGCCCGCCGGCTCTCCGACCACGACCCCATCCGGGGCAAGTACGTCAACACGCAGGAGACGGAGCTGTTCCAGAAGAGCGCGATCGTGTACGGGCTCGACCGGGCGCGGACGTCCGTCGCCAAGGAGGATCGAGCGATCGTCGTCGAGGGCTACACGGACGTGATCGCGCTCCACGGGGCCGGCCTCTCGACCGTCGTCGCGGCCATGGGAACGGCGCTGACCGAGCGCCAGCTCCGCGAGCTGCGCCGGCTCTGCTCGCGGCTCTACCTCTGCTTCGACTCGGACCGGGCCGGCGAGGCGGCCACCCTGCGCGGCATGGAGCTCGCCTACCGCCAGTTCGAGGAGGTGCGGATCGTCGGGCTTCCGCCGGGAGCGGATCCTGCAGACGCGGCGGACGGGTTCGCGGAGTGCCTCGACCGGGCCGAGTCGTACCCGCGCCATCGCGTCAAGCTCGAGATCGACGGCGCGCCGAGCCGCGAAGCAGCCTTCCAGCGGCTCCGCGACGTGATGTCGGGGTTCGACCAGAACACGGAGTGGATGGAGGCGGTCGAGTACGCGGCCGACCGTCTCGACCTGCCGCGCGACCTGCAGGCGGCCCTCGCGCCGCGCGCCTCCCGCACGACCGGCGCGGTGTCGCGCAAGGCGCTCGAGGCCCGGGATCGGCTCGAGCGCGGCGCACTCGCCGGCGTGCTCGCACACCCCGAGCTCGGACGGGTGCTCGCGGAGCTCGCGCCCGAGCACTTCGAGTCGGATCTCCACCGCCGGATGCGCGCGCGCCTCGTCGGCCAGAACGGGGCCGCCGACGACGAGGTGGCGAAGCTCGAGGCCGAGCTCGACGCGCTCGCCGCGAGCGAGGCGATCGACGAGCTCGCCGCCCGTGAGCTGCTGCTCCGGCTGCGCGAGCGCTACCTGCGAAAGCAGCTGGCAACGGCGGACCTGGCGCGGACCGTCGAGCTCCAGCAGGCGCTCGAGCGGATCCACGCCGCGCTGCACGAGCTGACCTGACCCGTCCGGCGCGGGTACAATCTTGCTCGCTGCCTTCCCCGGTAGCTCAATTGGCAGAGCATCCGGCTGTTAACCGGAGGGTTGCTGGTTCGAGTCCAGCCCGGGGAGTCGGGAACGCTCTGGGAGGGCGCGCTGCGGAAGGCCCCTGCTCGAGGTGGACCGTGCCCTGTCCGCGTGCAGCCGTGTCGTGCCCCATAATCGCCGGCACGACATGACGGGCGACGTGGGCGACGAGCGGGGCGGCGAGCCGACCGGCGGACGGCCTGGGATCAGGACATTCCTGGTCGCCGACGTGCGGGGCTACACCGCGTTCACGCAGGAGCGCGGCGATGAGGCCGCAGCGGAGCTAGCAGCCCGCTTCGCCGCGGTCGCCCGCGAGGCGGTCGACTCGCACGGCGGCTCGGTGATCGAGCTCCGTGGGGATGAGGCGCTCGCCGTCTTCGAATCGGCACGTGAGGCGATCCGCGCCGCGACGCTGCTCCAGCAGCGGTTTCTCGAGGAGACCGAGGCCGACCCTGCGCTTCCGCTGCCCGTGGGAATCGGACTGGACGCGGGCGAGGCAGTCCCGCTCGAGGGCGGGTATCGCGGCGGAGCGCTGAACCTCGCTGCGCGGCTCTGCAGCCAGGCCGGGCCCGGGGAGATCCTGGCGAGCCAGGGCGTCGTCCACCTGGCTCGCAAGGTGGAGGGGGTGCGGGTCGTCGATCGAGGGCAGCTTCGCCTCAAGGGCATGGAGGAGCCGGTCGGCGTCTTCCAGCTGATCTCCGAGGCGGGCGACCCGGCTGAGCGATTCCGGCAGCTCGCACCGCCGCCGCCCGCGCGGGCCCCGTCCCCGCTCCGCCTGGTGCGCCGGCATCCCGTCGTCACCGCTGCCCTGGCCGTCGCGCTCGCGGCCGCCGTCGCGGCCCCTCTCGCACTCACGCTTGGAGGCGAGGCCGTGGCGCGCGGCAGCGAGCCCGTCGCGGAGCCGATCGTCGGCGACGCCCTGGCGATGATCGATCTCGGCACGGGGACGCTCGAGGGCTCCGTACCGCTCGAGTCGAGGCCCGGAGACGTCGCCGTGGGTGCGGGAGGAGTATGGGTGACGTTGCCGGATCGCGGCGTCGTGATGCGGATCGATCCTGCGACGATGACCGTCCGGAACACGATCCCCGTTGGTGCTGATCCGGCGGGCGTGGCGATCGGTAACGGCTCGGTCTGGGTGGCCAACGCCGGCAGTTCGACCGTCTCCCGGATCAGTCCGGAGACGGAGTCGGTCGTCCAGACGATCTCCGTGCCGGGCGGGCCGACGGGGATCGCTGCCGGCGCGGGAGGGGTCTGGGTCGCGAACAACCTGAACGCCTCGGTTTCGCGCCTCGATCCCGAGAGCGGTGAGGTGACGGCCGTGATCGCCGTGGACGACGGGCCGGTCGACGTCTCGATCGACGATCGCGGCGTCTGGGTGGCGAACTCCGCCTCCGGAACCGTCTCCCGCGTCGACCCGGATACCGGTGTCGTCCAGCCGTCCCGGGTGGGCAACGGGCCGCGTTCGATCGCCGCCGGGCCCGACGGGGCGTGGGTCGCCAACTTCCTGGACGGCACCATCGCCCGTATCGACCCGGCGACGAACGCCGTCGTCCAGACGATCCCGGTCGGGCCCGCGCCCACCGGCTTGGCGCTGTCCGGGGGCTCCGTGTGGGTGTCCGACGGATCGGACGGCTCCTTGGCCACGGTCGAGCCCGGCTCCGGGTCTGCCACGACCATGCAGCTCGGTTCGGAGGCAGGAGGGGATCGCGGTCGGCGACGAGGCGCTCTGGGTGGCCGTCCGAGAGGCGGAGGAGGCACACCGCGGCGGAACGCTCACGGTGTGGGCGCCCGCCGCCGCGCTCGACTCGACGGACCCCGCCCTCGCCTACAACCCCGTGACCTGGAACATCCTCACCAGCACCAACGACGGTCTCCTGAGCTTCCAGCGGACCGGAGGGCTCGAGGGCACCACGCTCGTTCCCGACCTCGCGCGGTCGTTGCCTCTGCCGACCGACGGCGGTCGGACGTACACCTTCCAGCTTCGGGACGGGCTGCGGTACTCGAGCGGGGAGCCGGTTCGCCCGGAGGACTTCCGCCGCGCGATCGAGCGGGTGTTCGCGGCCGTCGACGAGCTGGGAAACCCGTCCGGCGGAGGTCCCGTACTTCGCAGGCATCGTGGGCGCCGCGGCGTGCCTGAGCGCTGCCGGAACCCCGTGTGATCTGTCCAGCGGGATCGTCACCGACGACGACGCGGGGACCGTGACGTTCCATCTGACCGAGCCCGCCCCGGACTTCCTGTACGCGCTGGCGCTGCCGTTTGCATATGCGGTTCCCGCGGCGAGCCCGGACGTGCTCGCGAACGGCGACACCTTGCCTGCCACCGGGCCGTACGTGATCGATCGGTACCAGGAGGACGAGGAGCTCGTGCTCGTACGCAACCCCGAGTTCGGGTCATGGTCCGAGGTCGCTCGGCCCGACGGGTTCCCGGACCGGATCGTCTGGCGGTTGGGCTCGGACCTCGACCAGATGATCACCGACACGCTCACCGGCGCCGCTGACCTCTTGTTCTCCCCGCTGCTCGGGCAGCTGGCGGAGCTGAGCAGAAGTCACGCCAGTCAGGTCCAGCTCTCCCCGAGGCCCCAGACGTACTACATGAACCTGAACACGCAGCTTCCTCCGTTCGACGACGTCGAGGCTCGCCGTGCGCTGAATCTCGCGGTCGACCGGGCGAGGGTCGAGGCCCTGGCGAAGGGTACGTTCCGGACCACGTGCCAGATCCTCCCGGGGAACCTCCCCGGGTACTCGCCGTATTGCCCGTACACGCAGGATCCGGGTGCGAGCTGGACGGCTCCGGATCTCGCCCGCGCGCAGGAGCTGGTCGACCGGTCGGGCACCGCCGGGACGAAGGTGACGGTGTGGGCCTCGGACGCGCTCTTCCCGGCCTCCGTGCCGGTCGGCCGCTACTTCCGCGACCTCCTCCGCCGGCTCGGCTACCGCGCGTCCCTCGAGGTCGTCGACGACCAGGCATGGTCGGCGGCGACCTTCGGCCGGCCGCCCCGGGCGCAGATCACGTTCCTCGGCTGGACGGCCGACTTCGCGACCGCGCCGGGGTTCATCGCTCCGGTGTTCGCCTGCGATGGCTCCTCGAACGTGAGTGGCTTCTGCGACCCGTCCATCGACCGGAGGATGGAGGAGGCGGCTCGCGTCCGGCCCACCGATCCGGCCGGCGCCGTCGACGCCTGGTCGAAGATCGAGCACGACCTCGTCGACCAGGCCGTCTGGGTGCCGCTGGGGAACGGTTCCTGGGCGAGCATCGTGTCACGGCGGCTGGGCAACTACCAGTCCAACCCGCAGTGGGGCCCGCTCGTCGACCAGATGTGGGTCAGGTAGCCCGGGCACCTCGAAGGCGAAGGCAGCTGGGGCTGGTCGGTCAGCGCCCGGGCTAGTCGCCGACGACCTGGATCAGCCAGCGCCGGTCGCGGGAGCGGTCGAGCTCGATGAACAGCACGCGCTGCCACGTCCCGAGGCAGAGCTCGCCGTCGCGCAGGGGGATCGACTCGCCGGCCGGGCCCATGAGCAGCGACATGCAGTGGGAGTGGCCGTTGCCGAACTCCATGTCCTCGGGGCAGGCGTTCTCGGTGCGGAGGTCCCAGTCGTCGTGGGCGTAGTAGCGCTCGGTCGGCACGAGCCGGCGCATGAGGCGGCCGAAGTCCTCGAGCAACCCGGTCTCGAACTCGTTGACGCGGACGCAGCAGGTGGTGTGCGGGGAGTAGACGCAGACGATGCCGTTCTGGATACCGCTCTCCTCGACGGCAGCCCTGACGTCGTCGGTGATGTCGCGCACCTCGAGGCCGCACTGCGTGCGGACCTGATGCTCGGCCTGGAAGACCTTCACTTGGAGCTCCACCCCCTTGCCGCTCGACACCCCGAGGACTGCGCCGACATTCTGACCGCTCCGCGGCGCCTTGTCGACCGGCAAGGGTAGCGGAGACGCAGGCCGGAATCCGCTGCCGGGCAGGCGCGGCGGCGACGCGTCGCGGCGGGCCGGTACGCTCCCGCAGGGCCCGTAGCTCAGCGGTCAGAGCAGCGGACTCATAATCCGTCGGTCCCTGGTTCGAATCCAGGCGGGCCCATCGCAGCCCCTTCGTCATGCGGAAGCCCGCATGGTTGTCGGGTCGGGTGTGTCAGGGGGGACGGGTTTGTCCGTCTCGTGCTACCCCCGGCGCTACCCCCCAGCGGCGTCCCGCATGCACCGACCCACCCCCCTAGCACTAGCGCCCGGAGGGTGGGCGGGACTCCTAACCGGGATCGCGTCCGGGCTCGGCGGGAGTTAGTCCACGCGGCCGAACAGTAGGCAGCCGTTGTGGCCGCCGAGGCCGATCGCGTTTGAGAGCGCGATGTCGATCGCGGTCTTGCGTGCCTTGTTTGGAACGTAGTCGAGGTCGCATGCCGGGTCTGGGTGACGGTAGTTGATCGTCGGCGGAATGACGCCGTGGTGGATCGCGAGTACGGTCATGATCGCCTCGACTGCGCCGGCGGCTCCGAGTAGATGGCCCATCGTCGACTTGGTAGAGGACACGGCGAGTTCGTAGGCGTGGTCGGCGAAGACATCCTTGATCGCGTTCGTTTCGGCGGCGTCTCCGAGAGGCGTCGATGTGCCGTGCGCGTTGATGTAGTCGACCCTCTTGGGGTCGACCCGGCATCTCTTGAGAGCCGCCCGCATCATCTCGGCAGCGCCGATGGATTCCGGGTCGGGAGCCGTCATGTGATACGCGTCGTTGGAGGCGCCGTAGCCGAGCACCTCCGCATAGACGATGCGCCCGCGCGACCTCGCACGCTCGAGCTCCTCGAGCATCACGACGCCGGCACCCTCGCCCATGACGAACCCGGCCCGTGTGGCGTCGAAAGGCCGGGACGCCCGTGACGGATCCTCGTCCTCGGACACGAGACCGCGCATCGCGCAGAAGCCGGCAAAGAGCAGCGGATGGATGCACGCCTCCGTGCCGCCGGCCAGCACCGCGTCGGCCTCGCCGCGCCGCACGAGCTCGGCTCCCTGGCCGATGGCGTGAGATCCGGTTGCGCAGGCCGAGACGACCGCGTAGTTCGGCCCCCTGATGCCGAGCGCGATGGCGATCTGGCCGCTGGCCGCATCGACCAGGACGTTAGGAAGGAACGTGGGCGAGACACGGCCTGGCCCGCGCTCCTTGAGGATGTCGTACTGGCGCATCAGCTCGTGAAAGCCGCCGATGCCAGAGCCGAGCACAACGCCTACACGGTCCGGCTCGTAGCCGTCGATCCCCGCGTCACCGAGTGCCTGCTTCGCCGCCGACAGTGCAAAGAGGATGCAACGGTCGAGCCGTTTCATCTCCTTGCGGGAGGCCAGCTCCTCCGTGCCAAAGCCCTTCACCTCGGCAGCGATATGGACCGGATAGTCGCCGGTGTCGAAGGTCGTGATGAAGTCGACCCCACTTCGCCCCTCGACCGCGCCCTCCCAAGTCGAGGGCACGTCATTCCCAAGCGGAGTCACTGCTCCCATACCAGTGATGACAACCCTTCGCAATTTCCTCACCCCCTTGACGGACGAGTCCGAGTGTCCTGGGTTCGCTGCAAGCAGGCTGCCGTGCCACCGTATTACATCCGGCCCGGAATCCGAAGGGCCGGAGATCGTACCGGTCGTTTGCCCGCCGCGAGCACGCCGAACCGCCGCCGGTACGGGAGGGCGGAACCGTACCGGGGCCGCGCAGCGGTCGAGCGCGAGTTCGGTCGATTGAAGCACGGGTACGGGTTGGCGCCACTCCGTGTGCGTGGCCTTGAGCGGGTCGCGCTTCACGCTGACTCACGATGCTCGCCCCGCCAGAGCACGGTCCGTTCGGCTCGCGGCGTAGGTCTTTCCGATAGGCCGGAGGGGTAACATGGGCACGTGCTCTTGGCCGCGTCGACCGTCGCCATAGTCGCCATAGCGGCGGTGGTCATCGTCGCCCTGCTCGTGCTGATGTACGTCCTCCCTCGTGGGGGCCGAAAACGCCGCTAGAAAACCTGGAGCGCGCAGCAATCACCGTTTCGCTAGTCATTTGGCTAGACGCGCATGGGGTCGGACAGCGTTCTCTCAGCGTCACGGCTAACACCTACACGCACGTATTCGGAGACGACCGCGAGGTCGATCGAGAGGCCGTGCCAGCCCTCAGCGGCGGGTAGAAGCAGCCATCGGGCTCGCACACGCTCGCCTCGTGCTACCCCAGATGCTACCCCAGTTGGGAGAAATGGCAGTCTTGCAGGGATGTTCTAGTCGAGGCGGGCCCATACCTCCGGCGCTCGAACCGCCCGGTTGAGCGAAAACGCCTGCAAGTGGGCGCTTCCCGGGATGTGTCATCCGTGACGTAGATGCCGGGTTTGCGCGTGGCCTGCGTGCACGGCATGGGGTGCGAACGAGACGGCCAGGGGACGGCGGCCGGGACACCCGTAGTACATCCGACCCGGAAATCGAGAAGGCCGGAAGGTGGACCGAGGCGAGCCGAAGTGCGGGCGGTCTCGTTCAGGCGACGTTGCGGATGATCTCGAGTAGCTCGTCCAGACGGTAGCCCTGGCTGCGGGCGAAGTGGACGAGCTCCTTGGCCTGCTGGACGACGGCTCCCTGTTCGGGCGTCGCCGCGACGGAGATGCCGCGTCCACGTCGGAACTCGAGCAGCCCCTCGTCACGGAGCAGGCGCAGGGAACGCAGCACGGTGTTGGTGTTGACCTCGAGGATGGCGGCGAGGTCTTTGGCGGGTGGGAGGCGTTCGCCTGGTTTGGCCTCTCCGTCGGCGATGGCGCGGCGGATCTCGGCGGCGACCTGTTCGTAGAGGTCGGTGGGGTCTTGCTTGTCCACCTTGACATTTCGCATGGTGCTAGTCATACTAGCATAAGCGTACGAGGAGGACGCCATGACCGTCGCCGCGCCGCCTAGACCCGCCCCAGCTCCCCAGCCTGTCCATGACGCCGAGCCCGTTGCACCCGATGCACCCGATGCGCTGATAGAAGAAGCACGCCAGCGAGCGCGAACACGACACCGCCGCTACGCCGCCCTCGCGCTCGTCGCCGCTGCTGGCCTGGGCATCTACTTCGGCATCGCCAACGGCGCCGGCGGCGACGTGCCCGCGCTGCCAGCCGGCGGCGAGGCACCGCACGCGGCCGTTCCCGCAGACCTGAACTCGGCCCACTTTGAGGTCTGGTTCGTGCGCGCTTCTGACCAGGGCCCCTGCTGCTCGGTGTACCCAACCTGGCGCACCGCTGCGCAGCTCGGCATCTCCCCCGACGAGGACATCTACACGCGCCGCGAGCTCAACGGCCCCGCCGAGCACCGACGAGCAGCCGACCTGCTCGAAAGCGTCCTCCGGGAACCTGTTCGCCGGCCCGACTCCCGGCGAGGAACGAGAACGAAGCAGCTGGGATAGCGTTGTCGGGCCCGACACGCGGCTCCTTCGCGTCACGCTGACGCACGGCATCGCCACGATCAACATCGCCTCGGAATTGGATCCGTCCAGCCCGGCTCGCACGCCCCCAGAGTGGCTTCCGCCGACCGGCACGTTCTCGTATATGTCCGGGCAAGGCTTGACCCCCGTCCACCGGCTTTCCCAGCTCGTCTACACGGCCACGCAATTCTCGTTCGTCGACGGAGTCCGCTTCCAGGTCGACGGCGAACCCGTCAAGGTACGCGCCGGCCGGAATTTCGCCTGGGCCGGAAACCACTTCCGCAACGAGCCCGTGGCGCGGCCTGTCACCCGCGAGGACTACGCGGCGAACGCCCCGGACTATTACGAGGCTCTACCGGACGACCTCCACCCGGGGTCGGTAAGCGGCCGAGACCGGTGAGCCGCTAGTCCAACACCCGCGATCCCGCACCTGCGCGACGAACTCGGCGGGTCGAGCACGGCAGACGAGCGGGAAGCGGCGCTCGTCACCGGGCGGACGACACTTCGCTGGCACGAAACCTCTGGGAAGGTGCTCGGCTACTACGAGACGCATGGCCGCCACCCGCCGCGTCGGTCTTCCGGCCCGACCCGCGGGCACGTCCGCCTGGGAGGCCCACCGGCGGTCCGCTGGCGTCCACCTCCGCCCGGGACGAGCCGTGCCGCCGCGCGGCCTCAGCCGGACGGCTGACCTCCGCCGGTGCCGCCCGGGTCGTCGGGCTCGCCTGCCGGCGGCGGCGGTCCGGAGGGTGGGCCTTCGCCGCCCGCGTCCGCGGGCGGAGGCGGCGCGGCGGCCGGTGGCCCGGCGGCCGGCGAGGCCGAGCCGGCGTCCGGGGGCAGCGCCTCCTGGAGCACGATCCCGTTCTCGTCCACGGACAACCGGTGCCGCTCGGCGCCTCGCCGGAGCACGGCCTCGGCCGTCGCCTGCGACTCGACCACCCAGCCCTGAGCGGTCCAGCCCCCGATGGCGGCGACGAGGATCTGCTGGCGCTCGAGGAGCGAGCGGGCTTCGGGCCCGCGCTTGCGGCGACGCACGACGAGCAGCAGGACGAGCGCGACGACCACCGCGGCCGCGATCACCGCCCAGATCCACGCGTCGCTGCCCCCGTCGTCACTCTCCGCGGCGGTCTCCTCTCCGCCGGCCGCCGCCGGCTCGGTCGGAGGCTCCTCCGCGGGAGGCTCCTCGGGCGGTGCGACCGGCTCGCCCTCGCCGTTCCCGCCTCCGCCCTCGGGAAGCGTGGCGGTGAGGATGTCCTCGAGGCCCGACGCTCCCGCCGGGACGTTCTCGCCGCTACCACAGGCGGGCAGGGCGAGGAGCGCGGCGACCCCCACGAGCGCGAAGAGGGCGCGCGCCCCCAGGCGACCACGTCTCCAGTGTCTCACGGGGCCGGGTCTCGCCCCGCCTCTCCTGCTCCTGACCACGAGCGGCCGATTCTACCCCCCGCTGCGAGGGCGCGAGCGCCACAGCAGCGCGCACTGCCTACGTCGGCATCTGACCGAGGCCCTCGCGGACACCGTGAGACGAGCGCTCGCATCCGTTTCGACTCGTCCCGCTGAACCGAACCGGTCTTGTCGGAGGCTTCGCACTACCCCGGTTTGGGTGGATCATCCACGGTACGGTGACGAGCAACGTCGCGAGCTCGTCGGCGTCCGGTCGGAGCAAGATCTCCGGCGACGGGCTCGCGCCCGGCCCCTCCCGTGAGCCGCGTCGAGCGCCGCGTCACCCAGGTCGGTCAAGATCCGCACATGGACGAACCGGAGGCCACCCTGCGCGGTCAGCTGCTGCTCTCCTCGCCGGCCATGTTCGACCCGAACTTCCGGCGCACGGTCGTTCTCGTGACCGAGCACTCGCCAGAGGGGGCGATGGGCGTCGTCCTCAACCGGCCGTCGTCGGTGAGCGTCGCCGACGCGGTGCCGAACCTCGCGCTGCTCGCGGGCGCCGACGCCCTCGTCCACGTCGGGGGGCCGGTGCAACCGGAGGCGGTGGTCGCGCTCGCCGAGCTCGACGATCCGTCCGAGGCGGCCGCCGTGGCGTTCGGAAGCGTCGGCTACCTGCGGGCCGACGTCGATCCCGCCTCGTTCGAGGGCGGCGTGCGCCGGATTCGCGTCTTCGCCGGGTACTCGGGCTGGGCGGCCGGGCAGCTCGACGGTGAGATGGAGGAGGGCGCCTGGATCGTCGAGGAGGCGACGGCCGACGACGTCTTCTGCGCCGTGCCTGAGGAGCTCTGGGCGACGGTGCTCACGCGCAAGGGGGGCCGGTACCGGCTGCTCGCGACGATGCCGGCCGACCCGACGGCGAACTGAGCCGCGCGGGCGGCGTCAGCGGTCGCCGGCGGGCACGGCACGCAGCGGCGCCGCGCGGGGCCTGCTCGGCCGCGAGGCGCCGCAGCCGATTGCGAACCTGGCTGATGAAGTCGCCGCTCGAGACGTCGGGCACGGCGCGGAGGGTGATGCGCTCGCGACGGGGGAGGACGTCGTCGACGTCCTCGATCGGGACGATCGCGAGTCGGCGCCCGAAGACGCCGGTGCGCACGATGAGCGCGTCCGGCTCGTCCGGCCGGACGCGGAACATGACTCCCTCCACGACGCCGAACCTGCCCTCGGGCGAGTCGACCCTGAAGCCCTCGCAGCGGCAGAGCCAGTCGAAACGGTGGCCAAGGGTCTCGGACAGCGCCTGCTGATCCTGCTGGATCATGGGTGTCGTTATATCGGGCAGGCGTAAACGGCCCGTTGGGGGACATGAAGGGCTTGCGAAGGCGGTGTTAAGCAATGTTGACGAGGGCCGCCGGGCCCGCTCGGGAAGGGCCGGGAGGCCCGGCGGCAGGCGATGCTCGACCCGGTCGTCGTGCCGGCCGGCCGGCGTGCGTTCCACCGGCCCGTATCTCGGTGTCGTGACGAATTGCACAAGTTGTGCGGAATATCAGGGTCGAGGTATGCACAACTGGTTTCCATCGGCACAACACCGAGGCGATTGCGTCACGAATGACAGTTCCGATTTGCACTACGACGTGAAGGGTGGTAATTTCCTGCGGAATGCCGGCTGAGTGCCGGCATTTGTTTCGGGGTCATGGGTTGATACGGGGAGGCACCATCGGGCGGCTTGCCGCACTCGCGTTCGTCGCTGCCGCTGCGACGCTCGCGGCCACCGGATCCGCGCTCGGCACCCCTTCCGAGATCCGCGACAAGCGCGCCGAGGCCGAGCACGTCATGGCGGAGATCGAGGCCATGGACGTCCGGCTCGAGGAGGCGGTCGAGGCCTACAACGGGGCGTCGTGGCGGCTCGAGGAGATCGAGGCCGAGATCGCCGCGAACCGGCACCGGCTCCAGCTCGCCAAGCAGTCGTACCGGCGCGCGCAGCGGAACATCCAGGAGCGGCTGCTCGCGCTCTACACGAACGGCGAGGAGTCCACGCTCGAGGTGCTGCTGGGCGCGGCGACGCTCGACGAGCTCCTCGATCGGGTGGACTCGACCAAGCGCATCTCGGAGCAGGACGCGCGGATCGTGGCGGAGATCGAGCGCGCCCGGAAGGAGATCGCCCTGCGCGAGCGCAAGCTCGAGCGCGCCGAGCGGGAGCAGGAGCAGCTCGTCGCACAGCGGGCGGCCCAGCGCGCCTCGATCGAGTCCCAGCTCGGCGATCGTCAGGCGCTCCTGTCCACGATCGAGAGCCAGATCGACGAGCTCGAGGCCGAGGAGGCAGCGCGCCAGCGCCGGCTCCAGGCGGAAGCCGAGCGTCGACTCGCCGCGACACAGGCCGTCGAGAGCGTCGTCGACGTGCCCGCGCAGATCTCGTCGCCGGAGGGCATGGGCACAGCTCCTTCGAGCGCCTACGGCAACTCCGTGGTCGGGGCGGCGATGAGCCAGCTCGGTGTCCCGTACGTGTGGGGCGGGTCGTCACCTTCGGGCTTCGACTGCTCCGGCCTCGTCGTGTGGGCGTACGCGCAGGCGGGGCGTTCGGGGCTCCCGCACTACACGGGAGCGCTCTGGCAGATGGGGGTCGCCATCTCCTACAGCCAGCTCCAGTCGGGCGACCTCGTCTTCTTCTACGGCGGCGGGCACATGGGGATCTACATCGGCGGTGGCCAGTTCGTCCATGCCCCGCACACCGGTGACGTCGTGAAGGTCTCCGACATGTCGCCGGGCTCCAGCTACGCGTCGAGCTTCATCGGCGCGCGGCGCATCTAGCCTCGACGCGGCGCTCGGCCCTCCTCCGACGGGTGGGGCGGGCCGCTCTCACGCGCCCGGATCGCCGTGCTAGCTGTGGCGCGCGTCGAGGATCGGGACGGCCACGCCGAGCGGGTCACACTCGATCGCGCGCTGGTCGTACGAACAAGCTCCCGCGGCGCCGAAGCGCTCACCCATCGCGCGCGCCGAGGACGAGCAGCCTGTTGGCCGGGGTCGGCTGGGCCCTGCTCTTGCGGATCCGCGCCGAGTCGAGGACGGCCAGCCCGGCCGCCCGTGCGCAGGCTCGCCACGCCCGGGGCGAGCGCACGCGCTTCGTCACCACCGTCCGGTCGGGCCCCGCCTCCTCGCCCCGCTGCGGGTTTGGCCGGCGGAAGCCTGCGTCGTGGCAGAGGAGCCCGACGTGCTCGGCGACGACGAGCCGCCCGCCCGGGGCGAGGTGCGTCGCAAGCCGCCTCACCGTCCGTAGCCAGGCGTCGTCGTCCACGACGTGGAAGAGGATGTCGACGGCGTTCACGACGTCGAAGCGCTGCTCGAGCGCGAAGCCCTCGTCCGTCACGTCGGCGTGGACGATCTCCACCTCCGGCACGTCCGCGTAGGAGGCGGAGAGAGCCTCCGCGGCCGGGCCGGAGATCTCGACCCCTACGACCTCGCGCGCGCTGAAGGCTGCCCGGTAGAAGTCGACCCAGTGGCCGGAGCCGGCGCCGATGTCGAGCACCGACGGCCGCTCCGGCAGCCCCCGGCGCAGCGCGTGCTCGAGGATCGCGTTCTCGACCGCGTTGTAGTGGTAGCGCGTGCGGAGCGGGTTCGCGTCGCGCTTGATCGTCGTCGCGTCCTCGAGTTCGCCGTCCGCGAGCACCCGCTCGTACCGTCGCGTCCACGACGTTTTCGGGTCGTAGCGCACGCTCCGCCCACGGGCGCGGAGGGCGGGGAGGTACTGCGCCGTGAGCTGCGGGCCGAAGACCCAGATGGCCAGGCGGCGCGCCCGGCCGCCAAGGCTCATCCCCCCGTGCTCCGAGCGCGGCGGTTCCGGCACGACGGCAGCGTACTTACGCCGGCGGGCCGCCGCGGCGCGTCGCCTTTTCGATCCGCATCCCGCTGTCCCATCGGCGAACCGGGTACGAGCGAAACCCGTTCGGGGTGCAGGCCGCGCCGGGCCGCCGGCGAGACGCACGAACCATAGCGCGCCCCGTGCGGCGGCTCCGTCGCGGTGGGCGGCCGCCCCGGCGAGGGAGCGGGTACGCTCCTGCGAGCATGCATGGGGCACCGACGCGGGTCCGGTCGAAGCCGCAGGCGGCCGGCCGCGCCGCCGCACGCGGGTCAGGAGCGTAGACGTGCGCGTGGTCGGCGTCGACATCGGCGGCACGTTCACCGACTTCATGCTCTACGACACGGAGTCGGGGCCGTCGCACGTCCACAAGGTCCGCTCGACGCCGGACGACCCGGGTCGCGCGATCGTCGACCGGGCTGCGTCGAGCTCTGCGGCGAGGCCGGGATCGAGCCGGCGCGACGTCGACGGCGTCTTCCACGGCACGACCGTCGCCACGAACGCCGTGCTCGAGCACCGCGGCGCCGCGGCCGGGATGATCACGACCGAGGGCTTCCGCGACGTCGTCCACATCGGCCGCCACCAGCGCCCGCAGCACTACTCGATCATGCAGGACATCCCGTGGCAGGCGCGCCCGTTCGTGCGGCGTCGCGCACCGCAAGGTCGTCGCGCGAGCGGATCGTGCCGCCGACGGGCGAGGTCGCTCGAGCCGCTCGACGAGGACGACGTGCGCGCGCGCGGCGCGCGAGCTCGCGCGAGGCCGGCGTCGAGGCGGTCGCGGTCTGCTTCCTGTTCTCGTACCTCAACCCGGCGCACGAGCGGCGCGCGGCCGAGATCGTGCGCGAGGAGATGCCCGGCGCGTTCGTCACGTCGAGCGCCGACATCTTCCCGCAGTTCCGCGAGTTCGAGCGCTTCACGACGGCGTGCATGAACGCGTTCGTCGGCCCGGGGACCGGCCGCTACCTCGAGCGGCTCGACCGGCGCGCTCGCCGCGCGAGGGCGTGGCCGGCGACCTGCACGTGATGATGTCGAACGGCGGCGTCGCGAGCGCTCGCAGGCCGCCGCCGAGCGGCCGGTGACGCTGCTGCTCTCCGGGCCCGGCCGCCGGCGTGCTCGGCGGGCCTCTGGGCGGGCGAGCTCGCCGGGCGCGAGCCGCCTGATCACCTTCGACATGGGCGGCACGTCGGCCGACATCGGGATCGTCACCGAGCGCGGGATCGCCGAGGCCTCGGCGCGCGACACCGCGGTCGCCGGCTACCCGCTGCTCGTGCCGATGATCGACATCCACACGATCGGCGCCGGCGGCGGCTCGATCGCCTACGTCGACGAGGGCGGCGCGTTCCGCGTCGGGCCGCGCAGCGCCGGCGCCGACCCGGGCCCGGCCTGCTACGGCCTCGGCGGCGACGGAGCCGACGATCACCGACGCGCACGTCGTGCTCGGCCGGATCGACCCGGAGCGCTTCCTCGGCGGCGAGATGCCGCTCGACCGCGACGCGCGCCGACGCAGGCCGTCGGCGGTCTCGCCGACCGGCTCGGCATGGGCCTGCTCGAGGCGGCGGAGGGGATCGTCACGATCGCGAACGCGAACATGGCGCGGGCGATCCGCTCGCGCACGGTCCAGAAGGGCCACGACCCGCGCGACTTCGCGCTCGTCGCCTTCGGCGGCGCCGGCCCGCTGCACGCGGCCGAGGTCGCCGACTCGCTCGACATCCCCGAGGTGCTCGTGCCGCCGCACCCGGGCATCACCTCGGCCGACCGGCCTGCTGACGAGCGACCTGAAGCTACGACCAGATGCGCACGGTCTTCATGGTCGAGGGCGCGATCGACGAGGAGCGCGCTGAACCGGGACCTCGGCGAGCTCGCCGCCGAGCTGCGCGCGCCGCCTGCGCGCGCGACGGCGTTCCGGACGACGACGATCAGCGTCGAGGCGGCGCTCGACTGCCGCTACGTCGGGCAGGGCTACGAGCTGCGCGTGCCGCTGCCCGACGGGCGGTTCGAGCCGAGGCGCGCTCGACGGCGTTCCACGCGCCTGCACGAGCAGGAGTACGGCCATGCGTTCCGCGACCCGATCGAGATCGTCAACGCGCGCGTGACGGCGCTCGGCGCGCCGCCCGAAGCTCGAGCGCGCTGCGCCGTCGGCTCGGGCACGCTCTGGAGGCGACGCTCGGCGAGGGCGAGAGCGTCTTCCGTCGCGACGGGCAGCTCGAGTCCGCTGCCGACGCGCTTCCTGCGAGCGCGCGCGCCTGCCCGCTCGACGAGCCGATCCCCGGGCCGGCCATCGTCTTCCAGCGCGACACGACCGTCGTCGTCCCGCCCGGCTGGGCCGCGCGCGCCGACGCGTCGGGAGCCTCGTCCTCGTCGGAGCGCCCGATGAGCACGCCGCGACCCGCATCGACCCGATCACGCGCGCCGTCATCGGCGGCGCGCTCGACTCGATCGCGCGTCGAGATGGGCCACAAGCTGGCCCGCATGTCGTACTCGTCGATCATCCGCGAGTCCGAGGACTTCGGCTGCGTGATCTGCGACGACGAGGGCCGCCAGCTCTGCGAGTCGACGCAGTCGACGCCGCTCCAGTCGGGCCCGATCCCGGGCTACATCCGCGGGCATCAACCGCCGCTTCGCCGAGCTCGGCGAGGAGTGGCGCCCCGGCGACGTCGTCATCCACAACCACGCCGTACTACGGCGCCTCGCACCAGCCCGACGTCGGCGTTCGTCGTGCCGGTCTTCCACGGCGGCGAGCTCGTCGGCTTCTCGGCCACGACCGCGCACCACCTCGACCTCGGCGCGCTCACGCCCGGCACCTGCGGCATCGTCGACGCGACCGACGCGTACGCCGAGGGGCTGCAGTTCAACGCGATCAAGATCGAGGAGGAGGGCCGCCGCAACGAGTGGGTCTGGCGGCTCCTGCGCGACAACATGCCGCGCGCCCAAGCTCGTCGTCGGCGACATGGAGGCGCAGGTCGCGGCCGCGCAGGATCGGCGCCGAGCGCTTCGTCGAGCTGGTCGAGCGCTACGGGCTCGAGACGGTCCGGGCGGCGTGCGAGGACCTCATGGACTACTCCGAGCGGATGCTGCGCCGCGAGATCGAGCAGCTGCCCGACGGCACGCTACGAGGCCGAGGGCCGCATCGACGGCTTCCTCGACCATCCCGACCCGGCCTACCGCGACCTGCGTGATCAAGGTCGCCGTGACGATCGACGGGCTCGGACATCCACGTCGACCTCGACCGGCACCTCGCCGCAGGTCGACCTGCCGATCAACATGCCGTTCGAGGGCACGGTCGACATCGCGATCTACCTGACGCTGCGCTCGATCCTGCTCGACTCGGCCGCGCACGAGCCGGTGCCGACGAACTCGGGCCTCTTCCGGCCGATCACGATCACCGCGCCGGAGGGCTGCCTCGCCAACCCGCGCTTCCCGGCGCCGACGATCGCGCGCTTCTGCCCGGGCAACATCGTCGCCGACACGGTCATGCGCGCGCTCGCGCCGGTCGTGCCCGGACAACGTGAGCGCGGGCGTCGGCAACCTCAAGGTCGTCGCGTTCTCGGGCCTCGCGCGGCGGCGAGCACTGGGTGCTACATGGACATCCAGGAGGGGAGCTACGGCGGCCGGCCGGCAAGGACGGCCTCGACGCGGTCGACACCCTCTACGCGAACACGCGCAACAACCCGATCGAGGACATCGAGTCGCACTACCCGCTGCGGGTGACCGCGGTACGAGCTGCGCGAGGACGGCGCCGGCGCCGGGCGCTGGCGCGGCGGCCTCGGCTCGATCCGCGAGATCGAGTTCCTCGAGCCGGGCGGCTTCTCGCTCGAGGGCGACGGCAACGAGGTCGCGCCCGCCGGGCCTGTTCGGCGGCGGGGACGGCACCCCCGGCGAGGTCGTGCTCAACCCGGGCACCGATCGCGAGCGGCGCTGCCCGTCGAAGATCCCCTACCGCAAGGCGCAGCGGCGGGCGACGTGCTCCGCCTCGTCGCGCCCGTCGGGCGGCGGCTACGGCGACCCCGCCCGGCGCGACCCGGCGGCGATCCGCCGCGACATCGAGGACGGCCTTCTCTCCCGGGAGGGGGCGAGGAGGGACTACCCCGGGTACCGGTAATGCCGGGGCACGACCGGCCCGGTCGACCGCAGGGAGGCGCACATGCGAATCCTCGTCATCAACCCGAACACGAGCGAGGAGATGACCCGCGACATCGGCGAGGAGGCTCGCCGGTACGCGCGGGCGGGCACGGAGATCGAGGTCACGTCCCCGGACTGGGGGCCCCGCTCGATCGAGGGCCACTACGAGGAGGAGCTCGCGGCCGTCGCGACTCTCGAGACGATCCGCGAGCGTGCCGACGGGTTCGACGGCGTGGTCATCGCCTGCTTCGGCGACCCGGGGCTCTCGGCCGCCCGGGAGATCTCACCGGTGCCCGTCGTGGGGATCGCCGAGGCGGCGATGCTCATGGCCTGCACGGTGGGGCACCGCTTCTCGATCGTCACGGTGCTGCCGCGGGTGAAGCCGATGCTCGAGGACATGGTCCGGCGCCACGGGCTCGAGGCCCGCTGCGCGTCGATCCGCACGACCCCGCTCTCGGTGCTCGACTGCGAGCGCGACCCGACGGCGGCGTGCCGGGAGATCGTCGCCGCGGCGCGGCAGGCCGTCGCCGAGGACGGGGCGGAGGCGATCTGCCTCGGGTGCGCCGGCATGGGGCCGCTCGACAAGGTCGTCGAGGCTGAGGTTGGCGTCCCGGTGCTCGACGGCGTGGCCTGCGCCGTCAAGCTCGTCGAGGGGATCGTCGACTACGGCCTTGCGACGAGCCGCGCCGCCGCCTTCAGGGAGCCGGAGCCGAAGGAGTACGTGAACTACCCGCACGGTGGCGTGCCGTCCGGCGCGTGAGCGGATCGCCCGACGTCCTGGTCGTCGGCGGCGGCGCGATCGGTGTCTGCTGCGCGCTCGAGCTCGCCGCCGGGGGCGCCTCGGTCACCCTGCTCGAGCGCGGAGCCGCGCTGGGGGCGGGCTGCTCGTCCGGGAGCGCGGGGCTCATCTGCCCGGGCCACTCCGCGCCGATCGCGACGCCCGCGGCCCTGCGTGCGGGCCTCTCGTACCTGACGAGGCCCGACAGCCCCTTCTACCTCCGCCCGCGGCCGCAGCTGCTCCCCTGGCTCGGCCGGTACGTCGCCGCCTGCACCCCGGGGCGGGCGCGGCGGGCCGCGACGGTGATCAGGGAGCTGTCGGAGCTCTCGCTGGCCCGGTTCGCCGAGCTCGCCGAGGCGGGTATCGAGTTCGGGCTGGAGCGCCGGGGGCTCCTGACGGTGTTCGCGACCGAGGACCGCTTCGCGGACGCTCGGCGGGAGGCGCGCGAGCAGGCCTCGCTCGCACCGCAGGTCCTCGACCGTGCCGCCGTCCGGGCGCTCGAGCCCGCGGTCGGCGGCGAGCCGGTGGGCGGGGTCTACTACCCGGGGGACGCCCACTGCGATCCGGCGAGGTTCGTCCAGGCGGTGGGCGAGGCCGCACGGGCGGCCGGCGTCCAGATCCGCACCGGCGTCGAGGTGCTGGCACTGCGCCGCCGGGACCGGCGGATCGAGGCGCTGCAGACCACCGCCGCCGAGGTCAGGGCGCCCACGATCGTGCTCGCCGCCGGGGCCTGGACGCCCGTGCTCGCGAAGCAGGCGGGCGTGTTCGTACCGGTCGAGGGCGGGAAGGGCTACCACGTCGATTACGAGTCGGCGCCCTCCGACCCGTCGCTGCCGGTCGCCATGCACGAGGCGCGCGTGGTCGCGACGCCGCTCTCGGGCCGGCTGCGGCTCGCCGGGACGCTCGAGCTCTCCGGGCTCGACGAGCGCGTCAGCCGGACGCGGGTCGACGCGATCGTCCGCGCCGGGGCGCGGGGGATCGCGGGCCTGCAGGGGAGGCGGGCGGTCGAGGTCTGGCGGGGGTTACGGCCGTGCAGTCCCGACGGGCTGCCGATCGTCGGGCGTCCCGAGCACGTCGAGAACCTCGTGCTCGCGACCGGTCACGCGACGATGGGTCTCACCCTGGCCCCGATCACCGGGCGCCTCGTCGCCGAGATCGTGGCCGGGATCGCTCCGAGCTACGACCTCGACCATCTCCGCCCGCAGCGGTTCCAGCCGGTCCTCGGCCGCGACTGACCGTTCCGGCCCGCACGGCGGGGGCCGCATGCGGGGTACACTGTCCCCATGACCGAGCTCGGGACCCTCCGCGTCAAGACCGGACTGGCCGAGATGCTCAAGGGCGGCGTGATCATGGACGTCACGACCGCCGAGCAGGCGCGCATCGCCGAGGATGCGGGCGCGGTCGCGGTGATGGCGCTCGAGCGGGTCCCCGCCGACATCCGTCGCGAGGGTGGAGTCGTGCGGATGGCCGACCCGACCAGGATCACGGAGATCCAGGAGACGGTCACGATCCCGGTGATGGCAAAGTGCCGCATCGGTCACTTCGTCGAGGCGCAGATCCTCGAGGCGCTCGAGGTCGACTACGTCGACGAGAGCGAGGTCCTGACACCTGCAGACGAGGAGCACCACGTCGACAAGTGGAAGTTCCGGATCCCGTTCGTGTGCGGGGCGACGAACCTCGGCGAGGCGCTGCGGCGTCTCAACGAGGGCGCGGCGATGATCCGCTCCAAGGGCGAGGCCGGCACCGGGGACGTCGTCAACGCCGTACGCCACATGCGCGCGATCGTCGGCGAGATCCGGCGGCTCGGCTCGCTTCCCGAGGAGGAGCTGTTCACGGCCGCGAAGGACCTCCAGGCGCCGTTCGCTCTCGTCCAATGGGTCGCCGAGCATCAGCGACTGCCGGTCGTGCTCTTCACCGCGGGGGGGATCGCGACGCCCGCCGACGCGGCGCTCTGTATGCAGCTCGGCGCCGACGGCGTCTTCGTCGGCTCGGGCATCTTCAAGAGCTCGGAGCCGTCCGTCCGGGCGCGCGCGATCGTCGAGGCGACGACCCACTGCCGCGACCCGGAGATCCTCGCCCGCGTGTCGACGGGGCTCGGCGAGCCCATGGCGGGTATCGCGAACAGCTCGCTCGGAGCGTCCGAGCTGCTCCAGACGCGCGGCTGGTAGCCGGCCGCGACGTCCGACGGCAGGGGCGGGCGCGCTACCCGAGCCCGGCCAGCACGAGCGCTGCCGTCTCGTCGGGAGCCTCGAGGTGGGGCCAGTGGCCGAGCGTGGGAAGGCAGTGGCGCACGCAGCCCGATCGGAACCGCTCCTCGGTGCCCGCGTAGACGGCGGGCCCGATGCACGCGTCCTGGGCGCCGTGGATCACCGTCGCCGGCACGAGCACGTCGCCGGTGGCGGCGCCGACCCCGTCGAAGTCGCAGCGGTACCAGCCGCACACGGCCTCCGCCACCTCGGGGCGCGTCAGCACCTCGAGGATGTCGGGCCAGTCGTCGCGCCGCAGCGCGGGCGACCAGTGGTGGGCGACCTGGGTGAGCCACGAGGGGTCGGCGGCGATCTCGACCCGGTCGCCCGCGTAGGCGAGGATCCAGGCATACGCCGCGCTCTGCTGCTCCCGCAGGATGCGACGACGAACCCGGAAGCCGCTCGGGTGCGGAACGGACATCGCGACGATCGACGTCACCCGGTCGGGGTGCGCGGCGCCGAGGTGGTAGGCGAGCAGCCCGCCCCAGTCGTGGCCGACGACCGCGGCCCGCTCGATGCCGAGTCCGTCGAGCAGGTCGGCCATGTCCCGCGAGACGGCATCCGCGCTGTAGTCGCCGTCCGGTGCCGCGCCGGACGGGTGATAGCCCGGCAAGGCCGGGACGATCGCCCGCCCCCCGGCCGCGGCGATGCGCTCCGCGAGCGAGAGCATCCCGACCGCGTGGTCCGGGAAGCCGTGGAGGACGAGCACCGGGTCTCCCTCGCCGCGCTCCCAGCAGGCGATCGGGGCCCTCGCGGTCAGGGTGAACGCGGGCGACTCCACCGGCCACACGGTAACGGGGCGGGGGCCGTCCCGCTCGTCCGGCCGGGGCGCGAGGCGCGGAACCTACAATCCGGCGTATGACGATCGGGGTGCTCGCGATCCAGGGGAACGTCCGGGAGCACCTCGACGTGCTCGCCCGGCTCGGCGTGGACGCCGTCGAGGTACGGCTTCCGGAGCACCTCGACGGCCTCGACGGGCTCGTGATCCCGGGCGGCGAGTCGACCACGATCGAGAAGCTGATGCGGATCTACGGCCTCGACGACGCCCTCTTGGCCTTCGAGCGACCCATCTTCGGGACGTGTGCCGGCATGATCCTGCTCGCGTCGGAGGCGGTGGACGGGATCCCCGGCCAGCGGCCGCTCGGGTTGCTGGACATCGGCGTGCGCCGCAACGGCTTCGGCCGCCAGGTGTTCAGCTTCGAGGCGGACATCGCGCTCGGGGAGGATGGGCCTCCGCTCCGCGGGGTGTTCATCCGCGCGCCCCGCATCGAGCGCGTCGGCCCCCACGTCGAGGTGCTGGGGCGTCTCGACGGCGAGCCCGTCCTCGTCCGGGAGGGCCGCCTGCTGGCGGCCTCGTTCCATCCGGAGCTGACGGACGACACACGGGTCCACGAGCGATTCCTGGCGATGGTGAGGGAGGAGGCGAATGTCGGGGCACAGTAAGTGGGCCACGATCCGGCGGAAGAAGGGTGCCGCCGACGCGAAGCGCGGGCAGCTCTTCTCGAAGCTGACGCGGGCGATCATCGTCGCCGCGCGCGAGGGCGGCGGCGATGCCGACACGAACCTCTCGCTCGCGAACGCGGTCGAGAAGGCCCGCCAGGCGTCGATGCCGAAGGACACGATCGAGCGCGCGATCGCCCGCGGGGCGGGAGCGGGCGCCGGCGGCGAGAACTATGAGCAGGTCGTGTACGAGGGCTACGGGCCTGCCGGCGTCGCCGTCCTCGTCGAGGCGCTGACGGACAACCGCAACCGCACGGCCTCCGACGTACGCCACGTGTTCACGAAGAACGACGGGAATCTCGGCGCCACCGGCGGGGTCGCGTGGCAGTTCGAGCGCAAGGGCGTGATCCTCGTGGACGCGAGCGCGATCGACGAGGACGATCTCGTGCTCCTCGCCGCCGACGCGGGCGCCGAGGACGTGTCGGCCGACGGGTCGACGCTCCAGGTGACGACGGCTCCGGACGACCTCGGCGCCGTTCGCGACGCCCTGACCGCGTCCGGCCTCCGGCTCGAGTCGGCGGAGCTGACGATGGTGCCGAAGAACACCGTTCGCGTCGAGGAGGACGTTGCCGCCCGCAAGCTGCTGCGCCTGATGGACGCGCTCGAGGACAACGAGGACGTGCAGGGCGTGTACGCGAACTTCGACATTCCGGAGAGCGTGCTCGAGTCGGTCGCATCGTAGGTCGCCCGGGCGCGCCGGGCAGGAGATGTCCGGGGCGCTCCGTACCCTTCCCTCGTGACGGTCCTCGGCATCGATCCGGGCACCGCCGCCTGCGGGTACGGCGTGGTTCGCCGTGACGGGAGCCGGCTCACCGCGGTCGGGCACGGATGGTGGACGACATCGCCGCAGGAACGCCCGGAGTTGCGGTTGAAACGGATCTACGAGGAGATCATCGATCTGGTGACCAGGTACGAGCCGGAGGTCGTGGCCGTCGAGGACTCGTACGTCGGCCGTGACGCTCGCGCTGCCCTCTCCGTCGGTCAGGCCCGCGGCGTGACCCTCGTCGCCTGTGCGAACGCCGGGATCCCGTGCGCCGAGTACCCACCTGCGACCGTCAAGCAGGCCGTGTGCGGCTACGGGCGCGCCGAGAAGGGGCAGGTGCAGCGCATGGTGCAGGCGATCCTTCGCCTGGACGAGCTACCGGATCCGCATCACGCGGCCGACGCGCTGGCGGTGGCGATCTGCCACGCGCTCGCGTCGCCGGTCGCCGAGCTCGCGGGGAGGCGCCGGTGATCGCCCGGCTGCGCGGCCGGCCGGTGGCGCTCGACGCGGACGGGCTCGTGATCGACGTCGGCGGGGTCGGCTACCGGGTGCTCGCGACCCCGAGCGCCGCCCGCAAGGCGGAGGGCGCCGACGAGGTCGTCGTGGAGACGCACCTGCACGTCCGCGACGACGCGATGCAGCTGTTCGGATTCGCCTCCGCCGAGGAGCGACGGCTGTTCGAGCAGCTGCTGTCCGTGAACGGCGTCGGGCCGAAGGTGGCGCTCGGGATCGTCTCGGCGTACACACCGGGAGACCTCGGACGGGCGATCGCGACCGGCGACATCGCTCTCTTCGAGTCGATCCCGGGGATCGGGCGCAAGCTCGCCCAGCGCGTCGTGCTCGAGCTGAAGGAACGAATCACGGCTGTCCCGGCCGCCGCGGGGCCGCCCGCGCCGGGCACCGGAAACGTCCACGTGGTCGCCCGCGACGCGCTCGTCGAGCTCGGCTTCACGATCGCGGAGGCCGAGCAGCGCCTTGCCGGCGTCGACCCCGACCTCGCGCCGTCGGATCGCGTGCGCGAGGCGCTGAAGGCGGCCTGACGTGGCGACCCGCGTGACGATGCCCGCAGTCGGCCCGGAGGACGAGGAGCTCGAGGGGACGCTCCGCCCCCGCCGCCTCGACGAGTTCGTCGGCCAGGAGCGGGTCAAGGAGCAGCTCGGGGTCGCCCTCGCCGCCGCGAAGTCGCGCGGCGAGGCGCTCGACCACGTCCTCCTCGCGGGCCCTCCCGGCCTCGGGAAGACGAGCCTCGCGTTCATCGTCCGCGAGGAGATGGGCGGCGACATCCGCACCGTCGCCGGGCCCGCGCTCGAGCGCAAGCGCGACGTCGCCGCGATCCTCACCGGCCTCGGCGAGGGCGACATCCTGTTCATCGACGAGATCCACCGGCTCGCGCGCGCGGTCGAGGAGATCCTCTACCCGGCGATGGAGGACTTCCGGATCGACATCATCGTCGGCGAGGGCGCCGGAGCCAGGACGCTGACCCTCGACCTCAAGCCGTTCACGCTCGTGGGTGCGACGACACGGACGGGCCTGCTGACGACGCCGCTGCGCGACCGGTTCGGGATGACGTACCGCCTCGACTACTACACGCCCGCCGAGCTCGGAACGATCGTCGGCCGCTCCGCCCGGATCCTGGGCGTCGACGTCGAGCAGGCCGCCGCCGAGGAGATCGCGCGCCGCTCCCGCGGCACCCCGCGCGTTGCGAACCGGATCCTCCGGCGGGTTCGCGACGTCGCAGAGGTGCGCCACGACGGCAGCGTCACGCTCGACATCGCGCACGAGGCTCTGGCGCTCCTCGAGGTGGACGAGGACGGCCTCGAGCGGATCGACCGCGAGCTGCTGCGCGCGATCGTCGAGAAGTTCGCGGGCGGACCGGTCGGGCTCTCGACGCTCGCCGTCGCGCTCGGCGAGGAGCCCGACACGATCGAGGACGTCTACGAGCCCTATCTCCTGCAGCTGGGCCTGATCCAGCGCACTCCGCGCGGCCGCGTCGCGACCGAGCTCGGGCTCGCCCGCACGGGCCAAACCTCGTCCGGGACCGAGCGCCGGCTCTTCTGATGCATGCTGCGCCGGCCGGTGCCACCGGCCGCGATTGCCACCCGCCGCCCCTCCAACGTCTTCTTGATCCGCTCGGCTAGGCTTCGCGCATGCCGGAGCTCTGGGTGCCTGGCGCGTCGGGCCCGTCGGTCGAGGACCTCGTCGCGAGGCTCCACCGCGCCGTCGAGGCTTTCGGTGAGCGGCACGGCGTCGAGCAGGTGACCGTCGAGGTCATGCTCCACGACGGCGCCCGCTTCCACGTCCGCGAGATCAGGCCGGAGCCGGGCTACGGCTTCGTCACGCTCTGCCCGTTCTCCGACGAGGAGGGTCACGGTGACGACGTCGCCAGCAGCAGGGCGGCGGATGAGCTGATCGTTCCGGTCGGCTCGATCATTCGTCTCACGCTGGGTCAGCCCGAGGCCCAGACGCGCTTCGGCTTCTCGCTCCCGCAGGACCCCTGACCGGCTGATCCACCCATCCGGGTGCTCGATCGAGGATGCCTCCGGCTCGCCCGTCGCACCGCGGCGACCCATGCCGGACGGCAGCCATTCCGCTCGCTCGACGAGCGAGCGAACGTGGCGCCGGCGTAGCAGGGCCGCCGCTCAGCCCCGGAACATGACGTCGTGCCAGGACGGGACGGGGGCGAGCTCGAGCAGCGCCCGCCCGCCCTGGGCGTCGTGATAGGTGAACTCGGACGTCCCGTCGTCCCAGGAGATCTCCAGCAGGCGCTCCTTGACCCGGTGGTCGAGCCAGGCGCTCCGGAACACCAGCTTGCGCAGCCAGTAGACGAGCGACTCGTCGTCGAGCAGCGACAGCCGCTCCCAGTTGCGGACGAGGTATGCGCCGAGCCCGCTGCGGGGCTCGTCGATCACGCCGTCGGCCGTCAACGCGACCAGGTCGGCGACCTCGCCCGGGTCGAGCTCGCCGGGCTCGACGAGGCCGAGCCTCACCGCGGCGGCGTTGACCCGCTGCTCGAAGTCGACGGCGTTGAAGCAGAAGCGATGCCCGAGGAACTCGACGACGAAATCGCTGCCTGAGACGTAGTTCGACTCGGACATCCGCGTCATTGTAGGGCCGTGGCCAGGAACGTACGGGCGGGCCTGGGTGCGATCGTGCCGACCCGCGCACGGGCCAGTGCGGGAACATGCGCCGGATCGGTCGCCGTCCGACACCACCCGTACGGTAGGGGTGATGAACGAGGGCATCTGGACGATCCGTCCGTGCCCCCGCCGGAGCGTCGAGGAGCTCATGAAGGCCCTCGACATCAGCGACGTGACCGCGAGCGTCCTCGTCCGGCGCGGGTACGACGACCCCGATCGGGCACGGACGTTCCTCGCTCGCGAGCCGGTCTCGCACGACCCGCTGTTGCTCGGCGACATGGAGCGGGCGTGCGCGTCGATCCGCGGAGCGGTCGAGCGAGGCGTGCGCATCTGCGTCCACGGCGACTACGACGTCGACGGGATCTGCGCGACCGCGCTCGCGGTCGCGGCGCTGCGGGCCCTCGGCGCCGACGTCTCCTGGCATCTGCCGAGCCGCTTCGAGGAAGGCTACGGCCTGGCCGCCGATACGGTCGCACGCTTGGCCGCAGACGGCGTCGGGCTCGTGCTCACCGTCGACTGCGGCATCACGGCGGTCGAGGAGGTCGAGGCGGCCAGGGCGCTCGGCCTCGAGGTGGTCGTCACCGACCACCACCGGCCCGGCGAGCGCCTGCCCGACTGCCCGATCGTCGCAACCCGGCCGTCGTCGTATCCGTTCCCGGAGCTCTGCGGCACCGGAGTCGCGTACAAGCTGACCCAGGCGCTCGGCGTGGCCGACGACACGATGCTCGACATCGTCGCGCTCGCCACGATCGCCGACGTCGTCCCGCTGCTCGACGAGAACCGGAGCCTCGTCGCCGAGGGGCTCCGCCGGCTGTCGTGCACGGCCAGGCCCGGGCTCGTCGCGCTCATGCGGACGGCCGGCGTCGATCCGGCGACCGTGGACGCCGGCGCCGTGGCATTCCGGCTCGCGCCCCGGATCAACGCCGCCGGCAGGCTCGGCCATCCGGGCTCCGCGCTCGAGCTCCTGCTGACCGGCGACCCGGGCGTGGCCCGTGGCCATGCCGAGGAGCTCGAGACCCTCAACCGCGACCGCCAGGCGGTGGAGGACAGGATCCTCCGCGACGCGCTGCGACAGGTCGATGCATGGCCGGAGGCGAGACGGCGCCGGCGGGCCTACGTCGTCTGGGGCGAGGACTGGCACCAGGGCGTGATCGGCATCGTCGCCTCGCGGCTGGTCGAGCGGTTCCAGCGTCCGGTGGTGCTCGTCGCCGGGCGCGAGGACGGCGCCTGGACGGGGTCGGGGCGCTCGATCCCGGCGTTCGACCTGTATGCGGGCCTTGCCGAATGTGCCGGGCTCCTCGAGCGCTTCGGCGGCCACCGCGCGGCCGCGGGGCTCAGCATCCGCCCCGAGCGGCTGGAGCAGCTCGCGACCGAGCTGGCGGCGCGCGCCGACACGGCGCTGACCGACGACGACCTGCGAGCGACCCTGCAGGTCGACGCCGTCGTCCACGGGCACGAGCTGACGCTCGACCTCGCCGAGGAGCTCGAGCGGCTCGCACCGTTCGGGCTCGGCAACCCCGGCATCACGTTGCTGGCGCCGGCATGCGAGCTCACCGAGCTCGAGCTCGTCGGCGACGGCAAGCATCTCCGCCTGGCGGTCGTCGCGAACCGTGTTCGCTCGGGAGCGATCGCCTTCGGACAGGGCGGGCAGCTCGACCGGCTGCGTCGCGCTGGCCGCTTCGACGTTGCGTTCCGGCTCGGCGCGAACCGCTGGAACGGCAGCGTCTCGCCGCAGCTCGTGGTGCGGCGGATCTTCGAGACACCCGACGCCTACGCCGATCTCCGGGCCCGGCTCGCCGAGGAGTGGCGTGCCGGCGAGGCGTCCTGGAGCGCCGAGGCGCGTGCGATCTTCGAGGAGCTCGAGCTGGCGCCCGGCGCCGGGTTCCGGCGTCAGCTCGCCGAGTCAGACGCGTTCCGGGCGCTACTGCTCGCATCTCCCACCGTGCTCTCCGAGGCGGCCTGACGGGCGTGCCCGACCGTTCTCCTGGCGGGCTGCGCTCCAGGAACGCCGCGGCCGCGCCGACTACAATCGTGGAATGGAACCCGTTCTCGGTATCGAGGCCGAGCGCCATCGTCAGCTCCTCGCCGAGCTGATCGCAACGGTCGGCGAGCACAACTCGGAGATCGACCGGGACCTGCTCGAGCGCGCATTCGAGATCGCGTGCGAGGCGCACGCGGGAGACAAGCGTCGAAGCGGCGAAGCGTTCATCGCCCACCCTGTCGGCGTCGCGCGAGCCCTCGCGGAGCTCCGGATGGACACGGCAACGGTGGCCGCCGGGCTGCTGCACGACGTGGTCGAGGACACCGACGTGACGATCGACAAGGTCGAGGAGGAGTTCGGCGACGACATCGCACGCCTCGTCGAGGGCGTGACGAAGCTCACCCGGATCAAGTTCCAGAGCCGCGAGCAGGCCCAGGCGGAGAACTACCGGAAGATGATCGTGGCGATGGCCCAGGACATCAGGGTGATCATCATCAAGCTCGCCGACCGCCTCCACAACATGCGGACGATCGAGTACCTCGGCAAGCAGAAGCAGATCCAGAAGGCGCGCGAGACGCTCGAGGTCTATGCGCCGCTGGCGCACCGGCTCGGGATCCACCAGATCAAATGGGAGCTCGAGGACCTCGCGTTCCAGACGCTGCACCCCCGGAAATACGAGGAGATCGGCGCGATGGTCGCCCAGCGTCGGGCCGACCGCGAGGCCTACGTCGCCGAGGCCGGCGGCACCCTCGCGCGCGAGCTCGAGAAGACGGAGATCGCCGCGGATATCTCCGGCCGTGCGAAGCACTTCTACTCCATCTACGACAAGATGGCGAAGCGGGGCAAGGAGTTCAACGAGATCTACGACCTCACTGCGATGCGCGTGATCGTCGAGCGGTCGGGACGTGAGGGGCAGGGCGACTGCTACGCGGTGCTCGGGATCATCCACTCTCTGTGGAAGCCGATGCCCGGGCGGTTCAAGGACTACGTCGCGATGCCCAAGCTCAACATGTACCGGTCGCTGCACACAACCGTGGTCGGCCCCGAGGGGAAGCCGCTCGAGATCCAGGTGCGCACGAGGGACATGCACGAGACCGCCGAGCTCGGCGTGGCCGCGCACTGGCTGTACAAGAGCGGCACGAAGGACGGCAAGACCGAGGCCGAGCGCCTCGCGTGGCTGAGGCAGCTCATGGACTGGCAGCAGGACGAGAGCGATCCCGGTGAGTTCATGAGAACGTTCCGCACCGACCTGTTCTCGGACGAGGTCTTCGTCTTCACGCCGAAGGGCGAGGTCAAGTCGCTCCCCTCGGGCTCCACGCCGATCGACTTCGCGTACTCGGTGCACACCGACGTCGGTCACCGCACCGTCGGCGCGAAGGTCAACGGGCGGATCGTCCCGCTGCACTACCGGCTCAGGAGCGGCGACTTCGTCGAGATCCTGACCTCGAAGCAGCTCGGCCGGGGGCCATCGCGGGACTGGCTCTCGATCGCGGCCTCCTCGCGGGCGCGCAACAAGATCCGCCAGTGGCTCTCGCGGGAGACGCGCGACGACACCGAGCTGAAGGGACGCGAGGCCCTCGAGAAGGCGCTGAAGCAGCAGAACCTGCCGTACAAGAAGATCGCCGGCTCACCGCTCCTCGCAGGCGTGATCCGCGAGATGAACTTCAAGAAGGCGGAGGACTTCTACCTCGCGCTCGGCTCGGGGAAGCTCCAGGTCTCGCAGGTCGTCAACAAGCTCCTGCAGAGGCTCAAGACCTCCGAGGTCGCCGAGGAGGAGACCCTCCCGCGCAAGCCCAAGGCGCGCCATGCGATCGCCGGGCAGGCGGTCGGGATCACCGTGGACGGCGTCGAGGACGTGCTCGTTCGGCTCGGCCGCTGCTGCAACCCGGTGCCGGGTGACGAGATCTGCGGCTACATCTCGCTCGGCAAGGGGATCACGATTCACCGCGAGGACTGCCCGAACGCGCGCGCGCTTCGCCGCAACCCGGAGCGGTTCACCCGGGTCGACTGGGACGGCGGTGCGACGCAGAGCTTCCGCGTGCAGATCGCCGTCGACTCGTGGGACCGCCCGCGGCTGCTCGAGGACGTCGCGCGGACGTTCGCCGAGCACGGCGCGAACATCGTCGAGTACTCGGGCCACGTCGAGGATCAGATGGCCAAGAACTGGTACGTCGCCGAGATCGGCGACGTGAAGACGATGCGCGGCCTGCTGAACGCGCTGCGCAACATCGACTCTGTCTTCGACGCCTACCGCGTCACGCCGTCGGCATGACCCCGGCGGGCGACGTGCCCGAGCTGCTGCTCGAAGAGCTGGCCCGGGCGGACGAACAGCACGCCCGGGCCCTGTCCGAGCTCGACGAGCTCGCCGCCCCGACGGCCGGAATCAGGAGTGACTCCGATCGGCTGGCGCGCTTTCTCGAGGAGGCACCGACGGAGGCCCGACGCCTCGAGGCGGCCCTGGCCGAGGCAGCGGCCGACCGCGCGCAGCGGGAGCGGGCGGTCGGC
This sequence comes from uncultured Thermoleophilia bacterium, assembly GCA_963717955.1. Classification (GTDB taxonomy): domain Bacteria; phylum Actinomycetota; class Thermoleophilia; order Gaiellales; family Gaiellaceae; genus CAVQXR01. The sequence goes on along the minus strand of CAVQXR010000001.1, from coordinate 1,509,553 downwards.
GAGGCACGCGACCGGCTCGAGGCCGCTGCGAGCGGCCGGGAAGGCGAGCCAGCCGCGGCCGCACGGCGGGACGTCGTTCGAGCCGAGGACGCGCTCGCGCTGGCAAGGAGGCGGGTCGACGCCGCGGAGGCTGCCGTTGCGGCTCACCGGGAGCGGGTCGCCGACGCAGGTCGGGAGGCCGGGGCGGTCGAGGCCCGGGCCCACGCGCTCGCAGCGGCGCTCCGCGGCATGCCGCGTGTCGCCGCCGAGGCCGGCACCGCTCCGCCACCCGGCCTCACGGGGGTGTCCGACTGGGCGAGCACCGCCGGCGCCGCGCTCTTCCTCGCGCGCGGAGCCGTGGGGGCCGAGCGCGACGCGGTGATCCGGCAGGCGAACGAGCTCGCGTCGGCCGTCCTCGGCGAGCCGATCGCCGCGGCGAGCGTCGACGTCGTTCGGCGCCGGCTCGAGCCGCCGGCCTGAGAGCGGCGCTCGCCCGGGCGGAGCCCGTTACGCCCGGACGGAGCCCGTCGAGCTCGTCAGCGCTGCGTCGTTCCGGGTCGAGCTCTCAGCCCAGCTCGGGCCACGGGACCCCGCCCGTGTCCCACCCGACCAGGCAGTGCGCCGAGATCAGCGTTGCCACCCGTCCGAGGAAGGCGTCATCGGACGGCCCGAACGGGTCGGGCAGGTCGGAGTCGATGCCGATCACGGCGACCGTGGAGCCCTCGAACACGACGGGAACGTCGATCTCGGCCGGCGTCCGCGGAGAGCACGCTTCGTCGCCCTCGACGGTCGCGACGTCCGGCAGCCCCTCGACGGTCCGGCGGGAGGCCGAGCGGCCGATCGCGCCCTCGCCGAGCGGAAGGCTCGTGTGCTCCGGGAGCCCGGACTCACCCTTCCACGGACCGAGGACGAGCTCCCCTTCGTCGACGAAGTAGAGGCCGATCCAGGTGTAGTGGTCGACACGATCGTGCAGCACCTCGACCACGGCTCGCAGGGCCTCGTCCGGCTCCGCCTCGCGATTGAGGATGCGCTCCACGGCCTCGAGCGCCCCGGCGTACGGCTGGGCGTCGAGCGGGCCGCTCAACGCTCGCACCGCGACGAGAGCATCCGGGCGACGTGCTCGAGGAACGCGCGGTCATCGGCATCCGCGCCGCCCACGCACAGCTCGCCGACGGGCTCGCCCCGGTGCTCGATCGGGAGGCGCACGGCCGGCTCCGACGACGGCCCACCCACGGTGATGTCGGCGCGGCCCGGCCGCGCGACCGAGACCGACGGGTATCCAATCCGGTCGCGCAACACCGTGGCGCTCCGTCGAAGCACTCCGTCAGCGGTCGGCTCGCTGTTCACGTAGCGATCGATCGCCTCGAGCACGCCACGTCTCGCGTCCGCGACGGAGATCATCGGTCCTCCTCCAGGTCGGCGCCCTCGAAGGCGCGAATCGGAGCCCGGTACGCCTCCGGGATCCCGACGGGCCGGCCGGAGAGCGCATCCACGAGGACGAAGGTCTGCTGCGCGGTGCACATCAGCGCGTCGCCGTCGACGTCGTGCGCCGCGTACGCGGCGGTGAGGCTCGAGCGGCCGATCCGCCTCGTGCGCACGAACACCTCCATGAGGTCGTCGAAGCGGGCGGGCGCATGGTACTCGACGGTGGTCGCCCGCATCACGAAGCGCTCGCGCTCGACGTTCGAGCCGAGGAGCCCGAGATGCCGCAGATACTCGCGGTGGGCCGTGTCGAAGTACGGGAGGTACCGGCCGTAGTACACGACACCCTGCGCGTCGGTGTCCGAGAAGCCGACGCGGGTCAGGGCGGAGTAGCGAAAGGGCGGCCTGCGGTCGGTGACACGGCCGAGCTCGAGCGGGGACGTCACGCGTGGATCACCGCGAGCACCTCGTCGCGCTTGCCCTCCATCAGCGCCTTCGACCGGGCCTCGAGGTTGAGGCGCAGCAGCGGCTCGGTGTTGGAGGGTCGGACGTTCATGTGCCAGTCCGCGGCGGTGACCGAGATGCCGTCCAGGTGCGAGACCTCGCCTTCCGGGCCGAACCGCTCCTTCAGCTCCTGGAGCTTCAGGGCGACGTCGGCGACCGCCGTGTTGATCTCGCCGGTGAGGAAGTAGCGGTCCCTGAACGGGGCGAGGATCTCGCTCAGCGGGCGGCCGTCCCTCGAGACCAGCTCGAGCAGCAACAGCATGGGCACGACGCCGGAGTCGGCCTGGAAGAAGTCGCGGAAGTAGTAGTGGCCGGACACCTCGCCGGCGAACGCCGCCTGCTCCTTGCGCATCCGGTGCTTGATGAACGCGTGGCCGACACGGTTGACGAGCGCGATCCCCCCGGCGGCCTCGACGGTGTCGGGAACGGCCCACGAGGCGCGGACATCGTAGATGATGGTCGCGCCGGGCTCTTTCTCGAGCACCGCCCGCGCGAGCAGGGCCGTCACGAAGTCGCCCGGCACGAACTCGCCCGTGTCGTCGACGAAGAAGCAGCGATCGGCATCGCCGTCGAACGCGATCCCGAGGGCCGCGCCCTCCTCGCGCACCTTCGCGACGATGAACTCGCGGTTTTCGGGCAGCAGCGGGTTGGGCTCGTGGTTCGGAAACGAGCCGTCGGGCTCGAAGTAGCAGCAGACGGCCTCGACCGGCAGCTGCGCGAGCACCGGGGGCAGCATCGCCCCGCCCATGCCGTTCGCGGCGTCGACGACGACGCGGAGCGGCGCGATGGCGCCGGGGTCGACGAACGAGACGACGTGCTCGACGAACGCCGGGTACACGTCCGCGCTCCGGACGGCTCCCCGTCCCACGGGCTCGGCGAACGGGGTCTCCGCGCGGCGGCGGATGTCGAGCAGGCCCGAGTCCCCGCCGACGGGGAGCGCCCCGCGACGGACGATCTTCATGCCCGTGTACTCCTTCGGATTGTGCGAGGCGGTGACCGTGAGCCCGCCGTCCAGGCCAAGGTGGCCGACGGCGAAATAGAGCATCTCGGTGCCGATCATCCCCACGTCGGTGACATCCGCACCGCCTTCCGCAGCCCCGCGGACGACCGCCGCCGCCATCGACGGCGAGGAGAGGCGCATGTCCCGGCCGATTGCGACGGCCCTCGGCTCGAAATGCTCGACGTACGCGCGCGCGATCGCGTAGGCACCCTCCTCGTCCAACTCGGATGGATAGCGCCCACGCACGTCGTACGCCTTGAAGACCGTGGGATCGAGGGCCATGGCGGCAGTCTAGATGGGTGATTTCACGAGATTGCCGACGCGGGGCGCCGGCCCGGACACCCCAGACGGCACAGCCGGGCCGCGCGAGATCGTGGAATCAGTCGTCTAGGAGGGCCAGGCCGCGGCGAGCTTCCGTCGCGTGTCGAGCAGGTGCTCGGGCATGACCTTGACGTCGGCGAGCACCGGCATGAAGTTCGTGTCGCCCGCCCAGCGGGGCACGACGTGCTGGTGGACGTGGTCGACGACGCCCGCCCCGGCGATCCGTCCGAGGTTCCAGCCGAGGTTGAACCCCTGCGGGCCCATCGACGCCTCGAGCGCGGCGACCGCCGCCGCCGCGAGCCGGTGGATCTCGAGCGCCTCTTCCGCATCGAGCGCACCGAACGTGCCGACGTGCCGCCGCGGCGCGACCATCAGATGGCCGGAGGCGTAGGGGAACTTGTTCAACAGGACGACCGCCCTGACGCCGCGGTGGACGACGAGGCCCTCCTCGTCGTCCAGCTCGAGCGCCCGGCAGAAGACGCAGCCGGGCTGCTCATCGGCCGACTGGATGTACTCGAGGCGCCACGGCGCCCAGAGACGATCGGTCACGTCCGGAATCTAGCCGCTCGACTGGTCGAGGGCCGGATACGATGCCGTCCCGCCAGCCGCGCCGCGTCCGGCCTCTCGATCCCCCGTGGCGTCCGGGCCGGCGGGTCGCGGTCCCGCGTCGTAGGGGCGGGATCTCATCCCGCCCGGATCCGGGACGCCTACAGGCCCGTCTGGGCCTCGATCCGGCCGCTCGCCACGGCGTGGACGAGCGCATCGTAGTCACGCTCGTTCTGGTCGGCGTACGCCTCCGCGAAGGACGCGATCGCGCGGTCGAACACGTCGCCCTTCCCGAGATAGGACGCGATCGCGATTCGATCGCCCGAGCGGGCGTGAGCGCGCGCGAGCGTCCAGGCGCACAGCCTCCCGTAGATCGCCATGCCGTCGGGGAGCATTGCTTCCACATCCGCGGAGCCCTTCCAGTCGCGAAGCTGGCGGAGGTAGAAGTCGCGTTGCTGACCGTCGTAGCCGACGACGCGCTGCCAGCCGAGGAAGATGTCGCTCGCCGCCTGCATGAGCCGCTGTCCGTGGACGACCCGCTGGCCGGCGTTCTTGTACTCGCTGCGTCCGACGTACTCCTCGAGGACGGAGGCCTGCGCCTCCTTGGCCTGGAGGAACAGGGGGTCGCGGTCGTCTCGGCCGAGGAGCAGGACGATCCAGGCACGCGTCCCGACGCTGCCGACTCCCACGACCTTCCGGGCCATGTGCACGTAACGGAACTGCTCGAGCAGGCTGCGCCGGCTGGGCTCGAGGGTCCGCCGGTAAGCCCGGATCAACCCCCGGATCGCATCCTCGAGCTGCTCCCGGTCGAACCCGGCCGCGACATCCTCGACCGGCACGATCAGCGGCGGGTCGCCGACGATACGCGGCTCGCCGTCGACGTCCCGCACGAGTCTCGAGAAGGCCTGCATGCTGTCGCGCGTGCGTGTCCTCGCGAGGTTCGCGCGCAGTCGCTTCAGCCGTTTGGGGTCGAGCTCCCGCTGGTACCGCTCGATCAGGACGTCCATGTCGAGGCTGGCGTACCAGACGGCGAGGTTGCCCATGCCCGCACATCGCTCCATCGCGAGGCGGTATTCGCGGACCGTCCGCAGCACGATCTCCCGGCGCTCGGCGTCGGAGAAGCCGCGCTCCCGCCCCGCGATCGCGAAGCTCGCGGCCAGGCGCTTGACGTCCCACTCCCAGGGTCCCGGCAGCGTCTCGTCGAAGTCGTTGATGTCGAAGACGAGCCGCCGCTCGGGCGAGCCGAAGACGCCGAAGTTCGAGAGGTGCGCATCACCGCAGAGCTGCGCGAGCAGGCCCGACCGCGGTGTGCCGGCCAGGTCCGCGGCCATGATCAGCGCGCTTCCGCGGAAGAATGCGAACGGCGAGGTGAGCATCCGGCCGTACCGGATCGGGACGAGCTCCGGCACCCGTGTCGCCGCCTGGGATTCCAGCAGCTGGATCGGGTCGTGCCGATGCGCCGGGGCGTCCCAGCCGGCGTGGCTTCCCCGCGGCGTCTCCTTCCGGGCGGCACGGCCCCGGGCGACCCGCTCGGCCTCCGTCAGGTGCGGGATCCGCCCGGACGCGCTCCGACGTCTCCGGGGAAGCCCTCCTGGCGGCGCGGTGGCCGCGGTGCCCTGCTCCGCCTCGTCGACGGCGACCGGGATCGTCGGTCCGCTCTCGACGGGCTCGACTGTCCCGACTCCTTCTGTGGATTCGCCCATCGGTGCCCTCCCGTCGCTGGGCCTCGTGGCCTGGAAGCGTATCCCGCGTACGACCGGCGGGACGAGTTCTAGTGCCCCGTCTCAGAGATCGCCTTGCACTCCGGGCGGCTGCAACGCGTCGCCATGCGGCGTCCTCGGTCGCGCCCGTATTCACCAATACGGGCGCTCCCTGCGTCCTTGCCTGGCTCGCCTTTCGCGCGCTGGAGCGTCAAGGGAATTCCGAGACGGAGCACTAGAGCCACCGCTTCCAGCGGAAGAAGGTGACCATGCCGACGAGCGCGGCGACGAGCAGGCCGATGATCGCCCAGAACGCCTCGTGACCGCCCTCGCCCGGGAACAGGACGTTCATCCCGAAGATGCTCGTGATCAGGGTCAGCGGCAGCATCGTGACGCTGATGATCGTGAGGATGCGGAGCACGTCGGACTGCTTGTGGTAGATGACCGACTCGTTCGTCGACTCGAGCCCCTCGACGACCTCCTTCGAGTTCTCGAGCAGATCCCAGATCCGCTCGGCCGCGTCGACGACGTCGTCGAAGTAGACCTCGAGATCCTCGCGCAGGAAGCGCTGCATGTGGCGCTCGAGCACCCGCAACGTCGCACGCTCGGGCTTGATGATCTTGCGATAGGAGATGATCTCCTGTTTCGCGTTCGAGATGTCGCGCACGATGTCTTTCTCCGCCGCACCCTCGAACATCTCGTCCTCGATCGAGTCGAGCTTGTGCTGGATCTTGTCGAGGATCGGGAAGCAGTAGTCGAAGAGGTCGTCGAGCACCTCGTAGAGCAGGTAGCCGGAACCCTTCGCGAGCAGCTCGGCGGCCCTCACCGGGTCGGCCTCGCACCGGTTGAACAAGCGCGAGACCGGCAGCAGCTCGACGTTCGGGATCGTGATCAGGAAGTCGGGGCCGACGAAGACGTCGAGCTCTGCGGCGTTCAGCCGCTGGATCGTCTTGTCGTAGACCGGGAAATGAAGGACGACGAACAGGTAGTCGGGGTACTCGTCGATCTTCGGGCGCTGGCGGCGCGAGAGGACGTCCTCGACGTCGAGCTCGTGGAACCCGAAGCGCTCCGCGAGGTCGGCCAGGTCGGCGGGAGTGGGGCGCTCGAGATGGACCCAGGTGAGGCCGTTAGCCTCGAGCTCGCGCACGTGGGCGCGCGACTCGATTGCCTCCGCCGGGAAGCGGGGCCGTCCGCGCCTGATGCGGGCAAGAGTTGGCCGTGCCATGGGTACTGAGCGGGTCGTCGGCGTACATTGCCTCTCACGGATTGTAGCCCCGTCCTCGCCCGGCGAACAGGACGACTGCGACCGCCGGCTCCGCCCGGCTCCTACGCGAAGAAAACGCCGGGCTCCGCCCGGCTTCTACGCGGGTCGCGGCCGGCCGAGCCGGCCGCTCAGCCGCGGAGCTGCTCAGCGCACGCGCAGCGCGCCTGGCAGGATTCGAACCTGCGACCTTGCGCTCCGGAGGCGCACGCTCTATCCCCTGAGCTACAGGCGCGTGCCGACTAGTCTACTGGCGTGGAGCTGACGTACCGGCCCGTCACGTTGCCGCTCGCGGCGCCGTTTCGGATCTCCCGCTCGACCGACGTCGAGGTCGAGCTCCTCGAGGTCGCGATCCGCCACGGCGAGGTCGTCGGGCATGGAGAGGCGGCGCCCCAGGACCACTACGGCGAGAGCGTCGAGTCGGCGAGCGCGTTCCTCGAAGGCGCCTCGGCGCTGCTCGGCGACGACCCGTTCGCGCTCGAGGACGTGGGCATCCGGCTCGCGGAGCTGCCCGGTGAGCTGGCCGCCAAGATGGCCATCGACGCGGCGCTCCACGACCTCTGCGGCCAGCTCTGCGGCCAGCCCGTCTGGCGGCTGCTCGGGGTGCCCCGCCGCAGCCCGCCGACGTCCTACACGATCTGGCTCGGCGACCCGGACGACATGGCGCAGCGAGCGGAGGGAGTCGTCGCCGACGGTCGGTTCCGCCGCCTCAAGCTCAAGCTCGGCGGGCGGGACGGCCTCGACGTCGAGCGCGTCGGCGCGGTGCGCGCGGTCAGCGACCTGCCGCTCCAGGTCGACGTCAACGAGTACTGGACGGTCGAGGAGGCTCTCGATGCGATCCCGCAGCTCGCCGCGCTCGGCGTGGCGTACGTCGAGCAGCCGCTGCCGGCCGGCGACCACGGAGGAGAGCTCCTGAAGCACCGATCCGTGCTCCCGATCTACCTCGACGAGGACTGCCACACGCTTCCGGACGTCGCCGCGTGCGCGAGCCGGGGTCACGGGATCACGATCAAGCTCGCGAAGAGCGGTGGGATCCGCGAGTCGATCCGCATGGTTCATGCCGCCCGGGCGCTCGGGCTCGGCGTCATGCTCGGCTGCATGATCGAGTCGGGCCTCGGGATCGCGGCGAGCTGCGCCGTGGCGAGCCTTTGCGACCACGTCGACCTCGACGGGAACCTGTTGCTCGCCGCCGACCCGTGGGCAGGGATCGAGCTCGTCGACGGCGTCCAGCTGCCGTCCGAAGGGCCGGGGCTCGGCGTCACTCCCCGATGAAGCGCTACCTCGTCCTGGCCGAGGGCCATTCCGCCGACCCGCACCACGGTAAGACGCTGAGGGGCTTCGTCCGCTACGGCCCACACCCGACGGTCGCCATCCTCGACTCGACCCGGGAGGGCGAGGGCTACGAGGGGATCCCGATCGTCGCCCGGGTCAACGACGCGCTGTGCCACGCGCCGACCACCGCGCTGATCGGCGTCGCTCCGACCGGCGGTGTGCTGCCGCCCGTCTGGCACGACCTCTTCCGGGCCTGCATCGGGAACGGCATCGACATCGAGTCGGGGATGCACACGTACCTGGCCGACGACCCGGAGCTGGTCGAGCTCGCCCGCCGGCATGGCGTCGAGCTCCGAGACCTCCGGCGTCCGCCGGACGACATCGGCGTCCCGACGGGCGAGAACCTACGGCTCGCTGCGCGCGTGGTCCACACCGTCGGCTCCGACTGCGCGATCGGCAAGAAGACGATGGCGATCGAGCTGCACCTTGAAGCGAAACGACGTGGGCTCGCCTCCGTCTTCGTCCCGACCGGTCAGACGGGGATCGCGATCTCCGGCTGGGGAATCGCCGTCGACTCGGTCGTCTCCGACTTCGTGGCAGGCGCTGCCGAGCGGCTCGTCGTCCAGGGTGCCGGGATGGGCGACCTGCTCTGGGTGGAGGGTCAGGGCGCCCTGCTCCATCCGTACTACTCGGGTGTCACGCTCGGTCTGTATCACGGCGCGATGCCGCACGTGCTCGTGCTGTGTCACCGGGCCGGCGACACGCACATCGAGGAGCTGCCCGGGCACCCGATCCCCTCGCTGTCCGAGCTCGTCGACCTCTACGAGCGCGTGTCGCTGCCCGCCCGGCCCGCGCGGGTTGCGTGCCTGGCGCTGAACACGGTGACCATGGATGAGGACGAGGCCCGGCGAGCGATCGCGGAAGCGGAGGCGGAGACCGGGCTCGTCGCCGACGACCCCGTGCGCTTCGGCGCGGCCGGGCTCGTCGACGCGGTGCTGGATCGACTGGCAGAAGGGGGCTGACGCGACGTGCACGACCCACGGATCGATCGCCTGGCAGACCTGATCACGGGGTACTCCCTCGGGCTGACCCCCGGGCGGTGCGTGCGCCTCGCCGGCGAGGAATGCGGAGCGCCGCTCCTGCTCTCCCTCTACCTGTCGGCATTGCGCCGCGGCGCGCATCCCTACGTCGAACTCGATCTCGACGGCATCCTCGAGATCCGGCTCCAGGAGGGCTCCGACGGCCAGCTCGAGCACGTCCCCCCGGCTGCCTGGCGCGAGACCGAGTCGGCGGACGCCTGGGTCACGGTCTGGAGCGAATGCAACACGAAGGGCCTCTCCAATGCGCCGCCCGAGAAGTTTGGACGGTATGCGGCCGCGCGCCGGCCACTCTCCCGGCGGTACTGGGAGCGAATCGATGCTGGCGAGGCCGCGTGGTGTGGGACGCTGTTCCCGACCCAGGCCCACGCCCAGGACGCCGAGCTGCCGCTCGAGGAGTACGAGCGGTTCGTGTTCCGCGCCTGCCACGTCGAGGACGACCACGACCCGGCCGCGTTCTGGCGCTCCACCTCCGCCGAGCTGGGCGCCCGTGCCCGCGAGCTCGAGGCCGTGCGCGAGCTCCGCGTGGTCGGGCCGGACACCGACCTGCGGCTCGGGGTCGAGGGGAGGCACTGGATGGCCGCCGACGGGCGCCTGAACATGCCCGACGGCGAGGTCTTCACGTCGCCCGTCGAGACCGTCACGGAAGGCGAGATCCGATTCGCGCTGCCGATGGTCTACGAGGGACGCGAGGTCGAGGACATCCGGCTGCGATTCGCCGGCGGCGAGGTGGTCGAGGCGTCCGCGCGGCAGGGGAACGAGCTGCTCCAGTCGCTGCTCGAGCTGGACGGGGCGAGGGTGCTCGGAGAGGTCGCGTTCGGCCTGAACTACGAGATCGACCGGCTCACGCGCAACATCCTCTTCGACGAGAAGATCGGCGGCACGATGCACTTCGCCCTCGGGTTCGGCTTCCCGGCCTGCGGGACGCGCAACGAGGCGGCGCAGATCCACTGGGATCTCATCTGCGACCTCCGCAAGGAGGGGGAGGTCTACGCCGACGGGGAGCTCGTCTGGAGGGCGGGCCGGTTCCTCTCGAAGCCCGAGGGGGGCGGGAGCGATGACTGATCCGCGCGTCGAGCGCCACGCGCGGCTCATCGTCGAGTACGGGATGGCGATCCGACCGGGCGAGCTGGTGCAGATCGTCGGCACGACGCTTGCCGCGCCGCTCGTCCGCGAGCTCTGCCGCCACGTCGTGCAGGTCGGGGCCCATCCGCTGCCCCGGATCTCGGTTCCCGGAATCTCGGAGGCGCTGCTCCTGCACGGGAGCGAGGAACAGCTCGTCTGGACGAACCCGCGCGACCTCGAGGACATCGAGACCGTCGACGTGAGGATCACGATCGACTCCGACGCGAACGTCCGCTCCCTGACCCACGTCGATCCGGGCCGCCACCGGCTGTTCATGCGCGGGCGCGATCCGATCCGGCGGCGCACGAACGAGCGCTCCGAGGCCGGCGGGCTGCGCTGGCTCGTCACCGCCCATCCGACGCAGGCTGCCGCGCAGGAGGCGGGCATGTCCCTCGCCGCCTTCGAGTCGCTGCTCTACGAGGCCGTGCTCCTCGACCCGGACGATCCGGTCGGCGCCTGGCGTGTCATGCACGAGCGCCTCGATGCGCTCGGCGAGCGCCTCGCCGCCGTCGGGCAGCTGCGCGTCGTCGGGGACGGGACGGACCTCGTCCTCGGAGTCGGCGGCCGCGCATGGATCCCGTGTGCCGGCGACGGCAACCTGCCCGACGGAGAGGTGTTCACCGGGCCCGTCGAGGACTCGGTCGAGGGGACGATCCGCTTCAGCTACCCGGCAGCGTTTCGCGGGCGCGGTGTGGCAGACGTCCGGCTCCGGTTCGAGGGCGGCAAGGTGGTCGACGCCCGGGCCGCCCACGGGGAGGACTTCCTGCTCGAGATGCTCGACGTCGACGAGGGCGCGCGACGCGTCGGGGAGTTCGCCTTCGGGCTCAACGAGCACCTGCGGACGTTCACCGGTAGCTCGCTGTTCGACGAGAAGATCGGCGGGACAGTGCATCTCGCGCTCGGCGAGTCGTATCCGGAGAGCGGCGGCGTCAACCGCTCGAAGCTCCACTGGGACATGGTCTGCGACCTCCGGCAGGGTGGGCAGGTCTACGCCGACGGGGAGCTCGTCTACCGGGACGGGCGCTTCCTCTCCTGGCCGTAGAGGGGATCCGCGCCCGTCATCGACCTCCGGAGGGTCTGCCGGCGAGTACTCTTGACAACGAACACGTGTTCGTCTATAGTCGAACACGTGTTCGGTTCGCGTCTCACACTCCCGGGGGTCGTCCTGCTCCTGCTCGTCATCGCCGCGCTCGGGGCCGCGCGGCCGTCGAGCGGGGCGGCCCCCGAGACGCGATACACGGTGCAGCCCGGCGACACCCTCTGGGCAATCGCGGAGGAGCACTACGCCGGCGATGTCCGCGAGGCGGTCTGGGAGATCCAGCAACGCAACGAGCTCCCGGGCGCGACGATCGCGCCGGGACAGGAGCTGATCCTGCCCTGAGCGGCCGGCCGGCGTCGGGACGTAGCCCACACCCCCCGTAGGGGCCGGACGGTCCACGGCCCGGCCGCGGCCAGCCTGGCATTCGAGGGAGGCGGAGCCGTCAGCGGGCTTCCCTCGGGCGGGGCGGGCCCCGGCCCGCCGTAGAATCGCCCGGTGGACTTCGACGTCGTCTTCCTCGGAACGGCCGGCTCGGTGCCGACGGCACGGCGGGCGCCCACCAGCCTGCTCGTCCGCCGCGGCGGTGAGCGGCTGCTCGTCGACTGCGGCGAGGGGACGCAGCGGCAACTCCTGCGATCGGGCGTGGGCCTCGTCGAGCTGGACGAGATCCTCGTCACCCACTACCACGCGGACCACTTCCTCGGCCTGCCCGGCCTGCTGAAGACGTTCTCGCTCCGCGGCCGCGAGCAGCCGCTCGTCGTCTGGGGGCCGCACGGGCTCCGCGAGCTGGTCGAGAGCCTCCGGCGGATCTTCGGACGGCTCACGTATCCGCTCGAGCTGCGCGAGCTGCGACCCGGCGACACGGTCGACCGCGGCGACCACCGCCTCGACGCGTTCGGCGTCGACCACCGCGTGCCGGCGCTCGGCTACGTGCTCGTCGAGTCCGGGCGACCGGGGCGCTTCGACGTCGAGGCGGCCCGGACGCACGGAGTCCCGGAGGGGCCGCTGTGGGGCCAGCTGCAGCGGGGCGAGCCGGTCGAGCTCGAGAGCGGCGTCACCGTCGACCCGCAGCAGGTCCTCGGCCCCGCGCGCCCGGGCCGGCGGCTCGTCGTCTCCGGCGACACGAGGCCGTGCCGGAGCGTCCTCGAGGCGGCGATCGAGGCCGATCTGCTCGTGCACGAGGCAACCTTCACGAAGGGCGAGCAGGAGCGAGCCGCCGAGACGGCGCACAGCACCGCTGCCGACGCGGCCGAGCTGGCGCGCGTCGCGGGCGTGCGGATGCTCGCGCTCACCCACCTGTCGAACCGGTACTTCGGCCACGAGGTGGTCGCGGAGGCCCGGGAGGTCTTCGCGTCGACGGTCGTTCCCAGGGACTTCGATATCATCGAGCTTCCGTTCGCGGAGCGCGGCGAGCCACGGCTCGTGAAGGGCGGGGCGCTCGGGCTGCGGGATGACGGCATGGACGGTACCCCAGTGGCGGAGCCGGAGGGCAGCGGATGACCAGGATGGTGCAGGTGGTGGCCGCGGGAGACCAGACCGAGGCCGAGGAGATCGAGGCGATGCTCAACGCCGCCGGGATCGAGTGCGAGATCGAGCAGGCGGTCGAGCACCACCCCCTCGAGCACGAGGAGGCGCCGCAGAGGGTCCTCGTACGGGAGTCCGACCTCGAGGCGGCGCAGGAGGCGATCGAGGCGCTCTCCGAGCCCGAGGACTTCCTCGGCGAGGAGTGAGCGGGCCGCCGTTTCGCGCGCCCGACTTCTCGCAGCTGGCTGAATGCTACGACCGGCTCAGGCCGGCCGACGACAACTGGCGCGAGGTCACCGAGGCGATCTGGCTCGACGGCGACCTGCCCGGCAGGAGGGCGCTCGACGTGGGCTGCGGCACCGGTGCGCTCGCGGCGGAGCTCTCGCGGCGGGGCGCGAAGGTCTGGGGGATCGACACCTCGGCCGAGATGCTGGCGGTCGCACGCGAGCGGGTCGGCAGCGAGGTGGGACTGAAGCAGGGCGCGGCCGAGGCGCTGCCGTTCCGCGACGGCTGGTTCGAGCGCGTCGTCCTGCGGTGCGTCGTGCATCTGCTCGATCGGGCCCGCGCGCTGCCCGAGCTTGCCCGGGTCCTGGCGCCGTCGGGGCGGGCGGTCGTCGCCACGTTCGCGCCCGAGCACTTCGAGCGGATCTGGGTCGCGCGGGTCTTCCCGTCGCTCGCGGCGATCGATCGGGCACGGTTCCCCGCCCCGGGGCTCCTCGCCCGCGAGCTCGAGGCCGCGGGCCTCGGCGAGGCCCGCATCCGCCGGATCTCGCAGTCGGCGACGCTCGAGCGGGGGGACGCGCTCGAGAAGCTCCGGGAGCGCTACATCTCGACGCTCTCGCTGCTTCCCGAGGACGAGTACCGTACCGGGCTCGAACGGGCCGAGCGGGAGCTGCCCGAACTCGTCGAGTCCGCGAACGAGTGGGCGATCGTCGTCGCCGACCGATGAGCGCGTCCGTCTCGTAGCGGCGCGCGGGACGCGACGTGCGGCCCTTCGGGCCGCGGTGCTTCGCGTCCGGCTTCGCCGTCCGCTGCGCGGCGCGCGCCGTGCGGCCCTTCGGGCCGCGGTGCTTCGCGTCCGGCTTCGCCGTCCGCTGCGCGGCGCGTTCCGCCCTTCGGCCGCGGGCTTCGCGTCCGGCTTCGCCGTCCGCTCCCGCGTTCCGCCTGCCTTCGGGCCGCGGTGCTTCGCGTCCGGCTTCGCCGTCCGCTGCGCGGCGCGTTCCGCGCCTTGCGGCCCTTCGGGCCGCGGTGCTTCGCGTCCGGCTTCGCCGTCCGCTGCGCGGCGCGTTCCGCGCCTTGCGGCCCTTCGGGCCGCGGTGCTTCGCGTCCGGCTTCGCCGTCCGCTGCGCGGCGCGTTCCGCGCCTTGCTGTCCGCCCGGCTGCGCTACACTGGCGATGCACCTTTAACCCGGTCCCGTGAGGCCGGAAAGGAGATGTTCTTGGCTGCTCCCGAACTGACGGGAAAGCTGCTGCTCGACGGCGATGCGCTGCGGCGCACCCTGGTTCGCATCGCGCACGAGATCGTCGAGCGCGACCCCGAGCTCTCGCAGGTCGCCCTCGTCGGGATCCACACCCGCGGCGTTCCCCTCGCCCACCGGCTGCGCCGGCTGATCGAAGACTTCGCCGGGGTGCAGGTCGCCCTCGGCACGGTGGACATCACGTTCCACCGCGACGACGTTGGCGTCCGCGCCGGCGCGGCGCCGCTGGCGCCGCAGCCCGTCGTCAAGGCGACGCGGCTCGACTTCCCGCTCGAGGGGCAGACCTGCGTGCTCGTGGACGACGTGCTCAACACGGGACGGACGATCCGAGCGGCGATCGAGGCGCTCTTCACCTACGGCCGCCCCGCCCGCGTTCAGCTCGCCGTGCTCGTCGACCGCGGCCACCGGGAGCTGCCGATCCGGCCCGATTACGTCGGGAAGAACCTGCCGACGGCCCGGCAGGAGCGTATCCAGGTGCAGCTCGTCGAGATCGACGAGGTCGACCGTGTCCTTCTCATCCCGGGGGGTCCTGAATGAGCGACGTACGCCCGCTGCTCCGCGACGAGCTGCTCCCGCCCGAGCGTCCGCCGCGGCGCCACCTGATCTCGATCGCCGACCTCTCGCGCCAGGACGTCGACCGGCTGCTCGGGCTCGCCCGAACGTTCGCGCAGTCGCTCAGGCGGGAGGTCAAGAAGCTGCCGACGCTGCGGGGCCACACGGTGGTCAACCTCTTCTACGAGGCGTCGACGCGGACGTCGTCGAGCTTCGAGCTCGCGGCGAAGCGGCTGTCGGCGGACGTGATGACGATCCGCGCGGCGGGCTCCTCCGTCGACAAGGGGGAATCGCTCAAAGACACCGCGATCACGATCGGCGCCTACGACCCCGACGTCGTCGTCATCCGCCACCCGGGGATCGGCGCGCCCGGGCTGCTCGCGCGGACGATCGACGTCCACGTCGTCAACGCCGGGGACGGCATGCATCAGCATCCGACCCAGGCACTGCTCGATCTCTACACGCTCGACGAGGAGTTCGGAGCGGTCGAGGGCCTCCACGTCGCGATCGTCGGTGACGTCCTCCATTCCCGCGTCGCGCGCTCGAACGTCCAGGCCCTGCGCCTGATGGGCGCCCGCGTCACGGTCGTCGGGCCGCCGCCGCTCGTCCCGCGGGGGTTCGAGGTGCTCGGATGTGACGTCTCGTACGACATCGAGGCGATCAGGGCGGCCGACGTCGTGTACGTCCTGCGCCTGCAGAGCGAGCGGATGTCCGAAGGCGCGAACGTCGTTCCGAGCCTGCGCGAGTACCACGCGCAATGGGGCGTCACCGCGGACAGGCTGCGGCCCGGCCAGAAGGTGATGCACCCCGGTCCGATGAACCGCGGCGTCGAGATCGACGCGGTGGTCGCCGACGCCGCGGACGCGCTGATCGAGCGGCAGGTGCGAGCGGGGCTCGTCGTGCGCATGGCGGTTCTCTACGACCTGCTCACGCACGGCCCGTCCGCCGTCAAGGCGGCGGCGCTGCAGGAGGTGGCGTGATGGAGCCGAGGGTGCTCTTCGGCGCCAACGGACGCGTCGACAGCCTGCTGATCCGCGGCGCGCGTGTCGTCGATCCGGTCCAGGGGATCGACGCGACGCTCGATGTCAGGATCGACGACGGGGCGATCGTCGCCGTCGGCACCGGCCTCGCCGGGCCCGATCACCGGCTGGTGGAGGCCGCGGGGCTCGTGCTCGCGCCGGCCTTCGTCGATCCGCACGTGCACCTGCGCACGCCCGGGCGCGAAGACGAGGAGGACATCGCCTCGGGCACCGAGGCGGCGGCCGCCGGCGGCTTCTGCGCGATCCTCGCGATGCCGAACACCGAGCCCGTCGTCGACTCCGCGGCCGTGCTCGGCTCGCTCGCAGAGCGCGCGATCGAGGAGGCGCGCGTACCGGTCGGCTTCCTCGCCTCGATCACGAAGGACCTCGCCGGTACCGAGCTGACCGAGATGGTGGAGCTGGCCGGGCGCGGGGCGGCCGGGTTCACGGACGACGGGCAGCCCGTCGTCTCCGCCTCGCTGATGCGCCGCGCGCTGCAGTACAACCGGGTGGCCGGCAGGCCCATAGCGCTCCACGAGGAGGATCCGGCGCTCACCCGTGGGGCGCACATGCACGAGGGGCCCGTCTCGGCCGAGCTCGGGCTCGGCGGCTACCCGTCCGTCGGGGAGTCGACGATGGTCGAGCGCGACCTCGCGCTGGCGGGCTACGAGGGCTGCCCGCTCCACATCCTGCACGTCTCGGCGCGCGAGTCCGTCGAGGCCGTCCGGCGGGCGAAGGACGCCGGCATCGCCGCCACGACGGAGGTCACGCCGCACCACCTCTGCCTCACCGACGAGGCCGTCCGCACGCTCGACCCGAACCTGAAGATGAGCCCGCCGCTGCGCGCCGAGGAGGACCGGCGGGCGCTGATCGACGGCCTGCGGGACGGGACGATCGCGGCGATCGCGACCGACCACGCCCCGCACGCCCGCCACGAGAAGGAAGTGCCGTTCGAGGAGGCGCCGAACGGCGTGACCGGCCTCGAGACCGCGTTCGCGTCCCTCTACACGCGGCTCGTGAAGCCGGGCGTCCTGCCGCTCGAGCTCGTGCTCGAGCGCATGAGCGCCGGGCCCGCCCGGGTCTACGGCCTCGACCGCCCGCGAATCGAGGTCGGGGCGACGGCGAACGTCGTCCTCCTCGATCTCGAGGCACGGTGGCGGGTGGGGGAGCGCGGCTTCCGCTCGAAGTCCGTCAACTCCTGGCTGCTCGGCGAGACGCTCTCGTCCGCCGTCGCGATGACGGTTGCCCGCGGAAAGGTGGCCTTCGAGCGATGAGCGGCTTTCTCGTCCTCGAAGACGGGTCGGTCTACCCGGGCCGCTCCGTTGCCGCGCCCGGGCTGACGTTCGGAGAGGCGGTCTTCACGACCGGCATGACCGGCTACCAGGAGGTCGCGACCGACCCGAGCTTCGCGGAGCAGATCGTCTGCTTCACGGCTCCGATGATCGGGAACTACGGCGTCGCCGAGGCTCGCATGGAGTCCGCCGGCGTCTCCGCCTGCGGCGTGCTGATGCGCCGCGCCGGCGGCGAGGAATGGTGCCGCTGGCTCGCCGCGCGCGGCGTTGCGGCGCTCGACGGCATCGACACCCGGAGCGTCGTCCTGAAGCTGCGATCGGCCGGGGCGATGCGGGCGGCGATCGCAAGCGAGGGCCTGGATGCCGCTGAGGTGCTCGAGCAGGTACGGGCTCAGCCCGGGATGGCCGGCCGCGCGCTGGTCGAGGCCGTCTCGTGCGCCGCGCCGTACGAGGTGGGCGCCGGCTCGACGCGCATCGTTCTCGTCGACTACGGCACCAAGCGCTCGATCGTCCGGCGCCTCGCCGCGGCGGGCGCAAGGGTGACGATCGTCCCTCACGACACGCCGGCGGACGCGATCCTCGCGCGGCAACCCGACGGCGTGCTCCTCTCCAACGGGCCGGGCGACCCGGCCGCGCTGCCCGCTCAGGTCGACGAGGTGCGTGGCCTCATCGGCCGCGTGCCGATTCTCGGCATCTGCCTCGGCCACCAGCTTCTGGGCCTCGCGCTCGGGCATCGCACCTTCAAGCTCGCCTTCGGGCACCGCGGCGCGAACCACCCCGTGCAGGACCTGCGGACGGGCCGCGTGCTCGTCACGAGCCAGAACCACGGGTTCGCCGTCGAGGGTGATGGGCCCGAGGTGAGCCACGTCTCGCTCTACGACGGCACCGTCGAGGGGCTCGCTCTCCCGACGGAGGGCATCGGCTCGGTTCAGTTCCACCCCGAGGCCGGTCCCGGCCCGCACGACGCGTGGCCGATCATCGGCGAGTGGGTCGAGGCGGTGAGCTCGATTGCCAAGGCGGCCTGACCTCCACTCGATCTGCGTGATCGGGGCCGGCCCGATCGTGATCGGACAGGCGTGCGAGTTCGACTACTCCGGCAGCCAGGCGCTCAAGGTGCTCCGTGAGGAGGGGTACCGGACGATCGTCGTCAACTCGAACCCGGCCACGATCATGACCGACCCGGGCTTCGCCGACCGCACGTACCTCGAGCCGCTGGACGTCGAGGGGGTCGCGTCGGTGCTCCGACGTGAGCGTCCGGACGCCGTGCTGCCGACGCTCGGTGGGCAGACCGCGCTCAACCTCGCGACGCGAGCTCGCCGACGCCGGCGTGCTCGAGGAGCTCGGGATCGAGCTGCTCGGCGCCTCCGTCGACGTCATCCGGCGCGCGGAGGATCGGGAGCTGTTCCGCGGGGTCGTCGAGTCGGTCGGCCTCCGCGTGCCGACGAGCAGGATCGTCACCGCGCTCGCGGATCTGCGCGGCGTCGCCCTGCCCGCGGTCGTGCGGCCGGCGTTCACGCTCGGCGGGCACGGGGGCGGCTTCGTCGCGACGGAGGAGCAGCTGCACGGCCAGGTCGAGCGAGGGCTGCGCGAGAGCCCGATCGGCCAGGTGCTCGTCGAGGAGTCGGTCCGCGGCTGGGACGAGTTCGAGCTCGAGGTCATGCGCGACCGCGCGGACAACGTGGTGATCGTCTGCTCGATCGAGAACCTCGATCCGATGGGCGTCCACACGGGCGACTCCGTCACCGTGGCGCCGCAGATGACGCTGTCCGACGAGGCCTACCAGGAGCTCCGCGACGCCAGCGCGGCGATCATCAGAGCGGTCGGCGTCGAGACCGGCGGCTCGAACATCCAGTTCGCGCGCGACCGCGGGACGGGCGAGGTGTGCGTGATCGAGATGAACCCGCGGGTCTCGCGCTCCTCGGCGCTCGCGTCGAAGGCGACCGGCTACCCGATCGCGAAGGTCGCGGCGAAGCTCGCGGTCGGCTACACGCTCGACGAGATCCCGAACGACCTGACGAAGACCACGCCCGCGAGCTTCGAGCCGACCCTCGACTACGTCGTCGTGAAGTTCCCGCGGTTCGCGTTCGAGAAGTTCCCGGGTGCCGACACCACGCTCGGAACACAGATGAAGTCGGTCGGCGAGGCGATGGGCATCGGCCGCACGTTCACGGAGGCGTTCCTGAAGGCCATGCGCTCCCGCGAGCTCGACCGCGGCGCGTCCACCCCGTGGGACTCACTCGACGACCTCCCCGAGGACCTGCATCCGTGGTTCCGCGAACGGATCGACGAGGCCCGGGCACTCCTGCGGGGAGCCGGGTCCCGGCGAGGCGCGGGCGTCCCGACCTCGTCCGCTCCCTCGGCCTCCCCTCCGCCCCGCGCGGTCGAGGAGCTCACCCCCGAGGAGTGGATCGAGCTGAAGGCGACCGGCTGGTCGGACGCGGCCGTCGGTGCCGCGTGCGGGACCGGCGAGGAGGCCGCGCGCCTCGCACGCTGGGCGGCGGGGTCCGGCCCGCCTTCCGGCGTGTGGACTCCTGCGCCGGCGAGGTGGAGGCCGGCTCGAACTACCTGTACTCGACGTGGGGAGAGCTCGACGACGGAGCGGTCCCGGAACCGGGGCGCTCGGTCGTGATCCTCGGCTCGGGCCCGAACCGGATCGGCCAGGGAATCGAGTTCGACTACTGCTGCGTGCACGCCGCGGGCTCCTACCGGGCGCTCGGCTACGAGGCGGTGATCGCGAACTGCAATCCGGAGACCGTGTCGACCGACTACGACACGTCGGATCGGCTCTACTTCGAGCCGCTCGGCGCCGAAGAGGTGCTCGAGATCTGCGAGCGGGAGCGCCCCGCCGGCGTCGTGATCCAGTTCGGCGGCCAGACGCCGCTCAGGCTCGCGCGCACGATCGAGGCGGCCGGCTTCCCGATCCTCGGGACGCCGTTTCGTGCCGTCGACCTGGCGGAGGACCGGGAGCGCTTCGCCTCGCTGTGTGGGGAGCTCGACATCCGGGTCCCCGACTGGGGGATCGCTCGCAGCCGGGCCGAGGCGGTCGGGATCGCCGACCGGATCGGCTACCCGGTCCTGATTCGACCCTCCTACGTGCTCGGCGGGCGCAACATGCGGGTCTGCTTCGGGCCGGAGGACATCCCCGAGGACGCGCTCGCGAACGCGACGATCCTCGTCGACCGCTTCCTCGAAGGGGCGGTCGAGATCGACGTCGACGCGTTGTGCGACGGGGCCGACGTCCACGTTGCCGCGGTGATGCAGCACGTCGAGGAGGCGGGCGTCCACTCGGGCGACTCCTCGTGCGTGCTCCCGCCCACCTCGCTGGCGCCTGCCGAGCTCGAGGCTGTGCGTGAGGCGGTGCGGCGGCTGGCGCCGGCCCTCGGCGTCGTCGGGCTCGTCAACGTCCAGCTCGGGCTCGTCGACGGTGAGCTGTTCGTCCTCGAGGCGAACCCGCGGGCGTCCCGTACTGTCCCGTTCGCCAGCAAGGCGATCGGCGTCAACCTCGTCGAGGCGGCCTGCCGGCTCTCGCTCGGCCAGCCGTTGGCGGCGCTCGGGCTCCCCCCCGAGGGAGCCGCGCGGCACGTGAGCGTGAAGGCGTCCGTGTTCCCGTTCAGCCGCTTCCCCGGCGCCGACCCGGTCCTCGGGCCGGAGATGCGCTCGACGGGCGAGGTGATGGCGACGGCGAGCGACTTCCCGAGCGCGTTCGCGAAGGCCGAGCGCGCAGCGGGGCGGCCGCTGCCCGCCGGCGGCGTCGCGTTCATCTCCGTCTGTGACGCGGACAAGCCGGCGGCGGCGGCGATCGGCCGGGCGCTGCACGAGCTCGGGTTCGCGCTGCAGGCGACTGCCGGGACGGCGAGGGTGCTCGCGGCATCGGGGATCCCGGTCGACCGCGTCCGGAAAGTGACCGAGGAGGGGAGCGGCCAGACGGTCGTCGACCAGATCCGCCGCGGCCGCTGCGACCTCGTCGTGAACACGCCGCAGGGAAGCGGCGCGCGCGGCGACGGTTACCTGATCCGGGAGGCCGCGCTCGTCGCGCGGATCCCGTGCATCACCACGATCGCAGGCGCCGAGGCCGCGGTGGATGCGATCGCGCGCGCCCGCTCGGAGGGCGCCGTGTCGCTCCAGGAGCGCGTTGCGTAGGGAGCGGGTACCCGTCGCCGGGGTCGACGCGGTCGGCCCGTACCGCCTGCTGCGCGTCGAGCGCCGGGGCATCGACCCCGGCACGCCTGGGCAGTTCTTCATGCTCGAGGCGCCCGGCCGGATCCTTCCCCGCCCGATGAGCCTGTGCCTTGCGACCGGGACGGAGCTCGGGTTCCTGATCGATCCGATCGGGCCCGGCACGCGCGCGCTGAGCGAGGTCTCGCCGGGCGACCGGATCGGGATCCTCGGGCCGCTCGGGAACGGCTTCCGGCTCGACGTGCGGCGGCCGGTGATCGTGGCCGGCGGCATCGGGGTGGCCCCGTTCCCGTACACCTCGGCCGTTCTCGGCGCGCCGCCCGCGATCCTCGGCTTCCGCTCGCCGGCCCATGCCGAGGCCGCCGCGCTCGTCCCGAACGCCGAGGTGGTGATCGATCCGGTGCTCGTCACGGAGCCCCTCGGCGAGCTTTCCGGCCTCGACGAAGCCGACGTGCTCGCCTGCGGGCCCGAGCCGATGCTGCGCGCGGTCGGCGCCCTCGCGCCGCGGGCCCAGCTCGCCTGGGAGGCTCCGATGGCCTGTGGTTACGGCGCCTGCTATGGCTGCGTCGCCGAGATCGACGGACACCTCCGACGGCTGTGCGTCGAAGGGCCGGTGCTGACGCCGGAACGGGTGTGCTCGCACGCGGGGGCAGCCGCATGATCCTGAACGCGTCCGGGTGCCTCGACGCGCTCGTCGCGCGGAACGTCGCGGCGCAGCTCGACGCGTTCGTGACGAAGACGGTGACCCCCCTGCCGCGGGACGGGAATCCCCCGGTGCGGATCGCCGAGACGGACGTCGGGATGCTGAACACGATCGGGCTCGCGAACCCCGGGATCGAGGAGTTCCTCGCCTCGCACCTGCCACGCCTCGAGGAGCTCGGACTGGCGATCTGGGTCTCGGTCGGAGGGTTCGCGGCCGAGGACTACGCGCGCTCCTGCGAGCTGCTCGACGCGCGCGACGGCGTGGCCGTGATCGAGCTCAACGTGTCGTGCCCGAACGTCGACGCCCCGCACGAGAGCGCGTGGGAGATCGTCCATGCGGCGCGGGCGGCGACGGCAAAGCCGCTGTTCGCGAAGCTCTCGCCCGGCGTTCCCGACATCGCGGAGGTCGCGCGCGCCGCGGCGGCCGCCGGGGCCGACGGGCTCTCGCTCGTCAACACGATCCGCGGTCTCGCCCTCGACGAGCGAACGCTCGCGCCGAGGCTCTCCACCGGGTCGGGTGGATTGTCCGGGGCGGCGCTGCGGCCGGTTGCGCTCGCCGCCGTCTACGCGTGCGCGCGCGCCGTCCCGCTCCCGATCGTCGGCATGGGCGGCGTCTTCTCCGGACGGGATGCGCTGGAGCTGATTGCCGTCGGCGCGTCGGCGGTCGCGCTCGGCACGGTGCTCTTCGCCGACCCCGGTGCGCCGGGACGGATTCGGGCGGAGCTCAACGCGCTCGCGCGGGAGCGTGGGGCGGAGGACCCGTTCGGCCTACGGGGGGTCGCGCTTCCCGATCCCGTTGCCGGTCCACGACCGGCCGCGAACGGCCTCGTGCCGCCGCCGTCGAGAAATGTCGCAATTTCCACGGAGAATCGAGCTTGAAACAAATGGCCTTCGCGGGCTAGAATCGCGGCCCGTGAATGCGGTCAAGCAGCAGACCCTCGCTCCCTCCCGTTCTCTCGATCAGCGGATGGACGCGCTCGCGCGGGCGAACGAGATCCGTGTCCGGCGAGCGCAGCTCAAGCGGGATCTGAAGAGCGGCGAGGTCCACATCGAGACGATCCTCGCCGATCCGCCCGACTACGTCGGAACCGCCAAGGTGTTCGACGTTCTGCTCGCCGTCCCGAAGTTCGGCCGCGTCAAGGCTTCCCGCTTCCTCAACCAGTGCCGGATCAGCCAGTCGAAGACCGTGGCAGGGCTGTCGGAGCGGCAGCGCCAGGAGCTCGTCGACCTCTTCCGGGCCTGAGCTCCGGGCCGGGTCCCGCGCTGACCGAGCATCCTGGCACCGGCGGCTCGAGCCGGCACGAGGCGTCCCTCCCGGCGAGGCTCGTCGTCATCACGGGCCCGTCGGGCGCGGGGAAGGGGACGTTGATCCGGGCGCTCCTCGATCGCTGTCCGCAGCTCGCGGTCGCGGTCTCCGCGACGACGCGGCCGCGCCGGCCAGGGGAGACGGAGGGCCGCGAGTACTCCTTCCTCGACGACGCCGAGTTCGACCGGCGGATCGCCGCCGGGGAGTTCCTCGAGCACGTCGAGTACGTCTCGGGCCAGCGGTACGGGACGCTGAACGGCGAGGTCGACCGCATCCTCAGGGACGGCAGGAGCTGCATCCTCGAGCTCGAGACCCAGGGGGCGAAGGAGGTCGCCGTTCGGCGGCCCGGCGTCGTGACGGTGTTCGTCGCAGCGCCCGGCTTCGACGAGCTCGCACGCCGCCTGCGGGACCGGGCGACCGAGAGCGCGGGCGAGATCGGCGAGCGGCTCGAGCTCGCCAGGCGCCAGATGGACGAGGCCGGCGACTTCGACCACGTCGTCGTGAACGACGACGTCGAGCGGGCCGTCGGCGAGCTCGCGGAAATCGTCTGCCGGAGCGGCCCAAGGAAGGACTGAGGGCTATCGGCCGGCGGGTGGCGGCAGCTACACTCATCTCCATGCACACTCTCCGGATCGAAACGCTGCTCGGGAACGTCGACTCGCGGTACGCGCTCGTCATCGCCGCCGCGAAGCGGGCCCGTCAGATCAACAACTACCACCACCAGCTCGGCGAAGGCACCTTCGACGAGGTTCCGCCGCCGCTCATCGAGTCGCGGTCGAAGAACTACCTGACGATCGCGTTCGAGGAGATCGCGGCCGGCAAGGTCACGGTCGACTACCGCAACTGAGGCCACGCCCGGCGCGGCCGGGCAGCTGGCCGCTCGGGAGCAGGAGGCCGCCGGGTGCGAATCGTCCTCGGAGTCACCGGAGGGATTGCGGCCTACAAGGCCTGCGAGCTCTGCCGCCTGCTGGTCAAGGCGGGGCACGAGGTGACGCCGCTCCCGACCGCGGACGCGGAGCGGTTCGTGTCGCGGGCGACCTTCGAAGCGCTCGCACGGCGCCCTGCCCCGGACGATCTCTACCCGCACCTCACGCGTGCCGACCTGCTCGTGATCGCCCCGTTGTCGGCGAACACGTTGGCCAAGCTCGCGCACGGGCTCGCGGACAACGTGCTCACGCAGCTCGCGCTCGCGTTTCCGGGCCCGGTGCTCGTGGCGCCCGCGATGAACACCCGCATGTGGGAGCATCCTGCGACCCGGGCGAACGTCGAGACGCTGCGGACGCGTGGCGTCGAGCTGGTGGGCCCGGAGGAGGGCGAGCTCGCCGAGGGCGAGGTCGGCGCGGGGCGCATGAGCGAGCCCGAGGAGATCGCGGCCCGCTGCGCCGAGCTCCTCGGCGCCGACGCGGGCGGTGGGCGTCTCTCGGGGCTCCGGGTCGTCGTGACCGCCGGCGGGACGAGAGAGCCGCTCGACCTCGTGCGCTACCTGGGCAACCGCTCGAGCGGCCGGATGGGGGTCGCGATCGCCGAGGAGGCCGCGAGGCGCGGAGCAGACGTCACCCTGCTCGCGGCGAATCTCGCCGTGCCGATGCCGGACGGCGTGCAGGTCGTGCCCGCGCCGCGGGCCGAGGATCTGGCGCGAGAGGCCCTCGCGCGCGACGACGCGGACGTGATCGTGATGGCGGCGGCGGTCGCCGACTACCGTCCGGCCGCACCGCTCGACGGCAAGCGCAAGAAGGACGGGCGCTCCTGGGAGCTGACGCTCGCTCCGACGGAGGACATCCTCGCCGAGCTCGGACGGCGGCGCCGGCCCGGACAGATCCTCGTCGGGTTCGCGGCGGAGGACGGCGACGGGGCTCTGAGCCTCGCGCGCGAGAAACGCGCGCGCAAGGGAGTGAACCTTCTCGTGCTCAACGACGTATCCCGTTCCGACATCGGCTTCGAGGCGGAGGACAACCAGGTGACCCTGATCGGTGAGGGCCGAGAGCGCCTGATCGGCAAACGAAGCAAGCGAGCGTGCGCCGCCGCTATCCTCGACGAGGTGGCGTCCCTGCTGGAGGGAGCATGACGGAGGAGCGACTGGCCTCCCCCCGGGAAGCGCCCGGCGGCGCCTACACGATCGCGGCGCGCATCGTCGAGAACCTCGAGCGGGTGATCCACGCTCCCGCGGAGACGCTGCAGCTCGCCGTTCTGTGCCTGCTCGCGGACGGCCACCTGATCATCGAGGACTTCCCGGGCGTCGGGAAGACCACCCTCGCGAAGAGCCTCGCCCGTTCGGTCGCCTGCCGGTTCTCCCGGCTCCAGTTCACGCCCGACCTGCTCCCGTCCGACGTGACGGGAGTCAACGTCTTCAACCAGCGCTCGAACGAGTTCGAGTTCCGCGCCGGCCCGGTCTTCACGAACCTGCTCCTCGTCGACGAGATCAATCGAGCGTCGCCCAAGACCCAGGCGGCGCTGCTCGAGTGCATGCAGGAGCACCAGGTCACGGTCGACGGCGTGTCGTACCCGTTCGAGCGTCCGTTCATGGTCCTCGCGACGCAGAACCCGATCGAGTACGAGGGCACCTATCCGCTGCCCGAGGCGGAGCTCGACCGGTTCACGATGCGGATCTCGATCGGCTACCCGCCCCTCGCCGAGGAGGCGAGGATGCTGCAGGAGCACACGACCGAGGAGCCGATCGATCGGCTGCACAGCGTCGTGACGCGGGAGGAGCTCCACGCGGCGATCGAGGAGGCGCGCCGCGTCTACGTGGAGGAGAGCCTGAACCGGTACGTGGTCGCCGTGCTGCGCCAGACGCGCTCCGACGCCCGCCTCTACCTCGGGGCGAGCCCCCGGGCGGGGATCGCGCTCCTGCGCGTTGCGAAGGCCCGGGCGCTTGCGGAGGGCCGTGACTACGTCGCCCCCGACGACGTGAAGGCCGTCGCGGCGCCCGTGCTCTCCCACCGGCTGATCCTCGCGCCCGAAGCTCGATCGACCGGGCTGGACGCGGCCGCGGTCGTCCAGGAGATCCTGGAGCGGGTCCCCGTCCCGGTCTGATGCGGGCACCGGTCGCCCCGGGGGATCGATGCTGACCGATCGTGGCCGGTTCGCGCTCGCGCTCGGCGCGGCGGCCTACCTCGTGGCGTGGGCGTTCGGCTCTGTGCCCCTCTACCCGGTTGCCGTCGGCCTCGTCATTGCGGTCGTCGGTGGCGTGGGCTGGATCCTGCTGGTCGGGAAGCCCGTCTCGCTGCGACGCCGGGTCCCTGGCCGGGTGCACGTGGCCGGCGACGACGTGCCCGTCGCGCTCGAGCTCGAGTTCCGCGGGCGGATCACGCCCGCGAGCCTGACCGTCCTCGAGCGGCTCGAACGACTCGGCGAGCGGGAGGTCGTGCTCCACCGCAAGGCCGGCCGTCTGCGTGGCAGCTACCTGATCGAGGCAGTGCCGCGGGGCCGCTATCCGTTCGCGGGCACGACGATGGCGGTCGAGGACCCGTTCGGCCTTGCGCGGGCCGAGCGCGCAGCCCAGGCGACCGGCTCGCTGTTCGTGCATCCGCGCCTCGTCGCGCTCGACCGTCTGTTCTCCGAGACGGGCTCCCGCACCCAGGACGGCCGCCGGCTCCTTCTCCGGCGGCCGAGCGGCTTCGACCTCCACAGCGTCCGGGAGTACGAGCAGGGCGAGTCCCTGCGACGCGTCCACTGGCCCTCGACCGCGCGGCGCGGGCAGCTGATGGTGAAGGATCTCGAGGACTCTCCCCGCGACGAGGTGCTCGTCCTCCTCGACGCCGACGCCTCCTACGCCGTCGGCACCGCTCCGGATTCGAGCTTCGAGGTCGCCGTGGCCGCAGCGGGATCGATCCTTCGCGTGCAGGCCCAGCGCGGGCGCCGGGCGGGGCTCCTGGTCAACGGGCTCGAGCGCCCCTACCAGCCGGTGCAGTCGCTCGAGGGGGACTGGGACGTCGCGCTCGACCTGCTCGCCTCGGTCGAGGCGGACGGCCGGACCGCGGTCGCGGCGCTGCTCTCGGAGGGCTCGGGGCTCGCTCCCAGGGCGCTCGAGCTGTGCCTCGTCACCTCGGGGCTGTCGGCACGGCTCGCCGACCGGCTGCTGCAGCGCTCCGTGACCCGGCGCGGGACGTCGGTCGTCTACGTCGACCCGACGAGCTTCGTGCCCGGGGCGGACGGACAGGCGCCCCTCCCGGTCGAGGCGCGCGTCCAGCTCGCCCGGCTCGACCACGCCGGGGTTCCGGTCTGCGTGCTGCGCCGCGGCGACGACCTCGGCGCGCGCCTCGGCGCCGGCGAGGCCGCCCAGGGGCTCTCCCTCGCGGGGGCGGCCCGGTGACGCGCCCCGCCGATGCCGTGCGGATGGGGCTTGCGCTCGCGGCAATGGCGACGCTCATCACCGTGTCGTGGCTCGCGTTCGAGCGGGCGGGCTTCGGCGTCGTGGAGGTCGGTCGGGTCGTCGGCCTGGCGGTCGTTCCTGCACTCCTCGTGCTCGGCACGCGGCGTCTCGTGGTCGGAGCCGGAGCGCTCGCGATCGTGCTCCTGCCCGCCGTCGGTCTCGCGCTCGGCGTCCCCGTGACCGACATGCGGCCCGGAGAGCGTGACTTCTTCGGCCCGCTCTTCGCCGCGGTCGGCGACGGCTTCGCCGGCTTCTACGACACCCGTATCCCGATCCGCGTGGACGAGCATCCCGAGATGGCCGGGCTGGTCCTGATCGCGATCTTCCTGTTCGTCGCGCTCTCGACGCTGCTGCTGGCGGCCGGTCGCCCGCTCCTCGCAGCGGCGACCTTCGTCGTCGGCGTGGGGTGGCCCGCGACGGTCGCGGCGACGATTCCCGGGGCGACGCCTCTCCGGACCGGCGCGGGCGTCCTCGCAGCCGTGCTGCTCGTTCTGTTTCTGACCCGGGAGGGGCGGCGCCCGCTCCGTTCGCTCGGCCCGCCGATCGGGCTCGGCGTCGTGCTGGTCGTCGCGTCGGTCGCGGCCGCGAGCGCCGGCCCCGTCGCCAAGCCGGCCTTCCTCGAGTCCTGGCAGAGCTGGAACTTCGATCCCGAGCCCGACCGGGTGGGCGTGAAGTACGCGTGGTCGTCGAACTACGCCGGTATCAGCTTTCCGGGGAAGGAGACGGTCGTCCTCCGGGTGAAGGCGGCGGAGCGCGCCCTGTACTGGCGCGCGACGACGCTCGACGAGTTCACCGGGCTCGGGTGGCGCGAGGCGCTCGAGCCGACGGGCGCGCCGGCGCTCAGGCGGTCGGTGCAGGGCCTGCTCGATCCCGCGATTCCCCGGCTCGCGAAGCAGCGTGCGAACTGGACGAAGCAGACCGTGACGGTCGAGGCGCTCGCCGACACCCATCTGGTCGGCGCCTCCGCTCCCGTGCGCTGGGAGCTTGCCGAGCCCGCGCGCCTGCAGTACACGACGGGAGGCGTCGTCTTGATCCCCGACGCGCTCGAGCACGAGCAGCAGTACACGGTCTGGAGCTATGCGCCGAGCGTCAGACCGAAGCTGCTCGCCGAGCTCCCGGCCGACTACCCGCAGAGCGTCCACCAGTACCTCGAGGTGCTTCCGGACGGCGTCACCGCCCCGGCCTTTGGCGCACCCGGTCGTGACGAATTCGACGCCGGTCTCACCGCCGGCGGCGACACTCCGCTGCTCGACGCCTACCTGCCCCTCTACGAGGTTGCGCGCGAGGTCGCCGGCGATGCGGAGAGCCCCTACGTCGCTGCGGCGACGCTCGAGGCCTGGTTTCGCAGCGAGGGAGGCTTCCGCTACGCGGAGCAGCCGGAGCAGCCGTTGGACTCGACCCCGCCGCTCGTCGACTTCGTGCTCCGCACGAGGGAGGGGTACTGCCAGCACTACGCGGGGGCGATGGCCATCATGCTGCGCTGGCTCGGGATCCCGGCCCGCGTCGCGGCCGGCTTCACGTCGGGCGAGTACGACCGGAACCGCGACGAGTGGGTCGTGACCGACCACAACGCCCACACGTGGGTCGAGGTGTGGTTCCCGAAGTACGGGTGGCTGTCGTTCGACCCGACCCCCGGGCGCGGAAGCCTGGCGACGAGCTACTCGGCGAGCTCGTCGACCTTCAACCAGAGCATCCAGCGGCTCGCCGGCGCCGGGCTCGGGCTCACGCCGACGCTGGCCCGCATCGCGAACATCCGCGGCTCCGATGCAGGCCCGGAGGCGCCGGCAGCATCCGCCGATGCGGTCGCCTCGTCCGGGAACGATGGCGCGAGCCGTGCGCTGTGGATCACGGTCGCTGTCGTCGGGTCGCTGGCGGCGCTCGTGCTCTTCGTGCTCGGGGTGAAGGCGCTCCGTCGCCGGCTTCGGTTCGCCGGGAAGGACGCCCGCGGCGTCGCGGCCGCCTGCCGCCGACAGCTGACGGCATTCCTCGCCGAGCGTCGGGTCGGCGTACCCGAGAATCTCACCCTCGACGAGCTCGGGCAGCTCGTCCGCCGCCGCTTCCGGGTCGACCCCGCCCGGTTCGTGGAGGCCGCCGAGACTGCCCGGTTCGGGCCCCCGGGGCGAGCCGACACGGCCGCCGCCCGCGCCCGGTCGGAGCTCCGGCAGCTCGAGCATGAGATCGTCCGTCAGCAGTCGGCCGCCGCACGGGCCGCCGGCGCCCTCAGCCTTCGCTCGCTGACGATCTGAGCGTCCGCCGGACGCGCCGCCTGGCGGCGCCTGCAAGCCCGGCCGCGAGGGCCAGGGCCGCCGCGACGGCCGCGGCCCAGCCCAGGCTGTCCCCGATACGCGCATACGGAGTGCGGCCGGTTCGCGGCTCGACGTCGCCGACGAGCACGACACGGTCGGTCGGCACGCCCGCATCCGCGATGAGGGAGCCCCGCCGATCGACGACGGCGGAGGCGTTGCGCCAGTCCGCACGGACGATCGGCACCGCGAGCGCCGCCGCGTGGATCCGTCCATACGCCCGCTGCTGCGGCGCGAGCTGCTCCCAGTCGTGCGTGCCCGATGCGAGCAGCGTCGCGCCGGCGAGCACGAGCTCGCGCGCAGGGCGGGTGTCCTGGTTGTCGACCCCGAGCATGGCCCCGACGAGCGCGGGACCGACGTCGAGGGGTCGCGCGGTGCGGTCGTCGACGCCCTTCTCGCCGAGGAACCACATCGGGCGGAGCTTCGGCTGGGGGTGCGTGAACGTCCCGTCGGCCCGGACGGCGACGGTGTGGCCCTGATCGACGTCGTCGAGGAAGTAGGGCACGACGATCGCGATGCGTGCCTCGCGCGCGAGCGCCGCGAGCGCGGTCCTGACGGGCTCGTTCTCGCGTGGATCCACCCAGGCGGTCGCCTCGGGCCAGACGACGATGGCAGCGCCCCTGCTCGCCGCCTCGCGCGTCGGCCCCGCGAGGTCGTCGATGAGGTCGA
Organism: uncultured Thermoleophilia bacterium; assembly: GCA_963717955.1. GTDB lineage: Bacteria > Actinomycetota > Thermoleophilia > Gaiellales > Gaiellaceae > CAVQXR01. The sequence goes on along the minus strand of CAVQXR010000001.1, from coordinate 1,478,894 downwards.
GCGAGGCCTGCTCGACGTCTCGGATCCCCGGGCGGAAGCTGCGGAGCACCGGCAGCCCGTACTGCGCCGTGTCGTAGCCGGGCTGGACCGCCGCGACGCGGATGCGCGGGGCCCGGTCGTCGGGGATGGCGAGCGGAGCGAGAAGCACGGCGGCGAGCGTCGCGGCACCGACGGGGATCGCGATCGGGAGCGCCGCCCGGCGCCGCACGATCATGAGGGCCGTGGAGTAGTTCCCGGCGACGATGGCGAAGGTCAGGAGCCAGGGGCCGCCGAGCGCGGCGAGGTCGGAGGCCCGGAGCCCCTCCTGGGAGAGGTAGAGGGGCCCCCAGAGACCGCTCGGATCGAGCCTCGTGCGAAGGAAGTCGAGGGCGGTCCAGCCGAGCGCGGGAAGGGCGACGGCGAGCACGGCCCGCTCCGGCGCGCGCCGCGCGCCGAGGAGGTGGGGGAAGCCGATCGCGTAGAGCAGCAGGCCCACGAGCGGGACGGCGACGAGCGCCACGAAGAGGACCGGGGAGTCCCGGACGATGATCGGGATCGCGGGGTCACCCCACTGGTTCTCCATCAAGCCGAACGGGAAGGCCGGGACGAACAGGAGCTCGAGGTAGACGACGTACGCAAGCGGGACGGCCAGGCTGCCCGTGCGGGTACGCGGCGCGGCGAGCCAGACGGCGGCGGCCGGGATCAGCGCGATCCACGCCAGCTGGCCGACACCGACGGCCGGGGACGACGCCCACAGGAGCAGGCCGCTCGCGAGCACGGCTGCGAGGGCGATCGGACGCCGGACGGCCCGCTGTCCGCTCAACCCGGCCGAGTCGGCATGTAGTCCTCGTCAAGCGTCGCGCCCCTGCTGACGTGCTCGATGATCATCCGATCCGTGAGCCATTCGATCGGGGCACGGTCGTCCGTCAGCGGTTCCTCCTCCTGCACGACGGCCTCGACGCCCTGCGCGAACAGCGGTGCGAGGGAGGCAACCTCCTCGGGGACGCCCCGGACCCGACGGACCAGCTCGTCACGGCTCGCCGGGCTCGTCGAGCCGAGGAGCAGCTCGTTGAACCGCAGTGGCCGCCAGCGCCAGACGTCGGGGAAGACGGCCGCCATCGTGCTGCGGATCGCGCGAGAGAGACGCTCGTCGTCCGGCACGGCGGCGACGTTCAGCGCGAGCACACCGCCGGGCGCGAGGCGCGACTTCGCGAGCTCGAAGAACTCCTTCGTCGCGAGGTAGAAGGGGATGTACGGCTGGCGGTAGGCGTCGACGGCGATCACGTCGTACCGCTCGTCGGTCTCCCGCAGGAACGGCCGGCCGTCGGCCGTGATCACCTGGAGCTTCGGGTTCTCGTCGATCCCGAGGAACCTGCGGCCGGCTTCCGACACCTCGGGGTCGATCTCGACGCCGTCGATCTCGACGTCCGGGTAGAGCTGCCCGAAGGCGCGTGCGATGGTCCCGCCCGAGTTTCCGATCACGAGCATCTTCCCGGGCGGACGATCCAGGAGCGGGGGGACGACGAGGAACATGTCCCATTCTCCACCCGTCAGCACGGAGTCGGCGCGCCAGAGCGAATGGACGACCACGCCCTCGTTCAGCCTGATCGCACGCCAGCCGCTCTCGAACTCGACGACCTGCACGTACTGGTAGGCGGACTCCGTCTCGTAGAGCAGGCCCGGCCCGGGCTTGATCTGGCCGGGCGGGATCGCGAGCAGCGCAGCGGCTCCCGCCGCCGCAGGAAGCCAGGCCCGTCCGAGCAGCAGCGTCGACGCGAGGACGAGCAACGCCGCGGCCAGCAGTAGCGTCCGCTGCGTGCCGACGAGCGGGATGAGGACGATCGCCGAGGCGAACGTTCCGGCGATCGAGCCGATGGTGGAGATCGCGTAGAGCTTCCCGGAGACGCTTCCCGCGGTCGCGACGTCCCGGATCGCGAGCCGGATCGCGAACGGGGAGACGGCGCCGAGAAGCGTGACCGGAATCGCGAACAGCGCCAGCGCGGCGAAGAACGATCCGACGACGGCGCCCGCAGCGACGGCGTCGAGGCCCTCGACGGCGAGGTCGAGAATCGGCTGGGCGACGAAGGGGAGCAGGGCGACGAACGCGGCGGCGAGGACGATCATCGACCCGAGCACCCTCGGATCGGGCCGTCGATCGGCGACCCGGCCGCCGAGCCAGTAGCCGATCGAGAGGTACAGCAGGATCATGCCGATGATGTTCGCCCACACGACCGTGGAGGAGCCGAAGTAGGGGGCGAGCAGCCGCGAGGCGCCGATCTCGGTGACGAGCGTGGCGGCCCCGGCTGCGAACACGACAACGGCCAGACGCCGGCTGCTGAGCGTGCTCGACGGCGCGAGATCGACCCGCTCGACCGCGACGGTCATGCCGTGACGGTACCGGTCCGCGCCGACGCCCGGAACGGGGAGCCACGACCGCGGGACGGCGGGCTATCGTTGGCGGAAGGCGATGAGCGACACGTACGAGCTGTACCAGCAGGGCCGCCGGCATCTCGAGGCGGGCATGCCCGCGCAGGCGACCGTGGCGCTCGAGAAGGCCAAGCGCCGGGAGCCTGCGAAGGCGTCGATTCGCGAGGCGCTCGGGATCGCGTACTTCCGGATCCGGCGGTTCGCCGACGCCGAGCGGGAGTTCCGGGCCGTGATCGACCTCTCGCCGGTCGGACGACTACGCGCATTTCGCGCTCGGGCGCTGCCTCGAGAGGCAGGGACGGCGGGGCGAGGCGGCCCGGCACTACAAGCTCGCCAGCTGCCTCCGCCCGCAGCAGGACGAGTACCGGAAGGCGCTCGGCGGCGCCTGACCGACCGGTATCGTCCGCGGCGATGGGAACGATCGAACGGCTCGCCGGCCTCCCGCTTCGGATCGAGTCGCTGGCAACCGAGCGGCGCGAGATGGAGGTGTCGAGCGGCTTCACCCGCGTCACGACGACGGTGGTGCTCGCGGGCGCCGGGCACGAGGGTCGCGGTGAGGACGTCACGTACGACGGCGCCGACCACGACGGCTACCCCGAGCCCGACCTCACGGGCGACTGGACGCTCGACGCGCTCTCGCGTGAGCTCGAGCAGGTCGAGCTCTGGCCGGTCGAAGGAGCCCGGCAGCGTCGCGTACCGCGACTATCGCCGCTGGGCGTTCGAGAGCGCCGTGCTCGACCTTGCGCTGCGCCAGGCCGGGATCTCGTTCGCCGCCGCGGTCGGCCGTGAGTATCGCCCCGTGCGGTTCGTGGTCTCGACGCGGCTCGATCCCCGCGTCTGGCTCGCCGTCGACCCTGCGCTCGAGTTCAAGCTCGACCCGACGAGCGACTGGACGCGCGGGCACATGGAGGAGCTCGCGGCAACCGGCAGCGTCCGGACGCTCGACCTCAAGGCCTACTACACGGGTACCTCGGTCGACCAGCCGCTCGACGTCGCCCTGTACCGGGCCGTCGCCGAGCTGTTCCCCGCGGCGGTGATCGAGGACCCGGCCGTCACCCCGGAGACGCTCGAGGCGCTGCACGGCGCCGAGGGGAGGCTCTCGTTCGACGCGCCGATCCACGCGCTCGCCGACATCGACGAGCTCACCGTGCCGATCCGCCACGTCAACATCAAGCCGTCGCGCTTCGGCTCGCTCGCCCGGCTCCTCGAGTGCCTCGACGCATGCGAGGAGCGCGGCATCTCGATGTACGGAGGCGGCCAGTTCGAGCTCGGTGTCGGCCGCGGCCAGATCCAGGCCCTCGCGAGCGTCTTCTACGCCGACTCGCCGAACGACGTCGCGCCCGGCGGATACAACGCCCCCGAGCCGCGGTCGGGCCTGCCGCCGAGCCCGCTCCCGCCGCCGCGGGGCGAGCCCGGCTTCTCGTGGCAGTAGACGGCGGGACTCCCGGGCCCGACCTCTTCCAGGGCGCGCTGTTCGTCGGTGCCTCGCGCCTGCGCAAGCGCGAGTACGTCCACGCCGCGCGCGCGTTCGCCCGCGCCTCCCGGTTGGCCGAGACCGCCGGCGACCGCGAGCTGGCGCGCGGGCTCGTCCACGTTGCGGCGGGCGGCTACCGGCGGCTCGTCGGGGATCCGCCCGGCTGCGCGCGCCAGCTCTCGCATGCGCGGCGGCGGCTCGGCCCGTTCTTGCCCGAGGCGCGCCGGCTCGACCTCGAGATGCTGCTGGCCTCCGTCGAGCAAGGGTGAGTGCGAGTGCTACCCGGCGGACTTGCCGGCGACGGTGCCCTCGGCCGCGCTCTCGATCACGGCCACCTCGGCCTTCGGGGCGACCCGCCAGAACGTCGAGACTGCCTCGGGCCAGCGGTCGAGCAGCGCCGCCGCCCGGGCCGAACCGGTCAGCTCCGCGTGGCGCTCGAGCAACAGCCGCAGCTCGTCGGCCTCCACCCGTTCCAGGCGGGTCGCCGCGACCAGCTGGGCGTTCAGGTGGCGCTCCATCCGCTCCTCGGGATCCCAGACGTAGGCCTGGCCGCCCGTCATCCCGGCGCCGAGGTTGAGGCCGTACGGGCCGAGGAGCACGACCGTTCCTCCGGTCATGTACTCGCAGGGGTGATCGCCGGCGCCCTCGACCACGGCGAGCGCACCGGAGTTGCGGACGCAGAAGCGCTCGCCCGCGGCACCGGCCGCAAACAGCTCTCCGCCGGTGGCGCCGTAGAGGATGGTGTTGCCGAGCAGCACCGGGTCGCCGGCGTCGTCCTCGGGCGGGCGGATGACGATCCGGCCGCCCGCCATGCCCTTCCCGACGTAGTCGTTGGCCTCGCCGGTCAGGACGAGCTCGACGCCGTCGGCGAGAAACGCGCCGAAGCTCTGGCCGGCGGCGCCGGCGAACCGCGCCCGGATCCGCCCCGGAGGCGACCCCGCCCCGAACCGGCGCCCGATCTCACCGCCCACGCGAGCGCCGACGGTGCGGTCGGCGTTCGAGATCGGGTACGCGAGGTCGAGCTCGCACTCCTCGCGGAGCGCCGGCTCGACGTCGCGGCAGAGCGCCTCGCCCAGCTCGTGCCCGGTCGAGCCCACGTGGACGTCGGCGATGTGACGCCGCGGGCCTTCGCCGGCGGACGTGAGCAGGGGCGAGAGGTCGAGCGCATCGGCCCTCGGGTTGCCGGTGCGGCGCTGGCGAAGCAGGTCGACCCGGCCGACGGCCTCGTCGAGCGAGCGGAGGCCGAGCGAGGCCAGCAGCGAGCGCACCTCCTCGGCGACGTAGGTGAGGTAGGCGATCACCTGCTCCGGCGTACCTGCGAACTTCTCTCGCAGCTCGGGCCGTTGCGTGGCGATGCCGACGGGACAGGTGTCGACGTGGCAGGAGCGCACCATGAGGCAGCCCTCGGCCAGTAGCAGTGCCGTCCCGAACGAGACCTCGTCGGCCCCGAGCAGGGCGGCGATCAACACGTCACGACCCGTCTTGAAGCCGCCGTCGACCCTGACGATGACGCGCCCTCGCAGGCCGTTGGCAACCAGGGCTTGCTGGGTCTCGGCCAGGCCGAGCTCCCACGGGGCTCCGGCGTTCTTGATCGAGGTGAGCGGGCTCGCACCCGTCCCGCCGTCGGCCCCGCCGACGTGCACGGTGTCGGCGAGCGCCTTCACGCAGCCGGCCGCGACGAGGCCGACGCCCGACTCGGCGACGAGCTTCACCGACACCTCGGCCCGCGGGTTGACCTGCTTGAGGTCGAAGATGAGCTGCGCGAGATCCTCGATCGAGTAGATGTCGTGATGGGGCGGCGGCGAGATGAGCGCCACACCGGGCGTCGTGTGCCGCAGGCGGGCGATCTGCTCGGAGACCTTGTGGCCGGGAAGCTGGCCGCCCTCGCCGGGCTTCGAGCCCTGTGCGATCTTGATCTGCAGCTCCTGGGCGCAGGCGGCGTACTCGGGCGTGACGCCGAAGCGCCCGGACGCAACCTGCTTGATCTTGCAGTTGCGCTCGTCCCGGAAGCGGGCGGGGTCCTCGCCGCCCTCCCCCGAGTTCGCCCTCGCGCCGACCCGGTTGAGAGCGATCGCGATCGTCTCGTGCGCCTCCGCCGAAAGCGCCCCGTGCGACATCGCACCACCCGAGAAGAGCCTGAGGATCTCCTCGGCCGGCTCCACCTCGTCGAGCGGGACCGGCGGGCCCGCCGGGATGACCTCGAGCAGGTCGCGTGGCTCCATCGGGTCGCGGCGGTTGACGAGCGCAGCGAACCGGTCGTACAGGGCCTGCCCCTCGGGCGCCCGGACCGCCTCCCGCAGCGCGTGCGCGGCGGCCATCTCGTGCATCGCGTCGACGACGTCTCCAGAGGTCTCGTGGGGCTCGCCGCCCTTGCGCCACTTGATGTAGCCGGGGTTCTCGAGCCTGGGTCTGGCTCCGGCTGCGGCGAGGAAGCGCTCGCGGATCTCGCGCTCGATCTCGGCGAGGCCGATACCGCCGATCGGGCAGGGCGTTCCGGCAAATGCGAGGTCGACGACCTCCTGCGCAAGGCCGATCACCTCGAAGATCTGGGCGCCTCCGTAGCTCGCCACGTCGGAGATGCCCATCTTGGACATCGTCTTCAGCACGCCGTCCTCGACGGCGTGCTTGAAGCGGAGCTGGGCCTCGTCGGGCGACGGGCGATCGCCGCCGATCTTGTCGGCGGCCGCCATGGCGGCGATGGACTCGAGGACGAGGCGGGGCGCGATCGCCTCGGCGCCGTAGCCGAGGAGCGCGCAGAAGTGGTGGACCTCACGCGCCTCGTCGGTCTCGACGATGATCGTCGCCCGCGTTCGCAGCTGGCGCCGGACGAGACGGTGGTGCACGAGCCCGGTCGCGAGGAGCGCCGGGATCGGAGCCCGTCCGGGTGCCGTGTCGGAGACGAGCAGCATCCCCGCACCTGCCCGCGCGGCGGCCTCCGCCTCGTCACCGAGCCGGGAGCAGGCCTGCTCGAGCGTCTCCTCCCCCGGAGCGAACGTCGCGTCGAGCCGGACGGGAGCGAACTGCTCGAGCGCGTCCGGGAACAGGAGGAAGCTGTCGAGCTCGATCCCGGCCGCGACCCCGGGACCGTCGGCGAGCAGTGGCGCCCGGCTCCCGAGCACCGTGCGCAGGGTCATCACGTAGCGCTCGCGTAGGTGGTCGATCGGCGGGTTCGTGACCTGCGCGAACCGTTGCTTGAAGTAGTGGTAGAGCGGCCGCGCGCGGCCCGCGAGCGGGGGCAGCGCCGAATCGTCGCCCATGGAGTAGGTCGGGTCGTGGGCGTGGGAGGCGATCGGCCGCAGGAAGAACGTCACCTCCTCCCTCGTGTAGCCGTACAGGGCCTGACGCGATGCGAGATCGATCTCGGGCACGGGGAGCGGCGAGCCGGTGGAGCCCTGGACGAGGCCCTCCTCGAGCCACTGCCCGTACGGCGCCTGGGCGGCCAGCCGCCGCTTGATGACGCCGTCGGCCTCGAATCCGCGCTCCGGGTGGATGGCGATCATCTGGCCCGGGCCCAGCTTCCCGCGCCGCACCATCCCGTGCCCCTCGACGGGTATCGCGCCCGCCTCGGACGAGCAGACGACGAGCCCGTCCTCGCACACGGCGTAGCGGAGGGGGCGCAGCCCGTTGCGGTCGAGGGCTGCGCCGACGGTCAGCCCGTCCGTGAAGACGATGCCCGCCGGGCCGTCCCACGGCTCGATGAGCCCGGCGTGGTACCGGTGGAAGTCCCGGACCTCGGGCGGCAGCTCGGTGTTCCCCTCCCAGGCCGGCGGGATGAGCATCGACAGCGCGTGGCGCACGTCGCGCCCGCCGTGGACGAGGAAGTCGAGCGCGTTGTCCAGCATCGCCGAGTCGGAGCCGGACTCGTCGAGCACCGGGTGGTAGAGCCCGTCGTCCGTCGTGCCGAAGTTCCCCTCGCGGGCACGCATCCAGTTGATGTTGCCCTCGAGCGTGTTGATCTCGCCGTTGTGGCACAGGAAGCGGAAGGGCTGGGCGCGCTCCCAGGTCGGGACCGTGTTCGTCGAGAAGCGCTGATGGAAGAGCCCGAGCGGGACCTCGAAGTCGCTCCGGTGGAGGTCGGGGTAGAACGCTCCGAGCTCGTCCGAGGCGCAGAGTGCCTTGTACGTCACGGTGCGGAACGACAGCGAGGCGATGTACGCTCCGCCCGCCCGCTCCGCCCTCAGGCGCGCCCGGTAGGCCCGCCATTCGGCCTCGTCCCGCGAGAGGCCCGGCGCCGCGACGAAGAGCTGCTCGATCCGCGGCAGGCTCGCAACGGCCTGCTCGCCGAGTGCCTCGACGTCGACCGGCACCTCGCGCCAGGAGCGGACGTCGAGCGCTTCCGCCTGACACGCTTCCTCGATCGCCGCCCGGGCGCTCTCGTCACGAAGGAAGACCATGCCGAGACCCATTCCGGGCTCGGGTAGCAGGGCGGCGGGCAGCGGCAGGATGACCCCCGCTCCATCGCCCGTCCTACGGTCGGCCGCGATCGCGCCGCGGTGGCGCACGCGCGAGAGCCCCTCGAGGACGAGGTCGAGGATCATCCGCGACGCCCGGCCGTGCGCGTCCGCGACGAAGCCGATCCCGCAGGCGTCGCGTTCGAGCGCCGGGTCGTGGAGGGTGCGGGGGGTGTCGATCACGGGCCTGCCTTCATGATTGCGGTCGGGGAGGTCAGGCCCTGCCTCTTCAGGCTAGCCGGCGGAGGCAGGGCGAGTCGCCGGCTAGCGTGCAGCCACGGCCGCAGGGACACGCTTCGACGTCGTGTTGTCCACGCGGGCCATGACGGGCACCAGGTTATAGGACAGGTCGGCCAACGGTCAAGTCGGAGCTGTCGGCGGCGGATCGGCGTCAGGGCCGGATGAGATCCGGCCCCTACAGAGCATGGCGCGGCGTTGCCCTGTAGGGGCGGGATCTCATCCCGCCCGCCCATCCTGCCCTCACGCCGCCTCGCCCGATCCGCGCATCAGCCAGTCCACCGGCCTGCGGCCGTGCTCGGCGAGGTAGGCGTTCGTCTGCGAGAAGTGGCGGCAACCGAAGAAGCCGCTGCCGGCCGAGAGCGGCGAGGGATGGGGCGAGGAGAGGACGAGGTGGCGGCTGCGGTCGATCCGCCTCCCCTTGTCCTGCGCGTAGCGGCCCCAGAGCAGGAAGACGACGTGCTCGCAGCGCTCGTTCACGAGCTCGACGGCCCGGTCGGTGAACTGCTCCCACCCCTTGCCCTGATGCGAGGCGGCCTTGCGGGCCTGGACGGTGAGCACCGCGTTGAGGAGCAACACGCCGCCCTGCGCCCACGGGGTGAGGTCGCTGTGGGCCGGGGCGGCACCGAGGTCGGACTCGAGCTCCCGGAAGATGTTGAGCAGGGAAGGCGGCTTCGGCTCGAGGTCGTTCGGCACCGAGAAGCACATGCCCATCGCCTGCCCGGGGCCGTGGTAGGGATCCTGGCCGATGATCGCGCACCGCACGGCCTCGAGCGGGCACAGCTCGAGCGCCTGGAAGATCTTCGCTGCCGGCGGGTACCACGGCCGCCCTGCGACCCGCTCGGCGCGCAGGAAGTCCCCGAGCTCCTTCATCGCGGGCATCTCGAGCTCCGCCTGGAGCTCGGGCCACCCTGCGAGCACCGTGCCGGTCATGTCAGGGGCACGCGTTCCCAGACGGCGAGGATCTCTGCCGATACTGCGATGTCGAAGCGGTGGCGCATCAGGAGCATCGAGGCCTCGTGCTTGGCGCGGTCGTCACTCGGTGGGCGGGGTCGACGAGCTCGGACAGCTCGGTGAAGACCTGCTTCCCGTCGATCTCGATCATCGGCCCCTCCGGGGTGTCCCGGGATGTCGAACAGGGCGCGCGCCCGGGCGCGGGGGGAGTGTAGCGGCCCCCCGCTGGGCGCGTGGGGCGGGCCTCGGGCTCACGTGAGATCCAGGGCGAAGGCCGCGCCATCGGCTCGGAGCGTTCCGGCGAGGTGGATCGTGAAGGGCGCGTCTGGTCACGCGGTCGGAGCGTGCGTCGACGGCGGTGGCGGCCATGTGCGCCAATGCTCGCTCCGACCATCCTGAGCCTCTCGAGCCGCGTCGGCACGAACGATCACCGGGGGCGTGCGTCGCCGGGTGCGGCTGGGCCCGGGTCGCCTGCGCTTGACACCCGCGCCCGCGTCGCCCACACTGCCTACATGGAGCGCAGGCGCGAGACGACCCGCGTGAGGGCGGCGGAGCGGCCGAGTGGGGCTGCCCTCGTCGCGGTCGCGATCGCGCTCGCCGCACTGATCGTCGTCGTTCTCACCATCGTTCCCCGCTAGGGGAACGCGACTTCGCCACGCGCCGCTACGGCGCACACGACACGGCAATCGCGGGAGCGGTGCGCCTCCGTTCGCGCAGGGTAGAGCGCGCCATCCCGCCGTACTGACGAGGGTGAAGGCATGATGAGCGGTACAGTTTCCCGGTTCCTGGACGGCCGCGGCGGGCCGCCGGGCGCCGTAGCGACGAGGGCGGTGACACGACCATGAAGATGCTCGGATCCGACGCGGTGCTCCGCTCGCTCGAGGCGGAGGGGATCGACGTCTGCTTCGGCATCCCGGGCGGCGCCATCCTGCCGATCTACGACGCGTTCGCGCGCGGGGCCACGGTCAGGCACGTCCTCGCGCGCCACGAGCAGGGCGCGGGCCACATGGCGCAGGGGTACGCGAGGGCCAGGGGCACGGTCGGCGTCGCGATGGCGACGTCGGGCCCCGGGGCGACGAACCTCGTGACCCCGATCGCAGACGCATGGATGGACTCGACGCCGCTCGTCTGCGTCACCGGCCAGGTGCGGAGCAACCTGATCGGCACCGACGCGTTCCAGGAGTGCGACATCACCGGGATCACGATCCCGATCGTGAAGCACTCCTGGCTCGTCAAGCACGTGGAGGAGATCCCTCACGTCATGAAGGCCGCCTTCCACATCGCGCGCACCGGGCGCTGCGGGCCCGTGCTCGTGGACATCCCGCGTGACATCCAGGAGGCGTCCATCGACTTCAAGTACCCCGATCAGGTCGACCTGCCCGGCTGGAAGCCGCCGACGCGCGGTCATGCCCGCCAGATCCGCGAGGCGGCGGCCGCGATCTCCCGCGCCGAGCGGCCGGTGCTCTACGTCGGCGGCGGCACGATCAACGGCGAGGCCACGGCGGAGCTCAAGGAGCTCGCCGAGCTCGCCCGGCTGCCCGTCGTGACGACGCTGATGGGCAAGGGTGCCTTCGCGGAGACGCACGAGCTGTTCTACGGCTGGCCCGGCATGCACGGGCCGAAGTACTCCAACTGGGCCCTCAACAAGGCTGACCTGATCGTCGCGTGCGGATCGCGCTTCGACGACCGGGTGACGGGCAAGCTGTCGGCGTTCGCGCCCGGCGCCCAGGTCGTCCACCTCGACATCGACGCCGCCGAGATCGGGAAGCTCCGCGACGCGGACATCCCGGTCGTCGGACCGTTGAAGCAGCTGCTCCGAGACATCGTGGGCGAGATCCGCAAGCAAGGTTCCGACGGCTGGCTCGTACGCACCGACGGCTGGCTGGCCCAGCTCGAGGAGTGGAAGGAGCAGTTCCCGCTCAAGTACCGCAAGGGTGAGCTGCTCAAGCCCGAGACGGTGCTGGAGACCGTGCAGGCGCTGACGGCTGACCGCGACGACATGATCTGGACGACGGGCGTCGGCCAGCACCAGATGTGGGCGATGCAGTACCTCCTCTGCGAGCGCCCGCGGACGTTCCTGACCTCCGGCGGCCTGGGGACGATGGGCTACGGCATCCCTGCGGCGATCGGCGCCAAGGCCGCGAGGCCCGATGCGACGGTCGTGTGCATCGATGGCGACGGCTGCTTCCAGATGACGGCGCAGGAGCTCGCAACGGCGACGCTCGAGAACCTCCCGATCGTCGTCGTGCTCATCAACAACGGCTACCTCGGCATGGTCCAGCAGTGGCAGGAGATGTTCTTCGAGGAGCGCTTCTCACAGGTGCATCTGACCCACGCCGTGCCCGACTACTCGATGCTCGCCGAGGCGTACGGAGCCGCGGGCTTCATGGTCGACTCGGAGGACGATCTCGAGTCGACGCTGCAGACGGCACTCACCTGCGGCCGCACCGCGGTCGTGGACTGCCGCGTCGACCCGATGGAGCACTGCTTCCCCATGATCCCGGCGGGCGCTGCCGCGCTCGACCTCATCGAGTACCCCGACGAGGGCCAGGAAGTCGAGGCGAGCCCGCTTTGACGCACACGATCTCCGTCCTCGTCGAGAACAAGCCGGCCGCGCTGATGCGCATCACCTCGATGTTCGCGCGCCGCGGGTTCAACATCGAGAGCCTCGCCGTGGGGCCGACCGAACGGCACGACGTCTCGCGGATCACCATGCGGGTCAACTGCGAGCAGCACATGCTCGAGCAGATCGAGAAGCAGATGCACAAGCTCGTCAACGTCCTGCGAGTCCAGGAGCTCGTGCCCGGGGAGGCGATCGAGCGCGAGCTGCTGCTCGTCAAGGTCGCCGCCCAGCCCGACCGGCGGGCCGAGCTGATCGCGCTCGGCGACGTCTTCCACGCCCGCGTCGTCGATCTCGGCCCGGACGCGCTGATCTTCGAGGTGACCGGCACCGCCGAGGAGCTCGAGTCGTTCGAGGAGCTCGTCCGGCCTCACGGCATCAAGGAGCTCGTCCGCACCGGCCGGATCGGCCTCCCACGGGCCTCCGCGCCGCGGAGCGAGCGCCGACGACTCTCCGTCCTCCGCTAAACCGGTAAGGGAAAGGAAGCTTCCATGGCAGAGATCCTCCGCGAAGGCGACGTCTCGCTGCTCTCCGGCAAGGTGGCCGTCATCGGCTACGGCAGCCAGGGCCACGCCCATGCGCTGAACCTGCACGACTCGGGCGTGAACGTCGAGGTCGGCCTGCGCGAGGGGAGCGAGTCGTTTGCGCTCGCCGAGGCCGCTGGCCTGAGGGCACGGACGATCGAGGAGGCCTCCACGGGGGCGCAGCTGATCGCGATCCTCATGCCCGATCAGGTGCAGCCGAAGGTCTATGCCGAGCAGATCGAGCCGAACATGTCCGCCGATGCCGCGCTGCTCTTCGCGCACGGCTTCAACATCCTCTACGAGCGGGTCAAGGCGGCGGCCGGCCACGATGTGATCATGGTCGCGCCGAAGGGGCCCGGGCACATCGTCCGCCGCCTCTACACCCAGGGCCTCGGCACCCCGGCGCTGATCGCGATCGAGCAGGACGCGAGCGGCAAGGCGCGCGATCTCGCGCTCGCCTACGCGATGGCGATCGGGTCCGGCCGCGCCGGCGTCCTCGAAACGACCTTCAAGGAGGAGACCGAGACCGATCTCTTCGGCGAGCAGTCGGTGCTCTGCGGCGGGGTCTCCGAGCTGATCAAGGCGGGGTTCGACACGCTCGTCGAGGCCGGCTACCAGCCGGAGATCGCCTACTACGAGTGCCTCCACGAGCTGAAGCTGATCGTCGACCTGATCTGGGAGGGCGGTCTCTCGTACATGCGCTACTCGATCTCCGACACGGCCGAGTACGGCGACTACAGCCGCGGCGCGGTCGTCATCGACGACCACGTCCGCGAGAACATGCGGAAGGTGCTCGCGAACATCCAGAGCGGCCAGTTCGCGAAGGAGTGGATCGCCGAGATGGAGGAAGGCGAGGCGAACCTCAAGCGCGTCCGCGACGAACAGCACAACCTCCGGATCGAGAAGGTCGGCGAGGTGCTCCGCGGGCTGATGGCCAGCCCCGAGGGGACCTAGGCCCGGGCGGCGGCCGCGACGGCGAGAGCTCGATGAGCGAGATCACCGACGTCCCCGTCGCCCTGCTCGGCTACGGCACCGTGGGCGCCGCGGTCAACCGGCTGCTGCTCGAGAACGAGGGCGACATCGTCCGCGCGACGGGCCACCGCCTTCGGGTCGTGAAGGCGCTCGTCCGCGACACCGGCAAGGAGCGCGGGTTTCCGGCGCCCGACGGGGTGCTGACGACCGACGTCGACGAGATCGTCGGCGACCCCGAGATCCAGGTCGTGGCCGAGGTGATGGGCGGGATCGAGCCTGCGGCCGGCCACCTGCTGCGCCTCTTCGAGGCCGGCAAGCCCGTCGTCACCGCCAACAAGCAGCTGATCGCCCAGCGCGGGGACGAGATGTTCCGCGCCGCGTCGCATGCCGGGGTGCAGCTGCGCTTCGAGGCGAGCGTCTGCGCGGCCATCCCCGTGATCAAGGTGCTGCGCGAGTCGCTCGTCGTCTCGAACGTGCACAGAGTGCTCGGGATCGTCAACGGGACGACGAACTTCATCCTCTCGAAGATGGAGGCCGGCGGCTCCTACGACGACGCGCTCGCCGAGGCGCAGCGGCTCGGATTCGCGGAGGCCGACCCGACCGACGACGTCTCGGGTGCTGATGCGGCGGCCAAGATGGCGATCCTGGCGACGATCGCCTTCGGGTCCCGCGTGACCCTCGCCGACGTCGCCTACGACGGGATCACCGGGATCCTGCCCGGCCACATCTGGGCGGCCCGGGAGATGGGGATGGCCGTCAAGCTCGTCGGTCAGGCGACGCTCGTCGACGGAGCGGTCGACGTACGGGTCGCGCCGGCGCTCGTCGACCGTCACCACCCACTCGCCGCCGTCGAGGGCGCGACGAACGCGGTCATGCTCGAGGGCGACGCGATCCGGGAGATCACACTCGAAGGGCCGGGCGCCGGCGGCATCGAAACCGCCTCGGCGGTCGTCGCGGACATGGTCTCGATCGTCGGCACGACGGGAACCGGGTTCCTCCAGAACGACCCGACGTGGCGCGCGCTGCCGATGCTGCCGCCCGGAGACCTCCGCTCGCCGTACTACCTGCGGATCGAGGTCGCCGACCGCCCGGGCGTCCTCGCCCACGTGGCGGAGCGCCTCGCGGCGCACGACGTCTCGGTCGCGCGCCTGATCCAGTACCAGCGGGAGGAGGGCGCGGCTCTGCACGTCGTGACCCACGATGCCCGTGCGGGTGCCGTCGACGATGCGCTCGCCGAGATCGGGGCGCTGCCGGAGGCGCACGCGCCGCCGACCAGGCTCGTGGTCATCGGCGCCTCGGTCTGACGCCGGCCCCGACCTTGCCCGGGCCTACACGTTCGAGTCGGGGAAGCTCGCCTTCTTCCGCTCGATCCACTCGCGCAGCTCCTCCTCGACGGCGTCGTCGATCGGGGGCGCCTCGTACTCCGCGAGCATCCGCGTCCAGATCTCGTGGGCCCGCTGTGCCGCGTCCTTGCCGCCCTCGGCCTGCCACTGCTCGAAGCTCGAGTTGTCGGCGACCGGGGAGCGGAAGAACGCCGTCTCGAAGTTCGCGAGCGTATGCTCGTGACCGAGGAAGTGTTGCCCGGGTGGGTTCGAGCGCAGCGCCTCGATCGCCTGGCCGTTCGGCGACAGGTCGACGCCCCGCGCGAACGCGTGCCACATGCCGCACTGGTCGGCGTCGAGCACGAACTTCTCGTAGCCCATCGTGAGGCCGCCCTCGAGCCACCCGGCCGCGTGCAGGACGAAGTTCACGCCGCCGAGCATGGTCGGCTGCATCGTATTCGCCGACTCGTAGGCGGCCTGGGCGTCGGCGATCTTCGAGGCGGTGAGCGCCCCGCCCGAGCGGAACGGGACGCCGAGGCGCCGGGCGAGCGCCGCCATCGTGTAGAGGACGAGCGCCGGCTCGGGCGTCCCGAACGTGGGCGCGCCCGTCTGCATCGAGAGCGAGGACGCGAACGAGCCGAGCACGACCGGGGCGCCCGGCCGCACCAGCTGTACGTAGGCCATGCCGGCGAGCGACTCGGCGAGCGTCTGCGTGACGGTGCCTGCGACGGTCGCGGGGCTCATCGCGCCCGCGAGGATGAAGGGCGTCATCATCACCGCCTGGTTCGCTGCGGCGTACACGCGGGCGGCGCCGAGCATCGTCGCGTCCCACACCATCGGGGAGTTCGCGTTGATGAGGCTGAAGATGGCCGTGTTCGTCTCGAGGAAGTCCGCGCCGAAGACGATCCGGGCCATCTCGACCGTGTCTTCGGCGCGCAGCGGGTGCGTGACCGAGCCCATGAAGGGCTTGTCCGAATAGCGGATGTGGGCCTCGATCATGTCCAGGTGCCGCTTGTTCACGGGCAGGTCGACCGGCTCGCAGACCGTGCCGCCGGAGTGGTGGAGGTGCGGCGAGAGGTAGGTGAGCCTCACGAAGTTGCGGAAGTCCTCGATCGTGCCGTAGCGGCGCCCGCCTTCGAGGTCGCGCACGAACGGGGAGCCGTAGGCCGGGGCGAAGATCGTGCGCTCGCCGCCGAAGACGACGTCGTTGGCGCGGTTGCGGGCGATCTGCGCGAACGTGGCCGGCGCCGTGGCCTGCACGATCCGTCGGCACAGGCCGCGCGGGAAGCGGACGCGCTCATCGTCCACGTCGGCGCCGGCCCCGGCGAGCAGCGTGCGGGCATCGGGCGCGTCGCGGAACTCGATCCCGACCTCCTCGAGGATCGTGTCGGCGTTGTGCTCGATGAGCTCGAGGCCCTCCTCGGAGAGCACCTCGACCGGCGCCATCGTCCGGGTGATGAACGGCACCTTCTCGGCGACGGCGTGCAGGCGGGCCGCATGGCGTGCGGCGCGGCCCCCACCGCGCCGACCCGCTCTCGGCTCGTCGGTCATGACGGTCTCCTCTCCTCGACGGCTGGCGCGGGCCGGCGGCGCCGGGGTCGCGCCTCGCGGGCGGTCTGTGCGGCCGTTCGGCGGGCGGGCAGGGCGACGACCGCGCCCAGCCTCGCGTACGGGTCGGTGTCGTGCGGCACGGCCATCGCGCGGACGAAATGCTCCTGGAAGCGCTGCTCGACGGCGGTCTCGACCTTCTCGACGCGGCGGACGACCTCCTCGATCTCGGCGCGGGACGCCCGATTCAGCAGCGCGATGCGAGCGCCCGTGCCGGCCGCGTTCCCGGCGGACGTGACGTGCACGGGGTCGCAGTCGGGCACGAGCCCGAGCACGAGCGCGTGCACGGGGTCGATGTGGCTGCCGAAGGCGCCCGCGAGCCGGATCCGCTCGACCCGGTCGATCCCGTAGCGGTCCATCAGCAACCGGCAGCCGGCGTGCAGCGCGGCCTTCGCGAGCTGGATCTGGCGGACGTCGTTCTGCGTGATCGTGAGACGGGGCTCCCCGTCGTGGAGCAGGTAGGAGAAGGTGCGCCCGTCGGGGACGATCCGCGGGCTGCGCTCGGCGAGCGCGCCGTCGATCGTGCCGTCGGTCGTGAGGATCCCGGCCAGGTGCAGCTCGGCGATCGCCTCGATGATCCCGGAGCCGCAGATGCCCGTGACAGCGGTGCCCGCGAACGCGGGCTCGTCCGACCAGGCCTCCCCGCCGATGACGCGGTAGCGCGGCTCGAGCGTGTCTCGGCCGATGCGGACGCGCTCGATCGCGCCCGGCGCGGCCCGCTGCCCGCCGCTGATCTGCGCACCCTCGAAGGCGGGCCCTGTCGGGCTCGAGGCGGCGAGCAGGCGATCGCGGTTTCCGAGCACGATCTCGGCGTTCGTGCCGACGTCGACGATCAGATTGACCTGATCGAGCAGGTGCGGGCCCTCGGAGAGGATCACCCCGGCCGTGTCGGCCCCGACGTGGCCCGCGATGCACGGGAGCACGTAGAGCCGTGCACCGGGGTTGACCGGGAGCCCGAGCTCGGAGGCCCGCAGGCGGAGCGCCTCGTCGACGGCGAGCGCGAACGGGGCGCCGCCGAGCTCGGTCGGGTCGATCCCGAGCGCGAGGTGGTGCATGATCGGGTTGCCGACGACCGTGATCTCGAGGATCGCGTCCCGGTCGACACCCGCCTCCTTTGCGAGCTCCGCGGTCAGCTTTGCAAGGCAGCCGCGTACGGCGCGGGTCAGCTCCCGCAGCGATCCCGGGTTCATCATCACGTAGGAGACGCGGCTCATCAGGTCCTCGCCGAAGCGGATCTGGGGGTTCATCGCGCCGGCGGAGGCGACGACCTCGCCGGAGTGCAGGTCGCAGAGGTGGCCCGCAACGGTCGTCGAGCCGATGTCGAACGCGATCCCGAGCGCCCGCTCGTGCACGCCGGGCCAGACCGCGGTGACCGTCGTGGCGTCGTGGACGGCGACCGTGACGATCCAGCCGCCGGCGCGTAGCGCGCGCTGCAGCGCGCCGAGCACGGTCGGGTCGACCTGGAGCCCCTCGAGGCCCCACTCGCGTGAGAGCGCCTCGCGCAGCCGGCGCAGGTCGCCAGACGGGCGCGCGAGGTCGGGCTCCTCGACCTGCACGGTATGGAGGCGGACGACCGGGTCGAGCTCGATCGGGTGGGCGTCGGCCTCCTTGCGGACGACCTGGCGGTGAAGCTGGCTCTCGGGCGGCACGTCGAGGACGACGTCAGCCTCGATCCGCGCGTGGCAGCCGAGGCGCCGGGTCCCCGCGAGGCCTCGCTCGGCCGCGTAGGCCCGTTCGGCGTCGCCCGGAGCGGAGAGGTTCTCGGCCCTCGAGGTGATCCCGTGCTTCGCGTGCTCGCCCTCGCTGACGTCGACCTGGCAGCGTCCGCAGACGCCGCGGCCGCCGCACACCGAGTCGAGGTCGACGCCGAGCCGGCGCGCCGCCTCGAGCACGCTGGTGCCGCAGGCGACGCGCCCGCGGCGGCCCGACGGCGTGAAGACGACGAGTGCATCGGCGCCGCTCACGACGCGGTGGCTCTCCGGCGGCCCTCGCGGCCGCGTCGGCGCCCGCCACCGGCGGGCGCGTCGCCGTAGCGGGCGATCCACGCCGCGCAGTGGGCGTCGTTCCCCGTCAGCACGTCGGCGGCGAGCACGGCCTGGCGCACCTCCTCGTGGAGCGGGCTCGTGATCGCCGAGGTCATGCCCGCCGCGATCGCCATCGGCAGGAACGCGGCGTTGAGCCCGGCGCGGTTCGGGAGGCCGAAGCCGATGTTCGAGGCACCGCACGTCGTGTTCACGCCGAGCTCGTCCCGGAGCCTGCGCACGAGCCGGAACACCTGCCGGCCGGCGGTGCCCATCGCCCCGATCGGCATCACGAGCGGGTCGACGACGACGTCCTCCTTCGGGATCCCGTGGTCGGCCGCGCGGGCGACGATCCGCCGGGCGACCTCGAAGCGGACGTCCGGGTCCTCCGAGATCCCGGTCTCGTCGTTCGTGATCGCGACCACTGCAGCGCCGTGGCGCGCGACCAGCGGCAGGACCGCCTCGAGGCGATCGTCCTCGCCGGTGACCGAGTTCACGAGCGCCTTGCCCCGGTAGGCGGCGAGCCCCGCCTCGAGCGCGTCCACGATCGAGGAGTCGATACAGAGCGGGACGTCGGTGATCGACTGCACGAGCTCGACCGTCGTCGCGAGGATGGCCGGCTCGTCGGCGAGCGGGATGCCTGCGTTCACGTCGAGCATGTGGGCGCCCGCCTCGACCTGCGCGATCGCGTCGGCGACGACCGTCTCGAAGTTGCCGGCCGCCATCTCCTCGGCGAGCTTCTTCCGGCCGGTCGGGTTGATCCGCTCACCGATGACGACGAACGGACGATCGAAGCCGATCACGACCTCGCGCGTTGCGCTCGAGACGACGGTCTCGCTCATGCGGCGCCCTTCCCGGTCTCCTCGACGAAGCGCGTCAGCGTGGGGAGGAGCTCGCCGTAGCCCGTCCGCACCCGCTCGAAGGCGAGCCCGAGCCGCTCAGCGGCGGCGCGCGCCCGCTCCGTCAGGCCGTCGTCGTCGGTCTGGGCGAGGTACACGACCCGCGTGTAGTTCCCGAAGTAGTCGGTGAGCAGCTCTGGCCGGCGGTCGAGCCCGAGGCCGCGCCAGACGAGCGAGTCGAAGTGCCGGGCGAGGAAGTCGGTGAGGTAGAACGTGCCGGGCTCTGCGTCGTGCATTGCCTGCCAGGCGTCGTTGCCGGCGAAGAAGCCGTAGCAGTGAGCGCCGGGGAGCCGCTTCACCCCGTGCTCGTCGAGGACGCGGTCGAGCGCGCCGGCCGTGCCGCAATCCGCGTAGGCGACGAAGATCTCGTCGTAGCGATCCTTCGCCTCGCGGAGCTTCGCGTCGACGGCGGCCGGAATCTTGCCGGGGGTCGAGTGGAGCTTCCCCGGGAGGCAGCGCACGGTGACGTGTGTCCAGCCGTTCAGGTCGATCACGGCCAGCACCTCGCGTGCGATGGCGCCGCAGGCGATAACGAGCGTTCGCGGCCGCCCGGCGGCCTCGAACGTCAGCTCGTCGTCAAGAAGCTGCTGCTGCGGCAGCGGCACGGCGGGCCAGGACGAGCGCCTGGGCGGTCTCGACGGCGACGGCGGCATCGCGGCAGTACGCATCGGCACCGACCGCCTTGCCGAACTCCTCGTTCAGGGGCGCTCCGCCGACGAGGACGATGTGGTCGTCGCGGATGCCCTGCTCGGCCATCGTGTCGATGACGACCTTCATGTAGGGCATCGTCGTCGTCAGCAGGGCGGACATGCCGACGATGTCGGGCCTGTGCTCCTCGATCGCCGCGAGATAGCTTTCGACGGGGTTGTTGATGCCGAGGTTCACGACCTCGAAGCCCGCGCCCTCGAGCATCATCGCCACGAGATTCTTGCCGATGTCGTGGATGTCGCCCTTGACGGTGCCGATCACGACCTTGCCGATCCGCTCGGCGCCGGTCTCGGCGAGCAGCGGGCGAAGGATCTCCATCCCGGACTTCATCGAGTTCGCGGCGAGCAGGACCTCCGGCACGAACAGGATCCCGTCCCTGAAGTCGATGCCGACGATCCGCATGCCCTCGACGAGCGCGTCGTTGAGGACGCGGTCGGGGCCCCACCCGCGGTCGAGGAGGATCCTCGTGCCCTCGACGATCTCGTCGGCGAGCCCGTCGTAGAGGTCGTCGTGCATCTGCGAGACGAGCTCCTCGTCGGGAAGGGTCGCGAGGTCGAGTACGTCGTCGCTCACCGGGGCTCCGTTCCGCATCGTGGAACTGTGCTGTATGATGGGATCCTACCGTCCGGGAAGCCCGCTGACAAGACCCGATCCGGTGGAGAGGTGATGGTTCAGTCGCTCGAGCGCGCATTCGCGATCCTCGATGCCGTGGCGGCACGATCGGCCGGTGTCACCGCACTGGCGGAGGCGGTGCGGCTGCCGAAGAGCACGGTCGCCCGCCTCCTCGGGACGCTCGAGCAGCTCGGCGCGGTCGAGCGTGCCGACGGGGCCCGGTGGCGGATCGGCCCGGCGATCGCCGGATTCGCCGGCGCCGCTTCACCGGAGCGGGCGTTGCTCTCGGCCGCCCGCCCGGAGCTCGTCGCGCTCGTCGAGGCGCTCGGCGAGGACGCCGGGCTGGGCCTTCCCGACGGCTACGACGTGCGCTACGCCGATCAGGTCGGGTCCGACAACGCGGTGCAGGTGCGCGACTGGACCGGAGCCAGAGCGCCGCTGCACACCGTGCCGTCGGGGCTCGTGCTGCTCGCCGAGTGGCCCGAGGAAGCCCTCGACGCGTACCTCGCACGTCCGCTCGCGGGTCTCACGCCGCGAACGCTGACGGACCCGGAGCGTCTCCGCGAGCGCCTCGCCGAGGTCCGGGGGCAGGGCCACTCCTGGGGCTTCGAGGAGTACGCGGACGGCATCAACTCCGTCGCGGCGCCGGTCCGTGGGCAACGTGGCAGGCCGATCGCGGCCGTGCACGTCCACGGGCCCGCGTACCGCTTCCCGGCCGATGCCGGCGAGGCGGCGCGCGCGGTCGTGGCGGCGGCAGGTGCGGTCACCCGGCGGTTCGAGCGCGGCGGCTGACGGGCCGGGGCCGCCACGGGCAGGCGGCGGCCAGCACGGTCACCTCGGCGCTCTCAGAAATCCGGCTTGGCCGCCATCACGGTCACGATCAGCGCGAGCAGCGCCGTGTCGAAGCGGAAGATCATGAACAGGCGCTTCACGCGGCGGCGCACCTCGTCCGATTCGGGACCGTGCTTCTGTGCGGCCTCGTCGATGCGGCCGAGCTCGGGGCCGACGAAGCCGACGCCGACGGAGGCGGCGATCGTCCAGCCGACGATCCCGAACACGACCCAGAACTGACTCCAGTCGAGGTCCGCCTCGACCATGAGAGCGACGCCGAACCCGAAGGCGGCAAAGAGGGCAGGGGTGTAGATGCGGGTGCCGATCCACGTCCCCATCTTCCCAAGGGCCGCCAGCGTCGGAGGGTCGGAGATTCGCTCGAAGCGGATGCCGAGCGTCGTCAGCGTGATGTCGCCCCCGACCCAGACGACGGTCGTGAGCACGTGCAGGGTCAGATAGACGGCGTAGGCGTTCGGCGCGAACGAGAGCACGACGATGAGCCCGGCGAGCAGGAAGAGGCCCGCGAGCAGCGTCGATGTGCTCCACGGGGTCTTCGGCACGACCGCCGCCGCGCTCGCTCCCTCCGGACCGGCCTCGGGCATGCGGGCATCCTACGGCAGGTTCCAGACGCCGAAGGCGATCGAGGCCGGATGTCCGTCCTGCAGTGCGTATCGCTTCTGGCGGAGCAGAAGCGGTAGGGTTGGCGACCCGATTCTCGGCCGGGAGGGAGGATCTCCATGGAGGCAGCGACCGGCGCGTATCTTCACGAACCCGGGGGAGCCGAGCTCCGCTGGCTGGGTGAGACGTTCACGTACTTCCTTGCCACGGGGGAGCAGACCGCAGGCGCGTTCGCCCTCGTCGACGAGCAGGCGAAGCGCGGCGAGAGCGTCCCTCTGCACCTGCACCAGGACGACATGGAGTCCTTCTACGTGGTCGACGGCGAGATCACGTTCTACCTCGGTGAGCAGCCGGGAGTTCGGGTGCGAGCCGGCTCGTTCGTGCACGTACCCGGCGGGGCCGTTCACGGCTTTCGCATCGAGTCGGAGACGGCCCGCTACCTCATTCTCACAACGCCGCGTCACGGGCGGTTCTACCGCGCGATCACCCTGCCGTCGCGATCGGGGGGCCTGCCACCGCTCGAGTCGATCGAAGGATCGCAGATCGAGAGGGCCTGCCGCGAGTACGGCGTCGAGTTCGTCCGGCCATTGCCCGACGACAGCTGAGCCCGGAGCCCCATCGCGGGACGGAGGCACGTCGCCCAGCGGGGCTCATGCGCTCCGTTGATCTCGTTCACGCTTCATCGGCTGCCCTCCGGCAGCGACTCCGCGAGCAGGGTCGAGACGTCGACGACCCTCAGTTCCTTCCCTGACGTCCGCACCCCGTCGTCGAGCATGACCGTGCAGAACGGGCAGGCCACGGCGAGCGTCTCGGCGCCCGTCTCGGCGGCCTGGCGGACTCGCTCCTCGTTGATCTGGCTGCCGCGCTCCTCCATCCACATGTGGGCGCCGCCGGCGCCGCAACAGAAGGTGCGAACGCCGTGCCTCTCCATCTCGACGGGCCTGCCGACCGCGGCGACGAGCTCGCGCGGCTCGGTCCGGACGTCGTTGTGGCGGGCCAGGTAGCAGGAGTCGTGGTAGGTGATCGACGCTTCCGAGCGCGCCGGGGTCAGCCGGCCCTCGCGGACGAGGTCGGCGAGCAGCTCGGTGTGGTGGACGACCTCGTAGGAGCCGCCGAAGTCCCCGTACTCGTTTCCGAGCGTGTTGAAGCAGTGGGGGCAGCTCGCGACGATCTTCGTCACCCCGGCCCCGTTCAGCGTCTCGACGTTCCGCGTCGCGTAGGACTGGAACGTGTACTCGTCGCCCATGCGTCTCGCCGGATCGCCGGTGCAGCACTCGCGCGGCCCGAGGATCGCGAAGTCGACCCCGGCGCGCTGCATCAGCGTCGCCGTCGAGCGAGCCGCCTCACGCGCCCGCTCGTCGAACGAGGCCGCACACCCGACCCAGTACAGGACCTCGGGGGCGGGATCGCCCGGCTCGAGGACGCGGACGCCGAGGCCCTCGGCCCAGTCGGCGCGCCCGGTCTGCGGCTTGCCCCACGGGTTCGAGCTGCGCTCCACGTCGCGCAGCATCGTCGCCGCCTCGGTCGGGAACCGCGAGTCGACCATCACCAGGTTGCGGCGCAGGTCGAGGATGTGGTCGACGTGCTCGATCGAGACCGGGCACTCGCGCACGCAGGCCCCGCAGGTGACGCAGTCCCAGACGACGTCGTCGGTGACCGCGTTCGGCACGAGCGGGGAGGGCGTGAAGCCCTCGGTCGCCCCGACGAGCCGAGGTCCCTCCGCGAGCAGCTGGTCCCGGAGCCCCATGATCAGCAGCTTCGGAGAGAGGGCCTTCCCGGTTACGTAGGCGGGACACGCGTCCTGGCAGCGGCCGCACTCGGTGCACGACATCGTGTCGAGCATCTGCTTCCAGGTCATGTCGGCGGCGGTCGCCGAGCCGAAGCGCAGGTCCGACTCGTCCTCGGCGTCGAACCTCAGCGGCTCGAGCCGGCCGGGAGCGCGGGTGCGGCCGAACCAGACGTTGATCCCGGCGGTGGCGATGTGCAGGTGCTTGGAGTGGGGGAGGTAGGCGAGGAACCCGAAGACGAGGATCAGGTGCGACCAGACGAGCGCCCGCTCGAGCGCCTCGGTCGCCGTGCCGTCGCCGAAGAGGCTCGCGACGGCGTTCGAGAGCGGCGACCAGTCGGCGTCGGCCTCGTTCAGCCCGAGCGCGATCCGCGACGCGTGCCAGAAGAGCAGGGTGATCACGATGCCGGCGATCACCGCGAGGATCACGTCGGCCTCGCCGAGGTGGCTGCCCCGGAAGCGCTCGGGACGTTGCACCTTCCGGATCGAGAACGCGGTCGCGACGCCGACGAGCACGAGCCCGACGAACACGTCGACGAGCAGCACGTACCACTTCCGATCTGCGAGCCACGGGAGGGTCGCGTCCCGATCGACCGCGCCGATCAGCGCGATCACGATCGTGGGGAAGAGGACGATGAAGCCCCAGAAGATGAAGGCGTGCATCAGGCCCGGCACGAACCGCTGAAGGAGCTTGCGCTGCCCGAGCACGACCACGGTCTCGTTGCGGAACCGCCTTGGCGCCTCGCCCGTGCGCCCGGCCGGCTTACCGAGCCGGACGAGCCGCACGAGGAGGAGCGCTCGCCGGGCGAACAGGCCGCCGCAGCCGGCGAGGAGCGCCGCGAGGGCGATCGCCGATCCGATGACGGCGCCCGTGTCTATGCGCCGCGCGCCTTCCGGATCTCGGCGGCAAGGGCGGGCAGGACCTCGTGCAGGTCGCCGATCACCGCGTAGTCCGCGCTCGCGAAGATCGGCGCCTCGGGATCGCTGTTGATCGCGAGGATCTTCTTCGCCCCCTTGCAGCCGGCCATGTGCTGGGTCGCGCCGCTGATCCCGCACGCGATGTAGAGGTCGGGCGCGATCTTCGTTCCCGTCTGGCCAACCTGGTCGGTGTGGGGTCGCCAGCCGGCCATCGTCACCGCACGCGAGCAGCCGACGGCCCCGCCCAGCAGCTCGGCGACCTCCTCGACGATCGCGAAGCCCTCGGACGAGCCGGCGCCCCGCCCCGCCGACGACCACGACCTTCGCCTCGGCGAGCGAGACGCCGCCCGCCGCCTCACCGGCGGTGCCGGTGACGCGGACGAGCATGTCCGCCTCGGCCAGCGCCGGGGAGAACGCCTCGACGGCGGGAGCGCCGGCATCCACGGTCTCGACCGCGACCGCGTGCGGCTGGACCGTGAGCAGCTTCGTGGCGCCGTGGAGCCGCGCCTCCTCGAGCAGGCTGCCCCCCCAGCGGACGCGCGTGACCGTCGCCGGATCGCCCGGCGTCGCCTCGATGCAGTTCGCCGACATCGGCAGGTCGGCCTTCGCGGCGACGTGCGCCATCACCTCGTTGCCGCGCTCCGTCCCGGGCCCCACCACGGCCGCCGGAGCCAGCCGGCGGACGAGCTCGACGAGGCTCTGTCCGAGCGCGGCAGGGGCGTACGAGGAGAAGACGTCGTGCTCCGCGACGTGGAGCCTCGTGGCGCCGTGGGCGCCGAGCTCTCCGGCGAGCGACGTGGCGCCGACCCCGGTGGCGAACGCCTCGACCGGCAGCGCCCGCCGCGTACCCGCGCGCGAAGGTCAGCGCCTGTCGTGTCGGGTCGTCGAGGTGCCCGCCCTGGTGCTCGACGTAGACGAGGACCGACACCTAGAGCACCCCCAGCTGCTCGAGGATGGCGACGACGGCCGGAGCCGCCTCGGGGCCGGTGCCCAGGACCTCCGCCTGCTTGCCCTGGCCCGGGGGCAGGGTCAGGCTGACCTTCTCGACCACGGGCTCGAGCCGGGCCGGGCTGCTCTCGGCGACGGGCTTCTTCTGTGCCCGCAGGCGGCCCGGTACCGATGGATAGCGCGGCAGGTTCAGGCCCTCCTTGACGGTGACGACGGCGGGCAGCGGAAGCTCGTAGACGTCGCGGCCTCCCGGCGACCTCCTGCTCGCACCGCACCCGCTCGCCGCTGAGGACGATCGTCTTCAGCCCCGTGGCGCAGGGCCGTCCGAGCGCATGGGCGACGCGGATCCCGACCTGGTAGTTGCCCGCGTCGGGAGACTCGTTCCCGAACACGATCAGGTCGAAGTCCGTCCCGCCGGCCTGCTCGGTCCGTGATCGCCTCGACGATCGCCGCCGCCGTCGCCCGGGGATCCCACTCCTCCTCGCCGGCCACGAGGTGGATCGCCCGGTCGATGCCGAGCGCCATCGCGTCGCGAAGCTGTTCCTGCGCCTCGGGCGGGCCGAGCGTGAGCACGACGGTCTCGCCGCCGTGGTGCTCGGCGAGCCTCACGGCCTCCTCGACGCCGCACTCCTCGTGCGGGCTGATCGTGAACCCGAGGTGCCTGGTCTCGATCGCCCGGGCGTCGTCCGTGAGGACGATCTTCCCGCCCGTCATCGGGACCCGCTTGACGCACACGAGCACGTTCACGATCTGATCCGCTCGTTCTCGGGGTCGAAGAGCGGCGTCGCGCCGACGGCCGCGACGGTCACCGGGTATTGCTCGGCCATGTACTCGACGGCGAGCTGCTCGCCGACCTGCGCGCGCTCGGGCGGCAGGTAGGCCATCAGGATGTGCTTGCCGATCGACGGGCCCGCGCCCGCGCTCGTCACGTAGGAGCGTCGGCCCCTGCGGTCGGCGAGCGGGTCGCCGTCGCGGGTGAGGATGGGCTCGCGGCCCAGCATGTAGCGCTTCACGCCGCTCGCCGAGGTGTGGTCGTCGACGGTCAGGGTGCAGAGGACCGCCGCCGGCTCCTCCTCCCGGTGGCGCAGGTGGGCCTCCTTGCCGACGAAGTCCTGCTCCTTCACCTTCGGGCGCGCCATGCCGGCCTCGACGACCGTGTACTCCGTCTCGAGCTCGGCGCCGAACGCGCGGTAGCACTTCTCCAGGCGGCCCGTCGTCCCGTAGACGCCGATCCCGCACGGGGTCAGGCCGTGGGGCCGGCCGGCCTCCCGGAGAGAGTCCCAGAGCCGCGCGCCCTGCTCGATCGGGACGTACAGCTCCCAGCCGAGATCACCGACGTAGGAGATCCGCGAGGCGAGCACGAGCTGCGAGCCGATCTCGAGCGTGCGGCAGGTCGCGAACGGGAAGCCCTCGTTCGAGACGTCGGCCGAGGTCACGCTCGCGAGGATGCGGCGGGCTTCCGGGCCCCAGAGCCCGATCGTCGTCCAGGCGGTGGTCACGTCGGTGAGCGTTGCCGAGCCGTCCTCCGGCAGGTGGTCGAGGAACCACTTGCGGTCGGCCATGCCGTGGGCGCCGCCGGTGACGACGCGGAAGCGGTCGTCGGCGAGCCTCATGATCGTCAGGTCGCTCTTGAAGCCGCCGCCCGGCGAGAGCACCGGCGTGTAGACGACGCGCCCGACAGCGACGTTCGTCTGCGCGAGCGCGATCCGCTGCACCGCGTCGAGCGCGCCGGCGCCCTGCACGTCGAAGATCGCGAACGCCGACAGGTCGAAGATGCCCGCGTGCTCGCGCATCGCCAGGTGCTCGGCATTGACGATCGGGGACCACCAGCGCGCGTCCCACTCGGCCTGACGTGGCTCGACGCTGTAGCGCTCGACGAGCGAGGCGTTCGACTGAAACCACTGCGGTCGCTCCCAGCCGGCGGCCTCGTAGAAGACGGCGCCGAGCGCCTCGTGCCGTGCGTGCATCGGTGAGACCCGCAGGCCGCGGTCGCTCGACCACTGCTCGGCGGGGTGCACGATCCCGTACGTCTTCGGGAACGCCTCGAACGTGCGCGCCCGCACGTGGGCACGGGTCTTGTGGTGGTCGTGGAAGCGGGAGATGTCGGAGGTGTGCAGGTCGATGTGCGACTCGCCGTTCACCATCCACTCGGCGACCGACTTGCCGACGGCGGGCCCCTCCTTCACCCAGACGGCGGCGGCCGACCACAGGCCCTTCACCTCGGGGGTCTCGCCCAGGAGCGGCATGCCGTCCGGGGTCAGCGAGATCAGTCCGTTGATCGCGTACTTCACTCCGACCGACTCGTCGCCGACGATCTCGGGCATCAGGTCGAGCGCATCCTGCATCTGTGCATCGAAATCCGCCTGCGTGAACGGGAACTCGGTCGGGGAGAGCGCGGCGGCCTCGACCGAGGGGATCTCCTCCGGGTCGTGCTGGATCGAGCGGTGGGCGTACGAGCCGATCTCGAGGCCCACCCCGTCCTGGCGCTCGTACATGAACACGTCCATGTCGCGGACGATCGGGAACTCGATCGCCCGCTCGCACTTCTCGAACCGCGGCACCGGGCCGATGTCGATCATCTGGTGGACCATCGGCACGAGCGGGATGCACGCACCGGCCATCGCCGCGAGCAACGGGCTCCAGACGCCACAGGCGATCACCACCGTCCCGGCCGCGACGTCGCCTCGGGTCGTGCGGACGCGCCGCACCCGGCCGTGTTCGACGTCGATCCCGAGGACCTCGGTGTTCGCGAAGACCTGCAGTGCGCCCGCCTCGATCGCGCGCTCGCGCATGAGCGTGCCCGCCCGGAGCGAATCGACGACGCCGACCGACGGCGTGGAGAAGCCGCCGAGGAGGATCGTCTCGTCGATGAACGGGACGAGCTCCCTGATCTCGCCCGGGGTCACGAGCCGCGACTCGACCCCCCAGGCCTTCGAGGAGGCCATTCGCCGGCGCAGCTCCTCCATCCGCTCCTCGGTGCGGGCGACCTCGATTCCGCCGCACTCTGTGTGGACGCCGAGGTCGCGGTACTGGCGCATGCTCTCCAGCGTCAGCAGGGTCATCTCCTTCGAGTGGTCGACGGGGAAGATGAAGTTCGACGCGTGTCCCGTCGATCCGCCCGGGTTGGGTAGCGGGCCCTTGTCGATGAGCACGACGTCCGACCATCCCTGCTCGGTGAGATGGAAGGCGACGCTGTTGCCGACGATGCCGCAGCCGATCACGACGGCGCGGGCGGTCGGCGGAAGGGTGCTCATGGGCTCGGTCTCCTGGGCGGCGTCATGGCTCGGGTCAGAGCACGCTCCGGATCGCGCGCTCGAAGGCTTCGATGTGGCGGTGCATGATGTCCTCGGCGAGATCCGGGTCTCCGTCGCGGATCGCCTCGAGGAGGGCCCGGTGCTCGCCGACCGCAGCGTCGAGCCGGGCGACGCGGTCGAGCGCGAGGAACCAGATCCGCAGCGTGAGGACGTAGTACTCGTTCAGGGTCGCCTCGAGGTAGGGGTTGTGGGCGCATCGGTAGACGTGGCGGTGGATTCGCTGGTCGAGCTCGATCAGCACCCTCTCGTCGTGCCCGCTCGCGGCCTGCACCAGCTCGGTGAGCAGCTGCTCGATGCCAGCCCGGTCGTCCGCGGTCGCCCGCTCCGCGGCGAGCCTCACGGCCGTCGCCTCGAGCACGGTGCGTACCTCCGAGAGCCCCGACAGGGCCCCTGCGTCCACGCCCGAGACGACCATCCCGCGCCGCGGGTAGACGACGACGAGCTTCTCGCGCGCGAGCGCCCGCAGCGCCTCGCGAACGGGCGTGCGGCCGAGGCCGAGTCGCTCCATCAGCGCGCGCTCGTCGACGATCGAGCCGGGCGGGAGCTCGAGCGTGACGATCAGCTCGCGGATCCGGAAGTACGCTCGCTCGCTCAGCGAGTCCGCCCCGGCGGCCTCGGGCTGGTGGAGCCTCGGTGGAGCGGTCCGGGTGTTGATATATCTACCATATACCATCTGCCGGCGAGCGCTCTCACACGTGGACGGTCCCGGCTCACCGCCTCGCACGGTCGCTCGTGCGCCTACGATGACGCCGTGGCGGCGGGCATGAACCGGCAGAGCGTCGGCGTGATCGAGCGCTTCCGCGATCGCCTCGCCGCTCGCCCCTGGCGGAGCCGGTCGTCGCGATGGGCGAGGGCTCGACGCCGCTCGTGCCGGCGCCCAGGATCTCGGAGCGGCTCGGCGTCGAGGTGCTGCTGAAGCTCGAGCTCACGAACCCGACCGGAAGCTTCAAGGACCGCGGCATGACCGTCGCGGTCTCGCAGGCGCTCGTCGAGGGCGCGGAGGCAGTCATCTGCGCCTCGACCGGTAACACGGCGGCGTCGGCGGCCGCCTACGCGGCGCGGGCCGGAATCAGGCTGCGTGATCCTGCAGCCGGCCGGAGCCGTGGCGCTCGGTAAGCTGGCGCAGGCCCGCGCGGTCGGCGCGCGCGTGCTCGAGGTGCGCGGCAGCTTCGACCAGGCGCTCGCAGCGCGGCCCGGGAGCTCGGCCGGCGCGGGACGCACGTGCTCGTCAACTCGGTCAACCCGTACCGGATCGAGGGCCAGAAGACCGCCGCTTTCGAGATCTGCGAGGAGCTCGGCGGCCCGCCGGACGTGCTCGCGCTCCCCTACGGCGGCGGCGGCAACACGGTCGCCTACGTGAGGGGCTTCGAGGAATGGGGTGGCGGCATGCCGCTGATCGTCGCCGGCCAGGCCGCCGACCGCGGCTCAGACCGTCGCGAGCGCGATCCGCATCGCCGAGCCCGTCCACCAGCACGAGGTCGAGATGGCGGTCGCCCGCCACGGCGTCGAGGTGGTGACGCTGACGGACGACGCGATCCTCGCCGCCTGGCGGGAGCTCGCCGACGGCCGAGGGCGTCTTCTGCGAGCCGTCGAGCGCGGCGAGCGTGGCGGCCCTCGAGGCGGTCGCCCGCCGCCGCCCGGCTCCCGCTGTCGTCTGCGTCGTCACGGGCCACGGGCTCAAGGACTCGGCAGATCGTCGAGAGCTCGACCCCGCCGCACCGGTGCCGGTCGGCGCGGACCCAGACGAGATCGCCGAGGCGGCCCGGGGATGACTGCGACGGGGGACGCGGCCGCGCGGAACCTGCCGGTCAGGGTGAGGGCGCCGGCGACGACCGCCAACCTCGGATCCGGCTTCGACTGCGCCGGAGCGGCGCTCGACCTCTGGAACGAGCTCGAGGTAGCCGAGGGCGAGGGCGTCGAGGTGCTCGGCGAGGGCATCGACGAGTGCGCCCACGACCGTAGCCACCTCGGCCTGCGAGCCTTCGAGCTGGTCGCGCCGGCCGAAGGGATGCGGTTCACGTTCACGAACCGCATCCCGTTCACGCGCGGGCTCGGCTCGAGCGCCGCGACGATCGCCCTCGGCCTCGTCGCCGCCTCGATGGCGTCCGGGCGCTGGCCGCAGCCCGAGCAGCTGCTCGCGCTCGGTCTCGAGCTCGAGGGCCATGCCGGACAACCTCGCGCCGGCGCTCGCAGGGCGGCGTCTGCCTGACCTGGAAGGCGAAGGACGGGCGCCAGCGGGTCGTGCGGATCGCGCAGTCGCTGCCGCTCGTCCCGATCGCCGTGATTCCCGAGGAGCGGGTGGAGACTGCGGCCGCCCGCGCGGCGCTGCCGGCCGAGATCCCGCATGCTCGACGCCCGCTTCAGCGTCAGCCGTGCGGCGCTGCTCGGTGCCGGCCTCGTCTCCGGCGCTCCGGAGCTGCTCGCGGAGGCGTTCGCCGACCGCCTGCACGAGCCCTACCGTGGGCCGCTCTCCCCGGTCTACGGGCCCATCAAGGAGGAGCTGCCGCCGGGTGCGGCCGGCGCGACGATCTCCGGGTCGGGACCGACGGTGCTCGTCTGGGCGCGCGCGCGGCGACGCCGGTCTCTGCGAGGAGGAGCTCACGGCGAGGTTTCCGGCGGCCACGGTGCTGAGGCTGTCGGTGGTCGGCGGCCGGGCGCCGGCCCGCTCTGATAGGGGCTCGCCTGGCCGCCCTATACGATGGGGGCCATGACCGAGAATCCGTACGCCCGCCCGTCCGATCCTGCCAAGCGCCAGAGCCACGCGATCACCGACGGCTTCGAGCGCGCCGGCGCCCGCGCGATGCTGAAGGCCGTCGGTTTCACCGACGACGACCTCGCCAAGCCGCTCATCGGCGTCGCGACCGAGTGGATCGAGACGATGCCCTGCAACCTGAACCAGCGCGAGCTCGCCCAGCACGTGAAGAAGGGGATCCGGGCGGCGGGCGGGACGCCGATCGAGTTCAACACGGTCTCGGTCTCGGACGGCGTCTCGATGGGCACGACCGGGATGCGTTGCTCGCTCGTCTCGCGCGAGATCATCGCGGACTCGATCGAGCTCGTGGCCCGCGGTCATCTGCTCGACGGCCTCGTCTGCCTCGTCGGCTGCGACAAGACGATGCCGGGGGCGATGATGGCGCTCGCGCGGCTCGACATCCCCGGCCTGTGCTTCTACAACGGCACGATCGCACCGGGCCAGCTGGGCGGGCGCGACGTGACCATCCAGGACGTGTACGAGCAGATCGGCGCCTGCGCCGTCGGGAAGATCACGCCGGCCGAGCTGCACGCGCTCGAGTCGGTCGCCTGCCCGGGTGCGGGCGCGTGCGGCGGGCAGTTCACGGCGAACACGATGTCGACGATCCTCGAGTTCATCGGGCTCTCTCCCGGCGGCCTGAACGCGATCCCGGCGCTGCATCCGGGGAAGGAGCAGGCGGCCGAGCAGGCCGGGCGTGCGGTCATGGAGCTGGTGCGCAAGGACGTTCGGCCGTCGCAGATCCTCACGCGAGCGGCGTTCGAGAACGCGATCGCCTCCGTGGCGGCGATGGGCGGCTCGACGAACGGCGTCCTCCATCTGCTCGTCCGTGGCGCGCGAGCTCGACGTGCCGCTGACGATCGACGACTTCGACGCGATCCTCGAGCGGACGCCGGTCATCGCCGACATGAAGCCGTGGGGCCGCTTCGTCGCGACCGACGTCTACGCCGCCGGCGGCCTCGGGCTCGTCAGTCGTGAGCTGCTCAAGCGCGGGCTGATCGACGGCGATGCGATGACCGTCGACGGGCGGACGCTCGCCCAGGTGGCGGAGGACGTCGAGGAGACGCCGGGCCAGCAGGTCGTCACGACGATCGAGCGGCCGGTGAAGCCGCGCGGCGGCCTCGCGATCCTCCGGGGCAACCTCGCGCCCGACGGATGCGTGATCAAGCTCGCCGGCCACGGCCGCTACGAGCACGAGGGCCCGGCCAAGGTCTACGACTCCGAGCCGGACTGCTTCGACGCCGTCAAGGCCGGGCACGTCGTGCCCGGCGACGTCGTGGTCATCCGCTACGAAGGGCCGGCAGGGGGGCCGGGGATGCCGGAGATGCTGCAGATCACGGCCGCGATCGTCGGCGAGGGGCTTTCCGACTCGGTCGCGCTCGTCACGGACGGCCGCTTCTCGGGCGCGACGTACGGGTTCATGGTCGGTCACGTCGCCCCGGAGGCGTTCCGCGGCGGCCCGATCGCGGCGCTGCGAACCGGCGACACGGTCACGATCGACGTCGAGTCGCGCCGGATCGACATGGACGTCGGGGGCGACGAGATCGCCGCCCGCCTGCGCGACTGGAGCCCGCCGCCGCCGCGCTATGCGGCCGGGCGTGCTGGCGAAGTACGCCTCGCTCGTCTCGTCGGCCTCGGAGGGGGCGGTCACGAGACCGCTGTGACGCCGGGCGCATGGCGGCGCCTGCGCCCGTCGCGCCAGGCGCTCCTGCGTCTCGACGCAATCGGCGACGCAGCGCTGGCGGCGTTCCTGCTCGCCGCCCCGTGGGACGGGCTCTACCGCTGGCTCGGCCTGCCGGTGCCCGAGCCGCCCTGGTACGCGCAGCTCCTCGGCGCCGCGCTGCTCGCGATCGCGCTCGTCGAGTGGACGACGGCAGGAAGGCCGGGCGAGCGGGACGTGTCCCGCATGGTGGCGGTCGGCAACGCGCTCGCGGCAGCCGTGCTGGTCGCGTGGCTCGCCTCGGGCGAGAGCGGGGCCGACCTCCACGGCCAGGTCCTGCTGTGGACGATCGCCGCTTCGCTCGGGCTCGAAGCCTGGCTGCACGGACGCGCCTGGTGGCGGTGACGGTGTGCGTCGTACGGCCGCGTGCGAGCTGGCGTCGCACTGGCCTCTGGTGCCTGCCCCGCTACGCGCGTACAGCTCGACGTGTGCCTGGTGCCCGGAGGCTGCCGCGAGCGTGCGTCGCACGTCACGAGCGGTGCGTCGAGCAACTCGGCGAGCGCGACGAACGCGGCGTCGTAGGCCGAGAGGCTATCGCCGCAGCTGCCAGATCCGATCGAGCAGCGGCAGGTGCGGATAGCGGGTGAGGCGCAGAGCACGCGTAGTCCCGCCATGTGTCCGTGGCGCGATCTGGCGCCTGACGCGCCGCCTGCGCACGAGGCCGCGGAGGGCGTGCATGCACCTCGACGTCGAGCAGGTACGGGGCGTGGAGGCGTTCCGAGCGTGAGCCGCGCGGCCAGACGTGGCATCGGCCGAGTCGCCCAGCGAGCGCGTCGACGACGGCGGAGCTGTCGACGACGATCACGCGTCGCCGGCGTCGCGCGCGGCCCGGATCACGTCCACGATTGCCTGTCGGGGCGCGCCACCGGGCCGCGTCGGCCGCACGAGCCAGCACATCCTCGACGGTCGGCTGCTCCGCGACGAGGGTGATCTCGCGGCGCAGGAACTCGGACAGCGAGAGGCCAGCGGCCGCGGCGCGCGCCCGCAACACTCGGTGGACGTCGTCGGGCACGTCGCGGATCTGCACGCTCTTCGACACGGACGCACTCTAACACCCAGAGTGCATGCAATACATGCACTTTGGGGGCATGTCAGTACAGGACGAGCCGGTCTCGGTGCACGACCTCGAGGCCGCGCGGGCGGCGCCGCACCTGCGCCGAGCCGGCGCTCGCCATGCCCTTCGCGAACGCTACGCCGTCCGGGCCGACGATCTCGATCCCGTCTCCCGCCTCGAAGCGGCCCTCGCAGCGCGCGACACCGACGGCGAGCAGGCTCGCGCCCTCGCTCACGAGCGCCGTCTTCGCCCCTTCGTCGACGCGGAGCAGGCCCGACACCGGCTTGCCGAAGCGGAGCCAGAGCTTGAACGCCGACGGTGCGCGGTCGTCGGCGGCGAACCGCGTCCCCCGCGGCTCGCCGGCGAGGATCGGCAGGAGCACGTCCTTCCCGGTGCCGGCGGCGATCACCGTCGGGATACCCGGCGGCGGCGGCGACCTCGGCGGCGAGCACCTTGCTGCGCATCCCGCCCTTGCCGAGCGGGGACGCCCCGCCCAGCACGGCGGTGCGCGCGTTCGAGCCGTCGGCGACGAGTTGCGCGCCCGGGGTGCCCGGAGCCCGCGACAGCACGCCCTCGACCTCCGTGAGGAGCACGAGCAGTCTCGCCTTCGCGAGGACGGCCACCTGGGCGGCGAGCGCGTCGTTGTCGCCGAACGTGATCTCGTCGGTCGCCGTCGTGTCGTTCTCGTTCACGACGGGCACGGCCCCGAGCGCGAACAGCGCGTTCAGCGCGTTGCGCGCGTTCACGTAGGTCGACCGCTCGGCGACGTCGACGGAGGTGAGGAGCACCTGCGCCGCCGGCACGCGCTCGGCGCCGAGCGCCTCGTCCCACGCCGCCTGCAGTCGCGTCTGGCCGAGCGCCGAGGCCGCCTGCAGCCGGGGCATGCTGCGCGGACGCCGGTCGAGGCCGAGCCGGGGCAGCCCGAGCGCGATCGCGCCCGACGAGACGACGCAGACGGGAGTTCCGTCGCGCACGACCTGGGCGATCTCGCGTGCCCGGGCCCGCAGCACCTGCCGGCGCACCTGCTGCCGCGGCCCCACGATCAGGCTGGTGCCGAACTTGACCACCAGCGGCCGTCTCACGTGCGCCACCTTGCTGTGGGCTCGCGACGGACCGGGTGAGATCCGGTCCCTCCAGACCCGGTGAGTGATCGCGACGTGGTGAGTGGTCGCCTCATCTCCGCTGTGTGCCGTCGCCGACGACGCGGTACTGCCGCAGCCACAAGTCGCGATAGGTTACCGGGCCGCGGGGGCCGGGCGTCTAGTCGACGTTGATGCCGGTCTCCGGCGCTCCGGTGAGCGCGAAGCCGTCGGTGAAGCGGGTCGTCGCGTTCCAGAACGCGGCCGTCCCGCGGTACCCGTCGAGGAACCGCCCGGCTGCGTCGGCGTCCTCGGCGACGATCCCGGCCGCGAGCCCCGAGGTCTCGCCGTTCGCGATCGCGACCGCCTCCTCGAGCGAGTCCACGACGTCGAGGGTGACCGTCGCCGACGCGGTCGGGGTCGTTCGCCCACTCGTAGCCCAGGCGCTCGCGTCAGCGGCTCTCCGGCGCGCGAGTGCGCTTGCGCGGCTGCGGTACGGAACACGAGGCCGAGTCGCTGCACGGTCTCGGCCAGCCGAGGCACGAGGTCGGCCCGCGCGCGCGGTCGACGAGCAGCAGGTTGAGCCGGTTGCAGACGCCGAGCCGATCGAGGCTCGCCTCCGTGCAGCGCTGCGGCCTCTCGTCGCGTCGGCGCTGGCGTGGACGTAGAGGACGCCGCCCCCCTCGGCATGGGCGAGCGTCCGGACGCCGTTCTCGGCGGCGAGCCGGGCGAGCGCGCGCCGTCGTCTCGCCGCTGCCGCGCAGGATGACGAGCGGAATCTCGCGCGGCAGCGAGCACGAGGGCGCGGGCGCCGTCGCGGTCGGCGCGAGCGGACGAGGCCGACCGCGGCCGGCGGCAGGCCGCTGCCCGCTCGAGCGCCGGGCGCAGGACCTCGTCGACGAGGACGGTGACGGTGCGCAGCGCGGCGCCGCCCGTCCGCAGCACGGCGGTGTTGAGGCTCTTCAGCAGCTGGCCCGCCACGTCGAGAGCGACGTTCGGCCGTGCCTCGAAGTTCGCGCCGACGGTCCCGATCGGGATCCGCCGCTCGCTCACGTCGAGCCCGTTCGGCAGCGTCCAGCGACGCGATCTCGCGATCGAGCGGGGCGGATGGCCGCCATGCGGCGACCTGCTCGGCGAGCGCGTCGACCCGGCCGTCCGTCGAGGCGGAGGCGATCGAGCGTCCCCTCGTCGAGCCGTCCCGGTCGCCTCCTCGACGTCCGCCTCGTTGGCGGCGAGGAGCTCTCGCCGGCGCTCACGGACGAGCGCGGACGCAGTCGCCAGCGCGGCGTCGACGGCCTCGTCGCGCAGGTGCGGCGCGGCGAGACCCGCCTCCGTCGCCTCCTTCCGGACGAGCTCGAGCAGTTCCACCGCGCGTCTGGCTGGTTGATCGGAACGTGTCGCAGCAGAGTTGCCGGTCGAGCTCCGACTCGCTCATCTGGTCGTTATACTCCGCCTCGAGAGCGGGCCACGTCCCGCTCACATCGAGAGGGGCAGAGGGAACCGGCCCGACGAAGCCCCGGCAACCTGCCACGCTGACGACGGCAAGGTGCCAAACCCGGCCGGGCTACGGCCCGGAAGGATGTCGAGCGAGACGAAGGAGAACTCGAGGTGCCTGCGACTATCCCTCCGCTGTCGAGTCTGCTGAGACCGACCATGAGCTCGGCCCGATCGCGGTCTGTCCCCGCGACTTCGGACCGCTCGACCCCGTCTACGACTGGGACGGCCTTGCGGGGCGACGTCACGCGCGAGCGCATCGCGGCCGGGCCGGCGTTCGATCTGGCGCTACGCGCCGCTGCTCCCCGTCGAGGCGCCGGCGGAGCCGCGGCTCGCGCCCGGCTTCACGCCGCTCGATGCCGCGCACCGCGGCTCGCCTCGGCGCTCGGCCTCTCCGAGGTCTGGCTGAAGCTCGACACGCGAACCCGACGCACTCGTTCAAGGACCGGGTCGTCGCCGTGGCCTGCGCGAAGGCGCAGGAGCTCGGCCTCGACACCCTCGCCTGCTCCTCGACCGGCAACCTCGCGAACGCCGTCGCCGCCCGCGCCGCCGCCGAGGGGATGGAGGCGGCGGTCTTCTGTCCCGACCGACCTCGAGCCCGAGAAGCTCGTCGCGACCGCGGTGTACGGCGCCACGATCTACGCGGTCCGGGGCACCTACGACGACTGCTCGCCGCCTCACGGTCGAGCTCTCCTTCGAGATGCCCTGGGGCTTCGTCAACGTCGGGCTTCGCGCCTACTACGCCGAGGGCTCGAAGACGCTTGGCTTCGAGATCGCCGAGCAGCTCGGCTGGGAGCTGCCCGACGTCGTCGTCGCGCCGATCGCCTCGGGCGCGATGTACTCGAAGGTGAGCCAGGGCTTCGAGGAGCTGCGCGAGCTCGGGCTCGTCGAGGGGCCGCAGCCCCGCATGATCGGGGCGCAGGCGGAGGGTTGCGCGCCGGTGGCGACGGCGTCTGGCCGAGGATCGCCGGGTGACGCCGCTGCGGCCCGACTCGATCGCCCGCTCGCTCGCGATCGGAAACCCGGCCGACGGCGACCTCGCGGTCGCGACCGCGAAGCGGACCGGCGGAGACGATCTCATGCAGGCCCGAGGAGGAGATCGGCGTCAACATGGCGCTGCTCGCCGAGACGACCGGGCGTCTTCGGCGAGACCGCCGCGGGCGTGACGCTCGGGGCGCTGCGTGCAGCCGTCCGCTCCGGCGAGGTCCGCCCGGACGAGCGGGTGGTGCTGCTCGTCACCGGCGACGGGCTCAAGACGCCGGACCCGATCGCGGACCGGCTCGTCCCCGTCGAGATCGACGCCGACGCGGACGCGCTGCTCGAGCGCCTCGGCGTCTGACAGGGCCTACGCCGATCGCGGGACGAGCGGCTGCCCGGCGAGCAGCCGCTCCACGCCGCCCATGCCCCAGTGGCTCGCGCCGTCGGCAGTGAGCAGCGAGGGGACGCCGCGGATCCCCGCCGAGAGCGCCCAGGACCTGAGCTCGCCGACCCGCTCGATCCGGGCCGCCTCGTAGGCCGCCGCGATCGCGCCGTCCGGGTCGAGGCCGGCGCTCGCCGCCGCCCGGGCGAGCTCGCGGTCGGTGGCGACGTCCTCGCCGTCGCAGAAGAACGCCTCGTAGAGCGCGTGACGAAACGCGCGGCCCGCGCCCTGCTCGTCGGCCCAGAGGCACGCGGCGAGCGGGAGCGTCGAGCGGGGCTGGAAGCGCGGCAGGTGGATCTCGATCCCGAGCGCCACCGCCCGCCGGTACACGTTCCTCGTCCAGTCGACCCGCAGGTGGTCGCCGCGGACCTCGAGCAGCGGGCGGGGCGCCGGGCGAAGCTCGAACGGCACCCAGTCCACGATCGACGGCGCGGGCGTCCTCGGCCGCCTCGACGGCGCGCGACTCCATGTAGGAGTAGGGGCAGACGATGTCGTAGAGAAAAGTCACGGGGCGGGCCATCCCGGCGAGTTATAGACTCGCGCCGCCCATGCTGGTCGGCGTCGCCCAGATCGAGCCGCGGCTCGGAGAGCCCGATCGCAACCGCGAGCGGTGCCTCGCCGGGCTCGAGGAAGCGGCTGCGGCAGGGTGCCGGCTGGTCGTGCTGCCCGAGTGCGCGAGCTCCGGCTACATGTTCGACAGCGCCGAGGAGGCGCTGCTCCACGCCGAGGAGATCCCGGGCCCGTTCGTGGACGCGCTCGAGCGCGCCTGCGCGCGCCTTCGTCTGCACTGCGTGTCGGGGATGCTCGAGCGCGACGGCGATCTCCTCTACAACGCTGCCGTCCTCGCCGGGCCCGACGGGCTGATCGGGCGCTATCGCAAGACGCACCTGCCGTACCTCGGCGTCGACCGGTACGTCGCCCGCGGCGACGAGCTCGCGGTCTTCGAGACCGAGCTGGGCAGGATCGGGCTCGAGATCTGCTACGACATCCGCTTCCCCGAGCTGACGCGCACGCTCGCCCTGGCCGGTGCGGAGATTGTCGCGCACCCGACGAACTGGCCGCTCGCCGGGCGCTTCAACGCGGAGGTGCTCACGCGGGCCCGCGCCCAGGAGAACCGGATCTTCCTGCTCACGGCGAATCGCGTCGGCACCGAGCGCTGGGCGACGTTCTGCGGCTGGAGCCAGATCTGCGACGTGAACGGCGATCGCCTCGCCGATGCGGCGGAGACGGGCGAGGCGCTCGTCGTGGCCGAGATCGATCTCGAGCAGGCGAGGACGAAGGAGCTGAACCCGGTGCCCGGCACCCACGAGATGGATCTCTTCGGCGACCGGCGCCCGGAGCTGTACGGCACGCTGGTCCGAGGATCCGCGCGCAGTCAATCGAGGATAGGAGGGCACGGATGGCAGACGAGCTTCGACCCGAGGCGCTGATCGAGAAGGACGGCCTCAAGGTCTCGAAGAGCCCGTGGGGGCCGGACGACGAGATCGGGCGCCTGAACTGGATCACGCCGGAGACGAACAAGGCGATCCTCGAGCACCTCGACGGGAGCCACGTCTTCGACCTCAACGTCGAGTACTTCATCGGGATGCCGTCGTGGCTCGCCGCCGGCGATCCGAAGTACGAGATCTGGATGACGCACACCCCGCAGGGGTCGGTCAACGACAACCTCCACGGCATGCCGCGCGAGGTGATCGAGAGCTACTCCTACTGCGGCGACTCGATCCACATGTACACGCACTGCGGGACCCACGTCGACACGCTCAACCACCTCGGCCATCACGGGATGTTCTGGAACGGATGGACGGCGGACAAGGAGCTCGGCAGCCGGATCTGGAACAAGGGCGGCCTCGAGAACTACCCGCCGATCATCGCGCGCGGCGTGCTGCTCGACATCGCCGGCATGCACGGCGTCGACTGCCTGCCCGAGAGCTACGAGGTCAGCCCCGACGACCTGAAGAAGTGTGCGCAGGCGCAAGGGGTCGAGCTTCGCAAGAAGGACGTCGTCTGCGTCCGCATGGGGCGCATGTCGGTCTGGCCCGACTTCGACGGCTACCTGAACAACCCGCCCGGGATCGGCCTCGGCGCCGCCAAGTACCTCTGCGAGGAGGCCGGCGCGATGTGCATCGCCGGCGACACGATCGGGCTCGAGGTGCTGCCGATGAAGGAGCCGAACAGCTTCCTGCCGGTGCACGCGTACATGTTCTCCACGGCCGGCGCCCAGATCATCGAGGTCGTGGACATGCAGGAGCTCGCCGCCGAGAAGCAGTACGAGTTCGCCTTCCTCGGCTTCCCGATGAAGCTCCGCGGAGCGACGGGCGCCCCGATGCCGTCCTACGCGGTGCCCTTGCGGGCTAGCCACTCCGAGACCCGGGACTGCCATGTCGGGGCGGCGCTGCCGCCCCGACATGGCTCTAGCTAGTCGTCTCGGTCTTCGTCCTTGCCGGAGCCGGAGCCGCCGCTCGAGTCATCGCTGCCGGAGCCGCCGCTCGAGTCGCTGCCGCCGGAGTCGTCGTCGCCCCCGCCGCCGGAGCTCTGGTCGCTCCCGCCGGAGTCCTCGCCGCCGCTGCCCGAGCTCCTGTCGTCGTCGCCGCCCGTGGAGGTCGACCCGGAGCGCTCCCCGCCGTTGCGATCCTCCGACTCGGTGCTCGCCCGATCGGTGTCCGTCCGGGAGCCCGATCCGCCGCCGGCGCGGTCGTCGGCCCGGGTCGAGGCGTCGGTCACCGTCCGGACGGGCTCCGTCGCTCCGGTCGAGGTGGGCCCGGACCCGGACGCCTCGGCCGGGGCCAGCACGTCACCGCCCGAGATGCCGGCGGCCGCAAGCCCGGTCCCGCCGCCCGAAGCGAGGTGGGCGCCGAATCCGAGTCCTGCCGCGAGCACGATCCCGCTCACGGCGAGCAGAATCATGCGACTTCCCCGGGGCGATTTCATCTGTCCTCAGCGTAGCTCGCCCGGGGTAACGCGCCGGTAGGCTCGGGGTTCGGGCTTGGCAAAGTCCCGAGCGGCAGCGTGACCTCCGCGCGGGCACCGCCCTCCGGACGGTTGGCGATGCGGGCGTCGCCGCCGCAGCGGCGCGCGAGCGTCCGGACGATCGGAAGCCCGAGGCCGGTTCCTGGAACCGAGGAGGACGCCGCACCACGGGTGAAGCGGTCGAAGACCCGCTCCTCCTCTCCCTCGGCGAGCCCGGGCCCCTCGTCTGCGACCTCGAGGACCGCCAGCCCATCGCGCCGTCTCCACGAGATCGTGACCGTGCTGCCGGGCGGCGAGTAGTCGAGGGCATTCTCGACGAGGTTGTCGAGGATGATCGCCACGTCTTCCCCGGAGGCACGCGCGAGGACGTCCGACCCGGCGTCGAGCGACAGGGTCTGACCCCGTTCCGCCGCGCCGGCCTCCCACCGGTCGACCGCGCGCTCGGCGGCATCGGCGACGGAGGTCGGCTGGGCCAGGGCGGGGGCCTCGCCCTCACGCGCGAGCGTGAGCAGGCCGGTGAGCAGACGCGCCAGGCGTTCCACTTCGCGGTCTGCGGCCTCGAGCTCGCCGCGTACGGACGGGTCGTCCGTCCTGAGGCTTGCGGCCTCGAGGCGGAGCCGCAGTCCGGTGAGCGGCGTCCTGAGCTGGTGCGACGCGTTCGCCACGAACTCGCGCTGGCCCTCGAGCACGTCACCCAGTCGCGCCGTCATGGTGTTGAAGGCAGTCGCAACCTCACGCTGCTCGCGTGAGCCGGCGACCTCCGCGCGTGCCGACAGATCCCCCGCGGCCGCCTGCTCGGTCGCCGCCGCGAGCCCCCGCAGCGGTCGCGCGATCGACCCCGCGAGGAACCAGGCGACGGCGAGTCCCACGGCCAGCGCGAGGGCGCCGATCCCGGCGAGCGCGAGCACGTCGTTGCGCACCTTCTCGTCGATCGCGTCCACGCTCTGGGTGACGCGCACGGCGCCGACTCGCTGTCCCGCCTCGACGATCGGGACGGACGTATAGAGGAGCTCGGAGCCGAGCGTCTCGCTCGCGCGCCGCCCCTGGGAGACCAGCCCGTCGTCGAGCGCGGTTCGGATTTCGGGGCGGGCCGCGTAGCTCTCGCCGAGCAGGCCTGCGCCCTCGGAGTCGGCGAGGAGGCTCCCGGCCCGATCGACCACGATGACCCGCCCGTTCACGTCGTCCGCCGCCCGCTCGACGAGCCCCTCGAGATCCGACGCGCGTTCGAGCCGGCCGGAGGCGCTGGCGGCCACGAGATGGGCGGCACTGCTCGCCTGGGCTCGCACCTCGGTGTCTATACGGCGCGAGACGTTGAGGGCGAGCGGAACCTCGAGCGCGACCAGCACGAGGATCAGCACGTACGCGAAGGCGACCAGCAGCTGGGCGCGCAGGCTCACGGCGCGGCCTCGTCGGGGGTGCTGAACCGGAACCCGATCCCCCTGACCGTGTGGATGTAGCGGGGCTCGGCGGGGTTGTCCGCGAGCTTCTTCCGGAGGCTGCTCATGTGGACGTCGAGGGTCTTCGTGGAGCCGAACCAGTTCACGTCCCAGACCTCGTCGAGCAGGCGCTCGCGGGTGAGCACCTGCCCGGCATTCGCCATCAGCAAGTGAAGGAGCTCGAACTCCTTGCGCGCGAGCTCGAGCGGCTCTCCGCCGAGCGTGGCGGTCCGCCGGGCGGGGTCGAGCATGACAGCCACGATCTCGATCGGGCTCTCGGTGCCGCCTGGCAGCCGCGCAGCCCGGCGGAGCACGGCCCTGATCCGGGCCACGACCTCGCGGGCGCTGAACGGCTTGACGACGTAATCGTCGGCGCCGAGCTCGAGCCCGACGATCCGGTCGGTCTCCTCACCCCGGGCGGTCAGCATGATCACGGGAACCTCGGAGCTCCGGCGCAGCTCGCGAAGGACGTCGAAGCCGGATCCGTCCGGAAGCATGACGTCGAGGAGCACGAGGTCGGGCGAGATCCGGCGCGCGAGCTCGAGCGCCTCCCCGCACGTTCCCGCGACACGCGTGTCGAACCCCTCGGAGGCGAGCGCGCCCGCGAGGGGCTCGGTGATCGACTGCTCGTCCTCCACGAGAAGGACGGTGCGTTTCTTCACGTGCACTCGACTAA
This sequence comes from uncultured Thermoleophilia bacterium, assembly GCA_963717955.1. Lineage (GTDB taxonomy): Bacteria > Actinomycetota > Thermoleophilia > Gaiellales > Gaiellaceae > CAVQXR01. The sequence continues at coordinate 1,435,076 of CAVQXR010000001.1, read as the reverse complement.
CGCTAGCCGCGGGCGGGCACGCTCGTATCGTCGCGCCCGCCCGCCGCTGTCGTCAGTCGTCGTCGTGCCCGTGATCGTCGCCGGCCTCGTCGTCATGGCCGTGATCGTCTCCAGCCTCGTCGTCCCCCTGTCCGTCGTGGTCGTTGCCGGAATCCGCGCCCCGGTCGTCATCGGAGTCGTCGTCCCCGCCAGAGTGGCTGCTCGTCGGCCCGCTCGAGCCCGACCGGTCGTCGGAGTCCTCGTCGTGGCCGGGGGGATCGTCGTCGATTCCAGCCGTGCCCTGGCAGTCGGGATCGCCGGCGTGCTCCGCCTCGTCGCAGGGGCCGCTCACGTCCGTGGAGCCCGCCCCGCCCGTGCTATCGGTGAGGATCTCGGTCGTCGTGCTCCCGGTCGCGGTGTCCTCGGTCGTCGTGCCGGAGAACGTTCCTTCCGTCGTCACCTGGCCGCCGGCGAGGGTGCCCGTCGAGGCGCCGTCGAACCCGGTGGCGATCCCCGCAGTGGCGATCCCGGCGCCGATCACCACCGTGCCGGCGATCACGAGCCCGATCGTTCTCAACTTCATCTGTGCCTCCTCCTCGAAAGACGTGTTGCCGCCCGCTCGCCCGTCAGAGCGTGGCGACTGCGCTGCAGACCTGGCCCGAAGGGCTCGTCGCCCGCGCCCTGATCGTGTCCCGACCCGGCCCGTCGGCTGCGAGCCGCCGCACCTCGAACGAGCCGCTCGGCGCCTGAGTCGTCCGGGTCCCGCGGAAGAACCGCACGCCGTTGCGTCGGAGCGCGACCTGCCAGTGGACGCCATTGCGGTTCTGGTCGACCTCGAACTCGACCTCGAGCCTGCCGTCCTCCGGGCTGATCTTCAGCTTCGCCGTGGCCGCGCCGGTGCAGCTCCCCCTGACCCTGACGTCGCCGTCCTTGGCGTACGCCGCCGTCGCGACGGCGAGCATGCCGAGTGCGACGAGGGCGACGACAGCCAGACGCTTCGTGATGGACATCGTGCTCCTCCCTTCGTGGTTCTCCCGCGTGACGCGGCTCATGAATCCAGCGTGCCGCACGGCCGCCAAGGCGCGGGCGAAGCGCGGGTAAGGACTTGGGAAAGCCCGTGTCAGAGCTTCGTCGCCGCAGGGGCCGGATCTCCGTCCCTCCGCGGCTGAGGGCACTCGCGGCCGAGAACGCCGGGCTCCGCCCGGCTCCTACGCGGGTCGCGGCCGGCCGAGCCGGGCCCTCAGCCGCGGAGCGTCAGGAGAGTTCGATCTCTACGACATCCGCGAAGGGCGACACACCGCCGTCGCGGTACCGCTCGTAGACGCCCCGGGCGATCGCGAGATCCTGCACGGCGAGCCCCGTCGAGTCGAACACCGTCACATCGTCGGGTGACCGCCGGCCCTGCTCCTCGCCGAGGAGCACCTTCCCGAGCTCCGCGACGCCGTCGCGGCCGAGCCTCCCGGCGCGCACCGCGTGGGAGATGTCCCCGTTGTGGCTTGCCTGCTCCCACTCGTCGCACACGATCCGGGCGGTGAGCAGCTCCTCGAGCTCGATCTCGGCCTTGCCGGCGCCGTCGGCGCCCATCAGGCTCACGTGCTGGCCGGGACGCAGGGTGCCGCGCCGGAGCACCGGATCACGGCCCGGCGTGACCGTGGCGACGATGTCCGCGCGAAGCGCCTCCTCGGCGGAGGCAACGACGCGGCCCCTGCCGGCCAGCTCGTCCGCCGCGGCCTCGGCCGCCCCGCTGCGGGGGTCGAAGAGGATGACTTCACGGCCGCGATCGGCGAACGTCCGGGCGACCGCGCGGCCGTTTACGCCGCAACCCACGACCGCCGCCGCGCGGGCATCCGCGCGCGCGAGCGCCTCGGCCGCGAGCACGGCCGCCGCGCCCGTGCGCAGGGCCGTGACCGCGGCGGCATCGAGGATCGCCCGCAGCTCGCCCGTCCTTGCATCCGAGAGGAGGACGACCCCGGAGACCGTGGGGAGGCCGCGCGCCGGATTGCCGGGGAAGGACGTCACCCACTTCAGCACCGCGTAGCCGCCGCCGGCGGCCGGCATGGCCCGGAAGTCGCCGTCCGGCGGGGCGTCGACGTAGACCTTCGACGGCATCGCCAGGTGACCGCGGGCGTGCTCGAGGAACGCCTCGCGAACCACGTCGACCGTCTCGGAGGGTGAGACGGCGGCGAGCACGTGGCGTCCCGAGAAGACCGGAACGCCCACGTCAGTCCGAGAGCGCCTTCGCGTAGGCCTCGAATGCGCGCTGGCGGCGCTGCGAGTCGGCGATCTGCTCCTGCAGCTTCCCGATCTGCGCCTCGAGCCGCCCACGCGAATCCTCCGCCGGACGGCCCTGAACGAAGCCAATCGCCTTCAGGGTGGCGGCATCCTCGTCCGAGACCCGCTCGAAGGCGATCTCGTCTGCCCGCCACGCCTCCGCGTCCCGGATCGCAGGCTCGAGGCGGCCCCGGAGAGCCTGCTCGCGCTGCTGCTCGGACTCGAGCGAGTCGAGTGCCTCCTGCCGCCGCCGGGCGCGGGCGATCTCGATCCGATGCGGATCCGGGGGCAGGTCGTTCGGCGTCGTCGTCATCGTTCCTCGAAGATATCGAGTGGGAGCAGGCACGAGACGGCCGGATTGGGTACGTCGACGACCTCCGCGAGGCGTAGGTCGCATGCGACGCTGACGAGCACGTAGGCCTGCTCGGGAGTGAGACCGTGCGTGGCCTCGAGCCATGCGATCATCTCGAGCACGGCGTTCCGGGCCGCGAGACCGATGTCGAGCGACTCGTTGCGGCCGTCGGCGGTGACCGGGAGCCCGAGGGTTCCGAACGATCGCCGCTGCGGCCGCGCCGGCGTCTCGAAGGCCGGGAAGCGCAGCGGCCACCGCGGGCGCTTCTCGACCGCGAAGCGGAGCGTCGCCGCGCCTGCGACCTCGAGCGCGACGCCGCAGGTCTCACCGTCGCCCTGGGCGTAGTGCAGGTCGCCGATCGAGAACAGCGCGCCCGGGACGTGCACGGGGAAATACACGCGGCTTCCGGCCACGAGCTGGCGGACGTCGAGGTTCCCGCCGTTCTCGCGCGGCGGGATCGTGCGCAGGCCGTCTGCCGCCGACGACGGGATGGCGGCGCGCGGTGCCTCGTCGGCGACCGCGCCGCCGCGGGCACGGAGCTCGTCCTCGCGCCGATGGATCTGCGCCATGAGCGCGTGCGACGGCGCGACGCCGATCACGCCGGGGAACATGTCCTGCGGGATCGCGACCCCGGGGAGCTCCGCGGATCGCGCCTTCCCGTCTCCGATCTCCCAGCCGACGACGAAAGGGTCGGTGAACAGGTCGGCCAGGAAGCCGAACCCGGGCACGATGCAGGTGACGCCCCAGTCGTCGGGCTCGAACGCGATCAGCTCGACCACGAGAACGTCGCCCGGCTCGGCGCCCTCCACCTCCACCGGGCCGGTCAGGGGGTGGGGGTACGCGAGATCGATCGCGCGCACGTCCTCCGCGGTCGCGCCGGGTCGCAGCGCACGGTCGAGCCCGTCGCGGGTCTCGATCGTCAGCTCCTCGCCTGGCGCCACGCGGGCGAGCGGCGGGATGTCGGGATGCCAGCGATTGTGGCCCGATCCGGGCTCCTGCGCGAGCGGGACCGAGCTGTCGACGGACAGCCTCGTCATGCGGCCGCCGCGACTGCGTGCAGGATCGTGTCGGCCGCACCCGAGCACGCGGCGATCTCAGCGGCGCTCCAGCGACGCGGCCCGGCGAGCTCGTGGAGGGAGAGGATCGCCACGGTCTGCCCATCCCGGGAGAGCGGTGTCACGATCTGCGCCCGCATGCCCCCGTAGAGCGCGAGCATCGCGTGGAACGGCCCGTCGTCCGGGAAGCAGGCATCGCAGTCGTCCTGGACCACCTGCTCGCCGGCGAGGACCCGGAGCACGACCGGCTGGCGGGCCATGCTCGGGGTCGCGACGCCGCGGATCGAGGGCGCCGAGGGGGCGAGCGCCTCATGGGTGACGGGGAATCCGGCCTCGGCGCCGTCGGCGCCGCGCTGCCGGAGGGTCGCACGGCTCGCGCGCGTCTCGGCGACGAGCGCCTCGAGGATGGCCTGTGGATCCACGCGCGCATCATGGCATAGGATTCCTGCATGGCCGCGCTCGTCCTGTACGACCACCCGGTGTCGTCGAATGCCCTCCGGGCGCGCTTCCTCCTCGCCGAGCTGGGGCTTGCCTACGAGCGGCGCCACGTGTCGTTCGCGGAGCCGCGGCCGGCCGACTACCTCGCGCTGAACCCGTTCGGGCGCATCCCGACGCTCGTCGACGACGGCCTCGTGCTCGCCGAGTCGAACGCGATCCTCCGCTACCTCGCCCACCGCGAGCAGCGGTACGACCTCTACCCGCTCGACGTCCGCGAGCGCGCCCGGGTCGACTGGGCGATGGACGCCTGGTCGACGATCGTTCGGCCCCCGCTGTTTGCGCTCGAGGCAGTGACGATCTTCCGGGACGGTCGCGAGGAAGGTGGCGGCGCCGCGGAAGGGGCCGATCCCGATGCGGTCGCGGCGACCCTGCCCCGGATCGAGGCGACGCTCTCTGCCTACGAGCAGTTCGTGGCCGACAACGGGACCGTGCTCGGAGCCTTCACGATCGCCGACTGCTCCGTCGGCCCCGTCCTCTGGCGGACGCTGCGGCTCCCGCTCGACCTCGCGCCGTACCCGAAGCTCGCACGCCTGCGCGACGCGGTCGCTGCCCACCCGTCGTTCCAGGCGGCAGAGCCCGTCGGCTGAGCGCCCGGGCGATGGAGGCCCGGGCCGGCTCGGCCGAGACCCGTAAGACCGTCACCGTCCTCTTCTGCGATCTCGTCGGTTCGACAGCGCTCGGGGAGAGCATCGACCCCGAAGTGCTCCACCGTATCCTCGCGCGGTACTTCGAGACCGCGCGGGCGGCCATCGAGCGGCACGGAGGCACGGTCGAGAAGTTCATCGGCGACGCGATCATGGCCGCGTTCGGGATGCCGGTCGTGCACGAGGACGACGCACTGCGCGCCGTCCGGGCCGCCGTCGAGGTGCGGGCGGGCGTCGAGGAGCTGAACGGCGAGCTCGACGAGCGCATCGACGTGCGGCTCGAGGCCCGGATCGGCGTCTACACCGGTGAGGTCGTGGCCGCGGACGATCCAAGCGGCAAGACGCTCTTCGGGGACGCCGTCAACACGGCCGCGAGGCTCGAGCAGGCGGCCGGCGCGGGGGAGATCCTGATCGGCGATCCGACCCACCGGCTCGTGGCCGGAGCCGTGCGGGCGGAGCCGGTCGAGCCGGTTGCGGCGAAGGGAAAGACCGAGCCGGTCGCAGCGTGGCGCCTGCTCGCGCTGATCGAGGGGGCGGAGGCGATTCCGCGGCGGTTCGACCTCCCCTTCGTGGGGCGCAAGCCCGAGCTCGCAGCATTGAGGGAGGCCCTCGAGCAAGCAGTCGCGCACGGCGTCCCGCGACTCGTGACGGTGCTCGGTGAGGCAGGGATCGGAAAGACGCGGCTCGTCTCCGAGTTCGCAGCCGGCGCGCGCATGGGGGCCCGGGTCCTCACAGGGCGCTGTCCATCCTACGGCGACGGCCTCACGTACTGGCCGCTGCGGGAGCTCGTCGACAGCATTGGAGTCGGCGGTCTGGATGAGCTCGACGAGCGCGAGCGTACCGCGATCACCGGGGCGGTCGGTCTCGGCGGCGAGCCCCTCGGGACCGATGAGGTCTTCCCCGCCGTCCGGAAGCTCGTCGAGCTCCTCGCTCGGGGAGGCCCGATGTGCCTCGTGTTCGAGGACATCCACTGGGCCGAGCCGACGTTCCTCGATCTCCTCCAGTACCTCGTCGAGCTCGCCTCGGGTCCCGTGCTACTCGTCTGCGTTGCACGCCCGGAGCTCCTCGACGAGCGTCCCGGCTGGGGTGCGGAGGCGTACGCGGTGGCACTGATCCGCCTGCCGCCGTTGACCGCCGAGGACACGGAGGCGCTCGTCGAGAGCCTCGTCGATGATCTCGCTCCCGAACTTCGAGCCGCGGTGTCCACCACGAGCCAGGGGAACCCTCTCTTCCTGGAGCAGCTCACGGCCTCGGCAGCGGAGACGGGCGAGGTGGGCGAGCTTCCCGCCACGATCCAGGCGGTGCTCGACGCGAGGCTCGGGCGGCTCGATCCGGACGAACGTGCGACGCTGGAGCGAGCCGCCGTGTTGGCCGTCGACTTCGACGAGCAGCTGCTCGCCCCGCTCACGCCGCCCGAGCAACGCGGGCGGTTGTCCCGGCAGCTCGTCGCGCTCACCCGGAAGCAGCTGCTCCGAGTGGAGCGCGCCGCCCGCCGGCCGTACGGCTTCCATCACGGGCTGATCCAGGAGGCGGCGTACCGGAGCGTTCCCAAGGTGCTGAGGGCAGTGTTGCACGAGGCGGTGGCCGACCTGTTCGACCTCGACACCGGCCCGGGTGAGGCGACCGGTCCGGATGCGCTCATTGGACATCACCTTGCCTCGGCGCACCGCTACCGGACCGAGCTCGGGGAGGACGGCGAGGCGGTCACCGCGCTCGCACGCCGTGCCGCCCAACGGCTGGCGGCAGCCGGGCGGCGCGCCCTGGCCCGTGCGGACATGCGGGCAGCCGGGACGCTCCTGGAGCACGCGATCGCGCTCGAAGACGACACTGTCCGCGGCTGTGAGCTCAGGCTGGACATCGTGGCACCGCTCTTCGAGCTCGGCCGTGTCGACGATGCCAACCGAACGATCTCGGAAGCTCTGGTGCTCGCACAGGAGACCGAACTCCCGGCGCTGGAATGGCGGGTGAGGGTTGCCCGGGCGTCACACGACTTCGAGCGGAGCCCCGCACACGCAGACGCCGTGATCGCTCTCGGAGAGGAGGCATTCCAGGTCGCGCGAGCAGCCGGCGACGACCTGGGTGCCGTCAGGGCTGCGCAACTCGTGTCGGACGTGTACTGGGCCCAGTGCCGGCTTGTGGCGACCGCCGAGGCGGCGCAGCGGGCCCTACCGCACGCGAGAGCGCTGTCGGCGGCCCGTGACGAGGCCCGGCTGCGGGCTTCCATCAGCGCGGCCACGTTCTTCGACCTCGTGACCCCGGCGCCCGAGCATCAGCTCTCGCTCGACGCCGACCTCGCTTGGGCGCGGGAGCGCGGCAACCGCTTCTTCGAGGCCATGCTCGTCGGCGCACAGGCGCACGTCCTCGCGGAGCAGGGGCAGTTCGAGGAAGCCCGGACGCGCCGTACCGAGTGCGTGGCACTGTTCCGCGAGCTCGGGACCGCGTTCTGGGAGGTCAACCATCCTGCGGTGCTCGAGGTCGACGAGCGCGCGGGAGATCTCGAAGCTGCCGAGGCCGCCCAGCGGACTGCTCTCGCCGTCGACGAACGGACAGGCTTCCTCTCACAGCTTGCCTGGGTGACCGCGCGCCTCGCGGAGCTGCTGCTCGATCAAGGCCGTGTCGACGAGGTCGACGCATTGCTCCGTCGCAGCGAGGCGACGAGCGGCGCGGACGACGTGGGACAGCAGGTCATGACGCGGGCTCTGCGAGCCCGGCTGCTCGTTGCCGGCGGCGATGCGCAGCGAGCCGAGCCGATCGCCCGCGACGCGATGTCGATCTCCTCCCGGACCGACATGGCCGAGCTGCACAGGCGCGCCCGGGAGGCCCTCGCAGCGGCACTTGCGGCTCTGGGCCAGCGCGATCAGGCAGCAGCGCTGCTTCGAGAGGTCGTGACGATCTGGGAGCGCAAGGGCTTCGTCGTCCGGGCCGACCGGGCGCGGGAGCAGCTCGAGCGCCTGGGCGGCTGACCATCGACCTCAGTGGCAGTGCCGAGGCGCCGGGGGCGCCACGTCGAGCGCGGGGTTGCGGTCGAAGAAGCACAGCGGCTCGAGCCGAAAGCCGATCCGCGTCACCGGCATCACGGGCCAGTCCTCGGGGCGGGGGAGATGGTTCGTGCCGAACACGTACCAGAGGACCACGTCCGCGTCTTCGATCGGGCGGTTCGCGGCCGTGTACTCGGGGAGGCCCGCGCCGCCCGGGTGCTGGTTCGGGTAGTCGCCGGCCGGGAAGAGCTCGCGCGGCGCGAACGGGGTCACCCACAGATGCTTGAACATGAACGCCGCGCGCCGGCCGATGCTCGAGTCCGGGTGGCACATCGGTGCGCAGTTGCCACCGGGGATCAGCCTGTAGCCGACGGGCTGGCCGAGGCTGTTGCGCATCCCGGGATTCAGCACCTTCCAGTACCGCGCCGCGAGCGGGTCGATGAGCCGCTGCGCCTCCTGCTCGCGGGCGAAGACGACCTCACGCGCGACATAGGCCGAGCCGTGCGGATTCTCGGGCCCCCACGGGAGCGCCTCGGCGTTCACCTCGACGACGGTGTTCTGCTCCCCGTCGACGTCGAGGTCGAGGCGCGCGCAGAAGAAGTGCTGGTGGTGCATGCCGTTCAGCTGCGGAGCGACGAGCGTCCCGTGGCGCGGCGACTCGCCCGGCTCGGCGGCGGCCGTGAGGATGATCCCGGTCGCCTTGCACTCGAACTCGATCGAGCCGTCCTGGTACAGGTACCAGTAGAACGCGTACTCGTAGTTGTCGACGGTGACGATCGAGGAGACGACGAAGCGGCGGCAGCGGCGCACCTCGGTCGTCTCGGTCGTCCAGTCGTAGTGCTTCCACAGCAGGCTGTAGTCCTCCTCGTGCATGCAAATGGCGTTGCGGATCGTGGTCACGTCGCCTCGAGGGGTCGCGAGGTCGACGTCGAGGTAGCGGATCTCGCCGAGGCAGTCGCAGCCGAGCTCGAGCGAGTTCGTGAGCAACCCGAGCCCGTACTCGCCGATGTCGAAGGCGTTCTTGCGGTAGCCGCCCGGGCCCGGGTCGCCGTACGGGATCACGAGCTCGGCGATCGAGATCCGGTGCGCGATCGGGCGCACCCGCCCGCCGTCCTCGTAGCCGACCTCGTGCAGCGTCAGCCCCTCACGCTGGTTGAAGCCGACGCGGAGCCGCCACCTCTGCCAGCGGACCTCCCAGCCGTCGATCTCGAAGCTCGGACCCTCGGGCTGGACGACGTCGAGCGGCCGTAGGTCGGTGCGGTAGCCGCCGACGTCCTCCTCGCGGTAGTTTCCGGGCCGGGCGGGGAGCGGGGTGACGCCGTGGTCCTCGACGTGGACGACCTCCATCGCCTGCAGGTCGACGATCGCGTGCAGACCCCGGATCGGGTGGGCGTAGTGGTTGTCCTGCGGATCGCTCTTCACCCAGCACGGCGTCCAGACGAGGCGATTGCCCTCGAGGCCGGCCGGAGCCATGTCTCCGATCGACCAGGCCTCGATGTGGACGAGGCCCGGGTCGGTGATCCCGCGGCGCGCCAGGCCGGCCCGGAACTCGGGGTTCGCCCGCACGACGTCGATCGCGCCGCCGAACTCGTCGAGCATCACCTGCGGCTGGACGTCGGGCACGAGCGTCCAGGAGCGCACCTCGCCGGTCGCAGGGACGACGACGGCCTCGTACGTCTCGCCGGAGTCGGCGTCGTACACCACCGCGAACGCCGCGCGCTCGATGGGATCGCCGGGAGCGAACCGGCGCACGGCCTCTTTCGACGGCTCCTCGAGGCGGACGATCACGAAGCCGTGGCGGTCGGTCAGGCCCTTCGCGGCGCGGAGGGACTCGATCGCCTGCTCGAGCTCCTGCGCGCCGAGCGGGTCGAGGGGATGGATGATCTCGCGCTCGGGAATGGTGCCGGTGTCAGTGGTCCTCATACGCGGCAGCATCGCCGAACTGTGCCGGACGTGCAACCAAACGACTACGACTCCGACCGGGGGGCCGGGATCCCTACAGAGCTCAGCCCCTGTGCCTTCGCCGCCGCGAGACTCGAGCTGCACGTTCCGGGTGGTGCCGGTCTCGAGAAACACCGCGCCCTGATCGGCATCGACTTGCACCAAGTTGAATGGGGGTCAGTGAACCGAGTTCTACCCGGGTTCTGACCCCAACCTGGGGCGGGAACCCCCGATCTGCGTCTGCCCGGCTCTAGAATCGTGGCGGACCGACGGCACCGGATCGGAGGACGACGTGCTGCACGCACCCCAGCTGATCACGGACGCGCGGATGCTGTACCTCGTCTGGCTGCCAGCGGATCCCGCCGCGGCCGCAGCGTTCCTGCCCGCAAGCCTCTCGGCGGCGCCCGGAAGCCCCGTGTTCCTGAACCAGTACGTCGTCGACGACGGCGGCCAGACGTCGAACGGCGCCGACTCGGAGGGCTTCGGCGCGTACGGGCTCACCTACCTCGGCGTCGACCTCGCCGGGCTCGACACCGAGGCGGGGGTGCCGGGCCGTTTCTGGACTCACTACTGGAACAGCTCGCCGAACATGATCGCCTACGCGGCCGCGCGCGGCGTCCCGGCGAGCCGCGGCGAGACGTCGCTCGAGCTGGACGGCGACCGGCTCGTCGCTGTCAGCTCGATCGACGGCGGGCCGATCATCCGCACCTCGTGTCGAACCGTCGTCGGGAAGTCGCAGCGGTCAACCGGGCAGCTGCGCTACGTGACCCAGGTCGATGACGAGCTCGTCAGCGGGCGCTATCCGTTCGTCGCGAGCATCGCGGAGACCTTCGAGGTGCAGTCGGTCGAGTTCCTCGACGCCGGCCACGACGGCTACGCGCTGCGCCCCGCCGAGCCTCTGAACGTCACGTCCGGGTTCTACTCGCCGGCGATCTCGTTCTGCTACCCGGGCGGTGAGGGGCCGCTCGGATCGGCCGCGGGCTCCTGAGGGCGGTCAGTCGAGCGCAGGCTGCACCCGGGCGGAGCGATTCTGGACGATCCAGAGTGTCGGCACGATCGCGAGCGCCGCGGCACCGACCGCGAGGGCTGCGACGCCGAACTCGTTCAGCGCCACGCCGCCGACGATCGCAAGCGTCGCGCCGGCGAGCGCCCCGAGCTGGTCGGAGAAGCCGAACAGCCTGCCTCGCTCGCGAGCGTGTGTCCGGTCGGCGAGCTCCGCCGAGGCGGCGACGAACGAGAAGTTCCAGCCGAGCCCAAGCCCGAACAGGAGGAGCGCGGTTGCCCAGACGCTGTCCGACACGAGCAGGCCGAGACACGACGCCGCCATGATCGCGAGACCGCCTACGCCCTGGCCGGATGCCACCGCCGCGGAGACGAGGAGGATCGCCGGCCCCAGGCCGAGGAGCCCCTCGACGCCGGTGACGAGTACGAACGTGAGCGACGAGATCCGGCGACGAGCTGGAACGTCGCCGACAGCGCCGTCATGCACAGGGAGAGGAGGACCGTGTTGGGCGAATGTGGAGATTCCCCCACAGGGCAACCGTTTGCTCGGGCGCGGGTAGCGCTCGCGTCGTCATGGCCCGGTCCATGGTGTCGGCAGGAGGGGGCGCGACCCGGGGTGGGGACCTCGACATCCCGTCCCGGACCGCGCCATCGCAGGGCTCAGCTCCCGGCGCCCCTCTCGATCGGAACGTCGACGAGGTTGCCCCACTCGGTCCACGAGCCGTCGTAGTTGCGGACGTCCGGGTACCCGAGCAGCTCGCGAAGGACGAACCAGGTGTGTGCGCTGCGCTCGCCGATCCGGCAATACGCGATCACGTGGCTGTCGGAGGTGATCCCCTTCGCTTCGTAGAGCGCACGCAGCTCCTCGGCCGGCTTGAACGTCCCGTTGTCGCCTACCGCCGTCGCCCAGGGAATCGAAGCCGCGGTCGGGATGTGCCCGGCACGCTGGGCGCCTTCCTGCTCGTATCCGGGGGGCGCGATCAGCTCGCCGGCGTACTCGGCGGGCGAGCGCACGTCGACGAGGGTGTGACCGGCGAGTCCGAGCGCCTCGAGCACCTGGCCCCGGTAGGCCCGGATCGACTCGTCGCGCGGACTCGCCCTGTACCGGGCCGCGCCCGCCGGCGGGGGCTCGGTGGTGAGCTCCCGTCCCTCGTCGATCCACTTCTGGCGGCCGCCGTCGAGGATCCGGACGTCGGCATGCCCGTAGAGCTTCGCGTACCAGTAGGCGTAGGCGGCGAACCAGTTGTTCTTGTCGCCGTAGAGGACGAGGGTGGTGGCAGTGGAGATGCCGCGCTCGCCCATCAGGCGCTCGAACGTGGACTGGTCGACGACGTTGCGCTCGATCGGATCCTGCAGGTCGCGCTTCCAGTGCAGCTCGAAGGCGCCGGGGATGTGGCCCTCGGCGTAGAGGTCGGTGTTCTCGTCGACCTCGGCGACCACCACGTTCGGGTCGGAAGCATGCTCCGCGACCCAGTCGGTCGAGACGAGCACCGGGTTGGCGTGGCCGTTCGTCATGTGCATCGCTCCTCCTTCGGTTGGCTTCCTGCCTGGAAGGTAGGAGCGGGCCTCCCCCGCCGCCTCGGGAGCGGCTCCCTATCTTGGGGCGTTCCCCTGCCTATCTTTGCCGCCGACCCGTTCGTCGACGGCCCCGATCCGTGCCGCGGCCGCGGCCGCCTCGCGCCGGCTGCCGACCCCGAGCTTCCGCAGGATCGCGGAGACGTGGTGGTCGACCGTCTTGCGCGCGACGACGAGTCGTGTGGCGATCTCGGCGTTCTGCAGGCCGCCCGCGAGCAGGTCGAGGACCTCGAGCTCGCGCGCCGTCAGCCCGGCCGGGTTCGCCCTCGTCGTGGCTCGCGCGCCGCGCGGGATCCGGCGGACGCCTCGAGCCCTCAGCCGGCTCGCGACGATCGCGGCCGCCGGACGCGCGCCGAGCTCGTGCAACTCCCCGAGCGCGCGCTCGAGCAGGACGGAGTCGGCCGAGCCGGCGAGCGCGATCGCCGCCTCGTAGGGACAGCCGCGGCGGGCCCATTCGGCGGCGGCGGCCTCGTGCTCGCCTGCCAGCTCGAGCGCGTAAGGTGCCGCCAGGCGAGCTTCGACCGCGTCCTCGGCGCCCACCCGGTGACGCCAGACGGCGAGCTCGCCGAGCTGCCACGGCGTGGGATGCTCCGCCGCCAGGCGGTATGCCTGCTCCGATGCCGCGACGACGCCGTCGGCATCGCCGCGCAGCCACGCACCCTCGGTGCAGGCGGCCGGAACCGGTCCGACGAGGCGTGGCACCCCCACCTGGCACGTGTGGGCCTCGGAGAGCGTCGCCTCCGCCAGGGGCTCGCCTCTGCGTGCCTCCACCAGGCCGACGGCGGCCAGAGCCCAGGCGCGAGGCCAGCCGGGAAGCTCAGGCGTGGCGAGCGCACGCCGGGCGGCGTCGACGGCTTCGTCCCACCGTCCGCGGTCGAGCAACGACCGCGCCTGTAGCCCCAGCAGGTCTGCGCGCCAGCCGCCGAGGTCGCGGTCGGCGGAGTACGCGATCGCCTCTGCGAGGTAGCCGTCGGCGAGCTGATGCGCCCGCTGCTCGACGGCCGAGGCGGCGAGGTTCCCCTGCGCACGGATGATCAGCTCGTCGCTGGCCGCTTCCGTGGCCAGCCGGAGACTGCGGTGCAGCGTCTGCCAGCCGTCCTCCTGCTCGTCGAGCAGCTGTGCGCTGCCCACGCTGTTCAGCGCGTTCGCCTCCGTCGCTGTCTCGCCGAGCCGGGCTGCGAGCTCCGCTGCGCGTGTGCCGAGCGAGATCGCCTCGCTCACCCGACGCGAGATGAGCGCGATGTGGGCCTGGTTCGCGTACGCACACGCGAGCTCGGGCCCGGGCGGCAGCACCTCTAGCAGCTCGATCGAGCGCCGGCCGTATTCGACAGCCTCGCCATGGCGGTCTGCGAACCACTCGATGAGCGAGCGGAAGCCGAGCGCAAAGCCCTCCCGGAGCGTGTGGCCGATCGCCTGGTAGCGGACGAGCGCCTCGTCGCTCGCTGCTCGCGCAGCCTCCAGCTGGTCGACGAGGAACCGCTCGTAGGCGAGCTCCTCGTAGAGGTCCGCCTGCCGCTCCGGCGCCAGCGCTCCGGCATGAAGCAGCGCCCGATCGAGATACGCGGCCGCCAGGAGGTGCGCGCCTGCGGCGGCCGCGCGATGCGCTGCGCGCGGGGCGTGATCGAGCAGCGTGTCAACGTCGCCGACCGCCTCGGCGTGGTGGGCGATCCGGGCGGGCTCGGGATCCGGCCGGCTCGACAGAGCAGCCAGCAGCTCGCGGTGCAGCGCGAGCCGGCGGTGCGGCGCCGTCGCTTCCTCCACCGCGAGCCGCGCCAGCTCGTGACGGAAGGCGATCCAGTTGTCGGCCTCGGCGACGAGCATCCCGGATGCAAGGCAGTCGTCGAGGCAGGCGATGCGGTCATCGGCCAGCACTTCCAGCACCGGCAGCTCGACCCGGGAGGGGACGACCGCGACGGCCTCGAGGACCGACCGGCAGGCGGGCGAGAGGCGCGCGGCCCGCGCGAGGACGGCATCGCGGACGGTGTCCGGGATTTGCGCCGCCCCCGACCCGAGCACCTCGGTCACGAAGAAGGGGTTGCCGCCCGTCTTCGCGTACAGCTCGACGGGCTCGGCGCCAAACGGCTCGGCGAGGGTGGCGACGGCCTCGGGCGACAGCGGCAGCAGCGTGATCCGGTCCGCGAACGGCGACGAGGCGAGCTCTCCGAGCACGAGCTGCAGCGGATGGGTGGGCGAGACCTCGTCGTCGCGGTAGCTGACCACGAGGACAGCGGGCAGCTCCTCGACGCGCCGTCCGACGAGTCGCAGCAGGTCCAGCGTCGCCTCGTCGGCCCAGTGGGCATCCTCGAGGACGGCGATCGTCGGCGTGTGCGCCCTCAGCTCCTCGAGCACCGCGGGCAGGAGCTCGTACGGTCGCGCCTCCCGGCCCGCGAGCTCCCGAAGCTGTCCGCCCACCTCGCCGGTCAGGTCGAGGAGCGGGCCCAGCGGTCGCGGCGTGAACAGTGGCACGCAGGCCGACCAGAGCACCCGTGCCCCTGGCTCGTGCGCCGCCCGGAACCGCCGCAGGAGGGCCGTCTTGCCGACACCTGCCTCCCCGCGGACGAGGACCAGGCGGCCGCCTCCTGCCGCCGCGCCGTCGAGCGCCCGTGCGAGCGCCTCGAGCGGCACCGCTCGCTCGAGCAGCTCCGGCTGTTCGCGCGCGTCGGTCATCGCGCCGCCCTCCGTCCGACTCGGCTCGGCGGTCACCGTGAGTGTACGGCCCGGATTGCCGCGAAGGCTGCGTCCGGGTCATGCCGCCCGGCCGCTCGCGGGCCGGCGTGACGGGCGTCGCGACGCTACCCGGCCGCGGCAGGGCAGCCGGCATCACCGGGGAGGACGGGGTTCAGCCCGACGCTCCAGAGCCTCGGCTCGCCGTCCGGCAGCGAGCCGCTCGACCAGGCCGTGCCGAGCGTCGTGCCGGCGAACGCCTCGTGAAGGGTGGCGATGTCCGCGCCCGTGACGACGGTGCAGCGGTTGCCGGAGACCGTGTCTGCGGGCAGGTCGGCGAGCGGGGTCGCGAGCGGCCACGGCTCGGACGGGACATCGGCGTCGGCGGGTAGCTCGAACGCCCAGACGGCGACGGCCGCGGGATCGTAGGGCGTGGGCGATGCGACCAGCAGCTCGGGGTGATCGGTCGGAAGCGCGACGACGGCGTCCACGAAGCCGGCGAGCGCCTGGCGGGCCTCGACCTGCGCGGGCTCGAGCCCTGCCGCCTCCTCGTTCTCGAACCCTGGCCCGTAGACGCTGTGCGCGAACTCGCCGTCGTTCGCTCGGATCGTCGTCGTCACCGTGCCCACGTCCGTGACCGGTGGCTGCCCGTAGTCGGGCGGCGGCGCGATGAGGCCCTCGGCGTCGGCCTGCCCGAGCACCCACCCGATGCCGTCGTCGGAGAGCGTGTAGGTCACGAGCTCCGGGAAGCCGCCCAGCTTGTGCTCGGCCGGCAGCGCGATCACGACCCCGTCGCCGTACAGGCGGAACTGGGGACGGGTGTCGATCGCGACCTCGGCGGGGACGAAGCCGCCGAGCGGCTGGGTGACGTCGACCACCGCCCGCTCCGGATCCGGGTCGTAGGTGATGGTGGGCTCGTCGGCCGGGCTGCTTCCGGCAGGCGGTTCGGGGATGGAGCCGCCGCAGGCGGCGAGCGTGGCCACGACCACGAGAACTGGAACGAGCATGATCCTGCGCATGCCCATTCGACGGCCGCGGCGCCCCGAAGGTTCCAGGCTGTCGCCGATCGTGGACGCGTCCCGCCGGTACGCGGGTATTCTCGCCGCATGGCGCGGATTGCGTTCGTCGGGCTGGGAACGATGGGCCTGCCGATGGCGTCGCACCTCGTCGAGGCCGGCCACGAGCTGATCGGGTGCGACGCGAACCCGGCCCGGGCCGCCGAGCTCGGCGTCGCGGCCGCGGCGACGCCGGCCGAGTCCTGCCTCGCCGCCGAGCTCGCGATCCTCTCGCTGCCCTCGCCGGCCGTGGTCGAGGACGTCGTGCTCGGGGATTCCGGGGTCGCGGCCGGCCTTCCGGCCGGCGGCGTCGTCGTCGACATGTCGACGAGCCCTCCCGCGCTCGCCCGGCGGCTCGGCGCCGCGCTCGCCGACCGGGGGCTCGACTTCCTCGACGCGCCCGTGAGCGGTGGGCCGGCGGGCGCCGAGGACGCGACGCTCGCGATCATGGTCGGCGGCCCGCCCGAGGTGTTCACCCGCTGCCATCCCGTGCTCGCGCTGATGGGAAGCCGGGTCGAGCTCGTGGGCGGGTACGGCGCCGGGCAGGCGGTCAAGCTCTGCAACAACCTGATCGTCGCGGCGACGATGGCGGCGATGAGCGAGGCGTGCGACCTGCTCGAGCGGGAGGGGATCGACCCCCGGCAGGCCTACGAGGTGTTCACCCACTCGACGAGCGACTCGGCCGTCATGAGGCGCCGCTTCCCGCTTCCCGGCGTGCGTCCTGAGCACCCTGCATCGCACGCGTACGGCCCGCTGTTCCGGCTCGATCTGCTGCGCAAGGATCTTGCGCTCGCGCTCGCCCTTGCGGCCGAGCACGGGGTCACGGTGCCCGTGACCGAGACGGCCGCTGCCGCGTACGACGATGCGCTCGTGCACGGGCTCGGGAACCTCGACTACTCGGCCGTCCACCTGACGCGACGTCGCCGGGAGGGCGGCCCCCGGTCGGGGCAGGCCTGAGGCTGCGGTCGCGGCGGCGGCCGGACCCTTGTCAGGGTCCTCCCCCTCGTCAGGCGCCCGCGCACGGAGATTGCATACAGTATTCTGCCCGCCGTGGCACGTATCCTCGAGGACGGCCGAGCGCCGCTCACGAAGAGCGCCGGAGCCGCCGCGGCCGAGCTCCTCCGGACGGCGATCGTCGACGGGCGGCTCGAGCCGGGGCAGCGCCTGAAGGAGGAGGAGCTCGCCCGCGAGCTCGGGATCTCACGGACGCCCGTGCGCGAGGCGCTGCTCGTGCTGCAGACCGAGGGCCTGGTGGACGCAGCGCCGAATCGCGGCGCGACCGTGCGCGCGTACGATGCCGCCGATCTGGACGATCTGTACCAGCTCCGGGCCGTGCTCGAGGGGTTTGCGGCCCGCCTCGCCGCCGGGCGCATCGACGCGGCCGAGCTCGGCGTCCTGCAGGAGAGCTGCGACCGCTTCGCCGGGCTGCGGGCCGAGGAGGACGTCCACGAGCTCGTCGCCGAGAACGTCCGCTTCCACGCGGTGGTGCTCGGCGCGGCAGGATCGGAGCGCCTCACCGAGATGGTGCGCAAGGTGGTGCAGCTTCCGCTCGTCTACCGCTCCTATCACTGGTACTCGCCGGAGCAGAAGCTCTCCTCCGAGCAGTACCATCGGCAGCTCGCGGCGGCGCTCGCCATCGGCGACGGGGAGCGTGCGGAGCGCGTCATGAAGGAGCACGTGCTCGAGGCACGCGACTTCCTCGTCACGCAGTTCCGGGCCGGATCGTCGATCCTCGACCGCGAGGAGAGCGCATGACGGGACCCGTCCCCGCGCCCGACGGCGCGGTACGTGACACGAGCGGGCCCGGCCCACTGGCCGGCATCCGTGTGATCGAGCTCGGCCAGCTGCTCGCCGGCCCGTTCACGGGCAGGCTGCTCGGCGACTGGGGCGCCGAGATCATCAAGGTCGAGCCGCCCGGACAGCCCGACCCGATCCGCGACTGGGGCAAGGCGAGGTACGAGGGCCGCTCCCTGTGGTGGCCCATCCAGTCGCGCAACAAGAAGTGTGTCACGCTCAATCTCCGCACCCCGCGCGGGCAGGAGCTCCTCCTCGAGCTCGTTCGCCGGAGCGACGTGATCACGGAGAACTTCCGGCCCGGAACGCTCGAGCGTTGGAATCTCGGCTTCGACCGCCTCTCGGAGGTCAATCCCGGGATCGTCCTGTGCCGCGTCTCGGGCTACGGGCAGACCGGCCCGTATGCATCGAGAGCAGGATTCGCGTCCGTGGCGGAGGCGATGAGCGGCATGCGGTACATCAACGGCTTTCCGGAGGAGCCGCCGCCGCGAATGCACATCTCGCTCGGCGACTCGCTGGCGGGAATGTTCGCCGCGCACGGGATCCTCGCCGCCCTGTACCAGCGCGACGCGCTCGGCGGCGAGAAGGGACAGGTCGTCGACGTGTCGCTGCTCGAGTCGTGCTTCGCCCTGCTCGAGAGCGTGGTGCCCGAGTACGACCGTCTCGGCATCGTCCGCGAGCCCGGGGGCACGCACCTGAAGGGGATCGCTCCCTCGAACATCTTCCGCTCCAGCGACGGCAAGTGGATGGTGATCGCCGCGAACCAGGACAACGTGTTCCGCCGCCTCTGCGAGGCGATGGGGATACCGGAGCTCGCCGACGACGAGCGGTTCGCGACGCATCTTGCCCGCGGCGATAACCAGGACGAGATCGAGGGCATGATCGGCGCCTGGGCTTCCGAGCGGACCGCCGCCGAGATCGACGAGACGCTGAACGCCGCCGGCGTGATCTGCGGCCCCGTCTACACCGTCGCCGACATCTTCGAGGACCGGCACTTCTGGGAGCGCGAGGCGCTGCTCGAGCACGAGGACCCGGAGATCGGGAGGTTCGTGGGACCAGGCATCATCCCGAAGTTCTCGGGGACGCCGGGCCAGGTGAGGTGGACCGGCAGCTGGGAGGATGGGAGCCACAACGGCGAGGTCTACGGCGGTCTGCTCGGGCTGTCCGACGACGAGCTGGCCGCGCTGAAGGAGGAGGGCGTCATCTGATGGAGGTCACGATCTGCGACGTGGCCGCGCGAGACGGGCTGCAGAACGATGCGATGATCCTCGAGCCCGCCGTCCGGGCCGAGCTCGCCGACCGGATTGCGTCGGCCGGAGTGCGCCGCATCGAGTGCGTCAGCTTCGTCAACCCTGTCCGGGTCCCGCAGATGGCCGGTGCGGAGGAGGTCGTCGCGGCGATCGAGCCGAGCGAGGGGGTCGTCTACGCGGGCCTCGTCCTGAACGAGAAGGGCTACGAGCGGCTCCGTGAGACGGCGCTCACCGAGGCGCACTTCGCGTTCGCCGCGACGGAGACGTTCAACCAGCGCAACCAGGGCGCGAGCGTCGAGGAGTCGATCGACGCGGCGCGGCGGATCGTCTCCCGTGCCCACGAGGACGGGATCCGGGCGACGGTCACGATCGGCGCGAGCTTCGGCTGCCCGTTCGAAGGGCGGGTCGACCCTGCGAAGATCCTCGGCATCGCCGAGCAGGTCGTCGACGCCGGTGCGGACGAGATCGTGTTCGCCGACACGATCGGCGTCGCCGTGCCGAGCATGGTGCGTCGACTCGTGGCAGCGGGCACGCTGTTCGGAGTGCCGGTCGGCGTGCACCTGCACAACACGCGCAACACGGGCATCGCGAACGCGCTCGCCGCGGTCGAGGCGGGGGCGGCGGTGATCGACGCCTCCGCGGGCGGGATCGGCGGCTGCCCGTTCGCCCCTCGCGCGACGGGCAACATCTGCACCGAGGATCTCGTCTACCTTCTCCACGGCGAGGGGATCGAGACGGGGACCGACCTCGACGCGCTGGTCGGTGTCGCGACATGGCTCGAAGGCGTGCTCGGGCGGCAGCTCGAAGGCATGGTCTACCGGGCCGGGGTGTTCCGGCCGACCGTGGAACGGGTCTGATGACCGAAGAGACGAACTGCTGAAGGCAGAGAGGAGCAAGGGACATGGCGTACAGGCTCGGGGTGGACGTCGGAGGGACGTTCACCGACCTCTTCCTCGTCTCGGACGAGGACGGCGCTCAGTGGCGTGTGAAGACGCCGTCGACGCCCGCCGACCCCTCGGAGGGAGTGCTCGCGGGCGTCGAGCGCATCTGCGGCGAGGCGGAGATCGACGTGGGGGAGATCCGGAACATCCTCCACGGCACCACGGTCGCCACGAACGCCGTGCTCGAGTCCAAGGGCGCCCGGGTCGGCCTGATCACGACGACGGGCTTCAAGCAGATCCTGCACCTCGCCCGCTCCCAGACGCCGGGGCCGCTCGCAGGCTGGATCATCATGATCAAGCCCGACCCGCCGGCCCTGCTCTCCGACACCCGCGAAGCGGTCGAGCGCATGGACGCCCGGGGCAACACCGTCGTGTCGGTCGACGAGCGCCAGGTCGAGGAGATCGTGCGCGACCTCGTCGAGTCGGGCGTCGAGACGCTGACGGTCGGCCTGATCAACTCATACGTGAACCCGAAGCACGAGGAGCAGATCGGCGCGATCGTCGAGCGCCTCTACCCGGGCTTCCCGGTCACGCTCTCCGCGCACGTGCTGCCCGAGTTCCGGGAGTACGAGCGGACGCTGACCGCGTGCATGAACTCCTACGTCCGCCCGCACGTGCAGAACTACGTCGAGCACCTCCAGCGGGAGCTGAAGGCGGTCGGCGCGACGGCCGATGTCAACATCCTTCGTTCGGATGCGGGGTTGATGACGACGCGCGAGGCCGCCAGGAACCCGATCTACGGCGTGCTCTCCGGCCCCTCGGGCGGTGTCGCCGGCGGGTTGTTCGTGGCCCGGAAGGCCGGCTTCGACAACATCCTCACCTTCGACATGGGCGGGACGTCGACCGACGTCGCCCTCTGCGAGAACGGTCAGCCGACGATCGGCCGCGAGACCGCGATCGGCCAGTTCCGGATCAAGGTTCCGTCGGTGTCCGTCCACACGGTCGGCGCCGGGGGCGGCTCCATCGCGCACGTCCCGGAGCTCACGAAGGCGCTGCGCGTCGGTCCCCAGTCGGCGGGCGCAGATCCGGGCCCGGCCTGCTACGGCGCGGGCGGTGAGGAGCCGACCGTCACCGACGCGAACATTGTGCTCGGGTACCTGCCCCCCCGGCTGCTCGGCGGCGAGATGGCGCTGGACGTCGAGAAGGCGCGTGCCGCGGTGCAGAAGATCGCGGATGCGATCGGCCTCTCCTCCGTCGAGGAGGCGGCCGAGGGGATCATCAAGATCGTCAACGAGAACATGGCCGGCGCCCTGCGGATCGTCTCGGTGCAGCGCGGCCACGACCCACGAGAGTTCGCGCTCGTCGCCTACGGCGGAGCGGGACCGCTCCACGCGAACGCGATGGCGGAGCTGATGGGCTCCTTCCCGGTCATCGTCCCGCCGGCGCCGGGCCTGCTCTGCGCGATCGGCGACCTCGTCGCCGACTTCCGCGACGAGTTCGCCCAGACGTACATCCGTGTCCTCTCCGACGCGGATCCCGCCGGCGTCGCATCGATCCTCGAGACCCTGGGCGGCCGTGCCGCGGAGTGGCTCGAGGAGGAGGGAATCGCACCCGAGGCCCGCGGCGTCAGCTACGTGGCCGACATGCGCTACCACCGCCAGGGCTACGAGATCGCGGTCGCAATCGACCCGGTTGAGGCGCACGAGGGGCTCTCCGAGCTCGAGGAGCGCTTCAACGCGCTCCACGAGCAGCTCTACGGCTTCCGGATGCCCGGCACCGAGAGCGAGATCGTCAACCTCCGGGCGATCGCGTTCGGATCGGTGCCGAAGCTGGAGCTGCCGACCGGCGAGCCGGGAGGCGCGGACGCCTCGGGCGCGGGCGTCGAAACCCACGAGATCGTCGTCGAGGGCGAGCGCGTCGACGCGACGATCTACGATCGCTCGAAGCTCCACCCGGGCGCCCGGTTCGCCGGGCCGGCGATCGTGACCGAGTTCGACTCGACCACGCTCGTGCTCCCGGGCTACGAGGCGGAGGTCGACCGGAACTTCAACATCCTCATCACTCCGAGCGCATAAGGGAGCGGCACGAGATGGCGACGACAGAAAAGCCCCGGATTGCGGAGATCCCAGACATCGACGTCGATCCGGTGACGGTCGACATCATCGAGGGCGCCCTGAAGAGCGCCCGGTACGAGATGGACGCCGTGCTGTTTCGCTCGGCGATGAGCCCCGTCATCCGCGAGCAGCACGACGAGTTCCCGATGATCACCGACCCGAAGGGCCGCATGGTCGTCGGGCAGTTCGGCGCCTACATCAACGAGATGATGGAGGCGTGGGACCGGGGCATCTACCCGGGCGACGTGATCCTCACGTCGGACCCGTTCAAGTGCTCCGCCTCGATCTCGCACACGAACGACTGGCTCGTGCTCGTCCCGATCTTCCACAACGACGAGCTGATCGGCTGGTCGTCCCAGTTCGGCCACCAGATGGACTGCGGCGGCCCGCTGCCGGGTTCGCTTCCCACCGGCGCGAAGACGATCTTCGAGGAGGGGCTGATCATCCCCCCGCTCAAGATCATCGAGCGCGGGGAGGTGCAGGAGGACGTCCTGCGCCTGATCCTCAACAACATGCGTCTCCCGGAGATGAACCGGGCGGACCTGTTCGCGATCGTCGCCGGCTGCCGGGCCGGCGAGAAGCGGGTGATCGAGCTCTGCGACCGGTTCGGGAAGGACGTCTACCTCGCAACCCTCCAGAAGCTCCTCGACCGCACCTACGAGGCGATGCGGACGCTGATCCAGGTCGCGATCCCGGAGGTGCCGCAGAGCTTCGAGGACTACATCGACGACGATGGGCTCGGCAACGGGCCGTTCAAGATGAAGCTCACGATCTGGCGCGAGGGCGATCACGCCTTCTTCGACTGGTCGGGCACGGATCCCCAGGCCCTCGGACCGATCAACTTCTACCTCTCCGAGGGCATGTTCAAGATGTTCATCGGGATCTACCTGATCATGGTCAACGATCCCCAGATCCTCTTCAACGACGGCTTCTACCCGCTCCTGCACGTGGTGATGCCCGAGGGCAGCCTGCTCCGACCGCGCTTCCCGTCGGCGCTCGGCTGCCGCACGCACGCGCTCGCGCGGCTGTTCGACGTGCTCGGCGGCGCGCTCGTCAAGCAGGCCCCCGAGCTGAACACCGCGTCCGGCTACGGCACGAGCCCGTACATGTTGTACTCGGGCTGGGGGAAGGACGGAGGGTTCTTCTACTCGATGGAGATCCTCTACGGCGGCATTCCCGGCCGGCCGATCGGCGACGGCATGGACGGCCACTCGTGGTGGCCGCTGTTCGAGAACATCCCGACCGAGTACCTCGAGGCCTACTACCCGCTGCGCATCGACGGCTACACGACGGTCGCCGACTCGGGCGGCCCGGGCTTCCATCGCGGCGGCAACGGCGTCGAGAAGCGGTACGTGTACCTCGAGCCCGGCGAGATCTCGATCCACGACGACCGCTGGCTGACGAGGCCCTGGGGCGTGCTCGGCGGCTGGCCCGGCGGCCGGTCGTCGAAGCTCCTGAAGCGCGCCGACGGCACCGAGGAGATCCTCCCGTCGAAGTGCGATCAGGTCGTGGTCGAGCCCGGCGACATGCTCGTGTACAGGACGGCCGGCGGGGGCGGCTGGAAGGATCGTCTCGACCGGCCCGCCGAGGCCGTCGCCCGCGACGTCTCGTTCGGCCTCGTCAGCCGCGAGCTCGCCCGAGAGGGCTACGGCGTCGTGCTCGGCGACGACGGCGCGGCGGACGAGGCGGCGACGCAGGCCGAGCGAGCCCGCCAGCGCGAGGAGCGCGGCGAGGCGCTGTCGTTCGACTTCGGCCCGTCGCTCGGGCACATGCTGGAGGCCTGCGAGGCCGAGACGGGTCTCGAGCCCCCGGTTCCCGCGACACCGCTGCGCTGGTCGCCGCTCGAGCCGGGAGACGAGGCGCTCGCGCGCGTGCGCGCGGGAGACGGGATTCCGGCGCCGGACGCGTGAACACCGTTCGACACGAGGGATTCCACGGGCGCGCCGGCTTCGGCCGGCGGCCCGCCCTCGTCGTCGTCGACCTGAACGTCGGCTTCACCGATCCCGCCTCGCCGCTCGTCTGCGACCTCGACCACGTCGTCGAGGCGAACCGGAGGCTGCTCGAGGCGTTCCGCAACGCGGGAGCGCCCGTGGTGTTCACGACCGTCGCCTTCGATGCGGCTGCCAAGCAGGCGGCGGCCGTGTTCATCGAGAAGGTCCCGGCGCTGCTGACGCTCGAGGCGGGAAGCCGCTGGGTCGGGATCGACCCGCGGCTCGCGCCCCTGCCGGGCGAGGCCGTGATCGTGAAGAACTTCGCCTCCGCGTTCTTCGAGACGTCGCTCGCGTCGATCTTGACCGGGCACGGCTGCGACACGGTCGTCGTCACGGGGGCATCGACATCGGGCTGCGTACGGGCGACCGCCGTCGACGCCCTCCAGCACAACTACCGGGTCGTGGTGCCGCGCGAGGCGGTGGGCGATCGCAACCAGGCCGCCCACGAGGCGAACCTGTACGACATCGACACGAAATACGGCGACGTGATGGCGCTCGGCGAGGTGCTCGCGCGGCTGAGCGGCCGGGCCGTCCGCTCAGCCGCGGGCCTGTGACCGCCGGGCTTTGCCCGGCTTCTGCGCGGGTCGCGGCCGGCCGAGCCGTCCGCTCAGCCGCGGAGCTATGCGCCGGGCGGGCGGTAGCCGACCGACTTCTTCGCCGCCTCGTCGATCTCCTCCGGGGTCACGAGCACGACCGTCTCGATCGAGGCAGCGCCCGAAGCGCCGACGGCCATGCTGATCGCCGCGGCCGTGGCGTGGTCGGGCATCTCGGCGATGACGTAGACGTCAGTGTCGCCGAATGCGAAATCGAACGTCTCGATGGAGCCGCCCATGCCCGCGGCGAGATTCTCGATCGTCGTCCGTCGTGCCGTTCCGCCCTCCTCGAGGACGCCCTTCGCACCCGCGGCGGTGTAGGAGGCCTTCAAGAGGTACCGCATCGTGTGGCTCCTTTCGTCGGCTGCCGAACACGCAGTATCCATCGTCGTGCCGGCCTTGGCAAGGAGCCGAACGGCTCCGCGTGTGTGGGTGTACGCTCCCGTTCCGGGACGCCTGAACGGAGAAAGAGGTGCGCAGCAGATGCTCGTCCGTGACCGTGGCGATTCGTGGCAGCTCGTCCTGCAGCCGGACCACGCCGACCTCTCGGGCCAGTTCGCGGAGGCCTGGGGTGGGCGAGCCGTCGCCGAGCCGTCGCGCCGGGAGTCGATGATCCTCGCCGCGACGCGCCACGACGACGGTTGGGGGGTCTGGGACCGGCGCCCGGGCTGGGATCCGGACCGCGGGCGTCCACGGGCTTTCCTCGACGTTCCCGTGCCGGTGCACCTCGCGTTCTACCGGGCGGCGATCGCTGCGATCGGAAACGAGGATCCGTACGCCGGGATGATGGTCTCGATGCACGGGGCGGGCATCTACAACGGGCGCTACGGCACCCAGCCCGGCCTCGGCCTGAGCGACCTGGAGACCTACCGCGACCAGGTCGACGCCTTCGTCGCCGAACAGGAAGACGCGTACCGCCGGATCTCGGCCGAGCTCGGCGTCGACGAGAACGACCGATGGGTCGACTACCTGCTCTTGCAGCTGTACGACCGCCTCTCGCTCTACTTCTGCCTGCGCGATGTGGAGGGGGGCGAGGCCGACGTGATCGAGCCCGTCCCGACCGTCGACGGCGACACCTCGTTCCGCCTCGAGCCTGCCGGGCCGTGGCTCGTCCGCATCGCGCCGTTCCCGTTCGCCGCGGCGCCGGCGAGGTTCACGCTCGTTCGTCGCGTGCTGCGGAAGGCTGCCTACGACGGGAATGCCGACCTCCGGCGCGACGTCGCCGAGCTGGCCCCGGAAACCGTGCAGATCACGATCGAGGAGGCCTGAGATGGCGCTCGCAAGGGGGGACCGGGTTCCCGAGTTCACCGTACGGCGGAGCGACGAGACACCCGTGTCCTCGTCCGAGCTCTGGGCCGACGGGCAGAAGCTCGTCCTCTTCTTTCCGTTCGCATTCTCGGGGATCACGGACGGCTGAACGCGCGAGCTGTCCGGTTTTCGGGACAGCGCCTCCGAGGTTCGGAGCACCGGGTACGAGATCGTCGCGATCAGCGGCGATGCGCCGTTCTCGCTCGCCGAGTGGGATCGTCAGCTCGAGTTCGGCTTCGCGCTCCACTCCGACTGGAACTGGGAGGCTTCCAGGGCGTTCGGCGTGCTCGCCGACGACCTCTGGGGGTACCGGCCCCTGAACCATCGCGCGGCGTTCCTCGTCGGCGCGGACGGCATCGTCCGCTGGGCGCACCTGCCCGTCACGATCACCGACCCGGGCGATGTCCTCGCCGCGATCGCGGCGTCGCCTGACGATCGGCGATAATCGCGCCCACGGCACCGCGAGCGGGAGGGACGATGGAGGGCTTCGTCGAGGTCAACGGCATCAGCATGTGGCATCGCGTGACCGGGGAGGGAGAGCCGGTCGTGCAGATCCACGGAGCCGGGTTCGGGCACTTCAACCTCGACCCGGTGACGCCGCTCATCGCCGAGGCCGGCTTCAGGGTCGTCGATTACGACCAGCGCGGCTACGGGCAGTCGGACAAGCCGATCCAGCACTACGACATGGAGGTCTTCGCGGACGATCTGGCCGGCCTGATGGACGTGCTCGGAATCGAGCGGGCGCATGTGCACGGGACCTCGATGGGAGGGATGGTCGCCCAGGTCTTCGCCGGGAAGTACGCGGATCGCACCCGTAGCGTCGTCATCAACTGCTCGGCGGCCAGGCTCGGACGGCTGGGGCGCCTGATCTTCAAGAACTGGATCGACATCGCGAACATGGACCCGGACGGGCCAGGCAGCCGGATCCTCGCCGAGCTCATCTCGTGGCAGGCCGTGAACAGGCGCTTCCTCGAGTCGGAGGCGGGGCAGGGGATCGTCGACCACTGCCAGCAGATCCTGCGCGACTCGAACCGCCTCGAGGTGTTCACGGCCGTCTGCCAGGCGATGAACGACATGGACCTCACGCCGTGGCTGCCGCGAATCACCTCGCCGGCGCTCGTGCTCGGCGGAGACGAGGATCTGATGACCCCGTGGGACCAGGGCCCTGCCGGCGTCGGGCAGGAAGGGATCTACGAGCGGATCGCCGATGCGGAGAAGCACGTGATCCGCGGCGCCGGGCATTCGACGATCTTCGACGCGACCGACGAGCACGCCCGAGTCGTCATCGATTTCCTGCGTCGCCATCCGATGGCCGCGTAGCGGGCCGGGACGCAGCCGGGTCAACGAGCGCTCAACACACCGGGTCCGCTAACCGGAGGCGCCCAACGTCGTCTCAACATGTGATGGGCCAAACGCGTGCGGCGGGCTTCGCGTCGACGCACTCGAGACGACGGGCCGCCCGAACGTCAGACTTCGGGCGGTTGAGGGTTGACGTAGAGTGCGGAACGACGTATACAACCCGTTCACGGGGACACGGCGAAGCCGTACCCTCGTGGGCACTCGGCTTGGCAACGCTGCCGGCGAGGAGAAAGGAGCGGAGAAGGGGATGAGTGAGGACAAGGAAGTCGATCGCGACCGACTCGAGCGGCACCTCGAGAGCGAGCTCAAGAAGCGGGGGATGACCCGTGGCGAGCTCATGAAGGGTGGCATGGGGCTCGCAGGCGCGGTCGGCCTCGGCTGGCTGGTCGCGGCCTGCGGCGGTGGCGACGAGGGCGGCGACACGACCGCGGCGGCAACGACCGCCGCCGGCGGCGAGACCACCGCTGCCGCGACCACCGAGGCACCGCCCGCCGAGGCGTTCACCGGCACGCTCCGCGTGACCGGCCTCGGAGTCGACCTGATCGACCCGATCAAGGCGATCGCGGAGCCGGCGCTCGGCTTCACGCTCGCGTTCGACGTCACCGACTCGGTCACGATGGTGCAGAAGGCCATCACGCAGCCGGGCTCGTTCGACGTCTTCTCCGGCTACAACTACCAGTACAACCAGATCTGGCCCTCGGGCAACTTGTACCCCCTGGAGATCGCCAAGATCACCGACTGGGCCGGGATGAGCCCGCTCATCACGCAGGGCAAGGTCGACCCGGCGTCGACGACCTGCACGTACGGGGACGGCGACGCGCCGTTCCGCTCGCTCTACGTCGACCCGGATGCGACCGGCGCCTGGCCGAGCTCGAGCGAGACCCCGCCGGAGCTGGAGGGGATCCTCGTCGCGTGGACGGACGAGGAGACCGGTCAGACGGTCGGCGACGAGCCGCTGTACACGATCGGGCCGCCGAACAACTTCAACATGGATTCGATGGGCTACAACGCGGACGTCATCGCGCTCGAGCCCGAGGCCGTCGACTGGGCCGAGCTCCTGAACACCGCGTACAAGGGGCGGGTTGCGATCCTGAACGACCCCGGAATCGGCATGCAGGACGTCGGACTCGCGGCCGTGACGATGGGTCTCATGGATGCCCCCGCCTCCCTTGGCAACATGACGAAGGCGGAGATCGACGCCCTCACCAAGATCCTCCTCGACTACAAGGCGCAGGGCCACTTCGCCGCCTTCTGGACGACGTTCAACGA
The DNA here is from genome assembly GCA_963717955.1 of uncultured Thermoleophilia bacterium. Taxonomy (GTDB): domain Bacteria; phylum Actinomycetota; class Thermoleophilia; order Gaiellales; family Gaiellaceae; genus CAVQXR01. The sequence goes on along the minus strand of CAVQXR010000001.1, from coordinate 1,406,503 downwards.
CTCCGTCAACCTGATGGCGTCGGGCGAGGTCGTGATCGAGTCGATGTGGTCGCCGGCCGTTGCGCTGCTCGTCGCGCAGGGCCAGAACATCCGCTACGCCGCGCCGCCCTCGGGCTTCCGCGGCTGGTGCTCGACGCAGGGCATCTCGACCGAGGCCGCCTCGGATCCGTCGAAGCTGCAGGCCTGCTACGACTACATCAACTGGTGGCACTCGGGCGAGCCCGGCGCGGTCATGATGCGCCAGGGCTACTACAACGGCGTGCAGGAGCCGAGCCGGCAGTTCGTCGAGCCGGAGGAGTGGGACTTCTGGATGGAGGGCCAGCCCGCCGCCAAGGATCTTCCCGGCATCACCGGGCAGGTCGGCGACGTCAAGGCCGGCCAGGTCCGCGACGGCGGCTCGTTCGTCGACCGGGCCTGCAAATACGCGACCTGGAACTCGTACTTCGACGAGAACGAGTACCAGGTGCAGAAGTGGAACGAGTTCCTGAACGCCTAGCCGGCGGATGACGGACGAGACGACGACGCAGCAGGAGGGGGCGGCACCCGCCGCCCCCTCTGCACCTGCCCAGAGCGGTGGGCGACTGCAGCTCATCAGCCTGACCAAGGTGTTCCCGGGCGGGACGGTCGCCGTCGAGGACGTCGATCTCGACATCCACCCGGGCGAGTACGTCGTCCTCCTCGGGCCGTCCGGTTGCGGGAAGACGACCACGCTCCGCATGATCGGCGGCCACGAGTTCCCGACCAGCGGCCAGGTGCTGCTCGACGGCCAGGACCTCATCGGCATTCCACCGGACAAGCGCCCGACCACCACCGTTTTCCAGCACTTCGCGCTGTTCCCCCACCGCAGCGTGCTCGAGAACGTCGAGTTCGGGCTCAAGATGCACGGGATGGGCAAGGAGCAGCGGCGCGCCCGGGCCACCGAGGCGCTCGAGATGGTCGGCCTCCAGCAGCTCGCCGACCGCAGGCCGCGCGCGCTCTCGGGCGGCCAGCAGCAGCGCGTCGCGCTCGCCCGCGTGCTCGTCACGAGCCCGAAGGCCCTGCTGCTCGACGAGCCGCTCGGCGACCTCGACCGGCTGCTGCAGCTCCGCATGCGGGTCGAGCTGCGAAACCTCCAGCGCCAGCTCGGGCTCACGTTCGTGCACGTGACGCACAACCAGGAGGAGTCGCTCTCGATGGCGGACCGGATCGTCGTCATGCACGAGGGCAGGATCCAGCAGGCGGACGACCCGCTGACGATCTCGACGAGGCCGAAGAACGAGATCGTCGCGGCCTTCATGGGCGACAACAACATCCTCCGCGGCACGGTCGCGACGCGCGAGAACGGGCGCCTCGTCGTCGACGCCGGTTACGCGAAGGCGAGCGTGCTCGCGCCCGCCTCCGACCTCGAGGTCGGGACGTCGGCGGCGCTCGCCGTCAGGGCCGCGGCGGTCCAGGTTCACGAGCCGGGAACGGTGCCGGCCGAGGTCAACGGTGCCGAGCCCGAGATCATCTTCGTCGAGTACCTCGGCGACCTCGTCAAGCTCCACCTCACGGCGGGCGGTGAGCGGATGATCGCCAAGATCGCGGGCGATCGCTTCCCCGAGTTCCGCGGCAGGGAAGGGTCCACGGTGCCGGTGTCCTGGAAGGAAGAGGATGTCCAGCTCCTCGGGACCTGACGAGCGGCCCGTTCCGCAGCTCGACGTCGAAGAGTTGGAGGAGGCCGAGCGCCTCGAGCACGACGAGCACCGTCACGTCGAGGGTGCGCTCGGCGACATCGAGGTCGCCAAGGCGCGGAGCCGTCGCGAGGGGTTGATCACGATGGCCTGGGCGGCCCCGGGGACGATGTGGTTGCTGTTCTTCCTCGTCGCCCCACTCGTGATGATCGTGCTCGTCTCGTTCTGGACGACGGACATCACCGGCTTCACGAAGGACTTCACGCTCGAGGCCTACCGGAACCTGTTCGGCTCGCTGACCTACTGGAACCAGATGAAGGAGAGCTTCTTCGTCACGTGCATCGTCGTCATCGCCTGCCTCCTCCTCGGCTTCCCGATCGCCTACTTCCTCGCGTTCAAGGTGAAGTCGATCAAGAACCAGCTCGCGCTGTTCATCGTCATCACGGCGCCGTTCCTCACGAGCTACCTGATCCGCGTGACCGCGTGGGTGTACCCGGTCATGGGCAGCGAGGGCGCGATCAACCAGTTCCTCGACAAGATCGGGCTGATCAGCGAGCCGCTCGTCGACCCGTTCTCGAAGTACTCCGTCACGCTGGCGATGATCCAGCTCTACGTCCTGATGATGATCTCGCCGATCTTCTTCCTGCTCGCCCAGGTCGACCGCAGCTCGCTCGAGTCGGCCCGCGACCTCGGGGCGAGCTGGTGGGGGACGTTCCGGGAGGTGATCGTCCCGCAGGCGATGCCGGGGATCGTCATCGGCTCGATCTTCGTCTTCGTGTTGACGATGGGCGACTACGGCACGTACCGGGTCGTCGGCGCCGGGCAGGTCAGCTCGGTGAGCCTCATCGTCCAGAACAACGTGATCGGGCTCCAGTACCCGCTCGCCGCGGCGTCGGCCGTCTTCCTCGTGGGAGCCATGATGCTCGGCGTGTTCATGCTCCTGCGCTTCGCCAACCTCCGCGAGGAGCTCTAGGGCGATGCAGGAGAAGCGCTGGACGTTCTGGGCGCTCGCCGCGTACTTCGTGCTCTTCACGATCTTCCTGTTCGCGCCCATGATCGTGATGGCGGTCCTCTCGTTCCAGGGGCCGGAGGGCCAGCTGCAGTTCCCGATGCGCGGCAGCGGCATCCACTGGTGGCGGGCGCTCTTCGACGAGGACATCGGCGGCTCGCAGGCGACCGCGATCAAGAACGCGGGCTTCACGTCGCTGTACCTCGGCCTCGTGGTCGGCGCGATCGTCGCGGTGCTCTCGCTGACGATGTCGATGGCGTTCCGTCGCCGGTTCCGGGGCGACGGCCTGCTGTTCTACCTGATCCTCCTGGCGCTGATGACGCCCGGCTTCCTCCTCTCGCTCGGCTCCTCGCTGTGGTGGCAGATCCTCGGCATCAGCCCCGACATCTACAACCCGCCGGCCGCGCTCGGTACGAACGTCGTCTGGGGCCTGCCCTTTGGCTTCCTGATCATGGTCGCGGTCTGGAACCGCTACGAAAAGTACGTCGAGGAGGCATCGCGCGACCTCGGTGCCTCGAGCGGCCGGACGTTCCGGGAGGTCACGCTCCCGCTCATCTGGACGGGGCTGTTCGGAGCGTTCCTGTTCGGCTTCGTGCTCTCCTGGAACGAGTACGACCGGACGGCGCTGCTGCTCGGCGCCGGGCAGCTGACGCTCCCGATCCAGATCTTCGCGCTGACCACCGGCTCGGTGATCCAGCCGAACCTGTACGCGCTCGGTGCCGGCTCGACCACCGCCGTGTTCCTGGTCGTCGGCCTGCTCCTCCTGTTCGCGTGGTTCCGGGGGCGGGGCGGAAGCGCGCAGCCGGCGCTGGAGCAGCAGGTCGCCGAGGAGCTGGGCGAGGCCGAGGCAATCGACCTCGAGGCGCTCGAGCTGCCGACCGCCGCCGACGAGGGCGCCGGCGGCGCCGGGTCGCGGGCACGCTGACGCGCTGACCGTGCCGGTCGTCGTCGTCTCCACCGGCGGCACCATCGCGATGCGGCCCGATCCGGCCAGCGGGAAGCTCGTGCCGGCGGTCTCGGGCGACGAGCTGCTCGACATGCTCGCCTGGCCGGGCGAGGCGCCGCCGATCGTGCTCGACGACTTCTGCAACGTCCCGAGCTTCGACATGCACCACGACCTCGCCCGCTCGCTCGCGCGGCGGGCGCGCGACCACGCCGCCCGCGGAGACGGGGTCGTTGTCACGCACGGCACGGACACGATGGAGGAGACCGTGTGGCTCGTCGATCGCCTGCTTCCCGACGACGCTCCACCCGTCGTGTTGACCGGTGCGCAGCGCGGCGCCGCGGAGAAGGACACGGACGGCCCGCGCAACCTGCGGGACGCGATCCGCGTGGCGCTCGCCGGCCCGCGCGGGCTCGGGGCGGTCATCTGCTTCGACGGGGAGATCCACGCGGGGCGAGAGGCGAGAAAGGTCCACACGAACCGCGTCGGTGCGTTCGCCTCCCCGGGGTACGGGCCGATCGGGCACGTCGACGGCCAGGTCGTGACGCTGCGCCGCCGACCGCTCCGCCGGCCTCCGCTGCCCGACGGAGACGATCCTCTGCCGCGGGTGGACCTCATCCGGCTCTACGCTGGGGCGGACGGCACCTTCGTTCGGGCATCCATTGCCGCCGGGGCGGCGGCGATCGTCGTCGAGGGAACCGGCCGCGGGAATGCAAACGCGGCGGTGCTCGAGGCCGTACGGGAGGCGATCGCCGCCGGCGTTTTCGTCGTCGTCGCATCGCGCTGCCCGGCCGGGCGGGTCGAGCCCGTCTACGGGCGCGGCGGCGGGAAGGACCTCGCGGAGGCGGGCGCGTCGTTCGCCGGTGACCTTCCGGGCACCAAGGCCCGTGTGCTCGTCCAGCTCGCGATCGCAGGCGGCGTGCCGGTCGCGGAGGCGCTAGCCGCCGAGACGGCCTGAGCCGGCCGGCTCCCCCGCCGGCAGGTGAGGGGCGTGCGGCAGACTTGCGAGGGATGCGCCGTACAACCGTCACGCGTCGAGGGTTCCTCGCCAGCGCGGCCGGGGCCGCGGCACTGCCGCTGCTCGCTGCGTGCGGCGCCTCCGAGCCGGCCGAGTCGACGGCGCCCGAGCCGCTCGGCCCGCCGTTCTCCGGCACGCTCCGCGTCCTCGGCCTGAAGGTCGATCTGTTCGAGTCGATCCGGGAGGCGGCGGAGCGTGACCTGGGGTTCAAGGTGCGATTCGAGACCGGCTCCTCCGCGCAGATGCTCCGGCGAGCCATCGCGTCGCCCGCGTCGTTCGACCTGCTCTCGGGCAACGCGTCCCAGGTCGACGAGCTCTGGCGGTCGGGCGCCATCGTCGCGCTCGAGCGGGCACGGCTGCCGCTCTGGCCTAGCGTCATGAGCCTGTACAAGCTCGGGCGCTACGAGCCCGCCGGCCTGGCATGTGATCCCGGGACGGGCGACGCGCCGTTCCGGGTGCTCTACGCGTCGGCGCCGCACGAGACGAGCCGGCGCGTCCTGTGGAGTACCGCCGACGGGGCCGGCGCCAGGGGTCCTGAGCCGGCCGCGGTGACCGGCTCACCGGTACAGCTCGGCATCGAGTCGTTCGGGTACGACACGGATACGCTCGCGCGGGAGCCGGCCGAGCTGTCGTGGGCGGAGCTTCTGAACCGTGCGTGGGCCGGGCGGGTCGCGCTCACGGACGACCCGGTCGTGGGCTTCCAGGAGGCGGCGCTCGCGGCGAGCGCCGCCGGTCTGCTCGACGCGGCGAGCCCGGCAACGCCGACGCTCGAGGAGCTCGACGCGCTGACGCGGATCCTCCTCGAGCTCGGGCGGGCCGGCCAGTTCCGGGCCTTCCCGTCGACGTTCGACGAGTCAGTGGACCTGATCGCAGGGAAGGAGGTCGTGCTCGGGCCGCTCTCGCCCCCGGCGCTTCGCCTGCTGCAGGCCTCCGGATATCCGGTGCGCCAGGCCGCTCCGGCAGAGGGCTACCGGGCGTGGGCAGGCCTGCTGTTCCTCAGCCGTGAGACGCTGCGCGACCCGTCGCGCCTGCAGGCCTGTTACGAGTACGCGACCTGGTGGCTGTCGGGGGTGCCGGGCTCGCTGCTGATGCGGCAGGGGTACGTGAACGCGGCGCTCCAGACGAGCCTCGAGCTCGGAACGGTCTCGCAGGACGAGTGGGATTACTGGGTCGGCGGAGAACCGGCCGGCAGCGATCTCGCGACGCCGTTCGGCGAGGGCTCGATCATGACGGGAGATCGGCTCGACGGCGGCTCGCTCGGAACGCGCGCGTGCTCGATCTCCACCTGGCTCTCGAGCTTCGGTGAGAACGCCGAGCACGCCGCGGAGCGGTGGGCGACGGTCCTCGGGGGCTGAGCGGTGCCTGGCACGTGCCAGGCACGTGCCAGGCACGGGGACACGTGCGATGCACGGGGACAAGGCAAGGGGACAAGAACGGGGACACGGCCGTTCGGGTCTCCGGGCGGTCATACTTCCCTCGTCTTCGTCCCAAGGGAGGTCATCGCGCGATGTCTGTGCTGATCAAGGGGGGCCGCATCATCACCGCCTCCGACGACTACCTCGGCGACGTCTTCATCGAGAACGAGACGGTCACCCTGATCGGCCAGTCGCTCGAGATGCCTGCGGACCGGGTCGTCGATGCGACCGGCAAGTACGTCATTCCCGGTTGCATCGACCCCCACACGCACCTCGAGATGCCGTTCGGCGGCACGGTGACCTGCGACGACTTCACGTCCGGGACCGTGTCGGCGGCGTTCGGCGGCACGACGTCGCTCGTCGACTTCTGCCTCCAGACGCCGGGGCAGTCGTTCCCCGATGCCCTTGCGACCTGGCACGAGAAGATCGCCCGCTGCAAGCCCGTCATCGACGTGGGCTTCCACATGGCGATCACCGACCTGAAGGAGGGCGGCAGCCTCGAGGACCTCGCCCGGGTTCCCGACGAGGGCGTGACGAGCTACAAGCTCTTCATGGCCTACAAGGGCGCGATCATGGTCGACGACGAGACGCTGTTCCGGACGATGGAGGTCGCCGCCGAGACCGGGGCGCTCGTGATGGTGCACGCCGAGAACGGCGACGCGATCGACGTGCTCGTGAAGAAGGCGCTCGCCGCGGGCAACACCGACCCGGTCTGGCACGCGCGTACGCGGCCGCCGATCACCGAGGGCGAGGCGACGAACCGCGCGATCCAGCTCGCCCGCGTCGCCGGCTGCCCCCTGTACGTCGTGCACGTGTCGTGCAAGGAGTCGATCGATCCGCTCGCCCGCGCGCGCGAGGACGACTGGCACGCGTGGGGCGAGACGTGCACCCAGTACCTGTTCATCGACGAGACGGCGCTCGAGCAGCCGGGCTTCGAGGGCGCGAAGTACGTCTACACGCCGCCGCCCCGCCCGAAGGAGAACCAGGAGCACCTGTGGCATGCGCTCGCCACCGGAGTCCTCTCGGCGATCTCGACCGACCACTGCCCGTTCAACTGGGACGGCCAGAAGACGCTCGGAAAGGGCGACTTCTCGAAGATCCCGAACGGCGGCCCCGGGATCGAGAATCGGCTCCACATGATCCACCATCACGGCGTCCGCACGGGCCGCTTCTCGATGAACAAGGCGGTGGAGCTCCTCTCCACGAACGTCGCGAAGCTCTTCGGCATGTACCCGAAGAAGGGCACGATCGCCCCGGGCTCGGACGCGGACATCGTCGTCTTCGACCCGGGCAAGCAGCTGACGCTGTCGGCCGCGACCCACCACTCGAACGTCGACTACAACCTCTTCGAGGGCACGGAGGTCGTCGGCGCGCCGCAGATGGTGCTCGTGCGGGGCCAGGTGATCGTCGAGGACGACGAGCTCGTCGCGAAGCCCGGCGCCGGGCGGTTCATCCGGAGGGCGCGGTTCGGCGAGGAGCTGACCGCCGCCGGCGAGACGCGGCTGGTGAGCATCCGATGAGCGACGAGCAGGCACGTGAGGTCTACGCGAAGGCGAAGCTCGGCCAGGCGCTGTCGCTCGGCGAACGTCCGGGAGTGCTCGTGATCGACTTCTCCTGCGGGTTCACCGACCCCGACTGTCCCCTCGGCTCCGACCTGACCGCCGAGGTCGAGGCGACCAGGCGCCTGCTCGACGCCGCGCGCGCGAAGGGCCTCCCCGTGATCTTCACGACGATCGGCTTCGAGCCCCACGGCAAGGACGGGGGCCTCTGGCTCCAGAAGGCGCCCTCGCTCGCTGCGCTCGAGCTCGGCGGGAACTGGGTCGAGATCGACCCGCGTCTCGGGCCCCGGGACGACGAGGTGGTGATCATGAAGAAGGGTGCCTCGGGCTTCTTCGGCACGAACCTCGCCTCCGTCCTCGTCGCCCAGCGCGTCGACTCGGTGATCCTGTGCGGAGCGACGACCTCGGGCTGTATCCGCGCCACGGCGATCGACCTCCTGCAGTACGGGTGGCCGACGCTCGTCCCGCGCGACTGTGTCGGCGACCGCGCGCAGGCGCCCCACGAGGCGAACCTGTTCGATATCCAGGCGAAGTACGCCGACGTCGTCGGCCTCGACGAGGCCCTGGCCTACGTCGAGAGCGTTCCGGGCCGGGTCGCGGTCTCGTCGTGAGAGTCGTCCTCCTGCCGGGCGACTGCATCGGCCCGGAGGTCTCCGAGCAGGCGGTGAGGGCGCTGCGCGCGCTCGTCGCGGAGGTCGAGATCGACGAGCAGCCGTTCGGTGCCGCGGCGATCCGCCAGTACGGAGATCCGCTCCCCGAGCAGACGCTCGCGGCCTGCCGCGGCGCCGCGGCCGTGCTGAAAGGCCCGATCGGCCATCCGGACTTCGACGCCGCCGACGTCCGACCCGAGCAGGGCCTCCTGCGCCTGCGGAGCATGCTCGACGTGTATGCGAACCTGCGCCCCGCGCGGCAGGGAGAGGTCGATCTCCTGATCGTCCGCGAGCTCGTCGGCGGTCTCTACTTCGGCGCCAAGGGCGTTCGCGACGACGGGACCGTCTTCGACGTGTGCGAATACCACCCGAGCCAGGTCGAGCGGATCTGCCGGCGAGCGTTCGAGCTCGCGCAGGCGCGGCGCGGGCACGTCACATCGGTCGACAAGGCGAACGTGCTCGAGACGTCCCGGATGTGGCGGCGTGTCGCGACCGACGTGGCGGCCGGCTACCCCGGCGTGACGCTCGAGCACATGCTCGTCGACAACGCCGCGATGCAGCTCGTCGAGCGTCCCGAGCGGTTCGACGTCGTCGTCACCGAGAACATGTTCGGAGACATCCTCTCCGACGAGGCCGCAGCCGTTACTGGCGGGCTCGGGCTCGCGGGCTCCGCGAGCCTCGGCGACGATGGACCCGGCATCTTCGAGCCGGTACACGGCTCGGCCCCGGACATCGCCGGTCAGGGGATGGCAAACCCGGCGGCGATGCTGCGTTCGACCGCGCTCCTGCTCTCGTACGGGCTCGGGTTGCCCGAGCACGGGCGGCGGCTCGAGGGCGCAATCGACACGGCACTCGCCTCGGCACCCACCCGTGACCTCGGCGGCTCCGCGACGACGGCCGAGTTCGGCGACGCGGTCCTCGCCGCGGTGCGGTAGGGAGCTCGCCGTGTCCGGCTCGGAGTCGGGCAGCCGCTGCCAGTGGGTGCCGGCCGGCGATCCGCTCTACCTCGCCTACCACGACGAGGAGTGGGGGGTGCCGTCCCACGACGACCGGCACCTGTTCGAGATGCTCGTGCTCGAGGGCGCGCAGGCCGGCCTCTCGTGGGCGACGATCCTGAGGAAGCGCGAGGGCTATCGGCGTGCCTTCGCGGGATTCGACGCCGAGGCGGTTGCCCGCTTCGGCGCGCGCGACGTCGAGCGGCTGCTCGGCGACTCGGGAATCGTTCGCAACCGGCTGAAGGTCGAGTCCGCGATCGGGAACGCCCGGGCCGTGCTCGACGCGCGCGAGGAGCTCGGGAGCCTCGACGCCCTCCTCTGGTCGTTCGTCGACGGCGTGCCGCGGGTGAACCGGTTCCGTGCGCTCGCCGACATTCCCGCAGAGACGGCCGAGTCGAAGGCGATGAGCAGGGAGCTCAAGCGGCGCGGCTTCCGCTTCGTCGGCCCGACCGTCTGCTACGCGTTCATGCAGGCGACGGGGCTCGTGAACGACCACGTCCTCTCGTGCCCGCGGTGGCGCGAGGTGCAAGCGGTCTGAGCGATCGCGCTCACGCCATCGCCTCCACGCGCTCGAGGTCGCCCTCGTAGATCGTCCGCTCCTCCCAGTCCCACAGCTCTCGGCCTGCGAGGTAGCCCTCGTAGATCGCATGGTCGAGCTTCCGGGGCGCGAGGCAGTCGCCGATCCGGTGGAGGTTCCGTACCCGCCCCTTGAGCTCGAAGTAGAGCGCGTCGTCCGCCTTCGGGCCCGTGGCGAGCACGATCGTGTCGGCCTCGAGCTCCGCCGTGCGGCCGGTGAACAGGTTGAACACGGTCACCGTCGTGCCGTCGATGCCCGCCGCCCAGTGGTTGAGACGGTCGCGCAGCCCCTTGGACATCAGGCGGCCGTAGAGCGTCGCGAGATCGAGGGTCGTGAACGTGGACGGGAAGAGGGCGTTGAAGCGCGACACGATCTCGACGTCCTTGCCGGCGTCGAGCAGCACCTCGCAGACGCCGGCTGCGGCGCGGGAGCCGTCGTCGTCGAGGACGATCACGCGGTCGCCGACGGGACGGCTGCCGTCGAGCACGTCCCAGGCGTGGAGGACGTTCTCCTGCTCGACTCCGGGCAGCTGCTCGGCCATCGGGTTGACCATCGAGAACCCCGTGCGCGAAGGGACGGCGCCGGTCGCCAGGATCACGCCGTGCGCGCCGGTCTGCGCGACGAGCTGCGGCGTGGCCTCGGTGCCGAGGCGGATCTCGACTCCCGCCTTGTCGAGCTGCGCGGTGAGGTCGGTCGTGACCAGGCCGAACGTTTCGCGCCCCGGGGTCGCCAGGATCAGGTTGACCTGCCCGCCGAGGCGGTCGGCCTTCTCGGCCAGCGTGACCCGATGGCCCCGCTTCGCGAGGATCTCCGCGGCCTTCATGCCGGCAGGGCCCCCGCCCGCGATCAGCCAGTGAGCCGGATCGTCGGCCGGATGGAGCGTCCCGATCCCGAAGCGGGCCTCCCGGCCCGTGGCCGGATTCACCGTGCAGCTGATCGGGAGGCCCTTGAAGACGCGGCCGATACAGCCCTGGTTGCCGCGGATGCAGTGGTAGATCTCGTCCTCGCGTCCGTCGCGTGCCTTGTTCGCGAACTCGGGGTCGGCGATCTGTGTCCGGGTCATCGCGACCATGTCGGCCCGGCCGCTCGCGAGGATCTCCTCTGCCATCGCCGGGTCCTTGATGCCGCCGATCGTGAAGACCGGGAGCGACACGGCGCTCTTCACCTCGGCGGCCAGCTCGACGAGGTACCCGTCGGGCTCGTCCGAGGGCTGGATCGCCATGTGGATGTTGTGGTAGCCGGCCGCGGAGACGTTCACGTAGTCGAGCTGGCCGTCGTCCTCGAGCAGGCGCGCCGTTTTCACCGCGTCACCCGGCGTGAGGCCGCCGGGAATGAAGTCCGACAGCGTCAGCCGGACGCCCACCACCCAGTCGCGGCCGCAGCGGCGGCGGACCTCGGCGATCACCTCGCGGGTGAAGCGCAGCCGGTTCTCGAACGAGCCGCCGTACTCGTCCTCGCGCTTGTTGTAGATGGGGGAGAGGAACTGGTGGAGCAGGTAGGAGTGCGAGAGATGAACCTCGGTGCCGTCGAACCCCGCCTCCCGCGACAGCTCGGCGCAGCGCGCCCACCAGTCGACGACCTCGGCGATGTCCTCCGGTTCCATCGCCTTCGCGGTCTCCCCGTACGCGGGCGACTTGACCGCAGAGGGACCCCAGAGCACGCGGAAGTCGTCGGCCGAGTCGCTCGTGGCGTTGATCCCGAAATGGTTCAGCTGGGTGAAGATGGCGGCGCCGTGCTCGTGCACGCCCGCCGTCATCGCGCGGTCGACCTCCATCGCGCCCGGGACGTACTGGTAGGCGAACCGCGGCATGCCGGTGGTCGAGGTGGGGTGGACGAGCCGGTTGCCCGTGATCAGGAGGCCGGCTCCCCCTTTCGCACGCTCGACCTGGTAGGCGACGTTGCGGTGCGAGTCCCGACCATCGGTCGTGAACAGCTTCACGTGGGCGGTCTGCATGATCCGGTTGCGGACCGTGACCGTGCCGATCCGGAGCGGGCTGAACAGGTGCGGGTAGCGGCTCACGCGAACCTCCCGTGGATGTGTGCGGAGGAGGCGAAGGTACTCGACATCGTGGATACTCGTCAACGCTCGCGAGGAGAGGCATGGGCTGGCTCGACACCGACGAGACTCGCACGCTGAAGGCGCGGCTCGGCCGCGGCGAGACCATCGCCGCCTGCTTCCAGCGCATCCCCGCTGCGGCGGCGACCGAAGCGATCGCCGCCGCCGGGCTCGACGCCGTCGTGATCGACATGGAGCACACCCCGATCTCGCTCGAGCGGGTGGCGGAGCTGGTCCGGGGCTCGGAGGCCGCCGGGATCGACGCGATCGTCCGCGTCCCGAGCATCGATGCGGCCGGGATCTCCCGCGCGCTCGAGACGGGCGCCGTCGGCGTTCAGATCCCGCTCGTCCGTTCCGCGACCGACGCCGAGATCTCCGTCCGGGCGACACGCTTTGCCCCGCGGGGAACCCGCGGTCTCGCCTCGCCTCGCCAGACCGGGTACGGGGCCCGGATGCCGGTGGACGACTGGGTCGATCTGAGCGAGCGACGCACGGTCGTCGTCGTCCAGATCGAGGATCGGGCCGGGCTCGAGCAGGCGGAGGCGATCGCTGCCGTGGACGGCATCGACGTCGTGTTCGTCGGCCTGACCGACCTCTCGCGTGATCTCGGTGTCACCGGGCGCTACGACGCGCCCGAGCTGCTCGAGGCCGTCGAGCGGATCCATGCGGCCGCGGCCGCGGCGGGTAAGGCGTTCGGCGCCCCGGCCGGCAACGCGGAGGCGGCGACACGCCAACGTCTCGCAGGAGCGCGGTTTGTCGTCGGCGACGACGTCCGGCTCCTCCTCGGCGGCGCCACGGGGCTTGCGGGCGCGATCCGCGGGGAGCGATGAAGCGGGTTCCACGCGACCGCTACGGTTACGCGTTCGACGCCGCGCTCGACCCGGTGCTCGAGGTCGAGCCCGACGAGCCGTTCGTCGTCGAGACGAACGACGCCCATCGCGGCACGGTGACCGACGACGGAGCGGTGTATGCGGATCTGGAGGACGCCGTGGCCCGGCTCGGCGGGGCGAACCCGGTCTCCGGGCCTATCGCCCTGCGAGGCGCCCGAGCCGGCGATCTTCTCGCCGTGACGATCGAGCGGATCGACCCGGCCCCCCGGGTTGGCGCCGGCTACACGTGCACGACGGCGCGCGTCGAGCAGTCGCTCTCGCCCGAGTCCGTGATCTGCCCCGTCGACGACGGCGCGCTCGTGCTCCCGACCGCGGCCGGCCCCGTGCGGGTGCCGCTCGCGCCCATGCTCGGGACGCTCGGGCTCGCGCCCGCGGGTGAGCCCCGCCCCTCGTTCGGGCAGGACAGGAACACGCTCGGAAACCTCGATCTCCCGGAGCTGACCGCCGGCGCGACCGTCGTCCTGCGAGCACGGGTCGACGGCGGTCTGCTCTTCGCCGGCGACGCCCACCTCGCCCAGGGCGACGCGGAGATCAACCGGGCCGCGATCGAGACCGAGGCGGACGTGCTCGTCTCGATGAGGACGCTCACCGAGCGTGACGCGAAGTTCGCGGAGCTCCCCCAGCTCAACACGAGCACGTTCGCGGGCAGCATCGCAACCGGGCCGGGGAGCCTCGACGAGCTCGTCCGGACCGCCTATGTCGACCTTGCGCAGCGGCTGATGCGCCTCCACGGCCTGACCCTGGCCGACGCCTACCGGCTGCTCGGGGCGGCGGGGAAGCTCACCGTCGGTCAGCTCGTACCGCCGCTCGCCTGCGTGCTCGCCCGGCTGGACCGCGGCTTGCTCCCGCCGATCCGGATGGACTGAGCACGCCCGGCACGATAGCGTCGTACCGGAGCCCGCCCGGCGCGACCACGAAGCCCGCGTAGCCCGCAGAGGAGGACCGATGAAACTGACGGATCGCATCTACCTCGTCGGCTCCGGAGCCTTCGGCTTCGGGATGACCGACCCGTTCGACTGCCACGTGTACCTGCTCGACGGCGGCGACGAGCTCGCGCTGATCGATGTCGGTGCCGGGATGGGCGCCGAGGCGATCGTCGAGAACGTGCGCCGGGAGGGCTTCGATCCGGCGCGGATCCGCCACGTGATCCTCACGCACGCCCATGGTGACCACGGCGGTGGCGCCGCGCGGACGCGCGCGCTGCTCTCCGATCCGGCGATGTACCTGTCGGCCGAGACGGCCGACTACATCCGCAACGGCGACGAGGTGGGTGTCTCGATCGACGTCGGGAAGCAGGTCGGGATCTACCCGCTCGACTACCGGCTCGAGCCGTGCCCGATCGACGTCGAGTTGGCCGAGGGCGACACGGTCGCGGTCGGCGACCTGCGGCTCGCCGTCTACGACACGCCCGGACATTCCGACGGGCACGTGTCGCTGCTCCTCGAGCACGGTGGCGAGCGGATGCTGTTCGCCGGCGACGTGATCTTCTTCGGGGGCAAGATCCTGCTCCAGAACATCCACGATTGCCGGCTCGATCGCCTGGTCGCCTCGCTGCGCAAGCTGCGGGGACTCGAGTTGACGATGCTCTTCCCGGGTCACGTGGCCTTCGCGCTCAGCGGCGGTCAGTCGCACATCGAGCGCGCGAACCAGGTTCTCGACAAGCTCCTCATCCCCGAGCAGCTCGTGTCCGCCTGGTAGGCGGACGGTCAGAGAAAGGAGCACAACGCATGAGCGAGACGAGCGAGGAGTGGCGCGGCAAGGTCGGCGGGATGAGCGACGAGGAGGTGGAGGCTTTCCTCGCCCGCGGGGTCGTCATGCGCCTCGCCTGCCTCGACGACGAGGGCGACCCGTACTGCGTGCCCTGCTGGTACGAGTGGCGTGACGGGTGCTTCTGGGTCGTTCCCCGTCAGCGGTCGAAGTGGGCGCGGTACCTGAAGGGCGACGGGCGCTGCGCGTTCACCGTCGACGTCCCCGACACGCTCGAGAAGGTGATCGGCAAGGGCGTCGCCGAGGTCGTCGAGGAGCCGAACGTCGGCGGCCAGTGGGTCGAGGTCGCGAACCGGATGGCCGTTCGCTACCTCGGGCCGAACGGTCCCGGCTACCTCGTCCCGACCCTCGACCAGCCCCGCTGGCTGTTCAGGATCACGGTGACGAAGATGCAGACCTGGCAGGGAGTCGGCTGGGCGCGCAGCTACTGGGTCGAGGAGACGGGCGGCGCGAGCTACGAGGAGGCGCACGGCATGGCCTGACCCCTCAGGCGTTGCCGAGCAGGGTGCGCGCGGCGGCGGCGACCGCAGCGGCGCTCGGCCGCGCGGCGTCCTCGAGCGGTGCGCTGAAGCCGAGCGGCAGGTCCGGCATCGCGACGCGACGGGCCGCGATCGGGCCGGCCTGCTCGACGGCGAGCGCGATCACGTCGGAGGCGTAGCCGCCCGTCGGCGGTCCCTCCTCGACGACGACGAGATGCCCGGTCTTCGCGGCGGAGGCCGCGATCGCCTCCTCGTCGAGCGGGCGCAGCGTCCGGAGGTCGATCACCTCGGCCTCGATGCCGTCCTCGGCGAGCTCGGCGGCGGCCTCGAGCGCCCGGTCGACGGCCGCCATCGCGCCCGCGATGGTCACGTGAGACCCCTCGCGGCGGATCGCGGCCTGCCCGATGGGGACGAGCGCGTCGTCGCCCTCCGCGACCGGCTCCTTGCGGCCGTAGAGGAGCTTGTGCTCGAAGAAGACGACCGGGTTGTCGTCACGGATCGAGGCCTTCAGCAACCCCTTCGCGTCGCCGGCGGTCGCCGGCGCGACCAGCTTCATGCCCGGCTCGCCGAGGAACCAGCCCGTGGGGGTCTGCGAATGGCACGAGCCGAGCCGGGCACCCGCGCCGACCGCCGAACGCACGACGAGTGGCACGGGGGCCTGCTCGTTCGACAGGTACCAGTACTTCGACGCCTGGTTCACGAGCGTGTCGATGACCAGTCCGAGGAAGTCGCCGAACATGATCTCGACGACGGGGCGGAAGCCCTTCACGGCCGCGCCGAACGCCGCCGAGGTGAACGCGAGCTCCGAGATCGGCGTGTCGATCACCCGGTCGTGCCCGAAGCGATCGAGCAGCCCCGGCGAGGCGTTGAACACGCCGCCCGCCTCGACGTCCTCGCCCATCAGGAAGACGCGGACGTCACGTTCCATCTCCTCGGCGAGCGCGTCGCGGATCGCCTCGCGGAAGGTGACCTCGCCCATCACGGCTCCTGCGTCGCCGTCGCGGCGGTCTCCGGCGCGGGCCAGGGTGCGGCCCGCGCGGCCTCGAGGGCTCCGTCGAGCTCGAGCTCGACCCGAGCGTGGATCCGCTCGACGGCTTCCGGCGACAGTCGCGCCGCCAGCCGCGGGATCGGGTCGCGACCGAGCCACTCCTCGACCTCCTCCTTCGGCCGGTACTTCCCAGGGTCGGCGCGGGAATGCCCCTTGTGGCGGTACGTCTTGCACTCGAGCAGGGTCGGGCCTCCGCCGGCTCGAGCGCGGCCGAGCGCCTGGCCTGCGGCCTCGCGCACCGCGAGGACGTCGTTCCCGTCGACCACGACGCCCGGGAGCCCGTAGGCGGCGGCCCGCCCGGCGATGTCCGCGCCCGCGGTCACCGAGGACATCGCGGTCCACTCGCTGTAGAGGTTGTTTTCGCAGACATAGACGATCGGCAGCGAGCGGCTGCCCGCGAAGTTGAGGCACTCGTGGAAGTACGCCTGGTTGACGGCCCCGTCCCCGAAGAACGCTACGGCGACCGTGCCGTCGCGCGCGAGCTGCGACGCCAGGGCGGCGCCGGTGCCGGCCGCGATCGACCCGCCCACGATGCCGAAGCACCCGATCAGGCCGTGCTGCAGCGAGATGACGTTCATCGAGCCGCCCCGACCCCCGTTCGTCCCGGTCGCCCGCCCGAGCAGCTCGCCGAGGAGCGCCGCCTCGTCGATCCCGAGCGCGAGCGCGACCCCGTGCCCGCGGTAGGTCGCGGCCACCGTATCGCCGGGCTCGAGCATGTCGCAGACGCCCACCGGGACCGCCTCCTGGCCGTTGCAGAGGTGCGTCGTCCCCTCGATCTCGTTCGACAGGAAGAGCCGGTGCACGGCATCCTCGAGCGAGCGGATGCGGAGCATCCGCTCGTACAGCTGCTCGAGCTGGAAGTCGGGCGGCGCGGTCACGTCACGCGCCCGACGGGAGCAGGTTCGCGTACAGCCGATCGACGAGCCCGCGTCCGCGCGCGAGCAGCTCGGGGAGCGGCGCGGGAGCCGGCGGGTCGAGCAGGTCGAAGTGCCCGTACCCGTCCTGCCCGCGCACGAGCATCGCGAACGAGTGCTCGACGCTCTGGCGCACCTCGGGCGCGACGAACCGGACCGCGAAGCCGATGCGGGCGTCGCTCCCTCGGTTCCTGCCCGACCCGTGCACGAGCCCGATGTGGTGGAGCGAGGCCTGACCCGGCTCGAGCACGAGGTCGACGGCGTCGGCCTCGTCGACCTCGACGGCGACCTCCTGGCCCCGGGTCAGCGCGTTCTGCGCCGCGTGCGTGTCCCGGTGCGGCAGCTGCCCTCCGTGGTGCGTGCCGGGGACGACGCGCATGCACCCGGTCTCGCCGTCGCTCCCGGAGAGGGCGATCCAGGCCGTGCAGACCTTCGGCGGGTCGAGGGCCCAGTACGTGCCGTCCTGGTGCCACGTGATGTACGTGCCGTCACCCGGCCGCTTCGTGAACCACCGGCTGTGCCAGATCAGCAGATCCGGGCCGAGGACGCCCTCGACCGCGTCGAGCACGTCGGGCGAGGTCGCGAGCTCGTGCGCCCAGGGCAGGAACGCATGCGTCTCGGAGAACAGCTGGATCTTCGCGGGCGGAAGCGTGGCGAGCTCCGTCGCCAGGGCGTCCTCCAGCTCCTCGTAGCCGGCACGGTACGCGGCGACGTGCTCGGGGCGCACGACGGTGAGCGGGGACAGGTAGCCGTCGCGCTCGTAGCGTGTCACCTCATCACGACTGAGACCGGCCACGGGCTGCATCCTGTCTCCCGAGAAACTCGTTGTCAACTTGACAGCCTCCGCCCGACGGCGCGAAGATCGGGCTCAAGAAAAACGATTCTCTACAGGGTCCGCGCTCGCGGTACCGGAGAGGAGGCGCTGGTGATCGTCCCGAACCGCCATGAGGGCAAGGTCGTGCTCGTGACGGGCGGAGGGAGCGGCTTCGGCCGGGCCACGGCACTCCGCTTTGCGCAGGAGGGCGCGTCGCGGGTCGCCATCGTCGACCGCCTGCCGGAGCGCCTGCAGGCCGTTGCGACGGAGATCGAGGCCGCCGGCGCGCAGGCGCAAGCGATCCGCGCCGACCTTGCGGAGGTCGCGGAGTGCGAGCGCGCAGTCCGCGAGGCCTTCGAGGCGGCGGGGCGTCTCGACGTCGCGATCTCGAACGCGGCGGCCTGGACGGACGAGCCGTTCCTCGAGCTGAAGGACGAGTCCTGGCTCAGGGTGATCGCCGTCAACCTGACCGCGTCGTTCGTGATCGGGCAGCGGGCGGCCCGCGCCATGGTCGAGACCGGAACCGGCGGCGTGATCCTGTACACGGCGTCGATCTCGTCTCTCGGGGGCTCACCCGGGTTCTCCAACTACAACGCAGCCAAGGCCGGCACCGCGAATCTCGTCAAGACGATGGCGCTCGAGCTCGTGAAGCACGGGATCCGCGTGAACGCGATCAGCCCCGGCCCGAGCGACACGCAGCAGTCGGTCGACCTCGTCGGCCAGGAGCTGATGGACACGTGGCGGAAGGAGGGGTTCCCGGTCGTCCCGATGGGGCGCCTCGGCTCGGTCGACGACATGGCTGCCGCCTTCTCGTTCCTCGCCTCGGACGACGCCGCCTACATCACGGGTGTCAACCTCGTGATCGACGGCGGTCTCACTGCCCACGCCTACTCGGTACCGGAGAGCTAGCCATGCGACTCACGAAGGACGTGCACCTCGTCGGCGGCGGCGACTACGGCTTCGGCCTCACCCACCGGCTCGACTGCCACACCTACCTCATCGACGGCGGCTCGGAGCTCGCGCTGATCGACACCGGCTTCGCCTCGGACGCCGCCGAGATCCTGCAGCTGATCCGCGACGACGGGTTCGACCCGACCGACATCGGGACGATCGTCATCACCCACTACCACGCCGACCACGTCGGCGGCTCGGCCGCAATGCGCCGCGCGACGGGCGCCAGGGTGTGGGCCGGCGTCGAGGTCGCGCCGTACATCCGAGTCGCCGACGCCGACCAGATCGGCCTCAACTGGGCGAAGCAGTTCGGCTTCTACCCGGCCGACTACGAGTGGCTTCCCTGCGAGGTCGACGCCGAGTTCTCCGACGGCACGCGGATTCCGGTCGGCGAGCTCGAGCTCGAGCTCGTGGCGACGCCGGGCCACTGCGCGGGCCACTACTGCGTCCGCATGGTCGGGCGCGACCGCACCTACATGTTCTCGTCGGACTGCGTGTTCTGGGGCGGGGCGATCATCCTCCAGAACGTGAAGGACTCGAACCTGCAGGAGTATGCGGCGTCCTGCAACCGCCTCGCGGAGCTCGAGTGGGACGCGCTCCTGCCCGGCCACCACCTGATCTCCCTCCGCAACGGGCACCGGCATGCCGAGACGGCGGCGAACGAGTTCAACCGCATCGGGCTGCCGAAGGACCTGCTCCGGTAGCCGGCGCCGCGACGTGACCGTTCACGGGCAAGACCGTCAGGACACCCCCCGGTGCCACGGGCGAAGGTAGTCCGGCTCACGGATGTCGCCCGTGCGGCGGCCGTGGGCGCGTCGACCGCCTCCCGGGTCCTGAACGGCGATCCGACCGTTTCGATCCGGCCGGAGACGCGTGAACGGATTCTGGCGGCCGCCCGCGACCTGAACTACCGGCCGAACGCGCTTGCACGTGGTCTGCGGCTCGCGCGTACCACGACTCTCGGCCTGGTGGTGAACGTCTCCTATCAGACCGAGATGGCCGAGGTGATCGCGGTGACCGAGCGCGCAGCCGCAGCGCACGGCTACGTGACGCTGATCGCCGACACGAACGACTTCGTCGGTCGGGGGGAGGTCTACCGCAGGCTCTTGTTCGAGCGGCGCGTCGACGGCCTCCTGATCGGCAGCATCCAGGTGAGCGACGAGTTCGTCGCCGAGCTCCACGATTCCGGCCTGCCCTGCGTCGTCCTCAACCGCCGCGTTCCCGGCGGCGGCGCGAGCGTCAGCGTGGACGACGCCCGCGGCGTGCGACAGGGGGTGGAGCACCTCGTGGGGCTCGGGCACCGGCGGATCTCCTACCTCGCCGGTCCGGTCAGCCCCACGGTCGGCCCGGTGTCGACGGAGCCGGTCAGGCGCCGGCTCGCCGGCTTCCGGGCAGGGATGCGGGCCGCCGGGCTTCCGGTGCAGCCCGCGGCGGTCGTGCCCTCGTGGATCGACCCGGAGGCGATCGCCCTGGCGACCGAGCAGGCGCTCTCGACGACGCCGCGTCCGACGGCGCTCGTCGTCTGGAGCCCGACGGCTGCCGTGGTCGCCCTCGCGGCGGCTCACCGGCTCGGCATGCGGATGCCGGAGGAGCTGTCGGTCGTGTCCTACAACGACTCGCCGATCGCCGAGTACCTGCAGCCGCCGCTGACGACGGTCCGCATGCCCCTCGGCGAGATGGCGAGGGCGGGCGTCGAGTGCCTCATCAAGAGCGTCGACGGCGCGCGCCCGAGGAGCCTCGTCGTGCGCAAGCCGCCCGAGCTGATCGACCGCGGCTCGACGTGCCCGCCCGCAGACCGGGCTTGACAAGGCGAACGGGAGCACGAAATGATGGTGCACCCTAGAAAAACGATTTTCCTTAACTTCCCGGCCGGATGGCCGTCAGAGCTGGAAAAGGGCGTCAAGAGAGTCGAGTCATAGGAGGCAGAGGTGTCGAATGACCGGGAACCCGATTCCGTCGAGCGACTGATCGACGACTACACGGCAAGGTCGATCAGCCGTCGGCAGTTCTTCCAGCGCACCGCGGCGCTCGGTCTCTCGCTCGGTGTCGCCGGGAGCCTGCTCGCCGCCTGCGGAGGCGGCGACGAGGAGACGACGGCTCCGGCGGACACGGCTGCCGGCGAGACCCCGCCGGACACGGGGGCGCCGCCCGAGACCGAGGCGACCGGGGAGCCGGTCGTCGGCGGGCAGCTGGTCGAGGGGTACGACCGCGACTTCACGAGGATGGACACGGTGCAGTCGAACTGGGCCGATCCCGCCTACGTCGCGCTGTACGAGTTCACGGTGATTCGCGATGCCGACGGCGGGTACCAGCCGGCGCTCGTGGACGGGTGGGAGATCTCGGACGATCTGCTCACCTGGACGTTCACGATTCGCGAGGGGCTGACGTTCCAGTCCGGGATAGCGCTCGACGCCCAGGCGATCGCCGACAACTTCAACGCGTTCCGGGATGCGACCGGCGATGCCGGCGGGCCGGGGCAGAACGCGATCTTCTGGCCGACCGTCGCCGACGTGCAGGCTCCCGACGCCACGACGGTCGTCTGCACGATGAGCGCCCCGTTCACGGCGTTCCCGGAGACGCTCGCGACCGAGTACGCGATGATCCAGAACCTCGCGAAGCGCGCGGAGCTCGGCGAGGACTACGGAGCGACCGAGGCGGACGGGTCGGGCCCGTTCACGTTGACGAGCTTCCAGCCGGGCACCGAGGTCGTCGTCACCAAGTGGGATGCCTACCCGGGGACGAACGTCCCGTACGTCACGAACCCGGGCCCTGCGTACCTGGACTCTGTCAAGTGGGTGCCGATCCTCGAGGCCGGACAGCGGGCCAACGAGATCGAGGGCGGCACGGTGAACGTGGTCAAGAACCCGGCGGGGCAGGACATCGAGCGCCTCCAGGCCAACGGCGACCTCACCACGGTGAGCTTCCCGAGCCTCGCGAACTACTTCATCGGGCTCAACGCCCAGCAGGTGGACCGGGGCTTCGACGACGTCCGGGTCCGCCAGGCGATCTCGCACGCGATCGACCGCCAGTCGCTGGCCGACTCGATCTTCTTCGGCCAGGCCGTGGCGACCTACGGTCCGATCGCGCCGAACTACAAGTGGTACGAGCCGGGAGTCGAGGCGTTCAACCAGTTCGACCCGGACGCGGCGACGGCGCTCCTCGACGAGGCCGGCTGGGTCGAGGGCTCCGACGGCATTCGCGAGAAGGATGGCCAGAAGCTCTCGTTCACGATCGTCTCGAACGACAACTACCAGCCGACGACGGCGGCGATCGACCAGGCGGTCGTGCCGATGCTGGCGGACGTCGGCGTCGAGATGAAGCTCAACGTCCCGGACGCGGCCGAATACTTCGGGATCGTCGCCGCCGCGGCGGCACCGGAGGCGGCGCTCACGGTCGACGCGTGGGGCTTCGAGTGGCTGTGGTCGTCGCCGCTCGACCTGCTCATCTTCTTCCAGGCGTTCCCGAGCACCGCGTTCAACGGCGACCTGCCGGAGATCGCGGCGGCTGTCACGAAGTGGCAGACGGCTCCGGACGAGGCGACGCTCGAGGCGGCCGCCCGGGAGATGCAGCTCGCCTGGGCGGAGCAGCTGCCCGAGATCCCGATCCTGACGCGGAACGACACCTGGGTGCACCAGAACACGGTGATGGGCTACACGCCGCTGCAGACGATGCTGTACCCGCTCTACAACGACGTCTACATCGCGTCCTGACCTTGCCTCGACGGTGGCGGGCGGCCGTCCGGCCGCCCACCACCTCGACCGCCGATGGCCAAGTTCATCCTCCGCCGCTTCCTGTATGCGCTGCTCCTGCTCCTGATCGCCTCCGTGCTGATCTTCTACGGGCTGCGCGTCGCGCCGGGCGACGTGACGGGCTCGATCGTCAGCATCACCGGCACCGAGATCCTGATCAACGACGTCAAGGAGCGGCTCGGGCTGAACGAGCCGCTGCCCGCCCAGTACTTCATCTTCATGAAGAACGTGCTCTCGGGCGATCCCGGCAGCTCGCTCGTGAGCGGCGCGAAGATCACCGACGTGATCAGAGACGCCGGCATCCAGACGCTGAAGCTCGGCACTGCGGCACTCCTGATCGTCTACGCGCTCGCGATTCCGCTAGGGCTCCTCGCCGCCTGGGGGCGTAACCGGCCGTTCGACCAGGGAGCGCGCCTCATCGCGGTGCTCGGCATGGGCATCCCGAACTTCTTCCTCGCCGTCCTGCTCATCCAGCTCTTCGCCGTGAACCTCGGCTGGCTCCCGCCGGCCGGGCCCGGCGGGATCGACCACCTGGCGTTGCCGGCGATCGTCCTCGCGATGGAGTCGATGGCGGTCAACATGCGCCTGATGCGCTCCTCGACGCTCGAGGAGCTCTCGAAGGACTACGTGCGGACCCTGAACGCGAAGGGCCTCCCGTCGAAGCGGATCCTCTGGGTTCACGCCCTGCGCAACGCGCTCGTGCCCGTGATCGCGCTCGCGGGCGTGACGATCCCGCTCGTCCTCGGCTACACGCTGATCGTCGAGGTGATCTTCCGCTACGAGGGCCTCGGGTTCCAGTTCGTGCAGTCGATCCAGAAGCGTGACTACGCGCTGGCGCAGACGCTGGCGCTCCTGTTCACGGCGATCGTGATCTTCTCGAACTTCCTCGCCGACGTCGCTCACCAGCTCGTCGACCCGCGCATCCGCGACCGGGCGAGGGGGGCGTAGTGGCCTGCCCTCGAGGTTCCGTGGTGCATTGCCGAGCGAGAGCCAAGCAGGCCGAGGACGTAGGGATGCGTCGGTTCGCAGCCGGCAAGGCCGGCGGTGCTTCCGGGAGCGACCACTGATGGCCGCCAACGAGCCGGTCGTCGATCTCGCGGGGATGGAGACCGTCCCTGCCGGGCAGGAGGGGCGCCTGCGGGATGCGTTCGCGCTCCTGAAGGCGAACAAGCTGGCGCTCGTCGGCCTCGTTCTGACGATCTTCTTCCTGCTGGTCGGCCTGGTCGGCGCCGTGATCCTGCTCACGCCGAGCCTCCACCACCTCTGGGAGGAGCAGCGGCTCGCCGAGGCGCTCCAGGCGCCGAGCGGCTCGCATCCGCTCGGCACCGACCAGTACGGGCGCGACCTCATGTGGCGCACGATCGGCGGGGTCGGGATCGCGGTCCTGATCGGGGTCGGGGTGACGTTCCTCGTGATCGTGATCGGCCTCGCGCTCGGCTCGGTCGCCGGCTACTTCGGGGGGAGGAGGGACACCGCTATCACCGGCCTGATCGACCTGACATGGGGATTCCCGCTCCTCCTCGTCGCCGTGATCATCGCCGGCATGATCGGCAAGGGCCTCAAGGGGGTCGTCATCGCCGTTGCCGTGATTCTCTGGGCCGGCTTCGCCCGGATCATCCGCGCCCAGGTGAAGACCCTCGCCGAGCGGGAGTTCGTCGAGGCCGCGATCATGCTCGGCGTCCCGCACTGGCGAATCCTCCTCCGCCACATGATCCCGAACGTGATGGGCACGGTGCTCGTGATGGCCTCGTACTACGTGGCGTGGACCGTGATCGCCGAGGCCGGCTTCTCCTTCATCAACCTCGGTGCCCAGCCGCCGACGCCGAGCCTCGGCGCCATGGTCGCCGAGGGGCGCAACTACTGGACCGTGTCCGTCTGGCCCGCCGTCGTCCCCGGCATGATGATCGCCCTCATCGTGCTCGGGCTCAACTCGCTCGGCGACGGCCTGCGGGACATCTTCGACCCGAAGCTGCGGCGGTACTGATGTCCGGCGCCGACCCCTCCGGAGCTCGCTCCGCGGTCGCCGAGCCGTCCGGGTCGGACCTGCTCGTCGTGGAGGGGCTGACGACCGAGATCCGCCGCCGGCGCGGCTCGTTCGCAGCCGTCGACGGCGTCTCGTTCACCGTCCGACGCGGCGAGATACTGGGGCTCGTCGGCGAGAGCGGCTGCGGGAAGACGATGACCGTCCTGAGCCTCATGCAACTCCTCCCGGTGGCCGCGGAGATCAAGGCGGGTCGCGGGCTCCTCGACGGGCGGGACCTCGTCGCGCTCTCGGAGAAGGAGATGCGAAGCGTGCGCGGCAGGGACATCGCGATGGTCTTCCAGGAACCGATGACGAGCCTCGACCCGTCGTTCACGATCGGGAGCCAGATGACCGAGACGATCCTCGCGCACGGTGCGGGAACGAAGAAGGCGGCGAAGGAGCGGGCGGTCGAGATGCTGGAGCGCGTCGGGATCCCCCGGGCTGCGGCGCGACTCGACGATTATCCGCACCAGTTCTCGGGCGGCATGCGCCAGCGCGTGATGATCGCGACGGCGCTCCTGCTGAAGCCGAGGCTGCTCGTCGCCGACGAGCCGACGACCGCGCTCGACGTCACGATCCAGGCGCAGATCCTGGACCTCCTCGCCGGGCTCCGCGACGACCTCGGGATGAGCGTGATCCTGATCACGCACAACCTCGGCGTCGTGCACGAGATCGCCGACCGCGTCGCGGTGATGTACGCCGGCGAGATCGTCGAGGCCGACACCGTCGCCTCGATCTTCGCCGATCCGCGTCACCCGTACACCCAGGGGCTGATGCGCAGCATGCCCGACTTGGCGCTCCCCGGTGAACGCCTCCCCGTCATCCTCGGTCGCGTCCCCGAGCTGACGGCGCTGCCGCCCGGCTGTCGCTTCGCGCCGCGTTGCCCGAACCGGATCACTCGCTGCGACGAGGAGCATCCCGGGCTCGAGCGGCTCGACGGGGGCCGTGCGCTCCGCTGCTACAACCCGACCCGCTTCGATGTCCCAGCTCGCTGAGCCCCTTCTCGAGGTTCGAGGTCTCGGCAAGCGATTCGCGGTCGCCCGCGACTTCTGGGGGCGTCCGACGAGCTTCCTGCACGCCGTCGAGGGCGTCGACCTCGACGTGCGCAAGGGCGAGACCGTCGCCCTCGTGGGCGAGAGCGGCTGCGGCAAGAGCACCCTCGCGCGCCTGATCCTGAAGCTGATCAAGCCTGATGAGGGCAGCGTCCGCTTCCGCGACCTCGACGTGCTCGGCGCGTCGAAGGAGGAGCTTCGCGGCTTCCGCCGCCGGGCCCAGCTCGTCTTCCAGGACCCGTACGGCTCGCTCGATCCGCGTCTGAAGGTCGACGCGATCGTGTCGGAGGGGATGCCCCGCGAAGAGATGACGAAGGCGGAGCGCGCCGCCCGCGTGAGAGAGGTCCTCGACCTCGTCGAGCTCTCGCCCGACGCCGCCGACCGGTTCCCGCACGAGTTCTCGGGTGGCCAGCGCCAGCGCATCTCGATCGCGCGCGCGCTCGCCGTCGACCCGACCTTCCTGATCGCCGACGAGCCCGTCAGCGCGCTCGACGTCTCGGTACAGAGCGTGATCCTGAACCTGCTCTCCGACCTGCAGGAGCGCTTCGCCCTCACATACCTGTTCATCTCGCACGACATGTCCGTCGTCCGCCACGTCGCCGATCGCGTCGCGGTCATGTACCTGGGCCGGATCGTCGAGATCGCTCCGAGCGCTGAGATCTTCGAGAACCCCCTGCACCCCTATACCCAGGCGCTCCTCTCCTCGGTGCCGACCTTGCAGCGTCGACGGTTCAAGAGGCGGATCGTGCTCCAGGGCGACGTGCCGAGCGCCATCGACCCTCCGCAAGCGTGCCGCTTCGCCGGGCGCTGCTTCCGCGCGATCGAGCGCTGCCGGGTCGAGGAGCCCGTCCTCGAGGCGGTTGCCGGCAACTCCTCGCACTCGCTCGCCTGCTTCAACTATGCGCCGATCGGCGCCGACGGCGATGAAGATCGAAGCCCTCGAAGCGACGACCGCTGACGGGGTCCGCCTGCGCGGCGAGATCGTGCCCGGAGACGAGACCTGGGTGGTGCTCGTCCACGACGCAGGTGGTGACATCGACGACTGGAGGCCGATCCGGGCCGGGCTGGCGCGGCGCGGCTGGACGGTGCTGGCGCTCGACCTCCGTGGCCACGGAGGGTCGGACGGCGACTGGTCGCCCGACCGCGGTGCCCTCGACGTCGACCTCGGGATCACCCTGGCCCGGCGCTCCGGCGCCCGGCACGTCGCCGTCGTCTGCGCCGGGCTCGCAGGGGTCCTTGCGCTGCAAGCCGTCGAGCGCGCCTTCGCCGAGGAATCGTTCGAGCTTCCGGACTCGCTCGTCCTGATCTCGCCCGGGCCGCTCGACGGAGCAGATCCGATGACGCTGCGCGGCCGCGGCCTCTCCCGGCTGTTCGTCGTCGGGTCCGCCGATCCCCTGGCCGACGACGTGCACGCGCTCCAGCGCGCGACGATCGGCTGGAACGTCACGGTGTCGTTCCCGACCGCCGCCCGCGGCGCGGCGCTCGTGGCCGAGCGCTCGGCGCACGTCCTCGACAAGATCGTCGCCTTCCTGAAGGAGCAGCGGGCGCTGCGGGGCCCTGGGCGTCGCCGCTACGAGGAACGCATGGGAGGCTGAGGGCCGGGCCGTGACCGCGGCCCTCTGGGCCGCTCCTGCGCGGGTCGCGGCCGGCCGAGCCGGCCGCTCAGCCGCGGGGGCTCTATTCGACGTGGCCGAGGACGGCGTCGGCCGGGATCACGTCGTCGCCGGCCGGTGACTGGTGCCTGGCACCGGTGGTCGTCGCAAAGGCACTCGAGGAACGACCCTGCGCCTGAGCACCGGCGGCTCAGGGTTGGCCTCGATGTGTCACGAGACTGCGACTCGTGCCGGCACCGGTGGTCGCAGAGAACGCCGGCTTCGCCGGCTCCTGCGCGGGTCGGGCCCGGCCGAGAACGCCGGCTTCGCCGGCTCCTGCGCGGGTCGGGCCCGGCCGAGCCGGCCCCTCAGCCGCGGGGCCCCTCAGCCGCGGGGTACCTCAGCCGCGGGGCCCCTCAGCCGCGGGGCCCCTCAGCCGCGGGGTACCTCAGTCGCGGAGGCCCCTCAGCCGCGGGGCCCTCGGCCGCTCAGTCGTTAGACGATGTGCCCGAGCACGGCGTCGGCCGGGATCACGTCGTCGCCGGCCGGGATCGCGATCTGCAGCGTGCCCGCTGCGGGCGCCTCGATCTCCGTCTGGGTCTTCTCCGTCTCGAGCAGGACGACGGGCTCGCCCTCGGCGACCGCGTCGCCGTCCGCCTTCAGCCACTCCAGGACGACGACCTCCTCGACGAGCCCGAGCTGCGGGATCACGATCGGCGTCGGCATCAGATGTGACCGTGCCGCGCGAGGCTCTCGATCGGCGGGATCCCAGCCCGCATCTCGGCCCGGACCCTGCCCTCGGCCGAGACGATCTCCTCCGCCTTCAGAAGGACGCGCTCGGCCTCGGCCGCGGGGACGACGAGCACGCCGTCGAACTCGCCGATCACGACGTCTCCGGCGTGGATCGTGACGCCGCCGATCTCGACCGGCTGCTGGCAGTGCACCATCTCCCAGCGCCCGATCGCGTTGAGCGGCGAGAGGTCGCGGTAGAAGACCTGGAAGCCGATCTCGCGAAGGCCCTCGATGTCGCGGAGGTTCCCGTCGAGGATGCACCCGACGCAGCCGTGTTGCTTCGCGGAGTTCGCGGTCAGCTCCCCGAAGTGCCCGACCGGGCTCGCCCCGTTCACGTGCACGAGCAGCGAGTCGGGCTCCAGGCGCTCGAACACCTCGAGGTAGCTGCGGATGTGCTCGATCCCGGGCTCCCAGGCGATCGGCGGCTCGATCGAGCTCCCCTGCACCGTGAATGCGACGCCGGCGATCCGCTGCTCCGGGAACAGCGGCCGGAGCGAGGTGGGGAGAACCTGCTCCGGAAGTGCCAGCTCGTAGAGCGCGTCGCACACGGCGGGCATGTACAGGCTGCGGTAGCGGGCGCAGAGCTCAGCCGTGTCCAACCCCGCTCCAATCCGAGGAAAATCGATTTTTCACCGGAGGGAGAAGAGTATATAGTCGGCCCGATGGAAGGGGCGCTCGCCCTGTTCTCGCTCGAGGGGCGCACGGCGGTCGTGACGGGGGCGGCGAGTGGCCTCGGCCGCGCGATCTCGGTCGGGCTCGGCCAGGCGGGCGCCACCGTGGTCGCCGCCGACCTCGCAGGCCCCGCCCTCGCGGACGTGGTCGAGGAGATCGGCCGGAAGCGGGCGGTCGCGGTCGCCGCGGACGTCACCCGGCGGGATGACGTGGAGGCCATGGTCCGGGAGGCCGTCGCGCTGACGGGCCGCGTCGACGTGCTCGTGAACAGCGCCGGCATCGGCGCGCGCGGCGCCGCCGACGAGTACCGGGCCGATCTCTGGGAGCGTGTCCTCGCGGTCAACCTGACGGGGACGTTCACCTGCTGCCAGATCGCCGGGCAGCAGATGCTCCGGGCCGGAGCGGGCTCGATCGTGAACATCGCCTCGATCGGAGGGTTGGTCGGCTGGGCGGGGAGCCTCGGCTACCAGGCGAGCAAGGGGGGCGTCGTCCAGCTCACGAGAACGCTGGCGGTCGAGTGGGCCTCGCGAGGCGTTCGGGTCAACGCGATCGCTCCGTGCACCTTCGAGACCGCCGTCGTCGCCCGCCAGCGCGAGGCCGAGCCCGACCTCTATCCGGCCATGCTCGCCCGGATCCCGCTCGGCCGCTTCGGGGAGCCCGGGGAGATCGTCGGCCCGGCGCTCTTCCTCGCCTCGGATGCGGCCTCGATGGTGACGGGGCACATCCTGACCGTCGACGGGGGGTACACGGCGCAGTGAGCGACCGGCTGCTCCGGATCCACCGCACCATGGTGCGGATCCGCGTCTTCGAGGAGCGGGTCGCCGAGCTGTTCCTCGCCCGCAAGCTGCCGGGCTTCGTCCATCTGTACCTCGGGATGGAGGCGGTCGCCGCCGGCGTGTGCGCCGCGCTGCGCGACGACGACTACATCACGTCGACCCATCGCGGCCACGGCCACGCGATCGCCAAGGGCGTCGGGCTCGACGTGTTGATGGCCGAGCTGTACGGGAAGGAGACCGGAGCCTGCCGCGGTTTCGGCGGCTCGATGCACGTGGCCGACTTCTCGCTCGGGATGCTCGGCGCGAACGGGATCGTGGCCGCGGGCTGCGGGATCGCCGCCGGCGCCGGCCTCTCGGCGCGCTACCGGGGCACGGGACAGGTCGCGGCGTGCTTCTTCGGCGACGGGGGGATCAACAAGGGGACGTTCCACGAGTCGGCAAACTTCGCCGCGACGAAGCGGCTGCCGGTCGTCTACGTGTGCGAGAACAACCAGTACGCGCAGTTCACGGCGATCACCCGGACGACGCCGCTCTCCGACCTGTCCCGTCGGGCGGACGCCTACGGGATTCCGGGCGTCGCGGTCGACGGGAACGACGCAGCCGCCGTGCACGAGGCGGCGTGCGAGGCGGTCGCCCGGGCCCGCGCCGGCGACGGCCCGACCCTGCTCGTCGCGACCACGTACCGGTTCGGGGGCCACTACGTCGGCGACCCGGAGCAGTACCGCGACCAGGAGGAGGTCGAGCGCTGGCGCGAGCGCGATCCGATCCATCGGCTCGAGACGGCACTGCTCGACGACGGCGCGCTCGACGAGCAGACACGGGCGCGGGTCTGGGAGGCGGCGGCGGCGGAGCTCGCCGGCGCCGAGCAGTTCGCCGAGCAGAGCCCCGACCCCGATCCGGCGGTCGCTCTGGCGCAGGTGCCGGGATGAGCGAGCGGTCGGTCAGCTTCGGAGAGGCGACGCTCGAGGCGATGCAGGTCGCCATGCGCGCTGACGAGCGGGTGATCGTGCTCGGCGAGGACATCGGGTGGGGAGGCAGCTTCGGTCAGTTCCGCGGCCTGCTCGACGAGTTCGGACCCGAGCGGGTGATCGACATGCCGATCTCCGAGGCGATCATCGTCGCGGCCTCGGTCGGCGCCGCGCTCACCGGGCTACGGCCCGTCGCGTCGATGAGCTTCGTCGAGTTCACGATGGGGGCGATGGACGAGATCGTCAACCAGGCGGCGAAGCTCGGGCTCATGTCCGGTGGCCAGGTGACCGTGCCGATCGTGCTGCGCGCCTCCGACGGCACCCTGCGCTCGTCGGCGGCCCAGCACTCCGAGAGCTTCGAAGCGCTGTTCGCCCACATCCCGGGCCTGAAGGTCGTCGCGCCGTCGACGCCGGCGGACGCGAAGGGGCTGCTCGCCGCCGCGATCGAGGACGACGGGCCCGTGATCTTCCTCGAGAACAAGAAGATCGGCTCGAGCCGTGGGCCGGTGCCGGAAGGGCCGTACACGGTCCCCCTCGGCAGCGCGGCGATCCGCCGCCCGGGCGCCGATGTGACGCTGCTCGCCTACTCGATCATGGCCCGCCACGCCGAGGAGGCCTGCGCCGAGCTCGCCGGGGACGGAATCGACGTCGAGCTCGTCGACCTGCGAAGCCTCGTGCCGCTCGACCTCGAGACGATCCTCGCATCGGTGGCGAAGACCCGTCGCGCCGTGGTGGCGCACGAGGCCTGGACGTTCGGCGGCTTCGGGGCCGAGATCGCGGCGCGGATCACCGAGGAGCTGTTCGACGTCCTCGAGGCTCCGGTCGGCCGGGTCGGGGCACAGCGGTCGCACATCCCGTTCAGCCCGCCGCTCGAGCGGGCGATCGTGCCCCAGAAAGAGGAGATCGTGGACGCCGTTCGCCGGGTCACGGCGAGGCGGCGGGAGTCGGTGGCGAAGGAGGAGTAATGGACGAACAGACCCAGCAGGCGATCGAGAAGCGCAGGTGGTACGACGCGTCGAAGTCGGGGCCGCTCTCGCCCGAGGAGCTCGAGGACTTCCTCGTGAGCTACGACTGGCTGATCAAGATCGCCATGACCAAGGAGGACGGCTGGCCGTACGTGGTGCCGGTCTGGTACCTGTGGGAGGACGGTGCCTTCTGGGCGGTCGGCCGCAAGCGGTCGGAATGGGTGCGCGACCTGATCCGCGACCCGCGCTGCGCGATCTGCATCGAGGAGCGCGAGATCCCGCCGGCCGGCGGCAACCGCAAGGTGCTCGCGCAGTGCGTCGCGGAGGTCGTCGACGGCCCCTGCGTGGCGGAGGGCTCGAAGTGGGTCGGGGTCGCCGAGAAGATGGCCCTCAAGTACGTCGGCCCCGACGGCCCGGCCGCGCTTGCCCGCTCCTACGAGTGGGAGCGCTACCTCGTCAAGCTCACCCCGCGCGAGGGGAAGCTGACGACCTTCCAGGGCGTCGACTGGCACCGCCGCTACTTCGATCCCGGCCAGCGGCCCGACCTCGAGGCGCGCGCGCCGAAGACGTGGCTCGCCGAGCACATGGCCGAGGGGGAGGCCGGCGCTTCGTGAAGCCGTTCGCCGCGCGTGCCGAGGCCGCGAAGCGGTCGGCGATCCGGGAGGTCTTCGACGCCGCCGACCGCCGGCCGGACGCGATCCGGCTCGAGATCGGCGAGCCGAGCTTCCGCACCCCGGACCACATCGTCGACGGGGCGCTCGAGGCCGCGCGGGCGGGGTTCACGAAGTACGGGCCCAATGGAGGCCTCGCCAGCCTCAGGGAGCTCCTCTCCGAGAAGCTCGCCCGCGTCGACGGCTACACGGCCGGGCCCGACCAGATCGTCGTCACGCCGGGCGGCATGAACGCCCTGTTCTCGATCTATCTCGCGCTGCTCGAGCCGGGCGACGAGGTGCTGCTGCCGACGCCCGGCTTCCCGAACATGGACGAGATGGTGAGGCTGCTCGGGGGCACGCCCGTCTTCTACGAGCTCCGCCGGGATGAGGGCTTCCTTCCCGACCTCGAGCGGCTCGAGGCGCTCGTCGGCCCGCGGACGAAGGCGATGTTCGCGAACACGCCCGGGAATCCCACCGGCGCCGTCTTCCCCGGCGAGCTCGTGCGGGAGCTGGTTGCGTTCGCCGAGCGCCACGACCTCTACCTGATCGCCGACGAGGTCTACGACGAGCTCGTCCTCGACGCCGATCGGCAGCATGTCGCGGCGGCACGCTTCGACGAGTCGGGTCGCGTGATCTCCGTCTACAGCTTCTCGAAGGTCTACGCGATGACCGGCTGGCGGCTCGGCTACGCGGTCTGCTCGCCGCCGCTCGCCGATCTTCTCCGCAAGCTCCAGGAGCCCGAGGTGTCGTGCCCGAGCACGATCTCGCAGAAGGCGGCCGAGGCCGCGCTCACCGGGCCGCGCGAGCCGATCGTCGCGATGCGCGACGCCTACCGCGAACGCCGCGATCTCGGCTGGCGGCTCGTGCGCGAGCACGGCCTGCCCGCCTTCCGGACGCAGGGCACCTTCTACATGCTCGTCGACGTCTCCGCGGCGGGCCTGCCCTCTCTCGACTTCACGTTGCGCGCGCTGTCGGAGTGGGGCGTGGCCGTGGCGCCGGGGGAGGTGTTCGGCCCGGCCGGCCACGGGCTCGTGCGGATCTCGCTCGCGCCCGAGCCGGCGGAGCTCGAGGCGGGGATCGGCCGGCTCGCGGCCGCCGTTTCCGCGCTCGCGTCGGTGTCGGCGTGAGCGAACGCGCGCTGCTCGAGCATCTGGCCTCGCGCGAGGGCGAGCTGATCGACCTTGCGCGTGCGCTCGTGGCGACGCCGAGCGTCAACCCCCCCGGTGACGAGCGCGCCGTGGCCCTGGTCGTCCGGGAGCGCCTGGCGGCCCACGGGATCGCGGACGTCTCCGAGCACGGCCCGGGCCCGGAGCGCCCGAGCCTGCTCGCCCGCGTCGGCGGCGGCCCCGGCCGGACGCTGATGCTCTGCGGCCACCTCGACACGAAGCCACCGGGAAACCTCGAGGCCTGGCGCGACGACCCGTGGGAGCCCGTGATCAGGGACGGCGAGCTGCACGGGCTCGGCTCGGGCGACATGAAGGGCGCCGTTGCGGCGATGATCGAGGCCTCCGGCGCGCTCGAAGCCGTCGGCCTGCCGTCCGGCACGCTCGTCCTCGCCCTGGTCGCCGACGAGGAGGCGGGCTCGACGCTCGGGGCCCGGTGGCTCGCCGAGCAGGGGCTCCTGCAGGCGGACGCGGCCGTGATCGGGGAGCCGGGCGGCGTCGATCGCGAGTGGGAGGCGATCGATCTGATCTCGCGCGGCGCGGCGCTGTTCAAGGTGCGCGTCCGGGGCACGCAGATGCACTCGAGCCTCTCCGATCGACTCCCGGCCGTGAACGCGACCGTGGCGATGGCGCGCCTCGCGCAGCGGATGCACGCCGAGCTGCGCGGTGCGCTCAGCTTCGATGCGCACCCGCTCTGCCCGCTCGGACCGACCGTCAACGTCGGCGTGACGGCGAAAGCGGGGATCTTCTACGGCGTCTATCCGGGCGAAGCCGAGCTCGCCTGCGACATCCGCACGCTGCCCGGAATGACCCGCGGGAGCGTGGAGGCAGACCTCCGCGCCTTCCTCGCGCGGGCCGCGGCCGACGATCCGGAGCTCGACGCCGAGCTCGTGATCGACTTCTTCATCCCGGCGACCGAGATCTCGGCGGAGGAGCCGATCGTCCGCGCCCTCCAGGAGGCGGCCGGGCTCGTCCTCGACGTGCCGCCCGCGCTGGCGGCATTCCCGGGAGCGACCGACGCCGCCCATCTCCAGGGCACGGCCGGAATCCCGACGGTCGCGTCGTTCGGACCAGGGTTCCTCCCCCGGGCACACAGCCCGAACGAGTCGGTGTCGGTGCGCGGGATCGTCGAGGCGTCGAGAATGTACGCCCTCGCCGCCCTCAGGTATCTGGGCGCCGCGTAGCGACGCCGGGAGCTCACCCCGACGCCAGGGTCACGGCCCCCGCGAGCCGGGTCAGCCCCTCCCGCAGCACGTCCGGGTCGACGCAGAGCGACACGCGCACCCAGCCTTCCCCGCCGGGACCGAACGCGCTGCCCGGCACGACCGAGACGTGCTCCTGCTCGAGCAGACGCTTTGCGAACGGCAGCGACTCGCCGGCCGGCGAGACGTCGACCATCAGGTAGAAGGCCCCGCGAGGCCGGACGTACGCAACGCCGGCCGCGTCGAGCACGGCGGTCGCGAGGTCCCGTCGCTCGCGGTAGGCGTCCCGCATCTCGCGCACGCAGTCCTGCGGCCCCGTCAGGGCGGCCTCGCCGCCCTTCTGCGAGATGCTCGACGCGTTCCCGACGACCGGCTCCTGCGCCTTCGAGAGCGCGGGCGCGACGTCGGGCGGCGCGACGACGTAGCCGAGCCGCCAGCCGGTCATCGCGTACGACTTCGAGAACGTGAAGACGGTGAGGACGCGGTCGGCATCGCCGACGGTGGCCGTGCTCACGTGCTCGCCGTCGAACACGATCTCGTCGTAGCACTCGTCCGAGATCACCCAGAGGTCCTTGCGGCGCGCCAGGTCGAGCACGCCCGCGAGCACGTCCGCGTCGTAGACAGCGCCGGTCGGATTCCCGGGCGAGTTGAGGATGATCACCTTCGACCGCGCGCCGACGAGCGACTCGAGCGCGTCCAGGTCGGGCGCCCAGCCGCGGGCGGGATCGAGCGGGTAGAAGACCGGCATCGCGTTGAGGACGTGCGCCATCGGCGGGTAGTTCGCCCAGCCGGGGTCGGGCAGGAGGATCTCGTCCCCGCGATCGACGAGGACGAGCAGGCTCGTGAACAGCCCGCCGCAGCCGCCGCTCGTGACCACGACCTGGTCGACCGACGCGTCGAAGCCGTTTCGCTCGCGGACCTTCGCGGACAGGAGCTCCCGAAGCGTCACGTAGCCGTCTGACGGCGTGTACTTCGTGAAGCCGTCGCGGGCGGCCTGCGCGGCCGCTTCGATGATGTGCGGCGGGGTGACGAAGTTCGGGTCGCCGACGCCGAGGTTGAGCACGTCGGGGACGAACCGCGCCAGGTCGGCCATGACGCGGATCCCCGAGTGGGGGGTGGTGGCGACGGTGGAGGCTAGGCGAGCCATATCTGGCGGCTCAGCGAGCCCGGTTCGCCGATGGGCGGCGGGATGTAGACGTGCTCCCTCGCGATCCAGAAGGTACCCGTCAGCTTCGCGTAGTTGGCGACGTCCTCCCAGGCGGCCTTCTCCTCGTCGGAGGCCATCGCGCGGTCGAGCGCTGCCTCGTCGTCCCACCAGAGCTCCACGAACCCGTCGGCGTCGAGGTCGCCCTGCAGCTTGTCGATCACCTCGGAGACGACGTAGCCCCGTATGCCCGGTGCCGAGGCCGTGATCGGCGCATGGACGTCGCGCCAGTAGTCGAAGAACTCCTTCGTCGTGAAGTCGTCACGCTTGTGGGCCGTGCCGATCAGCTTGACCATCGGGATCCTCCGGAACGTTCGCGGGTCGTCAGGCGAGCGAGGCCTGGTGGGAGAGGGTGCCGGGGCCGAGCACGGGCCTGGGGATGTACACGTGCTCCTTCGTCACCCAGAACGTCCCGGTCGTCTTCGCGTACCTCGGGACGTCCTCCCAGGCGGCCTTGACGGCGTCTGACTCCATGCCGCGCTTCATCGCCGCCTCGTCGTCCCACCACTGCTCCACGAACGCCTCGACCTCGAGCTTGCCGTGGTAGCGGCGCAGGACCTCGGAGACGACGTAGCCGCGCATCCCGGGGGCTGCGCCCGAGATCGGCGCGTGCACGTCGCGCCAGTAGCGGAAGAACTCCTCCGTCGTGAAGTCGTCCCGCTTGAACGCACTTCCGATCACCTTGAGCAACGCGCCTCCTCGAGATGGGGAGGGGAGATCTTAGCTCGGAGGATCGCTTCCACCGCGGGCCGGTCCTCGCTGCGCAACGGCGGCCGGATGCCCATCGACGAGGTGCTGGGGCCTGCTCGATGTTCTGCGCGCCGGCGGTCGGCGATCGCAGGCCGGGTGCGAGCGGGGTACCCTGCCGAGCCAGAGAGCGAATGGCCGCGTCGTGCAACGAGGAGGACGGGATCGCCCGGGAGTCGCCGCGTGACGGGCGCCTCGAGGGCAAGGTCGCGGTCGTCACGGGCGGCGGACGGGGGATCGGCCGCGAGGTCGCGCGGGCGTTCGCCCGGGAGGGGGCGGGGGTGATGATCGCCGATCTCGGCTCCACCCTCGACGGCACCGGAGGTGATGCCAGCGTTGCGGACGAGGCCGCGGCGTCGATTCGCGCCGAGGGTGGCGTCTGCCGCGGGATCGCGGCGGATGTCGGCGATCCCGAGCAGGCGGAGGGGATCATCGCGGCGACGCTCGCCGAGTTCGGGACCGTCGATGTTCTCGTCAACGCCGCCGGGATCTTCCGGCCCGGCTCGATCCTCGATCTGGAGCCCGAGGACTGGGATGCCACCCTACGCGTGCACCTGGCCGGGGCGTTGTACACGAGCCGCGCCGCGTTCGCGCACTGGGCGCAGGTCAGCGGCACGGGGCGGCGGCTCGTCAACATCTCGTCCGATGCCGGGCTGTTCGGCGACGCGGAGTACCTCGCGTACGGTGTGGCCAAGGCCGGCGTCGTCGCGCTCACGCTCGGCTGCGTCGAGCCGCTCCATGAGCTGGGGGGAACCGCGAACGTGTTCATCCCGCAGGCGGCGACGCGGATGACGGCGAGCATTCCCCTCGAGCAGCTGCCCGACCGGGATCGCTGGCGGACGGGTGAGTTCGATCCCGCCCACGTGCCGCCCGCCCTTGTCTACCTGGCGAGCGACGAGGCACACTGGATCTCGGGTCAGATCGTCGGGGGATGGGGCTTCGAGGTCCATCTCTACGCGCAGCCGAGAAGGCATCGATCGATGTTCGGCCCCGGCCCATGGCCGCTCGACGAGCTCTTCGCTCGGTTCCGGGACACCTTCGAGCCGGCCCTCGAGGACGCCTGAGAGCTCCGCGCGGGCCACGCCCGCCGGGGCCCGGCCGCGCGTCGCGGCGCCTGCTCGGGGATCCGCTTGCAGCGCGGCAACGACCGCCCGCGCCCCGCGGTGCGCTAGTACTCCGTCTCGGAATTCCCTTGACGCTCCAGCGCGCGAAACGCGAGCCAGGCAAGGACGCAGGGAGCGCCCGTATTGGTGAATACGGGCGCGACCGAGGACGCCGCATGGCGACGCGTTGCAGCCGCCTGGAGTGTAAGGCGATTTCTGAGACGGAGCACTAGGCGAACCAGGCCTGGCGGCCGAGCGACCCGGGCCCCAGGATCGGCGGTGGGATGTAGACGTGCTCCTTCGTCACCCACCAGGTTCCGGTCAGCTTCGCGTATTTCGGGACGTCGGCCCACGCGGCCTCGACTTCCGGGGAGGCGTCCGCGCGCTCCATCGCCGCCTCGTCGTCGAACCACTGCTCGACGAAGGCGTCCGCCTCGAGCTCGCCCCCCTCGAGCTTCCGCACGACTTCGGAGACGACGTAGCCGCGAAGCCCGGGAGCCCTCGCCGAGAGGGGCGCATGCACGTCATGCCAGTAGCGGAAGAACTCCTCCGTCGAGAAATCGTCGCGCTTGTAGGCCGTGCCGATCACCTTGATCACCGGGAACCTCCTCGGGGCGTTGGTCACGCGAACCAGTTCGGCGGGATGTCCAGCTTGTCGATCGTCGCCTTGGCCTGCTCGACGTGGTCTCGGCCACCGTCGAGGACGATCTGCGCGTGACCCGGGAGCAGCGCGTCGAACTCCTCCCCGGCCAGGCGTCGCACGGATGCGAGCAGGGCCTGCAGGTCGCTGTCGGCGGTCGCGAGGACTGCCACCTTGCCCCACGCGAACACGGCGTCGCCGGCGAACAGGTACGCGCGCTCGCCGCCGGTGACGAGGAAGGAGCCATGGCCGGCACAGTGACCGGGCGTGGCGAGGAACCGCACCGTGAGCCGGCCCACCTGTCCAACGTCGCCGTCCTCGAGCCGGTCGGCGACCGGGCAGGGAGGGTAGTCGACGTCTGCGGGGAAGATGCCCGCGCGCTGCCCCGGAGCGAGGCTCGTCGCCTCGTGGTCGGCCGTCTCGAGGGCGGTCGCCGCGTCGGCGGAGATCGCGACCGAGAGCCCGAGCCGCTCGCGGTAGCGGGCCGCGCCGCCGGCGTGGTCGGTGTGGAAGTGCGTCAGGAACAGCCGGGTGATCCGGCCCGGGTCGAGCTCCGCTCGCTCGACGTTCGCGAGCAGCCGCTCCATCGCCGCCTCGGTGCCGGTGCCGCAATCGACGAGGGCGAGGTCGTCGCCGCCGTCGAGCAGGTAGCAGTGGGCGTCGAAGTCCGCGGAGACGCCGAAGCCGGTGTAGGAGCCGCCTCCGACCAGCACGACGTCGTGGCTCAGCCTCATCGGGTCACTCCTCCCTCGGTGCCATCTGGTCAGTCCGGAACGCTGTAGACCTGCGCCGTCAGCCCGCCGTCGACGACGAGGTTCTGCCCCGTCACGTAGCCGGCGGCGTCCGAGGCGAGATAGAGAAACGCCTCGGCGATGTCCTCGGCGGAGGCGAGGCGGTTCATCGGAACGCCCGGGAAGCTCTCGCGGTAGCGCTTCATGGTCTCCTCGCCGACGAGGTCGACCGAGCGCTGCGTGTCGGCGGGCCCGGGGCTGACGCAGTTGACGCGGACGCCCTTGCCGGCGAGCTCGACCGCCATCACCTGGGCCAGCGCGAGGAGCCCGGCCTTGGTCACGCAGTACGGGGCGAAGCCCCCGCCGGCGCCGAGCGCGTTGACGGAGGCGGTGAAGAGGATCACTCCCCCGCCGGACTCGACCATCGCGCGCGCCGCGCGCCGGGCAAGCACGAAGTAGCTCGTCAGGTTGACCTGGAGCTCCGTGTCCCACTGATCGTCGGGCAGCTCGAGGAACGGCGTGTCCCAGGACATCGCGGCGTGGTTGAGCACCGCGATGTCGAGGCGACCACAGTCCTCGAGCGCCTGTGCCATGGCCGCTCCGCAGCCCGCGGTGTCGCCGAGGTCTGCGAGGATCGGCACGGCGCGGGCACCGTGCTCCTCGATCGCCCCGGTCACACCCTCGAGCCGGTCTGCGAGCTTCTCGACGACGCACACGGTGGCCGCTCCCTCACGTGCGAAAGCGGTGGCCGTCGCGTAGCCGAAGCCGGCCCCGGCAGCGGTCACAAAAACGTTTTTCTTCTGGAATCGAGCGGTCACGGCCAGTAGTATCCCTCGCCTTGACGCTCGCTGTCACCCCCGGTGCGATCGGTGCGTTCGTCGACGAGCGGCGCGACGATCTAGTCGGTCTCACCTGTGACCTCGTCGCGGCCCGCACCCCGAGCCCTCCCGGCGACGAGACGTCCGCCGCGGCGGTCGTCGTCGAGCGGCTCCGCTCGCTCGGGATCCCCGACGTGGAGGTGCTCGCGGCCGAGCCGTCGCGCCCGAACGTGATCGCCCGCATCCCGGGGCGGGGAGCAGGGCCGACGCTGGTCCTCAACGGTCACCTCGACACGAAGCCGCCCGGCGACCTCGCGGCGTGGAGGACGCCACCGTGGGAGCCCACGATCGCAGACGGGATGCTCACCGGCCTCGGCTCAGCCGACATGAAGGGCGCGGTCGCGGCGATGGTGTACGCGGGCCTCACGCTGGCGGAGGCCGGAGCCCGCGGGACGCTCGTGCTCGCATTCACCGCGGACGAGGAGTCCGGGGGCGTCTACGGGCCCAAGTGGCTCGGTGACGAGGGGCTCCTCGAGGCGGACGCCTGCGTGGTGGGCGAGCCGTGCGGGATCCGGAGCGAGTGGGAGGCGATCCGGCTCGTCTCGCGCGGCTCCGCGATCTTCACGATCCGGGTGCGGGGGACGCAGATGCACTCGAGCCTCTCCGACCAGCTCGACTCGGTCAACGCGAGCGTCGAGATGGCGCGGCTGATGACGCGCATCGCCGACGCGGGGAACGGCTTCCTCACGTTCGATCCCCATCCGCTCGTCGAGCGGGGCCCTACCGTCAACGTCGGTCTCACGACCTCGTCCGGGCTCGGGTTCGGGATCCTCGCCGGCCGCGCCGAGTTCATGTCCGATGTCCGAGCGCTCCCCGGGATGACGATCGAGGGGATCGAGGCCGATGTCCAGGCGCTGCTTCGCGAGGCGATGTCGGAGCAGCCGGGGCTCGACGCCGAGCTCGAGCTCGA
This sequence comes from uncultured Thermoleophilia bacterium, assembly GCA_963717955.1. Lineage (GTDB taxonomy): Bacteria > Actinomycetota > Thermoleophilia > Gaiellales > Gaiellaceae > CAVQXR01. The sequence goes on along the minus strand of CAVQXR010000001.1, from coordinate 1,365,946 downwards.
GCACTGGACGCCACCGTCCCAGATCGCCGCCGAGCACCCGATCGTCCACGCGCTTCAGGTCGCCGCCGGAGACGTCCTCGGGCGGGCGGTCCCGCTCGGCGGCTTCCCGGGCGGCACGGACGCGCCGTGGTTTCACCGCGCCGGGATCCCGACCGTGCCCTCGTTCGGGCCGGGGCTGCTCACGATGGCGCACGCCCCGAACGAGGCGATCTCGATCGAGTCCCTCGTCCAGGCGGCGAAGATCTACGCGCTGGCCGCGCTCCGGTATCTCGATGCCTAGGGCGCAGGTCGACGGCGCCGAGCTCTGGTACGAGCTGAAGGGCTCCGGGCCGTTCCTCGTGCAGGTCGGCGGCGCGGTGTCGGCTCACGAGGGCTACGCCACGGTGACCGAGGCGATGGCCGAGCGGTTCACGGTCGTCGACTACGACCATCGCGGCTACGGGCAGAGCGACCGGCCGAAGCAGCGGTACACGATGGACGTCTGGGCCGACGACCTCGCTACCCTCCTCGCCGCGATCGGCGTCGAGCGTGCCCACGTGCACGGCGGGTCGATGGGCGGCTTCATCGCGACGCGCTTCGCCGCGCGCTACCCCGAGCGGGTCGACCGGCTCGTGATCAGCGGGGCGGTCGCGAAGTGCGACCGGATGGCGCGGACACAGCTCGAGATCTGGAAGCTGATCGCGCGTGCCTACGGAACCGCCTCCGAGGAGCTTGCCCTCGAGCTGACGACGAAGGCGTTCTCGCGGCAGTACCTCGACGCGGCCTTCCGTCCCGAGCAGCTCGCCGAGATGCGGGAGGTCGTCGCGCGGAACGTCGAGGTCGACGTCTTCTGCGACGCGTGCGACGCGATGATCGAGACGGACGTAACCGGCCTTCTGTCCCTCGTCAGCGCGCCGACGCTCGTTCTCTGCGGCTCCGAGGACTGCCTCACTCCGCTCGACTGCGGGCCCGACGGCGCCGGGATGCGGCGTGATCGCCGAGCGAATCCCGGGCGCGCGCCTCCACGTCTTCGAGGGCTGCGGCCACGGCAACCTGATCGAGCGGACGGAGGAGTCGATCCAGGCCATCGTCGACCATCTGGAGGGTGCGCGGTGATACTCCGCGAGGCGTTCGACTACGAGTGCTCGCAGGTCTCGCCGACCGGCCCGCACATCGACCCGTGTCACGTCGCGGTCTACGAGATGCTGGTCGTGAAGGGCGAGGACTGGCGGGCGAAGCCCGGGCTCGCCCGCTCGTGGAAGATCTCTCCCGACGGGCTCGAGTGGCGCTTCGAGCTGGAGCCCGCGGCGCGCTTCCACTCGGGTGAGGCGTGCACGGCCGAGTCGGTGGCGGCGGCGCTCGAGCACCTTCGCTTCGACTTTCCGAGCGGCCAGCTCTGGTACTGGGATCCGGTCGACGCGATGCGGGTGGAGGGTGATCACGCGCTCGTCGTCCGGCTCCACCACCCGTACTCGCGGCTGCCCTCGCTCCTCTGGGGGACGCATTCCACGATCTACAACGAGGCTCGGCGCGCGGCCGACCCGGAGCGTTTCGGGTTCGCCTTCGCGGACGGGACGGGGCCGTTCCGGCTCGCGTCGTGGGCGCTCGACCGCGTGGTCGCCGAGCGCTTCGACGGCTACCACGGGGTTGCCCCCCTGCTCGAGGGCATCGAGTGGATCACGATCCTCGACCCGGAGGAGCGCCTCGCCGCGCTCGAGCACGGTGAGGTCGACGTGCTGCACGGGCCGCCGCTCTCCGAGGTCGAGCGGCTGCGCCGCGACGACCGCTTCGTCGTCGTCGAGCATTCGCAGGCGTCGAGCATCTACCTCGCCCTCGACTTCGAGCAGGGCTTCTCCGACCCGGCGATCCGCGAGGCGGCCTCGCTCGCCGTCGATCGCGACGCGCTCGTGCGGGAGGCCCTCGCCGGGCGCGGCACCGCCACCTGGGGCCCGGTGCCGCCGGGCGACGAGCACTACGAGCCGCGGGTCGATACCGGGCGTGCCCGCGACCTCGAGCGGGCCCGCGAGCTGATGGCCGGGCGCGAGATCCGGTGCGACTGCGTCGTCCAGGACGATGCCGTCATCGGTCTGATCGGGACGATGGTCGCCGACCAGCTGCGCGAGATCGGCCTGCACCTGGAGCTGCGCTTCGAGAAGCCGTTCGCGCCGTTCTACGACGCGGTGTCGCACTATCCGCCTGCCTTCGTCTCGAAATGGCTGTGGCCGGATGCCGTCGACGCGGTGATCGGCTTCGCGTCGACCCGCTGCATCGGCTTCCCGAACTGGCAGCACGCGTCGATTCCGGAGCTCGACGAGGCGTTCGAGGGCTGGCTGCGGGCCGGGACGGACGACGAGCTCCGAGCGGCCGCGAGCCGTGTGCAGCACATCGCGGCGGAGCAGCTTCCCTACGTGCCGCTCGTCACCCCGACCGACGTGTGGGTGCATTCGGCCGCTCTGCACGGGTTCCGGCCGTATGCCGCTGACCTGTACCCCCGCTACGGAGAGGCGTGGATCGATGGCGACCGTTGAGGTGAACGGGGCCCGGCTCTGGTACGAGCTGTCGGGCACCGGCGAGATCGTGATGCAGGTGCCGGGGGCCGTGAGCGCCCACGAGGGATACGGGCTCGTCACCCCGGCGATGGTCGAGCACTTCACGGTGCTCGACTACGACCCGCGCGGGTACGGGCGGAGCGATCGGCCCGAGCAGCCCTACTCGTTCGACGTCTGGTGCGACGACATGGTCGGGCTCCTCGACGCACTCGAGATCGAGCGCTGTCATGTACACGGTGGATCGATGGGCAGCATGGTCGCGCTGCGCTTCGCCGCGCGCTATCCGGAGCGGGTGCGCGGGCTCGTCCTCTCGGGCTGCGCCGTCAAGTCGGACTTCATGGCCCGGTGCCACTACGAGGTCTGGAAGGCCCTCGCCCGCGCGTACGGCACGGGGAGCCGGGAGCTGGCCGTCGAGCTGTGCAACAAGGCGGTCTCGCGGGAGTTCCTCGACGGGCCGAACGGTGGGGAGGCTCTCGTCGCCGCCGTGATGGACATCGCCGGTCGCAACGTCGGGATCGAGGTCTTCTGCGCGGCCTGCGACGCGATGATCGAGACCGACCTCTCGGCCGACGTGGCTCGGGTCACGGCGCCGACGCTCGTCATCGTCGGCCTCGCCGACGTCCTCACCCCGGCGGAGCAGGGCCCCTCGGGCGGCGGCGGCCGATGGATCTACGAGAACCTGACGGCGGCGGCCGCCCGCGAGTACCTGCCGGTTCCGGGGAGCGGTCACGCGAACCTGATGGACGCGGCCGACGTCTGCAACCCGGCCGTGATCGAGTTCCTGGAGAAGATCGAGGCCGGCGGGAGCTGATGCTGGCCGCGCGGCTCCACCCCGGCGAGTCGCGGCTGCGCCTCGAGGAGGTGCCCGTCCCGGAGCCGGTCGGCGACCAGGTGCTCGTCCGCGTCGTCGGCGCCGGAGTGTGCCGCTCGGACGTCCACGTCCTCGACGGCATGTTCGACGAGCTCGTGCGCAGGCCGGTGACGCCCGGGCACGAGATCGCCGGACGGGTCGAGGCGACCGGGCCGGAGGTGGAGGGGATCGGGTCCGGCGAGGCGGTGGTCGTGAGCGTGGCCTGGGGCTGCGGCCGCTGCGAGTGGTGCGTCTCGGGGCACGAGCAGCTGTGTCCGGACGGCGACGAGGCGGGCGCGACGATGGACGGAGGGTTCGCCGAGTACGTGCTCGTGCCCCACCGCCGTCATGTCGTCCCGCTCGGCGAGCTCGATCCCCTCCAGGCGACGCCGTTCGGGTGCGCCGCGCTCTGCTCCTATGCGGCGGCCAGGCGCGTCCGGCCCTACGTCGAGGGAGCCGGCACCTGCGTGATCATCGGCGGCGGCGGCCTCGGCCAGTACGCGATCCAGCTCGTCCGCCTGCTGACCGGGGCGACGATCCTGGCCGTGGAGGCTCGCGAGGAGACGCTTGCGCGGCTCCGCGAGCTCGGGGCCGACCACGCGCTGCCTGCCGGCTCGGAGGCGGCCGCCCGGATCGCCGAGCTCACGCGGGGCCGCGGGGCAGAGGCCGTGATCGACTTCGTCGGCAGCGACGACTCCCTCGCGCTCGCCGCGCACGCCGTCGGCCGGCGCGGAATCGTCGCCCTTCTCGGGCTTGCGGGCGGCACGGTCCCGTTCGGCTTCTTCGCCGCCGCTCCCGAGGCGTCCCTGACGACCGTCGTGGCGGGCACGCTGCTCGATCTCCACGAGGTGGTGCGAATCGCGCAGGCCGGGCACCTCTCGGGCCGGATCCAGACCTACCCGCTCGGCATGATCGGCGATGCGCTCGACGATCTGCGCTCCGGCCGCGTCGAGGGTCGAGCCGTCGTCATGCCCTGACGGCCGCGCGTCCGTTTCGCGGGCCTGCGACCGGGTGCGCCAGAATGGGGCCATGCGCGGCGGCGTGCGCACCCTCTCCTCGCTCGCCTCGCGGATCGCAGCGGTCGAGGGAGGCAGCTGGCGGATTCACGAGCTTGCGCTGCAGCGCCGGCAGGCCGGTCACGACGTCATCGTGCTCAGCCTCGGTGAGCCGGACTTTCCCCCGCCCGGGGCCGCGGTCGAGGCTGCCGTCGAGGGGGTGCGGGGCGGCAGGACGCACTACACCTACGCCCGGGGCGAGCGACACATCCGCGAGGCGATCGCGCGCGTCGCCTCGGCACAGGCGGGCCGGGACGTCTCGCCGGACCGGATCGTGTTCTTCCCCGGCTCGCAGGCGGCGCTCTTCGCCGTCATGCTCTGTCTCGTCGAGCCCGGCGACGAGGTCGTCGTGCCCGAGCCCGCATACTCGACCTATCCGGGCGTGGTGGCGGCGTCGGGGGCTGCCTGGGTCGGCGTGCCGCTCATACCGGAGCGCGGCTTCCACCTCCGCGTCGAGGAGGTCGAAGCCGCGATCACGACGCGGACACGCGCGATTCTCTTGAACTCGCCGCACAACCCCACCGGTGCCGTCGCCACGCGGGCCGAGCTGGAGGGCCTCGCAGCGCTGTGCCGCGAGCACGGGCTGTGGCTGGTCGCCGACGAGGTCTACGCGGCGATCGCATACGGCCGGCCCCACGTCAGCGTCCTCGCGCTACGGGGCTCGGAGGAGCTTTCCGTGGCGCTCGGGAGCCTCTCCAAGTCGCATGCGATGACCGGGTTCCGGCACGGCTGGGCGGTGGCGCCGCTCGAGCTCGCGGACCGGCTCGCACTGCTCCTCGAGTCGATGTTGTTCGGCTGCCCGCCGTTCATCCAGGATGCCGGGGTCGCGGCGCTCGCCGACGAGTCGATCGCCGCCTCGATGCTGAAGGCGTACGAGCGACGCGCCGGGCTCTTCGTTCGCTCGCTCGAGGAGGCCCCCGGCATCGTCGCTCGTCCGCCGGAGGGCGGCATGTTCGTCCTCGTCGACGTTCGCGGGACGGGCCTCTCGGGTGAGGGCTTCGCGGTCCGGCTCTTCGAGGAGGAGGACGTGGCGGTGACGCCGACCGACGACTTCGGCGCGAGCGGATACGGCCACGTGCGAGTGAGCCTCGGCGCCGAGGACGCTGTTCTCGCCGATGCAGGCCGGCGGATCTCCCGGCTGGCGGCTCGCATCGCCCGGACACCCGGGGCCGACCCCGTCCGAACGACCGATCGGTAGCGGAACTAGCGGGTTCCCTCGTACGCCACGAGGAGCCCGTTGAGCGAGAAGTAGTACCGCTCCTCCGTCGCGATCCCGGGCGAGTACTTCCCGAGGCCGACGTGCCACACACGCTTCCCGTCGGAGGCGCGCACGGCGTAGGTCTCCGTCTCGAGCGTGGAGAAGAAGACGAGGCCCCCGACGACGACCGCCCCACCCAGGATCCGACCCGGGACGTCGTGCCGCCAGATCAGCCTGCCGGTCTCGCCGTCGTAGGCCCGAAGCCCGCCGTCGAACCCGCCGACGAACACCCGGCCGTTCGCGATCGCCGGGGTGGAATAGCCGAGGGAGTCGACGTGATCGGTCCATTCGACCGAGCCGTCGCGCGCGTCGAGGGCGACGACCTTCCCCGAGCGCGCGACCGTGTAGAGGCGGCGCCCGTCGGTCGAGGCGCTCGCGTAGAAGCTCTCGTACCGGAATGCGTCGCGCTCGACGTAGGTGCTCCACAGCTTCGATCCGTCACGGCGGTCGAGGCAGAAGATCGAGCCTGCGTAGGTCGTGACGCAGAGGCGGTTTCCCCAGATCGACGGGCTGGAGTTGATCCGACCGCCGGTCTGGTACGCCCACCGGATCCGCCCCGTCTGCGTGCTGACCGCGAAGACGCGCCCGTCGGTGGCGCCGAAGTATGCCGTTCCGTCGATCGCGACCGGCGAGGACTCGACCTTCGCGTCGACACGGACCTGCCACGCGACCTTGCCGCTCTCCCGCCGCACGCCCGTCACCGTTCCGTCGATGGAGCTGACCACGAGCATGTCTCCGGCGATCGCCGGCGTCGAGGGCTTGAGGCCGTTGGTCTTCCAGCGCCACAGCACCTTCCCGGTGTCGGCAGCCACCGCGGCCGTCAGCCCGTCGAAGGTGTTCACGTACAGCGTCCCGTCGCAGAAGCTCGGCGGGTATTCCATGTAGGCGCCCATGGCCCGCGCCCAGAGCGGCTTCTCGGCCGGGACGCCGAGATCGATCTCGGTCCGCGAGAGGGTGCGCTGCGGGTTGCCCCCGAACTCGGTCCAGCAGGGCCCCTCGACGGGCTCGGGTGGCGGAGCGGTCTCGGTCGGCGAGGTGGACGAGCCGGTGCCGGCCGGCTCGGTCGCGGGCTGCGTGGCCGTCGCAGGCTCGGCGGTCGATGGCGAGACGACCGTCACGCCGGCGAGCTCCGTATCGAGGGCGCCCCCGGCCTCGCCGCCGCGGAGCACCGCGTAGGCGACGGCAGCACCGGCGAGCGCGAGCACGAGGCCCGCCGCGAGGAGGATCAGCTTCTTGGCCATGGGGTCTCGTGCGAGTGTGCCACCTGCGCTCGCCGGAGTGCCGCCAGGTTCGCGCGACGGTAGATTGCCCGGCATGAGCGCGGCGCTGGCTTCGGTCGCCCGCATCGCGTCGGCGGTACGGGCCGGAGAGCTGTCCCCGCTCGAGGCGGTGGAGGCCTCGCTCGCCCGCATCGCGGCGGGCGACCCGGAGCTCAATGCGTTCATCAGCGTCGACGGGGACAGGGCCCTCGAGCGAGCGCGCCGGCTCGAGCGGGCGACCGAGCGCGGGCCGCTCCACGGGGTGCCGCTCGCCGTCAAGGACCTGATCGACGTCGAGGGAGCGCCGACGACCGCGGCCTCGCGGATCCTCGCCGACAACGTCGCCGGCAAGAGCGCGACGGTCGTGAGGCGGCTCGAGGCGGCCGGCGCGGTGATCGTCGGCAAGCTCAACACGCACGAGTTCGCCTACGGCGCGCTGACGACGAGCCCGCACTTCGGCCCGGCCCGGAACCCCTGGGACACGGGACGCGTCTGCGGCGGCTCGAGCGGTGGCAGCGGCGCGGCCGCGGCCGCCGGCCTCGTCGCCGGCACGCTCGGCTCGGACACGGCCGGGTCGGTCCGGATCCCGGCAGCGTTCTGCGGGATCAGCGGCATTCGCCCCTCCACGGGGCTCGTCCCCTGCCGCGGCGTGCTACCGCTGTCCTGGAGCTTCGACGCCGTCGGCCCGCTGGCGCGCACGATCGAGGACTGCGCGCTCCTGCTCCAGGTCGTCGCCGGTCACGACCCCGATGATCCTTCCAGCATTCGCGCCCCGCACGTTTCCTATGCGGAGCTGCTCGGCGGGGATCTTCGCGGCCTTCGGGTCGGGGTCGTGTCCGCGTTCTTCGAGGGCGTCGTCGATCTGCGGGTTGCGGCCGCGGCCGGCGATGCGGCCGCCGGTCTGCGGTCGCTCGGAGCCGCCGTGGAGCCGGTCGACGTGCCGTTCCTCGAGCAGGCGCGGATCGCGCAGCAGGCGATCCAGTTCCCCGAGGCGACGAGCGTGCATCTCGAGTGGCTGCGAAACCGGCTCGCGGACTACGGGCCCGACGTTCGCACGCGCGCGCTCGCGGGGCTCTTCTGGCCCTCGACGGCCTACGTGACCGGTCAGCGGGCGCGGCGCGTGATCGCCGACTCGTTCCGGCGGGTGTTCGAGCGGTTCGACGTCCTGGCGCAGCCGACGATGCCGATGATCGCGCCTCGCCTCGTCGAGGGCGGGATCGAGGTCGACGGGCTCGAGGGCCTCGGCAGCGACGCCGCGATCGGCGAGGACGCCTACCGGCTCGCCGCCATCCGGTACACGGCACCCTGGAGCCTCGCCGGGCTTCCGGCCGCCACGGTTCCGTGTGGTTTCGTGGCCGGGATGCCCGTCGGCCTCTGCCTCGTCGGCCGGCGTCTCGACGAGGCCACCGTGCTCCGCGCCGCCCACGCGTTCCAGCGGGCGACCGACTGGCACGAGCGGGTGCCTCCGTCCGCGCCTTGACCTGACGCCACGTCCGTCCGGGCCGGGGAGCGTGGCCGTCGGGCGGACTGAGAAGATGAGGCATGGCCCTCGTGATACGCCTGGTGACGCTCGTCGACGTCCAGGATGACGGCCCCTTGGTCCGAGGATCTGACGTTGGTTGGTCGGAGTATGTGCCCCACGGCGCGGGCGTCCGTCGGATGTCGGTGTCGGCGCGCCATGAGGCCGTGCTCGCCGACGGGCGCCGCGTGCTGCTGCTGGATGACCGCGGCTGGACCTCCGAGTGGCCCCTGCACATCGCCCTGGGGGAGGGCGTCCCGGACATCTGGGCGGCGACGTCGATGGAGGAGATCGAGACGACGGCGCGCGCGGTGGTCGGACCGGATGAGCCGTTCGGCGGACGCTCGCAGGAGGACATGGAGGCAGACCACTGGGCCCACCTGGCGACCGTCCTTCGCGAGCAGGGGGTCGTCGTCGAGGCGGGAGCGCTGAGGCGGCTCCCGCACGAGGTCGTCATCGGCCCGCGGCTGCGCGCGCGCATCGGCCGTGAGCGGGGCGGTCTTGCCTCCCCCTGACGCCGCCGTGCGGATGCGTTGCCGGCGGCAGCGGCCGGCCATTTCCTCGCCGGTGCCTGGCACGTGCCAGGCACGGGGACACGACTGGTTCGGCGCCGCCGGCCGGCCGGCACTCGTGTCGATCGTGACGTAGGATTCCCGCATCCATCCGGAGGAGGTGCACGATGGCGACGCTCGAGCAGGACCTGGTGGCCAGCCTGGAGGGATTCTCGGGTCGGCTCCTTCTCCCTGACGACGACGGGTACGAGCAGGCCCGCCAGATCCATAACGGGCTGATCGACAAGCGGCCGGCGCTCATCGCCCAGTGCCTCGGCACGGCCGACGTCGTCGACGCCGTGAACCTCGCCCGCGAGCGCGGGCTCGAGGTCTCGATTCGCGGCGGGGGGCACAACGTCGCCGGCAAGGCCGTCACGGACGGCGGCCTCATGATCGACCTGTCGCCGATGAAAGGCGTCCATGTCGATCCCGTTGCGAGGACTGCCCGCGCGCAGGGCGGCCTCACCTGGGGGGAGCTGAACCGCGAGACGCAGGTGCACGGGCTCGCCGTGACGGGCGGTGTGGTCTCGACGACCGGGATCGCCGGGTTGACGCTCGGGGGCGGGCTCGGGTTCATGATGAGCCGCTACGGCCTGGCGACGGACAACCTCGCCTCGGTCGAGCTCGTCACGGCCGACGGGCGCGTGCTGACGGTCAGCGAGGACGAGAATCCGGATCTGTTCTGGGGCGTCTGCGGCGCCGGCGCCAACTTCGGGGTCGCGACCTCGTTCGCGTACCGGCTGCACCCAGTCGGCCCGATCGTCACCGCGGGGCTCGTCATCCACCCGTTCGACGCCGCGCGGGACCTGCTGCGGTTCATCCGGGGGTACACCGCCGATCTCTCGGACGACATGACGCTGTTCGCCGGCCTGATCCACGCACCGGACGGGTCGGGCGAGCCGCTATGCGGCGCGGTCATCTGTCACATCGGAACGGCCGAGGAGGCGCAGCGAGAGCTCGCGCCCCTGCTCGCGTTCGGCTCGCCGCTCGACGTCCCGGTCGGCGAGATGCCGTACGCGACCGCCAACACCCTCATCGACGCGGCGTTTCCGAAGGGTGCGCTCAACTACTGGAAGTCGACCTTCCTCGACGGGCTCTCGGACGAGGCGATCGACGTGATGGTGCAACGGTTCGCCATCTGCCCATCGCCGATGACGGCGATGGTGTTCGAGCACGTGCACGGTGCCGTCACGCGCGTACCGGTCGACGCGATGGCCGTGCCTCACCGGGATCCCGGCTACAACCTGGTCATCCCGTCGATCTGGATGGATCCGGCCACGACGGACGAGAACATCGCCTGGACGCGCGAGACCTTCGACGCGGTGCAGCCCTTCAGGGCCGCGCGCCGATACGTGAACTACATGAGCGACGACGACCAGGGGGTCGTTCGCGAGGCGTTCGGCCCGAACTACGACCGGCTCGTCGAGCTGAAACGGAAGTACGACCCGGGCAACCTGTTCCGCCTGAACCAGAACATCGTTCCGTGACCGCCGCAAAGCCCGGCGCGGAGGACCGGACGAGATCCGGCCCCTACGCGGCGCGGGCCGCGTCGACCGGCCGGAATGGGTCGTAGGGGCGGGATCTCATCCCGCCCGCACATTCGAGGATGATCTCGTAGGGCCGGACGAGATCGAACCCCTACACCTTCGCGATCCGCGCCTCGCGGGCCCGGGCGGTCGCCTCCCCGTCCACCGTCATCGTGTCCAGGTCGATCACGACGCCGTAGTCTCGTTCTGCGAGCTCGACGGTCGTGAACCCGTCGAGGACGTCGGAGAGCACCTGCGCCGGGTCACGCTCGAGCGGGTCGCCGTAGCCACCGGAGTTCGGGACGGCGATCTCGATCGTCGACCCGGCCGGGAGCGTCCTGCCCGTGAACTTCGACGGCCAGTACTCCTCGTTCCCGTCGGGGTGCGTCACCTTCCCATAGGCGAGGATCCCGTCGTGCCCGCCGAAGATCCCCCAGGGCGGATCGCTCTCGACGCGGTCGCCCTCGCAGGTGACGATCGTGTCCTCGAGGAAGCGGTTGACGCGCACCATCCCGATCCCGCCGCGCCACTTGCCTGCCGCGCAGGGGTCGTCGCGTAGCTCGTAGCGCTCGGTGCGCATCGGGAAGCGCCACTCGAGCTCCTCGATCGGGTTGTTGCGGGTGTTCGCGATGAGGCAGTCGACGGAGTCGAGGCCGTCGCGCCCCGGCCGGCCGCCGTAGGAGCCCTCGTCGACCTCGAGGTACACCCAGTACTCGCGCTCCTCCTCGTTGAACCCGGAGTAGGCGAGGAAGTGCAGGTGGGCGGAGTTGCCGGCCGTGACCTGGTTCGGGATCACCGGCGCGAGCGCGCGCAGCGCGAGGTCGACCGCTCGCTGCACCTGGCAGAAGCGGGCGAAGCAGGCCCGCGGGTAGTTCGGGTTGAAGATCGAGCCCTTCGGAGCGACCACGTGCACCGGCGCCAGCATGCCCTCGTTCTGGGGAACGAAGACGGGGTAGGCCTCCTCGTCGAGGAAGATCATCCGCGTGATGAACGTCATCGCCGAGACCGTCGTGCCCTCGAACGGGCAGTTGTAGCCCGTCGGCACCTCGTCGCTCGAGCCGGTGAGGTCGAACGTGATCTCGTCGCCCTCGATCTCGACCGCGATCCTGACCGGCAGCTTCACGCCGCGGTTGACCCCGTCGTCGTCGAGCCAGCCGACCTCGGTCTCGTAACGGCCGTCCGGGACCTTCGCGATCTCCTGGCGGAGCATCTGCTCCGAGTAGCCGAGCCAGGCGCGCGCGACTCCGAGGACGGTCTCCTGACCGTAGCGGGACAGCAGCTCCGCATACCGGCGCTTCGCGAGCTCGCAGGCGGCGATCATCGCCCGGATGTCGCCGTTGTTGAAGCTCGGGGTGCGGACGTTCTCGAGGATGTGCTTCCAGAGGCCGGCCTGCCAGACGCCGCGTTCCTGGAGCTTCACGGCCCGGTAGATGTTCCCCTCCGACCAGTTGTCGACGAGGTCGATCGCGAGCCCTGGGTAGGCACCGCCGATGTCGAGGACGTGGGCGGACGCGCCGGAGAAGCCGACGAGCTCGTCCTCGAAGAAGATCGGGATCACGATCGCGACGTCCGGGGAGTGGGTGGCGCCGCCGTAGGGGTCGTTGTGAAGGATCACGTCGCCTTCGTGGATGTCGTCGCCGAGGATCGCGATCACGTTCTTGACGATCTTCGGCATCGCGCCCATGAACATCGGCGTCGAGTCCGACTCGGCGAGCTCGTTGCCCTCCCGGTCGAAGATCCCGGCGCCCAGGTCCTCCGACTCGCGGATGATCGACGAGTAGGACATCCGGTAGAGGACGCTCGCCATCTCCTTCGCGATCGCCGAGAACGCGCCCCCGATCACGCGCATCAGGATCGGTGTCGCGAGGGCGGCTCCGCGGGCTCCCTCCTGTCGCGGGCGGGAGGTGCAGTCGATCACGATGTTGCCGTGACGGTCGATCTCGGCCGCGAGGCCCGGCGGGATCACGGTGGTCGTGTCGTACTGCTCCACGATCGCCGGGCCGACGAAGCGGTCGCCGGCGCGCAGCAGCTCGCGCTCGTAGAACGGCGTCAGGCGGCGCTCCGCCTTGCCGTCGACGTCGAACACGACCTCGCGCTCGAGCGTTCGCGCGCGTGCCGGGTCGCCGTCCCCTGCCTCGAGCTCGGTCGCGCTGAGCTCGTCGACGCGGCCGATCGCGACCGCACGGATGTTGATGATCTCGATCGGAGCCTCGAAGCGATGGCCGTACTCCGCCTCGTGAGCGCGGTGGAAGCGCTCCTTCAGCTCATCGAGGAAGGCCGCGTCGACCGGGCCGGCCGGAACCTCGGTGCGGACCTCGTAGCCCTGCCCGGCATAGCGGCAGTCGGCCAGGCGGCGGATCAGCCGCCGGTCCTCGGGGACCGAGTCTCCGTCGAGCCGGGCCGTCGCCTGCGCGACGAGCTCGTCGAAGCGAGCCCCGAGCCGCGCCTCGTCGAGATGCTTCAGCTGGTGGCGCTCGGTGGCGACGAACTCGTGCTGAAGATCGGTCGCGAGCAGACCGGTCGCGGCGATGATTCCCGGATGCGGTGGAACGAGCACGCGCGCGATCTCGAGCTCGAGCGCGATGTCGCACGCGAACAGCGGACCGGCACCGCCGGCGGCGACGAGCGTGAACTCACGTGGGTCGTAGCCGCGGCGCACCGAGTTGAGCTCGATCGCCTGTGTCATGCCGTACTTCTGGATCTGCAGCGCGCCGAGCGCAGCCTCCTCGACGCTCATCCCGAGCTCGCCGGCGACCGTCTCCATCGCCGACTGTGCGAGGACACGGTCGAGCCCCATCGACCCGCCGAGCAGCCCACGATCCGACCGCAGGCGACCGAGCAGCAGCTGGGCGTCGGTCGAGGTGGGCACTGCCCCGCCGCGCCCGTAGCAGGCCGGCCCCGGGTCGGCGCCCGCCGACTGCGGTCCGACGCGGAAGACGCCGCCCGGATCGACGTGCGCGATCGAGCCGCCGCCTGCGCCGATCGTGTCGATGTCGACCATCGGCACCATCGCCTGGTAGTCGCCGATCTTCGTGTCGAGCAGGTGACGCATGCGCAGCTGGCCGCCGGCGGCAACGCCGATGTCCGCCGAGGTGCCGCCGATGTCGAGCGTCACGACGTTGGAGAAGCCCGCCACCTTGCCGGCCCAGATCCCGCCGATCAGGCCGGCGACCGGGCCCGACATCAACATGTTCACCGGCCGCTGCGTGGCCGCCTCGACGGTCGCCATGCCTCCCGAGGACTGCATGAGCTGCACGTGGTGCGCGAAGCCCGCCTGCTTCATCGCCTCGTCGAACCGCGTCACGTAGCGCGACACCTTCGGGCCGACGTACGCGTTCAGGCAGACGGTCGAGAAGCGCTCGAACTCGCGGTAGAGGGGGAGGACCTCGTGGGAGACGGAGAGGAACGCGTCCGGGTGCTCCTCGAGCACGATCTCCTTGATCCGGCGCTCGTGATCCGGGTTGAGGTACGAGTGGAGGAGGCACACCGAGACGGCCTCGACGCCCGCCGCCTTCAGCTGCCGGACGCGCTGCCGGACCTCGTCCTCGTCGAGCGCAACGAGCACCTCACCGGCCGGGACCGTGACGCGTTCGTTGACGGTGAGCCGGTGTCGGCGCTTGACGAGCGGGCGCGACTGCCACGGAAGCTCCTGCTGCAGCGAGAAGTTGTAGGGCTTCTTGTGGCGGGCGATGTGAAGGATGTCGCGCATGCCCTCGGTCGTGATCATCCCGACCTCGGCACCCGTGTGGGTGAGAGCGATGTTCGTCGCCACCGTCGTTCCGTGGAGGAGGTTGTCGACCTCGGCCAGCACGACGCCGGCCTTGGCGCAGAGCGCGCGGACGCCCTCGACGGTGCCGCGGGCGGGATCGTCGGGGGTCGACTCGACCTTGTCGACGGTGATCCGGCCCGTCGCCTCGTCGACGAGGATCAGGTCGGTGAACGTGCCTCCGACGTCGACGCCGATGCGCTTCATTGCTCCTCCTTGTCCCGCCCAGAGGGCGCTCAGCTCATCGGGTCGATGCCGCCCAGATACTCGAGGACGCGTTCGAGCGGCTCGACGTCGCCGAACTTCGCGTCGATGTCGAACAGGTTCCACTCGACCGCCCCCGGCACGCGGTCACCCACCGCCTCGCGGACGACGATCGGGCGGAAGCCCTCGGCGATCGCATCCTCGGTCGTGTGGCGTACGCAGCCGGCCATCGTCACTCCCGTGATGATCACCGTGTCCACTCGCTGGGCGCGGAGGAAGCCGGCGAGGTATGTGCCGTGGAAGCCGCTCGCGCGCTTCTTCACGATCACTTGCTCGCTCGGCATGGGCGCGATCCGGTCGTCGATCTGCACGGCCGCGGTTCCCTCCCGGAGCACCTCGACCGGGATCTTCAGGTGCCACAGGCCGGTGTCGGAGTTCGGGCCGCTCGTCACCGTGTACGCCGTCGTCGTGTAGACGATCGGGCAGCCCTTCGCCCGTGCGGCCTCGTTGAGGCGCTGAACGGCAGGGATGATCACGTCCATCCCATCGCAGGTGAACGGGTTGCCCGGCCGTGTCCAGGCGTTCGCGAGGTCGATGTGCACGAGCGCGGGACGTTCGCCGAACCCGACGCGGCGCTGGAAGCCGCGCTGCCGGTAGATCGACGTGTCGGCCGAGAAGATCTCCTCGAGCATCGCTCCGATTTCGCTCATGGTGCCCCCTTCGTCAGCTTGTGCTCGAGCAACGGTCAGCCGTCCGCGGTGACCGGCGTGCCGAGGGCGGCGATCACCTCGCGGCCGACGCGATCCATCTGGTCGAGCTGGCCGTTCTGGTACGCGCACGAGATCTCGTCGATCCCGAGGTCGAACAGCTCGCGCACCTTCGCCAACACCCTCTCCGCCGGTCCGGCGAGCGCGAAGTCGTCGACGAGGTCGCCGGTGAGGTACTCGGTGTGGTCGGCCTTCGAGTCGAGGTGGCCGGCGTAGTAGTCGTACTCGTCGCGAGCCTGCGGAAGGCGCGTCATCGGCTCGGGCATGCCGTGCTCGGGATTGCGGCTCATCGTGTCCTGGATGTGGTTCGCGCAGGCCGCGGGCGCCCAGCGGCAGGTCCGCCAGGCCTCCTCCTGGTCGTCTCCGACCCACATTGCGGTCAGGACCGAGAACCTCACGACATCCGGGTCGCGGCCGGCCTCCGCGGCGCCGGCGCGAACGTGCTCCATCGCCCAGCGCACGGAGACGGGATCCACGCCGACGTACAGCATCACGCGGTCGGCGAGCGAGCCTGCGAGGCGCAGGTTCTTCGGCCCGGTCGCGGACATCATGATCGGGATCTCCGGGCCTTCCTTCACCCAGCGCAGATGGACGTCGGCGTCGTTCAGCGTCACGTGGCGTCCGGCCATGAGATCGCGGAGCAGCGGGATCGACTCCCGCAGGAACGAGGTCTTGACCGGGTGGAGGCCCATCGTCCGCACGGCGCTGTCACCGCGGCCGATCCCGAGCGCGAGCCGGCCCGGATGCAGCTCACCGAGCGTTGCGAACGCGCTCGCGGTCGTCGTCACGTGGCGGGTGAACGGGTTCGTGACAGCGGTCCCGACGACGATACGCTCGGTCGCCGCGAGCGCCGAGGTCATGTACACGAAGCAGTCCTGCCACAGGATCTGCGAGTCGATGAACCACGCGTGGCTGTAACCGACCTCCTCGGCCTTCCTCACCGACGCGATGCACTCCTCGAAGTCCTGGCACATGAACTGCGAGCCGATCGTTCCCATGGCGTTCCTCCCTGCGGTCGGGATCTCAGCGGCGGCCGGCGAGCGCCGCCGGGAAGGCTTGCAGCTCGGCGAGGGTCTCCTCGAGCGTGTTCACCTGCCCCCACCCGACCTGGATCATCTCGATCGCGGGGTCGTGAAGGTGTCGCAGCGTCGTGCCCGTGCACTCCTCGACCACGATCGGCTTGAAGTCGCGGAAGAGGGCGTCCTTGCAGGTGGCGCCGATGCACTGGTTCGTGAGCACGCCGGTCAGGAGCACCGTCTCGGCGCGAAGCGCTCGGAGGATCAGCTCGAGGTTCGTCTGGAAGAAGGCCGACAGCCGGCACTTCTCGACGTACCAGTCCTCCGGGTGGGGCTCGAGCTCGTCCAGGATCTCGTAGCCCCAGGTCCCCTGGCGGAGGCCCCCATCGTGGAGCACTTCGCGGATCGCCATGAACGGCCCGCCGTCGGCCAGCTCCTTCGTGCCGTGCCGCGTCCAGACGATCGGGATCCCGCGCCGCCGGCACTCCTCGTTCAGGCGCTTCGTGGGTTCGACGACCCGCTGCATGTGCGCGATGTCGATCCCGTTCTGGCCGTACCAGCCCCCGGGGTGGAGGAAGTCGTTCTGGTCGTCGATCACGACGTGCACGGTGTGCCCCGGAAGGAGGCTCCAGGCCGACTCGCGCACGTACAGCGGACTCGTCATCGCTTCCCTGCTCCTTCCTAACGACCGTTCGTTAGGGTGGTATTCTCTGCCGATGCAGGCCGTGCTGTCAAGCGAGCTCGGGACGGAGCAGCGGATCCTCGAGGCAGCCACCCGGCTCTTCTACGAGAAGGGATACCACGGCACGTCGATGCGGGAGGTCGCCGCTGCCGTCGGGATCCGCGCCGCGAGCCTCTACAACCACTACGCCGGCAAGGAGGATCTCCTCGTCCGCATCGCGACCGGGGTCATGGAGGAGCTGCTCGCGGGCGGCCGCGAGGCGATCGCCGTCCACGGGCACCCGGCCGACCGGCTGCGCGCGCTCGTCCGCTGGAACGTCGTCTACCACGCCGAGCAGCGGTTCCGCGCGCGGGTCGCCGACGAGCAGCTGCACGCGATCGGGCCGGAGCGCCGGGAGGCCGTGCTCGCGCTGCGAGACGCGTACGCCCGGCTGTTCAAGGACGTGCTCGAGGAGGGCAGGGCGCGGCACGGGTGGCGGGTGCGAAGCGTGCCGGTGGTCACGTTCGGCATCGGGGGGATGTGCACCTTCGTGGACACCTGGTACCGCGACGACGGCCCTCTGGCGGCGGGCGAGATCGCCGAGATCTACGCCGACCTCCTGCTGGCCGGGCTCGGTTCGGACCGCTGACGGTCGCCGCCGACCGGTAGCGTGCGGCCGTGGACGAGCGCATCAGCGAGCTGACCGAGGGCCTTGCGGGGCTCGTCGTCCGGGTCGGGCTTGCCCTCCAGCCGGGCCAGCTTCTCCTCCTGACGGCCGATGTCGAGCACGCGCCGTTCGCACGCGAGGTCGCGCGCCAGGCGTACGCGGCCGGGGCCCGCTACGTGGACGTCTGGTACTGGGACCCGCACGTGAAGCTGGCCCGGCTCGAGCACGCACCGCTCGACTCGCTGTCCTGGCAGCCGCCGTGGCTCGACGTCCGAGCCGCCGCCGTCGACGACGGCGCCGCGTACGTGCGCGTGACCGGGGACCCGGCGCCGAACCTCCTCGCCGGCGCCGATCCTGCCCGCGCCGCGCTCGACCCGATGCCGGTCAACCAGGTGATCCGTCGCGGGCAGATGGAGGCGCTGATGAGCTGGTGTCTCTGCCCGTACCCGACAAAGGGGTGGGCCGAGAGCATCTTCGGCGAGCCCGACGTCGAGCGGCTGTGGGAAGCGATCGCCGTGGCGGTACGGCTCGACGAGCCCGATCCGATCGCCGCATGGGAGAGCCACCTCGCCGCGCTGAAGGTCCGGGCGTCCCTGCTCGACGAGCGGCGGTTCGACGCGGTTCGCTTCCGCGGGCCCGGCACCGACCTGACGGTCGGGTTGCTGCCCGGCTCCCGGTGGCTCGCTGGCGACAAGGAGGCGCACGACGGGACGCGGTACGTGCCGAACATCCCGACGGAGGAGGTCTTCACCGCCCCGGATCGCCGCCGCACGGAGGGTCGTGTGCGGGCGACGAAGCCGCTCGTGGTCGAGGGCGTGACCGTCGAGGGGCTCGAGATCGCCTTCGAACGGGGCCGGATCGTCGCGATCGAGGCCGAGCGCGGGGCCGGCGCCGTCCGCGGCCAGGTCGGTCGTGACGAGGGCGCCGCGATGCTCGGCGAGGTCGCGCTCGTGACCGGCGACTCGCGGGTCGCCCGCACGGGCATCGTCTTCAACGACACGCTGCTCGACGAGAACGCCGCCTGCCACGTCGCCTACGGCAGCGCGTATGCGATCGGGGTCGAGGGCGCGACGAGGCTCACGCCGCAGCAGCGGTGGGAGGCCGGGATCTCGGCCTCGACCGTCCACACCGACTTCATGATCGGCGGCCCCGAGGTCGAGGTCGACGGGCTGGACGCGGCCGGAGCGGCGACGCCGATCATCCGCGACGACGCCTGGGTCCTCGGCTAGAAGGACGACGGGCGGGATGAGATCCCGCCCCTACGCCAACCAACCGCCGGTAAGGGCCGGATCTCATCCGGCCCTGCCGATCGATCTCATCCGGCCCTGGCGGATGTCCCGGCTCGCGCCACCCTCATGAGCGCAACCGCAGCCCGGCCGGGTCGTAGAGTGGCTGATCGACGACCGTAGCCGCTCGACGCTCGCCGAGGATCCCGACCTCGAGGCGCGCGCCGACGGCCGCATGCCCGGGGCGGAGGTAGGCGAGCGCGATCGACACGCCGAGCGTGTGGCCGAACCCTCCGGAGGCGACGTAGGCGACGGGACGGCTCCCACCGGGCTCGTAGATCGGCTCGTGGCCGTGGGCGTCGGCGCCGTCGTCGTCGACGACGAGGCACGAGAGGTGAAACCCGGCGCCGCGCTCGCGCTCGGCGAGCAGGGCCTCCCGCCCGATGAAGTCGTCCTTCTCGAAGTCGACGAGCCGCTCGAAGCCGGCCTGCAGCGGCGTCCAGTCCGCGGAGAGGTCGGCGCCCCAGAGCCGGTAGCACTTCTCGAGCCGAAGGGACTCGAGCGCGCGGTAGCCGAAGTCCACGAGACCGAGCGGCTCGCCGGCGGCGAGGATCTGCTCGTAGAGGTGCCGCTGGTATTCGAGCGGATGATGGAGCTCGAACCCGAGCTCGCCGACGTACGAGACGCGGAGCGCGGTGACGGGGGCCATGCCGACCTCGAGCTCGCGGCAGCGGAAGAACGGGAAGGCGTCGTGTGACACGTCCTCGCGGGTCAGAGGATGCAGGAGCTCGCGGGAGCGGGGCCCGGCGAGCGTCAGGACGCCGAGGCGCGCGGTCAGGTCGACGACGCGCACGGAGCCGTCGTCCGGGAGGTGCCGCTCGATCCACGCGATGTCGTGCGTCGCGGTCGCGGCGGCCGAGACGAGGTAGAACCGGTCGCCGGCGAGGCGGGTCACGGTCAGGTCGCATTCGATCCCGCCCGTCGGCGTGCACATCTGGGTGAGGCACAGCCGGCCGGGCTCCGCCGGGAGCCGGTTCGCGCACAATCGGTCGAGGAACGCCGCGGCCCCGGGCCCGGACACCTCGATCTTCCCGAAGCTCGTCTGGTCGAGCACGCCGACCGCCGAGCGCACCGCGCGGCACTCGGCGCCCACGGCGTCGTGCCAGTCGCCACGCCGGAAGCTGTAGCTCTCCTCGGCGGCGACGCTCCCGGCGAACCACAGGGGCCGCTCCCATCCGAACCGCGACCCGTAGACGGCTCCGCGCGCGGCGAGTCGGTCGTAGAGCGGCCCGGTCTTCAGGGGGCGGCCGGCGGGGCGCTCCTCCTCCGGGAAATGGATGTCGTACTCCCGCTCGTAGACCTCGCACGCCCGCCTTGCCGCGTAGGTGGTGCCCGCGTACTCGCCGAATCGCCGCACGTCGAGCTCCCACATGTTGTCGCTCGGCTGGCCGTCGAGGATCCACTCGGCCGCGTACCGGCCGGCGCCGCCCGAGAACACGATCCCGAAGATCGAGAAGCCGGCGAGCACGAAGAAGTCGCGAAGCCCCGGCACCCAGCCCATGAGGCAGCGCCCGTCCGGGGTGTAGCCGTCGGGCCCGTTGACGGCGTTGCGGATCGGGGTCTGCTCGATCACCGGGATCCTCCTCGCCGCCCCTTCCAGCGCGGGGACGAGCCTCGCGAGCTCGGATCGCAGGAGCCGGTTGTGGAAGCCGCGGGGAACGCCGTCGAGGGCCCACGGCGTCGGCTCGCGCTCGAAGGGCCCGATGAGCAGCCCGTCGCCGTCCTGCCTCGCGTAGAAGCTCGCGGCCGGGTCGCGGAGCACGGGCAGCTCGGGACGGCCCGCGCCGAGCCCCTCGATCGGCTCGGTGAGCACGTAGTGGTGGGGCATCGAGACGATCGGGAGCCGCGCCCCGGCCTGCGC
The DNA here is from genome assembly GCA_963717955.1 of uncultured Thermoleophilia bacterium. Lineage (GTDB taxonomy): Bacteria > Actinomycetota > Thermoleophilia > Gaiellales > Gaiellaceae > CAVQXR01. The sequence continues at coordinate 1,345,172 of CAVQXR010000001.1, read as the reverse complement.
CGCGAGCTCGCGCGACCACTGCCCCGCCGCGCAGACGACGATGCCGGCCCGGACGTCGCCTCCGGGCGTCCGCAGCAGCCAGCCACCCGTGGACCGCGCGAGCCCGGTCACCTCGGTGTGACGCCGGATCCGCGCACCGCGGGAGATCGCACCCTTCGCCAGCGCGTTGGCGACGCTCGCCGGATCCACCCAGCCGTCGGTCGGCAGATGCGCCGCCGCGATCACGCCGCCGGTGTCGATCAGCGGGAACAGCTCGGCGGCGCGCCCGGGCGAGACGATCTCGAAGGGCACGTCGAGCAGCGCGGCGACGCCCTCGACGTGGCGGAGCTCGTCGAGCCGGTCGTCGCTCTCGGCGAGCCGCAGGGATCCCGTCCGGTGGTAGGGGACGGGCAGCCCCGTCTCCGCCTCGAGGGCTTCGTACAGCTCGACGCTCCCGCGGAGCAGCCCCATGAGGTTGAAGCTGCCGCTGAACTGCGTGCACAGGCCGGCGGCGTGCCACGTCGTCCCGCTCGTCAGCTCGTGCTGCTCGAGCAGGAGCGTGTCGGTGCAGCCCTGCCCGGCGAGGTGGTAGAGCAGGCTGCAACCCGCGATGCCGCCGCCCACGATCACGATCCGCGCCTCGTCCAGCACCGCGCGGACGCTAGCGAACGAACGATCGTTAGTCAACGCGTGTCGAGCGAAGGCACACGGTCACGTAGGGCAGCCGGATCGTCCCGTCCGGGGAGCGAAGGCTCTCGTTGCGTCCGATCTCGCGCACGCGGGCGAGCAGCTCGTCGCGCTCCGGCCCGGCCAGGGTGATCGTGTACGAGCGGGAGGCGACGAGACCGACGAGGGCGTCGACGTCGAGGAGCTGCGCGTGGTGGAATTCGGCTCGCTCGACCGGCGAGAACGGTGGCCCGAGGCGTTCGGCGGACTCCTCGGCGTGGGAGCCGGGCGCGGGGCTCTGGCCGTCGAGCAGGGCACCGAGCTCGACGGCGAGTGGCACGGACTCGTCGCGGCTGTTCCAGAGGATCGCGAGCGTTCCGGCGGGTCGAAGCACGCGCGCCAGCTCGGGGAGCGCGCGGGGCGGGTCGAACCAGTGCCACGCCTGCCCGACCGCGACAGCGTCGACCGAGCGGTCGGGGAGCGGGATCTGCTCCGCCGATCCCGCATGGATCGGGACGCCCGAGCGTCCCTCCGCGAATGCTGCTCGCATCCCGGGGTCGGGCTCGACCGCGACGACCTCGTGACCGGCCTCGAGCAGGGCCTCCGTCAGCTTCCCGGTCCCCGCCGCGAGGTCGAGGACGAGGCTCGGCGCCGGGCCGAGCAGCCAGGCGATCGCGGCGGCCGGGTAGCCGGGGCGGTAGCGCTCGTAGGTGTCGGCGATCGGCCCGAACGAGCAGCGCCGCCGGTCACGCTCCTCAATGTCCACGCCGCCCATTGTGCCGCCCGCGTCGGTCCGCCTCCCGGTTGACGAGCGGGAGCGCGTCGCGCGCCTGCCTCAGTGGGCGTGGTCGTGACCGTGCCGGTGGCCCGGGTCGCCGAGCGGTCCATGCCGGCCGAGGCGGACCGGCGCGACGTGCAGGTCGACTCCGTCGAGGCCGAGCGCCCGGACCGTCCGCTCGGCGAGCTCGGGGCTCGTCGTGATCGGCACACGGATCTCTCCGCCGTCGACGTCGACGGGGACGTGCTGGTTGCCGAAGGCATGGCCGATCCGGGTGGCTGCCCGGATCAGAGCCTCCGGCGAGAGCTCGGGGGAGAAGCGGACGACGAGGGAGGGCTCCTCGGCTCGTTCGACGACCACGATCCGGTCACCGTCGTCGGCGAGCACCGCCCCCTCGGCGAGATACCCGCCGCGCGGGAGGTCGACCGCGACGTCCGTGCCCGCGTCCGTCGTGAGCCGAAGGCGCCGCTTGGACGCATCCGACGAACCGACGACGACGGTCTCCCGGCGCCTGGCCGCGAAGCGCGGCTCAGCGGCGTTCCCGAGGATCTCCCGAGCGAGCAGCATCGCTTCCTCCGGTCAATCGCCCGTCGCGGCCCGGTCCGGCTCCCGGTGGAAGAGGACCGCCCGCTCGAGGTGGTCGAGCACCGCGCCGGCCCCCTCGTGACGGAGATCCGTGTAGATCGTCGGTCGTGCGGGCCTGACCTCGGCGAGGTCGCGCCGCATCCGCCCGACATCGGCGCCGACGTGCGGAGCGAGGTCGATCTTGTTGACGACGAGGAGATCGGCCTGGGTGATCCCGAGACCGCGCTTGCGCGGGATGTCGTCGCCGGCGGCGACATCGATCACGTACAGCCAGTGGTCGACGAGATCGGCCGAGAACGTCGCGGCCAGGTTGTCCCCGCCGGACTCGACGAGCAGGACGTCGATGGGGCCGTGGTTGCGCTCGAGCTGCTCGGCCGCGGCGAGGTTCATCGACGGATCCTCGCGGATCGCCGTGTGTGGGCAGGCGCCGGTCTCGACTCCGACCACGAGCTCGGGAGCGATCAGGCCGCCCGCCCGCAGACGCTCCGCGTCCTCGGTCGTGACGAGGTCGTTCGTGATCACGGCGACGCGGTAACCGTGCGCGAGCAGGAGCGGCAGGAGCCGCTCGATCAGCCGGGTCTTCCCGGACCCGACCGGTCCTCCGATTCCGATTCGCACCGCCTCGGTCATCTCGGAAGGCGGAGCGTCGACAGGCAGTCGGCCGTTGTCTGGCTGAGATGCACGGCACCTCCTCAGATCGGATCGAACGAGATGTCCTGGGCCCCTTCCCACTGCACCTTGTGCCCGAGCTCGTCGAACTGCTCCTGCCCCTGCAGCACGGTCAGGAAGTGGTTGCCGGCGAGCGGGCCGGCGACGCTCGCGAAATAGGTGGGGCCGTACGGGAAGAGAATCTCGACTTCCGAGACCCCTCCGGGGTAGACGAGGATCTGACCGGGCAGCGGGATGGTCGTCGCATTCTCGGGCGGGAGGTCGAGCACGCGCTCGAAGCCCATCGGCACCCACGCTGCGAACCCGCTCCACCGCGCCTGGATGAGCTTGCTCCGGTACGGGAGCATGGAGCGGAACAGCGCGACCGTCCTCGGAGCCTTCTGGGCCTCGAGCCGGGCGGTGAAGGCGAATCTGCCGGCCTGGATCGCGACGTGCTCTGCCACGGCGCTCCTTTCAGATGGGAGATCGGGTCCCGGACGGCGTCAGGAACCGTCCGAGCGGGCGGTCTGCGAACCGCCCGTCCGCGTAGACGGTCTGGCCGCGCACGAGCGTCCGCTCGACGCGCCCGCGGATCGGGAGGCCGACGTACGCCGAGTAGGGATGCCGGTAGTGGAGGTCCTCGAGGCGGACCTCGTCGGTGACGCGCAGATCGACGACCGCGAGGTCGGCGTCGCTGCCGAGGGCAAGCCCGCCCTTCCCCGGGAGGGCGAAGCGCCGGGCCGCTGCGCCGCCGACCAACCCGGCGACGGCCGGGAGCGTCAGGGCGCGCTCGTCGTGGCCCGCGGCGAGCAGGAGCTGGAGCGTCGACTGGCAGCCGGAGATCCCTCCCCACGAGTCCCAGAACCCGGCCTGCTTGACCGCCGGGTGTCCGGGAGAGTGGTCGGAGGTGACCATCTCGAGCGTCCCGTCGGCGATCAGGGCCCAGAGGCGGTCGCGCTCGGCGGCCGTCCTGACCGGCGGTGCCGACTTCAGGGGCAGGCCGATCTCCTCCAGGTCGTCCTCGGTGAACAGCAGGAAGTGGGGGCACGTCTCGCAGCTCACGTCGACTCCCCGCGAGCGCGCGGCCGCCACGAGCTCGACCGCGCGCGCGACCGAGACATGGACGATGTGCGTAGGGCAGCCCGTCTCCTCGGCGAACAGGATCGCGCGCGCGGTGGCCTCGACCTCTGCGACGGGCGGGCGCGAGCGTGCGAAGTCGACCGGCATCGTGTGCCCGAGCTCGCGCGCCCGCGCCGCGAGCGCCGAGACGATCGAAGCGTTCTCCGCGTGGAGGAGCAGGATCGATCCGAGCTCCGCGATCCGCTGCATCCCCTCGTACAGCGTGATGTCGTCGACCTGAGGGAACTCGTCGATCGCCGAGTGGCACATGAACGCCTTGAACCCCGCGACGCCGCGCTCGTGCTGCTCCTCGAGCTGCTCGACGTTGCCCCGGACGAGCCCTCCCCAGAGCGCGAAGTCGACGTGCGAGCGTCCGTGGATGGCCCGGAGCTTCGCGTCGAAGGCGCGCCCGTCGACGGTCACGGGCACGTTGTTGAGCGGCATGTCGACGTAGCACGTGAACCCGCCGGCCGCGAGCGAGCGGCTGCCTGAGTCGACCCCCTCCCAGTCGGTGCGACCGGGCTCGTCGAAGTGGACGTGCGGGTCGATCCCGCCGGGGAACACGTGACGGCCGGCGGCGTCGAGCTCGACCGCCGCGCCCGGCAGGTCGGGGCCGATCGCGGCGATCTTGCCGTCCGACACGGCGACGTCGCCCTCGATCACCCGGTCGCCGAGGACGAGCGTCCCGCCGCGGATCACGAGCTCGTGCTCAGCCACGGGCGAGCTCCCGCAGGAACTCGACGACGACGTCGATCGCGATCGCAACGTCCTCCTCGCGCACGGACTCGGCCGGATGGTGGCTGATGCCGTCCCTGCAGCGGACGAAGAGCATCGAGATCTCCGGCGTGAGGCGCGCGATCGAGACGGCGTCGTGCCCGGCGCCGCTCGGGACCTCGAACGTCGCCGTCCCGGTCGCGGAGCAGGCCCGGCCGAGCGTCGCGCGAAGCCGGGGCGACATCGGGACGGCGTCGTGATCCTGGAGATGGCACCAGTCGAGCCCGAGGGCTCTCCGCTTGCAGACAGCCGCCGCACTGGCGCGAAGGCGGTCGACCGCGGCATGCCTGACCGAGTCGTCCTGATGGCGCACGTCGTAGCTCACGGTCGTGAGCCCCGGGATGACGTTGCCGACGTTCGGCTCGTTGTCGATCCTCCCGACGGTCGCGATCAGCCCCGGCGTCGTCAGCATCTCGCGCTCGACGGCGAGCACGAGCTCGGCCGCCGCGGCGAGCGCGTCGCGGCGCAGGTGCGGCGGCGTGTTACCGGCGTGACCGGCGTCGCCGACCACGCGGACGAAGCCGCGGCTCTGGCCGGCGATCGCGGTCACGATGCCGACCGGCAGATCCTCCGCCTGGAGGACGGGCCCCTGCTCGATGTGCACCTCGAGGTAGCCCAGAGGGGCATCGGTGGGGGCCGGTGCGGCGGCGAGCACGTCGGGGTCGCCGCGCATCGCCCGGATCGCCTCGGCGAGGGGGATTCCGCCGGCATCTTCGAGCGAGAGCTCCTCGGGCGGGAACAGGCCGGCGTAGGCCCGGCTGGCGAGGTACGAGGCCCGGTAGCGGAGGCCCTCCTCGTCGGCGAAGCACACGACCTCGACGGCGAAGGGCAATGTCTCGCCGCGTAGCTCGTCGAGGGCGGCGATCGCCGCGAGGACCCCGAGCGGCCCGTCGTAACGCCCGGCATTGCGAACGGAGTCGAGATGCGACCCCAGCACGAACGCCGGCGTGCCCGGCTCCCCGCGGCGTCCGATCACGTTGCCGATCGCGTCACGGCGGGTGGCGAGCCCGGCCTCCTGCAGCCATTCCTCCGCCGCGTCGAGCGCGCGAAGGAGGGACGGTGAGCCGTACGGACGGGTGATCTCACCGGGCGTCTCGGTCAGCATCGCGAGCTCGTCGGCCCGTTCCATCACCGTGCGTGCAGCCACGTCGCCCACGGCTGTGCAGCCTAGTGCACCGTCCGGGGAGTGCGGCACGGTGCTGGCGGCTGCAAAGCGGCGCCAGACCGCGTCCTCAGTCGCGCCAATATGCCTGCATATTGGCGCTCCCTGCGTCCTTGTCTGGCTTGGTCTTCGCGCGGCAGGAACCGCACCCCATTCCCCGGACGGCGCACGAGAGGCTCGCGGTCCGGTGCCGCCTCCGGCACGAGCGCGGGCGCCTCGTCGGAATCTTCACCGTCTCGCGACGATCTTGGCACGATCCGCGAACCACCCGCGCGGGAACCCACGATACGATGAAATCGGGTGGTGGTCCGGGGTGGCCCCGGCGCCGTCTCGTTCAGTCGGCGGCGAGCCCGGGCCGGATGAGGCGCCGGGGGCGCGACATCCCGGTCGTGTCGACCTTCGGGTTCTCGGGCTCGACGAGCGGCGCCGCTTCGAACGATGCCTTGGTCCGCTCGGGATCGGGCGAGCCGTAGAGGGTGGTGCGCTGGCGCGGCGTGCGGCCGAGCGCGCGGATCGCCGCCTCCATGCGCTCCGGCGGCATCTCCTGGCCGTGGGAGGCGCCTGCGGCGCGCGAGATCGACTCGTTCATCAGTGTCCCGCCGAGGTCGTTCGCCCCGGCGGCGAGCGCGAGCTTCGCACCCTCCACGCCGAGCTTCACCCACGACGCCTGGATGTTCGTGATGTGCGGGTAGAGCGCGAGGCGGGCGACCGCGTGCATCAGGATCGCCTCGCGGAACGTGGGCCCCGGGCGGGCGCCGCCGTGGAGGTAGATGGGCGCCTCCATGTGCACGAACGGCAGCGGGACGAACTCGGTGAAGCCCCCGGAGCGCCGCTGCTGCTCGCGGAGCCGGAGCAGGTGCCGGGCCCAGTGACGCGTCGACTCCACCGAGCCGAACATGATCGTCGTCGTCGACCGCAGCCCGACCCGGTGGGCGGTGTCGTGCACCTCGAGCCATTGCGCGGTGTTCACCTTGTCCGGACAGAGGACGCGCCTCACGTCGTCGTCGAGGACCTCCGCGGCGGTGCCCGGCAGCGAGCCGAGCCCGACGTCACGGAGCCGGCCGAGGTAGTGAAAGAGCGGGACGCCGAGCGTCGCCGCACCCTGCCAGACCTCGAGCGCCGAGAACGCATGCACGTGCAGCCCGGGTAGCTCCTGCCGGATCGCGTCGCAGAGCTCGACGTAGTAGTCACCCGTGAAGCCGGGGTGGATGCCCCCCTGCAGACAGACCTCGACGGCGCCGCGGTCCCATGCCTCGCGGCAGCGCCGAAGCACCTCCTCGGTCGGGACGAGGTAGGCGGGCCCGCGCAGGTTCTCGGCGAGCTTCCCCTTCGAGAAGGCGCAGAAGCCGCAGCGGAAGTAGCAGACGTTCGTGTAGTTGATGTTCCGCGTCACGACGTAGGAGACGGTGTCGCCACACGTCTCGCGGCGCAGCTCGTCGGCAGCGCGGATCACCGCCCGCAGGCTCCGGTCACGGGCCTCGAACAGGGCCGTCACGTCGTCCTCGTCGAGCTCGGCTTCCTCCTCGAGCTTCGCCAGCGCCTCGCGCACGCCGGGGCTGATCCCGACGCCGAAGCGGCTGATCGTGGCGGCCGGGTACGGCCCGCCGGCCGCGCCGGCCCGTCCCGGGGGGCGGAAGCCGGCCGGCACCGCATCCGCCTCGCCGGCCGCCCATCGGTCGTCGCGGGCGAGGCCAGACGCGTCTGCCCGATGCCGGACGGCGGTCGCGACGGCCGGCTCGCACCAGCGCTCGACCTCCTCGACGTACGCGGGGTAGAGGGGAAGGCGCGGCGCCAGCTCGAGGCCCCGCCTGCGTGTCGCGCGGCCGAGCCGGGCGAGCTCGGGCCACGGCGCTTCCGGGTTGACGTGATCGATCGTCACGGGCGAGACGCCGCCCCAGTCGTTGATCCCGGCGTCGAGCAGCCGCGGGAACTCGTCGTAGGAGAGGTTCGGCGGCGCCTGCACGTTCATCCCCGGGCCGAGCACGAGCCGCGCGGCCGCGCACGACCACAGCAGCTCGTCGAGCGACGGCTCGGGGTGGTCGGCCATGCGGGTTCCGGGCTTCGCGCGGAAGTTCTGGACGATCACCTCCTGCACGTGCCCGTACCGATCGTGGAGGTCGCGGATCGCGAGGAGCGCCTCGATCCGCTCGTCCCGCGTCTCGCCGATCCCGATCAGGATCCCGGTCGTGAACGGCACGCGCAGCTCGCCGGCGAGCCGGAGCGTCTCGAGCCGTGCGGCGGGATGCTTGTCGGGCGAGCCGAAGTGCGGGCCGCCACGCTCGGCGAGCCGTGGCGAGACCGACTCGAGCATGATCCCCTGCGAGACCGATGCCTCGCGGAGCAGGCGCATGTCCGGCCCGGTCATCACCCCGGGGTTCGCGTGAGGAAGGAGCCCGGTCTGCGAGAGGACGAGCGCCGAGACGTGGGCGAGGTACTCGATCGTGGTCGCGAACCCGAGCGCCTCGAGCTCCTCGCGGGCCGCGCGATAGCGTCGCTCGGGCTTGTCGCCGAGCGTGAACAGGGCCTCATGACAGCCGGCCGCCGCACCGGCCCGGGCGACCTCGAGGACCTCCTCGGGCGTCATGAACGCCCGCTCGCCCCTCCGTGGCGGCCGGGCGAAGGTGCAGTAGTGGCACACGTCCCGGCACAGCTTCGTCAGCGGGATGAACACCTTCGGCGAGAAGGTGACCCGCGTTCCGTGGCCGCTCGCGCGGAGCTCCTGCGCCGGCCCGAGGAGCGCCCCGGCCTCGAGCCCGCCGAGCGCCCGCGCCTCACCGGCATCGAGCCGCTCTCCACGGCGAGCTTTCGCAAGGATGTCGGTGCCGGCCACGGCAAGCGGTATTCAACCACAGCCCGTTGGACGGTTGACCGGAGATTGTGGCGGCTTCCGGTCGATCACCGGTCAATCGTCTACGCTCATCCCACGTGAGCGCCGGGGAGCCGCTGTCCGTCGTCGTCTCGTCCGGAGACCCCGGCGCGCTCGCCCTCGCCTCGCCCGACGACGGCGGCACGACCACGTTCGCGCACCTCGCGGAGGAGGTCGACCGGCTCGCCGGCACCCTCGCCGCGCTCGGGGTCGGCCGCGGCGACACGGTTTGCCTGGCGCTGGCGAACGGCCCCGAGGTCGTCGAGCTCATACTCGCGATCACGGCGCTCGGCGCCGCGGCGGCACCGCTCAACCCCGCCTACACGGCGGAGGAGTTCGCCTTCTACCTCGAGGATCTGACTCCCCGGCTGCTGATCCTGCCCGAGGGGCAGGGCGCGGCGGCGAGAGAGGCGGCGGGGCCGGGAGCCATGATCGTCGAGCTCCGGACCGACGCGCCGGCCGCCCGCCTCTCGACCGACGCGTCCCCGGCTGCCTACGAGCGGGGCGGGCCGGACGATGTCGCGATCCTGTTGCACACGAGCGGCACGACGAGCAGGCCGAAGCAGGTGCCGCTCCTGCAGCGCAACCTCGTCGCCTCGGCGCGCTCGATGACCCGCCACTACGGGCTCACCGGCGACGACGTCTCCTACGTCGCGATGCCGCTGTTCCACGTGCACGGCCTTGTCGCTTCGACGCTAGCGGCACTGCTCTCAGGCGGCACCGTCGTCGTCCCGCGGCGGCTCGCGCCCGCGCGGTTCTGGAGCCACCTCGGCAAGCTCGGCGTGACGTGGGTCTCGGCCGGCCCGACGATCCACCACATGCTGCTCGAGCGGGCAGCCCCGCCCACGGCGTCGCGGCTGCGGTTCGCGCGCTCGTGCTCGTCGGCGCTCTCGGCGGAGCTGCTCGCCCGCTGCGAGGAGGTCTACCGCGTTCCGATGCTCGAGGCCTACGGAATGACCGAGGCTGCGCACGAGATGACCGCGAACCCGCTGCCGCCCGGCGAGCGGCGCCCGGGAACCGTCGGGATCCCGACCGGCGCGCGGATCCGCATCCTCGACGACGAGTGGAGCAACGTCGCTACCGGAACGCCGGGCGAGGTGGCGATCGCCGGCCCGGGGCTCACACCGGGCTACCTCGGCAACCCGGCCGCGAACGCGGCGTCGTTCCGCGACGGCTGGTTTCGCACGGGTGACCAGGGCGTGCTCGACGGGGGCTACCTACGGCTCGTCGGGCGGATCAAGGAGCTGATCATCCGCGGCGGCGAGAACATCTCGCCGGCCGAGGTGGAGGATGTGCTGATGACGCACCCGGCCGTGGCGGACGCCGCCGTGTTCGGGATCCCCGACGAGAAGTACGGCGAGGTCGTCGCGGCCGCCGTCGCGCTGTGTGACGAGGCCGCCCCGAAGGCTCTCGTCGAGCATTGCCGGCGGAGCCTCACGGCGGTGAAGGTGCCGTCCGTCATCCACGTCCTGCCCGGGATCCCGCGCACGCCCACCGGCAAGCTGCAGCGGCGCAGGGTCGCAGCGGCGATCTACGGCGAGTAGGAGCCGGTGCGGTTCGCGATTCTCGGCGCAGGCGCGATCGGTGCGTACGTCGGTGCCGCGCTCGCGCGCGGCGGAGCCGACGTGGTGCTGATCGCCCGCGGCGCGCACCTCGAGGCGATGCGGGAGCGGGGGGTGACGGTCCTTTCGGCACGGGGAGACTTCTGCGTCAATCCCGAGGCGACCGACGACCTCGAGGCGGTCGCCCGCGCCGATTGCGTCGTCGTCGGTCTGAAGGCCTACTCGCTGCCCGAGCTGCTTCCGCGCGTGGCATCGCTGCTCGCCCCGGACGCCTGCCTCGTGCCGGCCCAGAACGGCGTCCCCTGGTGGTTCTTCCAGCGCTTCGCCGGTCCGCTCGCCGGCACGGTGATCGAGGCCGTCGACCCCGGCGGGGCGATCTCGGCGGCCGTCCCGCCCGGGTGCGTCGTCGGCTGCGTCCCCTACCCCGCGACCGAGCTCGTCGAGCCCGGGGTGATCCGCCACGTCGAGGGCACGCGGTTCGCGCTCGGCGAGCCCGACGGGCGGCGGTCCGAGCGCGTCGAGGCGATCTCGGCCGCCCTCCAGGCGGGCGGGCTGAAGGCGCCGATCGAGGAGCGGATCCGGGAGCAGCTGTGGCTCAAGCTGCTCGGCAACGTCGCGTTCAACCCGGTCACCGCCCTGACGGGGGCGACGCTCGGCGAGCTCGGCGAGCTGCCGGAGGTCGTCGCCGTCCTCCGCGCCGTGATGGAGGAGGTGGCGGCCGTCGGGGCCGCGCTCGGGATCGACCTGCCGGTCTCGATCGAGCGGCGCCTCGAGGCCGGGATCGGCGTCGGCGACCACAAGACGTCGATGCTCCAGGATCTGGAGGCGGGCAAGGCGCTCGAGCTCGACTGCATGACCGGGGCGGTGATCGAGATCGCCGGTCGCCTCGCCGTCCCCGTGCCCCACGTGGAGGCAATCCACGCGGCGGTGAAGCTGCGCGACCGCCTAGGGCGCCGTGGCTGACCGGCCGAGTACCGTGCGCAGGAACGCGCCGGTGCGTGTTCCCGCTCCGAGCTCGAGCACGCGGTCGAGGTCCGCGGGCGTGTCGACGTCGAAGCGCAGCCCGGGCTCGTCGACGATCGCCGGTTCGAACCCCGCGGCCCTGCAGCGCTCGATCACCTTCCGGGCGCCGTCCGGGACGCCGAACGCCGGCGCGACAGCGTCGACGGGGCGGAGGGCGAGCGCGTTCGTTCCGCCGTCCTGTGCCGGGGCGATCGCAACCGGCGCGGCGGACGTCACGAGCCGGGCGAGCGTTGCCGGCCGTACAAGCGGGCAGTCCGCCATCACGACGACGGCCCCGTCCGCGCCCGCCTGGCGCAGGGCGAGCGCGATCGCCGCCGCATGGCCCTCGCCGGGGTCGACGAGCTCTTCGGCGACCGGTGGCGCCACGTCGCGCGCCGGGCTGACGACGAGGATGCGGTCGACCCCGTCGGTCGCGCCACAAGCAGCCACGACGTCCTCGAGCATCACCTTGACGAGGCGGGCTCGCTCGCCGGCCGACAGCACCGGCGAGAGCCGGCGCTTGGCGTCGTCCGGAGCGCCGACGGGGACGACTGCGAGCATCGGGTGATCGTACGTGGGTGAACACGTCGCGGTGCTGTGCGGCGGCCTCGGCGGCTCGAGGATGGCGCACGCGCTCGCCCTCGCGCTCGGGCCGGGGCAGGTGACGGCGATCGGGAACGTCGGCGACGACCTCGAGTTCCTCGGACTGCGCGTGTCGCCCGATCTCGACACCGTCCTGTACACGCTCGCCGGCCTGCTCGACGAGGACCGCGGCTGGGGAGTTCGCGACGAGACCTACGGAGCGCTCCGCCAGGCCGAGCGGCTCGGCGAGGAGACCTGGTTCACCCTCGGCGACCGCGACATCGGGCTGCACCTCGCCCGCACCAGGCGCCTCCGCGCCGGCGAGAGGCTGTCGCAGGTCACGGCCGGGCTCGCCGCGAGCCTCGACCTCGGCGTCCGGCTGCTTCCCGCGACCGACGACCCGCTGCGCACGATGGTGCTCACCGACTCGGGCGAGCTCGACTTCCAGACCTGGTTCGTCCGCCGCCGCCACGCCGACGCAGTGCGCGGCGTCCGCTATCACGGAGCCGAGGACGCCACGCCGGCGCCCGGCGTCGTCGAGGCCCTGACGGACGCCGCCCTCGTCGTGATCGCGCCGTCGAACCCGTTCGTGTCGATCGGGCCGATCCTCGCCGTGCCGGGCGTCATGGAGACGCTGCGCGAGCGGCGCGAGACCGTCGCCGCGGTCTCGCCGCTCGTGGGCGGGAAGGCCCTGCGGGGCCCCCTTGCGGAGATGATGCAGACGCTCGGCCACGATTCCTCCGCGGTCGGCATCGCACGCCTGTACGAGGTCGTCGCCGGCGTGTTCGTGCTCGACCGCGCGGACGCCTCGCTCGCTGCTGCCGTCGAGGCCGCCGGCCTGCGACCGGTGGTGTGCGACACGGTTATGGTTGACCCCGCCCGCCGTGCGGAGATCGGGCGCGGGCTGCTGCGGGAGGTGCGTGGGTGATCGGGATCGTCGGAGGGAGCGGAGACTTCGGCCAGGGTGTCGCGGGACGGCTGCGCCGCGCCGGGTACGAGGTGCTGATCGGCTCGCGGACGCCGCGCGGCGACTTCGTCTCGAACCCCGAGTGCTGCGAGCGCTGCGACATCGTCTTCCTCTCGATCCCCGGCTCGGGCGTGGAGCCCATGGTCCGCGGGCTCGCGACGGCGCTGCAGGGAACGATCGCCGTGTCCGTCGCGACCGCCGTCGTCTTCCGGGACGGGAAGCCCTCTGCCGAGACCGGGCCGATATCGCTCGCCGAGGTCACGGCCCGAGAGGCCCCCGCCGCGCGGGTCGTCTCGGCGCTCCACACGGTCAGCGCACGCGGCCTCGCCGACCTCGACCACGAGCTCGACGAGGACACGCTGCTCTGCGGGGACGACCCCGACGCCAAGGCGCGGGTCGCCGAGCTCTGCTCGAAGCTCGTGGCCGGCCGCGTCGTCGACGCCGGCCCGCTCGAGACCTCGCGCTGGCTCGAGCCGCTCACCACCGTCCTGATCCACGTCAACCGGCGGTACCAGGCGAACTCCGGGATCCGGATCACCGGGCTCCCGGAATGAGCGCGGCAGGGGCGTAGGAGGCCCGCCCGCGCCACCAGGCAATGGCCGGCGAGATCAGGATCCTCCCGCTGATCGGGCTCCCGGAGCTGCGTGAGGGGGACGACCTCGCCGGGCTCGTCGGCGATGCGATCGAGCGGTGCGCGGGCACGCTCGAGCCCGGCGACGTCGTCGTCGTCGCCCAGAAGGCCGTGTCGAAGGTCGAGGGCCGGGTGGCCGCCGTCCCCCTGTCGGCTCACGTCGATGCGATCCTCCGCGAGGCGTGCGCCGTGCGCCGGCGTCGGGACGACCTCCTGATCGTCGAGACCCGCCACGGCTTCGTCTGCGCCAGCGCCGGCATCGACCGGTCGAACACCCCCGACGACGGCTGGGTCGTCCTGCTCCCGGAGGACCCCGACGCCTCGGCGGGTCGTCTCCGCGCGGCGCTCGGCGAGCGGTTCGGCGTCTCTCCGGCGGTGATCGTCTCGGACTCGTTCGGGCGGGCGTGGCGGCAGGGGACGACGGACGTCGCGATCGGCGTTGCCGGGATGAGCCCGCTCCTCGACCTGCGCGGGAAGCCCGACGCGCGCGGCCGTGAGCTGGAGGGCACGGTGATCTGCGTCGCCGACGAGCTCGCCGGGACGGCCGAGCTCGCGATGGGCAAGGCGAACCGTGTCCCGGCAGCGCTCGTGCGCGGATACGCCGTGCCCGCCGGCGACGGCCGCGCGACCGACGTCGTCATGCCCAGGGAGCGAGACCTCTTCCCCTGACCTGCGCCCGGCGTCGTGACGGACCGCACGTTGACGGCGCCGGTATGGAGGCGTACCCTGGGCGCGACGCGACAAGGGGGGACGTCATGGGATGGCAGCTGAAGGGCGACTACTTCGAGAACTGCTCGTGCGACGTGCTCTGTCCCTGCATCGCCTCGGCGCTCCAGGCGCCGGCGACGCAGGAGCGGTGCTGGGTGCCCCTCTTCATCCACATCGAGGAGGGCAACCTCGACGAAACGCGGCTCGACGGGCTCAACGTGGTCATGGTGCTCGACACGCCGGCGCGCATGGCCGACGGCAGCTGGCGGGTCGGGCTCTACGTCGACGAGCGCGCCACCGGGGGCCAGCAGGAGGCGCTGCTCGGGATCCTGTCCGGTGATCTCGGCGGCGTGCCCGAGATGCTGAAGCCGCTGATCGGCGAGATGCTCGGCGTGAAGGTGGTGCCGATCCACTACTCCGGCGAGGGCCAGCGCCGGCGCGGCGAGATCCCGGGCATCGCCGAGTTCGAGGTCGAGAACATCGATCTGCTCGGAAACGGGGAACCGTTCACGATCAAGAACGTCTTTCACCCGATGAACTCCGAGCTACCGGTGTCCCGGGGGATCGTGGGGCACTTCGACGACCCGGACTTCGGCCTCTCGTTCGACAACACGGGCAAGAATGGCCACATCAGCCCCTTCGCCTGGCAGGGTTGACTCCGGCCGGCTCGACGCCGCGTCGCTCTGGGCCGCTCTGCTCGCCGCTGCGGCGGTCTGCTGGGCGCTGACGGTTCGCAGCTGGGACGAGATGGGCAACGGCCCCGGCCCGATGGGGCGCGCGCTCCCCGGGTTCCTCGCGTTCTGGGTCGTGATGATGGCGGCGATGATGCTGCCGTCGGTCGCGCCGGTGGCCCAGCTCTATGCGAGGACGATCCGCACCGGATCGACCGGCACGGTCCGGGTCGCCCGCACGGCCGCCCTCGTCGGCGGGTACCTCGCTGCCTGGGCGGCCTTCGGCATCCTGGTCTACCTGGCGCTCGTCGGCGCCGAGCGCCTGCTCGAATCCTCGCCCGACGCGGGCCCGTGGATCGCTGCCGCGATTCTTGCCGTCTGCGGCGCCTACCAGCTCACGCCGCTGAAGGATCGCTGCCTGAGCCACTGTCGCTCGCCGCTCGGTTTCCTGCTCCACTTCGGCGGCTACCGGGGTCCGCTGCGCGACTTTCGCGTGGGCCTCTACCACGGCGGGTACTGCGTCGGGTGCTGCTGGAGCCTGATGGCAGTCTTTGTCGCCTTCGGCGTGATGAACATCGCGTGGATGGCGGGGCTCGCGGCCCTGATCCTGCTCGAGAAGTCCTGGAAGCACGGCCGCGGGCTCGGGCGCCTCTTCGGCATCGCCCTGATCGTGCTCGCGCTCTTCGTCCCCTGGAACGCCGGCCTCGTACCCGGGCTCGCGGTGGACGAGGAGATGCCGGCGATGCAGATGGACGGCGAGGCGCCGCCGGCGATGGAGGAGGAGTCGCCTGCGATGGAGGAGGAGTCGCCGCCCGCGATGGAGGGCGTGACCGTCGAGGGCGGGATGGAGATGGGGGGCTGACCGGGGCGGTACGGTTCCCGGGATGCCGCCGACCTCGCACCGGGTGACCGGGTCACCCCGTCGCCGCTGACCCGGTCAATGCGCCGCGCGATCTCGGACGTCCTGCTGCCCGCCGGCGTCGACCGCCGGGGGATCTCGGTGCTCTCGGGCGGGCACCTGGCCGCCGATCTCTTCCAGGGCAGCGTGCCGGCGCTGCTCCCGTTCCTCGTGCGCGATCGCGGCTACTCCTACGCCGCGGCCGGTGCGCTGTTCCTGATGGCGAGCCTCGGCTCGTCCATCGTCCAGCCGCTGCTCGGCATCTACGCCGACCGCGTTCGCGCGAGCTGGATGATGCCGACCGGGCTGTTCCTCGCCGCTGCCGGAATCTCCCTGGCGGGCCTCGTCGAGAGCTACGCGGCGACGGCCGTCGCGCTGCTCGTGGGCGGGTTCGGTGTCGCCGCCTTCCACCCGGAGGCGGTTCGCTTCGCGAGCTACGTCTCGGAGGCGCGCCGCGGCGCCGGCATGAGCGTCTTCGCGCTCGGCGGCGTCGCCGGGTTCGCGCTCGGCCCGATCCTGATGACGCCGGTCGTGATCGTGCTCGGCCTGCGGGGAACGCCGATCGTCGGCGCCATCATCGGCGTCGCCGGGATCGTGCTCCTCGTCAGCACCTCCTATCTCGAGCGGTTCCGCGCCGACGAGGCGCACGAGGCGGCTCGCAGGGCCGAGCCCAACCACTGGCGCCAGTTCGGGCTCTCCTCGGGCGCCGCGACCACCCGCGCGATCGTCGGTTTCGGGCTGCAGGTCTTCGTCCCGCTCTACGTCGTCGCGGAGCTCGCCTCCACCGAGGGGATCGGAAACGCGGCCGTCGCGACGATGCTGATCACGAGCGCGGTCGGGACGATCGCCGGCGGTCGCCTCGCCGACCGGTACGGGTTTCGGCCCGTCGTCGTCTGGTCGCTCGCGCTCGCGATCCCGCTCGCGGCGGTGCTGCCCCTCGTCGGCGTCGCCGGCGTCTTCGTCGTGATGGGCGCGATCGGCCTGATCGAGGGCGCGAACTTCTACCCGCTCGTCGTGATCGCCCAGAAGGCGCTGCCCGGCTACATGGGCCTCGCGGCGGGCGTCACGCTCGGGCTCGCGATCGGGGTCGGGGCGCTCTTCGCCGCCCTTCTCGGAGTCCTCGCGGACGCGGCCGGGCTGACCGCGGTCCTGTGGACGGTCGCCGGCGTCTGCGGCCTCTCCTACGTGCTCGCGGTACTGCTTCCGCCCGAGCCGCGACCGGTGATCGCGGCGTCCCGGGCGAGGTGAGCGACGTCAGGCCGGCGCCTTGAGCTCCGTCTCGACGAACACGAACTCGAAGGCGTTGACGTTGACGACGTCGTGCTCGACCCCGGCCGGCCGGAAGTAGGGGCCGCCGGTCGTCAGCTCCGCGTCGCGCGTCCCGTCTCCCTCCTCGAGCCGGAGGGTGCCGGTCACGAGCGGGACGACCACGTAGTCGTGCTCGTGGCGGTGCCAGCCGGTCGCGGCGCCCGGCGCGAACCGCCACTCGGTGACGCGGACGCGGTCGTTGTCGATGAGGACCGTCGGCACCGCCGCCTGTCGCTCGCTCATGCTTCCTCCTTCGGTCGGTGGTCGGTTCGGGCGCCCCCGACGGCGCGGGCATCGCGCAGCGCCCGGATCTCGGCGCCGGAGTGGCCGAGCTCGCGCAGGATCTCGTCGGTGTGCGCCCCGAGCGCCGGCGCGGCGCCGCGATGGAGGGCCCGCTCCTCGTTGACCGTGAGCGGCAGGCGCACGAGCCGCAGGTCGGGGATCGTCGGATGCTCGATCGGCTGGAGAAGCTCGAGCGCCGCCGTCTGCTCGTGCGCCGCCACCTGGGCGAGGTCGTGCACGGGAGCCGCCGGGACGCCTGCCGCGAACAGCTCGTCGAGCCACGCACGGGCCGGGCGCGCGCGGAACAGGTCCTGGATCAGGGCCGCCAGATCCTCGCGGTTCGAGCACCGGTCCGGGTTCGTGCGAAATCGGTCGTCGGCGGCCAGCTCGGGGTCGCCGAGCACGCCGCAGAGGGAGGCGAACTGCCGGTCGTTGCCCGCCGCGAGCATCACCCAGCCGTCCGCTGCCTCGAACGCCTGGTACGGGGCGATCATCCCGAGGGCGGTCCCGAGCGGGCGCGGAACCCGGCCGCTGCCGAGGTATCCGGCGAGCTGGTAGGCGACCCAGTTCACGGCCGTCTCGTAGAGCGAGGTCTCGACGAGCTTCGCCTCGCCGTCGCGGTCGCGCTCCCGCAGCGCCGCGAGGATCGCGATCACGCCCCACATCCCGGTCCCCTGGTCGATCGCGGAGATACCGAGCCTGACGGGCGGGCGGCCCGCCTCGCCGGTCACGCTCATGATGCCGCCCGCGGCCTGCATGAGCGGGTCGTAGCCCGGATGCTCACGGAGCGGCCCGACGTCACCGAACGCCCCGATCGAGCAGTAGACGATGCGCGGGTTTCGCTCCCGCAGCGCCTCGAAGCCGAGACCGACGCGGTCGACGAGCCCGGGGCGCATGTTCTGGACGAAGACGTCGCAGCGCTCGGAGAGCCGCAGCACGACCTCGAGCCCGTCGGGATGCTTGATATCGACGCCGAGCGACCGCTTGCCGGCGTTCGCGGTCAGGTAGACGGGGCTCTCCTCGCCCCAGAACGGCGGCGCCCAGTACCGGGTGTCGTCGCCGCGTTCGGGATGCTCGATCTTGATCACGTCCGCGCCGAGAGCGGCGAGGATCATCGAGCAGTACGGCCCCGCGAGCGAGGCGGTGAAGTCGAGGACGCGGACTCCCTCGAGCGGGTTGAACACGTGGCGGAACCTCCGTGGCGTTGCCGGCGGGTCAGCCTACCCCCGGTCGTAGGCGCGCCGTGCGGTCAGACGTGCGGTGCGACCTCGCGGGCGAGCAGGTCGAGCGTCCGCAGCGCGTGCTCGGGCGGGAGGCCGGGCCACTGCACCCGTACGATCAGCTGCGTGAGCCCGAGCCGGTCGCGATGCTCGAGCGCGTCCGCGAGGGCGGTCGCGGGGCTGCCGACGATGAAGCGGCCGCGGCGCAGCGTCTCCCACTCCTGCCGCAGCGTGTCGCCGGCCGGCATCACGTCGCTCTGGCCCCAGTCGACGTAGGCGCGGTACTTGCGGTCGAGGTGCGGGCGGGCCAGCTCGAGCGCCTCCTCGTCGGTCGGTGCGATCAGGCACTCGCGGATCGCGGGCAGCTCGCCGGGCTCCGACCCGCGCTCGGCACGGAAGAGCGCGAGCTGGCGCTCGAGCTGGTCGATCGTCGTGTGCGGGTTGACGAGCCAGGTGTCGGCGAGCCGCGCCGCCCGGCGGACGGCGCCGTCGTTGTTCGCGGCCATCCAGATCGGCGGGCGCGGGCGCTGAACGGGCCGGAGCGTCAGGCGCTGCCCGTCGAGCCGGTACCCGTGCCCCGAGGCGGTGACCGTCTCGCCCTCGAGCAGGCGGCGGATCACGTCGAGCTTCTCCCGGAAGACCGAGACGCGCTCCGCGGGGAGCCCGAACGCCTCGTTCTCCTCGTGGCGGTATCCGAGCCCCACCCCGAGCGTGAACCGCCCGCCGGTGATGACGTCGAGCGTGGCCGCGTTCTCGGCGACCTCGACCGGGTTGAGGAGGGTGATCAGGAGGATCCCGGAGGCGACGGTCATCTCGCCCGCCTCCGCGGCGATCCGCCCGAGCAGCGGCACCGTCTGGAGCATCGCGAACGGCTCCGGCAGGAAGTGCTGGCCGCACACGACCGTGGCGAAGCCGTGGTCGCGGGCGAACCGCACCTGCTCCAGGTGCTCGTCGACGCGCCTGACGAGGTCGTCGCCGTCGGGGTGCTGGGCGGAGAGGAACAGCCCGAGCCTCATCGCGCGATTGTACGGACGGGCCTCCGCGGCTGAATTCGGTCGTGACCGCCGCCCCCCGGGCGGCTCCTTTGGCGGGTCGGGCCCGGCCGAGCCTCCGTGGCCGAGCGGCCGGCTCGGCCGGCCGCGACCCGCGCAGGAGCCGGGCGCAGCCCGGCGGTCTCAACCACCGAGGGCGAGCAACGTCACCCCGACCGCCGTGACGCCGATTCCGAGGGCCTGCCACCATGCCGGCCGCTCGCGCAGGACGATGATCCCGAGCAGCGCCCCGATCGTCGCCACCTGCGCGCCCGTCACCGACGCGACGCTCGTCGGGCCGCGCTGGGCGGCGACCGCGAAGAGGATGAACCCGAGCGCGTCGAGCGAGCCGCCGAGCGCCGCCAGGCGGATCTGGGGCCGCGTCAGCGGGCGGCGGCGGGCGAGGACGAACGGCAGGAGCAGCAGCAGCCCGACGACACGCGTGACGAGGATCGCCTCGTACTCGGAGATCCCGTCCATCTCGCCGTAGAGGAAGAACAGCCCACCGAAGCAGAGTGCGCCGCAGGCCGCCCAGCCCGCCCCCTTGGCCGAGCGGAGGCCGCGATCGGTCGCCGTGAGTACCCCGCCGATCACGGCGATCACGACGCCGGCTGCGACCGCCGTCTGAAGGCTCTCGCCGAAGGCAACGGCGATGAGCGCGG
This sequence comes from uncultured Thermoleophilia bacterium, assembly GCA_963717955.1. Lineage (GTDB taxonomy): Bacteria > Actinomycetota > Thermoleophilia > Gaiellales > Gaiellaceae > CAVQXR01. Next base: position 1,325,071 of record CAVQXR010000001.1, on the reverse strand, counting down.
CGAGCCCGCCGGCGAGTCCCGCGATCGGGGCGACCACGGAGAGGTTGCCGGTGGTGAGGCCCCGGGCGAAGCACATGAAGCCGACGACGTCGAGCAGCCCGGCGAGCGCCGCATACCCGACCGCCCGCCAGTCGCCGAACAGCGGCTCGCCCCAGTCGGCGACGATCTTCACGGGGAGGACGGCGACCGCGCCCGCCGCGAGCACCCAGAACGTCGTCGTGAGCGCGCCGAGCTCGCGGGCGAGACGGACCGCGAAGAGGTCGAACACGGACCAGCAGACCGCGCCGCTCAGGCCGAGGACCGCGGTCAACGCAGGGCGGGCTTCGGCTCCACGGCGCGACTAGCCTACCGACCTGCCGCCGGCGCGTCCGCGTCTAGGAACCGGCGAGCGTGGTCGCGGCCTCGACGTCGACGAGGCCCTGCGCCGCAGCGCGGTTGACGGCGCTCGTGACGGCGCGAAGCGACGCCGTGACGATGCTCGGGTGGATGCCGACGCCCCAGAGCACCCGGTCGCCGACGCGTCGCCTCGATGTAGCTGGCCGCCGTCGCGTCGGCGCCGCGCCGACGGCGTGCTCGTGGTAGTCGAGGACGCGGAGGTCGATCCCGAGGCTCGCGAGCGCGTCGACGAACGACGCGATCGGGCCGTTCCCGGTGCCGACGGCGCTCCGCTCCTCGCCGTTCAGCGCGCAGCTTGCACCTCGCAGCGACTCGTGCTCGTCGCCCTCGGCCGTCGACTGGTGGCCGACGATCTCGATCGGCCCCGGTCGGAGGTACTCGACCGGCGAACGAGCTCCCAGATCTGCTCGGGCGTCACCTCGCCGCCGTGGGTCTCGGCGACGTCCTGGATCACCCGGGAGAACTCGATCTGCAGTCGCCGCGGCAGGTCGAGCCCGTGCTCGGCCTTCATCACGTACGCGACGCCGCCCTTCCCGGACTGGCTGTTGACGCGGATGATCGCCTCGTAGGTGCGCCCGACGTCCTTCGGGTCGATCGGCAGGTAGGGCACCTCCCAGAGGACCGTCCGCTCTCCTCGATCGCGTCCATGCCCTTCTTGATCGCGTCCTGGTGCGAGCCGGAGAACGCGGTGTAGACGAGCTCGCCGGCATACGGATGGCGGATGTGGACCGGGAGCTGGTTGCAGTACTCGACCACCCGGCGCACCTCGTCGATGTCGGAGAAGTCGAGCCGGGGGTCGACGCCGTGGCTGAACAGGTTGAGCGCCAGCGTGACGATGTCGACGTTGCCGGTGCGCTCGCCGTTGCCGAACAGCGCGCCTTCGACGCGCTCGCCGCCGGCCATGCAGGGCGAGCTCGGTTGCGGCGACGGCGCAGCCCCGGTCGTTGTGCGGGTGGATCGAGAGGATGACGGAGTCGCGGCGCGAGACGTTGCGCCCGAACCACTCGAACTGGTCGGCGTGGACGTTCGGGGTCGTCATCTCGACGGTCGCCGGCAGGTTGAGGATCACCTTCCAGTCGGGCCGCGGCTGCCAGACGTCCATGACCCGCTCGCAGACCTCGAGCGCGAAGTCCATCTCGGTGCCGACGAACGTCTCGGGCGAGTACTCGAAGCGGATCTCGGTCTCGCGGCAGCCGGTCGAGCGCGTCCAGGCACCAGCTCGCGCCGTCGACGGCGATCGTCGCGATCCCGGCCCGGTCCTCGCGGAAGACGACCCGCCGCTGGAGCTCGGACGTCGAGTTGTAGAGGTGGACGATCGCCCGCTTCGCGCCCTCGAGGCTCTCGATCGTCCGCTCGATCAGCTCCGGACGGCACTGCACGAGCACCTGGATCCAGACGTCGTCGGGGACGAGATCCTCCTCGATCAGGAGCCGCGTGAAGTCGAAGTCCGGCTGCGAGGCCGACGGGAAGCCGACCTCGATCTCCTTGAAGCCGAGCCCGACGAGCAGATCCCACATCGGCGCTTGCGCGACGACGTCCATCGGGTCGATCAGCGCCTGGTTGCCGTCGCGCAGGTCGACCGAGCACCAGATGGGCGCCTGCGTCAGCGTCTTCTCCGGCCAGGTGCGGTCGGGCAGATCGACCCCGAACCGGTAGGGACGGTACTTGTGGACCGGCAGCGTCATCGTGTGCATAGGGTACCGCGGGCCGCCCGGATCTCCGCGCCGCCGTCCGCGCTGCCAGCGCTTGTGTTTCAAGCAACGATCTCCCGGGCGAGTGAACATCGGGAAATCAGCTCGTATCTTGAAACACAAGCGGCCGGATGCCGGCGTCGGGAACCCCCTCGAGCGGCTACCGTCGATCGGACATGCGCATCTCAGCCACGGCCGTCGTCGTCTGCGCCGCCCTGGTCCTGGCCGGTGGTGCGGAGGCCTCGGCCTCGCCGAAGCGCGCGCTCGTCACCTGGAAGGTGGGCGGCGAGACGTTCCGCACGTACCTGAACCGGGCCGGACGACGTCGCGCAGGTGCGGCGGGCCATACGACGTCACGAGCCGGCCGGCATTCCCGTCGGCCGGGTCGTTCGGGGCACGCGCGAGAACCGGGGCCATCGGTGGCATCTGCGCAATGTGGGGCTGGCCGAGGTTGCGATCGAGGTGTGTGACGGCCGCCCGTCCGATCTCGACGCCGACCTCGCCTACTGGGCCGACACCGTCAGGCGCTACTGCCCGTGGAGCGCACGGCCGATCCGGCTGCGCTGGGTCTGATCAGAGCACGGCGCCGTGTAGCGCGGCCTCCGGCGTACTCGCGCAGCTCCGGCCGGAGGTCGAGGTCGGCGGCGAGGAACCGCTCGAGGATCGCGCGGCGCCGATCCTCGATAGAGCCCGAGGTCTGGAAGTGGCCGAGCCCGTGCAGGGCGCTCTCCCGGCAGGCATCGTGCGGGATCCCGAGCGTGCGCTCCATCGCGTCGAGGCACGCCAGCGCGATCGGCTCCTCGACCTCCGCGTGGAACGGGCCCTGGTCCCACCACATGAAGCACGCGAGGTTGAGGGCCGTGTCGGTCTCCTCGTCGAGGTTCGAGAGCGCCGGCGTGCAGCGTGGCGCGAACAGCTGCTCGAACACGCCCGCCGAGGCGAGCACCGCTCCGGCGCGGCCTGCGACCGGCAGGTGGGGGTCGAGGCAGGCACGGAGCTGGTCGCCGTCCTCCGGGTCGAGGAGGAAGAAGAAGCCCTGCGTGAGCTGCTCGTCGGAGAAGCGCCCGAGATGCCGCCCCGCATGCTCGAAGGTCTCGGTCACGTGGGAGAGCAGGACATCCTCGGCGAGCACGATCCACTCCGCGTCGTCGTCCCAGTTCCACCAGGGCTCTCCGACCTCGCGATCGAAGATCCAGTCGACCCAGCGTTCGAGCGTGGCGTGCGTCTCGACCATCAGCTGTCCAGAGGGTACGGCGTGGACGCAACTTGCGCAGACCGTCCCGGTGAACCGCCCCGAGCTCCCGGGAGGGGTCGACAACGGAGGGGTCAGGTCCTCGTCGTCGCCGTCCGTCGGCCCGCCGGGGTGAGGGGCCGGCCGGGGCGTGGGAGCGGATGCCGAGGTGCCGACGATCTCACGACGTCCGGACGCGACGTCCGGGACCTGGCCCCGGGCTACCGGCTCTTCTCGCAGCCCAGGCGGATCTTCATGTTGCCCCGGCAGATGTCGCTCCCCGGGCCGCCGTTGAAGATCTTGTCGAGGGCACGAGTGCCGCCCTCGAGCAGGTCGTCGTCGGGTCCGCCGAAAAGGCTATCGCTGCCGCCGGCGCCGTTGAGCTCGTCGTCGCCTTTCGCACCTTCGAGCCGGTCGTCGCCCGCACCACCGGCGAGGACGTCGTCCTCCTCGTGTCCGTACAGGCCGTCGTTGCCGGGACCGCCGATCAGATGGTCATCGTCCCGACTGCCGTACAGCTGGTCGGCTCCCGCCTGGCCCACGAGCAGGTCAGGCCCCACGTCTCCGTCGAGCGTGTCGGGGTCGGGGCCGCCGAAGAGGGCATCCACGCCGTCGTCGCCGAGGAGTACGTCTTTACCGGCACCTCCGAGTAGACGGTCGTTGCCCTGTTCGCCGTCGAGATGGTCGCTGCCGCCGCCGCCGCTCAGATGGTCGTCGCCGCCGCCGCCAACAATCACGTCTACTCCGGCACCGCCACAGATGCGGTCGCTGCCGCCGCAGCCGTTGATGATCAGGCCTCTGCCGGGGAAGCCGACGATGACGTCGTCGCCCTCCGTCCCGGCCAGGGTTCCCCCGCCCGCGTTCTCGTCGTCCGCGACGATCGTCGCCTCCTCCCCGAGGCACTCCGGCGGCGCGCACTCGTCCTCTCCGGCCGGCCCGGCCGCGCGGGTCGGACACGCAGGCGGCGGCTCCTCGGCCCCGTCGCCCGCGAAGTGGCCGGCGAAGGTCCCCTCGAACGTGTCGACGAGGGAGAAGCCGAACGCATCTCCGTCGAAGTCCCAGTAGTTGCTGCCCGAGAACGCCTCGCCCGAGGGGTCGAGGAACGCGGTCACGAACCCGCAACAGGCCGGGGAGCTGGGCCGGTACGGGACGTAGATGCTGCGATCGTCGCCGGTCGTGCAGCCGGCGAGGGAGCCGGTGTTGGCGACCGCGCCCGACTGGTCTCGGTCGACGTACGTTCCCGTGTAGTAGTCGCTCGGCTCCTCGCACGGGAACGACGGGAAGGTGGCGTTCATGGCCGCCAACCCTTCGGCATCCCCCACGAGGCCGAAGCTGAACGTGCCCGTACGGCCGCTCTGGAACGAGATCGTCCAGTTGCCGGCAAACGGGTGCGCCACGTCGTGGGTGCCCGAGGCGGGCGCCACCCACGTGGCGGCAAGCGCGAAGATTGCGAGAACGACCGCCAGCCGCAGGCGCCGCATCCGCCATACGTATCAGGTCGTGACCGAGATTACAAGCCCGCCGACTCGCGGTACGCACGACGCACGCTCAGGGAACCGCGGGCGGCTCAGGGGCCGAGACGCGAACGGAGTTGACGGGCGGAAGACGCGTCGCCGCCGCATGCCACGTCGAACCGCCATCGGCAGAGCCGAACACGTCCCCCGAGGTGGCGCCGAACCAGAGGCCGAGGGGAGAGCCGCCGTCGCAGTCGAACGCCTGGCGGAGCACCGTGAGGTAGGCGTCGTCCTGCGGTAGCCCCGCGCCGCGCGACGTCCAGGCGCCGCCGGCGTCCCGGGTCTCGTAGACGGCGACATGGCCACCTGGCGTCACCCGGTCGCGGTCGGCCGAGAGCGGGATCACGTACGCGCTGTCGGGATCGGCCGGGTCGACGACGAGCGGGAACCCGAAGTCCGCCGGGAGGCCGGCGCCGATGTCGGTCCACGAGCTTCCCGCGTCGTCGGATCGGTACACGCCGCCGTGGAACTGCATGAAGATCCGCTCGGGCATGGTCGGGGCGCGCCGCATGTGGTGGATGCAGAGCGAATGCGTTCCCTCGCGCGCGTCCTCCGGCAGGTAGCGAGGGACGATGCCCGTGTAGCCGGTGCGCCAGGTCTCGCCGCGGTCGTCGGTGAGCCACACGCCCGCAGCGGAGATGCCGACGGCCAGGCTGTCCGGCCGGCCCGGCCAGGGGCAGATCGAGTGCACCATCAGCCCGCCGGCGCCCGGGTTCCAGTCGGGCCGTGTCGGCACGTTCCACAGCGGCTCGTTGAGCTGCCAGGTCTCCCCGTCGTCCTCGCTCCGCCAGAGCGAGGCCGGCGCGGCCCCCGCGTAGAGGACGCCCGGCTCCTCGGCGGGTGTGACGACCCAGATGCGCTCCACGGTGGCATCGGGCAGCTCGGCCGGGAAGGCGGGACCGGAGGCCGGGTGCCAGGCGTCGTCGTCCGCAGGGTCGTCGTCCGTGAAGAGCAGGCGCGGGCCGTAGAAGCCGGAGGTCACGCTGGCGAAGGTGCGGCCAGTTCGCGGGTCGCGGATCGCGTACTCGACGACGTCGCCCGGGAACGCCCGGCGATCGGCTCGAGCGGTCCGCCGCGGTCGCCGCGAAGGACGAAGAGCCCCTTCTTCGTGCCGACGAGAAGCTCGATCACCGGGTACCTCCTGAGATGGCGGAGAGGACATGGAGAACGGCGTCCGCAGGGATCGCAGTGTCCTCGGTCACGCGGTCGCCGTCGAGGAACACGTTCACGTGCGGGCGGATCCGGCCGTGTTCGTCGAGGATCCAGCCGGTGATCGGCTCGTGGGCCTGCTCGAGCGCCCGTAGCGCGGCACCGACGGTCGTCCCATCGACGGGGACCTCGGGCAAGCCGCCCGCGAGCTCGCGAAGCGGCGCGCGCAACCTGACGACGACCACGACGGCAGTGTAGGGAACTCGTTCGCCGGCAGCCCCCTGATCGGCTCTCGCGGCCCTTGCGTGCCAGGCACGTGCCTGGCACCGTCCGCCGGGATTCTTCCCAGGTGCGGGCACTTCGCCTCGGACGAGTGTCACGGAAGTGTGAACGGTGCCTGGCACGTGCCTGGCACCGCTCTCGAGAGCTGCGCGACGCCGGCGCGCGACCTACGATGACGAGCGTGAGCATTCCGGTCGAGCTTCGGGAGCTGGCCGTCCAGGTCGAGCGCTTTGGCACGACGCCCTACCTGCTCACCACCGGCGCCGACGCGCGGCCGCATTCCGTGATGGTGGCGGCGGCGTGGGAGGGCAGTGACCTGGTCGCGGTGTGCGGCGCGCGTTCGAGGGAGAACGCGGGGCGGGGGCCGGCCGTGGCGTTGCTGTGGGCGCCGGTCGAGCCGGGCGGGTACAGCCTGATCGTGGACGGCACCGCCGCCGTGGACCGAGAGCAGGTACGCGTCACGCCGACCAAGGCGGTGCTACACCGGTCGGCGCCCGCGCCGGTGACGGCGGAGCCGGGGGCCTGCGGGTCGGATTGCGTGCGGGTTCTGTAGGGGAATCGTTCGTTGTGACCGCCGGGCTTTGCCCGGCTCCTGCGCGGGTCGCGGCCGGCCGAGCCGGCCGCTCGGCCGCGGGGCCCGCCCTTCATGTACCGGTGGTGCTTCGCGGCCTGGCGCCTGGTTGTGACCGCCGGGCTTTGCCCGGCTCCTGCGCGGGTCGCGGCCGGCCGAGCCGGCCGCTCGGCCGCGGAGCCCTTGCCTAATAGGATCGCGGCATCCCCAGGACGTGCTGGCCGATGAACGTGAGGATCAGGTTGTTCGAGATCGGCGCGACCTTGTACAGCCGCGTCTCGCGGAACTTCCGCTCGACGTCGTACTCCTCGGCGAAGCCGAACCCGCCGTGCGTGTCGAGACACGCGTTCGCGGCGGCCCAGGCGGCCTCCGCTGCCAGGAACTTCGCCATGTTCGCCTCGGCGCCGCAGGGGAGGCCCTGCTCGAACAGCCACGCGGCCTTGTACCGCATCAGGTCGGCGGCCTGGAGCTGGGCGTGCGCCTCCGCGATCGGGAACTGGATCCCCTGGTTCGAGCCGATCGGCCGTCCGAACACGACGCGCTCGCTCGCATAGGCGGTCGCCTTCTCCGTGAACCAGCGCCCGTCGCCGATGCACTCCGCGGCGATCAGCACCCGCTCGGCGTTCATCCCGTCGAGGATGTACCGGAACCCCTTGCCCTCCTCGCCGACGAGCGCGTCCGCGGGGAGCTCGACCCCGTCGAGGAAGATCTCGGTCGTCGCGTGGTTCATGAGCGTCCTGATCGGACGGATCGTCATCGTGCCGGCCGCGAGCGCCTGCTTCATGTCGACGATGAACGTCGAGAGTCCCTCGGTCTTCTTCTCGACCTCCTCGAGCGGGGTCGTCCGTGCGAGCAGCAGCATCAGGTCGGAGTACTCGGCCCGCGACGTCCAGATCTTCTGGCCGTTGACGACGTAGCCGCCCCCGGTCCTGGTCGCGGTCGTCTGGATCTTCGTCGTGTCGGAGCCGGCCGTCGGCTCGGTGACGCCGAAGGCCTGGAGGCGAAGCTCGCCGGACGCGATCCTCGGCAGGTAGCGCTGCTTCTGCTCCTCGGAGCCGTGCCGGAGGATCGTGCCCATGATGTACATCTGGGCGTGGCAGGCGCCGGAGTTGCAGCCCGCCGCGTTGATCTCCTCCAAGATCACCGACGCCGCGGTGATCGACAGGCCGGCGCCCCCGTACTCCTCGGGGATCAGCGCGGCCAGCCACCCGTTGTCGGTGAGCGCCTGCACGAACTCCTCCGGGTACCTGTCGGGCTCGAGCGCCCGCCAGTACTCGCCGGGGAAGCCCTCGCACAGCTCGCGAACCGCGGCACGGATCTCGCTCAGCTCGTCCGGGGTCGTAAAGTCCATCGCCCCCGGACTCTATCGAGGCCAGGGGCGAAGTCCGGACGTCGCGGTCGGTCGTTGACGCCGGCCGGCGGTTCTGCCACCATGCAGCTTGGGAAGGCGTCCGGCAGCATGGCCGTCGTGCCGGACCAAGTGGCCGTCGACCGAGGGGGAGAGCTGCCGTGAGCCGTGTCAGGCGTTCGTCGCCGTTCCGATGCTTCGGCCTGCCCCTCGCGCTCGTCATCGTCGCGACACCGAATACGAGATCATTCTCCGGGCGATCTTCTCGCCCGTGGGAAGTACCCAGTACCCAGTAGCCGGGAGGTTCCGGAAATGCGGAAGTTCGTAGTCTCGTGCGTGCTCGCAGCCGTGGCCTCGGTTGCCTTCTCGGGGGTTGCGCAGGCGGGTCTCGTTTCCAACGGCGATTTCGAGGCTGCGACCCTCGAGAGTTGGACGGCCGACCAACCGGTGGCAATGGTCGTATCCGAAGGGGACTGCAACTACTCGTTCTACAACACGAGGGGAATCATGCTGCCCGGAGACCAGTCGATGGTCCTGCGGTCGCCTGGCTACACCTCTGACACCGCGATTCTCACGTCCGACCCGCTGTTGGCGGGGGTGGCCATCACCTTTGACGCGCTCCAGGAGACCGCCGGGGTGATCGCGAATCCGGCGACGTTCACCGTCGCCGTCCTCGACGCGAGCAACAACCAGACGCTCATCGGCCCGACACAGGTAACGCCACCCCTCTGGTCGTCCGGCGGCTTGTCGTGCGCGAGCCCGGAAGCCGGTCCCGACGGCGTCTTCGGTCCGTTCTCCGTCGACACGTCCGGAATCGCTGGAACGTCGATCAAGATCCAGTTCACCCAGCACACCAACCAGGGTACTGACGGCTACTTCACCCTCCTGGACAACGTGGCGAGGACGTGCAGCGGTGAGCTCGATCACCTGGCTGTCGAGGCGCCTGCGGGCGACCCGACGGCCGGCGGGCCGCCCTTCGAGGTGACCGTGACGGCGTACGACGAGTGCGGCGAGGTGGCCGGCAACTTCGACGGTGAGGTGACGCTCTCCGGCCTCGGACGCGGCACCGGACGAGCACGGATCCAGACTACGGAGGCAGTGGCGTCGACGGCGCGATCGTCGCGCTCGAGGACGGAGTAGCGACGACGGATGTGACGGCGTTCCTTGCCGGTTCCGGCCAGGTGATCACCGCGACCGCCGGGGACACGGTGGGTTCCAGCGACCCATTCACGGTGCTTCCGGGCGCGCTCGACTCGCTCGTCGTCGAGGTTCCCGAGGACGAGGGGGAGCCGCTCGATCAGACGGCCGGGGTTGCGTTCGCGGTCGATGTCACGGCTTACGACGCGTGGCTGAACGTCAAGACGGACGGAGAGGGTGACGGAGACATCACGCTGTCGGGTCTTGACCCTGCGCCGGACACGACGGATCCGAACTACGGGGGCAGCGGCACCGATGGCGCGACGGTCACGCTCTCGGACGGCGAGGCGACGACGCAGGTGACAGCAGTGGATGCCACGACCGATCCGCTTCCCGATGCGCCAACGTCGATCACCGCCGATGTCGAGTCGATCCAGGGGACGAGCGACCCGTTCACGGTCCTGCCGGGGCACGCGGCGGAGCTCGTCGTCAACGACATCCCGAACCACGAGCTCGGCACGAGCATCGGCGCCACCGTGCGCACGGTCGACCAGTACGGAAACTTCGGTGCGCCGACCCAGGGTGCCACCACGATCGAGCTCACGATGTATGTGAAGACCCCCAGCTACACGGGCCCGACCCGGATCACACGCACCCTCGCAGCGACCAACTCCCCCTCGAACCCGGAGGTTCTCTTCGCCGGGATCGTCTATCCGGTGAAGGAGAACTCGATCGTCGCGAAGGCTCGCAGCATCGTTGGCGATGCGCTCACGGCCGGTCTGACGAAGCCGTTCGACGTGCTCGAGAAACTCGTCTCGGGAGCGTCCAGCGACACGCTCAAGAGCACAGGCGCGAACTCGAACCTCGCGTGCACCGACACGACGCCCCAGGACAACACGTGCATCACCTGGAAGCTCCCGAGCGGGCTCAACTTCTCGTTCTACGTCGAGGAGGGAGCCTGCAAGATCAACCCCACCGACAACTGCGTCGGCTCCATGGCCGGCCTGTTCCCGGACGTGTTCTCGGGAACCCAGGACCCGTCGGACGAGCAGGGGCTGTTCACCGACCTGTACACGCCGACGCACTTCGTGACGCTCATCATCGAGCTGGACAAGTCGGTGCTGAAGGCGAGCTCGGGACCGAACGGGGTCAAGAAGGTCGACTGGGAGATCCAGGCGGCGACGAGCAACGTCTTCGTCCCAGTGCCGCAATGCGCCAAGAAGAACGTCGTCGGGCCCGGCAAGTGGTGCATCAACAAGGCGAACAAGAACGGCTCCGGCGATCTGGTGACCGAGATCATCATGTACGACGACGACCTTCTCGCCCGAGGGAGGTAGCGTGCAGAGCCGGCCAACGAGGAACGAGGAGGTCGCGGGGATGAGCAGCGTCAGACGTTCGTGGGGCCGGGGTGGTCTGGGGCGGATGATCGCGCTCGGGGCCGTGCTCGCGGCCATGTTCGCGACGCCGGCGTTCGCCATGGTCCAGCCGCTCGGCACCGAGAGGCCGGGTTGGCGTGTGCCGCAGCACCGGCGGCGGCGTGCTCCACCACTTCGAGATCGTCGTGCCGAGCGATGACCGGACTGCCGGCGCCTCCTTCGAGGTGACGGTGACGGCACACGACGAGGACCACTGCCTCGTTGCCTTCGACGGGACCGTCACGCTGTCGGGTCTCGACCCCGCGCCGGACGGGACGATCGCAACTTACGACCTTAACCCGGTTACGTTGACGGCGCGGCACGGGGGAGGCGTACGTGACGGCGTTTCTCGCGGACGCGGATCAACAGATCACGGCGACCAGCGGTTCCGTGACGGGTTTGAGCGGCGACTTCACGGTGGTTCCGGGGCCGCTGTACGAGCTCGTGGTCGACGTTCCCGGGCTCGACGGCGATCCCGTCGACCAGACGGCCGGAGATGACTTCGACGTGAACGTCGCCGCCGTCGATGAGTGGGAGAACCTCAGAACGGACGAGAGCGGCGAGGTCACGTTGTCGGGCCTCGGCGAGGCGCTGGACGGGACCGATCCGGAGTACGGCAACCGGTAGATCTGGAGGACGGGACCGGGACGACGAGCGTGACGGCGTATCTCGCGGGCGAGAACCAGTCGATCTCCGCGAGCTCCGAAGGCGTCGGCGAAGAGCGCCCCGCCGGTGAGACGTCCACGAGTTCGAGCGACCTGTTCACGGTGCTTCCTGGGCCGCTGTCTCGCTCGTCGTCGATGTTCCTGGGCCTGACCCGGCGATCGCCGACGACCAGACGGCCGGAGTTCCCGTTCCCGGTCGATATCAGCGCCTACGACCAGTGGGAGAACGCCGAAGACCGACGGGGAGGGCGACGGGCCGTCACGTTGTCGGGCCTCGCCGCGGCGCCGGACGGGACGCCCGGTGTACGGCGGCGCTGACGCCGGCTTCGGACTGGAGTCGTCACGCTCCGAACGGCGAGGCGACGACCCGTCACGGCCCGATGCCACGACCGACCCGGTGCCCGACGATCCGACCGAGATCACGGCAACGGCGCTGGGGCCGGTCAGTGGATTCGAGCGATGCATTCACGGTGCTTGCGGGGCCGCTGTTCTCGCTCGTGGTCGATGTTCCTGCGGTGACCCCGGCGATCCGCCGACGACCAGACGGCCGGAGTTGCAGTTCCCGGTCGGTATCAGCGCCTACGACGAGTGGGAGAACCCGAAGACCGACGGGGAGGGCGACGGGACCGTCACGTTGTCGGGCCTCGACGAGGCGCCGGACGGGACCGATCCGGTGTACGGCAATCCGGTGGATCTGGAGGACGGGACCGGGACGACGAACGTGACGGCGTACGATGCCACCACGGACCCGTTGCCCGACGATCCGACGAAGATCACGGCAACCGCGGGGTCGGTCAGCGGAGACAGCGATCTCTTCACGGTCCTGCCCGCCGCCGCCGTCGAGCTCGTCGTGAACGACATCCCGAACCACGAGTTCGGCACGCCGATCGACGTCACGGTGCGCACCAGGGACGAGTTCGAGAACTTCGGGGCGGAGTTCGTGGAGGACACCTCGATCGAGCTCACGATGTACGTGTACATCGAGACGCCCCTCTTCACGGGCCCGACGCGCGTCACCCTCACCGAGCCCGCGACGAACTCGCCCGAGAACCCCGCGGTCGTGTTCGAGGACATCGTGTACCCGGTGATCGAGAACTCGGTCGTCGCCGAAGTCCGCGCGATCGCCGGCGGAGGCTCGAGGATCGCGGGCGAGCCGACCGCAGGCGATGTGACGCCGCCGTTCGACGTGCTCGAGGAGCTCGTCCAGGGGACGTCTTCCTTGAAGAAGGTGTACACGTGTCTGGACGCGACCCCGGAAACCGACACCTGCGTCATCTGGAAGCTGCCCCGCGGGCTCAATTCGCCGCTCTTCTACGTGACGCAGGGGGCCTGCGTGATCAACCCGACCGACACCTGCGTCGGCTCCATGGCGGGCCTGTTCCCCGATCTCTTCTCGGGCACGGAGGATCCGGCCGAGGAGAACGATCTGTTCGCCGACTACACGGCGCGCAAGTACGCGACCCTGATCATCGAGCTCGACAGGACTCTCAGGCCGAGCCACAACCGCGCGGCGCATGGGTGGAGGGTCGACTGGGAGATCCAGGCGGCCGACGGCCCGTTCAAGCCGGTCCGGAAGTGCAAGAAGAGGAACTACGTGTTCCCCGGCGAGTCGTGCGTCAACAACGTGACGATCGACCGCCGTGGTGACCTCGTCACCGAGATCATCCTGTACGGCGACGACCTTCTCGCCCGCGGGAGATAGACGGGAGCTTCAGCCGGTGGGCGCCGCAGCGGCGGCGCCCACCAGGCCGGGCAGCGTCGATGCGGCCTCGATCCCGAGGCGCGCGAGCAGGTCGAGTCGCTCCTGCTCGAGCCCGCGGGCACCGTCCGGATCAGCCGTCCGCTGGAGATGGGCGAGCCCCTCGAGGGCGAGCGCGAGCTCGTAGGCGTCGTCCTCCTCGCGGCTCGCCTCGACGCTCCGGGCGAGCACGGCGTGGGCCTCGTCGAAGGCGTCCTCGAGAATGAGGGCGCAGCCCCGGATCCGCAGGAGCCGCGGCATGCGGACGGCCACGGCGACCCCCTTGCGCTCGACCTCCTGGAGCGCACCGTCGACGATCTCGAGCGCCGTGCCGCTGTCGCCCATGAGCAGCCGGCATTCGGCGATCCTGATGTCCGTCTCCCGCACGTCCGCGTCGGCGCCCATCTTCACGAACTCCTCGCGCGCCTGCTCGAGCAGCGAGATCGCCTCCGGGAAGCGGCCCGCGCGGTACGCGATCCGGCCGAGCTCGGCCGTCGCGACGGCGGCGTAGGCATGCCCGGCGGCCCGCCAGAGCCGCGCGGCCTCGCGCACGTGCTGCTCGGCCTCGGCGAGCCTCCCCTGCTGCGAGAGGATCTCGCCGATGTTGAACGTCGAGTCGGCGTCACCGAGTGAGCTTCCGATGGTGCGGAAGATCGTTCGGGCGCGGCCGAAGAGGTCGATCGCGTCCTGCCAGCGGCCCTCCCAGTACGCATGGATCCCGAGGTTGACGAGCGCCGAGGCCTGATGGGGCAGGTTGCCGAGCTCCTCGTAGATCGCGAGCGCCCGTTCGCAGTACTCACCGTCCCCGGTGAGCCCGCCCTCGATCGCGACGACGTCGCGCACCATGTTCGCCCACGCGAGCGCCTCCCGGTCGCCGGCCTCCTCGGCGTCGTGCATCGCCCGTTCGCACCAGCGGGCGGCGTCCCGGTACTTCCCCTGCTGGGTGCGGGTGTACCCGTAGATGATGACGAGCCGGATCCGCTGCTCGGAGGCCTCGGGGCCCTCGAACCCCTCGAGCGCGCGTCAGGCCGCGTGAGACCCGCTGCAGCGTCTGGACGTAGCGGCCGAGCTCGAGCAGCATCTCGGCCTCCTTGCGCAGCAGTCGCGCGGCCGCGACCGGATCGCCCTTCAGGCGGCTCCGCGCCTGGCGGAAGGCGGCGATCGCCTCGTTGCTCTCTCCGATGTTGTCGTAGGCGTTGCCGAGCGCCTCGTCGACCGCCGCGAGCTCGGCCGGGGGCAGGCCGTGCACGTGGCGGCCCGATGCCAGCGCCCGCCGGTAGAAGTCGCGCGCCTCGACGTTCGCGTAGGCGGCACGGGCCCCGTCACCCGCGGCCCGGGAGTAGCGCCACGCCCTCTCGTACTGGTGGGCGCTGAAGAAGTGGAGCGACAGGACCTCGGCCTCCGCGGTCGGGTCCGGGCCGGCGAGCCGCTCGATCGTCTCGCCGACGCGGCCGTGGAGCTCGACCCGGCGCCTGAACGGCAGTCCCTCGTACGCGGCGTCGCGGACGAGCGCGTGGCGGAAGCGGGCGATGCCCGAGCGGTCGCGCTGGACGAAGTCCGCCAGCCGGTCCCAGACACCCTCGTCGAGCCCGTGCTCCTGGCCCTCGAGCGACGCGCGAAGCAGGTCCTGCGGGAAGGTCGTGCCGAGGACGGCCGCGTAGCGAAGCACTCGCCGGTCCCGCGGCTCGAGCCGGTCGATCTGGACGGCGAGCAGCGCCTCGACGGAGTCGGGAAGCGCGTCCACGCCCATCGACCGCGCCGCGGAGACGAGCTCGGCGAGGAAGAGCGGGTTGCCGCCGGCACGCTCGGCGAGAGCCGCCATCACATGCGGCGACAGCGGCTCCTCCTCGGTCTCCGACTCGATCAGCGTGAGCGCCGCCTGCGTGTCGAGCGGCTTCGGCCGCAGCGCGCTCGCCTCGGGGATATCGGGAGCGACGAAGCCGGTGTCCACGTCGCGGCGGCTCGGGATGAGCAGCCAGGGACGGCTGCCGATCTGGCGCGCGAGGTGGAGGAGCAGGTCGGCCGATGCCTCGTCCATCCAGTGGACGTCCTCGAAGACGAGCAGCGTCGGTTCCGGAAGCAGCCTGACGAGCAGCTCGCCCGCCGCTTCCTCGAGGCGGGTACGGCGAAACCGGTCCTCGAGCCGGGCGACCTCGGGGGTCTCGGGCAGCTCGACGTCGACGAGCACGCCGAGCAGCGGAAGCCACGGCACGAGCTCGGGGGCGAGCTCCTCGACGCGTCGCCGCAGACGCTGCGCGACCCTGGCCGGCAGCTCGTCGTCGCGGAGGCCGAGCAGGCTGCGCAACGCGCTCCTGAACGGGTGGTAGGGCGTGGACGACTCGTACTGCTCGCAGGCGGCGACGCACCAGTCGCGATGTCGCCGGCCTGGGCTCTCAGCTCCTCGACGAGCCGGGACTTGCCGATGCCCGGCTCGCCGATCAGCTCGACGAGTCGGCCCTCGCCCTGCCGGCACGGACGCGACCGCTTCGAGGAGCGCTGCCATCTCCTGCTCGCGGCCGACGAGCGGCGAGCTCGTGACGCTCGTGCGTGTCACGACCGACGACCGGTCCGATCTCGAACGCGGCGACCGGCGAGCGCCTTGCCCTTCAGCACGAACGGGCCGACGGGGGCGAGCTCGAACTTCGTCCGCGACCGGCTGAGCACCTCCTCGGTCGCGAGCGCCTGCCCGGGCTGCGCCTTGCCCATGATCCGCGCGGCCGTGTTCAGGGCGTCGCCCTTGCAGGAGTACGTGCGCCGGTAGGGAGGACCGAAGTCGCCGGTGAAGACGCGCCCGCAGTTGACGCCGATGCGGATCGGCAGCCGGAACTCCCGCTCGATCACGGCGCGCGCCGTGCGGAGCATGCGCTCTTCGTCGTCGCCGGCGCTCGCAGGCGCCCCGGCGATGAGGAGGATCTTCCCGCCGTTGGCGGAGATGTCGGTCTCCGAGAAGACGACCCTGTGGTCGTGTACCTCGTCCTGCACCGCCACCATCAGCTCGTCGAGCGCCTCGGCGAGCGCGTCCGGGCCCTCGCGCTCGAGCATCCCGTCCGTGTCCTTGAACTCGATGAACGCGGTCGCGATCGGCCGGTGCTCGGCGTCCTCCGCGTCGGCGAGGACGTGGTCGCGGATCGACTCGGGAAGACAGGTGTACAGGTCGAGACCGGCGACGTCCGGAGCCGGACGTGCCCGGTCGACGTGCACCGTCGGCTCGCCCTTGAGCAGGAGCCCGTCCTCCTTCGGGAGGCCGATGTTCGCAGGGTCGAGGAGTGCTGCCGTCTCCGGGCTGAGCAGGACGTCCCCGGCCTCGGCGGCGGACTCCATCGTCAACCGTGCGAGTCGCCGCCGGCCCGGTGATGACGATCTCGCGGTGCCGACGGCCGACGAGGAAGAAGTAGAACTCGCCCGAGTGGATGCCGACCGACATCCGCAGGGTCGATATCCCGGCAGATGTCTTGATGCGGCCGATGGCGCGGAACGTCCGCTGCATGCCCGCGCGACGCCCGCGCGGCGCGAACCGCGTGCTCCTCCCCCTCGAACAACAGCAGGGCGGCGTCGCCGCCCCACTTGACGAGGCCCGCACCGTAGTCGTAGGCGACCGACAGCAGCTCGGTGAAGACGACGGAGAGGATGTCGTTGAGCTCCTCGGCGCCGACCTTGCCCTTCTTGGCCAGGCGCTCGGTCATCTTCGTGAAGCCCGAGATGTCGACGAACGCCAGCGAGCCGTCGACCGACCGCCAGCGGTCGCTCCGGCGTGTTGCGCAGCCAGTCGATCAGGAGCCGCGGGACGTACGGCTTCAGGAGCTCGGACCGGCTCGTCGTCTCGTCGATCACCGCAGGGGAGGACATCCTCGGAGAATCTGAGGATACCCCGCCGCCGGGTCGCGGCGGAATGCGCGGGCCCGGTCGGGCCGCCGCGCCGCCCTCGTACCGGCCTACCCCTCGGGCTCGGGAGCGGGCGCCGCCTCGGCCGCGAACAGGCCGGCGACGCTCTCGTCCACGTCCTCGACGACCACCTGCAGCGGTGAGAACGGCTGGATCAGCTCCTTCGCCTTCTCGACCGCATCGGAGGCGATCTCGACGACCATCGCGGAGTTGCCGGGGGCGAGCGCCTTCCCGAGCTGCTCGAGCTGGTCGTTCTTGAAGCCCGAATCGCGCAGCTTCGACGCCAGCGCTCCGATCCCGGCGCCGATGATCATGCCCGGAGGGCCGCCCAGGATCCCGATCACGCCGCCGACGAGCGCGCCGCGGCCCGCGCCCCAGTCCTTCGATTCGACGAACTTGACCTCGCCGTTCGGCCTGATCACGAGCACGGCGCCGTTCCCGAGCTTCTCGGGGAGCCCGCCGCCGACGACGCCCACGGCGCGCGAGCCGGCGTCCGGGGTCGCGAAGCTCGCGGCCAGAATCTTGCGGTTGGCAGAGTTGCTCATGTTCTCACGCTCCTGTCGTCAGATCGTGTGCTTCTCGAGCAGGCGCCGCGCGATGATCAGCTGCTGGATCTCGTTCGAGCCCTCGCCGATCAGGAGCAGCGGCGCGTCGCGGTAGTAGCCGCTCGGGCGGTACTCGAGCGAGTAGCCGTAGCCGCCGTGGATGCGCATGCAGTCGAGCGCGTTGTCCTGGGCGGCCTCGGTGGCGAAGTACTTGGCCATCCCGGCCTCGAGGTCGGCGCGCTCGCCGCGAGCCTTGCGCCTGGGCGGCCTGGAGCACGAGCAGCCGGGAGGCCTCGGCGCGGGTCGCCATCTTCGCGAGCATCAGCTGGACGGCCTGGTGGTGGCCGATCGGCTTGCCGAACGCCTCGCGCTCCTGGGCGTAGCGGACCGCGTCGTCGAGGGCGGCCTGCGCGAGCCCGGCACCGCGGGCGGCGACGTTGACACGGCCGACCTCGATGCCGCTCATGAAGTACTTGAAGCCCTGGCCGATGCCCTCCTCGCCGCCGAGGACGCTCGCGGCCGGCGTGCGGAAGCCGTCGAACACGAGCTCGGTCGACTCGACACCCTTGTAGCCGAGCTTCTTCGAGCCGGGCATCGGGATCGTCAGCCCCGGCAGGCTCGGACCTCGGGCTCCTTCTCGACGATGAACCCGGTCATGCCGGTGTGCGCGGGATCCGCGGCGGGATCGGTCTTCGCGAGCAGCATCACGATCCCCGAGCGCCAGCCGTTCGTGACCCACATCTTCTGGCCGGTGATCACGAACTCGTCGCCGTCGCGGACCGCGCGCGTGCGGATCGACTGGACGTCCGAGCCGGCGTGCGGCTCGGTCATCGAGAACGACGAGCGGATCTCGCCGAGGCGAGCTGCGGCAGGAGCCGCCGGCCTCTGCTCGTCGGTGCCGTGCATCCGGATCATGTACGCCGCGATGAAGCGGCCGTTCACGATCCCGGACAGCGTGACCCAGCCGCGCGAGAGCTCCATGACGATCAGCGCGTAGGTGTCGAGCGCGAGGCCGAGACCGCCGTACTCCTCCGGGATCGTCGTCCCGAACAGCCCCATCTCGCGCATCGTCCGACGAGCGCCTCCGGGAACTCGTCGGCGTGCTCGAGCTCGGACGCGACCGGCATCACGTCGCGGTCGACGAACTCGCGGACCGCGCGCAACGATCTCCTGCTGCTCGTCGGTCAGGCCGGCGACGCTCATACCCGGCGACCTCGCGCGCGGCAGGCGGCGACGAGCGCCGGGCCGCAGATCGTCCTGGCCCTCGAGCGCGAGGATCGCCTCCTCGAGCGCGTCGAGCGCCGCCGTCGGGCGAGCGCGAGCGACGCGTTGCCGCGGAACTTCTCCCGCACCTCGTCGGCGCGACAGCGGGTTCTCCGGGCCGCCCTTCTGGTACGGGAAGTCGGCCTCGATCGTCTCGCCGTCCGCGAGCCGGATGCGGACGCCGCCCGGGAACGCCTGCGGGTAGGTCGGGTACTCCGTCGTCTCGTAGCGGACCTTCTGCGCGAGGTCGAGCACGGCCGGGTCGGCGATCGCCTCGTCCGTGTAGTCGGAGACGCCGACGTGGCCGCGCACGAGCATCGAGGCGACGGAGTACTGCAGCGAGAACTTCCCCTCGTACTCCGACCGCGGGGCGACTTCTTCTGCTCCTGCGGCTCGAGCACGAGCGAGACGCCCGCGGCCGGGACGGTGACGACGACCTCGTCGATCTCCTCGGGCGCGAACGTGCGCCCGGCGACGGCGTCGGCGGTCGCGCCGAGCGAGCCGTGCATGAAGTGGCAGGCGGGATAGGGCTTGTAGGCGATCCGCGGGGTCTCCCAGCGCACGCCGAGGTCGGCGAGCTGGCCCTCGATGTCGACGTCGCCCTCGCCGGCCGCGAGGTACGCGTGGTAGAGGCCGAACTTGCCCTCGACGATCGAGTGCGGCCCGTCCGCGCCGTGCGCGGCGAGGCGCGCGCGCGATGTGCGCGCCGTGTGCTGCCCACGCCGGGTGGAGCGGCTTGGTCGACGTGCCGTCGGCGAGGTACGCGAAGACGCCGGAGGCCATCGAGCCCGACGATCCCGAGCGCGCGCGTCGGTCGTCTCGGCGTCGAGGCCGCGAGCCGGCGCGGCGGCGGTCGTCGCGCCGAAGACTGCCGCAGATCGCGGTCGGGTGGAAGCCGCGCGGCGTGGAACTGCGCTCGACGCCGCCATCCCGACGCCGACGGACGACCTCGTTGCCCGCCGACGATCGCCGTCAGCACGCTCGCGGCCGGTCGCGCCCTGCGCTCGCCCGCGGCGAGCGCCGCCGGGCACGTCGACCGTCGAGACGTGGCGACCGAGTCGGATGCGTGTCGTCGAAGTCGAGCCCGTGGCAGAGCATGGCGTTCGCGAACGCCGCGTTCGCGGCCGGGCAGGCCCGCGGTCGAGGCCGATGACGGTCGCCTGGTCGTCCGCCGCCGAGCTCGGCCATCGTCGAGCGCCCCTCGGTCGCGACGCCGAGCGCGTGCGCCGCCAGCCCGCAGCCGAGCGTGTCGAGCAGGTGGAGCTTGGCGGCGTCGAACACCTCGCCCGGGATGTCGTCGGAGCCCAGCCCCGAGGTCCACTCGGTGAAACGTTCAGCTGCAGTAGCCATGTCAGACCGTCCAGTCCTCGTCGGTGTGCCGGGAACATGTCGGTCACCTCCGGTGCGTCTCGCTTGTAGACCATGAACGTGCGCCTGAACTCGATCACGACCTCACGGCGCTGGTTGATGCCCCGGCAGCGCATCGAGACGATGCCGACGTTCGGGTTCGACTTCGACTCGCGCAGCTCGAGGATCTCGCTCTCGGCCCAGAGCGTGTCGCCGTCGAAGACCGGCTTCGGGAGCTTGATGTCGGTCCAGGAGAGGTTCGCCGTCGCGTTCTCGCTCGTGTCGGGAACGGTCATGCCGGTGACGAGCGCGAGCGTGAAGGCGCTGTTGACGAGCGGCTGCCCGAAGCGGCGTGCCCTCGCGTGTAGGGCGTGTTGAAGTGCATCTGGTTCGTGTTCAGCGTCAGGCAGCGTGAACCAGATGTTGTCGGTCTCGGTGATCGTCCGGCCGAGTCGGCTCTGGTAGACGTCGCCGACGTCGAAGTCCTCGTAGAAGCGCCCGCGCCAGACCTTCGGCGCGGCGTCCGTCTCGGCAGTCCGTCATCTGGGGTCGTCCTCCTGTCCTGTTCCGAGCAACCTCTGCGGCCCGCTCGACGACGGGCAGGTCGATCATCTCGCCGTCGAGCGCGACGGCGCCCTTGCCGTCCTGCAGCCGCCGCTCGTAGGCCTCGACGACGCGCGTGGCCCACTCGAGCTGCTCCTCGTTCGGCGCCGAACACGCGGTTGACGACCTCGATCTGGGCCGGGTGGATACAGGCCTTGCCGCCGATGCCGAGCGAGCGCGCGAGCCGTGACGTCGTCCTCGAGGCCGTCGTCGTCGCGGACGTTGAGCCAGACGCTGGTCGAACGGCGGGCGGATGCCCGCTGCCGCGGAGTCGACGACGAGCGACGAGCGGGCGAAGAGCAGCTCCTGGCCGTCGGATCGCGGCTCGAGGCGAAGCTCGGCCGAGAGGTCGGCGGCGCCCAGCATGAGGCGCGGCACCCTGGGCGCGCACGCCGTCTCGTACGCGAGGCGCAACCCGGCGGCCGTCTCGACGATCGCGATCACGGGCGGCCCGTCCGAGCCGAGCGCGTCGACGGCGTCGGGCGTCGCCTTCGGCAGCACGACCGCGTCGAGGGCCAGGTTCGCGATCGCCGCGAGCGTCGGCCGTCCAAGTGCGCGCGTGTCGGTGCCGTTGATCGCGCACGGCGCGCAGGGGGCCGTCGCCGTCCGCGGCCGAGAAGGCGGCAGGTCAGCTCCCGGGCTGCATCCTTCTCTCCCGGGGCGACTGCGTCCTCGAGGTCGGCGATGACGGCGTCGGCGTCCGACTCGAGCGCGCGCGTCAGCTTGCGCTCGTCGGTGCCGGGCGCGAAGAGGACCGAGCGGAGATTTCGAGCGGGGCGCGCGTCAACGCCATCCGTTTATATGTCAGACATTCGGCAGGCTGTCAACCGCGTGCGGCCGTCCGAGCCTCGCCTGCCGCTTGACAGGGTGTCGGAAGTCAGACATAAACACAGTCTCCCACCGTAGGTTCGCACCGGAGGTCGATGGCGTGAAAGCTGTTCGGTTCCACGAGTTCGGCGGACTCGGACGTTCTCCGGCTGGACGAGATGGACGACCCGATCCCCAGGCCCGGGCCAGGTCTCGATCCGCATCCGGGCGAGTGCCCTCAACCATCTCGACGTCGACGTCCGCGAGGGTATCTCCCGCTTCCCGATCAACCTCCCGCACACGCTCGGCGTCGAGGTCGCGGGCGAGATCGAGGCGGTCGGCGAGGGCGTCGACGGCTTCGCGGCCGGCGACCGCGTCAACCCCTACATCATGGCTCCGTGCGGCGACTGCGTGTACTGCCGGACGGGCCGGGAGTCGCTGTGCCTGGCCGCCGGGTTCATCAGCTTCACGACCGGGGGCGGATACGCGGAGAAGCTGACCTGCGGTGCGAGACAGCTCGTCAGGATCCCGGACGACGTCTCGAACGAGGACGCGGCGGCGCTCCAGGTCGCCTTCGCCACGTCGTGGCACATGCTCTTCACTCGGGCGGGCCTGCGCGCCGGCGAGTCCGTGATGATCAACTCGGTCGGCTCCGGGATCGGGTCGGCTGCCGTCCAGCTCGCGAAGCAGGCGGGCGCGTTCGTGATCGGCAACGCCTCCTCGCACGAGAAGCTCGACCGGGCTCGCGAGCTCGGGATGGACGTCGGCATCGACCACAAGACCGAGAACGTCGTCGAGCGCGTCATGGAGGTCACCGACGGCAAGGGCGTCGACGTCGTCTACGAGCACGTGGGCGGCGAGCTCTTCCAGAAGGGGCTCGACGCGCTCACGAAGGACGGACGGCTCGTGATCTGCGGCGGGCACTCCGGCGAGGTCGTCCCGTTCGACATCATCCCGTTCTTCCGCGCGCAGAAGAGCGTCATCGGCTCGTTCGTCTACACGAAGACCGAGGTCGAGAAGTGCTTCGAGCTCGCCGCGCACGGCCGGATCAAGCCCCTCGTCCACAAGTCCTTCCCGCTCGAGGACGCCGCGGAGGCGATGGACACGATGGAGCGGCGCGAGCACTTCGGGAAGCTCCTGCTCACCCCGTAAGGAGAGACGGCATGAAACGAGTTGGCGTCGACGTGGGCGGCACGTTCACGGACCTCATCTACGTCGACGACGAGACCGGCGTCATCCATGTCCACAAGCTGCCGACGACACCCGAGGATCCGTCCCAGGGGACGATCCGGGGCATCCGGGAGGTGACCGAGGGAGCCGGCGAGAGCCCGGCCGCGCTCGACCAGGTCTTCCACGGCACCACGATCGCGACGAACATCGTGATCGAGCACAACGGGGCGCGCGTCGGGATGATCACGACCGAGGGGTACCGCGACATCCTCCACATCGCGCGGCACAAGAAACCGCTCAACTTCTCGAACTACCAGGACCTGCCGTGGCAGGCGTATCCGGTGGTGCGGCGCCGTGACCGGCTCACGGTGCCCGAGCGGATCACCCGCGACGGGAGCGTGCTCGTCCCGCTCGACGAGGAGCGGGCGCGGGAGCAGGTGCGCGCGCTGAAGGAGGCGGGCGTCGAAGCCGTCGCGGTCTGCTTCCTGTTCTCGTTCCTGAACCCGGCGCACGAGCAGCGCGTCGCCGAGATCGTCCGCGAGGAGTTCCCGGAGGCGTTCCTCTCGGTCTCCTCGGAGGTGCTGCCGCAGTACCGCGAGTACGAGCGGTTCTCGACCGTCGGCCTGAACGCGTTCATCGGGCCCAAGGTCGCGCGCTACGTGGGCCGCCTGCAGGAGGAGCTCACGGGGCTCGGCGTTCGCACGGGCGTCCATCTGATGACCTCGACCTCCGGCGTCGCGACGGCGGACGCCGCCACGAGGCGCCCGGTGAACCTGCTCATGTCCGGGCCGGTGGCCGGCGTCGTCGGAGGCATCTGGGCCGGCAAGCAGGCGGGCTACGGCAACGTGATCACGCTCGACGTCGGCGGGACGTCGGCCGACGTCGGTCTCGCGCAGGAGGGACGCCTGCGCATGAAGCACCTGCTCGACACGAAGGTCGGCCCCTACCAGGCGATGATCCCGATGGTCGACGTCGACACGATCGGCGCCGGCGGCGGCTCCATCGCGTACGTCGACGCGGGCGGGATCTTCCGCGTCGGCCCGCGCTCCGCCGGCGCAGTCCCCGGCCCGGCCGCGTACGACCGCGGTGGCACCGAGGCGACGGCGACCGACGCGATGGTCAACCTCGGATGGCTCTCGCCCGAGGGCTTCCTCGGCGGTGGCATGGAGCTGTTCGCGGATCTCGCCCGGGCGGCGTTCGAGGACGGCCCGGCCCGCGACCTCGGCATGTCGGTCGAGGAGGCGTCGATGGGCACCGTTCAGATCCTGACGCACTCGATGGTGCAGTCGATCGAGGAGAACTCGGTTCGCAAGGGCTACGACCCGCGCGACTTCGCGCTCGTCGCCGAGGGCGGCGCCGGCCCGCTGTTCGCCGTGCAGATCGCGATCGAGGTCGGCACCCCGTACGTGATCGTGCCTCCCTACCCGGGAATCGCGGCCGCGATGGGGCTGCTCGCAACGGACATGGTGTACGAGTACGTGGCGACCACCTACCAGCGCCTGTCGAAGCTCGACGCCCCGGCGCTCCAGCGGCGTCTCGAGGAGCTCGAGGAGCAGGCGGGCGCCAGCTCGAGAAGGACGGGGTGCCGGCCGAGTCGCTCGTGATCCAGCGGATCGCCGACTGTCGTTACCTCGGCCAGGGCTACGAGCTTCGCGTCGACGCGCCCTCCGGCCCGATCGACCACACCTGGGTCGAGAAGGTCAGGTCCGACTTCCACGACATCCACGAGCGTGAGTACTCCCGCCGGTTCGAGGAATCGGACATCGAGATCCCCAACATCCGCGTGCGCGGGATCGGGCTGATGCCGGCGCTCAGGATGCCCGAGATCGAGCACGGCGACGCGTCGCCGGAGGCGGCGCTGCGCCACGAGGGCGAGGCGTGGTTCAGGGTCGACGGCACGCTCCAGAAGGTCCCGACGCGCTACTACGAACGGGCGTCGCTGCGGGCCGGGAACCGGCTCGAGGGGCCCGCGATCGTCAACCAGTACGACACGACCACGGTCGTCCCGCCCGGCGTCGAGGCGCATGTCGATCGGTTCGGGAACATCATCATCGAGGTCGGCAGGTCCGCGGAGGCGAGGGCGATCGCCGCCGCCGCGGACGTGACGGCCCGCTAGGAGGGATCAAGCATGTCCGTGATGGAGTACGAGCTCGGGAGGCATCCAGGCGCGCCCACCCGGGAGCGGGTCGAGGTCGACCCGATCACGCTGCGAGTGCTCGGCGGCGCCTTCCATGCGATCGCCAAGGAGATGGCGGGCGTCCTGTTCCGGATGTCGTACTCGTCGATCATCCGCGAGTCCGAGGACCTCGGCGCCGGCATCTTCGACGCGCAAGGGCGCGAGCTCTGCGAGTCGGACTCGACGCCGATGCACATCGGCTCGCTGCCCTGGTACATCCGGGGTTTCATGCACCGGCTCGGCGGCGAGATCGTGGACGGCGACGTGATCATCCACAACCATCCGTACCTCGGCGCCTCCCACACCCCGGACATCGCCGTCGCGGTGCCGATGTTCCACGAGGGGGAGCACCTCGGGTTTGCGGCGGTGACCGCGCACGTCCTCGATGTCGGCGGCTCGTTTCCCGGCATCAACGCCGATGCATTCGACATGTACGCGGAGGCGAAGATCTACAACGGCCTGCGCTGGTACCAGGCCGGGAAGCTGAACGAGGACCTCGACCGCATGGTCTTCGACAACGTCCGCACGGAGACGATGAACCGCGGCGACATGAATGCGATGCTCGCAGCGTGCCAGCTGGGGAAGGAGCGCTTCCTGCGCCTCGTGCAGCGCTACGGCGTCGAGACCGTGATGAGCGCCGCCTACGACTGGATGGACTACTCGGAGCGGATGCTGCGCGAGCAGATCGCGAAGCTGCCCGACGGCGAGTACACGGCCCCGACCGGGTGGCTCGACGACGACGCGAAGAACCGGGATGTGCCCCTGCGCGTCGAGACCAAGGTGATCGTCGACGGCGACGAGATCACGATCGACCTCACGGGCTCGAACCCCGAGGTCACGACGGGCTACAACGTCCCCTTCGAGGGCTCGCTGCTCGTGTGCTGCTACTACGCGGTGCGCACCATCCTGCTCGACGAGTTCACCTTCCCCGAGCACGTGCCGCAGAACGACGGCGTCTTCCGGCCGGTGAAGGTGATCGCGCCCAAGGGCTCGATCTACAACCCGAACTTCCCCCGGGCCTGCTTCTCGCGCTTCTGCCAGACCCAGCGCGTCGTCGACAACGTCATCCTCGCGCTCTCGGATGCGCTCCCGGAGCAGACGACGGCGGGCAACGCGGCAGGCATTCACTTCTGCGCCTACTCGGGCTTCCTCGAGGAGGCCGGGGAGTACTGGCTGTACCTGGAGGTGAACGAGGGCTCCTACGGCGGCCGCTTCGGCAAGGACGCGATGGACTCCGTCGACAACCTGATGGCGAACACGCGCAACAACCCGATCGAAGAGCTCGACATGCGCTTTCCGATGCGCTGCGACCAGTACGAGCTGCGCCCGGAGCCGGCGGCGCCCGGCAAGTGGCGTGGCGGGATCGGGATCATCCGTCGCAACCGCTTCATGGTCGACGGCATCTACTCGTGCGAGGGCGACCGCCAGTACGACCCCCCGCGCGGGATCTTCGGCGGCTGGGACGGTCTCGTCGCGTCGTGCCGCAAGAACCCCGGCACCCCGAGGGAGCAGTCCCTGCCGGCAAAGGTGACCGGCATCGCGTTCTCGGCCGGGGAGTTCATCGAGTTCCGCGAGCCGAACGCCGCCGGCTACGGCGATCCGCTCGAGCGCGAACCGGCGATGGTCCGCGAGGACGTGCTCGACGATTTCACGACCGTGCAGCTCGCCCGCGACGCCTACGGGGTCGTGTTCCGGGACGGGCGCACGCTCGAGATCGACGTTGCCGCGACCGAGTCGCTCCGCGCGGAGCTCCGGGCCAGGGGTGAAGCAGGCTCGCTGACTGCGTACTTCGAGGACCAGGCGCTCCCGCCGGCCTCCTCGCCTGCCGCGATCGCGGGCAACCGCGAGTTCGGGCTCGTGTAGTAGTGCACTAGGGTGAAGGCCTTTCCGGACAGCATGAGCCCCTCCGGCGCCGCACAACCTCCCCCGGCGCCTCGCGGCGACACCGGCGAGGGGCTCGTCCGCGGCCGCCTGCGGGCGGTCGAGAAGGCGTCGGGCTCCGTTCCCGTCCGGCGCGTCCGCAAGGCGTACGAGCAGGTCGCCGACCAGCTGCGCGAGCTGATCACGAGCGGGGCGCTCACGCCGGGGGAGCGTCTGCCGAACGAGGCGCTGCTCGCCCGCGAGTTCGGCGTCAGCCGTGCCACGATCCGCGAAGCGCTGCGCGTGCTCGCCGCGCAGAGCCTGCTGCGGACCGCGAAGGGGGCCGGCGGCGGAAGCTACGTCACGCTCCCGACCGTCGACCACATCTCCGAGTTCCTCCGCTCGAACATCAGCCTGCTCACCGACAGCCGCGACCTCACGCTCGAGGAGTTGATCGAGGCGAGAGAGCTGCTCGAGGTTCCGGCTGCCCGCCTGGCCGCCCGCCGCCGGCGGGACGAGGACGTCGATGCGCTTCGCGCGTCGATCCCCGCCGAGGCGCTTCGGCTCGACACCCGCGAGGAGTTCGTCCACAACACCGAGTTCCACACCGCCCTGATCCGCGCGTGCGGGAACACGCTGCTCTACATCGCCGCGCAACCGGTCTTCTCGGCGCTCCAGACGAACCTCTCCCGCGCCGGCCTCGGCCGCCGCTTCCACCGGGAGATCCACGCGGCGCACGCGCGGATCGCCGAGGCGGTCCGAGCCGCCGACGAGGGCGGGGCCGCGAACGAGATGAAGCGCCACCTCGCATTCCTCGTCCCCTACTACGAGCGGGCCTGGAAGGACGTGCGCCGCTGACGGGATCAGCCGTCCCGATGCGGTTCGGCATCGTCGGCAGCGGGCAGCGCACCGAGGGGATGCCCGATCCCGGCTTCTTCCGGGCATTCGCAGAACAGGCCGAGGAGCTCGGTTACGACTCGCTCTGGTCGACCGACCACATCTCGTTCGAGAACCCGATCCTCGAGGGGGTCGTCGCGCTCTCGGCGTTCGCGGGCTGCACGCGCCGGATCACGCTCGGCACCGGAATCCTCCTCCTCCCGCTGCGGCACCCGAGCCTGGTCGCCAAGCAGATCGCCTCGCTCGACTACCTCTCCGGCGGACGCGTGATCCTCGGGATCGGCGTCGGTGGAGAGGGGCTCAAGGACTACGAGGCGGTTCAGGTGCCCGTCGGCGAGCGCGGGGCGCGGGCGGACGAGGGGATCCGGGTGCTGCGGGCGCTCTGGGCCGGGGAGCCCGCGACCGTCGACGGGCGGTTCTTCCGCTTCGAGGACGTCTCGATCGACCCGCAGCCGCTCCGCGCGGGCGGGCCTCCGATCGTCGTCGGAGGTCGCTCGCCGGCAGCTCTGCGACGCGCCGGCAGGCTCGGGGACGGCTGGCTCGCGTACATGGCCTCCCCCGCGCGGTTCGCGCGCGACATGGCGACCGTTCGCGGCCACGCCGGGGAGTGCGGCAGGGATCCCGGCGCCCTCTTCTGCGGACTGATGCTGCCGACCCACGTGGACATGAACGGAGACCGGGCCCGACAGCATGTGATCGCCCACCTCTCGAAGCGGTACGGCCGGCCGTTCGAGGACCACCATGTCGACCGGTACTGCCTTGCCGGGTCCCCGGAGGAGCTCGTCGGCCGTGTGCGCGAGTACGCGGCGGCCGGGGTCGAGCACGTCGTCCTCAATCTCGCGGGCCCGGCCGATCGCTCGCTCGAGGAGGCCCGCCTGCTCGTCGAGGAGGTCGTCGTCCCGTTCCGAGCGAGCCGTGACGCCCGCTCTACGGGAACGACACCCTGAAGAGATCGGCGCCGTCGCAGGTCGCGCGCACTGCCCGGCCGTCGATCACGTCCCCGAAGGCGACGGTGCTCGGGAGCACCTCGTGGTCGGTCTTGAGGCGGAAGCGACCCCCGCCCAGAGCCTCGAGCGGTGCTTCGACGCCAGGCGGTGCCAGACCGACGAGCCGGTCCTTGCGAATGAACACGCGAAACCCCGGCACCCAGGGACTGTACGAGGCGTAGACCCCCGTGTAGGCGCGCCACTCCGTCCGCCACCGCGAACGCGGTCGGGCCGGCGTAGCCTTCTCCCGCGTACCAGTCGGGTCCGTCGAAGAGCTCGACGACGTCGGCATCCTCCCGCCCGAATCGGATGAAGAACGGCGCCGGCTCGGCGGCCACCGGGTAGAAGACGTCGGCCTCGACGCGTTCGAGCCGCGCCGTGCGACCTGCGCCGCGGTCGAGCGTCAGACGGTCGCCGTCGGCCCGGATCACGAGCTCCGCGTCGGCCGAGCGGAACCTGCCCGCGTACGCGCTTGCATCCTCCACCGATGCACGACCGCGAGCGGGCAGCTCGGGCGCCTCCCGCCCCTCGACCGCGGCGCCCACGAGCTCGAGCGCGACGGGCAGGATCTTCCCGGGAATCCACGCGAGATCGACCGAGTTGCAGAGGACGACGGCGCCGATTCCCGCGGCCGGGTCGACGTCGAGCGCCGAGCTGAAGCCGATCATCGCGCCGTTGTGGCCGATCAGCCGCCGGCCCTCGCGCTCCTCGACGCCGAGCCCGTAGCCGTAACCGTAGCCGTCCTCGAGCCCGCCGACGGGCGTCGTCGCGAGCTCGAAGCTCGAGCGTGCCACGATCCCAGCGCCGTCGCTCAGGAGCACGCGTGCGTAGGCCGCCATGTCCTCGGCGGTCGAGGAGATGCTGCCGGCGGCGGTGTCCGACTCGACCCAGGTCGCCGGCGCCAGCGGCAGCCCCGGGTGCCACGGCCGCGCGGGGTCGGCCGCCGCATAGCCGACCGCGAGCCGCGCCCGCAGGGAGCTCGTGATCACCGGCTCGGTGGCGGTCATCCCTGCGGGCTCGAGCACGCTCTCGCGGAGCACGTCCGCGATCGGCTTCCCGGTCACCCGCTCGAGGACGAGCCCGACGATCGAGTAGCCGAGGTTCGAGTAGTGGTACCGGCCGGGCGCCGACGGCTCGATCCGGGCCAGCCGGAGCGCTTCGCCGACCGTCGACGGCGTCGCCTCCATTCCCGCCGGCAGCCCGCTCGTGTGCGAGAGGAGGTGGTGCAGCGTGACCGGCTCGCCCACCGTCCGGAGCGGGAGCCAGGGGAGGTAGTCGGTCACCGGCGCGTGCAGGTCGAGGCGGCCGGCCTCGACCTCGCGCATCACGGCCAGGGCGGCGAACGACTTCGAGATCGAGCCGATCTGGAACAGCGTGTGCGGCGTGGCCGGGATCCGCGCATTGACGTCGGCGTGGCCGTGCGCACAGATGTGAAGCGTCCGCTCTCGATCGGTGACGGCCACGGCGATGCCGGGCGTCGCCCATGCGCCTGCTACCTCGCGGACGTAGCCGTCGAGCCGCTCGACGGCGGCCTCGATGCTCAACATTCTTCCGGCGAGATGCCGGGAACCCCGGGGGCGGCTACCCGACAGAGTCCCGGAACGCGATCGCCTCGTCGGCGATCGCCACGGCCTCCTCGACCGGGATGATCGGCGTCGCCTCGAAGGAGAGCCACGGCGTCCACGGCGCGACGACACGGAGCAGCGTTTGAGCGCTGTCGGCCTCGATGATCGCCACTCCGCCGCTGCCGTCGGCGAAGCCGAAGAAGCCCTGGAACTGGGCTTCGGCGGGTGGCTGCCACTGGGCGAAGACCTGGTTCGACCGCTTCTCGGCCTCCTCGGTCTGGTCCGTGAACTGCCAGGTCACGTGGAACAGCATGTCGCCACCTCCAGTTGGTGAGATTGGGGCCTTCGAGGCTATACGTGCATGCCGCGATTGACAACCCGTCGCGCAACCTCTACAACCGCGGAAGTCAGACATCCGGGAGGTTCGTCGTGAAGAAGGTGCTCGTCATCGTCCCGTTCGCATTCGCAGAGGGTGGGCTCGCCAACCGCGAGGCTCAGATGAAGGACGTGGAGCTCGGCCCCGACATCCGGTTCGAGTTTCGCGGCGTGAAGGCCGGGCCGGCGCTCTTCGACAGCTATCACGACTGGGTGATCGCCGATCTCGCGCTCTTCGAGGCCGGCAAGACGGCTCAGGACGAGGGCTACGACGCCGTCTGCATCGACACGATGAGCGATTCCGGCATGAACGGCCTGCGGTCGGTGCTCGACATCCCCGTGATCGGCCCGGGTCGCTGCTCGTACCTGACCGCCCTCATGCTCGGCAGCAGGTTCTCCGTGCTGACCCAATGGGATCCGTGGATCGGGCTCTACAAGAAGGGGCTCGCGGAGTACGGGCTCACCGACAAGTGCGCCTCGATCCGGTCGATCAACACCCCGCCCGACGTCGAGAACCTCCTCGGCGGGAAGGAGGAGGTCGTCTTCCCGAAGCTGCGCGAAGCGGCGATGCAGTGCATCGCGGACGGCGCGGACGTGATCTGCATGGGCTCGACGACCATGCACCAGGCGGTCCCCTACCTGCGCGAGAACCTCCCGGTGCCCGTGATCAACCCCGGGCCCCTGACGTACAAGCTGGCGGAGTTCTTCCTCGGGCTCGGGCTCGCGCACAGCCGCACGGCGTACACGAAGCCGAACGTCCCCAAGC
Source organism: uncultured Thermoleophilia bacterium (assembly GCA_963717955.1). GTDB lineage: Bacteria > Actinomycetota > Thermoleophilia > Gaiellales > Gaiellaceae > CAVQXR01. The sequence continues at coordinate 1,293,692 of CAVQXR010000001.1, read as the reverse complement.
TCGACATGCTGGCCGCGATGATGGACGGGGCGGCGGCCGCGGAGTCGGCCGGTTGAGCCTCCCGCTCGCGGACGTCCGCGTGATCGCGATCGAACAGTTCGGCGCCGGGCCGTGGGCGACCTTGCAGCTGGCCGATCTCGGCGCGGAGGTGATCAAGATCGAGGATCCGGCGGCGGGCGGCGACGTGGGCCGCTACGTCCCCCCGTTCCAGGAGGGCGAGCATTCGCTCTTCTTCGAGACGTTCAACCGCAACAAGAAGTCGGTCTCCCTCGACCTGCGTCACCCCGGCGCCCGGAGCGTTCTGCACGACCTCGTGAGGGTCGCGGACGCCGTCTACTCGAACCTCCGCGGCGACCAGCCGGCGAAGCTCGGGCTCACGTACGCGGGGCTCCGCGACGTCAATCCGAAGATCGTCTGCTGCTCGCTCTCGGGCTTCGGGATGACCGGGCCGAGAGCCTCGGAGGGGGGGTACGACTACATGATGCAGGGGCTCGCGGGCTGGCAGTCGCTGACCGGCGATCCTGACGGCCCACCGACGAAGTCCGGGATCTCGCTCGTCGATCTCTCGGGCGGCTACGCGTCCGCGATCGCCCTGCTCGCCGGCCTCTGGCGCGCCCGCCGCGAGGGCGTCGGGTGCGACTGCGACGTGTCGCTCTTCGAGACTGCATTGCACGAGCTCATGTACTTCGGGCCGTGGGCCGCCACCCACGGCTACGCCCCGCCGCGGGTGCGCAACTCGGCGCACTCCTCGATCGTGCCGTTCCAGAACTTCGAGGCCAGTGACGGCTGGTTCGTGCTCGCCGCGGCGAAGCAGAAGTTCTGGGAACGCCTGTGCGAGGTGATCGAACGCCCCGACCTCGCTGCCGACCCACGATTCGCGACGATGGCCGACCGCAACGAGCACCGCGACGAGCTGCTGCCAATCCTCGAGGAGCTCTTCCGGGGCAGGACCGTGCAGGAATGGCTCGACGTTCTCGTTCCTGCGGGGATCCCGAGCGCGCGGATCAATTCCGTGCTCGAGGCCCTCGAGGATCCGCAGACCATCGCGCGCGAGGACGTCGTCGACCACGAGCACCCGACCCTCGGCAGGGTGAGGACGATCGCGTCGCCGCTGCGGCTCGCCGACGAGGAAGGGCGCGACCTACGGGCACAACCACCGGCGCGGGGGCCGCTACGTGGCGAGCACACCGAGCAGGTGCTGGTCGAGTGTTGCGGCTACGCGCCGTCGAGGGTGCGCGTGTTGCACGCCGACGGGATCTTCGGCGACATCGACCTCGACGGGTCCGCCGCCTGAGCGCCCGGGGACGCCGGTCTCCGTTCGCCGCTCCCGCACTGCTCATTTCCGGCGCGATTCTGCTACCCTGAGGACGTTGAAAGAGCGAGGTCCGGTGGTGCGCAGCACCTTCCCTACCCGTTCGGAACTATGTGGGGGAGGTGATTTGAGAGATGGCAACCGGAACTGTGAAGTGGTTCAACGACGCCAAGGGCTACGGCTTCATTCAGCCCGAGGACGGTGGTAAGGACGTGTTCGTCCACCATTCGAACATCCAGGGGCAGGGGTTCAAGACCCTTGCCGAGGGTGCTCGGGTCGAGTTCGAGATCCGCGAAGGTCAGAAGGGCCCCGAGGCGGCGAACGTCGTCGCCCTCGGCTAGAAAGGCGGGCACTATCGCCACCAAGGAAGAGAAGGTCGAGCTGGAGGGTGAGGTGATCGAGGCGTTGCGGAACAGCATGTTCCGCATCGCCCTCGACAACGGCCACGAAACCCTCGGGTACACGGCAGGCCGGATGCGGCGGTATCGCATCCGGATCTTCCCGGGCGACCGGGTGAAGGTCGAGCTGTCGCCCTACGACCTGCAACGGGGTCGCATCGTCTACCGCTACAAGTAGACGGGGCCCGACGGTGGGCGACGGCCCCTGGCCGTCCGACCGTCCGTCGCTCCGCGGCCTCTCCCACCAGCTCGCCTTCGTCGGATCGATCGTCGTGGGCGCGGCGCTCGTCGTCAGTGCGACGGGCGCGCGCGCCCACGCGGCCGCCGCCCTGTTCGCGGTCCCTGTCGCGTTGATGTTCGGCGCGAGCGCCCTCTACCATCGCGTGCCCTGGCGCCCGACGGCACGATCTTGGATGCGCCGGATCGACCACGCCGCGATCCTGCTCGTCATCGGCGGGTCGTACACGGCATTCAGCCTGTTCGCCCTGGACGGTGCCTGGCGGCCGGCGATGCTCGCGGTCGTCTGGTCGGGCGTGTCGGCAGGGATCCTGCTACGGCTCGTCTGGGTGAACGCGCCGGGGTGGCTGGCCGCGGCGATCGGGATCACCCTCGGCTGGATCTGCGTGATCGTGATCCCGCAGCTCCTCGCTACGATTGGAGTCGGAGGTCTCGCCCTCCTCGGCGCCGGCGGGCTGCTCTACACCGCCGGCGGCGTCGTCTACGCGACGCGGCGCCCGAACCCGTTCCCCGCGCAGTTCGGGTTCCACGAGGTCTTCCACCTGCTCGTGATCGCCGCGGTCGCCTGCCACTACGCGTCCGTGGCCTTCTTCCTCCTGCCGGGCGCCTAAGACCCGTTTCAGACTGAAGCCTTGTGCCGCCGTGACGCGCTGTGCGGGTGCGCTGCGGCGTCCTCGGTCGCCCCAGTACGTCTCGTATTGGGGCTGCCTGCGTCCTTGCATCGCACCCGCCCATCACGCCCCGGCGACGAAACGTCAGTCTGAAACGAGTTCCAAGCCGCGTCCTGCGGCGACGAAGGCCGTCGCGCGTCGATGTTCAATCGGACGTAGTCGAGGACGCCGGGGTCGTCGAGCAACGCGACGACCTCCTCGACGAAGCCTGTGACCGCGTCGTGCGGCAGCGCCGCCAGGTGATCCCGGAGCGTGATCGTCCGCAGGTACTCGACCGGGTCCGCCGGCTCGACCGGGCTCGGTTCCAGCCAGCAGCGGACGTCGACGAAGCCGGCGGCGCGCAGCCGCGCCCCGGTCGCGGCGGGTGTCGCGAAGATCGACGGCCGGCTCCAGCCCGTGAAGTGTGCGGAGTACGGTTCCCGCGCCGCGACCTCGGCGGCCGCCGCGAGTGCCCCCGCGATGTTGCCGTGGCCCCCGCACTGCGCGACGACTCGGCCACCCGGCGCGAGCAGCTCGAACAGCCGCCGGAACAGCCGCCCGTGGTCGAGGATCCAGTGGAACGTCGCGGTGGACACGATCGCGTCCACGGGCTGCTCCAGCTCGAGCGTGACGAGATCGGCGATACGGACGTCGGCGCCGTCACCGAGCTGGGCCCGCGCCACGTCGACCATGCCCGGCGACAGGTCGACGGCGATCACCCGTCCGCGGGGAAGGCGCTCCACGAGGTGGGCGGTGACCCTCCCGGAGCCGCACCCGGCGTCGAGCACTGTCTCGTCACCGCGGAGGGGCAGCCGCCGAAGCACCGCGAGACCCATTGCCTCCATGGGTCCGGAGACGCAGTGATACCCCTCGGCGTCCCAGTCGACCGTCACGTGGGACGCCGCCGGCGACGGGTACGGGACCCGCCCCGGCCGTCTAGGATCCCGCGAGACGACGCTGTCGGCACGAGGGAGGTTGCGCGGTGGGATCCCATCTCGACCCGATTCCGGGCTGCGACCACCATTCGGTGGGAGGGCTCGAGGTCGACGTCGCCCGTGTCGGCTCCGGGCGGATGAAGCGAATCGTGTACCCGGTCGGCTTCCGTTGGTCGACGCACATGAGGCCGATCGTGAAGACGGACTCCTGCATGCACACCCACGTCGGCTTCCTCGTGCAGGGGCACATGCAGGGGGTGTACGAGGACGGCTGCACGTACGAGGTCACGGCACCCCAGTTCGCGGTCATCGAGGCCGGCCACGACGGATGGGTGGTCGGCGACGAGCCGGCCGTGTTCGTCCAGTACGACTTCGAGGAGGGCACGGCCCGCCGCTTCGGGGTGCCCGAGCGCCACGGCCACGACTGACGAACGGCCTCGACGGGCGTCGGGAAGGGCGTCGTCCGCTGCCCGGCACACCGGGCCGGACGCCCAACTCGCCGGGTGCTTCGGGTCACGAACTGACGGGGCGAGAGAGTCCCCGGCGTCCCGTCCAACACAGCGAGGTCGGCTGCAACTCGCAGTCCGACCTCGCGTAACCGGTCTGTCCGGTGGTCCTAAACCCGCCTGGGGCGGATGCGCCGCTCGAGCACCATTCCCGCTCCTTTCGCCCTCGTCCGGTACTTCCGTACTGCCTCCACTATACGGTCCCCCTCCGACGCTGTCGATGACCATGCTCACACGACGAGTGTGAAACTCGTCACAGAGGTGAGATTCGTCACAGTGCGGCCGGCCGGGCACGTCGCGACAGCTCCTGACGGTCGACCACGACCGTCCGGCCGCGGCCGAGCGTGACGGTGCCTCGCCGCGCCTCCTCGCGCAAGACGCGGTTGACGGTCTCCCGCGAGGTACCCGCGAGGCCGGCGAGCTCCTCCTGGGTGAGCGGGATGACCGCCTGGTCGCCCTGGCCGCCGTAGACATCGGACAGCTCCAGGAGGCGTCGCAGGACCCGCCGCTCGGCGTCGACCGAGAGCGCCTCGATCAGGCGCTCGCTGATGCGGGCGACCTGCTCGGCGAGAAGGCCGGTCAGGACGGCCTGGACACGCGGATGCCGCTCGAGGAGCGCCGCGAAGTCCGGCCGCGTGATCGAGAGCGTCTCCCCGGTCTCGAGCGCCGCGACGGTGGCCGAGCGGATCCCGCTCGCGCCCACGAGCGCCAGCTCCCCGAAGGCGTCACCGGGGCCCATGACGCTCAGGAGCACGTTGTCCCCGACCAGGGTCGCGGCACGGGCGGCGAACCGACCCCTCGTGATGAGGTGCAAGGCGTCGGCCGGGTCGCCGCGGTGGAAGACCACCTCGCCCTTGCGGAACGTTCGCCGCCGGGCGACCGACAGCACATGGCGCAGATCGTCGGGTGGAACGTCGGCGAGGAGGGGCCACTCCACGGGCTCAGGCTCCGGCCGTCTCGCGCGCCACCTGAACCATCCGCGGCACGAGCGCGTCGACGATACGCTGCCCCGTGCCGACCTCCGCGCGGGTGGCGTCGCCGACGACCCCTGACGCGCTGATGTCCCGCAGCATGTCCATCGGGACGACGACCTTCGGGCCGGCATGCCGCATCCCGTACTGGCCGAACGACGTCCACGGGAGCCCCGCGTCCCTGACCGCCTGCCCCCGGTCCCAGGCGTCGCGCGTTGCCCGGTCCATCAGGACTCGCTGGCCGAGCGCGAGCGCCAGCGAGGTCTCGGCCTCCTCCGCGTGGATCATCGGGCCCTCCACCGGGGCGAGCACGTCGGCAGCGAGATCCCACCACTGGACCAGGAAGACCCGGCGTTCCGTCGTCTCCAGGTAGTGGTTGACGGCCACCGTCAGGGCCGCGATGTTCCCGCCGTGCCCGTTGACGGCGATCAGGTTCGTGAGGCCATGATGGACGAGCGAGTCGCAGACCTCCCTGAAGACCTGCAGGAAGGTCGTCGTCGAGAGGCGCATGCTGCCCGGGAACTGCATGTGGTACCAGGACAACGTCACGTTCAGGGTGGGCGCGACGAGCAGGCTGACCCCCTCGGCCTCCGCCCGCTCCGCGGCGAGCAGGCTGAGCGAGCGGGCGATGAAGCAGTCGGTGTCGAGCGGCATGTGCGGGCCGTGCTGCTCGGTCGTGCCCACCGGGACGAGGACCGCGTCGACCCCTGCCCGGATCCGTTCGTCGACCTCCTCCCAGGTCATCCGCTCGATCAGGTGCTCTCCCATGCGTTCTCCTCGTCAGGCTCCGTCCATGCTCCGACCAGTCTGACGCGCCCGCCTCCGGCAGGCAATCGGACCGGCAGAATGGGCGAGCGTGCTCGATTCTCTGCTCGATTGGATCTCAGGCTCCTCCTGGACATACCTCGTCGTGTTCGCGTTCGCCTACGCGGACGTGCTGTTCCCGATCATCCCGAGCGAGACGGCGCTGATCACCGCGGGCGCGCTGGCGGCGACAGGTGAGCTGGAGCTGTCGATCATCATCATCTGCGCCGCCGTTGGCGCGTTTCTCGGCGACAACACGGCCTATGCGATCGGCCGCTACCTCAAGGCCTTCGTGGAGGGCCGGATCTTCCCGGGGGAGAAGCGCCGGCACCTCGAACGTGCGGAACGCGCGCTCGAGCAGCGCGGGGGCGTTCTCATCATCGCCGGCAGGTTCATTCCGGGTGGCCGCTCGGCGGTTGCGTTCAGCGCCGGCGTGCTGCACTTCCCCTGGCTCCGGTACGCCCTCTGGGATGCCGGCGCAGCGATCCTCTGGGCGCTGTACGGCGGCCTGATCGGCTACATCGGAGGAACGGCGTTCGAGGAGCACCCGCTCTACGGGATCCTGCTCGCGCTCGGGATCGCCTTCGGGATCGCGTCCCTCATCGAGGGCTCGCGCTGGCTCCGCCGCCGACAGCGCGACGACGGGAAGGCGGCGCCGGCCCCGGAGAGTGCGACCGGTGACGGGCCGGATCGCGGCTGACCTCGAGGCCCTCGCGGCGTTCGGGGCCGTCGAGGACGGCGGGGTGACACGGGTCGCCTGGTCGCCGGAGCTCGACGCGGCGAGCGAGTGGCTCTGCGAGGAGCTACGGGCGCTCGGGCTCGTCGCGGGGATCGACGCGGCCGGGAACGTGCTCGGAAGGTGGGACGCGGGAGAGGGGGCCGCCGTGCTGGTCGGCTCCCATCTCGACACGGTGCCGAACGGCGGGCGATACGACGGCGCGCTCGGTGTCGTCGCAGCGCTCGACGCGATCCGCGAGCTTCGGGGGCGAGGGGTGCGTCCGCGGCGACCGGTCTGGCTCGTGTCGTTCATGGACGAGGAGGGGACGCGCTTCCGGACGGGCCTGCTCGGCAGCCGCGCGTTCTGCGGCGACGATCTCTCCGGCCTCGCGGACCGCCTCGATGCGGACGGCGTGACCCTGGAGCAGGCGATGAGCGCCCGCGGTGCGGACTTCGCCCTGCTGCCGGAGGCCAAGGCGATCGACGGCGTCGAGGCCTACCTCGAGCTCCACATCGAGCAGGGGCCGACGCTCGAGCAGGCAGGCGCGGACATCGGCGTCGTGACCGGGATCGTGGGCCTCCTCGGGTTCCGGGCACGCCTCACCGGGCAGGCGAACCATGCTGGAACGACCCCGATGGACGCGCGACGGGACGCGCTCGCCGGCGCCGCCCGCACGGTGCTCGCGCTTCGTGAAGAGGCACGACGGCGCGGCGACATGACGGCGAACGTCGGCATCCTGCGCGTCGAGCCGGGGGGCTTCAACGTGATTCCCGGCGCGTGCGAGCTCACGATCGACGTGCGGTCGGCGACCGCGGACGGCTTCTCCCACCTCGAGCCATTCGTCCGTCGGACGCTCGAGCGGATCGCGACGGAGGAGAGCCTCGGGCTCGAGCTGCTCGAGACGAACCGCCTGCAGCCGCTCGCCATGGACGAAGGGTTGCAGACGACGATCGAGCTGGCTGCCGACGAAGCAGGCGCGTCGGCGATGCGCCTGCCGAGCGGCGCCGGGCACGACGCGATGATCGTCGGCAGGCACGTGCCGGCGGCAATGCTGTTCGTCCCGAGCCGCGGCGGGATCAGCCACTCGCCCGCGGAGCACACCGAGCCGAGGCACTGTGAGCTCGGCGCGCGTGTTCTCGCCCGCACGCTCGAGCTAATCGTCGCCTGAGCTCCGAGCCGCGGCGGACACGGGCCTCCCCGGCGCTCGCCGTCGACGCGCCGCAGCAGCCGCCCGTTGTCCGCGCCCTCGGGCGATCGATCGTCGTCGCCAACCCAGGCCTGCCCGACTATGCTGGCGGCCCGGATGGAGGTCGCACCGTGAGCGGGGTCGAGAGCTTCGGGCTGGCGACGAGCCTCGAGCGGCTCGGCACGGAGACCGCATTCTCGGTGCTGGCACGGGCGAAGGAGCTCGAGCGCTCGGGCAAGGACGTGATCCATCTCGAGATCGGCGAGCCGGATTTCGACACGCCCGCGCACATCGTGGAGGCGGCGTATGCGGCGCTGCAGGCAGGGCAGACCCATTACTGCGCGAGCGCCGGCATCCCCGAGCTGCGGGAGGCTGCGGCCGCGTATCTCTCGCGCTCGCGCGAGGTCGACATCGGCCCGGAGCGGGTTCTCATCGCCAACGGTGCGAAGCCATTTCTCTTCTTCACGGTCCTTGCCGTCGCGAACCCGGGCGACGAGGTCGTGTACCCGGATCCCGGGTTCCCGATCTACGAGTCGGCGATCCGCTTCGCGGGCGCGACGCCGGTGCCCCTGCCGCTGCTCGAGGAGCGCGACTTCTCGTTCGACCCGGCCGACCTCGAGATCCGCCTCTCACCGAAGACGAAGCTCGTGATCCTCAACTCGCCCCAGAACCCGACCGGCGGCGTGGTTCCAACCGCCGATCTCGAGGCATCGGCGCGGCTGCTCGGACAGACGGACGCGTGGATCCTCTCCGACGAGGTCTACGGGCGGCTCCTGTACGAGGGAGAGTTCGCCTCGATCGCCTCGTTCCCGGGCATGCTCGAGCGGACGATCGTCCTCGACGGGTTCTCGAAGACCTACGCGATGACCGGATGGCGCTGCGGGTATGCGGCCGTCCCCGAGCCGCTCGTCGATCCGCTCGTCCGCTTCTTCGTCAACTCGACCTCGTGCGTGCCGCCGTTCGTTCAGCTCGCCGGGGTCGCGGCGCTGACAGGGCCCCAGGACGGGCCGGCGTCGATGGTGGAGGAGTTTCGTCGCAGGCGCGATCTCGTCGTGCGGGGCCTCAACGAGCTGCCGGGGGTGAGCTGCCGGATGCCGAGGGGCGCGTTCTATGCGTTCCCGAACGTCGGCGGCGTGCCGATCGCGGCCGAAGAGCTCGCGACGCGGCTCCTCGACGAGGCGGGCGTGGCGCTGCTCGCCGGGACGGCCTTCGGGCAGGTCGGTCGGTCGAACCTCCGGCTCTCGTATGCGACGTCGCCGGCGAACCTCGAGCGTGCGCTCGAGCGGATGCGGGCCTTCATCGAAGCGCTCTGAGGGGCGGCCGGGCCAACCGTCCCGCCGAGCGGTACATCTCGGCCTCCTCGAGCTCGGCGAGCGCCGTCACGGCCGTGTTGTAGTTGATGTACGCGTTGGTCACGCCCAGGTCGATGGCGCCCATCGCCTGGACCTGCACCGTGTCCCGGAGAAAGCGCTCGGCCGTCACGACCGGCTCCTTCGTGACGAGGATCAGGAACGGGCCGAAGGCCGCCGCCTCGAACCCGGCGTCCGGCGCGCGCTGCTGGATCGTCAGCCTGCGCGACGCGTTGTTGACGATCCGGCTGCCGTCGCTGGCGTCGAGCACCCACACGCCCCGTCCGAGCGGCTTGTGCGCCGCCGTGAGCGCCTCGGCGGCGAGCGTCGGATCGGCCCGCGGGACGACGACCTGTCCCTCCGGCGCCCCGAGCTGCCGTGCGCCGAGATAGAGCGGGTCGTAGCCGAACAGCACGTCGCTCGGCAGCAGCTGCTGCGCGAGCCAGCGCGTCGCCTCCTCGCGGGCCTCGCGGCGCTTCGTCGGCTCACCCGCGTAGAGCGTCGGCGTCGCCGACCAACCCCAGGCAACCTCGAGCGCGACGAGCGTCGCGACGGCGAGTGCGGTGACCGTCGCCGCGTGCCGCCCTGCGTGGGCCGCCAGGAACAGAACGCCCGCTGCAACGAGGATCGCGAAGAACGGCAGCGCGAAGACGAGATGCCGTGTCTCGGGGGCGCTCGCGCTGCCACCGACCCTCGCTGCCATGAGCCCGATCGTCGGGACGAGGAAGACGAGGCCGGCGAGCATCGCCGTAAGCTTCTGCGTGCGCGCGAGCACGACGAGGCCGAGGACGGCAACCGCGCAGACCGCCGCGAACACCCCGACCCAGCCCGCGACGAAGTCACCGAGTGCGCTGCGCAGGTACTCGAGAACGGGGTACGGGCCACCGAGCTGGCTCCCGCCGTCGCCCAGGCCGACGTCGAAGCGCGAGGCGAGCGTGAGGTTCGAGCGCCAGACGGGCGTTGCCAGGCCCACGACCGCCAGCAGCGCCACCCCGGGCAGCACCAGCCGGAAGCGTGCCTTCCACCAGACGACCAGCGTGTAGACGACATGCACGGCGAGGAGGAATGCCCCGTACTGGTGGGACGCGAGGGTGGCGAGCATCGCCAGCGCCCACAGCGTCCAGGCGGCCCAGCTGCGGCGCTCGAGGGCCCGCAGCAGAGCGACGAACGACAACGCCGAGAGGAAGAGGAAGAGGCTGTACATCCGACCGTAGACGCCGTGGAACAGCGTGACCCAGCTCGCCGCCACGAGGATGGTCGCTATGAGAGCCGTGCGTCGATCGGTCAGCCGGCGCGCGAGCAGCGCCACGACAGGGATGCTCAGCACGGCGAAGGCGAGCGAGATCGCCCGAACACCCGCGAGCGTCGGCGAGACCAGGCTCACGAGGTGCACGAGCAAGAAGTGGAGGGGGGCGCCGCCGCGTTCCCAGAGGACCGTCTGCAGCATCTCGCCGAGCGGCTGAGAGCCGACGAACAGGGCGAGTGTCTCGTCTTCGTGAGGTGGCCAGGCGAGCAGCTGGGTGCCCAGGAACGCCGCCACGCCGACCGTCGCGGCCACAACACCGATCCAGAATGCCCGCGTCGAGATCGGCTCTGGGCTGCGACTCATCGACGAGTCGAGGGTAGCATCACGCCGCGGGGAAAGCTGGCACTTCGAGCCCGAGAGTGCCAGGTGCGGCGGAGGCAGGCTGGTAGCATGCGGTCCGACCGCGGCGAGGAACGGACCGATGCCGACGTACGAGTATCGCTGCCCTGAGGGCCACACGTTCGAGCTGTTCCACCGGATGTCGGACGATCCGCCGACGTCGTGCGCGGTGTGCGGCGCGGCGCCGGTCGAGCGGATGCTGTTCGCGCCCACGATCCATTTCAAGGGCTCCGGCTTCTACTCGACCGACTACGGGCGCAAGGGGAAGAAGCGGGACGGCGGCGGCGAAAGCGGCTCGGAGGCGAAGCCGGGCGACACCAAGCAGGGCGACGGCAAGAAGGCGGACTCCGGCGGCTCGGGGTCGGCTGCGACGAGCGAGTCGGCGAAGAGCTCCGGCTCCGGTCAGTCCGCGGACTGAAGAACGCCCTCACGAACGACGGACGGTCCGCGTGGCGGAGCGGCCCGGCACGATGCGGCGTGCCGGCCGCCTCGATCCGCCGGCAGCTCGGACGTCGGTGGTGGGTCAGTTTGGATGCACGACAACCTCTGCCGCGTCCACCAGACACTCGGGACCACACCAGCCATCGCGGCCGGGGTCGCAGATCACGTCTGGACGATTCACGAGATCATCGAGCTCCTCGAAACGCGAAGACCCGCGAGCGGCGGGTAGATTCGAACTGACCCACCACCCGGACGTCCTGCGGTGCCCCGCGTCGCACAGCGGCCGGCGACCGCGGTCGACGCCGGGCATCCCGTTGGAGTTCCGGATCAGCTGCCGACGCGGCAGCCGGCGGCGAACGGCTGATCGGGCGGGGCGGGCTGGGGCGCGCTCTCTCCCAGGACCATCGAGACCACCTCGATGTTCTCCTCACCGCCGATCAGGTAGAAGGTCTCGCCGCCGCCCTCGTCGACGGTCGCCGGCTCTCCGCCGAGGCGGCAGCGAAGCGTGGCATCGTCCGCTGCGCGGAACTTCAACCACCCGAGCCGGAACAGCTCTCCCGTGGTGAGATCGGTCGCGAGCGGAGTCACGAGGTCGGCGCCCACGAAGGGGAAGCGCAGGAATCCGAGAGGGCTGACCACCTCGTCGGTGATCGCCTGGATCACCTGCTGCTGCCTCGCAGCGCGGCTCAGGTCGCTCTCGGACGGATCGAGCTCGTTCTGGCGGATCCGCGAGTACACGAGCGCCCGGCGCCCGTTCATCTCCTGGCTGCCGGCCGCGAAGCGCCAGCCGTCCCAGCGCTCGCACTCGGCGCGCGACCCGAACGGGCACTCGAAGCGGTTTGACCGGATCGGTTTCTCGACGTCGATCGTCACCCCCCCGAGGGCGTCGACGACCTGCGGGAAGCTCGCGAGATCGACAATGGCGACGTGGTTGACGGGCTGGCCGATGAGGTCCTCCACCGCCCTGATCGCCAGCGCCGGCCCTCCGATCGCGTATGCCGCATTGATCTTGTCCTGGCTGTCCGGGCCCTGACCGGGGATCTCCACGCGCAGATCCCGGGGAATGGAGAGATATGCGATCCGATGCGCGTCCGGGTCGGTCCGGATCAGCATCATCGCGTCCGACCGGCCGGGGGCACCGTCACGGGTGGGGCCGGTGTCGACCCCGAGCACGAGGATGTTCGACGGCGACGACAGCATCGAGCCCGCCTGGGGAGACAACGCGTTGGCCGCGCTCTCGGGCAGGCGTGCATTGGCCTCCTCGACGCCGCTACGGAAGGAGAAGTAGCCGAACGCTCCCCACCCGATCAGGAGCACGGCCACGAGGAGCACGGCGACCCCGATCCGGAGCACGAGCCGGCGCCGCCGCCTGGGCGGCCCGGTCGGCGCACTCGGTCCGGGAAGGGGCGGAGGCGGCGGGGGAACGGCCGGCCCGCCCGCCGGGCGGGTCTCGGTGGCGACCGAGCCTGAGCGGGGAGGCGAGGCCGGGTCCCGGCCGTTCGCGTCCGGGTAACCGGCCCTGCCGTCGTGCCCGCCGGAACCGAGCGAACCGATCGACCCCTTCTGCCGTCCACCCCGGTAGACGTGGTAGGGCTTGTCCTTGTGCCGCACGACGAAGGTCTATGGTAGCCAGCGGTCGTGAGGAAGCCGCGCCGTACGGGATCGCAGGGGAAGCGCTGAGATGCCGCTCCTCGTCTGCGCGACGCCGATCGGGAACCTCGAGGACGTCACGCTCAGGGCGCTGCGCGAGCTCGGCGAGGCCGATCTCGTCCTCTGTGAGGACACCCGCAGGACACGCGTCCTGCTCGAGCGGCACGGGCTTCGGGCGCGACTCTCGCGACTCGACCGACACACGGAGCCTGGTCGCGTCCCGGAGGTCGTGACGAGGCTCGGGGCGGGCGACCGGATCGCGCTCGTGAGCGATGCGGGGCTGCCGGGTGTGAACGATCCGGGCGCGTCGCTCATCCGGGCGGCCATCGATGCTGGGTTCGAGGTCGTGGTCGTGCCGGGCCCGTCCGCAGTCGAGACGGCGCTCGTCGCGAGCGGGCTCGTCGGCGACAGGTACTACTTCCTCGGCTTCCTCCCGCGTGGCGAGGCGGAGCTGACCGCGCTCTGGGGCGAGCTGGCCGCATGGTCGTGGCCGGCGGTGGCGTTCGAGTCCCCGCGCCGGCTCCCGCGTGCGCTCGGCACGCTCGCGGCCGTCGACCCGTCGCGGTCGGTCGCCGTCTGTCGCGAGTTGACGAAACGCTTCGAGGAAGTGGTGCGCGGGTCCGCGAAGGAGCTCGCCTCCCGGTTCGCATCTCCGCCGAAGGGGGAGATCACCCTCGTGATCGGGCGCGCAACAGCGGCCGTCGTCCCGCTCGACGAGCAGCGTGCGGCCTCGGCCGTCGCCGAGCTCGCGGCGCTTGGCGTCGCGCGGCGCGATGCAGCCCGGATCGTCGGCGCCGTGACGGGTAGTTCTGCGAATGCCCTGTACCGGCGCTCGATCGACCTTCTCTGACCGTTCACCGCCTGCTTCGCGACGGGCAGGAGCCCAGGAGCAGAGGAGGCCGCGTGCGCGGCCGCCGCAGGGCACACGAGCGGCGCGACCGCCGCGCGCGGTTCGGCTGCCTTCCGCGACGATTTCGGCACGTTTCCTGTCTTGACAACTGACCGGCCTCACCCGTATCGTGAAGGCCGTTCTCACATTAGACAACGGAGGGTGCGATGCGTCTGCTCGGAGTCACGCTCGCGATACTGGGCGCACTGCTGGTCGGCGCGGCGCCCGGAGGCGCCTGGACATGGCCGGCCGAAGGTGCCGTGCTGCAACCATTCCTGCTCGGCGACGATCCGTACGCCGGCGGCCAGCATCGCGGTGTCGACATCGGCGCCGCGGAAGGGGCCGCGGTGATCGCGCCTGCGGCAGGGGTCGTCTCGTTCGTCGGCGTCGTGCCCACGAACGGCCGCACGGTGACGATCCTGACGGAGGACGGCTATGCCGTCACCCTCGTGCATCTCGGCGTCCCCGCCGTGTCCGAGGGTGTCAGGGTCGGGGAAGGCGACGTCGTCGCGACTGCCGGTCGAAGCGGAGTGCCCGAGCACGACCAGCCCTACGTGCATCTCGGCATTCGTCTCGCGACGGACCGGAACGCCTACGTGGATCCGCTGACGCTCCTGCCTCCGAGGCTCGCCGCTGCGGATCCGGCCGCAGGCCTCCCGGAGCCGGAGCAGACGTCCTCCGCGACCGCGGAGCAGACGGTCGATGCTCAACCCGACGCTCAGAGTGGCGGCGGTGGCGCTGGCGATGGCGGTGCCGGCGGTGGAGGCGAGAGTCAGGCCGGCTCCCCGGGGATCGCCGAGACCGCCCCGGCCCCCGTCCCGGCGACGGTGGTGGCCGGAGGTGCGTCGGATTCGGTCGAGCCACCGGCGGCTCCGGCGTCGACACCCGCGACCGCGCCCGACCCACCGGCCGACACGTCCCCGCCGTTCGCCGAGACGGCCGGTTCGGAGACGGCGCCGGCCGCCGGGAGTGGAGCCCAGGAGCCGGGCGTCGTCGAGGGCCCTGGATCCGCCCCTCCCGATCCGGTGCTGTCGGGCGTCGTAGCGTCGACCCCTTCCCTCGAGATCGCCGTTTCCGACCCCCGGAAGCAGGTACTCGACGAGGCCCCTGCCGACGCGACGACGGCGCCCGCGCCGGCCGAGCGGGAACGGCACGACGGCCGCGCTGCCGGGGCCTCGCGGTCGCCCGCCGTGACGGGCGCGCAGGAGCTCGCCGATCGGCCGACCGCCCCGCAGCCTGCGCCCGGCGCTGTGGCGGGCGACGACCGCTCGTCCCGAGGGCCGAGGATCTTCCTGTGGGGCCTCGCCGCGGTCGTCGGGGCCGGGCTGGCGGCGGCTCTTGGTGCCGGCAGGCACCGGGGCGAGCCGCCGGCGCCGGCTTGCACGCCGATCGGCGGCACGCCTCTCCCCGGTGGGTCGCACGAAGAGCTCGAGGCACGCCTCGAGGCAGCCGCGGCGCTCGGCCCGAACGCTCCGGCGGGAGCCATGGTCTGCGGCGAGGGGCCGCGGGAGGACGAACGTATGATGGCCGTCGATGCGCTTCTACGTCACGACGCCCATCTACTACGTCAACTCGACGCCGCACATCGGCCACGCGTACACGACCATCGCAGCCGACGTCATAGCGCGGCATCGCCGTCAGCGCGGCGAGGACACCTTCTTCCTCACGGGCACCGACGAGCACGGCTCGAAGATCGCTCAGGCGGCCGAACAGGAGGGGCTCGACCCGAAGACGTTCGTCGACCGGATCGTCGCGGAGCACTGGCGTGACCTGCCGGGCCGTGTTCACGCGTCGAACGACTTCTTCATCCGAACGACCGACCCCGGGCACAAGGGGGTCGTACGGGAGTTCGTGCAGCGACTCCATGACGCCGGCGACATCTACGAGGGCGTCTACCGGGGCCTGTACTGCACGGCCTGTGAGGCGTTCTATGTCGACAGCGACCTGATCGACGGCCGATGTCCGCAGCACGGAACGACGCCGGAGTACTTCGAGGAGAAGAACTACTTCTTCCGACTGTCGGCCTACCAGGACAGGCTGCTTCGCCACTACGACGAGAACCCGGGCTTCGTGCTCCCCCGGATCCGGTACAACGAGGCGCGACGCTTCATCGAGCAGGGGCTCGAGGACATCTCGATCAGCCGTGGCAGCCAGCGCTGGGGAGTGCCGGTGCCATGGGATCCCGACCAGGTGATCTACGTCTGGGTCGACGCCCTCATCAACTACTGGAGCGCGCTGAGCTATGCGCGCCCTGGACAGGATCTCCGCGAGCGCTACTGGCCCCACGTCCGGCACCTTCTCGCGAAGGACATCCTGAAGTTCCATGCGGTGATCTGGCCAGCCCTGTTGATGGGTGCCGGCCTACCGGTTCCGCGTCAGCTCTTCATCCATGGATACCTTCTGATCGACGACCGCAAGATGTCGAAGTCGCTGGGCAACGTCATCGACCCGCTCGACCTCATCGACACCTACGGAGTCGATCCTCTGCGGTTCTTCCTGCTGCGCTCGACGCCGTTCGGGCAGGACGGAAGCGTGTCGATCGGCGGGCTGCACGAGCGGTACGAGCGCGAGCTCGGCAACGAGCTCGGGAACCTCCTCTCCCGGACGACGGCGATGATCGCCCGGTACCGGGGCGGAACGTTGGTCCCCGTCGAGGGAGACCCGGAGATCGCGCGCGCGGTCGACGCCGTCGGAACGCGGGTTGCGGCGCGCATCGACGTGTTCGACCTCTCGGGCGCGCTCGAGCTGATCTGGGAGCTCGTGCGCGGGCTCAACCGCCACGTGGAGCAGGCGAAGCCGTGGGTGCTCGCGAAGGACGATTCGCGCGCGACCGACCTCGACCGTGTGCTGACCGATCTCGCCGACGGTCTCCGCGCCGCCGCGGTCGCGCTCTCTGCCTACCTGCCGGAGGTCGCGCCGCGGATCCTCGCGGCGCTCCATCAGCCGTCGTCGCTCGCCTGGACCGACGTCGCCGCCGGCAAGGTCGTCGCCGCAGACGGGATCGTCCCCGCCGAACCGCTGTTCCCGCGGGTCGACTCGCCCATCAGCGAGTGATCGACACGCACGCCCATCTGGACGCCTGCGCGGACCCTCCGGGCGATCTCGTTTCCAGGGCGCGTGCGGTCGGGGTGTCGACCATCGTGACGATCGGGTCCGGCATCGAGTCGTCCAGGGCCGCGTTGGCCCTCTGCGACCGGCATGACGGGGTGTTCGCAGCCCTCGGTGTCCATCCTCACCAGGCGGGAGACACGACGGCCGAGGACGTCGGGCGCCTTCGCGCCCTGCTCGAACACCCGCGGGCGGTCGCGGTCGGTGAGACGGGCCTCGACTATTTCCGTGATTACGCCCGTCCCGAGCGCCAGCGGGCGATGTTCACGCTCCAGATGGAGCTGGCGGCGGAGCTGCGCAAGCCGCTCGTCATCCACACACGGACGGCCGACGACGAGACAATGGCCGCTCTCGAGGGATACCCGGCCGATCTGCCGGTCGTCCTTCATTGCTTCTCGTCCCCTGCACTGCTCACCGAGGCCGTGGCACGCCGCTACTACGTCTCATTCGCGGGCAACGTGACGTTCCCGAAGGCCGTCGACCTCCGGCTCGTCGCATCGCAGGTCCCGGACGATCGCCTGCTGGCAGAGACCGACTCCCCGTACCTCGCCCCACAGGCGGTGCGCGGCCGGCCGAACGAGCCGGCGCACGTCGTCCACGTGCTGGAGACGCTCGCCGACGTTCGTGGGACGACGCGCGAGGCGCTCGAGCGCCGGATCGAGCAGAACGCGTCGCGGGCCTTCTCGCTGCCGTGAGCAGCCGACCCGTCAGCGCGAGCCGCGAGCTCGGGCAGCATTTCCTTGTCGACGACAACATCCTCGGGGTGATCGGCCGACTCGGCGAGCTCGGGCCGGACGACGTCGTCCTCGAGGTCGGCGCGGGCCTCGGAGTCCTGACCGGGTACCTCGCGGGACGTGTCCGGACAGTCCATGCGGTCGAGATCGATCGGTCACTCGAACCGGCGCTGCGGTCGGCGCTCGCCGGCGCGCCGAACGTCTCGCTCGTCTTCGGCGACGCGATGACGCTCCCGCTCGGCCGGCTCGAGCCTGCGCCCGGGAAGCTCGTCGCGAACCTGCCGTACTCGATTGCGACCCCGCTCTGCGTCGAGAGCCTCGACGGGCTGCCGGCGATCAGGCGTTGGTGCGTGATGCTCCAGCGAGAGGTCGCGGACCGCTTCGTCGCGCCGGCCGGCTCGCCCGCCTACGGCGCCGTCTCGGTCCTCGTCCAGCTGACCTGCGAGCGGGTCGGCTTTCACCCGGTTGCCCGCACCTGCTTCCGACCGCCGCCGAACGTCGATTCCGCGTTGCTCGCCCTGTGCCGCGTCCGCGACTGGGGGCCGGAGTACGCCGGCATCAAGCGGATCGTCCAGGGCGCCTTCGCCCACCGGCGCAAGACGCTCGCAAACTCCCTGTCCCTGAGCGGCGTTGCGGCGCGGCCCGTCGCCGCTGATGCACTGCGTGCCCTCGGCAAGGACCCGGCGACTCGGGCCGAGGCGCTCGAGCCGGGCGATTTCCTCGAGCTCGCGGGGGCTCTGTCATGAGCGGGCCATCGCGGGTGTCGGCCGCCGCCAAGGTGAACCTCGCGCTCGTCGTCGGGCCGCGCCGCGACGATGGGTTACACGAGCTGGCGTCGGTGGTGCAGCGCGTCGATCTCTGCGATCGCCTCGAGCTCGGGTCATCCCCTCGGCTCGAGGTCGCCGGCTTCGCAGAGGACACGCTCGTCACGGCGGCGCTCGAGAAGCTCGCCGCCGCCGCCGGTGTGAAGCCGGCATGGAAGGCTGTGCTCCGGAAGAGGATCCCCGTCGCCGCAGGCCTCGGCGGCGGAAGCGCGGATGCCGCCGCCGCGTTGCGGCTCGCCAACCGCACCCTCCCGGAACCGCTGTCGGCAACCCGGCTGCACGGGCTGGCGACGGAGATCGGCTCCGATGTCCCGTTCTTCCTCGAGCCCGGCCCGAAACTCGTCGAGGGGATCGGCGAGCGGCTGACGCCGCTCGAGCTGCCGCAGGACTACTGGGTGCTGCTCGCGCTCGAGCACGGTGCGGTGAAGGAGTCCACCGCCGGCGTCTACGCGCGTTTCGACGCGCTGGCCGGCGGCGCCGGGTTCGCGGAGCGTCGAGCGGCCGTTCGGTCGATCGTCGACGGCTGTCGGCGCCCGCGTGAGCTCGCCGCACTTCCGCGGAACGACCTCGCCGATGCCGCCGGCGCGTCCGAGCTGGCAGCCCGACTCGTGTCACTAGGCGCGTTCAGGGCCGACACGAGCGGGGCCGGGCCGGCCGTCTACGCACTGTTCAGGCGACGGCCGGAGGCAGATGCGGCTGCCAGGAAGCTCGCGCGATCGGCGCGGGCGTGGGTGGTCGCACCGGTCTGGTGACGACGCCGCGCTGGGCTTCCGGCCGCGTGGGAACGGCTGGCGCGGCCTATACTCGGCGGCGCGGGCCGAGCGGCCCGGTGGACAGGCGACAACAGGAGACCGGGGCTCGGACCGATTCAATGGGGCGTAGCCAAGCGGTAAGGCAGCGGGTTTTGGTCCCGTGACCGGAGGTTCGAATCCTCCCGCCCCAGTGACGAGCACGGAGGGCCGAATGACCGAGAGACCTCTTGCAGCGGTGGTGATGGCAGCCGGGCTCGGAACCCGGATGCGGTCGAAGCGGGCGAAGCACCTCCATGAGATCCTCGGCCGAAGGCTCGTCGACTGGGTTCTCGACGCGGCCGGGCCGCTCGGAGCCGACCCGGTGGTCGTCGTCTGCTCGCCGCAGGCCGAGCCCGATCTCGGGGGAACGCTGCCGGCGGGGACCGTGCTGGCGATCCAGGAGCAGCCGCTCGGGACGGGGGATGCCGTCCGCTCTGCGCGGGCCGCCCTCGGAGCGTTCGCCGGAGACCTGCTCGTCCTCTCCGGCGACACGCCGCTTCTCACGACGAGCCTGCTCGCCGACCTCCTCGCCGAACATCGTGCTGTCGCGGCCGACATGACGGTGCTCTCGTTCGTGCCGCCCGACCCCCGCGCCTACGGCCGGATCGTCCGCGCTCGCAACGGCCGCCTGGAGGCGATCGTCGAGGTTGCGGACGCCGCGCCCGAGCAGCTCACGATCGGAGAGGTCAACTCCTCGATCTACATCTTCTCGGTGCCGGCGATCTGGGACGCGCTGGCGCACCTCGAGCCGCGCAACGCCCAGGGCGAGCTGTACCTGACCGACGCGGTGCGCGTCCTCGTCGGGAACGGGAGCGAAGCGGCCGTCTACGCGGCGCCGGATCCGGTGGAGGTCGACGGGGTGAACACCCGTGCGGAGCTCGCTGCCGCGGCCGCCGTCCTGCGCGACAGGGTTCTCGCCACGCACATGCTCGCGGGCGTCGGGATCGTCGATCCGTCCACGACCTGGATCGACGCCGAGGTGACGATCGAACCGGACGCGATCATTCACCCGTTCACGGTGCTTCGGGGCTCGACGCGGGTCGCCGCCGACGCACAGGTCGGCCCGCACGTGGTCGCGGTCGACGCCTTGATCGGCGCGGGAGCACTCGTGGGGCCGTTCTGCTACCTGCGGCCCGGTGCGACGCTCGAGGCGTCGTCGAAGGCGGGCACGTTCGTCGAGGTGAAGAACGCCACCATCGGCACTGGTGCCAAGGTGCCGCACCTCTCATACATCGGTGACGCCGAGATCGGCGAGGGCTCGAACATCGGCGCCGGCGCGATCACCGCGAACTACCGCGCAGAGCGGTACGAGACGAAGCAGCGGACGGTGATCGGGCGGAACGTCCACACCGGGAGCCAGAATGTCTTCGTGCCACCGGTGACGATCGGAGACGGCGCCTTCACCGGAGCCGGTTCCGTGATCACCGAGGACGTCCCGCCCGGCGCGCTTGCGATCGCCCGGGCGAGGCAAGTGAACAAAGAGGGGTATCGTGGGGGAGAGGGGCGTGACTGAGCTGACTGCGCTACCCGGGCTCGAACCGCTCGACGCGCGCGAGCCGCAGACGAACGACCGCCGGGTCTCGCTCGAGCGCACCCCGACGCCCCGCCTGATGCTGTTCGCAGGGCGCTCCCATCCGGAGCTCGCCTCGCGGATCGCCGAGGAGCTCGGCATCGAGCTCGGCGCGGTCGACCTGAAGACGTTCGCGAACGGCGAGACGTACTGCCGCTACCTGGAGTCGATCCGCGGCGCGGACGTCTTCATCGTCCAGTCGCCGGCGCTGTCGCCGAACGACGAGCTCATGGAGCTGCTCGTGATGATCAACGCGGCCAAGCTCGCCTCGGCCTCCCGGATCACGGCCGTCTTGCCGTGGTACCCGTACTCGCGGCAGGACAAGAAGTCCGCCCCGCGGGAGCCGATCAGCGCGAAGCTCGTGGCGGATCTGCTCCAGATCTCGGGCGTCGACCGGCTCCTGACCATGGATCTCCACGCCGGCCAGATCCAGGGCTTCTTCGAGCTTCCCGTCGACCACATGACCGCACTGCCGCTGTTCGCGCAGTACTTCCGTGACCAGGGCGTCTCGGGCGAGGGCGTGGTCTCCGTGTCGCCCGACGCGGGCCGCGCCAAGATGGCACGCCGATTCGGGGAGATGCTCGAGGGCAAGGTCGCGCTGCTCAACAAGACCCGGCCCACGCACGACGTCGCCTCCCACACCGAGGTGATCGGCGAGGTCGAGGGCAAGGTCGCGATCATGAGCGACGACATCATCGTGACGGGCGGGACGCTCCTCTCGGGCGCGACGGCGCTGCGAGAGGCCGGTGCCAGCGCCGTCTACGCGTGCGCCACGCACGCCCTCTTCCCGCAGGGTGCGCTCGACCGGCTGGCGGGGAGCGAGATCGAGCAGATCGTCGTCACCGACACGGTTCCGGTCAATCCGCTGGAGCGCCCCGACAAGCTGGTGATCCTGACCGTGACGAAGATCCTCGCCGAGTCGATCCGGAACGTGTTCGCCGACGAGTCCGTGTCCGCGATCTTCGCCGGCGAGAACCAGCTCTTCTAGCGGGAACCGCTCAACCCAGTGGTTCCTGCCCGGTTTCTACCCCGATCTTCTACCCCGCCGGTATCGAGATGATCTACGAAGGATGCGTCTGAAAGGGGCATCTCCCCGGCACCGCGGTATGGCCTGGGACAGGAGCACCTCGAGGGGGAGACGCTCCCGTGAACACGACGAGGAACGCGAAGGAGGAGACGGGATGCCGTGGGGCAGGAGGCCGGGAGGCCCGGTCATCAACCGGGCGGTGTGGAACGCGAACCAGGCTTCATACACGAGGTGGGCGTGGGCCCGGAGGGGGTGGGCGTTCCTCGTGCTGAAGCGCGGCATGACGCCCGGACTCCGATCCGGAGGCCCCCTCTGAAGCGAGACGCGGAGGGCTCCCCGACGCAAAGCATGGTCAGCGCACTTTCCGTCCAGTTACTGGTCGCTTCGAGTTAGCGGCCTTTGGATGGCGCTAGCCGTTGTCTCTTGTGTGCGACGTGGGCGGCAATCCGGGTCGCGTCTTCGCGACCCCGAAGACGATGCCGGACTTGTCGCTTGGAGATCCAGGGGAAGCCAATGGCATAAAGACCGGGGCTGTGCCCCACTCCCTTGTCGTGATCGGGGCGCCGTTCCGGTCGAGCAACGTGGAGGGGAGCAGCGAGTCTCCTCCGAAGCCAGCGCCCAGAGGATCGTGCCCACCCGACAGCGCGCAAGGTCGAGCTCACGCGGAGGGTCGATGCCGAGGCCCGACTCGGTGCTCGCGCACTGAGTCGTCCGGCGGCAGCCGGGCGTCGATACGCTCACGCCGGACGTACTCGTCACCGACCGCCTGAGGTCGCTGCAACTCGTCGCCAAAGCGACGTTCTCTGCGACGTCGTTGGCGAAGCGAAGTCCGCGTTCGCTCCCCCATCGAGACGGCCGAGCCGGAAGCGCCGAACTGGACGGCAGGCGTCTCGCGCCCAGCTGGTGATCGTAGGGCTCGCGCAAATCCGAGTCGAGCGAGGGGACGTCGAAATACGACGCGACGTCTGACACGCCACCTCGCCCAGCGCGACCACGACCCTAGCGCGGGGAAGACGTCCCACGTGCGTCGTGAGATAGACGCGCCGCCGAGCTTCCGCAAGCGCCCCGAGGCGCCCTCGCCCCCCGAGACTTGCAGCGCACGATGTGCTGTCACGGAGAGTCGACACCGGGCTGTGCAGCGCTGGCCAAGCAAGCGGCGGCGATTCCGCGCATCTCACGCCGAGTGTGCCAGCGGTGACGTCAGACTTGCTCGAGGAACGACGACGGAAGACTCGACGATCGCCCCTCCGTCCAGCCCGACGTTGGAACCTCTCGTCTCGCGCATTCCAGGACGGATTCCAGGTGCGAGAGTATCGGCGAGGTCTCGATCGACTCCTTCCCGGTTCGGGAGTCGACGGTCGCCGTCCGCCGCGCCTTGGGCGGCGACGATCTCCGACACCGGCGTGCTCGAGAAACGAACGACCCGACGTAGCGAGCGCACGTTCGACCACCGTGCGAGGTCGAGAACGAGCGTGGCCGGCGAGCGTCATCAACGTCCCTCCTACAGCGGACCACGCCGTTCCGACCGCGGTGAGTTCCGCCTCCTTCGCCCGCCGAGGAGACCGTCCGCCGACGCCGCCAGCTCGGTCGGGCCTGGGCGGCGTTGCTCGACCGCCCTCGTCCGCATTGGCTGAGCCCGACCTCAAATCGGGCTCGTCGCTGCTACGAGAGCCACGTCGAGACTGGGTGCATTCGACGCCCCGCTCGCAGCCGCTGTGCTTGCCTGTGGGGGCGAGGCGAGTCGTGTCCACCGAGGAGGGCGGCGCGGTTCCACGGCCCAGGTACCGGAACCGCGACTCCGGCGCTGGACGGCTTCGTCCGGTAGGGCCGAGCCGATGTTCAGATCCTCGCCGGGATCCGGCGTGACTACGCCAGGCTCTCCCCGGGGCGCGGTCGCCCGTGCCCCCGCAGCGTAAGGGCGAGAACGGCGATCGCGAAGCCAAGCACGCCGCCGAGGACGGGCCAGAGTGGGAAGGAATCCGAGCTGCCGTCCGGGAGCGGCACCGCCTGGGCCGGTGGAGGTGACGACGGGGCCGGGGTGACAGGCTCGGCGATCGTCACCGGGTCGAACTGGAACACGCCGCCGGTCACGGGATCGGTCACCGCATAGGCCCAGGTGCCCGCGCTCGGGAAGACGACGCGGACGTCGTACGTGCCCTCGCGGCCCTCGGCAGGGGTCGACTGAAAGGCTCGCTCCTCGCCGCTGGCGACGTTACGGATCGTCGCTGTGGGCGGGGACACGGCGGCAAGGCTCCCCGGATCCGCGAGCAGGACGATCGTCGCGTCCCACGGCTCGCCCGGGCCAATCCCGCCCGGGAACGCGCTCATCTCGACATGGCCTTCCTTGGCGAGCGCCGCCGTGCTGAGAACACCGGTCCAGACCGCGACGACGGCCAACATTACGAGCAACCGCTTCATCCTTCGCCTCCTTCGTTTTCTCCCTCTACACCGGACGAGGCGCCTGGGTTCCCGCAGCGTTCGCTGTCCGGGCAGCGGCCGAGGACGCGCACGGCGGCTTGCGCAGGACGAAGCTCGATGAGCAACGACGCGGCGTTGTTCTCATAGTTCGCCTCGCGGAGGGCGCCCTCGGGATTTGCCCGGTGGACAAGCACGTAGCGGCCGGCCGGAAGGCCTGTCACGTCGATCGCCTGCCCCTCGAGCTCAGGGACGTAGTCGTCCCCATAGCCGACCGAGATCCCCTCCACGACCCGAAGAAGCTCGGGCGCGTCCGGGCCGCACTCGCCGGTAAGGACGGCTTGCTGAGGCTCGCCCGTGAGCTCCAAGAGGCTCGTCTCGTAGCGGTCACCGAGGCAGAAGCCCGTCTTTCTCGCCGGGCGAACGAGCTCGCCGCTCAGCGCCTCCCGGAGCTCGTAGCGATCGAAGTCGAGGAGGTGCCAATGCTCGTGCGTCTCCGACTCGACGTAGACAATCGAGCCTCTTACGGCGTACGTGCGGCGCGAGCCGTCGGATTGTCGAACGACCTGACTGACGGTCATCGCCGGCTCGTCGAGGCGCTCACGGCTTCCGAGGAGGATGATCGACCCCGACCCGACGTTGTCCACCGCTGAGCCGAAGATGAGCAGAAGGCGAGAGCCCCGGCGCTCGACGGACACCGCATCGGGCGCGGCTTGGTCGAGGTCAGGAAGGAGCTCCTGGACCGAGCCGCCGCAGCCGGCGGCGAGAGCGGTGGCGAGCAGCGCACCGACTGCGGCGGTGAGCGCCTTCACCGAGCCGAGGCGGCGATCTCGAGCGCCTCCTCCTTCGGCACGCTCGCCTCGACCCGCAGCAGGAGGTCGCCGTTCTCCCAGAGGAGCGTGTTCCCGGCGAGCCGCAGGGTCTCATCGATCACACCGAGATCCGGGTCCTCGTAGAAGAACACGTGTGGTCGCCCTTCGATCCAGATGCCCGGCGACCCTTGGACACTCACTTGTTCGACAAGGGTGCCGCTCCCGGCCAGCTTGCCGATCAGCTCGGTCGCCACGGCACCGCGCTGCTCGACGAGGAGGAGGCCGACGCCGGTGTTGGCCGACTCCGGCAGGCCCTCCTCCGGCAGGTAGACGAGAGCGACGCGCCCACCCGCGCCGGTCCCGGCGACCCAGACCTCGTCCGGTGGGCCGAGCAGCTCAGGCACGAGCACATCGAAGTCGACGCGTCTTTGGGCCTCCTCGAGCGTGATGCGCTCGCCGAGAGCAAGATCGGCCGCGACCGGAGCTTCGGGGAGCGTGCTGACCCGCTTCACCGTCACGCCCTTGAGCCCGAGCCAGTCGAGGATGGCCGTGCGCGCGGGCGGAACGGCGAAGGCCGCGCCGATCGCCACGGCGAGGATTGCGAAGGCGAGGACGAGGTGGCGCCGACGCGGCCACAAGGGGCGGCGGGCCGGCGCGGGCCGCGCGGCAATACGCATCCTGGCCGCCGTCGCGAGGTCAGGTGTCGGCGGGTAGTCGAGGTGCCGGCCGAGATCGACCAGAGCCAGCTCGAGCTCAGTCATGCTCTCCCTCCATGCGCCTGCGCAGGCGCTCGATCGCCCTCGCCGCTCGTGACTTGACGGTCCCCTTCGGCCGGCCGATGACGGCCGCCGTCTCTTCCTCGGAGAGGCCGACGAAGTAGCGGCAGGCGATCACGAGCCGGTCGTCTTCCGAGAGGCCGTTCACCGCCTCGAGGAGCGCCCGCCGCTGTTCGGCCGCGAGCAGCGCCGCCTCGGGGGACGGGGCCGCGTCCCCCGAGAGCGGTTCCTCGGCCACGCGCAGCGCCAGCTCCGCGCGCCGCTTGGCTGACCTGCGGCGGTTCCGTGCCTCGTTGGCGACGATGGCTAGGAGCCAGGGTCGGAACGGCGCGCCCTCCCGAAAGCGCTCGAGCGCTGCGTAGGCCTTGGCGAAGCCGTCCTGCGCGGCCTCCTCGGCGTCGGCGGCCGAGCTGGTGATCAGGTAGGCGGTTCGGTAAGCGATCGTCTGGTACTCCTCCACGAGGCGTTCGTACGCACCAGCGTCGCCGCGCTTGGCCCGCGCGACGAGCGCGGTCTCCCCGTGCGAGCCGGGCGTCCCCGGCTCTGTCCTGAGTGGCCGGCCCTCCACCATGCCCTTCTACACCGCCGGCGCCGACGAGGTTCCGCACTGTACGGCACCGGCAGAACGGCCGCGCCTCGGGGACCGCCTGGCTCACCGCGATCCGCTGCGCGCGCTCGGTTCGATCCTCGTCCTCGCCGTACTCCCTGATCTGCCGAGCACCTCGCGCCGCGCCTCGCCGGCGACGACGGGTACCGCCGCTGGTTCGCCCGCTGGGGCTCGCGCCTCACAGACCGTCGAGGTCAGGCAGCGCCGGCACCGGCCGCGCATGTTTTCTATGATTCGCCTGTGCCGGCGCACTGAGCATCTGAGCTGGGGGCCTTGCCCGGCCTCCCGGGCGTTTCGTCCACGCGTGAGGATGAGCTTCCGCCTGCTGCCGCATCACCAGTCGCTGCACTTGCTCGCGCGGTGGTAGGGGACCCAATCGCGCGCGGCCGTCGATCAGAACGATGCCCTTTGCGCGCGCAGCACGCGCCGATTCCAGGAGGATCCAATGAATGCAGAAGCACGACTCGAGCCTGTCGAGTCCGGCCTCACGCCCGTGACGCCGGGATGGTTCGTCGTCAATGCCCGAGAGGCCGCGTGGATGAACAACGATCAGACGCAGGCCTGCTGCATCTTCGAGTCCGACGACTTCGTCTTGCGCGGTCGACCGGATCTCACCGAGTACGTCAAGCCCGGCGCGGGATTCGCCCTCCGCGTCCTTCGACCAGGGCGGCCCGCCGACATGTACCACGCGGAGTCGGTGCAGGAAGACTTTCTCGTGCTGATGGGCGAGTGCCTCATGATCATCGAAGAGCAGGAGCGTCACCTCCGATCCTGGGATTTCGTGCATTGCCCGCCCGGCACAGCGCACACCTTCGTCGGAGCGGGCGACGGTCCGTGCCTACTCCTCTGCGCCGGGAACCGCGACCTGAACGAGACGTTTTGGCGTGTCTACAAGCGCTCAGACGTCGCCCTGCGTTACGGCGCGAGTGTCGAGCGGGATACGAGCTCGGACGCAGAGGCAAACGCGCCGTGGCGAGAACGCTGGCGCGTCGAGCGCCCCGAACGCTGGAGCGAGCTCCCGTGGGCGCCTTAGCGCGCGTTCGGGCGGGGGTGCGGCGCCCGGCCGAGTGATGCGCGTCGCGCGTGAGTACGAGCGTGGCGTCGATTGCTGTTAACGGGCTCGTGGTGGTCGTGGCCGGCGATGCGATCTAGTCTCCTGCCATGGAGGTTTGCGCGGGTTGTGGCCATGGGAACAGCGACGCCGCGAGGTTCTGCGAGGCGTGTGGTGCGGCGCTTGGCGGCGTGTCGAGTGAGCACCGGAAGGTGGTGTCGGTGCTGTTCTGTGACGTTGTCGGTTCGACGGCGCTTGGGGAGTCGTCAGATCCGGAGGCGTTGCAGCCTCGGCTGGCCCGGTTCTTCGAGCGCATGAGCGGCGTGGTGGAGCGTCACGGTGGTTCGGTGGAGAAGTTCATCGGTGATGCGGTGGTGGCGGTGTTCGGGGTGCCAGCGGCTCATGAGGATGATGCGTTGCGGGCG
The DNA here is from genome assembly GCA_963717955.1 of uncultured Thermoleophilia bacterium. Taxonomy (GTDB): domain Bacteria; phylum Actinomycetota; class Thermoleophilia; order Gaiellales; family Gaiellaceae; genus CAVQXR01. The sequence goes on along the minus strand of CAVQXR010000001.1, from coordinate 1,265,861 downwards.
TGCCGGGCGGCGGTGGAGATGCGGGAGGCGTTCGCCGGGCTGGGGTTCGAGGGGCGGATTGGGGTGAGCACGAGTGAGGTGGTGACAGGGACGAAGGAACGTCTGGCGACCGGCGATGCCTTGAATGTAGCGGCCCGCTTGCAGCAGGCCGCGAGGCCGGGGGAGGTGTTGATTGCCGAGGCGACGCGGGTGCTCGTCGGTAGCGCGGTCGATGTGGAGCCGCTCGAGCCGTTGCTGCTGAAGGGGAAGCGCGAGCCGGTGCCGGCTTTCCGGCTGCTCGAGGCCCGCGCGGCGCTAGAGCGGCGACACGACACGGTGTTCGTCGGTCGCAAGCACGAGCTGGGGTTGCTGGGCGAGGCGTGGGGACGCGCTCTCGCTGAGCTGCGCTGCGAGCTGGTCACGATCGTCGGTGATGCGGGTCTCGGCAAGACCCGGCTGGTGGCGGAGGCGTTCGACTCGTTCGACGCACGCGTCGTCCGCAGCCGCTGTCTTCCGTATGGGGTCGGGATCACCTACTGGCCGGTGGTGGAGGTCGTGAGGCAACTCGGAGTGTTGCCGACCGACCCGGCGGCCGCGGCAGCGATTCGTTCGCTGCTGGGCGAGTCGGAGGCGGGCACGTCGGCAGAGGAGATCGCCTGGGCGTTCCGCAAGCTGCTCGAGGAGCAGGCGCCGCTGGTCGTTGTGTTCGACGACCTTCATTGGGGCGAGGAGACCCTCCTCGATCTGGTCGAGCATGTCTCGTTGCTTTCCAGCGGCGCCCCGCTTCTGGTTGTGTGCATGGCGCGCCTCGAGCTGCTCGACCGCCGACCTTCCTGGTCCGTGACGGTGCGGCTCGAGCCGCTGAGCCGCCGGGATGCGGACAGCTTGATCGGCGCTGCGGCGGAGGAGGTGCGTGCGAAGATCGCGGCCGCGGCTGCCGGCAACCCACTGTTCATCGGCGAAATGCTGGCGATGGCCGGTGAGGCCGGAGGCGAGGTCGACGTGCCGCCGACGATCAAGGCGCTGCTCGCCGCCCGCCTCGACCAGCTCGACGCGGGTGAGCGGCGCGTGCTCGAGCGCGCCGCGGTCGAGGGCGAGGTCTTCCACCGTGGCGCCGTGCAGGCTCTCGGCCGGGAGGAGACCCAGGTGACGCCGCGGCTGGCGGCGCTCGTGCGCCGGGAGCTGATCCGTCCTGACCGGGCGCAGTTCACGGGTGAGGACGGCTTCCGTTTCCGCCACCTCTTGATCCGGGATGCCGCCTACGATGCTCTGCCCAAGTCGTCGCGGGCGCAACTGCACGGACGCTTCGCCGGCTGGCTGGCCGAGCGTGGCGACGAGCTGGTCGAGCGGGACGAGATCCTCGGCTACCACCTCGAGCAGGCTGCCCGCTACAAGCAGGAGCTCGGGCAACCCGACACGGCTCTCTCGGAACGTGCGGGAAAGCGGCTCTCCGCCGCGGGCCGCCGTGCGCTCTGGCGCGGCGACGAGCGGGCTGCCGCCGCGCTGCTCCAACGAGCGCTCGAGCTGACACGTCCGGCTCGCTTGGACGTCGTGCTCGAGCTCGACCTTGCCGAGGCGCTCTACGGGGACAGTCCGAAGGCCGCCGCGGTTGCCGATGCCGCCGCTGAACGAGCGCACGTAGCGGGCGACGAGGCAGCCGAGGCGCTGGCCCGGGTCGGCGCCGCCTACTACCGCTCTTACTACGCGACCGATCCGGCGATCGGCGAGGTGGAGCAACTCGCACGAACGGCGCTGCCGCTGCTCGAGCAGACCGGAGATCACGCCGGGCTGGTGCACGTCTGGCTGGTGCTCGGCTACGGGATCGCGAACTGGCGCTTGCGCTACGAGGACTATGCGCACGCGTCGGAGCAGGCATTCCGCCATGCCCGGCTGGCCGGCCAGCCCCGCTCGGATCTCTTCCGCCTCGACAGTGCGCTCCTCTACGGGCCGCGGCCAGCGGACGAGGCGCTCGTGACGCTCGACGCGATGCTCCCCGAGAACCCGCATCCGCGACTCCTGCTCGCACGCGCTTGGCTGCTCACGATGCTCGCCCGCTTCGAGGAAGCATCGCCGATCGTGACCGAGGCCGGCCAGCGCTGGCGGGAGCTCACGGGCGATGACTGGGGCAGCTACATCCTCGGCTACATCGCGGCGACCGCAGGCGACCATGAGAACGCAGCTGTTCACTTCCGCCGGGTCTGCGACCTGGCCACGCAACGCGGTCACCGCTATATCCTCGCGACATATGCGCTAGAGCTCGGTCGTTCGCTCTGCGCGCTCGGCCGCTACGAGGAGGCCGAGCCGCTTGCTCACCTCGGCCGTGACGTCGATACGACGAAGCAGGATGGAATGGTGCAGACACTCTGGCGGCAGGTGCTCGCGCTCGTCCACGCTCATCGTGGCGAGCACGCCGAGGCCGAGGCCCTGGCCCGTGAGGCCGTCGCGATCACCGAACCCACGGACGCGCTCAACGTCCAGGGCGACGCGCTCTGCGACCTCGCCGAGGTGCTCCACGCCGCCGGCCAACGCGACGAAGCGGCCGCCACGCTCACGCAGGCGCTCGAACGCTACGAACGCAAGAACAACCTTGCCATGACGGCGCAGGTGCTCAACCGGCTGACCGAGCAAGACGAAGCGGAGCCCGCATGACCGTTCCCGTTGGAGACACCTGCGTTTCCGCCCCGCGCCGCCGCCCGCTCCCTGGCCAAGACGAGCTGCAAACCTAACTAGTCCTGGTTCCAGTCCGGCATCACGTACGCCTCACCGGAGACCCCGCCCACCATGAGGACGAGCGTCGAGTCCTCGAGCGCGGTCGCTGCCCGGGGCACGTGACCCTCGACGACGAGCACCTCGCCGGGGCCGACCTCGAGCTCGTCAGGGCCGCAGCGAAACCGGGCGCGGCCCCTGATGACCACGTAGAGCTCCTCCTGACCTCCGAATTCGAGCTCATCGTGGGCGACGACGAGCTCGCAACCGGCGTCGGCGGTGTTCGCGTTCAGGCCGAACGCATGGACGCCGAGCGCCCGGCCGAGGGAGTGCCAGCGCCTGCCGTAGTCGGCGTCCTGTGCCCAGTCGGCCCAGTACGCGGGGTCGCCGCTCTGCCCCAGGGCGGGCACGTCCTCGATGCGGGCCTGCCTCCATCCATCCGCCGCCATCGCAACCCTCCCGTTCGGTGCCCGAACCATATGGTTGCGGCACGGCGCGCGCCGGGCTTTTGGCTAGACTTCTCGGCCGGTATGGCTGGAGAGCGCGCACAGCTCGTCGTCGCGACGCGGGAGAAGCTCGGCAGCAGCGAGACCCGCCGGCTACGCCGCGAGGGCCTCGTTCCCGGCGTGCTGTACGGGAGCGGCGTGCCGCGTCACTTCGCCGTCGACCGCCTCGAGCTGCGGCGCGTCCTCAGCGGCGGTCAGGGCCTGCATGCGATCGTGGACGTCCTCGTCGACGGCAAGGGCAAGCCGCATCACGCGGTGTTGAAGGACTACCAGCTCGACCCGCTCCGCTCGAACCTGACCCATGTCGACCTCCACGAGGTGCGCCTCGACCGGAAGATCCAGGCTCAGGTCGCACTCGAGCTCGTCGGGATCCCGGAGGGTGTCTCCATGGGCGGCCTGCTCCAGCAGGTGGTGCGCGAGATTAACGTCGAGGCGCTGCCGATGGGGCTTCCGGAGCGCCTCGAGCTCGACGTCAGCGCGCTCGAGATCGGCGACTCGCTCCAACTCGGCGCGGTCGCGGTCCCGGAGGGTGTGACGATCCTCGACGACCTCGAGACGACCGTCGCCTCGGTGACGGTCAGCCGCCGCGCGCTGGCCGAGGATGAAGAGGCCGTCGAGGGTGAAGAGGCCGCCGAGGACGGCGAGGCCGAGGAGGAGCCCTCCGCGGAGGCCGAGACGGCGGCCGACTAGTGGCCTCTCCGGGAAGTTCGCCACCCCTTCGCGCGGCTGCAAACGCTTCGCGTGCCGTCGTCCTCAGTCGCCTCGATACCTTCTGCTATCGCGGCTCCCTGCGTCCTGGGCCTGCTCGGGTTTCGCCGGCGAATAGGCCCCGAACTTCCCGGAGACACCACTAGCCCGTGCGCCTGCGTCGTCGCGGCGAGACCTCCTCGTCGCTCGACCTTCTGGTCGTCGGGCTCGGCAACCCGGGTCGCGAATACCGCGACACGCCGCACAACGTTGGGTTCAAGGTCGTCGAGGAGCTCGCCCGGCGTCACGGAGCGGGGTTCCGCACGAAGTTCTCGGCGCATCTCGCCGACGTGCGCCTGGACGGCCGGCACGTCGTCCTACTGGCTCCGCAAACCTATGTGAACGAATCGGGACGCTCCGTCGGGCCCGCCGTGCGCTTCTTCAAGGCGTTGCTCACCTCAGTCCTCGTCGTCCACGACGACGTCGACCTGGACGTCGGCCGGCTTCAGGCACGGCTGGGCGGAGGGCTCGCCGGCCACAACGGCCTCCGCTCGATCGCGCGGGATCTGGGCTCGCCGGACTTCCTCAGGCTGAGGATCGGCGTCGGCCGTCCCGACCGCGGCGACCCACGCCCGGTCGCCGCCTACGTCCTGGCTCCGTTCGCGCCCGAGATCGATGTCGCAGGGCTCGTGGCGCGGGGCGCCGACGCCGTGGAGGAAGTCGTGGTCGAGGGGCTCGATATCGCCCAGCAGCGCATCAACGAGCGCATCTAGTGCTCCGTCTCAGAAATCGCCTTGCACTCCGGGCGGCTGCAGCGCGTCGCCATGCGGTCTCCTCGGTCGCGCCCGTATTCACCAATACGGGCGCTCCCTGCGTCCTTGCCTGGCTCGCGTTTCGCGCGCTGGAGCGTCAAGGGAATTCCGAGACGGAGCACTAGGGCGTCGGCCGTGGCTGACACCGACGCCGACGACGCCCCTCCGCTCGCCGCGCTCGTCCGCGAGCTCGCCAGCCACGAGCGGATGCGCGCCTACGCCTCCGCCGGCCCGGGCGCGCGCGCCCGGGTGTCCGAGCCGCTCTTCCCGCTCGTGGCGAGCGCGCTGTGGGTCGTCCTCGAGCCTGCGGGCGGCCTAGTCTGCCTCGTGCCCGAGGACGCCGACGCGCGCGATCTCGCCGAGGCCGCCGGATGGTACGTCGGAGCCGGCCGCGTCGGCCTTTTCGCCTCGCGCGGCGTCTCTTTCGAGAGCGGCCTGACCCCGCCTCCGCACCTGGTCGGCGAGCGGGCGCGTGCGCTCGAAGTGCTGGCGGCAGGCGGTCTCGTGTTCGCCTCCGCGCTCGGGTTCGCCCAGGGTCTCCCGCCCGCGCTCGAGCGGGCCGAGACCATGCGCCTCGCCGTCGGCGACGAGCCGGGCGTGGACGGGCTGGCCGAGAAGCTCGTCCTCGCCGGGTACGAGCGGGTGGATCGCGTCGAGGAGCGGGGGCAGTTCGCCGTCCGTGGCGGCATCGTGGACATCTTCCGCGCCACCGGCCGCGACCCCGTCCGGATCGAGCTGTTCGGCGACGAGATCGAGGCGATCCGGGCGTTCTCGCCGTTCACGCAGCGCACGCTCCATCCGCTGACGGCCGCGGTCGTCTACCCGGCCGCCGAGGTGCGTCTCGACTCCGTCGAGCCGGAGCTCCCCGGGGATGGAGCGGCCAATCGCGCCGTCCCGGCCGGCCTCGCTCCGGCGATCGACCGGGTCGACCTCGTCTGGGAGCGTGGCGAGGTCGAGTCGATCTGGCGGGAAGAGCTCGGCGGCCCGATCGACGTCGGCGAGAGCCGGGAGCTCGACCCGCTGCCGTCGGGCCAGCCGTTCGCGTTCGAGGCGCAGCGGCCGGCTGTCGCCGCGCGAGGGCTGGCGGAGGCGGAGACGGAGCTCAACGGATTCCTGCGCGCCGGCAACCGCGTCGTCGTGACGTTCCCGCACCGGGGAGAGGCGCTCCGGACGACGTCGATGCTGCGGAAGGTCGAGGCGTCGCTGCACGAGCCCGGAGACGATCTTCCTCCCGAGGCGGAGCTGCTGTTCGCCGTCGCGCCGGCGCGACGGGGGTTCGTGTCGCGTGAGCTCCGGCTCGTGCTGCTCCCGGACATCCAGGTCTTTCGCAAGCGCCTGCCGCGGGCCGACGCGAGAGTCGGCCGCGCGCTCCAAAGCTTCGCCGACCTCCGTGTCGGCGACTACGTGGTACACGAGGACCACGGTGTCGGCAGGCTCGTGGGCTTCGAGACGAAGACGGTCGCAGGAATCACGCGGGACTACCTGCTCCTCGCCTTCAAGGGCGAGGATCGCCTCTACGTTCCCCACGAGCAGATCGGCAAGGTGTCGCGGTACGTGGGCGCGGACGCCCGTCCGCCTGCGCTGTCGAAGCTGGGTGGGAAAGCCTGGCAGACGATCAAGTCGAGGGCGCGGGAGGGCGCCCGCGAGCTCGCGGGCGAGCTCATCGCCCTGTACGCACAGCGGCAGCGTGCCGAGGGGGTCTCGTTCGACGCGAACGGCGACCTCGTCGAGCACCTCGAGGCCAGCTTCGCCTACGAGGAGACGTCCGACCAGCGCCGCGCGATCGAGGCGGTCAAGGAGGACCTCGAGACGCACCGGCCGATGGATCGGCTCGTGTGCGGCGACGTCGGCTTCGGCAAGACGGAGGTCGCCGTCCGTGCCGCGTTCATCGCCGTCGCCGGAGGGAAGCAGGCGCTCCTGCTCGCGCCGACGACCGTGCTCTCGCAGCAGCACTGGAACACGTTCCGGGAGCGGTACCGCGATCTCCCGGTGACGGTCGAGATGGTGTCGCGATTCCGCCGGACGGCCGAGGTCAAGCGGGTGCTCGCCGACTTCGCAGCCGGCAAGGTCGACGTGCTGATCGGGACGCATCGCGTGCTCTCTCGGGACGTCATCCCGAAGGATCTCGGGCTCGTGATCGTCGACGAGGAGCAGCGCTTCGGCGTTGCGCAGAAGGAGCTGCTGCGTCAGCTCCGGCTCGAGGTCGACGTGCTCACGCTGTCGGCGACGCCGATCCCGCGGACCCTGCACATGTCCCTCGCAGGGATGCGGGACATCAGCGTCATCGAGACGCCGCCCGAGGGCCGCAGGCCGATCCGCACGCACGTCGGCGAGTACGACGAGGAGCTCGTCCGAAGCGCGCTCATGCGGGAGAGCGAGCGGGGCGGCCAGTCCTTCTACCTGCACAACCGGGTCGAGACGATCGAGGAGTGCGCCGAGAAGCTGCGCCAGCTCTGCCCGGCGCTTCGCTTCCTCGTCGGGCACGGGCAGCTCCCCGAGCGCGAGCTCGAGGAGCGGATGCTGTCCTTCATCCAGGGCGACGCCGACGTGCTCGTCGCGACGACGATCATCGAGTCGGGGCTCGACATCCCGCGGGCCAACACCCTCGTCGTCGAGCGGGCCGATGCCCTCGGGCTCGCGCAGCTCTACCAGATCCGGGGCCGGGTCGGCCGCAGCGATGTCACCGCCCACGCCTACCTCTTCTACCCGGACGCCGCGGAGCTGTCGCAGGAGGCACGCGCCCGCCTCGCGACCGTCGCCGACCACACGGAGCTCGGCGCGGGCTTCGCGATCGCGATGCGGGATCTCGAGATCCGCGGCGCGGGTGACCTGCTCGGCGCCGAGCAGTCGGGGCACGTCGCCGCGGTCGGCTTCGAGCTCTACGTGGAGCTGCTCGGAGAGGCGGTGGCTGAGCTCGCCGGCGCGCGGCGCGCCGTTGCCCGCCCGGTGCGGGTCGACGCCCATGTCGATGCATACATCCCGGCGATCTACATCGGAGCCGAGGCGGCGAAGATCGATCTGCACCGGCGGATCGCCCTCGTCGGCTCCGAGGACGAGCTTCGCGAGCTTCGGGCCGCCACCGAGGATCGCTTCGGGCCGGTTCCGGATCCGGTCGCGAACCTCTTCGCGATCCAGGAGGCGAAGCTCCGGCTCGCGGAGATCGGGGCCGATTACCTCGTCCTGCGGGCAGGGAAGGCGACCGTCGGTCCGCTCGTCCTCGGGTCCGAGGAGCTCCGCGCGCTCCGGGCTCTGACCGACACGGCGGTCTACTCGGGCGCCGCGCGCGAGGTGTCGATGAGGGTCGACGGCTTCCCGGGGGCGCTCCGACTGGCCGATGCTATCCTCCGTCTCGGGCGCTAGCTACCCTCGCCTAGACGCATGCCTCTCCGTCGACTCCTGGCCCTCCCGCTCCTCGTTGCCCTGCTCGGGATCGCCGCCGCTTGCGGCGGTGGGGGCGGTGATGAGACCGTCAGCGGTCCCGCCGTTCCCGACGGTGCGGTCGCGATCGTCGGCGACACACCGATCACCCAGGCGGACTTCGACGAGTTCTTCGCACAGACGCAGGCGGGCTACGAAGCGCGCGGCGAGGAGTTCCCGCGAACGGGGACACCCGAGTACGAGAAGGTCAAGAACGACATCGTCAACCTGTTGGTGCAGCGCGAGGAGCTCGAGCGAGAGGCTGTGGCACTGGGGGTCGCCGTGACCGACGAGGAGGTGCAGACGCGGCTCGACGAGCTCAAGCAGCAGTTCTTCGAAGGCGACCAGGCGAAGTACGAGGAGGAGCTGAGGAGCCTGGGGTTGAGCGAGGAAGGCCTGAGGCGCCAGCTGCGCTCGTCGCTCCTCAGCCAGCGGCTCTACGCCGAGATCACGAAGGACGTGACGGTCACGCCCGACGAGGTGCAGGCCTACTACGACGAGCACCAGGACGAGTTCACGACTCCCGAGGTGCGGGACGTGGCTCACATCCTGGCCGAGACGGAGGCGGAGGCGAAGGCGCTCCGCACGCAGCTCGTCGACGGCGCCGACTTCGCGACGCTCGCCCGCGAGAAATCGACAGACGAGGTTTCGGCCGCCGACGGCGGGAACCTTGGTGAACAGCCCCGCGAGCAGTGGGTCAAGGAGTTCGGCGACGCCCTCTGGGCGCTCGAGACCGGCGAGCTGAGCCAGCCGGTCGAGTCGGAGTTCGGCTGGCATGTCATCAAGGCGCTCGGTGACATCAAGCCCGAGAAGGTCACGCCGTTCGCGGACGTCAAGACCTCCATCGAAGAGCAGGTCCTCGCAGGGAGGAAGGACACGACGATGCAGGAGTGGATCGACCAGGTGCGCGCGAAGTACGCCGCCGAGGTCGGCTATGCGGTCGGCTACGCCCCGGCGAGCGGCGGCCTGACGTCGACGCTCCCGAGCACCGGCTAGTGCGCCGGACGGCGCACTAGCGCTCGTCGATGGAGGGCGAGGCGCTCGCGCGCTCCCTGCTCGACCTGCAGGCTCTCACCGAGAAGCTGCGGCGTGACTGCCCGTGGGACAGAGAGCAGACGGCGCGGACGATCGTCCCGCACACGGTCGAGGAGGCCTACGAGGTCGCGGACGCGGCGCTCGCAGGCGACGACGAGAAGCTGGTCGACGAGCTCGGCGACCTCCTCTTCCAGACGTTCTTCCTGGCCCAGCTGCTGGCGGAGCGCGGTACCGGGGACCTCGCGCTCGTCGCAGGCCGGATCCACGACAAACTGGTGCGGCGGCACCCTCACGTCTTCGGCGAGACCGAGCTCGCGAGCGCCGGCGACGTGAAGCACCGCTGGGAGCAGCTGAAGTCAGAGCAGGAAGGCCGGAAGGGTATCTTCCACGACCTGCCCGGCACGCTTCCGTCCCTCGTCCACGCGAAGAAGGCGCAGCGTCGCGCGGCCACGGTCGGCTTCGACTACGGGAGCGCCGTGGCCGCGATGGAGGGCGTGGACTCGGAGCTCGGCGAGCTCCGGGCCGAGCTTCGCGAGGTGGCGCCGGAGATCGAGGCCGACGCGCGGGTCGAGGCGGAGCTCGGTGACCTGCTCTTTGCCTGTGTGAACGTGGCCCGTCTCTCGAACGTCGATCCCGAGCTCGCGCTCCGCCGGGCTACGGGCCGCTTCGTCGAGCGGGTGGAACGGGCGGAGGCGCTCGCCGCCGCCGAGGGCGCCGAGTGGGTCTCGCTGCCGCTCGCCGAGCAGGACGGCTACTTCGACCGTGCGAAGGAGGAGACCGCCGGATGACCGCACGGATCACCGACGTCCACGCCCGCCAGATTCTCGATTCGCGGGGGAACCCGACCGTCGAGGTCGAGATCGCCCTGTCGTCGGGCGCGAGGGGCCGGGCGGCCGTGCCGTCGGGCGCCTCGACCGGCCGATTCGAGGCGGTCGAGCTTCGCGACGGAGGCGTCGCGTATCTCGGGAAGGGCGTGTCGACCGCCGTCGCGAACGTGAACGGCGAGATCGCGCGGGCCGTGCGCGGGCTCGATGCGGCCGACCAGGGGGCGCTCGACCGGCTGCTCGTCGAGCTCGACGGCACGGCGAACAAGGGGCGGCTCGGCGCAAACGCGCTCCTCGGGTGCTCGATCGCCGCGGCGCGGGCCGCGGCGGCCGACGCAGGTGTCTCGTTGTGGCGATGGATCGGGGGCGACGAGGCGCACGTGCTGCCGGTCCCGCTGATGAATGTGGTCAACGGTGGTGCCCATGCCGAGAACTCGCTCGACGTCCAGGAGTTCATGGTCGTCCCGCTCGGCGCTGGGACGTTCGCGGAGGCGCTTCGCATCGGTGTCGAGGTGTTCCATCACCTGAAGATCCTGCTCCACGAGAGCGGGCTCGCCACCGCCGTCGGGGACGAGGGCGGCTTCGCGCCCGACCTGCCCGGGGTCGACGCTGCGATCGAGGCGATCCTCGAGGCCGCGGAGCGGGCAGGGCATCGCGAGCGGGTCGCGATCGCCCTGGACGTCGCGTCGACGGAGCTCTGGAACGGGTCCGGGTACGTGTTCGCGCGGGAAGGCCGCACGCTGTCGACCGAGGAGCTCATCCGGCGGTACGAGGAGCTGTGCGCGAGATATCCGATCGTCTCGATCGAGGATCCGCTCGCCGAGGACGAGTGGGATGCATGGCGGGCGCTGACAGTGCGGCTCGGGGATCGCGTCCAGCTCGTCGGCGACGACCTGTTCGTGACGAACGTCGACCGGCTCCGCCGGGGCATCGATGTCGGCGTCGCGAACGCGATCCTCGTCAAGGTCAACCAGATCGGAACGCTGACGGAGACCCTCGAGGCGATCCGGCTCGCAAGGGAGCGTGGCTACGCGGCGATCATCTCCCATCGCTCGGGCGAGACCGAGGACACGACGATCGCCGATCTCGCGGTGGCCGTGGCCGCGGGTCAGATCAAGACCGGCGCACCATCACGGACGGACCGGGTCGCCAAGTACAACCAGCTGCTGCGGATCGAGGAGGAGCTCCAGGGGCGGGCACGCTATCCGGGTTCGGCCGCCTTCGTCGCGCTGTAGGGGCCCTTCCGACACCGGTCGTCCACCGGTACCGTGAGCCCGTGACCTCCGGACGGCGACGCACGAAGATCGTCTGCACGCTCGGCCCGGCTTCGTCGAGCCCGGAGGGCGTCCGGGCGCTGGTCGATGCGGGGATGGACGCCGCACGCCTGAACTTCTCCCACGGCACGCGCGACGAGCACGCCGCGCGCGCGCGGCTCGTCCGCGAGGCCCAGGCGGCCGCGGCCAGGCCGCTGGCCCTGATCGCCGACCTGCAGGGACCGAAGCTGCGCCTGGGCGAGCTTCCGGCTCCGATCCTGCTGTCCCAGGGCGACCGAGTCGTCGTTGCGAGCGAGGGGAAGGCCCGGGAGGGTGAGCTACCGGTCGCACCCCCTGTGCTGTCGAGCATCGTACGTCCCGGCCAGGTGCTCCTGATAGACGACGGGCTCGTCCGCCTGCGCGTCGAGGAGGTGACAGCGTCGAACGCCGCCTGCACGGTCACCGTCGGCGGCACCGTGTCGGCGCACAAAGGGGTCGACCTGCCCGGCGTCTCGATCCCGGTCCCCTCGCTGACCGAGAAGGATCGCCGTGACCTCGAGTTCGCCCTCGAGTGCGGCGTCGACTACGTCGCGCTTTCGTTCGTCCGTACCGCGGACGACGTGCGCGAGCTGCGCGACCTCATCGCGAACGCCACGTCGCACACCCAGATCATCGCCAAGATCGAGCGCGCGGACGCCCTCCGAGACCTCTCCGCGATTGTCGAGGCGGCGGATGTCGTGATGGTCGCGCGCGGTGATCTCGGCGTCGAGATCGGGCCCGAGGAGGTTCCGCTCGTCCAGAAGCGGATCATCCTGTCGGCTCTCGAGCACGGCCGGCCCGTGATCACCGCGACCCAGATGCTCGAGTCGATGCTCACTCGCCCCGAACCGACGAGGGCCGAGGCGTCCGACGTGGCCAACGCCATCCTCGACGGGACCTCCGCGGTCATGCTCTCTGCCGAGACCGCCGTCGGCCGCTACCCGGTCGAGAGCACCGTTGCCATGGATCGAATCGCCCGAGCGATCGAGCCGAGCCTCGGGTACCGTCACGAGCTGGCCGCCACCGTAGAGGAGCCCTACACGTCGGTCCGCGACGCCGTGACGAACGCCGCCTGCGACATCGCCGAGACCCTGTCGGCGGCCGCGATCCTCGTGCCCACCTACTCCGGGCGAACCGCATCCGGCGTCGCCCGACACCGACCGCGGCGTCCGGTCATCGCAGTCTCGCACCGTATGCACACGTTGCAGCAGATGGCACTCGAGTGGGGCGTCGTGCCATGCTCGATCGAGGAGACGGTCGACGTCGAGGATCTGTGGGCAAGGAGCCTGGAAGCAGCACGCCTGACCCGGCTCGTCGTCGCCGGGGACCGTGTCGTCATCACCGCCGGCACCGCGGTGAACATGCCGGGCACGACGAACCTGATCAAGGTCGAGACCGCCTGAGCACTCCCTGCGCCGGGCTTCGTTACCCGCGCACACGAGGGGCCACCCCATGCCTCCTCCCGCTTTCGAGTCTAGCCGGCCGGGGCGCGCACGTGTGTCATGGATCGTGCCGGCTTCGTGACACGGTCGTCACGTTTCGGCGTCGCCCGGCGCTGCTCGGCGTGGCGGCGGGCGGGATGCCCCGCTCCGCAGGAACGTCGCCGCGGAGCGAGAAGCAAGCAGCCCGTGAGAATGCCCGCCCGCGTTCGTGTGCCGTCGGTTCGTGTCGTCCGGCTGCTCGGGCTCGCCGTCGTCTGCGCCGTCGCCGTGGCCTACGTTCAGCCCGTCCGCGCGTACCTGAACGCCCGCGAGGAGCTCGCCCGCGAGCGCGAGACACGAGCGGTGCTCCTCCGCCGGCAATCGACACTCGACTACCGGCTCGAGCAGTCGGGCACGGACGCGTTCGCGCTGCGTGAGGCCCGGCGGATCGGGCTCGTGCTTCCCGGAGAGCGCCTGTTCATCGTGCAGGGTGTCGAGAAGTGGCGGAAGGCGCGAGTACGATGAGCGGGTGGACGACCAGGATCTCGTCACGTGGCAGATCGGCCGCCCGGCGCGGGCGTTTCGCTCCGTGGCGTGCCGCTGCCCGCACGGCTTTCCGGCCGTAGCGGAGCAGGCCCCCTACGCCGACGACGGCGTGCCGTTCCCGACGACGTACTGGCTGACCTGCCCATGGCTCTCGGCCGCGGTCGCCCGGCTCGAGGCTGCCGGCGGTGTTCAGCGCTGGTCGAACGCAGTCGCGGAGGACGAGAGGCTCCGCGGGAGCCTTGCGACCGCCGACGCGACGCAGCGTCGGCTGCGTCCCGAGCTGCCGGGCGGCATCGCGGGGCGGCCCGGAGGGACCCAGCTGAAGTGCCTGCACGCCCACGTCGCCTTCGCGCTCGCCCGGCCAGGCTACGAGCTGGGCGAGCGCATGCTCGCCGAGGTCGGGGAGCCGTGGTGCCCGGATGCGCGGTGCGCGTCGGCCGATGCCGTCCCTCCAAGGGCCGCCCGGTGACCGAGCTCGCTCGCCTGCAGTGGGCCGAAGGCGCCCGTCGGCTCGACCAGGCACGGGCCGACAGCATCCGGTACCGGCAGCTCTGCGAGCTGGTCGACGCGGTCGTCGACGAGCTCCGCAGGCGCATCGGGCTCACGTTCACGCTCGACGGGCTCGCCGAGGTTCACGATAGTGCCGACGCCTGGGTGCGCGAAGTCGTTGCGGATGCGATCCCGCCGGTAGCGCGCGTCGGCCCGGCGGACACCGTCCTCGCGCTCGACGCAGCCTGCTACCGGTACGCGCGCGGCGCCGAGGACTACCGCCCGTGACGGGATGAGCGAGCCGCACCAGCCGTTCGAGCCGCGCGTCCACGGCAGCGGCGATGCCGGCCCGGAGTCGCGGCGCCGGCCGGCCCGCCGGCCGCCGCCGGCTCATCGCCGCTGGCTGCCGTGGGTCGCTCGCGCGGGTCTTCTCGCGATCGTTCTCGTCGTCGGCCTGATGGTCGGAATGGCGATCGCGGACGGTGGAGCGCCGTCCGATGACCAGACGATCGTCAACACGCTGAAGGTCTCGACGCTGGCGCCGAGCGAGACCGTCACCGTCACGGTGTCGAGCCCGTAGACGAGCGATTCGTCACGTGGGTCGCCGACCATCGCGCCGGCCCCCTGGACGTGGTGTTCGTCGGGCTCGGCGTTGCCGGCATGGCCGGTCTCGTGTGGATCGCGATCGCCGGAGTGCTCGCGCTCAGCGGCCGCGCCCGCCCGCGGCTCGTGCTCGTGACGGCGGCGGCCGTCTGGATCGCCGACCTGCTGACGCTCGCGATCAAGGAGACGGTCGACCGGCCGCGTCCCTACGTCTCGATCGCCGAGGTCGATCGACTGATGGGCGCCGTCGGGAGCAGCTTTCCGTCAGGGCACGCCGCCACGAGCGCCGCGGGCTTCGCGGTGCTCGCGATCGCCGTGCCGCGGCTGGCTCCCGCATTCGCGGGACTCGCGGCCGCGATCGCCTTCTCGCGGATCTACGTGGGCGTCCACTATCCGACGGACGTGCTGGCGGGCATGGCGATCGGGGCCGCCGTCGGTGCGGCGACCGCGTGGCTCACACTTCTTCGCTCGCCCGGTACAGTCCGGCCACGACGACCGCGAGACCGGCCGCGAGGCTGATCCAAAGCCCGATCCCGCGACCGAAGCTTTCCAGCTCGTCGGGGATGTCGATCACTCGCACGAGCACGAAGATGGTGGCGATCGTCCCGAGCGTGGAGGCTGCCGCGCCGGTCGGAAACGAGGGGGGAAGCTCGAGGCCCGTCGCCCGCATCGCGAGCAGCAGGAGCACGGCGAGGCCCACGAAGAACACGAGCTTGCCGAGCGTGCCCGTGTGCCAGCCGAGCACGGCGACCGTGGAGCCGCCGTCGAGCGTGGCCGAATACCAGCCCGTGAACGAGCCGAGGCAGAGCAGCACGCTGCTGAACGCAGTCAGCGTCTCGCCACGGCTCGCGAGCCGCTGCCCGGACGCCCGGCCGGGCTCGGGCATCAGATCCCGAACATCGACTGGATCTGCTCCCAGATCGTCACGCTCAGGAAGATCGCGAGCGCGAACAGGGCGGCAACGAGGATCCAGAAGCGTCGTCGTGCACGTCGCAGCTCCTGCCGGTGCTCGATCCGCGCGAGGCGCCTGCGGCGATGATGGCGGAAGGCGTGGTGGACGGCGACCGGGTCGTGGACCGGGGGAGACGGATCCTCGACGCGGGCAAGCCGATGCCGGGCACGGGCGGCCATCAGCAGGATTCTGTCCCTTTTCCCGGCTGGATGCAACCGGAACCGCCGCTCTCCGGATGCGCCGCGCGGCTGCGCGCTGGCAAGCTACGACGATGGCGCTCGTCGCCGATCGGGCGAACCATGAGGTGGCGGAGGCGGAAGGCCCCGCCAGCCCCACCCTGGGCAGCGCCCGCCTCGGCGTGGTCGTCTTCGTCGCCGGAGCGGCGACGCTCGCTACCGAGATCGCCGCCTCGCGGCTCCTCGCCCCGTACTTCGGCTCGTCGACGATCGTCTGGGCGAACATCATCGGCCTGCTCCTCGTCTATCTCTCGCTCGGCTACTGGGTCGGCGGCCGCCTCGCTGATCGCCGGCCGCGTCCGGGAACGCTCGGAGCCGTCATCCTGATCGCGGCCGGCGTGATCGCGATGCTCGCGTTCGCAGCGCGACCGACGCTCGATCTCGTCGTTCGTGGCCTCGACGCGGCCTCGATGGGAGCGGCGGCGGGGTCGTTCGTCGCGGCGTTCGTGCTCCTCGCGATCCCCGTGACCATGCTCGGCACGGTGGCCCCGTTCTCGATCCGTCTGGCGCTCGTGGACATCGCCCGGGCCGGCAGCGTAGCCGGGCAGCTCTACGCCCTGTCGACCGTCGGCTCGATCCTCGGCACGTTCGCGTCCGCGATCGTCACGATCCCGTTGTTCGGCACGCAATGGACGCTGCTGGGATCGGCGGCGCTGCTGGCGATCGCTGCGGCGCTGCTCCTGCCTCCGGGGCTGCGGACGGGCCCTGCGCAGACCGACGAGCGGGCGCTACCCGCGTCATGAGCCGGTCCTTCGTCCGGGTCGGGCACAAGGGCGCGGCGGCGCTCGCTCCCGAGAACACGATCGCCTCGATCGCGGCGGCGATCGAGCACGGAGTCGACATGATCGAGTTCGACGTCGTGGACGCGCCTGACGGGCGAATCGTGCTCGCCCACTCGCACGAGGAGATCGGCCCGGACGCTCCGACGCTCGACGAGGCGCTCGCGTTCCTCGCGGCCGAGAGACCGTCGGGTGTCGAGATCGACCTCGACGTGAAGTGGCACGGCTTCGAGGCGGACGTCGTGGAGTCGCTGCGCCGGCATGGCCTCGTCGAGCGCTCCCTGGTGTGCTCCTTCTTCCCCGACAGCCTGCGAGAGGTGCGCCGGCTCGAGCCCGCGCTTCGAACAGGGATCTCCTATCCCTGGGATCGCCGGGGACTCTCGATGAAGCCGGTTCTCCGCTCGCTCGCCCCCGTCGGGGCAGCGGCCCTGCGCGTTGCACTGCCCGCGCGGATCGCGGGGATGGTCGACCGGGCGGGTGCCGACGCGGCCATGCTGCACTTCTCCGTCGTCTCGGCCGCCGCGGTTGCCCGCTGCCACGCGATCGGAGCGCGGGTCTTCTGCTGGACGGTCGACGAGCCGGAGTTGCTCCACCGAATGCTTGGGTGTGGCGTGGACGGGGTGATCTCCAACGATCCGAGGATTTTCGACCCGCACCGAGAAGCCATCTACCATCTGTGGACGTGATCCGGCGCGCACTCGTGTTCGTCCTCCTGGTGGCCGCAGTCGCGGTTCCGCTCGCACGCGCGGGCGATCCGGTCGACAGCGGGACGATCCCGGGGGAGACGACCCCCCCTCCGAGCACCGACCCGGGGCCTGACCCCGATCCTGTTCTACTGCCGGACGGCATCACGGTCGACGGAATCCCGGTGGGTGGGATGACGGCCGAGCAGGCGAAGGCGATGATCGAGTCGGCGTTCGGGCAGCCGCTGGCATTCGTGTGGGGTGGGACGCGCTGGTACGCCGACCCGGAGAGCCTCGGTGCCCACGCCAACGTGGACGGCGCGCTGCAGCGAGCTGCGGCCGCGGCGCCGGGCTCGGAGGTCGATCTCGTCGTGGTCGTCCGGGGCGATACGGTCAGGGAGTACGTCGGCAAGCTCGCGCAGCGGTTCAACCGCCAGCCGCGGAACTCCACGCTCCGGCTCGTGAAGCTCCGGCCGGCGATCTCCGAAGCCCGGCCGGGCGTCGCGGTCGAGAGGTCTCCGATGGTGGCCGCGATCGTCGCGGCATTGCGCAACGGCCAGCGCGGCCCGCTGAAGCTGCAGGCGAAGGTGATCAGAGCGAGCGTAACGGCCCGGAACTTCGGCCCGGTGATCGTCATCCGGCGCGGCTCCCGCAGCCTGTACCTGTACCGGGGCGAGGCCCTCGTCCGGAAGCTCGGCGTTGCGGTCGGCCAGCCTTCCTTCCCGACGCCGATCGGCCGCTTCCAGATCGTGACCATGCAGCGAAACCCGTGGTGGTACCCGCCACCGTCCCCGTGGGCGAAGGACGAGAAGCCGGTTCCGCCCGGCCCCGGCAACCCGCTCGGAACGCGCTGGATGGGCCTCTCGGCACCGCTCGTCGGAATCCACGGGACGCCCGACTCCGCATCGATCGGCTACTCGGCCTCACATGGCTGCATCCGGATGCGCATCCCGGAGGCCGAATGGCTCTTCGAGCGCGTCCGCGTCGGCACGACCGTCTTCATCGTCACGCCGTAGGCGCGCTGCGTCTCCTGGCGCGGCGCCGCGCGAGGGGTCAGTACCCTTCGTTCGTGTCCACGCGTGCCAAGCTCGCCCTGCAGATCGGGGTCGTGGGGCTGATCGTGGCACTGGTCGGGCTCCTGGCGTGGCGGCTCTCGACAGAGGAGGAGGCGCGCGGGCTGCTGGCCGCAGTCGGACGGGGTGAGAAGCCCGCGGCGCCGGGCTTCGAGCTGCCGCTCCTCGGGGAGAGCGGAGAGCTCGAGCTCGCGTCACTGCGCGGAAAGCCGGTGGTGCTGAACGTCTGGGCCTCCTGGTGTGCCCCCTGCCGCGACGAGGCGCCGCTCCTGCAGGATGCCCACGAGCGCTGGGGCGACGCGGGCGTGGTCGTCCTGGGCGTCGACTACCAGGACGGCAGCGACGATGCGCTCGCGTTCATGGACGAGCTCGGGCTCACGTACCCGAGCGTTCGCGACGGAAGCGGCGCCGTGCTCGCAGGGTACGGTGTCACCGGCGTGCCCGAGACCTTCTTCATCGACAGGCAGGGCCGCATCGTCGACCACACGTCGGGGCCCATCGACCCTGCCACGCTCGACGTCAAGATCGCCCGTGCGGCCGCCTCGTGAGCCGGCTCGTGCTCCTCGTCTCGGTTCTTGCGCTCGCGCTCGCTCCCGGAGCGCTGGCGAGCGAGGAGCGACCGACGCTCGAGGAGCTCGAGAAGGAGCTCATCTGTCCCACCTGCCATGCCCTCCTCGCCCTCTCCGACGCGCCGGTTGCCGACCAGATCCGCGCCTCGATCAGCGAGCGCATCGAGGCGGGAGACACGAAGAGCGAGATCAAGGACGCGCTCGTGGCGGAGTTCGGCGAGGCCGTGCTCGCTGCTCCGCCGAAGGAGGGCGTCAACCTGCTCGCCTGGCTGCTTCCGCTCGCGGGGATCGCAGCTGCCGGAGGCGTCGTCTTCGTGATTGCCCGCCGGTGGGTGAAGCACGGGCGCGGGCAGGACGATGAGCCGCCGACACGCGCGGCGGACCCTCTCGCCCCCGGGGTCGACGCACGCGTCGACGACGAGCTCTCGCGGTTCGACTACTGACGGGTGACGAGGGGCGGGATGTGGAGAGCCGGCAGCTCGGGGGAGCCCGCTGCCCAGACGGCAGTCGCGCGCTCGACCTGGGCGAGCAGCCCGGCCACGTCGAGCCCGCGCCGGCCGGCCTCGAACGGGCCGAGCCGCCGGGTCGCCTTCTCGAGTTGCCGTGCGCAACCGACCCGGTTCGCCCGCTCGGCCTGATACCAGGCGACGGCGACGTGCACGAGGCCCTGGTAGAAGTCCCGCTCGGACGGTGGCGCCGCGCGCCAGGCCTCCTCGAAGGCCTCGTGGGCCGCAAAGTACCGACCGCCCCGCAGCAGCATCAGGCCGCGCTCGAAGCCGTCGGGGCCGGTGGCGGAGACCTGTCCGGGCAGCCGCTCCTCGTTCACGAATCAGGATGGTAGGCTCTCGCCGTGGCAACGATTCTGGTTGCCGGAGTCGACCTCTTCTTCCGCGGCAAGCTCGACGCGGCGCTCGGCCGTACGCACCGACTCGTGACGACCGAGAGCGTCGAGCTTCCCGATCTGGTGATCGTCGACATCGCCCGAGTCGACCCCGACGACGTCGCGGAGGCATACCCGGACACGCCCATTCTCGGGTTCACGAACCACACGGACACGGAGGGGCTGCGGCGCGCGAAAGCCGCAGGATTCGATCGCATCGTCGCGCGGTCGGCGCTCGCCGAGCGCGCCGACGCGATCGTCGCCGAGCTCGTCGGTTGACGGTGCCGCAGGCCGGGCGTTGCGGCTGAGACTCCGCCGCGTCATGACCTACATCATCGCGGAGCCCTGCATCGACATCAAGGACAGATCCTGTGTCGACGTCTGCCCCGTCGACTGCATCCACGAGGCCGATCGGATGCTCGTGATCGATCCCGAGGAGTGCATCGACTGCGGCGCCTGCGAGCCGGAGTGCCCCGTCGAGGCGATCTTCCCCGAGGACGCGCTGCCCGAGAAATGGGAGCCGTTCGTGAAGATCAACTACGCCTTCCCGGCCGGGATGGACGAGGTCGATCCACTCGTCGAGGCCTACGCGACCGAGCACAACGTGCAGAACCCGCCGCTCGACGAGCGGTGATCTCCGGCCCGTCCGGGAGGGCTCACGACGCCGGTGTCAGCCGCAGCTCACGCGGGATCGCATGGTCGAGCAGGAGCGCCGCGAACGCCGCCGCGACGCAGACGCCGGCCGCGAGCGGCCACAGTGCGAAGGGCTGCAGGCCGAGGATCAGGCCCCCGATCGCCGGCCCGACGATGTAGCCGAGATCCCAGGAGTTCGAGACCACCGCCCAGTACCGCCCCCGCAGCTCGGGCGGCGCGAGATCGGCGACGAGCGCTCCGCGCGTCGGCCCGTCCAGGCACTCCCCGAGGCTGAAGAACGCGACGCCGACCCCGAGGACGAGCGCGGCCGCCGCCGCCTCGAACCAGAGCCCGCCGACCTCGACGATGAGCCATGCAACCGCCCAGAGGGCCGGCATCAGCGCGAACGCCCGCATCCGCGAGTGACCCTCGATGAGCCGTGCGACGGGCAGCTGGAACACGATCAGCACGACCGACGAGACGAGGAACAGGAGCCCGATCTGGCGCTCGGTCAGGCCCGCCTCGTTCTTTGCGAACACCGGCACGAGCTCGAGCTGTGTGTAGCCGACCGTGACGAGCACGACGTTCAGCAGCATCACGCCGACAAACGGTCGGTCCCGGAACACGGCACGGTAGCCACCCGGCAGGTCCGGGCTGCGCGTGCTGTTCACCGGTGGGACCGGCAGGATGCGGACCAGGGCGCAGAAGACGAGATTCGCCGTCGCGGTGATCGCGAACAGCACCGTGAACGTCGACGGCCGCTCCGTCGTCGCGATGAGGCCGCCGACGAGACCGCCGAGCCCGAGCCCGAGGCTGTAGCAGCCGCGCTGGACGGCCCAGGCCGTGTGGCGGCGCTCGACCGGCGCGAGCCCTGCGAGCATCGCCGGGTGCGACGTCCAGAACCAGCCCGAGCCCGCGCCGGCGAGGACGGCGACGAGAAAGGCCTGCCAGGGCTCGTCGACGAGGGGAAACAGGCCGTACGCGACTGCGCCGAGAAGCAGAGCGGTCGTGAGCGTCGCCCGCGAGCCGATGCGGTCGACGATCTTCCCGGCTATCGGCGCCGAGAGCAGCCCGGCCGCACCCATCGCCGACACGACGAGCCCCGACGTTGCGAGCGTGAACCCGCGCACGTTGTGCAGGTAGATGACGAGGAACACGAACGCGATCCCCGATCCGAACGAATGGATCAGCACCCCGAGCTCGAGCAGCCACACGCTGCGGGGAAGGCGCGGGTCGAGGTGCCGCAGGGACGCTCTCACGCGCGAGATCTGGCCCGGTGGGCGGACGCGCCGGCGCGCCGGAGAAACGGCGCCTCCGTGTCGGCGATCTCCATGACCGGAGTCTACGGGCCGGAGGAAACCGGGGCGGAATGGCGAAGCCGGTGTGAACGTTACTTCGGGTGAGAAACGATGAGATCCCTGACCGACATCAAGCGAGAGCTCGACGCTCTGACCGAGCGACGGACCGTGCTCTGGCGCGAGCTCGCTGCCGGCGCGGACAGCGAGAAGTCCGGCGAGGTGATGCGCCTGAACGCGGCGATCGGGGAGCTCTGGAACGAGGCGCGCCGGGTGCGCAGCCTCGTCCGCTTCGGAGATCCGAGCGCGATCATGGCGCGGGCTCGCGCCGAGGAACGCCTCGAACGCGAGTACGCCAGAGTCGCCTGAGCTGCTGCTCCGGCAACCCTTTCTCGCATCCGCATTTCGGGCCCAGCGGGTGATCAAGAAGGCGCCTGAATGACGCGCACCCTGCGCAGGGGATGATGGTTCTCCTTTTCCGTGAGATATTCAGTATGATTCCCGTCCTGTCCGACGAACGAGAGGGAGGATTCCATGGCTCGCAAGACGGTGCTGGTTTGCGACAACTGTGGCGCAGAGGTCGGCGACGGGCGTGGGGCGACGCTACGGCTGACCTATTCCGACGCAAGACGCGGAGCGAAGGCTGCGGATCTGTGTGACGATTGCGCGGCGGCAATGCCGGGTCGCGCCGCGGCCCGCCGCGGCCGCAAGCCGAAGGCCGCCGCGGCCTGAGCGCCCACGAGTCGCCCTGATGCCCGGTCGGGGCCGCGCGGCGAGTCCGGGGAATCGATCGACTAGAATCGCGTGGTGCCGCTTGCGCTGCTCGTCGGTCCGGCGAATGCGGGCAAGGTCGCGAGCCTTCTCGATCGGTACGTTGCCACTCTCGATCGCGACCCCGTCCTCGTCGTCCCGAACCGCGGTGAGGTCGATCGCGTGGAGCGCGATCTGCTCGCTCGCAGGCGCGTGCTGCTCGGCGGCTCGATCGGAACGTTCGACGATCTCTTCGAGCGCCTCGCCCCACCCGGCCGCCGGGCCGTTCTGTCGCGGCTCGAGCGTGCGCTCGTCCTCGCCCGGGCCATCGAGCGGACGCAGCTCTCGTCGCTCTCGGCCTCGTCCCGCTTCCCGGGCTTCGTGGAGGCGCTCGGGGACACGATCGCCGACCTCGGGTCTGCGCTCGTCGACCCGGGCGAGGTCGGGGGCGAGCTCGGCACCCTGTTCGTTGCCTATCGGGACGAGCTCGACCGGCTCGATGCCTGGGATCGGGAGGAGCTCCGCAGTCGAGCGGTGATGCGCCTCGAGAGCGAGCTCGGGGCATGGGGAGCGAGGCCCGTGCTCGTCTACGGCTTCGAGGACCTGAGCGGCGTGCAGTGGGCGCTGCTGAACGCCCTCGCCGGCAGGGTCGACGTGACGGTGTCGTTGCCGTACGAGGCAGGAAGGCTCGCATTCGAGGCGCTCCGCGCGACGTCCGACGAGCTCGCGGCGCTGGCCGGCCCCCGGGTCGAGGAGCTCGAGGCCCGGAGCTGGTACGAGGCATCTGCGCTCGCGCATCTCGAGCGCAACCTGTTCTCCGACCGACGCCCGGAGCCGGTGCCGCTGGAGGGCGCGATCCGCTTCCTCGAGGGCGCGGGCACGCGGCCGACGCTCGAGCTCGTTGCCGACGAGATCCTGACGCTCCTTCGCGATCGCGTTCCGGCGGAGGAGATCGCGGTCATCACGCCGTCGGTCGAGCACCTCCGCGGCCCGCTCGAGACCGCCTTCGGCGCGCTCGGTGTCCCCTATGCGGTCGGGGCTCGCTTCCGGCTTCCACGCACGCCGTTCGGCCGCTCGCTGCTGGGACTGCTGCGCTTCGCCTGGCTCGCAGGCGGCCGTACCGATCTGTTCGCCTTCCTGCGCTCGCCGTACTCCGGATTGCCGCGCGCCAGGACCGACTTCGTCGAGGGCAGGCTGCGCGGGCGCGCGGTCGCTGCTCCGGAGCGGATCGAGGAAGAGGCCGCGCGACTGTTTGGCGCGCCGCTCGGGCGCCTCGACGCGCTGCGTTCGGAGCCGTCGCCCGTTCGTGCCGTCGCCGATCTGGCCGGGGCGATGCTCCGCGCGGCCTGGCGACTCGATCGCCCTCCGCTCGAGGAATCTGCCCGGCTCGATCTGCGCGCGCAGGAGGCAGTGCAACGGGCGCTGCGCGAGCTCGTGAGCTGGGAGGCGCGCGGCGGCCCTGCGACCCGGGAAGACGTCGTCCGTGCACTCGAGCAGACCACGATCCGAACGCGCTCCGACGAGCCGGGATGCGTCCGGGTGATCGATCTGCTCGAGGCGAGGACGCGGCGCTTCGGGTACGTCTTCCTGCTCGGGCTCGAGGAGGGGACGTTCCCCCGGCGGTCGGTCGATCCTCCCTTCCTCACGGACGAGGCACGCCGGGAGCTGGAAACCCGGGCTCCGGGACGGCGACTGCGGCGGGCCGACCAGCTCGCCCGCGACCGGTACCTCTTCTACACGGCCTGCACGCGGCCGTGGAAACGCCTGACGCTGGTTCGCGCAGCGTCGACCGACGAGGGGCGCCCCCTCGAGCCGAGCCCGTTCTGGGAGGAGGCGCGGTCGCTCTTCTCTGCCGAGGACGTCCGGCGTGCCACGCGGCGGCGACCGCTGTCCGCGCTGGCATGGGCGCTCGAGGACGCCCCGACCGAGCGAGAGCGGCTCCGAGCGCTCGCGCTGGTGGCGGTCGACGACCAGGCCGACGCGCGGGCCCTGGCCGCGGGAGCCGGCTGGACGCGACAGCTGGATCGAGCGCTCGCGGCCTGGGAGCGCCCGACCCGCCTCTCGAACCCGCTCGTCCTGCGAGAGCTTCGGGACACGCAGCGCTACGGCGCGACCGAGCTCGAGCGGTTCGTCGACTGCTCGTCGATGTGGTTTGTCGAGCGACTCGTCGACCCGAGGCAGATCGATCCCCGCGTCGATCCGCGCCTGCGGGGGACCGTCGCCCACGCGACGCTGCACCGGTTCTTCGGCGGGCTGCCACGGCGCTTCGGGACCGACACCGTCGACCCGGGGCGACTCGACGAGGCGATCGAGTACCTGCACGAGTGCCTCGACGAGGCGATGGCCAGCCACGTGCGGCTCGAGCTTCCCGAGACGGACGTCCTCCAGCTCCGCGGTGCTCTCGCCCGAGACCTGGAGCACTTCCTGCGGCGGGAAGTCGAACTCGACCTGCCCCTCGTCCCGCGGCGCTTCGAGGTCTCGTTCGGCAGCGACCGGGCGGCTCCCGAGCTCCAGCGGGGCCTCGATCTGGGCGGCTTCACGGTCTCCGGCAAGATCGACCGGATCGACGTCGACCCGTTCTCGACGCGCGGGATCGTGCAGGACTACAAGTCCGGCGAGGCCTTCTCGGCCGCGCGGATCGAGAGCGGTCGGCGGCTCCAGATGCCCCTCTACCTCCTGGCGCTGCGGGACCTCCTGGGCATCGAGCCGCTCGGGGGGCTCTACCGCTCGCTCTCCGGCGACCGCGAGGCGCGAGGGATGCTGCGCGACGGCGCGCGGGCCGACCTTCCCGGTCTCGCCCGCGCGGACTACCTCGACGAGGAGCAGTTCTGGGGCCAGATCGAGGTCGCCGCCGAACGATCGCGCGACGCCGTCCGCCGGATGCGCGACGGCGACGTCCGTCACGATCCGCGTGAGGGCGATTGCCCAAGCTGGTGCTCGCTGTGGCCGATGTGCCGGGTGGCGCGCGCGTGAGCGACACGGCGGTCAACCCCGAGCAGCTCGCGGCGATCGAGGAGCCCGGCGTCGTGTTCGTGTCGGCCGGCGCCGGGACGGGCAAGACCACGGTGCTCGTGGAGCGCTACGTGAAGGCCGTCGTCGACCGCGGCCTCTCGGTCGACTCGGTCCTCGTGATCACGTACACCGAGCGGGCGGCCGGGGAGCTGAAGGAACGGATCCGGCGCCGGCTCCGCGAGCTCGGCGAGCTCGAGCGCGCCCGCGAGATCGACCGCGCCTGGATCTCCACCATCCACGGCTTCTGCTCGCGGCTGCTCCGGAGCAATCCCTTCGCAGCTGGGCTCGACCCGCGATTCCGGGTGCTCGACGAGAGCCAGGCGCGCGTGTTGGCCGCCGAGGCGTTCGCCGATGCCCTCGGGTCCTTCTGCGCTGCCCGGGACCCGGCCCGCGTGCGCCTGCTGTCGGCGTACGGCTCCGACGGGCTGCGCACGATGCTGATCGGCGTGTTCGAGCGCCTGCGCTCCGCCGGGCGCCCACTCGAGCTCGCGGCCGGCGACGATGTCGACATCGCGGGTCCGGCAGCGGCCCTCGAGGTGGCGACGCGCCCGCTGGCGGTGCTCGACGGTGCGATCGGGGAGTATGCGGCCAGGACGGGCCGCTTGGCGCAGGACTGCGATCCCGACCGTCTCCGCGAGCTCGACGAGCCACCCGAGCCGCCCCCCGGCCACGAGGAGCCCGCGGCGCTCCTCGCCGAGGCGGTCGAGCGGGTTCGCAGCGAAGCGCTCAGGGCCGTGGCGACGCGTGATCGCGAGCTGCTCGAGGAGCTGTTGCGCGACTTCGATCGGGCGTACCGGCGGGCGAAGGAGCGGGAGTCGTCGCTCGACTTCGAGGACCTCCAGCTGCTCGCGCGCGATCTCCTGCACTCGATTACCGCCGTCCGCG
Organism: uncultured Thermoleophilia bacterium; assembly: GCA_963717955.1. Lineage (GTDB taxonomy): Bacteria > Actinomycetota > Thermoleophilia > Gaiellales > Gaiellaceae > CAVQXR01. Next base: position 1,239,797 of record CAVQXR010000001.1, on the reverse strand, counting down.
AGGAGACGCAGCTGCGATTCCGCTCGATCATGGTCGACGAGTTCCAGGACACGAACAGGCTCCAGTGCGAGCTCATCGACCTCGTCGCCGGAGCCGGCGTCCGGCCGGCGTCGGCGTCGGAGCTGTTCTTCGTCGGTGACGAGTTCCAGTCGATCTACCGCTTCCGTCATGCCGACGTCGGGGTGTTCCGCGAACGGCGCGCCCAGAGCGGCGGCGTCCTCGCGTTGACGCGCAACTACCGGTCCCGGCCCGAGGTGCTCGCGGTCGTCAATCACCTCTTCTCGTCGGAGTTCGGCGCGGAGTTCGAGCCCCTCCAGGCCGGAGCCCGCTTCCCGGACCCGGTCTTCGGCCCGGCGGTCGAGCTGCTGGTGACCGACCGGAGGAGCTTCGGGGCGAGGCGCTGGCGTCGGGCCGAGGCCGATCACGTGGCGGGCAGGGTGGCGGAGCTCGTCCGCGCGGGGGAGTGCAGCCCGGGGGAGGTCGTGCTGCTCTTCGCCGCCGGGACTCATGCCGAGACCTACGAGGAGGCTCTGCGCGCGAGGGGCTTGCCGACCCACCGCGCGACCGGGCGCGGGTACTTCGGACAGCAGCAGGTGGTCGACCTCCTTGCCTATCTGCGGCTTCTCCACAACCGCTACGACGACGAGGCGCTCCTCACCGTGCTGGCCTCGCCGCTCGTCGGCGTCTCGAATGACGGTCTCGTCCTCCTGCGCAGGTCGGCGGGCAGGCGGCCGCTCTTCACCGGGCTCGAGCGCGAAGCGCCGCCCGGGCTCTCGGCGCGCGATCGCCGTCTGTTCGAGGCCTTCAGGCAGCGGTACGACCGCCTGGCCCGCGCCGAGGGATCGGTCGGGCTCGAGCGACTCTGCGAGCGGATCGTGACCGAGCACGACTACGACCTCGCCGTGCTCGCCCGCTGGGACGGCAAGCGCCGGTATGCGAACCTCCGGAAGCTCGCGCGTCTCGCGCGGTCGTACGAGGAGCTTCGGGGCCCCGACGTCGAGGGCTTCGTCCGCTTCGTCGCCGACCAGGAGCAGGCCGGTGTGCGCGAGGTCGAAGCCGTGGCCGAGGAGGAGGGAGCAGAGGCGGTCCGCCTGCTCACGATCCACTCGGCGAAGGGCCTCGAGTTCAGGGTGGTGGTCGTCTGCGACGCAGGCAGAGCCGGAGGGCGAGCGCAGCCGGACGAGATCCTGTGCCTTCCCGACGGCCGCTTCGGCTTTCGCGTCGTCGATCCGGCGACCGGCCGGCGGGTCGGCGCGTTCGACTACGAGGACGTGCGCCGCGCGGAGCAATCGGCCGACGAGGAGGAGTCGCGGCGGCTCTACTACGTGGCGATGACGCGCGCGATCGACCGGCTGATCGTGTCCGGATCGCTCGACGTCACCCGCGCGGACACGTCGACGAGCCCGCTCGGCTGGGTGCTCGAGAGCCTCGACGTCGACATCGCCGCCGACCGTCCCGTCGAGCTCGACGTCGGCGGAACGCCGGTGCTCGTCCGCATCGAACGTGCTGCCGACGAGGAGGGTCCGCCCCTCGAGCCGGCGGCCGAGCAGCTCGAGCTGTTCACCCCGCGACCCGAGGCATCGGCGCGTGCTGCGCCGGCCCTGCGCGAGCTCGCGCCGGTGCCCCCGCCGGCGCCGTTCGAGCTCCGGCACCTCTCGTACAGCGCTCTCGCGCTGTTCGACCGCTGTCCCTACCGCTTCTACGCGGAGCGGGTGGTCGGCCTTCGCGCCGACGAGCCGGCGCCGGGCGCCGACGGCGTGGAGGGGCTGGTCGCCGCGGAGACGGGTGACGCAGTCCATCAGCTGCTCGAGCACGGGTCCGCCGTCCCCGACGAGGCGGCGTTCGTGATCGAGCGGTTCCCTCACGCGACCCCTGAGAACCGGGAGCGGATCGCCTGGCTCGCGGCCGCGTGGCGCGAGAGCGAGCTCGGCCGGGCCACGGAGTCGAGGCACGACATCCGGCGGGAGCAGCCGTTCACCTTCGAGCATGACGGTGTGCTGCTCCACGGCCGCTTCGACGCGTTCGCCGTCGCCGAAGGTCGCGCGCTCGTCATCGACTACAAGACCAACCGGCTGGACGGGGGCGATCCGGCCGAGGCCGTGGGGCAGGCCTACGGGCTGCAGCGGCTGATCTATGCGCTCGCGTCCCTCCACGCGGATGCCGACGAGGTCGAGGTGGTGTTCACGTTCCTCGAGCAGCCCGATCGGCCGGTTCGGTTCGTGTTCCGGCAGGAGGACGAGCCGTCTCTCGCGGCCGAGCTCTCCGCGGCCATCGCCAGGATTCGGGAGGGTGCCTTTCAGCCGACGCCCGGTGAGCTCGCGTGCTCCGGCTGCCCGGTGCTCGATCGCGTCTGCGCCGGGCCTCGCCTGGGTGACGCTCCCGGAATGGACGAGGGGTCGGCGTCCTTCGCCGCGCCGGTTTGAGCTTGGCACGGAGCTACGTGGCCGAGGCGCGCCGGAGGGTGGGGCCGAAGACGGCCCGGATCCGTCCTGTCATCGGGCTGCTCGCCGCGGAGCACCCGGAGGCAACCACCGCCCTGCGGTTCCGTTCCGATGTCGAGCTCCTGGTCTCGGTGATGCTGTCGGCGCAGACGACCGATGCGACCGTCAACCGCGTCACCGAGCAGATGTTCATGAAGTACCGCAAGCCGGAGGACTTCCTCACCGTGCCGCTTGCGGAGCTCGAGCGGGACGTGCGGCCGACCGGTACCTACCGGCAGAAGGCCAGGAACATCCGTGGCGCGATGCACATGCTGATCGACGAGTACGACGGATGTGTGCCGGCGAGCATCGATGACCTCGTCCGCCTGCCGGGCGTCGGCCGTAAGACCGCGAACGTCGTCGCTGCGGAACGGGGAGCCGCACAGGGGATCGTCGTCGACACTCACGTCCGCCGCCTCTCCCAGCGCCTCGGCTTCACCAGGCAGGACGATCCCGTGAAGATCGAGCGCGACCTCCAACGGCTCGTCCCTCGCGCCGACTGGGGACGCCTCCCTCACCTGTTGATCTGGCACGGGCGGCGCGTCTGTCAGGCCCGGGCGCCTCGCTGCGGCGAGTGCACGCTCGCCGTGTTGTGCCCGGCCAGCCGCATCGCGCCCTGCGCCGCGCATCTCACCCGGTAGGCGACGGCGCGACGGAGGGCCCGCCCCGGCGCTGGTTCGGCGCACAGGCACGCGGAACTCGGCACGATCCGCGCGCCACCCGCGCGAGATCGGGCGCTACGGTCGTCATGTGCGCTCAGTCGATCTCGCCCTCTATGCCGACGCCCTGGCCGCCGAGGCCGCGGCGCTCGCGCGGCGGGTCGAGCGCAGTCGAGGCCGGCTGCGGCAGGCTGCGGTCGAGCGGGAGGCGCGTGAGGCGCTCCCCTCCGACGTCGTCCGCCGGCTCGAGGCGCTCGCGCTGCTCGGCGCCGTGCGAGAGGCGCAGGAGGTCGAGGAGCTGGCCGAGCTGTCGGCCGCGGCCGCAGCCGTGGAGGCGCTTCAGGCCTGGGTCGAAGAGCGCCTCGCGAGGGCTGCCGGTGCCGCCGTCTCCCGGGCCCCGCCGGCAGGCGATGCGGACGCGGCCTCCGGGCGCCGCGCACGCGCGATGGCCGCGGGTGATGTCGGGAGGCCGTGACTGGAGGTGGTGCCGGGAGGCCGTGACTGGAGGTGATGTCGGAGGCCGTGATCGAAGGGTGTCGGGCCGGCAGGAGCCGTTCCGATCTCGATGCGGCGTCGCGCCTCGCGCCGTCGACACGCGGTGTCCGCGCACACGGCGGGCTCCTCGGGCGCCCAAGGAACGTGTCCGTCGATCGAAACTCGAGACAGCGTCGGGGCTCCATATGCCTCGGGTCCCTACGCCCCTGCGACGTCCCTTGCCATGAAGCTGCCCGCGGCCCCCGGGGATCCAGTGCGGGCCTGCGTCGCATGCACCGACCACACAAGACCGGCGAGGGGCAGCCAGCACCAGGCTCCCGGCCATGGAGCCCCTGCGCGAGGTACCGGCCGCGCGGCCGGGGGCACCATGCGCGCGGGCCGCTTCGGGGTCGGCCCGCGGGCTGCTCCGCGGTGGAGCGGAGCCGCTACGCGCGGCTCGGAGTCGCCTCCGCGACCGCCTGGGAGACCGTCTCGGAGGCGTCGAGCGCCGCGAGGTAGCGCTCGGCGTCGAGCGCGGCCATGCAGCCCGAGCCAGCCGCCGTGACCGCCTGGCGATACACGTGATCCTGCACGTCGCCCGCGGCGAAGACGCCGGGGATGTTCGTCTCGGTCGAGCGGCCGCGCGGGACGATGTAGCCGGCCTCGTCCATGTCGAGGATGCCGGTGAAGAGCGACGTCGTCGGATCGTGGCCGATCGCCACGAACATGCCGTCGGCCGCGATGTCCGTCAGCTCGCCGGTCTGGACGTTCCGCACGCGGACGCCGGTGACGCGGCCGGGCTCGCCGCCGAGCACCTCGTCGACCACCGAGTCGAGGACGAGCTCGAGCTTCTCGTTCGCGCGGGCGCGGTCGACCATGATCGGCGACGCGCGGAACGTGCTGCGCCGGTGGACGAGCCTCACCTTCCGCGCGAACTTCGTGAGGAACGTCGCCTCCTCCATCGCGGAGTCGCCGCCTCCGACGACGATCACGTCCTGGTCGCGGAAGAACGCCGCGTCGCAGACGGCGCAGTACGACACGCCCCGGCCCTGCAGTGACCGCTCCGACTCGAGTCCGAGCTGGCGCGCCGTCGCCCCGGTCGCGACGATGACCGTGCGACTGCGGTACTCGTCGTCGCCGACCCATACGCGGAACGGTGTCGTCGAGAAGTCGACCTTCGTGACGTCGTCCGTGATGAACTCGGCTCCGAAGCGCTCCGCCTGCCGGCGGAAGTCCTGCATCATCTCGGGGCCCAGCACGCCGTCCGGATAGCCCGGGTAGTTCTCGACGTCGCTCGTGATCATGAGCTGGCCGCCCCAGTTGAAGCCCTCGATCACGGTCGGGTCGAGGTTCGCCCGGGCGGTGTACAGCGCCGCCGTATACCCGGCGGGCCCGCCGCCGATGATGGTCACGTCACGAACCGTGTCGTCGGTCACGTCAAGCCTCTCTCCGGCGTCCCGGCCTGCGATCTCAGCCTCTCTAAATGTAAACGCATCGTGGCCGGGCATTGTTCCGGCGGTCGGCGTCCATGGGCCAGCGTAGCGCGGCCCGGGCAAGGCCGGGGCCGGCCGGCTCCCCGTCAGGCGGCATCGAGGACGTCGCCACGCTCGCCGTCAGCGGCCGGAGGCACCTCGCCCGCCGGTTCGGGGGGCGGCGACGGCGCGGCAACACCCGTCACGCGTGCCGCGAGCTCGGGCGCCTGCGGCGCCCGGATCGCCTGCTGGATCGGCTCGAGCTCGGGGAGCTCCTTCCCGGAGGAGACTCCGAGATCGGGGAACCGCCGTGCCGCGACGAGGACGTTGCGTTCGAGCGAGCCGACGGCGTCGTTGTAGGCACTGACCGCGCCGTCGAGGCCCTTGCGCATCGAGAGGAAGTGTCCGGCGAGGACGCTGAGCCTGTCGTACAGCTGCTTGCCCAGCTCGCTGACCTTGCGAGCGTTCTCGGCGACCTTCTCCTGCCGCCAGCCCTCGGCGACCGCGCGCAGCAAGGCGATGAGCGAGGCGGGGCTCGCCAGCAGTACCCCCTGCTGCGCAGCATCCTCGATCAGCGTCGGGTCGTGCTCCAGCGCCGAGTGGAACAACGGCTCGGCCGGGATGAAGAGAACGACGAATCCGGGCGTCGGCTCGAACGGCTCCCAGTACGCCTTCGCGCTCAGCGTCGACACGTGGCTCCTGATCGCCTTCGCGTGCTCGAGCATCAGCGGTTTGCGCGCCTCGTCGTCCGACGCGCTGGACGCCCGGATGTACGCGTCGAAGGGAACCTTCGCGTCGATGACCACGTTGAGACCGCCGGGAAGGCGCACGACGAGGTCCGGACGCAGTGTTCTCCCCTCGCTCGACAGCGTCTGCTGCTCCACGAAGTCGCAGTAGGCGACCATTCCGGCGAGCTCCACGACACGGCGCAGCTGCATCTCACCCCAGCGGCCGCGCACGCCGGTCGTTCGCATCGCCGACGCGAGGCCCGACGTCTCGGTCCGGAGGCGCGCCTGGGCCTCGACGAGCCCCCGGATCTCCACGCTGAGCGCGCCGTGTGAGGCGTGCCGCGCCTTGTCGAGCTCCTGCATGCCGACGGTGACCCGATCGAGCGACTCCTTGATCGGCGCGATCATCCGGTCAACCGCACGCTGGCGGCTCTCGAGGTCGTCGCGCGCGTCCTTCTGCAGGTCGGCCGACAGAGCCTTGAGCATCAGCTGGAGCCGTTCCTGCGCCTGCTCCTCGCTTGCGGCGGACCGCCGCTCGAGCTCGAGCTCGGTCGTGAGACGGACGGCATCGTGCTCGAGCCCGCTGCGGCGCTCGCGTTCGCTTCCGAGCTCGGCTTCCAGGCGCGCGGAACGGCGCTGCAGGAGCAGCCACGCGGCGGCCGCGCCGACCACCACACCGATCACGAGGAAGATCGCCTCCATGCGTCCCTGTCCTTTCGAGAATGAACGGACGAGAGTAGCGAGTGAGGCGGATGGAGCGAACGGCCCCAGAAACGTCAAATCCGGCGAGCCCGAGAGCTCACCGGATCTGACGAGGCCGACTGTAGGGCCTCCGACGTTCCGCGTCAAGCCGCTTCGCGCGAAAAAGCCGCAACGTGCGGGATTCCCGATCCGCGCCCGCCAGCTCCGGCTCGCGGGGGCCTCCCGGGGGCGCCACTCAGGCCTTCGCCTTGGCGCCTTCGGTCGTGGCGGGACGCTTCGTGGGGCGCCGGGAGCCGCGCAGCACGAGCACCGCGTAGATCGCTCCCAGACCGATCGCGCCGATCCCGCCCTGGGAGCGGACGTCGCCCGTCTCGCTCTCGACGAAGTCCTGCTCGGTGAGGCCCCTCGCCTCGTAGTAGCTCGGGACGTCGACGCCGTGCTCGAGGGCTGCCTGCTCGTAGTCGTCGAGGAACTTGCCCACCGGCGGAAGCTCGAAGAACGTGATGATCGACGTGATGACGAGCAGGACGAGGAAGGGCGTCACGAGCATACGTCCGAGGGGCTTACGGAAGAGAACGAGGATCGCCGACGCGAGCCCGAGGATCGCGGTCGGAGCGAGAAAGATCGCGACGCCGACCCAGCTCGAGTAGCCCTCGCTCGCGACCCGGTACATGAGCCGAGCGACCGACGCGGCCGCGAAGCCGAAGCCGATCAGGAGCAGGATCGCGCCGATTCTGGGGAGAAGCATCGTCTGCCCAGTGTACGACGAAGGGTGATGCTCTAGGTTTGGTCGGATGGACGAGCTCTTCGGCCCGGATGGGCGGCTCGGCGCGTCACTGCCGGGGTTCGAGCCCCGGGCCGAGCAGCTTGCGCTGGCGCGGGCCGTGGCGGCCGCGCTCTCGGGGGGAGGCCACCTCGTGGCCGAGGCGGGCACGGGCACGGGCAAGAGCCTCGCGTACCTCCTTCCGGCGCTCGAGTCGGGAAAGCGGGTCGTCGTCGCCACGGCGACCAAAGCGCTCCAGGATCAGCTGCTCTCGAAGGACGTTCCTGCCGCCGAGGCCGCGCTCGGACGTTCGGTCGACTGTGCCCTGCTCAAGGGGCGCGAGAACTACCTGTGCAGGCGCAGCCTCGATGGGCTCGCGCTGCTCGGTGGGTCGGCCGGGGCGCTGCTGCGCAGCCAGGACGACGCCGCGGAGTTCGAGCAGCTCCGGGACTGGATCGAGACGACGACCTCGGGCGACCGGGCCGAGCTCCCGTTCGAGCCGAGCCCCTCCCTCTGGGCGGAGCTCGCCGTCGGTGGCGACCGCTGCCTCGGACGGAAGTGCGCCGCCCGCGCGGCGTGTTTCTCCGAGCGGGCGCGCGGCCGGGCTGCGGAGGCCGAGCTCGTGGTCACGAACCACGCGCTCTATCTCGCCGACCTCGCGCTGCGGGCCCGCGGGGCGGGCCGCGAGGCGGGCGTGCTCCCCGAGCACGACGCGGTCGTCTTCGACGAGGCACATCGGCTCGAGGATGCGGCGGCCTCCTGGCTCGGGGGACGGGTCTCGGTGACGGGCCTGCGACGGCTGGCACGCGATGTCGAGCGGGCCGCCCGGGAACGCGACGAGACACCGCCCGAGCACCTCCTGGACGAGATCGAGCGGGCCGGCTCGGACGTCATGGCGGCCGTCGATCCCGAGCGGGGGCGTCGCCGCCTGACCGCCGCCGACGTCGACCGGGCGCTCGACCACGTGGCGGCGCTGTCGGCCTCGCTGGCACGGCTCGCCGAGGTGCTCGCGGGGCGGAGCGACGAGGCCGACGCGCTCGCCAGAAGGGCGCTTGCGGCTGCCGAAGACGTGGAGCGCTCGTTCGATCTCGACCCGGAGCGCGTGGCCTGGGCCGAGCCCGGCGCGGTCTCCTGGGCACCGGTCGACATCGCGCGGACGCTGCGCGAGCTGCTCTGGGACCGGGAGGTGACGGCGATCCTCGTCTCGGCGACGCTCCAGGTCGCGGCCGACGGCGGGGCCCACGGGCTGGCGTTCGCTCGCCACCGCCTCGGGCTCGACGATGCGGACGAGCTGGTGGTGGGCTCCCCGTTCCACTACCGGGAGCAGGCGCTCGTCTACGTTCCGGCGCGGCTTCCCGAGCAGCGCGCGCGCGACTACTACCAGCGCCTCGCCGCCGAGGTGCTCGAGCTCTGCCGGCTCTCGCGGGGGCGCGCGCTCGTCCTGACGACGTCCTACCGGGCGCTCGAGGAGCTGGCGCAGCGCGTCGTGCCCGAGCTTCCCTACACCGTGTTGTGCCAGGGCGATGCGCCGCGCGAGCGTCTGCTCGAGCGCTTCCGCGACGAGGTTGACTCGGTGCTGATCGCGACCGCGACGTTCTGGCAGGGCGTCGACGTTCCCGGTGAGTCCCTCTCGCTGCTCGTGATCGACAAGCTGCCCTTCGCGCCACCGGACGACCCGCTCGTCCAGGCCCGCTGCGAACGGATCACCGCCGAGGGCGGGGACTGGTTCTCCGAGTACTCGGTTCCCTCGGCGATCCTGCAGCTTCGGCAGGGATTCGGGCGGCTGATCCGCTCCCACGCCGATCGCGGCGTCGTCGCGATCCTCGACTCCCGGCTGCGGACGCGACCCTACGGCCGCCGGTTCCTCGAATCCCTACCGCCCTGCCCCGTCGTCTCGGACCTGGCGGTCGTCGAGAGCTTCTTCGGGTCGGCGGGGCCTTAGCACAGCATGAAGCCTTGTGCCGCCGTGACGTGCTGTGCGGGCACGCTGCGGCGTCCTCGGCCGCCCCAATACGTCTCGTCTTGGGGCTTCCTGCGTCCTTGCGTCGCGCCCGCCCATCACGCCCCGGCGACGAAACGTCATCCTGAAACGAGTTCCCACCCGGCGACCCCTGAGCCCGCACGGTCACGGCGCCGCCAGGCACGCGGTCGCTCCTGACCGCGCTGCTAGGCTCAGCGATCGTGGCGAAGAAGGCTCGCACCCCCAGCGCGCCGCGGCAGGCGCAGGGCCCGAAGCCCCGGGGCGGTACGACCTCCAAGCCGGGCGATGGCCGACGGCGCCGCTCGATCGTGATCGGGGTGATCGGCGCGGTAGCAGCGGTCGGCATCGTCGCGGGGCTCGTCATCGGACTCGGTGGCAGCACGGACAGCCTGAGCGCGGACGGGTGCATCCAGAACACCTACGCGTCACAGGGCCGTAAGCACCTCACCCCGGACCAGCCGTTCAAGCCCGGCTTCGAGTACAACTCGTTCCCGCCGACCAGCGGCCCGCACGTCCCGAGCCCCGGTGCGCCGGCGATCTGGAACCTCTACACCGAGCCGATCCGGCAGGTCTCGCTCATCCACAACCTCGAGCACGGCGGTATCGTCGTCCAGTACGGGAGCGAGGTGCCCCCGGAGACGGTGGAGCAGATTCGCAGCTGGTGGAAGCAGGATCCAGAGGGTCTCGTGGTGGCCCCGCTGCCTGCGCTCGGGGATCAGGTGTCGCTCACGGCCTGGACGCAGCTGCTGTCGTGTCCGGGGTTCTCGCAGGAGGCGTTCGACGCGTTCCGCGCGCAGTATCTCGGCCAGGGCGTCGAGCGCTTTCCGGTCGAATCCCTCGCTCCTGGGTCACAATAGGAATCCTGCGCCGGGGTGGCGGAACTGGTAGACGCGGGGGACTTAAAATCCCCGGCCCTCTGGGCGTGTGGGTTCGACTCCCACCCCCGGCACTGCTAGCGGTGCTCTGCCTGTCACTGGCAGCCGGCTGCGGCCACGACGGGGCTCCACCGGTGCCGACCGTCGCCACGAGCGGGATCACGGCCGTCGAGGTCGTCAGCGGGCTCGACCGGCCCGTCTCGCTGTCGTCCACGAGCGCCGAGCCGGACCGCCTGTACGTCGTCGGCCAGGCGGGCGTCGTGCGCGTGATCGAGCGGGGAGCGCTCGTCCGGGAGCCGTTCCTCGACATCAGCGCGCTCGTCCTGACGAGCCCGAAGGGCGGGTTCGCGTCCGAGCGCGGGCTGCTCTCGATGGCGTTCGCGTCCGACTATGCGACGAGCGGGCGCTTCTTCGTCTTCTACACGGAGCGGTCCGGCTCGGACGTGATCGTGGAGCTCGTCGCCCGGAACGGGCGCGTCGATCACTCCTCGGCGGAGGTGCTGCTGAGGATCGAGAAGCAGAGCGACCGACACCACGGAGGCCAGCTTCAGATCGGCCCGGACGGCCGCCTCCACGCGGGCATCGGGGACGACCGCTCGTTCGCGCATTCCCAGTCGCTCGCTCCCGGAGATCTGAAAGGGAAACTCGTGTCGGTCGGGCCCGACGGAACGTGGCTGGTGCGCGCCTATGGCCTGCGCAATCCGTGGCGCTTCTCGTTCGATCGCGAGACGGGCGACCTCTGGCTCGGCGACGTCGGGGAGAACGCCTACGAGGAGGTGGATCGGATCGCGGCAGGCGCCGGGCTCGTGAATCTCGGCTGGCCCGCAGAGGAGGGATTCCACGAGTTCACGTCGCCCGACGGGGAGCGCGTGGAGCTGCAGGGCCCCGGCGACCCGATGCCTCCAGCGGTCGAGTACAGCCACGAGGTCGGCTGCTCGGTGACCGGCGGCTACGTCTACCGGGGCGCCGACATCCCGGAAGCGCGCGGGCGCTACTTCTACGGCGACTACTGCACAGGGGTCGTGTGGAGCGTCGACGCGGCGAGACCGGCCGAGGTGCGGCGCGAGCTCCAGCTTCCGGTGACGCTCGCCTCCTTCGGCGAGGGCACCGACGGGGAGCTCTACCTCGTCTCGCGCACGGGCCGTGTCTTTCGCCTCTCGCGGTCCGCAGGCTAGCGCGAGCGCCGCAGGCGCCCGGCGAGGCGTCTAGCTAGATCGTGAGCGCCGTCACGTCCAGCGCGACCCCGTGGAGGATGTCCGTCTCCGAGATCTCGAGCTCGGCGAGCCCGAAGTGGCGGACGATCTCCGCGATCGCGACGGCGCCGGCGGCGATCACGTGGGCGCGATCGGGCACGATTCCGGGAGTGCGGGCCAGCTCGGCGACGGGCGTGCGGGCGAGCCGGGCCGCCGCCGCGGCGATCGACCGCATCGAGAGGCGGTGGCCGTGGAGGGCGGCGGGGTCCTCGGCCGGCAGGCCGAGGTCGAGCGTCCCGAGCGTCGTGACCGTGCCGGCGGTGCCGATGCCGTGGGTTGGGGCAAGGCCCGGAGGGATCGCGTCGCGGAGGAGCGAGCGCACGTAGCGAACGAGCGACTCGAGCTCGCCGGCGGTGGGTGGATCGCACCGGACGAAGCGTTCGCTCAGGCGGACGCAACCGATCTCGAGGCTCACGTGGAACGCGATCCCGGTCCCGTCTCCGACGATGATCTCGGTGGAGCCGCCGCCGAGGTCGACCATCAGCGTCGGCTCCTCGAGCTCGCGGCCGGCGCCGACCCCGTGGAACGTCAGCAGGGCCTCCTCCTCACCCGAGAGCAGGCGCGTGTCGAACCCGTACCGGGAGGTGATCTCCTGGAGGAACGCCTCGCGGTTCGCGGCGTCCCTGACGGCGCTCGTCGCGTACGCCAGCACCCGCGAGGCACCGTGGCGCTCGACGGCCTCCCGGTATCCGGCGAGACAGGCGTAGACGCGCTCCATCGCCTCCGGCCCGAGCTGCCGCCCGGCGTCCACGCCCTCTCCGAGGCGGGTGACGGTGAGGATCCGCTCGACCTCGTGGACGGCGCCGCACTCGACGTCGGCGACCAGGAGCCTCGTCGAGTTGGTGCCGAGATCGACGACCGCGACGCGGGTCACCCGCGCGGGATCACGCCCCGTGCCAGGCGGTAGAGGCGCAGCGGCTCCGCCATCGCGAAACGGAGCGTCTCGACCTGCCCGCGGGCCTCCTGCAAGCTTGCCAGCGAGACCGCGAGCCGTGCCTGGCTCGAGGCGAGCCGCTCGCTGCGCTCGGCGAGGACCTGCGACTTCGCATCGAGTGGCGCGGACAAGGCCGCCAGCCGCGCCCCGACCGCGCCCGCGGTGCGCTCGGCGCGCACGAAGGACCGCACGGCGGCGACGAACCCGATCGTGCTGAGGAGCAGGAAGAGACCGAGCGCGCCCAACGCTATCCACGTGTAGACGGGCATCCGCGGATCCTAGCGTGTCGGTCGCGGGCGACGGCCCGACCGCGCTATACTGAACATCGCGACGCGGGGTGGAGCAGCCAGGTAGCTCGCCGGGCTCATAACCCGGAGGTCGCAGGTTCAAATCCTGCCCCCGCTACCTCGAAAGGCCCCGCTCTGCGGGGCCTTTCTCGTTCGAGACGTCGCCCTCCGGTTCGGGCTTCCTGCACGTTTCCTGCACGGCGCCGCCGAAGAGGAGAGCCTCGCTGCGCTCGGCGGCTCCGGCGAGGTGTCCGACGGCGAGCCGGACGTAGCGGTCGGTCGTGGCCGAAGAGGCGTGCCCGGCCTGGGCCTTGACGACATATCCGGGGTTGACGGCGGCCGAGAACGTGAGTGCCGTGTGCCGAAGGTCGTGGAAGGGCCGGAAGCTGTCGGGGATGCCCGCCTTGCGCAGTGCAGGCCGCACGTAGGCGCGGCCGAGCTTCGCCGGGTCGAGCTTCGTCCCGAGCGCCGGATGAGCGAAGACGAGATCGTCGTCATCGGTGAAGGCGGAAGCGGCGAACTGCTCCTCGACCGCGGCTCGGGCGGCCGGGCCGAGCTCCAAGGTCCGGCGCGAGTGTCGCGTCTTCGCGGTCGCGCGGAGGCGGGTGTTCCCGTGAGCAAGGGCGCAGCAGTCAAGCAGATCAACAAGCAGTCGTCGAGTTCCTACCACGACTGGCAACGTATGGCGCTGGGCGGCAGCATCACCGTGTCGGACTTGGATTTATTCAGGCTGGACGGCGATGGTAACGTGATTGAAGTAATCGAGATCAAGCGCTCACGCGTCGCCCTTAACCGTTGGAAGCCGTACGCACAGGACTACGACAACTTTCGTCTGCTTGGACGTTTTGTGGCAGCGAGCGGCGTCCCGTTGACGATTTCTTATCACCTGTATTCCGCCGGTCCACTCCGCAAGGAAGACACGCGCGAGCTGACGCTGTGGCGCGTGGGCGTCGAGAGTCGGGACCTGGTCACCGCGCTTGGACGAGTGGGCTTCGCCAGCTTCGTCCGCGGCGACTATCTCGCTTGAGAGCAGCCTTGACGGAATAATCGGCCGTCTCCTAATCCCGTAGCGAGCATCTCGCGCGGGTTCCCACGCCAGGGATGCCAGGCTTCGGCGCGCTGCGCAACGGCCACCACAACGCCTTCGTCTACTACCGCGGGCCGCTCGTGCCAGGGCCGGAAGCTGTCGCGGATGCCGGCCTTCGCGGGCGCTGGCCGCATGTAGGTGCGGCCGAGCTTCGCGCCGTCCATGGCGGTGCCGACGATCGGGTTCGGGAAGACATAGTCGTCGACGTCGGTGAAGGCGTTGGCGGCGAACTACTCCCGAGGGCGGCGCGGGCCTCGGGGCCGAGCTCAAGCGTGCGCCGTGAGTGCTCGGTCTTCGCGGTAGCGACCTCGCCGCGCACGATGTGGCGGCGGATGCGCGCGACGCCGGTGAGCAGGTCGGTGGCGTTGCAGGGACTGACCCGAAAGACTGACCGCGCCTAGACTGGACCGACTCCGAGATGTGCCGACACTCACGGTTCATCTCGCCTCCATCTTGCGGGCACCGTAGACGATGTGCGCGGGGATGCGTCCACGGGTGAGGCGGCCGTGGTGGACGCGGTCGAAGTTGTACTCGGCGAGGTAGTGCTCGAGCTCGCGCTTGAGGCCCGTGCAGTGGGGGTAGAGGTAGCGCGCGAAGGCCGGCCGCCAGCACTCCTCGAGGATGAGCCGCTGCAGCGCCTCGACGTTGCCGTTCGTCTGCGGACGACCCGAGCGGATGTAGGTGATGCGCGAGCCGAGCGAGGCGATCGTGCCCTTGAAGCGATCGTTGCGAAACTCGTTGCCGTTGTCGCAGAGCACGCGCTCGAGGCGCCAGGCCGCCCGCTTCAGGTCTCGCGCCACCCGGCGGGCGAGCTTGGAGGTGGCGATAGCCGACGGGTTGCCAGTGGGGCACACGACGAGCTCCGCCCAGGCAAACGAGGAGTAGCAGTCGATCGCGGTCAGCTGCCAGACGGCGCCCGTGGTGCCTCGTAGCCGCCCGACGTAGAAGCAGTCGAAGCCGACCAGCTCGCCGGGATGGTCGACCTCGATGTGTGGCTCGGGGACGGGCTCGCGCGGTGGTTCGTAGGGTGCCCGGTAGCCCGCGACGAGGGAGAGCCGCTTCGAGCGGGTGTTGAGGCCGTGTCGGCGCAGGCAGCGCCAGACGCCGTTTGCCGAGACGACGATCCCGCCCCACTTCTCCCGCCCCAACTCGGAGGCGATCCGTCGTGGACCGTGGCCGGGATGGGCGATCGCGAAGGCCACGATCCGCTCCTCCACCATCGCCGGCAGCTGGTTGGGCATCTTCGGCCGGCGCCGCTCGCGGGGCCGCAGCACCTCGAGGCCGTGTCGGTCGACCAGGCGCTTCCAGCGGTAGAAGGTCGAGCGATGCACCCCGAAGGTGCGGCAGGCCTCGCTGACCGACGTGCGGGCGGCGTAGTCGAGCAACTGCAACCGGTAGCCGAAGAGGACGTCATCCTCAGACATGCGGCTCACTCCTTTCCTCCGATTGGTCTCGAAGGCGAGGGTGAGCCGAGAAACGGACGGCACCCGGCTTACAAAACCCGGGTGCCGTCCTCTCAAGCCTCTACGAGGGCCCCAAGTGTCGGGACGACTCGGTGACAGTCCAGCCTAGACTCCTGGTGTGGCCGGTGGCATCTTCCTTATTCGCGAGGGGGACGAGCTCGTACCGATGGTCGAGACCGCTTACGACAGCGAGGACGTACTCCAATCGCTGCTCGCCAAGTTTCCCGACGTGCTCGGGGGCGACCAACTGGCAGGCGACGTGGCGCGCCGCTGGCTGCTCGTCCGTCGTGAAGCGGCCCTGCCGGCCGAGGAGGGGGGAGCTGGCCGTTGGTCGGTGGACCACCTGTTCCTCGACCGTGACGCCGTGCCCACGATCGTTGAGGTCAAGCGCAGCTCGGACACTCGCATCAGGCGCGAGGTCGTTGGTCAGTTGCTCGAGTACGCCGCGAACGCGGTCGTTTACTGGCCGATTGAAGCGCTTCGCACGGCGTTCGAGCGTCGCTGCGAGCAGGATGGATCCGACGCGGACGCTGAGCTAGAGGCGGTGCTCGATGCGGACGCTGACGTCGATGGCTTCTGGGAGCTTGCCAGCGCGAACCTCAAAGCCGGCCGGATTCGGCTCGTGTTTGTCGCCGACGAGATCCCTCGCGAGCTCCGCCGCGTGGTTGAGTTTCTGAACGAGCAGATGACAGCCGAAGTGATCGCGATCGAGGTCAAGCAGTACGTCGGCGAGGGCCTCCGAACCCTCGTGCCGCGCGTGATCGGTCTGACCGCCGCGAGCGAGACGCGTAAAGGGCGCCGCGACCAGCGCCAGTGGGACGAGGCGTCCTTCTTTACCGAACTCGAGGCGAAGCGGGGCTCGGCAGAAGCTGCAGTGGCCCGGGAGCTGCTCGAATGGGCGCGCATACACATGCCTCGCTTCTGGTGGGGGAAGGGCAAAGTCGATGGGTCGTTCATTCCAGTGCTAGATCACAATGGACATCCCTACTCACCCCTCGCGATCTACACAAACGGGAAGCTCTATATTCGGTTCTCTTGGATCAACACGAGGCCGCCTTTCAATGATCCCGAACTTCTCCGCGGGTTCCTCGCCCACGTGAACGCGATCCCTGGCGTCCACTTCCCCGCCGATGCTGTCTCCAAGGCACCCAGCATCGAGCTCTCCCTGTTGGCAGCCGACCCCGCCGCGCTCGAGTCACTCAAGAATGCACTCGACTGGTTCTGCAAGACCGTGCGTACGCACACGAAGGAGGATGCCCCGGCACCCGCTGGGACTCCCTCCCGAGTATCGCCCTCGCCCGGAGAGCGAGAGGGCGAGGCATGACGTTTCGCCCCAAGGGCATTCGCTGGTTCTACTCCCGCCGCTTGCGCAGCCAGCGGCCCGGGGTTGCCGCAGCCGGCGGCCGAGGTTCCTGCACGTTTCCTGCACACCTACCTCGTGCTTAGTGGTGCTTCGCGGCACTTACTTGGCTCAACCATGCGCCCCGGGGCATATCTGAACGAACTCATAACCCGGAGGTCGCAGGTTCAAATCCTGCCCCCGCTACCTTAAAAGGCCCTGGAAACAGGGCCTTTCTACTGGCTAGGTCGGCAGGGTTGCTGGTCGATCTTTGCCCAACTTTTGCCCGTTTCGCTCGCGGGTGTCAGCGGCTTGTGGGTTCATGACGCCAGGTGAGAGCACGCTGGGGCAGTCGGGCGTCACCCAGCACGACAAGCAGGCGGCCCGTGAACGGCGATGCATGTAACCGGCGCCGGGCGGGTATACATCTTCATTCGACACCGAACAAATGGAGAGGAACGAATGGCTGACGGTCCGATCATCACGTGCCTGTGGTTCGACCACGGCGAGGCCCGCAAGGCGGCGGAGTTTTACGCGTCCGTCTTTCCCGACAGTCAGGTCGGCGCCGCGCCAAAGGGGGTGGTGCCGCGTGCTGCAACCACGCGACGACGGGTGGCGCGTCAGCGACGCGCTCTGATCTCGGTTCCGGCGTACATCAGCGGCAGGTGCCCCGGCGGCACGTAGTCACTTGGAGTGGCACGTCCCGTTTACCGCTCGGGTACCTCATATGACGTCAGGAGCGAGGTGGTCACGGTGGCAGTGAAGATCTGTACGGTTGCAGGCGATTGCATTCGGTGCACTGTTTCGATCAAAGAAGCCAGGGATCTGCTCGAGAAGTGGGAGCAGGATGGGAGGAAGTACTTCTGCTGCGGCACAGTCTGCGTTCGGATGGATCAGATCTCGACGATCTCCGAGGAGGTCAAGCTTCCCGATGACGAGGACGACGATGACGGTCGTCCGATCTTCGGCAATCCTGAGTCGTGATCATTACGGGCGGTCAGCAGGTGCTCCGCCAGCCCAGGGCCGCACAACCCAAGGCCGAACCGGTCACTCGCGAGCATCACGCGGAAGGCGCAGCGCCGTGGTGAATCATGGGGCGTGGCCGGTGCCGTGCTCCGTACCCCTGCGCGCGTCGTTCGAGGTTCAGTTCCCCGGGAAGCCGTTCGCGCTCAGGGCCGCGACCACCTGAGCGTGCTGCCGACGCCGTAGCCGGCTTCTCGTTGACCCTGAGCATCGGCCCGTTCGTCTCGTCGTTCGCGGTGGAGACGAGTTCGACTTCACGCCTGGCAGCGTTGACTAGGGTCGCGTGTTTGGCGAGCAGGGCGAGGCCGCGGCCGCGGTAGTCCCGCAGCGTCCCGGTCATGTCGGTGACCGCGCGGCCGCCCGGGGCAACGCGGAGATGCGAGAAGGCGACCGGTCTGTCGTCGACTACGGCCGCAACGCGGCCGACCGCGGGACTCCGATGCTGCGGAGTTCTTACCACACGCCCCAAGTAGCCTAGGATGCCATGGTGAAGCGAATCAACTGCGTGTGCGGCAAAGTCGTCGAGGGCAATGACGACGACGACCTCTGGGAAGAGGCGCAGGCGCACCTGGCCGCCGACCACCCGGATCTCGTCGGCCAGGTTTCGCGTGAGGACATCCTCGCGCAGGCCGAGGAGATCTAGACGGTCGTCGTGGTCGTCTCGCCGAGCAGGCGTCGGTAGACGCTCTGCACGGCCGGGCTGGGCGCGATCCCGAGCTCGTCGCGGAGCATGATGCGCAGGCGGTCGTAAACGCGCAGCGCCTCTGCGACGTTCCCGCGCCGCTCGAGCGCCTCCATCAGGATCAGGTGGCCGGTCTCGCGGAAAGGGGCCAGCTCGATGAGCCGGCGCGCGCAATCTTCGGCCTGCGGGAGCGTCGGTCCGCCGAGGCCGAGCCTCGCCGCCGCGAAGCACTCGAGCCCGCGCAACCGAACGTCGTCGAGGCGTCGGCGCCATTCGTCCAGCCACGGGCGGTCGTGACCCTGGAGTAGGGGGCGGCTGGCGACGTGGTAGGCGACGCCGGATGGGCCCCAGGCCTCCGCCCACTCGCCGTTGGCGACGTGCGACTCCGCGCGATGCAGGGCCTCGAGCGCTGCCTCGACGTCGACGAACGCGTCGCGCGGCAGCACGAGCTCGATCTGCGATCGTCCGGCCAGCAGCTCGGGCCCGACGACGCGGCGCAGCTTCGACAGCAGGACGCTCAGCCGGGGGCTGTGGTCGGGCGTCGCCTCCTCGCCGTAGACGGCGATCAGCAGCTCGTCGCGGTCGATCCGTCGGAACCGGTTGAGCACGAGGTAGGCGAAGAGCAGCTGGCCCTTGGCCCCCGGCAGCGCGTCCTCGATCCGCTGCCCGTCCAGCCTCACCACGAGCCGGCCGCAGAGCTGGATTCTCGTCTCGCCCGTCTGGCCATCGCCACCAGCTTAGAAAGTTCGGCGAAAGGTTCGGGAAAGCGACGGACCGCGACCATCGCTCCAGGACGTGTCTGCACGCGACCCGAGGAGGTGATGAAGCCGTCGCGGAGTGACGGCCCGTTCTGGAGGTATCGAACATCGTGACGACCTAGAAGGAGGAGCCATGGGTTCCAGGAACGTCGAGACCTACCGCGCAGGGCACGAAGCCTTCAACCGCCGGGACTTCGACGCGATGGTAAAGGAGTACGCCGAGAGCATCAGCTGGATCGACCAGGCCCGAGGCATCACGTTCGGGACACCCCAGGAGTTCAAAGACGACTTCCTCGGGGGATGGATCCAGGCCTCCTCGGACTGCGAGGTCACCGACGCCCGGTACACGGACGCCGGCGAGATGGTTGTGGCGCGGTTCACCGGCCGGGGTACGAACGACGGCCCGCTGGGAGCGTTCCCGGCCACCGGCAAGGAGTGGACGCTGCCGATCTGCGAGATGTGGCACTTCGACGCCGACGGTCGGGTCGTCGGCGGCGAGATCTACTACGACCAGGTGTCTCTGCTCACGCAGCTGGGGCTGCTGCCGGAGCTGTCCCGAGCATGAGCGGCGAAGCTCATGACTGCGAGCGTTCTGGCCGGGCAGGAGAAGAGCGGCAGGAAACGGCGATGACCGAGGCTCTCGCGTGGCGACATCCTCGCGGAGATTCGCGCGAAGGCCGAGGGAGCGTGACGCACGATCGAGGGCGTGGCAGGCCGCCGTGCCTCCCTTCGGTGGAAGTCATGCGTGTCGTCTCGGTAAACGTCGGCCTTCCGCGCACCGTACGCTGGAAGGGACGCGATGTGACGACCGGCATCTTCAAGGAGCCGGTCGAGGGTCGCATCCCGATCCGCCGCCTGAACCTCGACGGCGACCGCCAAGCCGACCTCTCCGTCCACGGCGGCGCCGCGAAGGCGGTGTATGCCTACCCGCTCGAGCACTACGCCTTCTGGTACGACGAGCTCGGGGAGGAGCTGCGCTTCGGCGCCTTCGGTGAGAATCTCACGGTCGAGCGTTGGCCGCTCGAGGAGGAGGTCGCGGTCGGCGACCGCTTCCGCGTCGGCACCGCCGAGCTCATCGTCACCCAGCCTCGGCTGCCCTGCTACAAGCTCGGGCTTCGCTTCGGCCGCGAGGACATGGTCAAGCGGTTCCTCGCCAGCCGCCGTACCGGCTATTACCTGGCCGTCGAGGTGGAGGGCGACGTCGAAGCGGGCGACCGCGTCGAGAGGCTCGCAGGCCACCCGACGCGGATCCCGGTAGCGGAGATCACCCGCGTCTACGGGAGCGATCGGGACGACCTCGCGACGATCGAGCGACTCGTCGCCCTCGACGCTCTACCCGAGGATTGGCGGAGCTACTTCGAGAAGAAGCTCGAGGGAGAACGGCAAGCCGCGGCACGCGAGCAGGGACGGGAGGAGATGGAATGGCAACGGCGGCTAAGGGCGATGAGTCCACCACGTTCCACCAAATCAACCCTGCCCGGTGGCCAGGCCGACCACTCGACCGCGCTGCCAAACGCGGACATCGCTCCCCGGATGCCTGGAGACCGCATCGTCGCGGCGACCCGACGGGAGGAAGCTGCTCACTCATGACTCTTGCCATCGTCGCTCTTTACCGGGCGGCAACCGTTGGCCAACCGCTCGGGTGTTTTCTGCAGATCGACCAGACCGGACGCGATCCGGAGATAACCGAAGGAGGCTCGAAGTGACACAGGTAACAGAGGCAAGCGACACGATCCGCAACGGCGTCGATACGGCTCAGCTGTTTGGGACGCTGGATGCGATCAAGGCGCAGCCGGAGATCGCGAAGTTCCAGTTCCGCGTCCAGAATCGCTGGCTGGGAGGCTCGCACAACCAGTCGAAGATCCAGGGCTTCTACGCGGCCGGCGGCGAGGATAGCTCTCGCGAGGCCCCGTTCGTCGTCGACGCGGGCGAGCCGCCCATCCTGATCGGCCACAACGAGGGCCCGAACCCGGCCGAGTACCTGCTGCATGCGCTGGCCGCGTGCCTGACCACCTCGCTCGTCTACGTGGCCGCCGCTCGCGGCGTGCACCTGACCGAGGTCGAGTCGACGCTTGAGGGCGACATGGACGTGCAGGGCGCGCTCGGGCTCTCCGACGAGTACCGCAACGGCTTCGAGCGGATCCGCGTGTCCTTCCGCGTCAAGGGCGACGCGCCCCCGGAGAAGCTGCAGGAAGTCGTCGTCCGGGCCCAGCGCCGCTCCGCCGTGTTCGACATGGTCACCAACGGCGTGCCGGTGTCCGTGGAGGCGGTGACGGGCTGACCCGATCACGTACGGCGGCCGGAGCGACGTGCCCGGCCGCCTCGAGCCCGGAAGGAGAGCATGAGATGCAATACGAGCTGACAGCCAAGACCGAGCCGGGGATCCGCCTCGTGGCGCTGGCCCAGACCCTCGCCGCCGACTTCGCGACCCGCGCTGCGTGCCACGACCGCGAGGCGAGCTACCCGTTCGAGGACTTCCAGGCCCTGAGGAGCGCCGGCTACTTCGCCGCGCCGATTCCCGAGAAGCACGGCGGGCGGGGGGTCACGTCGACCCACGACGTGGTCGTCGCCTCGAGCCGCCTTGCCCGCGGAGACGCCTCTGTGGCCATCGGCGTCAACATGCACCTGGTCGCGGTGCTGAACATCGTGCGCCGCTGGCAGATGGCGGTCGCCGCCGGCAACGAGCGGCGCGCAGCTGCGTTCGCCCGCTCGATGGAGAGCGTCGCACGGGACGGCATGGTGATGGCCGCCGCGATCAGCGAGCCCTCCCAGGACATCACGAGGCCTGCGACGATCGCCGTCCGCACCGAGTCGGGCTGGCGCATCAGCGGCCGCAAGATCTTCTGCACGATGTCGCCTGCCGCAAGCGTCCTCTACACGGCGGTCACGTTCCCCGGCGAGGACGGCGGCGAGCGCTACGGCTACGCCCTCATCCCGATCGACGCTCCCGGGGTGACCGTGCACGACGACTGGGACGCCATGGGTATGCGGGCCTCGGGCAGCAACTCGGTCACGCTGACCGACGTCGAGCTGCCCGCTGCCGCGCTGCGCGGCGGCTTCCCGGTCGGCGACCCAGTCCCCTACATGGAGCGGAACCTCGCCGCCGGCCTCTTCCACGCGTCGTCATCCCTCGGGATCGCCGAGTCCGCGCACAAGATCGCGACCGCGATGATCGTGAAGCGGGGGCAGGCTGACGACGGGCGGACACGAACGCTCGCCGCCGAGAACGCGATGGAGCTCTCGGCGTGCCAGGCCGTCCTGGCCCGCGCGGCGACGCTGATCGACGACCACTACGCCGCCAACCCGACCTCCGATGGCACCCGCCAGGAGCTCACGGCGCTGTTCACGCAGGCCCAGGCGGCCAAGGCGTTCATCAACGAGACGGCCGCTCGCGTCGTCGACCGGGCGCTCGCCCTCTCAGGCGGGTCCGGCTACGTCAACGGTAGCCCCCTGGCTCGGGCCTATCGTGACGTGCGGGCGGGCGCCTTCATGCACCCCCTCGGCGCCAACCGGGCTTACGACCTCGTCGGGCAGGTGGCCCTCGGCCTCGAGCCCGCGCTGGGCTGACCGCCCGTGAAGACGACTCAGACACTCGTCATAGGCGCCGGCCAGGCCGGGCTCGCGCTGAGCCGCTACCTGACCCGCGGAGGTCACGACCACATCGTGCTCGAGCGGGGACGGGTCGGCGAGCGCTGGCGCAACGAGCGCTGGTCATCGCTCTCCCTGCTCACGCCGAATTGGCTCAACAGGCTGCCCGGCTCGCCGGCGCATGCCGACCGGGACGGCTTCCTCGGTCGGCGTGCGTTCGTGGACTACCTCGAACGCTACGCCCGCTCGTTCGCCGCCCCGATCGTGGAAGAGGCGGCGGTGCTGTCGGTCGAGCAGGCGTGGAACGGCTTCCGCGTCGAGACCGATACGGGCGTCTGGCAGGCGGGGAACGTGGTCATCGCGACCGGCGACGCCGACATCCCCTCGATTCCGGCAGTGTCGGCCGCGGTGCCGGCAGGCCTGCTGCAGCTTCACGGCAGCGGCTACCGCACGCCCGACGTGCTCCTGCCGGGCGGTGTGATGGTCGTCGGCGCCGGACCTGTGGCATCGCGAACGGTGTCAGCGGCGCGTCCGGGTTCTTGAGCGGCGTGGTCGCAACCCATGCGTTGACGGCGGGCCTGAACTCCTCGCGGAAGCGCCTGAAGTAGAAGTCCGCGAGCTCCGTCTGGTTCTGCGCGTAGGCATTGACCCACTGTGTGAAGGTCGCCACGTCGACCTCTGTCTGGCTGTTCGCGAGCCCGGCCGCCTTCGCCGACTCGATCCGCAGCGCGTTGGCACGCGCCCCTGCCTTCGCCTGTTCTCCGTTCCACCTTGTCGACTGGTAGCCGCTCCACGCCGTCGCGATGGTTGCGACGGCGAGGAGCACGGTCGCCGCGAGCTCGACCCTGTTGCGACCCGCGCCCACGGTCATCCCGACGACACCGGCCTCCCAAGTGCGTCGCAGGGAAGCTGCACCTGGGCGTCGACCGCACCCAGAGCCTCGTCGATTATCCGCAACGACCGCTCCATGGCGACCGGTTGCAGTCCGCCCACGCCGGCATGGAACGGCGTGTTGAGCCCGTTCAGCAGCAGCAACAGCGCGGCCATTACCGCAACTACCGATCCGATCAACATGCCCTGCACAAGGGCGCGCTCGCCGCGGTCGGCGAAGAAGAGCATGAACACGAAGATCACGGCCGCGATGAAGAACAGCACGATCCAGAGGGTGGTCGGGATCACGCCGACGGCGCCGTGGACGCGATCGCGACGTGCTTCTTCCCGGGCGGATGTCTGGTCGAGCCACTTGTCGTAGGCAGACTGCTCGGTCGCCGTCTGCGGTTGCACGTCGTGCAATGTGCGAAAGAGCGTCACACCCCACGGGTTGATCGCGTCTCCCTGCGTGCCGGCGCGCATCCTGTCCCACTCGTCGTTGACGACCGATCGTCCGTAGCAGACGAGCTCAGCGGTCAGCGCGCTGCCAGCCGGCTGCGGGAAGAACTGCGCGTTCTCGACCTGCTGCACGAGCACGAGCGCCTCCTGCTCGGCGCCGCTGCGAGACTGGTCGAAGCTCTCGAAGGCGAGGAAGATGATGAACCCGAGCAGGACGGAGAACCCGGTCGCCAGCACGCCGAAGACCCCGGCTGCGCGATCGCCGTCCTCGAAGTAGCCGCCTTCGGGTGCGCGACGGCGCACGAGCAGCAGTGCCGTGACCGCCACCGCGCATACGCCGGCGATGACGAGGATCGCCCAGACGACGTTCATCGCCACACGCCGAGAGCTACGGGCACGGCATCGAAACGCGGACGCACAATTGAGTCTTCACGATCGGTCCACGCACGCCCAGCCCCGTCTCCGTCATCTCGTCAATCCTCGTTTCTCGGCCGGTCAGGCCAATGCTTCAATCGTGAGCGCCTAGACAGCCCCGGCGTACTCCGCGGTGCGCAGCACTTCCAGGAAGGTCTCGCCGTGCACGCACGACGAACCCACGCGGAGGGGATCTTCCAGGTCGTCACGAGGACGTTCGTGCCTGGCTCGTAGGCGCGTGCGTTCGGATGGTCGATGCCGAAGGGCGCAAGTCGGAAGAATCCCGCCTGGCGGTCGAGCAAGCTGGCGAAGACGCTCGGGGCGTCGAAGGAGGGGACGAAGAGCCAGTCGACCGCGCCGTCCGGGGCGACGAGCGCGCCCGCGTGGCAGTCCGAGAGGAACGCGTAGTCGGCGATTGGCGGAACGGCGAGGGCGAAGCGGCGACCCCATACCCGCTCTCCGTGACGAGTATCACGCTGCTCATGACGCCACCCACGGGCTGTGCCAGCCGCCGTGGTCGGCGACGAGCGCGGCTGCGGCCTCGGGGCCGCAGCTGCCCTGCCGGTAGCCGCGCACGGGAGGCGGCGTGTCGAGCAGCGGCTGCATGATCCGCCAGGTCTCCTCGATCTGGTCCTGGCGGGGGAAGCGTGCGGTATTGCCGGTCATCGCCGCCTCGAGCAGCACCTCGTACGGGGTCGCCCCCTCGCCGCCCACCTCCGCGAACTGGACGTCGAAGGGGACTGGCGCAGCGATGCTGGCGTCGGCGCGGCGGGCGTCGAGGACGATCCGCACGCCGGTCGAGGGGCCGAGCTTAATCACCAGCTGGTTCGGCTCGGGGCGCCGCTCGAGCACCGCGAACCCGAGCCTCGGCGCATGCTTGAAGACGACGCGTAGCTCGGTCTGCGTGGCCGCCAGGCATTTCCCGGCGCGGATGAAGAAGGGGACGCCCGCCCAGCGCCAGTTCTCGATCTCGAGGCGAAGCGCAGCGTAGGTCTCGGTCGTCGAGTCGCCGGCGACGCCGTCGACGTCGAGGTAGCCGTCGAACTGTCCGCGTATGTATTGGGCCGGGTCGGCGTCCGGCATCGACCGGAACACGGCGGCCATCGCGTCCTTGAAGTCCTTCGGCTCACCGCCGGCGGGCGGCTCCATCGCGGCCGCCGCGACGACCTGCATCAGATGGTTCACGACGACGTCGCGGAGCGCGCCGACTGGGTCGTAGAAGTGACCACGCCCTGCGATCCCGAAGTCCTCCGCGAGCGTGATCTGGACACACTCGACGTGGCTGCTGTTCCAGACCGGCTCCAGCATTCTGTTCGCGAAGCGGAGAAAGAGGATTTCCTCGAGGCCCATCTTCCCCAGGTAATGGTCGATCCGGTACAGCTGCGACTCGTCCACGACCTCGTGCAGCTCTGCGGCCAGCGCATGCGCGGAGGCGCGGTCGTGCCCGAACGGCTTCTCGACGACGACGCGCGCTGAATCGGTCAGCCCGGCTTCGGCAAGCCCCCTGATCACCGTCGCGAACAGGAACGGGGGGATCTCGAGATAGAAGACCGGCGCCGCCGCGCCCCTGATCGCGTCTCCGACGCGTTCGTACGTGGAGACGTCCGCGAAATCGCCCTGAACGTACGAGAGCCGCGCCGCGAGGCGATCGAACACCTCCGGGTCGAGCATCTCGCCGGTCGCGACGATCGAGTCGCGCGCGCGCGTGGAGCTGTTCCTCTGTCCAGTCGTCCACGGCGACGCCCACGACCGGGCACGACAGCAGACGGCGCTGCTCCAGCCGGTACAGCGACAGGAACGTCATCACCCTCGCGAGGTCGCCCGTGATCCCGAAGACGACGAGCACGTCCGCGGGGGAGGTGCGATTCGCCGTCGTCTCTCTCTGTTGAAGCACCGCGCTCATCGCCTCACCGTCCGTTCCTCTTCACGCCGACGCGCGCGCGTCACGCTCAGTTTGGTCTCGTTGGGTGCCTCGGACACACGACCTCCTGTCTTGGCGGCGTCGACAGCTTCGATGCCACACCGCTGGAACCCATGATCACCCGTCCTGTCCTTTGGCCCCGTCAGTCGTGCAGCCTTCCCACGACTCTGCTGATCTGGCGATTGTGCCGCCAGCGCGCTGCTCAACCTCATGGACGTGGTTCGTCTTCAGGAGGTCGAGTGGGGCTCCGGCTCCTCGCTCCCCTCGGCGACGATCGCCACGGCCGCCTCGGCGCTGAGGGCGTGCTTCGCGAGCTTGTCGTAGCCCTCGAGGCCCTTCTCGAACCGCTCGATCATGCGATCCTCGGCGATCGCGATAATCGCGGAGGTGCCCGGCTCCATCTCCTCGCCGAGGGCCTTCAGATCCTCGTCCTTGAAGCCCTTGTCGCGGATCTTGCCCCAGATCCCTCCGGCACCTCCGCCGACAATGGCGGACGCGATCAGGCTCGGCGGGAAGATCAGGCCGACGACGCCGCCGGCGATCGCACCACGCTTCGCCCACTTCTTGCCGCTCGGATCGGCTGTCTCCTCGACCCGCACCTTCCCGTCGGCACCGCGGACGACCACCGCGGCGTCGATGAGCTCGATCGAGCCCTCTCGGTCCATCGCCTGGAAGTCCTCGAGCGACTTTTTGGCCTCCGTCTCATCGCCGAACGTAGCGATGAAGATCTCGTCATGCAGGGGTGGCGAAGGATGGCGCAACGGTCGCCCTCGCCAGCCGCACGGTTGCGCCAAGTGCCGATGGACGGCGAACGATTCCGTGACGAACGGAGGCGCGCTATTGTTGCGGCTGGAACGCGCCGGGCTGGCAGCCGATGCCAACCCACGCGAGGCCCTGATCCCCCGCCACCATCTGCCGGCGAGCGTCCGGCGACAGGAAGACGTAGCAGCCGGGCCTGAGCTCGGTCTCGGTGCCGTCCACGCGGATCGTGCCGCCGCCGCGGACGATCACGTAGACCTCTTCCTGACCGTCCTTCGCGTGGTCGTGCTCGGGGCCTTCGGCCCCGGGCGCCATCTCCAGCTCGTTGATCGCGAAGGCGGTGACCCCCAGGGGTTGGCGCAAGGGCTTGAACACGCCGTGCTGTGCCTCGACGGTTTGCGCGTCGACGATTGTGTGCGTCATCTCCGTACCTCCTCCATCGCGGAATCTGCCGTTTCGGTGGTGAGCCTTTCGCTCCTCGGCCCTGTCCCAGTCGTTCCCGTGGAGATTGAAGATCTTCACAGCGAGAGCCTAGACGAGGGCGACGCGCCATAAACTTTTGCCCAACTCTTGCCCGACCGACCTGATCTGAGCCGATCTCAGCCGACCTCAGGCGACGGAAACAAGCGCCATCCCGCGTAGCCTGACTAGGCAACGGACGTCTCATAACCCGGAGGTCGCAGGTTCAAATCCTGCCCCCGCTACCTCGAAAGGCCCTGGAAACAGGGCCTTTCTACTGGCTAGGTCGGCAGGGTTGCTGGTCGATCTTTGCCCAACTTTTGCCCGTTTCGCTCGCGGGTGTCAGCGGCTTGTGGGTTCATGACGCCAGGTGAGAGCACGCTGGGGCAGTCGGGCGTCACCCAGCACGACAAGCAGGCGGCCCGTGAACGGCGATGCATGTAACCGGCGCCGGGCGGGTATACATCTTCATTCGACACCGAACAAATGGAGAGGAACGAATGGCTGACGGTCCGATCATCACGTGCCTGTGGTTCGACCACGGCGAGGCCCGCAAGGCGGCGGAGTTTTACGCGTCCGTCTTTCCCGACAGTCAGGTCGGCGCCGCCCACAAGGCGCCGTCGGACTTCCCCGGCGGCGAGGAAGGCAACGAACTGACGGTCGAGTTCAGCGTGCTCGGCCAGAAGTTCGTCGGCCTCAATGGCGGCCCCAACTTCACGGCAAACGAAGCGGTCAGCTTCATGGTGGTGACGGCGGATCAGGCCGAGACTGACTGCTATTGGAACGCGATCATCGACAACGGCGGCGAGGAGAGCGCCTGCGGCTGGTGCAAGGACAGGTGGGGCTTCTCGTGGCAGATCACGCCGCGCATCCTGCTCGACGCCACCACCAGCCCTGACAAGGCAGCGGCCAAGCGCGCCTTCGAGGCGATGATGACCATGAGGAAGATCGATGTCGCGACGATCGAGGCGGCCCTCAGCGGGGAGACGGTCGATGCGTAGACTGACCCGCTCCGGTGCTTAGGGTAGGGCTAGCGTCAACTGACCACGGCCCTCGGGCGACATTCCCGAACGCTGGCCCAAGCCACGGAGCTACTGCTGAGGTGGTCGTACCTGCGTCGGAGGCAGCGTCGGTTCCGCTACCGCGCATCGCCGCTGTTGCGTGACGCTAGCATCGTCGCATGAGCGCCTTGCGTGAGGCGGTGCCTTTCGAGGTGTACGAGGCGGGCGTGTACCTGCACGGTACGAAGGCAGACCGCGCGGTGGGCGATCTGCTGGTCTCGGGGCGCGAGTCGAACTTTGAGGCCGGCCGAGTGATGAACTACGTCTACTTCACCGGAACTCTCGACGCCGCGGTCTGGGGCGCCGAGCTCGCCAGCGGTGAGGGCCGCGGGCGCATCTACATCGTCGAGCCAACCGGGGAGTTCGAGGACGACCCGAACTTGACCGACAAGAAGTTCCCAGGTAATCCAACGCAGTCCTTCCGTAGCCGCGAACCGCTGCGCGTTGTTGGCGAGCTCGTCGACTGGGTCGGCCATTCGCTCGAGAAGCTCGAGGCCATGCGAGCCGCACTCGATGCATTGCAGCGGAACGAAACGGCGCAGATCGAGGACTAGCTAAGTCGCCGCGTGGTCGACCGTCAGAGCCTCGGGCGACATTCGTGAACACTGGCCCACGGTGCGGTGGTCTATCTGCGCGTCAGGAGCCACCTGATCGATGCTTGACAACGTTGATGTTGGCGCCGATGATCCCGCCACCAAAGGGCTGCTGGGCAGGCGACGTTAGGGGGTGGCTGGACGTGCCGAAGGTTTCGAAGGCGACCGCCTCGCAGGTCGAGGTGATGGAGGGGATTCTCGAGGATCGCTCGGAGGATCTCGACGGCTACACGACGGGTTTCACATCCTTCCTGGCGGACATGGATCCCGCGCCGTTCTTCAAAGGGCTGCCTGATGATCGCTGCCAGTGTCCCCACTGGGGCTACGTGGTCAAGGGCAAGTACACGTTCCGCTTTGCCGACCGGGAGGAGACCTACGAAGCGGGTGACGCGTACTACGTGCCGCCGGGGCACCTGCCGCTGATGTACGCCGGAACCGAGATCGTCGAGTTCAGCCCGGCAGCCGATCTGGCCAAAACGATGGACGTGGTGATGAAGAACATCGCCGCGAGCGAGCAAGCGTAGAGACGGCAGCCACTGACAGGCTGCTGCGGGTCCACCGCAGGATCCGCTCGACCCGGGCGTGAACAATGCCGCGGATGGCGACATGGCGGTCCAGCGACATTCCCGCGCGCTCGCGCAGGCTGGAGGGCTATCGTCGGTCGATGATCGTGACGCCATGCCTATGCGGTGCGCCGCTCGCGACGTCGGACTTGTCGCTCGCGCACAAGGGCTAGCCTCGTTTCATCGAGGTCGAAGGGAAGCTGTGTCGGTCCGGGTTGAGAAGCCTCCACGGTTGCAGCCTCGCTGGTTTATCCGATCGGCGTGGAAGGTCCATCGCGGCATCTACCGGGTGACCGGGGGCAGGCTCGGGCTGTGGCGACCGAAACCTGGTGGCTGGGGCGCGCTGCGGCTCACCACGACCGGGCGGCGGTCCGGTCAACCAAGGTCGGTGATGGTGGGCTACTTCAGGGACGGACCCAATCTCGTCACGCTGGCGATGAACGGCTGGGGCGAGGCCGAGCCGGCCTGGTGGCTGAATCTGCAGGCGAATCCCGAAGCAAGCGTCGTGACCCGCGACGGGCAGGGGCATGTGCGCGCCCGGGCCGCTCTGGGCGAGGAGCGCGACCGATTGTGGGCTCAGTGGCGTGAGATCGACAAGGGACTTGACGGATTCGCCGCCCTGCGGCCCGGCGAGACCGCAGTCGTCGTCCTGCAGCCTGATGGGGATGGGCTGGTCTGAACGGGTCGTCAGGATACCGGCAGGGCGACGGGCTGATCTACCGGCAAGAGAGCGGCGTGTCGCTCGTGCGGCGTCGACCGGGCCGACATCGGAGCACCGCGAGTAGTCATGCGCTGCAGCCGAGAGCCGGCACGCGCAAGCGTTCGTCAAGACTGGATACAGAACAGTTCGAGGCCTGCGAGGGCCCCGAATTGCTGGGGTGGAGGCGGCGGGGTCGAACCCGCGTCCAGTTGCGATGCGAGCAATCCGGGAAGGCGCGGCTGGCGTCCGGCTACCTGAGTCACGTCTTCTCTTGCACTGAGAGCTGCACGGTGGATCCGAACATCCGCTCCTCTGCCTTGGCGGCGGCGCCGGGGAAGTGGAGTTGGGCGGCGTGGATGTAGCGTTCGGTGATTTGGCCTTGGGAGTGGCCGGCTTTGTGTTGGATGTACCGACTGTTCGACACGGGGGCGGTCGCAGTCGGGGACGGGGTTGTGGGTGATGAGCCGCCAGGCGGACGGCCCGTGTCAGCATCACCTGCAGACAAAGCAGAGGTCGCGATCCCACTGATCCTGAGCCTGCTCGAGCGGAACGCCGTCCCCGCGACCTTCTTTGTCCCAGGACGGGTCGCCGAGCGCTATCCGGACCGCG
Source organism: uncultured Thermoleophilia bacterium (assembly GCA_963717955.1). Taxonomy (GTDB): domain Bacteria; phylum Actinomycetota; class Thermoleophilia; order Gaiellales; family Gaiellaceae; genus CAVQXR01. Next base: position 1,208,841 of record CAVQXR010000001.1, on the reverse strand, counting down.
TACGGGAGATCGTCGCGGCCGGCCACGAAGTGGGCAACGCCCGGCTCGCCGAGGCGTCATTGGCCGAGGAGGTCGCCGCGGCGCTCGACGCGACTGACAACCACGTCGCGATCGGCGGCGCCGGCTTGGCCGCGCAGGCGATCGAGCTCGGCCTTGTCGACGAGCTGCGTATGTTCCGCAACCCGGTCATCGTCGGTGGCGGCACGCCGTTCTTCCCGCCGGTCACCGACGACATCGCGCTGGAGCTGATCGAGACCAGGACGTTCGGCTCGCGCGTGATCTACGAGCGCTACCGGCGCGCCCGTGATGAGTCGGAGTGACACCGCCGGCCCCTTCTGTTCGGCGGTTGCACAGGCAGAGCACGGGCGCTCTGACCAGCCGCGCCGCGTTCCCCTCGCGGCCCCCAGTTTCGCAATCGCTTGGGGGCCACGGCGAGACGGCGGCGGCCGCGACCGCTGCATTCCGTGCGGCGGAGCATCGCTACCGAACGATGCTCCTTCTCGTCCGACGCCGAAGTCCGCCTACCGGCGCTAGTCAGCCCACCAGTCGCGCTGGCCCTCGACATCTTCGCGCGGAGCGTCGCCGAGATTGGGCGCGCCGATGACGATGATCTCGAGTCCCCCGGGCCCGGCCTCGTAGCCTCGCCAGGTACCGGGCGGGACGCGCACCGCGTCCCACTCCTTGAGCTCGACGATCTCGTCGTCGAGCTTCATCCGCCCGCTCCCGCGCAGGACCACGTACACCTCCTCCTGCTTCTTGTGCGTGTGGCCGTACGGAAAGCGATAGCCGGGCGGGACGCGCTGGTAGCTCAGGCCGCATTGCGCGAGCTCGAGCGCCTCGGTCGCCAAGCGGAATTCAAGGTCCGGCGCGCCATCGAACCTGGATCCGACGTCCTCCAGGTCCTCCTTGAGGTTCCTGAGCGTGAACGGCACGGTCGCAATCGTATGGTGCCCTTGGGTCGCCGAGCTGATGCGTCACGAGCCGCGGTGCCAGGTTCCTTCCGGCGGCGCTCCGGGATCAGACAGTGGGTTCTGCTTCCATGCAACTGGCGACGCCGCGGGCATCGCGGCCGCGCTTCTCCTTCGCCTGGTTGCGGTCGTCTGCGATGACGTCCACGAGGCCGGGCTGCGGACGACCAGCGAGCGTCTCGCGGCCGTGCCCGTCCCGCGAGGCGCTCGCAATCGGCGCGGAAGCGGTAGCGCGCGAGCTGGGCGCGCCTGTTGATCGTCCAAGGCGAAGCGTGGAGCCGACCGGCGACGCACTCGCCCGACCGCTGATGCGGGCGTCCTGCGGTGTTCCGGTTGTCGCCCTGACCGGGCAGTTCATTCGGGCGGGTCTTACGGGACATGCGACAGCGAGCGGCCGTGGAGAGGGACGATCTTCAGGCACAACGCCTGCAAGGGGTTCCCGCTACGCGACGATCTGGGAGCTGAATGAGTGGTTCCATGTCGAGAAGCTCTGACCGGCTCCGCTCACAGGTGAAGGGCCTCGACAGGCGCGGCCCACGACACCAGGAGCCCCCGATGCCGGAGTACCTGCTGCTCAAGCACTACCGCGGCGGCCCGGAGCCGCACCGTCCCGTGCCCCCGATCGACCAGTGGGCGCCCGAGGACGATCGACCAGTGGGCGCCCGAGGACGTGGAGGCGCATATGGCCTTCCAGAATCACGTCAGCGAGCTGCTCGAGGAGAACGGCGGGTACGTCGGCGCGCAGGCACTCACGCCGGCGCGCACCTGGGTGCGCTACGCCGGCCCGGACGCCGGCCCCGTCACCACCGACGGCCCGCACCCGAATCCAGCGACCTGGCGGGCCTGGTCCGGCGGGGCGAGGACTTCGATGCCTGAGGACACGCTGCAGGAGGCGCTGCTGGAGGCGTTGCGGGTGTGGCCCGAGCACCCGCCGCGCGACCCGCGCGCGTGGCTGGCGACGGTGGCGACCCGGCGGCTCGTTGGCGCCCGCCGCGGCGAGGCCGCCCGCCACCGCCGCGAGGAGGCGACACACGGCCGAGCCTGCCCTTGTGCGTGTGCGAACGCAGCTCTCGCTTAGGCTGGACCGACTCCGAGATGTGCCGACACTCACGGTTCATCTCGCCTCCATCTTGCGGGCACCGTAGACGATGTGCGCGGGGATGCGTCCACGGGTGAGGCGGCCGTGGTGGACGCGGTCGAAGTTGTACTCGGCGAGGTAGTGCTCGAGCTCGCGCTTGAGGCCCGTGCAGTGGGGGTAGAGGTAGCGCGCGAAGGCCGGCCGCCAGCACTCCTCGAGGATGAGCCGCTGCAGCGCCTCGACGTTGCCGTTCGTCTGCGGACGACCCGAGCGGATGTAGGTGATGCGCGAGCCGAGCGAGGCGATCGTGCCCTTGAAGCGATCGTTGCGAAACTCGTTGCCGTTGTCGCAGAGCACGCGCTCGAGGCGCCAGGCCGCCCGCTTCAGGTCTCGCGCCACCCGGCGGGCGAGCTTGGAGGTGGCGATAGCCGACGGGTTGCCAGTGGGGCACACGACGAGCTCCGCCCAGGCAAACGAGGAGTAGCAGTCGATCGCGGTCAGCTGCCAGACGGCGCCCGTGGTGCCTCGTAGCCGCCCGACGTAGAAGCAGTCGAAGCCGACCAGCTCGCCGGGATGGTCGACCTCGATGTGTGGCTCGGGGACGGGCTCGCGCGGTGGTTCGTAGGGTGCCCGGTAGCCCGCGACGAGGGAGAGCCGCTTCGAGCGGGTGTTGAGGCCGTGTCGGCGCAGGCAGCGCCAGACGCCGTTTGCCGAGACGACGATCCCGCCCCACTTCTCCCGCCCCAACTCGGAGGCGATCCGTCGTGGACCGTGGCCGGGATGGGCGATCGCGAAGGCCACGATCCGCTCCTCCACCATCGCCGGCAGCTGGTTGGGCATCTTCGGCCGGCGCCGCTCGCGGGGCCGCAGCACCTCGAGGCCGTGTCGGTCGACCAGGCGCTTCCAGCGGTAGAAGGTCGAGCGATGCACCCCGAAGGTGCGGCAGGCCTCGCTGACCGACGTGCGGGCGGCGTAGTCGAGCAACTGCAACCGGTAGCCGAAGAGGACGTCATCCTCAGACATGCGGCTCACTCCTTTCCTCCGATTGGTCTCGAAGGCGAGGGTGAGCCGAGAAACGGACGGCACCCGGCTTACAAAACCCGGGTGCCGTCCTCTCAAGCCTCTACGAGGGCCCCAAGTGTCGGGACGACTCGGTGACAGTCCAGCTTAGGGCTCTCGGCCTGTAAACCAGCGGGCCCGACGGCTCGCACCGAAGTGCCGCTTCTCGGCGACCAGCCCCAGAGAGGGCTTCTGGAAGGTGCCAGTTGGCTTCGGCCCGGAGAGAAAGTCCACGTCGACGCGGCCGACCTTGCCTGCACCGAACTCGACGTAGCACGAACCGCGCCCGTCAAACCCGTCCGGTCGCTCGCCTCCCTGACGTCGTGCGATGAGCGACGCCGCGACAACCCGCGCCGCGCCCTCAGAGAACACGCCCGCCTTGGGCACACCGACGGTCGCGACGTCACCAACGGCATACACACCCGGGAAGCGAGTCTCGAGCGTGTGCGAGTCCACGGGGATGTATCCGTCCTTGGCCATTCCGCTTTCGAGGACGACATCGGGCGCACGATGCTTCGGCACTCCGAGGAAGAGGTCATACGGCAGCTCCGAGCCGTCGTCAAGCACAGCAGCGCTGCGCGCCTTGTCAAGTGAAGCCACGCGCCGGCCCGAGACAAACTCGATGCCGCGCTCGGCGAATGCTTCGAGGAGGGCGGCAGAGGTGTCGGGGGACGGTGGAACCGGCGTTGCGAACGGCATCACGAGGGTGACCTCGCACGCGTCCCGGATGCCTCGCTCAGACAGGTAGTCGTGCAGGAGAAGTGCGGCCTCGCTCGGCGCAGGCGGGCACTTGAACGGTGCGCCGCACACACCCACGATCGCGCGACCGCGCCTGAAGGTCGGAAGCGCCTCGCGTACCCGCTCGGCTCCGCCCATGGAGTAGAACTCGTTCCCGGCCTCGCCGAGCCCAGGTGTGGCGTCAAGGTCGTAGTCGGCGCCGAGGGCTACGACCAGGACCTCCGCGTCATGGACGCCGGCATCGGTGGTAACCCGCCGCGCATGTGGGTCGATCGCAGTGATCGTCTCTGCGAGAAAGCGGATACCGGGCTTGGCGAAGTCAGAGTATGGAAGGCGGACGTCTTCGGGCGCCGAATGCCCGAACATCACATCGAGCTTCGAGTATCCGAAGACGAACGCCTCGCCGCCTTCGATCAAGGTCACGCCTGCGTCATCTCCAAGCGCTTCCGACAACACGGTCGCAAACTCGAGTCCAGCAAAGCCCGCGCCGAGCACAAGGATGCGATCGCTCATCAGGCGAGCCTAGCCACCCACCCTGAGCATGATGCCAGCCCAGGCCTCCACAGACCCCCCAGCCTGCGGGCGGGTTGCCTCGGCTTTCCCCGGTTGCGTGGTCAGGCGCTACGGGTCATCCGCGGTGCCCGAGCCCCTCGCGTCATCGGCCATTGCAGGCGTCTCCCTTCTATCCGTGACGAACGGAGGCGCGCTATTGCTGCGGCTGGAACGCGCCGGGCTGGCAGCCTATCCCAACCCACGCGAGGCCCTGATCCCCCGCCACCATCTGCCGGCGAGCGTCCGGCGACAGGAAGACGTAGCAGCCGGGCCTGAGCTCGGTCTCGGTGCCGTCCACGCGGATCGTGCCGCCGCCGCGAACGATCACGTAGACCTCTTCCTGACCGTCCTTCGCGTGGTCGTGCTCGGGGCCTTCGGCCCCGGGCGGCATCTCCAGCTCGTTGATCGCGAAGGCGGTCACCCCGAGGGGTTGGCGCAGGGGCTTGAACACGCCGTGCTGTGCCTCGACGGTTTGCGCGTCGACGATTGTGTGCGTCATCTCCGTACCTCCTCCATCGCGGAATCTGCCGTTTCGGTGGTGAGCCTTCCGCTCCTCGGCCCCGTCCCAGTCGTCCCCGTGAGATTGAAGGTCTTCACAGCGAGAGCCTAGACGAGGGCGACGCCGAGACAACGCGTGACCCTAGCCGAACTCGGCATCGAGCGTCGCGACCAGGCGGCCGAGCGCAACAGGATCCATCCCCAGGCGAATATCGCCCGGAGCCCACTCGACCGGCAGCTCCCCAACTGTCTGAACCGCCCGGCCGAAGCCAGGGTCGAAAAGATCCTTCGCGCACCGGGCCGAACACCGCCACGAACTTCTGCCCAACTTTTGCCCGACCGACCTGATCTCAGCCGATCTCAGCCGATCTCAGGCGACGGAAACAAGCGCTATCGTGCGTAGCCTGACCAGGCAACGGACGTCTCATAACCCGGAGGTCGCAGGTTCAAATCCTGCCCCCGCTACCTCGAAAGGCCCTGGAAACAGGGCCTTTCTACTGTCTGCGCCGGCAGGGTTGCTGTCTGACCTTTGCCCAAGTCTTGCCCGTTTCGATGGCGGGCGTCAGCGGCTTGTGGGTTGAGGGTGAATCGCGGGTGTCCGGCGCCGACCGTGCAGTCCGCTCGGAGGCGTCATGGTTAGGCTGGCCGCGACGCGGCCGTGTCCGATAAGAATCCGGCGACAACCGACCCGCTGGAGGCCACCCTTGCCGACTACCTTCGTCCTCGTACACGGCGGCTTCGGTACGCCCGCCGAACTCGCCCCGGTCGTGCCCGGTCTCCAAGCACGGGGACATGAGGTCGTCAACGTCGACCTCCCTTGTGAGGACCCAAACGCCACTCTCGAGGACTACGCTCGCGCCGTCGTCGAAGCGATGCGCGACGTCGAGCAGCCGCGATTCCTGGTCGCTCACTCTGCCGGAGGCAGCACAATCCCGCTCGTCGCCGCCCAGGTGCCCGTCGACCGCCTCGTCTTCGTCACTGCCGTCGTCCCCGAGCCCGGCCGCTCAGTCATGGAGCTCGTCGGCTCCGACACAGAGGAGACGATCGCATCGGTGAGCATCGACCACGGCGACGGAACCCGTTCGTTCGACCTCGCGGTCCTCGCCGGCATGGCGCCCCCCGACGAGCGTGAGGCGACGCTGCAATACCTCGAGCAGACCCAGCGCAAGCAGGGCTGGCTCGCGATGACCCAGCCCTGGCCGGGCACATCGATCCCGGATGTGCCGCGCTCCTACATCCTCTGCACCGAGGACAGCCTCCTCCCGCCGGAGCGCCAGCGCGCGTTCGCGGCCGCGCTCGGAGTCACGCCGATCGAGATCGCCTCCGACCACGAAGTCTTCGGCATAAAGCCGGACGAACTGGCCTCGATCCTCGCCTCGCTGGCTGACTAGGAGGCCGACGCCGAACCCTGCCCGCCGTCCTCACCCCGTCAACACCTGCGCTTCGCTACGGGGTCGGCGCTACCGCGCCTTGACGGGCCTCCGCGCGACGGGCAGGAGGCACCGATCGGGGCAGGGCTCGTTCATCCCATCGGTATGACATGGGCAGGGCCACCTCCATACACTGGTGAGGAAAGCCACCGATTCGAGGTTGCAACGAAGAGGAGGAGAATGGCCGCCCGTGCTGCTTCATGCAACTGCGGAAAGCTCAGCGTCACCTACGAGGGGCCCGACCCGGAGCGCATCTCCCTGTGCCAGTGCTATGAGTGCCAGAAGCGGACTGGCAGCGTGCTCAGCGTGCAAGCGCGAATCCCACGCGAGCATGTGACGATCGAAGGCCGATCGACGACGTGGACGTTTCCCGTCGAGGGCGCGGAGCCGGTCACGTTTCGCTCGTGCGACAGCGGGGGCGCCACGTATCACTTCTGCCCTGAGTGCGGTTCGACCGTGTACTGGGACATCCCTGTCGCGCCCGACGTCATCGGAGTCGCAATCGGCGGCTTCACCGACCCGACGTTTCCCCCGCCGATGATCTCCGGCTTCGAAGCGTACGGGCATCCGTGGGCGATGAACGCCTCGACCCTTCAGATCCCGCATTACGACTACGACGGAACAGAACACGGCGGGCCACGAGCGTGACAACGTCGACGACCAATCGCTCATCGAACCTTGGGAGGGCCTTGTGACGCCGACGCCGAACTTCAACACCGAGATCCCGGCGAAGATCATGACCCCGGATCGAGTTTCGACCAGGATCGGCACGCTGGAGTTTTTCGACGGGATGCCGACGGATGCGACCGCGACGATGCTGTTGGAGCATCTGACGTTCCTGCGGGGTGTCGAGGTGTTCCTGAGCGCGATTCCGGCCGCGTCGCTGGAGGCGTTGCGTATCGGGCTTTCCGAGGTCGGCGCGACGAGCGCCAACAAGGTTGTGATCTATGACGACCTGATGGACTCCAATGCGTTGTTCCTGACGGGCAACACCGACACCGTCTACGCGTTGGCTTTCCTTGACCTCGACCGTGATGGCCCGACGGTCGTGGAGATCCCGCCGGGCTGCGGGCCTGGGACTGTGGACGACGCCTGGTTCCGTTTCGTGATCGACATGGGCGCGCCCGGACCGGACCGAGGCGAGGGCGGGAAGTACCTGATCCTGCCGCCGGGCTACGACCGCGAGGTGCCCGACGGGTACTTCACCGCGGAGTCGACGAGCTACGTCAACTGGATCGCCTTGCGCGGATTCCTTGTCGAGGGGAAGCCCGACGCGGCGTCTCAGATGTTCCGCACCGGCCTGAAGATCTATCCGCTCGATCGCCAGAACGATCCGCCGCCTATGGACTTCATCAATGCGTCGGGGAAGGTGTTCAACACGATCCATGCCAACAACGTCGAGTTCTACGACGAGCTGCACTCGGTGATCGACCGCGAGCCGATCGAGATGATCGATCCGGAAACGCGCGGTCTGCTCGCCACATCGGCATTCAGAAAGGCAAGCCGTTCGAGCCCGACGCCCGCACGCGGGAGATCCTGATCGAGTCGGCCGCTGTCGCGAACGGCACCTCAGGGCCGTGTTCTTCAACACGCCGGAGACGGACAACTACCTCTACGAGGGCAGCCACTGGAAGCGCGGCTTCTTCGGTGGCGACTACGAGTTCCTCCTCGACGGCGAAGCCGGAGTCCGCAACCTCGACGCACGCACGGCCTTCTTCTACATGGCGACCGTCAACACACCCGCGATGGCGGCGAAGATGATCGGCCGTGGCTCTCAGTACGCCTGGGGCGACCGCGACAGCACCGGCAGCTACCTCGACGGAGCGAAGAACTACCGGCTGAACATCCCCGCGGACGTGCCGGCGCAGAACTTCTGGTCCGTCGTCGTCTACGACCCGCAAACACGCTCCGAACTGCAGACCGGGCAACCCTTCCCGAGCAAGAACAACGTGAAAGGCGGCCTCACCGCCAACACCGACGGCTCCGTCGACCTCTACTTCGGCCCAGAAGCGCCCGAAGGCCGCGAGGCGAACTGGATCCAGACGGTCCCCGGTAAAGGCTGGTTCTGCGTCCTGCGCCTCTACGGGCCGCTGGAGCCATGGTTCGACAAGACCTGGCGACCAGGCGAGATCGAGCAGCTTCCCCTCATGTGACATTTCCGAACACTGGCCCAGGCAGGTCTCGCCTCAGCGGGTTACTTCAGATCTCGGGTCTTCCACTCGCTGGCGCCGCAAACCGAAACAGCGAGCCGAACGTCGTACGATTCATGTGACCGGGGTCAACTGCCCGGCGGCATCCACGCCGGTGACCTCCACCGCGATCAGGGAACATTCCTGAAACCTCGGGCACCGATGTCTCGCCTCTCCGGAGCGCTCGGCGGAGGCGGCTTGTGCCTAGGGGATGGGTGGCTCTCCTGCACCGTGGATGCAGTCGGCGAGGTAGAGGGCTGTGCCGAGGTCGCCCGTCCAGAGTGAGTAGCGGCCACGTCCGAAGTCCGACCGGCTGTGCTCCACCTGGCCTGCTGCGTGCATCGCGAACGAGCGTGCTCGGGTGAGCCACCGTTCGTCTCCTGTGCGCTCGAGCAGCGCCAGGAATGCGTATCCGTTGCCTGCTGTGCCGTGGCAGAGGTTTGCGCCTTTTCGCAGCGGCCCCGCATGCCACGTCAGCTCTGCGCCTGCGACGGCGAGCTCCTCGTCGAGGACGTGCGCGAGCGTCGCGACGATCCCTGGCGCACCATGGCACCATTGCGTGCGGATTTGACCGTCGCCGTTGGCGTCGAGCCGTCTCCCCTGGATCGACGGCCAGTTGACGAGACCATCTTCTTCGACGCAAAGGTTCAGGAGCGTCTCCGAGACGTCGGCGCTGTCACCGAGCGCAAGCGCACATCCCGCGAATCCGTGTGCCGGCCCCAGATAGCGCGTGCTCGCCCCGTACAGTCGTTGCGTCCACAGGCCCTCCTCATCACGGTGGCTGCGCAACCATTCGACGCTCGCCGTCACATCGAGCCCGAGTTCGCGGCCTGCGAGAATCGACCCTGGACTGCCCCACATCAACTCGCACCGCTCGTCTCGCTCGTTCGCCGATATCAGTTCTGACAGACGGTCGAGGTTGGCTTGCGAAGGCGCGAGCCTCTGCAAGACCAACCGGATCCCCATCTCGCCCATCCACAGGCTGCGTTCAGAACCCGGATCACCAAAATCCGGCGGGGCTTCGAGCGAGCGCTCCAGATACGGGACATAGTCCCGTCGTGGCTCGACGAAGCCTCGCTGCGCAAGTCGGTGGAGCGCAGCCACGACCCCCGCACCTCCGAGATACACCGTCCGGAACCGCGCATCCGGCTCGTCGTCCTCGTCCGCGTCGTGGGGATGCAGCGGCCAGCCGTCATCAAACGCACTCTCCGCGTCGGCTGCGATCGAAGCGATCGCCGCCCGCACCTTCTCAGCGCTCCACGGCTCATCCGCGAGCGCCTCGTGCGCTTCCGGCGTAAACAACATCCCTGCGAGTGTAAGACGGCCAGGCCGCATGGCGGCTCGCTGTCGTTTCCGCGGAGCTGATGCAGACGCTCGACGACGCGATCCGAACATCCGCTCTTCTGCCTTTGCGGCGGCGCCGGGGAAGTGGAGGCTGGGCGGCGTGGATGTAGCGTTCGGCGATCTGGCTTTGGGAGTGGCCGGCTTAGTGTTGGATGTAGGCCTGGGGGTTGCCGGCGGCGGCTTCGTGGGTGAGGGCGGTGTGGCGGAGGTCGTGGAACGGCCGGAACGGCTTGGTGATGTTCGCGGCTTTGAGGGCGGGGCGGAGGTAGACGCGCGCGAGTTTGGAGGCGTCGAGCTGGGTGCCTCTCTCTCGGGGTGGGGGAAGACGAGGTCGTCGTCCGCCTTGTAGGCGCTGGTCGCCCAGTGGTGGGCGAAGAGGGTGTTGGTGCGGGGGCCGAGTTCGATTCGGCGGCGTGAGGCGCGGCTCTTGGGGGTAGTGAAACGGCTCTTCACGAACGCTCCGCGGACGGTGAGCTGGCTTTCGAGGAGCTGGATGTCTTTCCAGCGCATGAGCGTCGGGTGGGCCTCGGCCGACCCCCGAACGGCTGGAGATCGAGTGGCGGTCACGGGCCAAATGCTCGTCCCGCCGATACCTGCCGTCGACGTTCTGGACGCGGCGCTCAGCCTCGGGTCAGTAGACGGCAGCGCGGGCGCGTCCCGACGAAGCAGCTGCGGAAGTCGGGGACACGGATTGTGAAGCTGCCCGATTAGGTGCATCATGATGTCGACGCACGAACTCCGACTCCAGCGCCCGGCGTCAGCAGGCTGGGGTGCCTGCTTGACGCCGGCAGGCTAAACGCGTAGCTTCGCCGACGTAGATCGATTTGCCCGAGGACCGTTGCGACCGCTTTCAGCGCCGTGAGCTCTCCTTCCGATCTCGAGCTGAGCTGGCCCGTGGAGCGGGCGCTGTGCACCGAGCGCGGAGGCGTTCGCCTTCTCTCCACGCCGAGCCTCGTCCTCCTCATGGAGCGCACTGCTATCCGTCTCGTCGAGCCTCTTCTCGGCGCGAACGAGACGACGGTGGGTACCGAGATCCGCGTGTCGCATCGTGCGCCGACGCCCGAGGGCTCGACCGTCCGGGTCAAAGCGACGATCGTGGGCCGGGAGGGTCGGTTCATCGCGCTCGAGCTCGAGGCCTTCGACGAGCTCGAGCAGGTCGGCGTCGCAGAGCACCAACGGGCAGTCGTCGACATCGCCCGGTACACGAATCGGCTGCAAGCGAAGCTCGAGAAGCTCGGCGACGTGGCTGGTGCCGGGCCCGCGTGAGCTCGCTCTTTCGCATCTCCGAGAGTCGGACCGAAGGGATCGCTCGGATCACCCTGGGCTCCCCGGGCGAGCTGAACATCTTCCGCAACGACGATCGCTACGAGCTCTGCGACGCTATCGAGGCCCTCGGGAGGGAGCCGTGGCTGAGAGCCCTGATCATCGAGTCGGCAAGCGAGCGAGCCTTCTCAGCCGGGGTCGATGTCCGCGAGTTCCCCGCGATGACGCCTCTCGCGATGTCGCGGCTCCACGACCCGATGGCTGCGCCGGAGCGCGTCCCCCAACCTGTCATCGCCTCGATCGACGGCCACTGCTACGGAGGTCCGTTCGAGCTCTCCCTGGCGTGTGACTTCCGCATCGTCGCCGACACCGCGTCGCTCGGCCTCCCGGAGGTGACGCTCGGTCAGATGCCCGGCAGCGGCGGAGGCCAGCGCCTGCTTCGCCTCGTCGGGCTCACAAGGGCGAAGGAGTTGTGCATGACCGGCAGGCGGATCGACGGCTCGACCGCCGAGTCCTGGGGTATTGCCACCCGATGCGTTCCTCGACCCGACCTCGCGTCCACGGTGGACGAGCTGGCCGCGCAACTCGCCGAGTGCTCCCCGCCTGCGGTGCAGATGATCAAGCGGTCGCTCAACCTCGGCGCGGATGCGTCCCTGCGTGTTGCGCTGGAGCTGGAAGGGCACATGTACGCGACGCTGAGGACGACTCCGGAGTACGAAGAGCACCTCCAGCGGTGGCTGGACCGGCGCGCCGCGGGCTCCTGACGATGCTTCGGGCCGCGCCGCTGCCCTCGCCCTTCGGTCCACCTCCGGCGGTGTGGGCATGGGGCTGACCGTCGATGCCTGCGTTCGCCGGGCGTGCGTGCGTCATGCGTCAGCGGTCGCGCTCGTCGACGGCTCCCGGTCGCTGACGTACCGCGAGCTCGAGGCGCGGATAGGGGAGCTCGCTGCCGAGCTCCTCGCTCTCGGGCTCGGGTCGGGCGACACGGTTGTTGCGTGCATGCGAAATCGTCTCGAGCTGGTGGTCGCGTACCTCGCTGTTCAGCGAATCGGCGCTGTCCACGCGCCGGTGAACTTTCGCCTCAGCCCGTCCGAGCTCCAGCACTGCGTCGATCTGGTCCGCCCGGCGGCGATCCTCTTCGACTCCGAGTCGGTCTCGTCCCCTGGTGCGAGCCTCGAGCTCGACTCTGCTTGTCGCCTGTGCCTGGACTACGGGTCTGGCGAGCGGCCGCTGCGGGTGGTTGGTGGCTCGGAGCCTCCGAAGCAGCCAGCCGCGGCGCCGGTAACGGTCGCGCCCCGTGCCGAGGACCTCAGCCTCGTCCTCTTCACCTCGGGGACGACGGGGAAGCCGAAGGGAGTGTCACGGTCTCATGCGGCGGAGGTCTCGGCGACGCTCTTCAATCTCGCCGCGTTCCCCTGGGGCCTCGGCGAGCGGACGCTCGGTGTGATGCCGCTCTACCACACGATGGGGATCCGTATCCTGCTGAGCTCGCTGTTTCTGGGCGGCACGTGCGTCCTCCAGCGGAAATGGAGCCCGGGCGAGGCGCTGCGGCTGATCGACCAGCACGGTATCTCGGCGCTCTTCCTCGTCCCGACCATGTACTACGACCTGCTGAGCTGCCCCGATCTCAGCGAGCGAGCGGTCGCCTCCGTTGCGAGCCTTGGATTCGCCGGCATGGTCCTGCGCGAGGAGATCGTCTCGCAGCTCGATTCGCTCTTTCCGAACCGGTCGATGGTCAACGTCTATGGATGCTCGGAGCTGTACTGCCTGAGCTACTCCGACCGTGTGCGGACGAAGCCCGGCACGGTCGGCCCGGGAGCGTTCCACCAGGAGCTTCGCGTCATTCCGGAGTCGGCCGATCGTGGCGAGGCCGCGCAGACGGAGGTCGAGGCGATCGGTCAGATCGTCGCCCGCGCGGACGTTCCCGATGCGTTCGAGGGCTACTGGAACGCTCCGGAAGCGACAGCTCGCGCCCGACACGACGGTTGGTACTTCACGGGCGATCTCGGTTATCGCGACCGCGATGGCGACCTCTTCGTCGTCGGTCGCGCCGACGACACGATCGTCAGTGGCGGTGAAAACGTGCATCCGGCCGGCGTCGAGTCGGCCCTGTCCCAGTGCCCAGGGGTCGCCGAGGTCTGTGTGGTCGGCCTGCCGGACGAGCGTCTCGGTGATGCGGTGTCGGCGTTCATCGTTCGATCCGACCCCGCGCTGACCGAGGAGCGGGTCCTCGACTTCTGCAAGGCGGCCGGGTCGCTTTCGAGCTTCAAGCGTCCCCGCCGCGTCGTGTTCGTCGACGAGATCCCCAAGAGCTCCGTGGGCAAGGTGCGCCGCCACGTCCTGCGCGAGTCGTACTCGCTGGCCCGCTCCGAGTCGTCGTGATGGGAGATCGGTGAGCCTGACGAGTCCCGAGTCGGATCCCTACCGGCCTGCAGCACCGCGTGCCTGGCAACAGCGGATGGCAGCCGTTCTGCTTTCCTGCGGCACGAGCGCCGCGGTGGTCGTGCCCGATTCCAGGCTCGACGGGATCCTGCAGTGTCTTGCCGAGCGGGGCCTGCCCGTCCGCCTGCTCGCGCGGGAGGAGGAGTGTGTCGCGTTTGCCGCCGGCCACCGCGTTTGCGGCCGGCGACCCGCGCTCTTCATGCAGTCCTCCGGGCTCGGAAACGCCGCCAACGCGCTCGCCTCGCTCGCAATTCCGTACGGACTGGCGGTGCCGCTTGTGATCTCGATGCGCGGCACGCACGGGGAGCGCAACCCGGTGCAGGTGGGGATGGGGCAGGCGACCGCGCCGCTGCTGGCTGCGCTTGGAATCCAGGCCTTCTCGGTCCGATCCGAAGCGGAGGTCGAGCCTGTGACTCGACGCGCCCTGACGCATCGGGTTCGAAGGCGGCAGCCCGGTGGCGATCCTCCTCGAGCCGGAGCTAGGCGGGGAGCGCGATGAACGCGGTTGACGTCGCACGGACGCTCGTCCAGAGCGCTCCCGACGCGCTGCTCGTGTCCTCGCTCGGTACTGCGACCTCGGCTCTTCGACGCGCGTCAGGCGACGGCCCGCACCTCTACTTCGGCGGCGCGATGGGCTCGACGGCGGCCACGGCGCTCGGGATCGCCGACGCCGTGCCCGAACGGGAGGTGATCGCGCTCGTCGGCGACGGCGAGCTGCTGATGGGAGCGAGCACGCTCTGGTCGATCTCCGCACTCGCCCCCTCGAACCTCCTGCTCGTCACGCTCCTCGACGGCCGCTACTCGATTACGGGTGGCCAGCCGATCGCCGCGGAGACGCGGTTCGTCGAGGTGGCGCAGAGCCTGCGCCACCTCGACGCGGCTCGGGCGCGTTCGGCCGACGAGCTGGCGCTGCTCGTCTCGACCCTTCCTCGTCCGGGTCTACTCGCGGCCGTCGTCGGCCGACCGGACCTGGCCGGGGTGCTCTCCCTTCGTCGATCCTCATCGCGTGAGGGCGCGCTTCGTCACGCGTGTGAACGGCGGTATCGACGGGTGCGGATCCCACGGAAGGAGCGAATCATGAAGATTCTCGTCGTCGGAGCTGGACTGTCGGGTCTCGTCACGGCGCGCCGGCTCCGGGAAGCCGGGCATGAGGTCGCGATCCTCGAAGCGCGACCTCGTGTCGGCGGTCGCGTGCTGACCGTGCGCGATCCGTTCGCCGAGGGACAGTACGCGGACGTCGGCGCGATGATCCTCTACGAGGGGCAGAACACGATCGTCGAGCTCTGCCGCGAGCTCGAGATCACCCTCACGCCGGTCAAGACGGTCGGAGCCGAGCTTCCATGCGTCAGGCTCGACGGCCGTCTCCTCGACCCGGAGGAGATCGGCGCCGGCTTCGGAGAGGTCGCAGAGGCGAAATCCGCCCATCCGGCCGAGCCGTTCGAGACCGTCGCGGCCTGGGCGGGCCGCTGCCGGCTCTCTGCGAAAGCGGTCGCGCTCCTCGATGCGCTCGTCCAGATCCAGCCGTCGATCCCGCTCCGCTTCGTCGACGCCGGCAGCCTCCACCTCGGGCCCGAGCAGTACATGCAGATGCTCGGCGGGAACGATCAGCTCCCGAGACGTCTGGCGCAGGACCTCGACGTGCGTCTCGAGCACGTCGTGCGGCTGATCGACTGGTCACGCTCGCCGGTGGTCGTTGAGACCGAGAAGGGGCAGTTCGAGGGTGATCTCGTCGTCCTCGCCGTTCCCGGTCCGCTGACGACGGACATCGGCTGGGACCCGCCGCTTCCGGCAGAGAAGGTGCGCGCGCTCGTCACCCTGCGCTACGGCACCGGGGCGGGCGTCGCCGTTCAGTACCGTGAGCGCGAGCGCGTGGGCGAAGCGGTGAGGACGGCGTTCTTCAGCGACCGCATCCCTCGCTGGCTGCTCGACCTCTCCGTCGACCAGCCCGGGGACGCGGCGATCGTCACGACCATCCTCAGCGCCGAGTCCGAGCCCCGCGCCCTCGCTCAGGAGGAGGTGCTCGGCCAGGTCGACGCCGCCGTGGCAGAGATCGCAGGGAGCCCCGTCACGAGGATCGGAGGCGCGATCGTGAGCTGGACAGACGACCCATTCGCTCGCTGCATCGCCCGTGCCCCGATCGGTGATCAGCGCGAGACCGTCCTCGGCGAGATCAAGCGACCGCTCGGCGACCGGGTGTTCTTCACCGGTGAGCACACGGACGAGCGGCCGGGGCCCGGCGGCATGGAAGGCGCGATCCGCTCGGGCCTGCGCGTCGTCGACGAGGTCCTGAGCACCGTCCCTGCCTAGTGCACCGTCCGAGGAATACCGCACGGTCCTCGCGGCTGCAAAGCGGCGCCAGACCGCGTCCTCAGTCGTGTCAAGATGCCCGCATATTGGCGCTCCCTGCGTCCTTGTCTGGCTTGCTTCTTGCGCGCCAGGAGCCGCACCCCGTTCCCCGGACGGCGCACTAGATGGCTGGTTCCGGGGACGAGAGCACGAGCTGGGTCGGGAGGGCGATCCCGAGACTCGAGGACGATGCGCTCCTGCGTGGGGCCGGGCGGTACATCGACGACCTCGGCGCAGCGCCGGGCACGTGCGATGCCGCCGTCCTCCGCTCGCAGTACGCGCACGCCAGGGTCGTCCGGCTCGACGCGGCGGCGGCGCTCGAGCTGCCCGGCGTCGTCGGCGTCCTCACCGGCGCCGACGTCGCCGCGATGTCACACCCGTTCCCGGCTGGCGTGGAGAGCCCCATTCCCTATCGAGCGGCGGCGCACGAGGTCGCGCGCTACGTCGGCGAGCCGCTCGCCGTCGTCGTCGCCCGCGATCGCTACACAGCCGAGGACGCCCTGGAGCTGATCGAGGTGGACTACGAGCCCATGCAGCCCGTGCTCGACCCGTTCGTGGCAGCGGAGTCGCCCGGGCTCGTCGCTTCCGACCGCTCGTTCCAGTACGGAGATCCGGATGGGGCCTTCGCTACGGGCGAGCTCGTCGTCTCGGGCCGCTTCGACTTCCCCCGCTGGACCAGCACCCCGGTCGAGTGCTACGGCGTCATCGCCGAGTGGGACGAGGCATCGGGGACCCTCACCGCCCGGGCGAACTTCCAGGGCCCCTTCACGCTCCATTCCGTGGCTGCCGCCTCGCTCCGACTCCCCGGGTCGAAGCTGCGCCTGATCACTCCCCCGAACTCTGGCGGGAGCTTCGGCATCAAATCGACCGTCTACGTCTACGTTGTGTTGATCGGGCTTGCCGCTCGCAAGCTCGGCGTCCCTGTGCGCTGGATCGAGGATCGAGTCGAGCACCTGGCCGGCAGCTCCGGGGCGACGGCTCGCAGCACAGGCGTCGAGGCCGCGTTCTCCGGCGAGGGAGAGCTGCTCGCGCTGCGCTACGACGTCGTGGAGGACGTGGGTGCGTACGTCCGCGCGCCGGAGCCGGCGGCGCTCTACCGCATGCACGGCTCGCTCTCGGGTGCCTACCGCGTCCAGCATGTCGCGGTCCGCAACCGCGTCGTGATGACAAACCGGTGCCCGACCGGCCTCAACCGCGGCTTCGGTGGCCCTCAGCTCTACCTCGCGCTCGAGCGGACGATGGCGATCGCGGCGCGCAGGCTCGGGCTCGACCCTACCGAGTTGGCGCGGCGAAACCTCATCCGGGCCGACGCGTTCCCCTATCGCACGCCCTCAGGCAGCCTCTACGACTCCGGCGACTACGAGGCATGCCTCGACGACGCGCTCGAGCTCGCCCGCTACGGGGAGCGGCTTGCCGAGCGGGCGCGGGCGCGGGAGGAGGGGCGGCTGTTCGGGATCGGGCTGGCCTGTGTGGTCGAGCCGTCGGTCTCGAACATGGGCTACGTCTCGCTGGCGAAGACCGCAGAGCAGCGCGCCAGCGAGCTGCCGAAGTCCGGGAACTCGGAGGCCGCCGCGGTGATCGTCGGTCCGGCCGCCGGGATCACTGTCCGCATCGGCTCCACCCCGCAGGGCCAGGGCCACGCCACCGTGTGCGCCCAGATCGTCGCCGACTGCCTCGGCGTCCACCCGGAAGAGGTCGATGTCATCACCGAGCTGGACACCCACACCTTCCCCTGGACGGTCTCCTCGGGAAACTACTCGTCGCGCTTCTCGGGTGTCGTCGTCGGGTCGGTGCTACGCGCGGCCGAGCGCGTCGCCGAAAAGCTTCGGGCGATCGCCGCCTCTGAGCTCGAGTGCGATGCCGCCGACGTCGACCTTCGCGGTGGACGCGCGACCGTGCGGGGCTCGTCCGAGCACTCCGTCTCGTTACGTCGTATCGCAGGCAGGGCACACTGGAACCCCGAGTCCCTCCCGCCGGGAATGGAACCCGGGCTTCACGCGACAGCCGTCTACAGCGCGCCGCACCTCGAGGCCCCCGGAGCGGACGACCGGGTCTGCGCTTCGGCAGCGCACGCATTCTTCGTCGACATCGCCGTCGTCGAGGTCGATCGTGAAACCGGCAAGGTGCACGTGATCGAGTATGCGACGGTGCACGACGCCGGCAGGTTGCTCAACCCGCTCATCGCCGAGGGCCAGGTGCGCGGCGGCTTCGCCCACGGCGCGGGCGCAGCGCTCTTCGAGCGCACCGTCTACGACGAGGACGGAAACCTGCTCACCGGGAGCTTCATGGACTACCTGTGCCCGACCGCCCCGGATCTTCCACGGCTGACGATCGCGCATCGCGAGACGCCCTCCCCGTTCACGCCGCTCGGCGCCAAGGGAATAGGGGACAGCAACTCGATCAGCGCCCCCGCCGCACTCGCCAACGCGGTCTCCGACGCGCTCGGCCGCGACGACGTCACGCTCCCTCTGACCGCGCCTCGAGTCTGGGAGCTGCTGCAGGACACGCCGTGAATCCGGCCCGCGTCGCAGGAGTGCCCGCCTTCCTCCGACGAGGCGCTCGCGGTCCTCGCCGAACGTGGCGACGAGGCCAAGACTCGCGCCGCCGGAGCTTGGCGACTTCCATGAGGTTGAGGCTGCCCCGTTTCCGTTGACACCTGCGCTCCTTCCTCGAGCCGCTTGCCTGGGAAGCAATCATGGTGTCAACGGAAGCGACGACGCGGAGCAGCCACTCACGGCGACCGCTCGTCGAGAGGCGGCCGGCGCGTCAGGTGGCGGTGCGCGACTACGAGGCCGGCCTTCCAGCCTGGAGCGCGCCCTCCGGTGGGGAGCGGGATCGTCTCGGCGGCGATGCCGCTGCGCACGATCAGCCAGGAGATCACCGAGTTTGAGTTCCACATCTCGCCGACACCGAGCTCGTCGCGACCCCAGACAGGGGTCGGCACGGACGGCACCAGATCGAGCAGTCGTTGCGCCTGACGCACGTCGTCACTCAGTCGCTGCGGGCTTCCGACCGCCTCGGCGACGTCGGGGATGACTCCGTCGCGCCAGCGGCGAACCTCGTAACGGAAGATCCGCAAGTGTCCGGCCCAGCGTTGTCCGACTGCGCCTTCGGCGACGACGCCTCGCGCCCGTCCGTTGCGATCGGGAACGGGGGTTTGCTCGATCACGAACCGTCCCTCGGGTGCGTGTACCTCGAGTGCGGCGTGATAGAGGTCGCATGCCGGACGCCGCTCGATCCAGGCCGCGGCCGCCTCGTAGACGCGTCCGTTCAGCCGTACCGAATGACCGCCCGCACCCAACGGCAACCAGTAGAGGGCGACACCGCCAGCCGCGGCGGCTCCGCTTCCAGGCATCCGGCTCATCACGCGCGATCTTCGCAGCTGGCGGACACGATCAACCGCCATTTCACGGGCGTGGGCGAGCTACGCCCGCGCCGCTGATACAGGACTGTCAACCGAGCCGGGGCGCCAGATGACCCAGAGAACGAGCCTCCAGGAGACATTCCTCCACACTGGGGCACATGAGCGACGTAGACCATCCCGCTCTTCGGTCTGTCTGTGAAGTCCCATTCCGGGGCTGGCTTCTCATGTCATGGTGCGGTAGCGGAGGTGAACCATGCCGTTGACGAAACGGCGTTCGTCCAGTAGTTCGAGCTTCAAGCGGACGTTGTCGGGGAGGGACGCTTTGCCGCCTCCCACCACGCTGGGCGCGACGAACAGGTGGCACTCGTCGACCAAACCGGCCTTGATCGCCTGCGCGGCGAGGTTGGGGCCGCCCACGGTGATGTCACCAGCCGCTGACGCCTTCATCTGCCGGACCGCGCTAGGGTCGAAGTTCCTCTCGATCCGCGTCCTGGCGCTCGATACCGTCTCCAGCGTCTTGGAGTACACGATCTTGCTGGCCGCCTGCCATGTCTCCGCGAAGTCCTGCATGAAGGGCGGCTGGTTGGCGAGGGTGTGCGCGGTCTCCCAGCCGCTCATCACCTCGTACATCCGGCGGCCGTAAAGGTAGGTGCCGACCGGCCGCTCGAGATCGTTGACGAAGGTATGAACCTCCTCGTCCGGCGCAGCCCAGCCGAAGTTTCCGTCCGCATCCGCGACGTAGCCGTCGAGCGACGTGATCGCCGAATAGATCAGCTTCGCCACGCAAGCCTCCCGCTACGCACACGGGCTGCATTCGCCGTCTCCACGAGGAAGCTCACGCGACCTGCGGTCGTTCGGCGAGATAGCTGCCGAGCCGAGCGAGCGTCTGCTCCCAGCCGACCTGAGCGCCGGCAGCGCCTGGGAAGCCGTCGTTACGTTGGACGCGGTACTCGAGCGTCAGCTCAGTCTGGTCGCCGCGCTCGGTGAATGTCACGGTCTGTAGTACCTCAAAGATGACGGCGCCATCGTGCTCGATCTGGCCGCTCATCACGATTCGCTCCGGCGCAACGATCTCCAGGTATTTGCCGCGGGAGCGCGCCTCTCGGCCGTCGGGCCCGCGCATGCAGAGGTGGTAGCTGCCGCCGGGGCGGAAGTCGAGCTCGAAGGAAACCGCCGGGTACTGGTCAGGGCCGAACCAGCGCAACAGTCGCTCCTCGCTCGACCAGGCGTCGAAGACGTCCTCGCGAGCCGCGTCGTAGAGCCGCGTCAGCACGACGTCGTACTGGGCAAGGTTGTCGGTACGCGGGGTGTTGGTGTTGGCGTCGGTGGTCATGTGCGCGTCTCGTCCTTCCGTTGTGGTTTGGTTGCTCGACGGGTGCGCTTGCCACGTGCGAGCTCGGTGGCGAGCGCATCGAGTCGTTGGTCCCAGAAGCCGCGGTAGGCGTCCAGCCACTGATCGATCTCCTGAAGTGGGGACGTGGCGACGGCGTAGATGCGACGGGCGCCCTCGGCGCGTACGGTGGCGAACCCGTGATCGCGCAGCACGCGCAGGTGCTGCGAAACGGCAGGCTGGGAGATGCCGAACTCACGATGCACAACGATGTTCACGTCGCCGGCCGAGTGCTCGCCGCCGGCCAAGAGCTCGAGGATGCGCCGCCTCACCTGATCGCCCAACACGTCGAATGCATGCACGCTTGTGGCATATCAATGAATACCTATATAAGCAAGGGCGAAAACGTGGGCCTGCCGTGCGCAGAGCGCGTAGACCGCGCCGACGAGGATGCTGCCCGATGTCCAGGCAGGCCAGCACGATCGAGCCACAGCCCACGCCAGCTCCAGGAGAGCACGGGCATGACTGGACCACCCTGCTGGCGCGCTCAGTGGAGGCATGACCTACTGCCGGGAACCTTTGCCCCGCTTTCCCCGACCGACCTGATCTGAGCCGACCTCAGCCGGTCCCAGGCGACGGAAACATGCGCTATCGGACGTAGCCTAACTAGGCAACGGACGTCTCATAAGGTCGCAGGTTCAAATCCTGCCCCCGCTACTCACAAAGGCCCTGGAAACAGGGCCTTTCACTTCTCGGCGGGCGACGCGCAGCGTCCCAGGGCAGGTTGCCCGGCCTGAGCTTGACTCGCCCGAACGCACACGGTAACCTGCTCGCCCCGGATCCGGCCCTACCGTGCCCGATTGGGCCGGTGGCGCGGCTGGGGTCTGCCCGATCGGGCCGGCAAGGCCATCGATCCAGGAGGTTCGTTCATGAGCATCGTCGTTCGCTTCGCTCCCGTGGGCGCCATGTCGTTTCAGCAGTACGACGAGACCGTTCGTCGCCTCGAAGCGATGGGCGGCTTCCCACCCGACGGGCTCCAGTTCCACGTGTGCTTCGGCTCGGAAGGAAATATCCGGGTCAGCGAGATCTGGGACTCGCGCGAACAGTTCCAGGCCTTCGGCGAGCGCCTGATGCCGCTGCTGGCCGAGGTCGGGATCGACCCGGGGGAGCCCGAGGTGATGGACATCCACAACATCATCGCGCGTTAGCGGCAAGCGTCCACGACCGGCCGTCGACCGGCCGCCGGCTTCGCCCTACGCGCCGCGGTCGGAAGCGGCGCCCGCCGGGTGCATGCGGGCGTCGTAGCGAAGCAGCGCCGGCGTCGCGAGCGCGACGCCGGCGACGCCGACGATGCAGAGGATGCCGCCGGAGACGGCGGAGGCCCGGATGCCGGCGAAGGCCGCGACGACGCCGGACTCGACGTTGCCGAGCAGGGGCCCGCCCGTGTAGCTGATCATTTCGATGCCGGCCATACGGCCGCGCAGGTGGTCGGGGATCGTCTGGTTCCAGATCGTCGAGCGGAAGATCCCGCTGACCGAGTCGGCCGCACCGGCGAGGGCGAGGCTCGCCAGCGCGAGCGGAAGCCCGGGGGAGAGTCCGAACGCGGTGATACCGACGCCCCACACGCCCGCCGCGATGACCACCGCCAGGCCATGCCGGTGCACCCGGCGTGTCCACCCGCTCGTCAGCGAGGCGGCGATCGAGCCGATCGACGGAGCGGCGTAGAGGAGCCCGAGGACGCCGGGGCCCCCGAACTCCTCTGCGAAGGCGGGGAAGAGCGCGATCGGCATCCCGAACAGCATCGCGACGATGTCGACCGTGTATGTGCCGAGCAGCTCCGGCCGGCTCCGCGCGTAGCGGAGCCCCTCGACGACCCGGCGGAGGCTCGGGCGTTCGGCGTTCTCGGGCGGCGGCATGCGGCGCATCACGCCGAGCAGGACGAACGAGACCGCGTAGGTTCCGGCATCGATCGCGTACGTCGCGGAGATCCCGACGGTCGCGATCAGCACGCCGGCGATCGCCGGGCCCGCGATCGCCGCCGTGTTCATCCGAAAGCTCGCGAGCGCGCTCGCGCCCTGAAGCTCGTCGCGCTCGACGAGCCGCGGCACCATCGAGTCGAGGGCCGGACGCAGGATCGCGTAGGCCGCTGCGCCCACCGCGGCGGCGACGAACAGGATCGCGACGCGCGGCTCGGACAGGAGCGCGTTCGCGAGCAGCAGGCCCGCCGAGAGCCCGCCCCCGATCTCCGCGAGCTGGACCAGGCGGCGGCGGTCGCGCGCGTCGGCGAGCGCGCCGCCGACGAACGAGACGAGGAGGATCGGCAGGAGCTCGGCGAGCGAGATCAGACCGACGATCAGCGACGACCCGGTGAGCTGGAACGCCTGGTAGGGAACGGCGACGAAGGTGAGGAAGGAGCCGAGCTCAGAGACGGTCTGGCTCGCGAAGAGCAGGCGGAAGTCCCGGTGGCGCCGGAGCGGGGCGACGTCGACGACGACGAGCGACCCGAGCCTCCTCAGCCCGCCGCCGGGCGCCCGCGCCGGCGAGGGAACGACCGGGGGCGGCTGGTCCGGGAGCGGCGGAACGGGGCCGAGCCGTTCGGCCTCGTGGGCGCCGTCGCGGTGCCGGTCGGGGCCGCCGTCCACGGGCGCGTACCCTAGTGGGCCGACCCGGGGGGCGAGCGCTCAGGCGGCGTCGGCGGCGGCATGCCGAAGCGCCTCGAGCAGCACGGCGACGACGCCGGGGTCGAACTGCGTGCCGGCGCCGCGACGCAGCTCGGCGTCCACCAACGCCGGCTCGAGCGGGCCGCGATCCGGCCTCGCCTCGGTCATCGCGAGGTACGCGTCGCAGACGAGGATGATCCGCGGCTCGAGCGGAATGTGCTCGCCTGCGAGGGCGTCGGGGTACCCGGTGCCGTCGAAGCGCTCGTGACAGTGGCGGACGATCCGCCGCACCTCGGCGAGCTCGGAGACGCTCGAGAGGATGCGCTCCCCGAGCTCGGGGTGCAGCTCGAGGATCGACCGCTCCTCGGCGGTCAGCGACCACGTTTCGTGCGGATCTTCGTCGGGAAGCCGATCGTGCCGATGTCGTGGAGCAGCGCGGCGAGCTGGAGATGGCGACGGCGCACGCCGTCGATCCCGAACCGGTCGCCGACAGTGACCGACAGGGAGGCGAGCTCGCGAGGATGGGTCGACGCATGACCGCCGCGCGGGGTCGCGCGCGAGGACCGGAACGAGGACGCGCTTGGCCTCGTCGGCCTAGAGGACGGTCAGCGGGTCGTTCGTGACGAGCTCGTCCACCGTGTCCGCGATCTCTCGCAGCCGCGAGTCGAGGTTCTCCTCGGCGAGGACCACGTGGAAGATCTCCGCCAGGCGCCGATAGGACTCGGCGAGACCGTCGTTCTCGGGCGTGCCCGGTCCTCGATCGGGTGAGAGCCGCAGCATTCGATTGCTTCCTTCGTTGGGAGGACGGTGGTTGCCTGAGGCATCGGGTCTGATCCCCCGGATGGGTATCCCTCGAAGGGCGTAGCCCGCCGACCGGGCGCGCAAGCCGTAGATTTCGGGCGTGGGCCGGATCGTCGTCGGCGTCGACGCCTCCCCGGGCAGCCGCGCGGCGCTTCGCTTCGCGCTCGCCGAGGCGCGGCCGCGCTCGGCCACCGTCCGTGCCGTGCATGTGTTCCGTCTCCCGCTGACCGAGTTCCCCGGGCCCTTCGTGCTCGAGCTTCCGCCGCAGCCCGCGCCGCGGCTGCCGGAGGTGGAGGCCGCGGTTCGGGACGTAGCGGCCGCGCTGCTCGCGCGCGTGGTCGCCGAGGTCGGCGGAGACACTGGCGGCGCGACCGTCGAGTCCGCGGTCGTCGAGGGGAATCCCGCCGCGCTGCTGATCGAGGAGAGCCGAGGCGCCGAGCTTCTCGTCGTCGGTGCCCGGGGGCACGGCGGCTTCGCCGGCCTGCTGCTCGGGTCGGTCGCCGATCACTGTGTCCGGCATGCGCGCTGCCCGATCGTCGTCGTACCGGCCGACCGGAACGGCTGACGGTTCCACGATGAACGGCCCGACCCCGGCGGGCGCCGGGCCGGTGGTGCTACCGGCCGGTGTGGAGGGCCTCTCCGACGCGGACGCCGCGCGGCGTCTCGAGCTGCGCGGCCCCGTGCGCCGGCCGCCGACGAGCCGTTCCTACGCGAGCATCGTCCGGGCCAACGTCTTCACGATCTTCAATGCGATCCTCGGATTCTTCGGCATGGTCACGCTCGCCTTCGCCGACTGGCGTGACGCGCTCTTCCTCGGGATCCTCGCCGCGAACACGGCGATCGGGATCGCCCAGGAGGTGCGCGCCAAGAGGGCGCTCGACCGGCTCAGCGCGCTCGTCGCGCCCACCGCCGGCGTCGTCCGCTCGGGGCACGTGCGGGCGCTCCACGTGGACGAGGTCGTCCCGGGCGACCTCGTGATCCTCGCGGCCGGCGACCAGGTCGTCGCCGACGGCGACCTCGTCGAGAGCGACGGGCTGCGCCTCGACGAATCGAACCTCACCGGCGAGTCGACGGCCGCCGCGCGGGACGTGGGCGGTCAGGTGCGCTCGGGCTCGTTCGCCGTCGACGGCTCAGGCGCCTACCGCGTCACCGCCGTCGGCCCCGAGAGCTACGCGGAGCGGATCGCGAGCGTGGCGCGGAGCTTCCGGCATCCACGGTCGCCCCTCGAGCTCGCGCTCGACCGTCTCCTCATCGGGCTCGTGCTCGTCATGGTCCCGATCGCGGTCGCGCTCGGGATCTCGCTGTGGCTGCGCGACGTGCCCGTGGACGAGGCGATCCCCATAGCCGTCGCGGGGATCGTGAACCTCGTCCCCGAGGGGCTCATCCTGTTGACGAGCCTGACGTTCGCCGTCTCCGCGCTGCGAATGGCCGGCCGCGGGGCGCTCGCGCAGCAGCTGAATGCGATCGAGTCACTGGCCTCGGTCGACACGATGTGCATCGACAAGACGGGAACGCTGACCGAGGCACGGCTCCGCCTCGTCGAGCTCGTCGCTGCCCCCGGCGTCGGCGACGACGAGCTGCGGCGCTGCCTCGGCCGGTTTGCCGCGAGCGCTCCGCTGCGCAATGCGACGATCGACGCGATCGGGCTGGCGTGCCCGGGGACAGCCGCGCGGCCGGCGAGCTCGATCCCGTTCTCCTCGCGCTGGCGGTTCAGCGCGCTCTCGCTCGAGGACGGCTGGTTCGTGCTCGGCGCGCCGGAGGAGCTGCTGGTCGGCGGGCTGGCCGATCGTGCGCGCCGCGAGGCGGCGAGCGGCCGTCGTGTCCTCGCCTTCGGCCGTGCAGCCGACGCGCCCGGCGAGCGTGGCGGGTCGCCGGTCCCGCCGCGTGAGGTCGAGCCGATGGGACTCGTCGTCCTCGCCGAACGGCTACGGTCGGAGGCGCCCGCGGCCGTCGAGTACCTCCGGCTCGAGGGTGTCGAGCTGCTCGTCCTGTCCGGCGACGCGCCCGAGACGGTGGGGGCGATCGCTGCGGATGCCGGGCTCGGCGGGGCGAGCCCGGCGGACGGGCGTGCGCTGCCCGGCGAGCCGGAGGCGCTCGCCGCGCACGTGCGGGCGGCTCGCGTCGTCGGCAGGATCTCACCCGACGACAAGCAGCGGGTCGTTCGCGCCCTGCGAGAGGAGGGCCGCTACGTCGGCATGCTCGGCGACGGAGTCAACGACGTTCCCGCGCTCAAGGAGGCCCGCCTGGCGATCGCGCAGGCCTCCGGCTCGCAGATGGCACGCAGCGTCGCCGACCTCGTGCTCGTCAGCGGGGACTTCGCGTCGGTGCCGCCGATGGTCGGTGAGGGGCAGAAGCTGTTGCGAAACCTGCAGCGTGTGGCGAAGCTGTTCGTCTCGAAGGTCGTCTTCGCCGGCTTCGTCGTGCTCACGGCCGGCCTTGCGCCGGTGGACTATCCATTCCTGCCACGCCACCTGACGCTCGTGACGACCTTGACGATCGGAGTGCCAGGCTTCTTCCTGGCGTTGGCGCCGAGCTCGGGGCGCTGGCGCCCCGACGCGTTCCTGCGGGAGGTGGTTACCTTCTCGCTCGTCGCCGGGACCGTGATCGGCGCCTCGGTCGTGGGCCCGTACCTCGTCGCGCGCGAGGTGATCGAGCTCCCGCTGGCCGAGGCGCGCGTAGTAGCGAGCACGATCCTGCTCGTTCTCGGCCTGTACCTGATCCTCTCGATCGAGGGGTCGGGCGCGCGCCGCACCGCGGCGGTGGCCGGGCTGTGCACGGCCATGGGAGCGCTGTTCGTGCTCACGCTCACGCTACCGGTCGCCCGCGATTTCTTCGAGCTGGCCCTGCCCGGACGAGACGCGCTTGGGTTGGCTGCCGCAGGCGCCGTCCCCGGCATGGCTGTCCTCTGGCTGGCCGGGATCAGGCCAGGAGCACCCGCGGACCGGAGGTCCGGCCGGCGCTGACCCCGGTGTGGTTTTCCCGCACCGAACGATCCGGCGGGTCACCGATGCGCGCCGGCCGGGGAGCAGGGCATCATGAGCTCATGAGCGCCCGCACCGAGGCCGAGATCGCCGCCATGCTCGAGCGGGGCGAGGAACGCGGCTCTGTCGAGGTGTCCGAGCTCGAGGAGCTGACCGAGACGCTCGAGCTCGACGAGGCCGAGGTCGAGCGGATCTACGAGGAGCTCGAGGCGCACGGGATCGACGTCCACGACGACTGTGCCCGCTCCCAGGTCGCACCGACGCGGATCGGCAACGGCGATCTCGCCACGGCCACCGTCGACGCGTTCCAGCTCTTCATGAACGAGATCGGCCGCTACCCGCTCCTCACGGCCCGGCAGGAGGTCGAGCTCGCGAAGCGGATCGAGCGAGGCGACAAGGCGGCGAAGGACCTCATGGTGAACTCGAACCTCCGGCTCGTCGTCTCGATCGCACGGCGGTACTGGAGCCCGTCGCAGCCCGATCCGCCGCTCCTCGACCTCGTGCAGGAGGGCATTCTCGGCCTGATCCGGGCCGTCGAGAAGTTCGACTGGCGCCGCGGCTTCAAGTTCTCGACGTATGCGACGTGGTGGATCCGCCAGGCGATCCAGCGCGGGATCGTCAACCGTGGCCGTACGATCCGCATTCCGGTGCATGTTGCCGACCGCGAGCGAAAGCTGGCGCGGGCCCAGCGCGAGTTGACGGCCCGCCTGGGTCGGGCCCCGGGGGACGCCGAGCTCGTCGAGGCCGCCGGGTTGACCCTCGAGCAGCTCGAGGAGGTCAGGGCGGCCGCCCGCGCGGTGACGAGCCTCGACCGGCCGGTCGGCGACGGGGAGGCGAGTCTTGCCGAGCTCATCGTGGCCGAGGGGGAAGGACCCGCGGAGGAGGTCGGGATCACGCTCGCCGAGGAGGCGTTGCGGCGGGCCGTCGCCGAGCTTCCCGAGCTCGAGCGCGAGGTCGTCAGCCTGCGCTACGGGGTCGGCAACGGGGGTCCGCACACGATCGAGCACATCGCGCGCTCGCTGAGGATCTCGCGGGAGCGGGTGCGGGCGCTCGAGGCGGAGGCGCTGAAGCATCTGGCCGTCGAGCGCGAGCTGCTCGCCCTGCGCGACGCCGCCTGACGTCGCTCGTCACGACGCGTTCGGGGCCTCGGCGCGGGGGGAAACCGCGGACAGGGTGGCCGTGGCGCCGCCGAGCGGGCAGCGACGACGGACGCGGCTAGTGCTCCGTCTCGGAATTCCCTTGACGCTAGAGCGCGCGAAACGCGAGCCAGGCAAGGACGCAGGGAGCGCCCGTATTGGTGGATACGGGCGCGACCGAGGACGCCGCATGGCGACGCGTTGCAGCGGCCTGGAGTGCAAGGCGATTTCTGAGACGGAGCACTAGGCGCAGGCCTGTGAAACGGCGACGAGGCCGGCGCTCTCGTCGGGGCGTGGCTCGGCCCGGAGGGCGGCGCGGACCGCCGACCGGAGCTCTGGCGGGTCCGCGTACCGGCTGTAGGTCGGCGGCACGAAGCTGACTGCGACCATCCGGCTCGTCTCGATCGAGGTGATCAGCTCGATCAGGTCGGGAAGCTGCTTCACGGGGATGTCCGTCCGTATGTACTCCTTCATCGTCGTCGCGAGCTTCGGGAACGCCTTCAGCAGGTTCGAGAGGCTCGCCTGGCTCGCCAGCGCCGCGATGGTGCACCGCTGGCGCTGCATCCGGTCGTAGTCGCTCGTGGCCCACCGCGTGCGCACGTAGGCGAGGGCGGTGCGGCCGTCCAGTCGCTGACGGCCTGCGTCGAGGTCGAGCACGATCCGGCCCTCGTCCTCGGTCGGCGGCGAGACGCCCGCATCGTAGATCGGCCGGGGGACGTTCACGGTCACGCCTCCAAGGGCGTCGACGACCTCGACGAACCCGCGCAGGTCAACCATCGCGTAGTAGTCGATGCGCAGGGCGAGCAGATGCCCGATCGTCGCCTTCAGCGCGGTCGCGCCGGGCTCGCGGGCGCCCGGGAAGAGCTCGGGCCGGGCCTCTGCGTACTGCCAGAGGGCGTTCAGGATATCCGGGAACGTCGCGAGGTCGGTCTGTGCCACGGGCGGGAACGGAACGCCCTGCAGGTTCCGCGGCACGCTGAAGATCGCCGTCTGCTTCGTGTCGGTATCGATACTGACGACGATCATCGTGTCGGTGCGAAGGCCCCATCGGCCCGGCCCTGCGTCCGCGCCGACGAGCAGGACGTTGAGCCGGCCCCGCTCCTGCCAGAACGGCGGCGGCTCCGGCGGTTCGGGCTCCGCGACGAGGATCGTCCCTTCCGGGTCGGCCCCGCCGACGGTCGGACCACCGACCGAGCCGATGATCCCCGTCGGCACGACCACCCGGGGCGCGGGCGGCTCGGCGACCGCGACGACCGGTTCCTCCTCTGCGAACACGGAGGTCAGCAGGTCGTAGTCCCGGTAGGTGTAGTAGCCGGCCACGACGTGGGGCACGGAGATGAGGGCGAGCAGCACCAGCACGGCCGCCGTCCGACTGCCGAACGTCCCGGCCGGCCCTCGCGTCAGCGCGCGGCGGCGGCCCGCCAGCTTGTACGCGTCGACGACGCAGTGCGTGCGCCAGAGGAAGATCGCCACGTTGACGCCGAGCAGAGCGAGCAGCGCGTCCGGGGAGAGCAACAGGCGGAGCACCGTTCGCGAGTCCTCGTGCACGGCCACCGCGGCGGTGCACAGCACGACCGCCACGGCGAGCATCCCAGCGCCTCGGCGCCAGGAGCCCGCGTACATCTGGCCGGACCCCGGCACGAGCAGCGACAGGAGGCCTGCGAAAAAGGCCCGAGGAGCACGTATTGGATGCCGGGCGTGAGCCGCAGTGAGGGGCGTCGTCGTCATGGCACGTGGTGCTCGTTCGTCCCCGGCCAGGATGGCACAGAGCCGAGCCCTTCCCTGTCCGCCCGCCTGATCCTCTTCGTCATCGCAACCGCGAGGAATCGGCGCAACGATCGCGGTCGACGAGGAAATCGGGCCGCGTCGGTATCCCGCGCGCGGGCCGGCCCACTGCGAATGCTACGATATCTCGTGGCACCCGGAACATGCTCGCCGGCCGGCGGACATGCTTCGCGTGCCTCCTCCCTCCAGGCTCGGTCGGCCCGGTACCCCGGTGCCGGGCCAACCGGGACAGCCGAGCGACAGGGACGAACGCGACGGTGCGCACCCAGAACGACATCCGGATCGACCTCGACCGCGCCACGGCGCGTCGCGCCGAGCTCTGGCGTGAGCTGGGGCGTGCCAGCGACCCCGCGCTCGCGGACGAGCTCGCGGTCCTGAACGAGGAGATCGCGACGCTCTGGGACGAGCTGCGGGTGACCCGCACGCGGAGCCGCTTCGGCCCGACCGACGAGATCGTCCGGCGTGCCGACCGCGACAAGCGGCTCGAGCGCGACATCGAGCGGCGAATCGCCGAGGCCGGCGACGCGCGCCGCGCCGCCTAGGGCTCAGGAAGCGCGCACGACGAGCACGGGGCAGCTCGCCCGGTAGGCGAGCCTCTCGGTCACGCAAGGATGCGGTCGAAGATCCCGGGCCCGCCTCAGGCATCCTGGTCATCGTCGCCGTCCTGCGGGGCCAGCTCACGGAGTCGCTCGCCGAAAGCCCGGAGCCGATCGTTGACGAGCGCGTGCAGGCTTCCGGTCGGGAACGCGCCGTCCGGGCCGTGGACGCCCGCCGGGAGTCCGGTCAAGAGCGCGAGGCCCTCGTCGATCGACCCGATGGCGTAGATGTGGAAGCGGCCGGCTGCGACGGCCTCGACCACCTCGTCGCGGAGCATCAGGTGGCCGACGTTCGTACGCGGCACGAGCACGCCCTGCGAGCCGGTCAGCCCGCGCGCGGCGCAGACCGCGTAGAACCCTTCGACCTTGGTCGTGACGCCGCCGACCGCCTGGACGTTGCCGTGCTGGTCGACCGAGCCGGTCACGGCCAGATCCTGGCGGAGCGGCACTTCGGCGATCGCGGAGAGCAACGCGTACAGCTCCGCCGAGGACGCTGAATCGCCCTCGATCTCCTGGTATGCCTGCTCGAAGGTCAGCGTCGCCGCGAGCGACAGCGGCATGTCGTGCGCGTAGCTCGCGGCGAGGTAACCGCTGAGGATGAGGAATCCCTTCGAGTGGATCGGGCCGGACAGCTCGATCTCGCGCTCGATGCTCGTGAGAGAGCCGCGACCGATCGACACCCGTGCCGAGACCCGTGTCGGCTTGGCGAACGCATGATCGCCGAGGTCGATCACCGCGAGGCCGTTGACCTGGCCGACACGGGAGCCTTCCGTCTCGATGCGGATCGTCCCATCGCTGATGGTCTCGTGCACGCGCTCCTCGAGCAGGTTCGAGCGATACTCTCGCTGTTCGATTGCGTGAGTCACGTCCGGCGCCGACACGACGTCCCGGCCGGACCTGCCCGCCCAGAAGCTCGCCTCGGTCACGACGTCGGCGATGTCGGTCAGCCGCGTCGAGAGCTTCCCCTGGTGCTCACGAAGCCGTGAGCCGTGCTCGACGATGCGGGCGACTGCGCCGGCGTCGAAGTGGTGCAGACCGTTGTCGCGCACCCGCCGGCTGATGAAGGCCGCGTAGTTGCCGACGTGCTCGTCCGACCACGGCATCTCCGGCGCGAAGTCGACCTTGACCTTGAACAGCTCTCTGAACTCGTCGTCGAGTGCATAGAGCAGGTGGTACACCTCGAGCGAGCCGATGAGGATCACCTTGAGGTCGAGTTGGACGGGCTGGGGCCTGAGCGTCGCGGTCGGGATCGCCGAGAACTGCTCGCCGAGGTTCTCGATCCGGATCTCGCGCGTCGTCAGCGACCGCTTCAGCGCCTCCCACGCGAACGGGCTGCGGAGGACCTCGAGCGCCTGGATCACGAGAAAGCCGCCATTCGACCGGTGAAGGGCGCCCGGCCGGATCTGGTGGAAGTCGGTGACCATCGTCCCGAACTGGGCGCGGTAGTCGATCCGGCCGAGGAGGTTGTAGAACGTCGGGTTCTTCTCGACGACGACCGGCGCACCCGACGCGTCCGTGTTGTCGACCAGGACGTTCACGCGATACCGGGCGAGACGCTCGGCCCGCTCCGCGCCCTGCAGCGCGTGCAGGAAGGCAGGTACCTCCTCCTCGCCCGTGCCCCGGAAGCTGCCGAGGTTGTCGGGGATGTCCTCCTCGATCTGGTCGAGGTACGCGAGCACGGCCTCGCTGTCTGCGTAGCGTTCAACGAGCTCGTGGAAGAGAGGCCCGACGGCGAACTGGGCGACCTCGCGGTCGAGCTCCCGTACCCGCTCGTTGGCCTCCTTCTCGAGGCGGCGAAGCCCACGGAGCGTCTCGGCGACCCTCTCCTGGATCGCCGCGCCGCGCTGTTCGATCGCCTCCTGGGTCTCGGGCGGGAGTCGCGCGAACTCCTCGCCCGTGATCGGCTTGCCCTTGACGATCGGGATCGTGACGATCCCGGCGGGCGTGGTCTCCGCGGCGAACCCCTGCTCGGCCGCGAAATGTTCCAGCTCCGCGGTCAGAGCGTCCCGCCGGCCGCCGAGCTCGACCGCGATCTCGTGTCGGCGCCTGGCGTAGTCGTCACTCTCGAAGGCGCGCGGGATCTCGCGGCGGGCGCCCTCGATGAACTCGTCCATGTCGCGGGCCAGGGCGCCGCCCCGCCCGGCGGGGAGGCGGATGACGGTCGGGCGGTCGGGCGAGCCGACGTTGAAGACGTACACGACGTCGTCTGGCGTGGCGCGGACACTGGCGGTGCGTTCGAGGTAGTCGCGCAGGGTCCCCGTCCGTCCGGAGCCGGGCGCACCGGCGACGAACAGGTTGTAGCCGGGATCCGCGACCTCGAGCCCGAAGTCGATCGCGTCGAGCGCCCGGGGCTGTCCGATCGTGCCGACCAGCGGGGCGACCTCGTCGGTCGTCCGAAAGGGCAGCGAGGCCGGGTCGAGACGACGACGGAGCTGGGACGGCGTGAGCCTCAGCGAGTCGGTTCCGGCCATCGGACGCGTCAGGCCAGCGGGCCGAGCTCGCCCGCCTGCGCCGGCGCGATCACCCCGTAGTGGCCGTCGTAGCGGTGATAGAGGACGCTCCCCCGCCTGCTCGCGGCGTCGCGGAAGAAAACGAACCGCTCGCCCGTCGCTTCGAGGCGCTCGATCGCCTGGTCGATCGTCTCCTCGGGCGCCGTCTCGAAAAGACGAACCTCTCCGCCCTCGGCCCGGTACACGACCGCGTCGCGGCCGGTGTCGCCGTTCGTGAACAGATGGAAGTCGTGGTCGAGCAGGTCCATGTCCATCGCGGCTTCGGCGGGCGTCTGCTCGCCGACCTCGAAGGTCTTGCTGCGAAGGATCTCGCGCTCGTCCTCCGGGCGGGGGTACCAGATCGGTCGGTGGCCGGAGATCGCGCCGTGCCGCCACTCCCCGTCGCGGGGGGTGGCCGGCTGGCGGCGTGTCTCGCGGCGGTCGGACATGATCTCGAACTGGCGCTGGAGTCGCGACTCCAGGCGATCGATCGCTTCGCGGAAGGTGGCCGCGGCGACGTGTGCGCGCACGCGCTGCCCGGAGAGGTCGAGATTCGCCTTGACCGAGGCGGGACGGTCGACCGCCGGGTTCTCGTGCATCGTCAGCGCGACGCGCCCGTACAGGATCGGTCTCGGCGCGAGCCTCGTCACGCGCCGCACCTTCTCGTCGGCGTACGCCTTCATCTCCTCGCCCACGTTGCCCTTCGTCGCGATCTCGAGCTCGAAATCCTGTGCTGCCATCCTGTCCTCCATCCGTCTCGGGCTCCGTCTCGTCCGAGCCCGACCTTCTCACCGCTACACCTTTGCAGGAACGAGTGGCTAGCGCAGCACCCGCGGATGCCGGGGCTGTCGAATGCTCGCCGCTCTCCAGGGCTTCGTGCATCGGACCGCGCACGGACTGGGCTTTCGGGGAACTACGGACGCCGCCCGCCGGCCCCGCCGATAGCCTGAACATGAGAGCGAGATGGTCGTACGCATCGTCGCCGCAGTGGTGGTCGCCGGGCTCGTCGGCTCGGCGAGCGCCTTGGCCACCCCGGCGCTCACGGTGGACTCGGGGCCGTCGCTCGGTCGCACGGGCGAGCTCGCGATCCGCATCGCCGAGCCCGACGGGATCGCGGAGGCCGCCGTCTTCGCTCCCCCCGGGTACGCCCTCCGCCTCGACGCCGCTCCAGGGGAGGAGATCGGAGCCGCCACGGCGCGCGTACGCTCGGGCGGCGGCGAGCAGGCGCTCGACGGGCCCGTGATCGCCGCGACCGGCGCGGACGATTGCGGGCCGGAGGGACACGTCGCGGTCTGGCGGATCCCGCTCCAGGGGGCAGGAATCGCGTTCGAGCTCCTGATCGCGGTCGACGGCATCGATCCCGAGACGCCCGAGAGCGTGTTTGCCTCGTACCGGCTCGAGCTGTGCGGGCCGCCGCCCGCAGGAGAGGATCTGGTCGAGCTCGCGCTCGACCTGCCTGCCCTCGCCCATAACCCCGACCTGAAGGGCTGGCATACGTGGCGAACGATCGTGCGCGCACTTCCCTCGGGGGACGTGACCGCCGAGCCGGTGGAGGCGCGCTCGATCGTCGCGCTCCCCGTCGCCCTGACGCTGAGCGGGCGCTACGCCGCCGCGGCGGGGAAGGCGGTGCTGCGGGGCTCGCTCCGCGCGGGAGGCTCCCCGGTGGCGTCACAGCGCGTGTCGCTGCGGGCCGGGACGACCGCGGACTCGCTCCACCCGGCCGGCTCGGTCACGACGGGCGGAAGGGGGTCGTTCGAGACCCGCCGCTCGATCACCCACACGACCATGTTCCGCGCGTCGTCGGAGCGCCGCATCAGCGACCTGACGGGCGCCTGCGAGGCTCCCATCGCTTCAGGCGGGTGCGCCGGCGCGACGCTCGTCGTGGCCGCCGTGTCGAGTGAGGCGGTGCGCGTGAAGGTGCCGCCGTATCCGATCCTGCGCCAGGGGAGCAGAGGGCCCGCGGTGCGACGCCTCCAGCAATCGCTCGTCGCGCTCCGCTACCTGCCGGCAGGTTCGGTTACGGGCTTCTTCGACGAGCGCACCTGGCACGCGGTCGTCGCGTTCCAGGGTTGGGAGCAGCTCGGACGGACGGGCGTCGTCGGGCGCCGGGCATGGGTGCGGCTCGAGCGCGCGAGCGTGCCGCGGCCGTGGGGTGGGCTGCGCACCGGCGTCGAGATCGACCTCGCGAGGCAGGTGCTCCTGCTCGCCCGTGGCGGCACGGTCGTCCGGGCGATCCACGTCTCGACCGGCGCTGGAGGACGGACGCCGAGGGGGCACTTCTCCGTCCGCTCCAAGGCGCTCGTGTCGTGGTCGGTCCCGTTCCAGGTCTGGATGCCCTACGCGCAGTACTTCTACGGCGGGTACGCGATGCACAGCTATCCGTCCGTGCCCGCGTACCCCGCCTCGCACGGCTGCGTGCGGCTCCCGTCGATCGAGGCGCCCGTCGTCTACGCGTTCACGTGGCTCGGGATGCCGGTCTGGATCCGCTGAGGCGGGCCCGGGCAAGAATCATCTAGTCGTCGTCCTCCTGATGCTCCTGCTCGTCCGGGCGGCTCTCCGGGACCGTCGGCGGCGAGTGGTCGTCCCGGCGGTTGGCGAACGTCGGAACCGGGAGTGAGCTGTCACCGACGAGCTCGACCTGCGGGTTGAGGTGTCCGACGCGGCTGTCGCTGTTGTCCGCCCGTTCGAGCAGGATCAGATTCGCGGTCGTCGCGGCCGCGACCGCCGCGAGGATGACGGCCGCCGCCAGGAGCACCCGGGTGACGCCGGCCCGTCGCATCAGCTCCCAGCCTAGACGAGCACAACTAGAGGGCGGTCGCGCCGTTGCCGCCTGCCGCCGCAGGCTGCCCGGCTCCGGCGCGTCGCGCTGCGCCACGGGGCGGAGGGACGAGGATACGCCATGCGGTTGCGGCAGCCACGGAGCCGACGGCCACCAGGTAGACGCCGAGCGCCCAGTCCAGGCCGCTGTCCGTGCCGGCCATGATGCCATGTGCCGTGGCGAGAACGAAGACTGCGTACGCGGCGTAGTGCAGCTTTCGCCAGGCCTTCGTCCCGATGTGCTTGCGGAGCGAGAAGGAGACGACGAGCAGCACCATCAACTCGGCGGCGATCACTCCCAGCGCCGTCCAGAAGGGCCGATACGGTGCGATTCCGGGGATGACGAGGGCAGCGGGCGAGATCTCGACGGTTCGGTCAGCCACGAGGGCGAGCCCGTGCAGGGCGAGCGCTCCGAGCCCGAGCAGCGACAGGAAGCGGTGGAGATCGGTGACCGTCGCCGCCTTGACCGCCTTGCCGAAGGGCCGTGCCCGGAGGAGGAGCCCTGCGAGCACGGTCGCGGTCAGGAGCCCGTAGGCGAGGAAGCCGCCGGCGCGCGCGATCATCCAGAAGGTCGGATCCGAGGTCATCGGAGCCCTCCCGTGAGAATCGTCCGGCCGTCGGCGGTCACGAGCACTGCTGGCAGGCCTGCCTGCTCGGCCTCCGCCGGGCCCGCGGTCGAGCCCGCGAGGAAGAGCGACTTTGCCAGCACCTCGGCGTCGGTCGCCGAGCCCGCGACCACGGTGACGCACGCAAGATCCGAGTTCGAGGGTGCGGCCGTGCGTGGATCGATGAGATGGTGCCGCTCCTCGCCGTCGCGCCGCCAGAGGCGCCGATCGCGACCGGACGTCGCGATCGCGCCGTCCGAGAGGCCGAGCGTCAAGGACCCGTCCGGGGTGTCGACGGCGATCGGCCAGAGCCCCGACGATGGCCTGCCCTGAACCGCGAGGTCGCCGCCGGCGTTGACGAGGCAGGGACCCGTCGCCGCGAGCGCGCGGCAGGCACGGTCGACGGCGTAGCCCTTCGCGATCCCGCCGAGGTCGAGCCGGAAGCCGGGCGCGAGGATGATCTGCCCCGCCGCCTCGTCGACCTCGACATCACCGCCGCACGCCGCGGTGACGGATCCGGCCGATCCGTCGGGAGCGACGTCGGCGAACGTTCGGTCGTACCCGGCCTCGACGAGAGCGTCGTGCACGGTGGGATCGAATCTGCCGCCGGTCCGCTCCCGGGCGGCGAGCGCCAGGAGCGTCACCGCAACGAGGTCGGGCCCGGCCGCACCGGAGCCCGCCCGGTTCAGTCGGGAGAGCTCGGAATCCGGGCGGAAGCGCGAGAGAAGCGCTTCGAGACGGTCGAACTCCTCCTCGACGGCCTCGAATGCGCCGGCGGCAGGCTCGTCGTCCCGCGGCTCGACGAGGCATTCGACCTCGGTGCCCATGGCAGGGAAGCGGTGACGCTGCATCAGGAGCTCCTCGTCGCCGTGACCGGCGGCAGGTCGACGAGCTGCGCCTGCTGTGAGCCCTGGGCCTGTGCCGAGCCGGGAATCTGCTCAACGCCGGTGCTCTCCTTCCAGGGATGAGCGGAGACGGCGGCGAAGACGCCGGCGAACGCGAGCACGCTCGCGGCCACGGCGTAGAGACGGACGACGTGGTTCGTCATTCGTCGTCCTCGGATTCGTGCTCGTCGTCGTGCCCGGAGACCTGGCTCGCGAGCGGGGTGTCCGCCGCTGTCGGCCCGGACGAGCTGGCGGTGACTGCGGCGGCACCGGCGTCTCCGTTCCCGGAGCGGAGGCCCGCGCGCTGCACCGCTCCGAACGTGCCGGCGACAACGGCGGTACCGAGCATGAGTGAGATCACGAGTGCATGGCGTCGCTTCATTGGTCGCTCCTTCGTCGTCTGCATCCACCGTAGGCGGCTGCCTCCCTGCGGCGGGTGAACCGCGGGTAAGGGATCTCCAGGGGATGGTTAAGACACCGCGAAGCCGCGCCCGGCCGGCCGTACCGTGCGGCAGGATGTCCACGTGAGGGTGCTCATCGTCGAGGACGAGGAAGCGATCGCGACCCCGCTCGCGCAGGGGCTCGTCCGGGAGGGATTCGAGGTCGACCGCGCCGCGACCGGAGAGGCGGCTCTCGCAGCGGCTCCCGCCGATGTCGTCCTGCTCGATCTTCGCCTGCCCGATCTCGACGGCTACGAGGTCTGCCGCGGCCTGCGCGCACGCTCGGACGTCCCGATCATCATGGTCACGGCCCGCGGCGAGGAGATCGACCGCGTCGTCGGGCTCGAGCTCGGCGCCGACGACTACATCGTGAAGCCCTTCGGCTTCCGTGAGCTCGTCGCCCGTATCCGCGCCGTGACCCGTCGGGGCGCACCCTCGGCACGGCCACGATCCTCGCTTCGGGTCGGGGACGCTCGAGGTCGACCTGCGCAGCCGCAGAGCACGACCTCGCCGGCCACGAGCTCGCGCTGACCCCGAAGGAGTTCGACCTGCTCGTCGCGCTCGCGTCCGAGCCCGGCGTGGTGGTGACCCGTCAGCGCCTCCTCGAGGACGTCTGGAATACGAGCTGGTACGGCGCGACGAAGACGATCGACGTCCACGTCGCCGGCCTGCGCAAGAAGCTCGGCGATCCCCGCTGGATCGAGACCGTGCGCGGCGTCGGCTTCCGGCTCGTCAGCCCGTCGTGAGAAGACGGCTGCTCCTCGGCTACCTGTCGCTCGCGATCCTGGTCCTCGTCGCGCTCGAGGTTCCGCTCGCGGTCTCCTACGCCCGGAACGAACGAGACAACCTCACGACGAAGGTCGAGCGCGACGCGGTCGCGCTCGGCTCGATCCTCGAGGACTCGCTCAGCGGAACGCAACCGGCATCGAGCGGCGCGCTCGGCGACTTCGTCGGTCGGTACACGCAGGAGACCGGCGGTCGCGTGATCGTGGTCGACGCCACGGGGACGGGGCTGGTAGACACCGAGAGCCCGGGAGCGGCCTCCCGGTCGTTCGCCTCACGGCCCGAGATCGCGGCAGCGCTCGCGGGCGAGGTGGCAACCGGCGAGCGACACTCCGTCACGCTCGACGAGAACCTTCTCTACGTGGCGGTGCCGGTCGCCTCGGGTGGAGTCGTGCACGGGGCAGTCCGGATCACGTATCCGACCTCCGAGGTCGACGGGCGCGTGCACCGCTACTGGGCCATCCTCGCGCTCATCGGGGGCGTGGTGCTGACGGCGGCCACCCTGGTGGGCCTGCGCTTCGCGCGGGCCGTCGCCGGGCCCCTCGGCCGCCTCGAAACCGCCGCCAGACAGGCGGGAGCCGGAGACCTCGGCGTCCGGGCGCCGGTCGAGGGCCCACCGGAGGTGCGCTCGCTGGCGCGGAGCTTCAACGAGATGGTGGCGACGCTCGCCGAGCTGGTTCGCTCGCAGCGGGAGTTCGTCGCCGACGCCTCCCACCAGCTTCGCACCCCGCTGGCCGCGCTGCGCCTACGGCTCGAAAACCTCGAGTACGAGATCTCGCCCGGCGGCCGGGAGGGAATCGATGCTGCGCTCGCCGAGGTCGGCCGGCTCTCACGGCTGACCGACGGGCTCCTCGCGCTCGCGCGGGCTGATTCGGGCGCGACCTCGCGCGAGACGATCGACCTCGAGGGCATGGTCGCAGGGCGGAAGGCGCTCTGGTCGGATCTCGCCGTGGCCCGCGGGGTCTCCATCGACACCGACGTCGCCCGCGGGTGCGCCGCGGCGGCGACGCCCGGCCGGCTCGAGCAGGTCCTCGACAACCTGATCGAGAACGCGCTCGCGGTTGCCCCCGCGGGAACGGCAGTGAAGGTCACGGCGAGCTCATCGGCCGCAGGCGCCGAGGTTCGCGTCGTCGACGCCGGGCCGGGGCTGACGCCGGCCGAGAGGGCCCGGGCGTTCGATCGCTTCTGGCGCGCAGACGCGAAGGGCGCCGCGGGAGGCTCCGGCCTCGGGCTCGCGATCGTCGCCCGCCTCGTCGAGGCCGACGGCGGGACGGTCGAGCTTCACGACGCGCCCGGCGGCGGGCTCGCCGCGGTCGTCCGGCTTCCCGCCGTTGCGGAGGGTCCCGCAGCGTCAGCGCCCGGCGAGGAGCGCCGCTGAGGTCTCGATCTCGGCTCCCGCCTCGCGCATCTCCTCGATCGCGCGTGCCGAGTCTCCGGGCTCGGCGTCGATGCCCCGGATCGCGTCCTCGACGACCGTCACCCGGAAGCCCTCGCGGATCGCGTCGAGGACGCTCGTCCTCACGCAGTAGTCGGTCGCGAGCCCGCCGACGACGAGGTGGTCGACGCCGCGCTCGCGCAGCAGGTCGGCGAGACCCGTGTCCTGGAACGCGGAGTACCCCTGCGAGGCGGGATCCTGTGCCTTGTCCACGACCAGGTCGACGAGGTCGCGCCGCAGGTCCCGATGGAGCTCGGCGCCGGGCGTGCCCTGCACGCAGTGGACGGGCCAGATCCCTGGCGGGTCGATGCCGCGCCAGGCCGCCGGGTCGACCTCCGCGCCGACGAACGAGCCGTGGTCGGGTGGGTGCCAGTCACGAGTGGCGATCACGAGCTCGAAACCCTGTGCGAGGGCATTCAGGGGCGCGGCGACCCGGTCGCCGCCGGCGACCGGCAGCGCGCCGCCCGGGCAGAAGTCGTTCTGGAAGTCGACGATCAGGAGCGCCTCCATCGCTACCCCTTGACCACGCCGAGCGGGACGAGCTTCGCGACCGGTGCCGCGAGGCCGGCGCGCTCGACGACCGAGACGACCCGCTCGACGTCCTTGTAGGCGAACGGCGCCTCCTCGGCGAGGCCGCGATTCGACGGGCAGCGGACGACGATGCCGCGGGCCTCGAGCTGGCGTCGCAGCTCGCCGCCACCGATCTTCCGGGTCGCCGCGTGCCGGGACATCCTCCGTCCAGCGCCGTGGCAGGCACTTCCGAACGACCTCTCGATCGCTCCGGGCGCGGCCGACCAGCACGAAGCTCGACGTCCCCATGCTGCCGGGGATGAAGACGGGCTGGCCGATCTCGCGGAACACGGCCGGGATCTCGGCCGAGCCAGGAGGGAACGCCCGGGTCGCCCCCTTGCGGTGCACGCACAGCGTCCGCCCGCCGTACTGCTCGAGCTTGGCGACGTTGTGGGCGACGTCGTAGACCTGGCGCGTGCCGGCGGCAACCTCGGTCGAGACGACCCGCGCCACGGCGGCACGCACGTTGTGGGCCATCGCGTGCCGGTTCGCCCACGCGAAGTTGGCGGCGGCGGCCATCGCGCCGAGGTACGCACGACCCTCGGGCGAGGATTGGGGCGCGCAGGCTAGCTGCCTGTCCGGCAGGCGAATGCCGTAGCGCTGGATCGCCGTGTCCATGCGCTTCACGTAGTCGGTGCAGACCTGGTGCCCGAAGCCCCGCGAGCCGGAATGGATGAGCACCGTGAGCTGTCCCTCCCACAGTCCGCAGACCTCGGCCGCTCGCGGATCCCGAATCTCGGCGACCCGCTGGAGCTCGATGAAGTGATTTCCGGAGCCGATCGTCCCGACCTGGCGCTCGCCCCGGGCCCGCGCCCGCTCCGACACGGCCGCGGGGTCGGCCCCGGCCAGGCAGCCCCGTGACTCGGTGTGCTCGAGGTCGTCGGCCGTCCCGATTCCCTGCTCGACGAGCGCCGCCGGACCATGCACGAGGATGCGGTCGAGCTCGGCGCCGCGGAACGCATAGAGGCCCTCCTTGCCTGCGCCGGCGGGAATCGACCGTGAGATCTCGTGGACGAGGGCCTTCCGCCGCGTGCCCAGCTCCGGCTCGGTCAGCGGGATGGTCAGCAGGCGCACGCCGCAGTTGATGTCGTAGCCGACGCCGCCCGGCGACACGATCCCGTCGGGGGTCTCGAATGCAGCGACGCCTCCGACCGGGAAGCCGTACCCCTGATGGATGTCCGGCATCGCGAGCGCCGCGTCCACGATCCCGGGCAGCGTGGCGACGTTCTGAAGCTGCTCCAGCGAGAGATCCGAGCGGATCGCCTCGAGCATCTCGGCGTCGGCAAAGACGCGAGCGGGCACCCGCATGTCGGCGCGGGCGGTCGCCGGGATCTCCCAGAGCGTGTCGTCGATCCGCAGGAGCTCAGACATCCAGCACCACCCGGGCGCGCCAGCCGCCCTCGACCGGCTCGAGCACGAGCCCGTGGTAGGTGACGGCCTTCACGATCGGCGACGGATGCCCGGTATGCCCGGCGATGGTCCCGTGCGCGGCCGTCTCCGTGAGCTCGATGCGCTCGAGGCGGTGCGGCACGAACGACCTCGTCTCGGCGATGAACAGGAGCTCCGACAGCCAGTCGGCGAGCAGCGCAGCGCGATCTGCCCCGCTGGCTGCGACCTCGACGCGTGTCGGGTGCTCCTCGCCACCGTCGGCGAGGAGCTCCGCGAGGGCAGCGAGGGCGTCGGCGAACACCTCCTCCTCGCTTCCGGCGTCGATCGCGAGCTCGGCCTCCCCGGTGTGTGCGATCCAGCGGTACACGACGACAGTGTCGCGGCTGGGGCTCGCGGTCGGGAGACCCGCGCTCGACAACGCATTCGGCTGACGAGGCCGGCCGAGCCCGCGGCTCCTGTGTGACACTTCCGCCGAACGTGAACGCTGCAGTCGGCAACGAGACGCGTCTTCGCGGTCTGATCGATGCGGGTGTCGCGCTCAGCTCGGAGCTGTCCCTCGACGATCTGCTCCAGCGCATCGTCGATACGGCCGCCGCGATCACCGGAGCGCGGTATGCCGCCCTGGGTGTCCTCGACGACCGCCGCCTCGGTC
Organism: uncultured Thermoleophilia bacterium; assembly: GCA_963717955.1. Lineage (GTDB taxonomy): Bacteria > Actinomycetota > Thermoleophilia > Gaiellales > Gaiellaceae > CAVQXR01. The sequence continues at coordinate 1,166,217 of CAVQXR010000001.1, read as the reverse complement.
TCGAGCGCTTCATCACGACCGGCATCGACGAGCGAACGCGTGCACAGCTCGGCGAGCCGCCGCTCGGACGCGGAATCCTCGGCACCCTCATCCGCGACGCCCGACCGCTCAGGCTTCACGACCTGACCGAGGATCCGCGCTCTGTCGGCTTCCCGCCGGGCCACCCGCCGATGCGGACCTTCCTCGGAGTGCCGGTTCGCCTGCGGAGCGTGGTCTACGGGAACCTCTATCTCACCGAGAAGGAGGGAGGTGGCGACTTCACGGACGAGGACGAGGAGCTCGCCACCCTGATCGCCGGACAGGCCGGTGTGGCGATCGAGAACGCCCGCCTGTTCGCAGCGAGCTCGCAATGGATCCGCCGGCTCGAGTCGCTCGGGGAGATCGGGAGCGCCCTCGTCGGCGAGCTCGACCTTCACCCCCTCCTCACGCTGATCGTCTCGCGCGTGCGCGAGGTCGTCGACGCGCGTCTCGCCGTGATCATGCTGCCGGGGCACGACGGGCTCCTCCACGTCGAGGCGGCGGACGGTGACCGTGCCGAGCTCGCGCTCGAGATCGTGGCCTCACCGCATGCGTCCAAGGCGGGTGCGGTGATGGCGCGGAAGCGCAGCGAGCGAATCGACGCCCTCGTCGACGATTCCGAGGTCGACCAGGCGAACATCCGCGCGCTCGGAACCACCTCGGCGATGTTCGTGCCACTGCTCGTGAAGGACAAGGCGATCGGCGTGCTCGTCGTGCACGACCGGGCGACACGGGATCGCCGCTTCTCCGAGAGCGACCTACGCATCGTCCACATGTTCGCGAACCGTGCGGCCGTTGCGATCGACCTCTCACGGCGTGTCGAGGCGGAGACGCTCCGCACGTTCGTCCAGGGGCAGGAGCTCGAACGGGCACACTTCGCGCGGGAGCTCCACGACGAGACGGGCCAGGCCCTGACCGCGATCCTGCTCGGGTTGCACTCGGTCACCGCCGCATGCACGCCCGACGAGCTCGAGGCGGCGGTCGACGGTGTGCGCCGACTCGCGACCGCGGCGCTGGAGGACGTGCGGGCGTTGGCCTTCGAGCTGCGACCGAAGGCGCTCGACGACTTCGGCCTGGCGCCCGCGCTCGAGCACCTGACCCAGACCGTGGCGGCAAGGAGCGGAATCCACATCGAGCTCGAGGGCGTGCGGGAGGCCCGTCTCGACCTCGAGGTCGAGACGGCCGTCTACCGGATGGTCCAGGAGGCGCTGACGAACGTCGTCAAGCACGCCGAGGCAACCCACGTCAGCGTCGTCGTGACTCGGCGTCCGGATGCGCTCGCCGTCCTGATCGAGGACGACGGAAAGGGATTCGATCCGGAGTCGGCCCCGGACGGCCGGCTACGGCCTCGTTGCCATGCGTCAGCGCCTGGAACTGCTCGGGTCGTCTCTGAGGATCGACTCACGCCCGGGGGGCGGCACGACGCTGCGCGCGCTGATCCCGCTCGCGCGGTAGCGCTCGCGCGGGCGACCCGAGTTGCCCGAGAGCGCACTCGAGCGCCTCGTTGGTGCGGTTCACGCCGGCTTCGCCGGGAGGGCGCGAACTGGGTGGCAGGGCCGCCTTCGGCATCGTGGCGACCGGCATCTCCTACCAGCGCAGGATCGCGGCGACGCCGTCGCACGCGGCGAGCGCCTCCGCTGCGGGCCCCGAGACGAGGCTCACGGTGGCGTCCGTCTTCAGCCCGCGCTCGATCATGCGGTCGGCGAGCAGCGGCTCCGGGCGAAGCTCGCCCGACGAGACGCCGGGCGGCCGCACGCCCGTCGGGAACAGGCGCCCGTCGGGTGCCTCGACCCCCTGCCAGTCGCGCTCGCCGTCGAGCAGGAGCTGGTGCACCCGCCCCTCGTCGAGCGCGTCGAGGGTGTCGGCGAGGCCGACAACGCCGAGGCCCCCCGAGCGCGCGGCGTCCCCCGCCCGCTGGATCCGTTCGAGATCGTGCCGCTCGCGGGCGTCCTCGAGGTGCGGGATCAGCTCCCTGCCCAGCTCGGCCGCCGGCACCCAGTCACCGGGTGTGGCCTGGATGCGCAGGACGTGCAGGTGATCCTGCTTCGGGAGCCTGTCGCCGAACGAGGACGTCAGGCGATCGTCGCCGACGAGGAGCAGCCGGTCCCAGCCGTGGTTCTCGGCGAGCGCGTGAAGGTCGCTCCCGAGGGAGACGAGCTGCGAGCTGCGCCGCTGTGCCTTCCGGCGGGCGTAACGGTCCTCCTGGGAGGCGCTCTGCTGCGCCATCCAGGAGCCGGAGGCCGCCGGGCCCTTCATCATTCGCCACTGGTCGGTGGTCGGCTCGACGGCGAAGCGTGCAACGTCCTCGGTCTCGCCCAGGCGGCATTCGAGCACCCGGACGTTCTCCCGCGAGACGACGGCGATACCCGCAGGATGCCCTGCGTCGAGCGCCGCGGCGAGCGGGCGCAGATGCGCCGTTTCGGCCATGACCACCCTGTTCGGGAGGGGCAGCTCGAGCGCGAGGCGGCGGATCTCGCCGCCTGCGACCGTCGCGAACAGCACGCGGCCCTTGCCCGGGGCGGCGGGGTCGACCAGGGACGCGAGCGTGGGCTCGAGCTTCTCGACTCGGGCCTCGATCGCCGCCGCGCGCTCGCGCGGCCCCTCAACCGCTTCGCGAGCGAGCACCGCGGCGAGCCCCTCGCGCAGCGCGGGCGCCGCGACCGGCTCCCTTCCCGGCGGGAGCTCCGGGCGCCCGTCGACGTACACCGACAGGATCCCGACCGGGTCACGGAGCGAGGCGACCTCGAAGAGGGCGGCCGTCTCCGGCAGCTCGAGAAGCGTCCGAAGGGGGTGCATCGACACCATCCTGGCGCGCACGCCTCGGCGTTTCATCGGGGAACCCGCGGATCGCGTTGCGGAAAAGCCCGCACTGGGAGATGCTCGTCGTTCCCCGAACCCCGCCCGGGCAGACGGACCTGTGTACGCGCGCGACGGGCGTTGCCAGGCGCTGGACGGACAGCGCCTCGAGGTCCCTGCTCCGGGATGACGATGCCGAAGATGCCCGATCGGCCGGTGCTACCGTCGTGAGCATGCCCGAGCCGGCCATGCGTGTCCTCATCGCACTCGGTGGGAACGCGCTGCTGCGCCGGGGGGAGCCCGCCGACGCGGCGACCCAGCGTCGCAACGTCGACAGCGCTGCGGCTGCGGTGGCAGAGCTCGCCGCGCACCACCGGACGATCGTGACGCACGGCAACGGGCCCCAGGTGGGGCTGCTCGCGCTGCAGGCGGAGGCCTATTCGGACGTTCCGCCGTACCCGCTCGACGTGCTCGGCGCCGAGAGCGAAGGGATGATCGGCTACCTGCTCGAGCAGGCGCTCGCCGGCCGCCTTCCGGGTCTCGAGGTCGCGACCCTGCTCACCCAGGTCGTCGTCGATCCGGCCGACCCTGCGTTCGCACGGCCGTCGAAGCCGGTCGGGCCCGTGTACCCGGAGGAGGAGGCGCGCCGCCTCGCGGCAACGCGGGGCTTCGCGATCGCCCCGGACGGGGCCGGCTTCCGTCGTGTCGTGCCGTCCCCCGAGCCGCTCGACGTGGTCGAGATCTCGACGATCCGGCTGCTCGTGGCGGGCGGGGTCGTCGTGATCTGCGCGGGTGGTGGGGGGATCCCGGTCGTCGCGCTGCCGGGCGGCGGCCTCCGCGGGGTTGAGGCCGTCATCGACAAGGACCTCGCCGCCTGCCTGCTCGCTCGGCTGCTCCGCTTCGACGCGCTGCTGCTGCTGACGGACGTTCGCGCGGTGATGCGCGCCTTCGGGACCGACGCCGAGGAGCCGATCCGCCGCACGACCCCGGACGAGCTCCGAGCGCTCTCCCTTCCGCGCGGCTCGATGGGCCCGAAGGTCGAGGCGGCATGCCGCTTCGTCGAGGCCACCGGTGGCCGGGCCGCGATCGGGGCGCTCGAGGAAGCGTCCGCCGTCCTGCGGGGCGACGCCGGGACGACCGTCGTCGCGCGGTAGCCAGGCCCGGCCTGCGCCGGCGTCGTAGTTGCCCGCAGCGGCAATCGGGTCTCGCGCTCGACGTCGTCGCCGTCCTCCTCGGCGCGTCGCTCGCGATGACGGCGCTGTCCGTGCTCGCGTTCGCCCCGGCGCGACGTTCGAACTTGATGCGGGAAACCCGAAGCCGGCGGACGACTTTCTGCGGTATCGGCCGGGGCGGGCTGTCGTATGCTGGCGGCATGAGCGTCGGGCGGATCCTTCTGCTCGTCTTCGGCACGATCGCCGTGCTGATTGCGATCGGGATGCTCGCTGCCGGCGGGTTCCTGCTCTGGGTCCACGAGACGCAGCGGGACGCCGACGGCTTCTACTCGACCCGGGTCGATCTCGCAACGCCGACCTACGCGCTCGCCTCCGAGGACCTCCAGATCGCCGACATCGAGGACCTCCCGTTCGAGGCCGGAGCCTTCGCCACGGTCCGCCTTCGGGGCGAGAGCACAACCTCCGGGCAGGAGCTCTTCATCGGGATCGGGCCCGAGGAGTTCGTGACCGCCTACCTCGACGGCGTCGGGCACGACGAGGTCGTGAACGCCCGCTTCGAGGACGTCGGCCTCGACGAGGCCTCGGTCGAGTACCGGCGCAGCCCGGGGGGGCCGCCGGCAGGCTCTCCCGGCGATCAGGCGTTCTGGGTCTCGTCCGTCAGCGGCCCCGGCGAGCAGACGCTCGACTGGGAGGTGACGGACGGGAACTGGTCGATCCTGGTCATGAATGCCGACGCCTCCGAGGGCGTTGGGGTGGACATGACGGCCGGCGCGAAGGTGCCGTTCGTGCTCGGGGTCTCCATCGGCCTGCTCGTGGGAGGCTTCGTGCTGCTGGCCGCGGGGGTGGCGATGATCGTCTTCGGCGCACGGTCGCGGGCGGCGGTCGCCGGCGTCCCGGGCGAGCCGTCGGCTCCCGGCATCTCGCCCGCCGTGCTCGAGGGGCAGCGCTACCCCGTCGCCGTCGAGGGGGACCTCGACCCGTCGCTCTCGCGCGGGCTATGGCTGGCGAAGTGGCTGCTCGCGATCCCCCACTACTTGATCTTGTGGTTCCTCTGGGTCGCATTCTGCGTTCTCACCGTCGTCGCCTTCTTCGCGATCCTCGTCACGGGTCGCTACCCGCGTTCGATCTTCGAGTTCAACGTCGGCGTGATCCGCTGGACGTGGCGCGTGGCGTTCTACAGCTACAGCGCCCTCGCGACCGACCGCTATCCGCCGTTCACCCTCGACAGGGTGCCCGACTACCCCGCGACGGTCGAGATCGCCTACCCCGAACGTCTGTCGCGCGGGCTCGTGCTCGTGAAGTGGTGGCTGCTTGCGATCCCGCAGCTCCTGATCGTCGCCGTGTTCCAAGGCGGCTGGGCCTTCTGGGGCTCGGCCTGGGGAACCTGGAGCCTGTGGACGTACAGCGACGGCGATCCGGGCTGGATCTGGCGATTCCCGGGCCTGATCGGCATCCTCACGCTGATCGCCGGCGTCGTGCTGCTCTTCACGGCTCGCTATCCACGTGAGATCTTCGACTTCGTCCTCGGGATGAACCGCTGGTCGATCCGGGTGCTCTGCTACGTCGGCCTGATGCGCGACGAGTATCCGCCGTTCACCCTCGAGCGCTGAGCGTCGCACGATGAGCCGCGGCGGTTCGGAAAAGCCGCAGCCCCGGTCAGCGCGGCCACCGATGGCGTCCGGGCACACCCCGTCTACAGTGGCGACATGAACGCGATCGTGGTCGGAGTCGACCGCTCGGAGGGCGCGAAGGCTGCGCTGCGGTTCGCGATCGAGGAGGCGCGGCTGCACGGAGCAGAGCTCCACGCGGCGCACGTCTGGGAGGTCCCCTACACGCCTGTCAGCGGGGCTCCGGTGTTCGTGATCGGCGGGCTACCCGAGTTCGAGCGCACCGTCGCGGAGGACGCGAAACAGATCGTTCCCGACGTGCTGGCCGAGGTCGGGGGCGCCGGAGGCGTCACCGTTCACGAGCACGTGCTGCGCGGAGGCCCCGCGCACGAGCTGCTCGAGCTGGCCCGCGACGCCGACCTGCTCGTCCTCGGCGCGCGGGGGCACGGCGGCTTCGCGGGCCTCCTGCTCGGCTCGGTGAGCGCGCAGTGCACGCACCACGCGCGCTGCCCGGTCGCGATCATCCACCCGCCGGTCGAGCCGAAGCACTGAGAACCTCCGCGGACGGGCCGTGGTCAGGCGCCGTCGCGGTCGACCAGCCCATGCTCGAACGCCCACCGAACGAGCTCGGCACGGGTGACGAGGCGGAGCTTGCGCATGATGTGGGCGCGGTGTGCCTCCGCCGTCCGCACGGACACGTAGAGCATCTTCGCGATCTCCTGGTTCGTGTAGCCGAGGGCGAGCAGCTTGGCCACCTCGCGTTCCCGCTCGGAAAGCTCCTCGTCGACGAGCCGTCGCTGGGCCTCGGCCTCGGCGAGGCGCGCGCCGAGCGCCGGATGCAGGTACTGGCGGCCGGCCGCGACCTCGTGAACCGCTCCGATCAGCTCGGTGTCGCTGACGTCCTTCAGGACGTAGCCGTGGGCGCCGGCAGTGAAGGCCCGACGCACGTACGCGGGGTCGTCCTGCATCGAGAGGATGAGGATCCGGGCGTCCGGCGCGGCACGGAGCAGATCCGGTAGCACCTCGATGCCGCTCCGGCCCGGGAGGGTGATGTCGAGCACGATCACGTCGGGGGAAGGGCCTGCGCCTGCCGCATGCCCTCCTCCGCGTCGCCCGCCTCGCCGGTCACCTCGATGTCGTCCGTGGCCTCGAGGATCAGCCGCAGGCCCTGCCGGACGACCGCGTGGTCCTCGACGAGGAGCACGCGCAGCGGTTCGCGAGCGACGTCGGTCACGCGGTGCATTGTTGCGGAGCCCGCGGCCGGCGCGGCGCTGCGCGGGATCCGGGTGACCCTATTGGCGGAGCACTAGTGCTCCGTCCCGGAAATCCCTTGGATCCCGGGCGGCTGCAAAGCGGCGCCGGGCCGCGTCCTCGGTCGCCCCGATATGTCCGCATATCGGGGCTTCCTGCGTCCTTGCCCGGCTTGCTTTTCGCGCGCCGGAATCGTCAAGCCACTTCCGGGACAGAGCACTAGGATCCAGGGGAGATGGGTCTGCGGAACGTCGTGATCATGGGTGCCGGCGGCCGGGACTTCCACGACTTCAACGTGGTGTTCCGGGACGATCCGGCGACGCGGGTCGTCGCCTTCACGGCGGCGCAGATCCCAGGCATCGACGATCGCGTGTATCCACCCTCGCTCGCGGGTCCCGCCTATCCGAGCGGGATCCCGATCGTTCCGGAAGCGGAGCTCGCGACGTTGATCGAGCGCGAGGGCGTCGACGACGTCGTGCTCGCGTACTCGGATCTCTCGCACGAGGCGGTGATGCACCGGGCCTCGCTCGCGCTCGCCTGCGGCGCCGACTTCCGGCTGCTCGGCCCGGCGGCGACCATGCTCCGGAGCGTGAAGCCGGTGGTCGCGGTGTGCGCCGTTCGCACCGGCTCGGGGAAGAGCCAGACGAGCCGCCACATCGGGCGGCTCCTCCTGGACGAGGGTCTGCGGATCGTGCTGATCAGACACCCGATGCCCTACGGCGATCTCGAGGCGATGCGGGTCCAGCGGTTCGCGACGCTCGCCGACATCGACCGGGCCGACCCGACGATCGAGGAGCGCGAGGAGTACGAGGAGCCGGTCCGGCTCGGGATGGTGATGTACTCCGGGGTCGACTACGCGGCGATCCTCGCGGAGGCCGAGCAGGAGGCCGACGTCATCGTCTGGGACGGCGGCAACAACGACTTCCCGTTCGTGGCGCCCGACCTGCACGTGACGGTCGTCGATCCCCTGCGGGCCGGCCACGAGCTCACGTACCACCCCGGCGAGACGAACGTGCGGATGGCCGACGTGGTGGTCGTCAACAAGGTGGATAACGCGACGCACGACGCCGTCACCCGGGTCGTCGCCAACGTGACGTCGGTGAACCCCATGGCGACGATCGTGTACGCGGCGTCCCCGGTCACGCTCGACCCGGGCCCCTCGCTCGCCGGGCTGCGCGTCCTCGTCGTCGAGGACGGCCCGACGATCACCCACGGTGGGATGCCCTACGGCGCCGGGACGGTGGCGGCGCGGGAGGCCGGCGCGATGACGTTCGTCGACCCGCGTCCCTGGGCCGCCGGGTCGATCGCCGCGACGTTCGAGGAGTACCCGTCGATCGGTCCGGTGCTCCCGGCCATGGGCTACTCGGACGAGCAGCTCGCCGATCTCGAGCAGACGATCGACGAGGCCGCCGTGGACGTCGTCGTCAGCGGCACGCCGATCGACCTCGGCCGGCTGATCCGCACCCGCCATCCGATCAGACACGCCCGCTACGGGCTTCGCGAGGTCGGCGCACCGATGCTCCGGGAGCTCCTCGGGCCCGTCGTCGAGCGGGCGCGGCAGCCGGCTCTCCCACCAGGCGCGGCGTGATGCAGCAGCCGCGCGTCACCGTGACGGTCGGGCCCGAGGCGGGGGTTCTCCTACGCGGGCTCGTCTGGCGAGGGGTCGTCCGCGTCGTGCTCTGGTTTTCGGCCTTCGGCCTCGGCATCGCCGCGGCCGTGCTCGCGACGCAGGAGATCTCCTCGTTCTGGCTCGGCCTGTACGCCTTCGTCCTCACGATGCACGTCGTCGGGCGCGGGCTCGGCCAGGTGATCACGCGTCCACACCGGCTCCGGCGAGTCGTCTACTTCGCGCTGCTGCCCGCGGCGTCGATCCCGGTCGTCTGGGCCGCGTACGGCGCGTTCGGCAGGATGTGGGCAGCCGTGCTGCTCGGCCTCGCTGCGGGCATCGTCGCCCAGGCTGTCGTCGGCAGGCGCCTGATTCCCCGGGACCTGCAGGAGGACGAGCATCCCCGGATGCCGTTCGGAACGGAGCCGCGGCAGCCGGAGGCCGACGACACGGTCGCCGGTGAGTTCCGCCGGCTTCCGACCGACCGGGCGGGGTCGTAGCGCTACGCGGCCGGGTCGAGGTCGCGCAGCGGGCCGCGGGCGAGCCTGCGCAGCGCGTCGCTCTCGAGCTGACGCACGCGCTCGCGGGTGAGGCCGAACTCGCGCCCGATGTCCGTGAGCGTATGCTGCTCGTCGTCGACGAGGCCGAAGCGGAGCTCGAGGATCCGTCGCTCGCGCGCGGGAAGCGATTCGAGCGCGGCATGCAGGGCCTCGATCCGGAGATGGCGTGCGGTCTCCTCGAGCGGGTCGAGCGCGGCGCCGTCGGGGAGGAGGTCTGCCAGCTCGGCATCGCCCTCGGTGCCGATCGCCTGGTTCAGCGACGTCGTGACCGCGGCCGCACGCATCGCCTCCCTGGCATCCTCGGCGTCGATCCCGGTCGCCGCGACGAGCTCGTCGTCGGTCGCCGCTCGCCCGAGCTGCAGCTCGAGCTGGCGGGCGGCCCTGCCGAGTCGCCGCTGACGGTCGACGACGTGGACGGGGAGACGGATCGTGCGCGCCTGATTCGCGATCCCGCGCTGGATCGCCTGGCGAATCCACCACGTGGCGTAGGTCGAGAACTTGAAGCCCTTGCGCCAGTCGAACTTCTCGACGGCGCGGTTGAGGCCGATCGTGCCCTCCTGGATCAGGTCGAGCAGCGAGAGGCCGTGGCTCTGGTACTTCTTCGCGATCGACACGACGAGGCGCAGGTTCGACTCGATCATGCGCCGTTTCGCGCCCTCGTCGCCGAGCTCGATCCGCTTCGCGAGCGCGACCTCCTCGGCTGCCGTGAGCAGCCGGTGGCGGGCGGCCTGGGCGAGGAACAGATCGAGCGTCGACGGCCCCACCGAGCGGCCGTCGTCGAGATCGGCGACCGTCGCCGCTCCCGGTTCTTGCTCGATGCCTTCCTCCACGAGGCGATGGCGCAGCTCCTCGACCTCCTCGTCGTCGAGGCCGGCCTCGGCAGCGGCGAGCGCGAGCTCCTCCGGCTCGATCGCCCCCTGCTCCCGCGCTCGCTCCAGCAGCAGCTGCAGGTCCGGGTCGAGCCCACCCGGGCGGGAGACGGCGTACGCGGACATCCTGCGCAGAGTGTCCCGCGCGACGCTCCTCGCCCGCATCGGGGTCGGGCCGGAACCGTCTGCGTAGTAAGCCGCAAGCCGCGGGCGGTCTGAAACGCGTCTAACCCGGCGCGGCCGGCCTTCGGCGGAGGTAGACGAGCCAGTAGACGGCGCCGACGAGAGCGATGCCGCCGATGACGTTTCCGATCGTGACCGGCACCAGGTTGTCGACGAAGAAGCTCCCCCAGCTCAGCCCCGAGAGGTCGGGCGGCTCCTCGAGCGAGGCCACGAACGCGTCGTCCTGCTCGACGAACAGCCCCATCGGGATGAAGTACATGTTCGCGACCGAGTGCTCGAAGCCGGCGGCGACGAACGCGGCGATCGGCGGGACGACCGCGAGGATCTTGTCCGTCGTCGTGTGCGCGCCGTACGTGAGCCAGATCGCGAGGCACACGAGGGCGTTGCACAGCATTCCGAGCGCGATCGCCTGACCGAAGCCGAGGCCGGTCTTCGTCGCCGCGGTCGTCAACGCAGCCTGGCCGACGGCGCCGCCCCCGAACTCGTACTGCCCGGACGCGTAGACGAGGGCCGCGGTGGCGATCGAGCCCACGAAGTTCCCGACGTACACGATCGTCCATGTACCGAGCACGCGCACGGTCGAGATCCGCCGGCTCGCCCAGGCCATGACCATCAGGTTGTTGCCCGTGAACAGCTCGGCCCCGGCGACGACGACGAGGATCAGTCCGAGCGTGAAGACGAGCCCGGCCAGCAGCCGCGCCACGCCGTACGGAAGGTCGCCGCTCCCGGCGAGCACCGTCGTAGAGAAGATCGCGCCGAGGGCGATGAACGCGCCCGCGAGCACCGAGAGCGGGAACAGGTCGAGCACGGGCAGGGACGCCTTCCGCACGCCGATCTCCTCCGACCGCCGTGCGATCTCGGGCGGTGGGAGGGCGTCAAGCCCCTGTGGCGTGAAGCCCGGCTCGGCCATCGCGGGCTACCCCCCGAACCGCCCGCCACCGGGCGTGCCGACGACGATGATGACGACAGAGGTCACGCGATGATGTTGGCGTGCGCGCAGGACGGTGCTCATCGGTGCCCGCCCGGATCAGCTCTGCGGAAAGCTCGCAGGCCGCCCCGTCGGGCCCGACCTCATGGACAGGACGCCGCGTGCCCGCAGGGAGGGCCTGGCCAGCGGAGCGATGCTCTACCGTGCACGGGTGTTCCTCGGGCCGAACGATGAGGTCAACCCGATCGTCGATGCACTGCTCCGGCGGCCCCTGCACCGCATGGCGAGCGGCGCGCTCGTGCAGGCGCTCGCGCCGTGCTCCGCCCGGGTCACGCGGACCACCGTCCCGCCGGCGGATCGCGCCGTCGGCGTGCGGATCAGGCTCGAACCGTGATGCCCGCGCCCCCGATCGCCGAGCTGATCGAGGCGCTCTCGGCGCCGTTGGCCTACCCGATCCCTCCGTCGACCGTCGAGGTGATCCAGACCCACGTCTCGTGCGTGTTCCTCGCCGGCGAGCGCGCTTACAAGGTCAAGAAGCCGGTCGACCTCGGGTTCCTCGACTTCACGACGGCCGGGGCGCGCCGCTCTGCCTGCGACGAGGAGGTGCGGCTGAACGGCGCGCTCGCGCCGGGCGTCTATCTCCGCGTCGTGCCGATCACGAGGGAGGCCGACGGTTCGCTGCGCGTCTGCGGAAGCGGAGAGCCGGTCGAGCCGGCGGTCGAGATGCGGCGGCTCCCGACAAGTCGGATGCTCGATCGGCTCCTCGACACCGGGGCGGTGGACAACGCCGTGATCGATGCCCTCGCGGTCATCCTGGCGCGCTTCCACGAGACCGCGCCGACGGGGCCGGGCGTCGACGAGCACGGGACGCCGGACGCGATCGGATTCAACATCCGCGAGAACGCTGAGCAGACGGAACGGTTCGCGCTCGAGCGCGGCCGACCGGGCCTGCGCACGCTGTCTCCCGCCCTTCACGGCTTCCTCACAAGCCGGGCCTCGGCCGGCCTTGCCGCCCGCCGCGACCTGTTCGAGCGGCGGGTCGCGAACGGACGGATCCGGGACGGCCACGGCGATCTCCATGCCGGCAACGTCTGCGTCCTCCCGGAAGGGATCCTCGTCTACGACCGCATCGAGTTCGCGCGGCGGTTCCGCTGCGGCGACGTGGCGGCCGACCTCGCCTTCCTCGCGATGGATCTCGATGCCCGCGGCTTCCGTGGCTTCGCCGGCTACCTCGCCTACCGCTACGCGGAGCTGGCAGGTGATCGGGAGCTTGCGGTGCTCCTGCCGTTCTACAAGGCCTACCGGGCGGTGGTGCGGGGGAAGGTGCTCTCGCTCGCCGCGGGCGACCCGCTGCTTCCGCCTGCGGAGCGGGAGGCGCGGCGCCTCGCCGCGATGCGGGCCTTCCAGCTCGCCGCGTCCTACGGCCTTCCGCACGCGCTCGTCCTCACCTGCGGGCTGCCGGCGACCGGGAAGAGCACTGTCGCCCGCGCCGTGGCGACGCCGTTTGAGGCCGTCGTGCTGCGGAGCGACGTTCGGCGCAAGCGGCTCGCCGGGCTACGGGCGGAGGAGCGGGCCGCGGCACCCTTCGGTGAGGGCATCTATGCCCCCTCGCTGACCGAGCGCACCTATGCCACGCTGCTCGACGACGCGGCTGCTGCCCTCGCCGAGCGGCGACCGGTCGTCGTCGACGCGTCGTTCTCGCAGGCGGCGGAGCGCCGTCCCTTCGCCGCGCTGGCAGCGTCGCTCGGCGTGCCGCTCGTCGTCCTCCACGTCGACGTACCTTCGGCGATCGTCGAGGAACGTCTTGCGGCCCGCGCCACGGACGTGCACGAGGCCTCCGACGCCGATCTCGGGATCTACCGGGAGATGCGCGACCGGTTCGAGCCGCCCGACGAGCTACCCGTGTCGCAGGGCGTTCGGATCGACGGGCGGGAGCCCGGCGAGGAGGCGGCCGCGGCCGTCGTCGACCTGCTCGTCGCGAGCGCGAGGGCTCCGTAGCTCGCCGAACTGCGAATCGGGAAACGGCCCGATGCCGGAAGGGCGAGACGGGAACGAACGTCGTACCGGCCGACACGGGCAGGGCCGAGGGGGCGAATCGCAAGGTGGACGTGCCCGAGATCCGTGCGTCGGCCGGCTCGAGCGGGCAGAATCGCAACCGTGAGCGAGGCCGTCGGCGTAGTTCGTGACGTCATCCTGCGGGACGGGTCGACGTTGCGACTCCACCCGCCGAGCGCGAATGAGGCGGATGCGCTCGTCTCCTTCTTCTCACGCCTCTCGACCGAGAGCCTGTACGCGCGTTTCCACGGCCTGCCAAGCGTCGGGCCGTGGCTCGTCGCGCCGTTCCTCGACCCCGACGGCGAGGAGCGCGGGGCGCTCGTCGGCACCCTCACCGACGATGGCGAGGAGCGGATCGTCGCCCTCGCGAGCTGGTCGCGCCTGCGTGACCCCGTGGTGGCCGAGGCAGCATTCGCGGTCGAGGACGGCCTCCAGGGGAAGGGGGTCGGGACGCGGCTCCTCGAGCAGCTCGCCGAGTCGGCCGGCGCGGTGGGAATCCGCCGCTTCGTCGCCGAGGTGCTGCCGGAGAACCGCCCGATGCTCCGGGTGTTCGCCGACGCCGGGTTCGAGGTCACCCGTGAGGTCTCGGGCGGCGCCGTCGAGGTCAGCTTCCCGATCAGGCAGACCGAGGAGTACCGGGCCCGAGTCGACGAGCGCGACCACGTCGGCGTCGTCGCCTCGCTGACGCCGTTCTTCGAGCCCGAGAGCGTCGTCGTCATCGGCGCATCGGCCCGGGAGGGCTCGATCGGCGGACAGCTGTTCCGTAACATCATCCGCGCGGGCTTCACGGGCCGCGCCTATCCGGTGAACCGTTCCGGCTCTCCCGTCACGGGGGTCGCCGGTTTCGCGGAGGTCGGAGACATCGCACCGATCGATCTCGCCGTCGTCGCCGTCCCGGCCGACGACGTGCTGACTGCGACGGGCGAGGCGCTCGCCGCGGGAGCAAGGGCCATCTGCGTGATCTCCGCCGGCTTCGCCGAGACCGGCCGGGCCGGAGCGGAGCGGCAGGAGCGGCTGCTCGCGCTCGTGCGCGCCCACGGTGCGAGGCTGCTCGGGCCGAACTGCCTCGGGCTCGCGTCGACCGGCCCGCGCCTCAATGCGACCTTCGCGCGCAGCGCGTTCCCGCCCGGCACGATCGGCTTCGCCTCCCAGAGCGGTGCGCTCGGGCTCGCCCTGCTCGAGACGGCCGGTGTACGAGGCCTCGGGTTCTCGGCATTCGTCTCGATCGGGAACAAGGCAGACGTCTCGGCGAACGACCTGCTCGAGCACTGGGAGAACGATCCGGCCACCGAGATCGTGCTGCTCTACGTCGAGAGCTTCGGCAACCCGCGGAAGTTCGCGCGCATCGCGCGCCGTGTCGCGCGTCGGAAGCCGGTCCTGGCGATGAAGAGCGGCCGCTCCCGGGCGGGAGCGCGGGCCGCCAGCTCGCACACGGCCGCGCTCGCCGGCTCGGAGGCGGCCGTCGAGGCGCTGTTCCGCCAGGCGGGCGTGATCCGCGCCGACTCGCTCGACGAGCTGCTCGATGTGGCGACGCTCTACGCGAGCGGCGCTGCGCCACGCGGCCGGCGCGTGGGCGTGCTCACGAACGCGGGGGGTCTCGGGATCCTGTGCGCCGACGCCTGCGCGAGCGAGGGGCTCGAGCTGCCCTCGCTTGCGGATGCGACCGTCGACTCGATCCGCCCGCTCATCCCCGCGGAGGCGAGCCTCGCGAACCCGGTCGACATGCTGGGATCTGCGACGGCGGGAAGCTACGAGCAGGTGCTGCCGATGCTGCTCGCCGATCCGGGCGTCGATGCCGTGGTCGTCCTCTTCGTTCCTGCAGCGTCGGTCGCAGCCGAGGACGTGGCAGAGGCGATCTGCCGTGCCGTCGCGGGGGACGCGAGCGACAAGCCGGTGGTGGCCGCGGTGCTTGCGGCGGGCGGAATGCCGGCTCCGCTGCGGCGAAGCGGCGCCAGGATCGCCGCGTTCGCGTATCCGGAGTCGGCCGCTCGCGCCCTCGGCCGCGCGGCGGAGCGCACCGACTGGCTGCGGCGCCCGACCGGACGGGTGCCCGAGCTCCCGGGAATCGACCACGATGCGGCGGCGGCCCTCGTCGCCGAGATCCTCGCCGGCGATGAAGAGGCGTGGCTGCCCGCAGAGGCGATCCGCGGCCTGCTCGGGGCCTACGGCATCCCGCTCGTCCAGGAACGCGTCGCGGCGACTGCGGACGAAGCGGTCGCCGGTGCGAGCGAGCTCGGGCTGCCTGTTGCGGTCAAGACCGCGGTCGCAGGCATCCACAAGCTCGACGTCGGCGGCGTCGCGCTCTCGCTGCGCACGGAGACCGAGATCCGCGCCGCCGTGGAGCGGATCGGGCTCCCCGTGCTCGTCCAGCCGATGGTCGAGGGCGGCGCCGAGCTTCTGGCCGGGCTCGTGCAGGACCCGGTGTTCGGGCCGCTCGTCGCATTCGGGCCTGGAGGCAGGCTCGCCGAGCTGATCGACGAGGCCGGCTTCGCCCTCGCCCCGCTCACGGACGTGGACGCCGAGGAGCTCGTGCTCGGTGGCAAGGCCGGTCGCCTGGTCGGTGGGTTCCGCGGCGCTCCTGCGAACGATGTGGCGGTGCTGACCGAGCTCCTGCACCGGCTGTCCCGCCTCGGCGAGGAGCTGCCCGAGGTGGTGGAGCTCGATCTCAATCCCGTGATCGCGCTGCCGACGGGCTGTGTCGCGGTCGACGCGCGGGTGCGGGTCGCACGCCCGACGGCGGCCCCGGCGACGAAGACGTGGTGACCGCGCATGCCTGCGCGGTTCCCGCGAAGGGAATCCGCATCGTTACGGATGCCCCAGGCAAGATATGAGGGGAGTCTTCCGATGATGTTCGATCGCATCGTGTGCGGGGTCGATCCGAGCCCCGAGAGCGTCGTGGCTGCGCAACAGGCGGCACGGCTGGCTGCTCCGGCCGGAACGCTGATCCTGGTCGGCATCATCGAGACCGAGGTCGCGGTTCACGCGGGCTGGGCGGCCGCGCAGGTTCTCGACCAGCTCAAGGCCGACGGGACCGAGGCGCTCCAGCGCGTCGCGCAGGAGGTGGCCTCCACGCACCCTGTCGAGACCCGCCTGGTCGAGGGCTCGGCCGTGCCGCGCTTCCGCGATCTCCTGCGCGAGGAGCGTGCCACGCTCGCGGTCGTCGGGACACATGGTCACAGCCGCCGTGGAGGGCTCATCCTCGGCAGCCTGAGCACGACGACGCTCCACGACGCGCCGTGCTCGGTGCTCGTCGCCCGACCGCACGACGGCGGAGGGCAGTTCCCGTCGCGGATCCTCGTCGGCACCGACGGCTCGAACGAAGCCGAGACCGCGTACGCGGTCGCCACGGCGCTGCGCGATCGGTTCGGCGCCGGGCTGGAGCTCGTGGTGTCGTCGGCCGGCAAGGCGGTCGGCCTCGACGCCGTACGGGCCGCGCACCCCGATGCGGTCGTGGACGAACGCAAGCCCGTGGACTGCCTGGTCGCGCGATCACAGGATGCCGACCTTCTCGTCCTCGGCAGCCGCGGCCTGCACGGGCTGAAGTCGCTCGGCTCGGTCAGCGAGCGGGTCGCCCACGACGCGCGGTGCTCCGTGCTCGTCGCGCGCTGACGGGAACGGCGAAGCGGCATGACCACGAGACATGACCCGCGGTGACGCGGGCGGCGCACCCCCGGGCGCGCTGCTCCTCGACCTGTACCAGCTCACGATGGCCCAGAGCTACTTCGCCGAGGGCATGGACGAGCGGCAAGCCGTCTTCGGCCTCTATGCGAGGAGCCTCCCCGCAGGCTGGGGCTCGTTCGTCGCCGCGGGCCTGGACGACGTGCTCTCCTACCTGGAGGCCTTCGCGTTCTCGGGAGACGACCTCGCGTACCTCGAGGAGACGGGCCTGTTCACCGGGTCGTTTCTCGACCGGCTGTCCACCGTGCGGTTTCGCGGTGACGTCCGTGCGATGCCGGAGGGCACGCCGTTCTTTCCGGACGAGCCCGTGGTCGAGGTCGAGGGGCCGGTGCTCGAGGGCCAGCTCGTCGAGACGATCGTGTTGAACGAGATCCACTTCCAGACCCTGATCGCCTCGAAGGCGGCGCGTGCGGTCGACGCTGCGGGAGGCCGAACGCTCGTCGACTTCGGGCTGCGCCGCACCCACCGTCACGCCGCCGGAATGCGGGTTGCCCGCTCCAGCTACCTCGCGGGGTTCGACTCGACGAGCAACGTGCTCGCGGGCCGGGCGTACGGCATCCCGATCGCGGGAACCATGGCGCACTCCTACGTCGAGTGCTTCCCGGACGAGCTGGCGGCGTTCCGCGCGTACGCCCGCGCGTATCCGGACCGGGCGATCCTTCTGGTGGACACGTACGACACCCTGGCGGGCGTACGAAGGGCGGCCGTCGTCGCCCGGGAGCTGGCTGCCTCCGGCCACCGGCTCGTCGGGATCAGGCTCGACTCGGGCGATCTCCTGAGCCTCAGCCGCGAGGCCCGGACGATCCTGGACGAGGCCGGCTTTCCTGACGCGACCGTGTTCGCGAGCGGCGGCCTCGACGAGCTCGAGGTCGCCGCGCTGCTCGGGGCGGGCGCGGCGATCGACGGATTCGGGATCGGCAGCAAGCTCGGGACGTCCGCCGACGCCCCATACCTCGACATCGCCTACAAGCTCGTCGCGTTCGACGGGCGCCCGGTTCTGAAGCTCTCTCCGACGAAGGCGACGTTCCCAGGCGCCAAGCAGGTATGGCGGATCACGGACGCTCAGGGGTCGATCGCCCTCGACGTGCTCGGGCTGGCCGCCGAGGACGAGCCCGAAGGCGGGGAGCCGCTCCTCGTGCCGGTCATGCGCGGAGGGCGGCGCGTCTGGTCGGAGTCGCTCGACACGGCGCGGGACCGCTGCCGGAGCCACCGGGCGACCCTGCCCGAGGCCGTCCGCGGGCTGGACGGGATCCCGATCGAGGTGGAGCTGACGCACGCGCTCGCGGCGCTCCGCGACCAGGTGGCCGCCGAGCTGCGGCGGCGCCACGGGCTTTGAGAACTGAGCGCCGGCGTCCGTCCGTAGTTGTCCGCAGCGAAGTTCGGTGCCTTCGCCGATGAACCGGCTGCGCCCCGCGGCGACGATTCCGGTGCGAACCGATCACGTGAACGGAGGAGGAACGATGAAGGTCAGCGACCTGATGAAGCGGGAGGTGACGACGGTTGCCCCCGAGACGTCGCTGCGCGACGTCGCCATGATCCTGGGCGAGCGGAACATCTCTGGCGTGCCGGTCGTGGACGCCGGCGCCGTGGTGGGCGTCGTCTCCGAGGCCGACATCCTGATGAAGGAGCGCACGCCGCCGGGCCAGCCCGAGGGGCTGCTCGCACGACTGCTCGCGCCCCGCGACGAGGAGGCCGACGCAAAGCTCGCCGCGCGGACGGCCGGTGAGGCCATGACGTCGCCCGCCGTGACCGTGGAGCCAGGGCTGTCCGTCGCGAAGGCCGCGGCCCTCATGGTGGAGCGCGGCGTCAACCGCCTGCCGGTGGTCGACGGCGGCACTCTGGTCGGCATCGTCACGCGTGCCGATCTCGTTCGGGCGTTCACGCGCGACGACCTGGCGATCCGTCGCGAGGTGGAGGAGGACGTCATCACCAGGCAGTTCTGGCTCCCGCCCGGCAACGTGTTCGTCCACGTGGAGCATGGCGAGGTGACCCTCGGCGGGACGGTCGAGCGGCGCAGCATCGCCGCGCTGCTCGTCGGCGTCGTCGAGCGCGTCCCGGGCGTCGTGTCCGTGACCTCGACCGTCACCTGGCAGGAGGACGATCGGCCCTGACGGGCCGTCGGTCGTCGTGAGCAGCATCGTCGTCGGCGTCGACGGATCGCCCGGCAGCATGGCGGCGCTCCGCTTCGCGATCACGGAGGCCCGCGCACGCGGGTGCGGCGTGCGGGCCGTCCGCGCTTGGAGCATCCCGTTCGTGGGCGACGCGCCCGGAGCGATGCTCCCGGACCTCGTCGGTGATTTCGGCACCGAGGCCGAGATGACGCTCCGAGACGCGCTGGCGTCGTACGAAGGCGAGGAGGTCGAGATCGAGCCGCGCGTCGCGGAGGGCCCGGCTGCCCGGGTGCTCGTCGACGAGTCGGCCGACGCGGTGATGCTGGTCGTCGGCTC
The DNA here is from genome assembly GCA_963717955.1 of uncultured Thermoleophilia bacterium. Classification (GTDB taxonomy): domain Bacteria; phylum Actinomycetota; class Thermoleophilia; order Gaiellales; family Gaiellaceae; genus CAVQXR01. Next base: position 1,147,047 of record CAVQXR010000001.1, on the reverse strand, counting down.
TCGAGGCCGGGGCGGCTTCACCGGCCTGCTGCTCGGCTCTGTGAGCCGGCAGTGCGCCCACCAAGCCGCCTGCCCGGTGATCGTGGTCCCGCAGCCCCGCTGATGAGCACGTCGGGCCGGATTCCGGGTGCACGGACTGGCATCTCGCGGCAAAAGCCCGTATGTTCCCGCAACACCTCGCTCGTTCATGGTCCGCCGGCCGGACGATGAGGCGCGATGAACACGAGACAGGCGGGAGGAGGAGGGATAGATGAAGATCGTTGTTGGGTACGACGGCTCGGAGCACGCGGAGCGGGCTCTCGGCCGCGCGATCGGCATCGCCAAGGAGGGTGATGACATCCTGGTCGTGGCCGCAGCGCACACGTCGACGATCGCCCGTGACCCCGCAGGGGGCACGAGCTCGGTCGACCCGATCGAGGTAGAGGCCGCCGAGGAGGCGTTGGGGAAAGCCAGGGTGACCGCCGCAGCCGCCGGGCTGTCGGCGCGCTTCATCGAGGGCCACGGCGACCCGGCCGACACGCTCGTGCGAATCGCGACCGAGGAGGATGCGGGCCTGATCGTCGTCGGCACGCGGGGCCTGAACTTCGCCCAGCGGGCGCTGCTCGGCTCGGTGAGCACGAAGGTCGTGCACCACGCGCCCTGCGACGTGCTCGTCGTGCGCTGAGCCACCTCGTGCGGGCTCGAGGGCCCGCGCAGGTGAACGAGATGAGCGGAGGGGGCCGGAGCGATCCGGCCTCTCTCATCGCGCCGGCCGGAGCACTAGTCGTCGAGCAGCCCGCTCGCGATCGCGTGGCGAACGAGCTCCGCGCGGGTGGTCAGGCGGAGCTTCTGCATGATGTGGGCGCGGTGCGTCTCGGCCGTGCGAACGGAGATGAACAGCATCTTCGCGATCTCCTGGTTCGTGTGGCCGAGCGCGAGCAGCCGGAGCACCTCGCGTTCGCGGTCTGAGAGCGGATCGCTCTCGGCCTCGGCCCGTGCCTGCGCCTCGGCGGCGGCGAGGCGCGCCCCGAGGGCCGGATGGACGTAGCGGCCGCCGCCCGCGACCTCCTTGACGGCCTGCACGACGTCGGACTCGGCCGCCTCCTTGAGGACGTAGCCGAGCGCACCGGCCCCGAACGCCTCCTTCACGTAGGTCGGGTCGTCCTGCATCGAGAGGACGAGCACCTTCGACTCAGGTGAGGCCGCGAGAATCATCGGCGTCGCCTCGATCCCGCTCGTGCCCGGCATCACGACGTCGAGCAGGACGACGTCCGGACGCTCGTGGCGCGCCTCTCGCACGGCCTCCTCGGCGTTTCCGGCCTCCGCGACCACCTCGATCTCGCTGTCGTGATCGAGCAGGAGCCGCAGGCCGGAGCGCACGACGGCGTGGTCGTCGACGATCAGGACGCGAATCATGGAGCCGGAGCCTCTGCCACGATGGTGGTGCCTGCCTTGTCGCTCTCGATCGTAAGCCTTCCTCCGACGAGAGCCATTCGCTCGCGCATCCCGACGAGACCGAGACCTGCGCCCCGGATCGCCGGCGCGGGCTCGAAGCCGCGGCCGTCGTCCTCGATGACGGCCGTGACGCCGCCGTGCTTGCGCGTGACCAGGACGCTGACCCGGCGCGCGCCCGCATGCTTGACCACGTTCGTCAGCGATTCCTGGACGACGCGGTAGAGCGCCGTCTCGACGTCGGGCGCCAGCCGCCCGCTCAGGGGTGCGGCCAGGTGGATCTCGAGCCCGGTCCGCTCGCGCAGGCCGTCGACGAGGCGCTCGAGGGCGGGAACGAGCCCGAAGTCGTCGAGCGCCTTCGGCCGCAGCTCGACCGCGAGGCGGCGTACGTCTCGCAGCGTCGACGAGGTGAGCTCGCGCAGCGACGCGAGCACGCGTCGCCGCTCGTCCTCGTCCGTGGCGTTCTCGGCCATGCGCAGCCCGAGCAGGAGCGAGGTCAACGCCTGCCCCGTCTCGTCGTGCAGCTCCATCGCCAGCCGCTTGCGCTCGGTCTCCTGGGCCTCGACGACGCGGCGCAGCGACTCACGCTGCACCCGCTCCGAGAGGTCGACGGCGACCGCCGCTCGGGACGCGAGCGCCTCGGCGATGCGAACGTCCTCCTCGGTGAAGCGGAGGTCGCCGAGCGGGCCCGCGAGACGGTCGTGGACGACGATGACTCCGATGGCGCGGTCGCGGACGAGGAGCGGCACGTAGAGACCGCTCGTCGGGATCGGCAGCTCCGTCCGCTCGGCGAACTCCCGGAGCGCCTGCTGGTCGACGTCCGGGTCGTCGACGATCGAGTCCACGCGGTCGCTGCGCCGGCGCTCGAACACCCGCCCGCTCTTCGAGCCCCCTCGGTCGATCGAGAGCCCGATCACCCGGCTGATGTCGTGCTCGTCCGCCGCCGCCTCGATGTGGAGATGCCCGTCCGGGCCGGGGAGGGCGACGAAGACGGTGCGGGCGGCGATCAGCTCTCGCAGGCGGACGCTGATCAGCTCGAGCAGCTTCGGGAGCTCGAACTCGGCCGCGAGCGCGTTCCCGACCTCGGTCATGGACTCGAGGTGGCGCAGCCAGCGCGTGGCGGACTCGTAGAGGCGCGCGTTCTCGACGGCGACGGCCGCCTGGGCGGCGAGGAGCGTCACGATCTCCTCGTCCTCGTCCGTGAAGTCGACGCCGCCGTCCTTCTCGGTGAGGTACAGGTTCCCGTACGCGATGCCGCGGAGCACGATCGGGACCCCGAGGAAGGTTCGCATCGTCGGATGGCCCGGTGGGAACCCGACGGAGCGGGGGTCCTCGGTGAGGTCGCCAAGACGCAGCGGCGACACCTCGTCGATCAGCACGCCCAGGATCCCGCGCCCGAGCGGCCGCTGACCGATCGCCGACGCCGTCTGCTCGTCGACTCCGACGGTCAGGAACCGCTCGAGCGTCCTCGCGGACACGTCGAGGATCCCGAGGGCCGCATACCGGGCGTCGGTGAGCGCGGCGGCCGATTCGACGACGCGCGTGAGCACGGCGTCGAGCGAGAGCTCGGACGTGATCTGGATGCCGGTCTCGACGAGCCGCCGCAGGGGGGTGACCGGGCCGCTCACGGGCCTCGGGCTGGTCATCCGACAATCCTCGGGCCGGCGCCGCAGGGCGGGCATCGGAGGATCACCGTATCGGGCTTGCGGCTTTCCCGCAGCGGAGCGCCAGAGGACGGCGTCGGAGGTGGTGCGCATGACTCCATCCTCGGGCGCCGGTTCCCCGCGCGCATCCGGGCAAGCTGCGGAACGCGTTGCGGATCACCCCGTACCCGCGGCGGCGGGGTGCCGGGCTACGAGCCGCCGTCGCCGGCCAGCAGCCGCCGCAGCACGTACCGGAGGATGCCGCCGTGGCGGATGTATTCCCGCTCGCGCGGGGTGTCGAGGCGGACGCGCACCGTGAACCGAACGGGGGCGCGGCCGCCGTCGGGCGTCGCCGTCACCGTTGCCGTGACGGCCTCGCCGTCGTCGAGCCCCGAGATCTCGAACCCCTCCCGGCCCGTCAGCCCGAGGGAGGCGGGCGAGTCCCCGTCGGCGAACTGCAACGGGGCAATACCCATCATCAGGAGGTTCGAGCGGTGGATCCGCTCGTAGCTCTCGGCGATCACCGCCCGGACACCGAGGAGGCTCGGCCCCTTCGCCGCCCAGTCGCGAGAGGAGCCGGACCCGTACTCCTTGCCGGCGAGCACGATCAGGGGCACCCCGTCGGCCTGGTAGCGCATCGACGCGTCGTAGATCGAGGCCTCCTCGCCGCCCGGCAGGTGCGCCGTCACCGAGCCCTCGCTGCCGGGCACGAGCTGGTTGCGGAGCCGCACGTTCGCGAACGTGCCGCGCGCCATCACCTCGTGGTTCCCGCGGCGCGACCCGTACGAGTTGAAGTCACGCGGCTCGACCCCGTGAGCGACGAGATACTGCCCGGCGGGGCTCGTCCCCCGGATCGCACCGGCGGGCGAGATGTGGTCGGTCGTCACCGAGTCCCCGATCATGACGAGACAGCGCGCGCCCGCGATGTCGGGGAGGCCCTCCTGCTCGGGCGCCATCCCGTCGAAGTAGGGCGGGCGCCGAACGTAGGTCGAGCCCGGGTCCCACTCGTAACGGTCGCCGTCGGGAACGGGCAGCCCGCGCCACTTCTCGTCGCCGGCGAAGACGTCCGCGTACGTCCGGCTGAACATCTCCTTGCGGACGCAGTCGTCCACGACGGCCTGCACCTCGGCGGGGCTCGGCCAGATGTCGCGGAGGTGGACGTCGGTCCCGTCGGCCCCCTGCCCGATCGGCTCCGTGAGGAGGTCGATGTCCATCCGGCCCGCGAGAGCGTACGCGACGACGAGCGGTGGGGAGGCGAGGTAGTTCGCCTTCACCTCAGAATGGATCCGGGCCTCGAAGTTGCGGTTTCCGGACAGGACTGCGGCGGCGACGAGATCGCCCTCGGCGATCGCGCTCGAGATGTGATCCGGCAGCGGCCCCGAGTTGCCGATGCAGGTCGTGCAGCCGTAGCCGACGAGGTTGAAGCCGAGCTCGTCGAGGTAGCGGTCGAGACCTGCCGCCTCGTAGTACTCGGTGACGACCTTCGATCCGGGAGCGAGGCTCGACTTGACCCACGGCCTGCGGGACAGCCCCGCCTCGACCGCCTTCCGTGCGAGCAGGCCGGCGCCGATCATCACCTGCGGGTTCGAGGTATTGGTGCAGCTCGTGATCGCGGCGATCACGACGGACCCGTGGTCGAGCTCGTACGTCTCGCCGGCCGGGTCGGACACCGGGACGGACGTGGAGGCGTGCGTGGCGACCGCGGTCGGCACATCGCTCGCCGGGAACGAGCCGTCGAGAGCCTCGTCGAGCTGGCCGTTCCCGGGGTTCTCGACCCCGAAGCTCGTCAGCGCCTCGTGGAAGGCCTCCTTCGACGCCCGGAGCGGGATCCGGTCCTGGGGGCGCCTCGGGCCGGCGAGGCTCGCCTCGACGCTGCCGAGGTCGAGCTCGACCACCTGCGTGTAGGTCGGGCCCTCGCCCGGGTCGTGGAAGAGCAGCTGCTCCTTGCAATAGGCCTCGACGAGCGCGATCTGCTCCTCGCTGCGGCCCGTCAGGCGCAGGTAGCGGAGGGTCTCCTCGTCGACCGGGAAGAAGCCGCACGTCGCGCCGTACTCCGGGGCCATGTTCCCGATCGTGGCGCGATCGGCGAGGGGGAGACGAGCCAGGCCCTCGCCGAAGAACTCGACCAGCTTTCCGACGACGCCGACTTGCCGCAGGATCTGGGTCACGGTGAGAACGAGATCGGTGGCCGTCGCCCCGTCGGGCAGCCGGCCCGAAAGCCTGAATCCGACGACCTGGGGCACCAGCATCGAGATCGGCTCGCCGAGCATCGCGGCCTCGGCCTCGATCCCGCCGACGCCCCAGCCGAGCACGCCGAGGCCGTTGATCATCGTGGTGTGCGAGTCGGTACCGACGAGCGTGTCGGGGAACGCACGCAGCCGCCCGTCCGTCTCCCGCGTCTCGACGACCCGCGCCAGGTACTCGAGGTTGACCTGGTGCACGATCCCCGTGTCGGGAGGAACGACCCTGAAGCTCGCGAACGCCTGCTGGCCCCAGCGGAGGAACGCGTAGCGCTCCCGGTTGCGCTCGAGCTCGAGCTCGGCGTTGTGCGCGAAGGCGAACCGCGTCGCGAACTCGTCGACCTGCACGGAGTGGTCGATCACGAGCTCGGCCGGGATCAGGGGGTTGATCCGCGACGGGTCGCCGCCGAGCTGATGCATCGCGTCCCGCATGGTCGCGAGGTCGACGATCGCCGGCACCCCCGTGAAGTCCTGGAGCAGGACGCGCGCGGGCGTGAACGAGATCTCCCGTGATGGCTCGTCCGAGGCCACCCAGCGCGCCACCGCCTCGACGTCGTCGCCGGTGACGGTCACGCCGTCCTCGAGGCGCAGGACGTTCTCGAGCAGGATGCGAAGCGTGTACGGGAGACGGGCGACGTCGTAGTCCGCCTGCAACGCGTCGAGGCGGAAGAGCTCGTAGTTCCGGCCCCCGACGGCGAGCATCGAGCGCGCTCCGAAGCTGTTCGCCATCTCACCTGGAGACTACCGTTTCGGCGTCGGCACGCTTCCGGCGCGAAGCGGCGTCGTCCATGTCCGATTTCCCGGGTACCATCGACCCCGTGAACGAGGCGCATTTCGCCGAGATCGAGAAGGTGCTCCTCTACGTGTCGGAGGCCCGCGAGCGGGCCGAGCGCGCCGCCGGCGCAATCGAGCGCGACGGCGCCGAGGCGCATCTCGTGCAGGCGCTGCGCCAGGCCGAACGGGAGCTCGAGGAGCTCGGCCGTACGCTGATGCAGCGCACCTACTTCGCCGTTCCCGACTCCCAGCTCACCCTGAAGCCGTAGCGGTGCCGTGGCGCTCGCGGGCGACGAGATCCGCCACCGGCTCTCGACGTTCGCCGCGAGGTGGAGCGTGTACGCGGGCAGCGAGCGCAGCGAGGCGCAGACCTTAGGTGCCGAACGCCGCGCGGAGCTCGGCGACGCACTCGTCGAGCGCGTCCTGGGTGCGGTCGGTGATCGCGGCCATGCGGATGAACCCGTGGATGAGCCCGTCGTATCGGGTGAGGCGCACCGGGACACCCGCCGCCTCGAGGCGCGCTGCGTACGCCTCGCCCTCGTCGCACAGGGGGTCGAACTCGCAGGTGAGGACGAACGCCGGCGCGACGCCGACGAGATCGGGCGCCCGCAGCGGCGAGGCCTCCGGGTCGTCGCGGTTGCCGTCGGGGCCGAGGTAGTGATCCCAGAACCAGAGCATCGTCGGCCGCGTGAGGCCGTATCCGTCGGCATTTGCGAGGTAGGAGGGAGTGTCGAAGTCGGAGTCCGTCACCGGGTACACGAGCAGCTGCTGCCGGAGCGCGAGCCCGCGATCGCGGGCCCGGAGAGCCACCACGGCCGCCAGGTTTCCTCCGGCCGAGTCACCGCCGACCGCCACCCTGTCCGGGTCGGCCCCGAGCGAGCGGGCGTGCTCGGCGACCCAGGCGGTGGCGGCCCAGGCGTCCTCCACGGCCGCCGGGAAGCGATGCTCCGGGGCGAGGCGGTAATCGGCCGCGACGACGATGCAGGGTGTCCGCGCGCAGAGCGCCCGGCAGACGCCGTCGTGCGTGTCGAGGCTGCCGTAGACCCAGCCGCCGCCGTGGAAGTAGACGAGCGCAGGCAGGTCGCGCGCCGAGCCCGGAGGCTCGTAGATCCGCACGCGCAGCGGGCCGGGGAGCGTCCGATCCACGACGGCGCCGATCGCGTCCGGCTCCCCGAACATCGCGGGCGCAGCCTCCTCGATCGTCCGCCGGGCATCCTCGACCGTCATCTGGTCGTAGGCCGCCTGAGCCTGGGCGAGATAGGCCTTGCACTGGGGATCGAGCGGCGGCACGGGGAAAGCCTACCGCGGAGTCCGCCAGGGGCGAGGGTGAACGCCGGGCTTCGCCCGGCTCCTGCACGATTTGTGACCGCGGCCCTTCCGGCCCGCTCCTGCGCGGGTCGCGGCCGGCCAGGCCGGCCGCTCAGCCGCGGAGCCGGCCGAGCCGGCCGCTCAGCCGCGAGGATCGGGGTAGATCGCGATCGGCTTCAGGTCGTCCGGGGAGCCGCCGGCAAGCTCGATCACGACCTTCATCCGCGGCTCGGTGTCGAGGTAGTAGAACTCCGTCGAGGCGCCGATCTTCCCGGCCATGAGGACGCCCATGCCGCGCTCCTCGAACTGCCGGCGGATCGCGCGCGCCGTCTCGACGCTCGCCGGCACCCCACCCTCGGACGGACGGCCCTGCCCCGGCGCCTGCTCCTCGGGATCCCATCCGACGAGAACGTGGTGCAGGCCCTCGCCCTTCGTCTCGAGGAACTCGGTGTAGAGGCTCTCGCCCTCGAGGGGCTGGAGGAGCTCGAACCAGATCGGCCCGACCTGGACCTCGGCGCCGAGGAACGAGAACTCCGCCGGCTCGCCGTGCAGCTCGCCGCCGGAGAAGAAGGGCGGCCGGTACTCGTAGATGTACCACGGCCCCCAGCCGAGCAGCTCGTGGTAGAGCTTGACGTTCGCCCACAGGTCGCGGACGACGACGCCGATCTGCGTCAGGGGGACGGGCTGCCGGTCCATCAGTCGATCAGCTCGTAGGCCGGGATCGTCAGGAAGTCCGGGAAGTCGTCGGCGAGGGCCACCTGCTCGAAGACCGTGCGCGCCTCGGCGAACCGTCCGCGCTCGTACGCGTCGTCGCCGACGAGCTCGCGAATCCGCGCCAGCTCCTCGTCGGCCACCCGGTGCACCTGCTCCTTCGTGAACCGGCCATCGTGCACCCACTGCCAGACCTGCGAACGGGAGATCTCTGCGGTCGCCGCGTCCTCCATGAGGTTGTAGATCGCGGCGGCACCCGTACCGCGCAGCCAGGACTCGAGGTAGAGGATGCCCACGTTGACGTTCGTCCGGAGCCCCGCCTCCGTGATCTCCCCGGGCGTGGCCCGTGCGTCGAGAAGATCGGCCGCGCTCACGGAGACCTCCTCCCGGAGCCGTGAGAGCTGATTCGGCCGCTCCGCGAGCACCTCGTCGAAGACGGCGGTCGCGACCGGGACGAGGTCCGGGTGGGCGACCCAGGTGCCGTCGAAGCCGTCGGTCGCCTCCCGCACCTTGTCCTCGGTGACCTTTGCCAGCGCGACCTCGTTGACCTCCGGGTCGCGCCTGCTCGGGATGAAGGCCGCCATCCCGCCGATCGCGTGGGCGCCGCGCCGGTGGCAGGTGCGGACGAGCAGCTCGGAGTACGCCCGCATGAACGGCACGGTCATCGTCACCTGCGCTCGGTCGGGGAGCACGAAGTCGGGTCGGTCGCGGAAGGTCTTGATGACGCTGAAGATGTAGTCCCAGCGGCCCGCATTGAGGCCCGCAGAGTGCTCGCGCAGCTCGTAGAGGATCTCGTCCATCTCGAACGCCGCGAGGATCGTCTCGATGAGGACGGTCGCCCTGATCGACCCGCGCGGGATCCCGAGCGCGTCCTCGGCGTGGCGGAAGACGTCGTTCCAGAGCCGCGCCTCGAGGTGCGACTCGAGCTTCGGCAGGTAGAGGAACGGGCCGAGCCCGCGGTCGAGCAGCTCCCGCGCGTTGTGGAAGACGTACAGCCCGAAGTCGAACAGGCTGCCCGAGACGGGCTCGCCGTCGACGAGGACGTGCTTCTCGACCAGGTGCCAGCCGCGCGGGCGGATCAGGAGCAGCGCCGTCTGCTCGTTCAGCCGGTAGCGCTTTTCGGGCGTGTCGAGCGAAATCGTCCGGCGCACGGCGTCGAAGCAGTTCACCTGCCCCTCGACGCAGTTGAGCCAGGTGGGCGAGCTCGCGTCCTCGAAGTCGGCCATGAACACCCGGGCGCCGGAGTTCAGCGCGTTGATCATCATCTTCCGCTCGACGGGGCCGGTGATCTCGCACCGGCGGTCGCGCAGCGGGGCGGGAACGGGAGCGACCCGCCAGTCGCCCGCGCGGACGTCGGCCGTCTCGGGCAGGAAGCCGGGCAGCTCGCCGGCGCCGATCCGGGCCTGCCGCTCGGCCCGCCGCGCGAGCAACTCGTGCCGGCGTGCTCCGAACTCGCGCTGGAGCGCGGCGACGAAGGCGAGCGCGTCACCCTCGAGGATATCGCTGCTCCTGCCCTCGACAGGGGCCAGGAGCTCGATGCCGCCGGGCATGGTCGTGATCCTATGCGAGAGGCCGGCACCGCCCGGCCGAGGCCGGGAGCGCAGGTCAGGCGGCGCGCACGGTCCGGTGGCTCCCGGCGACGTGCAGCGTGACCGAGCGGCGGCCGCCGTCCGCGAGCCATTGCGCGAGGGCCCCGGTCACCTCCGCGACGAGGCGATCGCTCTCCTCGTGGGAGTCGGCGACCTCGACGGTGTACGACCTGCCGGTTCGCACCGGTTGACCGATCAGGCCGCGAACCGCGAGCGCCCGGGCGAGATCCAAGGCGTCGCGTCCGCGCATCGGGCCGATTCGGATCGGCGTGGCCATTGTTACGAGACCCTCGCTGCCGGCTCTGCCCGCCGCACCCGGCGGAGGAGCGCCTCGTCGAGGCCGCGCCACGCGGCGGCACGAACGACGATCCGGCGTTCGGCCGGAAGGACGTGCTCGATCTCGACGAGCGAAACGAGCACGTGCTCCTCGCAGAACATCCCCCGGCGCACCACGATGCAGGCAGGGCGGCCGTAGTGCCCGTGGCGAAGCTCCGCGACGACGGTGCCGAGCCGCCCGTCAGGCGTGTCGACGCGGAACCCCACCCACCGGCCCAGCGTGGGCTCCCGGGAGGAGAACGGACGACTCTCGAACGCGGCAGCGTGTCTCATCTGCACCACCTCGTCGAACGCGGGGCGAGGAGAGGTCGCCGCAACACCTCTCCTCCCCCGAATCCACGCTACCGGCCGACCTGCGGAAATGCAACCCTAGTGCTCCGTCCGGGGGATGGGGTGCGGTTTCTGGCGCGCGAAAAGCAAGCCAGACAAGGACGCAGGGAGCGCCAATATGCAGGCATATTGGCGCGGCTGAGGACGCGGTCTGGCGCCGCTTTGCAGCTGCCAGCACCGTGCCGTATTCCCCGGACGGAGCACCAGGCTCGGGATCGCGGTCACGCGACATCACCGGGACATCCCGTCAGACCCGGCCGTATGATCTGCGCCGCGTCGAGAAGGGAAGGGGCCGGATGCCCGAGTATCGCCTGCGCACGATGGAGGATCGCGACCGCGCCGAGGTGGCGGAGCTGATCTGCGCGTCGATGAACGTCTGGGACATCCTCCACGGGATGGCGCCGGGCCGGTTCACCGGGCCCGACCAGACGGCCGTGTTCCACGAGGTCTACGAGCTCCTCGACCCCGGCCACTGCGCGGTCGCCGAGAGCGAGGAGACCGGACGCCTCGTCGGCTCGTGCTTCTACCGCGCACGTGACACGCACGTCTCCCTCGGGATCATGAACGTGCACCCGAACCACTTCGGGCAGGGCGTCGCGAAGGCCCTCCTGCAGCAGGTGATCGCGTTCCAGGAGCAGCAGGGCGTGCCGCTCCGGCTCGTTTCGAGCCTCATGAACATGGAGTCGTTCTCCCTCTACACGAAGGCGGGCTTCGTCCCCCGGCTCACCTACCAGGACTTCGTGCTCGACGTCCCCGAGGGTGGGGTGGACGCGCGCCCCGACGGGCTCGAGCGCGTGCGTGACGCGACGCCGGACGATGTCGAGGCGCTCGCCGAGCTCGAGCTCGAGCTCAGCGGCATCGCGCGGCGTAAGGACTACCGGTTCTTCGCGGAGGATCCGTACGGGCAATTCAGCATCTCGGTGCTCGAGGATGCAGCCGGGTCGATCGACGGGTATCTCGCTTCGATCGGCCATCCGCTGTTCCTCGAGCTGGGCCCCGGCGTGGCGCGGACCGAGCAGGCCGCCGCGGCGTTGCTCGTCGCCGAGCTGAATCGGTACCGCGGCCGCCTGGCGTACTTCCTCGTTCCGGTCGAGAGCGCCGAGGTCGTGCGCCTCTGCTACCGCCTCGGCGGCCGCAACGTCGAGACCCACGGCGCGCTCATCCGCGGCGAGGCGGCGCCGTTTCGCGGCGTCAGCCTCCCGACGTTCATGCCCGAGACCGGCTGAGCGTGACCACGCTCGTCACGGGGGGCACGGGCTTCCTCGGGCGTCACCTGCTGTCGCTGCTCGCCGAGCGCGGCGACCGGCTTCGAGCGATCGTCCGCGAGGGAACGGACGCCTCCGGGCTCGAGGCGCGGGGCGTGGAGATCGTCCGCGGTGACGTGCTCGACGCGGCCGCGGTCCGGCGCGCGGCAGCCGGCTGCGGGCTCGTGTTCCACCTCGCGGGGCTCGTCGCCTGGGAGCCGCGCGACCTGCCGCGACTGGCCGCGATCAACGTCGAGGGCGTGCGGACGGTCCTCTCGGCCGTCGACCCGACGGCCCGGCTCGTTCACGTCTCGAGCATCTCGGCCCTCGGCCCCGCGCCGGCGCCCGACCGGCCGGCAGACGAGTCTCAGGAGTTTCCGGCCCGCGCGGAGCGGTATCCGTACGCGAGGACGAAGCGCGACGGCGAGCGCGTGGCGCTCGAGGCCGTGAGAAGGGGCCAGGACGTCGTGATCGCGAGCCCGGGCTACCTGCTCGGGCCTGGCGACGTCTACCGCGTCTCGACCTTCCCGGTCGGCCGCTACCTGAGCGGGATGCTTCGCGTCACCGCGCCCGGGGGGCTCAGCTACGCGGATGCGCGCGACGTCGCCGCGGGCATGGTCGCGCTCGCCGAGCGAGGGACGACGGGAGAGCGCACGATCCTCACCAATCGTGAGGGCAACCTCGCCCACACCGACTTCTTCCGTCGGGTCGGCGAGGTGACCGGCGTGCGGAGGCGCACCGTCGAAGTGTCGGCGAGAACGGCGGTCCGGCTGGCGCGCCTGACCCGCTGGCCGGTCAAGCCGGGCGAGGTCGCCGCGGCCGTCAACTGGTGGTTCTACGACCCGGCGAAGGCAGAGCGCGAGCTCGGCTACGCGAGCCGGCCGATCGACGAGACGATCCGCGACACGGCCGCCGACTACCTCCGCGCCTGAGCAGCCGGCTCGGCCGGCTGCGACCCGCGTAGGAGCGGCCCGGAGGGCCGCGGTCACGGTTCTCCGCGGCTGAGCAGCCGGCTCGGCCGGCTGCCGCCTACGTCATCGGGACCTGGCGGAGGACCTTCGGCTCGATCCGGTCGAGGATCTCGAACAGGCTCTCCCCGGTTGCCGTGATCCCGTGGTTTCGCAGCCCGATGACGGCGTGCGCGGGGTCGGACTCGCGGGCGAGCAGGTCGGCGACGGCGAGCGCGAGCTCGTGGGTTCCGCACGGGTAGTTGATGTCGGTGGCCTGAATGCCCTCCATCCACGCGTGCACGTGGAGGATCGCGCCCACGTCGGGGTGGGCCTGGTAGATCATCCAGTGCTCGATCGCGTCGACCGAGACACGGCGGGGCTCGACGCCCGGCGGCACGCTCATGATCATCGTGCCGGCCGCCTCGTCGTACCCGGAGACGAGCAGCATGTCGCGGCCCGGCGCCTCGAGCTTGGACTTGTCGACACCGCTCGCGCTCATCCAGAACCGCGTCGCGTCCTTGCGCATGGAGAGGTTGCCGTAGGAGAGCCCGCCGATGCCGTACAGCCGCTTGACCTGACGTAGCTCGCGCTCGTCGAGCAGGTCCTCGATCGGGAACGGCGCGGGGAGGAGATCGAGGTCGCCGAGCCGGCGGCCCGCGGCAGCGAGCTCCTCGGTCACCTCGTCGCCGTCCCACAGCTCCGGCTCGAGGTCGGTCTTGAACTCGTTGTCGATCACGAGCCGGGAGTTCGCGAGCGGCGCAAGGCGCTCGATGACGCCGTCGGCGAGAGCCGCGTCGTCCGCGGACTCGACGCCGTAGTGGCCCCGCTCCATCGTTGTGAAGTAGACGCCGTGGTCCGCGACGTAGCTGAGCACGATGTTCGCGAGCGCGCGCACCAGCATCGGGTAGTTGGTCTGGAGGACGTCGGCCGGCACCTCGGGCAGCTCGTAGATCGCGGCGACGAATGTCCCGCGCGCCCTGCGGCGGAACGGCTTCGGATCGGCGGCGTCGACGAGGTTGAGGACGAGCGACGCCTCGGTCGGGTCGACCCGCTCGAAGCCGGCTCGTTCCGCCGCCCCGGCGAGCTCGCGCGCGAACGCCTCGAACCGCGGCGAGGTCGCGGTTCCCCACACGCTGTAGCCCATCAGACCTCTCCCTCCGTTCAGAGCGCGCGCGACCGCGCAAACCCCAGCGAAGTCTACGGGACGGAGCGGAGGCTAGCCGTCCTGCCCGTACGCGATCGCGGCGGCGACGGCCGCCAGTTGCCGCTCCTCCAGCTGGCCCGCGAACGCGGGCACCGCGATGCGGGCCGTTCGCGAGCACGTCGCGGATCGCGGCCGCGTCGAGCGCGGTGACGAGGTTCAGACCGACGGTGGCGTCGCGGCCCTCGACAGCGTCGATCGCCTCTTCCAGCGCGCGCTCGATGGTGGGCATTGCTTCATTCGACCGCCGCGACTACGTGGTTTCTACGCAGCGCGGTTACGCGTCCGTGCTGATGAAATCCGGGGCGCCCGACCCGTAGCTTCGGGTCATGGCTACCGAGCGCGGCCTCACAAGGCGTCACCTCCTCCAGCGTGCGGCCGCGCTCGGTGCCACAGCCGTGCTCGGCGACGTCGTCTTCGGGCCGCGGTATCTCGCCGCCGCCAGCGAACCGGCGGCGAGGGCGGTCGCGATCCCGAATCCGCTCACCGTGTTCCCCGATCGCGGCTGGGAGCAGGTCTACCGCGACCTCTTCGCCGAGGACGACTCCTTCGTCTTCACGTGCGCACCGAACGACACGCACAACTGCCTCCTGCGCGCCCACGTCAAGAACGGCGTGATCGTCCGCATCAGCCCGACCTACGGGTACGGACAGGCGACCGACCTCGCCGGCAACAAGGCCTCGCACCGCTGGGATCCCCGCATCTGCCAGAAGGGGCTGATCCTCGGCCGGCGGGTCTACGGCGATCGCCGTGTGAAGGCGCCGATGATCCGCGAAGGGCTTCAAGGAGTGGGTCGACAGCGGGCTTCCCGCGCAACGAGGACGGGACGCCGCAGATGGACACGACGCTCCGCGGCTACGACGCAGTGCGTCCGGATCGCCTGGGACGAGGCCGTCGACCGTCGTGGCGAAGACGATCGACGACGTCGCTCGCACGTACAACGGCGAGGATGGGGCCGCAGAAGTTCCTCGAGGCGCAGGGCTACGAGCCCGCGATGGTCGAGGCGATGCACGGGGCCGGCGTCCAGGCGATCAAGATGCGCGGCGGCATGCCGCTGCTCGGCGCGGGCCGGGTGTTCGGCTTCTACCGCTTCGCGAACATGCTCGCCCTGCTCGACGCGAAGCTGCGCCCCGACGCGCCGCCGGAGGAGATCGTCGGCAGCCGCGCGTTCGACAACTACGCCTGGCACACCGACCTCCCGCCGGGCCACCCGATGGTCACCGGGCAACCAGACGGTCGACTTCGACCTCTTCGCGGCGGAGAACTCGAAGCTGATCGTGCTGATCGGGATGAACTGGATCTGCACGAAGATGCCCGACGGCCACTGGCTCGCCGACGCGCGCCTGCACGGGCGCGCGGGTCGATCGTCATCTCGGCCGACTACATGCCGACCGCGAACAAGGCGGACGAGTTCATGATCATCCGCCCGGGAACGGACGCGGCGCTGTTCCTCGGAGTCGCGCGCGAGCTCATCGCCGGCGACCTCTACGACCGCGAGGCGGTCGTCCAGCGAACCGACCTCCCGCTCCTCGTCCGGATGGACACGGGCGATCTGCCTCCGGCGCGGACGACGTCTTCCCCGGCTACCGGCAGGCCGAGCTCGACGAACAACATCGTCCTGAAGCCCGACGAGGAGATCGCGTCGACACCTCCGGCCCCACCATTCACGGTCGGGAACGCAGATCGTGCCGACCGAGCTGCGCGAGGAGTGGGGCGACTTCGTCGTCTGGGATCGCGGCGACCGACGGGCCGGCACGCCGTGACGCGTGACGAGGTCGGCGCAAGCTTCAGCAGGCGGACGCGGCGCTCGAGGGCGAGTTCGACGTCACGCTCGCCGACGGGACGAGCGTCAAGGCACGCCCGGTGTTCGACCTGCTCCGTGAGTACCTGGACGACACGTTCGACCTCGCCACGACGTCCGAGGTCGACCGGGCTTCCCGAGGAAGCGATCGTCAGCCTCGCCCGCCAGCTCGCCGAGAACAAGCGCAACGCGTTCCTCGCCGCCGGGATGGGCCCGAACCACTACTTCAACAACGACCTCTTCGGCCGCACGCACTTCCTGTCGCCGCGCTGACCGACAACGTCGGCCACCTCACGGGCAACGTCGGCAGCTACGCCGGGCAACTACCGCGGCTCGCTCTTCCAGGCGATGGGCCAGTGGATCACCGAGGATCCGTTCGACATCGAGCTCGACCTGACGAAGCCGGCGCGTCGTCAAGAAGTACTACAAGGCCGAGTCGGCCCACTACTGGAACTACGGCGAGCGGCCGCTGAAGATCGGCGAGGAGATCGTCACCGGGCGCGACACACATGCCGACGCCGACGAAGCTCATCTGGTTCGGCAACTCGAACTCGCTGCTCGGAAACGCGAAGTGGTCGTTCGACGTCGTACAAGAACACGCTGCCCCGCCAGGACGCCGTCTTCTGCAACGAGTGGTTCTGGACGAGCTCCTGCGAGTACTCGGACATCGTGTTCCCGGTCGACTCGTGGGCCGAGTTCAAGCTCCCGGACATGACGGCGAGCTGCACGAACCCGTTCCTGCTCGCGTTCCCGACGACGCCGCTCGAGCGCATCCACGACACGCGGTCGGACTACGAGATCGCTCGCCGGCGTCGCCGAGGCGCTCGGCGCGCTCGTCGGCGAGCCGCGCATGGCCGACTACTGGCGAGGGCGTCCTCGACGGCGACCCGACGCCCTATCTCCAGCGCGATCCTCGACGGCTCGAACGCGACCCGCGGCTACCAGTTCGCCGAGCTGCACGAGAGCTGCGCGAACGGCGTGCCGTTCCTCATGAACAACCGCACCTACCCGCGCGCACGTCGGCTGGGAGCAGCGTCAGGAGGACAAGCCCTGGTACACGCCGACGGGCCGGCTCGAGTTCTACCGGCCGGAGCCCGAGTGGCAGGCGGCCGGCGAGTCGCTCCCGGTCTGGCGCGAGCCCGTCGACGCGACCCTCTACGAGCCGAACGCGATCCTCGCGAACAAGGATCACCCGTCGATCCGCCCGCAGCACGCCCGAGGACTACGGCGTCCCGGAGGAGCAGACGGACGTCGAGACGCGGCAGACGCGCAACGTCGTCCGCACCTGGGCCGGAGCTCGCTCGTCGAAGCACCCGCTGACGCGAGCAGGATCCCGCCTACCGGTTCGTCTTCCAGACGCCGAAGTACCGCTGGGGCGCGCACTCGACCGCGGTCGACTCGGACTGGATCGCGATGCTCTTCGGCCCCTTCGGCGACATCTACCGCCGCGACGCCGCGCACGCCCTGGTCGGGCGAGGCGTACGCCGAGATCAACCCGGCCGACGCGACGGAGCTCGGACTGGGCGACGGGGACTACGTCTGGGTCGACGCGGACCCGTCGGACCGCCCGTACCGCAACTGCGCAAGGTCGACGATTCTACTACGAGGTCGCGCGCGTGATGATGCGCGTCCGGGTCTTCTCCGGGCATGCCGCCGGGGCGTGATCCGCACCTGGTTCAACATGTACGCCGCGACGCCCGGGACGGTCGCGGCGCAGAAGCTCGCGCCCGGCGAGCCCCGCGCAGAACCCCGACACGGGTACGTCGCCCTGTTCCGCCACGGCAGCCACCAGTCGGGCACGCGGGCATACCTGCGCCCGACGCAGAGGACCGACTCGATGATCCGGAAGACCTACTTCGGGCACGTCGATCGGCACGGGCTTCGAGGCCGACGTGCACTCGGTCGTCCGGCGCGCCGAAGGAGGCCTTCGTGCAAGGTCGACGAAGGCCGAGGACGGCGGCGTCGGCGGCGAGAGGCTGTGGCGGCCCGTGACGCTCGGGCTGCGCCCGCAGCAGCCTCGACGCGCTCCCATCTCGCAGGCGCTACCTGCGATGCGACTATCTCGCCGGGCGCAGCTGCCGTCGGCACGCAAGGCAAGCACGAGGAGCCGACCGATGGCCCAGGTCTTCAACTGGCAGCTCGGACGCGAGATGGAGTACCCGTACGAGGCTGCCGCGCCCGAGAAGCAGTTCACGATGATCATGGACACGAACAAGTGCATCGCCTGCCAGAGCTGCACGATCGCGTGCAAGTCGACGTGGACGTGGGGCGAGGGCCAGGAGTACATGCTCTGGAACAACATCGAGACGAAGCCCGTTCGGCTTCTACCCGACCGGCTGGGACGTCAACGTCCTCGAGCTGCTCGGCGCGCAGGAGTGGGACGACGACGTCTACGGCGGCCAGACGATCTTCGAGGCGGCGCCCCGAGGGCGAGCGCGTCCTCGGCTGGGCGCCCGACGAGGTCGACTGGAACCATCCGAACCTCGGCGAGGACGAGCCCGACCGGCGACGCCGACGAGACGTACGCTACGTGCCCGACACGCCGCACTCGATGATGTGGATGTACTACCTGCAGCGAATCTGCAACCACTGCACCTACCCGGCCTGCGTCGCCGCCTGCCCGCGCGAGGCGATCTACAAGCGGCCCGGAGGACGGGATCGTCCTCGTCGACCAGACGCGCTGCCGCGGCTACCAGGAGTGCCTGACCGCCTGCCCGTACAAGAAGACGATGTTCAACCTCGAGACGCGCGTCTCCGAGAAGTGCATCGGCTGCTACCCGAAGATCGAGCAGGGCCTCCAGACGCAGTGCACGACGGCCTGCATCGGGCGGCTGCGCCTGACGAACTTCCTCTCGCCGCCCGACAAGGCCGATCCCGCGCAAGCCGGCCGACTTCCTCGTCCACGTGAAGAAGATCGCGCTCCCGCATCTACCCGCAGCTCGGCCTCGAGCCGAACGTCTACTACATCCCGCCCGTCCACGTCCCGGCCGAGTTCCTCGACCCAGATGTTCGGGCCCGGGGTCGAGGAGGCGATCGACGACGTACCGTGAACGCGAAGGACGACCCGGAGCTGCTCGGGCTGCTGATGCTGTTCGGCGCGACGGAGCGGATCATGGACACCTGCGACGGTCGTCGGGCGGCGTCGCCGCGCCTACGACGAGAACGGCGAGGAGATCGTCGCGCGTTCCGCTCCGCGAGCCGACGTTCGTGCGCCCGTTCGAGTTCGCGACGCGAGCGTGGCCGGCGAGCCCGTCACCGGCTTCCGCCACAACACCTGAGGTGCGCTGATGGCAGACGCCGGATCGACAAGCAGGGACGCCGTCGCGACGGCGTTCATCGCGGCCGCGGGTGTCGCGGGCGGCCGGCGTCACCGGCGCCGCCGTCGTCGGCTCGCGAGGAGCGCCCGGCCCCCGAGGCGGCCGACCGGATCCTCGCGGAGCGCCGCGACGGCGACCTCCCGGCGACCGAGCCGGAGAGCGACGCCTGGAACGAGCGTCGACGCCGTATCTCGTCACGGTCGCCCCGCAGCAGATCGCTCCGCCGTTCCTCGAGGAGGCGGGCGTCGAGCGAACTCGACGTCGAGCGCTCTGCACAACGGACGAGCAGCTCGCGTTGCGGCTGAGCTGGGACGACCCGGCCGAGGACGACCTCGACGGCATCGGCGCTGTTCCGCGATGCCGTCGCGTTGCAGCTCCCGCAGCACGGCGGGGGCCGCGCGCCGCCGATCACGATGGGCGCGCCCGGCAGCGCCGGTGCACATCCTGCAGTGGCGTGCGACCTGGCAGCGCGACATCGACGCAGGACGGCCAGACGGTCGAGACGATCTACCCGAACGTCGTGCGCGACGTGACGCCCGACGAGGTCCTCCCGCCGGACGTCGCCGAGCTGTTCTACGGTCGGCCGCGTCGTCGGCAACCCGCTCTCGCGTTCTCGAGCGCGACCTCGCCGGTCGAGGAGATCGTCGCGGAGGGCTTCGGCTCGGTCGACGGTGCTTCCCGAGCAGCGCGCGGTCGGGCACGGCGTCCACGACGACGGCCGGCTGGTCGCGTCTCGATCGGCGTCCCCGCTCGAGCGCGGCGCGGCGGGCGACACGCTCGTGCCGGGCACCGTGTGGCCGATCGCCTTCGCGATCTGGCTCGGCGCCGACGAGAACCGCGGCGGCCGCAAGCACTTCGCGGACTGGCTCGAGCTCGGAGCTCGAGGCGTGAACGTGACGGAAGGCAGTCGAGCTCGCTGCCGGGCTCCGCCTGCTCTCGCTCGGCTTCACGGCTCCCGACGAGCAGGGGATCGAGCAGGTGAGGCGGCTCACCGTCCTGCGCGCGCGGCACGGCCGGAGGAGGGGCTCGCCGAGACTCTGGGCGAGCTCGAGCACGAGCTCGACGACGACGGCGTGCTCGATGCCATGCGGCCCGAGTACGAGGCGCTCTTCGGCGGAGCGGTGCGCGTCGCGCCCTACGAGGCGAGCTACGAGGTCGACCCGTTCCGGCAGACGCGTCAGATGGCCGACGTGGCCGGGTTCTACCGCGCCTTCGGCGCCGCGAGCGGCGGTCCCGCAGCCGAGCGGCCCGACCACGTCGGCTGCGAGCTCGAGTTCCTCGCGTTCCTCGTCGCGAAGCAGCTCGGCGCCGAGGAGGCGGGAGCGACCGAGCAAGCCGAGATCTGCCGCGACGCCACGGACGCGTTCCTGCGCGACCACCTCGGCCGGTGGCTTCCGGCCTTCTGCCGCGAGGTCGCCAGGGAGACGGCCTCGCCCGTCTACCGGCTGCTGGCCCACGCGGGCGAGCGGCTCGTCGTGGCGGAGCTCGCCGCCCGTGGGATCGAGCCGGCGCCGATCGCGCCACGCCGGGGCCGACCGACCGCCGTCGAGGGCGACGAGGTCACCTGCGGCACGGACGAGCCGCCGGCCTGACGGCCGGCTCGTTCTGGGCCCGGCCGCCGGTCGGGGCTCCTGTGGCACGCTGGACGCATGGCAGCCCCTCGACGGAGAACCGTCCGCTACGCCGTGTCCCTGCCGGAGCGCGGTGCTCGCGCGGTGATCGCGGCGCTCGGCGGCATGCTCCACGAGAGCGCGGAGCTCCTCCTGCCACGCGTCGTGCGGCGCTCGCGGCTGTACGAGGCGACCGCGCGGAACGCGCTTCGAGTCGCCGTCGAGCTCGTGGGCGGTGTCACGGGGAGGACACGGCTTCCCGGCGACCCGGAAGCGGGCGAGATCGCCGCCCGCAAGATCGCCGGCAACGTCGTCGAGGTGAGCTCGATCGCGGCGTTCGGCTTCTCCCCGCTCTGGCTGCTCGCGGGCGCCTCGGATGCCCTGCACGGCAGCCGCGTCTACCTCGACGCTCTGGTTGCCGAGCTCGTGTCCGCCCGGGTCGTCCCGGAAGGGACACGGGTCGAGTCGATCGACCAGCTGCTCGGCGTCCTCCAGCGTGTCTCCGGTCGGGTCGCGGGCCTCGTCGATGTGCCCCCGCTCGAGCTCGCGGGCCTCCGGCTGTCGATGGAGGAGCTCGGGCAGGACGTGCGCGCGCTCCCGACGCCCGCCGAGCTCGCGCGCACGTTCGCGGGACTGCGTGCCGCCTCCCGCGCGGAAGAGGTGTCGCTCCTGGAGACCTCCGCCGCGATCGGTCTCGCGTTCCTCGTCTCCGCCCGTGCCGTCGGCCGCGCACACGTCGTCGACCCGTATCGCGCGGACTGGCGGCCCGTCGGCGACGAGGGGATCGGCGCGTACCTCCGGCGGATCGCGGTGCCCTATCGGGCCGCGATCGAGGGCCACTTCGATCCGGACCGCGCGACACTCACGGAGCGCGCCCTGCGGCGGTCGTCTGGGAGCGACGGGCCCTGCTGAGGATCGATGGGCGCTTCCTGACGTTACGGGCTCGTCGAGCGGGCGTCATCCGGCCCAGGGCAGCTCGTCCCAGCACCCGGGTCGCTCGAATCGCCATTCCCCGCAGCCCGCGTAGGCCTCGGCGCTCGAGCTCGTCTCCACCTCGACGCTCGCGGCATGGCGGCGGGCGAGGGTCGAGGGCCGGTACACGGTCTTCGAATCGCCGGTCCGGCCACCGACCGCGAGGATCACGCACGGCCCGTCGCCGGCGGCAACGAAGACGTGCCCGGTGTCCGGCGGGCAGTGGACGAAATCCCAGGCACGCAGCCGCCGCTCCTCGTCCTCGACGACGAGGACGCACTCGCCCCTGAGCACGAGGAAGTCCTCCTGATCCGTCTCGGCGTGGAAGCGGCCGATCGACTGGCCCGGCGAGATCACCCTGAGGGTGAAACCGAGCTGGGGAAACATCTGCTCGTCGAGATCGGGGCGCCCCCGGAGCACGAAGTCGTCGGACTCGAAGATGGTGACGCTGCCGAAGGAGTCGTTCGTCAGCCACGCCGCGTCCCGCGCGTTGACCACGAACCAGCCGGCAGCGACGGGCGTAAGACCCGAGCCCACGGCTTCGAGACGCGCTTCCTCGACCATTGCACTAGGGCTTTTCGAGCAGGTCCCGGATCTCCGTGAGCAGCCTGACCTCGTCGGTCGGCTCGCCGGGCTCCTCCGCCTGCTTTCTCGCCCGGTAGGCGTTGTAGGGCCTGACGACGAGGAAGTAGACGGCGAGCGCGATGAGCGCGAACGTGATCACGGCGTTGATGAAGGCGCCGTACCGGAACACGCTTCCGTTCACGGTGAAGGTCAGCCGGCTGAAGTCGGGCTCCCCGAAGATCGCCGCGATCAGCGGTGTCAGGAGGTTCTCCACGAACGCCGCGACGACCGCGCCGAAGGCCGCGCCGAGCACGACGGCGACGGCGAGATCGACGACGTTGCCGCGCATGATGAAGTCGCGGAACTCCTTCAACAGCCCGGTGCCCTTGCTCATCTCGACCTCCCGTGTTGCATTCCGGTCGGCTCCGGCGGGCGGCAGCCGGCTCGAAGCCTAACGAGCGAGGGCGAGCTTCGTGAGGCCGTCAGCGCGACGAGGCGACGTAGGCCGGGACGGTGATCGTGACGGACGTCCCGCGGACGATTTCGTGATCGTCGGCGATCAGACAGGTGATCTCAGGCGGCATTCGCTCCCGTTCCAGTGGTCGTTACGACCGGCAATACCTCATCGAACGTGGCGAGGAGAACCTTTAGGGGCGCGCCGACGAGCGCCGCGGGCGGCGTCAGACGGCGAGCGCGAGCTGGCGCCCCGGCAAGGCGGCCGCCGGGCCCGGCCGGGCTCCACCACCGTCGAGGCCGTGGCGGAGGCGCAGCCGGGCGAAGCGCTCGGCGACCTCGTCCAGGTAGGGCCGCGGCGCGTAGGCGCGCCGGCCGTAGAGCTGCGCGTAGCGAGGGTAGAGCCAGGGGTAGTGCTCGCGCACCCAGGGCATGAAGTGCTCCCGGATGCCGGGGCGCACGTGCAGCACGATCGGCGACACGCGACCAACTCCGGCGTCGGCACACGCCGCCAGCACCTCGTCGAGATGTGCGTCGTCGTCGGTGAGCCCCGGCAGGATGGGCGCGACGAGAACGCTCGTCGGGATGCCCGCGTCGGCGAAGCGGGCGAGCACCTCGAGGCGCTTGCGACCGGGTGGCGTTCCCGGCTCGACGACCCGGCGGACGCGCTCGTCGAGCGTTCCGACGCTCATCGCGACGGTGACGCTCGCCGCCCGCCCGAGGCGGCGCAGCTCGTCGAGGTCGCGCAGGATCAGCGTGGACTTGGTGAGGATCGAGAGCGGGTTCGCCGCATCTGCGAGGGTGGCGATGACGGCCCGGGTGAGCCGGTAGCGCCCCTCCGCGGGCTGGTAGGGGTCGGTCGCCGTTCCCATCGCGACCGTCTCGCCCGTCCAGCGGGGCGATGCGAGCTCTCGGCGGAGGACGTCCGCCACGTTGGTCTTGACGACGATCTTCGACGAGAAGTCCTCGCCGATCCCCAGGTCCAGGTAGGCATGGTAGGCGCGGGCGAAGCAGTAGTGGCAGCTGTGCGCGCAGCCCCGGTACGGGTTCACCGTGAAGCGAAACGGCACCCGTGCCGCGTCGGGTACGCGGTTGAGCGCCGTCTTGCACGTGTCCTCGAGATACCGGACGCGGGCCATGCCGGCAGTATAGAACATATGTTCGACGGAGCGGGTCGCGACCGGGCGGGGGGCTATACTCGCCGGGCAGTTGGACGGCGAGCTTCCGTGTAGATGGTTGATCGGAAATTGTGGTGCTGCCGGGGGTGGGCGGGACCAGGTATCGGCCGCCATCCGGCGGTGCCACGGTTCCCGGTCGATTACCGATCGATCATCTAGTCTTCGCGCCCCGGGAGCCGGGGCGTGAGCGACGGCCTCCGCATCTTCGTCGTGTTCCTGCTCATTCTCGGGAACGCGTACTTCGTCGTCGCCGAGTACGCGCTCGTCACTGCCCGCCGGGCACCTCTCCAGGACGAGGCGCGGCACGGCAAGCGTGGGGCCGCGATCGCGCTGCGGCTGATGGAGGAGCCGGTCCGGTTCATCTCCACGGTGCAGATCGGGATCACGATCTTCTCGATCCTCCTCGGTGCGATCGGCGAGCCGCTCATCTCGAGCTTCCTCGATCCGTACCTCCCGCGCACCGTGTCATTCCTTCTCTCGTTCTCCATCCTCACCTATCTCGGGCTCGTGGTAGGCGAGCTCGTCCCGAAGGCGATCGCCCTCCAGCACGCCGAGCGGATCGCGATGCTCGTCGCCCGCCCGGTCGACGTCATGCAGCGGATCGCGCACCCGATCGTGATCGTGCTCCAGGGCTCGGCGAAAGGGATCCTGCGGCTGTTCGGGATGCGGTCGGCGCCGGTGGGGATGGTGGTGCGCAGCGAGGAGGAGATCCGCTCGATGCTCGCCGAAGCCGAGGAGACCGGGGTGATCGAGGAGGCCGAGGAGGAGATGATCTACAAGGTCTTCGACTTCGCCGAGAAGGAGGTCCACGACGTGATGGTCCCGCGACCCGAGGTCGTGGCGGTGTCGGTCGAGATGGCGCCCCACGAGATGCTCGCCTCGGTGATCGACTCGCCCTACACGCGCTACCCCGCCTACCGAGAGTCGCTCGACGACATCGTCGGCATCCTGCACGTCCGCGACCTGTTCTCGGCCCTCTACGCGAACGGGATCGAGAACGTGCGGATCGAGGACATCCTGCGGCCCGTGGTGTTCGTGCCGGAGACGAAGGACCTCGGCCCGCTGCTGACGGAGTTCCGCCGCGAGAAACTGCACATGGCGGTCGTGGTCGACGAGTACGGGTCGACGGAGGGCATCGTCACGCTCGAGGATCTCCTCGAGGAGATCGTCGGCGAGATCGAGGACGAGTACGACATGCCCGACGACTCCGTGCAACAGGTGGACGAGCGCACGATCCGCGTCGACGGGACGTTCCCGATCGACGACTTCAACGAGCGGTTCGAGCAGGACCTCCCGGTCGAGGACTACCACACGCTGGCCGGCTTCGTCTTCGGCGAGCTCGGCCGGGCGCCCGAGACCGGGGACGAGGTCGTGCGAGACGGCCTGCGGTTTCGGGTCGTCCAGACCGACGGGCCGCGGATCGAGCAGCTCGAGGTCGAGTTCCTCCCGGACGAGGAGGCCGAGCAGCCCGAGCGCCGGGTGTCGTAGCGCGCCCCGGCGCACGACTCGGGCGTCGTGGTCGAGCAACCGTCGCCCGACCAGTCGGGGCGGTCGGGGCGTGGGCTCGCGGCCAACGGCTAGCCTCCCGCCGTGGGTCTGATCGTCCAGAAGTACGGCGGCACGTCCGTCGGCACGCCGGAGCGGATCAAGCACGTCGCCGACCGCGTCGTCGCGACGGCCGAGGGCGGGAACGACGTCTGCGTCGTCGTCTCGGCGATGGGCAAGACGACCGACGAGCTGCTCGGCCTCGCCGCGAACGTCTCCGACCGCCCGCACGACCGGGAGCTCGACATGCTGCTCACCGCCGGCGAGCGGATCTCGATGGCCCTGCTCTCGATGGCGATCATCGACCGCGGCCGGCAGGCGATCTCGTTCACCGGCTCGCAGGCCGGGATCATCACCGACACGAGCCACGGGGAGGCGAAGATCATCGACATCCGCGCGCGGCGCGTGCGGGAGGAGCTCGCAGGCCGGCAAGATCGCGATCGTGGCGGGGTTCCAGGGCGTCTCGACCGAGGACGAGGTGACGACGCTCGGACGCGGAGGGTCGGACGCGACGGCGGTGGCGATCGCCGCGGGCCTCGGCGCCGACGTCTGCGAGATCTACACGGACGTCGACGGGGTCTTCACCGCCGACCCGCGGATCGTCCCGGAGGCGCGCAAGCTCCACCGCGTCTCGTACGAGGAGATGCTCGAGCTCGCCGCCTCGGGCGCGAAGGTGCTGATGGCGCGCTCGGTCGAGTTCGCCCGCAACCACGGAGTGACCGTCCACGTCCGCTCGACGTTCAGCCAGAGCGAGGGCACGTGGGTCGTGAAGGAGGAGGAGATGGAGCAGCCGATTATCTCGGGCATCGCTCATGACACGTCGGAGGCGAAGGTGACCGTGTCCGGCGTGCCCGACCGCCCCGGTGTCGCCGCCCGGGTGTTCCGCGCGCTCGCGGACGCGGGCGTGAACGTCGACATGATCGTCCAGAACGTCTCGGAGGCCGGGCACACGGACATCACGTTCACGGTGCCCGTCACCGACCTGGCGAGGGCCGAGCCGATCCTCGAGGAGACGGCGCGGGAGGTCGACGCGCGGGGCTTCACGACCGATCAGGACATCGCGAAGGTGTCGCTCGTCGGAGCGGGGATGAAGACCCACCCGGGCGTGGCCGCCGACATGTTCGACGCGCTCGCCGACGCGGGGATCAACATCGAGGTCATCTCGACGTCGTCGATCCGGATCTCGTGCGTCGTCCGGGCCGAGGACGTGGAGCGCGCGGTGCAGGCGATTCACGACCGGTTCCGGCTCTCGGAGGACGTCGAGTACGACGTCGTGGACGAATGAAGACGAGCCTCGGCATCTGGGCGCTCGGCACGATGGTCACGCGGTTCGTCCCCGGCGGCTACCAGCCGCAATGGGCGGGCGAGGCGACCGCGGAGCGCGTCCGTCGCGCCGTCGACGGCCTCGGCGACCTGATCGACGGCTACGAGTTCCACTACCCGCAGGAGCTCTCCGAGGAGAATCTCGACGACGTGCGCGCAGCGCTCGGGGAGCACGACGTCTACTGCATCGCGACCGGGCTGCATCTCGACCCGATGTTCGGGCGCGGCGGGCTGTGCTCCCCCGATCCCGGAATCCGGGCCGAGGCGCAGCGGCGGACGGTGGCCGCGGCGGAGTTCGCCGGCTCGCTCGGGGCGCACTTCATCGTCTGGCCCGGGATCGAGGGGTACAACTACCCGTTCCAGACGCCGTACCGCGAGAGCTGGGCCTGGTTCATCGAAGGGATCGGGCTCGCGGCCGAGGCCTGCGGGCGCCACGGCGTCGACCTGCTGCTCGAGCACAAGAACTCCGAGCCCGCGATGAAGATTCTGATGCGCAACATCGGGATGACCCTCCACGTCGTCCACAAGCTGCGCGGCGAGGGCCTCGACAACGTCAAGGTGAACATGGACTGGCAGCACCTGATCATGAACGGCGAGAGCCTCGCCGAGTACGCCGCGCTGCTCGCCGCGGAGGGGCTGCTCGGCCACCAGCACGCCAACTCGGGCTGGGGCGTGTTCGACGACGACAACATGGTCGGAGCGACCGCCTTCATGGAGACGCTCGAGCTGGCCGTCGAGCTCCGGCGCTGCGGCTACGGGGAGAACGGCGAGCGGCTCGGCTTCGACCTGTTCCCGTACACGGAGGACGCAGTGGCCGCGGTGCGGCGATCCGTGCTGCACTGGCGGTTCATCGACTCGATCGCGGCGCGGATCGACGACGCCGCGCTGCGGGAGGCGCAGCTGCGCAAGGACGCGGTCGCGGCCTACGAGCTGGTCTACGCGGCGCTCGGCGCCTGAGTGAACTCGTTTCAGGATGACGTTTCGTCGTCGGGGCGTGATGGGCGGGTGCGATGCAAGGACGCAGGAAGCCCCAATACGAGACGTATTGGGGCGACCGAGGACGCCGCAGCGCGCCCGCACAGCGCGTCACGACGGCACAAGGCTTCGTTCTGAAACGAGTTCCAATCCCCCGAAGGCTACGAGCTGTCCTCGCCGAGCGCCCGGGCGAGGGCGTCGTGCCCGCCGGCGAGCACGGACGGCCCGTGGCCGACGAGGACACGCTCGATCGGGAGCCCGAGCGCGGCGCGGAGGTTCGCGCGCAGCGTGTCGGGCGACGTGCCGTCGGGCAGCCAGGAGTCGGGGCAGACCCGCACGCCTTCGGGGCCGCCGAGCAGCAGGTCGCCCGAGACGAGCGCGCGCTCGTCGGGAATCCAGAGCAGCACCTCCTCGACGCCATCGCCGGCGAGCGGCTCGAGGCCGCCGGGCAAGGGGTGGCCGATCGCGAACGGATGCACGCCGGTGACCGTGAGCCGGGACGCGACGGGCTCGAAGGTCCAGACGCGGGCCGCGTAGCGCTCCTGCATCGCCGCCGCGCTGCGCTCGTGGTACGGCGTCGTCAGGACCACTGCGACTGGGAGGCCGAGGCGATCGACGTCCTGATCGAGCGCCCTGAAGAAGCGCTCCTCGTCGCCCGCGGGGACGAGGGGGTCGATGAGGCAGAGACCCTCGAAGCCCTCGTAGTAGAAGCAGGCCACCTCCTGCTCCCAGTCGCTGTCAGGCGTCCACTCGGGGTGCATGGCTGTCCAGCGCCAGATGCCCTCGGCTATGTTCCTCACCTCCATGGAACGGCAGCCTACCCTCGTTGGCATCGACGTCGGCACGACCGCCGTGAAGGCGGTCGCGGTCGCACCGTCCGGGGAGGTGCTCGAGCGGGTCGAGGAGGAGCATCCGCACTCGGCGCCTCGGCCCGGCTGGTCCGAGCAGGACCCCGAGGACTGGTGGCGGGCGACCGAGCGCGCGCTCGCCCGGCTGGGCTCCGGGAACGTGTCGGCGATCGGCCTCTCGGGGCAGATGCACGGGCTCGTCTGCCTCGACTCCGCCGATCGGGTGATCCGGCCCGCGATGCTCTGGAACGACCAGCGGACCGCAGCCGAGTGCGAGGAGATCGAGCGGCGGATCGGGCTCGGACGCCTGATCGAGCTGACCGGGAACCGCGCGCTGACCGGCTTCACGGCGCCCAAGCTCCTGTGGTTGCGCCGGCACGAGCCGGAGGCGTACCGCCGGATCGAGCACGTGCTGCTGCCGAAGGACTACGTGCGGATGCGGCTCACCGGCGAACGGGCGATCGACGTCACCGACGCGTCCGGGACGCTGCTCTTCGACGTTGCCGGACGCTGCTGGTCGGACGAGGTGGTCGAGGCGCTTGGGCTCGACCCTGCCTGGCTGCCGCGCGTGCTCGAGTCGCCGGAGGTCTCGGGCGAGACATTCGACGGCGTTCCTGTCGCCGCCGGCGCAGGCGACCAGGCGGCCGGTGCGATCGGGGTCGGCGTCGATCGCCCCGGGTCGGTCTCGGTGCAGCTCGGCACCTCGGGCGTTGTCTTCGCGGCCTTGCCACGGTTCGTGGCCGACCCCGAGGCCCGCGTGCACGCGTTCTGCCACGCGGTTCCCGGAGGTTGGCACGCGATGGGCGTGATGTTGTCCGCTGCGGGCTCGCTCGCCTGGCTGAACGGCGTCACCGGCGCTGCGGGCTACGCGGCGCTGACGGGGGAGGCTGAGCGGTGGGAGCCCGGGGTCGAGGGCCTCACGTTCCTCCCGTACCTGACCGGCGAGCGCACCCCGCACGCCGACCCGACCGCGCGAGGCGCGTTCGCCGGGCTCACGTCACGCCACGACCGCGGCGCGCTCGCCCGGGCCGTGCTCGAGGGGGTCGCCTACGGCCTCCGGGACTCGCTCGAGCTGCTCCGGTCGCTCGGCGTCGAGCCTGCGACCGGGCGCGCGCTCGGCGGCGGCGCGCGGAGCGAGCTGTGGCTCAGGATCGTCGCCTCCGTTCTTCGCCTCCCGCTCGAGCGGGTGGCGATCGAGGAGGGCGCCGCCTACGGAGCGGCCCTGCTCGGCGGCGTCGCGGGCGGCGTGTTCCGCGACGTGCATGAGGCCGTCGCCTCGTCGGTCCGCGTCCAGGGGGTCGTCGAGCCCGTCGAGGGCTGGCTCGACGCCTACGAGAGCGGCTTCGACCGGTTCCGCTCCCTCTACCCCGCGCTGCGCCCCTTCCAGCCCGCACGGGTGGACTGAGCGGCGGGTCGGTCCTCGCCGGCCGGGCTCGCAAACCGGTATCGGCCGCCGTGCGTAGTATCGGTCGGTCATGCGAAAGGAGATCCGATGAACCGTTCGACGATCATCGTGCTCTGCGCGGTCGCCCTCGGCGCCGGTGCGCTCGCCGGCTGCGGCGGCAGCGACGAGGAGTCCGCGGCAGGCGGCGATACACAGGCGGCGACCACGGCGGCCGCAGCCGGCGGAGGCTCCGCCCAGCCCGGCGACACGCTCGACGGGACGGTCGGCCCCGAGGCCACGATCGAGCTGACCTACGACGGTCAGCCCGTCACCGAGCTCCCGGCAGGAAGCTACACGATCGCCGTGGACGACCAGGCGACGAGCCACAACTTCCACCTGGCCGGGCCTGGCGTCGAGGAGACGACGGCCGTCGCCGAGACGGGGACCGCCACGTGGACGGTCGAGCTGCAGGCAGGTGAGTACACGTTCGTGTGCGACCCGCATGCAAGCCAGATGAACGGCACCGTCGCCGTCGGCTGACGGAGGGCGGCACCGACCGGCCCGTGACAAGTGGTCGCTCCGGCGTATGGGGCTCCGAACTTCCCGGAGAGACCACTACGCGATGACGAGCTGGCGGTGGTCGGCGAGGTTCGAGACGCCGACACCGACCAGACGCAGCGCGCCGGGCCGGTCGTCGAGCGCCCGGTCGAGCAGCGCGCAGGCGAGTGCCCCGATCCGCTCGGGCTCGTCCGTTCCCACGGGCAGGGTGTGCGACCGTGTCCTGATCGTGAAGTCCGGATAGCGCACCTTCGTCGTCACGGTCCTCGCCGACTGCCCGCCGCGCGCGAGGCGCGCGACCACCTGGTGCGCCATCCTGCGCACCTCCTCGTGGAGCACGCCCCGGTCGCCGACGTCCTGCTCGAACGTCTCCTCGGTCGAGATCGAGATCGACTCGACGTCCAGCTCGAGCGGCCTCGGATCGATGCCGCGGGCACGGTCGCGCAGCTCGATTCCGACCTTGCCCGGGAGAAGCCGCGCGAGGTCGGCGGCGGCCATGGCGGCGAGGGCGCCGATCGTCCGGATGCCGGCCTCGCGCAGGCGCTCCTCGGCGCGCGGACCGACACCGGGTAGCAGGCGGACGTCGAACGGGGCGAGGAACACCGCCTCCCGACCCGGGCGCACGACCGTCAGCCCGCCGGGCTTGCGGCGATCGCTCGCCACCTTCGCGACCACCTTGCACGACGCGACCCCGAGCGAGCAGGTGAGACGGGTCGTGCCGCGCACGGCGGCCTGTACCGCCTCGGCCACGGTACGGGCGCGGCGGAACTCGCCCGCGACCTCTTCGATGTCGAGGTAACCCTCGTCGATCCCCGTCTGCTCGACGGTCGGGCACACCTCCCGCACGGTCCGCCACACCGCCTCGGAGTAGTCGCGGTAGAGCCGGTGCCGGGGCCGCACGAACACCGCGTCCGGGCAGCGCCGGAGCGCCTCGGCGCAGCTCATCGCCGATCGGATCCCGAAGCGCCGGGCGGCGTAGTTCGCCGTGGCCACGACGCCACGACCCCGCGGGTCGCCGCCGACGACGAGGGGGACGCGGGCGAGCTCCGGATGCTCGAGCTGCTCCACTGCCGCGAAGAACGCGTCGAGGTCGAGGTGCGCGACGATCATCCCCGTGCCGGGGTCAGCCGCCGAGCGCGTTGATCCGGCCCGCGAGATCGACGTCGCGCTCGGTGATCGCGTCACGGGAGTGCGTCCGGAGCCGCAACGTGACGCGACGGTAGCCGATCGCGATGTCGGGATGATGGTCGGCCTGCTCGGCGAGGGCGGCGACCCGATTGACGAAATCGATGCCCTCCATGAACGAGCCGAACTCGAAGGTGCGCTCCACGGCGCCGTCGCGCTCGTCCCAGCCCGGCGGATAGGTCGAGTCCATGCGGTGCAGTATGCCTCGCCGGCCGGTTGCCGCAAACCGACGGGGCCGCGTTTCCGAAGAGAAGAGGACGCCCTCACGGAAGGAGTCACATGCACAGGCAACCCCGCTCGCTCGTGCTCACCGGTGCCGTGCTGGCCGCGCTGGTCGCCACAGCTCCCGCCGGCGCGATGCCGCTCGCCAAGTCGCTCGGAGGCACGGTCGGCCCGGCCTTCAACATCTCGGTCTCGAAGAGGACGATGAAAGCCGGCACGTTCACGATCACGATCCGCGACCGCGGCAACATCCACAACTTCCACCTGCGCGGGCCGGGCGTGAACAGGAAGACCGGCGTCGCGGCCACGGGCACCGTCGTGTGGACGGTCCGCCTGCGCAAGGGCACCTACACGTTCCTGTGCGATCCCCATGCGTCGGGCATGAGGGGCACCTTCCGGGTCACCTGAGCCCATCCGGGCGGGCTCGGCCTGTCAGCCCGCGGCCGGAGCGACCGTGAGCACCCCGTTTCCGAGCTCGCCGGTCACCGCGACTTCCGTGTCGGTCCAGCTCACCTGCGCGAGGTCGGGCTCGGCCGTCTGGATCAGACCGTCGACGGCTGCGAGATCGAGGCCCTCGACGACGAGCGAGGGGTCGCCGCACTGGGGCGGATAGGACTCGAGCAGCGCGCTGCAGAGGCGTACCGATTCTCCCTCGGGCGCCACGACGTAGCCTTTCACCGTGAGTGGGCCGCCTCCCGCGGCGAGGGCCTGCTCGATCGAGAGCGTGCCGCCGGCAGCGTCCGTCGGCGTCGTCGCGTCTCCTCCACAGGCGCCGAGAGCGAGGGCCGCGAAGCCGACGAGCAGCGCCGCGAGGAACGAGCGGCGCCGGCTCGAGCCCGTCCCGGGAGCTCGGGGTGTGGAAGGGCTCATGCCGTTCAGACTGGTCATCGCACCGTCTTGTTCCGCGTCGTCAGCCGCCCGGCCAGGCGGCTGTCTCGGGATGAAGGTCGAGCGTGCCTCCGGAGCGGCAGTCTCCGCTCTGGAAGGCGCCCGGCCGCAGCGGATAGAGCCGCTCGAGGTCGTGCGTGCTCACGGCGGTCGCTGACCCTCGACGGCAGCCCCGTGCCGGACATGCGCTCAGCAGCAGGTCCAGTTGTACCTGCGTCGGGTTGACCGCCGGGTTACGGGCCTTCAGGCCCGAGCGGCAACGGCTCGACGCGCCCGTCGCGGATCGTCCAGGCGGCCAGCTCGCCGGTGCGGACGCAGTAGATGACGTACGGCTTGCCCTCCCAGAGGCCGATGTTCTCGAGGTCGGTCCGGGACGGCCGGGGTGGGCTCGAGAGGTGCGTGTGGAAGACGGCGAGCTCGTACCCGTCGTCTTCCATGAACCACGCCTCGGGCGGTACGTCGAGCTCGAAACGGTACGGGCTCGCAGCGCCGTTGCGGCCCGGGACGTAGCGCTCTGCGATCCCGCCGCGGAGCGCGATCAGGCCGCACGCCTCGTTCGGAGCCTCCGCCTCCGCGTGCTCGGCGAGGGCCGAACGAACCTCCTCCGGGATCACCATGCGCAGCCCCGCCGAACGGAGGGGAGCGGGGTCACCACCAGACGCGGTCCTCCATCGAGGCCTCGACCTCGTCGAGCGGCTCGGTCCAGAAGTCTGCGGACAGGTACTTCCAGCCGCCGTCGGCGAGCACGGTGACGACGACGCCCTCGTCGAGCTCGCGCGCGATCTTCCGCGCTGCATGCACGGCCGCGCCGCACGAGACGCCCGCGAAGATCCCCTCCTGCTCGAGGAGCATGCGCAGGCCGATCACCGACTCCTGGTTCGTGACGAGCATCTTGCGGTCGAGCTTGCCGATGTCGAGGATCGGCGGGACATAACCGTCGTCGAGCGAGCGCAGGCCGTAGATGACATCGCCCTGCAACGGTTCGGCCGCGACCACCTGCAGGTCGGGGAACGACTCGCGGAGCCGGTCGCCGGCCCCCATGAGCGTCCCGCCGGTGCCGAGGCCGGCAACGAAAGCGTCGACGCGCGGCAGCGCCTCCGCGATCTCCGCTCCGGTGCCCTCGTAGTGGGCGCGCGGGTTCGCCTCGTTCGCGTACTGGAAGGGCATGTAGTAGCGCGGGTCAGCCTCGGCCATGCGCAGGGCGAGGCGGACGGCGCCGTTCGACCCTTCCTCGGCCGGGGAGAAGACGACCTTCGCGCCGAACAGCTCGAGCAGCCGAATGCGCTCCGGCGTCGCGCTCTCGGGCAGGACGCAGGTGAGCCCGTAGCCCTTGAGCTTCGCCACCATCGCGAGCGAGATGCCCGTGTTCCCGCTCGTCGGCTCGAGCAGCTCGCGACCGGATGCGAGCTGGCCGCGCGCCTCGGCGTCCTCGATCATCGCCTTCGCGACGCGATCCTTGATCGAGCCCGTCGGGTTCTGGCCCTCGAGCTTCGCGTAGAGCTTCACGTTCGGGTTCGGCGACAGGCGCCGCAGCTCGACGAGCGGGGTGTTCCCGACGAGGTCGAGCAGGCTGGCCGCGACGACGGGGGCCCGCCTCGTGATCGGCTCCTGTCCACCCGCCATCGCCGGCAGCAGGATCACCATCGACCCGTCCTTCACCGGAGTGTCGAGCCCCTGCAGGGTGCGGACGTCCTCGTTGTCGAGGTAGACGTTCACGAACGGCGCGATCTCGCCCTCGTTCAGGATCTGGGCCCCCAGGCCGGGGTAGCGCGACGCCAGATCGGTGAGCACGTCACGCATCGTGGCGCCCGCGGCCTCGACCTCGCGCACGCCGCCGACCTCGGCACGCAGCGTGGGGGGGATCCTCACCTTCGTCACGACGTCACCTCGGCGGGCTCGGGGGTGTGGGACGCGATGTCGAGCCGGACGTCGAGATCGCCGGCCTGCGTGGCCTGGGCCGCGTGCGCTCCGCCGCCCTGGCAGAACTCCACGTAGTCGATGTACTCGGTGATCGTGGGCTCGGCGCCGCACACCGGGCATCCCGGGTCGCGCCGCAGGTTGATCTCCGTGAACGAGCCCTCGAGCGCCTCGAAGAGCAGGGAGCGGCCGACGAGTGGATCGCCGATACCGAGCAGCAGCTTCAGCGCCTCGTTCGCCTGGAGCGAGCCGATGATGCCGGGCAGCACCCCGAGCACGCCCCCCTCGGCGCAGCTCGGCGCGAGCTCGGGCGGCGGGGGCTGCGGGAACAGGCAGCGGTAGCAGGGCCCGTCGCCGGGCTTGAAGACGGTGACCTGGCCGTGGAAGCGGTAGATCGAGCCATGGACGACCGGGATCCCGTGCCATACCGATGCGTCGTTCACGAGGTAGCGGGTGGGGAAGTTGTCGGTGCCGTCGACGATCACGTCCCAGCCGTCACCGAGGATCCGGTCGACGTTGTCGGAGTCGAGGCGCTCCTGATAGGGGACGACCGTGACGTCGGGATTCAGCGCCTCGAGCGTCCGCTTCGCGGAGATGACCTTCGCCTCGCCGAGCGACGTCGTCGAGTGGACGATCTGGCGCTGCAGGTTCGACTCGTCGACCGTGTCGGGATCGATGATCCCGATCGTGCCGACCCCGGCGGCGGCCAGGTAGAGGGCGGCAGGGGAGCCGAGCCCGCCGGCGCCGAGCATCAGCACACGCGAGTCGAGCAGCTTGAGCTGCCCCTCCTCGCCGACCTCGGGAATGAGGAGGTGCCGGCTGTAGCGCGAGCGCTTGGCCGCGTCGAGCGTCTTCGGCAGCAGGTAGGCGCCGCCGTTTCGCTTCCAGTCCGTGAAGCCGCCGGCGAGCGAGCTGACGTGCGTGTAGCCGAGCTCGGCGAGCGCCTTGGCGGCGAATGCCGAGCGGCTGCCCCCCGCGCAGTAGAGGACGATCGGGCGCTCACGGTCGGGCACGGCCTGCTCGATCCTCGACTCGAGGAAGCTGCGCGGGACGTGGACGGCGCCGGGGATGTGCCCCTCTTCCCACTCGTCCCGCTCGCGCACGTCGATGACCGCAGGGGGCGTGTCGGAGGCGAGGAGCCCCTGCGCGCGGTGCGCGTCGACCTCGTCGATCTCGTCGCGCACCTGCTTGAGCATGTCACGATACGAAGCCATTGCTTTCAAGAGTATAGCGCCCCCGCGGAGTCGTTTCGAAGGGCGGGTACGAGGGCGGGTCTGAAGACGAGAACGCTACGCTCGCCCCGTGTCTTCCCGCATGCGGATCCGGCTGCTCGTGGTCGTCCTGGCGGTCGCGGCGGGTGGCGCGGCGGCAGCGGTGGCATGGACAGGGCGTGCGCAGGAGTCCGCGTCGCCCACACACAGTCAGCCGTCCGGGCCCCGGCAGGGTGCGCCGCCGCTCGAGCTCGACCCGCTCGTCCGCGACCGCGAGCTCGACGCGTCGTTGCGCGCCGCGGAGCGCCTGTACGACGACGGGAACCGTTCCGGCGCGCGCGCGGCCTTCGACGAGATCCTCGCGGAGCACCCGGACTCCGTGGAGGCCGCCGTCGGCGCGGCGATCGCGAGCTGGCCGGACGGGACGACTCCCCGGCTCGAGGAGCTCGCCGCGCGGGAGCCGGCGCGTGGGCTCGTCCAGCTCCATCTCGGGCTTGCGTACCTCTGGGGGCGGCGTGACGGCGACGCGCAGGACGCCTGGCGCGAGGCCCTGCGCGTCGAGCCGGACTCCTCGTCGGCGATTCGAGCCGAGAGCCTGCTCCATCCGGAGATGGCCCCGGCGCGCCCCTTCTACGTGCCCGGGGCGTCGTTCCCGGCAGAGCTCGCCGGGCTCCTTCCGCTCGAGCAGCTCGAAGCTCTCGAGGAGCGGGCCGCCGGGAGCGGAAGCGTCACGGACCGGCTGCTGTACGGCTCCGGGTTGCAACGG
The DNA here is from genome assembly GCA_963717955.1 of uncultured Thermoleophilia bacterium. GTDB lineage: Bacteria > Actinomycetota > Thermoleophilia > Gaiellales > Gaiellaceae > CAVQXR01. Next base: position 1,110,573 of record CAVQXR010000001.1, on the reverse strand, counting down.
GCCGGTCGGGTGGTCTCGGCCGTCGAGGCGTTCGACCGTGCCGTCGAGCTCTCCCCGGACGACCCGGAGGCGCTCACGGCGGCCGCGCTGGCCCGCTTCGCCAAGGACGATCCCTCGGCCGCGTTCTCACGGCTCGGCCCGCTCGCCGATCGGTTCCCGCAGTCGGCCGTCGTCCGGTTCCACCTCGGCCTGGCGCTGCTCTGGCTGCGCAGCGCCGAGGAGGCGCGTCGCCAGCTCGGGCTCGCGGTCGCGTCCGAGCCCGACACCGTGTGGGCCGACCAGGCACGCCGACTCCTGGCGGAGCTCGACCGCGAGGGGACCGGCGGCTGAGCGGAACCCGCCACGTTCGTGTCCCGAGGGGCGTGCGCCTTTGCCACGACCCGTGACGGAATTCCCCTCGGTGCCTGGCACGTGCCAGGCACGAAGCCCCGCGTGCCAGGCACCGAAGGCCCGGAAGGCCGGACGTTGCGCCGTCCGACCGGGCTGCCAGAGTCGTCGCGATCACGAGGCATCTTCGTGAGGAATGGCGCATTGACAGGGTGGAGCCGGGCGGGTACGGTCAGGCCAGACCGCGCCGCGGGCGAAGACGGCAACGGAGGGCTGCCGTGATGCTCGATCACGAGGACGCTGAGGCGCTCGTTCGCCGCAGCCTCGGAGCCGGCTACCTGACGGCCGCCGGGGCCGTGCTCGCGGCCGGCGAGCTGGAGCTACCGCCCGACGCCGCCTACGACGAGCTCGAGGAGCTCGACGAGGACATCGCGGAGGCGGACGTCGACGAGGGGGATGTCGACGACGCCGAGCTCGACCTCGTCGCCGGGCCCGACCAGGTCTCGACGGACTCCCTGCAGCTCTTCCTCAAGGACATCGGCAAGGTGCCGCTGCTGACGGCTGCGCAGGAGGTCGAGCTCGCGATGCGGATCGAGCGCGGGGACCCGGCGGCGAAACAGCAGATGGTGGCCGCGAACCTCCGGCTCGTCGTCTCGATCGCAAAGCACTATCGCAACCAGGGCCTCCCGTTTCTCGATCTGATCCAGGAGGGGACGATCGGGCTCGTCCGCGCCGCCGAGAAGTTCGACTACCGCCGTGGGTTCAAGTTCTCGACGTACGCGACGTGGTGGATCCGCCAGGCTGTCGCCCGGGCGCTCGCCGACAAGGGTCGGACGATCCGCATGCCGGTCCACGTCGTCGAGAAGCTCAACAAGATCGGGCGGGCCGAGCGAAAGCTCCTGTCGGAGCTCGGACGTGAGCCGACCGTGGAGGAGCTCGGGCGCGAGACGGGGATCGGGATCGACGAGATCGAGCAGATCAGGCGGTCGGCCCAGGCGCCCGTGTCACTCGACAAGCCGGTCGGCGATGAGGAGGAGTCGGAGTTCGGACACTTCATCGCCGACCAGACCATCCTGCGCCCCGACGAGGTCGCGGAGATGACGATGCGACAGGAGACCCTGCGCCACGCCCTCGGGATGCTCTCCGTCCGCGAGCGGCAGGTGCTCGAGATGCGATACGGGCTCGACGGGGGAGACCCGCGAACGCTCGACGAGGTCGGGCGGGCTTTCAACGTGACCCGGGAGCGGGTGCGGCAGATCGAGCACCAGAGCCTCCGCAAGCTGCAGGCGCTCGCCGAGGCCCAGAAGCTCCGCGGCGTCGCGTAGCCGACACCGCTTGCCAGGGGCCGGGCCGCGCCCCGCCCGTAGAATCGCCGCTGTGACCGTCGACCGGGCCTGGATCGAGGAGCTGAGCGGCTTCCTGCGGATCCCGAGCGTGAGCGCCGACCCGGCTCACGCGGGCGACGTCGTCGCCGCGGCCGAGTGGCTCGCGTCATTCGTCCGTGCCGCAGGGGGCGAGGCCGCGCTCGTGGCGACCGAGGCATCGCATCCCCTCGTCGTCGGTGAGATCCCGGCCTCGACCCGTTCGGAGGCGCCGACGGTTCTCGTCTACGGCCACTTCGACGTCCAGCCGCCGGGTGAGCCGGAGCTGTGGGAGTCGCCGCCGTTCGAGCCCGAGATCCGTGGGGAGTGGCTCTACGGTCGCGGCACCGCCGATGACAAGGGCAACCTCTACCTCGTTCTGAAGGCCGCCGCGCTGCTCGCGGCCGGGGGGGCGTTGCCCGTCAACGTCCGGGTCGTCTGCGACGGGGAGGAAGAGGTCGGCGGCGACTCGATCGTCCACTTCGTCGCCGCCGACGCCCGCGGCGCCGACGCCTGCATCATCTTCGACGGCAACATGCCCCGACGGGACACGCCGGCGTTCATGGTCGCCACCCGGGGCGTGAACTACTACCACCTTCGCCTGCGGACCGGGGAGCGTGATCTCCACAGCGGCGTGTACGGCGGGGCTGCGCTGAACGCGCTCCACGCGCTGCAACAGGTGCTCGCCGCGGTCGTCCCGACGCCGCTCGCGCTCCAGGCCGGAGCCGCCGCTCCGACCTCCGGTGAGCTGGCGGACTGGCGGCAGCTCGACCCGGGCGGCGACGTGCTCGCCGAGCAGGGAGCCCGCCCGATGGACGTCGAGGCTGCGCAGGAGTTCTACGTGCGCACGCTCGCGCGGGCCGCCGTCGACGTGCACGGCATCCGCGGCGGCGAGGCGACGCTGCAGAAGACCGTTCTCCCCGTCACGGCGGAGGCGAACGTCTCGATACGACTCGCTCCCGGCCAGGACGCCGAGGAGATCGACGGACGTCTCCAGCAACTCCTGCGAGCTGCCGTGCCTCCCGGCGCCGAGCTGGAGATCGAGCGCTGGGCGCTCAACCCGCCGGGCGTCGTCGACCCGGCCGCCCCGGCGATCCGCCTCGGGCTCGACGCGTTCGAGCGGGTGCTCGGCGTTCGGCCGCTGCTCGTCCGCACCGGCGGCACGATCCCGATCGTCCCCGCACTCTCGGCGAAGGGCATCCCGACGATCCTGACCGGCTTCGACGTGCCGGAGGGCAACATCCACTCCCCAAACGAGCGGCTCCTGCTGGCCTACGTCCCGCTCGGCGTGGCCGCCGCGCGCGAGACGCTCGTCGCGCTCGCTGCACTTCCGTGATCGACCTCCGTCCGACACGGCGACGGCGCCGACCGCCGGCATGCGGCGGGCGATGGCGGAGGCCGAGGTGGGGGACGAGCAGCGGCGAGAGGATCCCACCGTCCACGTGCTCGAGGCGCTCGCGGCGTCGCTGCTCGGCCACGAGGAGACCGTGTTCCTGCCGACGGCGACGATGGCGAACCAGATCGCCCTCAAGGTGCTCACCGAGCCCGGCCGACGAGGTCGTGGCGGAGGCCCAGGCCCACGTGTTCCGCTACGGGGCGGGCGGCGCCGGCCTTCCACTCCGGGCTCGCGATGAGGCCGGTCGTCGGACGTCGCAGGGGCTGTTCGGGCCCGAGGACGTGTTGTCGCCGTCAACGATCCGACCGTCCCCCATCTCGCGCTGACCCGCCTGCTCTGCCTCGAGAACACGAGCAACGCCGGCGGTGGCGTCGTCTGGCCGCTCGACCTCCTTCGAGCGGTCTGTGCCGGCTGGAGGCGACCGCGGGCTGCGCCTGCACCTCGACGGCTCGCGGCTCCCGAACGCGGCTGTCGCGACCGGTATCCCGGCTGCCGAGTACGGCCGTGAATTCGACACGGTCACGCTCTGCCTCTCGAAGGGCCTCGGCTGCCCGCTCGGGGCGCTGCTCGCCGGCTCCGCGGAGCTCATGGCCCGGGCGCGACGGCTCAAGCACCTCTTCGGCGGCGCGATGCGCCAGGCCGGGGTGGTCGCCGCTGCGGGTGTCTACGCGCTCGATCACCACGTGGAGCGGCTCGCGGACGACCACGCGAACGCGCTGCGACTCGCCGACGGCCTCGCGGCCGCGGGCCTGCCGGTGCACCCGGACGAGGTCGAGACGAACTTCGTGCTCCTCGATGCCGGAGCGCTCGGGCTGTCCGTGCGCGAGTGCGCCGACCTGCTCGCGCTGGAGGGCGTGCTGTTCTCCGCGGCCGCGCGCTCCGGGCACCTGCGGGCGGTCACCCATCTCGACATCGGTTCAGAGGACGTGGAGCGGGCGATCGCGGCGGCGGTGCGAGCGCTCGGCCCGCGGGCGGTCGCGGCACCGTGAGCCGGCTGTTCACGGGGCGGGAGCGGGCGGCCGCGGCCGATCGTCTCACCGCCGCGCTCGAGCGTGATCCGCGGGTCGACTCGGTCCGGCTGGCCGGCTCGGTGGCGGCCGGGACGGCCGACCGCCATTCCGACGTCGATCTCGTCGTGACAACCGCGCGCGACGTCGACGTCGACCGCCTGGCAGCCGACTGGACGATTCGGCTGCCAGAGCTCCTCCCGGTCGTCCACCATTTCGCCGACCGGGTCGGCGAGATCAGAGTTCGCGGGTTCCTGGTCGAGGGCTACCTCGAGGTCGACCTCGCCTTCGGGCGTGCCGCCGACGTCGAGGCAGCCGTCACGACCGCGTCCCCGGATGACCCGGGAGCGAGAGCGGGGGAGGCGATCGACTTCATCTGGCACGACGTCCTGCACGCGGGCGCTGCGATCGATCGCGGCCGTCCACTCCGCGCGATGTGGTACCTCGATCGGCTGCGCGAGCGCACGGTCGACCTTGCGGCACTCCGCGTCGGCCTCGACAGCCACCATTTCAAGCAGGTGGACGAGCTACCGGCGGCCGCGTACCGGGCCGGTGCTCGGACGCCGAGATTCTTCGCGGAGGGCCGACTCGTCCGGCCCGGGCCCGCGGGCCGGCTCGAAGCGGCGATGCTCGGCTATCTCGAGGCGCTCGACGCGGAGCCGGCGATCAGGCGATCTGAATAGCGCCCGAGCGGCCGTGCTGCTCGGCGTGGGTGGCGTCGTTCACGAGCCATTCGTGCCCGAAGTCGCTCATCGCATGGATGATCGGCAGGAGGGCGCGTCCCTTCGACGTCAGCTCGTACTCGACTCTCGGCGGCGACTCCGGGTAGCTGTGCCGCACGACGACGCCCTCGCGCTCGAGCATGTCGAGCCGCTCCGAGAGCGTGCGCGGGCTGATTCCCGGGCAGGCCCGCTCGAGCTGCGAGAAGCGCCGGGCGCCCTCGGAGAGGTCGTGCACGATGATCGCGGTCCATTTCGAGCCGATGATCTCGGCCGTGCACGCGACCGCGCACTCGGCATCGTGGACAGGCTTCATGGTGCGCATGTGCGCATGGTAGCTGCATCGGCGACGGAGGACGATGCGCGGTCCGGTCGGCCGGGCGGGTCAGTCCCAGGGTGGGGGGTTGTACACCCAACGCCCGCCGAGCATCGTGGCCACGACGGACACCTCGCCGAGCTCCTCGGGCGGGCAGGTCACCGGGTCGCCGTCGAGGACGACGAGGTCGGCGAGAAAGCCGGGCACCAGGCGGCCGCGGCGCCTCTCGTCGTGCGAGAGCCACGCAGGCGCGACGGTCGAGGCCTCGAGCGCCTGCTGCACCGTCAGTGCCTGCCCGGGCCGCCAGGAGGGTCGCTCGTCGAGCGTGCGCAGGACTGCGGCCCGGATCCCGAGAAGCGGCTCGAGCTCCTCGATCGGCGCGTCCGAGCCGTTCGCGACGACGGCCCCGGAGTCGACGAGCGACCGGAACGCGTACGCACCGTCGAGCATGTCCTTCCAGTCTCGCTCGGCGAGGTCGCGATCCGACGGTGCGTGGCTGAACTGCACGGACGCGGCCACGCCGAGCCGCGCGAAGCGCGGAAGATCCTCCTCGTGGAGGAGCTGGGCGTGCTCGATCCGCGGCCGTAGCCCGGGCGGGAACCATTCCCCTCGGGTCTGCTCGAAGGCGTCGAGAGCTTCGCGGTTCGCGGCGTCTCCGATCGCATGCACGGCGACGGGCCAACCGGCCCGCGCGGCGCGGGTGACGATCGTGGCGAGATCGTCCCGCTCGTGATCCGCACACCCGAGCCGTCGAGCATCCAGGCCGTTTTCGAGCCGAGCGCCCCGTCCATGAAGACCTTGAGGCACCCGAGCCGGAGCAGGCCGTCCCCGAGCCCCGAGCGAAGCCCGAGCGCGACGAGCTCGTCGAGCCGTTCGTGCGGAAGGGACTGCCAGACGCGCACGAACGGCCCGGCCCGCTGCGCGAAGGCGCTGCCAGATCGCGAGCGATCCGATCGCGCCGTCGAAGTCGTGGACGGCCGTGATGCCGCGGCTGTGGGCGACCCCGATCCCGGAGCGGACAGCCTCGTCGAGCTCCTCCTCGTCGTGGGTGACGTGCCGTTCCCGGAACCGCCATGCCGACCGTTCTCGCAGGACGCCGGTCGGCTCGCCCCATGCGTCGAGTTCGACGACCCCGCCCGGCGCGAGGAGGTCATCCCCCGCCCGGGCGAGGGCCGCCGAGGTCAGCCAGAGCGAGTGGGCGTCGCGTCGAGTAGAGCGCGACCGGACGGTCGCCGACGAGCGGGTCGAGGTCGTGCCGGGTCGGCTCGCGGTCGTCGTGCCAGTCGCCCGTGCGCCAGCCGTGCCCGATCAGCCAGCGGTTCGGGGGCGTGCCGGCGGCAGCCGTCCGCACCCGTTCGAGCGTCTCCTCGAGCGAGCGGCAGCCCTCGAGGCGCAGGTGCGTCCTGGCGAGTGCCCAGGTCGGAAAATGGACGTGCGCGTCGGCGAGCCCGGGGATCACGCAGCGGCCGCGCAGATCGACGACGTCAGGGGTGGGCAGCGCCCATTCGTGGGTGCCGACAGCACCGGCGATCACGTCGCCGGCGATCGCCAGCGCGGCCACGGTGGGCAGCGACGGCTCCATCGTCCGGATGACACCGTTGTCGAGGATCACCGTATGAGAATCTACTTCCACGGTGCCCGAAGCCCCGACCACCGAGCCCGAGCGCTGGCGGCCGTCGCAGGTCGTCCCCGCATCCGAGGCCGAGCAGCGGCTCGCCGCGTTCCAGGCCGCGCTGCGAGATGCCGGCCTCGCCGGCGCCGTGATCGTGCAGTCGACGGACCTCTACTACCTGACCGGCACGGTGCAGAACGCCCATCTCCTCGTGCCTGCCTCGGGCGAGCCGGTGCTGCTCGTGCGCAAGACGCTCGAACGGGCCGTGGCCGAGTCGCCGCTCACACGGATCGAGGCGATGCGGTCGCTGCGCGACCTCGGGCCCCGGCTCGCCGCGGCCGGAATCGATGGGGGCCGGGTGGGCCTCGAGCTCGACGTGCTGCCCGCGGCCCGCTACCTCGACTACCGCGAGCGGCTGGCCGGGCTCGAGCTGGTCGACTGCTCGGCTCTGCTCCGCGGCCTGCGCGCCGTGAAGAGCCCGTGGGAGCTCGACCGGGTCCGGGAGGCGGCGGCGATGCTCGCGGGTGTCGCCGAGCGCGTCGCGAGTGTCTTGCGCGAGGGGATGACCGAGATCGAGCTCGCCGCCGAGGTCGAGTCGTGGCTGCGCCGTCAGGGCCACCAGGGCATCCTGCGCATGCGGGCGTTCAACGGCGAGATCCACTACGGGACGGTCACGGCCGGGCCGACCGCCGCGGAGCCGGGCGGAACGGACACGCCGCTCGTCGGCCTCGGGCCCGGCCCGGCCGTCGCGAAGGGCGCCTCGCGCCGCCCGATCGGTCGTGGCGAGCCGGTGGTCGTCGACCTCGTCGCCGCCTCTGCGGGCTATCTCGCCGATCAGACCCGGACGTTCTCGGTCGGCCCCGTCACGGCCCGGATGCGAGAGGCGTACGACGCCGCGGTCCAGATCATGCGCGCGGTTGCAGCCGCCGCCCGGCCAGGCGTGTCGGGCTCGTCCCTCCACGAGCTGGCGAACGACCTCGCCGGCGAGCGGCGCGACGCCTTCGCGAGCGCGGAGCGGATCGGCTTCGTCGGGCACGGGTTCGGACTCGAGATCGACGAGCCGCCGTTCCTCGCCCGCGGATGGAACGAGCCGCTCGTCGAGGGGATGGTCTTCGCGCTCGAGCCGAAGTTCGCCTTCCCCGGGGAGGGCGCGGTCGGGATCGAGAACTCCTATGCCGTCACGGCCACGGGGGTGGAGCAGCTGACGACCGCGCCGGAGGAGCTGATCGAGCTGTAGCGATGGCTGCCATCCCGGGTAGTCGCAGGGAGCGGCACGGCGCCGGACGTTCGCCACCCCGCCGACTGGGCCCGGGCGTGAGGAATGCCGCCGCGGCGACGGCGCCGACGACGAGGAGTCGGATCGCGCTTCGGTTCGTACGGCTCCCGTATCAGCGCTCCTCGGCTGCGGCTCGAGGGCATTCCGGCCATGCCCCTCGGAATGGGGGCCTGACTAGAATCGATGGCGTGGCCTGGGACTCGCTGACGGCGGAGCAGCAGGAGCTTCGGGAGCTCGTGCGATCCGTCGCAGCGGAGCGGGTCGCCCCTCGGGCAGCCGACATCGACCTCTCGGGCGAGTTTCCGTGGGACGTCGTCGAAGTGCTCCGGGAGCAGGACATCCTCGCGTTGCCGTTCGCGGAGGAGCACGGTGGCACGGGAACGGGGTCGCTGATGCTCCTGGTCGCGATCGAGGAGCTTTCGAAGGTCTGCGCGACGACCGGCCTGATCCTCGCCGTCCAGAGCCTCGGCGCGCTGGCGCTCGAGCTGTCCGGGTCGGCGGAGCAGAAGAAGCCGCTACCTTCCCCGACTGGCCTCCGGCGAGTGGCTCGCCGCATACGCGCTCACGGAGGAGGGCTCGGGCTCGGATTCGGCCGCGATGCGCAGCTCCGCCGTCCGGGACGGCGACGGGTACGTGCTGAACGGATCGAAGCGGTTCATCACGAACGCCGGCGTCGCACAGCTGTACACGGTGTTCGCGAAGACCGACTCCGGCGCAGGGCATCGCGGCATCTCGTGCTTTCTCGTCGAGGCCGGTAGTCCAGGCTTCGAGGTCGGGCGGATCGAGCCGAAGATGGGGATCCGGGGCTCGACGACCGGCGAGCTGTTCATGAGCGACGTGTGGGTGCCCGCCGCTGACAGGATCGCCGAGGAGGGGGACGGCTTCCGGATCGCGATGCGGGTGCTCGACCGCTCGCGCCCCGGCATCGGCGCTCAGGCGCTCGGGCTCGCGCAGGGGGCGACGGATTACGCGCTCGAGTACGCGCGCGGCCGCGAGACGATGGGGAGGCCGATCGCCGAGCATCAGCTCGTCGGCGCGATGCTCGCGGACATGGAGACCCGCTGCGAGGCGGCCCGCGGGCTGCTCCACCGGGTCGGGAGGATGATCGACGACGGTATCGACGGGCCCGCGCTGACCAAGGCGTCGGCGATGGCGAAGCTTTTCTGCTCCGACGTTGCGATGGCGGTGACGACGGACGCGGTGCAGATCCTCGGCGGCTACGGCTACGTCCGGGAATACCCCGTCGAGCGGATGATGCGCGATGCGAAGATCACCCAGATCTACGAGGGAACCAACCAGATCCAGCGACTCGTGATCGCGCGCGAGATGCTCCGGGAGACGCGGGCGTTCCTGCTCGCCGGCGCCGGGTAGCCGATGACCGAACGCGTCGTGGCTCCACCTTCCACCGGCGCCAAGGCGGCAGGCGCCTCCGGCCTCGGCCGCGGCGCCGCCGCGACGCTGCTCGCCCCGCTCTACCGGGTGTACACCGATCGGCTCCGTCACGACGTCCGCCAGGAGCCGGTGCCCCATCACGTCGCGGTGATCCTCGACGGGAACCGTCGCTGGGCGAACGAGGTCGGGCTGCGAGACGTCGGGGCGGGGCACCGCCACGGCGCAGACAAGATCGACGAGCTGCTTGCCTGGTGCGGCGAGCTCGGGATCGCCGAGGTCACGCTCTGGGCGCTGTCCGGGGAGAACCTCGAGCGAGACCAGCGCGAGGTCGAGGCGCTCGTCGACGTCGTAGCGGAGAAGCTCCGCGCGCTCGCGCTCCGCCCGGTTCGGATCCGCGTGTTCGGCCGTCTCGAAGGCCTTCCCCCGAGGCTGCTCGACGCCGTCCGGGAGGCGGAGGCGGGGACCGTCGGTCACGACGGGCTGCGCGTGAACATCGCCCTCGGCTACTCGGGCCGCAACGAGCTCGTCGACGCGTGCCGATCTCTCGTTCGGGCCCTCGCCGAGCGGGGCGTCCCGCCGGGGCAGATGGCCGGCGAGGTGACCGCCGACCGGCTCTCAGCGCACCTGTACACGGCGGGCACGTCCGATCCCGAGCTGATCATCCGCACGAGCGGTGAGCTGCGCATGTCGGGGTTCCTGCCCTGGCAGAGCGCCCACAGCGAGTTCTACTTCACGGACGTCTACTGGCCGGCCTTCCGCGAGCTCGACTTCCTGCGGGCGATCCGCACCTACCAGCAGCGCGAGCGCCGGTTCGGGCTCTGAGCCCGCGAGCTCACGGGGTGCCGGTCGCGCGGAGGGCGGCCTTGTGCGCCCGCTTCGCCGCCTGGTATTCCTCGAGCTTCGCCGCAGAGTCGACGTCGCCGAGGCAGAAATGCGATGCGGCGACGTCCTCCCACCCGGGCGGCTTGACCTCCAGCCGTTTCGCGAGTACCGCCGTGAGCGATCTGGTCTTCATCTCGCCGAATCCGGGCAGCGCGCCGAGGCGGCGGGCGAGGTCGGCGCCGTCGCGCGCCTCCGTCCACACGCGCGCGGCATCTCCGTCGTAGTCCTCCGAGACGACCTGGCACAGCTCCTGCGTTCGCGTCGCCATGCTTCCGGGGAAGCGGTGAATCGCCGGCTTCTCGCGGAAGACGGCGTCGAGACGGTCGGGGTCCATCGCGGCGATCGCGTGCGCGTCGAGCCCGCCGAGCCGCCGTTTCAGCTCGAGCGGACCCGTGAAGGCCTTCTGGAGCGGCACCTGCTGGTCGAGGACGAAGCCGATGAGCAACGCGAGCGGCTCCTCGACGAGCAGGCGATCGGCCTCGTCGTTGCCGGTGAAGTGCAGACGGTCGGCGGGCCTGCTGGCCATGGCCCGAGTCTACCCGGAGCGAGACCCCGGGCCGGCTCGAGCGAGCAGATCCGACAACGAGCCCGCGACGGGGCCCGCGACGGAGCCCGCCACCGAGCCCGCGACGGAGCCCGCCACCGAGCCCGCGACGGAGCCCGCGATCATTTCGACACGACTCCGTGACGAATCCGGCGCGTTCGGTCACACCCGCGTGCGGATCGCCGGCATAGGGTTGGAGCGGGATCGCGGGTCCCCCCACCCAGGGTGGGGGACTGGGTGCGGGTGAGGATCGGGGGGGGCGGTCGAGGGCGGGCGGTCCGGCGGCGGGCGCGCGCGAGGATCGGCGGGCACTGTCCGGTCGGCGGCCTCGGTACCCTGCCTGGATGGACGCGCTCGCGCCGTTCAGACTCGATGTGCGCTCCTGGTTCGAGCGGTCGTTCGACGCCCCCACGCCGGCGCAGGCACTCGGCTGGCCCGTCATCTCGACGGGCCGGCACGTGCTCATCCAGGCGCCGACCGGCTCCGGCAAGACGCTCGCGGCGTTTCTGTGGGCACTCGACCAGGTCAGTCCGGGCGACGGAACCCAAGTGCTCTACGTCAGCCCGCTGAAGGCCCTGAACTACGACGTCGAGCGCAATCTCCGAGGCCCCCTGGCAGGGATCGGGCTCGACGTGAAGGTCGCCGTCAGGACGGGGGACACTCCGCAGAAGGAGCGGGCGGAGATGCTGAAGCACCCTCCGGAGATCCTGATCACGACCCCGGAGTCGATGTTCCTGATGCTGACGTCGAAGGCGCGGGCCATGCTCGAGACCGTCCGCTTCGTCATCGTCGACGAGGTGCACGCGATCGCGGGCACCAAGCGGGGGGCACATCTCGCGCTCAGCCTCGAGCGACTCGCGCGCCTCGTCGGGGGCGACGTGCAACGGGTCGGCCTCTCGGCGACGCAGCGGCCGCTCGAGGAGATCGGGCGCTTCGTGTCGGGCGGGCGGCCGATCGAGGTCGTCGACGCCGGGCGGGCGAAGCGGCTCGACCTCGAGGTGGTCGTCCCGCTGGACGACATGCGGGAGCTGCCCAGCACCGCCGGGCTGCCGACGCCGGTGATGGCGGACGGGGTCGAGATGGGCCCGGGCGTCGAGAGCTCGTCACGCTCGATCTGGCCCTCGATCTACCCGGCGATCCTCGACCTCGTGCAGCAGCATCGCTCGACGATCCTGTTCGTCAACAACCGCCGCCTCGCCGAGCGCCTCGCCGTCAGGCTGAACGAGCTCGCCGAGCAGCGCGCGGCCGAGGCGGGTCAGAACGACGTCGCGCACCGCACGGTCGCGCGAGCGCACCACGGCTCGCTCGCCCGCGAGCAGCGGATCGAGATCGAGGAGCTGCTGAAGCGGGGCGAGATCCCGTGCCTCGTCGCCACCTCGTCGCTCGAGCTCGGGATCGACATGGGCGCCGTCGACCTCGTGATCCAGGTCGAGTCTCCGAAATCGGTCGCGCGTGGGATGCAGCGGATCGGTCGTTCGGGGCACACGCTCGACGCAGTGTCGCGCGGCCGGATCTTCCCGAAGTTCCGCGGTGACCTGCTCGAATGCGCCGTCGTCGCCGAGCGCATGCGCGAGGGCGCGATCGAGGAGACCCACATCCCGCAGAACCCCCTCGACGTTCTCGCGCAGCAGATCGTGGCGATCGCCGCCGACGAGGAGATCGGGGTCGACGAGCTGCACGAGCTCGTCCGCGGGGCGTGGAGCTTCCGCGACCTCTCGCGCGCCGCGCTCGAGAACGTCCTCGACATGCTCGCGGGCCGGTACCCGTCGGAGGAGTTCGCGGAGCTCCGCCCGCGAATCGTCTGGGATCGAGTGAACGGAACCGTTCGGGGCCGCCAGGGGGCACGGCAGCTCGCGATCACGAACGCCGGCACCATCCCCGACCGCGGGATGTTCGGCGTCTTCCTCGCGGACGGCGGCGGCAGGGTCGGCGAGCTCGACGAGGAGATGGTGTACGAGGCCCGCGAGGGGCAGACCTTCATGCTCGGCGCGACGACGTGGCGGATCGAGGACATCACGCGCGACCGGGTGCTCGTCTCGCACGCACCGGGGGTCCCCGGCGCCGTTCCCTTCTGGAAAGGGGAAGGGACGGGGCGCCCGTACGAGCTCGGCGAGGCGATCGGACGGACGGCACGAGAGCTGGTCGGGGTCCCGGACGAACAGGCGCTCCAGCGGTTGACCGAGCGGCACTCCCTCGACGACCGTGCTGCCGCAAACCTGATCACCTACCTGCGCGAGCAGGAGGCGGCGACGGGGGTGCTCCCGTCCGACCGGGCCGTCGTCGTCGAACGCTTCCGCGACGAGATCGGCGACTGGCGGCTCTGCATCCTCACCCCGTTCGGCGGGCGCGTGCACGCGCCGTGGGCGCTCGCGCTCACCACGCGGCTGCGCGAGTCGCTCGGGCTCGAGGTGAACGCGATCTGGTCGGACGACGGCATCGCGCTGCACCTGCCGGACGTCGAGGCGCCGCCGCCGACCCAGGACGTCCTGATCCCGCCCGGCGAGGTCGAGGATCTCGTCGTCGGCGAGCTGGCGGGGAGCGCGCTGTTCGGAGCGCGCTTCCGCGAGAACGCCGGGCGCGCACTGCTCATCCCGCGCCGCCGCCCGGGTCAGCGGACGCCCCTGTGGCAGCAGCGCCTGAAGGCGCAGGCGCTCCTGCAGGTCGCGCGGCGCTACTCCGACTTCCCGGTCGTCCTCGAGACCTACCGCGAATGTCTGCGCGACGTGTTCGACATGCCGGCCCTCCGTCGCCTCCTCACCGACCTGGAGGCCCGGCGTCTCGATCTCGTCGAGGTCGAGACGGCCACGGCCTCCCCCTTCGCCTCGTCGTTGCTCTTCGACTACGTCGCGACATACATGTACGAGGACGACACACCGATGGCCGAGCGGCGCGCCCAGGCCCTCGCACTCGACCGCGACCTGCTCCGCGAGCTGCTCGGGGCCGACGAGCTGCGCGACCTGCTCGACCAGGATGCCATCGGCGAGGTCGAGCAGGAGCTGCGCGGCCGGGCGCGGACCGTCGACGAGCTCCACGACCTGCTCCTGCGACGCGGCGACCTCACGCCCGAGGAGTGCGACCCGGCACCTCGCGGAGCTGCTCACCGGTGAGCGCCGCGCGGTCTGGGTGCGGGTCGCGGGCGCCCGGCGGCTGATCGCGGCCGAGGATGCCGGGCGGTACCGCGATGCGCTCGGCGTGATGCCCCCGGGAGGGCTCCCGGAGGCCTTCCTGGAGGTGGGCGAGGATCCACTCGGCTTCATCCTCGTGCGGTTCGCGCGCGGGCGGGGGCCGTTCACAACCGCGTTCGCGGCCGCGCGGTTCGGGCTCGACGCGTTGCGGATGGAGGCGGCGCTCCAGCAGATCGAGCGTGACGGCCGACTCGTGCGGGGGGAGCTCCTGCCCGGCGGTACCGAGCGCGAATGGTGCGATCCCGACGTGCTCCGGCGGCTCCGCCGGGCAACGCTCGCGCGGCTACGGAAGGAGGTCGAGCCGGTCGAGCAACAGACGCTCGGCGTCTTCCTCCCCGCGTGGCAGGGCGTCGATCGCCGCGCGGGGCTCCGCGAGGCCCTTGTGGCAGTCCAGGGGATCTCCCTCCCGGTGGCGCTCTGGGAGACCGACGTGCTGCCGCGCCGCGTGCCCGCGTACAGGCCGGAGCAGCTCGACCAGCTCTGCGCGACCGGCGAGGTCGTCTGGGTCGGCGCCGGGCTGGAGCGCGTGGCCCTCTACTACCGGGAGGATGCGTCGGCGCTCGGCCGGCCCGCGGCGCTTCCCGCGCCGGAAGGCGAGGCGGCCGAACGCCTCAGGGCGGCCCTCGCCGCGTCGGCGCTGTTCTGGCACGACCTGCTCGCGTCGTCGGGCCTCGAGGCGGAGGTCGCGCTGCCCGCGCTGTGGGAGCTCGTCTGGGCCGGTGAGGCGACGAACGACGCGTGGCAGCCCCTGCGCGCACAGCGGCGCTACGCGGCGCCCCGGCCGGTCGCACGTTCGCCGCGCGCCCGGCGATTCTCGCGCCAGCGGGCCGACGCGGCCACCGCGACACAGGGGCGCTGGTCGCTCGCCGGGCAGCTCTTCCCGGGTGAGCCGGATCCTCGAGCGCTCGCTGAGCTGCTCCTGGAGCGCCAGGGGATCGTGACCCGCGACGGAGTGCGGGGCGAGGGCGTCCCGGGCGGCTACGCGCCCGTCTACCACGAGCTCCGCCGGCTCGAGACGATCGGGATCTGCCGCCGCGGCTACTTCGTCGAGGGGCTCGGAGGAGCGCAGTTCGCCTTGCCGGGCGCGGTCGAGCGCCTCCGGGAGAAGCCGGCCGGCGACGAACCGCGTCCGCTCGTCCTCGCCGCTGCCGACCCCGCGCAGCCGTACGGCTCGGCGCTCGCCTGGCCGAGGCGCGCAGGAGGGCGCGCGTCACGCGTCGCCGGCGCCTACGTGGTGCTGCTCGACGGCCGGCCCGCGCTCTTCGTCGAGCGAGGCGGCCGGACCATCGTGCCGCTACGCGACCCCGATCCCGCCTGGCTGCCGGAAGCCCTCGACGGGCTCGTCGCCCACGCGCGGGCCTGGCATGTGAAGCGGCTGGCCGTGGAGCGCTTCGACGGCGTCCCGGTGCTCGAGAGCGACGTGCTCGAACTGCTCGAGGAGGCCGGGTTCCGCGTGGGCCACCGCCGCGCCGTGCTACGAACCGGTTGACCCGGGACGCCGGGCGCAGCGTCGGGCTCGCGCCGCCTGTCGAGCGACGCTTCCGTTCGCGGGAGGAGTAGAGTCGATGCGATGGTCAACCGTGACGACGTGAGCCGTCGCGACCATGCGGACGGGCCCCGGAGCAGGACGGCGGTGATGAGGGCCGCGGACTGGGATCGGCGCTGGACCGAGCGCATCGTCGACGGCATTCGCGAGCCGAACCGCTTCCTCGTCGCCGTGGCCGAGACCATGCCGCCCGGCCGGGCGCTCGACCTCGCCTGCGGCGCGGGCCGCAACGCGGTCTGGCTGGCTGAGCACGGCTGGCAGGTCACGGGGGTCGACTTCTCCCCGGTCGCGCTCGCGGCAGCGCGTCGGCTGGCTGGCGAGCACCGCGTCGCGCTCGACCTCGTGGAAGCAGACGTCGTCGGGTGGCTGCCGCCGGTCGCGACCTTCGACCTCGTCTGCGTCATGTACCTGCACCTTCCGGTCGCGGAGCGGCGAGCCGTGCTCCAGGGTGCCGGAGCGGCGCTCGCCCCCGGCGGCACCCTGCTCGTCGTCGCGCACGACCGCCGCAACCTCGACGAGGGGTACGCGGGACCGAGCAACCCGGCGGTCCTCTTCACCGCCGAGGACGTCGTCGCCGATCTCCCCGACCTCGAGATCGAGCTGGCCGAGCGAGTGCGCAGGCCGGTCGAGACCGACGAGGGCGAGCGGACGGCGATCGATGCCCTCGTTCGCGCCCGTCGGCCCCTTGCCTGAGGGAGACAGCCTCCACAGCGTCGCTCGAAGGCTCCGGGTGCTCGTCGGGGAACGGGTCACGGTCGAGGCTCCGAGCCCGAGAGCTGCGGCGCTCCGGATCGCGCCTCGCCTCGACGGCAGGCGGCTGGAGTCCGTGGAGGCCGTCGGCAAGAATCTCCTCCTCACGTTCGAGGGCGGGGTCGTCCTGCGCAGCCACCTCCGGATGAAGGGACGCTGGCGGGTTCTCGAGGCCGGGGCCCCGGTGACCGGGTCGCCGTGGCTCGTGCTCCGCGGGTCTCGCCAGCAGGCGGTTCTCTGGCACGGCCCGGTCCTCGAGCTCGGCACCGCGGGAATCGCTCGCCTCGGGCCGGACATCCTGGCCGTGCCGCCGGACATCGACGGCATGATCTCGCGCCTTCGGGGCGCGGCTCCGGCGACGGAGATCGGCGAGGCGCTCCTCGACCAGCGGCTCGTGGCGGGTATCGGGAACATGTGGCGGGCCGAGATCCTGCATGCCGTACGCGTGTTGCCCTCCACCGCCCTCGGCGACCTCCCCGAGAGCACGCTGCGGTCGCTGCTCGCGACCGCGCACGAGCTGATGGCTGCGAGGCGCAGCGACAGGAGCGTGTACCGACGGGCCGGGCTGCCGTGCCCCCGCTGCGGGACGCCGATCCGGTCGCGGCGGCACGGGGACGAGGCCCGAACGGCGTACTGGTGCCCGACGTGCCAGGAACGTGTCTCGGGAGGTGCTTCGTCGAGCGGGCACGCCGACTGATCGCGCTGCGCCGGGCACGGAGCGGGGTAGTCTCGCCACGGGCCGGCCCCCACGACGCCGGCGCGCTGTCCGGGTGCGGTCGGGCGGCGCAGGACGCGTCCCGGCACGGGCTCCAGGCAGGAACCGGTAGGGCGAAGGCGTAACCGTTTGCGTGACGATGCGCCGGGTCAGATCGCAGCTCCTCTTCGAGACGCTGCGCAACTTCTGTCTCGGATCGTTCTTTGCCCTCGCCGAGGAGCTCGAAGGCGGAGCCGACATGCCGGTCGCCCTCGCCGAGCACGGCGGTGTGGACCGGCCCACGCTGTACGAGTACCGCCCGCTCGTGGCGGCCTTCGTCGAGCCGCGAGCGTCGTGGCTCGGTCAGCGCGAGGATGCGCTCACCGCGCTGGCGACACTCAAGGACGAGCCCGCAGCAGGCATCTTCGCGCACGCCCATGAGAGTGCGCACGTGGGCGAGGACGAGGCCCTTCGCCGGACGATCCTCGTCCCGTTGCTCGTCCGTACCGCGGAGCGCTGTGGTGGCTTCGACTGGGACGACGAGGCCTTCGACATCGCCTACGGCGAGCTCGAGCGGTCGCTGTTCGGGGCCTGCCGTGAGTACGCCGCCGTCACCCCGCTCGTCGGGGCGAGCGCCGGTGCCGAGGTGGAGCTCGGTGTCGGCCTGCGGGTCCGTCCGGCCGTCGCAGGCGAGTTCACGACGCACTGGCCCGATGCCGGTCGACTGCTTCCTCGTGACTTCATGCGGGAGTGGGATCGCACGCTCGTGCTGGAGCTGGAGCGGCGGCTTCCCGCGACCGCCCCCGAGGTCCCCGACGCGCCTTCGATCTTCGCGCGCGCCGTGAGCGCGCTTCGCGTTGCCATGCCGGGTGCGATCGCTGCGGGCCCGGTGATCTTCCAGCGGCTCGACTGGCGACCGTACGACATCTGTCCCGTTCCGCCGCTTGCCGCGCAGACGCCTCCCGGCGAGCCGTCTCGCCTCGACGCGTTCCGCGGGCGTCTGGCGGCGCAGGTGGCCTGCCGGCTCGAGGAGGGTGTCGTCGACGCGGACGTCCTCGAAGCGCTCGAGCGGTACGAGATCGCGCTGTTCAGCAAAGGCCCGCTCCGTGCGGAGGAGCTCCGCGAGGCGCTCGTGCTGCTGCTCGGCGGGGACGACGGCGCGTGGGCCGCGGCAATGCGGGCTGCCGCGCTCCTCGGCCAGAATGCGAGCGACCGGGCCGAGCTGCTCGGCGCTCTCCGCCCGCTGGTCGAGGGCGACGGTCCCGGAGCGAGGGCCGAGGACGTCCTGCGGCGCGCGCTCGTCGAGTCGATGCTCGCGGACTCCCAGCACGACCTGATGGTCTCGCTCGACGAGGCGCTGCTCGGGCTCCGGCCGCATCCGTCGGTGACGGGCGCAGCACGGGCGAGCGCGGCCGGCTGACCGGTCTCGCGGCCCTGCCCCGTCCCCGGCTGGACTGAGTCCAGACCTGCCTGTGCCGTCCCGGCACCGTCCGACGGATCGGCCGCGCCGGCCTGTCGGTGGCGGCGCGGCGGGATCCGGTGCGAAGCAAACACAGTTCCGGCACGGTCCGTGACGAATGCGTGCGTCCGGGCGCGATACGGTGGCGGCATGGACGAGGCGAGGCGTGTGCTGGAGCGGCTGGAGCGGATCGACGCGATGCGCACGGGACAGGCGGCGCCCGGCGCGCTCCTCGAGGAGCTCCGCGGCCTGCTTCGGGACGGTCAGGCGTGGCTGGCGGCGGAGCCCGCCGTGGAGGGCGGTAAGACGTCCGCCGCCCTGGACCGGCTCGCATCGGTGCTCGCGGCGGTCGATCTCGACGTCCGAGAGGAGGTGAAGGCCGGCGAGTCCGATCAACGAACCGAATCGTGAGCGGTCTGCGGTGAGCGGTCGCGCCGAGCAGCGGCGGTGAAGCAGCGGCGGTGAGCGCGACCCTGTACGGGCACGGCGCCCCGGGTTGCCGCGGGGACGAGGATGGGGCATGGGACATGGGGCACGGTAGAATCGCCCGCCGTGCCGCGCTATGGCCCCCCCGACGCTCTCGAGACGCCACGCTTCGCGGGGGTGCGGACGTTCATGCGAGCGCCCCACGTCCGGGAGCTCGAGGACGTCGACGTCGCAGTCGTCGGCATTCCGACCGACGATGCGGTCTCCTACCGGAGCGGTGCACGGTTCGGCCCCGAGGCGATCCGGAGCGCATCGGTGCTGCTGCGACGGTACAACCCGATCCTCCACGTCGACGTGGCGTCAAAGCTGTCGATCGTGGACTGGGGTGATGCTCCGACGGTTCCCGGGTACACGCTCGAGTCACTCGAGCGGACGCGGAAGGCCGTCGAGGAGGTCGCCCGAGCCGGCGTCGTCACCCTCTGCCT
The DNA here is from genome assembly GCA_963717955.1 of uncultured Thermoleophilia bacterium. GTDB lineage: Bacteria > Actinomycetota > Thermoleophilia > Gaiellales > Gaiellaceae > CAVQXR01. The sequence goes on along the minus strand of CAVQXR010000001.1, from coordinate 1,091,196 downwards.
CGGCGGCGACCACACGGTGCTGCTGGCGGAGCTCCGCGCGCTCGCGGCGGTTCACGGCCCGCTCGGGCTGATCCAGCTCGACTCGCACCACGACCTCTGGGACGAGTACTTCGGGCAGAAGGTCTTCCACGGTAGCGTGGTGCGCCGGGCGGTCGAGGAGGGGCTGATCGACCCTGCGAGGTCGCTACAGGCCGGTCTGCGCGGTTCGCTGTACGGGCCCGATGACCTGGCGATGCCGGGAGCGTTCGGCATCGATGCGCTGAGCTACGAGGAGCTCGCTGCGCTCGGCCCGGCGGCGTTCTCGATGCGCGCGCGTGAACGTGCGGGAACGGGCCCGTGCTTCCTCTCCTTCGACATCGACTTCGTCGACCCGGCGTTCGCGCCCGGCACGGGCACCCCGGAGGTCGGCGGGCCGTCGAGCCGAGAGGCGCTGCTCTACCTGCGATCGCTGGCCGGGCTCGATTTCCGGGGGTTCGACTGCGTCGAGGTCGCGCCGGCCTACGATCCATCAGGCGTCACGGCCTTTGTGGCCGCGAATGCTTGCTTCGAGATGCTCTCGCTGCTCGCACTCAGCCGTTGAGCTGCGAGCTGTCCCCAGCGTGAGAGCGTCGACACGGCGTCAGGGCCAGCACGGCCGGGCCGCTTCGCGGCCGAGCGCGGGAGCCGACGCGCTCGAGGTCGCGCCGGAGTCGGCGCCGACCCTGCGAAGCTGACCCTCCGCGGTCGACCGCGCTTGACCCTGCGAGGCTGACCCGCCGCCGTCGACCGCGTTCGACCCTGCGAGGCCGACCCCCTCGGCGGCGCTCGACCTTGCGGCCCGCCGTCGGACGCAGGGCCGGAAGCGCTACGCTTCGAGGACGTTGCCTCTCGCGCTCGCGCAGCTTCGGTTGTGGGATCGCCGGCGCTGGATGATCGCCGTCGCCGGGACGGCCGTCTCGGCCGTGATCGTCGGGCTGCCGACCGACATGATCCCGAACCCGATCTTCGGGCGGTCGATCGAGGTCACGGCATGGGCGTACCCGGTCTGGATCGTCACCTCGCTGCTCGCGGGCATGCTGCTCGCGACCGAGCTGCGGCCTGGCCGGCCCCTGACCGGGGGCGGCCTGCTCGCGCTCTTCGCCGTCGGCTGCCCCGTGTGCAACAAGCCGGCGCTCCTGCTCCTCGGCTCGGCCGGCGCGGTCACCTGGTTCGCGCCGCTCCAGCCGGTGCTCGGAGCCCTTGCAGTCGCGGTGCTGGCCGTCGCGCTCCTTGCGCGATTGCGCCGCCAGGCGAGCTGCCCGCAGCCAGTCCGGCCCTCGGATCCGGGCGCCGGCGACCTCTCCGGCGCGGCCTGATCGCACGGCCGCAGCGGGCCCGGGGCGGCGGGCGAAGGCGAAGAAGGACTGTGCTACCGTGGCACGAAGAAGGCGCGGTCATGGTCTCGCTCATGTCGCGCCTGGAAGAGACGCTTCCCTCCTCGCAAGGAGTCACGCTGGGCAAGGTCATCGCGCTTGCCAATCAGAAGGGCGGTGTGGCGAAGACCACGACCACCCTGAACCTCGCTGTCGCGCTCCGGGAGCACGGCCTGCAGGTGCTCGTCGTCGACCTGGATCCGCAGGGCAACCTGACGATGAGCCAGGGGATGAACCCCGACGAGATCGGGCTCTCCATGTTCGACGTCCTCGTCCGGCAGATCCCCATCGCCGAGGTCGTCCACCGTGCCGAGGTCGACGTCGCGGTCTCCTCGATCGATCTCGCGGGCGCAGAGCTCGCGCTGTCGGGGATGATCGGACGCGAGCGCGCGCTCCAGAAGGCGCTGCTTCCGGCCCGGCCCGACTACGACTTCATCCTGATCGACACGCCGCCGTCGCTCGGCCTGCTGACCGTCAACGCGCTCACCGCCTCCGACCAGGTGATCGTCCCGGTCCAGTGCGAGTACCTCTCGCTCCGGGGGCTCGCCCAGCTCCAGAACACGCTCGAGATGATCCGCGAGAACCTGAACCCTACGGTCACGATCCGCGGCATCCTGCCGACGATGTACGACGGGCGCCTGCTCCACAGCCGGGAGGCGATCGAGCTGTTGCGCGAGAACTTCGGCGATCTCGTGTTCAAGACGTGGATCAGGAAGACCGTGCGATATGCGGAAGCGCCGGTTCAGGGCAGCTCCGTCCTCAAGTACGAGCCGGAAGGGCCGGCGGCAACGGCCTACCGCGACCTGGCCAAGGAGGTGTTGAACGGTGCGGCGCCGGGCTAGCATGCGAGAAGGACCGCTCGCCGAGCTCTTCAAGGCGACCGATGCGGCGCAGCGAAAGGGCGAGCGCCAGGACGAGGCGACCGTCGAGGCGGCGACCGCGATCGACGAGCCCACCGAGCTCGTCTCGGCGCTGCCGGCCGATCCCGGCCCCCCGTCGGGGGAGCCTGGCGCCCGGATCGACGAGACGCAGGCCGCGCCGGGACTTCCCGTGACCGGCGCCGACCCGGACGACGACGTGCCGCCGACCGCGGCTCCGGCGACGGCCGAGCGCGGCGCGCGGGAGGTCGAGGCCGCCGCCGGCGCGCCCAAGGAGCAGCCCGCCGCTGCGGCCGGGCAGGCGCGGCATTCACGCCTGCGCACGCTGCGCAAGAAGGAGCCCGCCCGGACCGAGCGATCCCGGGTCGCGCGCGAGAGCGCCGCCGCGGGCGCGGCGGCGCCGACCTCCGGCACCGACGTTCCGGCCGTCCACTTCGCCGTCGGCGAGGCCGCGTCTGCGCCCGCCGTCCGTCTCGCGCGCGTGCCACGCTCCGACTCCGCGGCATACCTCGCCGTCATCCGCGTCATCGGCGTCGGCGGGGCCGGCCTGAACGCCGTCAACCGGATGATCGACGCAGGTGTCTCGCAGGTCGAGTTCATCGCGGTCAACACGGACATCCAACAGCTTCGTACCTCGGAGGCGCCGGTCAAGCTCCACATCGGACGCGACCTGACGCAGGGGCTCGGGTCCGGCGCCGATCCGGACGTGGGGCGGCAGGCCGCCGAGGAGTGCTACGACCAGATCAAGCACGTGCTACGAGGCTCGGACATGGTCTTCGTGACCGCGGGCGAGGGCGGCGGGACCGGCTCGGGTGCGGCGCCCGTGGTCGCTCGCATCGCGCGGGAGCTGGGCGCGCTCACGGTGGGCATTGTGACGATGCCGTTCCGCTTCGAGGGAACCCGGCGGCGCGCCCAGGCCGATGCGGGTGCCGAGCAGCTGCGGGCCGTCTGCGACACCGTGATCGTGATCCCGAACGACCGCCTCCTCGAGGTCCTCGATCGCTCGACGTCGATGGTCGAAGCGTTCCGGATCGCCGACGACGTGTTGCGCCAGGGTGTGCAGGGGATCTGCGACCTGATCACCATGCCCGGCCTCATCAACCTCGACTTCGCCGACGTGCGCACGATCATGAGCGACGCCGGTTCGGCGCTGATGGGGATCGGGTTCGCCACCGGCGACAACCGGGCACGGGAGGCCGCGAGCCGCGCTCTGCGCTCCCCGCTGATCGACACCGAGATCGTGGGCGCCCGCGGGATCCTGCTCTCGATTGCCGGGGGCGATGATCTCTCGCTGCTCGAGGTCACCGAGGCGGCCGAGGCGGTGCGTGCGGCAGCCACGACCGAGACGAACATCATCTTCGGCGCCACCGTCGACCCGAAGCTCACCGGGCAAGTCTGGGTGACCGTGGTCGCGACGGGGATTGGCGGCAGGAAGGCGGCCCGTGTCGCGCCTCCGTCCGAGCCCCGGCCCGGCGTCGAGAGCGACACCGGCGTCGTGCTCGAGCCGCCGAGCTTCCTCCGCGACCTGTAGGTCGGGGAGGCCGGCCGCAGCCGGTCCGCGGAGGTGCCTCGTGCGCCCGCGGGCAGCTCGACGATGCCCTGACGATCGCGGCGCGCGAACGGGCAGCCGCGGAAGGACGCAGCAGGCCCGGGCCTCCGGAGAGACGCCACGATCGAGGGAACGATCCGTCGCCGCCTGGAGATACCGGCGACCTCCAGGACGGAGCATTCGATGAGTGATTCCACGATCTCGCGTGGCTGGCTGCGCCGTCTGGTGTGTCCGCGCCGCTTCCGCTCTCAGTCGCAGCGCTGCGGCGCCGCAACGGAAAGCGTGCGCTTTGGGATGCCTGGGCTTGGCGAGGCGTCCGGTCTCGTCTGCGCCCCGGCGTCACGCCCGGAGCAGCCGACCGGCCCCTCAGCGTCGGCGAGCTCGTGGAATCGACCAGCCTCTAGGATGGGGCCATGATGGGGGCGGTTGCGGCCGGGCACCCGCTCACGGCCGAGGTCGGGGCCGGCGTCCTGCGGGCAGGAGGGAATGCGGTCGACGCGTGCGTCGCGGCGGCCGCTGCGTCCTGGGTCGTCGAGAGCACGCTCACCGGCCCCGGGGCCGGCGGCTCCATGCTCGTGCACCGTGCGCGCGACCGCCGCGACATATTGCTCGACTTCTCCGTCGCGATCCCGGGCCTCGGCCTCGCGGAAGGCGAGGGCGGCGCGATGGAGGTCGTGCACGTCGCGTTCGGCTCGGGCGGCGCGACCCAGGAGTTTCACGTCGGGGGGGCTTCCTGCGCCGTTCCGGGGACGGTCGCCGGCATCGCCGAGGGGCACCGGCTGTTCGGCAGGATGCCGTGGCCGGAGCTGCTCGCACCCGCGATCCGGCTTGCGAAGGGCGGGTTCGCGCTCTCGGAGACGCAGGCGTGGGTGCACGAGCTGCTGGAGGCTGTCCTGCACCGCGACGAGTCGGGGCAGCGCATCTACGGTCCACCCGACCGACTCCGGGCCGGCGAGCGAATCGTGCTCGCGGAGCTCGGCCACATGCTCGAGCAGCTCGCGACCGAGGGGGCGGCGGCGTTCTACACCGGCGACATCGGGCGTGCGCTCTCGGCGACGGTCACGGCGCAGGGCGGTCGGGTGACGGAGGCCGACCTCGCGTCCTACCGACCGATCCGCCGGCGACCCGTCCGTGCGTCGTATCGGGGGTTTCGGCTCGTCTCCAACCCGCCTCCGTCCTCCGGTGGGGTGCTGATCGCGTACGCGCTGCGGCTCCTCGACCGCCTCGGCGCAGGTGGGCACGCGGGAAGCGCGGAGGCCATCGCGATGCTCGCGGAGGTCGCGCGCGAGACGGCCCGGGCCCGTACGCCGGGCTTCGCCGCCGCACTCCACCGCGGCGGCCTCGCCGCCTCCCTGCTCTCGGACGAGCGGGTCGCGCTCGCAGCCCACGAGATCGAGGGTCGCCTGGACCGATCCCCGGCAGTCGAGCTTGCGGGGCTGCCCTCGACGACACACATCAGCGTGCTCGACAGTGAGGGGAACGCGGCGTCGCTCTCCGCGTCGCTCGGCTGCGGGTCGGGCGTCTTCGTCCCGGGGACCGGCGTCCACCTGAACAACATGCTCGGCGAGATCGACCTGAACCCTCACGGCCACGGAGGCGGACCGGTGGGCCGGCGCCTGACGAGCATGATGGCGCCGTCGATGCTGCTGGGCAAGGGGGTCCGCGACTCGTGCTCGGCAGCGCCGGCTCCGAACGGCTGCGCGGAGCGATCGTCCAGACGATCGTCAACGTCGTCGACCACGGGCTTCCGGTCGGGGACGCGATCGATCGTCCGAGAACGCACCTCGCGGGCCCCGACCTGCACGTCGAGGCAGGCCAGGACGAGCGGCAGCTGGCGCGGCTCGAGGCGATGGGCTACGCGCTCGCGCGCTGGCCGGGCCCTGCCCGCAATCTCTACTTCGGTGGCGTCGCCGCTGTCGGGCAGACGCCGGAGGGGACGCTCGAAGCCGCGGGCGACGTCCGGCGTGGCGGCCATGGGCTGGTCGTCACCGGAAACGGCGCCCCGTCGTGAACGCCTGGCCCGATGAGCCGGCCGGGCTCGCCATTCGGGAGGCGAAGCCCGGGGATGCGGCAGCGCTCGTCAGGCTCGCCGAGTCGATCGGTGCGGAGCCCGGGGGGTGGCTGATCACGGCGGGCGAATGGCGCACGGTCGGCGACGAGCGCCGGTACCTGAGGGCGGTTCGCGGCTCACGCCACGCGGCCGTGCTCGTCGCCGTCCTCGGCGACGAGGCGGTCGGTCGGCTCTCGGTCGTGCGCGGCACGGGCCGGCCTTCGGAGCACGTGGCCGACGTCGGGCTCATGGTCGCAAAGCTCCAACGCGGGCAGGGCATCGGCCGCTCGCTGCTCCTTGCCGCCGAGGCATGGGCCCGCAGCGTGGGGATCTCGAAGCTCGAGCTGCACGTCTTTCCTCACAACGAGCAGGCCATTCGCCTGTACGAGCGGCTCGGCTACCTCCGCGAAGGCTACCGCGTCCGTCAGTTCCGCAGGCCCGACGGGTACACGGACGCGATCCTGATGGCAAAGCTGCTCGACTGAATCTTCCAATCGAATAATCTGCCTTGATGTTATTGCACAAAATCCAGTATACACCAAGTCGGAACCGCTGGACGCCCGCTAACGCATCGGTCATGCTCGGGGCATGACGGAACCCGCGATCCCTCAGCGTGGCTCGCTCGTCCTGGAGGAAGCCGGAACCCACCTCGAGGGCGAGGAGGAGCTGTGGACCGACGACTCCGACACCGACTACACCGGCTGGTTCTGCGTCCGGACGGATCGCTTCCCCTGCCCCGCGAGCGGATGCACCTTCATCGCGGAGTTCATGACCGCCGCGCACCTGATCCTCGTGTGGCAGGAGCGTGACGACCCGAACCTGCTCCGTCACGCCCAGCGGGCGAAGGAGGTCGGACGCAACCCGAAGGTCGTCTCCTACGAGGCGTTGTTCGGGCCCTGCGCCTCGTACTACCTGTGGGAGGCCTCCGGCCGTCCCGTGCACGGCGTCAAGCGCCAGTAACCGCCCCGCACGACCGAGCACTAGGTGCACTTACGCTACCCGGGCGGCTCGACCCGCCCGTTCGTCGCCGCGCGCTCCCGGGCGGTCCTCGCCCAGGCGAGCGCGGCCCGCGCCCGGCCGAGGAGCCCGGTCAGCCGCACGACCCGGGTGCGCGGCGAGCGTTCCTCGAGCAGCGCCTGCTTCAGGTCGACACCGAACTCGACCCGCATCGCGATCCAGTACGAAACGTCTCCGTCCGGCGGCTCCGGATCGTCCGCGTCGCTGTCCGCCTCGCGGGCCAGTGCGCGGAAGGCCTCGACGCAGCGCTCCCTCTCGTCGTCGCGCGGCTCGTCGATCCCGTCCGGCACGGTCTCGACCTCGGCGGTGACGAACGATCGCCCCGAGGTCTCCTCGACGATCCGGAAGCGTTCCCTCCCCTCGACGAGCACGTTGAAACGGCCGTCGGGAAAGCGCTCGAGCACCTCGACGACGACGGCGGTCGTCCCGATCTCCCGGCGCTGCTCCTCGCCGGCGAGCACTATTCCGAACGGAACGTCCTGATCGAGACACTCGCCGATCAGCTCCCGGTAACGCGGCTCGAAGATCTGCAGCGGAACCTGCTCCCCGGGGAGCAGCACCATCCCGAGCGGGAAGAGGCCGATCTCCATCATTGGACAGAGTAAGGTGCCCGCGTGAGCGCCCGCGCCGGCTCCCGCCTCGTCGCGTCGTTCTTCCGACCCGCGCTCGCGGACATCGTGCCGTACGAGCCGGGAATGCCCGCCGACGAGGTCCGGCGCGGGCTCGGTCTCGACCGGGTCGTCAAGCTGGCCTCGAACGAGGGCCCGTTCGGCCCGTTTCCTGCGGCCCGCGAGGCGCTCGAGCGCGGGATCGACGAGCTGAACCGTTATCCCGACGGAGGCTTCTTCCGGCTTCGCCGGACGCTCGCCGAGCACCACGACATCGGGCCCGAGGAGGTAGCTCCCGCCGCCGGTGCCGACGCGGTCGTCCTCTACCTCTCGCTCGCCTGCCTCGACCCCGGCGACGAGATCGTCTGCGGCTGGCCGTCGTTCCCGAGCTACGTGCTCGACGCGCTGAAGCTCGGTGCGGGCGCGGTGCGCGTGCCGCTCACGCAGCATCGCTACGACCTCGAGGGCCTGCTGGCCGCGGTGAGCGAGAGGACGAAGCTCGTCTACGTCTGCAACCCGAACAACCCGACGGGCGCGATGGTGACCCGGACGGAACTCGACGCCTACTTCGAGCGGGTGCCCGACCACGTCCTGACGGTGCTCGACGAGGCGTACTTCGAGTACGTCGACGACGCGGCGTATCCGGACGGGATCCAGGAGCACTTCAAGTCGGGTCGGCGGGTCGTCGTGCTGCGCACGTTCTCGAAGATCTACGGACTCGCCGGCCTGCGCGTCGGCTATGCGGTCGCGCCGGCCGAGGTCGTGACCGCGATACGCAAGGTCCAGAACGCGTTCGACGTCACGGAGCCCGCCCAGGCCGCCGCGCTCGCCAGCATCGGCGACACGGCCGAGATCGCCCGGCGCAGGCGGGCCAACGCCGAGGGGCTGGCCCGGCTCGAGCGGGGGCTCGCCGAGCTCGGGCTCCCGGTCGCCCCGGCCGTCGGCAACTTCGTGTTCACGGAGCTTCGGCGCGACGCGCGGCCCGTCTTCGATGCGTTGCTCGCCGAGGGCGTGATCGTGCGGCCGCTGCACGGGTTCGGGGCGCCCGAGGCGCTGCGGATCAGCGTCGGCACCGCCGAGGAGAACGCCGTCTTCCTCGAGGCTCTCGCGCGCGTGCTCGCTGAGCTCCGCTGACTCGCAGGGGACCGCCGCCTCCGTCGTACTCGGGGATCGTGGCCGGCGAGTGTCCCTTTCGGACGATTCGCGCGGCCGGACGACCTGTTAGCCTCGATCCCGGTGGGGAGGAAGCCGTGATGGGTGCCTGTCGGTGGCCTCCGCGGGTGGACTGCCGCGGAGCCGGGAGGCGATCCGCGTGGCTCGTCTGACCGGAGAGATGGGCCTGCTGCGCAGGAGCGAGGACTTCAGGCTCCTCTTCCTCGCGACCCTCGCGTCGGCGATCGGAACGTGGCTCGCGCTCGTCGCTCTCGTGATCGACGTGTACGACCGCACGTCGAGCGCCGCCTGGGTGAGCGCGCTCCTCGTGGTCGAGTTCGTCCCCCTCGTCCTGATCGGGCTGCTCGCGGGGCCGCTCCTCGACCGGCTGCCGAGGCGCCGCGTCCTCGTTGCGTCAGATCTTGTTCGCGCAGCAGTTTTTGCCGTTCTTCCGTTTACATCGGGACACGTGCAAATCATCGTTCTTGCGCTGCTGGCCGGGGTCGCGACGAGCTTCTTCCGACCGGCCGTGTACGCGGGGCTCCCGAACCTGGTCGCGGAGGCGGAGCTGCCGCGGGCGAACGGGCTCCTGCAGGCTGCCGACAACCTCACCCTGGCGGTCGGGCCGCTGCTCGGCGGTCTCCTGGTCGCCTGGGCGGGGCCGGATCCCGCCTACGTGGTCAACGCCGTGTCCTTCGTCGTCTCGGCGGCGCTGATCCTGCGGATCCGCCGGAGGTTCGAGGAGGGCGGCGCGCAGAGCGAGGGCCACTGGCGGGACCTCCGCTCGGGCTTCGCGCTGCTCCGGCGTGCCCGTGCGCTCCGCGCCGTCGTCGTCGTGTGGACGATCGTGATGGCGGGATCGGCCGGCGTGAGCGTGGCGGAGATCGTGCTCGCCAAGGACGTGTTCGACGGTGGCGATGCCGCGTACGGGCTGATGCTCGCGGCGATGGGGCTAGGGCTCGTGCTCGGGAGCGTGCTCGGCGGCAACTGGATCGACCAGCACGGGGTGCGGACGCTCTACGCGGGGTCGATCGGCCTGATGGCGCTGGGTGTCGGCGCCGTCGCCGTCGCGCCGAACGCGTGGATCGCGGCGCCGCTGCTCGTCGTGGCCGGATTCGGGAACGGTGCCGCGCTCGTCTGCAATGCCGTGCTGATCCAGCGCGGGGTCCCCGATCACCTGCGCGGTCGCGCCTTCACCCTGGCGATGAGCGTGAGCTACGCGGCGCTCGGGCTGGGCATGGCCGCTGCCGGCCCCCTCACGGATGCGCTTGGCGCGCGCGAGGTCTGGGCGATCGCGGCGGGAGTGATCGCTCTCGCCGTGCCGTTCGCCGTCGTGCTGACCCGTGGAGTCATGGCACGCTCGCCGGCACCGACGGCGGCCGAGCCGCCCCCCGACGCCACCACCGGCCCGATCGCCGTCTCCTCCGAAGGCGCGTGATGCGGCGGGTGCCCACGGTCGACGCGCTCGTCGCCGGGGTCGTGGACGGCGACCGCCGCGCCGTCGCGCGCGCGCTCACCCTCGTCGAGAACGGGGCACCCGAGGCGTTCGACCTCGTCCGCGCGCTCTACCCCCGGACCGGTCGCGCCCTCTCGGTGGGGGTCACGGGCCCACCCGGGGTCGGAAAGTCGAGCCTGATCGCCTCGTTGCTCACCCTCCTTCGGCCGGCGGGGACGACGGTCGGCGTGATCTCGGTCGACCCGTCGAGCTCCTTCTCCCACGGGGCGGTCCTGGGCGATCGGATCCGGCTCGCCGACCATTTCCTCGACCCGGGTGTGTTCATCCGCTCGATGGCGACCCGCGGCCACCTCGGCGGCCTCGCCGAGGCGACGCTCCAGGCCGTCCTCATCCTGGACGCGGCCGGAAAGGACCTGCTGTTTGTGGAGACGGTCGGGATCGGGCAGAGCGAGATCGAGATCACCCAGGTTGCGGACACGATCCTGCTCGTGCTGATGCCGGGCTCGGGCGACTCGGTGCAGGCGCTCAAGGCGGGCGTCATGGAGATCCCCGACGTGATCGCCATCAACAAGCGCGACCATCCGCTCGCCAGGACAATGCTCCAGGAGGTCCGCGCCGTCCTCGCGCTGACGCCCGACCGTGCGTGGAGCCCGCCGATCGTGCTCACGGAGGCGCTCCGAGGTGAGGGCGTCGACGAGCTCTGGGCTGCGGTCGACTCCCACCGCGCGTACCTGGCGCAGGACGGGCGCCTCGCGGCCCGGCGCGCCCAGAAGCTGACCGTCGAGGTCTTCTCGCTCGCGAGCAGCCGCGCGAAGGAGCACCTCGAGCGGGCCGTCGCCGGCGACCCGCATCTCCGCCGCGTCCTCGACGCGGTCGCGGCACGGGAGCTCGACCCCCTGAGTGCCGTCTCCGAGATCCTCGAGCACGTCTTCCACGTCGATCCCGATGCCAGCCCACCCGACGCCCGCTGACATCCGCGCCGCCGGGCGCCTCCTCCACGGGATCGCGCGGGTCACCCCCACACAGCGCTCCGAGACGCTGACCGCGCTGGCGGGGCGGCCGGTCTGGCTCAAGGCCGAGAACCTCCAACGAACCGGCTCGTTCAAGGTGCGCGGCGCGGTCAACCGGATCGGCGCGCTGAGCGCCGCCGAGCGGGACGCGGGAGTCGTAGCGGCGAGCGCCGGGAATCATGGCCAGGCGGTCGCCTGGGCGGCCCGGGAGGCCGGGATCACCGCGACCGTGTTCATGCCGGAAGACGCCGCGCTCGCGAAGGTCGAGGCGACGAAGGGGTACGGCGCGCAGGTGCGCCTCGGCGGCGATAGCGTCGACGACTGCGTGGTCCGGGCGAGCGCGTTCGGCGAAGAGACCGGCGCCGTGCTCGTCCACCCGTTCGACGACCCGATCGTCATCGCCGGACAGGGGACGCTCGGACTCGAGCTCGACGAGCAGCTCCCGGAGGTCGAGACCGTCGTCGTGCCCGTGGGCGGCGGCGGGCTCGCCTCGGGGATCGCGATCGCGCTCCACGAGCTCCGCCCCGGGGTGCGGGTCGTCGGCGTCCAGGCGGAGCGATGCGCCCCCTACGCCGGGCTCGAGGCGGTCGGGTATACGATCGCCGACGGGATCGCGATCAAGCGCCCCGGAGCGGTGACGAAGCCGATCATCGACGAGCTCGCCGAACGGGTCGTGACGGTCAGCGACGAGGAGATCGCCCGCGCGATCGTGCTGCTGCTCGAGCGGGCGAAGCTCGTCGTCGAGGGGGCCGGCGCCTCGTCGGTCGCGGCGCTGCTTGCGGGCCGCATCCCCGGCGACGGCCCGGTCGCGCTCGTCCTCTCCGGGGGCAACATCGACGCGACGCTGCTGATCCAGATCGCCCGCTACGGGCTCACGCAGGCTGGCCGCTACCTCGTCCTGCGTACCCGCGTCCCGGACCGCCCCGGCCAGCTCGCCCTCCTGCTGACGCGGCTCGCCAGGGAGGAGGGCGTCAACGTCGTCGAGGTACGTCATCGCCGGGAGGGCATCGACATCGCCGTCTGGGAGACCGGGATCGAGCTGACGCTCCTGACCCGCGACGAGGAACACTGCGGCGACGTCCTGCGCACGATGAGCCAATGGGGATACCCGGTGGAGCGCCACCGGTGAACGGCGCCGAGGCCCGCATCGCCGCGGCGGCCGAGGCGCTGCTCGCATGCCGCCGCGCCGGCAGCCCGTTCGCGGGGTTCCCCGCCGGCCTCGCGCCGCGGAGCCTCGACGAGGGCTACGCGATCCAGGCGCGGGTCTACGCAGAGCTGTCGGGCGGGAACCCGCCGGCTGGGCACAAGATCGGCTGCACGACCCCGGTCATGCAGGCGTACCTCGGCATCCACCACCCCTGCGCCGGCGTGATCCGCGCCGGGACCGTCCACCGCTCGCCCGCGACCGTGTCGACCGCCGGCCACGGCCGCCTCGGGGTGGAGTGCGAGCTGGCGGTGCGCCTCGGCCCGGACCTCGAGCCGGCCTCGGTGGTGGCGGCGATCGAGATCGTCGAGGACCGCTACGTGGACTTCCGGGCCCTCGACGCCGCCACCCTCGTCGCCGACGACTTCTTCGGCGCCGCGTGCGTGCTCGGGGCCGAGATCGACCCGGCCTCCAGCGGCGATCTCGCCGCGGCGCGGGCGTCGATGGCGATCGACGGGCAGGTCGTCGGCAGCGGGGAGGGGGCGCACATCCTCGGCGAGCCGCTTGCGGCGCTGCGCTGGCTCCGCGATACGAGAGCCCCGCAGGGAGCCCCGCTGCGACCAGGTGAGATCGTGCTGCTCGGGTCGATCGTCGAGACGCGGTGGGTCGAGCCGGGCAACGAGGTCGTCGTTCGCAACGACCCGCTCGGCGAAGTCGTCGTACGCTTCCTGCCGTGAGCACGGCTCTTGCGACCGCAGGAGCGAGATGACCGCGGCGAGCGCGTTCCCCGACGTGGATCCCGCGGAGCTCGAGCGCGCTCCGACCAATCACGTCGTCGGGACGACCCTCCTGCTCGAGAACGACCGCGTGCGCGTCTGGGACATCACGCTCGCGCCGGGCGAGCGCATCCCGTTCCATCGTCACCGGACGACGTACTTCTACCGCTGCGAGTCGGGTGGGCGCTGGCGGCTGCGCATGCTCGAGGGCGAGGTGATCCACGGGGAGGACGAGCCCGGCCGGGTCACGTACCACGACCTCGGCCCCGGCGAGGTGCTCGTGCACGAGCTGACGAACGTCGGCGACGCGGTGCTGCGCTACACGACGGTCGAGCTCGTCTCCTGAGAACCGTGGACACACCGGTTCCACGCGCGCAGCCGCACGGAGTCAGGTGTTGAGCCCGCGGAAAGGGACACGGGTGCTCGCGCTTGGAGCCGCCAGCTCGCTCGCCATCGCCGCCTACCACCGGTTCGTGCGGCCGCATCATCTGCGGTGGGGAGCGACGCCCGCCGAAGCGGTCCGTGCCTTCCCGGGGGACGCCACCGTGGCGCGCCCTCACACGGTGTCGACGCGCGCTGTGACGATCGACGCGTCGCCCGCCCAGGTCTGGCCCTGGCTCGTGCAGCTGGGCGCCGGTCGCGGCGGCCTGTACAGCTACGACTGGCTGGACAACCTGTTCGGCTACACGTCCGGCGCGAGCGCCGAGACGATCTTGCCTGCTTACCAGGACCTCGCCGTCGGGGACGTCATCCCGCTCGGACGGGGGCCGAGCTGGCCGGTCACCGTGGTCGCCCCCGAGCGGGCGCTCGTGTTCGAGCCCGTCGAGGGCCAGGTCTCGTGGTGCTTCGCGCTCGACACCGACGACGGGGAGAGCACCCGCCTCGTGAGCCGTGTGCGGGTGGCGTCGGGGTGGCGTCCGGCCACCTGGCTGCTCGCCCCGGCGTTGGACGTACCGTGGCTGCTGATGGAGCGGAAGATGCTGCTCGGCATCAAGCGGCGCGCGGAGTCCCCGGCGCGCTCGAGCTCCGCCTGACGCCGGGGCACTCGCACGGGCGGGGCTCGGCGCCTACGCTCCGGCGGCGGGATCGCCGTAGGTGTGCCAGCGGTCGATCTCGACGACGACCGTGACGCTCGCCCAGTCGCGCGGCTCGTACGGCTTGCCCCAGTAGCGCTGCGCGAGCCGATCGACGTCGACGAAGTCGGGGTCGTCCCGGATCTCGACGACGTGGCCGAGCAGCGAGACGTGGTCGTACCACCTCTCGCCGAGCACCGTCAGGGCCAGCCGGCCGTCCCGGCGCAGGTTGGCGACCCGCCGCCCCGTGGCGCCCATGATCAGCACGAGCCGGCCGTCCGACGACTCGTACCACGTCGGCGTCGTGACCGGGGATCCGTCCGCCGTGAGCGTTGCGACGACGGCCGGCCTCGGGGCGGCGAGGAAGCGCTCGAGCTCGGGTGGAAGCGGCGCGGCGGGCATGGTTAGTGTTCCGCGAGCCGTTCTGCGAGCGCGGCGATGAGGCGAACGCCGAACCCCGTCGCGCCGGGCTTCGTGTAGTAGTCGCCCCTGCCGCGGGTGAGCGACGCCGTGCCCGCGATGTCGAGATGCGCCCACGGCCCGTCGCCCGCGAACTCGCGCAGGAACATCGCGGCGTAGATCGGCACGGCCTGCCGCCAGTCCGAGGAGTTCTTCATGTCGGCGAAGGTCGAGCGGTAGATCCGCCGGTACGTCTCGTGCAGCGGCAGCCGCCAGGCGTGGTCGCCGCTTTGCTCGCCCGCGGCCCGCACCTCCTCCACCCAGCCGTCGTCGTTCCCCAGCAGGCCGGCGTAGAAGTCCCCGAGCGCGATCGTGACTCCGGCGGTCAGCGTCGCCAGGTCGAGGACATGCGTCGAACGGCGGCGGCGGGCCTCGAGCAGGGCGTCCGCGAGCACGAGCCGCCCTTCGGCGTCCGTGTTCGTGATCTCGATCGTCTTCCCGTTCGCGGCGGTGACGATGTCGCCCGGCCGGAACGAGCCGCCGCCGGGCAGGTTCTCGCAGGCGGCGACGATGCCGGTGACGCGCAGCGGAAGGCCGAGCTCGGCGATCGCCGCGAGCCCGCAGATCGCGGCGGCGCCGCCGGCCATGTCCCCCTTCATCGCGCTCATCCGCGCGGCGGGCTTGAGCGAGAGGCCGCCGCTGTCGAACGTGATCGCCTTGCCCACGAGGCCGAGCCGTTCCTCCGGGCGCGCCGCGGGCGGATCGTAGGAGAGCACGATCAGGCGAGGCTCGCTCCGGCTGCCCTGCGCCACCGCGGCGAACGCGCCCATCCCTGCCGCGACGATCGCCTCCCGGTCGAGCTCCTCGAACCTGACGTGCTGGACTTCCGACGCGATCGCGGACGCGTGCTCCGCGAGCGCGACCGGGGTGAGCTGGTTGGGAGGCATGTCGACGAGCTCGCGGGCCCGGTTCGTCCAGCGGGCGGCGACGGCCTGCGCCCCGGCGTCGGCCGCGATCGCTGCCGGCCCAGCGAGGACGAGGTGCGAGACGGGCGCGCGCTCGCGCTCGCCCGTCTTCCAGCGTCCCGGGTCGTAGCCGCCGAGGACGATCCCGTCGACGACAGCACGCGCCTGGACGGCCGGCGGGAGCGTCAGGGTGTCGTCGAGCGCCCAGGCCACCGTTCCGCCGCCGATGGCTCCGGCACGCTCGGCGACCCTCGCAGCCGCGGTGCGCAGGGCGTCGGCGTCGAGCGCGTCGAGGTTGCCGATCCCGGCCACCGCGACGCGATGCGCGGTGATGTCGCCGAGCGTGTGGACGAGCGTCACGCTGCCCGTGCTCCCGCGCAGCTCGCGGTCGTCCGCCAGGTGGCGAAGGCGGCCGTCGAGGAGCGCGTCGAGCGCCGCGGCCGGGCCGGCGAGCGCGACGGGATCCCCGACCGCGACGGCGAGCACGTCGCACGCCAGCGACCCGAGCGGCTCCTGGGAGACGGCGAGCTCCATCGGTCGGAGCCATCCTAGTGGTCTCTCTGGGAAGTTCGGGGTCTGTTCGCCGGCGAAAACCGAGCAGGCCTGGGACGCAGGGAGCCACGATACCAGAAGGTATCGCGGCGACTGAGGACGACGGCATGCGAAGCGTTTGCAGCCGCGCGAAGGGGTGGCGAACTTCCCGGAGCGACCACGAGGGCCGGCGCTGTCCGCTCGCCGGGCTCGAGGTTCGCCCGGCAGGTGCCGAGACAGGATGCTGACGGGGCTCTGCGCCCTGCGCGCGCCCGTCGTCTCCCGCCCTCCCTTCCCGGCGGGACACGCCTCTCCCCAGTCCGGGGCCGCCTCCCCCCGGAGGGCTGCCCGGTTCCGCGCCGGGGCGGGGATATGCTCAGCGGGTGGTGGGCGGCCGGACGGCACGAGGGGTCGATCGGCGCGCGATGGCGAGCCTGTCGGCCGGGCATATGGCGACCGACTTCGGGCAGGGCGCGATTCCGGCGCTGCTCGTGTTCCTCGTCCCCGAGCTCGACCTCTCGAACATGCTCGCCGGCGTCGTCGTGATGGTTGCGACCGCGGCCTCGTCGCTCGTCCAGCCCGCGTTCGGGCTCGTCTCCGACCGGCGGGGAGCGGCCTGGCTGCTCCCGACCGGGACGCTGCTCGCGGGGGTGGGAATCGCGTTCGCCGCGGTCGCCCCGACCTTCCCCGTGCTGCTCGCCTGCGTCCTCGTGGCCGGGCTCGGTGTCGCCGCCTACCACCCGGAGGGCTCCAAGTTCGCGAGCTTCGTCAGCGGAGACCGCCGCGCGAGCGGGATGGCGTTCTTCTCGGTCGGCGGGAACGTCGGCTTCGCGCTCGGCCCGCTCATCGGCGGGATCCTGCTCCACGAGCTCGGTCTCGAAGGCGGGCTTCTGCTCATGATCCCGGGTGCCGTCGTCGCAGGGGTGCTCCTCGCGGAGCGCCGCTATCTCGGGCGCTTCGACATGACCGGCGGGCACGGAAGCCGGTTCAGCGACCTGCCCGACCGCAAGGGGGCGTTTGCGCTGCTCCAGGTCGTCGTCGCGCTCCGCAGCACCGTCCACTACGGCCTGTTCACGTTCGTGCCGCTCTGGGAGGTGTCCAAGGGCCGCAGCCCGACCTGGGCGACGCTCCTCCTGTTCGTCTTCCTCGGCGCCGGGGCGTGCGGGACGCTCGCCGGCGGGCCGCTGGCCGACCGTTTCGGGCGCAAGCCGGTGATCGTCGCGAGCTATGCCCTGACCGTCCCGCTCGTGCTGATCTACGCGCTCGTCGGCGGTGCCGTCGGCGTGGTCGCGATCGCCGCCGCGGGGGCCTGCGTGGTGAGCACGTTCGGGGTCACGACCGTCCTCAGCCAGGAATACCTGCCGAGCCGGATCGCGCTTGCGTCGGGTCTCACGATCGGGCTCGCAATCGGGCTCGGGGGCGTGTCCGCGGTCGCGCTCGGCGGTCTCGCGGACTCCATCGACCTGCGAGCCGCGATCATCGCGACGGCGGTCGGACCCGCGCTCGGTGCGGTGGTCGCGCTCGCCCTGCCGTCCGAACGTCGTGGACGGTTGCTACAACACGGGGCAGTACCCACGATCCAGGGGGAGGCCGATGCCCGACAGCGCGCGTGAGTTCTTCGAGACGCTCGAGTCCCGCCTCGACCCCGCGAAGCTCGACGGCCAGACGCTCTCGTTCCGCTTCGACATCGATGGAGCCGGAAGCTGGAACGTCAGCTCTGTGGACGGGCGGCTCGCAGTCGCCGAGGGGACGGACGACGCGGAGACCGTGTTCGCGATGAAGGAGGAGACCCTCATGCGCCTCCTGCGCGGCGAGCAGAAGCCCGCGACGGCCTTCATGACCGGTAAGATCCGGATCCAGGGCGACATGGGCAGCGCCCTCAAGCTGAAGGAGCTCTTCTTCTAGGGAGCGAGCCGCTGCCGGGCCCAGCCGTCGGTCGTCCGCGTGTAGCGCAGGCGGTCGTGGAGACGGCTGTCCCGGTGCTGCCACAGCTCGATCTCGGCCGGCACGAGCCGGTACCCACCCCAGTGGGGCGGCAGCGGCGGATCGGCGTCCGCGAAGCGCTCCGAGGCCTCGAGCCAGAGCCGGTCGAGCTCGTCGCGGGAGTCGATCGGGCGGCTCTGGGGCGAGGCCCACGCGCCGATCCGGCTCCCGAGCGGCCGCGTGCGGTAGTAGGCGTCGGTCTCCTCGCGCGGAACAGGCTCGACGGCGCCAGTGACGCGAACCTGCCGGCCGAGCGACGTCCAGTAGAACGCGAGCCCCGCGCGGGCGTTCGCGGCGAGCTCTTCCGCCTTGCGGCTCTCGGTGTTCGTGTAGAAGACGAAGCCGCGCTCGTCGAGGTGCTTGCACAGCACGAACCGCACCGACGGCTGTCCGCCTGCGTCGGCCGTGGCGAGCGCGACAGCGTCGGCGTTCGGCAGGCCCGCCGCGAACGCCTCCTCGAGCCAGCGCCCTACCTGCACGATCGGGTCCGGATGGACCGTCGCCTCCGAGAACGTCATGGGGCGGGGTGCCGGGCGACGCGTGCCACGCGCCTACGATAGTCCGGTGGAGCGCGGCGAGGGGTACCTGGATCACACCCTCCGCGAGCTCGGTGAGCTCGTTGCAGCGCGCACGTCGGCTCCAGGGGGCGGCTCCGTGGCGGCGCTCGTCGTGACGCTCGCGGCGGCGCTCGTGACGATGGCCGCCCGCTTCGCTCCGGAGCAGTGGGACGGAGCCGGAGACGTGATCGAACGGAGCGAGGCGCTCCGTGCGGCGGCCGGACCGCTCGCGGCACGCGATGCCGCCGCGTACGCGGACGTGCTCGCGGCCAGGCGGGCGGTGAGGACCGGGGTGTCCGGCGCGGCGGATGGGCTCGTCGAGGCGCTCGACAGCGCCTCCGAGGTTCCCCGGGAGATCGCGATGGTCGCGGCGCAGGTCGCCGAGCTGGGACGCTCCGTCGCGGCTCACGGCAATCCGAACCTCGTCGGCGACGCCGCCGCCGGTGTCGCGCTCGCAGCGGCCGCCGCCCGGATTGCCGCGCGACTCGTCGCGCTGAACCTCGCGGACGACCCGGGCGACCCGCGCACCGCCGAAACGGCACGGCTCGCCGGGAACGCCGAGGCCGCCGCCCGCGCGGTGGTGCGCTAAGCCCGCCAGGAGGGCGGACGCCGCTCGAGGAAGGCTCGCAGGCCCTCCTGGCCCTCGTCGCTCGTGCGGCGCTCCGCGATGCGCCGGGCGGTCTCCGGCCCGTCGGGCCCGTCGAGCACGAGGAGCTTCGCCGCGCGGACCGCCTCGGGGCCGCCCGCCAGCACGTCCGCGAGCACCCGGTCGACGGCGCCGTCCAGGTCGTCGGCGACCTCGTGCACGAGCCCGATCCGGTGGGCCTCCGTCGCGGAGAAGCGCTCGCCCGTGAGGAAGTAGCGCCGCGCCGGCCCCGGGCCGATCCGGGCGACGACGTACGGCGAGATCATGGCCGGGATGATCCCGAGGCGCACCTCCGAGAACCCGAACACCGCCGTCGGCGCGGCGATCGCGACGTCGGCGCAGCACACGAGCCCCGCCGCGCCGCCGAGCGCGGGCCCGTGGACGCGGGCGATGACCGGCGCGGGGCATCCGTCGACGGACTCGAGGAGCGCGCGGAAGCGCATCGCATCGGCGACGTTCTGCTCCGGCGCGAGATCGATCGAGCGCCGCATCCACTCGATGTCCGCACCTGCGCTGAAGCTGTCCCCGTCGCCCGTGATCACGATCGCCCGCGCGTCGTCCACGTCGGCGAACGCCCGGCCGAGAGCCTCGATGAGGACGGCGTCGAACGCGTTGCGCTTGTCCGCGCGCGAGAGCGCAATGCGCAGGACGGGCCCGTCGCGTTCGATTCGAACGGCTTCCACGGCCGCGAAGGGTACGGCGTCCGGGGCCGGCGCGCCGCCCGCCCTGGACACCGGGCCTGACTAGAAAAAGCCGCGTGCCTCGTACGGTGTGTCGTGCGGGGCCCCGACCGCGACCCAGGTGAGGCCGTCCGGGCCGGCGTGCATCGTCCGCGTCTCCTCGGGGCTGACGTACACGAACCGTCCCGGGCGAAGCTCGATCTCGTCCCCTTCGACGGTCACCTTGCCGCTTCCGGCGACGATCACGTAGACCTCGTCCTGGTGGGACTCGGACTCGCTGTGCTCGTACCCGGAGGCGTTCGGGGGCAGCTCGAACTGGTTGATCCCGAACGACCTGACCCCGAGCGCGGCCCGGATCCTCCGGATGGTGCCGTTCGTCAGCTCGAGCTCGCTCGCGTCGACAACGGTGTGTGCCATGGGTGCTCTCCTTCGCTCCGTGGAAACTCACCCCGAGCCTACTGCGCCGCCGCTCCACATGGCGCGCTAACAAACCCGTACCCGGGCTTCACGGAATCCGCACCGGGCCCTGACCCGCGGGTGATTGGCTGCGTCCGTCCAGCGCACCCAGGCAAAGGAGGGCTCGATGAGGAAGCACCTGCTCGCACTCGGCACGGTCGCCGCGCTCGCACTCGTGGTCGCGACCGCAGCGCTCGCCGCCACGATTATCGGCACGAACGGCCCCGACTCGCTCGGCGGCACGCCGGCCGCCGACGAGATCTACGGCAAGGGTGGCGACGACTCGATCTGGGGTCGCGCCGGGGGCGACCTGATCCGTGCCGGCGGCGACGCCGACCGGGTGTGGGGGGACGAGGGCGCCGATCGGATCAGCGGCGGGACTGGCCCCGACCGGCTCCACGGCAACGAGGGCTCCGATGCGATCGCGGGCGACGGAGGCCCGGATCGGATCGGCGGCGGTCACGGCCGTGACGCGCTGTACGGCAACGACGGGGACGACGTCCTGTCCGCCCGTGCCGAGGATCACGCGGTCGACTACGTGAACTGCGGCCGCGGGTACGACATGGCCTACATCCGGGCCGAGGACACCGCCGTCGGCTGCGAGATGGTGAACGTGGTCACGAGCGGCGACGACGAGGGCGTCTAACGGCCTCGCGGCTGAGGGGCCTGGCGGCTGAGCAGCCGGCTCGGCCGGCTGCGACCCGCGATCGCGGGGCCCGTAAGGGCCCCGTAAGGGCCCCGCAAGGGCCCCGCAAGGGCCCCGCAGGGCCCGCGGATCGCGTCAGCCGGTCGAGACCATGCGGTCGAGCGCGAGCCGCGCCCGTGCCGCCACGTCCTCGCGAACCTGTACAACGTGCGTACCGTCGCGCAGCGAGTCGCGGAGCTTCTCGAGCGTGATCAGCTTCATGTACTTGCAGATCGCCCGCTCGGAGACGGCCTCGAAGGTCTTCTCCGGGGCCTCCTTGCGCAGCCGGTGCAGGATGCCGGTCTCGGTCGCGACGAGGAATCGCTGCTTCGGCGAGGCATCCGCGAAGCGGATCATCCCCTCGGTCGAGAGGATGTGCGTGCGGTCGTTGCCGAATGCCATGCACTGGCTCGCGCAGCCGCACTCGGGGTGGACGAGAAGCTCCGCGTCGGGGTTCTCGTCCTGCAGGCGGGTGATGTCCTGCGGCCGGATGCCCGCGTGCACGTGGCACTCGCCCATCCAGATCGTGAGCTTGCGTCCGGTGACGCGCTCGACCCACAGGCCGAGGTACATGTCCGGAAGGAAGAGGATCTCCCGGTCTTCGGGGATCGACTCGACGATCTGGCGTGCGTTGCCCGACGTGCAGCAGTAGTCGGTCTCGGCCTTGACCTCGGCGGTCGTGTTGACGTAGGAGACGACGACCGCGCCCGGATGATCGGCCTTCCACGCCCGGAGCTGCTCGGCGGTGATCGACGCCGCGAGCGAGCAGCCCGCGTCGAGGTCGGGGATCAGCACGGTCTTCTCGGGCGAGAGGATCGCCGCCGTCTCGGCCATGAAGTGCACGCCGCAGAATGCGATCACCGGTGCGCCGGTCGCCGCTCCCTCACGGGAGAGGCCGAGCGAGTCGCCGACGTAGTCGGCGACGTCCTGGATCTCGGGGAGCTGGTAGTTGTGGGCGAGGATGAGGGCCTCCCGCGCCCGCGCGAGCTCCCGGACCTCCTCCTGCAGCTCCACGACGGCCGGGTCGGCGCCGCCGGGGCGTGCGAAGGTGAGCGTGGTCAAGAGGAGATCACCTCCATCGAGACGTCGAGGGAGCGGGCGGAGTGCGTCAGCGCCCCGACCGAGATGACGTCGACGCCGGTCTCCGCAACCCGGCGCACGGTCTCGAGCGTGACGCCGCCCGAGGCCTCGAGCGTTGCGCGGCCGGCCGCGATCCGGACCGCGTCGGCCGTCACGGCCGGCGGCTATGTTGTCGAGCAGGACGCGGTCGGCGCCGGCGGCGAGCGCCTCCCGGAGCTGGTCGAGCGTCTCGACCTCGACCTCGATCGGCTCGCCCGGCCAGGCCGAGCGGAGCCGTTCGATCGCGGGTCCGATTCCGCCGGCGAGCCGCAGATGGTTGTCCTTGACGAGGATCGCGTCGTAGAGCCCGAGCCGGTGGTTCGTGCCGCCGCCGCGCCGCACCGCCTCCTTCTCGAGCGCCGCGGAGCCCGGGCGTCGTCTTGCGAGTGTCGAGGACGAGCACTCCGGTGCCCTCGACCGCATCGACGTAGCGGCGCGTGAGCGTGGCGATGCCCGAGAGGCGGCCGAGCAGGTTCAGCGCGGTGCGCTCCGCGGCGAGCAGGGCGCGAGCCTAGCCCTCCACCTCGGCGAGCGAGGCGGGGGCCGATTCGACAAGGGCGCCGTCGCCCAGGTGGGCGCTGGAAGCACGACGTCGGGGTCGAGCGCACGGAAGACCGCCTCGGCGGCATCGAGCCCGCAGACGACGCCCGGCTCCTTGAGCAGCAGTTCCGCGCGGCAGCGTCTCGCTCGGGCGCGAACAGCCCGAGCCCGTCACGTCGCCGGCGCCGACGTCCTCGGCGAGCGCCCGCGCGACGATCTCGTCGAGGTTCGTGACCACGGCGTCGGTCATAGCCACTCCTCGAACGTTGCCGCCCGGCCCGGCCGGTGGACGATGTGACGCACGACGTCGGAGCGGACACGGTCCCCGGCGGCGACCAAGCGGCGATGCCGCGCCGACGACGACCAGGTCGTACGGAGAGGCCGTGGGGGCAGTTGCGCTCATTGCCGTGCTAGTTTACGATCAGTAAGCGAAAACCTCGGAGTCGAGAGTCTAGCATAGTTCGAAGCCTCATGAGCGAAAACGCCGAGCGACGCGCACCCGGCCCACGTCACGCTCGCCGTCGTCCTGCAGGTGCGCGACGGAGCGGCTCCAGGCGCTTCTCTGGCAGCGGGCGCTCGACCCGTTCGCGGGCAGCTGGTCGCTGCCCGGGGGCTACCTGCGTGCCAGGGGAGACGCTCGAGAGCTCGATCCGCCGCCACCTGGCCGTCAAGGTGGACGTACGGGAGCTGTCGCACCTCGAGCAGCTCGAGACGCTCTGCGAGCCCGCACCGTCATCCGGGTGAGTGGCAGCTCGCCACCGCCTACCTCGGGCCTCGTGCCGAGCGACGTCGACCCGGCGTTGCCGCCCGACACCGCGCTGGCACCGCGGTCGACGCCGCTGCCGCCGACTCGCCTTCGACCACCGCGGCGATCGTGCTCGCCGGCCGCGACCGGCTGCGCGCGAAGCTCTCCTACACGAACATCGGCTTCGCGCTGGCGCCGGCCGCGTTCACGATCTCGGAGCTGCGCGACCTCTACGTCGGGCCGCGCTCGGCCACGAGGTCTCGGCGACGAACCTCCAGCGCGTGCTCGTCCGGCGCGCGACTGCTCGAGTCGACCGGCGAGCGCCGTCGCGAGCCCGGCCGGTCGGGCGGCCGGCCCGCGGCGCTGTTCCGCTTCCGGCGGCCAGGCTCGAGGTGACCGACCAGTTCGCGGTGCTCCGGCCGCCGGGCCGGTGCTGAGCTCGCGGGAGCTACGCGGTCGCCGGCACGGCGTCGATCGCCGCGCGCAGCGAGGCGACGAGCTCGCGGAGCCCGCCGGGCCCGACTCGTCGACGCGACCTCGATCGCGCGGCTGCCGACGACGATGCCGTCGGCGAGAGTCGCCGGCCTCGGCGGCCTGCTCGGGCGTCGCGATGCCGAAGCCCGCGTACAGCGGCACGGCGGTGACCGCGCGCGCCCGCGCGACGAGGTCGGGAAGCTGCGACGAGACGGCCACGCGCGCGCGCCGGTCGTGCCGGTGAGCGAGACGAGGTAGAGCCAGCCGTCCGTGCGCTCGGCGGCGAGCCGGATCCGCTCGGTCGGCGTGGTCGGGGCGACGAGCTGGATGCGGCGCAGCTCGGGGATGCTCGTCGACGGGGAGATCGGCGACGATGAGCCCGTCGCGCCGGCGGCGCGCGCATCGGCCTCGAAGCGCTCGTAGCCGTAGGCCTCGAGGAGCGAGGCGTAGGTCATCGGCACGAGGGGGACGTCCACGAGCGGCCGCGTCTCGGCCAGACACTCGAGGCACGCGCTCGTGCGCATGCCCGCGGCGAGGGCGCGCTCGCCGGCCAGGCGGATCACCGGGCCGTCGGCGAGCGGGTCCGAGAACGGGAAACCCGATCTCGAGCACGTCGGCGCCTCCCTCGACCGCGGCCTCGGCGAGCGCCGGCGTCTCCGGCCCGGCCATGAGGTAGATGATGAGCGCCTTGCGGCCGTGGCTCACAGCTCGCCCCTTTCGAGCGCGCGAGCACCGTCGGCGAGGTCCTTGTCGCCGCGGCCGGAGAGGTTCACGAGGACGAGCTCCTCGCGCAGCTCGATCGCCCGGGCGAGCGCATGGGCGGTCTCGAGCGCCGGGATGATCCCCTCGCGCTCCGCGAGCAGGTGGAAGGCGGCGAGCGCCTCCTCGTCGGTGCAGGGCACGTACTCGGCGCGGCCGGTGTCGCGGAGGAAGGCGTGCTCGGGCCCGACGCCGGGGTAGTCGAGCCCCGCCGAGATCGAGTGCGCGTCGAGGATCTGGCCGTCGCTCGTCGGCGAGGATCGACGAGCGCGAGCCGTGAAGGACGCCGGTGCGGCCCGTGCCGAGGCTCGCCGCACCGGCCGCCTCGACGCCGATCAGCCGACCGCCGGTGTCGTCGAGGAAGCCGGCGAAGATCCCGATCGCGTTCGAGCCGCCGCCCACGCAGGCGACGACGGCCTCGGGCAGGCGTCCCTCGGCCGCGAGCATCTGCTCGCGCGCCTCCCGGCCGATGACCGCCTGGAGGATCGCGCACGAGCTCGGGGTAGGGAGCGGGCCCGGCACACGAGCCGATCAGGTAGTACGTCGTCTCGACGTTCGTGATCCAGTCGCGGATCGCCTCGC
The DNA here is from genome assembly GCA_963717955.1 of uncultured Thermoleophilia bacterium. Taxonomy (GTDB): domain Bacteria; phylum Actinomycetota; class Thermoleophilia; order Gaiellales; family Gaiellaceae; genus CAVQXR01. The sequence continues at coordinate 1,065,971 of CAVQXR010000001.1, read as the reverse complement.
TCATCGCCTCCTTGAGCGTCCTCGTCCCGAACTCGACGGCGCGCACCTCGGCGCCGAGCAGGTGCATCCGCTCGACGTTCGGGCGCTGGCGGCGCACGTCCTCGGCGCCCATGTAGACGACGCAGTCGAGCCCGAACCGCGCGCAGACGGTCGCGGTCGCGACGCCGTGCTGGCCCGGCGCCGGTCTCGGCGACGACGCGCGGCTTGCCGAGCCGCTGCGCGAGCAGCGCCTGGCCGAGCGTGTTGTTGATCTTGTGCGCGCCCGGTGTGGCATGAGATCCTCGCGCTTGAGGTAGATGCGCTTGCCGGGCGCGAGCCGCTCGGCGAGGGTCAGCGGCGTGGGCCGGCCGGCGTAGGTGCGCTCGGAGCTCGTCGAGCTCGGCCCAGAACGTCGGGTCGGCCTTTGCCGCCCGCCAGCCCGCGCTCGAGCTCGTCGAGGGCCGGGACGAGCGTCTCCGGGACGTAGCGGCCGCCGTAGGGGCCGTAGCTCCCGGGCACGTCGGTCGGAACCGCGGTCGCCATGCCTCACCTCACCTTCCCTGCCGTGCCGCCGCGACGAACGCCCGCACGCTTGTCGTGATCCTTGATCCCCGGCGCGAGCTCGAGGCTGCGGGCGGCGTCGACGCACCACGGGCGCACCGCCTCGATCGCAGTCCCCCACGTTGTCGGGGCCGAGGCCGCCGGCGAGCACGACGCGCCCCTCGGCGGCCGCTGCGCGGCTCCCAGTGCTCTCCGTCCTCGCCGAGCCAGGGGAGGTCGAGCACGGTCGCAACCGGCTCGCCGTCGCGCAGCAGGACGGCGTCCCGCGCGCGGTGCCCGTTCTCCTCCGCGTAGAGCTGGACGAGATCGGCCGGCGTCCCTGCGGCCTCGCCGACGAGCACGGCCACGGAGAGCATCGTGTCCGGGACAGCGAGCACGGCATCGGCGTGGCGGGGCGAGCCCCGGCAGAGGATGAACCCGGCGAGATCGGCGCCCGCTTCCGCCGCGCAGTCGACGTCCTCCTCTCGCGTGAGCCCGCACACCTTGACGAGCGGGCGCGAGATCAGCTCCGCGAGCTTCGCGGCGGGGTCGGCGGCCCTCATCAGCGAGGAGCCGACGAGGATCGCGTCGGCGCCGGCGACCTCGGCGGCCGCGCCCTGCGCGCGGCTCCAGATCCCGCTCTCGGCGACGACGACTCGCTCGGGCGCGCGCGTTCGCCCGGGCCACGAGCTCGAGCTGGAGGGCCCGATCGATCGCGAACGTTCGAGGTCGCGCGCGTTGATCCCGATCGGGTCGGCGCCGAGCGCGAGCGCGCGGTCGAGCTCGCCGGCGTCGTGGGCCTCGACGAAGGCGTCGAGGCCGTGCTCCGCGGCGAGCGCGGTCAGCCCCCGCACCGCGTCGTCGTCGAGGTCGCGTAGGAGCAGCAGCAGCGCGTCCGCGCCCGCATCGGCCGCGGTCCGCACATCCTCGGCCGCCGTGAAGAACCCCTTGGCGAGGAGCGGGATTCCGGTCGCATGCCGGGCGGCGCGCAGGTCGTCCCAGGTGCCTCCGAAGCGCTCGTCGTCGACGAGCATCGAGACGGCCGCCGCGCCGGCCGCCGCGTAGGCGGCCGCGATCCGCGCGGGGTCGGCGTCGGGGCGCAGGTCGCCCATCGACGGCGAGCGGCGCTTCACCTCCGCGATCGCGGCGAGGCCGGGACCGGCGAGCGCGTCGCGGAACCGTCCCATCAGGCGTGCGCTCCGCTGCGCGAGAAGGCGACGAGCCGCTCGAGGCGCTCCCCGGCCTCGCCCGAGTCGACCGTCGCGCCGGCGAGGGCGAGCCCGTCGACGAGGTCGGTCGCGTGCCCGGCGGCGGCGATCGCCCCGGCGGCGTTGAGGAGCACGGCGTCGCGCCGGGGCCCGGGCTCGCCCGCGAAGATGCGGCGGATCGTCTCGGCGTTGTCCTGCGGCGAGTCGCCCGAGAGCTCGGAGGGCGCGCAGCGCGGGATGCCGAGGTCGAGCGGGTCGATCGCCCCGGTCGAGATCGTCCCGTCGGCGACCTCGGCGACGAGGTTCGAGCCCGGTCGGGGAGAGCTCGTCGATCCCGTCCGCGCCGTGCACGACGTACGCCCGCTCGCGCGCCGAGCTGGACGAGCGACCTCCGCGATCGTCGTCGACGAGCTCCGGCGCGTACACGCCGACGACCTGGGCCGGGGCGCCGGCCGGGTTCGTCAGCGGGCCGAGGACGTTGAACACGGTGCGCGTCGCGAGCTCACGCCGCACCGGCGCGGCGTAGCGCATCGCGGGGTGGTGGGCTGGGGCGCGAAGAGGAAGCCGAAGCCGAGCTCGTCGATCGAGCGCTCGATGCGCTCCGCCGGCAGCTCGAGGCCGAACCCGAGCTCCTCGAGCACGTCGGCCGACCCGCAGGCCGACGACACCGCCCGGTTGCCGTGCTTCGCGACGCCGGCGCCGGCCGCGGCGGCCACGAGCGCGGCCGCCGTCGAGATGTTGAACGTCCGGGCGCCGTCGCCGCCCGTGCCGGCCGTGTCGACGAGGTCGCGCCGCTTCGGGCGCACGGCGAGGACGTGCTCCCGCATCGCCTCGGCGCAGCCTGCGATCTCGTCCGGCGTCTCGCCTTTGATGCGCAGCGCGACGAGGAAGGCGCCGATCTGCGCCGCGGTCGCCTCGCCGCGCATGATCTCGTCCATCACCGCCCGCGCCTCGGCGCGGCCGAGATCGAGCCCGTCGAGCAGGCGGGCGAGGGCGGGCTGGATCATCCGGCGCCGCCCGCCGCTGCGGCCGAACCGGCGGCCGTGACCGGCTTCCGGGCAAGAAACCGCTTGCCGATCTCGGGCCCGAGCGGGGTCAGGACCGACTCGGGGTGGAACTGGATCCCGTCGACGGCGAGCTCGCGGTGGCGGACCGCCATCACCTCGCCGTCCTCGGTCGTCGCGCGCAGACCTCGAGCGCCTCGGGCACGGTCGCGGCCGCGAGCGAGTGGTAGCGGCCGGCCTCGAGCGGGTTCGGGAGCCCCTCGAACAGGCCGCGGCCGTCGTGCTCGACCATGCTCGCCTTGCCGTGGACGAGCCGCTTCGCCTGACCGATGTCGCCGCCGAACGCCTCGACGATCGCCTGGTGCCCGAGGCAGACGCCGAGCGTCGGGATCCGCGGGCCGAGGTCGGCGCACGATCTCGATGGAGATGCCCGCGTCCGCCGGCCGCCCGGGGCCCGGGGAGATGACGAGGTGCGTCGGCTCGATCGCGTCGGCACCGGCGGCGTCGAGCTTGTCGTTGCGGATCGACCACGACCTCGGCGCCGAGCTCCTCGAGCATGTGCGCGAGGTTGTAGGTGAAGCTGTCGTAGTTGTCGACGAGCAGGACCCTCGGGCTCATCCGTCCGCCTCCGCCGTCTCGATCGCCGCGGACAGGGCCGCGAGCTTGCTCAGGCACTCCTGGTCCTCCGCCGTCGGGTCGGAGTCGGCGACGATCCCGCCGCCCGCCTGGAGGTGCGCGACGCCGTCCTTCATGACGATGGTACGGATCGCGATGCAGGTATCGAAGGTGGAGGCAGACGGGAGCGCGTAGCCGACCGCGCCGGCGTACGGCCCGCGGCGGTAGTCCTCGAGCTCCGAGATGATCTGCATCGCGCGCACCTTCGGCGCCCCCGACACGGTTCCGGCCGGGAACGTCGCCCGCAGCAGCTCGAACGGGCCGACGCCCGGCGCTGATCTCTCCGGCGACCTCGGACACGAGGTGCGTCACGTGCGAGTAGCGCTCGGCCTTCAGGAACTGCTCGACCTGCACGGTGCCGGCCCTGCAGACACGGGAGAGGTCGTTGCGGCCGAGGTCGACGAGCATCACGTGCTCGGCCCGGTCCTTCTCGGAGGCGAGCAGCCGCTCGGCGTCGCCCTCGCCGGGCCGCGTCGTCCCGGCGATCGGGTTGACGCTCGCGCGCGAGCCCTCGAGCTTGACCATCGTCTCCGGCGAGGAGCCGACGAGCGACAGCTCGCCGAGCTCGAGCAGGAACAGGTACGGGCGACGGGTTGACGCGCCGTAGCGCGCGATAGACGGCGAGCGGCGTCGCCGACGTCGGGCGCTCCGCGCGCTGTGAGAGCACGATCTGGAACGCGTCGCCGACCCGGATGTGCTCCTTCGCCCGGCGCACGCCCGCCTCGTAGGCCTCGTCGGAGTTGAACCGGCGGGTGGGGCCCGACGGGTGGCCGCTCGCGGGCGACGGCTCGGCGAGCGGGCCGGCGAGCCGCGCGGCGATCTCCTCCCGGTCGCCGGCGAGCACCTCGGCGACCCCGGCGAGGTGGTCGAAGCGCACGAGCGTGTGCGCGACGACGAACTGGCTCTCGGGGAGATCGGGCCCGTCGGCCGGCATCGGGACGGTCGGCTCGAGGCGTGCGACGTGGTCGTAGCGAGACGTAGCCGACGACCGGCTCCCCCGCCTCGACCGCCGTCTCGGCCTCGTCGATCGAGACGAGGCGGGCGCCGCCGCCGAGGAAGCTGTAGCGCCCGAGGCGTCCCTGCTCGACGGACTCGAGCAGAAAGGTCGGGTCGCCGCCCTCGCGCAGGCGCAGGTAGGCCCCGAGCGGGGTGATCAGGTCTGCGGAGATCGGCTGCTGTCGTCGTGTTCACCATGGTCGTCTCGTCAAACAAAAAGACCTCCGGGTTGGGAGGTCTCGTGCGGGTCGGGTTCTCGTGCGCCTGTCAGCCGACGCTCCCGCCCCGCACATGGCGCCAGTTCCACCAGCCGGAGAGGGAGGGCGTCGTCACCGTGCCTTGCAGGGTAGGGGACGGGCGGCGGCCCGTCAACCCGGGCCGCGGTACGTCATCGCCGCGCACCGAAGTCGACGACGATCACGGTGACCGGGCGCCCGCCGTAGACACCCGGCGCGCTCGCGACCTGCACGACGCCGATCCCGACCTCGCGGAACCCTCCGTGGAGGATCACCGCCCGGTGGGGTGGGCTCGCAAGCCAGGTCCCGATCGTCTGGGAGGGCGTCGCCCGCGGGGAGCGCCAGAGGATCGTCTCGCCGACGACGCGTGCGGGATAGATACGCCTGATCCGCGCCGCGAAGCCCGTCCCGTCCGGTGACGTGTGGCTGAACGTGCCGTGCGAGACGAGGGCGCGCGCGTGGCGTGAGGCTCCGCGCCCGAGCAGCGGCGAGAGGCGCAGCGCGCGCACCCCGTTGCCGGCCCGGGCCGCGTTGACCTCCTGCAGCAGGGCCTTCTGGAAGGACGTCGGCCCGGCGGGCGCCCGGGTCGGGGCCGACGCCGGGACGGCTGCCGCCGCGGTCGCCCAGATGAGGCAGAGAGCGGCGGCAAGGGGAAGGGAGAGACGGCGCACTACCGGTGAGAGGCCGACGGGATGTGGAAACTGGCGCACCGTTGTCAGTTCCAGGCAGGTCGACAGGGCATCGGCAACCGGACAAGCTTGCCTCGCAGGCCGGCCGGTACGCTTTTCCGGTGGCTCGGAGCGTGATCCTCGGTGCCGTGCGGACGCCCTTCGGGAAGTTCAACGGCGGCCTCTCGGGGTACGCGGCCGTCGAGCTCGGAGGCCTGGTCATCCGCGAGGCGCTCCGCCGCGCGGAGGTGCCCGACGCCGACGTGGACTACGTCGTCATGGGCCAGGTGCTCCAGGCCGGCGTCGGCCAGATCCCGTCGCGCCAGGCCCAGATCCACGCGGCTCTCCCGCGCGAGATCGGGTCGGAGACCGTCAACAAGGTCTGCGCCTCGGGGATGCGGGCGGTCACGCTCGCCGATCAGATGATCCGCGCCGGCGACCACGAGGTCGTCGTCGCGGGCGGGATGGAGTCGATGTCGAACGCGCCGTACCTGCTCCCGAAGGCCCGGTTCGGCTACCGGGTCGGCAACGGCGAGATCGTCGACGCGATGGTCCACGACGGGCTGACCTCGACGTTCGACGGGCGCCACATGATCGAGCAGGCCTCGATCGTGTCGCGCGAGCTCGGCATCTCGCGCGAGGATCAGGACGCCTGGGCCTACCGCTCGCACATGCGGGCAATCGCCGCGATCGACGGCGGCGCGTTCGCCGAGGAGATCCTGCCGCTCGAGGGCTGCGAGCACGACGAGGCCCCGCGGCGGGACACGTCGCTCGAGAAGCTCTCACGCCTCCCACCGGTGATGGATCCCGAGGGCTCGACGACGGTCGGAAACGCCCCGGGCCTGAACGACGGTGCCGGCGCACTCGTCGTCGCGAGCGAGGAGTACGCGTCGCGACGCGGGCTCGAGCCGCTCGCCCGGATCGTCGGCGCCGGCGTCGCGGCCGGCGACTTCGCCTACCTCGCCCGGGCTCCGGCACTGGCCGGCCAGGAGGCCCTGCGCCGTGCGGGCCGGACGGCGTCCGAGCTGCGCAGGATCGAGATCAACGAGGCGTTCTGCTCGGTCGCGATCCACTCGAGCCGGATGCTCGACGCCGACCCGGAGATCGTGAACGTCAACGGCGGCGCCGTCGCCCTCGGCCACCCGATCGGCGCCTCCGGCGCCCGCCTCGTGACGACGCTCGCCAACGAGCTTCGTCGCAGCGGCGGCGGACTCGGCCTCGCCGCCATCTGCTCCGGCGGCGGCCAGGGCGACGCGATCCTGCTCGAGGTCTGAGCCCGGGACCTGTTGAGGTGTAGGGGCCGGACCTGTCCGGCCCGGCTGTCAGGTCACGCTGCCCATGCCGGGGTATAGGCGCCGGAACTCGCCCCGGCCGGGAACTTCTCCGAGGAAGGCACGGTCGAAGCGCCATGACACGCCTCGCCGTTCTTCTCGCCGCGCTCGCCGCCGGCCTCGTGCTCGCCGGCGCAGCCCTCGCCTGCTCCTGCGCTCCCGTCGACGCCCGCGATGCGCTCGAACGCTCCGACGGAGCCATCGTCGGCACGTTGACCGAGCGGGTCGTCGACGGCGAGGAGGCCGTTCACACGTTCCAGGTCGAGACGGCGGTGAAGGGCGCGATCGGCGCGACCGTCAACGTGCGGTCGCACCGAGACGGCGCCACCTGTGGGCTCGAGATCCCGGTCGGCGGGCGCGTCGGTCTGTTTCTGACCCGCGACGGTGCGGAGTGGCGGGCGAGCCTCTGCGACCAGGTCGATCCGGACGAATTGCTCGCGGCGGCACAGCCACTGCCTGCGCCGACCAGCGCGGGCCCTGTCGCGCTGGTCGTCGGCGGCAGCTTCGGCGAGGTGCGCACGGTCGCGCTCGACGAGCAGGGGCGCGTGGTCGCCTACGGCGACGGCCAGGGGGACACCGTCGACCTCTCGGTCTGCCCCGACGGCGGCCGAGCGGTCGAGCTCGTCGCCGTCGCGGGCGAGGCTTCGACGGAGTACCGGTTGGAGGTGCGCGACCTCGCGACGATGGAGATCGTGGCGACGCTCGCGCCCGTCGACTGGCGCAACGGCTACGCGGCGGCGATCCGCTGCCTGGAGCCGGACGGCCTCGAAGCAGCTGCATTCGTACGCTCGGACGTCGGTCCCGAACGGCTCCTCGTCGTCGGCACCGACGGCTCGCGCCTGGTCTGGCGCGGGGAGGCGACGGAGGGCTCTCTCGGCCCGCGCCGTGCCTACCTCTGCCGCGGCGAGAACGGTCGGACCGCCGTCGCGGTCGCTCTGACGAGCGGCGCCGAGCGCGCCATGGCCAGGTTGCCACGGTTCACCGGGCCGCTGACGCCCAGCCCGGGCGGGCGGTTCCTCGCCGGCGTGGCCGTCGACTGGAACGACTTCACCGACCCGCAGCCGGCGCGCGCCGTGCTCGTCGACACGAAGACCGGCGCGGTGCGAACGGCCCCGCTCGGCGGTCCGTACGCGACGGCGAAGCCGCTCTGGCTGGGCGCCAAACGTGTCGTGGTCGTGCCGAGCGGCGGTGAGCTCGACCGGGTGCGGGTCTTCGACCCGGCTCTGCGTGAGCGAGGGGTGGGCGACTGGGCTTTCACCCAGGACGCGGCGCTGCTGAACGGCCGGCTGATTGGGCTCGTGGCGCCGTTCCTCGTCGCCGCTCCGTCGCCGACCGGCCGCTTCGCTGGAGCTCGCGCGCCTGCCGAGCCCGGTAGTGCACGTGCTCGAGGCCGTCGACGGTCGCCCAAGGACGGCCAACCGACCGGTCGCCGGGCCGCGCTGAGCCTGCCGCCAGCGACGCGGCGGACCACGCCGATCAGGCTTGCCGCCGTGGAGGTCGGACAGGCCACCCAGCCCATGACCGTGAAGGGGCCGGACCTGTCCGGCCCTCCGCTCCGCCCGGTGTAGGGGCCCTGCCGGCCTCCGCCCGCCCGGTGTAGGGGCCGGACCTGTCCGGCGCTCCGGCCCGCCCGGTGTAGGGGCCGGACCTGTCCGGCCCTCGGGCCCGCCCGGTGTAGGGGCCGGACCTGTCCGGCCCTGCCCCGCACCGGGCTCAGCCCGGGATCAGCCGCAACGCCTCGACATGCGCCGGCCGGATCGCTCCGAAATGCCGGCGGTCGAGCGTGGCGAGCACAGGCTCCTCGAGCCGTTCGAGCAGGGCGACGATGCTCGCGTCGACGATCCCGAGCCCGAGGTCTGCATACCGGGTCTGGAGCGCCCGGCAGCGAGCGATTTCCTCGACCGTCGGGTACGCGAGCTCGTACGCCCCGCCCTCGACATCCTCGAGGAACACGAGCCAGGCGTCGACCCCGAGCCGCTTCTTGCACCAGTAGCCGAGCTCGGCGAGCACCAGGCCGGGGACGAGCAGGCGCTCGGTCGCGTCGCGCAGGAGCGCAGCGCAGCGACCATGGTCGGGATCCGCCGCGTCGAGCGCAGCCAGCAGCGGCCCGGTGTCGAGAACGAGCGCCAACTACCTGACAGGCTCGGCCGTCACCTCGGCCGCCGACCGGCCGTCGCTCGAGCGCGCTATCCCGGTGCGTGGCCTGCGGGCTCGGCGGATCGCGGCCGCCTTCTCGTCGACCGCCTCCGCGAACAGCGTCGCGAGCGGCACGCCCCGCCTCCGCGCCTCCGCCTCGAGCGTTGCGAGCGCCTCCTCGGGCGCGGTGACCGTCGTGCGACGCTGCCGCTTCGCCCCGCTGCGGTAGGTTCCGTGCTGATGCGATTCCCGCACGTCCTCGTGGTTGGTGCCGGCCAGATGGGCGCGGGCATCGCGCAGGTTGTTGCCGCATCCCGTCGCCGCGTGACGCTGGTCGACGTCGTCCCGGGCGCGACCGACCGGGCGCTCGAACGGATCGAGGCGAGCCTTCGGAAGCTCGCTGCGAAGGGCTCCGGCATCGAGCCCGCCGAGGCGCTCGCGCGGGTCGAGACCGGAGCCGACCTCGTCGAAGCTGACCTGCTGATCGAGGCGATCGCGGAGGACCGCGCCGCGAAGGAGGAGCTCTTCCGGCTCGCCGACGGCGCGCTCTCGGCCGGAGCGATCCTCGCCTCCAACACGTCGTCGATCTCGATCACGCGGCTCGCCGCCGCGACGGGGCGCCCGGACCGTGTCATTGGGATGCACTTCTTCAACCCGGTGCCCGTGATGGCGCTCGTCGAGGTCGTCAGGGGCCTCGAGACGTCCGACGAGACGGCTGCCGCCGTCACGGACCTCGCACGGGCGCTCGGGAAGACGCCCGCCGAGGCGCGCGATTTCCCCGGGTTCGTCGCGAACCGGATCCTGATGCCGCTCGTCAACGAGGCGGCGTACGCGCTGATGGAGGGCGTCGCCGACGCCGAGTCGATCGACACGATCGCGAGGCTCGGCCTCAATCATCCGATGGGCCCGCTCGCGCTCGCCGACCTGATCGGCCTCGACACCTGCGTGGCGATCATGGAGGTGCTCCACGAGGGCTTCGGCAATCCGAAGTACGCTCCGTGCCCGCTGCTGCGGCGCTACGTGGCGGCCGGGCGCCTCGGACGCAAGACGGGAAGGGGGTTCTACGACTATGGGCAAGCGTGACGAGCCCGTCAGGCTGACGCGGATCTACACGCGCGGCGGCGACACGGGGGAGACGAGCCTCGGCGACGGCTCGCGCGTGCCGAAGACCGACCCGCGGATCGAGGCCTACGGCACGGTCGACGAGCTGAACTCCACGCTCGGCGTCGCGCTGGCCTGCCCCGACCTCCCCGGTGAGTTCCGCCCCTGGCTGGAGCGGATCCAGAACGAGCTCTTCGATCTCGGCGCCGACCTCTCCGTGCCGCTCGACGACCTGAAGGACCGCCTCCGCGTCGCGCAGTCGCAGGTCGAGGCCCTCGAAGAGCTGTGCGATCTCGTCAACGACCGCCTCGAACCGCTCAAGAGCTTCGTCCTACCCGGCGGCTCGGAGGCAGCGGCACGCCTACACGTCGCCCGCACCGTCTGCCGCCGCGCCGAGCGCTGTGCGGTCGGTCTCGCGTCGGACGCGGACGTGAACTCGGTGGCGATCGCCTACCTCAACCGCCTCTCGGATCTCCTCTTCATCCTCGCGCGCGCCGCGAACGCCGAGGCCGGACTGCCCGAGCCGCTCTGGAAGCCCGGAGCGTCGCGCCTCTAGACGTCGAGCGTCTCGCCGTCCAGTGCTGTGAGCGTTCCGTCGACGGACCCCAGGTCGGCCGGGCGATGGGTCAATACGACCCGGCCCGTCGCGTATGACATCGCGTCCTCCGCGGTCAGGTGCCCACGCGGCGTGCCGTCCTGGTGGGCCGAGGCAAGGGTCGCCTCGCAGAGGAAGAGGTCCGCGCCCGCGGCGACCTGGCGCAGGCCCTCGCACGGGCCCGAGTCGCCTGAGTAGGCGAGCAGACGTCCGTGGGGGTCGCGCACCCGCAGGCCGTGGGCGGGGTCGCCGAAGTGCTCGACGCCGATCGCTTCGAGCTCGAAGCCGGCGAGTGTGAGCGGGTCGCGGACGCCGTATTCGTGTAGGTCGAAGGCGCGGTCGAACATGCCCGGGCTACCCCAGCGGGCGGCGAATGCCTCGAGATCTTCCTGTCCCCCGGGCGGCACTGCGAGTTCGGTGCGGACCTCGCGGCCGCCTCCGTGCAGCGTGAACCAGGCCCAGGGGACGAGGTCGCCCCAGTGGTCGAGGTGCATGTGGCTAATCGCGATCGCGTCAACCACGTCGAGGCCGCGCTCCCGCAGCCGTGAGAGGACGCCGGGCCCGCAGTCCAGCAGCAGCCGGCCGCAGCCTTCGGACTCCACGAGGTAGCCGGCGTGGGCGCCGCCGGGGTTCGGCCAGGCCGGGGACGAGCCGATGATCGTGAGCTGCACGCTCGTATACTTCCATGCCGGTGAACAGGCCGATCCGTGTTGTGATTGCGAAGCCCGGCCTCGACGGTCACGACCGCGGCGCCAAGGTGATCGCGCGCGCGCTGCGCGACGCGGGTTTCGAGGTCATCTACACCGGCTTGCATCAGACGCCCGAGCAGATCGTCGAGACAGCGATCCAGGAGGACGCGGACGCGATCGGGATCTCGATCCTGTCGGGCGCCCACATGACGCTCGTGCCGCGGATCCTCGAGCTGCTCGCCGAGAACGGCGTCGAGGACGTGCTCGTGATCGTCGGCGGGACGATCCCGAAGGAGGACGGCGAGACGTTGAAGGGCATGGGCGTGGCCGAGATCTTCACGCCCGGGGCACCGCTCGCCGGGATCGTCGACTTCCTGCGCGAGCGGGTCGCGGCCTGATGGCGATCGGCGTCGAGCGCAGCGACGGCACCGCGATCGTGACCGTCGACCGCCCCGACGCGGTCAACGCGATCGACCTGCCGCATGCCGAGGAGCTGCTGGCGCGGCTCGAGGAGCTGGCGCGGGCCGAGGATGTTCGCTCGGTGATCCTGACGGGCGCCGGGGAGAAGGCCTTCGTCGCCGGCGCGGACATCAAGTACATGCACGGGCTCGACGTGGTGGGCGCGCGCCAGTGGGCCGAACTGGGCCACGCGATCGGCCGGCTGCTCGAGACGATGCCCAAGCCAACGGTGGCGGCAGTCAACGGCTATGCGCTCGGAGGCGGCTGCGAGCTCGCGCTCGCCTGCGACATCCGGCTCGCCTCGACGCGCGCGCGCCTGGGCCAGCCCGAGATCAACCTCGGGATCTTCCCCGGCTGGGGGGGCAGCGCCCGCCTGGCGCGTACGACCTCGCTCGGGTTCGCGAAGGAGCTCATCTTCAGCGGCCGTATGGTCGAGCCGGACGAGGCCCTCGCCCGGGGGCTCGTGAACGCGGTCTACGAGCCGGACGAGCTGCTTCCGATGGCGCTCGAGCTCTGCGCCGGGTTCGCGGCCAAGAGCCCGCTCGCGCTCGCGTACGCGAAGGAGGCGGCGAACCAGGCGTTGCAGGGCTCGCATGCGGCGAACCTGGAGACAGAGGCCCGTCTGTTTGCCATGGCCTTCGGCTCGGCCGACCAGAAAGAAGGCATGGCGGCGTTCGTCGAGAAGCGCGAGCCGCGGTTCATGGGGCGCTAGCTTCCGCGCGCGGCGCGCTGGTACCCTGAACGGTAGCGGGAGTCCCTCACGGGGGCTGAGAGGCGGTCACGAGGCCGCGACCGCCGAACCTGATCTGGGTCATGCCAGCGAAGGGAAGGACATGAGCAACGATCCGCTCGTCATCGCCGGTCGTCAGTTTGGCTCGCGCTTGATCACCGGTACAGGCAAGTACCCGAGCTTCGAGGTGATGCGCGACGCCGTCATCGAGTCGGGCTGCGAGATGGTCACCGTCGCGGTGCGCCGTATCGATCTCGACCAGGTCGGGAGCGGCGACGACATCACCGCGTACCTGCCCGCGGACGTCCTGCTGCTGCCGAACACGTCGGGGGCGGAGACTGCCGAGGACGCCGTGCGCATCGCGCGGCTCGCGCGGGCGGGTGGCCTCCCCGACTGGATCAAGCTGGAGGTGATCCCCGACCCGCGGTACCTGCTTCCCGACCCGGGCGAGACGCTGCGGGCGGCGGCCCAGCTCGTCGAGGAGGGCTTCACGGTCCTGCCGTACATGTTCCCGGACCCGGTGCTCGCGCGGCGGCTCGAGGAGGTCGGCTGCGCGACCGTGATGCCGCTCGCGGCTCCGATCGGGTCGGGCCGCGGCTTGAAGCTGGTCGAGGCGATCAGGATCATGATCGAGCAGGCCGGGGTGCCGGTGGTCGTGGATGCCGGGCTCGGCGCCCCGTCGCACGCGGCGGCGGCGATGGAGCTGGGAGCGGACGGGGTGCTCGTCAACACCGCGATCGCGCAGGCGGAGGATGCGATCGGCATGGCGCGCGCGTTCCGGCTCGGCGTCGAGGCCGGCCGGGCGGCCTGGCTCGCCGGGCTGATCGAGGAGCACGAGGCGGCCTCGCCGTCGAGCCCCGTGGGCGGAACGGTCGCCGGCGGGTGATCGACGTGCGGGTCTGCGTCGTGAACGGCCGCGAGCACGAGCTCGAGCCGGGGGAGACGGTGGCGCGGCTGCTCGAGCGGCTCGACGTCGCGGGCCGTTACGCGCTCGTCGAGCGGAACGGTGATCCGGTGGAGCGCGCGCGGTACGTCGACATGACGCTGGAGCCGGGCGATCGCATTGTCGTCGCACGCCCCGTTGCCGGCGGCTAGCCTGAACCGATGCTCGGCGACCGGCGTCTCTACCTGATCACGGCGCTTCGTCCCGACCTCGAGGAGTTCCTCGTGGCGGCGATCGCCGGCGGCGTCGACGTCGTCCAGCTTCGTGATAAGGCTGCGGGCGACCGCGCGCTGCTCGCCGGGCTCGAGCTTGCGCGCGAGGTGACCCGTCGCACGGACGTGCCGCTCGTCGTGAACGACCGGGCCGACCTCGCGCAGCTCGTCGGAGCGGATCTCGTCCACGTGGGCCAGGACGATCTTCCCGTGAGCGCCGTCCGCCGGCTCGGCCTTCCGGCCGGCCTCTCGACCCACTCGCCCGAGCAGATCGACGCGGCCGACGCCGACTACCTCGGTGTCGGTCCCGTGTTCGAGACGCCGACCAAGCCGGGGCGCCAGGCAGTCGAGCTGGCGCTCGTCCGGTACGCGGCCGAGAATGCCGCGGTGCCGTGGTTCGCCATCGGCGGGATCGATTGCTACAACGTCGCTGACGTCGTCGAGGCCGGCGCGACCCGGATCGCGGTCGTGCGGGCGATCGGCGATGCCGCCGATCCGCAGGAAGCGGCTCGGTCGCTACGCGTCGCCGTCGACCGGGCACCCGCGGTCATCGGAGGAGCGAAGTGACCCGAGCCCGGATCGTGACCCTGGCCGCCCTCGCCCTGTTCGCGCTCGCGGCGACGCTCGTGCTCGCGACGGGCGCGCTCGGCGACCTGCTCGAGCGCGGAGGTGTGGGGGCGAGGGGCGAGCGGCTCCCTGATCTCGAGATTCTCGCCCCGGACGCGGTGATCGCGGGCGTCGTCACTGTGGACGGCGAGAGGAAGGTGCGCCTCGGGTTCTCGGCCTCGGCCGAGAACAAGGGTGTCGGGCCCCTGACGATCACCGGCCACCGGCTAAACACGACGACCGAGTTCATGACGGCGGACCAGATGGTGACGCTCGCGAACGGCTCGTCGGCGGTGCGGGAGAGCATCGGGTCGCTGGCGTTCGTCGAGGACCCGACACACCGGCACTGGCATCTGCTGAGCTTCATGAGCTACGAGCTTCGGCGGGCATCCGACTTCAAGCTCGTCTCGCCGGATCAGAAGACGGGGTTCTGTCTCGGCGACCGCTACAACGTCGATCCGCAGACGCAGCTCCCGGCGGAGCCCGATCGCCGCGTCTACAACTCGACCTGCGGGCTCGAGCAGACGCAGCTTCTCGAGGTGCTCGAGGGCATATCCGTCGGCTGGGGCGACATCTACCAGGCGTGGCGCGACCAGCAGTTCGTCGACATCACCGGGCTTCCGGCCGGGGTCTACATCCTCGTCCACCGTGTGAACGGCGACCGGGCGCTGAAGGAGTCGAACTACGCCAACAATGCGGCGTCCGTTCGCCTGCGGCTCACCTGGCCGAACGGCCCGACCGCCGATCCGCGCGTCAGGGTTCTCCGTGTCTGCGAGGCGACGGCGCGCTGCCCGGTGAAGAAGAGGTAGGCGTTTCCGGGGCGTCGGGCCGCCCGCCGTAGCGAGACCGCGTTCGCGCTGGGGTTTGCCTGTTCCGCCGCGAATCGGCCTTCGGTGTCAGGTGAGGCCGAGGCCGTCCAGGACGAAGGCCCGGTACCGGTGCCCGTCGCTGTCGAAGTGCTCGAGGATCCAGCTCAGGTGAAGGAACGCCGGGCGATCGGAGCGTCCCTCGGTCGCGGCGTAGCTCGACCACGGCCATGCCCACGGCCAGCGGCACAGACCCGCGCGGACAGGGTTCAGAACGACGTACCGCGCGGCTTCGAGGAGCTGGCTCTCGGTCGCGACGATCGTCGCGTGGAAGCGGGCTCCGAAGAGGGCGCCCGTCCGGCCGTGCCGGCGGTTGAACGCCCGTGAATGCCCTCCGTTCAGTTGGCACATCCCCACTCCGAGATTCGGCTCGGGAGTCTGCACGAGCAGGTGGTAGCGGTTGCCCATCAGGCAGTAGGCGTGGCAGACCCATCCGTGGCGCTCGACGGCGCGATCGAGCAGGGTGAAGAACAGGCTCCGATCGGCTGGGTGCAGGAAGATCGGCTGGCCGCCGGCACCGCGCATCGTCACGTGATGGAAGGCGCCGGGGCTCTCGAGTCTGGGCGGTCGGGCCATCCCTGCGAAGGTACTCCCCAGGCTGTCGCGTGGGGCGCACGAAATGCTTCAACGGTGTGTCGACTTCGAGCCGGGTGCCAGGCACGTGCCTGGCACCGATGGGGGCGGTGGCCGATCGCCAGAAGCTCCAGGAGTCGCCCGGCGGGCTGGCCGGCTACTCAGCCGAGGGCGATGGCAGCGGCGACGAGGGCGCCGGGGGCGGCCCGCTGGGCCTTGAGATCGAGCGTGACCGGCGACGTCGTGATGGTGACCTTCGCACCCTTCACGAGCGCGGCTGCGCCCTTCTTCGTGGCGCCCTGCAGGGAGACGTCGGCCGCGATCGTCAGCGTTACCCGACGGGTGACCGAGAACGACGAGCCGCCGAGGAGCACCGTGCGGATCGAGATCGTGAGCAGGCTGCCGGCGACGAGCGGGGCGGCCTCACGGGACGGGGGAGGCGGCGGGGGCGGGGCGGTCGATCCGCCCGAGCCCGACCCACCGGAGCCGGATCCGCCCGACCCAGACCCGCCCGAGCCCGACCCCGCTCCACCCGAGCCGGAGCCGCTCGCGCCGCCGGTTGCCGGCTCCTCCGTCGGAGGCTGCTCGCCCGAGGGCGGCTCCTCTTCCGGCTCGGGCTCGACCAGCTTCACCACGGTTCCGGTGAGGGTGATCGCGCTGCGCTGTTGCAGCTCGCGCCCGCTGCCGTCCTTCGGTGTCGCGAACAGCAGCTTCGTTGCCTTGCGCAGCCAGGAGTACGGCGAGACGGCCCCGCCGTTGCCGGGGTGCAGCTCGAAGTGGAGATGCGTGCCGACGCCGTTGGCGTCCCCGGAGTCGCCGACGAAGCCGATCAGCTCGCCGGCGCGCACCTGCTCACCATCCCGGAGGCCGGGAGCGTACGAGACGCCGGTCTTGCATCCGCCCCTGTTGTCGTTGCCCTTCCCGAGGTCGTTGTTCAGGTGGATGTAGAGGTAGGTAGTGCCGCTCTTCCCGTACAGGTAGAGCATGCAGCCGGCCGACGACGAACCGTTGTGGATCCGGATCTTCCCGGCCTCGACGGCGACGACGGGCGACCGGCGCGGTGCCATCATGTCGTTGCCCTCGTGCGACCGCGAGCCGCGCGGATCGCCGAAGTCGTTCGTGTACGTGGCCGGTCCGACGATCGGGAACAGGATGCGCTTCGGCGTGTCCGCAGAGGCGGTGCTGGAGGTCCCGAAGAACGCCGCCATGCAGAGGGCGGCGAGAACCAGTCGAGCGTGTGACCGGCCGGGACGGATGTGCTCCGGCTCGCGCACGATGGGGCACAACCCTAGCAGATGCTCCGACTGGCCCTGCTCGCGGTGGCCGGTTCGCGCTCCTGCGAACACCGGCCGAGGCCAGAGGTTCATGTGAAATGGCCGTACGCCTGGATGCGGGCCTGCTCGGCCACGCTTCTCGGTGCCGACGACACCCCAGGCGCACCCCATTTCACATCGAACCTCTAGAGTTCCCGCGCCATGAGAGTCGCGGTCTGCGTCAAGGAAGTCCCGGATACGGCGGTGCCCCGGAAGCTCGATCCGGCGACCATGCGGCTCGATCGCTCGGGCGAGGGGACGCTGAACCCGTGGGATCTCTCGGCGGTCGAGGAGGCCCTCCGCCTGGTCGAGGCGAACGGGGGCGAGGTCGTGTGCGTGAGCATGGCCCCCGAGAAGGCGGGGCCGTCGCTGCGCAAGACGCTCGCGATGGGCGCCGACCGAGCCGTGCTCGTCGCAGACGACGGCGCCGCCGGCTCGGATCTCGTCGCCACCAGCCGGGTGCTCGCGAAGGCGCTCGAGCGCGAGGGCGCCGACCTCGTCCTCTTCGGACAGCAGGGCGCCGACTCCGACGGGGCGGTGCTCTGGGCCGCGGTCGCCGAGCGGCTCCGGCTCCCACTCATCTCCCAGGCCGCGAGCCTCGAGGTCGCGGGCGGGAAGGCGAGGGTGAAGCGCCAGACCGAGTACGGCTACGAGGTGATCGAGGCCCCGCTCCCGTGCGTCGTCGCCGTCTCGGACGCGATCAACGAACCGCGCTACCCCTCGCTCAAGGGGATCATGGGCGCGAAGAAGAAACCGCAGGACGTTCTGTCGCTCGCCGATCTCGGTCTCGGCGCCGACAGCGCCGGCGCTGGGGGCTCCGGGACGACGGTCGTCGCGCTCTCCACGCCGCCGCCCCGCGGGGACTCGGAGATCATCGATGGCGACGGCACGGCTGCCGAGCGCGTCGCGGACTACCTCGCGGAGAGGAAGCTCCTGTGAGCACGCTCGTCTTCGTCGAGCATCACGACGGGGAGCCCACGAAGGCCTCACTCGGCGTCCTCTCCCGGGCCGCCGAGCTCTGGGACGACGTCGCCGCGATCGTCTGCGGAGCGGGGATCGCCGGGGTCGCCGACCGGGTCGGTCCGTACGGCGCGGCGACGGTCTACGCGGCCGACGATCCAACGCTCGCCGCACCGCTGCCGCAGCCACGGGTCGACGTGATCGCGCAGCTCGCGAGGGACACGGGAGCCTCGACCGTGCTCTTCGCGGCGTCGGTGCTCGCGGCCGACATTGCGGCGGGCGTCGCGGCGCGGCTCGAGGCCGGTCTGAACTGGGACCTGACCGATGTCTCGCGCGACGGCGACATGCTGACCGGCACGCGTCTCGCACTCCAGGATTCCGTGATCGTCGACGTCGGCTGGACGACGCCGACACGAGTCGCGCTCGTCCGCTCGGGCACCTTCGAGCCGGTGGAGCGGGGCGGTGCGGGGGCCGTCGAGAACGTGGCCGTGCAGGTGCAGGACTGGTCGGCAGCCGCCGCGCTCGTCGACCAGGAGATCGCCGAGAGCGAGGGGCCGTCGATCGAGGAGGCCGAGATCATCGTCGCCGGAGGCCGCGGACTCGGCGGGCCCGAGAGCTTCGCGCTCGTCGAGGAGCTGGCGCGGGCGCTCGGCGGTGCCGTCGCGGCGACCCGCGCGGTCGTCGACGCCGGCTGGTACCCGTACTCGACGCAGGTCGGCCAGACCGGGAAGACCGTGTCGCCGCGGCTCTACGTCGCGTGCGGCGTCTCCGGCGCGATCCAGCACAAGGTCGGGATGCAGGGCTCGGGCACGATCGTCGCGATCAACAAGGATCGGAACGCGCCGATCTTCGACTACTGCGACCTGGGAATCGTCGGCGACCTCCACGACATCGTCCCGAAGCTGACGGAGCTCGTGAAGCAGCGGAAGGGCGCCTGATGCGCCCGTCCGACCACCCGCCGCCGGTCGCGACCGGCGAGTTCGTCACCGAGCCGACCGACCCGGCCGACGAGCGCATCGACGTCGGGATCCTCATCGTCGGCGGCGGCCCGGCGGGCCTCGCCGCCGCGATCCGTGCCGGGCAGCTGCTCGAGGGGCGCCCCGACCTGGCCGAACGGCTCGGCGAGGTGCCGATCCTGCTCGTCGAGAAGGGCAAGGCGCCGGGCTCGCACGCGCTCTCGGGTGCGGTTGTCGACCCGAAGGCGATGAAGTCGCTGTTCCCCGGGATGCGCACGGCCGAGATGCCGTTCGCGGGGCCGGTCGAGGACGAGGCCGTGTACTTCATGACCTCGAAGCGGGCGCTGCGGATCCCTCTGCCGCCGCAGATGCGCAACGATCGCAAGTTCTACGCGTCGGTCGGCCGTCTCGCGCGGTGGCTCGCGGAGCGCGCCGAGGAGGTGGGGGTGACGATCGTCCCCGAGACCTCGGCCGCGAAGCTGCTCGTCGGCGGCGGCCGCGTGCTCGGGGTGCGTACGGGCGACAAGGGGCGCGGCCGGGACGGGTCCGAGCTCGCCAACTTCGAGCCCGGGGCCGACATCGCCGCGCGCGTGACGATCCTCGCCGAGGGCACGATCGGCCATCTCACGCGTGCCGCGGTCGAGCGGTTCGGGATCGCCGGCCAGCCGCAGGTCTACGCGCTCGGGGTGAAGGAGGTCTGGGAGGTCGAGAAGCCGCTGCGCCGGGTGATCCACACGATCGGCTGGCCGCTTCGCCTCGGGAAGGGCGACCGCGAGTTCGGCGGCAGCTTCGTCTACCCGATGGGCGAGAACCTCGTCGCGCTCGGGCTCGTCGTCGGGCTCGACCATGCCGACCCGAGCCTCTCCGTCCACGACCTGCTGCAAGAGCTGAAGACGCACCCGCTCATCCGCGGCATCCTCGCCGGCGGCAAGCGGGTCGGCTGGGGCGCGAAGACGATCCCGGAGGGCGGCATCCAGTCGCTCCCGAGAAAGCTGCACGTCCCGGGCGCCCTGATCGTGGGCGACGCCGCCGGATTCGTCAACGTCCCCGCCCTGAAGGGCATCCACTACGCGATGGACTCCGGGCGCCTCGCGGCCGAGGCGGCGGTCGCCGCGGTCGCCGGCGGCTCGACCTCCTGGACCGGAGGCTCGCTCCAGGCCTACGACGACGCGATCCGCGGCTCCTACATCTGGACCGACCTGCAGCGCGAGCGAAACCTCCGGCCGGCATTCCAGCACGGGTTCGTCGGCGGCTCCGTCCGCGCCGGCGTCGCGACCGTCTCCTTCGGCAAGGTGCCGCCCGTCGACGTCGCCGTGCATGCCGACGCCGACGGCGAGCTCGAGCGCCGCAAGCCGCGACGGTACCCGCAGCCCGACGGCCAGCTGACCTTCGACAAGCTCTCGAGCGTGTACCTCTCCGGAAACAGGACGCGGGACGACGCCCCGAACCACATCCGCATCGAGGAGCGGGTGCCACGGCTGCTCGCCGAGGCGTGGGTCGCGATGTGCCCCGCCCAGGTCTACGAGATCGCCGGGGACGGTGGCGACGGCGACACCGTCACAGTCGAGGTCACCGCCTCGAACTGCGTCCAGTGCGGCGCGATCACCGCCAAGGGCGGCCGCCTCACCGTCCCCGAGGGTGGGGACGGCCCCGACTACCAGCAGCTGTAGGCACGCCCGGGCGATGGAGCTGACCACGCCCGACGACGTCGAGCGGGCCCGCGCGGCGCTCGGGGACCGCGTCCACCGGACGCCGACGTTCACGTCGCGAACGCTCGCCGACCGTGTCGGCGCGCCGGTCTTCCTGAAGGCGGAGCTGTTCCAGCGCACCGGGTCGTTCAAGCCGCGCGGCGTCTTCACGCGGCTCGACGCGCTGACGCCCGCCGAGCGGGGCCGGGGCGTGATCTCGATCTCGGCCGGTAACCATGCCCAGGCGCTCGCGTACGCCTGCGCCCGGGAGGGCATCGACTGCCTGGTCGTGATGTGGCAGGGCGCGAGCCCGCTGAAGCTCGCGGCCGCGCGCGGGTACGGCGCCGCGGTGGACCTCGAGGCGGGAGGCACGGACGCGGCGTTCGCGAGGCTCGCGGAGCTGATCGAGTCCACTCACCGCACGCTCGTCCACCCGTTCGACGACTCGCTCGTGATCGCCGGCCAGGGCACGGTGGGCCTCGAGGCGCTCGAGGACGCCCCTGCCGCGGACACGGTGCTCGTGCCGGTCGGAGGCGGTGGCCTGCTCGCCGGGGTCGCGCTCGCCGTGAAGGCCCGCCGGCCGGGCGCGCGCGTGATCGCGGTCGAGCCCGAGGGCTCCTGCGCGCTGGCCCGCTCGCTCGCGGCCGGGGAGCGGTTCGAGGCGCGGGATGGGCGGTCGATCGCCGACGGGCTCGTCTGCCCGATCGTCGGCGAGCGCTGCTTCGCGCTCGCCCGGGAGCACGTCGACGGGGCCGTGACCGTGACCGAGGACGAGATCCGCGACGGATTCCGCTTCCTCTACGGCCGCGCGAAGGTCGCCGCCGAGCCGGCCGGGGCGGCAACCACCGCCGCGTTGCTCGCCGGCAAGGTCGACCTCGCGACCTCGTCGGGCGTGGTCGCCGTTGTCTCCGGAGGCAACGTGGCGGCCGAAACGGTGTCTGCTATTCTCGACCCGAGATGAAGACCGACATCCATCCGGACTACGTGCTCGCCGCGGTGCACTGCGCCTGCGGCAACGAGTTCACGACCCGTTCGACGAAGAGCGAGCTTCGTGTCGAGGTCTGCTCCGAGTGCCATCCGTTCTACACCGGCAAGCAGAAGCTCATCGACACGGGCGGTCGCGTCGAGCGCTTCCAGCGGAAGCTCGAGAAGGCCCAGAAGGCGAAGCAGGCGTCGCGCGCCTGACCGCGGGGACGACGTCTCAGTGAGCGCGCCGATCGGCGGGCAGGCGGTCCTCGAGGGCGTGATGATGCGCGGGCCGTCCGCGTGGGCCGTCGCGGTGCGCAAGCCGAACGGGCAGATCGCCGGCCACAACCAGACGGTCTCGTCGGTGCTCCTGCGCCACCCGTGGACGCGCGTGCCGGTCGTCCGCGGCGTCGTCGCGCTCGGCGAGTCGCTCGCGATCGGCTTCCGGGCGCTCGCGCTGTCGGCGCAGTACGCCGCGAAAGAGGAGGGCGAGGACGACGACGGGGAGGAGGCGACGGCGGAGCTGTCGCGGGCGCAGCTGATCTTCGCGTTCGCGATCGCGATCGGCTTCGCCGTCCTGCTCTTCAAGGTCTCGCCGGCGCTGATCACGAACTGGCTTCCGATCGAGGACACGACCTGGTTTGTGATCGTCGAGGGCGTGATCCGCGTCGCCGTGTTCATCGGGTACATCGCGCTCATCTCGCTGTGGCCCGACCTGCGCCGGGTGTTCGAGTACCACGCGGCGGAGCACAAGGCGATCAACGCCTACGAGGCGGGCGATCCGCTCGAGCCGGAGGTCGTCCAGGGCCACAGCCTGATCCACGTGCGCTGCGGGACGGCCTTCCTCCTGTATGTGATGGTGATCGCGATCTTCGTGTTCGCGTTCTTCGGCCGGCCGGAGTGGTACTGGCTGATCGTGACGCGGATCCTGGCGCTGCCGCTGATCGCCGGCCTCGCGTACGAGCTGATCCGCTTCGCCGGACGCCACCCCCACAATCCGATCCTGCGTACCATCCTCGCGCCCGGCCTCTGGCTGCAGCGGCTGACGACCCGCCAGCCGTCACTCGACCAGATCGAGGTCTCGATCAGCGCGCTGCGCGAGGTCCTGCGCCTCGAAGGGCGCGAGACAGCGGAGGAGCGCAAGGTCGAGGTCATGGCCTGAGGAGACGGGTTCCAAGAGACCGCCTCCGCTGCGCGGGGGCCGAAGGAGGAGGACGACGTGGCAGTGCAGAAGCGCGCGAGCGCGGTCTGGCAGGGGAGCTTGATGGAGGGCTCGGGGAGCGTCAGCGCCGTGAGCGGCGCGTTCACGGATCTGGGCGTGAGCTGGCCCAAGCGGGCGGAGCAGGGTGAGGACGCGACGAGCCCGGAGGAGCTGATCGCGGCCGCCCACGCGGCCTGCTACTGCATGGCGCTCTCGCACGGCCTCGCGCAGGCGGGGAGCCCGCCGGAGCGGCTCGAGGTCACCGCGACCGTCGGCTTCCAGCCGGGTGAGGGCATCACCGGCAGCCATCTCGACATCCGCGGCACCGTTCCCGACATCGACGCGGACGCCTTCGCGCAGGCAGCGGCCGAGGCGGCCGCAGGTTGCCCGGTCTCGAAGGCCCTCGCAGGGGTCGAGATCACCCATACCGCAAGGCTCGCCTGAAAGGCGAGCCGCGCAGCGGGCGGCGGAGCCGAACGCGAAGAGCCGCGGCCCAGCGGGCCGCAAGGCTCGCCTGAGAGGCGAGCCGCGCAGCGGGCGGCGGAGCCGAACGCGAAGAGCCAAGGCTCGCCTGAGCCGGACCCTGGAGCCCCCGGGCCTACAATGGGCGCGGCATGGCGACGCTCGACAGGCTGGTCGAAGAGCTCGAACGCTCCTACGCGGAGGCGCAAGAGCGCATGGGCGACCCGGCGGTCTTCTCCGACCGTGGAAGGGCCGCGACGGCCGGGCGGCGGCTGAAGGAGCTCGAGGTCCCGCACCGGCTGGCGCAGGAGTGGCTCCGGGCACGACGTGACTACGAGGACGCGACGGGCGATCCAGAGCTCACCGGTCTCGCGGACGAGTACGAGGCCGAGGTCGAGCGCCTCGAGAGCGAGCTGAGGGTCGCGCTGGTCGAGCGCGACCCGAACGACGAGAAGGACGTGATCGTGGAGGTCCGCCAGGGCGTCGGCGGCGACGAGGCCGCGCTCTGGGCCGGCGACGTCCTCCGCATGCTCACGCGGCACGGGGAGCGTCGTGGGTTCGCGACCGAGATCCTCGGCTCGAACCCGGCCGACGGCGGAGGCTTCAAGGAGGTCACGTTCGCGGTCAAGGGCGACGGGGCGTACTCGGTGTTCAAGTGGGAGGGGGGGACGCACCGCGTCCAGCGCGTTCCGGCGACCGAGTCCCAGGGAAGGATCCACACCTCGACCGCGACCGTCGCGGTGATGCCCGAGGCGGAGGACGTGGAGGTCGCGATCGACCCGAATGACCTGAAGATCGACGTCTACCGTTCCACCGGCCCCGGCGGCCAGAGCGTCAACACCACGGATTCTGCCGTGCGCATCACCCATCTGCCGACGGGGATCGTCGTCGCGATGCAGGACGAGAAGTCGCAGCACCAGAACAAGGACAAGGCGTTGCGCGTCCTTCGCGCGCGGCTCTACGAGCGCGAGCTCGAGCGCCAGCGGGCGGAGCTCTCGCAGGCCCGCCGGGCGCAGATCGGCAGCGGCGAGCGCTCGGAGAAGATCCGCACCTACAACTTCGCCGAGAACCGCGTCACCGACCACCGGATCAAGCTCACCGTGCACCGGCTCGACCAGGTGCTCGAGGGCGAGCTCGACGAGTTCACCGAGGCCCTGACGGCCGAGGGCCGGCGGCTCGCGCTGGAGGCCGGGGCGGCGGCGTGACCGTGCGGGAGGCGCTGCAGGACGCCGGCCGGAAGCTGAAGGCGGCCGGCTGCGAGTCCCCGTATATCGACGCCGAGCTGCTGCTCGCCCACGCCCTCGCCCTGGGGAGGGCAGAGCTCTTCGCGAACCCCGAGCGCGTGCTCGCCGACCACGAGGAGCGACGCTTCCGCGGCATGGTCGAGCGGCGCGCCCGGCGCGAGCCGACTGCATACGTGCTCGGCGAATGGGGCTTCCGGGGCCTGACGCTGTCGATCGGCCCGCACGTCCTCGTACCCCGTTCCGAGACCGAGGGCGTCGTCGACCGGGCGCTCCAGCACATCGCCGGACTCGAGTCCCCGCTCGTGCTCGACGTCGGGACCGGCTCTGGCGCGATCGCCCTCGCGCTCGCCGCGGAGCACCCCGGCGTTCGCGTCGTGGCGACCGACATCTCGGCGGACGCGCTCGCCGTCGCCGCCAAGAATCGTGTTCGTACAGGGCTCGAGGGCAGGGTCGAGCTCGTGCTCGGTCACCTCGTCGCCGGCGTTCGGGGGCCGTTCGACCTCGTCGTGTCGAACCCGCCGTACGTGCTCCCGGAGGAGGTCGAGCGGCTCGAGCCCGAGGTGCGCCTCTACGAGCCGCGGGAGGCGGTCGTCGGCACGGGCCAGACGGACGCGATCGCCCGGCGCGCGCTCGACGCGCTGCGCCCCGGCGGGTGGCTCGTGCTCGAGACGAGCGAGGACCGCGCACGCGACGTCGCGGCAGAGCTGCGCGCGCTCGGCTACGCGGAGGTCGCCGTGCTGACGGATCTCGCCGGCCGCGACCGCGTCGTCGAGGGGCGCCGGGTGTGATCTTTGCGTATCGTCTTGCTTGACAGAGCCAACTTGCAGTGCGCCGTGCTTGAGCAGGATCCCCGGGCCGAGCGCCCCGGCCGCGCATGAGCACGGTCGAGGAGGCGGTCGCCGCCATCCGGGCCGGGGAGGCGGTCGTCATCCCGACCGACACCGTCTACGGGCTCGTGGCCGACGGCTACCGGGAGGCTCCGGCGCGCGCCCTCGCGGCGCTGAAGGGCAGGCCCGAAGGAACGCCGATGGCGCTGCTCGCGGCGGAGCTCGAGGTGATCCTCGACGCGGTGCCGGAGCTGCGCGGCCGTTCCGCGGTCGCGGCCCGCGCGCTGCTGCCCGGCCCGCTGACACTCGTCCTGCGGAACCCGGCCGGCCGCTTCCGCTGGCTGTGCGGCGAGCGGTCCGACGCGATCGGGATCCGGGTGCCGGTACTCGAGGGGGATGCCCGCCGCGTCCTCGACCGCGTCGGCGCCGTCTGCTCGACGAGCGCGAACCCCCACGGGCGCGCCGACCCGCGACGGCTCGAGGACGTCTCACCCGGGCTCCGAGGCACGGCGGGCGCCGAGCTCGATGGCGGCGAGCTGCCGGGCATGCCGTCCACGGTGGTCGACCTGACGGGGCCAGAGCCGGCCGTGCTACGGGTAGGGGCCGTTCCGGCGGAGGACGTGATCGCCCGGATCGGGGAGGCGCTCGGCTGAGTAGCATGCCCGCCATGGCGACGAGCACCTTCTCGATCGAGACCCTGCGCACCGCGGGCCTGGCGGAGATCGACCCCGAGATCGCCGACCTCATTGCCCGCGAGCTCGACCGCCAGCGGGGCCAGATCGAGCTGATCGCGTCCGAGAACTTCACGTGGCCCTCGCTGCTCGAGGCGGTCGGCTCGGTGCCCACGAACAAGTACGCGGAGGGCTACCCGGCGCACCGCTACTACGGCGGCTGCGAGGTCGTCGACGAGATCGAGCGGCTTGCGATCGAGCGGGCAAAGGCCCTGTTTCTGGCCGAGCACGCCAACGTCCAGCCGCACTCGGGCTCCCAGACGAACATGGCCGTCTACTTCGCGGTGCTCGAGCCGGGCGACACGATCCTCGCGATGAGGCTCGACCACGGCGGGCACCTGACCCACGGCCATCGCGTGAACTTCTCCGGCCACCTCTACGAGGTCGCCACCTACGGCGTCGAGCGGGAGTCGGGCCTGATCGACTTCGACGAGGTCCGCCGCGTCGCACGCGAGCGCCGTCCGAAGCTGATCGTCTGCGGCGCCTCCGCCTACCCGCGCGTCATCGACACGGCCAGGTTCCGCGAGATCGCCGACGAGGTCGGAGCACTGCTGCTCTGCGACATGGCGCACGTCGCCGGCCTCGTCGCCGCCGGCCTCCACCCGAGCCCCGTGCCGCACTGCGACTTCGTGACCTCGACCACCCACAAGACGCTCGCGGGGCCGCGCGCCGGCTTCATCCTCTGCCGGGAGGAGCACGCCCGCGCCGTCGACCGGGCCGTGTTCCCGGGCATGCAGGGAGGGCCGCTCGAGCACACGATCGCCGCCAAGGCGACCTGCTTCGCGATCGCTGCGACGGACGCGTTTCGTGCCTATCAGGCACAGGTCCGCGTAAACGCGGACATGCTCGCGCACAGCCTCACGGCAGGCGGGATCGACCTGCTCACGGGCGGCACCGACACGCATCTCGTGCAGATGGACCTCCGGCGCTCGCACTGGACCGGGAAGGAAGCGGAGGAGCGGCTCCACGAGGTGAGGGTGACGACGAACCGCAACACGGTGCCCTTCGACGAGCGGCCGCCGACGGTCGCGTCAGGCGTCCGCCTCGGCACGCCCGCGATCACGATGCGCGGCTTCGACGAGGCGGACACACGCGAGGTCGGCACGATCATCGTCGAGGCGCTCGGCGACGGGGCCGACACCGCCGCTCTCCGCGACCGGGCGCGCGAGCTGTGCGACCGGCGGCCGATCTACCCGGGCTTCGGCGGCTTTACGACCTACCGGACATGATCGACGCGGGCCGGCCGGGCGCCGTCGTCATCGTCGACCACCCGCTCGTCCAGCACAAGCTCGGGCTGCTGCGGGACGAGCAGACGACGACGCAGATGTTCCGGCAGCTCGTGAACGAGCTGACCCTGCTGCTCACCTACGAGGCGACGAAGGAGCTGCAGACCGAGAAGGTGCGGATCCGGACCCCGAACGAGGAGACGGAGGTCGATCGGATCTCGGGGAAAAAGGTCGCCGTGTGCCCGATCCTCAGGGCCGGGGTGGGGATGCTCGACGGCGTGCTCTCCCTGATCGCGGGCGCCCGGGTCGGCTTCATCGGGCTCTACCGCGACGAGGAGACCCTGCAGCCGGTCGAGTACTACGTGAAGCTCCCTCCGGACGTCGCCGACCGGGAGGTGATCGTCCTCGACCCGATGCTCGCGACGGGGAACTCGACCGGGGCCGCGGTCGAGATCATCAAGCGGGCAGGGGCGCGCGTCGTGCGGATCGTCGCCCTGATCGCGGCCCCGGAGGGCATCGAGCGCGTGCACCGCGACCACCCCGAGGTCACGATCGTGGTCGCGTCCGTCGATCGGGCCCTGGACGAGCGCGGTTTCATCGTGCCGGGGCTCGGTGACGCCGGCGATCGGCTCTACGGCACGCGGTAGCGCCCGCTCCATGCAGCCCGGACCCGGGCGACGACCCCGTCCGACGGCCGTCAGTACGCTGTCCTGGTGATGCGCGACAGGCCCGCGCGACGGGCCGGGGAGCGACCCGGGTGCTCGAGACCTTCCTGAAGCACGAGGATGTCCTGTGGGGCTTTCTGGTCGCGCTCGCCGTCGTGCTCGCGCTGACCCCGGCCGTCGGCCGTATGGCCCGCGTGCTCGGAGCGGTCGACGAGCCGGACGAGGAGCGCCGGATCCACAAGTGGCCGGTACCCCGGCTCGGCGGAGTCGCCATGTTCTTCGCGGTGTTCACGCCCGCCGTGGCGTTCCTGCCGCTCGAGGGGCCGTACCGGGGCATCCTCGTCGGCGCGGCGATCGCCACCGCCGTGGGCCTCGTCGACGACCTGCGCGGGCTGCCGTGGTGGGGGAAGCTCGGCGGCCAGGTCGGCGCGGCCGCCGTGGCAGTGGGCTTCGGGGTGTCGCTGACCGCGTTCACGTTCCCGCTCCTCGGCCGGCAGGAGTTCCCGCTGTGGGTCTCCTGGGTCGTCTCGATCCTCTGGATCGTCGCGATCATGAACATGGTCAACTTCGTCGACGGCCTCGACGGGCTCGCGGCCGGCATCTGCGGGATCTCGGGCGCGACGTTCGCGATCATTGCGCTCTCGCTCGGCAAGCCCGAGGCCGCGGTGCTCTCGGCGATCGTCGCAGGCACCTGTTTCGGGTTCCTGCGCCACAACTTCTACCCGGCGCGGATCTTCATGGGCGACTCCGGCGCGGCGTTGCTCGGGTTCACCCTGGCCGCGGTGGCGATCGAGGGGCTGCTGAAGACCGCCGCCACGGTGGCGCTGTTCATCCCGCTGCTCGCGCTGGCGGTTCCGATCATCGACACGTCGTTCGTCGTCGCGAAGCGGCTCAAGCACGGGTTGCCCGTCTACAGCGCCGACCGCTTCCACCTGCACCACCGGTTCCTCAACATCGGCTTCTCGCAGCGCCGCGCGGTGCTGTACCTCTGGGGCTGGTGCGCGATCCTCGCCGGGGCAGCCCTTGCGACGCGTTTCGTGCCGTTTCGCGCACACGGGCAGTGGAACCTGTGGCCGACCGTGCTCGTGTCGGCGATCGCCGCGATCGCGGTCGCGACGACGATCTACGTCGTGCTGCTGCTCGAGATCCTCAAGCTCAACCGTGTCCGGCAGTGGGCGAGCTGGCGCCGCGAGGCCGACGAGCGCCGCCGCCGCAGGAGCGCCTGAGAGAGAGCCGTCACGAAGTCGACCGGCGGTCCCGCGCTTTGCCGCACGATTGAACGGTTTGGCCGTGTCACAAGCTGGCCCGCTTGGTAAGCTGCCCCCGGCCCCGATGACCATGGTCCTCGGCATGACGCGCAACGACGACCCCGACCCGCTCGCAGCGGGTGGCTACGTGCTCGGCGTGACCGGGCTGTGCATCGGGGTCGGAGCCGCGATCGGCGCCGCCGCCGGCAGCCTCGGCATCGGGATCGCGCTCGGCGCGGTCGTCGGCATCCCGGCCTCGATTGG
This sequence comes from uncultured Thermoleophilia bacterium, assembly GCA_963717955.1. Lineage (GTDB taxonomy): Bacteria > Actinomycetota > Thermoleophilia > Gaiellales > Gaiellaceae > CAVQXR01. The sequence continues at coordinate 1,036,674 of CAVQXR010000001.1, read as the reverse complement.
AGCCGTCGTCCTGCGCTACCGGAAGGGCGACTGAGCCCGTGTCCTTGATGACGCTTCGCCCGCTGCCCGACCGCCGGCTGCCGATGGTCGCGGGCGGGCTCGTCGTCCTGCTCGCGCTGCCGGTGTTTCTGGCTGCGGGGTGGGACCTGTCGGGCTGGGCGCTCGGCGCCGGGCTGTGGGCCGTGAGCCTCGTCAGCGGCCTGATCCTGAACCGCCGCGGCATCGGAAGCCCGACGCTGAGGGGCTCCGGGCCGGTCGCGTTCGGGATGATGAGCCGCGGGATCGTGCTCATGGTGATCGCGGTCGTGATCGCCTCGTTCGACCAGGGCCTGGCGCTCGCGGGGGCGCTCGTCTATGCGGCCGCCTACTCGGTCGAGCTGGCGCTCTCACTCACCGTCTACTTCCAGGGTGAGGCGAAGACGCCCGGCGCCGCCGCCCACCAGGGCTCGCGGCGATGAGCCAGCTCGCATCCACCCTGCTCGCGGCGACCGAGGACTTCGACCCGGCGAACGAGTTCCGGCTGCACTCGTGGGTGGAGATCAACATCGGCGGGCTGGACATGTCGATCAACAAGGCGGTCGTCTACCTCTGGGTGGGCGGCGCGGTCACGATCCTGATCGGGACCTGGATCATGCGCTTCGGGCTGTCGCTGCGCCCGAGCAGCAAGCAGACGTGGGGCGAGTCGGTGTACGAGCTCATCGAGAGCCAGATCGTCGACCCGAACATCCCGCAGAAGTCGTCGCGTGGCTGGTTCCCCTACTGCGCGACGCTGTTCATGTTCATCTGGTTCGTCAACATGATCGGGTTCATCCCGCTCCCGATCTCGGACGAGCACTTCGAGATCGCCGGGATGAGCATCCCGACGTTCGGGATCTACGCCGCGACCGCGAACCTCATGGTCACGCTCGCGCTCTCGCTGATGACCTTCGTGTTCACCCAGTTCGAGGGCATCCGCTACAACGGCGTCGGCGGCTACTTCAGGAGCTGGATCCCGAGCGGCGTCCCCCGGGCGCTCCTGCCGTTCATCGCCGTACTCGAGGTGATCTCGCAGTTCATGCGACTCATCTCGCTCGCAGTTCGTCTCTTCGCCAACATGCTCGCAGGACACATGCTGATCCTCGTCATGCTCGGCCTGATCTTCATCTTCTCGAGCGTCGCGCTCGCCGTGATCGCGGTGCCGGTGGCCGTGGCCGTGTACATCTTCGAGGTCGGGATCGTCGTCACGATCCAGGCCTTCGTCTTCGCGCTGCTGTCCGCGATCTACATCGGCGGCGCGATCGAGCCGGAACACTAACACCTAGACACGATCAGTCATCTAAGAGGGAGGAAAGGACTTGGCAACGCTTGGAGCAGTGCTCGCGCAGGTCGAGGGGTCGACCGAGGACATCCTCAGCGCCGGGCGAGCGATCGCCTTCGGCCTCGGTGTCGGCCTCGGTGCCGCCGGAGCGGGCGTCGGCATCGGCTACATCTTCGGTTCCATGATCCAGGCCGTCGCACGCCAGCCGGAGCTGCGGAGCGAGCTGACGGGCATCCAGTGGCTCGGGTTCGCGCTCACCGAGGCGGTCGTGTTCTACGGCCTTCTCGGCGGCCTGCTGGCCTTCGTCCTCGCCTAGCGGATGCGCGACGCCCTGCTCGGATTCGTCCTCGCGGCCGAGGAGTCGGGCGACGGGGGGAACGGCCTGATCGACGTCGTCCCGGGTCTCATGATCTGGACGCTGATCACCTTCGCGATCGTGTTCTTCATCATGCGCAAGCTCGCCTTCGGGCGGATCCAGGGCATGATCGAACAGCGCCGCGATCGCATCCGCGAAGCGCTCGACGAGGCCGACAACGCCCGCAACCAGGCCAAGGGGCTGCTCGAGGAGCACCACGCGCTGATCGCGCAGGCCCGCACCGAGTCGGAGGGCATCCTCGCGGAGGCCCGCCAGCTCGGCGACGCCCAGCGCAAGCGGGTGCTCGAGGAGGCACAGGCCGATCTCGACCGGCGCCTCGAGGAGAACCGCAAGGCGATCGAGGCCGAGAACCAGCGGCTCGTCGAGCAGATCCGCCGCGAAGTGATCGAGCTCACCCTCGTCGCCGCGGAGAAGGTGACCGGAAAGGTGCTCGATGCCGACGACCAGCGGCGCCTGATCGACGAGGCGGTTGGCGAGATCGACTTCGACCGGTTGGCGTCGAGGAACTAGACATGGCCGTCGCGCAGCGCGTCTACGCCAAGGCACTCTTCGATGCCGCGAAGGAGAAGGGGCGGCTGCCGCAGGTCCGGCAGGAGCTCCAGGACTTCGCCGAGGCGGTCGAGGGCTCGCCGGAGCTGCGCAACCTGCTCCGGAACCCGCAGATCGACGTGCGGGCGAAGCAGGCCGGGCTGGACGCCGTGTTCGAAGGCGCCGACCCGCTCCTGCTGAGCTTCCTGCGCCTCTGTGCCGAGAAGGGGCGCCTGGGCCAGACCGACGACATCCAGCGCGAGCTCGAGCGCCTGATCGCCGCCGAGGAGCGGATCCTGAGGGTGGAGCTGACGACTGCCCGGGAGCTCTCGGACGCCGAGGCGGCGGAGATCCTCGGTCGCATCGAGCAGGCCTCCGGGCGCCGCATCGAGGCGATCCGCGCGGTCGATCCGTCCCTGATCGGCGGCATGGTGCTCCAGGCCGGGTCGTTCCTCGTCGACGCGAGCGTCCGTGGCCGGTTGAGCTCCCTCCGACACGAGCTTTCGACGCGATGACGAATCGCGCAGCCCCGATCCCGACCAGCGCCGCCGCGAGCGGCCCCGCAAGGAGCTGAGAGACGACGATGAAGCTACGCCCCGAAGAGATCACCTCCATCCTCCGCCAGCGGATCGAGGAGTACGACGTCGAGACGAGCCTCTCGGAGGTCGGCACCGTCCTGCAGATCGGCGACGGGATCGCCCGCGTCTACGGGCTCGAGAGCTGTTTCGCGATGGAGATGCTCGAGTTCGAGCACGGCGTCGTCGGCCTCGCCCTGAACCTCGAGTCGGACAACGTCGGCGCCGCGCTCTTCGGCGACTGGGCGAAGATCGCGGAGGGCTCGACGGTGCGCCGCAGCGGCCGCGTCGCGAGCGTCCCAGTCGGCGACGCCCTGGTCGGCCGGGTCGTGGACCCGCTCGGCAACCCGCTGGACGGCGCCGGCCCGATCGCGACGGCCGAGCGACGGCCGCTCGAGTTCAAGGCCCCCGGGGTCGTCGCGCGTCAGCCGGTGAGCGAGCCGCTCCAGACGGGCCTGAAGGCGATCGACTCGATGATCCCGATCGGCCGCGGCCAGCGCGAGCTCGTGATCGGCGACCGATCCACCGGCAAGACGGCGATCCTCGTCGACACGATCATCAACCAGAAGGGCGGCGATGTGATCTGCGTCTACGTCGCCGTCGGGCAGAAGGCCTCGAGCGTCGCCCAGGTGCACCAGCGCCTCAGGGAGGCCGGGGCGATGGACTACACGATCATCGTCGCCGCGTCCGCCGCCGAGGCGGCGCCGATCAAGTGGATGGCACCCTTCGCCGGCGCCGCGATGGGCGAGTACTTTTGCTACTCCGGCCGTCACGCGCTGTGCGTCTACGACGACCTCTCCAAGCACGCCGACGCCTACCGCCAGATGTCGCTGCTCCTGCGCCGGCCGCCGGGCCGCGAGGCGTTCCCGGGCGACGTCTTCTATCTGCACTCGCGCCTGCTCGAGCGCGCCTGCAAGCTCTCCGACGAGCTCGGGGGCGGCTCGCTGACGGCGCTCCCCGTGATCGAGACGCAGGCCGGCGACGTGTCCGCCTACATCCCCACGAACGTGATCTCGATCACCGACGGGCAGATCTTCCTCGAGTCCGACCTCTTCTTCTCCGGCGTGCGCCCGGCGATCAACGTCGGCATCTCGGTCTCGCGGGTGGGCGGCAACGCCCAGACGAAGGCGATGAAGAAGGTCGCCGGTCGCCTGCGCCTCGACCTCGCCCAGTACCGGGAGCTGGAGGCGTTCGCGCAGTTCGGGTCGGAGCTCGACGAGCAGACCCGGCGCACGCTCGCGCGGGGCGAGCGCATGGTCGCGACCCTGAACCAGCCGCAGTACAGCCCGTGGCCGTTCGAGGAGCAGGTCGCGGCGATCTTCGCGGGAATCCACGGCTACCTCGACCACGTCCCCCCGGCGCAGGTCCCGCGCTACCAGGAGGAGCTGCGCGAGGCGCTGCGCACCGAAGGCTCGCTCTACGCGGCGATCCGCGACGACCTCGACCTCACCGACGCGACCCAGGAGAAGCTCCACTCCGAGCTGAAGCGGCTCGCCGACCGGTTCCTCGTCACCGAGGAGGGCGGTCTCGTCAGGGCGGCCTCGTGAACGGCACGGCGGGCCGCGGCGGGCCGGATGAGATCCGACGCGGGCCGGCTGAGATCCGGCCCCTACAGGGATCCGGTCGTAGGGGCGGGATCTCGTCCCGCCCGAGGGCCCAGTAGATGGCCTCCCAGCAGGACCTGAAGCGGCGGATCCGCTCGGTCCGCAACACCCGCAAGATCACGAAGGCGATGGAGCTCGTCGCCGGCGCCCGCCTGCGGCGCGCCGAATCGCGCATCCAGGCGATGAGGCCCTACGCCGACCGGATGCGGGAGCTGATGACCGGCACCGCGCGTGCGGCGGGGCCGACGAGCGCCCGGCTGCCGCTGCTCGAGGCGCGGGAGGACGCGAGCCGCACGGCGATCCTCGCCGTGACGGGCGACCGCGGCCTGGCCGGACCGTTCAACTCGCAGATTCTGCGCCGGGCCTTCGCGCTCGAGCGTGAGCTCCGCGGCGCCGGGCAGGACGTGTCCTGGCTCGTCGCGGGGAAGAAGGGGCGCTCGACGCTCACGTTTCGCCGCTACGAGCTCGCGGGGAGCTGGGCGGGCTTCACCGACCGGCCGGCCTATGCCGACGCCGCCTCGATCGCTCACCGGGTCATCGAGCTGTTCGCCGGGCGCGAGGTCGACCGGGTCGTCGTCGTCTACAACCGCTACTACTCGGCGCTCACGCAGACGGCGGAGAGCATCGACCTCCTGCCGATCCCGCGCAGCGTGCTCGACGAGGGCGAGGCGGAGATGTCGGCGCACGACGTCGCCCTCGAGGGCGACTTCATCTACGAGCCCGAGCCCGAGGAGATCCTCCAGCGGCTCCTGCCGACGTACGTGGAGACGACGATCTACCGCGCGTTGCTCGAGTCCGCGGCCTCCGAGCTGGGAGCGCGGATGACGGCGATGCGCAACGCGTCGAAGAACGCGAACGAGCTCATCGACCGCCTCACGCTCGACATGAACCGCGCCCGCCAGGCCGAGATCACCCAGGAGATCCTCGAGGTCGTCGCCGGCGCGGACGCGCTCGAGTAGGGGGCACCCGCGCCCCCGACCGTGCGAGGTCGCGCGTCCGGGTTCCCTTCCGTCTCCGCACGCGCTACAGTTCGGCTTCCTTTCCAGCGAAGAGGCCATGGCATCCGTCGCGCAACCCATCGATTCGACCCATCTCGAGTCGTCCGTCGAGGGCAAGTCGCCGCGGCGGCTGTTCTGGGACCGATTCAAGCAGGACAGGACCGCGATCGGGAGCCTCGTCTACATCGTCGCGCTCGTGGTCCTCGCGCTCCTCGCCGGGGTGATCTCGAGGAATCTCGTCGGGCACGGCCCGAACGAGCTCTTCCAGAGCGAGATGCAGGACGAGTTCGGCCTCCCGAAGGGCCCAACCGGCGACTTCTGGTTCGGCGCGGATCAGGCCGGGAGGGACGTGTTCGTGAGGATCATGTACGGGGCGCGAACGTCCCTGAAGGTGGCGCTGATCGCGACGCTGTTCTCGATGGTCGTGGGCGTCATCGTCGGGATCATCTCCGGTTACTTCCGCGGGATCACGGACACGCTCGTGTCGCGCACGATCGACGTCTTCCTCGCGATGCCGGTGCTCCTCTTCCAGATCGGGATCGTCGCCGCGTGCGGCAGCTCGAGGGAGGGGTGCTTCAACGGCCTCGTGGAGCCCGGCGAGAGCCTCGTGATCATGGTCATCGCCATCTTCAGCTGGCCCTACATCGCGCGGATCATCCGCGGGAACGTGCTCTCGCTGCGCGAGAAGGAGTTCGTCGAGGCGGCCCGCTCGCTCGGGGCGAGCAACCGCAGGATCATGTTCCGTGAGGTGCTCCCGAACCTCTGGGCGCCGATCCTCATCTACACGACGCTGCTGATCCCGAGCAACATCCTGATCGAGGCGGCGCTCTCGTTCCTCGGCCTCGGTGTCCCGCAGAGCACACCCTCCTGGGGGCAGATGCTCGCAGACGCCTCGGCGATCTTCGAGGAGGCGTGGTGGCTGATGATCTTCCCGGGCGTGTTCCTCGTCTCCACGGTGCTGGCGTTCAACCTGCTCGGCGACGGCCTGCGCGACGCTCTCGACCCACGCACGGGGCGGTGAGAAGGGGGCCGCCGAGGCGCTAACTTCGGACGGTGCGTGCCGTCTGTTTAGCTAGTAGTAGAGTCCCGCGGGCCCGTGCGTCGGGGGAGGGCCCGCACGAGAATCGAGGGGGTATACGTGAGACGGTTCAGAGTACTCGGATTCCTCGCTCTCGCCGTGACGCTCGCCGTGCTGGTGGCGGCCTGCGGAGGCGGGAGCGACGAGCCGGCGGCGACCGAGCCGGCGGCGACGGAGCCGGCCGCCACGGGTGGAACGGAGACGACGCCGGCGGAGACGGAGCCGGCCGAGGCCGCGATTGAGCCGGGCGGAACCTATCGCGTCGACGTGGAGTCGTCGTTCGACTTCACGAACGCGTTCGATCCGACGGGCGAGTACACGTCGATTGGCTGGAGCTTCTACACGACGCTGATCCGCAAGCTCGTCACCTACCGCCACACGGTCGGCGCGGTGGGCAACGAGATCGTGCCCGACCTCGCCACGGACACCGGCACGATGTCGGAAGACGGGCTGACCTGGACGTTCACGTTGAAGGACGGGATCATGTTCGGTCCGCCGGTGAACCGCGAGATCACCTCGCAGGACATCGCGTACGCGGTCACGCGGCTCGCGAACCCCGATACCGGCGGCGCGGGCTATCCGAACTACTACACCGACATCGTCGGGTTCGAGGAGTTCGGGGCGGGCGAGGCCGACACGATCACGGGCATCGAGACGCCGGACGACAAGACGATCGTCTTCACGCTCGAGAAGCCGGTCGGCGACTTCCTGTACCGGATCGCGATGCCGGCCATCGGCCCGATCCCGGAAGAGGTCGCGAAGTGCTTCACGAAGGCCGGCGACTACGGCCGGTACGTGATCTCCTCGGGCCCCTACATGATCGAGGGGTCGGATGCGCTCGACATCACGAGCTGCGAGACGATGAAGCCGATCTCGGGCTACGACCCGGAGGCGTTCCTCCTCCTCGACCGCAACCCGAACTACGATCCGGCGACCGACTCGCCGGAGGTCAGGTCGAACTACGTCGACCGGTTCGAGTTCCGCATCAACTCCAACGCCGACGACTGCTTCGCCAAGGTGGAGCAGGCGATCATCGAGGACACCCTGTGCGGTGAGACCGGCAAGGAGATCAAGAAGTACACCGAGGACGAGGAGCTCCAGGACAAGCTGAAGCTCAACCCGGACGACTCGACCTTCTACATCGCGATGAACCTCGCGCTGCCGCCCTTCGACGACATCCACGTCCGCAAGGCGGCGAACTTCGTAATGAACAAGACCGGCCTGATCCGTGCGTGGGGAGGTCCGGCGATCGGCGACCCTGCGACCCACACGATCACGCCGAGCCTCGCTCCGCCGGAGCTCGAGGGCTACGACCCGTACCCGTCGGCGAGCTTCGAGGGCGACGCGGCCGCGGCGATGGAGGAGATGAAGCAGTCGAGATACGACACCGACCAGGACGGCCTCTGCGACGCGCCGGAGTGCAAGGACGTGCTCAACATCATGGGCACGACCGCGCGTGACAAGGGCATGGTCCCGGTGATCGAGGAGTCCCTCGCGAAGATCGGGATCACGCTGAAGACGCGCCAGCTCGACGACCCCTACAGCGTCGTCTTCACCCCGAAGGAGAAGATCCAGATGAACGGCACGTCCGGCTGGGGCAAGGACTACCCGGACGCGTTCACGTTCTTCCTCTACCTCTTCGACGGTCGCGGGATCAGCCCCGACTTCTCCTACAACGAGTCGCTCGTCGGGCTCACCGAGGAGCTGGCCGCGGAGATCGGGATCCCGTGGCCGGCCGATGGGGTCGGCAGCGTCGACGCCGACATGGACACCTGCATCGCGATCGCCGATGCGACCGAGCGGCTCACCTGCTGGGGTGCGACGATCCAGAAGCTGATGGAGGAGATCGTTCCTTGGATCCCCTACATCTGGCGGAACAACTCGACGATCATCGCCGACTCGGTGACGAACTGGGACTTCGACCAGGCGACCGGCCAGCAGGCCTGGGTGAAGGTGGCGGTCGATCCGTCCAAGCAGAACAGCTAGGCGCACGCGAGGTTGGGGGCCGTGCCGGCGCACGGCCCCCAACCGTTCTCGTTTCGCACTCCGATCGGAGGGAGGTGAGCCCTGATGGCGGCCTACATCGTGCGACGGATCGTCTGGTCGATATTCGTCATCCTCGTGGTCACCCTGCTCACCTTCCTGATCTTCTACGTCATGCCTCCGGGAAACCCGGCGCTGCGCTTCGCCGGTAAGCAGGCGACCCCGGAGTCGATCGAGGAGGTGAAGGAGCGGTTCGGGCTCGACAAGCCCTGGTACGGGCAGTACGCAACGTTCCTCGGCGAGCTCGCCACGGGCGACGAGTGGGGCTGGCCCGGTCTCGGCTACTCCTACGACACCCGGGTCTCGGTGAAGGACGAGCTCGTCGACCGTATGCCGCGCACGTTGTTCATGGTCATCGGCGCGGCAATCCTCTGGGCGGTGATCGGAGTCACGATCGGGGTGATCTCGGCCGTTAAGAAGGGCTCGTGGATCGACCGTCTCTCGATGGGGTTCGCGCTGTTCGGCGTCTCCGCGCCCGTGTTCTGGCTCGGCCTCGTGGCGCTCTGGGTGTTCTGGGAGAAGCTCGGGATCCTGCCCGGGACAGGGTACGTGGAGTTCGGCGAGAGCCCGAAGGAGTGGTTTCTCCACATGATCTTGCCCTGCTTCGTCCTCGCGCTCCTCTATGCGGCGTTCTACGCTCGCATGACGCGCGGCAACCTGCTCGAGACGATGGGGGAGGACTACATCCGCACGGCCCGGGCGAAGGGGCTCTCCGAGCGCGACGTGATCGTCAAGCACGGGCTCCGGGCGAGCCTCACGCCCCTCGTCACGATGTTCGGCATGGACGTCGCCCTGCTGATCGGCGGTGCGATCATCACCGAGACCGTCTTCAACTGGCAGGGTGTCGGCTCGTGGGTCGTCAGGGCGACCTTCACGGGCAACCTGCCGGTGGTCGTGGCGGTCGTCGTCGTCGGTGCAGTCGCGGTCGTCGTCATGAGCCTGATCGTCGACATCGCGTACGCGTACCTCGACCCGCGGGTGCGCTACTCGTGACCGGCGAGCCGCTGCTCGAGGTCGTCGACCTCAAGGTGGAGTTCCCGACCCCCGACGGCGTCGTGCACGCCGTCGACGGCCTGACGTTCTCGGTCGATCGCGGGGAGACGTTCGGCGTCGTCGGAGAGAGCGGATCGGGCAAGAGCGTGACCAACCTCGCGCTGCTCGGGCTCCTGAACCGCGACACCGCGAGGATCTCCGGGACGGCCCGCTTCAAGGGTGTCGACCTCCTCACCATGTCCGACGCCGACCTGCGACGGATCCGCGGCAAGGAGATCGCGATGATCTTCCAGGACCCGTTCGCGTGCCTCCACCCGATGTACCGGGTCGGCGACCAGATCGCCGAGGCCGTCACGACCCACGAGAAGGTCTCGAAGAAGATCGCGCTCGGGCGGGCTGCGGATCTGCTCGGCGAGGTCGGGATCCCGAATCCCGTCGCTCGCCTGCAGGACTATCCGCACCAGTTCTCGGGCGGCATGCGCCAGCGGGCCATGATCGCGATGGCGCTCGTCAACAACCCCGACCTGCTGATCGCGGACGAGCCGACGACGGCGCTCGACGTGACGGTGCAGGCGCAGATCCTCGAGTTGATCGACCGGATCAAGCGGGAGTTCAACATCGGCGTCATCCTGATCACGCACGATCTCGGTGTCGTCGCCGAGGTCGCCCAGAAGGTGATGGTGATGTACGCGGGCCGCTCGATGGAGGCCGGGCCGACCCATGAGGTCTTCGCCAACCCGCTCCATCCGTACGCCTGGGGGCTCCTCGAGTCGCTGCCCCATGTCGGCGACAAGGCGAGCCGGCTCGTCCCGATCGAGGGGGCGCCACCGTCGCTCATCTTCGTGCCGCCCGGCTGTCCGTTCCATCCGCGCTGCCCGCATCGGTTCGACCGCTGCTCGCAGGAGATCCCGGAGTTCCGTGACCGGGGCGGCGGCCATCCCGAGGCCTGCCACCTGAGCGGGGAGGACAAGCGCCGGACCTGGTCGGAGCGGCTGGCGCGGCGCCAGCGGGTGACGGTATGACCGAGTCGGCCGTCGCGGCGCCGAGGTACGGCTCCGTGCGCGGGGACCAGCCGCTCGTCGAGGTCGAGCACCTCGTCAAGCGATTCCCGATCCATGCCGGCGTGCTCATGCGCACGGTCGGCCACGTCCATGCGGTCGAGGACATCACGTTCACGATCGAGCAGGGCGAGACGCTCGGCCTCGTCGGCGAGTCGGGGTGCGGCAAGTCGACGACGGCGCGCCTCGTCCTGAAGCTGCTCGACTCGACGAGCGGGACGATCCGCTTCAACGGCACCGAGATCACCGGGTTCAGCCGCAAGCAGATGCGGCCGCTGCGCCGCGAGATGCAGATGGTCTTCCAGGACCCGTACTCGTCGCTGAATCCGCGCCAGACGATCGGTCAGATCATCAGCGCGCCGTTCGCGATCCACGGCAGCGAGGGATCGCCGAAGCGGCGGGTGCAGGATCTGATGAGCCGCGTGGGGCTCAACCCCGAGCACTACAACCGCTACCCGCACGAGTTCTCGGGCGGTCAGCGCCAGCGAATCGGAGTCGCCCGCGCGCTCGCGCTCTCGCCGCAGCTGATCGTGTGCGACGAGCCCGTCTCGGCGCTCGACGTGTCGATCCAGGCACAGATCCTCAACCTGCTCCAGAGCCTCCAGCAGGACTTCAACCTCACCTACCTGTTCATCTCCCACGACCTCGGGGTCGTCCGTCACATCTCCGACCGGATCGCGGTGATGTATCTCGGCCACATCGTCGAGGTCGGCGCGGCGGCCGTGCTCTACGACGATCCGAAGCACCCATACACGGCCGCCCTGCTCTCGGCCGTGGCGAAGGGCGACGTCGAGCACGAGATGAAGCGTGAACGAATCGTGCTCACGGGCGACGTGCCGTCGCCGGTGAACCCGCCGCCCGGCTGCCCGTTCCACCCGCGGTGCCCCAAGGCGCGCATGATCACCGGCAAGGCCGACGAGGTCCCCGAGGCCTGCCGGACGGAGTTCCCGCCGACCAAGCCGGCCGGCAGTGGTCAGGAGGTCGCCTGCTGGTACCCGCTCGAGCCCGGCGACGACCTGCGCCACTCCGTGGCGGCTGCGTAGCCTCCCGGCGGAGCCCGGCCGGGTCGGTAGGCTGGAGAACGTGTTCCAGCCGACCTTCATCGCCCACGACGTGTGAGCGCTCGGCCACGCGGCCCGGGTGGCCGCCGCCGACGACGCTCCGAGCAGGGACGTGGCCGGTGCCCTCGCGGCGTCGATCAGATCCGCGCGGCTCCACCAGCTCGTCTCCGCGGCAGCCGCAGCGGCGGCGCGGTGGCGGCCCGCCGGGCAGATGAGGCGGCGACCGGAGATCTCCTAACCTCTGGCATGCGGCGTCGTCGGACTCAGAGAAGACCATGATCGGCGTGAACCGTGACAAGGAGCGAGGCTGTGCGCGCGCGCAGGAATGGGCCTCCGAGCGACTCGACGGGGAGCTCTCGGAGCTCGAGCGCCTGCTCCTGCGCCGGCACCTCGCGCGATGTGTCGAGTGCCGGATGTTCGTGCAGTCGATCGAGGGGGCTGCGGCCGCCATCCGCGCCGCTCCGGAGGAGGAGCCGTCGCGGCCGCTCGCACCGGCGCCGGCCACCCCGCGCCGCCGTCCCGTGCGGCGTCGTCGTCAGCTCGCGGTCGTGTTCGCGCTCGTGGCCGTCTCGGCCGCGATCGGCGGTGTCGTCGGCGGGCTCGTGAGCAGGGGCGGCGAGGAACGGCCGGTGGTCACGATCGTCGAGGTGGAGCCGCCTCCGGTGACCGAGACCGGCCCGTCCGGCAACGTGTAGCGACCGTCCCGCGGCCGCCGCGCCGACCACGGTTCGTGACGAGCCGACGCCGCACCCTGCGGTACACTCCGCGAAGTTTGTGACAATGTCCAGACCGTTGCCGGCGGGATCGACGTCTCGCCGCCCGAGACCGAGCAGGAGCCACATGTCCGAGACCGTCGCGCCCACCAACGTCGGCAAGGTCGTCGAGATCAAGGGCGTCGTGATCGATGTCATCTTCCCCGAGCAGCTCCCCGCGATCTACAACGCGCTTCGCATCACGGCGCCCGAGGAGGAGGGGCGGCCCGCGATCGACCTGATTGCGGAGGTGCAGCAGCATCTCGGCGACGACACCGTTCGTGCGGTCGCGATGGACTCGACGGACGGGATCCCGCGCGGCGCGGACGTGATCGACACGGGCTCCGCGATCACGGTGCCGGTGGGAGACATGACGCTCGGCCGCCTGTTCAACGTCCTCGGTGACGCGATCGACGACGATCCCGAGCCCGTCCAGGTGCGCGAGCGCTGGCCCATCCACCGTGATCCGCCGCCGTTCGAGTCGCTGAAGCCAACGGTCGAGATCTTCGAGACGGGGATCAAGGTCATCGATCTGCTCGCCCCGTACGTGAAGGGCGGCAAGGTCGGCCTGTTCGGCGGTGCCGGCGTGGGCAAGACGGTGCTGATCCAGGAGCTGATCCGGAACATCGCCGAGGAGCACTCCGGCCTGTCCGTGTTCTGCGGCGTTGGCGAGCGCACGCGCGAGGGCAACGACCTCTATCTCGAGATGACCGAGTCGGGCGTGATCTCGAAGACCGCGCTCGTGTTCGGCCAGATGAACGAGCCGCCCGGAGCCCGGCTGCGCGTGGCGCTCTCCGGCCTGACCATGGCCGAGTACTTCCGCGAGCAGGGACAGGACGTCCTGCTGTTCGTCGACAACATCTTCCGCTTCGTGCAGGCGGGCTCCGAGGTGTCGGCGCTGCTCGGGCGCATGCCGTCGGCCGTCGGCTACCAGCCGACCCTGGCGACCGAGATGGGCCAGCTCCAGGAGCGGATCACCTCGACGCAGAGCGGCTCCATCACCTCGGTACAGGCGATCTACGTCCCGGCCGACGACCTGACCGACCCGGCGCCGGCCAACACCTTCGCCCACCTCGACGCGACGACCGTGCTCACCCGGACGATCGCCGAGCAGGGCCTCTACCCGGCCGTCGATCCGCTCGACTCCGTCTCGCGGGTGCTCCAGCCGGGGGTCGTCTCGGATACGCACTACCAGACCGCGACCCGCGTGCAGGAGATCCTCCAGCGCTACAAGGACCTGCAGGACATCATCGCCATCCTCGGCATCGACGAGCTCTCCGACGAGGACAAGCTCATCGTCAGCCGCGCCCGCAAGCTCCAGCGCTTCCTCTCCCAGCCGTTCCACGTTGCCGAGGCCTTCACCGGCTCACCGGGCAAGTTCGTCCGTCTCGACGACACGATCACAGGGTTCGGAGAGATCCTCGAGGGGCGCCACGACGACCTCTCCGAGGGCGCCTTCTACATGGTGGGCACGATCGAGGAGGCCGTGGAGCGGGCCCGCGAGATGGCCACGGCTGCCTGATCGTCCCGTGGCCGAGGGTACGGACAAGACCTTCGAGCTCTCCGTCGTGACGCCGGAGGGGTCGGCGTTCGACGGCGAGGCGGCGATGATCGTCGTGCCCGGTGCCGCCGGTGAGATCGGCGTCCTGGCGCGCCACGCGCCCCTCGTCGCGCTCCTGAAGGCGGGGGAGACGCGGGTGAAGGTCGGCGATTCGTGGACGGCGTTCGCCACCGGCCCGGGCTACTTCAAGGTGCAGCGAGACCGCGTGATCGTGCTCGTCGACGACGCCGTCCGCGCCGAGGACATCGACGTCGACCGCGCCCGGGCCGAGGCCGACGAGGCGCGGGCGCTGCTCGAGCGTGCCGACGCCGGGGAGGAGGGCATCGACCGGTGGGTCGTCTCCCAGCGCCTCCGCCACGCGGAGAACAAGCTCGCCGTCGCCGGACGCGGCTGAGAGCCCTGAGGCCGTTCGCGGGCCCTCGCGCCGGCCCCCGCCGCGAGGGCAGGGCCGTGAACGCCAACGCCGAACACTTCGCTATCCTCGGAAATGGCTCGCCTGGCGCGTTCCGGCGGGGAAGTCGACAGAAACACGCGTGAGAACGACGCTGAAGAGAGGCAGTGGCCGAAGCCGCTCGAACGGCGGCGGCTTTGCGCTGGACGACGGTACGGCGCCTGCGGGGGCGATGCCGCCGCCCCCTCCGCCGCCGCTCAGCCTGATGAGCCGCTACGGCGGTGGAGGGCACCGAGGCCTGCGCCTCGCCGGCAAGCTCGCGGTCGGCTTCGTCGCGTTCCTCCTCGTGGCCGGCGGGGCGCTCGGCGGCGGGGCGTGGCTCTACCTCGACCGGACGGTCGCCGCGATCAGCGCTCCGAAGTCGGAGAGTCAGCAGGAGGTGATCGAGGCCGACGTGCTCGAGACGCCGACCGCGGGTGAGCCCGCGATCGCGCTCATCGTCGGCGCCGACGTCCGTACGGGGCCCGAGCACGATGTCGGGCGCTCCGACACGGTGATGCTCATCCGTGCCGATCCTGACAGCGACACGATCTCGATGCTGTCGTTCCCGCGCGACCTCGAGGTCGACCATCCCGGGTGCAAGCGCCACCCCGACCCGTGGCGCGACAAGCTGAACACGGCGTACGCGTACTGCGGCGAGCTCGGTGTCGTCGGGACGGTCAAGCAGCTGACGGGGATCACCCCGAACTACCTGATCACGGTCAACTTCCACGGGTTCAAGGAGATCGTGAACCGGGTCGGCGGCGTCTACGTCGACGTCGACCGCCGCTACTTCAACGACGACACGGGCCCCGGCGGGTACGCGCGGATCAACGTGCGGCCGGGCTACCAGCGGCTCACGGGCGGAGCCGCGCTCGACTACGCGCGGTACCGGCACGAGGACTCCGACTTCCACCGCATGGCGCGGCAGCAGCAGTTCGTCACCGCGCTCAAGCAGTCGATCGAGGCGAGCTTCACCATCTCGAAGCTCCCGGGCGTCGTGAACGCGATCGCGAACGCCGTCTTCGTCGGGCGCGGGGGCGGGAAGCGGGTGAGCCTGGACGAGGTGATCGGCTACGCCAAGTTCCTGTACGAGCTACCCGCGGGAAACGTCTACCAGACCCGCCTCACGGCGAGCGGGTACTCGACGCTCGTGGCCGGGGAGTCGGACATCCAGCAGGCGGTACGGACGTTCCTCACGCCGGACACGACGGCCGCGACCCGGGCGACCGACGCGGTCACCGGGAAGAAGCCGACGGAGGTCTCGCTGCCGCCGGCGGAGACGCTCATCGAGGTGCAGAACGGCAACGGCGTGGGGGGAGACGCGCAGCTCGCGGCGCAGCTGCTCCACGACCAGGGCTATTCGATCTCGACGACCGGCGACGCCGACCGCTTCGACTACTTCGACACGGTTGTCCAGCACAATCCGAACGTGGAGGAGGCGGCCGCCGCCGCGGAGCAGGTCGCACGGCTGTTCGACGGAACGGCCGAGGACGCACCGGCCGGCGTCGACCTCGGCGCCAACACCCTCCGGGTCATCCTCGGGACGACGTTCCACGGCAACATCGGCCAGGTCGAGGAGCAGGAGGAGATCGACGATCTGGGAGCCGACGTGATTCGCGAGTATTCCGCGGTGCTTCCGTACCTGCGTGAGGCCCGGCGGGAGGTGGGCTTCCCGCTGCTCGTGCCGACCTTCCGCGAGGCGTCGTCCGGCCTCGACTCCGAGTACCCGTTCCGCAGCTACCGGATCGAGGATCCCGACGGCACCTTCCACGACGCGGTGAAGATCGTCTATCTCGCCGGAGCCGGCTACTGGGGCGTACAGCAGACCGAATGGGTGGACGCTCCGATCCTGAAGGGCTACAACGGGACACGGCAGGTCGGGGGGCGGACGCTCCGCCTGTACTTCAGCGGGGCGAAGCTGCACATGGTCGGCTTCATCGAGAACGGCGCCGCCTACTGGGTCACGAACACGCTCAACGACGGCCTCTCGAACCGCACGATGATCGCGATCGCGAAGGGCCTCCAGCCCCTGTCCGCGGTCAAGGCGGCGTGAGCGAGCCGATCGGCGTCCTCGGGGCCGGCTGGGTCGGCCTGGTCACGGCCGTCTGCTTCGCCGCCCGCGGCCACGACGTCTGGCTTCGTGACGTCGACGTGGCCCGGATGGCCGCCCTCGACCGCGGCGAGATCCCGATCCACGAGCCCGCGCTGCACGATCTCCTGGCCGCGCATCGCGAACGGATCCACCTGACCGACCGGATTGCCGACGTGCTCGCGGGCGCGCGGATCGTCTTCATCTGCGTCGGGACGCCGCCGACGTACTCCGGGGACGCGGATCTCTCGGCGGTCTGGCGGGTGATCGACGAGGTCGGGGAGACCCGCGATCGCGGCGAGACGATCCTCGTGATGAAGAGCACCGTGCCGGTGGGAACCGGAGCGAAGGTCGCCGCGGAGCTCGCCGCGCGCGGGATCGAGGGCGTCTCGTACGTCTCGAACCCGGAGTTCCTCGCCGAGGGGACCGGGGTCGAGGACTTCCAGGATCCGGATCGGGTCGTGCTCGGCGGCGACCCCGGCCCCGCACTCGACGCCGTCGCGGCCCTGTACGAGGGCCTGGAGCCGATCGTCCGCACCGACCTGGCGTCGGCGGAGATGATCAAGTACGCGTCGAACGCGTTCCTCGCGACGAAGATCTCGTTCATCAACGAGATCGCGAACGTCTGCGAGGAGACGGGAGCGGACGTCGGCGTGGTCGCGCACGGCATGGGCCTCGATCGGCGGATCGGCCCGCACTTCCTGCGCGCCGGGATCGGCTTCGGGGGCAGCTGCTTCCCGAAGGACGTCTCGGCGCTCAAGCAGCTCGCCGGGAACTCGGGGTACCACTTCCAGCTGCTCACCGCCGTGATCGAGGTCAACGAGCTCCAGAAGCGCCGCGTCGTCGGCAAGCTCGACAAGCATCTGGGGAGCCTGCAAGGCAAGACGATCACGCTCCTCGGGCTCGCGTTCAAGCCGGATACGAACGACATGCGGGCGGCGTCGAGCCTCGTGCTGGCGGCGCGTCTGCTCGCCGAGGGAGCGACGGTTCGCGCCTGGGACCCGGTCGCGCTCGACGACGCCCGGCCGTTGCTGCCCGACGTCGAGCTGTTCGGCGACATGCTCGAGGCGCTGCGCGGCGCGGACGCGGCCGTCGTCGTGACCGAGTGGGACGCGGTGAAGCGGTTCCCGTTCGACGAGGCGGCCGCCGTGATGAAGACGGCCGTGCTCGTGGACGGCCGCAACGTCCTCGATCCGGCCGAGGCACGGCGTCGGCGCTTCGTGTACGAGTCCATCGGGCGCCCCTCGCTCGTCTGATGGAGGCGCTCGTCCTCGCCGGGGGGAAGGCCGAGCGGCTCGGAGAGGCCGCGGGCGGCCTCCCGAAGCCGCTGGCCCGTGTCGGTGGCCGCCCGCTGCTCGGCTGGACGGTCGGCCGCCTCGCCGCGGCCGGCGTCCGACGCGTGATCATCGCCTGTGAGGCCGGACGAGAGCCCGTCTTCCACGAGGCGCTCGGCGATGAGCCGATCGAGATCGTGACCGTCCCGGAGGCGCAGCCGCTCGGCCGCGGCGGGGGTCTGCGGCTGGCCGCGTCATGCCGCCTGGACGAGGGGCCGGTCTTCGCCCTGAACGGGGACGAGCTGCTCGACGTCGATCTCGGAGCTCTGCTCGCCCACCACCACGCGGAGGCCGCGGCCGCGACGATCACCGTCGTTCCCCTTCGCTCCGCGTTCGGGGTGGTCGAGCTGGACGGCGACAGGGTGACCGGGTTCGCGGAGGCGCCGGTGCTGCCCCACTGGGTGAGCTGTGGCCTCTACGTGCTCGCCGACGAGGCGCTCGCACGGCTCCCGGTGCGCGGCGATCACGAGCGGACGACGTTCCCCGAGCTCGCCGCCGAGGGCAGGCTTCGCGCATTCCGCCACGAAGGGACGTGGCTGACCGTGAACACCCCGAAGGACCTGCGCGCTGCCGAGCAGTACCTCGCCGACCACCCGGACTGGCTCGCCACGACATGAGCGCCGACGGGGTGGTGCGGGTCGACAAGCCCTGGGGCTACGAGCTCCACTACGCGCTCACCGATCGGTACTGCGGCAAGGTGCTCGTCGTCCGGGCCGGCGAAGAGCTCAGCCTCCAGTACCACGAGGTGAAGGACGAGACGATCTACGTGCAGGAGGGACGGATCGAGGCGGCGACGGGGCCGAGCGCCGACCGGCTCGAGACGGTGGTCGCGGGCCCAGGCCATGTGTTCCACATCCCTCCCGGCACCGTCCATCGGATGCGGGCGCTCGAGGAGACGGTCCTGCTGGAGGTCTCGACGCCACACCTCGACGACATCGTGCGTCTCGACGATCGGTACGGACGGGCCGGCACGGGCGGTGAGTCGCCCTCCGCGTGATCGGCCATTCCACGAGATCGCCGACGCTGGGGCCGGCTGGCTGCTCCGGGGCGTGAGGCCACGGCGGAGGGGAGGCTGGACGCCTCGGCAAGCCCATGCGTCACGAAGCGCATGCTCCTCGCTTGCGGCGTCACAGCGCTACGACGGGGTGCGGAAGCGGCCCGACACGCCAGACGGCGCAGCCAGCCACCCGAGATCGTGGAAGGAATCATCTAAAGGCTTGATGTGAAATGACCGCAGGCCTGGATGCGGGCCTGCACGCGGCGAATCGCGCCCGCCTCGACCGGTACCAAGGCCACCAGCCTTGCCGCCGGTCGACTCAGCCGCGCTGCTTGGTGCAGGCGACCCAGCGCACGCCCATTTCACATCAAGCCTCTAAACTGAACGCCGGATGGCCCGGTCGGCGAGGTTCGACGTCAAGGATCTCGCGCTGGCGCCGGACGGTATCCGGCGGCTGGATCTGCTCGAGCATGATCTGCCGGTCCTCGCTGCGGTCAGGGCGCGGTTCGCCCGCGAGCGACCGCTTGGGGGCGTGCGCGTCGCGGCCTGCCTGCACGTCACGGCGGCCGGCGGGGCGCTAGCCCGGACGATCGCGGCCGGCGGGGCCGATCTCGTCCTCTGCGCGGCCGGGACGACGTCGACCGAGGACGACGTCGCCGCGGCGCTCGTCGTCGACCGCGAGATCCCCGTTCTCGGGATCCGCGACGAGGAGCACGAGCGCTACTACGCGCACCTCGATGCCGCCTGCGACCACCGTCCGCAGGTGGCGCTCGACCACGGCGGCGACATGCTCGGGGTCCTCCACGGCGCGCGCCGGGAGCAGCTCGGGAACGTGCTCGGCGGCACGGTGGACGCCGCGACCGGCGCGATGCGCATGCGTGCGCTCGAGGCCGCGTCGGCGCTCGCATTCCCGGTCGTCGCCGTGTTCGAGGCCGACAGCCTGCACCTGCTCGACGACACGCACGGCTCGAGCCAGGGGGTTTTCGAGGCGCTCGCCCGCATCGCCGGGCTGCTGCTCGCGGGCACGCGACTCGTGATCGCCGGATACGGTGTGTGGGGACGCGAGCTCGCGACGCGGGCACGGGGCTCCGGCGCGATCGTCACGGTCACGGAGGTGGATCCGGGGCGAGCACTCGCGGCGAGGCTCGACGGGTTCGACGTCATGCCGATGAGGCGCGCCGCAGCCCTGGGCGACGTATTCCTCACCGCGACGGGCGGTCGGCATGCGATCGCGAGCGAGCACCTCGAGCTGATGCGCGACGGTGTGGTGCTCGGGAATGCCGGCCATTCCAACGTCGAGATCGAGCTCGCCGCGCTGCGGTCGCTCCCGGTCGCGTCGCGGCCTCGCGGGCCCGGGCTCGAGGCGTTCACGCTCCCGGACGGGCGCGAGCTGATCCTCGTCGCGAAGGGCCGCGTGGTGAATCATCCGTCGCTGCAGCCGAGGCCGTCGCCGGTCGAGGACGTCGTGCTCGCCGCCCAGGCGCTCGCGGTGGAGTATCTCGTGGTGCATGCACCCGAGCTCGAGCGGCGGGTCTCCGCCCTCCCCGCACCGGTCGACCGCGAGCTGGCGTCGTTGAAGCTCGGAGTGATGGGCGTCGAGATCGACCGCCTGACCGACGATCAGGCACGCTACCTGCGGTCATGGGCCGAGGAGACGTAGCCCCCGAGGAGATCCTGCGGCTCGAGGAGGGAGCGGTCGTGCTGCTCGACCAGCGGCGGCTGCCCGAGGAGGAGACGCATCTCGTCTGCCGGTCGTCCGTCGACGTCGCGGAGGCGATCCGGGAGCTCGCGGTCCGCGGCGCGCCGGCGATCGGCATCGCTGCGGCGATGGGCTACGCGCTCGCCGCTGCCCGGGGCGAGGACCTCGCGGCGGCAGCGGCGACGCTCCTCGCGTCGCGACCCACCGCGGTCAACCTCGCATGGGCCGTGACGAGGATGACCCGCGTGGGAACCGACGTCCGGGAGCTCGCGGCGAGCGCGCGTGCGCTGCACGCCGAGGAGATCGAGCGGTGCCGGGCGATGAGCGCCCACGGCGCCGAGCTGCTCACGGCCGGCTCGCGCCCGCTGACGCACTGCAACACGGGAGCGCTCGCGACCGGCGGGATCGGAACCGCGCTCGGCGTGATCCGGGCGGCCCACGCTGCCGGTCGCGTGGAGCGCGTGACCGTGGACGAGACGAGGCCGCTGCTCCAGGGCGGGCGTCTCACCGCATGGGAGCTCGAGCGCGCCGGGATCGGCTTCGACGTGATCGCGGACGGGACCGCGGCCTCGCTGATGGCCCAGGGAGCGGTGACCCACGTCCTCGTCGGCGCCGATCGGGTCGCCGCGAACGGGGACGTGGCGAATAAGATCGGCACGTATGGACTGGCCGTGCTCGCCCATCACCACGGGATTCCCTTCATCGTCGTCGCGCCGACCTCGACGGTCGACCTCGCGACGTCCGACGGGGCCGGGATCCCGGTCGAGGAGCGGAGGGGCGACGAGGTGAGCACGAGGTTCCCGGCCCGCAACCCGGCCTTCGACGTCACGCCCGCCGCGCTGGTGACCGCGCTGGTCACCGAGGCCGGCGTTCATCGCCGGCCGTTCCCGTCGGCGCTCCGCGCGGCCGTCGAGACCGCCCGCCCGTGAAGGCGATGGTGATGGCCGCCGGGCTCGGCACCCGGCTGCGCCCGCTCACGGACTTCCTCCCGAAGCCGCTCGTGCCGATCGCCAACCGCCCGGTCCTGCATCACCTCCTGAACCTGCTCGCCAAGCATGAGGTGCGAGAGGTCGGCGTGAACATCCATACGTTCCCCGAGATGTTCAAGGCCTACTTCGGCGACGGCTCCTCGCTCGGTCTGGAGATCCGCTGGTCCGAGGAGGCGGAGCTGCTCGGCACGGCCGGCGGGACGAAGCGGTTCGAGTCCTTCTGGGGCCGCGAGACCATCCTCGTCACGTCCGGCGACGGGCTGCACGACGTCGACGTGACGGCGCTGCTCGGACATCATCGGCGGTGCGGCGCCCTCGCCACGCTCGCGGTGAAGCCGGTCGACGATCCGTCCCAGTACGGGGTCGTCATCCTCGATCGGGACACGCGGATTCTCGGCTTCGAGGAGAAGCCGAGCCGCGACGAGGCGAGGTCCGACCTCGCGAACTGCGGCGTCTACGTGATCGAGCCGGAGTTGCTCGACCGGATTCCGCCGGGGACGTTCTCGGACTTCGGGACGGACGTCTGGCCGGCGCTCGTCGCCGCCGCGGAGCCCGTCTACGCCTACACGACGATGGCGTACTGGAACGACGTGGGAGGGCTCGAGGAGCTCCGGACGTCGATCATGGATGCCGTCACCGGGCGTGTTCGGCTCGACATCCCCGGCCGGGAGATCGCACCAGGCGTGTTCGCGGAGGAGGGCTCGAAGATCCACCCGGGCGCCTCGCTCGAAGGGCCGATCGTGCTGGGACGGAATGTCGTCATCGAGGAGGGTGCACGGGTGCGCGGCCCGACGGCGATCGGGTCCGACTGCCGCCTGGGCAGGGACGCCGCGATCCGGAGCGCGGCGCTGCTCCCCGGGAGCGTCGTCTCGGACGAGGGGATCGCCATCGCGGGGATCTTCGGCGATGCCTCGAAGCTGGCCGAGAGCATCCTGCGCTATCCGGCGGCGGCCGACGGGTCGACGCGCTGAGCTCCGGCACACTGCCGGCACGAAATCGGCACGGAGCGCGCGAAATGCGTGCGCCCGGGCGCGGTACGGTCGAGGAGTGGTCGTCGAGCTGCTGCTCCCGGATCGGTGTGCCTCCTGCGGGGAGGACGGGCCGGCGCTCTGCGAGCGCTGCCGCGGCCGCCTCCACCGGCTGACGCCACCGCTGTGCGGCCGGTGCGGTGCACCGGTCGCCTATCCCGTCGACCGCTGCGTCGAGTGCGCGCGGCGGCGGCTCGGCTTCGCGCAGGCCCGTGCGGCCGTCGCGTACGAGGGACCGGCGGTCGCGATCCTGGGCGCCTGGAAGGAGCGAGGCCGGCGCACGCTGGCAGCAGCGGCGGCGACGCTCGTCGCAGGGACGATCGAGCGACCGTCCGCCGACGTCGTGACCTACGTCCCGGCCGTGCCGGACCGTCGCCGGTGGCGTGGGCACAACCCGGCCGAGGAGCTCGCGGCCCTCCTCGGAAGCGCCTGGAAGATGCCCGTCGCGGCCCTGCTCGAGCGCCACGGCGCGCCGCCGCGCCAGCGAGGGCTCGGGCTGCGCGAACGACGGCAGAACGTCGCGGGCGCCTTCGCGCCGCTCGCGGCGGTCTCGGGACGGATCTGCGTCGTGGACGACGTCTACACGACGGGCGCAACCCTGCACGAGGCGGCCGTCGCTCTTCGCCGCGCGGGCGGCGAGACGGTCGTCGCCGTCACGTTCGCGCGGACGCTGCGCGTCCGCGGCCCGCCTCAGGGCTCTATCCGGACCATGAATCGGGGCGCTCCGGGGCAGCAACGTGGGCCATGGTGCCCGTGGCGGGTGTCACGCGCCGCGAGTCGGCGGACGGCCCGCGGTCGCGCCAACCGGTCGCGCCAACCGGTCGCCTCGACAACTCCGCGGATCGAGGTGCCCGCATCCTCGCGCCGCACCACGTGCCAGGCTGGGCCCACCGTGGCCACGTTCGGGGCAGGCCGCTGACCCGATCCCGGTTGCGGAACGGATGTCGCACCAGGTCGGTCGCCAGGGTCCGGCGAGCCTCTACAGTGCACTGGTCCCGACGAAGGAGGCTCCGATGAGGCTTCAGGTCAAGGGCAAGAACGTCGAGGTCGGCGACGAGGTCAGAAAGTATGCGGAGGCGAAGCTCACAAGGCTCGGCCGGCATCTCGACGACGCGACGATGCTCGAGCTCGAGCTCGCCGAGGAGCGGAACCCGTCGATCGCGCAGCGTCACGTCGCCGAGGCGACGGTCTGGACGAAGGGGCCGGTGCTGCGGGCCCGGGAGAGCTCCGAGGACGTCAGGACGTCGATCGATCTGCTGTACGAGAAGCTCGAGCGCCAGGCGAGGCGCTACCGCGAGAAGCGCGGGCGCCGGCAGCTCGCCCGCCAGGTCGGCCATCGCCAGCCCTCGGGCGACAGCACGCGGGCGGCGACCGACACGGAGGAGCCGGCGATCGTCAAGACCAAGCAGTTCGCCGTGAAGCCGATGACTCCCGAGGAGGCGGTCCTGCAGCTTGAGCTGATCGGTCACGACTTCTTCGTGTTCCGGAACGTCGAGTCGGGCGACGTCGGCGTCGTCTACCGGCGACGAGCGGGCAACTTCGGCCTGATCGAACCCCAGGCATGACCGACGGGCGCGCCCCGGATGCGCGGCGAGCGGTCGCGGCGGGAGGTCGGGACGCCCGATGAGCGACGACGAGGACATCCGCGACCCCCGGCTCGTGCCGCGCTGGCTCCCGGTGGGCATCCATGGCATCCCGCGGAGCCGCGAGTGGGACGTTGTCGTGCTCGTGACCGTGCCGGAGCTCGCGGGCTCGCCGATCTCCGAGCTCGCGCTGCGACGCCTCGCGGACGGGATGCTGGTCGTCGATCCGTCCGCTCGGGTTCCCTCCGCGGCGCTCGAGCGGATCGGGGCGGAGCTCGCGGACGCGCTACCAGGCCCCTGCGAGGCGATCGCGGTGCGCCGTGGGGTCGAGGACTGGTCGCTCGCGGTCCGTCAGGCCCGTCTCGATGCGGTCGAGCTGCCGGCGCTTCCGGGCATCGCTGAGCTCTCCGTCGCCCTTGCCCCGGACGGCGAGCGAATCGTCGTCGCCGACGGGGAGGAGGTGGAGCCGGAGGGAGCGCTCGCCGATGCCGTCGACGTCCTCGAGCGGCTCGGGCTCGACCGGTACCGTGCGTTCGCCGTGCGCGCGACGAACGTCGACGGCAGCTGGGCGGTCGCCGTCGACCCGTTGTGAGGCTCGCAACGGGCCCTGAGCGCCCGGCGATGAGGACTCCGACCGCTACCCTCTAACCACACACCATGGCCCAGAACTACGGAGCACTCGAAGGCCTGCTGCGCATGGGCGAGGGGCGCCGGATCAAGCGCCTTGCCGAACAGGCCGCCTACATCACCTCGCTCGAGCCCGACTACGAGGGCCTGTCCGACTCCGAGCTGGTCGCGAGCACGGCCGAGCTCAGGCAGCGGGTCGAGAACGGCGCCGAGCTCGAGGATCTGCTCTTCGAGGCGTTCGCAATCGTCCGAGAGGGGGCGAAGCGGGCGCTCGGGCTCCGTCCGTTCGACGTCCAGCTCATGGGCGGGATCGTCCTGCACGAGGGCGACATCGCCGAGATGAAGACCGGCGAGGGAAAGACGCTCGTGGCGACGATGCCCCTGTACCTGAACGCGCTGACGGGGCGCAACGTGCACCTCGTGACCGTGAACGACTACCTCGCGAAGCGCGACACCGAGTGGATGGGCCCCGTGTACGAGGCGGTCGGCCTGCGGGCCGAGTTCCTCTACAACCAGCAGCCCTTCCGCGAGAAGAAGGCCGCGTACGCCGCCGACATCACCTACGGGACGAACTCCGAGTTCGGCTTCGACTACCTGCGCGACAACATGGCTGTGTCCCTCGATGCCACGGTCCAGCGCGGGCACGGCTACGCGATCGTGGACGAGGTCGACTCGATCCTGATCGACGAGGCGCGCACCCCGCTGATCATCTCGGGCCAGCCCGAGACCGCGGCGAGGATGTACTACGACTTCGCGCGCGTCGTGAAGACGCTGAAGGGCGTCCCGGCGAAGTTCGTCCCGAAGGGCGTCCAGCAGCCCGACGACGGCGCCGACTACGAGTTCGACGAGAAGTTCAAGACGGTCTCTCCGCGCGAGTCCGCGATCGAGCAGGTCGAGCGGTCGCTCGGGATCGAGAACCTCTACGACCCTCGCAGCGCCCAACTCGTGAACCATCTCGTGCAGGCGCTGAAGGCGCAGTCCCTCTACCAGCGCGACGTCGACTATGTCGTGATCGACGGCGAGGTGAAGATCGTCGACGAGTACACGGGCCGGATCATGGAGGGGCGCCGCTGGTCGGAAGGGCTTCACCAGGCGGTCGAGGCGAAGGAAGGCGTGCCGATCAAGGAGGAGTTCGTCACGCTGGCGACGATCACCCTCCAGAACTACTTCCGCCTGTACGAGAAGCTCGGCGGGATGACCGGCACCGCGAAGACCGAGGAGAAGGAGTTCCAGGAGATCTACGGGCTCGGGGTCGTCGAGATCCCGACGAACGTCGCGGTCGCGCGCGACGACCAGAACGACTTCATCTTCAAGTCGAAGGAAGCGAAGTACACGGCGGTCGTCGCCGACATCCAGGCGCGGCATGTGGAGGGTCAGCCGGTGCTCGTCGGCACGATCTCGGTCGAGGTCTCCGAGTACCTCGCCGCACTGCTCGGGCGGGCCGGAATCCCTCATAACGTGCTGAACGCCAAGCAGCACGAGCGCGAGGCAGAGATCATCAAGGACGCGGGCGAGCCCGGAGCGGTGACGATCGCGACGAACATGGCCGGGCGCGGCGTCGACATCAAGATCGGCGACCGGGTTCGTGAAGTCGGGGGACTGTACGTGCTCGGCACCGAGCGCCACGAGTCGCGGCGCATCGACAACCAGCTGCGCGGTCGCTCCGGCCGTCAGGGCGACCCGGGGGAGTCGCGCTTCTACCTGTCCGCCGAGGACGACCTGGTCCGCCTGTTCGCCGGCGACCGGATCTACCGGATCATCGACCGCTTCAAGCTCCCCGACGACCAGCCGATGGAGGCGGGAATCCTTTCGAAGCAGATCGAGGGCGCCCAGAAGAAGGTCGAGGAGCAGAACTTCGTCACCCGCAAGAACGTCCTCAAGTACGACGACGTGATGAACGTGCAGCGCCAGCTGATCTACGAGCAGCGGCGGGAGGTGCTCGAGGGCGACGACATGTCGGATCAGATCCAGGACTGGGTCGATGCGGTCGTCGAGCGGCTCGTCTTCGAGCACACCGAGGGCGAGCCGGTGGAGTGGGACGTCGATGGGCTCCTGCGCGAGATGGGCACCCTCTACGACTGCGAGATCCAGCCCGAGGAGCTCGACACCGGCATGTCCCGTGAGGAGCTCGCGTCGGAGTTCCAGGACGATGCCGGGGATGCCTACGCGGCCAAGGAGGAACAGCTCGGGCAGCAGCTCATGCGCGAGATCGAGCGGTATCTCGTCCTGCAGGTCGTCGACGCGCGCTGGCGGGAGCATCTCGAGTCGATGGAGTATCTGCGCGACGGCATCCACCTGCGTGCGATGGCGCAGAAGGATCCGCTCGTGGAGTACCGAAACGAGGGCTCCGGGATGTTCGAGGAGCTCAACGACCAGATCCGCGACGAGGTCGTCCGGTACCTCTTCCGCGTCGAGGTCGAGCGGCCCGAGGAGGCCGCCGACGGAGAGGCGCCGCACTTCGACACGGCCGAGCAAGGATCGCCGGCGTCCGGGCCGCTCGTATTCGAGCACCAGTCCCTCCAGGGCGCCGAGGCGATCGCAGCGGCCGGCGGCGGAGCGGCCGCCGCCGTGGCGGCCCCGGTCGCGACCGCGGCCGCCCCACCCGCCGCCGAGCCCCGCGCGGCACCGCGCCCGGTCACGACCGCCCGCGACGAGTACGCAGGTGTCGGCCGGAACGACCCGTGCCCGTGCGGCTCGGGCAAGAAGTTCAAACGCTGCCACGGCGTGTAGCCGTCGGCGCGGCGGCCCGCTCCCTGCCAACGATTTCGCCGCGACGGCGATCGTGGCTTCCGAGCGGCGCCTGCGGGCAGGTCCCATCCGCCGGCCGACCCGGACTGAGCTTCTACAATGAGCGCATGGCCGAACGCCTCGAGCTCGAGCGCAGCCTGAAGGACATCGGGACCCAGCTCTCCTGGGTCCGTGGTTACCTTTGACCCCGACACGTTGCGGCGCCGTATCGCCGAGCTCGAGGCGACGATGGGCGGGCCCGGGTTCTGGGACGACCAGCGGCGTGCGGCCGCGCTCTCTGCCGAGCACGCACGCCTGGCGCGCCGGCTCGAGCGCTACGACCGGCTCGCCGGGGAGGTCGCCGACCTCGACGAGCTGATGGCGATCTCCGAGGAGGAGGATCTGACCGAGCTCGAGGGCGCGATCCGCTCGCTCGAGGACGAGCTCGGCGCTCTCGAGGAGGCTGCGCTGTTCCAGGGCGAGTACGACGGGGGCGACGCGGTCGTCACGATCCACTCGGGAACGGGTGGGACGGACTCCCAGGACTGGGCGGAGATGCTCCTGCGCATGTACCTGCGCTGGGCCGAGGACCGGAACCTCGAGACTGCGCTGGTGGAGGCCTCTGCGGGGGAGGAAGCCGGCCTGAAGTCGGCGACGTTCACGATCTCCGGTGAGAACGCCTACGGGATCCTCGCGGCGGAGCGCGGGGTGCACCGGCTCGTACGCCTGTCGCCGTTCGACTCGGCCCACCGGCGACACACCTCCTTCGCGCAGGTGATCGTCAGCCCGCTCGTCGCGGGCGACGTCGACGTGGAGGTCGACGAGTCGGACCTGCGAATCGACACCTACCGCGCGAGCGGCGCCGGCGGGCAGCACGTGAACAAGACCGACTCGGCCGTCCGGATCACACACCTGCCGACCGGGGTCGTCGTGCAGTGCCAGAACGAGCGCTCCCAGCACTCGAACAAGGAGACGGCGATGCGGATCCTGAAGAGCCGCCTCGTCGAGCGCGCGATCGAGGAGCGAGAGGCGCAGATGGCAGCCGAGCGCGGCGCGGCTCAGGACATCGGGTTCGGAAGCCAGATCCGCAGCTACGTGCTGCACCCGTACCAGCTCGTCAAGGACCACCGCACCGACTTCGAGGACGGGAACACGCAGGCGGTCCTCGACGGGCGGCTCGATGGCTTCATCCGCGCGTACCTGCGGCACGCCGCGGGCCGTCGGTAGCGACCGCGTGGGCCGCTCCGGCGAGTGTCTTCGCTACACTCGACCGAAGTTGACGTCCTGGCATGGCGGTACGACCCGCGGTCGTCTCTCGTTCAAGGAATCGCCTTTGCCCCCACGAAGCCCCTGCCCGTGAGCAGTCCCGCAGACCCAGACAGCACGCACACGGTCGAGCACGTAACGCCGCCGACCGAGGGTGCGGGCGCGGCCTCCAACGGCGCTGCGATGCCGCGGGGAGCGCGGACGTTCGACGAGATCATCCCGGAAGACGAGTCCGGTCCGCAGCAGACCGCCGTCGGCACCCCGATGGTCGTGTTCGACGCGGTGACGAAGGTGTACGAGCCGAACGTCGTCGCACTCGACACAGTCTCGTTCGGCGTCGAGAAGGGGGAGTTCGTCTTCCTCGTCGGTGCGTCGGGCTCCGGCAAGTCGACGCTGATGAGGCTGCTGCTGAAGGAGATCGAGCCCACGGTCGGGCGGATCATCGTCGGCGGCCGGGAGCTGGCGCGTCTGAAGCGCTCGCGCGTGCCCATGCTGCGGCGCAACATCGGCTGCGTCTTCCAGGACTTCAAGCTGCTTCCGAACCGGACCGCGTTCGAGAACGTCGCCTACGCGCTCCGCGTCCGGGGCGAGCCCGCCCGGGAGATCCGCCAGATGGTGCCCGAGGTGCTGAACCTCGTGGGCCTCACGCACAAGATGAGCTCCTTCCCGGACGAGCTGTCGGGCGGCGAGCAGCAGAGAGTGTCGATCGCCCGCGCGTTCGTGAACCACCCGCCCCTGCTGATCTGCGACGAGCCGACCGGAAACCTCGACCCCGACACGTCCGTCGGGATCATGCAGCTCCTCTACCGGATCAACCTCGCGGGCACGACGATCCTCATGGCCACGCACGATCGTGAGATGGTGGACAAGATGCGCCGGCGGGTGATCGCGCTCGAGCACGGGAAGGTGATGCGCGACGAGCGGCGGGGAGGGTACGTCACCTGAGGGCGAAGCTCTTCTTCGGCGAGGCGCTGCGTTCGATCACGGCGAACCTCTCGACCACGATCGCTGCCACGATGACCGTGCTGATCGGCATGTTCCTCCTCGGTCTCTTCATCGCCCTCGGTTCGTGGGTCGTCTCGTGGACCGACCACGTGAAGAAGGAGGTCGTCGTCAAGGTGTTCTTCGACCGGGACGCGACCCGCGCGGAGGTCAACGGCGTCGCGGTGCGCATCAAGGAGCGGGACGACGTGAAGACGGTGGTCGCCGTCTCCCCCGACCAGGCGCTCGAGCGAATGCGCGAGAGATTTCCCGACCTGGTGGAGAACCTGTCGGAGAACCCGCTGCCGTGGGCGCTCGAGGTGACGCCGCTCCAGGCCGAGAGCGTCGAGGCGATCGCGGGCAGCCTCGATCCGCCGCCGGCCGTCGTCGACAAGGTCGACTACCAGAAGCAGACGACCGACAGGATCCTGCGCACGGCCGGCATCGTGGAGCTGATCTTCCTCGCGGCGGCGGTCGTCCTGCTCGCTGCCGCGATCATCCTGATCGCGAACACGATCCGGCTCTCGATCTTCTCGAGACGACGGGAGATCGAGGTGATGAAGCTCGTCGGAGCGACGAACTGGTTCGTGCGCGGCCCGTTCATGCTCGAGGGGCTGATCTGCGGGCTGGTCGGCAGCGTCGTCGCGATCGTCCTCCTGTTCATCGGCCGTGAGATCGCGCTCCCGGCAATGGGGATCGACGCGATCCAGAACGCGGGCGACGACGTCCGGGCGTGGGCGTTTCCCTTCATCGCCGTGATCCTGCTTGCTGCGGGCCTCGTCATCGGCGCGGTCGGCTCGGGCATCACGATCCGCCGCTTCCTGCGGGTCTGATACTCGGGTCGGGGCGCTCTTCGCGCGGCCGTCTATACTCCCGGCACGAACTGCGGTAACAGACGAGCAGCTGGCCTTGCGTGTCTTGCGCTTGCCGTCGCCGGGGCTGCGGCCTACGGGTTCCTCGCCCACCGCGAGACGGCAAGGGCCTCCGCACCAGTTCCGCTGCCTCCGTTCGTGCACCCGATCCCCGGGTCGGGGCCTTACGCGGCGCCGCTCGTCGAGGAGGATGAGCTCGTGCAGGAGATCCGCGACGCGATCGAGGAGGCCTACTACCGCGACGTGTCGCCGGACGTGCTGACGCAGCCCACGATCAGTCTGATCCTCGAGAGCCTCGGCGACCCGCACACCGCCTATCTCTCCCCCGAGCGCTACGAGCGCCTGCAGGAGCGGATCAGCAGCCGCTACTCGGGGGTCGGCCTCACCGTCAGCCGCTCTAACGGCGGGCTCGC
Organism: uncultured Thermoleophilia bacterium; assembly: GCA_963717955.1. Taxonomy (GTDB): domain Bacteria; phylum Actinomycetota; class Thermoleophilia; order Gaiellales; family Gaiellaceae; genus CAVQXR01. Next base: position 1,005,712 of record CAVQXR010000001.1, on the reverse strand, counting down.
GGTCACGTCCTCGCACGGCGGCCCTGCGCACGAGGCCGGGATCCGTCCGGGCGACACGATCGTCTCGATCGACGGCCGTCCCGCGAGCCGGCTCGACTTCTCGCGCGCACTCGGCATGATCCGGGGGGAGGCGGGCACGATCGTCGACCTGACCATCAGGCGTCCGGGCTCGCCGGAGCCTCTCAGCTTCAGCGTCGTGCGCTCGAACGTCCCGCTCGCGCCCGTCCGCAGCCGGCTGATCCGGTCGCAAGAGCGGCGCATCGCGTACGTCCGGGTCCTCTCGTTCTCGCTCGACGTCTCCGACCGGGTCGAGCGTGCCGTCGAGCGGCTCTCGGAGAAGGGGGCCGATGCGATCCTCCTCGACCTGCGCGGGAATCCCGGCGGCCTGCTGACCGAGGCGATCGACGTCACCTCGCTGTTTCTGGAATCGGGGCTCGTCTGCTCGGTGGAGGGCGAGAACCAGGAGCACCGGGAGTTCGCGGTCACCGGCCGCTCGATCGACACCGAGCGGCCGCTCGCCGTGCTCGTCGACGAGAACACGGCGAGTGCGGCCGAGGTCGTCGCGGCCGCGCTTCACGACCACGGCCGGGCCGAGCTCGTCGGCCTGCGCACCTTCGGTAAGTCCACCGTGCAGGCGCTCTACCCGCTCTCCAACGGGGCGGCGCTGCGGCTCACGACCGCGAGCTATCGGACACCCGCGGGCGACGCGATCGGTGGCTCCGGTCTCGTGCCGGCTCACGAGGCCGCGAACGACATTCGCACACACCAGGACGAGGCCCTCATCGCCGCCCAGCGGGTGCTCCTCGAGGGGCACTAGCCGATTTGCCTCGCAGGGAGCCGGGGGGCGGCGAGAGCGAGTGGGCGCCGCCGCAGCCGCTCGTCTGCGAGCTGGCACGCCGGGGGAAGCTTCTCGTCGGTGAGCCCTTCTTCGAGCCCGGAACGCCGGTCTCACTCGACCGCGGGACCGTCGGCGACGCTCGAATCGGCGATCTCGTGGTCGTCACCCTGCCGCGACATGGGCGTGGGCGGGTCGCGGCGGCCCTCGGTGCAGCCTCGCGGATCCAGAGCGTGCTCGACGGCCTCCTCCACCGGTTCGGTGTCAGGACGCCCGACGGGCACTCCCGGAGCGCGGAGGCCGAGGCCGCCGAGCTTCCGAGCGAGCCGGACGGTGCCGAGCCGGGCCGGGTGGACCTCCGCGAGCTGCTGACGTTCACGATCGACCCGGACACCGCGCGGGACTTCGACGACGCGATCAGCACCGTCCGTGACGGCGACGGGGTGCGGATCTGGGTGCACATCGCGGACGTGACCCGCTACGTCCGGCCCCTCGCGCCGCTCGACGTCGATGCAGCGGAGCGCGCGCTGTCGGTGTACGTTCCCGGCACCGTCGAGGCGATGCTGCCCGAGCGGCTCTCGAGTGGGCTCTGCAGCCTCGTGGCGCAGCGCGACCGCCTGTGCGTCACGGTGGAGGTCCCCTTCGGCCCGGGACTGGAGACGGGTGAGCCGCTCTTCTACCGTTCGGTGATCCGTAGCGATGCGCGGCTCACGTACACGGAGGTCCAGGCCGTCCTCGACGGGCGGAGCAGGGTCGAGACGTCGCTCGGCGAGGCGCTCGGGCTCGCACACACGGTGTCGCAGGAGCTGCGCCGCCGGCGCTTCGGGCGAGGCGCGCTACGGATCGAGAGCCCCGAGCTCTCGTTCACGTTCGACGGCGAGGGTGGGGTGGAGACCGGTCGGCTCGAGGCGGAACCGGTGGCGCACTCGCTCGTCGAGGAGCTGATGATCCTCGCGAACGAGGCCGTCGGGTCCTTGCTCGCGGGCAGGCGCAGGGAGGCGCTGTACCGGGTGCACGAGCGGCCCGATCCGCAGGCGATCGAGCTCCTGCTCGCGAAGCTCGCCCAGCTCGATGTGCCCACGCCGCCGGTCCCCGAGCATCTCACGTCTGGTGACGCCGCACGGCTCGCGGCGCGAGCGGCATCACTCGTCGGCGAGTACACGCACCGGGCCGGCCGTGGGAGGGAGGCGTTCCCGTCGCTCGTCCTGCGTTCGCTCAAGCAGGCACGGTACGACCCCGGGAACCTCGGGCACTCCGGGCTCGCGAGTCGCGCGTACTGCCACTTCACATCACCGATCCGCCGCTATCCGGACATTGTTTGCCACCGTGCGCTGTTGCGCGAGCTCGGCCTCGCCGACGATCCACCGCCGGCCGACCTCGAGACGGCCGCCGAGTGGTGCTCGCTCCGCGAACGTCAGGCGGCGAAGGTCGAGCATGCAGCGGACGACGTCTGCCTGGCGTGGCTGCTCGACCGGCGGCTCCTCGAGCTCGGCTGGGATGCGACGTTCGTGGGCGAGGTGACCGGGGCGATCGGCTCCGGAGTGTTCGTCCGCTTCGGCGAGGTCTTCGAGGGCTACCTGCCGGCCCGCAGGCTCGTCGGCGACTATTTCGAGCTCGATCCGCTCGGCACGGCGCTCGTCGGCCGCCGCACCGGTCGCCGCGTCAGGCTCGGGGACGGCATCGAGGTCGCCGTGGAGAAGATCGACCGGGCGGCCGGGCAGGTCGAGCTCGCGCCGGCGGACCGGGCCTGACGAAAAAAGGGCGCACGTTGCGAACATTTCCTCCGGGAGCCCTTGCATTCCGGAACGGGGTGCCATAGCTTCCTCGTTGCGCCGAGCAGGGGGGCGTGAGTAGGGTGAAGCCTCTCCCGAGCGGTCCGTTTCGTCGCAGCGTCCGCGCAGCACGATTCGGTCGGTCGGGTGGGGTCGACGAAACCGCCTCCTCCGCTCGGCGCATTCTCGTGGACCGGGGAGGGCCGCAGCCTAGAATCGAGGCATGGCCAGGCCCACCGGCACCAAGCTGATCGCCGACAACCGTCGCGCGCGGCACGACTTCGAGCTGTTCGACCGGTTCGAATGCGGCATGGCGCTCACCGGGACGGAGGTGAAGTCGCTGCGCGAGGGGAAGGCGACGCTCCAGCAGGCCTACGGCCAGCTCCGCGACGGCGACGTGTACCTCGTCGGGGCGAACATCCCGGAGTACCCGCAGGCGAACCGCGCGAACCACGATCCGGACCGTGACCGGAAGCTGCTGCTCCACCGGCGCGAGATCGACCAGCTCGTCGGCAAGGTGCAGGAGCGCGGCCTGACGCTCGTCCCGACCCGCCTCTACTTCCGCAACGGCCGGGTCAAGGTCGAGCTCGCGCTCGCGCGCGGCAAGGAAGCGCGGGACAAGCGGCGCGAGATCGCCGAGCGTGACGCAAAGCGCGAGATGGAGCGGGCGCTCAAGACCCGCGGACGCGACTCGTAGTGGTTTCCCGGCCGGCTGCGCTACACTTGGAGGGCACTCTCAGACGGGGGCGACCAGGTTTCGACGTGGTCGGGTTTCCGGATGGGCTGCGAGCCGAGGACCCCGGTTGGCCTCGTTAAACACCCGGGAAACCAGTAAGTGCGGATAACGAACTCGCACTCGCTGCCTAGCTACTAGGCAACGCGTCGCTCCGGTCTCGGCCCGTGGATCGGGGAGCGGCGTCAACCAACGGGCTCGCCGCGGAGGGAGCGCCGATCGCCCGACGCGGGACACCAAAGGATGGCTAGTCCGGCGGTAGGCGGCCTGCGAGCCGGCCGCCGGGCGAAACGAAAGCGCAGGCTACGCTCGTAGACGCTCTTCCCGGTGCGGCCGCGGACGCGGGTTCGATTCCCGCCGCCTCCATTGTTCGGCTCAACCATGCGGGTTTGAGCCGCTAAGCCGGTCGGAATGGTTGGGCCCGGTCGGAATGGTTGTGCGCACCCGACCGGCGCAGCCCGCGGAACGGCCGCACCACGAACGACCCGTCCTCGCGCTCGATCAGCACGTTCCGCGGACCGGCACCGTCCCAGCGAACCCGAACGACTACAGGAAGGCCGCGCTCGAGGTAGGTGCGTCCGACCATCATGGCCCGGCCCGGTCGTGCGTCAGCGTCGACAGCGCCCGCTCGAGGTCGGCGTCGTCCAGGTGGCCGTAGATGTCGGCGGTCGTCGAGATCGACTCGTGCCGTGCAAGGGGTCGCCCTGCGAGGGTGACCCGGCCGGACGCGTCGGGGCACTCGCTGCGGCTTGAGGAGGCGGCGGCCCCGCTGGCGCTCGAGCAGTTGCGGGCGATGCTCGCACTCGCCGGGCCGGACTCGAGCCTGTTCGGGTGCCCCGGGTCCCCCGTTCGGGAGTCTCACGAGTCCGTGGGGCTCGGGTGCTGCCAGCTCCGTTGCCATGCGGCGAGTGGCTCGGGCGACCGTCGGCGACTAATCAAAAGGCTCATGCTGCACGTCAAGTAGGCGTGAGCAAGAGACGCGGGAGCGAGCCTGGAGGAACTCGAGGCGCTGTACAGAAGCCGCTTCGACGTCTTCGCGCGCGTCGCCGCCAGCGTGACGCACGACGCCGAGCGAGCCGGCGACGTCGTTCAGGACGCGTTCGTTACCGCGGTGAGCAAGCGCCGCTCGTTCAGGGGCCAGGGGCCGCTCGAGGCGTGGGTCTGGCGCATCGTTCTCAACAACGCGCGCTCGGACGTGCGCCGCCGCGTGCCCACGGTTCAGTACGACGAGCCGGCCGCCGCGAACGGCCAGCCGGAGCATGACGCCGACCTGCGCGCGGCGCTGGCGAGCCTACCGGAGCGGCAGCGGCTCGTCATCTTCCTGCGCTACTACGCCGACCTCGACTACGCGGCGATCGCCGAGGCGCTCGGAATACGCCTCGGAACGGTCGCTCCGACGTTGAACGCAGCGCACGCGGCCCTTCGCGGCCGGGTGGAGGAGGTACGAACGTGATCGATCTCGACCGCGACAGCCTCGACCGCGTTCTTCCCTCGGCCCCTGTTCCGGCCGGCTGGGACGACGTACTGAGCCATTCGCGCGTTCGCGAGGGCCGCCGTCGCCGGCACCTCGTCGTGCTCGCCGCGGTGCTGCTGATGGCCGTCGCAACCGCCTCCGCGTTCGGCGTGCGCGCCCTGATCCTCGACGAGGGCTTCATCGGCGTGCCGCCCGACGGAGCGACCGCGAGCACGCCCGAGAGCGGAGAGCTCGTCCTCAGCTACATCGGGAGACCAATAGCCACCGAACACCCCAGCCAGTTCAAGGCCTTCCTGTATGCCGACGGGCGGCTGATCTGGGACCAGGAAGGTCCCCTCAAAGTCGGCCAAAGAAGGACCGGTTTCCTCGAGCAACGCCTCACACCCGAGGGCGTCGAGCTGCTGCTGTCCGAGGTCACCTCGACCGGATTGTTCGACCGCGATGTCGAGTTCGTCGATCGCGAAGTCGAGCCCGATGCTCGCGGGACCTGGCCTGGGACCTGGCGTTGGGGCGAGATCAGTGTGCGCAACGGCGACCGCCTCGTCGATGTCGGTTGGGGCGACCCCTCGAGCGGTGGTGACGACGAAGCGACTCCGGAGCAGAGGAGCACTCTCGATCGGCTCGCTATACGACTCACGGATCCGGGTTCCTGGCTGCCGGCGAGCGCGTGGGAAAACCGCGAGATCAGGGCGTACGTGCCATCTCGGTACGAGGTCTGCATGCACATGGATTCGTACGCGTGGTACCAGTCTCTCGAACTCTCCGAGAAGTTTCTCGAACTCTCCGAGATACTGACCATGTTCCCGGCAGCCCCCGCGGACCTCCTCCGTGAAGCGGAGTTCACAGCGACCGACCAGACGACCTGGGACGGGCGCCCCATCAACGGCTACTGCTCGGACATCACGACGGAGAAGGCTCAAGCGATCGCGAAAGCTCTCGACGATGCAGGGCTTGAACGGGTCCAACCAAGCTACATACAGGCGTACCGCTTCATTGACCGGAAGGGCGTCATTCCCCGGCGGAGCGGCACGATCGACTTCGCCACGTACCTCCCGCATGGCATCACGATCTGCGAAAGCTGCGGGTAAAGGAGCAGCGATGAGATCTCTCCTGGTTGCCCTCTCTGCCGCCTTCCTCATCCTTGCGACCACGGCCTGCAGCGGTGACCAATCGGCCGAGCCGGCTCCCAGCGTTCCGCTCGAGCAAGGGGCGCCCGCCGACCCGGTCGACGCGGAAGCGCCGGCGACGTCACCCGGGCCCGCGACAGCGGAGGAGGTCGCCGCCGGTTTCCTCGAGGCGTTCGGCGCCTTCGACGCCGACCGGACTATCACGTATCTGGCCGACGACGCCGACCTCTCGGGACTCGACAGCTCGCTGGTGGGGTGGCGTGTACCGGGTGCCCCCGCGGACGCTTTCCGGCTGTTCGTCGCCTGGCACGAAGCCGTGGGCTACAAGCAGATGCTCCACCCGTGCGAGCGAGTGGGTAACGCGACCTCGCTCACCGAGCTTAGCTGCCCCTTCGATGTCCACTCCCTCAGGTCGGACGAGATCGGGCTGGGGCCTTACAGCGGCAATTACTTCTATCTCACCGTCCGTGATGGAGAGATCGTCCAAGCGTCGTGGACGCTCGAGATTTCGGAGTTCTCGCCCCAGGTGTGGGAGCCGTTCGAAAGGTGGGTGCGCACCGCCTATCCGGAGGACGCCGCCATCATGTACGGCCCGGAGCACACGGAGGATTCGATCCAGCTCTGGGAGCAGCGGACCCGCGAGTATGTGGAAGAAGGGGCGCCCGAGACCGATCTCAGTGCAGAGGCCGGGCCGGCACCCGACTACTCCGACGATGCCGCCTGGATCTGCCGCCCCGGCCGCGACGACGTCTGCGCCGGCAGCCTGGACATGACCCTCGTGAGCGCCGACGGCTCGACCGAGGTGGTCGAAGTCCCGCACGCTGCTGATGCGCCGGTCGACTGCTTGTACGTCTATCCGACCGTCAGCCAGGACGAGACGGGAAATAGCGATCTCGTGCCGGGCGAGGACGAGGAGATCGCCGCCACGTTGATCCAGGCGGCCCGCTTCGGCTCCGTGTGCGATGTCTATGTGCCCGTCTACCGCCAGACCACGCTGGCCGGCCTCTTCGGTGAGACTTCAACGCCCGCGAGCGGCGAGATCCCCTACGGGGACGTGCTCGACGCGTTCAGGCACTACCTCGAGAGCGACAGCGCGGGTCGGGGGTTCGTGCTGATCGGCCACTCCCAGGGAGCCGACCTGGTGTCCCGCCTTGTCCGTGAGGAGATCGCCGCTGTGCCGGCGCTCGTCGATCGGCTCGTCTCCGCGATCATCCTGGGCCCCCCGGGATCCCAGCTCCCCGATATCCCGCCCTGCACCAGCCGGGGTCAGGTTGGCTGCCTCCTCTCCTATGCCACCTACGACGCCGCCTCACCGCCGCCGCCCGGCACCTTCGGCGCCGGCCCGGCCCTGTGCACCAACCCGGCCGCACTCGGCGGCGGCAGCGCACCCCTACAGCCCGCCTTCGTCGTCGGCCCGCAGGCAACCGTGGGCGGCACCGGCGGGATCCCGTTCGCCGATAGCGCAACCGCACCCGAGATCACCACAGCCTGGGTCGGCTATCCCGACTTCGTCAGCGGCGAGTGCGTCGACGGCGGCGGCTTCCGCTACCTGTCCGTGACCGTCGACGCCGATCCCGCCGACCCTCGCACCGACGATCTCGCCGGCGACACCCTGGGACCCGAATGGGGCCTGCACCACCTCGACAGCAACATCGCCCTCGACGACCTCGTAGCCGTCGTCGGCGCGCAGGCGCGGACCTACGCCGGCTGATCACGATCGACCACTGGGGCTGAGCATCTCTAACGGCCACGGTGAGTCGGCCGGGCGTCGCCCGCCCGCGGGACGTCAGGCGACGCCGAGGTACTTGCGCAGCGCCTTGCGGATCACGGACGACGTCGTCTCGCGGTCCCGCCGACCCGCGCACGACCCCCCGCCCTCCTCGTTCGTGGCAGAGGCTTGACCGGCAGGCCGAGGCCCGGCACGCCCGCCTGCTGGGCCGAACGTCGCGGCCTGATCGCGGCGAACCCGGTCCGTCAGCTTGGGCGCGGGGAGCGTCCGTCCGTAGGGCGCACCGAGCGACGCGTCCTGTCGCGGGAAGAAATCGACAGACTCCTCGGCGAGGCCACGGATCCGGATACACGCGCCCTCTCGGCGGCCGCCCTCTTCACTGGCCTTCGCCTCGGCGAGCTACTCGGACTAACCTGGGTCGACATCGATTTCGATGCTGGGGCTGTCCATGTGCGGCGGCAACTCGGACGAGACGGCACTCGGGTCGAACCGAAGACTACTGAGGCAGTTCGTTGGGTCGTGCTGATGCCGAGCCTTGGCAGGATTCTGCCCCCGGACTGGAGTCCCGCCCGCCCTGGCGCGTTCGGGGGGATGGGGGTCGCCCTCGATCGCCGGGGATCGCGGGCTGCGGCCGAGATCGCGAGCGCGGGCGCGCGTGACGGAGTTCTCGGCCGCGAGAAAGGCCGCTGCCGAGGCGCCCCTCCGAAGCGGGAGGCATATCACCCGCGCGGCTGCCGCTCGCAGCGCCTCACAGCGGCTCCTATCGCCTCGAGCGGCGCCCACTTCCACGGCCGGGTAGCCCGCTCGGGAATGCTCGGTCACCGTGAACGGCCATACGCCCTGTCTTGGCCGCCCCGAGAGCGGGCAGCGTGACCGCCCAGCGGCCAGCACAGGAGCGATTCTTGGTGGAGGTTTCAGACGCTGTGACGTCTGCCACAGTCCGCGAATTTTCATGCTAAGGGCTAACTAGCGCTCGGCCTATCTCGGTCTGACCTGTTCCCCGCGAGTTCCCCCCGTGCGCTCTTTGGCGTGGCGGTCGGTAGCGGCTTGGATCGCGTCGGAGTGGCGCTGGTCGAACTCCTGCCAGCGGGAGACTGCGTAGTCCGAGGCCTGCTGGAGACGCGTGGTACTGCCCTGGAAGCGGGGCTTGACGTGGTTCGCGAACAACTCGTAGCTCTTGAGCGTGGCGGCGTGGCGAGCCCATTCCTGGTGGATGAGCAGGTACGAGCCGAAGCCGCCCGACTGCTCCTCGAGCCGCTCGATCTGCGCGATCGCGTCCTCGACCGTGCCAATGACGCCGAGACCGGTGTCGTTGACCCACGACACCCGTTCCTCGAAGGTGCCGCCGGCGGCCCGGAAGTGAGGGGCGGCGAGCACGTTCTGGGTGTAGTCGCACCACAGGTCGAGCCCGTAGCGGACATGCTCGATCGCCTGCTCGCGGGTATCGGCGAGATGCATCGGTCCGGCCAGCCGCCACTTGCTGCGGTCGGCGACGTGCCCGAACTGCGGGGCGCGTTCCTCCATCACGTCCCAGTGCAGTGCCAGGGCGTCGAAGCCGGCCTTAGCGGTGGCGCCGACGGACATCAGCCCGGCGCCGTTCTTGGCCGCCGCGCGCGGGCCGGTCGGCGAGGCGATGGCCGCCACGACGATGTCGAAGTCGCTGTAGGGCGCGTACTGCGTGCGGGCCTCAACGAGGTTGTAGCGGCTGGTCTTGGCGGTCACCTGCTCACCGCGGAGGATCGCCATCAGCACGTCGACATCCTCCTCGAACGCCGTCCGCTGCTCTTCGATCGAGATGCCGATCATCGCGGCGTCGGTCGGCAGCGCGCCGGGGCCGAGCCCGAGCATGAAACGGCCGCGCAGCAGCCGGTCCATGAACAGCGCCCGGTCAGCGACCCACAGCGGGTTGTGGTAGGGCAGCGAGAGCACACCCGTGCCGAGCTTGATGTGCCGGGTCTGGGTGGCCGCCCACGCAATGAAGATCATCGGGTCGGGGATCAACTCCTGGCCGCACGAGTGGTGCTCGCCGATCCAGGCCTCGTCGAACCCGAGCTTGTCCATGTGCTGGATGACCTCGAGATCACGCTCGTAGGCCGCGGTCGGATCCAGCCCCACGGGACAGTGGAACGGAGCCATGAAGGTGCCGAACTTCAACGACATGTGCTCTCCTCCGTTCGCGTTCTTGACCGACAGCGGCGCAGCACGATACACCGAGCTTTGTCATGTGGATCGGGAAGCTCGCTTTCCACACCCCTTCCGCCAGCCGGCTCGTCTCTCATTCCTGGAAACCGCTGACGGCGGCGAGATTCGCCGCCGCCACCGTTGCCAACTCCAATTCGCTGGCTGCCGCCGAGGTGCTACCCGAGGTCGTGTCGCCGTCCGTCTCGTGCCATCCCCACGTGTAGATCGCGAAGCCGGCGACCGCGCACGCCGCGATCACGGCGACCGTCAGGAAGATCCACTTCCACTTGCCGCCGTTCCGGCGCGGCGGCGGTGTCGAGCTAGCGTCGGTCGCAGCGTTCACGCCCGTCAGCCAGAAGCGGCTCGCTGCTACCTCGGCCTCGAACGCCGTGATCAGGTCGTCGAGTGCGTCCGGGTCCATGTCCACGAGCTTCTCACCCGCTGACACCGGCAGCTCTGCCGTCGCCCCTCCGTCCTAGGCTCGTTTGGAACGCTCGGCGACGCGCGCCAGGGGAGACACAGAAGCCAGCCGGTGGGAATCTTTCGGGGGTTCGATTCCCGCCGCCTCCATTGTTCGGTTTCAAGGTTCCTTGAGGGTTTGCGCTAAGGCGTCGTCTGCTCTGGCGACGCTTGTGCGGTCATCTCAGAGTCACACGCAAGGGACATCCCTGTCGAGGTTCAGGAAACGGCCGACACTGAACACCTACGCCTGCGCTATGCCTTGGTCGGCGCCAGGCGGAAGGAATCCGCCTCTCAGATTGGAGGCTCTCACGATTCAAGACTCGTCCTGACCCGTATCCCTGAGACAGCGTTCCGAGTTACTACGTCAAGGGCGACCTGCGGCCGCCATGCCACCAGCGAGCTGGCCCCCGGACTACCCTCGCGGCCCGAGGCGAACTTCGACCCTGGGGGGCAGGTACGGGAAACAGTACGTCGAGGTCGTCCCTGGAAGGAAGTTCACCTTCACCGAGGCACGCAGGGTGCCGGCGCCGGTCGCTTGGACGATCTCGATCGTTTGCACAGTCGACTGCAGGAATGGGAGTCTGACCGTCTGTCCTGGCTGGACGTAACGGTCCAGGATCAGCCGGCCGGCAGCCCGTAGTCGCAGATAGTCGGTCGCGCTCTGCCGGAATGCGCGAAAGCCGAGTGCGAGTCCCGGCAGCCCCGGAGCAACGCCAGGCTTCCTCGTCCGATCGCAGCGCCAGGTGACGGTACCCATCGCAGGAAGCGAGACGAGGAGAAACGGCCCCCGGATCTTCTCTGGCTTCGCCTGCGCATCCACGGCGGCGAAGACCAAGGCGACGACCATAGCCACAGCAGTGAGCTTTCGCACGTCCACCCCGCACGCGGTATCGGTTAGTTGCCCCGGTTCACGGTACGGAGACGTTGCCTTCCGCAGATGGCCCGCCAACGCCCGGACTCCGGGCCGACCGCACCGGCTCAGTGCCGTCCGCGGCCGGCTACGGAGCCCGGGAGCGAAGAGCGCGAGCACGACCGCGAGCACGGCGAGAACGACCACGGTCGCAGGCTCGTTCTCGAGCGTGTCGGACACGGAGACCGCGAAGACGACCAAACTGGGCATCCCTCTCCCCCTCGGCGCCTCGATATGCGTCTCGAACGATACTCCGGCGCTCGTTCTGGCAGGGGCGGGATCGTCGGGTTCACCTGTTGCGAGACGGTGGCCCTCCGGCTCTCTCACCACGGGTTGGTGCCGTCGTCTACGCTTCCCCCTGCGGGTCGCCGGGTGCGGCGGTCGGCACACCGGCCCGTCCGGCGGGCCCACGACGACACCACAGGAGGAGGCCGCCAGATGGCAGCGACCGGTCGAACACGGAAGGGGCTCTCCGACGAGCAGCTGGAGGAGCTGCTCGGACTGGCGAGCGGCTCGGACAGCGTGGAGCTGAAGCTGACCGTGCCTGCCTCGGAGCGGCGCGCGACGGTCGTCGCGTTGGGACTGGATCCGATCGAGGCGCAGATCCGGCAGGTGTTCTTCCTCGACACCCCCGACCTGCAGCTGAACCGGGCCGGCGTGGTCGCCCGGGCGCGCCGGGTACAGGGCCGGGGTGGGGACACGGTCGTGAAGCTGCGGCCTGTCGTGCCGACCGACCTCCCCGAGAACCTTCGGAAGTCACGCAGCCTGTTCGTCGAGGTCGATGCGATGCCCGGCGGCTTTGTTTGCTCCGCGTCCCTGAAGGGGCGGATCGGCAACGACGAGATCAGGGAGGCGATTGCCGGGACCGCGCCGGTGCGAAAGCTCTTCTCGAAGGAGCAGCGGCGGTTCTTCGCCGACCACGCGCCCGATGGGGTCGACCTCGACGCGCTCTCCGTGCTCGGGCCCATCTTCGTGCTGAAGGCGAACATCGTCCCGGAGGGATACGGGCGGAAGCTCGTGGGCGAGCTCTGGCTCTACCCCGACAACTCGCAGATCCTCGAGCTCTCGACGAAGTGCGCACCGGCGGAGACGCTCGAGGTCGCATTCCAGACGAGACGGTTCCTCGAGAAGCACGGGATCGATCTCGAGGGCGAGCAGGAGACGAAGACCAAGCGGGCGCTCGAGTTCTTCGCCGGGGAGATGGCGGCGGCGTCGACGCCGGCGGCCGGGTAGAAGGGGCCGTGTCCGCGCGGCGTCGCACCCCATCGGGAACGGGGTGCGCTGGGCGATGAGACGCCTCCGCGGGACTGGTATCGTGCCGCGCATGCAGGGAGCACGAGCACGCAGAGTCGGTCTTCGCCTCGTCGTTCTGTGCGTGGCGCTCGCCTTCGCGCTCGCCGCGTGCGGCGGGGGGGACGAGGACGTCCAGGCGACCGCGGAGTCCGACCTCTGCTCGTCGCTTGCAACCCTCGCCGCCTCGATCACGGCGCTCCAGGGCATGCCGGCAACGAGCGAGAAGAACGAGATCCAGTTCCAGGCGGGCGTGGTCCAGCGAAACTGGCAGTCGGTCCGGGAGAACTTTGGCGATCTGAAGGAGGCCGACAAGGCCGCGCTCCAGAGTGCCGCCGGCGATCTCGGGGCGGCGGTGGACGACCTGCCCGAGGGGACGACATTCGGGGAGGCGGTCGAGTCGCTGCAGCCTCAGCTGGCCGCCGTCCACCAGGCGTGGACCCAGACGTGGAACGGTCTCGGCTGCGCCGAGTCGGCCGCGGCCACCACCGGCTCGTAGCCCGGCTGGACGCCCGGCGCCAGCGGGTTCGGTCGGCCCGTGTCGCGATGCCTGACGCGGTGGACGAAGCGTGAACATCCTCTGGGGGTTGCTGATCATCGGCGCCGCGACCGCCGAGTAGGCAGACCGGCTCGAGGCGGAGTCGGAAGCCTTCGCCCTGAAGGCGCTGACGAACGTGCAGCGCGCCACGAACTACGTCCTCTGCGTCGTGCTATTCGCGACCTCGCTCTTCTTCGCGGGCATGGGTGCGAAGCTGCGGATAGCGAAGCTACGTCGGGCGATGCTCGTCTGCGGCCTGCTCGTGTTCCTCGGCGCGGTGGCCTGGGTCGCCACCTTCCCGGTCAGCTTCTCGGTCTGAAGCGTCGCGGCCGCCGGGCGGAACGGCTCTCCCGAGCCGGGGCGCCCCGCGGTAGGTCGCTCAGGCGTCGGCAGGAGTCGCTCCGGCCTCCTGCTCCGTCGGTCCTTGCACGGCGACGTCGTCGTGGACGGGATGCCGCACCGTCCAGACGACGGCGTTCAGCTCGGCCGCCCAGACGACGCCGCGGCCGATCATCCAGAGGAAGAAGAGCATGGTTGCGGCGAGGCCGAGCGCGCCGTAGTACGACTGGGCCGAGGCGAGCTTCTCGGCGAGGAAGTAGACCGTGAACACGTGGAGGACCTCGACGCCGGCTCCGAAGAACACCGCGCCGGGGATGAACGCGGTCCAGGGAACGTCGGGAGAGGGTAGCCTCATCGAGATCCGCAGCCAGGCCGCCCCGAATGCGACCCCCGCCGCCAGCGTGGCGAGGACGCCGGGAAACGCTCCGACGTTGGCCCGAACCCAGCCGGCGCCCGCGGAGAGCAGAACGAGGACGATGGGCACGGCGAGGACCGCCAGGAGGGCCTGCAGGGGCCGCTGGATCGGCCTCGGTCGGATCCTCCAGGCCGCTGCGTGCACGAGGCGGAGCGCGCGGAGGAGCCCCCAGCTGAACCACACGACGAGCCAGACGCCGATGAGCAGGAGCGCCCAGCGCCCGCTTTCCGACTGCTGCGCAGCGCTGGCCACCGATTCCGCGACGGCGTCCGTCATCCCGACCTCGGTGGTACCGTCCTCGACGCTCGCACCAGCGCGCGAGGCGAATCCGAGCGCGCCGCTCACAAGCGCGCTGTAGGCCAGCACCCAGAAGAAGAACCGGTAGGCGAGCCCGCCGCCGAGGACGCCGCCGGCGATCCGCACGTCGCGCTCGAACCAGCGGAAGCCGATCTCGATCGGCTGGCTCTGCGGCCGTTTCCGCTCGAGCCGCTCGTACAGGTCCTGGCCCCAGACGCGCGCCGCGGCCGCCCGCGACCGGATCCCGCCCTCGGGCACCGGCTCCGCGGCGTCCGCAGGCGGCGGCGCCGGGGCGGCGGGTGCTTCGGACGGGGGCGGGTCAGGGGCTGTCATGGGCGGCTGGAACGATTCTTCCCGATGTCGTAGTATCTCGGCCAGCCATGGCGACGCCCGCACCGAAGCCCGGCGTACCCGAGGGGCAGCCGAACCGCCGCTTCTTCGCGATGAGCACCGCCACCGTCGTGGCGGTGATCCTCGGCGTCGCGGCGCTCCTGATCGCGATGTGGCTGGTCCGTGAGACGATCACCTGGCTGGTCGCCGCCGGGTTCCTCGCCTTCTCGATCGAACCGCTCGTGCGGATCTTCCAGGGCCGCGGGATGGGGCGCGGGAAGGCCACGGCGGTCGCGTTCCTCGTCATCGGCGGGTGCGTGCTCGTCTTCGCGATCGCCATCATTCCGTCGGTCGTCGACGGTGCGAAGGCGCTCAAGGAGGCGATCCCTGGCTACGTTGAGCAGCTGCAGAGCACGGGTGCTTCGGACAGCCTCAACGCCGACGAGGCGATCGACACGGCCGGGAACGCGGCGGACGACGCGGCGAGCTTCTTCGACGGCTCGGGCAAGGCACTGGACCTCATCGGGGCGCTCGTGAGCGGGGGCTTTGCGGCGTTCATGATCTTCACGTTCACGCTCTACTTCCTCGTCTACGGGCGCGACCTGAAGGACCGCCTGGTGAAACGAGCCCCTGCTGCAGCGCGGCCCGCCTACGTCTCGGCCGCGCGTGAGATCTACCACATGAACACGGGCTACTGGTACGGGAAGTTCCTGATCGCGCTCATCGCGGGCCTCACCTGCTTCACCTCAATGAAGCTCCTCGGCCTGCCGTACGCCGCCCCGCTGTCGCTCTTCGTGGCGATCACCGACCTGATCCCGAACATCGGCGCGACGATCGGGACGATCCCGGTCGTGATCGTCGGCCTGCTCGAGGAGCCGTGGAAGGGCGTCGCGATCGGCGCGATCCTGATCGCCTACCAGCAGGTCGAGAACAACCTGATCACGCCGAAGGTCTTCAAGAAGACCGTCGAGATCCACCCGTTCCTCTCGGTCGTCGCGGTGATCGCCTTCAGCGCGCTGTTCGGGATCGTCGGGGCACTGCTCGCCGTGCCCGTGACGAAGGGCATCCTGATCGCGATCGAGGCGTGGCGCGAGGGCCGGCGCGGGGCCGCCGAGGAACGCGAGGCGGGCGGCACGCCGGCACAACCGGCTGCCGAACCCGGCGGAAGCTAGCGTCGAGCCCGTTCACGCACGCGGGCTAACCTGCCCGGATGCGCGTCACGCATCTCTCCGACATTCCAGCGATTCCTGTCGGCAGGCACGGGCTGCTGTGGAAGCCTCTTCGCCACACGCTCGGCATCGAGGCGTTCGGAGTCAACGCGTACACGTCGCAGGCCGCCGGCGACGAGGTGGTGGAGGAGCACGACGAGACCGGCAGCGGGGCCGGCCACCACGAGGAGCTGTACGTCGTCGTCGCCGGCCACGCGACGTTCACGGTCGACGGGGACGAGCTCGACGCGCCCGCCGGCACGTGCGTCTTCCTCGACGACCCGGCGCAGCGCCGGGCCGCGACGGCGCGCGAGCCCGGCACCGTCGTGCTCGCGATCGGCGGCGCACGCGGTGAGCCCTACCGTGTCTCACCGTGGGAGTTCAGCTTCCGCGCCTCGGCGGCCGCCGGCCCGGACGCTGCGCAGGCGATCGTGCGAGAGGGTCTCGAGCGGTATCCGGACAACGCGAGCCTCCTCTACAACCTCGCCTGCTACGAGAGCCTCGGTGGGCTCCACGAGGCCGCGCTCGGGCACGTTTCCCAGGCCGTCGAGCGGGATCCCGGCTACGCGCGGTACGCGGCCGACGACCCGGATCTCGAGCCGATCAGGGCAGATCCGCGTTTCCCGCGGCCGATCGCCTGAGCAGACGTTCAGCACGTGAGCGCGTCGACGCGCGTGACGACGTCCCGGCACCAGGCGGCGAACCGTGATCGGTCGTCGAGGAACATCGACGGCTTGATGCAGATCGACGTGAACCCGCGCTCGAGCTGGCCGGGGATCGCGGCGAGCGCACGGTCGAGATCGGCCGTCGTCGTCGCGTCGGGGAACACGCCGCGAACTCCGCCGACGAGCTCGAGCTCGCCGATCTCCCGGCCTGCGGCCGCCATCGCCCCGCCGAGGCGGGTCATCTCCTCCGGGGACGGCTGCCCGAGCGGATGAAAGCCGTGTCCGTACCGGACGAGCCGGCGAAGCAGCCGGTCGTGGAGCGTGCTGCTCCCGATCCACAGCCGCGGCCCTTCGGGCCGGTAGGCCTTGGGCTCGAAGTAGACGTCCGAGAAGCGGTAGTGACGGCCCTCGAAGCTCGCCGGCGTGTCGCGCCACAGGATCTCCCAGGCCGCGAGGTGCTCGTCGAGCAGCTCTCCGCGGATGCTCCATGGCACGCCCAGCGCCTCGTACTCGGGGCGATGCCAGCTCACGATCGGCTGGACGACGAGCCGGCCCTCCGAGAGCAGGTCGAGCGTGCCGAGCTCGCGGGCGAGCAGCAGCGGGTGGCGAAGCGGCGCGATGATCGCGGCGGCGATGAGGCGTAGCCGGGTCGTGGCCGCGGCGATCGCCGAGAGGAGCACGATGGAGCTCGGCCACGGCGTCGCCGGATCCTGGTTGCCCGGCATCGCGTAGTCCCTCGGGTTCCCCATCGCCCCGTCGCTGTCGGCGCCGGGCCCGAGCACGACGTGCTCGCTCACCATGACGCCGTCGAAGCCCGCGCTCTCCGCCTCGACCGCCATCCGCACGAGGGCCCCGAGGTCGCGGGACGGGCTCAGCGTCCAGTTCTCGCTGAGCACGAGGATCAGGCGCGGCGCCGCCATGGGCTGGCGACTGTAGCGCAGCCCTCCGTGACTCGCCTTTTCGCCCGTATCGTCGTCTCATCCGGTGATGGAGATCGGGCAGCCGAGGAGAGTGGTGACCATCGAGCCCATCGACGATCCCGTGCCGCGCCTCGCGCCGCAGGAGGAGCCCGCGGTCGATGTGCCGGAGGAAGCGCCCGCCGAGCCGGAGGAGGTGACGCCGTAGCACCGAGGGCTGTCGCACCCGACTTCGTGACACCGTTTCACGGCTGGCGCGTCTGGGACGTCGTGCTCGACGAGGGGAAGTACCGGTTGAGCTCGATGCTCTACCCGGTCGTGTGGGAGCCGGGAGTGCCGTTCCGGGCGGTGTGCCGCAGACGGCTCGCCGCGCTGCCATGGGGCCGCCTGCCGCTCCACGCGCCCCCGAGCTACGACTGCGCCTGCGGGGTGTACGCGGTACGGGACGGCCGGCGTGCAGTGCCCTACCTCGATGCCGTGCACCCGGCGGGATCGCGCGCGCTCTGCCGCGTCCTCGGGACGGTCTCGCTGTGGGGCCGCGCCGTCGAGGGCGACGGAGGGTTCCGCGCCGAGTGGGGCTACCCGGCGACCCTCGTGGTCCCGGCGCCCGCGCGCCGTCGGCGGCGCCTCCCGCTCGGCCGACGATGTCCGCGCGTCGAGGAGATCGTGGAAGCCCTCGCCGCCTACGGCGTGCCGGTCGAGGCCGGCATCCGGTTCGGCGATACGACGCTGCCCGGCTCGTCGGCGCCGACGGTCGTTGCCGGGGCTTCCCTCGGCTCAGGGACGACAGCCTGCTGATCGTCGCCGCCCGGAAGGCCGATGCATCGTCGGGATGGATCGCGAAGGACTCGAGACGCTCGGCTGCTCGGTGCACTCGGGCCCGGTCGACGACGACGACGGCCAGCGGTAGGAGGGGGTGAGCGGATGGGCCTCCGGAGGCGGAAGGGCCGCTCCGAGGATGCCCCCTCGAACGGGGGATCGTCCCCCGATCGCCGAGCGAAGTAGACTCCGCCGATGCCCGACGGCGTGCTGGGCCCGCCCACCCTGCGGAGGGGCGCTCCGTCGTGAAGGCGCTCGTGCAGCGAGTCCGCGCGGCCTCCGTGACGGTCGGCGGCGAGACGATCGCAGCAGTGGGCCCCGGACTCTGCGTGCTGCTCGGAGTCGCACGGAGCGACACGCCGACGGATGCGACGCGGCTCGCGGGCAGGGTCGCGGCGCTCCGCGTGTTCGAGAACGACGACGGACGCTTCGACCGCAGCGTCCGGGATGTCGGCGGCGAGGTCCTCGTCGTCAGCCAGTTCACGCTCGTCGCGGACACGCGGAAGGGAAACCGCCCGAGCTTCACGGAGGCCGCCCGTCCGGAGGAGGCCGGCCCGCTCTACGAGCGGTTCTGCACGGCGCTCGCCGCGGCCGGCGCTGCGGTCGCGACCGGCCGGTTCGGCGCCCGCATGGTCGTCGAGATCCAGAACGACGGGCCGGTGACCGTGATCGTCGAGACCTGAGGCACGACGGCGGTTTCGCCGCCCCCGCCCTGCTATCCTTCGGAGGCCACCACGCGAATCCAGGTCGTTGGAAGTGGGCGCTCAGCGCCCGCTTTTCGTGAGGGGGCAGTTTTCCCGCACGAGATGGACGGTCATGGCGTAATGGTTCAGGTCTACGACAGGGAACGGGAGCTCTACGAGGACGTCGCGGGAGCGGTGAGCGACGGCGTGCCCGACGTCGACGTGCTCGCGGTCGAGCTCGTCGGGCCGGAACGGTTCTGCGTCTACATCGACCATCCTGCGGGCGTCGACCACGCGCTCTGCGAACGGGTCACGAACGTCCTGCGCGGCTACCTCGACCGGTATACGGTCGACGTGTCGAGCCCGGGGCCGGAGCGTCCGCTACGAACGCGAGCGCACTTCGAGGCGGCCACCGGCAGGCCGGTCGCGGTCCGCACCGAGCACGGGCTCGCCGGGCGGCGGCGCTTCCGGGGGGAAGTCGTCGAGGCGGGCGAGGAGTCGCTCGTCCTCGGGGTCGGCGGCGAGCACCTGGAGATCCCGTACGCGGAGATCGTACGTGGCAACCTGATCGATGAGAGGCGATAGACAATGACTAGGGAGATCCTCGAGGCGGTCCGGCAGATCGAGAAGGAGAAGGGCATCGAAGAGGACGCGCTCGTCGACGCCCTCGAGGACGCGCTGCTGGCCGCGTACAAGAAGACACCCGGGGCTGCGCGCCATGCCGAGGTGGCCCTCGACCACGAGACCGGAGATTTCCGGGTGTTCGCGGTCGAGCTTCCCGGCGATATCGAGGAGCGGCTGCTCGAGGAGGCCCGGGAGCGGCGCCTCGACGAGCTCGAGGCCGCCGAGGCCGAGAGCGGCGAGAAGTCCCACACCCTGATCCAGGACGACGACCTCGACATCGACTGGTCCGACGTGGCCCCCGAGCACGTCTCCCGGCGCGACGTCACGCCCGAGAACTTCGGCCGCATCGCCGCGCAGACGGCCAAGCAGGTGATCCTCCAGCGGATTCGCGAGGCGGAGCGGTCGATGATGTACGACGAGTACGTCGACCGCGTCGGCGAGGTCGTGACCGGCATCGTCCAGCAGGCCGGCGACCGGAACAACGTCCTCGTCGATCTCGGCAAGGTCGAGGCGCTGCTGCCGCGATCGGAGCAGGTCGACGGGGAGCGCTACGAGCAGGGGAGCCGGATCAAGGCCGTGATCACCGAGGTGCGCTCCGGCACGAAGGGCCCCCAGGTGATCTTGTCGCGCCGTGATCCGGAGCTCATCCGCACGCTGTTCGAGCTGGAGGTTCCCGAGGTCGCCGACGGACTCGTCGAGATCCGCGGCGTGGCGCGCGAGCCGGGCTACCGGTCGAAGATCGCCGTCCAGTCGCATGCCCAGGGCGTCGACCCGGTCGGCGCCTGCGTCGGGCCCCGCGGCTCCCGTGTCCGCATGGTCGTGTCCGAGCTGCGGGGCGAGAAGATCGACATCATCCCGTGGAACCCCGAGCCCGCGCGATTCATCGCGAAGGCGCTGTCGCCCGCGCGGGTGCGCGAGGTGCTGATCGACGACGAGGGGAAGGAAGCCACCGTCATCGTGCCCGACGACCAGCTGTCCCTCGCGATCGGCAAGGAGGGCATGAACGCGCGGCTGGCCGCACGGCTGACCGGATGGAAGGTCGACATCAACTCCGAGACGCAGTTCGCCGAGGCCGAGGCCGAGCTCGCCTACGCCGGGGCCGAGGACGGGGAGGACTTCTCGGGCCGCTGCGGAGCGATCCTGTCCACGGGCAAGCGCTGTCCGAACGCCTCGCTTCCCGGATCGCGGTACTGCGGGATTCCCGCCCACCGGGCGCTCGCCGAGCAGCAGCGCGCGCCCGTCGCCGCCGTGGCCGCCACCGCCACCGCCGACGCCGCGGACGTGCTCGACGATGCGACCGACCAGATCGAGGATGCCGCGCCGGCCGGCGAGACGTCCGACCTTCCGGAGCAGCCGAAGGCCGGCGAAGGCGGTGAGGCACCTGCCGCATGACACCGGTCCGGACGTGCGTCGGCTGCGGCCGGCGGGCTGCGAAGGCGGAGCTGCTCCGGTTCGCGGTGGCCGCCGGTGCGCTGACGCCCGACCCGGCGCAACGGGCGCCGGGCAGAGGAGCCTATGTCTGCCGCGACCGGGCGTGCCTCGCACGCGCGCTCGCGCGACGGGGGCTCCAGCGGACGCTGCGGACGTCGGTCGAGACTCCCGATGCGCTCCGACGGCTGTTCGAGGAGCTCGTTCCAGAATGACGCTTCGCCGATGTGGCGTTCGTAGCGGAAGGCTAAGCTGAGCCGGTGGCCGAGGAGGGTGGAAACAGACCGCAGCGGCCCCTGAGGCCGAGAGGAGGCGCGCCGTCGGGACGGCGGAAGCGCCGTGTGGTCATCGACACGCCTCGCCCGAGGCCGGACGCCGTCGGCGGGCAGCGCTCGCGCGATGGCGCCGGCAAGGGACCGCGCGACGGCGCCACGGCGCCCCCCAGGGAGACCGGGCCGGTCACCGTCGCGTCCGGTGCGACGGTGAAGGATCTGTCGTCGGCGTTCGGCGTCCCTGCCGCGCAGATCATCAAGATCATGATGACCGCCGGCGAGATGGTCACGATCACCCAGTCGCTCGCCGACGAGGCGATCGTGCTCGTGTCCCAGGAGCTGGGCCGCGAGGTGCAGATCAAGCACGCCGACGAGGAGGAGCTCGAGCCCGAGGTCTACGAGGACGCTCCCGAGACCCTGAAGCCCCGGCCGCCCGTCGTCACGATCATGGGTCACGTGGAT
Source organism: uncultured Thermoleophilia bacterium (assembly GCA_963717955.1). GTDB lineage: Bacteria > Actinomycetota > Thermoleophilia > Gaiellales > Gaiellaceae > CAVQXR01. Next base: position 984,202 of record CAVQXR010000001.1, on the reverse strand, counting down.
CACGGCAAGACGACACTGCTCGACGCGATCCGCTCGAGCACCGTGGCCGAGCACGAGGCAGGCGGGATCACGCAGCACATCGGCGCGTATCAGGTCGACCACGGCGGGCGCCGCATCACGTTTCTCGACACGCCGGGTCACGAGGCGTTCACGGCGCTCCGCGCCCGCGGCGCGAAGGTGACCGACATCGCCGTGCTCGTCGTCGCGGCCGACGACGGCGTCATGCCGCAGACCGAGGAGTCGATCAGCCACGCGCGGGCGGCCAGCGTACCGATCGTGGTCGCCGTCAACAAGATCGACCGCGAGGACGCGAACCCGACCCGGGTTCGCCAGGAGCTGGTCGCGCACGACCTGCAGCCGGAGGAGTGGGGCGGCACCACCCAGTTCTCCGACGTCTCCGCGAAGGACAACCAGAACCTGGACGACCTCCTCGCGCGGATCCTCCTCGTCGCCGACGCCGAGCTCGAGCTCGTCGCGAACCCTGATGCCCCGGCGTCAGGGCCGATCATCGAGAGCCGGCTCGACGTCGGGCGGGGCACGGTGGCGACCATGCTCGTCCAGCGCGGAACGCTGCGCGTCGGCGACGCGATCGTAGCGGGCGACGCCTGGGGCCGGGTGCGCGCGCTCCACGACTACCGCGGCGAGCGTGTGAAGGATGCCGGGCCCGGAACGCCCGTCGAAATCCTCGGCTTCGACCGGCCGCCGCAGTCGGGCGAGTACGCGCGGGTCGTCGAGAACGATCGCCAGGCGCGCCACCTCGCCCAGGCCAGGGGGCAGCGGCTTCGGGCCGAGCAGCTCGCGCGGCAGGCCAAGGGGGGCCCCAGCCTCGAGGAGCTATTCGCCGGCATGGAGGCCGGCGAGGTGCAGGACCTGAACCTGATCGTCAAGGTCGACGTGCAGGGCTCGATCGAGGCGGTCGCCAGCGAGCTCGGGAAGCTCAGCCATCCCGAGGTGCGCGTCAACCTCATCCATGCCGGAATCGGGGCGATCTCCGAGGGCGACGTCATGCTGGCGGCGGCGTCGAAGGCGATCGTGGTCGGCTTCAACGTCCGCCCGAACGCGGAGGCGCGAGGGTTTGCCGAGCGCGAGGGCGTCCAGATCCGCACCTACCAGGTGATCTACAAGCTCACCGAGGACATCGAGCAGGCGCTCGTCGGGATGCTCGCGCCCGAGCACGTGGAGGAGACGATTGGGGAGGCCGAGGTCCGAGAGCTGTTCCGGATCTCGCGTCTCGGCGTGATCGCGGGCTGCTACGTGACGAGCGGCGTCCTTCGTCGCAACGCGAAGGTCCGGGTCGTCCGCGACGGCGTCGTGATCTACGACACCACGCTGGCGAGCCTGCGCCGGTTCAAGGAGGACGTCCGCGAGGTCGCTGCGGGATTCGAGTGCGGCGTCCAGCTCGAGAGCTTCAACGACGTCAAGCAGGGCGACGTGCTCGAGTTCTACGAGACCCGCCAGATCGAGCGCACCGATCTGAGCGTCGCTCCCGGCTAGTCCCGCCGTGGGCTCCGGCTACGTGGGCATCCTGTCGGTCGAGCTGTTCCTCCCCGACAACCACTCCCTCAAGGGGAAGCGGCGGGAGCTGCTCGCCGCCAAGGCGCAGCTCGCGAAGCGTTTCGGCGCTTCGGTCGCCGAGGTCGATCACCACGACCGCTGGCAACGCGCTCGGCTGACGATGGCCTGCGTCGCGCGGGAGCACGGCGAGGTGCAGCGGCTCCTCGACGCGGCGGAGCGATACCTCGCCGGGCAGGCGTTCGAGCTCCTCGGCGCGGAGCGGGAGGTCGTGAGCCTCGATGGGTGAGAGCAACCGGATGCGGCGCGTGAACGAGGCGATCAGGCAGGTCGTCTCGGAGGGGCTGCGGGAGCTCAAGGACCCGCGGATCGGGTTCGTCACCGTGACCGGCGTGAAGGCGACGACAGACCTGGCGCAGGCGATCGTGTACGTGAGCGTGCTCGGGCGCGAACGGGACCGCGAGCGCACGCTCGCGGCGCTCCAGGCCGCACACGGCGTGCTCCAGGCGCGCGTCAACCGCGAGCTGCGCTTTCGGCGCACGCCCCGGCTGCTGTTTCGGCAGGACGACACAATGGAGCGCGCGGCCCGGCTCACCGAGCTGCTGGCCGAGCACGACGAGGGCGCCCAGGCCTCGCCGTGAGGCGGCCTGCCTGCCGGCGCTCGACGGCCGTGCTCTTGAGTACGATCGGTCGGCGATGAGCGATGTCGGCGCAGGCGCGCACGTCCGATCGGTGACCAGCGTCGCCGATTCGAGGAGGGCCGTGGCCGAGACGATCCGGGAGCAGGACCTGTTCCTCGTGACCACGCACGAGAACCCGGACGGCGACGCTCTCGGCTCGCTCGTCGCGATGCACCTCGCCCTCGGGGAGCTGTCGAAGGACTCGCTCATGTACCTCGCCGGCGAGGTGCCGTTGCCGAACGAGTACGGGTTCATGGATCTCTCGTCCGTGCGCCGGGGAGACCTGCCCGCCGAGGCTACGGGCCGGGTCGTGCTCGCGCTCGACTGCGCGAACGACCGGCGACTCGGCCCCGACCCGGGCCTGCTCGAGCGGGCACCCCTCGTCGTCGACATCGACCACCATCACGACAACACGCGGTTCGGAGACGTCAACCTGGTCGTCCCGGACGCCTCGTCCACCGGCGAGATCCTCCGCGACGTCCTCGCCGACCTCGGCGTCCGGCTCACGCCGGCGATGGCGGAAGCGCTCTACATCGCGCTCGTCACGGACACCGGCCGGTTCCAGTACGCGAACACGACGCCGCGGGCGCTTCGGCTCGCCGCGGAGCTGATGGAGGCCGGCGCCGACATCCATCGCGTGTTCCAGGGCGTCTACGAGAGCGTCCCCTACCCGAAGCTGAAGCTGCTCGGCCGCGCGCTGGACTCCGCCAGGGCGTACGAGGGCGGCAGGCTCGTCATCGCCTGGCTCGTCAGAGAGGACTTCGCGGACGCCGGCGCGACGGAGCCGTTCGCCGAGGGGATCATCGACACGATCCGCAAGGTCGAGGGCGCGGACGTCGTCGCGTTGATCAGACAGCCGCCGACGACCGCCGGCCCTCTGTGGCGGATCAGCCTGCGCACGACCGCGCCGCACATCGACGTCTCCGCGATCGCGCGGTCGGCCGGCGGCGGCGGGCACCGTCAGGCGGCCGGATTCTCGAGCGAGGGAACGGCGGAGGAGATCATCACCATCATCCGGGACGGCTATCTCGCGCAGTCTCGCGGCGCGTAGCCCGGTGGAGGCCGCCCCGGCGACGTCCCGTCCCCCCACCGGGCTCGTCCTGATGGACAAGCGCGTGGGGCCGTCGTCGTTCGCCGTCGTCCGCTCGGTCAGGAAGCGCTTCGGTGTGAAGGCCGGTCACGCGGGCACCCTCGACCCGCTCGCGAGCGGCCTGCTGCTCGTGTTGCTCGGCCCCGCGACGCGGCTCGCCCGGTACCTCGTCGGGCTCGACAAGCGCTACGTGACCGAGATCGTGCTCGGGCAGCGCACCGGCACCGGCGACCAGGAGGGCGAGGTGATCGAGCAGACGGAGGTCCCCGTCGATCTCGAGGCCGCGCTCGCCGCCGTCACGGGGGACGTCGAGCTGCCGATCCCTGCTGCGTCGGCGGTCAAGGTGGCGGGACAGCGCGCGTACCGTCTAAAGCGCAAGGGCGTGGCGGTCGAGATGCCCATCCGCCGCTCGACCGTGTACGAGCTGGAGGTCGTGAGCTTCGACGCTCCGCTCCTGACGGTGGCGCTCCACGTCTCCAGCGGGACGTACGTCCGGGCGATCGCCGACCGGCTCGGCGGCCACTGCCAGAGCATCCGTCGCACGTCCGTCGGGCCGTTTCGCGTCGAGGACGCAGACCCGGAGCGCGTGGTCGACGCCGGCGACGTGCTGCCGTTCCTGCCCGAGCTGCCGCTCGCCGACGACGAGGTCGGGAAGATCCTCAGCGGGCGCCCCATTCCCCGTGAGGGCGAGGGCCGTGCCCGCCTCACCTACGGCGGCAGGCTCCTGGCGGTGGCCCGCCTCGGCGGCGGCCTTGCACGGCCCGAGACCGTGATGCCGGCGCGATGATCGTCTCGTCCGATCCGGCCGGGCTCGACCCCGTCGACCGAGCGGTCGCGCTCGGGACGTTCGACGGCGTCCACCGCGGGCACCAGGCGGTGATCCGGGCGGCGATGGAGACCGGGCTGCGCTCGGCCGTCGTCACCTTCTCGCCGCACCCGCGGGAGGTGCTCGGCTACGACGTGAAGCTGCTCGTGACGCTCGAACGCAAGGTCGAGCTGATCCGGGCGCTCGGCGTGGACGAGCTCGTGATCGTCGAGTTCACGCCCGAGCTCGCCCGGCTGTCGCCGGCGCAGTTCGTCCCCCTCGTGCTCGAGCCGATGCGCGCGCGGGTCATCCTCGCCGGCGACAACTTCCGGTTCGGGCACGGGCGGAGCGGCGACGCGACGCCTGCTGCGCGAGATGGGCTTCGACGTCCGTCCGGTCCCGCTCGTCGAGGGTGTCTCCTCGAGCCGCATCAGGGAGCTGCTCCTCTCCGGCGACGCGTTCGGCGCCGCCGCCCAGCTCGGACGCCCGCACGAGCTCGAGGGCGTGGTCGTCCCGGGCGACCGCCGCGGTGCCACGCTCGGCTTCCCGACCGCGAACCTCGCGGTGCCGCCGAACCTGCTGGTGCCGGCGTACGGCATCTACGCGGGAGCGGCGATCGTCGACGGAAAGCCGTTCCGTACGGCGCTCTCGATCGGGGTGAACCCGCACTACGGCGGCCACGAGCGTCGCATCGAGGCGTTCCTGCTCGATTTCGAGGGCGACCTGTACGGACGCCAAGTCCGCCTCGAGCTCTGGCGATGGCTCCGTGAGGAGCGGGCCTTCGGGAGCGAGCAGGAGCTCGCGGAGCAGATCGCGAGCGACGTGGCTGCCGCGCGCGCGGCAGCGGCTCCGGGCTGAGCTCGGAGACCGTCGAGGCGCCGGGCGGAGATGCGCCTCTGGTAGCCTTGAGGCCGTATGAGCTTGACCACGGAAGCGAAGAAGGAGATCGTCGAGCAGTACGGGAAGCGCCCCGCAGACACGGGGTCTCCCGAGGTCCAGATCGCGCTGCTCACCAGGCGGATCAACGACCTGACCGCGCACATGCAGGCCAACCACAAGGATCACCATTCCCGTCGTGGCCTGTTGAAGCTGGTCGGTCAGCGCCGGCGCCTGTTGAACTATCTGCAGAGGAAGGATCTCGAGGGCTACCGGACGCTGATCAAGGACCTCGGTCTGCGCCGCTAGCAAACCGCCGCAGGGGAGCCGGCGGAAGTTTGAGGGAGCCCCGGGCTCCCGCGATCCTCGGGGCTGCCTCAAACCTCCGCCTCATCTCCTGCCCGAACGAAGGGAGACAGGGGAATGTCGATGGTCGAGACCACGCGTCACGTGGTGACGCGGAGCGTCGGCGGGCGCGAGCTCGTGTTCGAGACCGGCCGCCTCGCGAAGCAGGCGGACGGTGCCGTCGTCGTGCGCTCCGGCGACACGATGGTGCTCGCCACCGCCCAGGGGAAGCTCGAACCGCGGGAAGGGGCGGACTTCTTCCCGCTCACGGTGGACGTCGAGGAGCGGATGTACGCCGCCGGGAAGATTCCCGGCGGCTTCTTCAAGCGCGAGGGACGACCGACGGAGCGCGCGATCCTGAACGCGCGCATGATCGACCGCCCGATCCGGCCGCTCTGGCCGAAGGGGTTCCGCAACGAGGTGCAGGTGATCGCGACGGTGCTCTCGGCCGACAAGATCGTCGCGCACGACGTGCTCGCGATCAACGGCGCCTCGGCGGCGCTCGTGATCTCGTCGCTGCCGTTCCTCGGGCCCGTCGGGGCCGTGCGCATCGGGATGGACGACGACGGCCGGCTGATCGTCGACCCGACGCTGCCCGAGCTGCTCGAGTCCACGCTCGACCTGCTCGTCGTCGGGACGAAGGATGCGATCACGATGGTCGAATGCGGTGCCGAGGAGGTGCCCGAGGACACGGTAATCGCGGCGCTCGAGGCCGCGCATCGCGAGATCCGAGGCATCTGCGAGGCGCAGGACGAGCTGCGGGGTCTCGCCGGCAGGCCGAAGCTCCTCGACACGTCCCTGACCGACGAGCTCGAGGCCACCGCCGGGGCGCGGATCCGCGAGCGGATCGCGGCCGAAGGGCTCAGGGAGGCGGCGACCGCGATGGACGAGCTCGAGGCGGAGCTCGCCCCCGCGCTGTCGATGAGCTCGACCGAGGACGACATCGTGCGGCGCATCCAGGTGAAGGCATCGCTCGGCGCCACCGTCGAGAAGGCCCGCCTCGATGCCGTGCTCGAGCCGGTCAGGCAGCAGTTCGAGGTCGACCTGCGCGCGCTCACCGACGCCGAGCAGGACTCGAAGGAGCTGAAGTCGGCGAAGCGCGACCTCCTGCACGCCCGGATCGTCGACGAGGTGCGGCTCCCGTTCCCCGGCGGCCCGGTGTCCGCCGACGCCGAGCCCGGAGCCGGCCCCGGCCCCCGGGACGCGGTCACGAAGCAGTACCTGAAGAAGGCGGCCGAGACGATCTACAAGGATCTCGTCCGCCGCAAGATCGCCGTCGAGAAGCGTCGTCCCGACGGTCGGGGCACCGAGGAGATCCGCCCGATCAGCTGTGAGATCGACGTCGCGCCGCGGGTGCACGGCTCGGCGATCTTCACGCGCGGCCAGACGCAGATTCTCTCCCTGCTCACGCTCGGCACGGCCAAGGAGGGGCAGAGGATCGACGACCTCTCCCTGGAGGAGGAGCGTCGCTTCATGCACCACTACAACTTCCCGCCGTACTCGGTGGGGGAGGTCGGGTTCATGCGAGGCCCGAAGCGGCGTGACATCGGGCACGGCAACCTCGCGCAGCGAGCGCTCGAGCGGATGATCCCCGACGCGTCCGAGTTCCCCTACACGGTGCGGCTCGTCTCGGAGACGCTCGAGTCCAACGGCTCGTCCTCGATGGGCTCGGTCTGTGCGTCGACGCTCGCGATGCTCGCCGCCGGCGTGAAGATGAAGCGTCCGGTGGCCGGAATCGCGATGGGGCTGATCAAGGAGGGCGACGACCACGTCATCCTCACCGACATCCAGGGCGCCGAGGACCACCTCGGCGACATGGACTTCAAGGTCGCCGGGACGCGCCTCGGGATCACGGCGCTGCAGATGGACATCAAGATCACCGGCGTCACGCAGGAGATCCTGCGCTCCGCGCTCTCCCAGGCGCGCGAAGCCCGCGACTTCATCCTCGACAGGATGGCCGAGACGCTCGCGGAGGCCCGCGAGGAGCTCCCCGAGCACGCCCCGCGGATCTCGACGGTCCTGATCGACCCCGAGTACATCGGGCTCGTGATCGGCAAGGGCGGGGAGACGATCCGTTCGCTCGAGGCCGAATACGAGGTCCAGATCGATATTGGCGAGGACGGCACGGTGCTCGTCTACGCGACGGACGGCACCAAGGCCGACGGGGCTGCGACCGCGATCCGCGCGCTGACCAAGGAGCCGGAGGCGGGGGACACCTACACCGGCAAGGTCGTGCGGACGACGGATTTCGGCGCGTTCGTCGAGCTGAAGAAGGGCACCGACGGGCTCCTCCACGTCTCGAACGTCGGCCCCGGCAGGCTCCAGCACATCGAGCAGGCCCTGCAGAAGGGAGACGTCGTCGACGTGCTCGTGCAGGAGGTCGACAAGGCCCGGGGCCGGATCAGCCTCAAGCTGATCGGCAAGCACGAGGACGGCGGGATGATCAGCCCGGAGGATCTCATGGAGCGGGCGAAGGACGTTCCCGCGCCGGAGCCCCGCGAGCCCCGCGACGGCGGGCGCGGCGGCCGTGACCGGGGACGTGACCGGGGCCCGCGGCGAGACTGACGCGACAATCGGGCGAAGGCGAGGAGGCGGCGCCCGCCGCCCCCTCGCTCGCCCCGGCCGATCCCGGTCGGCATAATCGGCGCGTGGCCGGATTCGACGCGATCGTCGTGGGCGCGGGCCCGGCCGGGTCGGTGACCGCGCTCCGGCTCGCCCGCGAGGGCGCGTCCGTCCTGCTGCTCGACCGGGCACGGTTCCCGCGCGACAAGCCCTGCGGGGGCGGGCTGACCGGCCGCGCGCTGCGGGAGCTTCCGATCTCGGTCGACCCCGTCGTGGAGCACGTCGTCGACCGGCTCGTGCTCCGGCTCGGCTACGGCCGCGCGTACGAGCGGGCGGGCCGCGGGCCGCTGATCGCGATGACCCGGCGCACGCGGCTCGACCACTTCCTCGTCGAGGCGGCCGCGTCCGCGGGCGTCACGGTCCGGCTCGAGGCGCGGGTGAGCGCGGTTCGGGCGCTCGACGGCCGCGTCGAGGTCGAGATCGGCGAGGAGACGGTCACCGCGGCCGCCCTCGTCGGGGCGGACGGGGCGAACGGCGTGTCGGCGCGGCAGCTCGAGCTCGGGACCGGTCCGGTGTACGGCGTCGCCCTCGAGGGCAACGTGCCGTACTCGAGCGTCGATGCCGGCCGGTACGCGGGGCGGGCCGTGCTCGAGCTCGGGACGGTGCCCGGCGGCTACGGGTGGGTCTTCCCGAAGGGCGACCACGTGAACGTCGGCGTCGGCGGCTGGGAGGCGGAGGGACCGCGCCTGCGCGAGCACCTCCGCGTCCTCTGCGCCGCCCACGGCATGCGCGACGCGGAGGTCGAGGACGTCCGCGGGCACCGGCTGCCGCTGCGCAGGCCCGAGGTGCCGCTTGCGCGCGGGCGCGCGCTCGTCGTCGGGGACGCCGCCGGTCTCGTCGACCCGCTGTCCGGGGACGGAATGTACGAGTGCTTCGTCTCCGCGCGGCACGCGGCCGATGCCGTCGCGGCCCTGCTTGCAGGGCGGGCCCGCGACCTCTCCGCCTACGACGTGGCGATCCGGCGCTCGCTCGGTCGCATGGCCTCCGCGTCCTGGGGGGCGAAGATCGCCTTCGACCGGTACCCGCGGCTCGCGTTCGCGCTGTCGCGCCCGCGCTTCGTCTGGCCCGTCGTCGAGGGGCTCCTGCGGGGGGATCTGAGCCACCCCGGCGCCGCCGCCGGGATCGCGCGCGGCCCGCTCAAGGCCGTCGAGGCGCTCGCCGAGCTCGCGGGCAGCCCCGGGCATCGCTACCGCCCGGAAGGGACCTAGCTGAGTGGTCGCTCCGGGAAGCTCGCCACCCCTTCGCGCGGCTGCAAACGCTTCGCGTGTCGTCGTTCTCGGTCGCCCCGATACCTTCTGCCGCTACCGGGGGTCCCTGCGTTCTCGGCCTGCTCGGTTTTCGCCGGCGAATGGGCCCCGCACCCCCCGGGGAGACGACTAGTGGGCGACGAGCGCCTCACGACGCTGCCGACCGGGGAGCGGGTGATCACGGAGCGACTCGACCGGGTCCGATCGGTCGCGCTCGGCTTCTGGATCGCGACCGGATCGCGGGACGAGACCGACGCCCGCGCGGGCGTCACGCACTTTCTCGAGCACCTGCTGTTCCGCGGCACGGACTCGTACTCGGCGCTCGAGATCGCCGAGACGTTCGACGGCGCCGGGGGCGAGCTCAACGCGATGACGACCCGCGAGTACACGGTCGTCTTCGCGCGGGTGATGGACGCCCACCTCGAGACCGCGCTCGACGTGATGACCGAGATGGTGTACGCGCCGACCCTCGACGATCTCGACGCCGAGCGGGAGGTCGTGCTCGAGGAGATCGCCATGGTCGAGGATGCTCCCCACGACCACGTCCACGACCTGCTCGGGCCGGCGATCTTCGGCGACCACGAGCTCGGCCGGCCGGTGATCGGCCGCGCCGAGGTGATCTCGACGGTCTCGCGCCGATCCCTCCGCGCGTTCCATCGCTCCCGCTACGCGGCGCCGAGGATCGTCGTCGCTGCGGCCGGCAGCGTCGACCACGGGCGGCTCCTGTCGCTGCTCTCGCCCCGCATCCCGGGCTCCCCGGCGGTCGGCCGCGCGACGGCGCCGCGGCGCCCGCTCTCGGCCGTGCCCCCACCGGTGCTCACCTTCCACCGCAAGGACACCGAGCAGTACCACGTGTGCGCCGGGGCCCCCGGGCTCGCCCGCGACGATCCGAGGCGGTTCGCCGCGTCGCTGCTCGACGCGATCCTCGGCGGGTCGGCGTCGTCCCGGCTGTTCCAGGAGATCCGTGAGAAGCGCGGCCTCGCCTACAGCGTGTACACGTTCGCGTCCCTCTACGAGGAGACGGGCGAGGTGGGGGTGTACGTCGGCACGCGGGAGGAGCACGTCGAGGAGTGCCTCCGGATCGTCGCCGACGAGATCGCGGACGTGGCCGGCGGGGGTATCGCGGCGACGGAGCTGCGGCGGGCGAAGGAGAACCTCAAGGGCAGGATCATGCTCTCGCTCGAGTCGACCTCGAACCGGGTGACGCGGCTCGGCAAGTCACTCGTCACCAGTGTCGAGCTGCTCACCCCGGAGGAGATCATCGAGTGCGTCGACGCGGTCGAGGTCGATCAGGTGTCGGCGCTCGCAGCGGAGCTGCTCGCCCCCGAGCGTCTCGCCGTCGCGGGGATCGGCCCCGACGAGCGCGTGCTGCGAGGGGCGGCCGGCCTCCTGAACCCGGCGTTGCCGGAGGCCGCGGCAGCATGAACATCGTCCTCTTCGGGCGCGACGGCAAGGTCGGATCCGCGCTCGGCCCCCGGCTGGTCGAGGCCGGGCACGCCGTGACGGGCGTCGAGCTCGGGGAGCACGTCGAGCCGGCCGGCTTCGACGCGGCCGTGGACTTCACCGCACCGGCCGCGGTGCGCGACAACGCGGTCGCGTGCCTCACGGCAGGCGTGCCGTGCCTGATCGGGACGACCGGCGTGACCGACGACGGGCTCGCGGAGCTCGACCGGGTGGCGAGGGAGCGGGGAGTGCAGTGCCTCGTCGTGCCGAACTTCGCGATCGGCGCGGTGCTGATGATGCGCTTCGCCGAGCAGGCCTCGCGCCTGATGCCGCACGCCGAGATCGTGGAGCTTCATCACGAGACGAAGGTCGACGCGCCGTCGGGAACGGCGAGGGCGACCGCGGCCAGGATGGGCGGCGACGTCCCCATCCACTCCGTGCGCCTCCCCGGGCTCATCGCCCACCAGGAGGTCATTCTCGGCGCCGACGGCCAGTACCTGACGATCCGGCACGACACCACCTCCCGCGAGGCGTTCGTGCCCGGCGTGCTGCTCGCGCTCGAGCGGCTGCGCGGCCTGCCGCCCGGCCTCACCGTGGGCCTCGACGCCGTGCTCGACTGATCGTGGCCGCTACGAGCGCGGGCCTCCGGCCCGTGCGGAGCCGGAGCGCGATCTCCGGTTAGGGTTACGGTCGAGCGCCGATCTCGGAGGTCGTCCAGGCCATGAGCATCCTTGGGAACCGCGTCGTCCGCGTCGAGGATCCGACGTTCCTGACGACGGGCGGCACGTACATCGACGACGTCCGCGATCCCGCCGTGACGGGCGCCGCGCACGTCGCGTTTGCGCGCTCGGCCGTCGCGCATGCTCGGATCGTAGGAATCGACGTCGCCGACGCTCTGGGAGCCCCGGGTATCGTCGCCGTCGTCACGGCGCAGGAGCTCGGTCTGCCCGACAGGCCTCCGCCGCCGCAGCCGTTCGGCCCCGATCTGCCGTCGATCGACCCTGCGATGTCGCGTGCGCTGCTCGCCCGTGACGCCGTGCGCTACGTGGGCGAGCCGATCGTCGCGATCGTGGCCGAGAGCCCGGAGCAGGCCGCCGACGCGGTCGAGCTCGTCGGCATCGACTACGACGTCCTCCCGGCTGTCGTCGATCCCGAGGCCTCCCTGAGCGGCGACACGCTGCTGTTCCCCGAGGCCGGGACGAACGTCGCGATCGCCTTCGAGCGCGACTCCGACCCCGCGCTGTTCGAGGGGTGCGAGGTCGTCGTCACGCGTCGGATCGTCAACCAGCGACTCGCGCCCGTCCCGCTCGAGCCGCGCGGAGGCGTGTGCGCGTGGGGGCCCGACGGCCGCCTCAGCTACTGGGGGGCGACGCAGGCGCCACACCTGTGGCGGCTGCTGCTCTCGCTCTCGCTGGGGGTCGAGCAGGAGCGCGTGCGCGTGATCGCGCCCGACGTCGGCGGCGGCTTCGGCGCCAAGGTCGAGCCGTATGTCGAGGATGTCGTCGTCGCGGAGCTCGCGCGGCGCCTCGGGCGCCCAATGCGCTGGATGGAGACGCGGTCGGAGAGCATGCTGTCGCTCGTCCACGGCCGTGGGCAGGTGCAGACGGTGACGATCGGCGGCCTTCGCGACGGGACGGTGCTCGCCTACCGGCTCGACATCGTCCAGGACGCGGGTGCTTATCCGGCGTTCGGGTCGTTCCTGCCGATGCTGACGCAGCTCCTGTCCGCCGGCGTGTACCGCATCCCGCGGATCGAGACGAGCGCCCGCACGGTGGTCACGAACACCACCTCGATCGCGGCCTATCGGGGCGCGGGGCGGCCGGAGGCGGCCTGCGCGATCGAGCGGGCGATGGATCTGTTCGCGTACGAGCTCGGCGCCGATCCGGCCGAGGTACGGCGGCGAAACCTCATCCCGCGCGACGCGTTTCCGTATCAGACCGCGGCCGGGGCGACCTACGACAGCGGCGACTACGAGGGGGCGCTCGACCGCGTCCTCGAGGCCTCCGGGTACGAGGCCCTCCGTGACGAGCAGCGCCGCCGGCGCGACGCGGGCGACCGCATGCTGCTCGGGATCGGGCTCTCGACGTACGTGGAGATCACGGCCGGAGACGCCCACCACGGCGAGTACGCCCGCGTCGAGGTGGCCGAGGACGGCAGCGCGACCGTCTACACGGGCTCGTCCGCCCACGGGCAGGGCCATGCGACCTCGTGGTCGATGATCCTCGCCGAGGAGACCGGGATCCCCATGGAGCACATCCGGGTCGTCGCGGGCGACACCGACGCGATCCCGCAGGGCACGGGGACGTACGGCTCCCGCTCGCTGCAGGTCGGCGGCGTCGCGGCACAGAAGGCCGCGCTCCAGGTCGTGGAGATCGCCCGCGAGCTTGCCGGCCCGTTGCTCGAGGTGGACCCGCAGGACGTGGTCTTCGACCGGGAAGCCGGGCGCTTCCACGTGGCGGGTGCGGCGGGCACGGGCATCGACTGGGCGCGGCTCGCCTCGGCCGCGGCCGGAGGGCTCACCGCGGACACCCATCACCTGCCCGACAGCCCCACGTTCCCGTTCGGCGCACACGTCGCGGTGGTCGAGGTCGACTCCGAGACGGGGGACGCCAGGCTCCTGCGGATCGTCGCCGTCGACGATGCGGGGCGGATCCTCAACCCGCTGCTCGCCGAGGGCCAGGTCCACGGCGGCATCGCACAGGGCGCGGCGCAGGCCCTGTTCGAGGAGGTGCGCTACGACGAGGACGGGAACCCGCTCAACGGATCCCTGGTGAGCTACGCCGTGGTCGCGGCGAGCGAGCTGCCGAGCTTCGAGGTCGTCGAGATGGAGACGCCGACGCCCGTCAATCCGCTCGGGGCAAAGGGCATCGGCGAGTCCGGCACGATCGGCTCGATCCCGGCCGTGCAGAACGCCGTCGTGGACGCGCTCGCCCACCTCGGAGTCCGGCACCTCGACATGCCGGCGACGCCTGAGCGGGTCTGGCGGGCGATCACGGAGGCCCGCGCGGACGGTTAGCGGACGCGCCGGGGACGGCGGCTCCGTGGACTCACCCATCTAGAATGGTGGCGATGCTCGGCGAGGTGCTGACCGCGGTCGTGACGCCGTTCGCGGAGGACGGCTCCGTGAACCTGGACGAGTTCCGCCGGCTGTGCGCCCACCTCGTCGACGGCGGCTCGGACGGGCTCGTCGTCGCGGGGACCACGGGCGAGGCGCCGACACTGACCGACGACGAGAAGCTCGGGCTGTTCCGCGCCGCCGTCGAGGTCGTCGGCGGGCGAGCGTCGGTGGTCGCGGGCACCGGGTCGAACGACACCGCGCATTCGGTGCACCTGACGCGGGCGGCCGACAGGCTCGGCGTGAATGCGTTCCTCGTCGTGACGCCCTATTACAACAAGCCGCCCCAGCGGGCGATCGTCGCCCACTTCCGGGCCATCGCGGAAGCGACCGAACGGCCGATCGTCGCTTACAACATCCCGCAGCGGTGCGTCGTCAACATCGAGCCCGAGACGATCGCCGAGCTCGCCGCGATCCCAAACGTCACGGCCGTGAAGCAGGCGACGACCGACCCGGGAGAGGCCCGGCGCATCGTCGAGCTGGGGCTCGACCTGTACGCAGGCAACGACGACCTCGTACTGCCCTGGCTCGAGCTCGGCGGGGTCGGGGGCGTGTGCGTCTTCTCGAACCTCGCGCCCGTCGGGATCAGGGTCAAGGAGCTGATCCGCCTCTTCAAGCAGGGCGACCTGGCGGGCGCGAAGGACCTTGCAGCCGGGCTCGAGCCGGTCGTGGAGGCGCTCGCGGTGACGACCAACCCGATCCCGGTCAAGGCCGCTCTCGCGATGTCCGGCTGGGATGTCGGAGGCCTGCGCCTCCCCCTGCTCGAGGCCACGGAGTCCGAGAAGTCGAGGATCCGGGCCAGTCTCGAGTCCGCCGGCGTGCTCGATCGCGCTCGGGTGTAGATCGGCCGGAGCCCCCCGCGGGGCTACAATCCTCCGGTGCCGGACGGAGCAGTTCGCATCATTCCACTCGGTGGCCTCGGCGAGGTCGGCAAGAACATGACCGTCATCGAGTGCGACGCCGGTCTCGTCGTCATCGACGCGGGCCTCGCGTTCCCGCGTGACGAGCACCTCGGCGTCGATCTCCTGCTGCCCGACTTCTCCTACCTCCGGGAGCGCGAGGAGCGGATCCGCGCGGTGATCCTCACGCACGGCCACGAGGATCACGTCGGCGCGCTGCCCTACCTGCTCCGGGAGCTCGAGATTCCGCAGGTGTTCGCGACCCGCCTCACGCTCGGGCTCGTGAAGTCGAAGCTCGACGAGCACGGCCTGCTCCGAGCGGCCGAGCTGATCGAGGCGGAGCCAGAGGCCGGCCCGGTGGAGATCGGCCCGTTCCGGACCGAGTTCGTGCGCATGGCGCACTCGATCCCGGATGCCGTGGCGGTCGTCCTCGACACGCCGGGAGGACGGATCGTCCACACCGGCGACTACAAGATCGACCACACCCCCGTCGATCGCTACCGCACGGACGTCGGCCGGCTGGCCGAGCTCGGGAACGAGGGTGTCGACCTGCTTCTCGGGGACTCGACGAACGCCGAGCGCCCGGGAGTGACCGCGTCCGAGCGAACGGTCGGGGAGGCGTTCCGGCAGATCGTGCCGCTCTGTCCGGGTCGAGTCCTGATCGCATCCTTCGCCTCGAACGTCCACCGGATGCAGCAGGCGATCGACGTCGCGGAGGAGACGGGCCGCAAGGTGTGCCTCATCGGCCGGTCGCTGCGCAAGAACGTGAACATCGCGCGGAACCTCGGCTACATGGACGTTCCCGAGGACATCCTCGTCCGGGTCGACGACCTCGACCTGCTCGACCCGGCGGAGACGATGATCCTCTGCACCGGAAGCCAGGGCGAGCCGCTCTCAGCGCTCGTGCGGATCGCCTACGGCGACCACCAGAACGTCAGCGTTCTCAGGGGCGACACCGTGATCATCTCGGCGAAGCCGGTGCCCGGGAACGAGCTGAAGGTGCACGACACGATCAACCAGCTCGCCCGCGGAGGCGCCGAGGTGCTCCACCAGGAGACGGCGCCCGTGCACACCTCCGGCCACGGGTGCGCCGAGGAGCTTCGCCTCGTCCTCGCGCTCCTGCGCCCGCGCGCGGTGATGCCGGTGCACGGCGAGTACCGCATGCTGGCGGCTCACGGCAGGCTGGCCCGCGACGCCGGCGTCCCCGACGGCCAGATCGTCATCGCGGACAACGGCTCGGTCGTGCAGCTCGACCGCGACGGTGCTCGCATCGTCGACCAGGTGACGGCGGGAGTGGCGTTCGTCGACGGCCTCGAGGTCGGCGACGTGAAGGACGCGTCCCTGCGCGACCGCAAGCATCTCGCCGAGGACGGCGTGCTCATCATCGTCACGACGATCGCGACCCAGGGCGGGGGCGAGATCGCCGAGCCCGAGGTCATCGCGCGCGGCTTCGTGGACTCCGGCGGGCTGCTGGACGAGGCCCGCGAGGAGGCCGCGACCGTTCTCCGCCGGTGCGCCGCAGAGGGGATCTCCGAGATGAAGCTCGTGCAGGAGCACCTGCACGACGCGGTCGGCCAGCTCGTGCACGCCCGCGGCGGTCGCCGGCCGATGATCCTGCCAGTCGTCCTGGAGATCTAGTGCTCCGTCTCGGAATTCCCTTGACGCTCCAGCGCGCGAAACGCGAGCCAGGCAAGGACGCAGGGAGCGCCCGTATTGGTGAATACGGGCGCGACCGAGGACGCCGCGTGGCGACGCGTTGCAGCCGCCTGGAGTGCAAGGCGATCTCTGAGACGGAGCACTAGAGCGTCGATGGCGGCGTGGGCGGTCGTGGTGGAGTCGTGCGGTGCGTCCAGCGCCACCGCGGCGCGGCTCGTGCGCTCGCTGCGGTCGTGCGAGGCCTCGGGCCTCGCCTTCTGCCGCCTGCTCGAGACCTGGCAGCGCGGGGAGGCCCGGCCGGGCACGGCGGGCGGCCGGCAGGCAGCCCTGCGCCGTGCCGCCGAGCGGGTGGAGACGGCGCTGGCCGATCTCGAGGATCCGCTCGACCAGTACCTGCTCGAGCTCATCGAGCCGGACTCGGCGAACGGTCGCCCCTGGTACGCCGGGCCCGGACCTGCCGAGCTGGTCGAGTGGGCGCCCGTGCTGCGCCGCGCAGGCGTCGCCGTGCCGCCGCACCGGGTCGCCCAGGCGTACCTGGAGCTCGCCGTGCTCGTGCGAGCGCTGGAGGGGCTCGCCGCGTCCGCGCGGTACGAGGCGGAGCTCGACCGGGCCTCGCTCTGGGCGGGGTTCTTCGACCTTCGTGAGAATCTCACGGGCGCCGCGGACGATCTGCGGGCCCTCGCCGCCTGACACGTCACGGGCAGGAGGCGGGGCCCGGCCGGCGAACCCGGGTGCATGGCGGCGACGAAGCGCCAGGCCGGATCGCGCCCGACGCCGTCCGCGAAGCGGGGGAGGGCGCAGCCGGGCGCGACGGACGGACAGGGGGCACGTGGACACCAGCATCCGGAGCTGATCGGGCTCGGGCTGGTCGCGCTGGCAATCTTCCTCGGGATCGTCCTCTGGCTCGGGTGGGACGGCGGTCTCGTGGGGGCGCAGGCCGCGACCGTGACGCGGACGCTCGTCGGCGGCGCCGCCGTGCTGCTGCCGCTGCTGTTCGGCGCCGTCGGCGGGCTCATGCTCGCCCGCAGCGCCCTGATCGACGTCCGGCCCTTCCGTACGGGGCTCGCCGTGCTCTGCCTGTCGCTGCTGCTCGCGTTCGCCGGCGACCGTTTCGGCCTCGGGGACGGGAGCGCCCCGACGACGTTCGACCTCGACGCGATGGAGGAGCACGGCGGGATCGGGGGCGGGGCTCTGTACATCGTCTCCTCGAAGCTGACCGGCGAGATCGGGGTCACGATCCTGGCGGTCACCGGGACGATCGCGGGGCTGCTGCTCGTCACCGGCGCCTCGGCGGGCGCGCTCCTGCGCCGTTCCGCCAAGGCCGGCCGCCACGTCGCGCGGCACACCGCGCGGGCCGCCCGTAGCTCCGTCAGCGCCGCTCGCTCGCTCTCGATTCCGGCGGCGCCGCCTTCGCAGGGCGCGGGCGCAGTGGCACGACCCCGCCCGCCCCTCGACGTCGTGGCCGAGTACCCGGACGAGGTTTCCACATCCTCGGGCGGAGAGCGGGATGTCCCGGCGATCCTCGTCGACCAGTTCGCGCCGCTCGGCCTCGAGCCGTCGGCGGAGACAACCCTGACCGGGTACGAGACCGAGGAGGACGCCGTCACCCACGAGGGGGAGCAGGGGGCGTTGTTCGGCCCCGTCCGGACGACTGCGCCGTACCGCCTTCCGGATCGCGGCCTGCTCAGGCGCGCGCGGCCCGGGGGCGGGCAGCCCGCCCGGGCGGCGGAGCGCACCGCCGAGACGCTCGTTCAGACGCTCGCCAACTTCGGGATCGACGCGACGGTGATCGGGCAGGTGTCGGGCCCGCGCGTCACGCGCTACGAGCTGCAACTGGCGCCGGGCACGAAGGTCTCGCGCGTCTCCGCGCTGAAGGACGACCTCGCGTACGCGCTCGCCACCACCGAGATCCGCATCCTGGCGCCGATCCCCGGGAAGCAGGCGGTCGGAGTCGAGGTGCCGAACCTGTCGCCGAACCTCGTCACGCTCGGCGATATCTTCGACGACGTGCCGAAGAACGCGAGCCCGCTCGCAGTCTGGCTCGGCAAGGAGATCTCGGGCCAGGCGGTCTCGACCGACCTCGCCCGCATGCCGCACATCCTGATCGCCGGCACGACCGGCTCCGGCAAGTCCGGCTGCATCAACACGATGCTCTGCTCGATCCTGATGCGTGCCACCCCCGACGACGTGCGGATGATCCTCATCGACCCGAAGCGCGTGGAGCTCTCCTTCTACGAGTCGATCCCGCACCTGCTCACGCCGGTCGTGTCGAGCCCGAAGCGCGCGGCGGCCGTGCTCCACAACGTCGTCGAGGAGATGGAGCGCCGCTACGAGCGCATGAGCATCGCGAGGTCGCGGAATCTCCCCGAGTTCAACCGGGCGCTCGCCAAGCGCGGCGAGGACACGCTGCCGTACCTGCTCGTGGTCATCGACGAGCTGGCCGACCTGATGATGATCTCGCCCCAGGACGTGGAAGAGGCGATCATCCGCCTCGCGCAGAAGTCGCGCGCCGTCGGCATCCATCTCGTGCTCGCGACGCAGCGGCCGTCGGTCGACGTCATCACGGGCATGATCAAGGCGAACGTGCCCTCGCGGATCGCGTTCGCGGTCTCGAGCCAGACGGACAGCCGGGTCATCCTCGACGCGTCGGGTGCCGAGGCGCTGCTCGGGCAGGGCGACATGCTGTTCAAGCCGCTCGGAACCTCCCGGCTGCAGCGCATCCAGGGCGCGTACGTCAGCGAGGAGGAGATCGCCCTGATCGTCGAGCAGTGTCGCGGTCAGCGGGCCCAGGAGCTGGACGAGTCGCTGCTCGCGACGCCGCCGTCGGCGCTCTCCGACGAGGATGAGGACGCTCTCGATCCCGACGAGGACCCGCTGCTCGACCGTGCGATCGAGATCGTCGTCCAGACCCAGACCGCCTCGGTGTCGCTGATCCAGCGCCGCATGCGGGTGGGCTACACGCGTGCGGGCAGGCTCGTCGACATGCTCGAGCGGCGCGGGATCATCTCCGGCTACGAGGGCTCGAAGCCGCGCCGGGTGCTCGTCGGCGAGGCCGATCTGGAGCGGGTGCTCACGGCGCCTCGCGAGGAGATCGTCGGCTGATCGCGGTGGGGCCGCGCAGCCCTGGATGATCGATCGGTCGTTGACCGGCAACCGTGGCGCCGCCGGATGGCGGGCACCACACTCTCCGATCGACCATCTACCGGTCGGTACAGTGGCGCCGGTGGTCAATCCGAAGGCTTTCGTCGCGCTGTTCTTCAGCCTGCTCGCACTCGTGTTCCTCGCCGCCGGGGTGGTGCTGCCACGGTACCGCCAGGAGATCGGCGCGCTCGAGGCGCTCGTCGTCGTGCCGGCCGCCGCCGTCGCCGCGCTGATGGCGATCGCGATGGCGCGGAGGGCCCGGTTCGACTTCCAGCGGACGCTCGGGAGGGTCCGCGGGGACGCGGTCGCCCGCATAGCGCGAGCCCTCGCGGTGATCGCGTTGCTCGCGTCGCTCTCGGCGGCCCTCGCGCTCGGCGTCTACGGCGTGCTGGTGCTCGTCCAGGCCTGACGGCCGTCGCGGACGTACCCGACCCGGCAGTTACAATCGGGGTCCCGTGTTCGAGATCGGGAACAGCCTGCGCGACGCGCGCACCCGCCAGGGTCTCGAGGTGACCGACCTCGAGGCGCAGACGAAGATTCGCGCGAAGTACCTGCGCGCACTCGAGGCGGAGCAGTTCGAGCAGATCCCGGGCGACTCGTACGTGCGCGGGTTTCTCCGGCTGTACGCCGAGCGCCTGGGCCTCGACGGCCAGCTCTACGTCGACGAGTACAACACGCGGTTCGCGGACGTCGACGAGCCGGTGTTCGCCGCGGGCGCGCGGCGACGCGCGGGTGGCGGCCGGGCGGCCGAGTCCCGCGCGGTCCTCGTCGCGCTCGCCGGGATCGTGATCGTGACGGCGCTCGTGATCGCCGCGTGGCGCTTCGGCACGGGGAACGAGGAGGCGGACGGCGGGCAGGGCACTTCTCCGGTCGGCGCGCCCGTGGAGACCGTCCAGACGACCGGCGAGACGCAGGCGGTCGTGCAGGTGACGCTGATCGTCTCGGCGGTCGGCGGCGCCTCCCGCGTCGAGGTGCGGCAGCGGTCGGGCGCCGGCGAGCTCGAGTTCGAGGGAACGTTGCGCGACGGCGAGACGAGCCCGCCGTTCCGAGGTGAGCGTCTCTGGATCGCGGTCTCGAAGCCGCAGAACGTCAGCATCTCGCTGGACGGGTCCGAGGTCGAGACGCCCCGGGCGTCGGGCGAGGGCGTCTTCATCGCCACCGTGGACGGCCTCCGAGCCGCCGGCACGCCCTGACCGGGCACGTGGCCGATCGTCCGCGGGCCGTCATCGTCGCGACGGGCTCCGAGCTCGTGCGCGCCGACCGGACGGATCTGAACGGGCCCTTCCTCGCCGGAGCGCTCGTGCGCCTGGGGCTGGAGCCGGCGAGGATCGTGATCGTCGGCGATCGGCCCGACGAGCTCGAGGAGGCGGTGCGCGAGGCGGTCGACGCCGACATCTGCATCCTCTCCGGCGGGCTCGGCCCAACGCACGACGATCGCACGGTGGAGCTCCTCGCGCGGGCGATCGGCCGACCGCTCGTCGTCAGCGAGCAGCTCGAGCGCGAGATCGGGGCGTTCTCCCGTCTGATCGCCGGTCGGCTCGGACGTCCGTACGCGGACTTCGAGGCCGGCGTGCGCAAGCAGGCGTCCCTGCCCGCGGGGGCGGTGAGCCTCGGCCTCGCCGGGACGGCCCCGGGGATCCTGGTCGAGCACGGAGGACGGGTCGCGGTCGCGCTTCCGGGGCCGCCGATCGAGCTCCAGCGGCTCTGGCCCGCGGCAGTCGCCCAGCCGGCGTTCCAGCGCGTCCTCGACCGACTCGTGCGCCGGGAGCGCCGGGTGCTCCGGTTCTTCGGCCCCAGCGAGTCGGCCGTGGCGCGTGCGCTCGACGTGGCGGGCGGCGAGGCGCCGGGCGTGGACGTCACCGTGTGCGCCCGGGAGTTCGAGATCCACGTCGATCTGTTCGTGGAGGCCGGGGCGGAAGCGCGGGGCAGGGCCGTCGAGGAGGCGCTGCGCGATCGGTTCGCCGGCGAGCTCTTCGCGGAGGACGAGCGGTCGGTCGAGGAGATCGTGCTCGCGCTCTGCCGGGCGCGTGGATTCACCCTCGGAACGGCCGAATCGTGCACCGGTGGGATGGTCGGGGCCAGGCTCACCGACGTTCCCGGCTCGAGCGACGTCTACCTGGGCGGCGTCGTCGCCTATGCGAACGCGGTGAAGGAGGCCGCGCTCCGGGTCCCGTGGCGGTGCTCGACGCGCATGGTGGGGTCTCCGCGGAGGTCGCCGCCGGGATGGCGTCGGGTGTTCGGGCATTTCTGGGCGTGGACGTCGGCGCGGCCGTGACCGGGGTCGCCGGGCCGGGCGGCGGGACGGAGGAGAAGCCCGTTGGGCTCGTCTATCTGCACGTCGAGACCCCGGAGGCGAGCGAGGGCCTGCGCATCGAGCTGCCCGGAGACCGAGCCCGGGTTCGCGGGCGGGCGACCGCGTTCGTTCTGCATCAGATTCGGCGTCTCTTGACGCCGTCCGGTCACACTCTCGCGTGACGGCGCCGGCTAGCCTCGTTCCTGGTGAGAGCCTTCGTCTGTTCTACGGACTTCCACTCGGCGGCGAGAGCTGCTCGCTGCTCGTCCGCTGGGCGCAGCGCACGCTCGGCGACCGGCCGGGTGTCCGCCTCGTCGCTCCCGAGCATCTCCACGTCACGCTCGCGTTCCTTGGCAGCCGCCCTCGCGAGGAGCTGCCGGCGCTCCGGAGTGCGCTGCACGAGTCGGCCGCGGCGGCGCAGCGGCCCGTGCTCGCGGTCGAGCGATACCGCGAGACGGGGAGCGTGGTGATGATCGTGCTCGCGGACGAGGGGGGCAGGGCCGCCGGCCTGCAGGAGGACCTGGCGACGCGGCTAGAGGCGATCGGCGCTCTCGTGCGCGAGCGCCGGCCGTGGCTCGCCCACGTGACGGTGGCGCGGCTGCGGGAGCGGCCCCGGCTGCGGCCCTCGCTTCCTGCCCTCGGCCGGGTCAGTCCGTCCGAAGCGGCTCTCTATCATTCTCTGCTCCGCCGAAGCGGAGCACGGTACGAGATTCTCGAAGCGGCTGCCCTAGGAGGTTGACATCGTGGCCGATGCCCCCGACAACAACGGTCTCGCCCAGCGCCAGCAGGCGCTCGACGCGGCCCTGAGCAACATCGAGCGGCAGTTCGGCAAGGGGTCGGTCATGAGGATGAGCGACCAGGCGCTGGACTCGGTTCCGGCGATCTCGACCGGCTGCCTCTCGCTCGACATCGCCCTCGGCGTGGGAGGCGTGCCGCGAGGGCGGATCGTGGAGATCTTCGGTCCCGAGTCCTCGGGCAAGACGACCCTCGTCTACCACCTGATCGCCGAAGCCCAGAAGCTGGGCGGAATCTGCGCGTTCATCGACGCCGAGCACGCGATGGATCCGGGCTACGCCCGGCGCATCGGCGTCGACATCGACGACCTGCTCGTGTCGCAGCCCGACCACGGCGAGCAGGCGCTCGAGATCGCCGAGCTCCTCGTCCGCAGCGGCGCAGTCGACATCGTCGCGATCGACTCGGTGGCCGCGCTGACGCCCAAGGCCGAGATCGAGGGCGAGATGGGCGACACCTTCGTCGGGCTCCAGGCGCGCCTGATGAGCCAGGCGCTCCGCAAGCTCACCGGCACCCTGAGCAAGACCGGCACGGTCTGCATCTTCACGAACCAGCTCCGGGAGAAGATCGGCGTCATGTTCGGCAACCCCGAGACGACGCCGGGAGGGCGCGCGCTGAAGTTCTACGCGTCGGTGCGGCTCGACATACGCCGGATCGAGACGCTCAAGGAAGGTGTCGAGGCGATCGGCAACCGCACACGGGTCAAGGTCGTCAAGAACAAGGTTGCGCCGCCGTTCAAGCAGGCGGAGTTCGACATCATCTACGGCGAGGGCATCTCGTGGGAGGGCTCCGTCCTCGATGTCGCGCTCGTCTCGAAGATCGTCCAGAAGTCGGGCTCGTACTTCAGCTTCGGCGAGGAACGGCTCGGCCAGGGGCGCCAGAACGCCGTCGCGTTCCTGCGTGAGCATTCCGACGTGACGGCCGAGATCGTGCGACTGATCAAGGCCGAGACCGCTGTGGAGCCCTCGCCGGAACCGGTCGCGACGACCCCGGGGAGCTCGGAGGCTCTTGCGGAGGTGGGCGAGGCCCTGGCGGAGGTGGCCGAGGTCGCCTGACGGCCCGATGGCCGACGGTGCCCTCGGGAGCGCGCTCGAGCGCGCGGCGCGTCTGCTCGCCGCGAGAGACATGGCAAGCGCCCGGCTGGCGGAGCGCCTCCTGCGTGATGGGCTCGAGCCGGAGGTGGTCGAGCACGCGCTGGCCTCCCTGACCGACGCCGGCTACCTCGACGACGCGCGGCTTGCGGTGCTGCGCGCGACCCGGCTGGCCGGACGGGGCTACGGGGACGGGCTCATTGCCGATCGCCTGGCCCGCGAAGGGATCGACCGGGCTGCGATCGAGGCGGCGATCGACGCGCTCGAGCCCGAGCGGGCGCGTGCCAGCGCGCTTGCGGCGCAGGCCGGCGACCCACACACGCTCGCGGCCCGGCTGGCGAGGCGCGGGTTCTCCGAGGAGGCGACGGACGCCGTGGTGGACGACCTCGGGGCCGGGGAGCTAGGATAGGGCTCGTACAACATGTTCACTTTCTTGCCCCTGTAGGCACGGCTCATCGTCGAACTGAACCGAGAACCGAGCGACTGATCACACGCATGGCGAGCTGCAGGCACCCGAACGCCGTCAGGAGGGCGCTCCTCCCCGGAGCGTGAGCTGAGTCCACGCCTCCGGCGGTCGCCTGGGCGACACCGCGCCGACGAGCCGTTCCTACTCGAGCGATCGACGTAGGAGCACCCCATGCAACTTGTCGTAGGCATTCTGGTCGGCCTCGCCGCCGGCGCGGCCGGCGCCTACCTGATCGTCCGGTACGTCGCCGCGGCGGGCCTGAGGACCGCCAAGGAGGAGCAGCATCGCCTTCACGCCGATGCCGAGCGCGACGCCGATAGCCTGCGCCGCGAGGCCGAGGTGGCCGCCCGCGAGCAGGCCGTCAAGCTGCGGGCCGAGGTCGACCTCGAGCTGAAGGACAAGCGCTCGGAGATCCTCCGCATCGAAACGCGCGTGCTCGAGAAGGAGGAGGAGATCGATCGCAAGCTCTCCGACCTCGATCGTCGCGAGCACGATCTAGCTGAGCGGGAGAGCCAGCTCGGGATCGTCAGGGTCGAGCTGGAGGAGTCGAAAGGCGCCCATCTCCGCGAGCTCGAGCGGATCTCGGGCTTGACCGTCAACGAAGCGAAGGCGGAGATCCTGAGCCGGTCGGAGGAGCTCGTCCGCCACGAGCTGGCGCGGATGGTGCGCCAGGCCGAGGAGGAGGCACGAGCGGAGGCCAAGCAGCGGGCGCGCAACCTCGTGTCGGACGCCCTGCAGCGGGTCGCGGCGAGCCATGCGGCCGAGACCACGGTCTCCCTCGTGCAGCTGCCGTCGGACGACATGAAGGGACGGATCATCGGTCGTGAGGGCCGCAACATCCGGGCGCTCGAGAACCTGACGGGCGTGGAGTTCATCATCGACGACACGCCGCAGGCCGTCGTGCTGTCCTCGTTCGACGGGATGCGGCGCGAGATCGCGAAGCTGACCCTGGGGAAGCTCGTGGAGGATGGGCGTATCCACCCGTCCCGGATCGAGGAGATGTACTACCAGTCGAAGACGGAGATCGAGGAGCACGTCCGCCAGGCGGGCGAACAGGCCGTGTTCGAGGCGAACTGCGGGAAGATGCACGACGAGCTCGTGAAGGTGCTCGGCCGCCTCCGCTACCGCACGAGCTACGGCCAGAATGTCCTCCGGCACTCGCTGGAGGTCTGCCACCTGGCGGGAATCATGGCCGCGGAGCTCGGCGTGAGCGTCAAGACGGCGAAGCGCGCGGCCCTGCTGCACGACATCGGCAAGGCGATGACGCACGAGATCGAGGGCCCGCACGCCGCCATCTCCGGCCAGCTCGCCCGCAAGTACGGCGAGAGTGCCGAGGTCGTGCACGCGGTCGAGGCGCACCACTACGAGGTTCAGCCCGAGACCGTGGAGGCGATCCTCGTGATCGCCGCCGATGCGATCTCGGCGTCACGCCCGGGAGCACGCGGCGAGAGCCTCGAGCATTACATCAAGCGGCTCGAGGCGCTCGAGGCGATCGCGTCCGCCAAGAAGGGCGTGGAGAAGGTCTACGCGCTCCAGGCGGGCCGCGAGGTGCGCGTGATGGTGAAGCCGCACGAGATCGGCGACGACGAGGCCGTGCTGCTCTCACACGAGATCGCGCGCGAGATCGAGGGGCAGCTCGAGTACCCCGGCCAGATCAAGGTGACGGTGATTCGCGAGAGCCGTGCGACCGAGTTCGCGAAGTAGGGATCGGAGCGCCGGCCGCACCGGAGCGGGCCGCCGCTACCCTTCCCACCATGCGCCGCTACCACGTGACGACGTTCGGGTGCCAGATGAACGCCCACGACTCGGAGCGGATCAAGGGCATGCTCGAAGAGCTCGGGCTCGGCGAGGCAGCCTCCCAGGAGGAGGCCGACGTGATCGTGTTCAACACGTGCACGATCAGGGAGAAGCCCGACCAGCGGTTCGCGGCTCACCTTGCGCAGGCGCGGGCGCTCAAGGAGCGGGACGGCGATCGGGTGATCGCCGTCGGCGGCTGCTACGCGGAGGCGCAGCGCGAGCGGCTATTCGAGCTGTACCCGTACGTCGACGTCGCGTTCGGCCCGGGATCGATTCCGCACCTGGCGGAATGGCTGGGGGCCGGGGGCGCGGCGCCGCGCGGCCGGTTCGCGGAGTGGCAGACGTTCGCCGGCGATCTGCCGACACGGCGAGAGCGCCCGTTCCAGGCTTGGGTGCAGATCTCGATGGGCTGCAACTCCGCCTGCGCCTACTGCATCGTGCCGGCCGTCCGGGGGCGGGAGCGAAGCCGCCGGCCGGACGAGATCCTCTCGGAGGTGGAGCGGCTCGCCGCCGACGGGGTTCGCGAGATCACCCTCCTCGGTCAGAACGTGAACTCATGGGGCAGGGATCTGCGTCCGGAGGTGGAGTCCGAGTTCGGCGAGCTGCTTCGGGCGGCGGACGCGGTTCCGGGAATCGAGCGGATCCGTTTCACGAGCCCTCACCCGAAGGACTTCCGGCTGCCCGTGATCAGGGCCATGGCGGAGGCCCCGGCCGTCTGCGAGCACGCACACCTGCCGGTGCAGTCGGGGTCGACCAGGATCCTCAAGGCGATGCGTCGCACCTACTCGCGCGAGCGGTATCTCGATCTGGTACGGCGCATGCGCGAGGCGATCCCCGACCTCGCGCTCACGACCGACCTGATCGTGGGCTTCCCGGGCGAGACGGAGGACGACTTCGCCGCGACGCTGGCGCTCGTCCGGGAGGTCCGGTTCGACGGGGCGTTCACCTTCGTCTTCAGCCCGCGCCAGGGGACGGAAGCTGCGACGATGCCCGATCAGGTGCCGGAGGAGACAAAGCACGACCGTATCGAGCGCCTGATCGACGAGGTCCAGCGCCAGGCCGCGGGGCGAAACCGGGAGCGGGTCGGCCGGGTCGAGGAGGTGCTCGTCGAGGGCTCGAGCCGCACCGACCCGACGCTGCTGCGCGGCAGGACGCGGCGCAACACGACCGTCAACTTCGCCGGCGGCTCCGCCTTCCCGGGCGATCTCGTCGGCGTGCTGATCGAGGATGCGACTTCGGCGACGCTGCGTGGGCGGCAGGCCGCGCTCGTCGGCGCCTGAGCGCCACCTGCCGAGTGGCCGGATGAGGGAGGGGTCGTCCGGAGCGGGCCCGAGCCCCTGGGCGGCATGAGCTCGCCGCACCCGGCGGTTCCCCGTCGCGCACGCGAAACGGGTGTGCTCGCCATCTTCGGCCCGACCGCCTCAGGGAAGTCCGCCGTGGCGGAAGCGCTGTCGCATCGGATCGCGACTGAGGTCGTGTCGGCGGACGCGATGCAGGTCTACGCGGGCCTGCCGATCCTCACGAACCAGTCGCCGTCGCCGGCGCGGCTCGTCGCCGTCTGGCCGCTCTCCCACGAGGCGTCGGTGGGGGAGTACGCGGCGCTCGCGCATGCGGCGGTCGACGACATCCTGGCCGCCGGAGGGATACCGGTCGTCGCGGGTGGAACGGGCCTCTACCTGAGGGCGGCTCTCGGCGAGCTCGCCTTGCCTCCCGCGCCTGCTCCGGGCGCACGGCGGCGGCTCGAGCGTCTCTACGACGAGCTGGGTTCGGACGGCGCGCACGCCCGCCTCGCAGCCGTCGACCCGAACGCCGCGGCCGCCGTGCATCCGAACGACCGCCGCCGCGTCGTTCGCGCGCTGGAGCTGTCGGAAGCCGGCTCGTCGCTGCGCCCGCAGCGCGATCGGCTGTGGAGCGCGGAGACGCGCCATCCGACGATGGTCGTGACACTCGACGTCGATCCGGGGCTGTTGAGGGAGCGGATCGAGCAGCGGACGCGCGCGATGTTCGGGCGCGGGGTCAGAGGCGAGGTCGAGACGGCGCTTCGCGGCCCGATCTCGTCGACGGCGCGCCAGGTGATCGGGCTCGGGGAGATCGCGGAGCTCCCCGACGACGAGGCTGCCGCGGCGATCGTCCGGCGCACGCTGCGCTACGCCGGCTACCAGCGCAAGTGGCTCCGGCGCCTTCCGGCCGCTGTTAGCCTTGCCGGCGATCGGCCGCCGGAGGAGATCGCCGATGAGATTCTCGAAATGGCACGGGCTCGGGAACGACTACCTGCTCATCGAGCGGGCTGATCTCCACCGCCCGCTCGAGCCGTCAACGGTCATGCGGCTCTGCGACTACCACCGTGGCATCGGCTCGGACGGGATCCTCGAGGTCGCGTCCGTCGACGGCGCGACGGCCGATGTCGTGATCTGGAACCCCGACGGCTCGACGGCCGAGCTGTCGGGGAACGGCACGAGGATCGTCGCCCGCTGGCTCGCTGCACGCTCGGGCGAGCGCGAGGTTCGGGTCCGGGTCGGCGACCGGGAGGTGGCCGCCCGGATGCTCGGCGGCCTGGCAGTGGAGACGATCGTCGGAACGGTCGCCGTCGGAGTGCCGGAGCAGCTCGCCCTGGCTGCCGAGACGATCGAGGTGACGCCGGTGTCGGTGGGCAACCCACACGCCGTCGTCCGGCGGGATCCCGAACGGAGCGAGTTGCTCCGGCTGGGCCCCATCCTCGAGTCCCATCCGCGCTTTCCGGGACGAACGAACGTGCAGCTCGTCCGCGTCGACGGCCTGCACGAGCTGACGATCGGGATCTGGGAGCGCGGAGTGGGGGAGACGCTCGCCTCGGGCACGAGCTCGTGCGCTGCGGCCGCTGCTTCCATTGCCCGCGGATGGTGTGCGAGCCCGGTGACCGTGCATCTGCCTGGAGGGGATCTGCGCGTCGTGATCGACGAGGCGTGGGAGGCGACATTGACCGGGCCCGCGCAGGAGATCTGTCGCGGTCTCGTCAGCGTGGAGTTGCTCGAGGAGCTCGGGCTCGAAAACCGCGCCGACACCCGAAGCCACTGACCCGGGGCCACCCCACGCCTCCACCCGCTTTCCAGCGTATCGCGGGCGGCCGCACGGATGTGTCACGGAACGTGTCGAAGGTGTGAGGTCTCGGGAGAGAGAGCCGGACGACCGTGCCGGGGGCGAGAGAGAGCCGGACGCCCGTGCCGAGGGCGGGGCGGGGGGCGCGCCGCTTCGACGCCCGGCTGAGGGTGGTGTTCGCGGCCCGGCCGGCTCGGGTCAGACGGGTCAGACCACGACGCCGTAGCTGCGAAGCGCGTCGTTGAGGCTGGTCTTGAGGTCGGTCGACGCGGTGCGTTGCCCGATGATGAGGGCCGCCGGAAGGTCGAACGTGCCCGCCGGGAACTCCTTCGGGCGCGCCCCGGGCACGACGACTGAGCGCGGCGGGACAAAGCCGCGGTACTCGACCGGCTCGGGCCCAGTCACGTCGATGATCGGCGTCGACGCGGTGATGACGACGTTCGCCCCGAGCACCGCCTGCTCGCCGACGACCGCGCCCTCGACGACGATGCAGCGTGAGCCCACGAACGCTCCGTCCTCGACGATCACCGGGCCCGCCTGCGGCGGCTCGAGGACGCCGCCGATGCCGACGCCGCCCGAGAGGTGGACATCGGCGCCGATCTGGGCGCACGAGCCCACCGTCGCCCAGGTGTCGACCATCGTGCCGGGCCCGATCCACGCGCCGATGTTGACGTACGACGGCATCAGCACCGTACCGGGCGAGAGATACGAGCCGTAGCGCGCCACGGCCGGCGGCACGACCCGCAGCCCGAGGGTCTCGTCGATCCGCTTCAGCGGAACCTTGTCGAAATACGTGTACGGCCCGACCTCGAGCGGCGTGGAGACCCTCAGCCGGAAGTAGAGCAGGATCGCCTTCTTCACCCACTCGCGCACGACCCAGGCGCCGGCCTCCTTCTCGGCCACACGGACGGCGCCGTTGTCGAGCAGCCGGATCGCCTCATCGACCGCCTCGGCTCCGGACACGGCCTCGGGTGCGGGCAGCTCGTACAGGCGGTCGATCGTCTGCGCGAGCTCGGCGACGTCGTTCACAGCACCTCCTCGAGGATCGCCGCGGCCTCGCGGCATTCGTCTTCGGTCGGGACGAGCGCGAATCGTACGTAGCCCTCACCCGACGGGCCGAGGTAGGCGCCCGGCGCGACGACGATCCCGTGCTCGAGCATCCGGCCGGCGAACTGCTCGGAAGGCTCGCCGCCGGGGATCTGCAGCCAGAGGAACATGCCGGCCTCGCTGCCCGCCAGGCGCAGGCCCTTCCGCTGCAGCACCGGCAGCAGCACCTCACGCTTGCGGGCATAGCGGCTCCGGGCCTCCGCGACGTGGGTCTCGTCGTTCCAGGCGGCCGCGGCTGCGCGCTGGACGAACTCCTGTGGCGTCGTCCCGAGGGACGGGCGAAACAGGCGGAGCGCCGCCACGAGCTCCGCCGAGCCGGCAACGAACCCGCACCGGTATCCGGTCATCGAGGATCGCTTGCTCAGGCTGTTGAAGACGGCGACCCGGCTGCGATCCGCGAGCTGGAGCGCCGAGGGCGGCGGCTGGCCGAAGTACAGCTCCGAGTACGCCTCGTCGGACGCGACGACGAAGTCGTGCTCGGCGGCGAGCGCGGCGAGGCGGCCGTAGAAGTCGAGCGGCGCGACGGCGCCGGTCGGGTTGTTCGGGTAGTTGACCCAGACGACCGCGGCGCGCCGCCAGACTCCCGGGTCGACGTCGTCGAGCGCGGGAAGGAACCCGTGCTCCGCACGGAGCGGCAAGCGCACGACGTCCGCGCCGGCGAAGCGGGCACCGCGCTCGGGCACGGGGTAGCCGGGCTCGGTCGACACGACGAGATCCCGACCGGCGGGCCGGTCGACCACGATCTGGGCGAAGCTGAAGATCGCCTCCTTCGCGCCGAGCGTCGGGATCACCTCCCGCTCGGGATCGAGCGGCACCCCGAACCGTCGCCCCGCCCAGGCGGCGATTGCCTCGCGGAGCTCAGGCAGGCCGCGGGCCTTCGGGTACTCCATCGTCGTCCGGATGCCGTCGACGAGCGCCTGGCGGATGAACGCGGGCGTCGGCTCTCGCGGGTCGCCGATCCCGAAGTCGATGATCTGCACGCCGCGTTGCACGATCGCATGCTTCGCCTCGTCGAGCCGCACGAACGGATAGGTCCCGAGCTCGCCGAGAACGGGGGAGAGCCGGAGCGTCATGCCCCCTCGCCGGCCACGAAGCGCTGGAGCGCCGTGTACGTTCGCACGAGCTCGCCAATCACCACACGCTCGTCGCGCTTGTGGGCGTAGGCCGTTGCCCCCGGGCCGAGGTTGACGGCGTCGAGACCCTCCTCGGAGAACTGGGCGACCGGTGTCCATGCCTGCTTGGGCTCGACCACGAAGCTCCCGGCACGCTGGAGCCGCTGAAGGACCGGCGAGCGCCCAGGGACACGGCCGGGCGGGCTCGCGCTCGTGATCTCGAGCTCGCCGGCTTCTCCGACGACGTCCTGCAGGTTCCTGCGCGCCTCCTCGACCGTGCGGGAGGGCGCGAAGCGGTAGTTGAGCCGGGCTTCGACTCGATCGGGGATGACGTTGTCGGCGATCCCGCCCTGGATCCGGGTCACGCTCAGCACCTCGACGAACGTCAACCCGTCGACGTCGATCGGCAACGGGGGAATCCGTGTCAGCTGGTAGAGGCCGTCCACCGCGATCCCGATCGCGTTCTGGCCGGTCCACGGGCGTGCGGAATGCGCGCTCGCGCCCCGGAAGGTGAGCGTCGCGTTGACGTTCCCGAGGCAGCCGGCCTGAATCGTGTTGTCGGTCGGCTCGAGCACGACCGCGAGGTCTGTCTCCCGCAGCTCCGGGCATGCGGCGAACACGGCCGGGAGCGGGCTCTCGTCGACCGGCAGCTCCTCACGGGTGAAGAACAGCAGACCGAGGTCGACGTCGCGGTCGGGGCGCGCCTCGTCGATCCACGCGGCCAGCTCGAGCATGACCGCGAGGCCGCCCTTCATGTCCGTGGCGCCGAGCCCGATCACGAACCCCTGCTCGATGGAGCCGGGGAGGTTGTCCTGCGGCGGGATCGTGTCGAGGTGGCCCGCGAGGAGGACGAACGGGCGTCCGGGGACGCGGTCGGTCGTGTAATAGAGCCCCTGGCCGTCGCCGAAGCGCTCGGTGAACGCTCCTCGCGGGATCGATGCGGCGACGAGCGCGGCAAGCTGTGCCTCGTCGCGGCTCACCGACGGGACGTCCACGAGCGCGAGCGTCCGCTCCGCGAGGCGACGGGCAGCGTGCGCGTCCAGAGTCACCGCTCGCGAATGCTACTCGGCGTCGTGGGACGGGCCGACGGCACGGCGTGGCAGAATGCGCGCGATGACACATCGCCAGCCGGACCCCTTGCCGGGGGCAGAGCCGGAGCGCGGATTCCTGATTGCGGTGCTCCGCCCCGACGTGGACGAGCCGGAGGAGCTTGCCGAGGTCAGAGAGCTCATGCGCACGGCCGGTGTCGTCCCGGTCGGGGAGATCGTGCAGCGGCGCGCGTCCCCGGATCGCCGTACGTACCTGGGCAAGGGAAAGTTCGTGGAGCTGCAGCGTGTGCTCGCGGACTCGGACGCGGAATCGCTGGTCGTCGACGACGACCTCGATCCGGGCCAGCAGCGGCGGCTCGAGGACGCTCTGAAGATGCGGGTCGTGGACCGCACGCAGCTGATCCTCGACATCTTCGCCCAGCATGCGACGTCGGCCGAGGGGAAGCTCCAAGTGGAGCTGGCCCAGCTCGACTACAACCTACCGCGGATGCGCGGGATGTGGGCGCATCTCGAACGGCTCGGCGGCGGGATCGGCACGCGCGGCCCGGGCGAGTCGCAGCTCGAGACCGACCGCCGGCTCGCGCGCCGCCGGATCGCGCTCCTGCGGGAGCGGCTCCGCTCGCTCGAGCGTCAACGCGAGACGCAGCGGTCGTCTCGCCGGCGTGCGGAGACGCCGCTGATCGCGCTCGCCGGGTACACGAACGTCGGGAAGTCCACGCTCCTGAACGTGCTCACGAGCGCCCACGTCTCGGTCGAGGACCGCCTGTTCCACACGCTCGACCCGACGACGCGCGCCTTCGAGGCCGACGGCAGGCGGTACCTCCTGACCGACACGGTCGGCTTCATCCGTCGGCTGCCCCACCATCTCGTCGAGGGCTTCGCGGCGACGCTGGAGGAGACGCACGAGGCCGACCTGATCCTCCACGTCGCCGACGCGTCGGCGTCCGACGAGCGCCTCGCGGAGCAGATCCGGGCCGTCGATTCGGTCCTCGCCGAGATCGGTGCGGCCGAGGTGCCCGTCGAGCTCGTCCTCAACAAGGTCGACGCCGTCGACCCGCTCGGCCGCCGTCGGCTCGGCAATCACCTGCCGAGCGCGGTGCAGGTGTCCGCCCGGACCGGTGAGGGGCTCGACACGCTGCGCACCCGGATCGCCGAGCGCTTCGCGGATCGCTTCGAGCCCGTCAGGCTGCTCATCCCGCACGCCGACGGCGCCGTCCTCTCGGCGCTCTATGCGCTCGGAGCGCCGATCGAGGAGCGCGTCGACCGGCCCGACGGCGTGCTCGTGATCGCGAGGCTGCCCCGCGTGCAGCTTCCGCGTTACGCCCGGTTCCTGGTCGCCGAGGCTGAGCCCTCGGCGGGCGCTCGCGCATGATCGAGCTCGAGGTGATGCGGCTGCATCCCGACGCGGCGATGCCGTCCGCCGCGTACCCGGGCGACGCCGGGCTCGACCTCGCAGCCTGCGAACGGGTGGAGCTCGCCCCTGGCGAACGGGCGGTCGTCCCGACGGGGATCGCCGTCGCCATCCCCGAGGGCCACGCCGGCTTCGTCCAGCCACGGTCGGGCCTCGCGGCCCGTCACGGCGTGACGATCGTCAACTCGCCGGGGCTGATCGACCCCGGCTACCGGGGTGAGATCCGCGTCGTGCTGCTCAACACCGATCCCGACCGGGCGTTCGTCGCCGAGCAGGGCGAGCGGATCGCCCAGCTCGTCGTCCTCGCCGTACCGGGCGTGCGACTCGTCGAGGTCGACGAGCTCAAAACGAGCGAGCGCGGCGCCCGAGGCTTCGGCTCGTCGCGCCGGTGATGCAGCCGCGCATCCGCGTCTCCGCGCTGCTCCGGCGGGGCGACAAGCTCCTTCTGTGCCGTCACGAGAAGGCGGGCCGCGAGGCGTGGCTCCTTCCCGGCGGGGGCGTTCAGGCCGGGGAGACCCTGCTGCGGGCACTCAGGCGCGAACTCGCGGAGGAGGTCGGCCTGCGCGACGACGTCCCGCTCGAGGGCCCGATCGCCGTTGCCGAGTCGATCAGCCCCGGCGGGTCGGCGCCCGTCCGTCACGTCGTGCACATCATCTTCGCCGGCGACCTCGGCGGGCGATCGCTCGTGGAGGTCTCCTCGAACGACCTCGCCGTGTCCGGACATCGGCTGTTCGCGGTCGACGAGCTGGCCGGAATCCCGCTCCATCCGCCGATCCAGCGGTTCCTCGCCCGCTGGCAGCAGGGCGACCCGATGGTGTACCTCGGGTCGATGTGGGCTCCATAGCGGAGTCTCAGAGGTAGCGGCCGCCACGGGCGCGCGCCCGCCCGGCGGCCACCTCGTGGGCCCGCGCCTCGAGTGTGTCGGGAAGCCGATCGAGCTCCGGGGCCATGCCCGCGGTTCTCGCGATCGCCTGCGCCAGCAGCCAGTCCGCGAGCCAGGGGTTGCGGGGGAGGAGGGGCCCGTGCAGGTAGGTGCCGACGGCACGCAGCAGTCGGCACCCCTCCATGCCGTCCTCGCCGTTGTTCCCGAACCCGTGCACGACCCGGCCGAGCGGCGTCGCCCCCTCCTCGAGGTACGTCCGCCCGGCGTGGTTCTCGAAGCCCGCGAGCGTGTGCCGCGCGCCGGGGTCGAGCTCGCAGGAGAGGAGGATGTCGCCGATCATGCGCCGCTCGCCGGCGACGGTCGCGAGCGGGAACAGGCCGACGCCGGGAAGCTCCACGCCCGAACGCTCGCGATAGGAACGGCCGAGGAGCTGGTATCCGCCGCACACGGCGAGCAACGCCGCCCCCGACCGGACGGCCTCGATCAGCGCCGGGCCCTTCCCGGCGAGGTCGTTCGCGATCAGCGCCTGCTCCCGGTCCTGGCCGCCGCCGACGTAGAAGAGGTCGACCCCTTCGGGTAGGGGCTGTCCGAGCCCGATCGGGCAGACGTCGAGCCGGATCCCTCGTCGGGCGGCCCGCGCCGCGAGCACGGCGATGTTGCCGCGGTCGGCGTAGATGTTCAGGTACTCGGGATACAGGTGTCCGGCGGTGACGTGCACCCGAGCGATTGTACGGACACGCCCTGCCGGCCCCCAATTCGGACCTGCGACTCCGGCCAAGACGCGACGGGCGAGAACTCGGGGGTATTTGCAGACACCTGAAGATGATCTAATATGTTTGTCATGCCTCGGCGGCGGCGACCCGACGCACTCTCCCGGATCGACCCGGACGCGCTGGCGGCCTTTCGCCAGGGCATCCGGCGTCGGTACTCGGACGATCAGATCCTCGACGAGCTGAAGGCCAGCGCAGCGCGGCTGGGGCGGTCTCCGACGATGCGCGAGTTCGACGCGGACCCCGATGCGATTCTGCACCCGCAGACCGTGATCGAGCGGTTCGGCTCCTGGAACGAGGCGAAGCGGCGCGCCGGTCTCGTCCCCCGGCGGTTCACGACCCGCGACGACCTTCTTCGCCTGCTGCGCGAGCTCGGGGCCGAGCTCGGCCGCATCCCGACCCCGAAGGACCTCGACGAGCGGCGGAAGCGGATGCCGTCGAAGTCCCTCTACTGGCAGACGTTCGGCTCCTTCAACGAGGCCCTTCGCGAGGCCGGGTTCGACGTGCCCGTCGGGGAGGAACGCTTCGAGCGTGCGGTGGTGCAGGGAGCGGCCCTGGCGCGCGCGCTCGGGCGGCTGCCACGATTCCAGGACTGGAAGGCCGCCCGCCTGGCGGACGAGACGATGCTCACGGAGTGGCAGGTCTACCGGATGCTCGATGCGGGCAAGGGCGCGTGGCCCACGTTCCAGTTCCTCGTTCGCGAGCGGCTCGTGGAGGAGGGGATACCCGTCGCCGCGGACGGGAGGGTGCACGCGGTCTGAGCTCGTAGTTCTCAAGCGCGATCCCGGGCGTGCCGATGAGAGGATCGTGGCCCGCGGTCTGCTTCCCGAGCTCCCCCTGGACGGCGACGAGCCCGAGCCGATCGGGCCGCCGTCGCTCGAGCTCGTGGTTGGAGGACGAGACTCCGAGCGCGGGGGGCTGGACGTCCGGCCTCGCAGCCGGAACGAGACGGCGTCCGAGACGCAGGACCCGCTGAAGTTGTACGTGCGCCAGATCGGCGACGGCCGTTTGCTGACGGCCGTGGAGGAACGCGAGCTGGCCCGGCGGAAGGACGCGGGGGACGAGGCGGCCAAGCGCCGGCTCGTCGAGTCGAACCTCCGGCTCGTGATGTCGATCGCCCGCCACTACGCCAACGCGGGCGTGCCGCTCCTCGATCTCATCCAGGAGGGCAATCTCGGCCTGATGCGGGCCGTGGAGAAGTTCGACGGCAGCCGCGGCTTCAAGCTCTCCACGTATGCGACCTGGTGGATCCGCCAGTCGATCACGCGCGCGATCGCCGATCAGGGACGCACGATCAGGCTGCCGGTGCATGTCGTCGACCAGGTCCGGAAGGTGATGCGCGCACGCCGCGTGCTCGCGCAGAAGCTCGGGCGCGACGCGCTGCTTGAGGAGATCGCTACCGCGACCGGAATCGATCCGGAGCGCGTGACCGAGCTGCTCGAGCTCGTCGAGGATCCCGTCAGCCTCGAGACGCCGGTGGGCGACGGCGACTCGATCTACGGTGACCTGCTCGAGGACGTGAAGGCCGAGTCGCCGGAGGCGGTCACGGCAGACCGGCTGCGGCGGGTGGAGATCGCGGCGGCCCTGGCGGGGTTGAGCGAGCGCATGCGCCACGTGCTCGAGCTGCACTATGGCCTTCGAGGCGAGCCCCCGCGGTCGCTCGAGGAGATCGGCGCCGTGCTCGGCGTGACGCGGGAGCGGGTGCGCCAGCTCGAGACGTCGGCGTTCCGGGAGCTGCAGGCCCGGGCCCCGGCGTTGCGGCTCTACCTTCGCAGCGAGTGAGGCCGCGTCGGTACGGTTGATACCGTGCCCGGCTTCGTCGACGTCCACAGTCACGTGATTCCCTCGGGCGACGACGGTGCCCAGTCGATCGAGGAGGGCCTCACGCTGTGCCGCGAGGCGGCCGCGCGCGGGACGGCGGTGCTGTACGGGACGCCGCACGTACTTCCCGACTACGGTCTCTCGCCGGCCCGGGAGGCGCGCGTTCGCGAGGCGCATGCGCGGATGGCAGATGCGACCGAATCGTTCGGCCTGGAGCTACGACTCGGGTTCGAGCTCACCCCGGCGGACGAGCTGCTCGAAGAGGACCTCGGACGCTACGCGCTCGCCGACCTGGAGCTGCCGTCGGTGCTCGTCGAGTTCCCGTTCCGGGGCGGGCTCGAGCTGCTCCTGGCCGTGGCCGAGCACGTCGAGCGCTGTGGCCTGCGGCCGCTGCTCGCGCACCCGGAGCGGGTCGAGGCCGTGCTCGCCGAGCCCGAACGGGCGCTGCCGTTCGCTGAGCGGTGGCCGCTGCAGGTGAACGGGTCGAGCCTGCTCGGGCAGCACGGCGAGACCGCGGCACAGATCGGCTGGTGGCTGCTGAGCGAGGGCTACGCGTCGCTCGTGGCCTCGGACGGGCACCGGGCCGGCCGGCCGCCGTATCTCGACGGCGCGTTCGCAGCGGTGTCGGAGCGGCTCGGCGAGCCTGGCGCGACGGCGCTGTTCGACGGCACCGTGCTCGCAGGCGGTCCCGCGCCCGCCGCAGCCTGACCGGTCAGATTGCCGGGCGTGGCCGGGATCCCCGGTGCGAGAGGGGGGAGGACCCGCCCGGCACGGACGGATGGCCGATCGGCCTCCCCACGTGATCGCCGGGCGCGGCCCGCGGCCGCGCCTCGGGGCTAGCGCATCGCGACGCCTTCGATCTCCCGTAGCGAGGCGAGCCGGTTGAGCGACTCGACCTCGATCTGGCGAACCCGCTCTCGCGTCATCCCGAGCCGCTTGCCGATCTGCTCGAGCGTGTGCGGCTCCGCGCCGCTCAACCCGTAACGGAGCTCGAGCACCCGCCGGTCGCGCGCTGGCAGCGCATCGAGGGCGCGCTCGAGCGCCTCGTTGCGCAGGCGCCGCTCGGCCTCCTCCTCGGGCAGCGGCCCGTCGCCGGGCACGAGGTCGCCGAACACGGCGTCCTCGTCCTCGCCGATCGGCTGATCGAGGCTCGTCGACGTGCGGGCCGCGGCACGCACCTCCGCGGCCTGCTGCAGCGGCAGGCCGGCCTCCTCGGCGATCTCCTCGAGGGTCGGCTCGCGGGCGAGCTGCATCCAGAGCCGCCGCTCGGCCTGGTGCATCTTCTGCATCCGCTCGACGACGTGGACCGGCATGCGGATCGTCCGGGCCTTGTCGGCCACGGCGCGCTGGACCGCCTGGCGAATCCACCATGTCGCGTACGTGGAGAACTTCAGGCCGCGCTGCCACTCGAACTTCTCGACGGCGCGGATCAGGCCGAACATGCCCTCCTGGATCAGGTCGAGAAACGGCAGGCCCTGGTTGCGATAGTTCTTCGCGATCGAGACCACGAGACGGAGGTTCGACTCGATCATCTTCTGCTTCGCGGCCATGTCGCCGCGCTCGATCCGCTTCGCGAGCTCGACCTCGTCCGCGGCCGTCAGGAGGGGGTGGCGGCCGATCTCGCGCAGGAAGAGCTGCAGCGCGTCCGTCGTCGTCTCGACCCCGGCCTCGAAGGGGTCGGGGTTCTTCGCCGCCGACGTCGGCTCCGCCGTCTCGGCGGGCGCGCGGCGGTCGACGACCTCGATCCCGCGGTCCTCGAGATCGCGCATGAGCCCGTCGATGTGCTGTGGCTCGAGCTCGGACAGCTCGATCGCCTCGATCAGCTCGGCGTGCTCGATGACGCCGCTCGTCTCCGCCGCCTCGATCAGCAGCGCGAGCTCGTCGCTCTGTGGAACGTGGGCGGCGGTCGTTTCCTCGGCCATAGGTTGTGGTCAATCCCCTCTTGTTCGCCCCGACGGCACCGAAACGCGAACGGGCCGGCAGGCGCCGAGCCTGCCGCGGCGGCGGCCGCCATACCCCGTCGCGGACTCACCTTACCATCCTGTCGGCCAAACTCAAAGCGCCTGCCGGCGGGCGCCCTCACGCACGATAAGGTGCGTTATGTCAAGTTGAATCGACACCGGGTGCGACACGGCCACCCCCGTCGTGCCCGGAAGCGGCCGGGCCCCGATATCCACAGGCGGAGCTTCTCCACAGGCGCTTGCCAAACGGACGGCGAGGGCGTACCGTGCATGTTCCGCCGTGTTCAACGACCCACCCGTCTACCCCGGGCGGCTCGATCCCAACGACCGCTACCGTCATCGCCGGCAGGCCGCCAGGCGACGGCGGGCAATCCGCCGGCTGGCGGTGCTGACGCTCATCGTCGGCGGCATCGTCGCGGTCGCGCTGAACGCGCGATTCATCGGCGGCGACGGCTCCGGCACCGTGGCCGACACGTCCGCCACGACGGACGCGCCCGCGACGACCGCCGCGGCCGTCACGCGCCCCGCCCGCCCCGCCGAGATCCGTGGCGTGCACGTGACGGGCGCGCTGATCGCGGCGGGCAAGCTCGACGACTACATCGCGCTCGCAGACGCCGGGCTCAACACGCTCGAGATCGACCTCAAGGACGAGGCGGGTGAGGTGGCGATCGCCCAGGCGCCCGCGCTCGCGCGCAAGATCGGCGCCGCCCGCGACTACTATGACGCGCGCAAGGTCGCACGAAGGGTGCACGAGGCCGGGCTGTACCTGATCGGGCGGATCGTCGTCTTCGAGGATCCGCAGCTCGCGGCCGGTCGCCCCGATCTCGCTCTGAAGACGCCCGGCGGCACGGTGTGGACGGACGGGGCCGGCTGGAAGTGGGTCAGCCCGTATTCGAGGGCGGTGTGGGACTACAACATGGCGATCG
The DNA here is from genome assembly GCA_963717955.1 of uncultured Thermoleophilia bacterium. Taxonomy (GTDB): domain Bacteria; phylum Actinomycetota; class Thermoleophilia; order Gaiellales; family Gaiellaceae; genus CAVQXR01. Next base: position 944,217 of record CAVQXR010000001.1, on the reverse strand, counting down.
CGACAGCCGCGGCGAAGGCGGGCTTCGACGAGATCATGCTCGACTACGTGCGCTTCCCCTACGACGACCTCGGCGCGGTCGTGTTCCCCGAGCGGGTCTCGGAGCCGAAGTGGCGCACGGTGTCACGGTTCGCGGATCACGCGGCTCTGACCCTCCGGTCCGCCGGCGTCCGGGTGGGCGCCGCGGTGTTCGGCCTCGCGGCCACGACCGACCTCGGGATCGGGCAGCGACCGCAGCTGCTCGCGAAGTCGCTCGACACGATCTATCCGATGACCTACCCGTGCCTGTACGGAACGGGCTGGTACGACATCGAGAGCCCCTGGGCCAGGCCCGGCCTCACGGTCAGCTGGTCGCTCTCCCACTTCACGGAGAAGCTCGCGGGCCACGACGCGGACCTCGTGCCATGGCTGCAGGACTACGACTGTGCCGACCGCGGCGTCGAGTACACGCCGGACCTCGTCCGCCAGCAGGTCTCCGCGGCGCGGCGGGCATCCACCGGCGGCTTCCTGCTGTGGAACGCCTTCGGCGAGTACACGCCCGAGGCGCTCGCGCCGCGGTAGCGCCCGGGCCCGGCCCCGGCCTCGGGATCGCCCGCTCCTGCTCCCCGGCCCGCGCGATCCCGCTCCCCATTTTGCCGGACATGTCCACATGCGGTGTGGAAAATATGTGGAAAAATCTGTGGAATACATTTTGATCGGAATTTGCGAGGATTTCCGTTTTCCCACGCTTGATTTCCAGTTGCAGATCTCCTACCGTACGACCTGCGCCGAGCACGGAGCGCGAGTAGGTCGAAGCCCCGCCGGGCAGCGGTACGCGAAAGCGGAGAGCTGGTAGGCGAGGCGGACGAAAGCGTCACCGGCTCGGCGAATTCTTGGTCCCGTTCGGGGTGCAAGCCCCCCGTCGCCGCTCGTCCAGGCGCTCCGGTAAGGTGCACCCGATGCACCTCCGCACGCCGGCCTGGAGCCAGAACGTCGTCGCCTTCGTCTGGGCGATCTCCCTCGCGGCCTTCGTGTTCATCGGCATGCTCGGCCTGTCGATCTCGATGGGCACGTCGATCGTGACCTCGATCGTCTGCGCCGGGATCATCTTCTGGGCGGTCGCGAAGTTCGGCGTGAACGCCCCCCGCCGCCGGAGCCACCCCGGTCAGCGGCGCCCGGCGTCCTGACCGTCCTGGATCAGTCGGCGAGCACGCGTCTGGACGCCGACCCGGACGCCTCGGCGATCGCCTGGACGAGCTCGCCGAAGCCCAGCTCGTCGCCGAGCGGACGCTCGATCACCCCGACCTCGCGGTCGCAGTAGAACGGCACGTCGAGGTGCTCGGCCGAGACGAGGTTCGCCGAGGTGCCCCCGCAGGACGGGCAGCGCGCGGCTACCGCGAGCGTCGAACGGGACGGCGAGAGCACGCGGAAGGCCGACGGGAAGACCGGGCGTGAGCGGGCCTCGGAGCGGCAGAAGAACCGCCAGGGCCAGCGGCCGCGGGCGAGCTGGGCGAGGGCATGCTCGGCGAGCTCGCCGCGCGCGTGCTCGAGACGGCCGGTCATGACGTTGTAGAACGGGGCCTCGAGGGGAGCGAGCGGCGCCCAGTCGAGCTGGTCGTGCCGGAGGAGTGCCTCGTGCTCCCCACCGCACGGGCAGGCGAAGGTCACGTCGTACACGGCCGGGTGCGCCGTTCCGGGCAGCCGCTCGAGCGAGCGGAACGACGACAGGCGGACCCGCACCTCGCGCCGGCTCGACGGGCACGTGAATCGGTAGGTGGCGGTCAGGCCCTCGTACATCACGCCCTCCTCGCTGCTGCTCGTCTCCTACTTCTTTGACCCCGTTCGCGCTCGGAGGTTAGGCGAACCGGATGACGGAGAAGACGTCGTGGCCGGCGAGGCGGGCCCGCCCGTCGAGGAAGCCGAGCTCGACGAGGAAGGCGGCCCCGGCGACCTTGCCGCCGAGCTGCTCGACGAGCTCGATCTTGGCGGCCGCCGTCCCCCCCGTCGCGAGGAGGTCGTCGTGGACGAGCACCCGGGCGCCCGGGCGGATCGCGTCCTCGTGCAGCTCGAGCGAATCGAGGCCGTACTCGAGCGCGTAGTCGACGGTCACCGTCCGCCAGGGGAGCTTGCCGGGCTTGCGCGCGGCCACGAAGCCACAGCCGAGGCTGTACGCGAGGGCACCGCCGAGGATGAAGCCCCGGGACTCGGCACCGAGCACGAGGTCGGGTCGCAACGGCCGTGCAAACGACGCGAGCTGCTCGACCGCCTCGCGGAACGCCACCGGGTCGGCGAGCAGCGGCATGATGTCCTTGAAGACGATCCCCGGGCGCGGGAAGTCGGGTACGTCGCGGACGTAGGACGCGAGGTCGACGCTCACGCCGGGCACCCTACTGCGGCGGACGGGCTAGAGCTCGTCTCAGCATGAAGGCTCGTGCCACTCCGAAACGACTTTCACCCGCGGGAGACGAGGCCGCGGAGCGCACGCCAGAAGAGGAGCTGGGAGAGCTCGAGCATGAGTCCGGCGAGCCCATCGAGATCCTCGAGCGCCGCCTTGCGGCTCTCGGCGCTCTTCGAGCGCAGGCCGGGCGCGACGATCGCCTCGACGAGCGACGCCTCCCGCTCCACGCCGGTGCGGATCGCACGAAGGTTGCGCGGCTCGATGCCGAAGCGGCCGAGGCGGGCGCAGGTGGCCGCGACCTCGGCATCGCCCTCCGGAAAGCCGCCTCCGCGCCCGCCGATCTCCTCCAGGATCCCGTACTCGACGAGCGCGCGCACGAACGACGGCTGCGCGCCGGAGCGCTCGCACAGCTCGTCGAGATCGATGAGGTTGACGTCCATTCGCGAGCGCACCGCGGCAGCGGCGGAGCGCTTGCGCTCGCGCCGCCCCTTCCCGGGCGCCGTGAGCTCGTCGCGAATCACGCGCAGCGGCAGGAACTCGTCGCGCTGGAGGCGGAGGATCGTTCGCAGCCGCTCGACGTCGTCCTCGCTGAACAGCCGATAACCCCCGTGCGTGCGGTTCAGCGTGAGCAGGCCCTGGTCCTCGAGGTAGCGGATCTTCGAGATCGAGATGTCGGGAAACTCCTCCTGGAGCAGCCGGAAGACGGCGCCGATCGTCTTCGGGCGCGCTGCCCGTTCCTGCGGGGCCGTCGCCGCCATCAACGCTCCAGGAAGGTCAGCTTGTACTTGCCGATCTGAATCTCGTCGCCGTCGGCGAGCTCCTGCACGTCGACGCGGCGCCGGTTCACGAACGTCCCGTTGAGGCTGCCCTCGTCGACGACGACGAAGCCCGCGGCCCGGCGGACGAGCTTCGCGTGGTTGCGGGAGACCGTCACGTCGTCGAGGAAGATGTCGCACTCGGGCGAACGGCCGATCGTGAGCTCCGGCCGCTCGAGCACGTAGGCCTCTCCGGCACGCCCGCCGCCGGAGCGGAGGATGATCGAGACGCTCTCCGCGGAGGCCGCCGCCGGCCCGCGCCGCTCCTCCTGCTGCCCGACGCGGAACGTCATCGTGCTCTCCTCCCCCGCGTCCTCGACGATCAGGCCGGCGCCGCACTTCTCGCAGAACTTCGCCGCCTCAGGGTTCTGAAAGCCGCACTCGGGACAGTGAACGAACATGCTGCGGATCCTCGGCCGGCCGGGAGCGTTTCCCTAGATCGGTGATTCCACGAGATCTCCGACGCTGGGGCGCAGCCAGCCGCGCGAGATCGTGGAACCACTCATCAGGCCAGCTCCTCGTCGCTGATCTTCGGCGCCGCCTTGACCGCGAGGATCTCCGTCAGCTTGTCGAGCAGGTCGGCGTCCGAGAACGACGACTCGCCCGCGGCGACCTGGTCACGACGTCGGGCAACCAGCTCGGCCCGGAGGATGTCGATCTTGCCGTGCAGGAGCCTGCGCCGGTACGAGACCTCGCGCTCCTCCTCGAGGAGCCCCCTGATCAGGTTCTTCAGATCGTCCTCGGAGAGGCTCTTGAGATCGGGAAGGGCTTCCACCACGCCTCCAGGTTCGTTTGCACGTTCCGTCTTCCTGCAGTAAAGCAGGCCCGGTGGAAGGCTTCAACCTCCGGTTGAGGGTTCTTGCGCGGGCGCGGCAGGCATGCCCTCCCCGCCGACGACCTCCTCGACGATCGCCACGAGCTCGCCGGCGAGCCGTGAGGCGTCCGTCTCGTCACCGGCCTCGGCGTGGACGTGGACGATCGGCTCGTCCGGGTCGGGCAGCACCTGCGCCCACCCCTGCGGCGAGAAGACCTTGATCCCGTCGAGCAGATCGACCTCCCGGCCCTTCGTCTGCTCGGTCAGGACGCGCATGACGGTGCCCTTCGACGCCCACGGGCAGGGCACCTCGAGATGGAGCAAGGCCGAGCGCGGCAGGCGCTGTACGAGGTCGGAGAGCGGCTGCTCGACCGACGCGAGGAGCTCCAGGAGGTGGCAGCTGCTCGCGATCGCGTCGTAGGCCGGGAGGAACGCGGGGAAGACGAACCCGCCGCCGTTGCCCGCCGCGAGCACGGTGCCCTCCCGGGTCGCGGCTGCCGTCAGCGCCGAGAGCGAGGCCTGCGTGCGCCGGATCGTCAGCCCGCTCTCGGCGACGAGGTCGTCGGCAAGGGCCGTGGCGGTGACGGGCAGAGCGATTACTCCGGAGCGCCCGGCGCGGACGAGCAGCGAGACGAAAAGCAGCAGGGCCTGCTCTGCGGAGATCACCTGGCCGAGCTCGTCGATCAGCGTGATCCGCTCGGCCGCCGCGTCCATGACGATGCCGAGGTCGGCGCCGACCACGGTGACGAGCCGCGCGGCCTGCCCGAGCCCGTCGCCGTCGCCGCCGGTCGCGGCAGGCGCCGGGCGGCTTGCAACGGAGCTGTGCAGCGCCACCTGCTCGACCTCGAGCGGCTCGAGAACGAGCGGCAGGATGACCGAGGCCGACGACTGGTGATAGTCGACCACCGTGCGGAAGCGCCGCCCGCGAATTGGATCGGTGTCGAGCGTCCGGAGCATGTCCTCGACGTAGCTCTCGGCGGCCCGGGTCGGGTAGCTGAGCGTGCCGACGCCGGGCGAGGCGGCACGGCGGAACTCCTGGCGGGAGAAGTGCTTCGTCAGCTCCCGCTCGAGCGCCGGCGTGGCCTGGACGCCCGGCTTCTCGAAGATGTCGATCCGCAGCGCCTCGGGATCGGTCTCGCCGAGGCGCACGTGGACGCCGACGCGATAGCCCTGGGTCTTCAGCAGGTGGCGGTTCACGGCGGCCGGCACGACCTGAAGGTCGTCGACGTTCGTGCCCGTCGAGAGGATCCCCGCGAGCAGCGCTTGCTTCATCAACCTGCAGGCCGGATGGGAGGCCCGGCTCGCCACGATCCTGGCCCCGCGGGGCAGCGCGGTGCCGAGGGCCATCCCGAGGTGCATCGCGGTCTCCGGCGTGAGGTCGACGTTGACGAGCCCGCCGAGCCTGGCGGCACCGCTCAGACGGGAGGCGCTGCGGGACTCCCAGATCACGTGCCGGTCGACGATCGTCCCGGACTCGACCTCCTTGTAGGGGTAGATGCGCACCCCGGGCATGACGCTACTGTCCCGCCCGAGCGTGCACGCGTCGCCCACCGCTGCGCTCTCGTGCACGCGCGCCCGAGCGCGGATGTCGCAGCCGCGCCCGAGCGTGGCGCCCTCCACGATCGCGGCGGCGCCCAGGTACGTGCCCGCATCGACGACCGCGTGGGTCACGCGGGCGTGCTCGCGGACGGTGACGCTGCTCGCGAGCACCGCGTACGGCCCCACGCTCGCGGTCGGCGAGATGCGGCAGTAGTTGCCGACGAACGCCGGGCCCTCGATCTGCGCGAGGTCATCGAGCTCGACCCCGTCGCCGACCCACACGTTGCCGCGCAGTCGCAGGCCAGGGATCGACAGTCTCACCTTCTCGTCGAGCGCGTCGAAGTTCGCCTGCCGGTACTGGTCGATCGTCCCGATGTCCTGCCAGTAGCCGTCGAGCACGCAGCCGTAGAGCGGCCTCCCCATCTCGAGCAGGAGCGGGAAGAGCTCCTTGGAGAAGTCGAACGGCCGGTCGGGCGGAACGTGGCGCAGCACCTCGGGCTCGAGCACGTAGATGCCCGTGTTGACGGTGTCGGAGAACACCTGGCCCCACGACGGCTTCTCGAGGAACCGCTCGATCCTGCCCTCCTCGTCGGTGACGACGATGCCGAACTCGAGCGGGTTCTCGACGCTGACGAGCCCGATCGTCGCCGTCGCGCCCCGATCGCGATGGAACTGCGCGAGCGCCGAGAGGTCGACGTCGCACAGCGCGTCGCCCGAGATGACGAGGAACGTGTCGTCGAGCTGGTCGGCGGCCAGCGCGACCGACCCGGCGGTTCCGGCCGGGATCTCCTCGACCGAGTACTGCATCCGCACCCCGAGCACCTCGCCCGTGTCGAAGTAGCTGCGGATCGCCCCCGGCATGAACGCGAGCGTGGCGATCACGTCCGTCATCCCGTGACGGGCGAGCAGCTCGACGATGTGCTCCATGCACGGCCGCCCGACGATCGGCACCATCGGCTTGGGCTGGTTCGAGGTGAGCGGCCGCAGGCGCGTCCCCTCCCCACCCGCCATCACGACCGCCTTCATCCGCCGACCGCCCTGCGCACCTTCAGCACGTAGTCGATGCCGGCCGCGGCGGCCAGGCCGAGGCCGATCCAGAAGAGGACGAGCGGCCAGTCGGTTCCCGGGTCCGTCAGCAGGACGCAGAACAGCGACGCGTAGAGGACCCAGGTCGCGGTCTTGCCGAGCAGCGTCACGTCGAACGAATACCCGCGGCGGATCGCGAAGCGCGCGCCGCCCACGAGCACGACGTCCCGCAGGAGGATGATCGCGAGGGCCGCGAGCGGCAGGCGGTCCTCGAGCCAGAGCAGCACGATCGCCGCATCGATCATGAGCCGGTCGGCGAGTGGATCGGCGAGCTTGCCGAACTCCGACTCGACCCGCCAGCGGCGCGCGAGCCAGCCGTCCACCTGGTCGGTGATCGCCGCCGCCGCGAAGACGAACGCGGCGGGGACGCTCCGGCCTCCGTCGGCGCGCAGGACGAGGACGACGAACAGCGGGATGAGCGCGAACCGCAGGACGGTCAGCGCGTTCGGCAGCTGGGTCAGCGGCGGGGCGATCGTCGGCGCGGCCATGCCTCGAAGGATAGATCCCGCCCCCGCTCGGGCCGTGGCGGGCGGCAGCGGTCAGGCCTCCCGGGCGAGCTCCTGCGCGCGTCGCATCGCAGCCTGGATCGCGTTCAGGAACGCTGCCCGCACACCGGCCTGCTCGAGCTCGCGGATCGCGGCGATCGTCGTCCCGCCGGGGGACGTGACCGCCTCGCGCAGCTCGACCGGGTGCATCTTCTCGTCCCGCAGCAGCTTCGCCGTGCCCAGCATCGTCTGCACGACGAGGTCGGTCGAGATCTGGCGGGAGAGGCCGAGCAGGATCCCGGCCTCGATCATCGACTCGGCGAGCAGCGCGAAGTACGCGGGCCCGGAGCCCGAGACGGCGGTGACGGCGTCGAGGTAGTGCTCGGAGACGCGCACGGTCCTGCCCACGTGCCCGAGCAGCTCCTCGGCCTTCCTCAGGTGCTCCTCGTCGGCGTGGGCGCCCGCGGAGATGCCGGCCATGCCCTCGTGGACGGTCGCCGGGGTGTTCGGCATCGCGCGGACGACCGGGACGGCGTCGCCGAGATGCCGTTCGATCGCGGCGGTGGGGATCGCCGCGGCGATCGAGAGGACCATCTGACGGGCGGTGAGGACGCCGCCGATCTCCTCGAGCAACGCCTCCATGTCCTGCGGCTTGATCGCAAGGACGACGATCTCGGCGTCACGGACGGCCTCGGCGTTGCTCGACGTGACCACGATCCCGTGCCGGTCGGCCACCTCCGCGAGCCGCTCCGGCTGGCGGTCGGCGGCGACGATCCTGTCGGCCGGCCAGCCCGCCGAGCGCAGACCGGCGACGAGCGCCGTACCCATCTTCCCGGCGCCGAGGATCGCGATCGTGCCGCTCATCGCGATGACCCTAACCTACCTCGGTCGTCGGCTGCTCGCCCGCAGGCGCGAGCTGGACGATGGAGAGCTGGGCGTCGTTGAGGACGCGCATCGTGTACACGCGGTCCGCCTCGCGGTAGAAGAACGCGCCGGTCGCGTAGACCGCCTTGTCGCTGCCGCTCTCGAGCTCGACACGGCCGAGGTCGACGAAGGTGAAGGTCGGCCCGCTGTTGATGGTCGTGGCCTCGTAGCCGGCGGGGTACTGCACGGTGTTCGCGATCACCTCGAGCAGGCCGCCGGGCGCGTCGGGGATCGTCGAGACGGGCGCCTCGACGACGGTCTCGCTCCCGCGCAGCGTGCCGGTGTCGTCCCGGATGGCGCGGTCGACCACGATCGCGAGGATTCCGCCGAGGACGAAGGCGGCGGCGACGGCGCCCGCGACGGCCGGGGAGATCCGCCGCTCCCGCACGGTCAGAGCCCCAGCACCGTGTCCGCGAGCCGCCGGAGCTGCGAGACGCCGACGTCGCCGGCGGCGGCGAGCGGCTGGAGCGCGACGTGGTCGGCGCCGGCCGCGAGATGGGCCCGCACGCGTTCGGCGACGGCGTCGGCGTCTCCCCAGGCGACGATCGCGTCGACGAGGCGGTCGCTACCGCCGCCGGCGAGGTCGGCGTCGTCGAATCCGAGCCAGCGCAGGTTCTCGGCGTAGTTCGGGAGGGTCAGGTACCACGCCATGTGCCCGCGCGCGAGCTCGCGCGCCCGGCCCGGGTCGGTCTCGAGGACGACGGCCTGCTCGGGCGCGAGCAGCGCGTCCGGCCCGAGGAGCTCTCTCGCGCGGCGCGTGTGCTCTGGGGGAACGAAGTACGAATGCGCCCCGTCGGCATGCTCGGCCGCGAGCGCGAGCATCGGCGGGCGCAGCGCCGCGAGCACGCGGGTGACCGGTTCCGCCGGCCTCGGGCCGGCGTAGTCGGCGCCGTTCATCGCCTCGAGGTAGGCGCGCATGGCCGACACGGGACGGCGGTACTCGTGGCCACGCGGCTCGATCTGCGGCGGATGGCTGACGCCCATACCGAGCAGGAACCGGCGAGGGTAGGCCTCGGCGAGCCCCGTCGACGAGGCGACCATCGCGGTCGGGTCGCGCACCCAGATGTTCGAGATCCCGGTCGCCACGACCAGGTCGGACGTCGCCGCGAGCAGCATCCCGGCGTGGGAGAAGGACTCCTTGCCGTTCTGGCCCTCGGCGATCCACAGCGTCCGGTAGCCGAGGCCCTCGATCTCCCGGGCGGCCTCCCGCGCGATCTCGGCCGGCGTCCAGCCGAGGATCCCGAGCCACACGCCGACCCTGCCGATCCGGTCCCTCATCCCTGGACGGTAGCGAAGCTCGCCGGGGCGGAGCGGCAGCCCGCCGGCAGCCGTGGATCAGGCTTCCCGCGCCGCCCGCACGAGCCGCTCGGCGCCCGGGAGCAGCTCGCGCCCGTCCAGCAGCTCGGCGAGGGCCAGCGCGGCCTGCGGGCGTCGGGCTCCGGGCAGCATGGTGAGGAGTCCGAGCACCGCCTGCGCCTCGGCCGGCTCGACGTCGCGCAGCTCACGCGCGTAGCGGGCCTGCCAGCGCACCGCGGCGCGGCGAAACCGCGCCTCCTCCCCGCTCTGCGCCAGCAGCAAGACGAGCTCGAGCGCCTCGACGAGGCCGACCCGCTCGAGCTCGGCGGCGGCGGCCAGCGCCTCGGCCACGTTCGCGTTGTCGAGCGCACGGCGAAGGCGCGTGTAGGCAGATCCCTGAGCGGTCACACGATACGAACATACGTTCTCTAGCCGACGGAGGCAAGTCGGCCGCGACCGTGCCCCGGTTCCGCGCGCTACCTTCCCATCGACCGCGCGGCACGGTCGACCGCACCGGCGATCGCCGCGGCGCCCGCGTCGTTCGGGTGGAAGCAGTCCCCGCTCCAGTCGCCGGTCTCTGCCTCGATGTCCGGCGGGACGGGCGGGAACGAGTTCGAGGCCGGATCCTGCGGGTGCTGGATCCAGGTGCCCGCGATCTCGGGAGCGTCCGAGCCGCAGATCGAGAGCGGCGATTCGTGGCCGTGAAAGCGCTCGTGCACGAGCGCGATGCGGAGCCGACGCTTGCCCGCGAGTTCGTCCCGCAGCTCGTCGAAGGCGTGCGTTGAGCCCGTGGATGAACCGTTCGGTCCGCTCGTAGCAGGCGGCGAAGTCGGCGCAGGGAAACGGCGGGCCGAAGAGGATGCTGCCCGTGTTCACGGGGTTCGCGTACTCGGTGAGCACGACGGCGACGTTCCGCCGCGCGAGTAATCGCCGCAGCTGGCGCTCCACGTCGCGCTGCACCTCGGTCGTGATCGTGGTGCGCCAGGTCTCGAACGCCGCCTCGCTGTCGCGCAGCAGGAAGTAGAGGCTCGTGATGTCGGTCCAGTGGAAGTCGTTGATCCCGATCGTGATCGAGACGAGCGTCGGTCGCGACGAGAGCTGGCCGAGGATCTTCGAGACCTGGGAGCGAAACGCCTTCAGGCCCTTGCGCCTCCTCGCCGGCGATCGCACCGGAGCAGGCGAAGGTGCGGAAGCGGAGACGCGCGTGCCTCGCTGCGAGGAGGGTGTCGACCTGCTGCGGGTATGCCCGGGTCGAGCGCCGGCAGGGACCGGCGTCGCCGAGGCCGTGGCCGGAGGCGATCGAGTCGCCGAGCGCGAAGTAGTCGAGCGCCGACTGGACGCGCCCCTCCGCGGCCGCCGGTCGCAGCCTGCGCCGCCGCACCCGTCGACAGTCCCGCGACCACGGCCGCGAGGACGAGGATCGCTCGCCTGACCCGAGACGTCATCACCCGTCAAGGCTAGTGCACCAGACACCGTGGAGCGCCCCCTCGCCGCGCGGGCGCTTCCCGGAACGTCAGACAGGGTCGCCGGACTCCCGGTCGGTCTCCTCGAGCAACTCGAGGCGCTGAGGAGGAACGCACTGGAGCCGCCTCGCAGCCCGTCGCGCAGCACTTCGAGACGCTCGATTCCTTGACAGACTTGCAGCACCCGGGAGAATGTCCGACGCGGACGGCCGACCCGGAGAAGACGATGCAGGTGTTGTTCTCCCCGAAGGAGGACTGGGAATCCCCGATCCGGGAGAGCCTCGAAGGGTCGCGCTACGTGCCCGTCTTCAGGGAGCTGACGGACGAGACGTTGCAGGAAGCGGACGTCGTCTTCCCGTTGCGGGTCCCCGACCTCCTGAGAGCAGTCGACTCTGCCGAAGCGTCAGGGAAGGCCGTCCTTCCCACGCGGGAATCGATTCTCACCGCCAATGACAAGCTGGCATTCAACGCATTTCTCATCGAGGACGGCTTCGACGTCGTCGTTCCCGAGATCTACCAGAGCGAGAGGTCCTATCCCTACATCCTGAAGCCGAGCATCGGAGAATGGGGCTCGGATATCCACATCGTCAACGGCCCGGAGGACGAAGCGCCTCTGAGCGCCGAGCTCGACAGCCCGACGTTCTATGCCCAGAGATACATCGAAGGGCACGAGGATCCTGGAGCTCAACCCGAGGATTGGCGGGTCGGCCGTGTACCGCATGAAGGAGATGCTCGACGTGTACGTCGACTGCATCGGCGACGCGGCGAGGGCTCAGCGCGACTCGTCGACTGGCTGAGGCCGGGGCTCCTGCGTCGTCACCGCGCGGTGAACGCGGCCCCGTCCGACAGCTCGACCGAGAGCGTCACGCTCCCGACCCGTTGTCAACGACTGCGTGGACACGCGTCTCCAGATCCACCCGTGTCGCGTCGAGCCTCGAGCTCCGCGCTTGAACCCGCCGTCGGAGCCGGGGTAGGCTAGCGCGGCCGAACCGAACGACGATGCCGCCACGCGAGCTAAGCCCTGGCACGCTCATGCCCAGCAAGCGGGACCCTTGTCGATGACCGACCAGGAGGTAACGGAGACGGGCGCGGCCGTCCCCGACGAGGCGACGCTGCGCGCGCTGGTCGACCAGCTCCCGCTGACGGTCTACATCGACCGGTTCGACGAGACGAGCTCGAATGTCTATGCGAGCCCGCAACTCGAACGAGATCTCGGATACCCGGTCGTCGAGTGGGCGACCGACCCGGAGCTCTTCCCCCGCGTGCTGCACCCGGACGACCGCGAGCGCGTGCTCCGGCAGAAGGCCGAGCTGATCGAGAGCGGCGAGTTGAGAATGGAGTACCGGATGGTCGCCCGCGACGGCCGGGTGCGCTGGTTCCTCGACCAGGCCGTGGTGGTTCCGCCGACCGTCCGCACTGCCGGGATGTCCCACGGGCTGCTGCTCGACATCACCGAGGACAAGGAGCTCCAGCAGGCCCTCGAGCGTGAGCGACAGCGCCTCCTCACGATCCTCGAGCTCAGCCCGACGGCGATCGTCACGCTCGACCTCGACGGCCGCGTCAGCTCGTGGAACCCGGCCGCCGAGCGGCTATTCGGATACGCGGAGGCGGACGCCTTCGGCAAGACGATCGACGAGCTCGTCGAAACCGTCTCCCTCGAGGAGGCCCGTCCGGGTGGCTGGATGACCGGCGGCGCCCCCTCCGGCACGGTCGCGGGCTGCAGGCGCCCGGACGGTACGACCGTCGAGGTCGAGGTGCACCGGGCCCCGCTCGAGGTCCGCGGCGATCGTCGCGGCGAGCTGATCGTCTATCACGACGTCACGGCGACGAAACGGGTCGAGGCGCGGGTGCGGCGGCTCATCGAGGGGCTGCCCCTCGTGCTCTACATCGAGAAGCCGCCAGAGTTCACGGCCGGCGGGTCGACCAGCCCGTCGATCGCCGGAGACACCTACTACGTCAGCCCCCAGGCTGCGGCAGTGATCGGGTGGGATGCCGACTGGAACGACAACGTCGCCTGGGAGAACTCGCTCCATCCCGAGGACCGTGAGCGCGTGCTCGCCGAGCAGCTCCGTTTCCAGCAGACGGGCGAGCCGCTCAGCCTCGAGTATCGGATCCTCGGGCCGGAGGGGCAGGTCGCGTGGGTGCACGACGAGGAGGTCGTCGTCCGGGACGAGGCGGGCACGCTGCTCTACGCGCAGGGTTTCTGGATCAACATCACCGAGCGGAAGGCCCTCGAGGAGGCGCTGCGATCGCGCGAGGCGGAGCTCTCCCGCGAGAAGCAGCACTGGCAGTCGCTCGTGGAGCTCAGCCCGACCGCGATCGTGACGACGGATTTCGACGTGCGCGTGACGTCGTGGAATCCGGCAGCCGAGCACCTCTTCGGTTGGACGGAGGCCGAGGCGGTCGGCCGCCCGATCGAGGAGCTCGTTCTCGGCAGCGCTGCTCTCCGTGAGGAGGGCGAATCGGTGACGGCTCAGGTCGTCGAGCAGGGAAGCGCGCGCCTCGTCACCCGGAGAACGCGAAAGAACGGCCTCTTCGTCGATGTAGAGCTCGCGATGACCGTCCTCGAGGCGGACGGCCTCCACTCCGGCTACCTGCTCGTCTACCACGACGTCACGGCGACGAAGCAGGCGGAGATCCGGTTCCGCCGCCTCGCCGAGGAGCTGCCGCTCGTCACCTACATCGACGAGTACCTTCCAGGGTCCCGGGACGAGAATCGGTCGCGAATGGGCTTCGCGCTCAGCCAGAACCTCTACACGAGCCCGCAGATCGAGCCGCTTCTCGGGTATGCGCCTTCCGAGTGGACGAACGACATGCTCTTGGAGCGGATCCTCCACCCGGAAGACCGCGACCGGTTCATGACCGATCAGTTCGCATTCCGGTCGGGGGCCAGTGAAGCGCTCAGCGGCGAGTACCGGATGCTGCGCCGCGACGGCAATGCCGTCTGGGTGCACGACCAGTCGGTCGTCGTCCGCGACGAGACCGGGACGCCCCTCTACGTGCAGGGCTTCTGGGTCGACATCACGCAGCGCAAGCAGGCCGAAGAGGAGTTGCGACAGGCGCGCGCCGAGGCGGAAGCCGCCACGCAGGCCAAGAGCACGTTCCTCGCGACGATGAGCCACGAGATCCGCACCCCGATGAACGCGGTGATCGGGATGGCGGGACTGCTCCTCGACACCGACCTCAGTCCGGAGCAGCGGCACTTCGCGGAGGTGATCTCGACGAGCGGCGAGGCCCTGCTGAACCTGATCGACGACATCCTCGACTACTCGAGGATCGAGGCGGGCCGGCTCGACCTCGAGCTCGCGCCGTTTGACCTGCGCGACTGCGTCGAGACCGCGCTCGACGTTGTCGCCCCGCGCCTCGGCGGCAAGGCGGTCGATCTCGTCTACCTCTTCGAGCCCGGCGTTCCCGAGGCGATCCTCGGCGACCTGGCGCGGCTGCGCCAGGTGCTCCTGAACCTGCTCAGCAATGCCGTGAAGTTCACCGAGCGGGGCGAGATCGTCCTCACCGTCTCCGCGCCTGGCCCGGGCGCCCTGCAGTTCTCGATCCGCGACACGGGAATCGGGATCCCGGCCGGCGAGGTCGACCGGCTGTTCGAGTCGTTCACGCAGGCCGACGCCTCGACGGCCCGCCGGTTCGGAGGGAGCGGGCTCGGGCTCGCGATCAGCCGGCGCCTCGCCGAGCTGATGGGCGGAACGATCTGGGCCGAGGGAGAGCAGGGCGCCGGCTCGACGTTCCACTTCACGATCCAGGCGGAGGAGGCCGAGAGCCCGTCGCGGCCGTCCGTTCCGGCCGGGAGCGGGTCGACCCTCGAGGGGCGCAGCGTCCTCGTCGTCGACGACAACGCCACGAACCGGGAGATCCTCCGGAGGCAGCTCGAGTCGTGGGGCATGCGGGTCGAGGCGACGGGGCTCCCCTCCGAGGCGCTCATGTGGATCCTGGGCGGCCGGGCGTTCGACTTCGGCGTGCTCGACATGCACATGCCGGAGATGGATGGCGAGGCGCTGGCACGCGAGTTGCGCGGCCATCGCGACGCGGCTGCGTTGCCGCTCGTCCTGTTTACCTCGCTTACGGGGCTGCAGGAGGCGCGGGCGACCGGGATCTTCGCAGCCTGCCTGAGCAAGCCGGTGCGCGCGTCGAGCCTCCACGAGGCGCTCGTCGCTGCCGCCGCGGAGCCGCCGCAGGCCCTCGCGTCCGACGCGATGCCCGGCCCCGCTGCTGGCCAGGTCGGTTCCTCGGCGCTGCGAGTCCTCCTGGTGGAGGACAACCCGGTGAACCAGTCGATTGCGGTGCTGCTCCTGCGCAAGCTGGGGTACGAGGCCGACCTGGCGGGAAACGGTCTCGAGGCGCTCGAAGCGCTGGCCGAGCGCCGGTACGACGTCGTCCTGATGGACGTCCAGATGCCCGAGCTCGACGGGCTCGAGGCGACGCGGCGTATCCATGCGAGATGGGCGGGCCCGGATCGGCCGAGGATCGTCGCGATGACAGCGAACGCGCTCGCGAGCGATCGGGAGGCGTGCCTTGCCGCCGGGATGGACGACTACCTCGCCAAGCCGATCCGCGTCGAGGAGCTCGCCGCCGCCCTCGCCCGCTGCGCGCCCCTGACGACCCGGGCGGACGGACCGGCGCTCGACCGGGCGGTGATCGAGCAGCTCGAGTCGAGCTTCGCCGACGGCGACCCGGAGTTCATGCGGCAGCTGATCGACGGCTTCCTCGACGATGCCCCCAGACAGCTCGAGGCTCTGCGCGACGGCGTCGCCCGGGGCGACGTGGAACCGGCGCACCGCGCCGCCCACACGCTCAAGTCGACCGCGGCCGCCTTCGGCGCCGGGCGTCTCGCCGGACTGTGCCAGCGGCTCGAGGCGACGATCCAGGTCGGCGGGGTGGCAGGCCTCGGCGGGCTCGTCGACGAGGCGCGGGCGGAGTACGAGCGGGTACGCGCCGAGCTTCTCGAGATCCGCGACCGGAGTGGCACGTGAACGAGCAGCCCGGCTCGATCCTCGTCGTCGACGACGACCCCGTCAACCGGATGCTGCTCCTGCGCAGCCTCGAGCGCCAGGGGCACGAGGCGACCGCCGTCGAGAACGGCCGCGAGGCCCTGACCGTGCTCCCCGGGGCACGGCCGGACGTGATCCTGCTCGACATCGTGATGCCCGAGCTCGACGGCGTCGCCGTCCTCACCGAGCTCAAGGCGAGCCCTGAGCTCCGCCACATCCCGGTGATCATGATCTCGGCCGTCGACGAGATCGACAGCGTCGTGCGCTGCATCGAGCTCGGCGCCGAGGACTACCTCACGAAGCCGTTCAACCCGCTGCTGCTTCGCGCGCGGATCAACGCCGCCCTCTCGAGGAAGCGCCTCGCCGACCTCGAGCACGAGCGCGTGCGGGACGTCTTCGCCCGGTTCGTGCCCGAGCAGATCGTCGACCGGGTGATCTCGCTCTCCGGCGACGACCTGCGCCTCGGCGGTGTCCTCGTCACCGGCACGATCCTGTTCAACGACCTCCGCAACTTCACGACCTTCGCCGAGACGACCCCGGCCGACCAGGCGATCGCGATCCTGAACAGCTACCTCGGTGAGATGAGCGACGCCGTGCTCGACCATGGCGGCACGCTGCTCGGCTACCTGGGCGACGGGATGATGGCCGCCTTCGGGGCCCCGATCGAGCAGGACGACCACGCCGACCGGGCCCTCGCCACGGCCCGCGAGATGCTCCGGGTGCGGCTCCCCGCCCTCAACGTGCGCCTGCGCGAGAACGGCCGGGACGGCTTCCGGATGGGGATCGGGATCGCCAGCGGCGCCTTCATGGCCGGCAACGTCGGCTCCGAGCGCCGGCTCGCCTACACCGCGATCGGCGACACGGTGAACACCGCCGCCAGGCTCGAGTCGATGACGAAGGGCACCCCCCACCCGATCCTGATCGCCGACTCGACCCGGCAGGCGCTCACCGCCGCCAACGGCGACCTCGTGCTCGTCGGCGACGCCGACGTGCGCGGCAAGCAGGAGCAGATCCGGCTGTGGACGTTCGCGGAGCCCCTACCCCCGGTCGGAACGGCCGAGACGCCGGCCGGAGAGGCGGCGTAGCCGCTCGCGCCGGCACGCTCGTTCGAGAATCTCGAGCGGCTGGCGCTGGCCCTGCGCGACCTCGGCGCGAAGCTGCGAAGCCCGAGCGCCTCGGAAGGCCTGCCGTTCCCGATCGAGGCCGAGATGCTCGCGACCGCTGACACGTGGACGCTCACCACTCGCGGCGGCGATGTCGGCCTGATGTTCCTGCCCTCCGGCACGCGGGGCTACGACAATCTTCGCCGCGGAGCCACCCGGGAGCGGATCGCCGGCGTGACCGTGAGCGTCGCCGCCCTGGCGGACGTGATTCGCTCCAAGGAGCCGGCGAACCGCGAGAAGGACAGCATGCAGCTGCCGATCCTCCGCAGGACGCTGGAACATGTCCGCGCGCAGGGACGCGATCAGCTCGACCGCGGGCGGTAGCCCACCGGGAGCGTCTCAGCCGGCTTCGCCGGCGGTCCGGGCCTGCAGGCGCTGGAGACCGTCGTAGGCCGCGTACTTGTAGGCGTCGGCCCTCGTCGGGAAGTTGAACGTGGTGTCGATGAACTCCTCGATGATGCCGCCCATGTGAAGAACGGCCTGGGCGACGTGGATCAGCTCGGTCGCTTCCTCGCCCAGGATGTGCGCGCCGAGCAGCCGCCGGTCCGAGGCCCGGAAGACGAGCTTCACCATGCCCTCGGTGGTTCCCGCGATCAGGGCGCGCGCGTTGGCCCCGAAGAGCGCCCGGCCGGTCTCCACGTCCTCGCCGGCGGCGCGCGCGGCCTCTTCGGTCAGGCCGACCATCGAGACCTCCGGGAGCGTGTAGATGCCGGTCGGCACCGCGAGCTCGAGCGACTCCTTGAACGGGATGTCGAACGCTCGGCACATCGCCACCCGCGCCTCCTCCATCGCCACGGAGCCGAGCGCCGGCGGCCCGGTGATGTCGCCGGCGGCGTAGATGGCCTCGGCGGTCGTCTGGAAGTTCCGATCCACCCGCACGCGCCGCGTCCTGTCGAACTCGACGCCGGCCTCGGTCAGCCCGAGCCCTTCCACGTTGCCGGCAGCGACCGATCGCGTAGAGCACGCCTCGAGGGCGGAGCGTCTCCCCGCCGACACGCACGATCGGGCCATCGGCGTCGCGGTCCATCGAATCGACGCTGCGCTCCGAACATCAGCCGGGCTCCCGACCGCCTCAGGCTGTGCGCGAGCGCCTCCGACAGCTCGGCGTCCAGAAGGGCAGCAGCCGGGTGCCACGGTCCACCAGCGTGACCTCGACCCCGAGGGCGGCGAAGATCGACGCGTACTCCGATCCGACCGGGCCGCCTCCCACGACCAGCAAGCGCTCAGGCAGCCGCTCCATCGACAGCACGGTCTCGGAATCGTGAACGTCGGGATCGTCGAAGGGTACGTCCGGGCGGGTGGAAGGGACGGGAACCGGTCGCCAGCAGGATCACGCCGGCGTGAAGCACGCGCTCGCCGCCCGCGTCGTCGCGAACGATCACGGTCCGATCCGGGCCCAGCCTCGCCTCACCCTGCACCAACTCGACGCCGTGCCGCTTCAGGTTCTCCCGCACGACCATCGTCATGGTCGCCACCACGTCGGCCGTGCGTGCCCACAGTCGATCCATGACCAGGTCGGGCTCGAGGCTGATGCCGACTCCGTACACGTCGCGCCGCGACCAGCCCGTCAGGTAGACGGCCGCGTCCCTCAGGGCCTTCACGGGCACGCCGGAAACCGCGACCGCGGCCCCTCCCGGCTCGGCGCGACGCTCGACGACTGCGACGCTGTAGCCGAAGTAGGCGGCCTGGTTGGCTCCCTTCTCCCCGGCCGGGCCGGAGCCGATCACCACCAGATCGAACAGGTCTTCCTCCGAGGGGCTCCCTCCCGTCATGCACGGACCGTATCAACGGCCCCCGGCGCGCACGTGCTTCGGCGGCGCCGGCTCGATATGGCACCGTGCTCTAGAGTTGAGCCATGAGGATGCGCCGGGACGAGAAGCTGCAGCGGATCGCCACGGTGCCGCTGTTCGCACGCTGCTCGAAGCGCGAGCTGGTGCAGGTCGGTGCGCTTGCCGACGAGGTCGAGCTGCCGGAGGGCACGGTCGTCGCTCACGAGGGTGCGTACGAGAGGGAGTTCTTCGTGCTGATCGGCGGTAGCGCCGAGGTCTCGAGGCAGGGAAAGGTGATCGCGAAGCTCGGCCCGGGCGACTGGTTCGGCGAGATCGCGCTCCTCCACAACGCACCGCGCAACGCGACCGTCACCGCCACCGCGGCTATCGACGCGCTCGTCGTCTCGCAGAAGGACTTCTCCTCGCTGCTCGCGACGTCCCCGAGGATCCAGGGGAAGATCCTCGAGGTGCTCGCCGAGCGTCTCGCGCCGTCGAGCTTCTAGTGGAGCACTAGGCCCCGCGGTCGAGCCCGACGGCCTCCCCCCGCCTCCGGGATTCCTCTCGGGCTCGGTGGACCCGCACCGGCGCGAGTCGGATCGGCCAGAGGCCGCAACAGGGTGCCCGGGCGGTCGTCGGGCCTGGCCCGCCAGAGCTTGCGATCGTTCGCGTTCGCCGGCATGTCAGGTAGTAGAGTCGGGTTGTGCCGATCTGCGCGCAGTGCGGGGCGGCGAACCGCGACAAGGCTCGCTTCTGCGATGAGTGCGGATCTCAGCTCGAGGAGGCGTCCACCCCCGAGTCGACGGCGCTGCCCCCCGCTCTCGCCGCGATCGCGAACGGACGCTACGAGTTGCGGTCCCTCCTCGGCGAGGGGGGCAAGAAGCGAGTCTACCTCGCCCGCGACAGTCTGCTCGATCGCGAGGTGGCGCTCGCGCTGATCAAGTCCGAGGGGCTTGACGCCAGCGCCCGTGCCCGGGTCTTGCGCGAGGCGCAGGCGATGGGGAGGTTGGGGGCACACCCGCACATCGTCACCGTGTTCGACCTCGGGGACGAGGATGGCCAGCCCTATCTCGTGACCGAGCTGATGGCGGGCGGCGACCTCGAAGGGCTGATCGAGCGAGCTCCGGGCGGAAGGGTGCCGATCGCACAGGTGCTGGAGCTCGCCAAGTGCCTCTGCAAGGGCCTCGCCTTTGCACACGAGCAGGGCCTCGTCCATCGCGACCTGAAGCCGGGTAACGTCTGGCTGACCACAGACGGGCAGCCGAAGATCGGCGACTTCGGCCTGGCGCTTCCGCTCGAGCGTTCGCGGCTGACCCAGGAGGGCACGATCGTCGGCACGGTGGCGTACCTGCCGCCCGAGCAAGCGCTCGGCGGCGAGGTGACCCCCCGTGCCGACCTGTACTCGCTGGGGGCCCTTCTCTACGAGCTGCTCACCGGCCGCCCGCCGTTTCTCGGCGACGACCTGGTCTCGGTGATCTCCCAGCACATCCACACGCCGCCCGTCGCCCCTTCCTGGCACGCGCCCGACTGCCCCCGCGCGCTCGACGCGCTCGTCACGCGCCTGCTCGCCAAAGACCCCTCGGAGCGGCCCCCTTCCGCAGTTGATGTGCTCGCGGCACTGGAGGCGATCGACCTGGCCGAGATCGTCGAGCCGCTGGTGCCCGACCCGGCGGACGCGCACTCGCTGGACAGCCTCGCGGGTGGCGTCTTCGTCGGGCGCCGGCAGGAGCTGGGCGAGCTGAAGGCCGCGCTCGAAGGTGCGCTCTCGGGCGATGGCCGGATGATGACTCTGGTCGGTGAGCCCGGGATCGGCAAGTCGCGGACGGCGCTCGAGCTCGCGACGTATGCGCGTCTGCGCGGCGCCCAGGTGTTGTGGGGACGCTGCTACGAAAGCGAGGGTGCGCCGCCGTACTGGCCCTGGGTGCAGGCGATCCGTTCCTACGTGCGTGAGCGCGATCCGGCGGAGCTGCGCGGCGAGTTGGGTGCGGGGGCGGCCGACATCGCGGAGGTCGTCCCCGATGTCCGCCAGCGACTGCCCGATCTGGGAGCGGCGGCCACGTTCGACGATCCGCAGCAGGCTCGCTTTCGCCTCTTCGACTCTCTCACTGCCTTCCTGAAGAGCGCGTCTCTGACGCAACCGTTCGTGCTCGTGCTCGACGACCTGCACTGGGCGGACGAGGGATCGCTGCGCCTCCTCGAGTTCATCGCCCACGAGCTCGTCAGGCGTGCGCCTGCTTCTGATCGGCACCTACCGGGACGTCGAGCTCTCGCGTCGCCATCCCCTCTCGAAGACGCTCGCGGAGCTCACGCGGGAGCGCCTCTTCAAGCGGCTCGTCCTGCGAGGCCTGAGCCGGGAGGACGTCGACCGTTTCATCGAGGCTACCTGCGGCGCCTCGCCGCCGACCGAGCTCGTCAACATCGTGTACCTCCAGACAGAGGGCAACCCGCTTTTCGTCACCGAGGTCGTCCGGCTCCTTGTTCAGGAGGGCGAGCTGACTCCCGACCGGCTCTCCGGGCGCGAGAGCTGGAGCATCAGGATCCCGGAAGGGGTGCGCGAGGTGATCGGGAGACGCCTCGAGCGCCTCTCCGAACGCTGCAACGAGGCACTGGCGGTCGCGTCGGTGATCGGGAGGGAGTTCGGGCTCGACCAGCTCGAGAAGCTGATCGATGATCTGTCCGTCGACCGCCTGCTCGACGTGCTCGAGGAAGCGCTGTCGGCACGGGTGATCGAGGAGCTACCCCGCACCGTGGCGCGTTACCAGTTCACCCACGCGCTGATTCAGGAGACGCTGGCGGAGGAGCTCTCGCTGACGAGACGGGTGCGCCTGCACGCACGCATCGCCGAGGCACTCGAGGATGCTCTACGGCACCGATGTCGACCACCACGCGGCCGAGCTCGCGTATCACTTCGGAGAGGCCGAGACGCTGCTCGGGCCAGAGAAGCTGGTCCGGTACGCGCTCGTTGCTGGAGAATCTGCGCTGGCCGCTCACGCCCCCGAGCAGGCGCTTTCCCACTTCGAGCGCGCGCTCACGACCAAGGGTGATCGTGTGGTGGACGACGAAACCGCCGCGCTGCTCTTCGGCCTCGGCCGCGCTCAGGTGGCTGCGACTGGCGCAGTACGACATCGAGCCGGCGATCGTCAATCTCCGCCGGGCCTTCGAGTACTACGTGCAGGCAGGCGACGTGAGCCGAGCGGTGACGGTCGCGGCTCACCCCCTCCCCTGGTCCCTGGGCATCGGCTACACCGAGTACGCGGAGGTGATCCGGCGGGCGCTGACGCTCGTCCCGTCCGGATTCTCACGATGCGGGACGGCTGCTCGCCCAGCACGGCTGGCTCTGCGGGATCATCGACGCCGACTACGGGACAGCCCAGGAGGCCTTTCAGCGGGCGCTCACGATCGCGCGGAGGCAGGACGACATGGCCCTCGAGCGGCGCGCGCTCGCGTATGCGGCCTTCGTAGACGGTTTCCATCTCCGCTGGCAGGACTGCCTGAAGGGAGCGCTCCAGGCAATCGACCTGGCGCATGCTGCCGACGATCTGCACAGCGAGCTTCCTGCCCGCAGGCACGCTGCGTGGGCCCTGACGGCGACGGGTGACCGCGACCGTTCCCACGCCCAGCTCGCTGCGGCGCTTGCGCTTGCGGAGCGAGTGCACGAGCCATGGTGGCTCGCCTCCGTCAGCTACGACAACGGGCTGCTGTCGCTCTACGAAGGCGACTGGCGGCGCGCGCGAGAGATGGGAGACCTCGGCCTCGCGGTGCAGCCGCGAGATCCGCGGCACCTTGCGCTCCGCGCCGTGCTCGAATACGGGCTCGGGAACGTGGATGCCGGCGCGCAGTACGTCGCCCGGCTGCAAGAGTTGGCCGAGAGCGTACCGCCACCTGGGCCGATCGCGGATCATGTCTTCCTCGTCGCCACGATTCCGTTCGTCAGTCGCGGAGCGGGTACCGACGCGGGACTCGGCGCAGCAGGCGCGGCCGCGGAGCGTGTGCTCTCGCTGCCCAGGGTCGCTCCCGTCCTCGCCATGATCGTGCGACGGGGACTCGGCCTGATCGCCGTCGAGCGACGCGACGCGAGTGCGGCCGAGCGGCTGTACAGCGCGCTCGAGTCGGGGCGAGGCACCGCCAGCATCTTCATCCCACTGACCGTGGACCGTCTCCTTGGGCTCCTCGCCGCCACCTTCGGCCAGATCGATGTTGCCCTGGCCCACTTCGAGGATGGGCTCAGGTTCTGCGGTCGCGCCGGCTACCGTCCGGAGTACGCCTGGACAGCCTGCGACTACGCCGAGGCGCTGCTCGCACGCGGCGGCCCGGGCGACCGGGAGAAGGCCGTCACTCTGCAGGACGAGGCCCTCGCTCTGGCGCGCGACCTCGGCATGCGCCCGCTCATGGAGCGCGTCCTCGCTCGCCGGGAGATCCTGAAGGCGTAGCAGCGAAGCGCCTGCGATCGTCGGGGCGCCATGCAGCAAGACGCGAAGCAGCTCGCGTCAGCTTCGGCCACCGTTGCCATGTTGGTCAGAACGTGTCTACGTGCACGTGGTCGAGGTGGGTGTCGTACGTGACCTGCGCACGAAATCCGTGCCAGCCGTGTCTCGGTGTCCAAACACCGATCGGTGAGTGGATGACCGTCTGCACGGCCTCCGTCCCTGCAACAGCGCGGGCGTAGCGTCGCATGGCCCGCGCGGGGCCTGCGATGTCGATCGCCTTGGACGGGAAGAAGGCGTGATCCGAGCGATGACCGCTGGATTCGATGACCGCTCCCGGCCGATGGGCAGACAGGAGCGTCAGGCCCATCCGATCGGCGAGCTCGAGCGCGTCGAGCAGTCGGCCGTCGATGCCCGCGAGCGCTGCACGTGTCATCGGCCCGACGATCCCGTCGGCCGTGAGCCCGTTTCCTCGTTGAAATGCACGGACTGCCTGCAGGGTCTGCCGTCCGAAGATGCCGTCGACCGGGATCCCGAGGGAGCGCTGGATGCACGCGACGGCTGGGCCCCTGTCCCTGAGCTCGAGCACCGAGCGCCCGCGCGCGGCGCGGAGGACGGCACGGGTCTGTGCGCCCGCGATTCCGTCCACGGCAAGGTCGGCACGAGCCTGGAGGGAACGGACGGCCCTCAGTGTCCTGGGACCGAAGATGCCGTCGGCAACAAGGGCGAGCGCCCGCTGCAGCTCGGCAACGGCCGGCCCGCGGTCGCCCAGCTCGAGCGGCATGCGATGCGGGCAGTTCGTCGCCCCCGGCATCCGCGCGGCTGAACGTGCGTGAGCCGAGCCGAGCGATGGAGTCGCCGCCGCCACGGCGGCCACCACGAGAGAGATGCCTGCCCGGCGTACCCGGGGGAGAACCGGCGGGTACCGCGCTGCGTTCCGCTTCGCCCGGGCGATTCGGAGTGAGATCTCCCAGAGCGCGTCCGATGCGAGATCCCTGCCCTCGTAGATCGGAACGTCGTGCCAGGGATGATGCGCGCAGGTCCGCATCCCGTCCGAACTTCGCTTCGGCTAGACCCATCCCTGCTGTTCCGGGCGCGATCGAGGCTTGCACGGCGGTACTCGGCTCGAACGTTGGCGGGCGAGGGACGGACCCGCTACCGCGTATTGGATGATCGTCGATACTCGCGGCGCACTCGACACAGGAGGTTCACCAGTGCCCATCGAGCCACTCGCCATCGGCGTCTGTAGCTGGTCGCTTCAGCCGACGAGCATCCCGGAGCTGCGAGGGCTCCTCGATCAGCTCGGCGTGAACGTCGTACAGATCGCCTGCGGCGATCCGTACCACGCGTCGTGGGACGAGGGCGACGACATGCCCGAGGCCGCGCTCGCCGCGGGCTTCGACCTCACCGGCTCCATGCTCGGCTTCCCCGGTGAGGACTACACGACGCCGCAGACGATCCAGAAGACCGGCGGCTTCGGCGACCCGGCCACCCGGCCGGAGCGATTGGAGCGTTTCGCGTGGGCGCTCGACCGCACGTGCGCGCTCGGCCTTGCCGACATCATGCTGCACGCCGGATTCCTGCCCGAGCCCGGCGACCCCGGCCGCAAGCCCTTTCTCGAGACCCTGGCGACCGTGAGCGACATGGCGCAGGCCAGGGGGGTGACGGTGGCGTTCGAGACCGGGCAGGAGACGGCCGACTTGCTGCGCAAGACCCTGGACGACCTCCGGTGCCCCAACCTGAAGGTCAACTTCGACCCCGCCAACGTGCTGCTGTACGACATGGGCGACCCGATCCGGGCGGTTGAGATCCTCGGCACCGACATCCGCAGCGTGCACGTGAAGGACGCGAACCGGCCGACCATCCCGGGCCAGTGGGGCGAGGAGGTCCCGCTCGGTCAGGGCCAGGCCGACATCCCCAGGTTCGTCGAGACGCTGAAGAAGGTCGGCTATGCAGGCGCCCTGTGCATCGAGCGCGAGGTGGGTACCCAGGAACAACGGGTCGCTGACATCGCACACGGCATCCGCTTTCTCCGGGAGTGCCTCGCATAGGAGGCGCCCTGGCGATTGGACCCGGGGCTCATCCCTGAGAACGAGGCCCGACCAGTTCGACTCCAACCGGAGGACGACCACGAATCGTCGGCGCGGCCGAGGTCAGCGAGGCGGTAGGCCCCTAGGCTCCATGTACTGAACGACGGACCGCGAAACCGAGAAAGGGGAATCATCATGAAGACAGGAAGGATCGTCACCGGAAGCCTCGCCGCCGGCCTCGCTGCTGCATTCCTGGGCGGCGCCGACTGGGCCCAGAATGCAGACATCGCCTCGGCCGACTACATCGTCAGCGGCGACGCGATCACCGTTGCCGGCGCCGTCCTCGGAGCGCTGTTCCTCGCCCTCGCCGCCCTCCTCATCTACACCGGCGTCCGCCCCGAGCGAGATCGGGATGTTGGCACCGAAGGGCCACCCACTCGCGCCAACCCCGCATAGCCGCCGAACGCGACAGCCACTGCCAGAGGCCGGGGCACCGCCCCGGCCTCTCTACCCGCTGCGAGCGCCTCGAGATCCTTCACCGGATCCGGTCCTTCGGTCGTCGGTCAGGTCCGCTCGACCGGCAGCCTGCGGTTGTCTCGCCGGCGGCCGAGCCTCGCTGCCCTCCGGCGCCGTGGCGGGAACCGGCTCGAAGCCTGTTACGTACAGCTGGGGTGAGGGGCGGGCGCGGCGTGGTAACCCTCCCCCTGCCCGCGCCCTGCCCGCCCCTGTCGCGGCCGGCCTCGACTCCGGCAACGACCCTCACGGGCCGGCCACTCGACCGACAGCCGCCAACGATCGTGCCGAAGTCGCAGGAGAGCCGCGCGCGTCGAGTAGCCTTGGCACCGATGAGCACGCCGGAGCCAGGGCCTCAGACCGAGCACGCCGCGGTCGTCCACGGCGACGTGGCCGGCTTCAGCAGGCTCATCGCCGGCAACGAGATCGAGACGCACCAGACGCTTCAGGTCTTCCGGCGGATCATCGAGGAAGCCGTGGCGGCGGAGACCGGCAACGTGGTGACGTTCGTCGGCGACGAGTTCCTCGCCGTCCTGCCCACGCGGCCTGGCGGGCTCGCGGCCGCGATCGCCATCCAGCGGGCTCTCGGCCGCGAGAACGAGCGGCTGCCGGCCGGGCGGCGGATGCGCTTCCGCCTGGGCGTCAACTACGGTCCCGTGTCGAGCGAGGACGGACGGTGGTTCGGCGATGTGATCAACGTCGCCGCGCGCCTGCAGGCGATCGCCAAACCGGGCGGGATCTGCGCTTCCGCTGCCGCCCTCGACGGCACCGAGGACATCCGGGCCCGCTTTCGCTCGCTCGGTCGGCAGCGCCTGAAGAACATCCCCGAGCCCGTCCTGGCGTACGAGATCGTGGACGACGAGCTCCCCCAGGAAGCAGCGAGGCCGTGGGCGCGAAGGATCCCGACCCGGCAACGTCCCTCCCTTGCCGTGAGTCCGTTCGTCAACACAGGGGAGGCGCAGGACGACCATTTCGCCAGCGGTCTGATGATGGCGCTCGTGATGAAGCTGATGACGATCCCCGGCCTCGACGTGATCAGCGAGAACTCGACGCTCGACTACCGAGACCGGGCGTATTCGGCTGAACAGGTCGGACACGAGCAGCAGGCGCAATTCGTGCTCGAAGGCGCCGTGCAGCGCGACGGCCCGCGAGTTCGCGTCCTGACGCAGGTCGTCGACGCGGCGACGTCGGCGATCGTGTGGGCCGATCGGTTCGAGGCCGAGATCAGCGACGTCTTCGCCGCGCAGGACGACATCGTCGCGAAGATCGTGGAAGCCCTCGACATGGAGGTCATCGGCGGCGACCTGGCCCGTTCGTATCGTGAAGGCCTCGATCCGGAAAGCGTGGAGATCGTCTACCGGGGCCTCAGCGAGCTAGCCCGATCGACACCCGAGGCGCTGCGCCGCGCCATCGGCCATTTCGAGACGATCACCGAGCGAGAGCCTGCATCGGAGCTCGGGTACTCCCTCTCGGCGTTCGCGCACTTCTGGGGCGCGCTCCGGGGAATGCTGGATGACCCGGACTCACACTTCGCGCAGGCCAAGGACCTCGCCCAGCGGGCGATCGACCAGGGCGACACCTCCGGCATCGGTCACCTGATCCTTGCTCACGTGCTCGTTGGCGAGCGCGACTGGGAGGGAGCGCTCGAGGCGGCTTCGCAGGCGATGGCGCAGCGGCCGTCGTGTGATCTGTCCTGCGGCGTCGCGGCGAGCGTGATGCGCTACCTCGGGCGCTGGGAGGAGGCGGTCGAGTTGGCATCCCGCGCGATCCGCCTGAGCCCGCTGATGTCGGACTGGTATCGGGCCGTGCTGGCCAACGCGTACTTCGTCGGCGAGGACTACGAGCTCGCGGCCGAGACCGCGGAGGGTGTCGTGGCCGACGACGAACGCAACGTCGAGGCGCTGCTGACGCTCGCAGCGGCGCAGGCAGCCCTCGGGCGAGCGCGCCATGCCACTGCGGCGGTATCCCAGGCACGCGAGACAGCGCCCGGGCTTCGCGCCAGCCAGCTGCGAGAGGATCTCCCCTACCGCGATGACTCGACCAAGGAGCGCTTCGTCGATTGCCTCCAAGAAGCCGGGCTGGACTAGCCAGCGGGACAACGTCCCGCCGGCAAGACGCACGGGTAACCGGGCACTGCGGGGCGACGTTCGGCCAGACGGTAGTGAAGGGGTCCCGAGCGAACCGTCCGGACACCTCGCACGGCTGACGTCAGGCGGATGGTCGTACGACGGAGAACCTCGCGCAGGCGAGATCGCCGTTTCGTCCGAGCTCGTCCAGACGCAGCTCGACCCGGCGGGGCAGCAGAGGCGCACCGCCACCCAGCGTTACCGGCGCGATCGACACCATGACCTCGTCGAGCAGCCCCGCGTCGGCGAACTGGCCGGCCAGATCTCCCCCGCCGACGATCCAGACATTCCGGTCGCCGGCGGCGCTGACCATTTCCTTGTGCACGGCCGCGATGTCCGCGCTCGTAAACTCGATTCCCGCGTCGGGGACGACCGGCAGTTGCCGGTGTGTGAACACCCAGCACGGGATGTCGTAGGGCCACGTCCACTCCGACCGGTCCTTGTCAGCAAACTCATGGTCGAGGATCCATTCGTACGTCGTCGACCCCATCGCCATCGCACCAACGCCCGCGATGAACTCGCGATAGTTCAACGGCCCGTCGTCCTTGTGCTTGCGGGTGAACAGCCAGTCCAGCGAGTTGTCGATGCCCGCGATGAAGCCGTCCAGGGTAGTCGCCGTGTAGTACTGAGTGAGGCTCACATTGCACCCTCTTTCATGGATCGGTGGGGTCGCGCAGCCGGAGTCGCGCAACCCGACCGGGGGCCGTCCCAACTGCCAGCATGTCCCGGTCGGGCCCTGCGCGACTTCGAACGATCGCCGGCGCCGATCCCGAGAAC
Source organism: uncultured Thermoleophilia bacterium (assembly GCA_963717955.1). GTDB lineage: Bacteria > Actinomycetota > Thermoleophilia > Gaiellales > Gaiellaceae > CAVQXR01. The sequence continues at coordinate 915,620 of CAVQXR010000001.1, read as the reverse complement.
ACTGACCGCCGAAACGTTCGGTGGCCCGAGAGCCGAGAGGAACGCGAGGCTGTTGAAACCGCCTCGCCGCAGTCGAGGTAGAACTCAGCGATCCGCATTGTAGGACGCCGGTGCCCGGGTCAAACGTCCGACCGAACGCCACGGGACGGCGTCTTCTGCGCAGCCGGATGGCATCGTCGTACGAATGACCGGGCCTGACGATCAAGCCGATCGGCGGACGCAGCCGAGATCGCCCGCACGCTCGCGCTCGTTCGCCATCACGCACCCTCCCGTCATCACCCGGTGCAGCGGTCGTCCGCGGGCCGGACGGCCGCCGCCGAGCGTCCGTCCACGCGAAGCGCGGACGAGGTCGATTGAGCTACGCCGTGCGCTCGCCCCAGGACTGCAGGAGCGTGAAAGTGGTGCCCCAGCGGCCTGGCTCCTCGAGCTCAGCCTCGCCGTCCTTGCGAAGCTGCTCCAGCCCCTCGGCCGTCACGATTGAGAGCAGCCGCCCTTCCAAGGCGGTAGCGAACTGGAGGGGCAGCCGTAGGTAGGGATGTCCCGGAGGAAGCGCCAGGACCTCGGCCCTGACGTTCCCCTCGATACCGAAGCCGCGGAGCAGGTCGAGCAGCTGGCGTCCGACATACATGTCACCGCCGGACCGCACGAACGACTGCCCGACGAGCTCGATGAAGCTCTCCAGCGCCCGGGCAGGAGGATTGAAATGCCATGAGCTCACATCCCACTCCTCCAGCACCACCGTGCCGCCCGGCCGGAGGAGTCGCATGTGGCTCGCGATCTGGTCTGCTCCACGACCCAGCGGCGCGATCTGGAACCTCGCGTGGACGAGGTCGAACGATGACGACTCCAGCTTGCTCTCGAAGAGATCGTCCTTCATGAGCACGACGTTGCCGAGGCCTTCCGTATCCACAAACTGTCCGGCGGCGGCGAGCATCGCGTCGTCGATATCGGTCCCCATCACCTCGCCGTCGGGGCCGACCCACTGGCTCAGCAATCGGAGCCACCCGATCGCGCCGCACCCGACGTCGAGGACGCGAGCGCCGCGACCCTCGCCGATCTTGTCGAGAAGCCGGCGCCCGCTCGGTTCCCACACCCGCGACTGGAGTTGCAGCCGCTGCAGCTCGGAGGGCTGATCGCCCAGCAGGTACGCCTCGGAAGACATCTGCACGCGCCCCTCAGAGAACACCTCGAAGCCATCAAGGTTACCTCACTGCCAGGCACGCGAACCAGCGCCCGGCGCCGACCAGTCGCCGGGATGATCTCCGCAGCGACGGCGCAGACGTCGCGTTGCAGGCCCGCCGGTGGCGGTGGCAGCTCCGTCGATGGACCCACCCAGCGCGACACGCAACCTCATCCTGGTCACGGCAGCCTTCGCCGCGTGGGGTCTCATCGCACCTCTCGCCAAGCGATTCGAGGACGACCTCGGCCTCTCGAGCACGGAGACGTCGATCCTGATCGCGGTCCCTGTCGTGCTCGGCTCGCTACTTCGGATCCCGTTCGGGGCGCTCACCGACCGGTTCGGCGGCCCCCGCACCCGTGCCGATGATGATGACGTCGTACGAACTGCTCAAGAGAGCTCCTTCAGTCGCTCGGCAAGGATGATGCGCCCGGCGGCCTCGATCAGCGCGAGATGCGAGAAGGCCTGCGGGAAATTGCCGAGGTGCCTGCCCGTATCGGCGTCGAACTCCTCGGCGTAGAGGCCGAGTGGCGAGGCGACCCGGAGCAGGCGCTCCATGAGATCGCGGGCACGCTGCTCCTCGCCGACGATCGCGAGCGCGGACACGAGCCAGAACGAGCAGATGAGGAAGGTGCCCTCCTTGCCCGACAGGCCGTCGTCGGTCTCGTCCGTCCGGTAGCGAAGGACAAAGCCGTTCTCGGTCAGTTCCTCCGCGATCGCCAGGACGGTCTTGTGGAGTCGGTCGTCCTCTGCGGGCAGGAAACCGAGGAGTGCAGCCAGCAGGTTCGAGGCATCGAGCGCGTCGGTCTCGTAATGCTGGCGCAGGACACCGCGGTCGCTGACGCCGTGCCCGAGGATGTCGTCGCGGATCTCCTCCGCAGTGGCCTCCCACGTCTCCCGGAGCTCGGGATCCCCGCGGATCTCGGCGAGCTTCGCGGCGCGGTCGAGCGCGACCCAGCACATGAGCTTGGAGGACACGTAGTGCTGAGGCTTGCCGCGTGCCTCCCAGATGCCCTGGTCGGGTTCACGCCAGGCGCGGGTTGCGCCTTCGGCCTGTGCCTGCACGATGGGCCACAGCCGGCGGGGCAGGCGGTTGCTGCGACGGGTATGGAGCAGGATCGAGTCGAGCACCGCTCCGTAGACGTCGTTCTGGCGCTGGTCGAACGCGCCGTTGCCGATCCGGACCGGGCGCGCTCCCGCGTACCCCGACAGATCGTCGAGCGTCGACTCGGTCAGGTCGCGCCGGCCGTCGATCCCGTACATGATCTGCAGCCCGCCGTCGTCGTTTGGCACGACGTCCGCGACGAACTGCATGAACTCGTCGGCCTCCCAGTCGAGGTTCAGAAAGTGCAGCGCGTGGAGCGTGAAGGTCGCGTCGCGGATCCAGGTGTACCGGTAGTCCCAGTTTCGCTCGCCGCCCGGCGTCTCGGGAAGCGACGTCGTGAGCGCTGCCACGGTCGCGCCCGTCGGCATGTAGGTCAGCCCCTTGATCGCCAGGGCCGAGCGCTGGATCGGGTCGCGCCAGCGATGGTCGGGGAGGCGCGCCCGTCCCAACCAGTCGCGCCAGTACCGCGTCGTGTTGGCGATCCGCGCCTCCGCGTCGTCGGCGTCGGCCGGTGCCGCAAGGTGTTCGGCCCACGTGAGGGCACAGTAGGCGCGTGGGCCCGGCTCGAGGACGTGGCGCGCCCGCACGCGGCCACCTTCGATGCCCAGCGCCAGGTCCGTCTGGAGGCGAATCGTCTGCCCTGCGCCCGTCGCGTCAGCCACGTGACGGCTCCCGTCGACGAGCGTCCACTCCGCCTCCTCGCGGCCGTATCCAAACACCGGCTCGCAGACGAGCTCGATCTCGACGCTGCCCTCGAGGCACTCGACCGTGCGAACGAGCATGTGGTCCGCGTCGTCGTCCGCCGGCGGCCGGGTATGCGGCGTGACCTCGTCCTCGTGAGCCTGCGGACCCATCGTCAATGCATCCCGAACGACGACCCAGCCGTTCGGTGTCTTCCATGTGGTCACGAGGACGTTGGTTCCCGGCTCGTACGCTCGAGCGGTCGGGTGGTTGATGCCGAACGGCGCGAACCCGAACGTCCCGGCTCCCCGGTCGAGCAGGCTGCCGAAGACGCTCGGCGCGTCGAATCTGGGCACGCAGAGCCAGTCGATCGCCCCGTCGGGCGCGACGAGCGCGCCCGTGTGGCAATTGGAGAGGAAGGCGTAGTCGGCGATAGGCGGAAACGGCGAGGGCGCGGCCGCACTTTGCGCCCCGGGCTCCGACACGGTCCGGTCGGCTGTCATGCCGGCACCCAGGGCCCATGCCACCGGCCGTGGCCGGCGACGAGGTCGTCGGCGGCAGCCGGCCCCCAGGATCCGGGCGCATATGGCAGCACAGGCGGCGGCGCGTCGAGCAGCGGCTGCATGATCCGCCATGTCTCCTCCACGCCGTCCTGCCGGGTGAAGCGCGTGCTCTGCCCGCCCATGGCGGCGTGCAGGAGAACCTCGTACGGTGTTGCACCCTCGCCGCCTTGCTCGGCGAACTCCATCTCCAATCTGATCGCCTCCGCTTCCGGCGCGCCTGCATGGCGTGCGTCGACAATGAGCTGGACGCCCGTCGAAGGATCGAGCTTGACGACCAGCTGGTTCGGTTCAGGCCTGCGCTCGAACGCCTTGAAGCCGAGGCGCGGCGGGTGCTTGAAGACGAGCCGCAGCTCGGTTTGCGTGACGGGTAGGCGCTTGCCGGTGCGGATGAAGAAGGGAACTCCCGACCAGCGCCAGTTGTCGATGTCCAGGCGCAGCGAAGCGTAGGTCTCGGTCGTCGAGTCCGGTGCCACGCCGTCGATGGCGCGGTAGCCGTCGTACTGACCGCGAACGTAGTGCCCGGGGTCGGCCTCGCCGACGGCGCGGAACACGTTGACCATCCCGTCCTTGATCGTCGTGGGGTCGCCGCCTGCCGGAGCCTCCATGGCGGCGGCGCCGACCACCTGCATGAGGTGGTTGACGACGACGTCGCGGATCGCACCGACGGGATCGTAGAAGTGACCCCGGTCTTCGACCCCGAAGTCCTCCGCCATCGTGATCTGCACGCACTCGATGTAGTTCCGATTCCAGATCGGCTCGAGCATTGTGTTCGCGAAGCGCAGGTAGAGGATCTCCTCGAGGCCCATCTTCCCGAGGTAGTGGTCGATCCGGTAGAGCTGAGACTCGTCGATGTACTGGTGCAGCTCGTCGGCGAGCGCGCGGGCCGAGCCCTGGTCGTGGCCGAAGGGCTTCTCGATGACGACGCGCCCCGTCGTTGTCAGACCTGCGTCGGCAAGGCCCTTGACCACGGTCCCGAAGAGGAAGGGCGGGATCTCGAGGTAGAAAACAGGGGTGCGGGCGCCCTCGATCGCCTTGCGCACACGCTCGTATGTCGCGGCGTCGGCGAAGTCCCCCTGCAGGTAGGAGAGCCGGGCAGCGAAACGGTCGAACACCTTCGGGTCGAGCTGCTCACCGGCTCGTTCGATCGACGCGCGGGCGCGCTCGACGAGCTGGTCGATCGTCCAGTCGTCGACCGCCACGCCGACGATCGGGCACTCCAGCAGCCCGCGCTGCTCGAGGCGGTACAGCGAGTGGAACGTCATCACCTTCGCCAGATCGCCCGTGATCCCGAAGACGACGAAGACGTCGGCCGGCTGTGAATCCGAGCCTTGCGAAGCTCTCGTTGTCTGTGGAGCCTCAGCGATGCTCACGTGCGTACCTCCCGTCTTGACCGTTACCGACTCGGCGCCTTCGAGCGCGGCCCGGCGGCTCGAGGCCGGGCAATGACACGCGTGCGCTCGTGCGCGAGTCCTGCCCATCTCCAGTCCACCGCCGCCTTGACGCGGTCCTCGCCGGTCGGCATGAGGCCGGGATGAACGGCGCCCCAGGCGAGCGACGCCGTCTTGCCCTTCATCATGCGTCCCCCGCGAAACTGGGGCCGGCCTCGACCAGCGTCAGCCGCGCCCGCTCTTGTGGCACCTCCGGATAATCCTTGGCGAAGTTGCTGCGATAGAGCTCGGCGAGGGCACCGGCGCTCTCGACACCCGTCGGCCCCCGGCCGACCACGATCACGTTGAGCGCGCAGTTCTCCACGAGAGCCGGGTTCTTGTCCGCCACCTCCCACCTCTCGAGGATGTGCTCCTTGAGGCGGACCGCGTCGGCGAGCGTGTGCATCGGGAACGCGTGGTCGGCTGCGCCCTTCCTTCCGAAGAAGTTGACCGGCGCACCGAGCGCCAGGACCAGAGAGTCGTAGGTCAGCGGCGCCATCTCGGCGAAGCGAACCTCGCCGTTGGCCAGGTCGACGGCGCTCACGACGTCCTGGTGAACGGCGACGTTCGGCTGCTTGTGGAAAAGGTCCCGTGGCGCGTGGCCGACGTCGGAGGCCTCGACCAGGGCAGTCGCCACCTCGTACAGAAGCGGCTGAAACGTACAGTAGTCGTGCTCGTCGACGAGCACGACCTCCACGCGGACTTCCTCGAGCCTGCGTACTGCGCCTACACCGGCAAACCCACCGCCGAGAATGACAACCCGCGGGGCCTGATCTGCGTCGCGCACTGCGACCAAACACTTCTCCTCGCGCGAGCGTGCGGTCAGAAGTCTACCCCGAACTGGCGAACGACGGAACCGTCCCATCCCGTCCGGGCGGTCGCAGACCGAACAGACGATGCGCTGGACGCTACAGCCCCACCGAGCCGTTGCCAGGTGTGTGTGCCACCTCGGAACAGTCCCGTTACCGACTGACAACCGGCGGAGCGCCCGGCGACTGCTCGGAGTCCCCAGCAGGCTCGGTCCGTGTGAGCTCCGGGTCTCGAAGTGGCGCTCCGTCAGGGATGGATCCAGGAACGCCCTCAGGTACTGCGTTTCATACCCGTTGTGTACCCTCACCCCCCGTTGCGTCGCGGGGCCTTCATCAGGGTGCCGAGATTCGAACTCGGGACCTCCCAGTCCACCGAGGGCGCCGTGCAAACCGCTTGGTCGAGCGAGAACAGGCACGGTTGAGCCGTCTTCCGTCTGTTAGATCCTTGGGGTTGTTTGGGCCGGTTGGGGGCATTTTGGTGCCGTTCTGTGACCGTTGTGTACCCACAGAGAGCGGAGCGATGACCGAGGCCTCGCTCGCAGTCGATCGCCATGCCCAGCTCGCACGGCAGTAGGCTCTGGAAGCAGCTCGCCCCGAGATTCCTTGCGGCCGATACTCCGGTCGACCCGGTAGGCCTGAGGAGACCCCGAGGGAGAAGACTCGGGCGGCCACCGACGAGTCGGGAGGTGCGGGAACCCGGCGCCTCGCCGAGCGCCTGAGCGCGCGAGGAGCGGCACCCTCAACGAGGCCAAGCGTGGAGCGCTCGAGGCGGTAGCGCACGAGCCCCCTCGGGAGGGGAACTACCGGATCGGCACGTCACGCCGCTAGCGCAGCAGCTTCGCGAATGCGCGCCGGAGCGGACCACCGGTTGCACGCGCCTCGCGGGCTCTGCGGTCGTCGACAGCTTCTGGAGTCGTGCACACGTGCGACTTGCGAGTGGCGGCGTCAGCCCCGTACCACTCGAACCCGTTCCAGCGCCAAGCGGCGTCGTCGCACCATGGGCAAGCGCGATCGGCCGGCTTGGACGAGGCTTCCATACGTGTGGATTCGCGCAAGCGTCGCCATCTCCTCCTGCTCCCGAGCCAGACGACTGCCTTTGGAGCTAGCCGGACTCGAACCGGCCACCTCCTGGGCGCGATGTGGTCGAGTCGGGCTAGCTCGATCGAGAACCGGCGGTCGAGGTCCTAGGAACCGCGTGCTCTGTCTGTCTGGTGAGCGCGCGCCGCTGCTCCCGGGAGAGTTCGTTGTAGAGGGAGGCGACTGCTGCCGCGATTCACCGGCCAGCCGTAGGAGCCGCGGCTGTGACTCTAGCGGCCGCTCCTCGCGCGTTATGCTGCTTGGCATCGGTACTCGCTAGGGTGCGCCAAGGAGGGACACCGGAAAGGAGCCCGAGGTGGCCGGGAAGAAGCGTCCGAAGTCGCTGGCCCAGACCGAGAAGAAGACGCCGGCTAAGCCCAAACGACCGAAGAAGACCTCGCGCGGCAAGTAACAACGGCGGTCAGCGGACCGCTCGAGCGCGCCTTTGCCTTCGCCAGCACTCTGGTCCGGGTCAGAAGAGGAGCCGCCCGGGCGGCTGTCGCCCGGCCGGCATGAGCCGCTACTGCACCCCGTTTATTGGGGGGACTTGGATGGGGCTGACCTTGGCTATCTGGCTGCACTCACGGCACGGACTGAACCGCTCCGGGAAGCTGCGTGAGCGTGCGCTGCGGATGGTGTTGGAGCATCAGCACGAGTAGCGGTGGCAGTGGATGGCGATCGTCCCGGTCGCGGCGAAGTTCGGCCCGAGCGCGGAGACGTTGCGGAACTGGCGCCTCGGGCCAAACTGTCGATGAGTGGCGCTGAGCGCACGCTGGGTGATGCCGTGTTTTTCCACATGCACCGATGGGTGCATTCCCGGATGTCGCCGGTACGGCGGCCTGGAAAGGTGGCCGTGGAGGGGCTGTCGTGTGTTCTGTGACTGACTCAGGCATTTCGGGATCGACGTCGCGAGGCCGTGTGGTGACGACCGACCGAGTTGTTCATGCCGCCAGCGGGCCTGCTGCGGCCATCGGGGGGCTCGAGTTGATCGAGGTGACGAAGCGTTTCGGTGAGGTCGCGGCCCTCGACGGTGTGAGCCTGGAGGTTCGGCCTGGTCGTGTACTCGGCTTCCTGGGCCCGAACGGCGCGGGGAAGACGACGGCGATGCGTGCCGTCTTTGGGCTCGTCGAGCTGGACGCCGGCGAGCTGCTTTGGGGCGGGCGGCCGGTCGGACTGACGGAGCGCCTGCGGTTCGGCTATATGCCGGAGGAGCGTGGCCTCTACCCGCGGATGTCTCTCGGCGAACAGCTCGTCTATCTCGGCTCCCTGCACGGGCTCACCGCCGCCGCGGCACGCGCGGCGACGTCCGAGTGGCTCGAGCGGCTTACCCTTGCCGACCGCGCCGGCGCTAAGGTCGAGGAGCTCTCTCACGGGAACCAGCAGCGCGCTCAGCTCGCGGCGGCGCTGCTGCACGAGCCCGACCTGCTCGTCCTCGACGAGCCGTTCGCCGGCCTCGATCCCCTCGCGGTGCGCACGCTTGCCGAGGTGCTCCGCGGCGAGGCGGCCCGCGGCGCGGCGGTTCTCTTCTCGAGCCATCAACTCGAGCTCGTGGAGGACGTCTGCGAGGACGTTGCGATCATCGACCGTGGCCGCGTCGTCGTCACGGGACACATCGACGCTCTGCGACGGGCTTCGCAGAGGCGACGGATCGGGCTCCGGCTCGAGGGCGCGCCGGCGGAGTGGCTGCCGGCTGTCGGCGGTGTCGCGCTCGTTGAGCGTCGCGACGGCGATCTGCGGCTGCTGGTCGACCGAGACGTCGATCCGGAGCGGGTGCTCGCAGCGGCGAAGGGGGTGGCACGGGTCGTCGAGTTCAGCTACGGGCCGCCCTCGCTTGCGGAGCTTTTTCTGGAGCTGGTCGGGCGATGAGCGGGCGGCGGGCGATCTCACTCGTCGCCGGGCGCGAGATTCGCGAGCGGCTTCGCAGCCGCGCGTTCCTCGCCTCGACGCTCGTCCTGCTCCTGCTGGTTGGCGGGTCGACCGCGCTGAGCGGGGCGCTTTCGCGGGAGACGACGTACAGCGTTGTGGTAACGGCGCCGGCGCCGCCCGGGCTCGGCGCCGCTCTCGAGCGCGCGGCAAAGCCGTTCGACGCGAACGTGCGGCTGCGGGTGTTCGGTTCGCCGGCAGCCGCACGTGAGGCGCTCATGGCCGAGGATGCCGACGCGCTCCTGCTCCTGAGCGACGACCGGCTCGTGTTCCGCGCAGACGTGGACACGGAGCTCGCCGCGGTCACGGACACGGCCGTCCGCGTGCTTCGCCGCCACCTGCCGCCGGCACCGGAGCTGACGACCGCAACCCTCCAACCTCGCGACGCCAAGTCCACCGAAGCGGCGACCATCGTCGCGCTAATGGCCTCCCTGCTCCTGCTCGTGTCCCTTGCCGTGTATGGGCAGTGGGTGATCAGCGGCGTCGTCGAGGAGAAGAACAACCGCGTCGTCGAGCTGATCCTGTCGACGGTGCAGTCGCGCCACCTCCTCGCCGGCAAGGTGATCGGGATCGGGCTGCTCGGACTGGGGCAACTCGCACTCGTCGCCGGGCTCGCCGCCGCCCTGCTAGCCGCCGGCGTCTTCGATGCCCCGGCAGGGCTCGGCGGCAGCCTCGCCCTGGTCGTGCCGTGGTTTGCGCTTGGCTTCGCGCTGTACGCGGTCGCATACGCCGCAGCCGGCGCGCTCGCCTCTCGACAGCAAAATGCGGATACCGCCGGACAGCCGGTGACCTACACCCTCGTCGGCGCGTACCTCGCCGCCTACGTCGCCGTCTCCGCCGACTCCAACAGCACGCTCGCGCACGTGCTCACCGTCTTCCCGCTGACCGCGCCGCTCGTCCTCCCCGCCCGGAGTGCGCTGGTCGGCGTGCCGCTCTGGGAGCACGCGCTCGCGCTCGTCCTCGTGCTCGCATCGATCTACGCGCTCGTCCTGTTCGCCGGGCGCGTCTATGCGCACGGCCTCCTCCACGCCGGTTCCGGACTTGGACTCCGTGCGGCCTGGCGCCTTACCCGCCAGCCGTGAGAGTCTTGCCGACCGCTGCTCCGACTCCAGTCGAGCACCCGACGAACGGAGAAGCACGACGGTGCCAGGGGTACCGCGTTCTGGACCCGTCCTGCACGCTCATTGTCGGGGCACCGTTCTGAGCAAGAAAGCACACCACGACTCACGAGGTTCTCCATCGGGGTGCCGAGATTCGAACTCGGGACCTCCAGTCCAGGACCGAGGGCGCCGTGCAAACGGCTTGGTTCGGCGGAAACCGGCATGGTTGAGCCGTTTCTGGCCAGTTCGGCTGTTGGGGCTGTTTGGGCCAGTTGGGGGTGTATTGGGGCCGTTCTGTGCCCGGTGTGTACCCGCACCCTCGCTTCACCGCACGATTCAACCGCTCCGTCCACCCCGCTCGGTGGCGAGGTTCTGGTGGGCTCGCGCTCGTTGTCGAATGAGCCGGTGGCGGACTTCGTCGATCACCCTCCTGCGTCTCCCGGTCGAGGAGGGAGGTCGGGCGGATCGGACCGTCCGCGGTATCCTTCGGGGCCCTGGGGGAGGCGACTGGGCGCGTCGGTTGCACTCTGGTTACGGCGGTGGCGTCGCCATCGGCGCGGCCGGAGGCATCGACGGTTCAGCGGTTCCTCCGCGGAGGGCTCCCTGCATGCGTGAGAAGCGTCGGCGTTGGTGCGGGTCTCTCAGGGGATCAGTGCGTGCGGCCCCCCGGTCCGCTTGGTGATCGAAGGTCGGGCTGTTCGTCACCTGTTGAACGTCGCTCCCGTCGGCGTTGGCGCGCCCGCGACCGCGGGCCCGAAGCGCGATCGGGTCGAACGCCGAGAGCATCTAGGCTCTCCGGCGTGCTCACCGCGCGGACGGACGTCGTCGGCAGCCTGCTCCGACCGCCCGAGCTGCTCGACGCGCTCGAGCGCCGCCGGCGGGGTGAGGCTTCGGACGCCGAGCTGACCGCGGCGGAGAACGCCGCCGTCGATGCGGCGCTCCGTCTGCAGGAGGAGGTCGGGCTCGAGGTCGTGACGGACGGCGAGATGCGCCGGCTCTCGTTCCAGAGCCAGTTCCCTTCCGCGGTGGAGGGGTTCGCCGACTGGGATCTCGACGCGTTCCTCTGGGGCGACTGGCACTCTGACGAGGACGGGATCGGCGACCGCTCGATCGCGCGGCCGCCGATCGCGGTCGTCGATCGTCTGCACCGGCGGCGTTTCCTCTCGGCGCACGAGTTCACATACGCCCGCGACCGGACCGATCGGACCGTCAAGGTGACGCTGCCGAGCCCGAGCATGCTGTCGAGTTTCTGGGATCCGGTGCGCTCGTCGGCCGCGTATCCGAGCCTCGAGGCTTACCTGGCCGACGTTGCGCAGATCCTGCGCGAGGAGGTCGACGAGCTCGTCCGGCTCGGGTGTAGGTACGTGCAGGTCGACGCGCCGCACTATCCGTTGCTCGTCGACCCGGCCTGGAGGGCGTTCTACGAGAGCCGCGGCTGGCCCGCCGACCAGTGGCTCGAGCTCGGCCTCGAGCTCGATAACCATGTGATCGGCGACCACCCCGGAGTGAGCTTCGGCTTCCACCTCTGCCGCGGCAACCAGGCGAGCCGCTGGCTCGTCTCGGGCGGCTACGAGTGGCTCGCCCCGCGCGTCTTCCCCCGCATCCTGGCCGACCGCCTGCTACTCGAGTACGACGACGAGCGCTCCGGTGGCTTCGAACCACTCGTCCATGTGCCCGAGGGTGCCACCGCCGTGCTCGGGCTCGTGACGACGAAGACGGGTCGGCGAGAAACTGTCGACGGCCTCGCGGCCCGCACCCGGGAGGCGGCCCGCTTTCTGCCCCTTGACCGGCTCGCGCTCTCGCCCCAGTGCGGATTCGCCACGTCGATCCTCGGGAACGCCCTGACGGTCGACGACGAGCGGGCGAAGCTCGCGACGATCGTCGAAACCGCTCGCGCCGTGTGGGAATGAGCGCCCACGCCGTGCTCTGGTCGGCACCCGGTGAACGAGAAACACGGAGCCCGTGACGGGATCCGACCCCGACGCCCTCGTTGAACTCCGCAAGGAGCTTCGCAGAGGAGCCTTGCCCCTGCGCTCTCGGCCGTGGCGCGTGCGCCCGCTTCACCATCTTGGCGGAGGTGGGCGGCCTTGAGTTGCCAGTCGCACCGGAGAGCAGCCGACCCTCTCCCCTAGGCGGCCCCGCCGGCGGCGTTCGCCTGGCTGCCAAGGTCCTTGTTCTCGGGCACGAACTTGCTTGCGATGAAGGTCGCGCCCTGCGGGTCGGTGAGGACGGTCATCCGGACCCACGGGGCATCGAACGGCGGGACGGTCACCTTGCCACCGAGCTCGGTGGCCTTCTTGGCGGTGGCGTCGGCGTCGTCGACCGCGAACGTCACGCTCCAATGCGCCGGGGCATCCGGTTGGCCGTCCGCGATCGGGTTGATGCTCGCGACGACGTCCTCGAATCCCGCCGGGCCGCCCGCTGCGGCCACCTGCTTGCGCAGGTCGGGATCGTCGCGCTCGAGGTAGTCGCCGTAGCCGGGCAGCGTCCACATCTCAGCCCCGTTTTCCAACCCCAGCGTCTCCCAGCCGAACACTGAGCCGTAGAACGCCTTCGCGCCTTCCACGTCTCGGGTGTTGAGGCCGTTGAAGTTCAATGAGCCCGGCTCGTTGACGACTCTCGCCCCCTTGTGCTCCTTCGCCTGCCAGACGCAGAACCTCGCGCCCTCAGGATCGGTACAGACAGCCATCCGGCCGGCGTCCATGACACCGAAAGGCTCCATCGCGATGCCTCCGCCGGCATCGCGCACCTTGGACGCGGTCTCGTCAGCGCTCTCGACCCAGATGTATGTGTTCCACATCGCCGTCGGTGGCGCCGACTCGGGGATCGATCCCACGGCGGCAACGTCGCCACCGGGCAGGCGCGCGATGAAGTACTCACCCTCCGACCCCGATGGCATCACGTCCTCGAACTCCCAGCCGAAGAGGCCGCTATAGAAGTTGACGGCGGCCTCGGGCTCGGGTTGACTCGTGTCCACCCAGCAGGGGACGCCGGGGATGTATCCGTCGCGCTGGGGCATCGGTGCTCTCCCTTCCGGTCGTTGACAGCTCGGACACTACTGGCCGTTTAGGTCAGGATCTGTCCTCAACTTCCGCGATGATGAAATGTTGTGACCACGACGTCGAGCCGACTCCTGGAGCTCCTCTCGCTGCTCCAGGCGCGCCGCGACTGGTCGGGGCTGCGGCGACGCCCGGCAATCAGCCGCCTGTCCCCTCCTCCCGGAGCACGCCCAGCTTCGCCGCGACCGGTTCGATGCTCAGCTCCATGAAGAATTGCAGCTGGTCCGTCGGCAGCAAGGAGACCATTCGCTCGACGATCGATGCGGTCGCGGCCTCGGCGGTTCGTCCAATCGGCGTTGCGAATTGCATCGACGAACGTCTGCGTGTACTCCCGTTGCCGGTCGAACTGCGACGTCCTGGCAGGTCCTCCGTGGCCGAGATAAAGCGTCGAGTCAGAGGGAAGCTCACCCTTGAGGAGATCCATGTTGGCAAGCCACTCGTCGTAGAAGCCGTCGGCGAGGTACGCGTGCTTGCCGTCGTAGATCTGATCGCCGAGGAAGACATGTCGACGCTCCTCACCGAGGAGCCAGACGCTGTCGGCCGGGGATTCGCCCGGGCCGAGGTCGATCACCGTGAGCTGGGCGGCGCCGAAGTCCAGGCTAGCGCCGTCAGCAACCCTGCGGTTCGGAACGGTGCGCGTCGCTGCCCATTCGTCTCCGAACATGGGCCGCAGGATCTGCTCCTTGATCTCGTCGTCGCGGACGATGATCGACGCGACGCGCTCGGTCGCGATCACGGGCACGTCGTCTTCGGCAACGAGTTCGACGATGCCGCCGTAGTGGTCGGGGTGCGCGTGCGTCACGAGCACGGCGAGCAGCGGTTTCCCGAGAGACGCGAGCTGTGAACGTAGCGCCCGACCGTCGCTGACCGTGAGCGTGGCGTCGACCGCGATTACGCCCTCGCCAGTCTCGACGAGGTAGGCATTGACGAGGACACCCTGTGGGCCGGCCGTGTAGCGGTGTATGCGGATGCCGTCCATTGGATCCTCCAGATCGTCAGTCACCACGGAATCGTCTTGCGGTTGCGTAGGAAGGAGGCGGTTGGAGTCCGCTCCGCGGTCGCGAGCCACACCGCGGTGTCCGCGCCCTCGGCGACCGACCGTGGGGCGCCAGGCCCGCCCATGTCTGTTCGAACCCACCCCGGGCACACAGCGTTGACGTGGATGGCCGGTTCCTCCGCTGCCAGGATGCGGGTGAGCGCGTTGAGGGCGGTTTTCGATACCCGGTATGCGGAGTGGCCGCCGCCCATATCGGTAAGCTGGCCCATGCCGGAGGAGACGTTGACGATGCGCGGGTCGATGCTTTCGCGTAGCAGCGGGAGCATCGCCGCGGCCAGCCGCCAGGCTCCGAACAGGTTCGTATCGAGGACGTCGTGAGCCACCTGCAGGTCGATCTCCGCCGCGCGGTCGGCCGGGCCGCCGATCCCGGCGTTGTTGATGAGCACATCCAGCCGTCCCGGATCGGTCTGGATGCTGCTCGCGGCCGCCCGTACGCTCGAGGGGTCGGTGATGTCGAGCTTGATCGGTCGGATGAAGTTGGCGTCCGCAACGTCGCTCCGGTCGCGTGCACCGGCAAGAACCAGGAACCCGTGGTCCTCGGCCAGCTGGCGGGTGATTTCGCGGCCGATGCCGCGGCCAGCACCGCTTACGAGCGCCACTCGCTGATCGCTCACTTGACCTCCTCAGTCAGTACTGCTCTCCCCCACGCGGAGGTCAGTGTTGCTTCGGTTCCGAGTTGCCGCTCCCGCATCCGTCTCTCATTTGCTAGTGGTTAACTAGCTAACTACTGGCGAATAACGTAGCAGAATGGCACTCTGTTCCCGTGGCGCGTGACTTCGTCGACTGGGTGATCGAGCGGTGGGCCACTGAGCTTCCCGGCATTGACACGTCGTCGATCGCCGTCGTGGGCCGGCTCATCCGGATAGTGCGTCTCCTCGAGTCTCGGTTCGAGCAGCTCTGTCGCGAGGAAGGCATCTCGTTCTGGGCATTCGTAACCCTGAACGCGCTTCGCCGGTCCGGAGCTCCGTATGTCTTGAGTCCCAGCCAGCTTCGGGGCGCTGGGATGGTATCCGGTGCGGCGGTGACGAAGCGTGTCGGCAAGCTTGAGGAACTCGGTCTCGTCGAGCGGGTCGCCGACCCGAGTGACGGGCGCGGGACGCTCATCGGGCTGACGTCGGCAGGCCGCACGCTGATCGACAGGGTCGACCTGCGTTACCTGGAGGAGGAGCGGGCCGCCGTCGCGCCGCTCGACGCCGACGAACAAGCTACGCTGGCCAACCTGCTGAGGCGAATTCTCCTCGGCCTTGAGGGCCCTCGAACCGGCCCGGTGCCGTCGAAGGCTGCGGCTGGGCGTGCCAGGCCTCGCGCGGCGCGTACGGCGACGTCCAGATCGGGGTGACGAGCTAGATGCGTCCCGGCTGTCCTGCCATATGCCGCCCGGGCGATCACGGTGTTCGACGAGAACGTGGCGCACGACCGGCCTTGATGAGGAGACCCGATGGCCGAGGCCGTGGGGCTGTCGCCCGCCGAGCTCTCGGAGCTCGAGGCGACGTCGCACTGGCAGGCACTCGTCGCGACGGCGCACACGCTGCCGCGCGAGCTGCGCAGCGTCGAGGCGTATCGCTTCGACCCGAAGCGATACCACGGCCTGACCGTTCCGACCGTGCTTCTCGAAGGAGACCAGAGCCCCGCCGAGCTCCGCATCGGCGTAGCGCTGCTCGACGAGACGCTGCCCAATTCGCGACTCGTGACGATGCGGGGCGTCGGCCACGAGGCGGTCGAGACGCGCCCCGAGCTCTTCGCGGACACCGTCCTCGCCTGCTTCGGCGGCTGAACGCAGGATGGCGGAGAGAAGACTCCTACCCGGAGCCGTCCGCGGCGGCGACGCGAGCCCTCCTGGCGGCGGTGAGCTCCTCGACGACGATCTGGAGCCCGGCCGCGATCGGCACGGCGATGACCGCCCCGATGAGCCCGAAGAGCGCTCCAAACGCCAGAACGCTGGCGAGCACGGTAAAGCCGGAAATCCGCGCCGCCTTTCCGATGATCGTCGGCTGCAGGATGTAGTTCTCGATCGTCTGGTAGACGACGATCACGATCAGGAAGGCGACCATGGCTCCGGGACCGACCGAGAGCGCGACGATCGCGACGATGACGCCGGCAATCGTGGCCCCGATGGTGGGAATCAGGTCGAGGATCCCCGCGATCACGGCCAGAGCGAGCGGGTACGGAACGCCGAGGATCAGCGCGGTGACGCCGTAGACGGTCCCGCAGATCACGGAAATCGCCAGGTTGCCGAGCATGTAGCGCGAGGTGGTATGGACGATCCGATCGGTGACGTGCAGGAAGCGCTTGCGTTCGCCCCGATAGAGCAAGCCGCCGATCCAGCCTCGTGAGCGCGGCTCGTCGACGAGCCCGAACAGCGTAAGGAAGATGACCGAGAAGACGAGCGCCACCGCGCCGAAAGCCGATACGCCGATGTCAGCGACGCCGCCCGACACCTTGACCACCCCACTCGTGATGTCGCCCGCGTGCTGGGCCAACGTCTCGAGCGAGTCGCTCCCGCTGTTGATGAGGCTGCCCAGATCGCTGTGCCTGACCTCGTCGACGATCCGTGGCAGGTCGTCGCTGAAGTTGCGCACTGCGTCGACGATCGCCTGTACGACCACCAGCAGGAGGGCGCCTACGACGATCGCGATCGCCAGGACGAGCACCACAGCGGACAGCCGCCGGCTCCAGCGCAGCCGCCGCTCCATCACCGTCACCACCGGCGAGAGCACCGCAATGCTGAACATGGAGATGAAGATGACGAGAAGGACGCTCGCAACGGACGCCAGCGCCCACGCGACGGCGACGACGCCGGCGACCAGCAGGATCGTCCGGATCGACAGCGAGATCTCGAGTCCGGTGCGACCTACCTCCCGGGGCCGCGAAGAGGACTCCGCCCCGGACATCTGCTCCTCATACGGAGCCGTCATGCCCTGCTGCCTCCCTGGTGTCGAGCGGCTCACCGCCGCCCGTCGCCGGCGAGAGCCGGCGACGGGCACTTGCGGTCGTCAGGAGACGTGGAGTTTCTCCTTCATCTGCCCCACACGCTCGTTGAAGTCCGCGCTCACCTTTGCCTTGCGCTCTTCGCGCAGTGTTCGCCGCGCTTCGCGCGCCGCGGCCTCGGCGGCATCCTCGGCCGCCTCGAGCTCGCTCATGACGTCGTCGAGCGGACGGCGCGTCACCTCGCCGCCGAGCTTGGCCATCTCGCCGTCGATCACCTCGACAGCCGGCTCCGCCACGCCCGCGATCACAGCGGTCGACGCCGGCGGAATCGCCCTGCCGAGAGCGGCGAGCGCCTCGTCGGACTTCTCGGCGCGAGCGATGTCGAACACTCCGCCCATCAGAGCGCCGGCTCCCCAGCCGACGAGGACGCCGACCGGGCCGCCCAGAACGCCGATGAGCATCCCCATCAGCGAACCGCTCGCCGTCCCGACGAGCCCCACGTTGTCGGCGCCCTCGGGGGTGCGCAGCTCGCCTGCGGGCGTGCGCTCGACGATCGCCGCGGACCTCAGCTCGATGCGACCATCGGCGTCACACTGTTTGAGCACACTCAGCGCCTCGTACGCCTTGCTCGGCTCCGTGAACCCAACGACGACCACGTTCTCCATGTCAACCATTGCTGCTCCTTTCGCTCGATGTGTCGACTCGACTCTGTCGCGCCCCGCTGCCAACCCGCTGCCATGCCGCGCTCGGCTGCTGCCGTGAACGAGCAGGGTCGGGCGGTCGTCGCGGTACGGCTGGCGACCGGCCGATCCGCCGGAACGGCCCGTGTTGTTCGTGAACCCGGCGTCCGGGGGCGGCAAGGCTACGCGCGCGGCCCTTGCCGACCGCGCACGCGAACGCGGAATCGGCGTGACCGTCTTGCGGCCGGATCGGAGCCTGGAGTCGCTCGTTCGCGAGGCGGTCGAGGGCGGCGGGGATGCACTCGGCATCGCGGGTGGCGATGGGTCGCTCGCGATCGTCGCGGCGGCTGCCCGTGCGCACGGCTTGCCGTTCGTCTGCATTCCCGCCGGGACGCGGAATCACTTCGCGCTCGACCTCGGCGTCGAGAGGCACGACCTCCTCGCGCGCTCGACGCATTTCCCGACGGCATCGAGCGCCTGGTCGACGTCGGCAGCGTGAACGATCGGCTGTTTCTCAACAACGTCTCAGTCGGGATCTACGGGGAGGCCGTTCGGCAAGCGACGTATCGCGATGCGAAGGCGCGAACCCTGCTTGAGACGGCACGTCAGGTCCTCGGGCCGAGCGCGGCAGCACCGGAGCTTCGTGTCATGGACGACCTCGGGCACGGGCATCGCCATCCCGCGGTCGTCCTCGTGTCGAACAACCCGTACGCGCTCGATCGCCCGGTGGCTCCTGGCACGCGGCCGCGGCTCGACAGCGGCCGCCTCGGGCTCGCTCGCGCCTGTGTTCTCCGGCGAGCGAACGGCGAACGGACCGCCGATCGTCGCTTCCTGATCGGCGGCTCAGCGTCGGACTTGGGTTCGCGAGCGGAGTACCGCTCCGCCCGTGCTTTCGACGAGCTCCAGGCGGACGTGAAGGCGACCGTGTCGATCAGCCCGCCCGCTCACAGCTCTCGTTGCAGGCGCGTCTTCACGTGCACCTTCGCAGGCGGCCGGACGTTGCCCAGCGGGCCCTCGCTCATGCCGAAGCGGCGCTGGTCGACCGTCGTCGTCGCCTCGAGCTCGAGCTCGCCGCCGATCATTCGCACCGATGCAGCGAATTCGAGAGGAACGCGCACACCGGCCGCCTCCAGCTCGCCGCTCACGTGGACGTGTCCGCTTCCGAGCCCCTTCAGGTGCGTCGACGTGAACCGCACCTGCGGGTTCGGGACAACGTCGAAGAAATCCCACGACCGAAGATGCCCGTCGCGCGCCGCATTGCCGGTGTCGACGCTCGAGGCGTCGATCGTCAACTCGATCTTCGGGCCGCCCGGACCGTCGACGTAGGAGCCCTCGAACCGATTGAAGCGGCCGTGCACGGTATGCAGGCCCCAGAGGTGCTCGACCGCGAACTCGACCGTCGTCCGGCTCGGATCGGCCGTCAACCGCTCGACCGTCTTCTGCGTCTGGGCAAGCGTGGTGCTCATCTCGTCTCCTTCCTGGTTGGATCGCTCGGAGGATCCCGGGGGCGGCTGCCACGCGGCTGCCGCGGCGCGCGGGGCCGCTGCCGTGGTGTCAGTCGAGCGTGGTGAGCGCATACGCGGCCAGGAAGCCCCCGCTCGTCGCGAAGGCGACCAGCGGCCCGCCTTCGGCGTACGCCTCGGGCATGACGGAGTCGGCGAGCGCGGCGAGCACGGCGCCCGCGGCGAACGCGGTCAGCATTCCCAGCCACTCGTCGGATGCGACGTCCGCCGCGACCCTCCCCGCGACGAGGGCGACGGCGAGCAACGCAGCCGTCCCGCCCCATATCAGCAGTACGCGCGCCGAAGATGCTCCCCCTTCGCGCATCCGGGCGGCGCCGGCGAATCCTTCGGGCAGGTTCGCGACGACGATCGAGGCGAGGAGCGCGTACGAGCCGCTCTCGGCGAGCCCGACACCCAGAGCGAGGTTCTCCGGAACGCCGTCGAGGGTCGCCGCCGCGACCAAGGCGAGCCCGGCGGCTTCGGCGCCGGCAGTTCGCTGGAGCAGCACGTCGACTGCGATGAACGTCGCGGCGCCGGCGAGCAGCGCGGCGGACGCGGGAGCGAGGCCGGCGTCTCGCTGCGCCGGGTCGAACAGCTCGAACGCGACGGCGACAACCATCGCGCCCGAGGCGAAGGCAAGCACGCCTCCGGTGAGCGGCTTCGGGGGGCTGCGCAGACAGCCGAGCGCCGCCCCGACGAGCAGCGCGCCGCTCGTCGCAGCGGCATAGAGCGTCGTCATGGCGAGGACGATGCGTGCCGGCGCTGCCATGCAACTGCCAGCGCGTCGCTCGTCGCTGCCGCGCGGAGGTCAAGCGGATCGTCGGCGAGGCGCACGACGACGCGATCCAGCTGCTGAGCGAGCACCGCGAGCGCCTCGACTCGCTCGCGGAGGCACTGCTGCAGGCGGAGACCCTCGACCAGCCGGAGGCCTACGCGGCGGCGGGACTGACTGCGCCGGAGGCGGGGACGCCCACCGCCGAGCCGGCGCTGACGGGCGCCGTGTAACGCGGCCTCGCACCGCCCGGCGAGGCATGCCAAACTGCTCGCGAGAGCGGAGGGCAGGTGGTATGCGAAAACTCGAGGTTCGGCTCCTGGGGCCGTTCGAGGCGGTCGTAGCCGGAGAACCGGTCGAGGTGCCGGGAGCGAAGAGGCAGGCCCTCGTCGCCTGTCTCGCCTTGCGCACGGGTCGCGTCGTCTCGACGGACACGTTGGTCGAAGCGCTGTGGGGGAGCGAGCTTCCGGCGTCGCCCCGAAACGCCGTGCAGCACCATGTCGCCCGGTTGCGCCGGGCGCTGGGCGAGGACGCGATCCGGCTCGCCGGCGACGGGTACGCGCTCGAAGGCGCAGTCGTCGACGCCGTCCAGTTCGAGGAGCTGCTCGGCGCTGCGCGCAACGCTCTCCGCGCAGGTGATGCGCGCGGAGCTGCGGACACGATCGCCGACGCGCTCGAAGTCTGGCGCGGGCCTGCGCTGCTGGGCCTGCCTCAGTCTTCGTGGGCCACTGCGGAGGCCGGGCGGCTGGACGCGCTGCGGCTCGATGCGTTGGAGGAGCGCTTCGAGGCGGCTCTCGCGCTGGGAGAGCACGCCGACGTCGTACCCGTCATACGCGCCGCACTGGAGGAGAGCTCCTTCCGCGAGCGTCTGTGGGGGCAGTTGATGCTGGCGCTCTACCGCAGCGGCCGCCAGGCGGACGCGCTCGAGGTATTCCAGGACGCCCGGCGGGTCCTCTTGGAGGAGCTGGCACTCGAGCCCGGCCCCGAGCTGCGGCGGCTCCAAGAGGCGATCCTCGCGCACGACCCGGCGATCGCGCCCGTCCCCCCTGCACCGAGACGGCGCGGCAACCTGCCCGCTCCGCCGACCTCGTTCGTCGCCCGCGAGGCGGATCTCGCCAAGGTGGTTGCGCTGCTGCAGGAGCATCGCCTCGTCACGCTGATCGGGCCGCCTGGCGTCGGCAAGAGCCGACTTGCCCTCGAGGCGGTGCGTTCGATCGAGAGCGGGCTGCGTGACGGAGCATGGCTTGTCGAGCTCCCGCGCGCGGCAAGTGGTGCCGACGTCGTCCGCCTCGTCGCTCAGTCCCTCGACGTGCGCGGCGCCGACCCGCTCGCGCGCATCGTCGCGCGGCTTCGTGACACCGACGCGATCCTCGTCTTCGACGCCTGCGAGCACGTTCTCGAGGAGACCGCACGGGTCGTCTCGGCAGTGCTCGCCGAGTGCCCGGGTGTGCGGGTGCTCGCAACCAGCCGCGAGGTCCTCCATGTCGTGGGCGAGGTGCGACTCATCGTCGACCCGCTCGGGCTACCGGATCGCGATGGGAGCGATGCGGTCGACGCTCCTGCCGTCGAGCTCTTCACTGCGCGTGCGCGCGCAGCGCGCCCGGGCTTCGAGCTAACGGACGAGGACGCCTGGCTCGCCGCCGAGATCCTCCGTCTCGTCGACGGTCTCCCGCTCGCGATCGAGCTCGCCGCGGCGCGGGTCAACGTGCTCGGGCTCGCGGAGCTCCACGCCCTCGTCACGCGCCGCCTGGAGCTCCTCCACGAGCCGCCGACCTCTGATGCGGGCCGTGCCGCGCTCGGGACGCTCGTCGAGTGGAGCTACGACCTCCTGCATGCGGACGAGAAGACCCTGCTCCACCATGTTGCGGTGCATCGGGGCGGTGCGCCTCTCCCCGCACTCGTCGCCGCTGGCGCCGAGCACGGGCTCGAGGAGATGACCGTGGTCCAGCTGCTTGGCACACTCGTCGACAAGTCGATCGTCACCGTCTCGTTCCCGATCGCGGACGCACGCTATGACGTGCTCGACACGGTGCGCGAATATGCGCTCGAGCGCCTTTCAGAGCACGGTGGTCTCGCGGCTGCCCGGAAAGCGCATGCCGAGTACTACGCGACGTTGGCGGACGCCGCGCATGGTGCGCTTCGTGGACCCGATTGGCGCGCGTGGATCGAACGGCTCGAGCTCGAGCACGACAACCTCTGGGCCGCGCTCACCTACGCCCACGAGGCGCCCGATGCCGACATCGCGGGCCGATTGGGAACGCTCGCCTGGTACTTCACGCTCGCGGAGCGCGTCTCCGAAGGCCGCCGCTTCGTCGAGCTCGCTCTCGCCTCCACGTCCGAGGACGCTCCGCTCGCCCTCCGACTCGAGTTGGTGGCATTCCTCTGCTACCTCGCGACGGAAGAGCGCGACCTCGACGCGGCTTTCGAGGCCGGCGAACGCGCGCTCGCCGCGCCCGAGCCCCTACCGCCGCAGTCGGCTCTCGTCGAGGCTGTGCTCTCGCTCGCCCTCGCAGCGTCCGGAGACGGTGAACGGGCCGTCTCTTTGGCGGAAAAGGCGCACGAGCGCCTCCAAGCGACCGGGGACGACTGGAGCATCGCGGCGAGCAGCCTCCTACGCGCCCAAGTCGCCGCTCCCGCCGGGGAGGTGTCCACAGTCGCGGCTATGGCGGCGCAGGCGTACCGTCACGCCGACGCCATTGGCTTCGACGCGTTTCAGGTCCCCGCTCTGCTGCTCGAGGCCTGGGTCGCCGAGCAGCGGAGCGACCGCGGCGCCGCGGCGGAGGCGTATGAAGGCGCGTTCGCGCTTGCGGGTCGCGCGGGGTTCGCGGACCACGCTTCCTTCGCCCTCGCCGGGCTCGGCTGGAACGCGTTCCTAAGCGGAGAGCTGCACAGTGCCGAAGAGCTCGAGCGCCGTGCGCTCGCCGCCGGGGAGGCGGCACGGTCGTCGTGGGCCGCGGCGCACGCGCGCGTCCGGCTTGCCCGCGTCCTGGCCGCCGCGGGCGACGCCGACACAGCCGAGGCGCTGTACCGCGACGTGCTCGAGTGGTCCGACACGTCTCGGCCGCACGGAGCTCGCGAGAGCCTGTTCCTCGCGCTCGCGGAAGACCCGGGCGCGGCCGCCCGGGCCGGCCTCGACGACCTCGGCCAGCTTCAGCGAGAGACCGCGGCCGTGTCGGCGCGCGCCGAGACGGCAGTAACGTCGTAGCCCGCAGCCGCGGGGGTGAGCTCCTTCGCGCGCCGCCGCGAGTGGCAGCGGGGGCGTGGGCCGTGGCAGGGCGTTGGCAGTCACCCGCGAGAGGCTTGTCGAGGAGTCGATTCGACAACGACAGGAGGTACGCGTGGCGACGCAGACGACCAAGGAGCTGCTGGCGGAGGTCCGCCAGCACATCGATGATCTGGAGGCGCGCGCCGACAGCGGCGCAGCTCAGGCGCGGGCGCGGCTCCAGGACAGGTTCGACATGCTCCGTGAGCAGGAAGCATCTGCCTGTGCGGCCGTCCGCGAAAAGGCCGAGGCGGTCGACGAGAACTTCCGGCAGCTCGAGATCGACATCGCGATCGCCGAGAACCGCCTGACCTCCGAGCTGGCCGACGACGCGACGTCGTACGTCGAGGCGGTGGAGGCCGAACTGCACGACTGGGATGCCACGATCGAGCGGCTCCAGACGCGCGCAGCGACGAAGGCGCAGGTTGCTCGCGAGCAGGCCGAGGCCGAGATCGCGGACCTCCGACGGGCGCGGAACCGGGCAGCCGAGCTTCTCACCGCGGTGCGCGTGTCGTCGGGGGACGCGTGGCAACAGCAGAAGGACCGTGTCACGGAAGCGCTCGACGACCTCGAGCGGAGGGTCCGCGAGCGAATCGAAGGCACGTACGGTAAGGAGAGATGACTCTCCGCGGCGGGGAGCCAGACCGCGTCGTGACGGGGCGGAGTCGGATAGTGATCATGAGCGTGACCGGGATCTCCCCTCACGCGTGAACGTGGCGTATGGGACCGATCCTCCGCGGTCACCTCCAGGATTGGTGGAGAAGCGGCCGGGCCGGACCTCGAGACGAGGGAACCGGCCCGGACATCTCTTCGGCTCGTTCGCGACTAGGCTGCTTGCTCCTCGCTGGGACGACTTCCCGGAGAGGAAGCAGCACAGGATCACGGGTTGCGGTGTGCACGTGAGTGTGATTCTCTGTAGTTACGTACTTACGGAGAACGATCACTGGCCATGGACGGAGCTGAACACCAACGCCCCCTCTCCCGCGCCGAGTTACGGGAGGCGATCCGCGACCTGCAGGTCCGCGTCGCTGCGCTCGAGCATGAACCCGCGCCCCGACGAAGCAGGAGCCGGCCGGGCCTCGACCTCGGCCTGATCGAGGCTCTCCGCGAACGCGCAGACACGCTTGCCGACCCGAAGACGCCGGCGGGCACCGTGACCTATGCCGGGGTCACCCAGCTCGGTGAGGAGAGCCTCGCCTGGCAGATGTTCCACTCCGTCCCCGACCTGCTTGCGCTCGACGAGGCCACCCTTGCACGACAGCTGGCGGCGATCGCGAGCCCGGTGCGGCTCAGGATCCTTCGCGAGCTGGGCGCAGGTGCCCTGCGTACCCAAGAACTGGAGGCGCGGCTCGACGAGCCCAGCGCCGGGCAGCTCTACCACCACTTGCGCGAGCTGCTCGCGACCGGCCTCGTCGCGCAAACCCGGCGAGGCGTCTACGAGCTGCCTTCCCGCGTGGCGATCCCGCTCCTCACACTGATCGCCTGCACCCACGACCTCACGTCGGGTGCAGCTGAGGAGACGGAAGCGCGGTGAGCAGCCGCGACCAACTCCGATCCCATCTGGTCGAATTCCGAGAGAGGCACTCCATCCCCGCGCTCGGCGCCGCACTCGTTACACGCGACGGGCTCGCGGGCATGGACATCGTAGGCGTGCGGATCCGTGGCGGCGGCGACCCCGTCGTGCGCGACGACCGTTGGCACATCGGCTCGTGTGGGAAGTCGATCACCGCCGCGCTGTGGGCACGGCTGGTCGAGCGCGGTGACGCCGAGTGGGGCGCGCGGCTTCCCGACCTTTTCCCCGACCTTGCGACCGCGATCGACCCGGGCTGGAGAACGGTCACGATCTACGACGTCTGCGTTTCCGAGGGCGGGCTTCCCGCGAACCTGGGCCGCGCGGAGATGGCGGCGGCTTTTCGGGACACAAGGCCGCTCAGAGAGCAGCGCACGACGACGACTGCCGCCGCGTTGGCGCGGCCGCCCCGACGGCCGGGCCGCTTCTTCTACTCCAACCTCGGCTACATCGTGATCGGCGCGGCGATCGAACGGATCACGGACCTCCCTTTCGAGTCGGCACTTACGACCCACGTGCTCGAGCCCCTCGAAATCAGGTCCGGGGGTTTCGGGCCCCCGCCCCTGCTATGGGGCCACGGCGGCCGAATGCTGCAACTCGGCCCCCTGGGCCTCGTCGATCTCGGCCGGGGATCGCCTGCCGACCCCTGCAATGTCGAGTCCGACAATCCCGCGGTCATGGGTCCCGCAGGCAGATTGCACCTCACGCTCGAGGACTGGGCGAGGTTCCAGCGCGTGTTCCTCACCCATGGGGACGGCTTCTTGCTCCCCGCAACGGTCGAGCGCCTCCTCACTCCCGCCACTGGTCGGGGGGATCGGCAGGCGCTCGGGTGGGCACCGGCTCGCGGCTCCGACGTCTCGTTCGGTCAGCAGGGATCGAACACCTTTTGGGTCGCGACGGCGCTGATCGACCGAGGGCGGGAGCGAACCGCGATGGTGGTGTGCAACGAGGGACGAGCGCGGCTCATTAAGCATTCCCCCGGGTTGGCCGTTCGACTTCTCGCGGAGAGCTAGCGAGTCCACGACGCGCCGCGGCAGTTAGCTCCGACTGGACGGCCTGTGATCCACGCGAGTCCGGGGCGCACGGTGAGACCGTCCAGGAGATCCCGCAGTTCGGACCCGCGCTCGACCGGACGCTGGAGGCCCGGATCCCGGCGTTGATCGAGCTGCAGGTCGATCCCGAGGCGATCACGCGCCGGGCGACTTTCTCGGAGATCCGCGCCGCCTCGCTCGGACGCTGAACCGGCGGCGGCCGCCGATCGAGGTTCGTCCGTTCACGAGATCTCAACCGAAAGGCGTCCAACCGGTCACGCTACGGCGGCCTTGACCACGGCAGACTCCAGGCGTGACCGAGCAGGCTCCCGAATCCGCGCGAGGCGACGCCGACGGCGTGGTCGCCGAGGAGCACGGCCGAAGCTCCGTCGACACGCTGCTGCGCAACCTCCACCAGCAGCTCGTTGCACTGAGCGCCCAGGCCGACATTAAGGCCAACATCCTGATCAGCGTTTCAGCGATCCTGATCAGCATCCTCGGGACGCGGGTCGACGACGACAGGCTCCAGGCGTCCATCATCACCCTGCTCGTGTTCCTCTTCCTCGCGCTCGTGGCGGCGGTAATGGCCGTGATCCCGAAGCTGCCGTTCCCACGGATCACGAGACGTCCGGTCTCGCCGAAGTACGACCTACTCTTCTTCGGTCACTTCGCACGGATCCCACGTTCCCAGTACGTCGAGCAGATGTCCGAGATCCTCGCCTCGGACGGGTCGCTTTACCGCGCGCTGCTCGAGAACCTCCACAACCAGGGGACGTACCTCGTCCGCTCGAAGTACCGGTGGATCGCGATCGGATACCTTATGTTCATGGCTGGCTTCGTCTGCTCGGGCGCCGTTGCGGTCGCGATGGCGCTCACGTAGGCCGCGTACCGCTCCGGGCTTGCTCCGCTCGGGCTCAGGGCATAGCCTCTCCGGCTGCCTTCAGCCCACGATCCGGAAGCTGTAGGTCGTCGCCGACTTCAAGCCGTTCAGTCCCGCCGTGACGGTCGGCTCGGTTGCGCGTGCCTTCGATTCGTGAGCTTGCGGGCGAGTGCCTCGAGCAGGTCGATGAGGCCGCCTGTGGTTCGCGCGGGATAGGCAACGACGGGCCCGCCGTCGAGTGGAAGCGCGGCGAGGACTTGGCTCTCCACCTCGGCGACCAGGATTCGGCCCTGTGGAGCCGGGAGTTCGTCCATGTCGGCCGGCCGGGCGATCTGACGCTGGTCGTCTATGACGGCGTGCCGGACTGTGAGCGCTCCTCCTTCGGCGGGGCGCGCGGCCGTGGTGAGCGAGCGTAGCGCTGCGCGGATGGGTGCGCGTCGCGTAGCGCGGCTTGCTGTGGCTAGTCGGTGGGCGGGGAGCGTTCCGAGCCGGTTGAGCTCCTCGGTGCGTTCCTCGCGCAGCAGCCTGTCCATGTCTGGACGACGCACTGGCGAGCCTCCTTCTCGGGGTTTCGCCGTCGACGGTAGCCAGTGCCCGAGGGTCGTCGAGTCTCGGAGTGGAGAGCATCCGTCTGCAGCTTGGTGACCGACGCTCTCACCAAGCGGGTTATGGCGCCATTGAGTGCACTGAGGACATACGCCCTCGTTGCTTCGATGCTGCCCCGGATAGGAGTCCCGGCCTCGTGCCGCGCTTCAGGGGGGAGGGGTCGCTCACGGTGGGGACGGCGCACGACGAGCTCTGCGCCACTGAAGTCTTGGACGACGATCTCGCAGCTCTGACCTGTACGCGCAACTGTCGAGGAGAAAGCGCCACGCGGAGGACGCGCGAGCCGCGCCGTCGTGCCCGGTTCGGCGGGCTGCTGGAGCGGCTTGTGGAAAGGAGCGGTGCCGCTAGCGGCGACCCGCGGATTCGTCCGCACTCCGTAACGCTGCAGCTAGGTGGGCAGACCGCTGAACCGGTTCAGGAGCCTCGTAGACGCTGATGTCGACGCCCAGCAACTCGCCCGCGTGGTTGACCGCATCCGCGACGATCGGTGCCGAGGAAGGTCCGCTCGGAACCCGCCCCCGTTCGCCGGTCAGCGAGACAAGCCCGGGCGTGTACGAGGTCGCCGATCCACATCTGAAGACTGCGTCTCGCTTCTGCCAGTCGCGAGCAGGGACGAGACCTGCTTCGGTGAAGACGAGGTCGACGGACGCGGGCGGGGGCGCTGTCGGCAACGGGAGTGCCGCCCACAAGGCGCGGTGCTCGTCGACCGCCTCCAGAGCCGCGCCCTCGATGTCGGAGACGGTCAGTCCGGTGTCACAACCCGCGGCCAGAAAGTTGGCATGGGCGACGAGACCGGCCTCGGGGATCGCGTGACACATCATCCTCAACCCCCGACCGACCCTGGGGTTTAGTTCGGTCGGCGTGAAGCCGTCCTCGCCAAGCACACCGTCTAGGCTGAAGGTTCCCCGGTAGGCGAGGCGTTCAGACAGGACCGCACCGACGCGACGTGCCGCCGCTCGCATGTCCTCGCGATCCCCGTCGTCGGGATCCCAGCTGCTTGCCACGCCCGCGGGCCGAAAACGTCCGAACTCCGGGGTCCTCAGGATGAGTGTCTCGCACGGACGCAGGACGCCGATCCCATCGTTGGTGACGATGGCGTGGACGCTGCAGGACACGCCCTCGATGAACGGCATGATGCGAACTCGGTCGCAATGAGCGCCGAAGAATGCGATCGCTTCTTGGAAGTCGTCCGCGTCTCGGATCCAGCGCGTCATATCTGCGCCGCTGTTCGGGCCTTCTCGAGCGTCACCGGCCCAGACGGCGCCCTGACCACGATCGAGTTCTGTTGCACGACGGCGCAACTCGCATGGTTCCACCGCGACGACGAATGAGGGGGCTCGCCTGATCCGCGCCGTGTCCCAGAGACGATCGCACGCAGTCTTGTCGTCCAGGGCGACCCACTCCGGGCGAGTGGCACCGACGACGCGACGCCCCGCAATCGTGCTCGCGGTACACCTGCTGTTGAAGTTGAAGACCTCCGCCGTCCGGGTGGGGTCGAATCCGTCGAGCCAGGATACGAGCCCGAGGGGAAGCGCAGAGAGCGCAGCAGCGGCGCGGGGTCGTCCGTCGGCGACCTCGGCCTCGCTGACGTCGAGGAGTCGCCACTCGATTCGCGCATCCGGAGGCCGCTCCGAGAGACCGGGTCCGTCGCCGATGAGCAGTACTCGAGCAGCGCCAAGCGCAAGCACTACGTCGGCCTCGCCCACGAGCGATGCAAGCGAGTCGCCCACGAATACAAACGACCGACCCGTCACTCGAGGATGAAGCTTCTCCCCAATCGAGGAGAGCGACGCGACCGTCTGGCTCAATACGGGCCTCAAACCGAGACGGCTGCAGCCGATGAGGCGACCACCGTAGAGCGGTTCAGATAGTTGCTGGCGCGGCTCGCCGTCTCCGCGCCACGTCCACGAGCGCACCCGCCTCAGCGAGATCCCGCACCGCCGGGTGCACGCCGGGCGCCGAGCCGGTCGAGCGGAGTGCCGTCGTCACAGCTGACCTCGCGGCTCCGCTCCAGCTCACCAACGTACGCTCGAACCTCGATTCGGCGCACGACGTGGAGGATCGCGCAGTCGAGCACGAGCGGCCCATCGCCGACCTCCAGCTCCTCACAGGGAACGGTTACCGCCTCCTCACCAGCCTGCGCCGTGGCGCACTCGTCGGACCCGCCTTCCGCGACGGCGAGGTGCGCGGCGATACTCAGCGCTCCGTCGTCGTAGATCCAACCCTGACTCTCGAACGGCAAGCAGTACGTGCTCTCGATATACGGCCGTACGTCTGCCTCGGCAAGCCCATCCGAGGCCGCGCGCTCAAGGAAGCGCTCGACGCAGCGCTCGACCCTGGAAGCGGCCCCGGCCGATCCGTCGCCGCTGCCGCCCGTGTTCTGGTCCGCGTCCTCGCCCGAGCCGCAGCCGGCGACGACGATCAGGAGCACGGCGAAGGCAATGCGCACCGTCAACCCCGAGCCTACTGAACGATCCACGTCTCCGCATTCGCCCGTCGGATGCTTCCCGACTGTCCGTGACGTCTCGCGCCAGACGGGTCCCCCGGATCGGAGTCCCACCCCTCGTTCAGGGGGGGAGGGGTCGTCCAAGGTCGAGATCGCGCACCACGACCGCAGCCCCAGTGAAGTCGACGACCACGATCTCGAATCTCCCCCGCCACCCGGGCTCGTCGTGCAGCATCTCGGCGAGCTCGCGTTCGGCGTCATCGAGCCGGAGGTAGAACTCGGTCACCTCGCGGATCTCCCGGTCGTGGAGTCCGTAGAAGGTGCGGGACATCGGTCAGTGTCGCCCGGGGCGGGGGCGGTGTCGAGATGTCCGGTTCGGCCGTCGACCTCGCCGCGTACCCAGCTATTTCTTGATGGCGCAATCCTGTGTTCTGAAGCCTCTGTCCTTGCCCGGGAAGAAGCCGGCGCCGCTCCAGGCGCTGACGCGGAAGTGGTAGCGCGTGCCGCACTTGAGATTGCTGATGCGGTAGCTGTTGGTGACGGGCTGTCGCCCTCCGCCGGCCTCGTCGATCCTCAGGTTGGCGTAGTTGGTCGTCCGACCCCACTCGAGGAAGAACGACGTGGCGATCACATGACGGATGGGATCACATCTTCGGGACGCTACGCGGGCCCTGCGACCCTGATTCTCTCGAGCCTGGCAGGCGGTCCAAAGCACGGCTATGCGCTAACGAAGAACATCGAAGCCTTCGCGCAGGTCGTGCTCAGTCCGGGGACGCTGTACGCCGCCCTCGGGCGACTCGAGGAGCAGGGCCTCATCGAACCGCTCGAAGGTGAGGGCCGCCGTCGTCCATATCGGCTCACGGCAAGCGGTGCCACCGCCCTCCATGCACACCTGGCCGATCAGCGACATGTCGCGGACGTCGGTCTGCGCCGTCTCTCGACCCGGGCGGCGACGGCATGATCTGACCGCGTGATCGAGCGCCTGGGCTGGTGGTTCGTGCCCGTCTCCCTCGTCTTCTGGGTCTTCTTCTGGTTTCTCGCCCTGCTGTGGCCGGTGGCGCGCTTCGTCCGTCGCCTGCTCACGCAGGAACACGGTCTCGCTGCGCGCCGCGAGCGCCGTGTCTCGCGCCTGCTCTGCTGGTATCCGCCTGCGTGGCGGGAACGCTACGGCGACGAGTTCGCCTCCCTCCTCTACGCGACGATCGGGGACGGCCGCGGCGGTCTGCGAATGTCGCTAAACGTCGTTCGTGAGGGCCTGGCCGCTCGCTTGACGGCCGTCAGACAGCGGCCCGCCGTCGCTGCGTGGTGCGGCACGCTTTGTTGGATCCCGCTCTTCCCGCAGGGGATCGTGCCCCTAGTCATGCTGCTCACCGACACCCCTACTCGCTCATGGTTTCTCGCCCTGTACCTGCCCGCGCCGTTCACGTGGCTGACCGCTGGCGCGATGACCGTGCTCGGCCTCGGCATGCTGGCGCTGGCTGCGCACATTGTGCGGCGCTTGCGAACTGAGCCGCAGCGCGCGTGACCGCCTCGGGGCGGCGGCAGGCAGAACGAGCGGCCTCGACCGCGGGCCCGAGACCGCACTCGAGTGCGACGGGTTGCTTGATCGCCAATCGCAGCCGCGATCGGCATGATCGGAGCGTGCGCCGCCTTTCTCACACCCAGCTCCGACGATTCGTCGACCTGGCGATCGTGGCGGCGGTGACCGCTGTTCTTGTCCTAGTCGTACTCGATCCTTCCGTGGAGGCCGGGCCCCTGAAAGCTCTGGGGATCGTGATCGCCGTTGCCCAGGGCGTTGCGCTTTGGTGGCGCCGGACCCACCCGGTGGCGGTCATGGCGGTCGCGCTCGTCGGCGGGCTCGCGATCCAGCTGATTGCTCCGGACGGTCTCGTCCCATACGCGGGGTTGTTCGCGCTTGGCTCGCTCGCGGCAGCCCGGCCGCCGCGCGTCTCGCTCGCCGCGCTCGCAGCGCTGCTCGGTCTGGCGGCAACGAACTTCTTCACGGCGTCGGTTGAGGACACCGTGTTCGCCATGGCCCTCGTGCTCGTGTCGTGGGCGCTCGGCGAGGTCGTGCGCAATCGGCGAGTGGCCGTCGAGGAGGCGATGCGCCGAGCCGTTTCGGAGGAGCAAGCGCGCATCGCCCGGGAGTTGCACGACGTCATCGCACATAGCGTCTCGGTGATCGTGGTGCAGGCTGGCGCGGCTGACCACCTGTTCGAGACGCGGCCCGACCAGGCACGCGCGGCGTTGCGCTCGATCGAAGAGGCGGGACGGGAGGCCCAGAGCGAGCTGCGCCGGCTGCTCGGGGCTGTGCGGACCGACGCGGAGACCGACTCCGCCCGCCCACAACCCGGGCTCGACCGGCTGGACGAGCTGGCCGCGCCGCTGCGGGCGGCCGGTCTACAGGTTGAGCTGCGGCGAGAGGGTCCGGCCCGAGCGCTCCCGGTGGGGGTGGAGCTCTCGGCGTATCGCATCGTCCAGGAAGCCCTCACGAACACCCTTCGGCACGCTCGCGCTACGCGCGTGAAGGTGACGGTGCGCTATGCCTCCGACGAGGTGGAGCTGAGCGTGGTCGATGACGGCCGGGGTGGCGGCGCGGGCAGCGGGGACGGCGGCGGTTTCGGCATCGTCGGCATGCGCGAACGGGCTGCGATACTCGGCGGGACGCTCGAGACCGGTCCGCGGCCTGGCGGCGGCTACGAGGTGCGGGCGCGGCTGCCGGTGGAGTCGACGCCGTGACGATCCGCGTGGTAGTGGCCGACGATCAGGCCCTCGTCCGCGGCGGGTTCCGCATGATCCTCGATGCTGAGCCCGACATCGAGGTCGTCGGCGAGGCGAGTGACGGCGCCGAGGCTGCGAGCCTCGTGCAGCGCCTCGAGCCAAACATCGTGCTGATGGACGTCCGCATGCCGGATCTGGACGGCATAGAGGCGACACGGCGGATCGTCGCCTCGGGAAGCAGGGCCCGCGTCATCGTGCTCACCACGTACGACGTGGACGAGAACGTCTTCGCCGCCCTGCGCGCGGGGGCGAGCGGCTTCCTGCTCAAGGACGTCCGGCCCCCAGAGCTCATTGAGGCGGTCCGGGTTGTCGCGCGCGGTGATGCGCTTCTCGCGCCGAGCGTTACCCGGCGACTGCTCGATCGGCTTACCGAATCCCTCCCGGAGACCGATACGCCACCAATTGACCTCGGTCAGCTCACGGGGCGCGAGCTGGAGGTGCTTCAATTGGTCGCGCTCGGTCTGTCGAACGCAGAGATCGCCGCGCGCTTGGTCGTGACCGAGGCGACCGTGAAGACGCACGTTTCTTCCATCCTGCGCAAGCTTCGCCTGCGGGATCGCGTGCAGGCGGTCGTGCTCGCGTACGACGCCCGCCTCGTGCGGCCGCGCTCCCTCTGAAGTCGGAGACGAAGACCCGACTCGCGGCCGATGCGTCAGCTACCGCGTGTCCGTACCGTCGTACGCATGACCCAGCAACAAGCCGAGCACGAGCTCTCCGACGGGCCGCGAGTGTACCGGGCGGGTCGGGCCCTGCTCGTTGTGACCGGAATCATTCTGTTCTTCGTGTTCCCCCTGTACGCGCTCGTCAGAGCGCTCCCGCTCCCTGACCCGCCCGAGCTCCCCACCTGGGCCAAATGGGTCAGGCTCGCCGTGCTGGCCGTCTTCCTCCTGCTCCTCTTGCTCGGCAGCCTCGAGAGGCACAGCAAGCAGCGCTATCCAGGGAAGCGAACGGTGACATGATGGTCGCACGCGAGCTGCCCAAGCGCCTCGGCAGCGCAACTGTCGATCGGCTGTCCCTCGACGTCAAGCCTGGCGTCGTGAGGGGATGCGCGTCGGAGGCACGTCTTGCACAACCCGACTGTCGTGGACGGCGCGGCTCCGGCTGACGCACGCCGGCGCGGGCCGTTACGTCGTGTCGGACACCTGGGCCTGGCGCTGACGCTCATGTTGCTGTGTGCGATCTGCGCCGAGGATCTTGCGGCTTATGACGACACCACTGGGCAACCCGCGGAACTGCTGGCCGGCGCGATCGTGTTTGGATGTTTGTACGGAGGCCCGGCTCTGCTCATCCGGGAGTTCGTTCGCCGGACCGGCCGCGGGTGGCCGGCAATCCTACTCCTCGCAACCGCTGCGGGTGTCGTCCAGGCCGGGCTCATCGACCAGTCGATGTTCAACGACAGCTACCGCGACATCGAGAGCTGGGAGGAGCTGTTCGGGCAAACTCGGGTCGACGCGCTCGGACTGAGCGCATTCGCCACACAAGCCTTTGTCGTCGGGCACCTCGTCTACAGCTTCGGCGCGCCGATCGCGCTAACCGAGGCAATGCGGCCTGCCGCTGCGAGGAGCGCGTGGGTCGGCTGGAAAGGGCTGTCGATCATCGGCCTCCTCTACGCTGCGGTCGCCGCGCTCGTGCTCGGCGACACGCTCGTCAACGAGCCGACACACCCCTCTGCCGCACAGGTTGTCGGCACGCTAGCGGTCGTCGCGGGACTGGTCGTGCTTGCCCTGAGGTCCCCGTCCTCCACTGGCCTCGAGCCGACCCACCGGAGCGCCCCGCGGCCACACGTTGTGCTCGGCGCGAGCCTCGTGCTCGCGACACTTCTCGCGATCGCTCCTTCCACGTGGCCGGGAGTCGCCCTCTCCGCGGCCGTGCTCCTCCTCAGCGGCTTTCTGCTCGTCCGGGCGTCTCACGGCACCGGCTGGGGTGTGCCTCACGTCGTCGCTCTCGCCGCGGGTGCCGTCCTTAGCCGCGGGCTCGTGGCGTTCTCCTATTACCCCGTCATCGGCGACGTCTCGTCGACCCGCAAGTACGGCCACAACGTCGTCATGCTCCTGATCGTCCTTATCGCGATCGTGCTGGCCTTCAGAGGAAGCCGACGGTGTGGGAGAGGCTTCGAGCGGGCGCTGGTCGACGGCGACGACCGCGTCTGGTGACTTCCGCGTAGTTGTCCGGGAGGCTGTCAGGAGCATGGCTTCGATAAGACCTCCCTTACGCTGCCATCGGTCGGACGGGGTCTTACCGACTGCAATCGCATACCGGCGGTCCGACACTCTTGCAGGAGCTCCAGGAGCCTGAGGGCTCAACCGCGATCGCCCGCTCGGCAACCAACCCAAGGTGGCTAGCGAGCGTCCACCTCCACGCCTCCAAGATCCCCGACGAGATCCTTGCCTCACGCTCGGTCGAGGGGGTGGAGGTGGCAACGCCCGATCGGAGCGTGTGGGAGATGAATGTGATCCCGCACGAACTCCGCCGCCTGTTCGGCGACCAGACATTCATTTGGGGCGGAGACCTGAACACCGATCCCCGCATGGACGACAAGCCGTGGTTTCTCGGCCTCGGATCGGAGTCCCGGCCCCGTCCCGCGTTTCAGGGGGGAGGGGCTGCGGAATTCGTCGGCCGGCTGTTCAAGCCTCGCGGGCCGTGCCGGTTCAGCGTGCCTGCCGTCGAAGGGAAGGCGTGCATCGTCGTGATGCCCGAAACGCGGATGGAACTAATCGCACCCGATGGCGTCCCCGCGCGCGCGTCGACAAGGTAGTTGCCGAGCGGCCGCGTCTCCGCCACATGGACGCCCGCCCGCAAATCCGAAGAGAGTGCCCGTGTGGGTGAGCACGACGGCTTGCATCGACTTGCACCGGCGCTAGGGGTAGATCGTCTCGCTCGCCTCCAGCATTGCGATGAACTTCGCGAGCCGCCGTGCCCGTGTTTCCGGCCTCTTGGCGTCCTGGAGTTGGTAGAGAATCGCGTAGCGGTTCTGGCTGCTCAGCTCGGCGAAGAACGCCTTTGCGTTGGGGCGAGCGTCAAGCTCGCGCTGGAGATCGTCCGGCACGGCGCTTCGCCTCTGTCCGGCGTACGCCGCTTGCCAACGACCGTCCGCCTTCGCCCGCTCGACCTCGGCCAGGCCCGCTGGGCGCATCCTCCCGTGCGCGATCAGCCACTCGGCTTTCTCGCGGTTGATCTGCGACCATTTGCTGCGAGGCCGCCGCGGCGTGAACCGCTGCAGGAAGTAGTGCTCGTCCAGCCTCTCGCGGCGCCCGTCGATCCAGCCGAAGCAGAGCGCGCTCTCGAGCACCTCCGGGTAGTGGACGCTCTCGATGCCAGCGCCTTTCTTCGCCATCTTGATCCAGATCCCGTCGGAGTCGGCATGGTTGCCCTCCAACCACCGCTCCCACTCGGCAGAAGAGGCGAAGGGGAGCCGCGGCAGGCCATCGTCGCCCACCCCGGCAGGCTAGCTGCCCTCGTCGTCGATCTATCCCCCAATCAACGGCCACCAGTACCAGTTCGACCTCGACGCCGAAACAGGGCATGGCTTCTACGAGCGACTGCTCACGTCCTGCGGAAGCCGCCCGTCACTTAGGGCGCCGCGGGTGCAGGGCCCTCAGCCCGTCGATGATCAGACCGCTGACGTGCTTGGATGCGCTGTCGATGCCGGGGTCGGACCACTCGGTCGCCTGCACCGGGTTGTGGAAGCGGGCGGTGGCGTCGAAGACTGCGCGTGCAGCGGCGGCTGTATCGACGGCCTCGAGCTCTCCCGCCGCGGCTCGGCCTCAGGTCACCGGGAGGGCCCCTGCAGAAGATGCCCTTCGCACGCCTAACTCGCTAGGGTGCGCCAAGGAGGGACACCGGAAAAACCCCGCTAATCGCGGGGTTTTCATCGGGGTGCCGAGATTCGAACTCGGGACCTCCAGTCCCCCAGACTGGCGCGCTAACCAGGCTGCGCCACACCCCGTTGCGTCCAACCTTAGCGGGTTCGCAGCCCGCCGCGGTCGGCGTGCGGACGGCGGGAAGGCCGGCCGGCGCCGCCCATCCCCGACGCCGCAATCTCTTTCAGGACGGGACGCCGGCGAGGGCCTTGTCGACCTCGGAGGAGTCGAGCTCGTAGTCGGGGAGGTTGCCGGCGATGTACTCGTCGTAGGCGCCCATGTCGAAGTGCCCGTGACCGGAGAGGTTGAACGCGATCACGCGGCCCACCCCCTCCTCCTTCGCTCGGAGCGCCTCGTCGATCGCGACCTTGATCGCATGGGCGGCCTCGGGCGCGGGGATGATCGCCTCGGCGCGCGCGAACTGGACGGCCGCCTCGAAGACGGGGTTCTGCGGCACCGCGACGGCCTCGATCAGGCCGCGGTCGTGGAGCGCGGAGACGATCGGCGCCATCCCGTGGTAGCGCAGACCGCCGGCGTGGACGGGCGCCGGGACGAACGAGTGCCCGAGCGTATACATCATGAGCAGCGGCGTCGTCGCGACCGCGTCGCCGAAGTCGTAGAGGTACCTGCCCTTGGTCAGCGTCGGGCAGGCGGACGGCTCGACGGCCACGATCCTGGTCGTCTTCCCGGCGATCAGGTTGTTGCGGACGAACGGAAGCGCGAAGCCGGCGAAGTTCGAGCCGCCACCGGCGCAGCCGATCGCCACGTCGGGGTACTCCTCCGCCTGCTCGAACTGCTCGAGCGCCTCGAGCCCGATCACGGTCTGGTGCATGAGCACGTGGTTGAGGACCGAGCCGAGCGAGTACTTCTTCGTGCCGCCGCTTCCCGCCGCCGCCTCGACCGCCTCCGAGATCGCCATCCCGAGCGAGCCAGGCGAGTCCGGGTCCTGCTCGAGGATCGAGCGGCCGGCGTTCGTGCGGTCGGACGGGCTCGCGTACACCTCGGCCCCGAACGTCTTCATGATGCTCCGCCGGTACGGCTTCTGGGTGTACGAGACCCTGACCATGTAGACCTCGCAGGTCATGTCGAAGAAGCTGCACGCCATCGCGAGCGAGCTCCCCCACTGGCCTGCGCCCGTCTCGGTCGTGAGGGCGCGGACGCCCTCCTCGCGGTTGTAGAAGGCCTGCGCGACCGCCGTGTTCGGCTTGTGCGAGCCAACGGGGGAGACGCCCTCGTACTTGTAGTAGATGTGCGCCGGGGTGTCGAGCGCCTGCTCGAGACGGTGAGCGCGGTAGAGGGGCGTCGGACGCCAGAGCCGCAAGACGTCGCGGACGGGGTCGGGAATCTCGATCCACCGCTCCTGGCTTACCTCCTGCCCGATCAGCGCCATCGGGAAGAGTGGCGCGAGGTCTTCGGGGCCGATCGGCTCGCCCGTGCCCGGATGCACGACGGGAGGCAGGGGCTGCGGGAGGTCGGCCTGAATGTTGTACCAGGCCTCCGGAATGCGCTTCTCGCTCAGGAGGAACTTCGTCTTCTTGCTCATCGCTCTCCTCGGTGTCCGTCGTGGCTGCGCACGAGATCCAGCCTATACCCGGGCCGCGGGAACGCGGCGCGCGAGGATGTCGAGGAGCTGCGCCGTGGGCCGGTCACTGGCCCTCGGCGAGGCGGCGGTACAGCCGCTCGGCGAGGTCGGGCATCTCCTCGAGCCTGTCGGCGATCACGCGGATCCGGTACTCGCGGAAATGAGCCGCCTCGACTCCGAGCGCGGCGGCGAGCCGCTCGAGCTGATCGTTGCCCGGCACGGGACGGCTGCCGTGGACGATGTGGTTGAGATAGCCGGCCGAGAGACCGCACCTCGCGGCCAGACCGCGGTAGGTGATGCTGCGCTCCGCCATGAGCTCGGTGAGCGTCTCCCCGAAGGGGCGATCGCTGAAGCGGCGCCGGCTCACGGTAGCGAGTCCCACAACGCCCGCGCGGCAGCGGCGACGGCCGCAGATGCGACGCGCTGCTCCTCGCCCGTGCGACGAGAACGCAGCTCGACCTTCCCGTCCTCGAGCGCCTTCTTGCCGACGGTCACACGCAGCGGGCAGCCGATCAGGTCGGCATCGGCGAACTTCTCGCCGGGGCGCCGATCACGATCGTCGAGCAGAACGCTGAGGCCTACACCCTCGAGCGCCGTCCCCACGGTGTCGGCGAGCGCCTCGATCTCGGGGCCGGCGGCGCCGATCGAGATCACGTGGACGTCGTAGGGGGCGAGCGCCCGCGGCCAGGAGATCCCGTGCTCGTCGGCGTTCTGCTCGACCGCGGCCGCCATGATCCGTCCCGGGCCGATGCCGTAGGAGCCCATCAGGAGCGGGTGCTCCACCCCGCTCTCGTCGAGGAAGGTTGCGCCGAGCGGGACCGAGTAGCGGGTCTCGAGCTTGAAGATGTGGCCGACCTCGATCGCGATCTGGAAGCGCAGCGCGCCGGCGCACCGCGGGCAGCGGTCACCCTCGCGCGGCTCCCGCAGGTCTGCGAAGCGGGCCTCGTAGTCGCGACCCGCCTCCAGGCCGCGGAGATGCCAGCCGGTGCGGTTCGCGCCGCCCACGAACTGGCCCTCGCGGAGCGCCTCGTCGGCGACGATCTCGCCCGCGAAGCCGACGGGCCCGAGCGAGCCGGGGTCGGCGCCGAACGACGCCCTGATCTCGTCCTCCTGCGCCGGCCGGAAGTCCGAGCCGAGCGCTGCGGCCATCCTCGACTCCTCGAGGCGGTCGTCGCCGCGGACGAGCGCGAGCACGAGCGTCCCGTCGGGCCTGACGACCGGCATCGCCTTCGCGGCCGCGGCCGAATCGATCCCGAGCAGCTCGGCGAGTTCCTCGATGGTCGTCACACCCGGCGTCTCGACCTCCTCGGGCGCCCCCAGGGCCGGTGGAAACTCGGGGGCGCGGGGCACGCCGCGGGCGATCTCGAGGTCGGTCGCATAGTCGCAGCGCTCACAGGTGACGAGCGTGTTCTCCCCCGCTCCGGACGGCGCCAGGTAGTCGATCGACGCGCTGCCGCCCATCATCCCGGACTCGGCCTGAACGGGCCGCACCTCGAGGCCGCAGCGCGCGAAGACCCGCTCGTAGGCATTGGCATGGAGCCGGAAGCTCCGCTCGAGCCCGTCGGCGTCGCGGTCGAAGGAGTAGGAGTCCTTCATGACGAACTCGCGCACGCGGAGCAGGCCGCCGCGCGGGCGTGGCTCGTCGCGATCCTTCGTCTGGAAGTGGTAGAGGATCTGGGGGAGCTCCCGGTAGCTCTGGATCTCGGCGGCGTGGAACGTCACCGTCTCCTCGTGCGTCATCGGCAGCACGAACTGACGGCCGGCGCGGTCTTCGAACTTGAAGACCTCGGGGATCTCGTAGCGGCCCGATGCTCGCCACAGCTCGGCGGGCGTGACGACGGGCATGTGCATCTCCTGGCCCCCGATCGCGTCCATCTCCTCGCGGACGATCTGCACCGCCTTCCGGTGCACGCGCCAGCCGAGCGGCAGATAGGTCCAGAGGCCGGCGCCGAGCTGGCGGATGAAGCCGCCGCGGACGAGCAGCCGGTGACTCTCGGCCTCGGCGTCGGCCGGCGCCTCTCGCAGCGTCGGGATGAAGAGTCGGGAGGCCCGCACGCCGGGGCTACGCTGTCGTCTCGACCGGCCGCTGGGCCGCCTCGGCCATCAGCTGCGCCGCGGGCTTCGCGAGCTTCAGGCGCGTCGGGCGCGGCATCCCGGCCTCGAGCCAGCGGTCGATCTCGTGGAACAGCTCGTCGATCAGGACGTCGGACGACACCTTGCGCAGCACGCGGCCATGGGCGTAGATGAAGCCGACGTCGCGTCCGCCGGCGATCCCGAAGTCGGCGTCGCCCGCCTCCCCCGGCCCGTTCACGGCGCAGCCCATGACCGCGACCTCGAACGCCTCGGGGTAGGCGTGGAGCCGCTCCTGCACGGCCCCGGCGAGCTTCTCGACGCCGACGTTGTCGCGGCCGCACGAGGGGCAGGCGATCATCACCGGGCCGCGCTCGCGCAAGCCGAGCGACTTGAGGATGTCCCAGGCGGTCTCGACCTCCTTCACCGGGTCGGCGGTGAGCGAGATCCGGATCGTGTCGCCGATCCCGTCCATCAGGAGCGCGCCGATGCCGATCGCGCTCTTGACGACGCCGGCCGGCGGCGGGCCTGCCTCGGTGACGCCGAGGTGGAGCGGGTACGGAACTCGCTCCGCGAGCGTCCGGTAGGCGCGAATCATCGTCGGCACGGAGCTCGACTTGACGGAGATCGCGAACTCGCGGTGGTGAAGCGACTCGAGCAGGCGCACCTGCTCGAGCGCCTCCTCGACGAGCGCAGCCGCGGTGTCCTGCTGCGCGAGCGCGACGAGGTGCTTGGGGAGCGAGCCGGAGTTCGCGCCGATCCGCATCGGGATCCCCTTCGCCTTCGCCGCCCGCACCACCTCGGCCGTCTTGTCGGGCCCGCCGATGTTGCCGGGGTTGATCCGGACCTTCGCGACGCCGGCGTCGATCGCCTTGAGCGCGAGCGAGGCGTTGAAGTGGATGTCGGCGACGATCGGGAGCGGCGAGAGGTAGACGAGCTTGCGAAGCGCCTTCGCGTCCTCGTCCTTCGGGACGGCGACCCGGACGACCTCGCAGCCCGCCGATGCGAGGCGGCCGATCTGCTCCATCGTCGCGTCGATGTCGTGCGTGTACGTCAGCGTCATCGACTGCACGACGACCGGCGCGCCCCCGCCCATGGGCACGCCGCCGACGTTGATCTGAACCGCGCTCGCCATGCTCCCGCGGTCGATTCTATCCGTCGCGCAGACGCTCGATGTCGTTCGAGAGGCCGATGAAGAAGAGCAGGAGCACGAGCGCGATCCCGACGAACGACGCGCGCTCGTAGGCCTCGCGCGGAATCGCGCGGCCGCGGATCCGCTCGGCGATCGAGAACGCGATGTGGCCGCCGTCGAGCGGAAGCAGGGGCAGCAGGTTGAGGAGCGCGAGCGAGAGGCTGATCAGCGCGAGCACGCCGAGGTAGTAGCGAAATCCCTGCTCGACGAACTGGGAGGACTGCTCGACGATGCCCACCGCGGAGCTGACGTCGTCACGCGTCGACCCGGTCACGATCCCGCCGAGCGCCTCGCCGATCGCGACGGTCACGCGGCCGGTCTCCTCGAACGCCTTCCCCACCGCCTCGGCGGGTCCGTAGCTGCGGAGGTACGCCTCCGGGATGAAACCGAGGCGGTAGCGACCCTCGATCTCGACGGGCGCGATCGGACCCAGGTCCACGCGCTCGCCATCACGCTCCACGGTGACCGTGATCGGCCGGCCCTCGCTGCCCCGGATCTGGTCGGAGATCTCGCGGAAGCGGTCGGTGGCGACCCCGTCGATCGCAATGATCACGTCTCCCGGCTGCAGCGGCAGGGAAGCCGCGGGCGTGCCCGGGGAGACGGTCTCGACGGTACGCGTGGCACCGGCGGCGACGCCGACCGAGAACACGACGGCGAGCGCCGCGACCGCGAAGATCAGATTGGCGGCGGGGCCGGCGAAGATGACGGCGATGCGCTTCCAGGCGGGCGCCCGCCAGTACGCGTCCGGGGCGGTGCCGTCGTCGAGCTCGGTGAGCCCCTTCTCGACGCTCCGTCGCGCCGGCTCCGGGAGGTCGGCGTGCTCCATGGCCGCCGCGAGCTCCGGCAGCTCGGCCCGGGCCTGCTCGAAGTCGCCGCGGGAGAGTGCGTTCTTCACCTGGACGAGATGACGGTCGAGCCACGGCGCGTCGGCGAGCGCCCTGTTGAAATGGGCGTCCACGTCGCCGGCGGCCGGGCGATGCATGCCGGGGATCTTCACGTAGCCGCCGAGCGGGATCGAACCGATGCCGTACTCGATGCCGTTGCGCCGGACCTTCGCGATCGCCGGCGGGAAGAAGAGGTAGAACTTGCGCGGCCGCATCCCGACCGCCCGGGCGACGAAGAAGTGCCCCGCCTCGTGGATGATGACCAGGAACGCGAGCCCGGCGATCGCGATCGCCACGTTCACGCGACGAGCTCCCGGGTCAGCTGCTCCGCGACGCGACGCGCCTCGCCGTCGATCGCGACCAGGTCGGCCAGATCCCGCGCCGGCGGCCAGTCGCCCGTATCGAGCGTCCGCTCGCACAGCTCCGGGATCCCGGAGAAGGGCAGCGTTCCGGCGAGGAACGACGCGACGGCGACCTCGTTGGCCGCGTTGAGCACGCACGGGGCGGTGCCGCCGGCCTCACCCGCCTCGCGGGCCAGGCGCAGCGCGGGGAACGCCTCGACGTCGGGCGCACGGAACTCGAGCGTCATGCCCGATGCGAGGTCGAGCGGCGGGATCGGCGTCGCTCCTCGCTCCGGGTACGTCAGCGCATAGGAGATCGGAACCCGCATGTCGGGGTAGCCGAGATGCGCGAGCGCGGCGCCGTCGCGGAAGCGGACGAGCGAGTGGACGACCGACGTCGGGTGGACGACGACCTCGATCCTTTCGTACGGTACGCCGAAGAGGAAGTGCGCCTCGATCAGCTCGAGCCCCTTGTTCATCAGGGTCGCGGAGTCGATCGTGATCTTCGGCCCCATGCTCCAGGTCGGGTGGGCGAGGGCGTCCTGCGGGGTCACGTCGTGCAGCTCGTCGCGGCTGCGGCCGCGAAACGGCCCGCCCGAGGCGGTGAGGACGAGCGTGTCGACGGTCTCCGCCGCACGGCCCTCCAGGCACTGGAAGATCGCCGAATGCTCGCTGTCGACTGGCAGGATCCTGCCCCTGCCGTGCCGCCGTGCGGCGAGCGCGAGCTCTCCGGCCGCGACGAGGCTCTCCTTGTTGGCGAGCGCGAGGTCGATCCCGGCCTCGAGGGCGCGCATCGTTGCGGGCAGCCCGGCGAAGCCGACGACCGCGTTCAGCACGACGTCGGGCTCGGCGACGTCGATCAACGCGTCGAGCGGCGGGTCTCCGGCGACCGAGACGGCCGTCACGCGACGGGCCTCGGCGAGCGCGCGGGCCTCGTCGCCGCGGCGGCCGACG
Source organism: uncultured Thermoleophilia bacterium (assembly GCA_963717955.1). Taxonomy (GTDB): domain Bacteria; phylum Actinomycetota; class Thermoleophilia; order Gaiellales; family Gaiellaceae; genus CAVQXR01. The sequence continues at coordinate 872,301 of CAVQXR010000001.1, read as the reverse complement.
GCGAGCGCGCAGAGCTCGAGATCCGGATGTGCGTCGATGATCTCGACGGCCTGCCGGCCGATCGAGCCGGTGGCGCCGAGCAGGGCGACCCGCTTCACGTACCCAGTGTAGATGCCGCCCCAGGCGCCATCGGAGGGCCGGCCACCGGACGCAGAATCAGACGACGCCGAGCCCGAGCAGCGCGTAGAAGGCAGCGGGTAGGGCCCAGAGCAGGCTGTCGACCCGGTCGAGCACGCCGCCGTGACCGGCGAGCATGCGCCCGGAGTCCTTGACGCCGATGTCGCGCTTCACGAGCGACTCCATCAGATCGCCGATCGCCGAGGCGAGAACGATGACGGCGCCGAGCACGAGGGACTCCCAGATCTCGAGGAACTCCTGGTCGTACATGGCGATGAAGCAGACGAACGTTCCCAGCAGGGCACCGCCGACGAAGCCCTCCCAGCTCTTTCCGGGCGAGATCGTCGGCGCCATCCTGTGCCGGCCGACGAGCCGGCCGACGAGGTACGCGCCGGTGTCGACCGCGAACACCGTCAGCAGCACCGTGAAGATGGTGAGGCGCCCGTTCTCGGGGATGTCGCGCAACAGCGCGGCGTGGGCGAGGCCGACGGCCACCCAGACCACGCCGCAGAGCGTGAACGAGATCATCACCGTCGCGGACTGCCTCGACTCGGCGAGCAGTACGAGCACGAATGCGAGTGGAAGCGTCAGCAGCGCCCCGCCGAGCAGCCACGGGATCCCGCCGAGCTCGACCCCGACGAGCACGGCGACGGCGCCCGCGTACCCGGCCAACGTCAGCGGGCGGAACTCGCGCCCCATCGAGTACAGCTCGTGGAGCGACAGCAGTGCCGCGACGACGAGCAGCGCGAGCAGCGACCAGCCACCGACCCAGGCGGCGCCGAGCACGATCGGCAGCCCCGCCGCCGCCACGAGCACCCGGGAGACGGCGTCGCTCATCGCCCGCCGAAGCGACGCTGCCGGGTGGCGTACTCCTCGACGCGCGCGGCGAAGCTCCCGCTCGCCGAAGTCGGGCCAGAGGACGTCCACGAACACGAGCTCCGCGTACGCGACCTGCCAGAGCAGGAAGTTCGACATGCGCTGCTCGCCGGACGTCCGGATCAGGAGATCGGGCTCGGGCAGGTCGGGCGCGTAGAGGCGGGAGGCGATCGCATTCTCGTCGACGTCGCGCGGATCGACGCCCTCCTCGACGAGGCGCCGCGTGGCCTCCACGATCTCGGCGCGGCCGCCGTAGTCGAACGCGATCCACAGCGTCATCCGATCGTTCCCGGCGGTCAGCCCCTCGAGCCGGGCCATCATCGCGCGCACGCCCTCGGGCGCACGATCGCGGCGGCCGACGAAGCGGGCACGCACGCCGTTGCGAAGCAGGTGCGGGAGCTCGCGCTCGATGGCGTCGCCGAAGAGCTCCATGAGAGCCTCGACCTCGGCCTGCGGACGCGACCAGTTCTCGGTCGAGAACGCGAAGACGCAGAGCGACTCGATCCCGACGTCGAGGCGGCGTCGATCGTGCGATGCAGCGCCCGCGTGCCCGCGTCGTGACCGGCGATGACCGGCAGATGGCGGCGCCGTGCCCAGCGGGCGTTGCCGTCCATGATGATCGCCACCGAGCGCGCGGTCGACGACCGCGGCCGTTCGGGTGCCGATCTCATGCCGGCGAGCGTGCGGAGTCTCGTGAGGAGGTTCACCCGGTGCCGGTTCCGTCGCGATGGAGGTTGGACGATCGATCGGTGATCGACCGGAAATCGTGGCACCGCCGGCGCCACGATTCCCGTTGGATCGTCCGGATCAGACCTCCATGATCTCCTCTTCCTTCTTCTTCAGGAGCTCGTCGATCCGGTGGGTGTGCTCGTCGGTCAGCTTCTGGAGACGATCCTCGGCCCGTCGCTCCTCGTCGTCCCCGACCTCGCCGTCCCGCGCGAGCTCCTTCAGGTCGTGCATCACGTCCCGCCGCACGTTGCGAACGGCGACGCGTCCCTCCTCTGCGAGGTGGCGGACGACCTTGACGAGCTCCTTGCGGCGCTCCTCGGTCAGCGTAGGGATCGGGAGCCGGATGAGCTTCCCGTCGTTCGACGGCGTGAGCCCGAGATCGGACTCCATCACGGCGCGTTCGATCGCCTTCACCGAGCCCGGGTCGAACGGCTGCATCGTGAGGAGCCGTGGCTCGGGCACGTTGATCGTCGCCAGCTGCTTGACCGGCGTCGGCGTGCCGTAGTAGTCGACGACGACCCGGTCGAGGAGCGCGGCCGACGCACGGCCGGTGCGCACGGTGTTGAACTCGTGCTGCGTGGCCTCGACCGACTTGTCCATCCGGCGCTTGCCGTCCTCGAGCAGCTCAGCGATCATGCTTCCCCCCTCACGTCGAGATGATCGTGCCGATCCGGTCGCCCGCGACGACCCGCTCGATGTTGCGCTCGTCGTCGAGGCCGAAGACGTGGATCGGCAGGCCGTTGTCCATGCACAGCGAGAGCGCCGTCGTGTCCATCACCCGCAGGCCCCGCTCGAGCGCCTCCCTGTGGGTCAGCTCGGGCAGGAAGGCGGCCGACGGATCGAGCCGCGGATCCCCGTCGTACACGCCGTCGACACCGTTCTTGCCCATCAGGATCGCGCTCGCGCCGATCTCGAGCGCCCGCAACGCCGCCGCCGTGTCGGTCGTGAAGAACGGGTTGCCGGTGCCGCAGGCGAAGATGACGACGCGCCCCTTCTCGAGGTGGCGGATCGCGCGCCGCCGGATGTACGGCTCCGCGACCTCGCTGACGGTGATCGCGGACAGGACGCGCGTCACCACGCCGAGCTTCTCGAGCGTGTCCTGCATCGGCAGCGCGTTCAGCAGCGTCGCGAGCATGCCCGCGTAGTCCGCGGTCGCGCGATCCATCCCCGTCTTCTCGGCGGTCGTGCCGCGCACGTAGTTCCCGGCACCGATGACGAGGGCGACCTCCGCCCCCAGCGCGCGGACGGCGACGAGCGACCGGGCGATCGCCGACACGCGGTCGGGAGCGACTCCGAACCCGGTGTCGCCCGCGAACGCCTCCCCGGACAGCTTGAGCAGAATGCGGCGAAACGCGGGCGATCCCACGGCACCGGGTGCGCCGGACGGGCCTCCCGCTTCCGCCGTCCCCGTCACCCCGCGAGCCCGTACCGGACGAACTCACGCACCTCGGCGCCGTGCTCGGCGAGCGCCTTGCCCGCGGTCAGCGAGTCGTCGTGGATCCACGCCTGGTCGGCGAGCACCCGCTCGGCGAAGAAGCGCTTGACGAGCATCCCGTCCACGATCTTCGCACGGATCTCCTCGGGTTTCGAGGCGACGTCCGGAAGCTTCTCGTAGATCTCGCGCTCCGCCGTGATCTCGGCCTCGGGGATCTCGTCCCGGTCGAGGTACGCGGGGTTCGCAAACGAGATGTGCATTGCGAGCAGCCGTGCCAGATCTGCCGATCCCTTCAGCCGGACGAGAACGCCGATCCTGTTGGCGGGAGGATGCACGTAGGCCACGACGGACTCGCCCTCGCCGGCCTCGAAGCGGGCCGATCCGCGCACGAGGACGTTCTCGCCGAGCTTGGCGACGAGCGCGGCGCGGCGCTCCTCGAGATCGGCCTCGGCACCCGGGCCGCCCACCGCGACGGCGTCCAGCACGTCGCCGGCGAACATCCGGAAAGCGTCGTTCTTCGACACGGGCTCGGTCTCGCACCCGACGGCCACGAGCGTGCCGGTGCCGTGGTCGACGCGAGCGAGCACGATCCCCTCGGTCGTCGCCCGCTCGGCTCGCTTCGCGGCGGCGGCGAGACCCTTCTCACGCAGCAGCTTCTGGGCGGCGTCGACGTCGCCGCTCGAGTCCTGGAGCGCCCGCTTGCAGTCCATCATCCCCGCGCCTGTCAGGTCACGGAGCTCCTTCACGAGCCCGGCGGTGATCTCGACCATCAGGAGGCCTCCTCTTCGGTCTCCCCCGCGGCCGGGACCTCCTCGGCGGCGGCCTCCGCGGCCTCGTCCGCGGAGGGAGCGACTGCCTCCTCGACGACGGGAGCCGAAGGCTCCTCCGCAACGGGCTCCAGGGCCGCGGGGCGCTCCTCGTCCGCCGCGACGGGGGGCGCCTCCTCGACGGCCGGCGCCGCGAGGTCTTCCACGGCAGGAGCCGAACGCTCCTCCACCGCGGGCTCCTCGCGGGGAACCGCTCCGCCGCGGGCGCCTCTTCGGCCGTGGGCTCCGCCGCGGGCGCCTCCTCGGCGGCGGGTGCGCCAGCCTCGGCGGCCGGGGCCTCCCCGTTCCCGGCGGCGAACTCCGCGACGTCCACGCGCCGCGCGCCGGCGGCGATCCCGTCGGCGATCACGCGCACGATCAGATTGCAGGCGCGGATCGCGTCGTCGTTGCCCGGGATCACGAAGTCCGCATCGTCCGGGTCGCAGTTCGTGTCGACGAGGCCGATGACCGGGATCCCGAGGCGGCGCGCCTCGGCCACGGCGAGCTGCTCCTTGCGCATGTCGATCAGCAGCAGTGCGTCGGGAAGACGCCGCATGTCGGCGACGCCGCCGAGGTTCGTGTCGAGCTTCTCGAGCTCGTGGAGCATCGAGATGCGCTCCTTCGCCGGGAGCAACTCGAGCTGGCCGTCGTCGCGGAGCCGGCGGAGCTCGTGGAGCCGCTCGATCCGCTCGGACATCGTCCGCCAGTTCGTGAGCAGGCCGCCGAGCCAGCGGTGGGCCACGTACGGCATGCCGACACGCTGCGCCTGCGCGGCAATCGCATCCTGTGCCTGCTTCTTCGTGCCGACGAAGAGGATCGTGCCGCCACGGTCGGCGATGTTGCGTGCGAAGGCGTGGGCGTCCTCGAGGAGCGCGAGGCTCTGGGTGAGGTCGATGATGTAGATGCCGCTGCGCTCCGCGAAGATGAAGCGGCGCATCTTGGGGTTCCAGCGGCGAGTCTGGTGGCCGAAGTGGACCCCGGCCTCCAGAAGCTCCCGCATGGTCACGACGGCCATGGAGATCCTTCCTGTCGGTTTGTTGCGTTCACCGGCGGCGAAGGTGGAACCGGGCAAGCCCCAGCACCGCCACTCCCCGTGCTCCGCCGGGTCGAGTGACTGGACAGTCGAGATTCTAGCCGACGGGCGCGCCGGGTCGGCCGCGCGGGCGCCGGCTGCGCCGGTAGAGGACGAAGGCGGTCGCCGCCGCGAGGAGCAGGAGCACCAGCATGAGCCCGACCCGAGCGGCCGACCCGAACCCGCCCACCTTCTCGGTGACGATGAAGACGCCGGCCGGGAACGCCGCCTGCCCCGCATCCGCCGGCGCACACCTCTCGCAACGCACGACCGCCTCGTACACGGCCTCGTCGACGTCCGGCACGTCGAACGTCAGCGCGCCGGCGCCCGCCGCGTCCACCGCCAGCACGCCGATCGGAACCGCCGCCGAAAGGTCAGCCGGGAGCGCGTCCCCGCCGATCGCCTGGACGAGGAGCACCGCGGAGCCGTCGAGCTCCGGGGCGAGCGGACGATCGCCGCGCGCGACGACCTGCTGCGCCGTCCTCTCGAGGGGCGGGTCGAACAGGAGCCAGACCGGGCTCCGCAGGCAGCGTCCGAAGCCGTCGAGGCGGGGGCGGTTGTCGGCCGCCACGTAGAGACAGCTCGCCGAGGCGACGTACGCGAGGTCGGGACGGCCCTCGACTCCGACCGCGACGCGAGGATCCACGCCGTCGATCGCGACCAGCGTCACCGCCTCGCCGGCGATCTCCGCCTCGCCGGCCGGCTCGCCCGCGGTGAACGTCACAGGCGGGCCGTTCTCGGCGGGATAGCGCCGGGCGTAGAAGCCGCCGTCGAGCTGAAGGGGCTCCGAGAGACACGTGAGGCGCTCCTGTGCCTCGAATCCCTCGCATCGGTAGCCGAGGACGTAGATCCATCCCGGCTGGCCCTGCACGGCGACTGCGGCCGCCGGTGCGATGCCGATGAGGCCCACGGCGGTCGCAGCCGACGCGCCTCGCTCGCAGCGGTCGTCGCTCGTCGGCGCGTCGAGCTGCCCGGAGCCGACGGGGTCGCCCTGCTGCACGTCGGCGCCCGGCGGCACCGGCTCGCCCCGGTAGATCTGGCCGTCGAGCGTCAGGAAGCGGATGTCCGGGCAGGTTCCGGCAAGGGCGTCCGGAGCGACCATCCCCACGGCCGACGGTACGGCTGTCACGACGACGGCCAGGGCAAGAATCCGGAGGATGGGCGCCACGAAGGTCACGATAGGCGCCTCAGGCGTGCGGGCGGGCGCGCTGCAGCGCATCGGCGAGCTCCTGCGGGAGCGTCGACTCGACCTCGATCGGCTCTCCGGTCACCGGGTGCGGGAACGACAGGCGGGCGGCGTGGAGGAACTGTCGCGCCAGCCCGAGGTCGCCGGCGCCGCCGTAGACGGCATCGCCGGAGACGGGCAGGCCGATCGCGGCCAGGTGCACGCGGATCTGGTGCGTCCTTCCCGTCTCGAGGCTGATCCGCAGCAGGGCGTGCGCGGGCAGGAGCTCCGCGACGTCGAAGTGGGTGATCGCCTCTCGCGGCGCGTCCGTTTCGAGCGAGATCCGGGTGGGATCCCGGCGATCCCGACCGATCGGCGCCTCGATCCTTCCGTGCCACGACCGGGGCAGCCCGCGCACGAGAGCGAGGTACTCGCGGACGAGCTCACGGCGCCGGAGCAGCCGTTGCAGCCGTCGATGTGTCTCGGGATCGCGGGCGACGACGAGCAGGCCCGAGGTGTCCCGGTCGAGCCGGTGGACGATGCCTGGTCTCGATGCCTCGTCACCGCCGGCGATGCCGTAGGCGAGAAGGCCGTGGACGAGCGTGCCGCGGCGGTGCCCGGCCGACGGGTGGACGACGATGCCGGCCGGCTTGTCGACGACGAGCAGGTGCGCGTCCTCGTAGCGGACGACGACGTCGAGGTGCTCGGGCTCGAGCGGCGACGCCTTCGGCGCTCGCTCCTCGACCTCGACCGTCTCGCCGCCGTGGAGCCGATGGCTCTTCGGGCGCTGTGCACCGTCGACGAGCACGCCCCCGTCGCGCAGCAGCCGCTCCACCTCCGCGCGTGAGCCGGCGACCCCAGCGGTCGTCAGGAAGCGATCGAGTCGCTCTCCGGCCGAGCCGGCTGGGACGGCGAGCCGGTGCGCGGCCACCTCAGGCCGTGCCGGATCGGTTCGTCACCCGGCGGCGCTCGAACACGAAGAAGGTCGCGAGCAGCACGATCACGCCGATCGTGATGAACGTGTCACCGAGGTTGAACGTCGGAAAGTGACTCGGTGCGAGGAAGTCCGTCACGTAGCCCTGCCGGAGCCGGTCGGCGAAGTTCGACATGCTCCCGCCGACGAGCAGCCCGAGCGCCACGGGCAGGTACGGATGCCGGGCGCCCGACCGGGCGAAGTAGACGAACATCCAGATCAGGGCGATCCCGGTGATGATCGTGACCGGGTTCGCCTGGTCGGGGAACAGCGCGAACGCGATTCCCGTGTTCCGCGCGTGATGGATGTCGAAGGGGCCGAGCACGTGCAATGCCTCGCCGTACTCGAGGCTCGACCGTACGAGCTCCTTCGTGATCTGATCCGCGGCCAGGCACGCGAGCACGATCGAGAGGAACGCGATCCACTGGGCGCGGCCGGCGGCGTTCGAGCGGGTGGCGACCGAGACCGGGATCCGTCCACCCCCGGGGGGTTGGACGCGGACGTCAACGAGTGGGCCGCGCTCGCTCAGCCTCGCTCCTCCCTGCGCCTGCAATCGATGCACAGCACGGCGTAGGGCATGGCCTCCAGGCGCTCCTCGGAGATCGCGTTCCCGCACGACCGGCAGGTTCCGTACGTGCCGTCGTCGATCCGGACGAGCGCTGCGTCGATCTCTGCCAGCACGTGGGAGGAGTTCTCCTCGAGCGTCGCCTCCATCTCCCGGTCGAACGTGACGGTCGCAGTGTCGGCGTCTCCCGTCTCCGGCACCTCCTCGTCCTGCGAGGTCGAGTTCTCGTCATGCAGGTACTCGATCGCGTCGGCCACACGCTGACGCTCCTCGAGCAGGAGCTCCCGGAAGCGGTCGACGTTCACTCGTCCCCCTTTCGGCCTCGTGCCTCGAGCAGGCGCTCGGCGTCCTCGATCGTGATTCCCTCTGCCTCGATCACCTTATCTCGCGCTGTCGCACCCGCGACGAGCCTGACCTGTACGGGCGAGAGCCGAAGCGTCCGGGCGAGGAGCGCGATCAGCGCCTCGTTCGCCCGGCCCCGGTCCGCCGGGGCCGCGACACGCGCTTTCCAGGCGTCTCCGTGGCGGCCCACGATCTCGTCCCTGCGGGCGCCGGGCGAGACGCGCAGCAGAAGGCGCGCCCTCGGTGCTTCCGGCGGACGGCGACCGGACGGGCGCGGGAGCGGGCTCATCTCACGCGAGCTGCTCGACCCCGTAGCGGACGACCCTCCAGATCCCGGCGAGCGCGAAGATCGCGGCGATCGGGCTCAGGTCGAACATGCCGAGCCGGAGCATCGGCAGCAGGCGCCGGAAGAGCGCCAGGTAGACGCCGACCGTGTCGTCGAGGAAGCGGCGGATCCTGTCGGTCCAGATCCCGTACGGGAGCCGGATCCACGAGAGGAGGATGTACACGAGCAGCAGGAGCAGGTAGACGTAGTACACGGCGTCCACGAACCGGAGGGCGGTGTCGACGGCGGCGGCGAGCATGGCGGGACGCTACCCGGCCCTGCAGGGCGTCACGGGACGGTGCCTCACCGTTCTCGCCGCGGCGTCACGCCTGGTTGAAGAAGGTGCGGTCGGCGAACCTCGCGCGCTCCTCGGCGGAGACCTCCACGTTGCGTGGCGTGAGGAGGAACACCTTGTCCGCCACGCGCTGCATGCTCCCGCCCAGGGCGTAGGTGAGGCCGCTCGAGAAGTCGATCAGGCGCTTTGCGAGCTCGGCGTCGGCGTTCTGGAGGTTGAGGATCACCGGCACCGAGTCCTTGAAGCGGTCGGCGATCGACTGCGCGTCGTTGAAGCTGCGCGGCAGCACGAGATGCACCTTGTGACCGCCGGCCGGCGCAGCCGGCGGGACGGCCTCGAGGGGCGGACGGCTCGACCGCCTGCCCCGCTCCGGCGCCGCGGGTTGCTCGACCGGCTCCGCCCAGTCGTCGTAGGCCTCCTCGGCATGCCTGCGCGACCGGTGGAGCCGCCGGACGTTCGGCCGCTCCGAGTACGAGCGCTCGAGCTCGCCCTCGGCCGAGTAGTCGTCGGACCACTCGTCGTCGGGCTCCGCGATCCCGAAGTAGACGAGCGCACGATTCCACACGCTTCCGAGACCCATTTGCGCCTGATATTACCGCCCGAACAGGAGGGAGCCGACGCGGATCAGCGTCGCTCCTTCCTCCACGGCAACGCGATAGTCCTGGGTCGTTCCCATCGAGAGCTCGGCCAGGCCGTGCTCTCCGGCCAGCAGGCCGAGCTCGCGGAAGTACGGCCGGGAGAGCTCGGGGTCGGCGCTGAGCGGCGGCATCGTCATCAGGCCCCGCACGTCGACGCCGAGGTCGCGGGCGTCCGACACGAAGCGGGCGAGCCCGGAGGGCTCGACGCCGGACTTCGACGCCTCACCGGACAGATTGACCTGGACGAGGGCGGGAATCGTGAGGCGCCGGGCGGCAGAGAGCGAGTCGAGCGAATGGCAGAGCTCGCAGCGCTCCGACACGGAGGCGGCCTTCCGCGATTGCAGGTGGCCGATGAAGTGCCAGCGAAACCGGTCGGCGTACCGCGCGTGCTTGGCCTCGAGGTCCTGGGCACGGTTCTCGCCGACGATCTCGATCTCGGCCTCGGCGAGCACGGCCAGCTCGTCGACGGAGACGTACTTCGTCGCGACGACGACGGTCGCGCCGGGGCCGATCTGCGCGCGCAGCCGCGCGTACGCCTCCCGGATCTCGCTAGCCGCGAACATGGGCCATGATCCCCTGCCTGCCGGTCGTCCCCCTGTCCCGGCGGTGAGAGAAGAAGAGGTCCTCCCGGCAGGCCGTGCAGCCGTCGAGGTGCTCGACCGTGTCGCAGCCGGCCTCGAGCAGCGCGCGCTCGGCGGCGCCGCGCAGGTCGAGGCGCCGATCCTGGATCACGGCGCCACCGAAGCGCTGCGAGAACGGCCGCGCCACGTCGTCTCCGACCTCGTAGCAGCAGGCCGCGATCGCCGGCCCGGCGGCGGCGGCGAGCGGCCCCGGCCCGAGCGCCCTGCAGCCGGCCTCCACGATGCCCGCGAGCAATCCGCGCCAGCCGGCATGGAGGACGGCCAGGGCAGGGCGTCCCGCGGTCCGCCAGACGGCGATCGGCAGGCAGTCGGCGGTGACGAGCATGAGCGGCACGCCCGGCTCGTCGGTCCAGAGCCCGTCGCAGCGGGCCAGGGGCGCCCCCGGCTGCAGGATTCCCGTCGGCACCGCCCGCTCGACGACCGGGCCGTGCTGCTGCCATGCCATCGCCGCCCGGTGCGGATCGGCGCCGGCCGCCTCCGCGAGGCGCCGGCGGTTCTCGATCACGCGCTCCGGCGCGTCGTCGGTCAGGAGGCCGATGTTCAAGGAGGCGTACGGGCCATCGCTGACGCCGCCGACCCGGGTCGAGAACACGACCCGGTATGGCCCGGGCGTGCGCGCCGAGAGGAGCGTCGGCGTCATGCCCCGACGATGACGCGCATCACGCGCTCCACGGCGTCGAACGCGCTCACGAGAAGGGTCGAGAACTCGTCGCGGAAGACGAAGAAGGAGCCGAGGACGATGATCATCCCGTACTGGTCGAGTCGGACCCAGTGGCGGTAGGTATCGTCGGACATCAGCACCCCGAGGATTCGAGAGCCGTCGAGCGGCGGGATCGGGATGAGGTTGAAGACGCCGAGGACGACGTTGACGAGAAAGACGAGCTCGACGACGTCGGCAGCCTGCCCGGTGAGCCCTGCATGCTCGCCGACGGCGAGCGCGACGACGGCGAGCAGGAAGTTCGTGGCCGGGCCGGCCGCAGCGACGAGCGCCATTCCCTCCTTTGGCCGGCGGAAGTAGCCCGGGGTGACGGGCACGGGCTTCGCCCAGCCGAACGGGAGATTGGCGGCGAGCGAGGTGACGGCGAACATGGCGGTCCCGAGCGGGTCGAGGTGCTTCAACGGGTTGAACGTGATCCGACCCTGATCCTTCGCGGTCGGGTCGCCGAGCCTCCATGCCACCCAGGCGTGGGCCAGCTCGTGCAGCGCCAGGCTGACGAGGACGCACGGAGCGAGGTAGAGGAACGTACGGAGGTCCATCAGGCGGCGGAGCCGACTGGCCCCGAGATCGCCTCGCGGGCCGCGACCAGCTCGGCCTCACGCCCGCCGCCGAGCTCGCCGTTCACCTTCCTGCGCAGGAGGCTCTCGAGCACCTCCCCGACACGGGGTGACTCGCCGAGGCCGAGCGCCGCGAGGTCGGCGCCCGAGATCTCGAGCGAGACCGCGCGCAGCTCCTCGAAGTAGCGCAGGATCCAGCGTTCCGCGCCCGGCCCCGGGAAGCAGGCGAGGGTGAGCAGCAGGCCGACGGGATCGTGCGGTGCCAGCAGGCGCCGCGCCTCTGCCGGCTCGCGGACCTGGGCGAGAAGCTCCGGCAGGCGCGGCGCGACCGCGACGGCGTCGGCGATCGCGTCGGCATCGCGCCGCCGGAAGCGGAGGCGCCCGAACCAGGCATACAGCTCGTCCGGGTGGATGCGCCGGGAGAGGACGGCAAGGCGCGGTCGCCAGCGAGGCTCGTCCGGCGCGTGACGCGCGCGGTGCGCCTCGACCTCGTCCACGAGGCGGGCGGCCTCCGGATCCGCGGCCAGATGAGGATGGATCGCCCGGGCCAGCCCGAGCTCCGCGAGGCGCGACACCGACGACCCGATCCGCTCCTCGCCGAGCAGCAGCTTCAGCTCGTCGCGCACGCGGGCGGAGGACAGCTCGCCGACGAGCCCCATCTCGACGCAGGCCCGCGCCAGGGCGAGAGTGTGACCGTCCATCCGGAAGCCGTACCGGCTCTCGTAGCGGATCGCGCGGAACATCCTGGTCGGGTCGTCGATGAACGAGAGGCCGTGCAGCACGCGTACGGCGCCCCGTTCCAGGTCGCGCCGTCCGCCGAACGGATCGACCAGGCGGCCGAAGTCCCTGCCGCGCAGCGACACCGCCATCGCGTTGATCGTGAAGTCGCGGCGGTGGAGGTCTTGCTGGATCGTCGCCCGCTCGACCGTCGGGAGCGCGGCCGGGTAGTCGTAGAACTCGGTGCGCGCGGTCGCGACGTCGACACGGCCGCCGTCGTGCAGGACGATCGCCGTCCCGAACTTCTCGTGCGGCACGACGCGGCCGCGCAGGAGACGCGCCAGCCTCCGGGCGAGCGCGATCCCGTCGCCCTCGACGGCGATGTCGACGTCGAAGCTCTCCTCCCCCAGCAGGAGGTCGCGGACGGCGCCGCCGACGAGATAGGCGCCGTCGAAGGACTCGCTGACGGCCTGGACGGCCTCGAAGACCGGCCCGAGCGCGGGAATCCGGAGCAGGCTGTCGGCGAGCACCTCCGGGTCGGCGTCGCCCTCCGCGGAGGGCTCGCCCAGCGCGCGGAGGACGTCGATCCTGGTCACGACCCCGACCACAGCGCTGCCGTCGAGCACCGGAACCCGTCCGGCCGGCGCCGTCACGAGCAGCCGCTGCAGGACGGCGAGCGGCGTGTCGGGGGCACACGTGACGTGGCCGGGGCCCATCACCGCCTTCACGGGCGCGTTTCCGAGACCGTGCGCGATCGCCTTGTCGAGGTCCTCACGCGCGACGACGCCGAGGAGTGACTCGGGCCGGCCGATCTGGATCCCGCTCTGACGATGGCGCTGGCACAGGGCCATCGCGTGCGCCACGGTGTCGTCCGGCGCGACGAACCTCGCCGGCCCGGACATGACCTGCCCGGCCGTCGGGCCCTCTGGGACGGCCTCGAGGAGCGCGTCGAGCGCGATCGTCCGGGCCTCGGCGAGCGGCCCGTGGAAGGTCGCCGCCGCAGCCTGGGCGTGCCCGCCGCCGCCGAGCGGCCGCGCCACCGCGCCGGCGTCGATCGTGGCGTCCCGGCTCCGGATCACCGCGACGACCCGCCCCTCCATCTCGACGAGGCACACGATGGCCCGGCACTCGGTCAGCTCGGCGACCTTCTGGACGAGGCCGGACACCCCGTCGACGTATCCCGGCCAGGAGCGCGCGACGACCAGCACCTCCGTTCCGCGCACCGTGATGGGCTCGGCCGAGGCCACGAGCGCCTCGAGCAGCTCCCGCTCCTCGCCGGACAGCGGGACGTGCAGATAGTCCGAGACCATCTCCTGGCGAGCCCCGTGGCCGTAGCACCAGGCGAGCGCCTCCACGTCGCGCGGCGTCGTCGACGGATAGGTCAGCGAGCCCGTGTCCTCGTGGATCCCGAGCGCGAGGACCGTCGCCTCGAGCGCCGTGACGGGAAGGTCACGCTCGGCGAGGATTGCGACCATGGTCGTCGTCAGGGCGCCGTCGGCCGACAGCACCGCAGCCTGCGCCGGTGCCCAATCGGGCGGAGACTTCCGGTGGTGGTCGAAGAGCACGAGCTCGACGCCGGGCAGCTCGGTCAGGAACGCGAGCTCGCCGAGGCGGGACGGGTCTGCGACCTCGACGAGCACGAGACGCTCGACCTGAGACGGGTCCGGCCGCCTCCCCTCGACGATGTCGAGCTCGTCGGCGTGCAGCCGGACGAACTCGCGGACGTTGCGGTTCAGCGAGCCGTGGAGCACGATCTCGGCCCCGGGATAGAGCCGGCGGCATGCGAGCATCGACGCGAAGGCGTCGAAGTCGAGGTTCTGGTGCCCCGCGATGACGTCCACCGGCTCAGTGTAGGCCCCCGCACCTCCGCGGCTGAGCGGATCGTGAACGCCGCCCTTCGGGCGGCATCTCAGCGGGTCGGGCCCGGCCGAGCCGGCCGCGACCCGCGTAGGAGCCCGGCGGAGCCCCGCGTCCGCGGCTGAGCGGACGGCTCGGCCGGCCGCGACCCGCGTAGGAGCCCGGCGGAGCCCCGCGTCCGCGGCTGAGCGGACGGCTCGGCCGGCCGCGACCCGCGTAGGAGCCCGGCGGAGCCGGGCGGTCACACAGCGTCCGCGGCTCCGCCGAACCGCGCCAGCCGGCAGTCGCTACCCTCGTCGGCGTGAGCAGCGACTACGTCTACACGATGTACCGGGCCGACAAGTTCTACGGCCCCGACCGGCAGGTGCTCGCGAACATCTCGCTCTCCTTCCTGCCGGGCGCGAAGATCGGCGTCCTCGGCCCGAACGGCGCCGGCAAGTCGACGCTGCTGCGGATCATGGCCGGTCTCGAGGAGCCGTCCTCCGGGACGGCCGAGCTCGCGCCCGGGGCCACGGTCGGCCTGCTCGAGCAGGAGCCGAAGCTCGACGAGGCGAAGGACGTGCGCGGAAACGTCGAGGACGGCGTCCGACCGCTGCGTGACCTGCTCGACCGGTTCAACGCGATCTCGGCGGCCTTCGCCGAGCCGGATGCCGAGTTCGACGCGCTGCTCGAGGAGCAGGGCCGCATCCAGGACCAGATCGACCGCCACGACGCCTGGAGCCTCGACGCCGCGCTCGACCACGCGTCCGAGGCCCTGCGGCTGCCCGAGCCCGACCGGGACGTGACGACGCTCTCGGGCGGCGAGCGGCGCCGGGTGGCGCTCTGCCGCCTCCTGCTCTCGGCTCCGGACCTGCTCCTGCTGGACGAGCCGACGAACCACCTCGACGCCGAGTCCGTCGCCTGGCTCGAGCGCTTCCTCGACGAGTACCGGGGAACCGTGATCGCGGTCACCCACGACCGGTACTTCCTCGACAACGTCGCCGGCTGGATCCTCGAGCTCGACCGCGGCCGCGGGCTGCCGTTCCGGGGCAACTACTCCTCGTGGCTCGAGCAGAAGGAGGCCCGACTCGCCGCCGAGGAGAAGCAGACCTCGGCCCGCAGGCGCACCCTGCAGCGGGAGCTCGAGTGGGTGCGGGCGAGCCCGCGAGCGCGCCATGCGAAGTCGAAGGCGCGCCTGTCGGCGTACGAGACGCTTCTCGCCGAGGAGCAGAACGTGAAGCTCGACACGGTCGAGATCCACATTCCGGCCGGCCCCCGGCTCGGTGACGTCGTCGTCGAGGCCGAGCGCCTCTCGAAGGGCTTCGGCGACCGGCTGCTGATCGAGGACCTGTCGTTCTCGCTGCCACCCGGCGGGATCGTCGGGGTCATCGGTCCGAACGGCGCCGGCAAGACGACCCTGTTCCGCATGATCACCGGCGAGGAGCAGCCCGACGCGGGCGCGCTCCGCATCGGCGAGACGGTACAGCTCGCCCACGTCGACCAGTCCCGCGCCGGGCTCGACCCGGCGAGCACCGTCTGGAAGGAGATCTCGGGCGGTCAGGACACGATCACGCTCGGCAAGCGCGAGGTGAACAGCCGCCAGTACGTGTCCTGGTTCAACTTCAAGGGCGGCGATCAGCAGAAGCGGGTCGGCGATCTCTCCGGCGGCGAGCGGAACCGCCTCCACCTGGCGAAGCTGCTGCGCGCCGGCGGCAACGTGCTGCTCCTCGACGAGCCGACGAACGACCTCGACGTCGACACCCTGCGCGCGCTCGAGGAGGCGCTGCTCGCCTTCGCGGGATGTGCGGTCGTGATCAGCCACGACCGCTGGTTCCTCGACCGCGTCGCGACCCACATCCTCGCCTTCGAGGGCGACTCGCAGGCCGTCTGGTTCGAGGGCAGCTACGACGAGTACGAGGACGACCGCCGCCGCGCGGCTGGGCGCCGAGGCCGACCAGCCGCACCGGATCAGGTACAAGCCGCTCGTTCGCACCGCGTAGGGTCGCGCCTGTCCGGGCGTCGGCCTCGGCTCTATGCTCCGCGCATGACATGTGCAGCGTGCGGGGCCGAGAACGAGCCCGGCCGGAAGTTCTGCGGCGAATGCGGCGGGATGCTCGCGCTCGCCTGCCCGAAGTGCGGCTCGCCCAACACGCCCGGCGTCAAGTTCTGCGGTGAGTGCGGCGCCAGGCTCGGCGGGGAGCCGGCTGTCCCGGGGGCTCGCGCTCCCGCACCCGCCGGGCCCGAGGGCGAACGGCGGCTCGTGTGCGTGCTATTCGCCGATCTCGTCGGGTTCACGACCCTGTCCGAGAATCGGGACCCGGAGGAGACGCGGGAGCTGCTCTCCCGGTACTTCGACGCCACGCGAACCGTGATCGGCCGCTACGGCGGTACGGTCGAGAAGTTCATCGGCGACGCCGCCATGGCCGTCTGGGGCGCGCCCGTCGCGCACGAGGACGACGCGGAGCGGGCCGTTCGGGCCGCGCTCGATCTCGTCGAGACGGTTGCGGCGCTGGGGGCCGACAACGGCCTGCCCGACCTGCAGCTGCGGGTAGGAGTCGCGTCGGGCGAGGCGGCTGTCTGGCTCGGCGCCGAGGGGCAGGGGATGGTCGCCGGCGACCTCGTCAACACGGCCGCCCGGATCCAGTCGTCGGCCGCCCCCGGCACGGCGCTCGTCGACGAGACCACGCAGCGAATGACCGAGGCGGCGGTTGCCTACGAGGACACCGGCGAGCACGAGCTGAAGGGCAAGGCGGAGCCCGCACGGCTGTGGCGAGCGGTGCGGGTCGTCGCGGCACGGCGGGGCGAGAAGCGCGCCGGCGCGCTCGAGGCCCCGTTCGTCGGGCGTACGGCCGAGCTCCGCGTGGTGAAGGAGCTGTTCCACGCGACCGCCGACGAGGGCGGCGCCCGCCTGGTCTCGGTGATCGGGGCTGCGGGCATGGGCAAGTCGCGCCTGGCCTGGGAGTTCGACAAGTACACCGACGGGCTGATCGACGAGATCTGGTGGCACAAGGGCCGGTGCCTGCCCTACGGCGAGGGGGTCGCGTTCTGGGCGCTCGCCGAGATGGTGCGGATGCGGTCGGGGATCCTCGAGGACGAGGCTCCCGGGCCGGCGGCCGCCGAAGCTTTCCGCCTGCGTTCTCCGCCACATTCCCGATGCCGAGGAGCGAGACTGGATCGAGCCGAGGCTGGCGCACCTGCTCGGGCTGACCGAGCGGACGGCGCCCGACCAGCAGGATCTGTTCTCGGCCTGGCGGCGCTTCATCGAGCGGATGGCCGAGGAAGGCCCGGTCGTCCTGCTCTTCGAGGATCTTCACTGGGCCGACGCGGGCCTGCTCGACTTCATCGAGTACCTGCTCGAGTGGTCGCGGGCCTACCCGCTGTTCATCCTCGCGCTCGCCCGGCCCGAGCTGCTCGAACGGCGACCGACTTGGGGCGCCGGGAAGCGGTCCTTCACCTCGCTCGTGCTCGAGCCGCTGCCGGAGGAGGCTCGTGACGAGCTGCTCCAGGGGCTCGTCCCGGGGCTCCCCGACGGGCTCAGGGCGCAGATCGTCGAGCGTGCCGAGGGCGTGCCCCTCTATACGGTCGAGATCGTGCGGATGCTGCTCGATCGCGGGCTGATCGAGCGTTTGCAGGACGGTGGGTTCCAGGTCACGAGCGCCTTCGAGGGCCTGGACGTCCCGGAGACCCTGCACGCTCTCATCGCGGCCCGCCTCGACGGCCTCGAGCCGGGCGAGCGGCGCCTCCTGCAGGACGCCTCCGTGCTCGGCAAGACCTTCGCGGTCGATGCGCTCGCGGCGGTCTCGGGTAGCTCCCGCGGCGAGCTCGAGCCGATGCTCGCGGCCCTCGTCCGCAAGGAGATCCTGACCGTGGACGTCGACCGGCGCTCGCCCGAGCGAGGCCAGTACGGCTTCCTGCACACCCTCGTGAGGAAGGTGGCCTACGACACCCTGGCTCGGCGGGAGCGCAAGGCCCGCCACCTCGCGGTGGCTCGATACCTCGAGGGCGCGTGGCCCGACGAGGCCGAGATCGCCGAGGTCGTCGCGGCCCACTACCTGGAGGCCTACCGCGCCGAGCCCGACGCGGACGACGCCTCCGCGATCAAGGCGACGGCCTGCGAGCGCCTCGCCCGGGCCGCGGAGCGGGCTGCCTCGCTTGCCGCGACCGAGGAGGCGCAGCGCTCGTTCGCCGATGCCGCAGAGCTTGCGGACGATCCCCTTATGCGCGCCGACCTCCTCGAGCGTGCCGGTGAAGCGGCGCGTTCGGGCGCACGCCTCGACGAGGCGGAGGCACTGTTCGAGGAGGCGATCGCACTGCTCGAGGCCGAGGGCCGCGTGCATCCGGCGGCCCGGGTGTCGGCGCGTCTCGGTGGCGTCCTCTTCCACCAGGGTCGGGCCGACGCCGCCGCGCCGCGCATGGAGGAGGCTCTCGCCGTGCTGTCGACCGACGAGCCGGATGCCGACCTCGCGACGCTCGCGGCCGCGCTCGCGAGGACGTATTTCATGCTCGACGTGTCCGATCTGGCGGCCGAGCGGGTCGAGCTTGCGCTCCAGATCGGGGAGGCGCTCGAGCTGCACGAGGTACTCGCGCAGGCGCTCACGACCAAGGCGCTCATCCTCCACACGCGGCCCACCGAGAGCGAGGCGCTGGGCCGGCAGGCGCTGCGGATCGCGCTCGAGCAGGGCCTGACCGCGACCGCCCTGCGCGCCGCCACGAACCTCGGGCACACGCTGCACAACCGCGACCGGATCGAGGAGGCGATCGGCATCACGCGCGACGCCGTCGCCCTCGCGCGTCGGCGGGGCGACCGTCCCTGGGAGTGGTCCGCCCTGTCCAACCTCGTCGAGTTCCTCGCCTCTGCCGGGGAGTGGGGTGAAGCGCTCGCCCTCGTGGACGAGCTTCCGGAGGAGGCCCGCACGGCAGGTAGCAGCTTCTCCTTCCCCGTCGAGACGCTCGTCAGTATCCTCGTCGAGCGGGGCGGTCTCGACGAGGCGCGAGACCTGGCTCCTCGCCTTGCCGGTCGCGAAGCGTCGGGCTACTATCAGGATCGCGGGTACGCAGCCCTCGGCCTGGCGGTGCTCGCACGGGCCGGCGGCGAGCACGCCGAGGCGCTCGAGCGCGGAGAGGCCGCGTTCGAGGAGTTCATCGTCCACGGTGATACGCTCCACGCCGCCGACGGCCTTGCCGAGGCGGCGGGGGCGGCGTTGGCCCTTCGCGACCTCGACCGGGTCGAAGCTCTGCTCGCGCGCTGCGCCGGGCTGCGACCGGTGGACCGCACCCGGTACCTGCGTGCGCAGGAGTCTCGTGTCGGGGCACGCCTCGCGGCAGCTCGCGGCGATGGCGGATCCGTCGAGCCCGGGTTCCAGCGGGCCGAGTCCGGCCTCCGAGAGCTCGGAATGACGTTCTGGCTCGCGGTGACGCTGCTCGAGCACGGCGAATGGCTGTCCGCCGAAGGGCGGCCGGCCGAGGCCGGTCCCTTCCTCGACGAGGCGCGCGGGATCTTCGAGCAGCTCGAAGCGAAGCCCTGGCTCGAGCGGCTCGACCATGTGACCGGCACTCCGTCGGCTGCGGTAGCGTAGCCGCGCCCGTGCCGCACGTCGCCGCGTCCGTCCTCCGCGTTCGTAACTCCCAGATCCGCGAGCTCGCCGAGCTCGCGATGGGGATGGACGGCGTGCTGAAGCTCTACTTCGGCGAGTCGAACGTTCCGACCCCCGCCTACATCAAGGAGGCGGCGGTGCGGGCCCTCGACGATGGCTTCACGTTCTACACGGAGAACGCCGGCCTGCCGTCGCTGCGCGAAGCGCTCGCCGCGTACTACCGGCGGATGCACGCCGTCGAGCTCGACCCGTCGTGCGAGCTGATCGTGTCGGCGTCGGGTATTCAGGCGCTGCATCTCGGGGTCCGCGCCGTCCTCGACCCGGGCGACGAGGCGCTCGTGCTGACGCCCGCCTGGCCGAACGGTGCCGCGATCGTGCAGCTCGCGAGCGCGACGCCGGTCGAGATCCCGCACGTGCTCGAGGGCGAACGCTACGCGGTCGACATCGACGCCCTCGAGGCGGCGGTGACGCCGCGCACCCGGTTGCTCCTCTACACGTCCCCGTCGAATCCGCTCGGCTGGACGGCGACCGTCGAGGAGCAGCGGCTCCTGCTCGACTTCGCCCGGCGCCACGGGCTCTGGCTGCTCGCGGACGAGGTGTACGAGCGGCTCTACTATCTGCCGGAGGCTCTCGGCGAGCCTGCCCCGTCGATCCTGCGGCTCGCGACGAGGGATGACGCCGTGCTCGTCGCCCAGTCGTTCTCGAAGTCGTACTGCATGACCGGCTGGCGGCTCGGCTGGCTGGTCTGCCGTCGTGACGTCGGGAAAAAGGCGGGCCCGCTCAACGAGTATTTCGTGTCGCACGCGACGAGCTTCATCCAGAAGGCGGGCGAGGTCGCGCTCGCACAGGGCGAGGAGCCGCTGCT
The DNA here is from genome assembly GCA_963717955.1 of uncultured Thermoleophilia bacterium. Lineage (GTDB taxonomy): Bacteria > Actinomycetota > Thermoleophilia > Gaiellales > Gaiellaceae > CAVQXR01. Next base: position 852,035 of record CAVQXR010000001.1, on the reverse strand, counting down.
GGCGATGATCGCGATGCTGAAGGACAACCGCGACCTCTGCGTTCAGGGCCTGCGCGGCATGCCGGGCGTCACGGTGCCCGAGCCGGACGGCGCCTTCTACCTCTTCCCCCGGATCGACGGCCTCACGGATTCGCTCGCGTTCTGCAAGCGCTTGCTCGTCGAGTCTCGTGTCGGGCTTGCGCCCGGATCGGCGTTCGGAGCGGGCGGCGAGGGCTCGGTGCGGATCTGCTACGCGTCGGAGCGGCCGATTCTCGAGGCCGCGCTCGAGCGCCTGGCCGCGTTCCTGCGCGCGGGGTAGCCGCCGGGGGGCCGGCCGGACGCGTCGATGGTCGCGACACACGGTCGGTCGACTCGTGGACGCCGTCCTCGACGAGCCTGGCGGTCGCGGCGTCGGCCGGCAAGCGGGCCCTCCCCGGCACTAGCCCTCGACGCGCTCGATCCGCGCGCCGACGGCACGCAGCCGCTCGTCGATGCGCTCGTACCCGCGGTCGATCTGGCCGATGTTCCCGATCGTCGAGCGGCCCTCCGCCGCGAGGCTGGCGATCAGCATCGCCATCCCGGCGCGGATGTCCGGACTCTCCATCCGGTCTCCGTAGAGCTGCGCAGGCCCGTTGACGACCGCACGGTGCGGATCGCAGAGGATGATCCGGGCTCCCATGCCGACGAGCTTGTCGACGAAGAACAGCCGGTTTTCGAACATCTTCTCGAAGATCAGAATCGTCCCCCGCGCCTGTGTCGCGACCGCGAGCGCGATCGAGGTCAGGTCAGCCGGAAAGGCCGGCCACGGGCCGTCCTCGATCTTCGGGATCTGGGCGCCGAGGTCGTCCTGGATCGTCAGCGCCTGGTCCCCGACGCGCACGGTGCTCCCGTCGATCTCGTAGCGCAGTCCGAGCCGGTGGAAGCCGGGCCAGATCGCCATCAGGTGCTCGGGGACGACGTCCTCGATCACGATCTCGCCATCGGTCACAGCCCCGAGGCCGATGAAGCTCGCGACCTCGATGTGGTCGGGGCAGATCCTCCACTCGCCGCCGTGCAGCCGCTCGACGCCTTCGACGCGCAGGACGTTCGTCCCGATCCCGTCGATACGGGCCCCGAGCGAGACGAGGAAGCAACAGAGATCCTGGACGTGCGGCTCGCTCGCCGCATTGGCGATCACCGTCTCTCCCTGTGCGAGCACGGCCGCCATGACGGCGTTCTCCGTCCCGGTGACCGAGGCCTCGTCGAGGAAGATCGCGGCGCCGGCGAGGCGCTCGGCGCGTATCCGGTACCCACGGTCGACCTCGATCTCGGCCCCCAGGTGCTCGAACGCGTGCATGTGGGTGTCGAGCCGCCGCCGGCCGATCACATCGCCGCCCGGGGGCGGCACGACCGCCCGGCCGCAGCGCGCGAGCAGCGGCCCGGCGAACAGCACGGAGGCCCGGATGCGCCGGCACAGCTCCTCGTCGAGCTCGTGCCCCGGTGCGTCGGCAGCGTGGATCCGGAGCTCACCCGGCCCGACCTCGTCCAGCGTCGCGCCCAGGTGGACAGCGAGCTCGAGCATCGTCTCGACGTCGAGGATCGCCGGCACGTTCCTGAGCGTGACCGGCTCGTCGGTGAGCAGGCATGCGGCGATGATCGGCAGCGCCGCGTTCTTGTTGCCGGCCGCCGCGACCCGTCCCGCGAGCGGGTGGCCCCCTTCGATGACGAACGAATCCACAGTCCCTCGACGGGCGATCGTGACAGACATGCAGGAAAGTAGGCTGCGCGAGCTTCGGCGGCGGGCGGCGCTATCCTACCGAACCCACCATGGATGCCACCCGGGACAGCGCATGGGCGACACTGACGCGCTACACGACGAGCGAGGCGCTGCTCCGTCACGCGCTCGCCGTCGAGGCGTCCGTGCGAGCGTACGCGCGGGCATTTCGCGAGGACGAGGAACGGTGGGCCTGCGTGGCCTTGCTCCACGACTTCGACTATGAGATCCACCCAACCCTCGACCGGCACCCGCAGGACGGCGCACCGATCCTCCGCGAGGAGGGATGGCCCGAGGATGTGATCCGGGCCGTGCTCAGTCACGCCGGTCACACCGGCGTTTCGCGTGAGACCCGGCTCGAGCAGACGCTGTTCGCCTGCGACGAGCTCTCGGGCTTTGTCGTCGCGTGCGGCTACGTGCGGCCCGACGGGCTCGACACGCTCGAGCCGAGGTCGGTTCGCAAGAAGCTCAAGCAGCCGTCGTTCGCGGCCGGCGTCAACCGCGACGACGTCCACCGCGGCGCCGAGGCGCTCGGTATCGACCTCGAAGAGCACATCGCCTTCGTGATCGAGGCGCTCCGCCCGCTCGCATCCAGGCTCGGACTCCGCACCGCCGCCGACGCCGAGTAGCCGGAGTATCTCGCGGCATCCGCCCGTGCCCCGAGGGACAGGCGGCACGCTCGATGAGCGCGCCCCTCGAACGAAGCTGCTCCCAACGCATCTGCGCCAGCCGCGGGGGTAGCGCTCGGGTCGCTTTCGCCACGAAGCCGTGACATTCGTCGCGCCACCCGCGCGCCCGGCGGCGCTATGCTGAAAAGCGGGTGGTGGTCCGGGGTGGCCCCGGCCGGCAAGGGATCTCAGACGAGGGCGGCCAGGCCCTCGACGAGTTGCACCAGCTCGTCCTCGCTCGTCCAGAAGCCGGTCGATGCCCGGATCCATCCGGTGCCCGGCAGGTCGCGCACCGAGACACCCCGCTCGGCGAGCCCCGCGACCACGGGGCTCGTCTCGCCGGAAACCCGGAAGCTCACGAGCGTCGACTGGCCGGGCTCGGTGACCACGTCGAAGCGAGGTGAAAGCAACTCGCGGCACCGCTCGGTCATCTGGCGGGCGCGGGCAAACCGGGCGGGACCGACCCGGGCTGCGAAGTCGAGCGAACGGAGCAGGCCGTCGAGCGAGGGCGCCGGGATCGTCCCCGCGTCGAAGCGGGCGGCGCCCTCTGCCGGGACGAAGGTGCCGTCGGGGTCGTAGCCGACCTGTCCGAAGTAGCAGCTGTACGGCACGGCGACCCGCTCGATCACCTCGGGGCGAACGTAGAGGGCGCCGGTGCCGTCCGGCCCGAGCAGCCATTTCTGCCCCGACACGGTGTAGAAGTCGGCGCCGGTGGCCGCGACATCGACGGGAATCGCTCCGACGGACTGAGCGCCGTCGAGTAGGAAGTGGGCGCCGACGTCACGCGCGAGAGCGGCGAGCTCCGCGACGGGGAGCACGTGCCCCGTCGACCACGCGACGTGGGAGACGGCGACGAGCCGGGTGCGAGGTCCGATCTCGGCGGCGATCGCGTCGAGCGCTGCGCCCGCGGGCCGGTCACGGATCGACGCCACCCGGACGCGTGCGCCGGACAGGTGGAGAGGGCCCAGAAGCCCGAAATGCTCGACGTCTGTCGTGATGATCTCGTCCGCCACGCCGAGGCGGAGGCTCGCGACCGCGATGTTGCAGCCGTCGCTCGTCGAACGGGTGAGCGCGACCGCCGAGGCAGGCGCACCGATCGCATCGCCGATCGCGTTCCTGGTGGCTGCCCGCAGGTCACGGACGTCGTCGAAGTACGGCTTGCCGCGCCGTCCGCCCTCGAGCTCCTGCCGCTCGCGCGCGACGACTGCCTCGACCGTGTCCCGTGGCAGGGGCCCGAACGTCCCGGTGTTCAGGTAAGCCACGTGAGCCAGCACGGGAAGCTCGGCCCTGACCGCGGACAGGTTCACGGCCACATCATCGCTGCTTCGACGGGCGCATGGTCGGAGAGCAGAAAGGCGCCGCGCCGGCGGCGAGATTCCGGCCACGCCGCCGGGCCTCGCTGAAGCGGTAGGCCGCGGACGAGGATCTGGTCGACCTCCGGCCGCGGCGGCGAGAAGCCGAGCGCGGCGACGCCGGCCAGCACCGTCGAGCTCGACGGCGTGAGGTTGAGGTCGCCGCAGAACACGATCGGCTCGTCGGGTCGGGCGAACCCGGACACGTACGAGAGCGCCCGCTCGAGCTCGGCATCGGCGGGGCGGCTGTCGGCGAGGCGTGTGAGGTGCGTGTTCAGGACGGCCAGTGTCCGCCCGCCCGTACCGATCCGGACCACCTGGGCGATACGCCGGTTCTGGCCCCAGGCACGGCGGACATCGCCCGGCAGCCGGACGCGTTGCGCTTCACGCCGGCGGAACCGGCGGGAGTTGAGCGGAAGCACAGCCGTGTCGTGGACCTCGAGCGACGACGCCACGAGAATGGCATTGGCCTGGCCGGTGAGGCCGGAGCGGAGCCTGTCGGGCGCGTGCCCGGTCAGGCGGGAAGCGAGCGGACCTCCCAGTGCCGGCATCGCGACCGCCGGGACGACCCGCATCCCGCTCCACCGCTCCAGGCGATCGAGTGCCCAGGCCGGGAGCTCCTGCAGGCAGGCGACACCCGGGGCGGACGCCGCGACGCGACCGACCATCTCCTCGAGGTGAGCCTCCCCGCTCGGCGGCGCGGTGCGGCCGTGAAAGAGGTTCCAGGTCACGACGAGCAGCGGCTGCATGCGCGCGTACTCTAGGCCCGTGCGGGTGTGCCTCATCGATCCGGCCGCGTGGACCCTCCCATACGACCACGAGCTCGCCTGCGCACTCGCGGCGCTCGGGATCGAGGTCGAGGTCATCGCGTCCCGCTTCCGCTTCGGAAGCGCCCCCGAGCCGAACGGATACGTCCGGCGGGAGCTCTTCTATCCGGCCTCCTCACGGATCTTCGGGCGCTCGGCGCTCCGTCTTCCGCTCAAGGCCGTGGAACATGCGGCAGGGCTGGGGCGGCTCCGGAGCGTCAGCGCCGACATCCACCACGTCCAGTGGGCACCGCTCCCGCAGCTCGACGTGCGCCTGATGCCCGCCGGGCCGCACGCGGTGATCACGGCACACGACATCCTCCCCCGCCGTACGGCCGGGAAGGTGGAGTTGTGGCGGCGGCTGTACGGACGCTACGCCCGTGTCGTCGTGCACAGCGAGAACGGCGCCAGGCGCCTGCACGACGAGGTCGGTCTTTCGGTCGGTTCCGTCCGGGTAATTCCCCACCCCGTGTTCCCTGGCACCGTTCGCTACGGGGACGACGGCGCCACGCTCGCCTTCTTCGGCCTCATCCAGGGCTACAAGCAGCTCGACCACGCGCTCGCGGTCGCGCGCACGCTCGACGCTCGTCTGATCGTCGCCGGCGATCCGATGATCGAGCTCGGCACGCTGCGCGAGCAGCCCGGCGTCGAATGGCGGCTCGGGTACCAGTCCGGCGAGCAGCTGGACTCCCTTCTTGCAGAGGCGACGGTCGCGCTCTTCCCGTACCGTGCGGAGCTCGACCAGAGCGGAGCCCTGCTGCGCGCCCTCGGGTCGGGCGCCGCGGTCGCCGCCTACGACGCCGGCGGCATCGCCGAGCCTGTCCGTCGGTTCGGCGCTGGCGTCGTCGCCGCGGCCGACGATCTCGCAGCGCTCACGGAGGGCGTCAGGGGGCTCCTGGAGAGCCGGGAAGCGCTCGAGTCTGCCCGCGCGGGCGCGCGCCGTGCCGCCGTCGAGCTGACGTGGGCCGCGTCGGCGGAAGCCCATCACGCGGTGTACCGAGAGCTGCTCGCCTGATGGGCTGGCGGCGGCGCCGGCCGTTCGCCGACATCGTCGTGCGCCAGCTTGCGATCTTCGCCGACGAGCACAGCGGCCTGCTCGAGGCATGCGGGCGCACCTTGAGGGAGTTTCGGGCGTCCGGCCGGGACGACGCCGAGGAGCGCTACGGGAGCTACGTGGACGCGATCGACGAGGCCCGGGAGGCGCTCGAGGAGATGCGCGACACCTATGCGTCGACCCTCGACGGCGCCGCGGCAGCTGCGTACGCCCGAACGTTCACGAGGGAGGCCGCACGCCGATTCCCCGACCTGGTGCTCGAGCTCGAGTGAGCGAGGTGAGCGCACGGGCCGTGCCGGTCGGCCCGCGGCCGCCCTGCGGCATCGGTCACGGGCGTCCGAAGTTGTGGGGCGGCGGAAGCGCCGAGCGGACCTCGGCGTTGTTTGCGGCCTGCCTGGCGAGCGGGGCGAGCGATGTCAGCTCGCCGACGACGACGTTCCGATTCCGGCCGTTCACCTCGAACCGACCATGTGCGAGAATGAGCTGCTCGCCCCGTACGATCGCCCTGTACCGATCGTAGACGGGCGGCGGCACGATCAGGTTCACCTGCCCGTGCTCGTCCTCGAGGAGCATGAACACGATCCCGTTCGCGGTCGCCGGCCGCTGCCGCGCAACGACCATTCCGGCCACCGTCACCTGCTCGCCGTTCGCCGCGGCCGAGAGCTCGACGCTCGAGAGCACCCGTGCCGGCAGATGGGCACGGAGCAACTCGACGGGATGTGCGCCCACCGAGAGGGAGGTGAACCGGTAGTCCGCGAGCATGATCTCCCACGGAGATTGCTCGGGGAGGTCCGGGATCAGCGTCTGCGGCGAGAGCGGCAAGGTGAGCTGGCGGTCGTTCCCGGAGCGCCCCACGGCCGTCGAGCGGGGCGCGAGCCCGAGCCGCCACAGGAGCTGTCGACGCGGCCAGCCGAACCCGTCACAGGCGCCGGAGGCGACGAGCGCCTCGAGCTCGGGCCGGTCGAGTGGCGCACGGCGCGCGAGCGCCTCGACCGTGCGGAACGGGCCGAGCTCCTGCCGCTCTGCGACGAGAGCACGGGCGGGCGTCTCGCCGAGCCCCTTGACGAAGCCCAGCCCGATCCGCACCCGGTCACCCTCGAGCGTGCACCTCGCATCGCTGCGGTCGATCTCGGGCGGGAGGACGTCGACGTCGCGCCGCTGCGCGTCACGCACGAGGCTTGCGGGCGGGTAGAAGCCCATCGGCTGGGCGTTGAGCAGTGCGCAGAGGAACTCTGGCGGGTGGTGATGGCGCAGCCAGGCCGACTGGTATGCAAGCAGGCCGAAGGCAGCCGCGTGCGACTTCGGAAAGCCGAACGAGGCGAACCCGAGCAGCTTCTGGAACACCTGCTCGGCCGTCTGGTCAGACACCCCCCTCCCGGCGGCACCCTCGACGAAACGGCGGCGGTAGGCCTCGATCGCTTCGCGGCTGCGCCTACGGCTCATCGCACGCCGCAGCCCCTCCGCCTCGCCGACGGTGAACCCCGCAAGCGCCGTTGCGACCTCGAGCACCTGCTCCTGGAAGACGATCACACCGAGGGTCTCCCGCAGCGGCTCCTCGAGCAGCGGGTGATCGTAGGGTGGGATGTAGCCCGGGTCCTCGCGCCGGCGCTGCCGCCGTTCGATGTACGGATGCACCGCCCCGCCCTGGATCGGCCCGGGGCGGACGAGCGCCACCTCGACGGTGAGGTCGTCGAGGTTCTCCGGCAGGGTACGGACGAGCATCTGCATCTGCGCGCGGCTCTCGATCTGGAAGACGCCGACCGTGTCCGCGGTCTGGATCTCCCGGTAGACGGCGTCGTCGTCGAGCGGGATCCTGGAGAGGTCGATCGGCTTGCGGGAGCGCTCGGCGATCAGCTCGATGCATTCCTCGACGGCGGAGAGCATGCCGAGCCCGAGCAGGTCGATCTTCAGGAAGCCGGCATCGGCGCACGAGTCCTTGTCCCACTGGGTCAGCTGCCTCCCGTCCATTGCGGCGGGGATCACCGGGACGAGCTCGACGAGCGGCCGCGTCGAGATCACCATTCCCCCGGGATGCTGGGAGATGTGGCGCGGGAGCCCGGCGATCTCCGCGCACAGCTCGGGAAGCGCCCGCCAGCGAGGCGAGGCGAGCTTCTCCGCGGCGTCCGGGAGCAGCGCCAGCTCCCGGCCCACGTTCCGGGCGTCCCAGCCGTCGGAGATCCTCGCGACGCGTTCGAGCTCGGGCTGTGGCAGCCCGAGCGCCTTGCCGACCTCGCGGATCGCACCCCGAGCGCGGTAGGTGGCGAAGCTCGCCACGAGCGCCGCGTGCTCGCTGCCGTACCGGTCGATCACACCGGCGATCAGCCGCTCCCGGACGTCGCGCGGGAAGTCGAGGTCGATGTCGGGAACGGAGGAGAGCTCCCGGTTCAGGAACCGGCCGAGTGGCAGCTCGGCGACGACGGGATCGACGTGCGAGAGCCCGGTGAGGTAGCAGACGATCGACCCGACAGAGCTTCCGCGGCCGCGTCCGGGGGGCAGCGTGCTGCGGATCGAGCCGGCGCCGCGCACCGTTGCAGCGACTTCGCGGGCGAGCTCGAGCACTTCCCAGTGGAGAAGGAAGAAGCCCGAGAGGCAAAGCTCGGCGATCAGCGCCAGCTCCTCGCGCAGGCGTGCCTCCGCGCGGGAGCGAAGGCCGCCGGGCGCATGGCGGTAGCGCTCCTCGAACGCAGCCCGGCACAGCCGTGTCAGCCGGGCGTCCGCGGTCTCCTCTCCACCCGAGAAATCGGGATAGCCGTAGCCGAGCTCCCGGGTGAGGTCGAACTCGAGCCGTTCGGCGAGCTCCACGGTCGCCCGGACAGCATCCCGGTCGTCGGGGAAGCGGGCAGCCATCTCGCGGGGCTGGAGCAGGACGGACTCCTCGTTGCCTCGCCGCTGTGGCTCGCATGCGTCGAGCGATTCGTGCTCGCGGATCGCGACGAGGACGTCCTGGAGCCGGGCGCGCCGATGGTGGTGGGCATGGACGTTGCCGGTGGCGACGGTCCGTACGTCGAGATCGGCCGCCAGCGCGCGGAGCATGGCGGCACGGCGGGCGTCGCCACGCAGGAACGGGCGCTGCAGCTCCACGAAGAACCGATCGGAGCCGAGCACGGATGCGAGGCGGGCCGCGCTCTTCGGATGACGGGCGGCGAGGCCGCGGAGCGCGCACCCCGACAGGAGGACGAGCCCGGTGTTTCGCTCCTCGAGCAACTCGAGTGGCAGCCCCGGCTCGAGGCGATCGCCGGCATGCGCGACGGTGAGCAGCCGGCACAGCGTTGCGTACCCCGCGGCGGACTCGACGAGCACGGTCACGTGCGACGGCGGGTCGGTCGCGAGCGTGACCTCCGCTCCCGTGATCGGCCGGACACCGAGGGACTTCGCGGCGTGGGCAAACTCCATCGAGCCGTACAGTCCGTCGTGATCGGTCAGCGCGAGCGCCGGATACTCGAGTTCGGCCGCGCGAACGGCTAGCTCTTCCGGCAGTGATGCGCCGTCGAGGAACGAGTACGCCGAGTGGCAGTGCAGCTCCACGTAGGTCACGGTCACCGGGGGCTCCGGACGCGACCGGCCACGGGTCGCGCGGTGGCGATTCCCGGACGACCGCTGCGAACACTTCGACGATCTCGTGACGAAGCCGGCACGATCGTCGCACCACCCGCGCGAATCTCCGCGATAGGCTGAAAGCGGGTGGTGGTCCGGGGTGGCCCCAGCAGCGACTCCGAAATGGGCCGCCGGCCTGCGCCCCCGCCAGTCTCGGCTGCGGAGCACGGCCGGACCGGGCCCGCGATCTCGAGCAGCGCCGCGCAGGGTGACCGGCTCCGGGTCAGGCCCGCTGGCGATACCACCGTGTCGTCACCTCGTCCAGGAACACGACGGCGTTCTCGCCGGTCACGAGAACGACGTCGAAGTACCGCCGCCGGACGGGGCCGTCCGTCCACCACCGCTCGCGAACCCGCCACTCCTCTCGCACGTCGGCGACCTCGATCCGGCCGACCGTCGCGGGCCGCCCACCGTTCGTGCCCACGTGCACCGGGCACGGCTCGTTCAGTCGTCGCGCGGCACGAGAATCGCCCGGCTCTCGGGGATGCGCGACCACGGCGAGACCTCCACGACGGTGCAGACGGCATCGTGCCCCGCGGCCGCCCGGACCTGGCCGAGCCCCTCGCGGAGCCGCTCCCGGAGCCTGTCGCTACGGCCGGGAAGGAGCTCGAGCTGCGCTCCGGCCGAGTCCGCGAGCGTGCCGAGCTCGAGCCGGAGCTCGACGGCGGGCGCCGGAAGCTCTGCGAGGCGCGGGACGAGCGCAGCGCGCAGTCGCTCCGGCTCGGCAGTCGGCTCTCGGAGCGTCACCGCCCGCCGCCAGGACGCTCCGCCCGAGAGACGCGCCGACAGGGTGACCTGCCTCGGCGCGCGTCCGGCACGCTCCGGCCGGGCGAGCAGACGATCGAGGAGCAGACGGAGCCCGCGCTCGAGGGTGAACGCGTTTGCCACGGGCTCGGGGAAGACGAGAGACTCTGCGAGCTCGGCGGGCGGGGTACGCGGTGCGATCCGGACATCCCTTTCGCCGCGGACGAGCTGCCAGGCGGCGGCGACATCCCCGCCGAACCGGTCGGCGACCGACGGCCCGGGGAGGCGGGCGAGCTCCCCCAGGCGGCGGATGCCGAGCTCGGAAAGCTCGCGGCGCCGATCCTGGGGGAGCGGCAGGAGATCGAGCGGCAGCGGCTCGAGGAAGAGATCGGCCTCGCCGTCGTCGACGACGACCGCGCGGCAGGCCGGCGCGACGGCGGCAGCGGCGAGCGCCGCGAAGCGCCGGGAAGCGGCCCCGAGGCGCGGCTCCCACTCGCCGCCGACTGCGTCGAGCGCGCGCTGCAGCGCTGCACCGAGCCCTCCGGCGAGGCGTTCGACCCCCTCGGTGCGGAAGTAGGCACAGCCGGGCTCGGCGGGCTCGACGGCGAAGCCGGCGTCCTCGAGCCGCTGGAGCAGCTGCTCCCACCGCTCGTCGACGGCGATCGGGTCGTCCTCGACGAGGACGAGCGAGGGGCAGGTGGCGAGCGCCTCGGACAGCCGCATGCCGGGCCTGACGCCCGCAGCCTGTGCGGCAGCCGTGCACGGGCCGACGGCGTCATGCCCACCGGGTGGCGGAGCGAGGGCGACCGGCCCTGCGAGATCCTGCCGCCCGTGGAGCGCGACGCGAAGAGCAAAGGATGGGATCGAGCAACAGGTGATCATGAGAACAGATGTTCTATACGAACACGTGTTCTCCTGTCAAGGGTCCGGCCCACCACCGTCGGGCTCAGAAGTGTCCGCCGAAGCTCGAAGCGAGGTCGAGGGGCAGGCCTCGGCGCCGTGCGGGAGCGTCCGCCGGCGAGGGTCGGGCGAAGACGCGGCCGCGAGCGGGCGAAGAGCCGTCGGGCGCGTGTCAGGGCGTTCTCTCAGGAGCCTCCGGATGCCGGGTCTCGACGGGCTCTGACCGCTCGACGCGTACGGAGGTTCCCTCGCTGCCGGTCACGCGCGGCACGACGGTGAGCACGCTCTCCCGTGCGCACCAGGCGATGTCCGACTCGAGGCCGGCCGCCAGCAGGTTGCGGGCGCTCTGGCTCGCCCCGAGGCCCTGCACAGCATCCCCGAAGCTCGCTCGCAGCCGGGCCGCGGCGGCGGCGGCGTCGGTCGTCTCGTCGGCGTCGAGCAGCTCGACGAGGCGCCCGGCGACGTAGGCGTCGTCCATCGCAAAGCGCCCGAGCACGCCCGCGCACACGACGACGACAGCGCCACCGGCGGCGAGCGCGGCCCCGGCCACCGCGTCGAGGTTGAGCAGCGAGCCGGCGAGCACGAGCTCGCATCGCTCCGAGGCGGCGACGAGCGCCCTGGTGCCGTTCGTGGTCGTGAGGATGACGGATTCGCCGAGCGGCTCGAGGAACTCCTGCGGCGAGTTCCCGAGGTCGAAGCCGGGGATCCGGACGCACCTGCGCTCGCCCGCGAGCAGACCCTCCCCACGCGCCGCGCGCAGCGCCTCGGCCTCGGCGACCTCCCCGCAGCACAGGACCCGCCGGTAGCCGCTCGCCAGCGCCTGCGCGATCGTGGAGGTGGCGCGAAGAACGTCGACGACGATCGCGGTCGGCGCGTCGACGACCTCGGCGGGGGTGAATGCCACGTGGACGCGCACGAGCGCCGATCGTACCGGGGCGGGCGTGAGCGGCCGTCATTACGATGGGCCGCACGATGTCCGCGGACGCTCCGACGACCTGCTACCGGCACCCGCGGGTGCAGACCGCGGTCACCTGCTCGGACTGCGGCCGCCCGATCTGTACCGACTGCATGAACTTCGGAGCGGTGGGGATCCGCTGTCCCGACTGCGCCGGCGTCCCGGTCGGCCCCAGGAAGGCCGTCGCCCAGGTGAGGGCCGCCGAGAGCCGCCTTCCGGCCGGCGTCGTGACGATGTCGCTCATCGTGCTGAACGTGCTCGTGTTCGTCGCCGAGATCGCGACGGGCGGGCAGGTGGCCCGGATCGGCGGCGACGTGGTGGTCGACTACGCGCTCTACGGGCCGGCCGTCGCCGACGGTGAGTGGTGGCGGCTGATCACGTCGGCGTTCCTGCACGCGAACCTGATCCACCTCTTCTTCAACATGGTCTTCCTCTGGTGGTTCGGCCGGCCGCTCGAGAACCTGATCGGCCCCGCGCGATTCATCGGTATCTACCTCGTCTCGGCCCTCGCAGGCGCGGCGGGGGCGCTGCTGATCAACCCCGACGCGATCACCGTCGGCGCCTCGGGCGCGGTGTTCGGGATCCTCGGCGCAGGCTTCGTCCTCGAGCGCGGGCACACCTATGTGTTCGGCGGCCAGGCGATGGTCGTGATCGGCATCAACCTCGTGCTCAGCTTTGCGCTCTCGGGGATCTCGATCGGCGGCCATATCGGCGGCCTGATCGGCGGCGCGCTCTCGATGCTCGCGCTGAACCACTTCGGGCGGTACCGACCGCTCCTGTCGCGCGAGGGTGCCGCGGCGATCGCCGCGCTCGCCGGGATCGCAATCGTCAGCATCGCAATCGCGTACTGGAAGGTCCGCGGCTACACCTGACCGGGCGGTCAGCCGCCGATCGCGACCGCGACCACGCCCGCATCGGCCAGCGCGGCCTGCGCCGCGGCCAGCCGCGCGAGCGGCACACGGTAGGGCGAGCACGAGACGGAGTCGAGCCCGAGGCTGTGACAGAACGCGACCGAGCGCGCGTCACCGCCGTGCTCTCCGCAGATCCCGAGCGTGATCTCCGGCTTCCGTGCGCGCGCCCGCTCGATCCCGATCCGCATCAGCTCGCCGACCCCGCCCAGATCGAGCGTCTCGAACGGGTTCGCCTCGAGGATCCGGTCGTCGAGATACCTCGTGAGGAACTTGCCCTCCGCGTCGTCGCGGGAGAAGCCGAGCGTCGTCTGGGTGAGGTCGTTCGTGCCGAACGAGAAGAAGTCGGCGACCTCGGCGATCTCGTCGGCACGGATGCAGGCCCGCGGAAGCTCGATCATCGTCCCGATGCGGTACTCGAGCTCGGCTCCCGCGGGCTCGAGCTCGGAGGCGGCGGCGGCGACGGTGAGGTCGTGGAGGCGCCGGAGCTCCTCGGAGAACCCGACGAGCGGGTGCATGATCTCGACGAGCGGCGCCTCCCCGGTCCGCCCCCGCACGGCGAGCGCCGCCCGGACGATCGCCCGCACCTGCATCTCGTAGATCTCCGGGTAGAGGAGCCCGAGCCGGCAGCCGCGCGTGCCGAGCATCGGGTTGGCCTCCTGGAGCGCGCGGATCCGCTGCGCCATCTCGGGCGTCTCGGCGGCGTCGAGCGGTGGCAAGAACTCGTGCAGCGGTGGGTCGAGCAGCCGGATCGTCACCGGGAACCCGGTCATCGCCTCGAACAGCCCCTCGAAATCGGCCTGCTGCATGGGCAGCAGCATCTCCAGCGCGCGCCGCCGCTCCTCCTCCGAGCCGGCGAGGATCATCCGGCGCACGATCGGGAGCCGCTCCTCGGCCATGAACATGTGCTCGGTCCGGCAGAGCCCGATCCCCTCGGCGCCGAACGCGCGAGCCTTCAGGGCGTCCTCGGGCGTGTCGGCGTTCGCGCGCACCCGTAGCCGTCGGACGCCGTCGGCCCAGCCGAGGACCGTCTCGAAGTTCTCGTCCACCTGCGGCGGCACGAGCGGAACCTCGCCGAGGATCACGTGGCCCACGCCGCCGTCGATCGTGATCACGTCACCCTCTGCGAACGAGTGGCTTCCGACGAGGGCGCGGCCCCCCTCGAGCCGCAGCCCTTCGCACCCCGTCACGGCAGGCTTGCCCATGCCGCGCGCCACGACGGCGGCGTGCGAGGTCATCCCGCCGTGCGCGGTGAGCACGCCCTTAGCCCAGATCAGACCGTGGATGTCGTCCGGTGTCGTCTCCCACCGGACGAGGATGACGCTCTCTCCCGCGCGCCCCCGCTCCTCTGCCGTGTCCGCGTCGAACACGATGCGCCCCGTGGCGGCGCCCGGGGAGGCGTTGAGCCCCTCCGCGATCACCTCCACCTCGGCCGACGGGTCGATGCGCTGGTGCAGGAGCTGGTCGAGCTGACGCGTGTCGATCCGCGCGACCGCCTCGTCCTTGGTGATCAGGCCCTCGCCAACCATCTCGACGGCGATCCGCAGCGCGGCGGTCGCGGTCCGCTTCCCCGTCCGTGTCTGGAGCAGGTACAGACTGCCGTCCTCGACCGTGAACTCGATGTCCTGCATGTCGCGGAAATGCCGCTCGAGGCGCGCCATCGTGTCGAGCAGCTCCGCGTAGGCCTCCGGGAGCGCGACCGCCATCCGCGTGAGCGGCTCAGGGGTGCGGATCCCGGCAACCACGTCCTCCCCCTGGGCGTTGACGAGGAACTCCCCGAACGGCCCGGCCTCGCCGGTCGACGGATCACGCGTGAAGGACACGCCCGTGCCGGAGGTCGGTCCCATGTTTCCGAACACCATCTGGACGACGTTCGCGGCCGTGCCGAGATCGTCCGGGATGCCGTTCGCCCGCCGGTAGACCTGCGCGCGCGGCGTGTCCCAGGAACCGAACACGGCGCTGATCGCGCGCAGCAGCTGCTCGCGCGGGTCCTGCGGGAACTCCCGGTCGCATGCGTTCCGGTAGATCTCCTCGAACCTGCGCGCGACCTCGAACACGTCGTCGGCGTTCAGATCGACGTCGTCGTGAACGCCTCGTTCGTCCTTCAGCCGCCCGAGCTGGCGCTCGAAGAGCCGGCCGTCGATCCCGTCGACCACCTCGCCGTACATCTGGATCAGCCGGCGATAGGCGTCAAACGCGAATCGCGGGTTGCCGGTCGCGTGTCCGAGCGCATCGGCGGTCGTCGCGTTCAGGCCCAGGTTGAGGATCGTGTCCATCATCCCGGGCATCGAGACGGCCGCGCCCGAGCGAACGGAGACGAGAAGCGGATCGGTGGCGTCGCCGAGGCGCCTGCCCACCTCGAGCTCGAGCCGGGTGACGTGCTCGTCGATCTCCCGCGAGAGCCCGTCCGGAAGGCGGGAGCCGCGGCGCCTGAACTCGACGCACGCGGCGGTCGTGACGACGAAGCCGGCGGGCACGGGGATGCCGAGCGCGGTCATCTGCGCGAGCCCTACCCCCTTTCCCCCGAGCGTGTCGCGGCCGAGGGTGGCCGCGTCGCGGTAGCCGTAGACGTACGGGGTCTCCGCCACGGGCGGACTCTAGCCTCGATCTCGCGCAGCTCGCGGAACGGCCGAGGAACCTTCGGCCCGCCTCCCCGGTCGAAGGACACGCAACCGAAGGGAGGCCGCATGAAGAAGATCACGATCCTCGGGCCGCTCGCGATCCTCGTGACCGTCGGCGTTCTGGTCGGCGCGTGCGCCGGCTCGGATGACGGCGCCGGCTCCGATCGAGCCCAGGCGGAATCGGCAGCGGCGTCCCCGCCCGATGTGAGCACAGACCAGACGGAAGCTGCGATGGATCGCGCCGTCGAGGAGGATGTCGCCGCGGCTGGTGGTGGCTCGGCCGGCGAGGCGGGCTCGCTGCCGATCGACGTCGCAGCCCAGCTTCCCGGCATCGAGCAGCGGGTGATCCAGACCGCGATGCTCGCGCTGACCGTACCGGGCGGCCAGTTCGACGAGACGATCGACCGTGCCCGCTCCGTCACCTCGGCTCTCGGCGGGTTCGTGACCTCCTCCTCCGCGAGCCAGGACGTCGGCGAGCAGCTCGTGCGGGGCTCCCTCGTCGTCCGCGTCCCGCAGCACCGCTACGCGGACGCGATGGAGGCGCTCGGCGGCCTCGGCACCGTCCGGGGGCGAGAGGAGAGCGGTCAGGACGTCACGCTTCAGTACGTCGACCTCGAGGCCCGGGAGCGCCACCTCGCATCGGTGGAGCGCCAGCTGCTCGGCTTTCTCGACGAGACGACGACCGTTGCCGACGCCCTCGTCGTGCAGCAGCAGCTGAACGACGTCCAGCTCCAGCTCGAGCAGGTGCGTGGCGAGTTGCGCTACCTCGACGGCCAGACGTCCTACGCGACGATCAGCCTCGACGTCGCCGAGCGTGGCGCGCCTCCGGCGGGCGGCGGCGGCGACGGCTGGGGCATTCGCGACGCGTGGTCGGCGGCCGCCGGCGGGCTCGAGGCGATTGCCGGCGGGCTGTTGATCGCGCTCGTGACGGCGGGCCCGATCCTGCTCGTGCTGGGAGCGCTCGCCGCCGGCTGGCGGCTCCACTCCCGCCGCCGGAAGACCGCTCCCGAGGGCCAGGCCGGCCCGGCGGCCGGCTGAGAGGCCCGCTCCCGTTAGACCCGAGCCCCGCACCGTCCGTTGGGCCGGGCTCGGCCGGGCCGGTCAGGGCGTCTCGGAGCGCGGTCAGCGACGTCGTTGGGCTCGGTCGGAGAGCTTCGCCGTGAGGCGGATCGCGATCCACACGGGCGTCATGACCACGTAGAAGAAGAACAGCGACGCTGCGAGGATGACGATCCACAGGGGCCACCAGTACCAGGCGATCGGTGTCCGCGCCCGCGCGACCGGCCGGGGCAGGGACTGATCGCTCACCGGCGACGCCTCGTACGGTTTCGTTGCTCGGCCTCCGCGAGACGAACGTCGACGAGCCGCACGATGCGATGCGCGGTCTCCTCGATGGCGAGCGTGGAGACCTCGATGACGGGGCATCCGAGCCGGCGGTGGATCCCGTCGGCGAACTCGAGCTCCTCGTAGACCTCGACGAGGTTGGCGTAGGTCTTCGTCGACCCCCGCATGTCCCGCACCCGGCGCTCGCGGATCTCGGCGAGCAGCTCCGGCTGGATCGTCACCCCGACGACCCGTGCCGGATCGATCTCCCACAGCGCCGCAGGCGGTTCGATGCCGTTCACGAGCGGGACGTTGGCGGCCTTGTAGCCGAGGTAGCCGAGGTAGATCGACAGCGGTGTCTTCGAGGTACGCGATACGCCGACGAGGACGACGTCCGCCTCGCGAAGCCGCCCTGGCGCGACCCCGTCATCGGCCTGGACGGCGAACTCGATCGCCTCGACGCGCTTGAAGTAGCGCGAATCGAGCGCCGGCATGGCACCCGGCTCGCCGCGCGCCGCCCGGCCCGATACGCTGACGACCGCCTCGAGCGGGTGGCGCAGGAGATCGCAGTAATGGAGCCGGTAACGCTTCGCGCATGCACGCATCGCCTCGCTGAGCACGGGATCGACGAGGGTGTACACGATGACCGCCCGGCGTCCCCTCGCGCGGACGGCGGTGAGCTGCACCTCGTCGACGGTCGTCACCCGCGGATGACGCACGACCTCGAACTCGAGCTCCGGAAACTGGCGCTCGACCGCCATCACCACCCTGGTCGCGGTCTCGCCGGTCGCGTCGGAGACGACATGGATCTCGACCGGAGCGGCTTCCTGGGTCACGGCGCCCGCTAGCGGGGAATCTGCGAGAAGTCCCCGAGGCGGCCGACGACGTCTCTCACGTCGAGCAGGAGCCGCAGCCGGTTCGCGCGAACCGCCGGATCCTCGGCCATCACGAGCACTTCCTCGAAGAATCGATCGAGGGGCGATCCGAGCTCGGCAGCCGCGGCGAGCCCGGCGTCGAAGTCGGCTGCGTCGAGCGCTGACTCGATTCGCGGGCCCACCCGGTCGAGCGCCGCGACCACCTCTCGCTCGGCCGCGTCGGTGAGCAGCCCGGGATCGAGGACGGCCGCCGCGGACTCCTCCTCCTTGCCCGCCAGGCGACCGGAACGGGTGTGCACCGTGTGCACGGCGTCGAGATCGGGCTCCGGCAGCTGGGCGAGCGCGACCGCGAGGCTCGCGACCTGGCCGAGCTGGGTCAGGCCGGCCCCCCGCGCGGCGCGCACGAACTCGACGGGCACCTTCAGCAGACCCTCGAGACGCTCGGCGACGAAGTCGCGGACGTCATCGGGCGGCTCGGGGTCGACGTCGGCGCCCTGTTCGAGCAGCAGCCGGTGCCCCACCGCGACGAGGCCCTCGACGTCGATCGGGAACGAGCACGCGAGCGCCAGGCGGCAGAGGCCGATCGCCGCCCGGCGGAGGCCGTACGGGTCCCTGGTTCCGGACGGGCGCTGCCCGAGCGAGAACGCGACGGTGAGATTGTCGATCTTCTCCGCCACGGCGAGCACACGGCCCGGCTCGGTCTCCGGCAGGGGCCCGCCGGCGACGTCCGGCAGGTACTGCTCCTCGATCGCCCGGCATACGGGGTCCGGATAGCCCGCGAGGCGGGCGTACTCGGCCCCGATGTGCCCCTCGAGGTCGGGGAACTCGCGGACGAGCTCGGCGGCCTGGTCGGCCTTCGCGAGCCGCGCCGCCTCGCGCGAGGCTTCACCGCCGCCGAGCTCCGCGACGAGCCTCGCGAGGCGAGCGGTCTTGTCGGCCATGCTGCCCGCTCCGGCGACGAACGTGATCGTTCCGAGCATCGCGGCCAGCTCGTCGATGCCGCGACGGACGTCACGCTCGAACGTGAAGGTCGCGTCCTCGAGGCGCCCTTCGAGCACGCGTTCGTTACCGGCCCGCACGAGCGCCGGATCGCCGCCGTTCGCGGCGAATGCGAACGCGGCGCCGCCGAGCGGGAAGTAGCGCTGGTGGGACTGCATCGCTGTCGTGACGACGCGCTCCGGGAGCGCCAGGAACCGCTCGTCGAACAGGCCGGTGAGGACGATCGGCCGCTCGACGAGGTGGACGACCTCCTCGAGGACGCCTCCCGGATCGCTCCAGCCGCCGATCGAGTCCAGCGCCTCGACGATCGCCCGGCGGCGCTCCGCCGCGTCCGGCTCGACCCCGGCCGCGCGGAGCACGTCCACGTACGCTCCGGCGGAAGGCACCTCGACCGGGCCGCCCCCGAAGCGGTGCCCGTGGGTCACGCCGCCCGTGGGGATCCCGCCGATCGCGACGGCGATCGTCTGCTCGTCGAGCTTGGCGCAGAGCCAGCGCACCGGCCGCGAGAAGCGCGGACCTCGGGCAGCCCACTGCATCGACTTGCGAAACGCGATCCCCTGGACGACGGCGGCGAGCCGCTCCGGAAGGATGGTCGCCATCTCGACGCCGGGCACCGTGCCGAAGACGTGGCCGTCGCGGCGCTCCAGGTCCTTTACGGCGAGCCCGATGCCGCGCGCGAACCCCTCTGCCGCCTTCGTCGGGATCCCGCCCTCGTCGAACGCGATGCGCTCGGCGGGGCCACGACGCACCTCGTCGGGCGTTCGCACGGGGAGGTCCGGGACGAGCACCGCGAGCCGGCGCGGCCCGATCAGCACCCGCTCGGGCGCGGCTCCGAGCAGCCTCCGGCACAGCTCGGGCAGCTGCTGCCCGGCCTCGCGACAGGCCGATGCCGGCAGCTCCTCGCACCCGATCTCAAGCAGCAGCGTCGGCATCGCCGGCCTCCTTCTCCACGTACAGCTGCGCGACGCGGCGGGCGAGCGCCCGGACGCGGCCGATGTAGGCCGCGCGCTCCGTCACGGAGATCGCTCCGCGCGCGTCGAGGAGGTTGAAGGCGTGCGAGCACTTCAGCACCTGGTCGTACGCGGGCAGCGGGAGCCCGTGCTCGACGAGATGCGCACACTCGGCCTCGTGCTCGGCGAAGCGCCGCGTCAGCACCTCGACCGGCGCGTGCTCGAAGTTGTATGCCGACCACTGACGTTCGTTCTCGCGGTAGACGTCGCCCCACGTCACCCCGGGGGTCCACTCGATGTCGAACGCCGTCCGCTTCACCTGCAGGAACATCGCGAGCCGCTCGAGCCCGTAGGTGATCTCTGCCGGGATCAGATCGAGATCGAGGCCGCCGAGCTGCTGGAAGTAGGTGAACTGGGTCACTTCCATCCCGTCGATCCACACCTCCCAGCCGAGCCCCCACGCGCCGAGGGTGGGGCCTTCCCAGTCGTCCTCCACGAGCCGCAGGTCGTGCGCGCGAAGGTCGATGCCGATCGCCGCGAGCGATCCGAAGTAGAGGTCGAGAACGTCGTCCGGGGCCGGCTTGAGGATCACCTGGTACTGGAAGTAGTGCTGGAAGCGGAACGGGTTCTCGCCGTAGCGCCCGTCGGTCGGCCGGAGCGAGGGCTCCACGTACGCCGCCTTCCACGGCTTCGGCCCGAGGCAGCGCAGCGCCGTGGCCGGATTGAACGTGCCGGCGCCGACCTCGGTGTGGTAGGGCTGCATGACGAGGCAGCCCTCGTCCGTCCAGAAGCGCTGCAGCGAGGCGATCATGTCCTGGAACGTCAACGGGGCCATCGGAGGCTCATCCTACTGACGCCGGCCGGGAGCGCCCGGGCCCAGCGGAACCTAGCCGAGGCCGAACAGGGCGCCGAGATCCCCGAGCTGCCCGAACAGCTCCTGGAGGTCGCCCCCGCGGCCGATCAGCCAGTCGATCGGCGCGCGTTGCGCGAGCTCGCGGAGGATCGTGGCAGCGATCCCGGGCAGGCTCCCGCCGGCCTCGGCCTCGTCGATCGCGCGAACGAGGCCCGCTTGCACGGCCCGCTCGATCGTCGCCTCGTCCCACTCGATCTGGGCCTCGCCGACCGAGGGGACGAACGAGAGCACGAGCTCCTCGCGGGTCGTCCCGAGCTCGCAGGCCGCCCCGTACAGACCGTTGATCGCGATCCGCTGGATCGCGGGGTCGATCCCCGTCCCCGGGTACTCGGAGCGCGTCGTGCAGGGGTTCGTGCTCTGCAGCGTCCCGTACTCGGCCGCTCCGTTTCCGAGCTCGACGACGATCAGCGTGATCGCGACCGCGAGCAGCGAGAGGAGGATCCCGACCGCGGCGGCCGGCCTGCTCACGGCCTCGCCCTTCGCCTGACCAGCCCGGGCACGATCGCGAGCAGCGCGAAGCTCGCGGAGACGAGGAACGCCGTGCGGAACGACCGCGTCAGCGCCGCCTGGATCGCCTCGAGCAGGGAGTCACGGGCGGCGATCACCTGGGGGTTGTCCGCCTCCCCGCTCTCGGCGAACGGCCGCTCGAGGTCCGGCACGGCTCCCTCCGGGGTCGTCTCGAACTCGTCGCGCAGGTCGAGGGCGATCGGGATCTTCTTCGTCAGCGGAAGCTCGGCGTCGAGAGCGGCGGCAGTGGCGTTGAGCGTGGCCCGCCGGCCGCCTTCCTGGAGGTCGCTTCCGAGCAGTGGCGCGACGACGACGAGGGCGACGACGAGCCCCGCGTGGCGCGATGCGACCGAGAGCGTGCTCGACCACGTGAGGGCGTCACCCCGTGTCACCGATGCGCGCGTCAGCGGCGGCAGGATGAGCCCGAGCCCGGCACCGCAGATCGCGAACGCGGGGGCGGCGTAGGCGACGCTCGAGGCGGGAAGGAGCGCGAGAGCGACGAGGCCGGCGGCCAGCAGCAGCCCTCCGCCGGCCACGTCGAGGCGCGGCGGCAGCATGTCGCCGAGGGGCCGCGTGAGCAGAGCCGCGACCGGCAGCACGCTGACGACGAGCGCCCCGGTGATCGGCGAGAGCTGCCACACGGTGACGACGAGGATCACGCCGAGGAAGAGCGCGCCCACGAGGGCCGCGAAGACGAGCAGGAGCCCGAGGTTCGGCGCGACGAGATGGCGCGGCCGGCCGAACCGCGGCGCCGGGCGCAGGTTGCGCACATGCGGCTCGAGCAGGGCGACGAGCGCGAACGCGGCAACCGGCGCCTGCGTGATGAAGATTGCGCGCCAGCTGAACAGCTCGGTGAGCACCCCGCCGAGCGCCGGCCCGAAGACCGCGCCGAGCGTGCCCGCCGTCGCCCAGAGGGCGACGGCCCGATCCTCGAACCCGGTGAGCGCTACGAGCAGCTGCAGGGACGACGAGAGGAGGAACGCGGCGCCGATGCCCTGGACGACCCTGCACGCGATCAGGACGATGAGGTCCGGGGCGACGCCGCATCCGATCGACCCGGCGAGGAACAGGACGAGGCCGATCGCCGCGAGCCAGGGCACGGGGATCCGGCGCGACAGCGGGACGAGCGCGAGGGCGAGCGCGGCGACCACGAGGTTGTACGAGGTGATCACCCAGGAGATGCCGACGATCGACGTGTCGAAGTCGACGTACAGCTCGGGAAGGGCCAGGACGACGATCGACGAGTCGGCGAACGCGATCGCGACGGCGGCGGCGACGGCGAGCGAGAGAGCGCCAGCCCTCGTCATCCGCGGCCCGTGGCCGCAGTGCGCAGGCGGAAGCCGCCGTGGAACTCGTGCAGCGCCTGGATCATGCGTGCTGCCTCGTTCGCCGCACGGCCGCCGAGGCCGACGTCGCCCGCCTCGGCGAGCGGGCGCTCGAGGAGCCCGCGAACCGCGTCGAGGCCCCCGGGCGTGACAGGCAGGGCCCCGGCCGCCTCGCAGGCGCCGCAGACGGCGCCGCCCGCAGCCGCCGAGAAGCCGACGAGCGGTGTCGGCGCGTTGCACCCCGTGCACGTGTCGAGATGTGGCAGGTAGCCCGCCAGCCAGAGGAGCTTGAGCTGGAACGAGAGCGCCAGCGGGTCGAGCGCCGGATCGGGCCTCGCGCCGTGCTTCGCGGCCGCCGGGGCGGCGTTCTCGGCGAGGTCGAGGAAGCGGGCGAGCGCGTGGAAGGCCCGGGGGCTCGGGTCGTGCTCGTGGAAGAGGCGCAGGACCGCCTCGAGGCCGATCTGGGACACGCGGAGCCGGTAGGGGTCGAGGGCGAGCGCCTGGTGGGAGCGCAGCAGATCGACGCCGGTCACCGTCGCCAGCTCTCCGCGTCCCTGGTACAGGACGAGGGCGACCCGGCTTCCCGGCTCCAGGCGGCCGCCGAACCGAGAGCGCGACCGCCGCGCTCCCTTGGCGATCGCGCCGAGGCGTCCGCGGTCGCGCGTCAGCAGGTGGACGATCCGGTCGGCCTCCCCGTAGCGGATCGAGCGCAGCACGATCGCCTCGTCCTTGAACGTCCGCGAGGGCACGAAGCCAGTCTAGTGCTCCGTCTCGGAATTCCCTTGACGCTCCAGCGCGCGAAACGCGAGCCAGGCAAGGACGCAGGGAGCGCCCGTATTGGTGAATACGGGCGCGACCGAGGACGCCGCATGGCGACGCGTTGCAGCCGCCTGGAGTGCAAGGCGATTTCTGAGACGCAGCACTAGGGGAGCCCCACCCGGAATACCCTCCGCCCCCTCGGGCGTTCTGTAATGAGGTGCCGAAGATCATTCTCTACACGACCGACTGGTGCGGCTACTGCGAGCGCGCGAAGATGCTCCTCGACCGACACGGGCTCGCCTATGAGGAGGTCCGGATCGACGAGGAGCCGGATTTCCGCGCGCGCCTCGAAGCGCTGACCGGCGGGTGGACGGTGCCGCAGATCGTCATCGACGACGAGCCGATCGGCGGCTACCTCGAGCTCTGGAAGCTCGAGCGAAGCGGCGATCTCGAGCGCATCGCGGCCTGATGGCGCGGGCGGTCAGCGCCCGCCGTGCGCCCCGGCAATCGGGCAGCCTCCGATCCCCGTCGCGCTCCGGGCCCCGTCCCTGATCGCTGCCGCGACGACGTCCGCCGCGAGAACGCCGACGAGGACCGGATCCGCCACACAGCGCCCGGTCGCGACGCAGAAGGCCGCATCCCCGTCGAGCGCCGTCCCGGCCGGGTCGACCGCCCTCGCCACCCCGGCCGAGGCGGCGCGAGCCACGAGCCAGGCACCGGTCTTGTCCAGGGCCGCGTCGGTCAGCACGCAGACGAGCGTCGTCGACTCGCCCGCTCGCGCCGCGCCGGGACGCTCGGCCAGGATCTCGGCGGTTCGCCGGAAAGCCCCGGCGCTGCGCACGCCGGCGAGGATCGAGCCATCCTCGGCGAGGATCTCGCCGAAGGCGTTCACGGCCGCCACGGCCGCGACGATCCCGTCCCCACCCAGAGGCGTCGCGGCAAAGCCGAAGCCCCCCTTTGTCCATCCCGCGGGACCGTCCGCCTTGCCGACCGTGCAGCCCACCCCGACGCCGACCGTCCCTCTCTCGGGCGGCCCGGCAGCCGCCGCCCGCACCGCAGCGGCGCCGGCCTCCGGCCCCGGATGCGCTGTCGCGTCGCCGATCGAGCGGTCGTACACGACGGCCGCGGCCACGAGCGGCACCGGACCCGCCGGCGTCGCGTAGCCGATCCCGCGCCGGCCGAGCTCCACGGCCACGCCGTCGGCGGCGGCGAGACCGAACGCGCTTCCCCCGGCGAGCAGGATCGCATTCGCCCCGGGCTGCATCGCCGCGGGACCGAGGAGGTCGGTCTCGCGTGTGCCGGGAGCCCCGCCGCGCACCTCGCACGCGGCAACGCTGCCGTCCGGGCAGAGGACGACGGTGCAGCCGGTGACGCCGTCGAAGTCGCTCCAGTGCCCGATCTGCACACCCGCGGGGAGCATCGCGGCCATCCGCTCAGCCCTGCTGGCAGCGGGGACAGAACGAGGTGCCCCGCCCGCCGACGACCGTCCGCCGGATCGTGGTGCCGCAGCGCCGGCAGGGGAGGCCGGCGCGGCCGTAGACGTCGAACTCCTCCTGCATCGATCCGTACCCTCCCTCGAGGTCGGCGAAGTTCCCGAGCCCGCGGCCGAGGCTCGACCCCTGGAGCGCAATTGCGCGGCGCAGGACTCGCCGCGTCTCCCGGACGATGCGCGAGATCTCTGGACGGGTGATGTCCGGCGCCCGGCGGCGCGGGTCGATCCGGGCCCGCCACA
Organism: uncultured Thermoleophilia bacterium; assembly: GCA_963717955.1. Lineage (GTDB taxonomy): Bacteria > Actinomycetota > Thermoleophilia > Gaiellales > Gaiellaceae > CAVQXR01. The sequence continues at coordinate 827,318 of CAVQXR010000001.1, read as the reverse complement.
GGGCCTCGTCCGCATAGATGTTCCCGACGCCGGCGACGACGCGCTGATCCAGGAGCAGCGCCTTGATCGGTCCGCGGCGGCCGGCGAGGGAACGCTCCAGGCACCGGGTCGTGAACCGCGGGCCGAGCGGCTCGGGGCCGAGCTTCGCGCGCAGGTACGGCTCGAGCGCGCCGGTCCCGAACACGGCCCAGGTGCCGAACCGTCGAACGTCCCGGTAGACGACCTCGAGACCGTCGTCGAGAATGATGACCGCACGGCGGTACGGATCGTGCGGCCCGTTGACCCCTAGCCGGAAGCTGCCGCTCATGCGCAGGTGGACGAGCAGGTGCCGGCCGCTCGCGAAGGCCATCACGAGGTACTTGCCGCGCCGCCCCACCGCGCTCACCCGCTCGCCGTGGAGCGTCCCGGCGATCCGGTCCGGGATCTCGGGACGGGTCAGGCGCTCGTCGAGGATCCGCACCCGGTCGAACCGCCGGCCGACGAGGAGCGGCTCGAGCGCGCGACGCACCGTGTCGACCTCAGGAAGCTCCGGCACGGGCGAAGCGTACCGTCGGGCAGCGTGCCGGCCGACGCGTCCGGCCGTGGTGCGCCGGTCAGGGAAGCTCCTCGAGGATGAGCGCCGCAGGCGCGGGCGGCTCCTCGCCGATCGAGTAGGCGGCGGCCACCTCGGCGACCGCGGCGTCCGCCCGCGCGGCGTCGGCGGCGTGGACCTCGGCCAGGGGCTCCCCGGCCGCGACCGGAGCCCCGGTCTTCGCCAGGCACACCACGCCCGCAGCGTGGTCGATCGCGTCCTCCTTGCGCCTGCGCCCGGCCCCGAGATGGACGACGGCCCTACCTATCGCCAGCGCCGACACCCCGGTCACGAAGCCGACGCGCGGCGCGTCGACCGAGCGGACGACGGGCGCGACCGGCAGGCGGTCCTCGGATGGGTCTCCCCCCTGCGCCTCTACCCATCGCTCGTAGGTCGCGACAGCGTCCCCGGACCCGATGCGCTGCCGCACGAGCCGCTGCGCGGCACCCTCGTCGAGCCGGAGATCCGACATCGCCAGCAGGCGGACGGCGGAGCGCAGCACGAGGTCGGTGCTGTCGGGAGGGCCGTCCCCCCGCAGGATCGCGAGCGCCTCGCGAACCTCGAGCGCGTTGCCGACGGCGGCGCCGAGCGGCTCGTCCATGGCCGTCAGCTCGCACGCGACCCTCCGACCCGCTCGGCGGCCCAGCTCGAGCATGGTCTCCGCCAGCAGGAGCGCCTCCTCGCGAGTCCTCATGAACGCGCCGTCTCCGACCTTCACGTCGAGGAGGATCGCGTCGGCGCCCGCCGCGATCTTCTTCGACATCACGCTCGCCGCGATCAGCGAGACCTGCGGGACGGTGGCGGTCACGTCGCGGAGGGCGTAGAGCCGGCGGTCGGCCGGCACGATGCCCTCGGTCTGGCCGACGACCGCGACGCCCACCCTGGCGACCTGTGAGACGAGCTCGTCCGCGGTGAGGCCGATCCGGAACCCGGGGATGGACTCGAGCTTGTCGAGCGTGCCACCGGTATGGCCGAGCCCGCGCCCGCTCATCTTCGCGAACGGCACGCCGCACGAGGCGACGAGCGGGGCGAGCGCGACCGAGACCTTGTCGCCCACACCGCCGGTCGAGTGCTTGTCGACCACGACACGGCCGAGCGCCGACAGGTCGACCGTCTCGCCGGACCTCACCATCGCATCGGTGAGCGCCATGGTCTCCGCAGCGGTCAGGCCGCGGAAGTACACGGCCATGCAGAACGCTGCCATCTGCTCGTCCGGAACCTCTCCCCGGGCATGGGCGAGGACGAGCTCCGTCAGCTCCGCCGCGGGAAGCTCGCCGCCGTCTCGCTTGCGCTCGATCAGCTCGACGGCGGGGATCATCGGTTCGGCTCTGCGCCTAGGGGCTGAGGAACGGCTGGCCCGAGAGCCGCCGCGACGGTAGCTTCCCGCCGAGCCAGGCGTTCACCGTCGCCCCCACGTCGCCGAACTCTCCCTCGTACACCTGACCGGCGGCGTTCCGCCCCGCGACGTAGGCGAGCAGCAGCCCGTACTCCCGGGAGTGATCGGTCGACGGTGTCGTCGGATCGCAGCCGTGGTCCGAGGTCAGGATCAGGATGTCCCCCGGGCGGAGGCACGCCAGCAAGTCGGGCAGCCGGTGATCGAAGTCCTGCAGGCAGCGGTGGAAGTTCACCGGATCGTTCCGGTGGCCCCAGAGCGTGTCGGTCTCCACCAGGTTGACGAAGACGAGGCCCTCATCGAGATGCTGGAGGAGGGCCTCGGTCCTCGCGATCCCCTCGACGTTCGACTTCGTCGCGAACGACTCGTCGATGTCGTAGCCGGCGAAGACGTCCGAGATCTTCCCGACCGCATGGACGGAGGCTCCGGCCTCCCGGATCAGAGAGAGGTAGTTCGGGCGGCGAGGCATCAGCGCCCAATCGCGCCGGTCCGGCGTGCGAACAAAATTGCCGGCCTCCCCCGAGAACGGCCGGGCGATGACGCGACCGACGGCGTTCTGGCCCTTGAGCACGTCGCGGGCGGTCTCGCAGGCCTGGTAGAGCTCGTCGAGCGGGATCGTGTCCACGTGGGCGGCGACCTGGAACACGGAGTCCGCGGACGTGTAGACGATCCACTTGCCCGTCGCCCGGTGGTCCTCGCCGAGCTCCTGGATGATCTCGGTGCCGGACGCGACCACGTTCCCGAGCACACCGCGGCCGGTCCGGTGCGCGAAATCCTCGATCACTCCGAACGGGAACCCGTGCGGGTAGGTCGGCATGGCCCGACCGGAGACGATGCCCATGAGCTCCCAGTGGCCGCTGATCGTGTCCTTTCCCTTCGAGCGCTCGAGCAGCCGTCCGGCGAGCGCGGGGGCTCCGGGCTGGGGTGGGCACCCGAGGAGCGGCCCGACGTTCCCGAGCCCGAGCGCCTCGAGGCTCGGCAGGTCGAGGCCGCCCACGGAGCGGGCGAGGTTGCCGAGCGTGTCCGAGCCCTCGTCGCCGTACTCGCCGGCGTCCGGCGCCTCGCCGGCGCCGACGGCGTCGAGCACGATGATGCAGGCGCGGGGCACCGAGCTATTCTATGGAGGACGTGGACACGTTCATCGGGATCCTCGTGCTCATCGCGTGGGGTGCGGTCATCATCGGCATGGCCGCCGGCGTGACGTACGCGATGGTGAAGCTGTTCCCCACCCGCGAGGCCCAACCCGAGGGCGAGCCCACCGCGGGCGACTCCTAGCCAGGGGACGAGCGAAGCGCCTCTTCGAGCGGCGTGAACGTCAGGCCGTGCGCCTCGGCGACGGCGGCGTGCGTCACCCTGCCCCCGGCGACGTTGACGCCGCGGGCGACGGGAGGGTTGGCGGCGACGGCCCCGCGGATCCCCTTCGCCGCGATCAGCTCCACGTACGGGAGCGTCACGTTCGTCAGGGCTTTGGTGGAGGTGATCGGAACCGCCCCGGGCATGTTCGCGACGCAGTAATGGACGATGCCGTCGACGGCGAAGATCGGATCGGAGTGCGTCGTCGGGTGCGAGGTCTCGAAGCAGCCACCCTGGTCGATCGCAACGTCGACGAGCACCGCACCCGGCTTCATGCCGCCGAGCATCTCGCCGGTCACCAGCTTCGGCGCCCGGGCGCCGGGGATGAGCACCGCGCCGATCACGAGGTCGGCGTCGACGATCCCCTCCTCGATCACGAGCCGGCTCGACATCGCGAGCGTGATGCGGCCGCCGAGCATCAGCTCGAGCTCACGCAGCCGCTCGATCGACCGGTCGAGGATCCAGACGTCGGCCTGCATGCCGATCGCGATCAGGGCGGCGTTCGAGCCGACGATGCCGCCGCCGAGCACGAGAACCCGGGCCGGTGGGACGCCTGGCACACCGCCGAGCAGGATCCCGCGGCCGCCGCGCGGCTTCTCGAGCGCCCATGCGCCCATCTGCGTCGCGAGTCGGCCCGCGACCTCGCTCATCGGCGCGAGCAACGGCAGCTTTCCGTCGTCCGTCTGCACCGTCTCGTAGGCGATACAGGTTGCGCCGCTCTCCGTCAGCGCGCGTGTCAGGGCCTCGTCGGCGGCCAGGTGCAGGTACGTGAAGAGGACGAGGCCCTCCCGGATCAGCCCGTACTCCTCCGGGAGCGGCTCCTTGACCTTGAGGAGCAGCTCGGCCCGGGCCCAGACCTCGTCGACGCCGCAGGTGCGCGCGCCGGCAGACTCGTACGCCGTGTCGTCGAAGGAGCTGCCGAACCCGGCACCGGTCTCGACGAGGACCTCGTGGCCGCTCGCGGCGAGCTCGTGCGCGCCCGCCGGGGTGAGGGCGACGCGGTTCTCGTCGGCCTTGAGCTCCCGGACGACCCCGATCCTCATCGCGCGCAAGCGTAGCTACGGCGCGTGCTGCCCGGCGGCGAGCCTCCCGGCGGCGTAGGCGGCCGCGAAGAACCAGGGCTCCTCCTCCGGCCCGCGGCCCATCGTGGACAGCGGCAGCCCCGCGCACGCGTCCTGCCACCCCTCCACCGCGACCTCGAGCAGCCCGGCGACCGGCTCACCGGGTGTGAGCCCGGCGGGCCACGCGACCGCGATGCCTGCGGGCAGCAGGGAGAGCACGGCCAGCGTGTGGTGCGACAGGCCCCGGTGACGCTCGCGGCTGTCGCCGCTTCCCAGGCGGGGTGCGAGGATCGGGCGCCCGCCGAGCGAGTGGGCGCTGCTCAGCGCCTCTACGGCGGAGAGCCCGCCGTGCCCGAGCACCGAGCCGGTACCGACCATGCCGGGCCCGATCGCGCAGATCGCGACGTCGAATCCTTCCGCCGCGACAACTGCGAGTGCTCCGGCGACCGAGACACACGCCAGGTCGCCGTCGAGGCACGGCCCGACCGCGATCGTGCACTCGAGCAGCCCGGCCTCCCGTAGGGCCCGCACGCTGTCGGACAGCGACACCGGCAGCGCGCCGCCCGCAAGCTGCAGGTAGACGATCCGCCGGTCTCGGCCGACACCGGCGCACGCCGGCGCGAGCTGGCTGTGCAGCGTGCAGGCGACGACCGGCAGCCCGCCCAGGTCCGCAGGCAGCACACGCCCCTCCTCGGCGTGGCGGGTCGCCATCTGGATCGACGTGTACGGGAGCTTGATCACGTGCGCATCCGGCTCTCCGGGCAGCCCGAGACCCCGGGTGAGGTTCACGTGGAGCACGTCGAAGCCGCCCGTGCCGAGCCCGAGGTCGAGTGCCTGGGTGTTCACGACGACGTCGTCGTGGAGCGCCACCGGGCCCGTGAGCCTCGGATACGCGATGCAGGGCCTCCCGTCCACCTCGAGCCGGACGAGGCCGCGCGCCCGCGAGCGGACGGCGGTGACCTGTCCGCGGCGTAGCGTCAACATGCCGCAGCCGGCCTACGCCGGCGCTTCGCGCGCCTCGTCGACGATCGCGAGCGTGACCTCGACCATCGCGCCGAGCGCGTCCACCGCGATGCGCTCGTCCGGGCTGTGGATGTGCTCCATCGCGTTCGCGAGCACCACGCAGGGCAGCCCTCTCGCGTTGAAGACGTTCGCGTCGGCCCCGCCGCCGACCTCGACGCCGCGCGGTGTGAAGCCGCACCGCGCGAGTGCTTCGAAGCTGATCTCGAGCGCCGGGTTGTCCGACTCCAGGCGGTAGCCCCGGTAGAGCTCGGTGAGGCTCGTCTCGACGTCGCAGTCGCCGACCGAGGCGGCAAACGTGCACGCGTCCACCATCTCCTGCACGACCGCGACGAGCTTCGCCTCGTCGCGGGAGCGCGCTTCGGCGGTGATCGCGCACCGGTCGGGGACGACGTTCCGCGCGGTTCCCCCGACGATCCTCCCGACGTTGGCCGTGGTCTCGTCGTCGAGCCGCCCGAGCCGGAGGTCGGCGATCGCCCGCGAGGCGGCCTGGATCGCCGAGCGGCCGTCCTCCGGGTTGATGCCTGCGTGCGCGGCGCGGCCGCCGAAGGTGACGTCGACCGTCCGCTGGTAGGGGGCCGCGATGACGACGTCGCCGATCGGCGCCTGGTGGTCGTACACGAACCCGACCCGCGCGGCGAGCTCCGACGTGTCGAAGGCGTGGGCGCCCTGGCAGCCGGTCTCCTCGCGCGTCGTGAGCACGAGCTCGATCCCCGCGTGTGGCCGGTTCTCGACCAGCACGCGGCGTACCCCGTCGAGCATCGCCGCGACCGCGGCCTTGTTGTCGGCGCCGAGGATGGTTCCCGCGCGGTTGCGGACATAGCCGTCCTCAACGACGGGCTCGATCGGCCCGGTCGGTACGACCGTGTCGAGGTGCGCGCACAGCAAGATCGGGGTGCCCGCGGCCGTGGCGTCGAGGCGTGCCCAGAGGTTTCCCGTGTCCGAACCGATCCGGGCGCCGGTGTCGTCGAACACGGGCCGAAGCCCGAGGTCGCGGAGCTCGCGCCCGACCCGTTCGGCGACGGCGCGTTCGTGCCCCGAGGGGCTCGGGATCGCGGCGAGGTCGAGAAAGAGGTCCAGCACCTCGGGCGGCACGCGGGGATTCTACGCCGCGCCTGTTCGGCGGCGTCAGGCGCCCGGCGGCAAGCCGGAAGTCAGACCGCGACGCCGGTGGCGCGTTCCGCCCGGGCGTGCGCGAGCGCACCGCCCACGAAGTCGCGGAAGAGGGGCGCCGGGCGGTTCGGGCGTGACTTGAACTCCGGGTGGAACTGGCTGGCGACGAACCAGGGATGATCGGCCAGCTCGATCACCTCGACGAGCCGGCCCTCCTGGTAGGTACCGGCGACGATGAGGCCCGCATCGACGAGCTGGGGCCGGAAGTGGTTGTTCACCTCGTAGCGGTGCCGGTGCCGCTCGTAGACGACCGACTCGCCGTACGCCTCCTGGGCCTTTTTGCCCTCGATCAGATCGACGGGCTGGGCACCGAGCCGCATCGTCGCGCCCTTGTCCTCGACCTCCTTCTGCTCGGGAAGGAGATCGATCACCGGGTACGGGGTCTCCGGATCGAACTCGCTCGAGTTGGCGCCCTCGAGCCCGCAGACGTGGCGTGCGAACTCGATCACGGCGATCTGCATCCCGAGGCAGATGCCGAGGTACGGGATCCCCTGCTCGCGGGCGACCTGCGCGGCGAGCACCTTGCCCTCGATCCCGCGGCCGCCGAACCCGCCGGGCACGAGCACGCCGTCGACCCCGGCGAGCTGCTCCGCGGCCTCGGCGAGCGTGTCCGCCTCAGCATCGACCCAGCGGATGGCGACGTTCGTGCCGTGATGGAGACCGGCATGCTTCAGGGCCTCGGCAACGGACAGGTAGGCATCCTTCACCTTGACGTACTTGCCGACGAGGGCGATCTCGACGTCGCCCTCACGGGCCGCGATCCGCTGCGCGAGGGCGTCCCACGGCGACAGGTCGGCGGGCCCGCAGCCGAGGCTCATCTGCTCGCAGACGAGCGCGTCGAGGCCCTCGTCGTGGAGCGCCCGCGGAACGAGATAGACGTCGTCGATGTCGCCGTTCGAGATCACCGCCCGCGCGTCGATGTCGGCAAAGAGGGCGATCTTCTCGCGGATGTCGTGCGACAGCGGCTCCTTGGAGCGGCAGACGACGATGTCCGGATGGATACCGATGCGCCGTAGCTCGTTCACGGAGTGCTGCGTCGGCTTCGTCTTCAGCTCGCCGGCCGCGTCGATGAACGGGACGAGCGTCACGTGCACGTAGAGGACGTTGTCGGTGCCCTCCTCGCGGCGGAACTGCCGGATCGCCTCGAGGTAGGGCAGCGACTCGATGTCGCCGACCGTCCCGCCGATCTCGGAGATGACGACGTCGGCCGCCGACGTCTGGGCGACGCGGCGAATGCGGTCCTTGATCTCGTTCGTGATGTGCGGGATCACCTGGACCGTCGAGCCCAGATACTCGCCCTTGCGCTCCTTGCGGATCACCGCGTACCAGATCGCGCCCGACGTGTGGTTGGCGTTGCGGGAGAGGTTCTCGTCGACGAACCGCTCGTAATGGCCGATGTCGAGGTCGGTCTCGGCGCCGTCCTCGGTGACGAACACCTCACCGTGCTGGTAGGGGCTCATCGTGCCGGGATCGACGTTGATGTACGGATCGAACTTCTGCACCTGCACACCGAGCCCGCGGGCCTTGAGCAACGCACCCAGCGACGCCGCGGTGATGCCCTTGCCGAGGGACGACACCACGCCGCCGGTGACGAACACGTACTTCGTCCGCCGCTCGCTCACCGTGCCGGCCGTCCCGCCCGGTCCAGATCGCGGACGATGGGCGTCTCCTCGATCAGCCTGCCGAGGGACACGCGCTCCCCGAGGACGTTGACCCCGACCAGGATTCCCACGGCCGTCCAGCGCCTGCACGAGGTCAGCCGGGCCACGGATCTCAACCCTATCACGGCCCCGAGCGCGTTCGATCCAGCATCGCCAAGCATCAGTCGCTCCCGGAGATCGTAGGGAAGCAGCAGGACGGCGACCGCCGTGTACCCGTCGACCTGCCCGGGCGCGAGCACGGACGCGAGGAGGAATGCCTTCAGGGCGCGCCCGGGGCCCGTGTCGAGCTGATTCAGGGCGTTCGCCCACAACCCGACGAGCAGGGCGCCGCTGAGCGACCGCGTGACGACGAGACCGGCGGCGGGGATGGCGACGAGCTTCAGCACGCCGGTCGTCGTTCCGGCCCGTAGGTGCGCGCGCCATCCACGCTCGGGGCCGGAGTAGAGATCGTCGAGCAGGCCTACAGCCGCCACGGTGATCACCGCCGCCCGCGTCCCGCGTTGCGCCCGCAAGCCCCCGAGCACGACGGCGGCCCCGAGCAGCGGGAGCCGGTTCCCACGATGGTTGAGAGCGAGGGGCCCGGCGGCGAGCACAGCCTCCCCGAGCTGGCGGCCCCGGTGGAGGAAGCCCTCGAGGTCCCGACCCGTGGGCCGGTGACGAAGCGCCAGCTCGAGCTCCTCGACGGCGAGCCCGGCCGAGAGGGCGTCGATCGTCATCCGGACCTCGCAGCCGAACCCGCGGGCGAGCGGGAAGCATGCGGCCCGCGCCCGCTCCGTCAGGAACCGCTGGCCCGCGAGCGGCTCCCGGAGCCGCCTGCCCGTGCGGCCCAGGATCAGCTGCCTCGAGATCCCCTTCGCCAGCCCGAAGCCGCCGCCCTGCCGCTCGCGAAACGCCGCGATCGCCAGATCCGCACCCGACCGGACGAGCGGGCTGAGGTCGCCGTCCAGGTCGGCATCGCACAGCAGCAGCCTGCCCGGCGGAGCGGCGCGCTCGGCCGCGTTGAGCGCCTCTCCCTTCCCGAGCCGGGGGCCGGTGACGACGACCGCGCCGGCAGCCCGGGCCCGTTCTGCGGTGCGATCCCGGGATCCGTCGTCCCCCACGATCACGGGCGCTCCGGGGAACTGCCGCCGGAGCCGCTCGACGAGTGCGGTGATTCGCGCCTCCTCGTCGCGTGCGGCGACGAGGACGGAGAGCTCAGCCACCGGCGTTCGCGGCGAACCCGTCCGGCAGCGGCGGCGCCGGGCCGTCCGCGGCGGTGTCCTTCGCGCCGTAGTGTCCCGGCTCGCCGCCGCTCAGCAGCAGGGTGAGGGCGATGTCCCCGGTGGCCCGGCCGACGTCGTCGACCGACGAGACGCCCGCGTCGGCGAAGAACGGGATCCAGGACGGCTCGTCCGAGAGGCGCTCGGTGCCGACGACGGGTGCGCCGAGGGAGCCGAGCCCGCGGAGCAGCCCGATCAGGAACGCCTCGGTCTCGTTGACCTCAGGGGTCGCTGCATCGGGAAGGCCCGATCCTTCGGGATCCCAGGTGCGAACGGCCACCGCGCCGTCGAGCGGCGCGGGCGCGAGCCCGATCGCCTCGGCTCCGATCACTCCTTGGAGGGCTCCCCAGATCGGCCCGTCGCCGATCGTCGCGAGCTCCCGGCCGAGCGCCTCGCCGAGCGCGGCGCGGTTGTCGCTCCCGGCAAGGCCCGCCGTCGCCGGATCCGCGGCGAGCGCCGCGTCGACCTCGACCGGGTCGAGTGGCAGGCTCAGCGTCAGCTGCGGGCCGGTGGCGCCGCCGAGCCGGAGCATGTCCTCGACGTCCGCGCCCGCACCGCTGTCGCCCTCACCGAGCTGGAGGAGGGCGATCCGCTCACCGGAGAACCGGTCCTGGACGACCGGGAGGTAGAGGGCATCGATGAACGCGGTGTCTGCCGCCGCGGCGGCCTCCGCTTCGCGCAGTCGATCCTCGGCCCGGTCACGGTCGGCGCGCAGCTCGTCGCGTTGCTGCTGGAGCAGCTCCGCGGTCTGCTTCTCCACCTCGCCACCCGATGCGATCGCGACCCCGACCACGATCCCGACGGCGAGGGCGACGAAGACCGCGGCGAGCGAGGCGGCGTGGTAGCGGAGGTCGAACACCCGTCGACTAATCGAGTCCGAGGGTGGAGCGGAGGCGCTCCACGAGCACCGAGATGAGGTCCCGGAGCTCGGGCGAGCCAACCACCGCCGCCGTGACGACTGCGAGGCCGGCGAGCCCGAGCGCAACCAGCGGCCACAGGCCGGCGCGCTGGCGAAAGAGACGAGAGACGCCCCGCGCGTCGACGAGCGTCTCCCCGACCTTCAGCCGCGTGAGGAAGGTCGAGGACATGCCCGAACGGTTGCGCTCGAGGAACTCGACGAGGTTGAAGTGCGTCCCGACCGCGACGATCAGCTCCGCACCCTTCTCGTACGCGAGGAGCATCGCGAGATCCTCGCTGATTCCGGACATCGGAACGCTGATCGACGGGATTCCGACCCGATCGAGGCGGGCGCGGCCCGGCGCACGGCCGTCCTCGTAGGCATGGACGACGAGCTCCGCCCCGCAGCGCAGCGCCTCGTCCGACACGGAGTCCATGTCCCCGACGATGAGATCGGGCCGGTACCCGGCCTTCAGGAGGGCGTCGGCGCCGCCGTCGACGGCGACGATCACGGGCCGAAACTCGCGGATGTAGTGGCGGACGATCGCGAGGTCGCTCTTGTACCCGGGGCCGCGGGCGACGACGAGCGCGTGGCGGTCACGAAACCGGGTGCGAAGATGCGGCAGCGGAACCCCTTCGGCGAGGAGCCTCCCCTCCTCGCGGAGGTACGCCATGGTGTTGTCGGCGAACGCCTCGAGCGCCTCCGTCACCCTGCTCTGCTGCTCTCCGAGCAGCTCTTCGAGCTCCGCTGCGCGAAGCTCGTGACCGGCTGCGAGCCGGGTTCCGTTGCGGTAGACACTCGACCCGCGGACGACGATCGCGTCACCCTCGTTGATCTGCTCGAAGAGCGGCGCTCCCGGAGCATCGATCAGGCAGACGCCGCCTCGAACGAGCTCGAGCGGGCCCGGGTTCGGGAAGCGGGCGGACGTCGAGGGCGAGATGTTCACGACGACCCGCACCCCGGATTCGAGCAGCTCCTCGGCCGAGACGCGGTCGAGCTCCGCGTGGTCGATGATCGCGATGTCGTCCGGGCCGAGCCGCTTGACGAGGCGCTTCGTCCGCCGGTCGAGGCGTGCGGTACCGTGGAAGTCGAGCATGCGCACGGCTCAGCGGCCTCCGGAGGGAGGGACGAGGCCGGCCCCGACCAGGAACTCGGCGCCTCCGAGCATGCGCTCGAGCTCGAGGCGTCGCTCGTCGTCGTTGAGCGCCTGGATGCGCGTGTGCGTCGGGTCGCCCGCGATCTTCTCGACCCGGAAATGGCGGTCTGCCACCCGGGCGATCTGCGGCAGGTGCGTGATCGCCACGACCTGGGCGAGGGCGGCGAGACGCGTCAGGGAGTCGGCGACCGCGTGCGCCGCTTTGCCTCCGATGCCGGCGTCGATCTCGTCGAACACGATCGTCGGCTCGCCGGCCTGCGCGTGCGCGGCGACCCTGAGCGCGAGCGCGATGCGGGAGAGCTCCCCGCCGGACGCGGTCGTGGCGACGGGGGCGAGAGGCATCCCTGCGTTGGGCCTGATGAGGAACGTCACCGTGTCCGTTCCGAGCGGCCCGGGCTCGCGAGCGCCGAGCTCGACGCGGAGCTCGCCGTCCCCGAGCCCGAGGCTCGCGAGCTCCCCGCGGGCAGCCGCCTCGAACGCGGGCGCCGCCTGCCTGCGAGCGGTGGCGAGCGCGGCCGCGCAGCTCGCCGAGCGCTCCTCGGCGGCTGCGAGCTCGCTCCGGGCCCGCGCGAGCACGTCGACACCGTCCGCGAGCTGGCCGAGCTCCTCGGTCGCCGCCGCCGCTCGCTCGAGCAGGTCGCCGAGCGAGCCGGCCCCGAAACGACGGCGTGCGTCGGCGATCCGGCCGAGCTCCTCCTCGACGTGCTCGAGACGGCCGGGCTCGGCCTCGAGCGAGCCGAGGAAGGCCCGCAGCGACGATGCCGTATCCCGCAGCCGCTCGGAGAGGTCGAGCAGCTCGACGGCGACCGCGTCGAGCTCCGGTGTGAGCCCTGCGACGGGCCGCAGCTCCCGGTCGGCGGCGGCGGCGAGGTCGGCTGCTCCCGGGGTCTCCCCCGCCTCCGGCGCGAGGGCCGCGGCGGCGGCGCTCGCAGCGCCGGCGAGGCTCGAGGCGTGGCGAAGCCGGTCACGTTCGCCCCGCAGCCGTTCCTCACTGCCGGGGTCGAGGCCGTCGGCGGCGGCCTGCAACGCCTGCAGCTCCACGAGCCTCGCCTCCCGATCGCCCGCGGAGCTCGCGGCCCGTTCGTGCGCGAGCCTTGCCGCCGCGAGGCTGCGCCAGGCCTTCACGCTCGCATCGCGGCGACGACCCTGCTCCTCGCCGGCGAACGCGTCGAGCAGGTCGAGCTGATGGGCGGGACGCGCCAGCCGCCGCTGCTCGAACTGCCCCGACATCGCGAGGAGACGCTCGACGAGCAGGGCGAGGTCGTCGCGGGTCGTCCCCCTTCCCCACACGTACGCCCGGCTCCGGCCGTCGGCGAACACGCGCCGTGCGACGACGAGCCCGGGCTCGTCCGGCCGCAGCTCGGCGATCGGAGCAAGCTCCTCCTCGTCGAGCAGGCCGTCGGGCAGGTCGAGCTCGGCCTCGACGTAGGCCTCGGGGCCCGCCGGGCCGATGAGGGCCGAATCCCCCCGCGCTCCGAGCAGGAGCCCGATTGCCCCGGTGAGGATCGTCTTGCCGGCGCCGGTCTCGCCCGTGACGACGTTGAGCCCCGGGCCGAGCTCGAGCGCGGCCTCGCGGATGAGGACGAGGTTCTCGACGCGGAGTCGCCGGAGCATCAGCGCTGCTCCAGGAAGACCTCGCGGTACCGCGAGAAGAAGGTGACGTCGGGCAGGAGCGCAAGCTGGGCCCGTTCGCCGCCGACGTCGACCGTCAGGGACTCGGCCGGCGCGAGCTCCGCGATCCGCTGGCCGTCGACGAGGACCGTGACGGCCACGTCCGCCGTGCGGTTCACCACCTCGAGCCCGAGGCCGGGCTCGACGACGAGCGGTCGCGTGTGCAGGGAGTGGGGCGCGACGAAGGTGATCGCCATCGCATCCAGGCCGCGCATCAGCACGGGGCCACCGTTCGAGAGGTTGTAGGCCGTGGAGCCGGACGGCGTGCAGCAGATCAGGCCGTCGCAGGCGGTGGTGCCGAGCTCCTCTCCGCCGAGCCGGGCTCCGAGCTCGACCATCCGGCCCGGCACCGAGCTGGTGACGACGACGTCGTTGACCGCGTCGTGCGTGCGCCCCTCGACGCACGCGGCGATCGTCGCGAGCTCGACCACCCGGTACTCGCCTGCGAAGGCGCGGGCCAGCCCCTCCTCGAGCCGGTTCGACGGGATGCTCGTCAGGAAGCCGATCCGGCCGAAGTTCACGCCGATCACCGGCACGGGCGTGCCGAGGAACCGGTGCAGGGCGCGGAGCATCGTGCCGTCGCCGCCCAGGGCGACGGCGAGGTCGACGTCGAGCCCGTCCACGAGTGTGACGTCGGCGAGGGCCGCCACGGACTCGAGCCGCGACCGCGCGTCCGCGATGACCTCGGCTCGGCCGTGGGAGACGAGCGCCGCCCGCCGGACGGCCCTAGCCGACTGCGTCGTCGATCCAGGCATCGATCGTCTCCGTGCCGGTCGGGGGACATGAACCGTGCAGGAGGAGGAAGAACTCGCGGTTGCCCTTCGGTCCGCGCAGCCCGGATTCGACGACCCCGGTGACCGCGGTACCCCAGGTGCCCTGTGCGTCGGCGGCGACGGCGCGGAGCACACGGCGGTGTACCGCCGGGTCGCGGACGACCCCCTTGGGCACGTCCGCACGGCCCGCCTCGAACTGGGGCTTCACGAGCGCGAGCGCGCGGAAGCGGGGCGCGGCGCAGCGCAGCGGCGGAGGGAGAGCGAGGGAGAGAGCGATGAACGAGACGTCGCAGGTCACGAAGGTCGGCAGGAAGGGGAGCTGCTCGCAGCGCAGCGAGCGCGCATTGGTGCGCTCGAGGACGGTCACCCGGGGATCGGCCCGGAGCCGCTCGTGGAGCTGTGCCCGGCCGACGTCGACGGCGCAGACGCGCGCCACCCCGGCCTGCAGGAGGCAGTCGGTGAAGCCGCCGGTCGAGGAGCCGATGTCGAGGCAGTCCTCCCCCTCGACGCCGAGCCGTAGCACATCGAGCGCGTGCCGGAGCTTCTCGCCGCCGCGCGAGACGTACCGCGGGCGAGGCTCGAGCTCGAGCGCCTCGCTCTCGTCGAGGAGGCTGCCCGCCTTCGCATGGCCTCGCACGCGCCCCGCGATCACGAGCGCGAGCGCCTGGGAGCGGGTATCTGCCAGGCCACGCTCAACGAGCAGGACGTCGAGGCGCTTCTTCACCTGCCGAATCGTAGCCTCGTCCTCGGCGGCGGTCATCGGCCGCTCGGGACAGGCGGGCGCGCGAGATCCTGCCCCACGATCGCCATCCGCGGGGAGACCGCGGTGCGGCCGCCCGGACATGAGACGCGCTCGACTCGATCAGCGGATCGGCACGAGCGCTCATGCTCGGCGCTCGCGGATCGTGTCGACGAGCGCTCGAAGCGTCGTCGTGTCGTTCGCCACGCCGTCGAGGATCGCCCAGATGCGGGCGCGGGTCTCGTCGGCAATCTGCCGGGCGCGTTCGATGCCGAACAGCGTCACGTAGGTGACCTTGCCCGCAGCGGCGTCCTTTCCGGGCGTCTTGCCGAGCTCCTCGGCCGTGCCGGTGGCGTCGAGGATGTCGTCGACGATCTGGAAGAGAAGGCCGATCTCGTCGGCGACGGCATGCCAGGGAGCCCGGGCGGGACCGGGAACGCTCGCGACTTCGAGCGCCGAGCGCACGCAGGCGCCGAGCAGGCGACCGGTCTTGAGCCGGTGGAGGGACGCAAGGCCTTCCCCGTCCAGGGAGGCGCCGACCGTGATGTCGACGTACTGGCCGCCGATCATGCCCAGCGTCGCATCTGCGAGCACTCGCGCCGGGCCGGGCTCCGGGTACCGCAGGACGAGCCGGAACGCCTCCGTGAGCAGCGCGTCGCCCGACAGGATCGCGACCGCCTCACCGAATCTGACATGCGCGCTCGGCTGACCCCGGCGGAGATCGTCGTCGTCGAGAGCGGGCAGGTCGTCGTGGACGAGCGAGAACGTGTGGACGAGCTCGATCGCGCACGCCGCCGGCAGCAGCTCCTCCGGGTCGCAGCCGAGCGCCTCGCCGGTCGCCAGGCAGAGGACCGGCCGGATTCGCTTGCCTCCGCCGAGTAGGGAGTAGCGCAGTGCCTCCTCGAGCCGGCCGAGGTCGTCGGAGAACGGCAGCCGGTCGAGGAAGTCGTCGGCGAGCTCGCGGAGCTCGTCAAGCCGGTGAATCGCCGTCCCCTGTCACCGGCGCCCCGCGACGGGCCCGCTCGATCGCCGCCTGCGTCTCCTTCGCGAGCTCGGCGAGCTCCTGGAGGATGTCGACGGCCTGTTCGGAGCCCTCGGCAGCCTCGAGTCGGGCGCAGGCGTTCTCGAGGCGGTCGAGCAGGTCCCTGAGCCGGCCCGTCGTCCCGGGCGACGTCGTCATCGGCCTACCCTATCGCGCCCGTCACGCGGCCTCCGCGACGATCCGGCCGAGAATGCCGTTGACGAGGGCGCCGGCCTCGGCCGACGCGAAGCGCTTCGCAAGCCGCACGGCCTCGTCGATCGCGACCTCGACCGGGACGTCGGTGCCGTCGATCTCATGGATCGCGATCCGGAGCACGTTCCGCTCGATCACTCCGAGCCTGTCCGCCGTCCAGTCGGTCGCGGCGGCGGTGATCCGCGCGTCGAGCTCCTCCGCCCGGCCGGCGACCGCCTCGGCCAGCGAGCGGGCGAACGGGTCGATCTCGCCCTGGAACAGCGTGCCCAGCGGCTGGCCGGTGAGATCCCACTGGTAGAGGAGCGTGAGCGCCTGCTGGCGGGCCTGACGGCGCCCGGTCATGGCTCGTGGAGCGAATGGAGCTCGTCGGCCGCGTCCTCGAGATAGGTCGTCGTGTACACGCCCGAGCGGAAGGCATCGCTCTCGATCACCTCGAGCGCAAGCTCCCGGGTCGTCGGAACCCCCTCGAGCTCGAGCTCCGAGAGCGCACGGACGGCGCGGGCGCGGGCGGCCTCACGCGTATCGTCCCAGACGAGCACCTTCGCGATCAGGGAGTCGTAGTACGGCGGCACGGTGTAGCCCTCGACGACATGGGTGTCGACGCGCACGCCGGGGCCGAGGGGCGGTCGGAAGCGGCTGATCGTGCCGGGCGTGGGCATGAAGCCGCGGCGGGGATCTTCCGCGTTCACGCGGATCTCGATCGCATGGCCGCGCGGCTTCGCCCGTCCCGTGCGCGGTAGGCCATCGCCCGCGGCGACGGCCAGCTGGCCACGCACGAGATCGATGCCCGTGACGAGCTCCGTCACGGGATGCTCGACCTGGAGGCGGGTGTTCATCTCGATGAAGAAGTACTCGTCACCGCAGACGAGAAACTCGATCGTCCCGGCGCCGCGGTAGCGGATCGCCGAGCACGCCCGGGCCGCCGCACTCTCGAGCAGGTCGCGCAGGACCGGCGAGACGCCGGGAGACGGGGACTCCTCGAGCAGCTTCTGGTGTCGCCGCTGGATCGAGCAGTCGCGCTCGCCGAACGTGAGCACGCCGCCCTCGCCGTCGCAGAGCACCTGGATCTCGACGTGCCGGGCCTGTCGCAGCGCCTTCTCGACATAGAGCGAGCCGTCCGAGAACGCCTTCTCGGCCTCGGCCGACGCTGCGCCGTACGCATCCGCCATCTCCTCCGGCGCGGCGACGAGGCGCATCCCCCGGCCTCCGCCGCCAGCCGACGCTTTGAGCAGGACCGGGAAGCCGACCCCGGTTCCGAGCCTGACGGCGTCCTCCACCGACGCGAGCGTCTCGGAGCCGGGCACGATCGGCACGCCGGCGGCGTCCATCGTCGCGCGTGCGCGAGCCTTGTCGCCCATCAGCTCGATCGAATCGGGCCTCGGCCCGACGAAGACGAGCTCGCAGTCCTCACACGCACGCGCGAACGCGGCGTTCTCCGCGAGGAACCCGTACCCAGGATGGATCGCGTCGGCGCCGGTCGTCTCGGCCGCGCCGACGAGCGCCTGCACGTTCAGGTAGCTCGCGGCCGGAGGGGGAGGCCCGATGCAGACGGAACGATCGGCGAGGCGAACATGAAGCGAGTCGCGATCGGCGGTCGAATAGACGGCGACGGACTCGACTCCGAGCTCGCGGCAGGCGCGAATCACGCGGACCGCGATCTCGCCGCGGTTCGCGATCAGCACGCGGCGCAGCAACTACGCCCGCTCCCGCGACAGATTCGTCACGAACGGTGTCCCACGCGCGCGATTTCCGGCGATAGGGTGAAACCGGAGGGAGGTAAGCGGCTGGCCCCGGGGCCGCAACGATGGACATGTCCAAACCGGCCGGCCCATCGATCAGGCCGCGTCGCTCGGTCGACGGGGGGCAGGCTCGAGCTCGAACAGGAGCTGGCCGTACTCGACCGGCTTCTCGTTCTCGACGTGGATCACCCGCACGATCGCGTCCATCTCGGCCTTCACTTCGTTGAAGAGCTTCATCGCCTCGAGCAGGCAGAGCGTCTGGCCTGCCTCCACCGTGTCGCCGACGTCGACGAAGGGCGGTGCATCGGGGGCGGGGCCGCGGTAGAACACGCCGACCATCGGCGATTCGAGCCGCAGGAGCCCGGTGTCGCGGGGCGTCGCGGGCGCCTCGTCATGCTCGTCAGCCGACGAGGCGAGAGGCACGGGCGACGTAGCCGAGTCTCTCGTCTCGCTCCGCCGGACGGTGACGCGGGTCTCGCCCTCCTCGATCGTCACCTCGCCGATTCCCGACTCCTGCACGAGGTCGATCAGCTCGCGAATCCGGTCTGCCTGCGTCTCGTCAACCCCCTCGCGTGCGAGATCCTCGCCACGCGCGCGGGCGCGGACGGTACGGAGCAAAGGCTCGGCGCGCTCGCCGAAGAGCGAGATGAGCAGCAGCTCCTCCTCGCTCGTCGCCAGCCCGCGCGCGGTCTCGCGCAGCTCGTCGAGATCGACCTCGTCCTGGCCGACCGCACCCTCACCGAGTAGCTCGGCTGCACGCTGCACCGCGGGATCGACGGGCCGGGACGCGCGCCCGTAGGTCCCGGCCAGAAGGAGCCGTGCCTCGTCGGTGAGCACTTGCCACCGTTGGGCGGAGAGGACGTGGATGAGCGCTTGCGATCCCAGGATCATTCCGATCGGATCCTGGAGCGGCGGCCAGCCGCATTCGGTCCTCACCCGGATGAGCTCCTGCAGCACCTCGTCGAGCCGTTCGCTCTGCTGGTAGGCGCGCAGCCGGTCGTCCAGCACCGCGACGAGCCCGGCCGAGAGCCCGTGCTGGGCAGCGCGGACCGCATCCCGCGGAGACAGCGGAGGAATCGGCATCTCGCCGAGCGCCCCGTCGACGAGCTCGCAGGCCTCCCAGAGAGCCGGCACGTCCACACCGGTGTCGAGCCCGATCCCGGCGAGCGACTGGGCCAGCGCTTCCGCCGACGGCCGGTACAAGGTCAGGGCGATCGGGTAGATCGTGCACGCGATCGGCGACGCGCCACCTCTGGCGGCCTCGAGGGCCGTCGCCAACGCCCGGCCTGCGGCGCCCTGGCAGTACAGCCCGACCGGCAACGCCGACGCGTCTCGCACCTGCTCGACGAGCGCCCGCGCGTGGGCAACGTCCAGCGAGCCGGCCGGATCGTCGACGATGACACGGGCGGCACCGAGCGTCGCCGCGTGGCGCGCGCGGGAGACGACCTCCTCGTCACGCCCGTCGGGCCCCGGGTTGTGCACGAGGCCGACGACCAGCTGGCGGCCCGTCTCCTGCACGGCCTCTGCTACCCCTTCGAGGCTCTCGATGTCGTTCAGGGGGTCGTGGATCCGGAACACGTCGATGCCGCTCTCGGCAGCGCTCCAGATGAAGCGCCGAACCAGATCGACCGACAAGGGGCGGGAGCCGACGAGGAAGCGTCCGCGGAGTGCGATCGAGAGCGGCGTGCTGCACCGTGCGTCGAGCGCGCGAATCCGCTCCCACGGGCTTTCGACGCCGCTGTCGATGCACCAGTCGAAGCACCCGCCGCCCGAGACCTCGAGGCAGCGAAAGCCCGCACGGTCGAGCACGTCGGCGACCTCGAGCAGTCGTGATGTCCCGACGTGCCGGGCGAGCGGCTCCTGCGAGAGGAGCCTGATGGTCGTGTCCCAGAGCTCGGTCAAGACCGGTGGCCTAGACGCGCGAGATGTAGCGCCGCTCGCGGGTGTCGACCTTGATCCGGTCACCGACATTGACGAACAGGGGAACCTGGACGACCGCGCCCGTCTCGAGCTTCGCAGGCTTCGTCACGTTCGAGACGGTGTCGCCCTTGACACCGGGCTCGGTGTCCACAACGGGCAGCTCGACCGAGGCGGGAAGCTCGATCCCGGACGGTCGCCCGTCGAGAGTCAGCAGCAGGACCGAGCTCGACGGCTGGAGGAGCTCGAGCTCCGCCTCGACCTCGACGCGCGGGAACGAGACCTGTTCGAACGTCTCCTCGTCCATGAAAACGATTTCGTCGCCGGCGTCGTAGAGGTACTGCACGCTCTTCGTCTCGGTGTGCACGCGCGGCATCTTCTCGCCGGCGCGAAACGTCTTCTCGACCACCGCCCCGGTCGCCGCGTTCTTGAGCTTCGTACGAACGAACGCGCCCCCCTTGCCGGGCTTCACGTGCTGGAACTCGACAATCCTCCACACCTGGCCGTCGAGCTCGATGTGCATGCCGTTCTTGAACTGCGCGGTGGAGATGGTCTCGGCCACGATCGTGGATTCTAGTCGCCGCTGGGTCGCGCCGGCCTCGGCGACCGGCCCCGGGGCGGTCAGGCGAGAACCAGGAGCTCCTTCGGAAACGGGGTCAGCACCTCGGGGCCGTCCTCCGACACGATGACGAGATCCTCGATCCTGATCCCGCCCACGCCCGGCAGATAGACACCGGGCTCGACCGTCACCACGTTCCCGACCTCCAGCACTCCGGTGGCGGTGTCCGTCAGCCGGGGCTCCTCGTGGATGTCGAGCCCGACCCCGTGACCCAGCCCGTGCACGACCGGGTAGCCGGCGTCGGCGACGATCTTCCGGGCGACCGCGTCGACGGCGCTGCACGATGCGCCCGGGACGACCGCCTCGAGCGACCGCCGCTGCGCCTCCAGGCACACGTCGTACGCCCGCCCGAGCTCGGACGGAAGCGTCCCGGTGGCAAATGTCCGCGTGCAGTCTGACCGGTATCCGTCGAGCAGGCAGCCGGCATCGACGAGGAACGTTTCGCCGGCTTCGACGATCCGTGTTCCGGGCCGGTGATGCGGCAGCGCGGCGTTCGCGCCGCTCGCGACGATGGGGTCGAACCCCACGCCGTCGGCGCCCAGCTCGCGCATCGTTCGCTCGAGGGACCACGCGAGCTCCAGCTCGCTGCGTCCGATCACGCGGTCCGCCGTCAGCCGCTCGAGTGATGCCGTCAGCAGCGACGCGGCCCGGCGGATCGCGTCGCGCTCGGCAGGCTCCTTCACGGCGCGAACCGCCTCGACGATGCCGCGGGTCGCGACGAGCTCGACACCGCTCGCCGCGATCGCGGTGTGTCGTGCGACCGTGAGGTCGTCCGCCTCGAACGCGACCGGTCCGGAGACGAGCGACGGGAGGCGCTCCCGGAGGTCTGCTGCGAGGTCCCGCGACGCACCGACCGCCTCGACGTCCTGCACCGTCCGCGCCGCGGAGAGATAGCGCCCGTCGGTCAGCAGCCGGACGCGCTCGGCGTCGACGAGCAGCACGGCGTTCGAGCTGGCGAACCCGCTCAGGTAGCGGATGTTGACGCCGTTCGTGACGAGGAAGGCACCGCAGTCCTCGGGGAAGCGGGCGCGGAGGCGGTCGATGCGGGACGTCACGGGATGCTCCGGGCGATCCACCGAAGGGCCTCGCGATAGCCGTCGGGGCCAATCCCCATGATCCGGTGCGCGACGACGTCCTCGATCACCGAGTGGCGGCGCCATTCCTCTCGCTCGAGGATGTTCGACAGGTGGACCTCGACGACGGGCACGGCGACCAGGTCGATGGCGTCCCGGACCGCGTAGCTGTAGTGCGTCCAGGCGCCCGGGTTGACGACCACGGCGTCCGCCCAGGCCCGTGTGTCGTGGCACCAATCGATGAACTGCCCTTCGTGGTTCGTCTGGAAACAGCGCGCGGTGAGATCGAGATCGCCTGCCCAGGCGTAGATCCGCGTCTCGAGCTCCTGATAGGAGATGCCTCCGTAGAGCTGCGGATCGCGGTCCGCCAGCACATTGAGGTTGGCGCCGTTGAGCACCGCGATCTGCACACCTGGGAGTCTATGCCGCGACGAGCGTGGCGAGCGCCCCGCGGATCTCGTCCGCGGGCAGCTCGACGCCGTACACCGGCGACCCGGGCCTCTGGAGCAGCACGAGGCGCAGGGCGCCCCCGCGGGCCTTCTTGTCGAGCGCCATCGCCCTCCACGCGGCGTCCCCGTCGACGGCCGCAAGCTCGACCGGCAGGACGGACTCGACCTCCTGCCGCACCGCCGGGTCGAGCCCGAGATGGCGCTCCGAGAGCAGGAGCGCGGCACGGAGGCCGAGCGCGACGGCGTGCCCGTGGGAGACGGTCGCATAGCCTGCGGCCGCTTCCAGCCCGTGGGCGAAGGTATGGCCGAGGTTGAGGATCGCGCGCCGGCCCTGCTCGGTCGGATCCGCGACGCAGACCGACACCTTGAAGGCTGCGCAGGCCCGGACCATCGCTGTTGGAGCGAGGCTCCAGAGCTCCTGCCCGGAGAGCAGGCCCGTTTTCACGACCTCGGCGAGACCTTCACGCCAGTGCGCCTCGGGAAGTGTTTCCAGCAGGCGCGGATCGGCGACGACGGCGGCCGGTAGATGGAAGGCGCCGACCAGGTTCTTTCCCTTCGCGAGGTCGATGCCCGTCTTTCCGCCGATTGCCGCGTCGACCTGCCCGACGAGCGTGGTCGGGACGGGCACCCAGGGCACCCCGCGCAGATAGGTGGCCGCCACGAACCCGGCGACGTCGGTGGTCGTTCCCCCACCCAGGGCGACGATCGCCCCGGTGCGGTCGATCGTCAGCTCGTCCCAGAGCCTTCGGCACACGGAAAGCTGCTTGGCATCCTCGCCCGAGGGGACACTCAGCGTCTGCACGATCCGCACGTCGGGGGGCGGAGGATGGAGCCCGAGCACTCGCTCGTCCCCGATGAGGGCGACGGCATGGTCCCGCGGCAGCACCTTCCCGGCGCGCGCGAGCGCGCCGTCCTCCGCGATCACGTCGCCGCACGCGAGCAGGGCTCCTTCCGCATCGTCGACGACGGCGTCGGCCGTCTCGCGGCACACGGGCGCTCGCTCCCGGTAGAGCTGGCGAAATCCGTGCTCGTCCTGGGCCAGCGGGCGATGGCGCGAGATGGCGACTCGCCGCCAGGCCTCGTCGACGTCGACGTCGACGAGCAGTGTCAGCGCACGTCGCGTGAGCGCTTCACGGGTCGCGGCCCGCATGACGGCGCCGCCGCCGAGCGCGAGGACCGCGGGCGCGTGACCGTCGAGGAGCCTGGATGTCAGCTCCGCCTCCGCGTTTCGAAACCATGCCTCGCCGCGCTCGGCGAAGAGCTCCGGGATGGTGGCGCCGTGGCGGCGCTCGAGCTCCACGTCGACGTCCAGGAACGGCCGCTCCGTGAGCCGTGCGACTTCATGTCCGATCGTGGTCTTCCCGGCCCCCATGAAGCCGATCAGCGCGACGTGGCGGCCGATGGCCCTCACGGCCGCGTCCGCCGGGAACGGATTGTCACACCTCCGACCGGCCATCGGCGCACATCGCGACGATCCCGTGCGCCTGACCCGGTTAGGCTCGATTCCGCAGCTCCGAGCGCCGGGTGGGATCGTGGGACCCCACCCAGGGTGGGGGCATGCCCGCGGGAGCTGGATCGGAGTGCGACGAGGGCCATCGCGACGGGCGTCAGGGGCTGCTGGCCCGCGGCGACCAGGCGAGCCGATCGAGGTATGCGCGGTGGGCCGCGACGAAGTCTCCGATCGAGTCGCCGCCGAACTTCTCCCGTGCGGCGCGGGCGAGCTCGAACGCGACGACCGCCTCCGCGATCACGGCGAGCGCCTCGACTGCGCTCACATCCGAGCGCTCGACGAGCGCCTGGGCGGGCTCGTGTGTCCCGAGGTCGACGGAGCGAAGCGGCCGCATCAACGTCGGAAGGGGCTTCATCGCGGCTCGAACGACGAGCTCCTCTCCGTTCGTCATCCCCCCTTCCAGGCCTCCCGCATGGTTCGTCTCCCGGAAGAAGCCGCCCTCGTCGCGGAAGATCTCGTCGTGCGCAGCCGATCCGCGTGTACGTGCGAGATCGAGCCCCTCCCCGATCTCGACACTCTTGACCGCCTGCGTGCCCATGAGCGTCCAGGCCAGTCGTGCGTCGAGGCGGTCGTCCTTCGTCGCGTACGAGCCGAGGCCGGGCGGCAAGCCGCTGACCCTGACCTCGACCGTCCCGCCGAGCGTGTCCCGGTCCTTCCTCGCGTCGTCGATGGCCTCTCTGATCGGATCCTCGCCGCTGACGCCTCCGACCTCCGCGACAGAGCTCGTCACGGCGGCGCCAAGCGTCCCGAGGAGCGCCTTGGCGACGGCGCCGCCGGCCACGATCGGCGCCGTGTGGCGGGCACTTGCGCGCTCGAGCGCATCGCGGACATCGGGGAGGTCGTACTTCATCACGCCGGCGAGATCGGCGTGGCCCGGCCGGGGGAGCGTCACGGGCTTCGTGCCCTTCCCGTGAGGTTCGCCTTCGGGCGGCCACGGGCTCATCCCCCACGTCCAGTTTCGGTGGTCGCGGTTGCGCACGACGAGCGTGAGTGGAGTGCCCAGTGTGCGACCGTGGCGGAGCCCGGACAGGACCTCGACCTCGTCGGACTCGAGCTTCTGGCGAGGGCTCCGTCCATACCCCTGCTGGCGGCGCCGGAGATCGTGGTCGATCGCCTGGCGATCGAGCACGAGGCCGGCCGGCAGGCCCGTGACGACGGCGACGAGCGCCGGGCCGTGGGATTCACCCGCGGTTGTCAGCGTGAGACTCACGCGAACAGCCTAGTCCGGGCGCCGGGCGCCGCGAATCGCCGCACGCATCGCCTCGGTCGGTGCCGGTATCCCGGTCCAGCGTTCGAACGAGGCCGCGCCCTGAGCGACGAGCACGTCGAGGCCGTCGACGACCACCGGGCAGCCGGCCGCAGCGGCCGCGAGGACGAGCGCGGTCGGTCGCGCGTCCGGACGATACGCGAGGTCCACCACCTGCTGGTGGGCCAGAGGCTCCACGACGGGCCGGTCCTTGACCGGCGTCGCGTTCACGACGATGTCAGCCTCGGGCAGCTCTCGCGGCCATCCGGCCGTCGCGTCCACGCGGGCACCCGGGAACCCCTCGACGAGAAACCTGACGAGCGCGTCGACGCCCTCGGAGCGCCGGCCCGCGACGGTTACGCGTGCGGCCCCGGCCTCGAGCAGCGCGACGGCGACAGCCTGTGCGGCGCCGCCGGTGCCGACCATGAGCACGTGCGAATCGCCCGCGGCGAGGACGCTTGTGACGGCGAGCCCGTCCGTGCTCGAGCCGAGCACCCTCCCGTCGTCGATCACGAGCGTGTTCACCGATGCCGCCCGCTCCGCGACGCCGTCGACCACGTCGCAGTAGGGAAGCACCGCGGTCTTGTGGGGGATCGTCACGTTCGCGCCCGCGAAACCGAGCGCAGCGAGCCCGCGCACCGCCTCCCCCAGACGCTCGTGCTCGACCGGCAGCGCAACATAGACCCAGTCGAGCCCCGCCGCCGCGAACGCGGCGTTCTGCATCAGCGGCGAGAGCGAGTGGCTCACTGGCCACCCCACGATGCCGACGAGGCGGGTCGTGGCGCCGGGACAGCTCACGTCAGCTGCACTCGTTCGGGCCGGCGCGGAACGACCTCGGGCCGTTCAGGAACTCGAGAAACTCGGCCTCGGTGCGCGCGAAGAAGTGCGACTTGCAGTCCTTCGTCCTCACGAACCAGAGGAAATCGGCATCAGCAGGATGGGCCGCGGCCTGCATCGCCGCGAGACCGGGGTTGCCGATCGGCGTCGGCGGGAGGCCCGCTCGGTTCCGGGTGTTGTACGGGTTGTCGCTCTCGAGCTGGGACTGGGTGATCGCCGCGGTCGGAGGGATGTCGAGGCCGTACCGGAGCGTCGCGTCGATCCCGAGCGGCATCCCCTCCTTCAACCGGTTGTAGATCACCGCCGCGACGAGGGCGCGTTCCTTCGGTACGACGACCTCGCCCTCGATCATCGACGCGATGATCAGCACGTCGTAGGGCGTGAGGTTCTTCTTCTCGGCGCGTGTCAGGTCGATCTGGGTCCAGGCGTTCTCGAACGCATCGAGCTGCAGGTTCACGAGCTCCTCGGTCGTCGTGTCGGGCGTGAACGAATAGGTGGCCGGGAAGAGGAAGCCCTCGAGCGGGCGGGCCTCGCCGTCCCCCGCGAACGTGCCGGGCAGCTTCGAGCGTGAAGTCAATGCCCGATACTGCTTCGGCTGCAACGCGGTCTCAAGGCCGCGCTCCTCCGCCGCGATGGTGTTCACCGCAGCGATCCGGCCGGCCATCTCCCGTCTCGTGAAGCCCTCGGGGAACACGATCTTCAGCTCCGGAGGCGCGGTCGTGGTCAGCGCCGCGCCCGTCGTGGCGGCCGCCTCGCCGCCGTCACCGCTGCGGAGCAGGAGGGCGATGACGACGATCGCCGCGACACCCACCGCCGCGCCCACGATCGCCGCAGGCAAATGTCCTCGACCCGACCGCCGGCCTCGCCTCGGCCGTTCGGGCGGCGGTTCGGCCGAGACGACGCTCAGCCGCGGTTGCTCGTCCACGTGAGGAAGTCGGTCAGCAGGAAGGCTGCCGCGACGGCATCCTCGGGCGCTCCGCCCGGGTTTCCGTTTCTGCGCGTCGCGAGCCGCGTCGTGAACCGCTCGTCGAACGTGTCGACGGGAAGCTCCGTGATCGATCGCAGCTCGGAAACGAACACCTCGGTCTCGGCCGCCTGACCGCCGCGGGCGCCGCTCGGGGTCAGCGGGAGGCCGACGACGATCCGCTCAACCCCGTGCTCGGCCGCCAGGGAGGCGATCCGCCGAAGGTTCTCGGGCTTCCGGACACGGCCGACGACGCACAGGGGACGCGCCACGGTGCCCGTCTCGTCCGAGACGGCGACGCCGGTGCGCGCCGACCCGTAATCGAGCGCGAGGACCTTCACCGGCTCAGTGTACCGAGGCGCCCCACGGGGCCTTTCGCCTCCCCGGAAGGGGGATTCTCGGATGCAACTCACCCGTTCGAGGGACTCGGTCCTCCCCACTCCGGGGTACGGCGTGTTACAAGGCGGTCGCCGGGAACGTCGACTGGGGATCCGATGACCGGTGTGCAGCGAACCACGGCAGTCACACTGCTGAGCCTTCTCTGGCTGCTCGCCGGCCTGAAGCAGCCCGGAGCGGTCCGCCGACCCGTCGCTGCCCTCGGCACGGTCCTGACACGAAGTCGGCCGTGCCTCCTGACACTGCGTGACCCACTCGTGCGCTCTTCCTCGCGATCGTGAGGTGCATCCCGTTCACGAAGAAGGAGGCACTCCGTTGCGACGTTACGAACGCACCCTGCTGCACCTCGTCCCGCCCGTCCTTGCAGGCTGGCTCGCCCTCTCGGTCGGGCTTTTCCCCCCGCCGCCCGCGCAGCACCGACCGACCTGTTCATCTCGGAGTACGTCGAGGGCTCGGCCAGCAACAAGGCGCTCGAACTCTTCAACGGGACGCCGGGCGCGGTCGACCTGACAGGGGCGTATGACGTCCAGATCTTCGCGAACGGAAGCCCGACGGCAACGGCCACGATCGCTCTCGCCGGCACGGTCGCGGCCGACGACGCATTCGTGCTCGCCCGCAGCGCGTCGGATCCTGCCCTGCTCGCGGTCGCCGACCAGCTGACCGCCAACTTCCTCTGGAACGGAAACGATGCGGTCGCGCTTCGCCACGGTGGCACGATCGTGGACGTGATCGGCCAGATCGGCGTGGATCCTGGCGCGGCGTGGGGCTCCGGCGACACCCTCACCGCCGATCACACGCTCCGCCGGAAGCCGTCCGTACAGGGCGGCGACACGGACGGCACGAACGCCTTCGACCCCTCGCCAGAGTGGCTCGGGCTGCCTGTCGACACCTTCGACGGGCTGGGCCAGCACGCCGTCGACCAGACCGTTGAGGGCCCGAATCACTCCCCGGTGGCCGCCGATGACACGATCCAGGTGGTGGAGGACTCCGAGGGGACGAGCGTCAGCATCCTTGCGAACGACACCGACATCGACGGCGACACGCTGTCGGTCGAGTCGGTGTCGGACGCCACCGACGGCGACGTGACGATCTCACCCGGGGGCGGAGCCGTCGTCTACGTGCCCGACGTCGATTTCTCCGGGGTGGATTCCTTCATCTACGTGGTCACGGACGGCCGTGGCGGAACCGCAACCGGTACGGTCGGGATCAGCGTCGTGGCGATGAACGACGACCCGGAGGTCGAGGACGATGCCGTGGAGACGTCCGAGGACATTCCCGCGACGATCGCGGTGCTCGCGAACGACGCCGATGTCGACGGCGACCCGCTGCTCGTCGTCGCGGCGGAAGGGGCGGAGAACGGGGTGGCTTCCGTCGCGCCGGACGGAAGCGGCGTCATCTACGCGCCCGATGCCGACTTCAACGGGATGGACATGGTCGAGGTCACGGTCGCCGACGGGCACGGAGGGGTCGACCTGTCCGAGCTGGTCGTGACGGTCGCCGCCGTCAACGATCCACCCATTGCCAGAAGCGATCTCGCGATCGTCGGAGAGGGCGGCTCCGTGTCGATCGACGTGCTCGCGAACGACAGTCCCGGCCCCGCGGACGAAGCGGGACAGGCGCTCGCGGTGGTCTCGATCGGCACGCCCGCGAACGGTTCTGCGGAGCTGATCGTCGGTGGGCCCGGGACCGGTGGGATCCGGTACACCCCGGTCGTCGGCTTCCACGGCGCCGATACGTTCACCTATCTGGTCTCCGACGGGCTCGCCACGTCCACCGGCACCGTCAACGTCGCCATCGCGGAGCCCGTGCTGACCTCGCTCTGCAGCCTCGTGCCCACCATCGTCGGCACCCTGGGCGACGACACGATCCTCGGGACGCCGGGAGACGACGTCATTCGCGGTCGGCGGGGCAACGACGTCATCGACGGTCTGGGCGGAGACGACGTGATCTGCGGCGGGCCGGGCAGTGACCGGATCACAACGCACGGCGGGATCGATGCGGCGAACGGCGGTAGCGGTCACGACACCATCGAGACCGGGGCGGCCCGCGACCTCGTCCGCGGTGGATTCGGGCACGACACGCTCACGACCGGGCCGGGGAGCGACCGGATCGCGGCCGGCCCGGGCCCCGACACCGTCGCCGCGGGCGACGGGGACAATCGCATCCGGGCCGGTGACGGCGACGACACCGTGACGGCCGGCGACGGCAACGACCGGCTGGACGGCGGCCCGGGAACCGACACGTGCGACGCCGGCGCCGGCCGGAACGCGGTTCGCAACTGCGAATAGGGAGGCGGCCCCTCATCGAGCCCACATCCCCTCAAACCGGGAGCGCCGAGCCCGACGGCGCTCCCGGGATGCGCGCCGGTCGACCACGTCGCTTCGGGCCCCGCGGCGCCTGCCTCGGGCGGGGCCCCGCCTCGGAGCTAGCGGAGATGGTCGACGAGCACCGCTCGGGCACGCTCGAGCGCGTCGGCGAGGCGGGTCGGATCCTTGCCGCCGGCTCGTGCGAGCGTCGGCCGGCCCCCTCCCCCGCCGCCGACGAGCGCGGCGATCTCCCTGATCACGCCTCCCGCCTCGGCCCCGCGCGCGACCGCCGCGTCGGAGAAGTTCGCGACGAGGTGGACCCGGCCGTCCTCCGTACCGCCGAGCACGACTGCGGCCTGCCCGGCCTTCTGCTTCACTCGATCGGAGAGGTCGAGCAACGCGTCGGCCTCGATCTCGCCCGCCGTCCCGACCACGACCGTCACGCCGCCCGCATCCTCGGCGCCCTCCAGGAGGCGGGCGAGAAGCTCGTCGGCCTGTCCGCCTCCCGCACGAAGCTGACGCTCGAGGCGTGCCCAGGCCTTCCGCTCCCCCTCCAGCTCCTCCCTGAGGCGGGCGGCTTCCCGCTCCTGCTCGAACAGGTAGCTGGCGGCGGCGCCCGACGTCACCGCCTCGATCCGGCGGGTCGCCGCACCGACGGAGCTCTCGGAGAGGATCTTGAACGCTCCGATCTCCGCGGTCGACCGGACGTGGGTCCCGCCGCAGAGCTCACGGGAGAAGGCGGCGTCTCCGGATCCCACCTCGACGATGCGGACGATGTCGCCGTACTTCTCGCCGAACAGCATCGTCGCCCCCAGGCGCTGCGCCTCGCCGATCGGTGTCTCGAACGTGTGAACGGGCAGGTTCGCGAACACCTTCTCGTTCACGCGGCGCTCGACCAGCTCGCGCTCCTCTCGCGTGAGCGGGCCGTCGTGTGTGAAGTCGAAGCGCAGCTTGTCCGGTCGGACGGCGGACCCGGCCTGCTTCACGTGCTCGCCGAGCGTCTCGCGAAGCGCGCGGTGGAGTAGGTGCGTCGCCGTGTGATTCGCGGCGGTGGGGAAGCGCACCGCCCACGGAACGACCGCCGTCACGCGATCGCCGGCGGCAAAGCCCGTACCGCGCAGGAGCAGCGTCTGGTCGTCGCCGAACCTGAATGCCTGAACGACGTCGGCGCGCTCGCCGGGCTCCCGCTCGAGGTGCCCCTGATCGCTGATCTGGCCGCCGCCGTCGGGATAGAACGGGGACTCGCGCAGCTTCGCCAGGAACAGGCCGTTCTCGAGCTCCTGGAGCGCCCCGATCTGGGTGAGCACCTCCGTCTTCTCGTAGCCGAGGAAGACGGTCGTGAAACCGGCCCCGCGAGCGAACTCCGCAGCCCGCTCGAGCTCGCTCCCCTTGCCGCTGCGGGAGCGTTCGCGCTGCGCTCCCATGAGCATCTCGAACCGGTCCTCGTCGACCGGGAGGCCGCGTTCGAGCGCGAGCTCCCGCGTGAGCTCGAGTGGGAACCCGTAGGTGTCGTGCAGGCGGAACGCGTCGTCTCCCGAGATCCCGCCCGGGCTGCCGGCCAGTACATCTTCGAAGAGTCGCATCCCGGTCGAGAGCGTCTGGTTGAACCGCTCCTCCTCGGCCGCGAGCACGCGCCGGATCTCGTTGCGATGCTCGCGCAGCTCCGGGTACGACGCACCCATGAGCTCGACGACGACGTCGGCCAGGCGCGGTACGAATCGCTCGAGGCCGATCCGGGCGCCGTGCTGGATCGCCCGGCGGACGACCCGGCGCATCACGTAACCGCGGCCCTCGTTGCCGGGCGTGACCCCGTCCGCGGCGAGGAACGTCATCGCCCGCCCGTGATCGGCGAGCACCCGGTATGCCTTCGTGGCTTCGTCGGACTCGCCGTAGCGAGTTCCCGTCTCGGCGGCGACCCACTCCATGATCGCGGCGAACCCGTCCGTCTCGTACACGGAGTGCACGCCCTGGAGCAGCGCCGCCCCGCGCTCGACGCCGAGCCCGGTGTCGATGTTCTGTCGCGGGAGCGGCGTGAGCCTCCCCCCCTCGTCGAGGTCGAACTCCATGAAGACGAGATTCCAGAACTCGAGGAAGCGATCGCAGTCGCATCCGGGCGCGCAGTCGGCGCGGCCGCAGCCGTGTCCCCCGCCGCGATCGAAGTACAGCTCGGAGCATGGCCCGCAGGGCCCGACGGAGCCCGCCTGCCAGAAGTTCTCCGAGCGCGGAAGGCCACGGATCCGGTCTGCCGGCAGGCCCATCCGCATCCAGCCGTCGATGGCGACCGCGTCCTCGCCGATCCCGAGCTCCGGATCGCCCGCGAAGACCGTCGCCCAGAGCTGCTCGGGCGCGAAGCGCATGTGCTCCGTGACGAACTCCCAGGCCAGCTCGATCGCCCGGTCCTTGAAGTAGTCGCCGAACGAGAAGTTCCCGAGCATCTCGAAGAACGTCAGGTGCCGGGCCGTGAGGCCCACCGAGTCGATGTCGGTCGTGCGGAAGCACTTCTGCACGGTCGTGAGCCTCGGATGTGGCGCCTGCTCGAGCCCGAGGAAGTACGGCTTGAGGGGCTGCATGCCGGCCGTCGTCAGCAGAACCGACGGGTCGTAGGTGGCGGGGACGAGGGATGCCGACGGCCGGCGCTCGTGGCCCCTGGTCTCGAAGAAGCGAAGGTAGCCCTCGCGGAGCTCGTGACTCGTGCGCACGCGATCGATTGTAGAAGCGGCCGACCCGCCGCCCGTCAGACGGGCTGGGTCTCGTCGGTCGACTCGCCGTCGCCGGCCGAGGAGGTGGGCTCGACCTCGGCCTCCTGCCATTCCGACCCGGGCCACGTCAGGGTGGTGTCGCCTGCCTTCGCCGCTTCTGCTGCGCCGGACGTGGCAGGCCGCTGTCCGACCGTCGCCAGGCGGTGGTCCTTCGCCTCGAGCTCCTCTGCGATCTCGGCCTCGCGGCGGCGGGCAGCGTCGCGGGCGGCGCTCAGCGAGCGCTTCACGTCATTGCCGGCCATGAAGGCCGCCGTGCCGTGGGAGACGCCCGCTGCGACGGCGGAGACCTTCTTCACCGGTGTGGTCACCGCCTTGGAGACGGCCCTGACCGCGGTATCGGCCGCATCGGCCGCACTGACGGCGCTGTCGGTGACGAGGTCGACCTTGTCGAGCTGGAGGTTGACACGGTCGAGGGTTCCGCCGGCCTTCTCGACCACGGGAACGACGGATTCCTCGGTGCTCGCCAGGAGCTTCGAGAGGCGACCCAGAGCACCGGCGAGCCGGAGCAGCGCGATCGCGCCGACGATGCCGGTCAGAACGAGAACGACGCTGAGGCAGATCCAGAGGACGTCGATGGATTCCCAGGCGGCGAGCACCATCGACGGGAATCCTACCGCCTGGCTATTCCGCCGCGGTGATCACGCCGGCTCCGACGACGACGTCGGCGCCGTAGAGGACCGCAACCTGGCCCCGGGCGATACCCATCGCGGGTTCGTCGAGCTCGAGCGAGAAGCCACCGCCGGTCTGCGAAACGGTCGCGGGCACGCCCGTGGACCGGTGGCGGAGCCTGGCGGCGACACGCCGGGCGGGCACGTACAGGCGGCCCTCCTCCGCCACGACGCGCGTCCGTGCGAGCGCCTGCCTCGGGCCCACGACGACGCTGTTCTCGCCCGGGTCGGTCGCGATCGTGTAGAGGGCACCCTGCCGCGAGGCGATGCGTAGGCCGCGTCGCTGCCCCGGCGTGAAGCCCCAGAAGCCGCGGTGGCTTCCGAGGACGGCACCGGACCGGTCGACCACCGGGCCGTCTCTCCCGGGGAGGCCGTGCCGTGCGAGGAATTCCCGGTAGTCGTCGCCGCCGAGGAAGCAGGCCTCCTGGCTCTCCCGCCGTCCGGCGGCCTCCAGACCGGCGGCACGAGCCTCGTCGCGACTCGTCGCCTTCGTCTGGTCGCCGAGCGGGAACCACAGCCGACCGAGGAGGGATGGATCGAGGCGTCCGAGCATGTAGCTCTGATCCTTGTCGGCGTCGCGGCCTCGGGCGACGAGGAGCCGCCCAGCGTGCTCGGCGAGACGCGCGTAGTGCCCGGTCGCGACGCGACGGGCTCCGATGCGATCCGCCAATGCGAGCAGCGCGTCGAAGCGGAAGTCGGCGTTGCAGCGTACGCAGGGATTCGGGGTCTCGCCGCTCGCGTAGCTCTCCACGAAGTGCCGGACGACGGTCTGACGGAAATCGTCCCGAAGGTCGAGCGTCACATGGGGCACCCCGAGGTCGTGGCAGAGATCCCGCGCCGAGCGCACCGAGCTCGGAGCGCAGCAGGCCCTGGCACCGTCGGATGCCGCGGGATCGATCCAGAGACGGAGCGTGACGCCCACCGGGTCGAGCCCTTCCCGCAGCGCATGCAGCAGCGCCACGGCGCTGTCGACACCGCCGCTCATGGCGACCGCGATGCGACGCTCCGTCGCCGCCGCCGACACCGCGGGGCCGACCGCCGCCGCGAGCGCGTCGGCGGCGAGCGGCTCTGCACGCACGGCCGCAGCTTCGAGCAGCGTCAGCCCGGGAAGCGCGCCGCGGAGGCGGTCCACCCCGGGCCCCTCGCCCGCCACCTCGGCGATGCAGCCGGCGGGATCACGCCCGAGGCGCACCCAGGCCCAATCGGTCCCGTCGTCCGCGTCTCCGTAGAGGTCGTCCACGCGAGCACGCTAGCGCAACCTCGCCTGATGCCCGCAGGCCGGGCCGAGCGTCAGGCCGCCGGGAGGTCGTCGTCGGGCCAGGCGAAGCGGACGGTCGGCCTCGGCTCGTCGATCTCACCGTCCTCTCCCTGGCCGTTGCCGGCCCCCGCCGGCCGCCCGGAAGGCCAGTGGTCGCCGACTCCTACCGGCTCCGGCACGGCCTCCCGGGGCGGGGAGTAGGGAAGCGCAGGGCGCGCAGAGGCCGTGAGGGCGGCCGGGGCCGGACCGGCCTGGGCCTCGGCTGCGCGAACGATCCCCGCGACACTCGGCGACGTGGTCGTCGCCGCGCAAGGACGCCGTGAGCAGCTGCTCGGCGAACGCGCGGGAGCGTTTCACGATCCCCTCGGCCTGTGCCCGCGACCACTCCACCGTGTGCTCGACCTCGGCGCGGGTGGGGTTCGAGACCTCGGCGATCTGCCGCCGCGCCTCCTCGAGCACGTGCAGCTTCGCGAGCTGCGCCTCCTGTCTGATCTGCACGCTGCTGAGCTCGGCGGCGGCCAGGATGCCGTCGGCCTCCCGTCGCGCGGCGGCGAGCAGCTCCTCGCGCTGGCGCTCGAGCGCGTCGAGCTCCCGGGCGAGGGCGGCTTCCCGGACGACGATCTCGCTCTCGCGGCGCCGTATCTCGCCGTCGACGTGGGCGATCTGCTTCACGGCGACCTTCCGCGCGTCTCGCTCGAGGACGTCCGCGAGCTCGGCGGCCGCACGGACCAGCCGCAGCGCGTCGGAGCGCGCCTCCCGGCGGGCTATGTCCATCACAGCCGGCAGCGCAGACACGCGGCCGCGGTACCAGCCGACGTGGCGGTGGAAGACCGCGAACGCCTCCGACGCAGCCTGCGGATCCAGCCCGGCCCCATGAGCGACCGACGGGATCTGCTCGACGCTCGGCAGCGGGTCGGCGGGGGAGCCACGGGCTCCGGTAGCTCGCGCTCGTGCCATGCCGTAGCCATGAGCAAGCTGCTCGGCCCCGCCCGTAGAACCCCTGCCCCCAGCTACACTCCGTCCTCCGCCCGACGGAGCAAGGGAGGGTTTCGGGAGGCGAGACGCTACGTCGGGTCTGGCCTGAGCCTGACCCCGAGCTCGTCGAGCTGTGCGGGGCCGACCGTGCTCGGGGCGCCGGACATGAGATCGCTTCCGCTTGCGGTCTTCGGGAAGGCGATCACCTCCCGGATGTTCGGCTCGCCGGCGAGCAGCGCGGCGAACCGGTCGATCCCGAGCGCGAAGCCGCCGTGCGGCGGCGCCCCCATCCGCAGCGCGGCGAGCAGGAAACCGAACTTCTCCTCCGCCTCCTCGTCGCTCAGCCCGAGCATGCGGAAGACACCCGCCTGCACGTCCTGGCGGTGGATCCGGATCGATCCGGATCCGAGCTCGACGCCGTTCCAGACGAGATCGTACGCCTGGCTGACGACGGCGCCCGGGTCGGTCTCGATCAGCTTCTCATGGCCGGGGATCACGCCGGTGAACGGATGATGCGCCGCGCTCCACCGACCGTCGGCGGCGTCCCACTGAAACAGCGGGAAGTCGACGACCCAGAGCAGCTCGTCACGGCTCCGGTCGACGAGCTCGAGCTGGTGTCCGAGCTTGAGCCGCAACGCGCCGAGCACCTTCGCCACGATGGCAGGCTCGTCCGCCCCGAAGAACACCGTCGACCCAGGCCCTGCCCCGGTCGCCCGGGCGGCCGCGTCGATCTCGGTCTCCGAGAGGAACTTCGCGATCGGAGACCGCACCTCGCCCGAGGTCTCGAACACGAGGTAGGCGAGGCCCTTCGCCCCGAGCTGCTTCGCCTCGTCGGTGAGGCGGTCGAGCTCCGAGCGGGTCAGCGCGGCGGGCACGGAGAAGGCCCGCACGCACGGCGCCTCCGCGAGCACCCGGAAGCCGCATGCCCGCGTCTCGTCCGTCAGCTCCGCGATCTCGCAGCCGAACCGCAGGTCGGGCTTGTCCGAGCCGAACCGCGCCAGCGTCTCGGCCCAGCTCAGGCGAGGAATCCGGTCGGGCGGCGCCGGGCGGTCGAGAGCGACGAACGAGGCCGAGACGGCGGACTCGATCGCCTCGAACACGTCCTCGCGCTCGACGAAGGCCATCTCGACGTCCAGCTGGCGGAACTCGAATTGCCGGTCCGCGCGAAGGTCCTCGTCGCGGAAGCAGGTCGCAATCTGGTAGTAGCGGTCGAAGCCGGCGATCATCAGGATCTGCTTCAGCATCTGCGGCGACTGCGGCAGCGCGAAGAACCGCCCCGGCTGGAGGCGCACGGGGACGACGAAGTCGCGCGCCCCTTCCGGGGTCGGCTTCAGCAGGTTCGGGGTCCAGATGTCGACGAACCCCTGGCTCTCCATCGCGGCCCTGATCGCCGCCACCACGGTCGCGGAGAGATGGAGGTTTCGCTGCATCGCGTCCCGCCGAAGATCGAGGTAGCGCCAGCGGAGGCGCACCGCCTCGTCGACGCCGTCCTCGTCGAGCTGGAACGGAAGCGGCTCGCAACGGGAGACGATCTCGAGCTCGTCCACGAGCAGCTCGACCTCGCCGGTCGGGATCTTCTCGTTCACCGCATCGGGCGCCCGCCGGACCAGCTCGCCGCTCGCGCGCAGCACGAACTCGCTGCGGACCGCGTGTGCCGCCTCGGCGGCGGCGGGCGAGCGCTCGGGGTTCACGACCAGCTGGCAGATCCCGCTCTTGTCGCGCAGGTCGACGAAGATCAGCCCGCCGTGGTCGCGGCGGGACTGCGCCCAACCGGATAGCACGAGGCGCCGCCCGACGTCGGCGGCCCGGGGTTGGCCACACATCAGGTCACGCCAGCTCATCCTGCGAGCCACCTCTCCGCGATCTCGTCGACCCGTACGTGCAGCTCCGGCTCCTCCCTGCTCCGCCTCAGCGTCGCATCTTGCCCGCTGACGAGAACGTACCCACGTGCCCCGCTGCGCGCGAGCTGTGTCCGCTGGCCCTTCAGCGAGCGGCCTCCGTACTCGGCGTCGCACGCAATCCCTGCGTCGCGGAGCAGAGCCATCTGCGCGAGGGCCTCGGGGCGCGCCGCATCGTCGGCGAGCAGGAAGTAGACGTCGATCGACGGCGGCTCGACGGTCACCCCGGCCTCCTCGAGGGCGATCGCCAGGCGCTCGATTCCGGCGCCGAAGCCGACGGCGGGCGTCTCCGGCCCGCCGATCTCCCCCACCAGGCCGTCGTAGCGGCCTCCGCCTGAGATCGTGCTCTGCGCGCCGAGCGCCGGGCCGACGAACTCCCAGGTCGTCCGCGTGTAGTAGTCGAGCCCGCGCACGAGGGCCGGCACGAGGTCGTAACCGACCCCGTAGGCGTCGAGCGACGCCCGAACCGCGGCGAAGTGCGCGGTGCAGGCGGCGCAGAGCGACTCGCCGATCACGGGGGCCCCCGCCAGAGCAGCCCGCACCGGCTGAGGCTTGGTCTCGAGGTTGTCGAAGACGCGCAGCGGGCTCGTGGCGGCTCTCGCGCGGGATTCCTCGTCGAGCTCGCCGGCGTGCTCGGCGAGCCAGGCACGGAGGCGATCGAGGTAGGCCGGACGGCACTCGCTGTCGCCGATCGAGTTCAACGCGAGGCGGTAGTCGCGGACACCGAGGCGACGGAGCAGGCGATCGTAGAGCTGGATCAGCTCGGCGTCCAGCGACGGGTCGGCGGAGCCGATCGCCTCGACCGAGAGCTGCCAGTGCTCCCGGAACCGTCCCTTCTGCGGGGCGGCATATCTGTACATCGCCGCGACCGTGTAGAGCTTCTGCGGCTGCGGCTCGCGATGGAGGCCGTGCTCGACGTAGGCCCGGCAGATCGGCGCTGTTCCCTCGGGACGCAGCGTCAGCGACCGCCCGCTTCGATCCTCGAAGGTGTACATCTCCTTCTGGACGACGTCCGAGCCGGCGCCGGACGTGCGCGCGAACAGCTCGGTGTCCTCGAACACCGGGGTCTGGATCCTGCGGTAGCCGTAGAGCGCGCAGAGCCGCTCCGCCTCGCCGACGATCCGCTGCCAGAGCGGCTGATCGGACGGAAGGATGTCGTGCGTTCCGCGCGGGGCCTCGATCCTCACTGGTGCACTAGCCCTCCGTCCGGAGCTCGGTCAGGAACGGGTTCGTGGCGACCTCGTGACCGAGCGTCGTCGCCGGGCCGTGGCCCGGATAGACCACCGTTTCCGGCGGTAACAGATCGACGAGGGCGCGGATCGAGTCGAACAGCACGTCCCAGCTCGACCCCGGGAAGTCGGTGCGCCCGACGGAGCCGGCAAAGAGCACGTCGCCGGAGAACACCGCTCCGCCGGCCTCGTAGGCGAGATGCGCCGGCGAGTGGCCCGGGACGGAGACGACCCGAAACGGGATCGTGGCGAGCTCGAGGGTCTCGCCGCCGGCGAGCAGCACGTCGGGCTCCCAGGCACGAACGTAGACGCCGGGCGGTGTGTGGTCGCCGACCTGCGTCAGCAGCTCCCGCTCTCCGGCGGCCATGTGGACCGGGGCGCCGGTGCCCTCGGCGAGGTCCGCCACACCGCCGAGATGATCCCAGTGCCCGTGGGTGATCAGAATCGCGACGCAGCGCGCGCCGCGACCGGCGAGCTCGAGCCGGATCTCGCCCGCGGGGCCGGACGGGTCGACGACCACCGCCTCGGCGCTCCCCGGGGCACGGACGACGTAGCAGTTCGTCTCGATGGGCCCGAGCGGCAGGCAGACGACGTCGAGGCTCATCGTCGGCGGAGTCTAGTGCTCCGCCCCGGAAGTGGCTTGACGATCCCGGCGCGCGAAAAGCAAGCCGGGCAAGGACGCAGGGAGCCCCGATATGCGGACATATCGGGGCGACCGAGGACGCGGCCCGGTGCCGCTTTGCTGCCGCCCGGGATCCGAGTGACTTCCGGGACGCAGCACTGGGGCCCCGGGGCCGGGGTCAGCGGCCGGCGCCGGCGGCGCGTTTCTGGCGCTTCTGCACCTGCCGGTAGATGAACCTGTCCATCAGATACGTGAAGGGAATGAAGATCGCGATCAGGACGAGCGCGTTGACGATCTTCGCCGTCAGCGAGACGTTGCCGCCGCCGATGAAGAGGATGAAGACGAACATGATCGGCCCGAAGATCGCACCGCGCTTGATCGCCCTCTGCCACGACGGTGCCTTGATCACCCGCCCGCGATGATCGACGAGTTGGCCGGGAGCCGCCTCCCTCGGAGCCGTGCGCTTCTCGGCACCGGGCGGGGTGACGACCTCCTCGCCCTCGTCCGTCTCGACGATGTACTCGTACTCGTGCCGCTGCAGCTTCTCGCGCCGGCGGCGCTGCTTCTTCGAGGCCATGGGCCCGATTATCGCAGCTAGGCCCCCCGCGGCGTCGCCGCGCCCGCTAGTGGTCTCTCCGGGATGTTCGGGGCCCATATGCCGGCGAAAACCGAGCAGGCCTAGTTGTAGTTCCCAGAGACGTTGTTGACGCGTGAGGCGTCGCTGAGCCCTCCTAGGGTGCGGCTTGTCAAAGAGTCGCGGTCCGAAGGAGGGCTCGTATGGATCTTCATGCAAATGCGGTGTTGACTGTTCGTCAGCGTCAGCGTGTCTGTGATTTGGTCACCGCCGGAGTGACGGTCACGGCGGCGGCATCGCTCGTCGGTTGCTCACGGCAGACGGCATCGAAGTGGGTGGGCCGGTGGCGGCGAGGGGAGGGCCTGGGCGACCGCTCGAGCCGGCCGCAGCGCTCGCCGAGGCAGACACCGGAAGCGATCGAGCAGGCGATCCTCAGTAGCCGCGCCGAGCTGCGCGAGGGACCGCACGTGATCGGGTGGGTGCTGGGGATCGCAGCTTCGACCGTGCATGCGGTGCTTCGACGCCACGGACGGTCTCGTCTGCAGAGAAGACCCGAGCGCGAGACGATCGTGCGCTACGAACGCTCGCGGCCGGGCGAGCTCGTGCACGTCGACATCAAGAAGCTCGGTCGCATCCTCAAGCCGGGACATCGCGTGACGGGCGATCGCCGAGGGCAGACCAAGGGCAAGGCCGGCTGGCAGCACCTGTACGTGGCGATCGACGATCACTCCCGGCTCGGCTTCGCCTCCGTCTACCCCGACGAGACGGCAGACAGCGCGCTCGCCTTCCTGGAGCAGCTCGTCCGCTTCTACGGCCAGCACGGGATCCCCGTCGAGCGCGTGCTCTCCGACAACGGCGCCTGCTTCAAACGCCGCTGGGCCGAGGCCTGCGCCACGCATGCGATCGCCGTCAAGAAGACCCGCGCCTACCGCCCACAGACCAACGGCAAGGCCGAGCGCTTCATCCGCACCCTGCTCGAGCGCTGGGCCTATGCCTACCCCTACGCACACGAGTCACAGCGTCTGGCCGCGTTGCCGCCCGCGCTCGACTTCTACAATCGCTTCCGTCCCCACCGCGCCCTCGCAGGCCACACACCGTTGCAGCGCGTCAACAACCTCCCTGGGACATACACCTAGTGCTCCGTTTCAGAGATCGCCTTGCACTCCAGGCGGCTGCAACGCGGCGCCATGCGGCGTCCTCGGTCGCGCCCGTATTCACCGATACGGGCGCTCCCTGCGTCCTTGCCTGGCTCGCGTTTCGCGCGCTGGAGCGTCAAGGGAATTCCGAGACGGAGCACTAGGACGCAGGGAGCCCCGATACAAGGAGGTACGGGGCGACCGAGGACGACGGCATGCGAAGCGCTTGCAGCCGCGCGAAGGGTGGCGAACTTCCCGGAGCGACCACTAGTCCCCGGCGAGGCCGACGGCGAGCCCGACGATCAGCGCCACGACGCCGACGACGACGAGGATCGCAACAGGGTTGAGCGATGGGTAGTTCGTCTTGTCGGTCTCCTCGTAGCCGATCCGCTTCGACAATCGCGAAGGCGCCGGCGCACCGAGCAGGACGAGGAGCAGGTAGCCGACGACGAGCCCGAGAAACGCGCCGACGACGATCAGCAGCGGGCCCCACCAGGCGGTGTCGGCGAGCGGGAGCGCTGTCACGTCGCGATTATCGCACGCAGCCGGACGGCGACCCGGGCGAACGGCACACGCACGCCTCGGAGCTCAGAGGCCGCGAATCCTGATCGAAACGGCGTGGGCCGGGAACTCCTCGTGCTCGGCGAGGGCGAGGATCCCGGGCGCGAGCAGCGCGAGCGCCTCGGGCGAGGTGCGGGCGAGCGAGCTTGTCTTCGAGAACGTCCTGGCGGTGACCCCGGAGTTGACCTTGGCGAATCCCCCGGTCGGGAGCGTCGCCGGCACGCCGATCAGGTAGTTGGCGGCGCTGAACGGGGTATCGCCGAGCAGAATCTCGCCCGCGTGCTCGATGGAGGGGAGCAGCGACTCCGGGTCGGCCGTCGCCAGCATGAGGTGCTCGGGGGCGTACTCGTTCGCGAACGCGCAGGCCTCCGCGAGATCGCGCACGATCACGGCGCCACCGAAGTCGCTGATCGCCGCGGACGCGAACTCCCGCCGCCATTCCGGCAGCGACGCGAGCTGGCGCTCGATCTCGGCGTCCACGGCCCGCACCAGCTCCTCGGAGGGCGTGACGAGGATCGCGGCGGAGTCGGGCCCGTGCTCGGCCTCGTTCAGCACGTCCGCGGCGACGACCCGCGGGTCGGCGGTGTCGTCGGCGATGACGAGGCTCTCCGAGGGGCCGAACAGCATCGCCGTCTCGCAGCCGTACACCTGGACGAGGATCTGTGCGGCGCTGACGGCGGGGCTTCCGGGGCCGACCACCTTGCGGACCTGCGGGATCGTCTCCGTTCCCGCGGCCGCGGCCGCGATCCCGGCCGGGCCGTTGACGCGAACGACGTCGTGCAGACCGAGCTCCTCCGCGACGACGAGCACGGCCGGGTCGACGCCGGCGCCGCGGCCGGCGCTCGGCGGGACGAGCACGACGATGCGGGGCACGCCCGCGACGACGGCCGGTGTCCCGATCTGCACGAGCACCGACGGGAACGACCCCTTCCCGCTCGGCACGAAGAGCCCGGCCGACTCGATCGGCCCCACCTGCTCGCCCACCCAGAGCCCGGGACCGATCTCGGCACTCCACGATGCCCCGGCGAGCACCCGTTCGTTGAACGCCCTGCTGTTCGCGATCGCCTGTCGAATCGCGTCGACCACGGCCGGCCTCACCTCGTTCCGTGCGGCCGCGAACTCGTCCTCGCGCACCCGCAGCCCGGCCGGTGCGCACTCGACGCCGTCGAACCGCGCGAGCGCCTCGCAGATCGCGACGTCTCCGCGTCGACGCACGTCCTCGACGATCGCGCGGATCCCGTCCATGAGGGCCGGATCGAAGATCTGACCGGTCGACCGATCCAGCATCCGCCGGCGCCGTTCGCCCGACAGCTCGGCGAGCCGAACGACGCTCAGCACGCCCATTCGCCCTCCACGCTCACCCCGCGAGCCGCAGCTCGAGGACACGCTGCCGGTCGAACCCAGGCAGCAGCAGAGCCCGCCCCGCGGCCAGCGCAGCGGCGCCCGCCGGCATCAGGCCGATCAGCTCGCTGCCGTCGACGTCCACTCCGCGCGCCGCGGCCTCGAGCGCGATCCGCTCCACGACCTCGTGGGGCGCCGTGCGCTCCCAATCCTCGAGGTTCATGCTCACCTGAACCATCCCCTGACGGGGCAGCTCGAGGCCGAGCGCCCGGACCGACGGCAGCCCGCCGTCGCGCTCCCGGATCAGGCGCGCGATCTCGCGGGCGACGGTGAGCTCGCGGGTGCGCAGGTTGACATTGAACGCGACGAGCGGCTTGCGTACGCCGACGAGGACCGCGCCCGCCGTCGGGTGGAGCCGCGCCGGGCCGAACGCGGGCGCGAGCTCACCGGCGTCGACACGGCGCTGCAGCTCTGCCGGCCCGCCGCGCCGGAAGAACGCCGGCCCGCGGCTCTCGGGATCGAGGCGCCCGTAGACGAACACCGGTACCCGCAGCTCGGCGGCGATCCGCTCCCCGAGCGTGAGCGCCGTCTCCCGCGCGCGGGGCTCGTGATCGGGCAGGATCGGGACGATCGGGACGACGTCCGCCGCCCCGATGCGCGGATGCACGCCCTCGTGCTCCCGGAGGTCGATCCGCTCGACCGCGACGCCGATCCCGGCGAGCAGGGTCTCGACGAGCTCAGCGCCCGAGCCGACGAGCGTGAAGACCGAACGGTTGTGGTCGTCGTCGCGATGGACGTCGAGTAGCCGGGCGGGCGCGGCCAGCGCGCCGGCGAGCGCCTCGGCCGTGGCGGCATCGCGCGCGACCGAGAAGTTCGGGACTGACTCGAGCGTGACGGACATCGGCCGGTGCGGCGACTCTATCCTGACCCTCCGGTGCCACGCCGCGCCGCCTACCGCTCCGTCCCCGCGCTGCAGCGAGACTGTCGCGCCTGCGTCGCCTGCGTGGAGGAGGGGCACCCCGTCCTTTCGTTGCCCGTGTTCGAGGGACACGTGGGCCAGGCCGCGATCCTGATCGGACAGTCGCCGGGAGCGGTCGAAGGCATCGATGGTCGGCCGTGGCGCGGTCGCGCGGGTCGGACGCTGCGTGGCTGGCTGGCGCTCGACGAGGACGCGTTTCGCCAGGCGTTCTACTGCTGCTCGGTGACCCGCTGCTACCCGGGAAGAAGCCGCGGCGGCCGCGGGGATCGAATCCCGACCCGTGAGGAGCTCGACCTCTGCTCGTTCTGGCTCGAGCAGGAGCTTCGGCTGCTGCGCCCGCAGCTCGTCGTCACGGTCGGCGGCCTCGCCGCCCGGCGGGTGCTCGGGCTGACGGCGCTCACCGCCCATGTCGGCGAGCGGCTGCAGCTCGGCCCGGCCGTCGCGGTCCCGCTCCCGCACCCTTCGGGCGCCAGCGGCTGGACGAATCTCGCCGGGAACCGCGAGCGGCTTGCCAGGGCGCTGGAATTCGTTAAGGAAGAGCTCGAGCGGTTGTCGGGATAATGAGCTCGATGCCGACCGGGGTTCGATCCGAGCTCGAGGATGCGGTGGCGGCGGGCCGTGCGGGCGACCGCCTCTGGCTGTACGCGACCTACCACTGCAACCTCGCGTGCGCGTACTGCCTCACAGAGTCGCAGCCGCGGATTGCCGACCGGCGCGCGCTCTCGCCGGAGACCCTTCTCCACGCCGTGGAACAGGCCGCCCGGCTCGGCTTCCGGTCGGTGGGGATCACGGGCGGCGAG
The DNA here is from genome assembly GCA_963717955.1 of uncultured Thermoleophilia bacterium. GTDB lineage: Bacteria > Actinomycetota > Thermoleophilia > Gaiellales > Gaiellaceae > CAVQXR01. The sequence continues at coordinate 783,500 of CAVQXR010000001.1, read as the reverse complement.
GTGTTCATGCTCCGCTGGTTTCCGGAGGCGCTCGTCGAGTCGGCCCGCATGCTGCCGACGATCGCCCTCACGAACGGCATGTTGCTCGGCGAGCAGACGCTCGACCGGCTGATGCCGCTGATGGAGCTTCCGGCCGCTCTTCAGCTCTCCCTCGACTCGGCGGAGCCGGACGGGAACGACCGGCTGCGCGGCGCGGGCAACCACGCAGCGGTGGTCAGCGCGATCCGGCGCCTGCGCGAGCGCGGCCTCCGCGTGCGAATCGCGAGCACGGTCGAGTTGCAGCCGGCGCCCGGCCTCGACGCGCTCTGCGAGCTTCACCGCGGCCTCGGCATTCCCGACGCGGATCACGTCGTCCGCACGATCGTCCGGCGAGGCAAAGCGGCGCTCGAAGGGCTCGGGGCCTTCCTCGGCCCCCACGACGTGCTGCCGGAGCTGACGCTCACGGCCGACGGGGCATTCCTCCACCCGTTCGGGCCGACCGTTCGCAACGGGGTCACCGATCTCGACCTACGCGTCAGCCCGACCGTCCTGCCGCTCGAGGAGCCGCTGCGTGCGTTCCTCGACCGCGTGGGCGGGGGCCCGGCCGGGGCGGATGTGACGAGGAACGTCAGGTGAGCGTGACGCTTCCTCCCGGTCGGGAGGCAGGCACCCTGGTCCTCGCCAAGGCGGCCGTCGCGGGACGCTCGAAGACGCGGCTCGCCCGCGCCGTCGGAGCGGATGCGGCGGCTGCCCTCCAGCAGGCGATGCTCCTCGACACTCTGGACTGCTGCCGGGCCGAGGTGCCCGACACCGGTGTGCTCGTGGAGGACACGGCAGACGTCGCGGCAGTGCGCGCCCTCGTTCCCGCGGGCACCAGCATCTCCGTTCAGCGCGGCCGTGGTCTCGCAGACGCCCTGCGGTCGGGTGCCGCGGCCGCCCTCGCCAAGAGGGGTCCGGTCGCGCTCGTCGCGTCGGACCTCCCCGGTCTGCCCCCGGGGACGCTGGCCGCGGCCTTCGAGCGCCTGCGGACAGGCATCGACGTCGTCATCGGCCCCGGCTTCGACGGCGGCTACTGGCTGATCGCGCTCGGCGCCGCGCACACGGCGCCGTTTCGCGACATCCCGTGGTCGACTCCCGACGTCCTCGAGACGACGCTCGCACGCTGCCGGGAGGCATCCCTCGCGGTCGCGCTCGCCGAGCCGTGGCGCGATCTCGACACCCTGGAGGATCTCGAGGCGCTCGCCCGCGAGGCGGACACCCTGCCCGGGACGAGGACGGCCGGGCTGCTCTCGATGTACGCAGGTTCCCCGATGTCCATCACATCCAACCCCCGCCCCACCGACTCAGAGGAGGTTCCGGCACGATGACCAGCGTCCTTCGGGAAACCGCCGTGCGCTCCGTGATCCCCGCCGAGGCGATCGCGTCCACGGCCGCCGATGTCGACCGCAATGCGCGCTTCCCGGCCGAGGCCGTCGATGCTCTGCGCGAGGCAGGGCTCCTCGGTCTCGGGGTTCCCGCGCGCTTCGGCGGCCCGGGCGGTGGAGCCACCGAGCTGGCCGAGGCGATCGAGCAGATCGCCGGGGCCTGCGGCACGACCGGGATGGTCTACACGATGCACATCGTCGCCTCGCAGACGCTCGTGGCAACGGCCGCGGACGACACCGGCCCTGTCGCGGACACGCTCCGCGCAATCGCGGCCGGCGGGCATGTGACGACGATCGCGTACTCCGAGCGAGCCTCGCGCAGCCACTTCTGGGCCCAGGTCTCGCGCGCGGAAGCGCACGGCGACGGGGTGCGCTTCGACGCCGACAAGTCGTGGGTGACCTCGGCCGCCGAGGCCGACTCCTACGTCGCCGCCGTGGGCGCGCCCGGCTCGACCGACCCGCTCGTGACCGAGCTGTACCTGCTGCCCGCGGACACCGCCGGGATCGAGGTGCTCGAGCCGTTCGACGGCCTCGGGATGCGCGGCAACGGCTCCTCGCCGGTGCGCATGCGCGGCATCGAGGTCGCGGGCGACCGCCGGCTCGGCGGGCCCGGCGAGGGGTTCCCGACGATGCTGACGGCAACGCTCCCCCCGTTCGTGCTCGGCTGCGCCGCATGCTGCGTCGGGCTCTCGGGCCGGGCGATCGAGCTGGCTGCCGCGCATGCCGCGGGCGCCCGGCTCGAGCACGAAGGCATCGCGCTCGCCGATCTGCCGACGATCCGGGCGCGTCTCGGCCAGGCCAAGGTGCGCCACCAGCAGGCCCGCGCGTTCCTCTACGAGGTCGCGCGACAGCTCGAGAGCGGGTCGCCCGGCGCGCAGCTCGGCATCCTGGGCCTGAAAGCGGCGTGCGCCGAGATGGCGATCGCGGTCGTCGACGAGGCGATGCGCGTCGGCGGCGGGGCCGCATACTCCAAGCACTTCGACCTCGAGCGCCTGTTCCGCGACGCGCGGGCGGCCTCGGTCATGGCGCCGACGACCGACGTCCTGGTCGACCTGCTGGGACGCTCGCTCACCGGGCGACCCCTCTTCTGATGCCCTCGGACGGATGACACGCCACGATCGGAACGCGTACGCGCTCGCCGGGCTTCGGATCTTCACCGGCGTGCTGTGGCTTGCCAACCTGAGCTGGAAGCTGCCGCCCGATTTCGGCGGGGACGACCCCGAAGGTCTCGCCTACAGCTTCGAGCTGGCCGAGCAGGACGCGGTGTTCGGGTTCCTTCGGGACTTCATGAGCGATGTCGTGATCGCGAACTTCACGCTCTTCGGCTGGCTCGTCTTCCTCGTCGAGCTCGCGGCTGGAGCCCTGCTCGTGACCGGCATCCTCACGCGGATCGGCGCCCTGATCGGGACGCTGCAGGCGGTGATCATCACGCTGCTCGTCGTGCAGGCGCCGAGCGAGTGGTTCTGGACGTACGCGATGCTCATCGTCGTCAATCTCGTCTGCCTCGTCGCCGACACCGACGAGCGCCTGAGCCTCGCGCCGCTCTTGCGACGGGCGCGTGCGACCCTGTGAGGATCTCGGTCGTCATCCCGACGCTCGACGAGGCCCGCACCGTCGCTGCGGCGGTTCGCTCCGCGCGGACCACGCTCGGGGACTGCGAGGTCGTCGTCGTCGACGCGGAGAGCGCCGACGCGACGGCCGCGCGCGCCTGCGCCGCCGGCGCGACCGTCCTGTCGCGGAGGGGCAGCCGGGCGGAGGCGATGAACGCCGGCGCCGCCGCGACGGACGGGCAGGCTCTGCTCTTCCTGCACGCGGACACGACGCTGCCCGACGGCGCCGGTGCAGCCGTGCGCGTGGCGCTGGCCACGGCGGACGGAGGTGCGTTCCGCCTCGCCTTCGACGGTCGCCCCCGGCCGTGGAACGCGCTGTCCGGCGTCTACTCCCGCATGCACCGGGGCGCGTACGGAGATCAGGCGATCTTCGTCTCCCGGGAGGCGTTCGACAGGCTCGGCGGCTACCGAGCCCTGCCGATCATGGAGGATTACGACCTCGTCCGGCGGCTTCGGGCCGGTGGCAGCTTCACCATTCTGCCCCTCGGGGTGCGGGTCTCCGCGCGCCGCCACCGTCGCCAGGGCGAGTTGCGAACGATCCTGCGCATCGCCTCGATCAAGGCGCTCTACCGGCTCGGGGTCTCCCCCGACCGGCTCGCCCGCGCATACCGACCGGCCCGTTGAGCAATGCCGTCCCGGACGTCGGGGCGGACGGGACCGGCCGGTAGACTCGGGTCGTGACACCCCCCGATCGAAGCGAACCGTCGCGGCTTCGGATCTTCGGCCGCCTGCTCGGCTTCCTCGCGCCGTACCGCGGGTCGCTCGCGCTCTCGATCCTCCTCGCCTTCGGAGCCCAGGCGTGCGCCGTGGCGATCCCGGCCGTGATCGCGCGCGTGATCGACGACGCCATCCCCGAGCAGGACGGGAAGCTGCTCGCGATCCTGATCGCGCTGATCGTCCTGCTCGGCGTGGCCAAGGCGCTGATGATGGTCGGGCGGCGGTTCATTGCCGGACGCCAGTCACTCGGCGTCGAGTACGACATGCGCAACCGCCTCTACGGGCACCTGCTGCGGCTGTCGTTCCGCTTCTTCGACCGCCACCAGACCGGCCAGCTCATGTCCCGCGCGACGGTCGACCTGCAGAACGTCCGCTTCTTCCTCGGCTACGGGCTCATCTTCCTCGCCCAGCACGTGCTGACGGTGATCGGCGTCACGGCCCTGCTCTTCTTCATCGACTGGCAGCTCGCGCTGATCGCGCTCGCGATCACGCCGGCGCTCGTGGTCGCCTCCTGGCGCTACAGCCACGTCTCCCACCCGGTGCTGCGCGACGTGCAGCAGCGCCTCGCCGAGATGACCTCGGTCGCCGAGGAGTCGATCGTCGGCATCAACGTCGTCAAGGCGTTTGCCCAGGAGGACCGCCAGCGCGAGCGCTTCGGCGCCCGCGTCGAACGAGTCTTCTCGCAGTCGCTACGCGCGGCGCGCCAGCAGGCCACCTACACCCCGTTCCTCGGCTTCCTCCCGCTGCTCGCCCAGGGGGCGGTCCTGCTCGCAGGCGCCAGCCAGGTGATCAACGGCGATCTCAGCCTGGGCCGGTTCATCCAGTTCAACGTCTACGTGCTGATGCTGGTGTTCCCGCTACGGATGCTCGGGATGTGGATCGGCCACATCCAGCGCGCGACCGCGGCCGGCGAGCGGATCTTCGAGATCCTCGACGAGCCCGAGGAGATCACCGAGCGTCCGGGCGCGCTGGTGCTCCCCGCCGGCGGCGGCCGCATCACGTTCTCGGGCGTCTCCTTCGCCTACGAGCCGGGTCGGCCGGTGCTCGAGGGCGTCGACCTCGATGTTGCGCCGGGGAAGGTGGTGGCGCTGATCGGCCACACGGGCGCCGGGAAAACGACGCTGAGCGCGCTCGTCCCGCGGTTCTACGACCCGCTCGAGGGGCGAGTGCTCGTCGACGGCATCGACGTGCGCGACCTGCGGCTCGACTCGCTGCGTGCAGCGATCGGCATCGTGTCGCAGGATCCCTTCCTGTTCTCGGCGACCGTGGCCGACAACATCGCGTTCGGCGCGCCCGACGCGGACGACGCGGAGATCGAGGCGGCCGCGCGCACCGCGCAGGCGCACGAGTTCATCGAGAGGCTGCCGGACGGCTACGCGACGATGGTCGGCGAGCGCGGGATCACGCTCTCCGGCGGGCAGCGTCAGCGGCTGGCGATCGCCCGAGCCCTTCTCGTCGATCCGCGCATCCTCGTCCTCGACGACGCGACCGCCTCCGTCGACGCGACCACGGAGGCGCGGATCCGCGTCGCGCTCCGTGAGGCGATGCGCGGGCGGACGACCCTGATCATCGCCCACCGGTTGTCGACGATCACCCTCGCCGACGAGATCGTCGTGCTGCAGGACGGGCACGTCTCGGCGCGGGGCACCGCAGACGAGCTGCGCGTGACGAGCCCGGTGTTCCGCGAGATCGAGGCCCACGGCCGCCTCGACGGCCGCGTGGAGGAGCTTGCCGAGCCCGTGGAGGCGCCCGCATGAAGGTCCATCAGCCAGGCACCTACGGGGAGCGAGTGACCCGCGGCCAGATCGACGACTGGAGCTGGCCGCAGACGCTGCGGCGCATGGCCGTGCTCGGCCGCCTCGCCCGCCCGTATCGCGGACGGGTCGTGGGAGCGGTCGTCGCCCTGCTCGTCGGCACGGCGGCGATGCTCGCACCGCCGTATCTCTCGAAGCTCGCGATCGACGAGGGGATCGAGCAGGGCGACCTCGGCGTCGTCGCCATGATCGTTGCGGGGATCGTGGTCGCCGGGCTCGTCGTCTGGGCGAGCGGCACGGCCCAGACGTACCTCTCGGCCTGGGTGGGCGAGCGGGTGCTCGCGGACCTGCGAATCGCCCTGTTCACACACCTCGAGCGGCTCTCGCTCGGGTACTTCGAGCGCAACCGCACCGGAGCGGTCATCTCCCGGCTGACGAACGACGTCGAGGCTCTCGATCAGCTCGTGACCGACGGCGTGACCAGCCTCGTGCAGAACACCCTGCTGCTGATCGGCTCGGCAGTGATCCTGGTCTGGCTCGACTGGCGCCTCGCACTGGCCACCCTCGCCGTCTTCCCGGCGATGGCGCTCGCAACCTCGGTCTTCCGCCGACGCTCCACGCGCGCCTACCGCCGCGTGCGGGAGCGGCTCGCGAGCGTCACGGCCGCCCTCCAGGAGGACATCTCGGGGATGCGCGTCGTGCAAGCGTTCGGCCGCGAGCCCGGCCGCGATGCAGGGTTCCGCGAGATCAGCCACCGCTACCGGCTCGCGAACCACGAGACCGTCGTGCTGAACGGCCTCTACTTCCCCTTCGTCGACTTCCTCTCGGCCGCGGCGACCGCGGTCGTCCTCGGCTACGGCGGCTACCTCGCCTTCGGCAACTCGCTCGAGATCGGCACGCTGTTCGCGTTCATCGGCTACCTGACGAACTTCTTCGACCCGGTGCAGATCCTGTCCCAGCTCTACAACACGTTCCTCGCCGCGGTCGCGGCGCTCGACAAGATCATCGACGTCATGGAGGAGGAGCCGCAGATCGTCGATGCGCCGGGCGCGGCTGCGCTCCCACCGGTTCGTGGTGACGTCCGCTTCGAGAGCGTCCGCTTCGGCTACGGAACGGGGCCCGAGGTCCTGCACGGGCTGGACCTCGACGTCCCTGCCGGCACGACCGTCGCGCTCGTGGGTCACACCGGCGCCGGCAAGTCGACGATCGCGAAGCTCCTCGCGCGCTTCTACGACCCGCTCGATGGCCGGATCACGGTCGACGGGCACGACCTGCGCACGGTGACGCAGGGGAGCCTGCGCCGGCAGCTCGGGATCGTGCCGCAGGAGGGCTTTCTCTTCTCGGGAACGATCCGCGAGAACATCGCGTTCGCCCGGCCCGGGGCGAGCGACCAGGACGTGCGCGACGCGGCCCGGGCAGTCGGCGTGGACACCTTCGTCGACACGCTCCCCGACGGCTACGACACCGAGGTCGGAGAGCGCGGCGGAAGGCTCTCGCTCGGCCAGCGCCAGCTCGTCGCGTTCGCGCGCGCCCTGCTCGCGGATCCGCGGATCCTCGTCCTCGACGAGGCGACCTCGAGCGTCGACATCGCGACCGAGCAGCGGATCGAGGGCGCGCTCGACCTGCTTCTCGCCGACCGGACAGCCTTCGTGATCGCACACCGCCTCTCGACGATCCGCGGTGCCGACCTGATCGTCGTGCTCGAGCACGGACGTATCGTCGAGCAGGGCACGCACGCGGAGCTGCTCACCCACGGCGGCCGCTACCTGGCCCTGTACGGCGACTGGGCGGACGCGGCCGCGTAGCCGCCCGCTGCCGGACGTAGACTGCGCGGCGCCATACCATCGCGGGAGGGCTCGGCGTGAGGCTCTCGATCGGAGGGGTCTTCGCGGAGGCCTGGAGGCTCTACACCCGCTTCGCGGGACGGCTGATCCTGATCGGCGCGATCGTGTTCGGCGTGATGGCGCTCGTCCAGATCGCCGTCGCGTCGAGCGGCAACCGCTACCTCGCGCTCGTGACGCTGGTCGCCTTCAGCATCGGCATCTACTGGCTGCAGGGCGCCCTCACCGTTGCCACGGCCGACCTGCGCAACTATCGGGCCGACCTGACCGTCGGCGAGGTGTTCGCGCGGGCCAGGCCCTTCCTGGCGCGTCTCCTTCTCGCCGGGCTCGCGATCGCCGTCGTCGTCGGCGCGCTCGTGGCGGTCGTCCTCTTGCTCAGCAGCGTCCCCGTGGCGATCCTGCTCGGGCTCGTGAGCCTCCTGCTGACGGCGCTCTGGATCGGCGTCATCCCGGCCATCGTCCTGGAGGATCGCCGGGTGTTCGACGGGTTCCGCCGCAGCCACCGGCTCGTCCGCGGCGATCTGCTCCGCGTTGTCGTGATCGTCGTCCTCAGCCTGCTGTTCAGCGCGATCGTCTCGACGGTCCTGCGGGCCCTGTTCAGCGCCGCTGCCCTCGCCGGCCTCGATCGTGGTCGGCGACCTGGTCGCGAACAGCGTTACCGTTCCGTTCGTCGCGCTCACCTGGACGCTGACGTTCCTCGACCTCCGCCTCAACAAGGACCCGGTGTGGACGAAGACGACGAGCTGATCCCCGACGAGCAGGGGGTGATCGAGGCGCCGACCGAGCCCGAGGCCGAGCTCGAGGCGCAGATGACGCCGGCGGAAGCGATCGCGAAGATGCGCATCAACGTCCCCTGGCGCGGGAACCGCAAGCTCCGCGAGCTGGTCGGGCGCGTCAACGCCGACGAGCAAGTGCGCGCCTGGTGGCACGTCGCGAACGTCAACGCGGTCAAGCGGCTCGAGATCAACGACCACTCGTGGGTGCACGTCCAGATCGTCACGAACGTCGCGCTGAAGCTCCTGCGCCAGCTCGCCCGCCACGGCGTGCAGCCCGGGATGGTCGAGGACTACGGGATGAACCACGAGGACGCCGAGGTCGTCGTCGTCCTCGGTGCGCTGCTGCACTGCATCGGGATGTCGGTGCACCGCGACGACCACGAGGCGATGTCGCTGTTGCTCGCCCAGCCCAAGGCCCGCGAGCTGCTCGCGGGGATCTACGAGGAGCCCGAGCTGACGGTGTGCGTCTCGGAGGTGCTCCAGGCGATCACGACGCACCGGGAGGACGGTCGCCCGCTGACGCTCGAGGCCGGCGTCGTGCGCGTGGCCGACGCGCTCGACATGGCCAAGGGCCGCTCCCGGATCCCGTTCGAGCGCGGCCGCCTCTCGATCCATTCCCTGTCCGCGGCCGCGATCGAGTCGGTCGCGATCAGGGACGGCACCGAGCGCCCCGTGCTGATCGAGATCGAGATGAACAACTCCTCCGGCATCTTCCAGGTCGACCAGCTGCTGAAGGCGAAGCTCCGCGGCTCCGGGATCGAGCACTATCTCGAGGTCGTCGCCCGGATCGACACCGAGGCCGAGAAGCGGCTCGTCCCGCTCTACCGGCTCGAGGTCTGACCCGGCCGGGCTCGCTCGATCGAAGGCCGAGCATCGTCGCGCAGGACGGAACCTCCGGAGCCTCGTCACCGCGGCGCTGCAAGCCGCCGATCCGGCGCTCGACGCCTCCGTGGTCGTCGCGTTCGCCGGCGACCGCCGGGTACTACGTCCAGGCGGGATCCGGTCCGACGATCGCCTACTCCGGCGCGTCTCCGAGCCGGTCGCCGACGGTTCCTGCACCTGACGGAGCCGACTCTCCCCGCGCGGCCCCGGCGGTACACTGCGAGGGCCGTTGCGGGGTCGTCTAACGGTAGGACGCCTGACTCTGGATCAGGTAGTCAAGGTTCGAATCCTTGCCCCGCAGCCTCAAGAAAGCCCCGCTCAGGCGGGGTTTTCTGTTTCTGGTCGGTCAACGGATTCGGCCCGGATGGGGCGCTAGTGCCCATTTGTGCCCAATCAGCGGCCCGGATCAGGGCGTCCATCCGCTCCCCGGTGTCCCGCTCGCGCTCGACCTTCCGCGCGTAGACCTCAAGCGCCAGCGCCGACGAGGTCAGAGGACGTGAACCGTGAACGCGCCCGGTGCACCTTTAGCTCGTCGAGCAGATCCGGCGTCAGATCAACCGTCCTCCGACCGGCGTCGGTCTTCGACCGCTCAACCGTCAGCTTCCCCCTGGCGAGATCGACGGAGCGCCTGCACCACGCCGGGTCGTTGTGCCCCGGCGAGTAGACGACGGTCGAGTAGCTCTCCACCGGAACGAACACCGTCTTCAACCCACGCAGGTGTCAGCCCCGACTGTTTGCGGCGGCCCTCGGAGTCCTCGTAGGGGCAGCTTGACACGCGCGATGCGGCGGCGTACTTGTCCGTGACGGAGTGGAAGCCCCCGGAGGAGTACACACGGCTTGGCCTTTGACACGTCAGACTGACCGAGCCGGATGTTTGGGTTCAGGCTCAGCCCTCCCCGCGACAGGGCACGCAGTTGACGCCTCCGAGGTACCCGCCGCCGTTCGTGCTGCAGTTCGCGCCGGGAGAGATCAGGGCGCTCGCGAAACGATATGGGTATACATCAGATGCGGAGGCGAGAGAGGCGGGCAGGCAGGCTCGCAGGCGCGGCCACTACACGCACTCCGGGTTCCTGATGGTCTGTCGCTGGAAAGCAGCTCGCAACACCTGGCGGGTCGAGGCGAACACGCCGGAATCGATCCGGCAGGCGACGACGATCGCGCTCGCCGCGAAGTCCGAGGCTGAGCGGATCGAGGCGCTCACGGCTCTGCGGGGCGTCGGCGTGCCGGTCGCCTCCGCGCTGCTCCACTTCGCCTTCCCCGACCGCTACCCGATCCTCGACTACCGGGCGCTGGAGTCGCTCGGACACACGGCTCGCCGCACGACCTACACGACCCTCTTCTGGATCTCGTACCAGGAGGCGTGCCGACAGATCGCCCGCGAGAACGGAGTCAGCGTGCGCACGCTCGACAAGGCCCTGTGGCAACACTCCAGGGAGTGCGGGCGCGCCAGGTGACCAGAGCCGTGGTCATGAGCGCCCGACCTAGGACCGTCCCGGCCGCGCGGGATTCGCGCTAACCCCGAGCTCTGATCCGCGAAACCCCTGCCTCGGGGCCGAGGCGGTATCCCGCCCCTAAAGGGGTGTCGGTGAAACCACGACCCACTGGTTCCCGAGCCGGAATCCCCTCGCCGGTCGTGCGAGTCGGGGGGAAGAACGACCCCGACCCGGACGTTCTAATCGTGCGTCCGAGTCACGCTGGAACGTAGTTAGGAGGCTGATCTGATGTCGCGCCCAATTCACATCGAGGAGTCAGTGACCGTTCGACGATCCCCCGAGGTCGTGTGGGCGACGGTTTGTGACTACTCGAGCGACGGTCTCTGGCGGCCCGATATCACGGAGATGACACCTGACCCTCCCGGCCCACCCGCGGTCGGGACGCGCGTCCACGAGGTGCTCCGCAAGGGCGGGCGTGATTACGTGACCGACTCGACGGTGACCGAGGTCGGCCCCGGGATGTCGTATCGCTTCTCCGGGTCGGGGACGACAGGCAAGGTCGAGGGAGGGCGGGCAGTCGTCGCGAACGGCTCGAGCTCGGAAGCGGTGTTCACGTATCAGGTTTCGCTCACGCTGACGGGCGCGACGCGACTGCTGCGGCCCATCGTTGCTGCTTCGCTTCGCAAGGGGCTGCGGCATGACCTCCAGCGTCTCCGGGAGCAGTTGGAGCAGGACGAGATCGGTGGATAGGTCGGGTGGGGGCGGACGAGCGTCGGATGGTGGGCGTCCGGACAAGGGAGTGCCCATGCTCCGATGGCCTTCTGCTGCCGCGGGAGGCTAGTCGCGCTTTGTCCGTCGGCTGAGTTCGCGGTCGATCTCTGCCTCGGTGGTTGGCCGGTCGAAGTACACCTTCAGGGCTTCGATGCCGAGAAGCAGGACCCAGACGAGGGCGGCGTAGAGGATCCACGGCTCCCAGTCGCCGGGGTTGCTGTTGTTGCTCCAGCGTTCGAAGCTGCCGTTGTCCTGCCATTCGATGAGCGCCCAGATGGGCGTCAGCACGAGCATCCCGAGCACGAACCCGGCGGCATGGAGCTTCAGCCGGTGGACGCGCTCGACGTGCTTGCGTGCCCACTGGCGCAGTTCGTCGTCAGGCGTGGCGGGCGGAAGCGGCTGCGACGCCGTCCGTCCGTTCTTCGTGAAGGTCTCGGTCGGCACGGTGATCAACTCCTTCCTAAGCCACGCCGAGCCTACGCCGTCGGCGCTCTCCAGGCATCGGGGTGGGCGCTGATCCACCGCTGTGGTATGTCCGCAACAGCCACGAGAGTCCCGGCCGTGAGGATCAGTGACCGGTGGGCACGGTCGTTGGGAGCTCCTCGGGAAACCCGCAGCACGGATCGGCGTCGGCCCCGATTCGGCTCTGATGGCGCGGGCGTATGGTGGTCGGGTTCCCTCGTGGGGGGTCGCCGGTGAGAGTTCTCGTCGTATATGCGCACCCGAATCCTGCCTCGTTCTGCCATGCGGCGTTGGAGCAGGTGACGAGGGGCTTGCGGGATGGCGGGCACAGCTACGAGGTGATCGACCTGCACGCGATCGGGTTCGACCCGGTGTTCAGGGACCGCGACTACAACCAGTTCATGCACGAGTCGCTGCCGGACGAGCTGATCGAGCAGGCGGATCTCAAGGAAGCTTTGCTGGCGCGCGCAGGGGGCCCTGGTCGGCGGGCGGTCGCGAAGCTGTGGATGCAAGGCAAGACCGCCTCGCGAGATCGTCGAGGCGCTCGGGAAGCGAACCCCGAAGGACGTGCGGCTCCATCAGGAGAAGGTCGCGCGGGCGGAGGGCCTGATCTTCATCGCGCCGGTCTACTGGATGGGGGTTCCGGCGATCCTCAAGGGGTGGTTTGAGCGGGTGTTCGCGTACGGCTTCGCCTACACGCTGACGCGGGAGGGCTGGGACGGGCACCTCGAGGGGAGGGTGCCGCTGCTGACCCAACAGAAGGGGCTGGTCATCACCCCGACGTTCTTCACCCAGGCCGAGTACGAGAAGGGATGGCAGCAGGCGTTCGACACGATCCTGTGTGACTGGGGACTCAAAATGGCCGGGGTCAAGGAGGCCCAGCACGTCTACTTCTACGCCGTGGGTGCGGTGGATGACAGCACCCGCCTTGGCTATCTCGATCTCGCCTACCGCCTCGGCCGCGAGTTCGCGCTCGACCCCGGCCAACGAGAACCCGTGGTGGCCTGAAGGAGGCACGAGTGAACAAGCTTCTTGTCATCGGGGCCTGTAGGACCCAGCCAGGTTGTTCCTCGTGAGGGCTTCCAGCCGCTGGAGCGGTGGTTGGTGGCCGAGGGAGCCGTGTGGTCTGCGGCGATTGTAGAAGTCGAGCCAGCCGGTGAGTGCGCGGCGTCGTTCGTCGGAGGTGCCGTAGATGGCGCCGTAGGCCCAGCCGCCGAGCAGCGTGCGGATGAAGCGCTCGGCCTTGCCGTTGGTGCGTGGCCGGTAGGGGCGGGTGCGCAGGTGCTTGATCCCGAGGGCCTTGCAGGCGAGTGCGTGCACGATCGAGACGTAGCAGGAGCCGTTGTCGGTCATCACCCGCTCGACGCGGATGCCGTGAGCGCGGAAGTGAGCGACGGCACGGCGTAGGAAGCCGACCGCGGTCGTGGCTTTCTCGTCGTCGAGCACCTCGACGTAGGCGAGCCGGGTCGCGTCGTCGACGCAGACGTGCACGAACTCCCAGCCGATCCCGCGGCTGCGCGTGCGGCGGTCGCCGTTGACGCGGTGGCCGGGCGCGGCCGATCCGGCCGAGCTTCTTGACGTCGATGTGGACGAGCTCGCCCGGCCGCTTGCGCTCGTAGCGGTTCGCTGGCTCGGGCGGCTCGAGCCGCGACAGCTTGCCGAGCCCGATCCGGGTCGAGGACGCGCCGAGACCGTCGAGAGCGGCATCGCCAGCGTCTCGGCGATCTCCGCCCCGGTCATCCGCAACCGGCGCAGCAGCACGATCAGCTCCACCCGCTCGCTCGGGCGTGCGATGCGGAACAACGCACGGCGCCGAGGAACGATCGACCAGGCCCGTCGCCGCCCTCGGCGCGGAAGCGAGCAAGCCACTTCGAGACCGTGCGCACGCTCACGCCGGCGGCCTCGGCCGCCTGCGCGAGCGTCCAACCTTCCTCAAGCACGCGGCGCACCATCAGCGAGCGGCTGTGCAGACAGGTGCGGGCGTTACCGTGCAGCCTCATCCGGGTCCTCCTTGGAACTGGGTGGCTTCGACACCCCCAGCCTCCAAGGAGGCCCGGATGGAACAACGCTCCTGGCTCCTACAGCTAGGTCGAGCGTTCTTCGGATGGAAGAGCGGGTCTAGCGGTCTGCTGATACTCGGGGACAGCAAGGTTGCCAACGGACCCGTGGCAGTGTTTCCACTTCCTGCCGCTGCCGCAGGTGCAGGGGTCGTTGCGGCCGCGCCGAGCGTCGGCGGCGGCGTACTGGTGCATGATCTCGGACGGAGCGCGGCCCTGGCGCAGCAGCTCGCCCATCGTTCGCATCGGTCGGTCGACGTGGTGGAAGAACGCCTTGAAGCCGGGGCACAGGTAGTTGAGGCCCGGCTCGCCGTCGGGTGTGCGCATGAAGCGGTCCTTGGGGCAGCCGCCATGACAGGCGAAACGCACGTCGCACTCGAGGCAGTAGCGCGGCAGCGTCTCGCGCTTGGCGAGCCCGAACTCGCCGCTGCTGCGGCGATGCGACGAGCTCGAGCATGCGGTGCTCGGTGATGTTTCCGAGCAGGTGGCGTGGCTCGACGAAGTGGTCGCACGAGTAGAGGTCACCGGTGTGCTCGAGCGCGAGCGCGAGCCCGCACGTCTCCGAGTGCACGCACAGGCCGGGCGGCTCACCGACCCAGTTGGCGAGCGCGACGTCGAACATCTGCACGTACACCTCGCCGACGTCGCGGCGCACCCACTCCTCGAACACGTCGACAAGGAACCGGCCGTACTGCTCGCCGCCGATCGACCGGTTCGTGACCAGGTCGCCCTCCTGCACGTATAGCGGGCGATCACGCCACGACGACCAGGGCACCTCCCCGTCGGCAGCTTCGGCGACCCGCTCGATGATCGGGATGAACTGCACGAAGCGTGCGCCGCACTCGTCGCGCAGGAAGCGGTACACCTCGAGTCCGCGGTCGCCGTTCGCAGCATGCACCGTCGTCAGCGCGTTCCACTCGACCCCCGCACTCTTCAGGTGGTCGAGCCCGCACATCACCTGGTCGAACGACCCCTTGCCGCCCTTGTTCACCCGGTAGGCGTCGTGCAGCTCCCGTGGCCCGTCGATCGAGATCCCGACCAGGAAATCGTGCTCCTTGAAGAATGCCGCCCACTCCTCGTCGAGCAGCGTCCCGTTCGTCTGGATCGTGTACACGGCCCGCTGCCCCGGCTTCAGGTACCGCTCGGCGAGCTCGACCGAGCGCCGGAAGAACTCGACCCCCATCAGCGTCGGCTCGCCCCCCTGCCACGCGATCGTCACCTCGGGCACGGTCGCGTGCGCCTCGATCAGCTGCGCGAGATACGCCTCCAGCAGCTCGTCCGCCATCCGGAACCGCGAGCCCGGGTACAGCATCTCCTTCGAGAGGAAGAAGCAGTACGAGCAGTCGAGGTTGCAGACCGCCCCCGTCGGCTTCGCGAGCAGGTGGAAGGCCGGCGGTGCATTCGGCACCGCCGGCACCTCCAGTGCGTGTTCCGTCCCCACCGCCCGATCAGATCGTGCTCACTGGCGGGCGAACGCCGCGCGCGCCTCCTGCGGCGAGGTCGACGAACGGCTCGCCGCTGACGTCGATCGACGACCCGCTTGATCGTGCCGCCGACGAACGGCCACGGGCGCTCGCCCGGCGTAGTCGTCGGTGACCGGCTCGGCGCCGGAGCGGCCGACGACGAGGCCGTCGCCGCCGAGCCCGAACTTGCCGGGCTGGGTCATGATCGTCGCCTCGCCGACCTGCCTGGTCGCGGATGTGGAGGCGTGAGCGTGCCCTGCGGTCGGCATCGTCGTCGCCCTCGCGCTCGAACGATGGCCGACAGGACGACGTGGCCGGTCGGGATCGTCTCGTCGGACTCGACGATCTGGACGTGCTCGCCGACGACAGTTGTAGACGTACTTGAGCTTGCCGTCCTTGACGTAGAGCGCGTGGCCGCCGAAGCGCGAGCCCTGCGAGAAGAGCACGCCGCCGGCCTCCGGCGTCTCGATCTCCACCTCGGCGGCGATCGTGTAGGAGCGGTTGCGGATGTTCGGGGCGACCGACTCGGGCACCTCGGCGCCGCCGGGGTAGTAGACGTAGCGGTTGCGCGGCTTCGACGAGCTGCGGCCGCTCGGTGCCGAGGATCTCGAGCGCGCCGCGCGACTCGAGCGGCAGCGCCTGGTACTTGCCCGCCTCGGCCCACCACAGCGCGATCAGCTCCTGCAGCTTCTCGGGGTGCTCGCGCGGCGAGGTCGTGGCACTCGCTCGGGTCGGTCGTCGGTGTCGAACAGCTCCCAGCGCTGCTGGTGGAAGTCGCCCCACGACGTCGGGCGCGGCCGGGACCGCGGTCGCCGCCTTCCAGCCCTTGTGCCAGATCGCCCGCGTGCCGAGCATCGAGTAGAACTGCGTCTGCTTGCCGCGTCGGCGCGTCGGCGTCGTCGAAGCGTCGCGGCGAAGCTGACGCCCTCGATCGGCTTCTGCGTGTAGCCGTTGACGACGTCGGGCAGCTCGACGCCGAGGCACTCGTAGCAGCGTCGGCACGATGTCGACCGCGTGGGTGTACTGCCGGCGGATCTCGCCGCCGGCCGCGATGCCCTGCGGCCAGGAGACGATCAGCGGGTCGGCGGTGCCGCCCTCGTAGTTCGCGTAGCGCTTCCACAGCTTGAACGGCGTGTTGAACGCCCACGCCCAGCCGGTCGGGTAGTGGTTGTAGGTCGTCGGGCTGCCGAGCTCGTCGAGGTGCTTGAGGTTCTCCTCGATCGTGTCGGGGATGCCGTTGAAGAACTTGTTCTCGTTGACCGAGCCGTTCGGGCCGCCCTCGCCGGAGGCGCCGTTGTCGGAGACGAGCACGATGATCGTGTTGTCGAGCTGGCCGCTCTCCTCGAGGTAGTCGAGCAGCCGCCCGAGCTCGTGGTCGGCGTGGCTGAGGAAGCCGGCGTACACCTCGGCCATCCGCGCAGAACAGCCGCTTCTCGTCGTCGGAGAGCGAGTCCCACGGGCCGCACGCGGTCGAGCTCGCGACCACGGCTTGCCGTCGTGGCTCGTCGTCGTCCGCGTACGGGTTGATCGGCGACAGCTCGGCGCCCTCGGGCGATGATGCCCAGCTGCTTCTGGCGCTCGAACACGAGCTCGCGGTAGGCCTCGTAGCCCATGTCGAACTTGCCCTTGTACTTGTCGGCCCACTCCTTCGGCGCGTGGTGCGGCGCGTGCGCGGCGCCGGGGCAGTAGTAGAGGAAGAACGGCTTGTCCGGCGCGATCGCCTTCGCGTCCTGGATGAACTCGATCGCCTTGTCGGTGAGGTCGACCGTGAGGTGGTAGCCCTCCTCGGGCGAGCTCGGCGGCGCGACCGGATGGTTGTCGTAGACGAGGTCGGGATACCACTGGTTCGTCTCGCCGCCGAGGAAGCCGTAGAAGCGCTCGAAGCCGCGGCCGAGCGGCCACTGGCGCTTCGACGAGGCGAGGTTCATCTCGTCCTCGGCGCACAGGTGCCACTTGCCGACGATGTAGGTGTTCCAGCCGCGCTCGCCGAGCACCTCGGCGATGTTCGCGCACTCGAACGGGATGTGGCCGTTCGCGTTCGGGAAGCCCGGACGTCGCCTCGGTGATGCAGGCCATGCCGTTGGTCGTGTGGTTGCGGCCGGTCAGCAGGCACGAGCGCGTCGGCGAGCACAGCGCCGTCGTGTGGAAGTTCGTGTAGGTCAGCCCGCGCTCGGCGATCCGCTTGATGTTCGGCGTCTCGATCAGCCCGCCGTACGGCTCCATCGCCGAGAAGCCGACGTCGTCGAGCACGACGTAGAGGACGTTCGGCGCGCCCTCCGGCGCGATCGGCTGCGTGTACGGCTCCCAGTCCGGCGATCGAGTCCTTGATGTCGATGTTGACGACGCCCTTGAACGGCTGGCCCACGGCGATTCTCCCTCTGGGGTAGACGGATGCAGTGCAGGTGATAGTGCATGGTGTCGAAGGTGGCGTCCAGTCGAGAGGGGAGCTCCCGCAGTCGGCAGCGCCTGGGTCGCCTCGTCGATTGTCTCCAAGGAGAGGGAGGGTCGACCCCGCAGCAGAGCTTGGGTTTGCGTCGGCACCTGCTCAGCAACCGAGCCTCGGCTCGGACGATTCGAGACGAGGCCCCGACGGAGTCGGTGCGCCGTGACGGGAGTCCGCGCCGGGGCGGTGGAACCGGGGATCGCACGCGGGGCGCTGCGGACCCCTCGCTCTGCCGCGCTCGCGGGCATCGCGTTCTTCCTCCTGTTCACGACGGCGATGGTGCTTGCTCGCAAGCCACGCCTCCTCCAACTCCCCGCGCAACGCCTCCAGCGCCGACGAGATGCCGACCACACCCGCCTCATCAGCCACACCGACCACGTCCCCCCAAACACCTCGACACAGAAACGACAACCGCCCGACGCGCAAAGCACGAAACGATCGACACCACCACCCAGGGCGGCAACCCGCCGCTTACGTCGCTGCCTGCAGGACGGCACACGTCATTGGGCACTAGCCCGGTTCCAGTGCCCAAATCCCCCGTAATCCGGCCGAATCCGCGGTAATCCGAGGCCCGCGAAGCGAGGCGGCGAGGGCCTGGATTCCGCTCAACCAAGCGGTTCTTAGGCGCCTAGGACAGTTTCGGCTGTCCGTCCTTACAGGCGAGTGGCTGGTTCGAATACGGCACACTCCACTAGGTGCATATTCGTGACGATCACGTGATACGATCCCGCCTCACCCGGCGGAGGAGGCAGCGATGGCACCGGTGACGACGGCCTCGATGCTAGACGTGGCCCAGGCGTTCTTCGAGGCGTGCGAGACCGGCAAGGGCTGGGAGGGCTGCCGCGAGTACTGCGCTCCGGACGCAACGTTCTCGGCACAGGCCGAGCCGCTCGCCGATCTTCAGACGCTCGAGCAGTACACGGACTGGATGAAGGCCATCCTCTCGCCCATCCCGGATGGCCGCTATGAGGTGAAGTCCTTCGCGGCCGACGAGGAGCGCAACAACGTCATCGTCTACGGGATCTTCTCCGGCACGCACACGGGCGAGGGTGGCCCGTGCCCTCCGACCGGCAAGAGCGTGAGCACGGACTACGTCTACGTGATGGACTTCGCGGACGCGCGGATCTCCCATATGACGAAAATCTGGAACTCGGGCTTCGCGCTGAAGCAGCTCGGCTGGGCATAGTCCGCTCCCTACGATCGGCGGAAACGCTCACGCTTCTCCAGCAGATGGGCAACCTCGCGATTGCGGCCGTATCCGGGCAGCGTCGCGACCTCGGACGCGCCAGGTGACGCAACCGACTCGAAGCGGCCCGTCGGCCGGATCGAGCATCAGCCTCTGCTCGTACCCGACTTGCCCGCGTGGCACGTCGGGTACGACGACCCGCAGTCGGAGCTGTCAGACAGGCTCGGCGTGGTTCGACGGCTGGTCGAGGGAGTCGTGATCTCCGCGGCCCAAGAGCAAGACGACGTTGGGGTAAACAACGGGGTAAACAGCACCCGTGAGATCGGGTGAGATGGGTTCCGCCCTGACCGCGGTCAAACCGCCTCAGTAAGCCGCACTCGAGTGCTCCAGTGAGAAGGCGTGAGATGGCTCGGCGGAACTCTGGATCAGGTAGTCAAGGTTCGAATCCTTGCCCCGCAGCCTCAATCGAGCTGGACGTTCGCTGGCTCGATCGCGGCATCGCTGAGCCGCTGAATCGGAAGCCCTGAAAGAGGCTGCGCGAGAGACTCGGGGACCGAGTCTCTCGCGCAGTGACGGCGAGCCCGGGCAGGCCCCACCTGCCGCAGGGGTGTGCCGTTTGCCGGAGGTGGCCGGCTTCGGCACCGGACTCGCATGGCAACGGTACGTGCGGGCGGCGGAGCCGCAGATGACACGATCGGGTCATTCCCGGCGGAATTGATTGACCTGAATGGGTCACACCGTTTCGGCCGGGGTACGGCTACGCTCGTCGTACGCGATCGAGAACCGTTTTCGGGGTCGCGTTCGTGAATCGGATCGCCGAGAGCAGGGCGTAATCCCGGCGAGAAACCAGTCGCGGGCCGTACCGCGCGCGCATGAACGAAAGGTGGCTTCAGGTGAAGCGTCTCATGATGCTGCTGCTGCTGGTTGCGCTTGCAATCCCGGCAACAGCTTTCTCGGCAATCTCCGTTGAGGGCGGCGGCACGGTGAACCCCCTCGTCGGGTGCACACCGACGGGCTTCTACCGTGACGACATCAACCTGACGGCCGCGCAGATCGGTGGCAATGTGACCGGCAACCTCGACGCGACCGGCTGCGACATCGGCGTCTACTACGGCCCCGACACCACCGCAGGATCCGTGACCGGTGCGACGATCGCGAACGCCAAGTACTTCGGT
Source organism: uncultured Thermoleophilia bacterium (assembly GCA_963717955.1). GTDB lineage: Bacteria > Actinomycetota > Thermoleophilia > Gaiellales > Gaiellaceae > CAVQXR01. Next base: position 763,527 of record CAVQXR010000001.1, on the reverse strand, counting down.
GTCGTCAACTACGGCAGGAACGTCAACGTCAAGAACAGCGCCATCTCGAAGATCGGAAACACGCCGTTCGACGGCACTCAGCACGGCGTCGGAATCCTCTACACGACCGAGAACCGCGGAGTGACCAGCGGCACCACCGCGGGCACGATCAGCCACAACGTTCTTCCCTCGTACCAGAAGGGCGGGATCACCGTTCGCGGTGCCGGCGCGTCGGCGAAGATCCAGCACAACTGGGTGACCGGCTCCGGGAAGGTCGACGACATCGCCCAGAACGGGATTCAGGTCTCGTTCGGCGGCAGCGCGACCGTCAAGGGCAACATCGTGTCCGGCAACTGGTACACGCCGACGAGCAATGAGGCCTGCGGCCTGCTCTTCTACCAGGCGGCTGAGGTCAAGCAGCAGGCGAACCTTCTGTTCGGGAACGAGACGAATATCTGCATCGTCTGACCCTGACAGTCCGGCGCGACAACGATGCACGGCGAGGCCCGCTCCGGCGGGCCTCTCTGTGCGCGAGCTCAACGACGACCGCCGGCCCGCGGATCAGCCACACTGCCGTGATGGCCACTGGCCTGAAAGTCGGCGGCGACGTCGAGCAGGCTCTCGAGAGCGTCGGCGTTCCGAGCTACGTCCTCGACACGACGGGAGTCATCCGGTGGATCAATGCGGCAGCCGAGCAGCTTGTCGGCGACGTTCGCGGTCGCCACTTCACCTCTGTCGTCGCGCCCGAGGACAGCCGGCGCGCCCGCGAGCTGTTCTCCCGGAAGGTGCTCGGCACCTCCCCGGCCACGGATGCGACCGGCGTCCTGGTCTCGACCGCCGGCACACGGGTGGCCGTGGAGATCAGCGCGGTGCCGCTGATGAACGGTGAACGGGTGGTCGGCGTCTTCGGACTGATCGAGGAACGCCCCGACGATACGATCACGGCGCCGCACCCGCATCTCACCCCCCGCCAAGTCGAGATACTCCGTCTTCTGGAGCAGGGCCGCTCGACGAAGCAGATCGCCGCCGAGCTCCACCTGAGCACCGAGACGGTCAGGAACCACGTCCGCCGTCTCTTCCGGGCCCTCGGCGTCAACTCCCGACTCGAAGCAGTCGCTGCCGCCCGGGCCGCATCGCCCTACTGATCCAACGCACCAGCCCGTCCCGCGCCTCGCCGAAGCAGACCAACCGCTTCGTCCCCGTGCCCGAAGCCGCCTGACTGTTACCGTCGCCCGGATGACGAGCGTCCCGCCGGTCTTCTGCCTGTCGTCCGCCGGAAACGAGACGCGGCGCATGCGCATGCGGCAGCGGATGGACGAGGTCGGGCTGGCGTTCAGCTTTCTGTCTGCGCCGCTGACCCCGGCCGACGTCCGCACGATGATCGCCGCGCGAGGCGAAGCGGAGCCGGCCGGCTTCGAGCACCAGCAAGCGGCGGTCATTCTGGGTCACCTGCGGCTGATCCGTGAGTTCGTGGAGCAGACCCGCGCCCCGCACGGGATCGTCTGTGAGGACGACGTCTACCTCCGCCGCACGATCGCGCGGGACCTGCCGGGGATCGTGAGCGAGTTCGACGCGAGGCGACTCGACGTCCTGCTGCTCGGTTACCTGTGGCCCTGGCGGGACGTCGGCGCCGACGCGCCCGGCTACCGGTTCTGCGACTACGACGACGAGACCTGGGGGGCCCAGATGTACTTGCTCTCCCGTGGGTATGCCCGTCACCTGGTAGAGACGTACACGCTCGACTGGGCACTCACCTACGGGGCGAGCCGGCCGTTCGCCGTCGACTTCATCATCACCAAGGCCGGCCGGCGGGCGCGGCTGTCCCCGATGCTGGCCGTGGAAGAGGGCGAGGTCGACACCACCCACCCCGGCCAGGTCGCCTTCCACCGCCGCTGCGCCGAAGCGCAATACGACCCCGCCCTGCACGTGTAGAGGCCTGGCAATCACGTCGCATTGGCGGTTCACACCTCCGACCCAGGAGGGCCGCCGGTGGCCGTCGTGCGGCTGATTCGCCGCGCGTGAGGGTGCTGTGGGCGGATCTCGACCAGGTACGCGGGAGGCAGGCCCCGGCCCACCTCCCGCGCTGACCGGGCGACGGGGCTATCGGCGGGCGAGCCTTCCGTGTCTGCGGGCGAGGCGCAGCCCTTCGAGGAGCAACAGCGCGAATCCAAGGGCGACAGCCGCGCCAACGAGCGCATCGACAACATCGAAGCCGTCCGCGGAAACGGTCGCGATCGGAGCAGGGCCCGACCGAACGGTCACGGGGACTTCGAGATGCCTGCCAACATCCGGGCCGACTCGACGCCACCACCTCAGAGGCCGTCAGGAGTGCAACGTGAAGGCGGCGGACACGAAGCGCCGTCGAGCCCGAGGGATTCGATACCGACGGGTGCGTTCCTGAGCCGTGCGCCTCAGATCCACCGGCGCAGGCGTGCGGTGACGAGCGTCGCGACCGAGAGGAGCGCCATCGCCGCGATCGCGATCCAGAACCCTGTGGAATTCGCGAAGAACTCCTGCTCGAAGTTCATCCCGAGCACGCCCGCGAGCAGCGATGAGGGCAGGAGCATGATCGAGGCGAGCGTCAGGATCTTCATCACGTCGTTGGTCCGCTGTCCGGTTCGCGCGATGAGCAGGTTGACCGAGCCGAGGACCATCTCCCGGGCGCTGCGGATGACGTCCAGCGTCTGATCGATCTGCTGGACGAGCTCGGCGAACCGGGCGGCGGACTCCGAGGTCGAGATCCGGTCGAACTCGGGCCTCGCGAGCGAGGCGAGGACCGTGCGGTTGGGTGCGAGAGCCCGCCTCAGCCCCGCGACCGTGGTTCTCAGGGCCACGAGCTCCTCGAGCAGCGCGTCGTCCTCGCGCGGGAGCCGTGCCTTGATCAGGCGGGGGTCGAGCCGCTCGAGCGCGACCTCGACCTGGCCGAGCGCGTCGAAGTAGCTGGCGAGGATCCAGTCGAGCAGCGTCGCGAGAAAGGACGGGGCGTCGACCGAGCCGAGCTCTCCCGCGCCCGAGACACGCTCCTCGAACGTCTCGAGCAGGTCGAGCTCGTCGTGCACGGTGAGCACCCAGTTCTCGCCGACGACGCAGTCGACTCGGACGTGCGCGCCCGAGGGCCGGACGGCCGCGACGTCGAGATGGAAGTAGCCCTCGAAGTCCTCGAGGAACGGCCTGCCGGAGGGCTTGCCGATGCGCCGGACCGTGCGCTCGCGAAGCCCGAGAGCCTCTGCGACTTCGCCGGCGTCCTCGGCGCTCCCGGCGTCCATCCAGAGCAGCTGGCGCTCACTCAGCGACCCGAGGACGGCGCGAACGTCGACCTCCTCGCGAGCCTTCGCCTGATCGAACAGATACGACCGCAGCATGGTCGGACAGCACCAAGGTTTCACCCGCCGGTCGCGTTTCCTTCCGCGCTCTCACTTCGAAGCAGCGCGATGCGGGCGGCTCAGTGAGGCGCGTGGTCGATTGGGTCTCGCCCTTCGTGCCTTCGGCAACCGCCTCGCCGACGGCGGCTCTAGCGCGCGAATCCACCCCAGGTTCGCAGGTACGTTCCGCCGAAGTTGTCCAGGAGCTCCCTGCAGGCCGGGGTCGGGTTGCCGTAGACCGTGAACCGGGTCGGCTCCACGGCCTCCATGAAGCGGCCCGCCCACTTCTCCATGAAGCCGCCGGTATGGTCGAGCACGGCATCGGAATCCGCGTACTTCTCGTAGATGTGGACGACGCTGTCGTCATCGCTGATGAACCACTCGTAGTTGAGCGTCTGCGGCTCCGTGCTCGTCCCGGAGACCATCTCGTCCATCAGCGCTTTGAAGGTCTCGAGCTGCCCCGGCTTGACCTTCAGCTCGATCACCCAGGAAACCTGGTTCTCCATCGGTCCTCCGTTCATCGTGGCTGCCGGGGGATTATGACGTGCACGCGGACGCCGGCCGGTCCGGCTCAGCGCAGCCTGGCCCGCACGATCTCCGTTCCCTCCACGAGAGCCCGTAGCTTGGCGAACGCCACCCTTCGCGGAAGGTACTTCATGCCGCAGTCCGGAGCCGGCACGAGCCGCTCCGGATCGATGTGCTCGAGGGCCCTCCCGATCCGCTCCGCGACGAGCTCCGACGTCTCGACCGCCTCCTCGCCGGTCGAGACGACCCCGAACACGACGGTCTTCTCCGGGATCGCGCACAGGAGCGACGGATCGAGGCCCGGCTGCGCCGCCTCGATCGAGAGCTGGTCGATCGACGTCTCGTTCAGCTCCTCGAGGAACGCGTAGCCGGCCGGCTTGTCCCTGACGAACTGGCCGTAGCCGAAGCACACGTGCAGCGCCGTCGTCCCGGCGACCCCCTCGAGCGCGCGCTCGATCACCTCCACGCCGTACGCCCGCGCCCGCTCCGGCCGGGCCTGGAGGTAGGGCTCGTCGAGCTGGACGACGTCGGCGCCGGCGGCGAAGAGCGCCTTGACCTCGGCGTTGACGGCGGCGGCGAAGTCGAACGCCAGCGCGCGCTCGTCGTGGTAGTGCTCGTCCTGGGTCTGCTGGGCGAGCGTGAACGGCCCGGGCAGCGTGATCTTGACCGGACGATCGGTGCTCGCCCGCAGGAACTCGACGTCCCGGACCTCGACGGGCCCCACCCGACGGACCGGGCCGACGATCCGGGGTGCCTCGTTGGCCAGTCCGCTCCGGCCGATGAAGGTGCCCGGGTTGTCGAGATCGATCCCCGAGAGCGCGTTCGCGAACCGGTTCGAGTAGCTCTCGCGGCGGATCTCGCCGTCGGTGATCACGTCGATCCCGGCACTTTCCATGTCCCGGATCGCGAGCAGCGTCGCGTCGTCCTGCGCCTCCTCGAGGTGCTCCGGCGCCACGCGCCACAGCTCGCGGGCGAGCGCGCGCGGCGGCGGACGCTTCGCGAGGCGCTCGCGATCGATCAGCCACGACGGCTGCGGATAGCTGCCGACGACCGAGGTGAGGAGCGCGGTCACACGGCCGCGGGCATGACGGCGACGGCGCGGCCCACGATCTCGCGTCGGTCGAGCGCCTCGTACGCCTCCTGCACGTCCTCGAGCGCGAACTGCCGGGTGACGTTGTCCGCGAGCCGCACGACGCCTCGCTCGACGAGCGCGAGCAGGCTCGGCATGTCTGTCCGCGGCCGCGCGCCGTAGGAGCCGGCGATCCGGAGCCCCCGCCGGACGAGACGGGTGATGTCGATCGAGGCAGCAACACCGACGGGCGCGATGCCGACCGCAACCATGCGGCCCCCGTCACGGAGCACGGAGAGCGCCTGGAGAAACGTCTCCGGACGACCGAGCACCTCGAACGCGACGTCGACGCCTCCGCCGGACAGCTCGAGCACGCGCTCGACCGGGTCGCCCTGCGAGACGTCGACGAGGTCCGTGGCACCGAGGGCGCGGGCGGCCCGCAGCTTCTCCTCGCTCACGTCGACCGCGATCACCTGCGCGGCCCCCTGGGCGCGGGCCAGCTGGACGACCATCGTCCCGACGCCACCCGTTGCGACCACGGCGACGCGCTCGCCCATCCGCAGATCGGCGCCGTGGCGGACTGCACCGAAGGCGGTCAGCGCCGCGCAGCCGAGGATCGCACCCTCCTCCATCGAAACCCCCGCGGGCAGGGGATAGACGGCCGTTGCCGGGAGGACGGCATACTCGGCGAGCCCGCCCATGGAGTACATCGCGAGCGGGGTGCCGTCCTCGCGAAAGAGGCGGGTCTCGCCGTCATACAGGGTCCCGCGCAGGCGGTTCAGCGAGAAGAACTTTTCGCACAGATCGTCACGCGCCCGCAGACAGGCGGCGCACTCGCCGCAGGGCATGATGAACGTGCCGACGACGCGGGTTCCGACCGCCGGCCCGGCCACCGCCTCGCCGAGCTCGACGACCGTTCCCGAGATCTCGTGGCCGAGCACGGCCGGCGTCGGGAATGCGACCTCACCTTTGATGACGTGCAGATCCGTGTGGCAGACGCCGCAGGCCGACACGCGTACGAGGATCTCGCCGCGTCGAGGCCGGGGCAGCCGGATCTGCTCGACCCGCAGCGGCTCGCCCGGGGCCGGAAGCACGGCCGCGCGCATCGTGCCGCTCGCGGGGGACCCCGGCGCGGAAGCCGACATGGCAGAAGCGTAGAGGCTTGCCGGTAAGGTTTGCCCGCAGCGCACGAGCGTGCGCCACGCGAACCCCCAGCCGACCCTACGACGGTGCAGCGACGGAGGTAGCAGTGGAGCTCGAGATCGACCTCCGTCACACGCCGGCGCGCTGTCGCCTGATCGACCCGGACGAGCTGCGATCGTTCGCGGTCGTCGTCGTCGAGGCGCCCCACGGCGAGGTGTCCGCGTGGCCGCCGCTCGTCGCGCGCCACGACGAGCACGTCTGGGTGCGGATCGACGCGCTACGGGCGCTCGCGCGTCCATCCGTCGGCCCCGACTGGGAGTCGGGCTTCGCTGCGATGGTCGAGTACGCCCGGGGCAAGGGCTGGGTGGACGACGATGCCGGTTCCGTCCGGGGGCACGTGGAGCGGCGTACCGGGCCGTGACCGACCGGCCGTGGCGCGTGCCGGCCGGGTTGACAGCGTTCGCGACCAGAAAGTACCGTTGGTTCACTGAGCGTACGCCTGTGCGCTCTGCGAACCGTAGCTCGAGGACGTGCCCGACGGCTGAGGCGCCGGACGGATCGACCGAGGAGGCCAGACCGAGGTGAGCGCGCTCGACGACATCAAGTTCTACCTCTTCCATCACCACCACTACATCGACATCCCTCCGGACGAGGATCGGTACGCCTCGACGATGGTCGACTACTCGAACTCGCATTACGACCCGGTCAAGGGGCACGCGCTGTACCAGCGACATCTACGGACGTTGACGCTCGGCGACGAGCTCGGGTTCGACGGCCTCGCGATCAACGAGCACCACAACATGCCCTACAGCATGACCCCGACCGTCAGCGTGATGGCCGGCGCTCTCGTCACTGCCACGAAGCGGGCGAAGATCCAGGTCGCCGGCGTCCCGCTCAACCTCTCGTACCCGAACCGGATCGCGGAGGAGTACGCGATGCTCGACGTCATGTCGGGCGGCCGCATGGAGTTCGCGTTCCCGCTCGGGACCGGGATGGAGTACTGGGCGAACTCGGGCGTGATCAACCCGACGACGGCGCGGGCACGCTTCCGAGAGTCGGTCGAGGTGATCATGCAGGCCTGGACCGAGGATGGACCGACCCGCTACGACGGCGAGTTCTACTCGTACCGATTCCTCAACCCCTGGCCGAAGCCGTACCAGAAGCCCCACCCCAAGCTCTTCATCGTCGGCACCGGGAGCATCGAAACGACCCAGCTCGCGATCGACCACGGCATGGGGTACTCGATCGTGTTCGTGCCGATCGCCAACCAGCTCCGGGCCTTCGACAAGATGCGCGAGCTCGCGGCGGAGCGCGGGCGCACCGTCGACCCCGACGACCTGATGATCGTGGTCATGGCCTATGTCGGCGACACCGACGAGGAGGCGGTGCGCGAGGCTCGCCCTCATATCGAGCGGTTCTTCAGCTGGTTCCACCGCGTGCCGCCGAAGTACCTCGTCCCGCCCGGATACGTTACGACCCAGGAGTTCCTGCGGCGGGTCTCCGACGTCGCGATGGCGGCGGGCAAGAAGGCGACGTGGGACGACATGGTCGCGATCGGCCGGATCGCCTGTGGGTCCCCGGACACCGTTGCCGACACGATCACCCACTGGGCCGAGGAGGCGGGCGTCAGCCGCGTCAACGTCGTGCTCGAGCTCGGCGACATGCCGGAGTGGAAGACGGCGAAGAACGTGACGCGGTTCGCGACCGAGGTGATCCCGCGCGTGCGCGCGAAGCTCGCCGGTGCGAAGATCGCCGACGTCGAGCTCGCGGCGAGCGAGGTGGGCTGAGATGGCCGCCTACTCCGAGCAGCACATCGACGTCAACGGGATCGACACGGCCGTCTTCACGGCCGGGGACGGGCCCGCGCTCGTGTTCCTGCACGGGGCGGGGACCGTGACCGGCTTCGACAGCCTCCTTCCGCTCGCCGAGCGATTCCGGCTCGTCGTGCCGCATCATCCCGGATTCGGCGCCTCCGCCGATGACGCGACGATCAGCGGCATCGACGACTACGTTCGCCACTACCTCGACCTGCTCGACGCGCTCGAGATCGACGAGCTCTCGTTCGTCGGCCACTCGGTTGGCGGCTGCATCGCGGCGAACTTCGCGATCGCCCAGCGCACGCGCGTCCGGCGCCTCGTGCTGGCCGCGCCGTGGGGCCTTCGTGTCCGGGAGCACCCGACGCTCGACGTCTTCTCCGTCCCCGACGAGGAGCTCCCCGCCATGCTGACCGCGGACATGGCGGTCTTCGCGGGGAAGGTGCCGATGCCCCCGACGCCCGAGTTCCTGGCCGAGCGCTACCGCGAGATGACTTCGGCGGCCCGCGTGCTCTGGGAGCGGCCGTTCGAGCCGCGCCTGGCCAGGTGGCTGCACCGGCTCACGATGCCGACGCTCCTGCTCTGGGGTGACCGCGACCAGGTCGTCCCCGCCGGGCAAGCGTCGGTCTGGGCGGATCTCGTGCCGGGCGCGGAGACGACCATCCTCCCCGGGGTGGGGCACCTGCTCTTCGACGAGTCGCCTGCGGCCGTCGAAACCGTGGGCACGTTCGTGTCCGCGGGAGTCGGCGCGGGCTAGCCGGGCCCGCCGAGCCGATCATGACGGGGTTCGGGCACGTCCGTTGACAGACGACGGTGATGGGAATGGCTGACGGCGCCGCCGCGGGGCGTGAGGCGTTCCTCGTCGGCGGCGTGCGCACGCCGTTCGGCCGCTTCCGGGGAGTGCTCGCGGGGGCCCGCCCGGACGACCTCGCAGCAGCGGTGCTCGTGGCGGCGTTCGAACGGGCGTCGGTTCCGGCGGACGCGGTCGACGAGGTTGTCTTCGGCGCCGCGAACCAGGCGGGCGAGGACAATCGCAACGTGGCCCGGATGGCTGTCCTCCTGGCCGGGCTGCCGGTCGAGGTGCCCGGCTACACGGTCAACCGGCTCTGCGCGAGCGGGCTGCAGGCGGTCGTCTCGGCCGCCCAGCAGATCCGGGTCGGCGAGGCGGACGTGGTCGTGGCAGGCGGTGTCGAGTCAATGACCCGCGCACCGATGGTCGTGCCGAAGCCCGACCGCCCCTGGGCGGCGGCAGCCGAGGTCGCCGACTCGACGCTCGGCTGGAGGCTCGTCAACCCGCTCATGCGCCCGCTGGACGGCGGCAAGGCGACGATCAGCCTCGGGGACACGGCCGAGGAGGTGGCGATCCTCGACGGGATCACCCGCGGGGAGTCGGACGCCTTCGGCCTGCGCTCGCAGCAGCTCACGGCCGCGGCCGAGGAGCATCGTGCCCGCGATCTCGTGACCGTTGTCGTCGGCAAGACGACCGTCTCCGCGGACGAGGTCCCTCGCCCCGACACGAGCGCGGAGGCCCTGGCCGGACTGCAGCCCGCGTTTCGCCCGGACGGCATCGTCACGGCCGGCACCGCCTCCCCGCTCTCCGATGGGGCGGGGGCGATCGTCGTCGCCAGCGGGGCCGCGGCGAAGCGGCTCGGCCTCGTGCCGCGCGCGCGGGTCGTCGCCGCATCCGCAGCAGGCGTGCCGCCGCACATCATGGGGCTCGGCCCTGTGCCCGCGACACAGGGCGTGCTGCAGCGCGCCGGGTGGGCGATCGACGATCTCGACGCGATCGAGATCAACGAGGCCTTCGCCACGCAGGTGATCGCGAGCATCAGGCGGCTCGGGCTCGATCCCGAGCTGGTGAACGCCGAGGGCGGGGCGATCGCGCTCGGACACCCACTCGGCGCAACGGGGATCCGCCTCGTCCTGACGCTGCTCGGCCGCCTGGAGCGCACGGACGGGCGCCGCGGCCTCGCGACGCTCTGCATCGGCGTCGGCCAGGGGCTCGCGGTGCTCGTCGAGCGGGTCTGACCGGCGCGCCGTGGGCCGGACGAGTCCGGCCCCTACGGGTCGGAGCCGCAACTGCCGATTTGGACGATTACCGCGCTGCTGTGACCCCCGAAAGCGGAGAGGGCCGGCAGCCCGGCCCTCTCCGCTCCCGTCGATCCCGGGGGTCTCGGTGCTCAGCGACCGAACGCCGCGGCCAGCTCCTCGGGCGTGGAGTTCACGATCCCCTGAACGTACGCATCGAAGCCCGTGCCGTAGGCGGCAGCCAGCTCGGCGGGAGCCGCGGCCACGATCCCGTCCACGTACGGCCCGAAGCCGGTGCCGTATGCGGCAGCCAGCTCGGCGGGAGCCGCGGCCACGATCGCGTTCACGTACGGGCCGAAGCCGGTGCCGTAGGCGGCTGCGAGCTCCGCGAGGGTGGAGCCCACGATCCCCTGGACGTACGCGCGCCCTTCCGAACCGAGCGAGGAGAGCGCGTCGACCTGCGGCGTGCCGAACCCCGCGGCGAGCTCCTCGGGGCTCAGCGAGGCGATTCCTTCGACGTACGCGTTCGCGGAGGTGCTCGTTCGGTCACCTCCACCGCCGGTGTTCACCGCGAAGACGAGCAGCAGACAGGTGATGCCGGCGGCAAGCGCCGCGCTGGCCGCCATGAGGCCGAGCAGGCGGCTTCGCCGAAGCTCGAGAGTGGTCGGGATGGTTGTCGAGGCGGACATCAGAGCTCTCCTTTCGTCGGACCTACGATCAGGGCGGGGACGATCCGGTCGAACGGCAGGCCTGCCTGCCGGTTCACCTCTGCGATAGCGGCCGCGGAGGGTCCGTCGAACTCGCAGAAGCAGGCCTCGTCTCCGGGGACGATCGTCGAGCCGAGGTAGCGCACCCGCGCCTCCTCGCTCCGGCTGTCGTTCGCCACTCGCTTCAGCTCGTGCAGCGACCGCAGAAGCTCGAGGTGGACGAGGCCTGGGAGGTATCGCTCGACGACGTAGACCATGCCGTCGAAGCTAGGGCTTAGGGGTGCACCCCCGAAACCGGGAAAACCCTAGGCTTGGGCCGCCTCGTCCATGCTCCTCGCCGCTTCATCGGGCGGAATGGCCAGCCTTGCCCCGAGCCCGGCGCGTCGTACCCCGAGCTTCCGGTACACGCGTGAGAGGTGCATCTCGACGGTGCTCACGCCCATGAACAGCTCGGCGGCGATCTCCTTGTTCGAGCGGCCCTGCGCCGCGAGCTGGGCCACGCGTAGCTCGGTCTCTGTCAGCCCGTCCGGGGCCGGCCGGCGGCCGCTGATCCGCTGCAGCTCGCCGCGGGCCTTCTCGGCCCACAGGCGCGCCCCGAGCTCCTCGAAGATCGCCAGCGCCTGCTCCAGCACCTCCCGGGCGGCCCGCTTCTGCCCCGCCTGCCGGCGCACCGCGCCCAGGCAGAGCAGCGTGCGGCCGCGCTCCAGCGGAAACGGGTGTTCGTCCAGCCCGGCGAGAGCCTCCTCGAACGCTGCGAAGGCCGCCGTCGAGGTCGCCCTCTGCCGCGCAGAGCAGGCCGCGGCAGCGCGCGGCAGCGGCAAGCGCCCACGGACTACCGAGCTGGCGTGCGTGCACCTCGTAATGGTCGAGGTAGGAATGGGCCCGCTCGAGCTCACCCACACCGGCGAGCGCCTCGATCGTGTCCGCCCAGACGGGGTTCGCCGGATCGTTCACCCCTCCGGCGAGGAGTCTCCGGGGAAGCTCCCGCAGTTCGCCGGCGGCCGCCCCGACGTTGCCGAGCGCGAGCTCGAGGCGTCCGAGCACACCGAGGCTCGCGATGGCAAAGATCTCGTCCGTAGTCGCCTGCGAGAACGCGAGCGCGTCCCGAGCAGACGCGCGCGCCGCTTCGACGAGGCCGAGGTCAGCCTCGACCAGCCCCTGAACGCGTCCCTTCCAACCGAAATTGTGGGCAAGAGTCTGCTCATCGAGTTCGCTTGCCGTGCCGGCGATCTCGAGGGCCTGCCGCAATCGGCCCGCATACCAGTTCGCGAGCGACCGATACCAGAGGAGCAATGTCCGGGTGCTTTCGTCGCCTCTAGCCGCCGCCGCCGAGTCCAGGTCCTCGAAGATCGCCTGGGCTCGATCGATCTCACCGAGGCGCATCAGCTGTCTACCGAGCCAGATGCGCGGGCTTTCGAAGAACTCGAGCTCGAGCCCGAGGCGCTCTTCGATCTCCACACCCCGCTCGAGCAAGCCGGGAGTGATCTCCGCGCTCCAGGTCTCGGCGTGCCCTACCCGCGCGATCGCCGCGGCGAGGAGCGCGGGATCGCCCACCCGCTCGGCCCTCTCCAGCGCCGAGCGAGCGTCCGCGAGCGCCGCGCGCACGTCGACGGCCAGCAGGTGGAAAAGGCTGCGGAGGGCAAGGATCCGCGCGGAGCGGGCGTCGTCACCCGACGCCTGAACCAGCGCCTCCTCGAACAGGTCGCTCGCCATGGAGTCGGCCCTGAACGTCGAGGCGAGAGCAACGAGGACGTCTGCCCGCTCCACTCCCGAGGGAACCTCGGTCAGGAGCTGGTCGAGCATTGCGGCCGCGCGGTCCCCCGCTCCTGCAATGCGGTGGAAGTTCGCCGACTGCAGGCGCCGCCTGCGCGCCGCGGCGGGATCGGCGGGCGTCAGCTCGGCGGCGAGCTCAAAGAGCTCGGCCGCCGTCGCGGCCGCCCCACGGGCGGCTGCCTGCTCGGCCGCCGTGTCGAGAGCGGAGGCGGCGATTGCGTCCGGGCCATCGGCGGCAAGCGCGAGGTGGCGGGCTCGCTCCTCCACGTCGCCGACGGCTTCGGCGAGCGACCGGTGCACGGCGCGGCGCTTCCAGACGGGCGCCTCCTCGTAGCAGATCGAGGCGAGCAGCGGGTGCACGAAACGGACGCGGGAGTCGTCGACCTCGATCACGCCTTCCCCGGCAGCCACCTCGAGCGCTCCCAGGACGCGCTCCCGGTTCCCGTGCGCCGCCGCGACCACCTCGACGGTGGGCCGTGCCAGCGCCGCAACCTGGAGCAGGACGTCCAGTGTCTCGCCGGGCAGACGGGCGAGACGGCCGCCGAGGAGCTCCCGCAGACTGTCCGGAACGCGCAATGCCTGGCCCGGCGTCGGTCGCGTTCCCGTGCGCACGAGCTCGCGGCCGAGCTCGAGCGCGAAGAACGGGTTCCCCACCGTCGCCTCCTGCACGCGAGCGAGCTCGGGTCGGGTCAGCTCGAGCCCCAGTCGCTCCCTGAGCATGCGATGCAGCGCCGCCGGGCTCAGCGGTCCGACCGAGAGTCGCCGGAGCCGCTCCTCCGGGAACGACTGATCGAGATCGAAGGTCGTCGCCGTGTCCTGTGCGACCCGCACGGTCGCCAGCAGGCCGATCGGCTGGTCCCGCACGCGCCGGAGCGCGACCCGGAGCACCCCCGCTGAGGCCGGGTCGAGCCACTGCGCGTCGTCGAGTGCCACGAGCACCTGCCCCTGCGCGGCGAGAGCGCCCAGCACGTCGAGCACGGCCAGTCCGATCGCGTGCGCATCGGGAGCGACCTCGCCCGGCTCGGCCAGGAGCAGCGCGACCTCGAGCGCTCGCCGTCTGGGAGGCACGAGCGCGTCGGCTGCCTCCTCGAAGACCGGAATCAGCAACTCCGACAGCGCCGCGAAGGAGAGCGAAGCCTCCGCCTCCACCGCGCGACAGATCAGGACGCGGCTGAAGCGTTCTCGGGCCTCCTCGAGACCGGCCTCCCACAGGAGCGTCTTCCCGATGCCGGCCTCGCCGGACAGGACAAGGGCCGCAGGGCCCGTCTCGATCTCTGCCAGGAACTCCCGGATCGCGCCGAGCTCCTCGTCTCGCCCGATGACCTCCGCGGGCATCGGAATCACACCTCGGCCGTCTCGTCCACGGGCACGGCGAGCCGCACCGAGAGGCCCGCACGCCGAACCCCGAGCTTGCGGTAGACCCGTGAGAGGTGCATCTCCACGGTGCTCACCCCCAGGAACAGCTCGGCCGCGATCTCCCTGTTCGAGCGGCCTTCCGCGGCCAGGGACGCGACCCGGAGCTCCGTTTCGGTTAGTCCATCCGAGGCCGGCCGGCGGCCGCTGATCCGCTGCAGCTCGCCGCGAGCTTTCTCGGCCCACAGGCGCGCTCCGAGCTCCTCGAAGATCGCCAGCGCCTGCTCCAGCACCTCCCGAGCGGCCCGCTTCTGCCCCGCCTGCCTGCGCACCGTACCCAGGCACAGCAGCGTGCGCCCGCGCTCCAGCGGATAGGGATGCTCATCCAGCACGGCGAGCGCGCGCTCGAAGGCAGCGAAGGCACCGGCGAGATCGCCCTCCGCGGCGGCGAGGAGCCCCCGGCAGCGCGCGGCCGCCGCCATGGCCCACGGGCTCCCGATGCGCTGCGAGATCAGTTCGTAGCGCTCCAGGTAGTTGCGCGGCCGCTCGAGCTCGCCGAGAGCGACCAGCGTCTCGACCGCGTCGGGCCAGACGGGGACGGTCGGGTCGTTCATCCCGCCTGCGAGCAGCCGCTCGGGAAGGTCACGCAAGTGGTCGCCGGCCGCAGCGACATTGCCGAGGAGAAACTCGAGCCGGCCGAGCACGCCGGCGCCGGCGATCGTGTGGAACTCGAGCGAGCTCGCCCGTGTGAACGCAAGGCCTTCCTCGGCCGATGCGCGCGCCTGCTCGACCAGGCCGAGGTCCGTCTCGACCAACCCTCTGGCGCGGCCCACCCATGCGCGACCGTGCGTGTGGTGGGTCTGCTCGGTGAGCTCGTGTGCCGAAGCAGCGTGGTCGAGCGCCCGCAGCCAGCGACCTGCCAGCCACTCGAGCATGCTGAGCGTCCAGAGGGCCATCACCCTGCGTGCCTTCGTGGCCGCGCGCTGCCGCTTCGGCCTCGAGCTCGGCGAGGGCGGTGCGAGGCCGTTCGAGCTCGCCGAGACACATGAGCAGCCTGGAGTGGAGATAGCGCGGGCTGTCGTAGTACTGGAGCACGAGCCCGAGGCGCTCCTCGATCTCCACGCCTCGCTCGAGGAGGCCGGGCGTGATCTCGGCCGCGTACATCTGCGCCGTCCCGAGCCGAGCGATCGCCACGGCGACCAGGGAGGAATCGCCGGTTCGCTCGGCCGTCTCCAACGCCGCCCGGCCATCGGACAGGGCCGCGCGGCCGTCGGCCTCGAGCAGGTGGAATCCCACCCGGAAGGCCAGAATTCGCGAGGAGCAACCATCGTCGCCCGCCGCTTCGGCCAGCGCCTGATCCAGGAGCGCGATCGTGCTCGGAGCGTCCGCCATGTGCGTCGCGGCCAGCGCGAGGAGCACGTCGGCGCGCTCGACGCCGGACGCCATGTCCGCGAGGAGCTGCTCGAAGAGCGTCGCCGCTCGTCGCGGGTCGCCTGCGAGGCGGTGGAAGTCAGCGGCGCGCACGCGGCGGTGACGCTCCAGAGCAGGGTCGTCCGGTGTCAGCCCGGCGGCGAGCTCGGAGAGCTCGGCCGCGGCGGCCGTCGCGCCGCGCGCGCCCGCCCGGTGTGCGGCAGCGTCCAGATCGGAGGCAACGGCCGCATCGGGGCCTTCCGCCGCACGGGCGAGATGGCGGGCGCGTTCTTCCACGTCGGGGACCGCACCGGCGAGCGCCCGGTGAACGGCGCGGCGCTTCCAGGGTGGGGCCTCCTCGTAGCAGATCGAGGCGAGCAAGGGGTGCACGAAGCGCACGCGCGCATCGTCGACCTGGAGCACGCCTTCGCGCGTGCCTGCGTCGAGTGCCACGAGGACGCGTTCCCGGTCTCCGTGCGCCGCGGCGACCAGGTCCACCGTCGGTCGGGCGAGCGCCGAGACCTGGAGGAGGACATCGCTCGTCTCAGCCGGCAACCGCGCCAGGCGGCCGCCGAGCAGCTCCCGCAAGCTCTCGGGCACCCGCAATGCTTCCCCGACCGCACGCCTCGTCCCGGCGCGGACGAGCTCGCGGCTGAGCTCGAGCGCGAAGAACGGGTTACCTCCGGAGGCCTCCAGAACGCGCACGAGCTCGGGCCGGGTCAGCTCGACGCCGAGTCGCCCACGCACGAGCTGGTACAGCGCGCCAAGACTGAGCGGTCCGATCTCGAGGTGACGAAGCCGCTCCTCCGGGAACGAACGTCCGAGCTCGAAGGGCGCGGAGGCGTCGGGCGCGCTGCGCAGGGTGGCGAGAAGCCCGAGGCGTTCGTCGCGCAGGCGGCGAAGCGCCAACGGGATCACCAGGGCGGAGGAGGAATCGAGCCATTGCATGTCGTCGAGCGCGACCACGACGGGGCCACGAGCCGCGAGCAGCCTCAGGACGTCCAGGAAGGCGAGCCCGATGGCGCGTGGCTCAGGCGGTTCCTCACCCGGCTCGGCGAGGAGGAGCGCCACCTCCAGCGCCCGCCGCCGCAACGGGGGCAGCTCGGACGCCACCGCGTCCAGAACCGGCTCGAGCAGATCGGAGAGCCCGGCGAAGGCGAGCGAGGCCTCCGCCTCGACACTTCGATGCGAGAGGACCAGGAAGCGCTCCCGCGCGTTCTCGACACCCGCCTCCCACAGGGTCGTCTTCCCGATCCCTGCCTCGCCGGAGAGAACGAGCGCCGCCGGACCCCGCTCGACCTCGGCCAGGAAGGCCTCGATCGAGCCGAGCTCGTTCTCGCGTCCGACCGCCGCCGTGGCATCCATGCCGCTCGGGCCATTGTGACGTCAGAAACGTTCGGGCGCGATGGGATTCAGTCGAGGATCGTCACGACGCCGGCGCCGCCGTCGACGCGGAGCCGGTCGCCCGTCCTGATCGCCTGGGTCCCGATGCCCGTTCCGACGACGGCCGGGAGCCCGTACTCGCGGGCGACGATCGCGGCGTGGGACATCATCCCGCCGATGTCGAGCACGGCGGCCGCGACCGTGGCGAACACGGGCGTCCAGCTCGTGGACGTCGACGGCGCAACCAGGACCTCACCCGCCTCGAGCTGTCCGAGCTGGTCGGGGCGGAGGATCACTCTGGCCCGCCCTTCGACCACGCCCGGGGAGGCCGCAAGCCCGGCCAGCACGCCCGTCCGGGCGCCCTGCGCAGATGCGAGCCACTCCTTGACACGCTCCGTCGTGATGCCCCAGAGCATGACCGTCATCGGGTCGGTGATCGCCTCGGGAGCCTCGCCGAGGGCCGCGGGCGGAGCCCATTCGCGCATGGACTGGTAGATCGACCTGCGCCTCGCCGCGATCGTCGGCCAGCGGCCGGGGCCACGCGCGGCCTCGGCGCCGCCGGCGCTCCACCAGAGCCGGAGCTCCTCGAGCGCCGAGCGCACCTCGTCGTGCCTCAGATAGAAGACGTCCTCCGCCTCCGCCAGGAACGCGTTCCGGGCGAGGAGCGCGCCGAACTCCCGCACCTTGTTCCAGAAGATCGTGAAGTACCAGTGGTCGATGTAGAAGTTGTGCTCCTCGACGTAGGGGAAGACCGTGCGCGCGAGTGCGAGGCTGTCGTCGAAGGCACGGCGCGCGTCGTCGTCGAGCAGAGCGCGGTGCTCCTCGGTGATCCGGTCGCGCTCGGCGGCCACCGCCTCCGAGGGGCGGGAGATGTCCTCACCCGCCTCGAGACGCTCGATGTAGGAGCCGATCGCCGCGATCGGGAACGTCGTGTCGTCGATCCAGGATCGGTGATGGTGGTAGAAGATGCCGGTCCCGTACGAGAAGTAGAACCACGGGTTCTTCGTCTCCTCGAAGTCGGCCAGCCAGCGCGCCCCTGCCTCGCTTCCTGCGAGCGCAGCGCGGAGCTGCGGCTCACCGCCGGTCCCCTTCACGCCGTCTGCCAGGCCGAGCTCGAGCGCGAGCCGGGCGAGGCGCCTGAGCTCGTCGTCGGGCCTCAGGACGACGACCTCGATCCCCGAGACCATCTTCGCGATCGTCTCGTCGCCGATCTCCGGGAAAGGCCTCACGGCACAGCTCGTAGAGGTCGAGGTAGGCGCCGTAGCCCAGGTTGAGGAACTCGAAGTGGTACTGCCAGATGCGATCCATGCCGGCGAGCAGGCGGTCGTAGGCGAGGAGAAGCGCATGGCTCGAGCCCCAACCGCGAGCCCCGGTGACGACCGCCTCGTCCTCGAACTCGGGGAGGGCCGGTACCTCGAGCGCCTCGAGCTCCCGGATTGCCTCTTCGACCTTGTCGCGCCAGCGCGCATAGAGCTCGTTCCAGTGCTCGTAGTAGAAGCCGCCTCGCTGTGCGAACAGCTCGCCCCGCCGGGCGAGGGTCGCCTCGTCGGTCACCGAGTTCGCGCTGAAGTAGCAGTAGCCGTTGAGGATGCGGTACTCGACTCCGAGGGAGGGGGGCACCACGAAGAGGCGGGAGCTCGCCTGGCAGACAGCGACCGCGGCGTAGTCGAGCGTCACGGCGTCGAACGGGAAGATGGGCTCCGGGAGGTGGATCCCGTCCGAGAACCAGAAGCGGCCGTCCTCGGCGACACGGCGATCCTCGCTGAAGACGGCGTGGCCGGGGTACAGCTCCTCCCACCCGTCGCAGCCCGGTGGGACCGGCACGTCGAGAGGGCTCGGAAAGCCCATGCCCGCTGCTTGTGCCATGGGCGGCAATCCTATCCTCGCCCGCGCGGGCGGCACACGCCCGGCGTGGCCGCCAGCTCAGCGGGCGCGAGTCGCGGCGGCTCCCGCGCGCGCGGACTCCACCACCTCCGGGATGTGGGCGATCCTCGGATCGATGTACGTGTCCTCGTCGAGGCGGATCCTCGGCGCGAGGCGCGGCTGGCCGACCGTCGCCGCGTGCTCCGAGAGCGTCGTGCGGCACCTTCGGCTCCTCCCGCGCCCAGATCGGCTTGCCGTCGGGCTCGCGGAAGTGCGGCATGACCTCCTCGGCCATCGAGCTCATGTTCTTCATTGCCATCCAGTGCGGCATCGCGCCCCACTGGCCGCCGGCGCCCACGATGACGCCGGCCCCCGAGCTCGTCCGTGAACTGCGTCAGCTGCTCGATCACGGTCTCGGGCGAGCCGACGATGACGTAGTCGCTGCTCGATCAGGTCCTCGTAGGTGAGCGTCGTAGATGTCCGGCTTGATGTTCTTCTCGATGATCGTGCCGAGGAAGTTCCTGAACGACTTCTTGCTCATGGTACCCGGGCGGGAACGCGAAGTACGGCGGGTGCTTGAGCCCGTTGCGGAACAGCCAGGTCAGGTGCGGCCGCGCCTCGCGGTGGGCCTGCTCGTCGGTCTCCGCGACGTAGGTGGGGATCGCCGCGCCGAGCTGGTCGGGCGACGGCGTCGTAGCCGTACTTCTCCTCGGCGATGCTGCCGGTACAGCTGCAGCGCCTTGACGAGGACCAGCGCGGCGCGAAGACCTGCATGAACGTGTACCGGCGCTTGGCCGCCTCGTCGATCGTCTCGAGCGAGCCGAAGCCGGGCAGCCAGATCGGCGGGTGCGGCTGCTGGAGCGGCCGCGGCCACGGGTTCACGTACGGCAGGTGGAAGTGCTTGCCCTCCCACGCGAACGGCCCGGGCTCGGTCCACGCCTTGAGGATCAGGTCGTGCGCCTCCCAGAAGCGCTCCCGCGACGTAGCTCGGGTTCGACGGCGTACGAGTAGTACTCCATGCCCGTGCCGCGCACGAAGCCCGGAGATGATCCGGCCGCCCGAGATCACGTCGAGCATCGCGATCTCCTCGGCCACTCGCAGCGGGTTGTCGTGCAGCGGCAGCGCGTTGCCGATCACCCCGACCGGGATCCGCTCGCGTGCTGGGCGACGATGTACGACGGCCATGATGTTCGGGCTCGGCATCGTCCCGTAGGCAGTTCTGGTGGTGCTCGTTGAC
The DNA here is from genome assembly GCA_963717955.1 of uncultured Thermoleophilia bacterium. Classification (GTDB taxonomy): domain Bacteria; phylum Actinomycetota; class Thermoleophilia; order Gaiellales; family Gaiellaceae; genus CAVQXR01. The sequence continues at coordinate 743,881 of CAVQXR010000001.1, read as the reverse complement.
GAGCACGCCGTCGTAGCCGAGCCGCTCGGTCGCGATCGTCCTGCTCGAGGTACTCCGTGTAGAGCCGATGCCCGACCTTCGGGTCGTAGTGGGAGTTCGGCAGCGTCACCCACGTGGACTCGAGCTCCTCGGCGCGGCGGGATGAACGGGTAGGGCATGAAGTCGAGCGTGTAGAAGTAGAGCTTGTTCACGGCACTGCTCCTTCGATGAAGGCGGTGATCGCGGCCGCGGCCTGCGTCGGGCTGCTGGATGATCAGGCCGTGGCCGGTGCCGGGGATCCGGTCGACGCGGGCGTCGGGAACGAGCTCCGCCCAGCGGTCGGCGTGCTCGTTCGGGACGATCCAGTCGTCCTCGGCACCGACGACGAGCGTGGGGACGCGCAGGCTGCGAAGTCGCCGCGGCAGCTTCGGGTCGTAGTGCGGAGACCAGACGAGCCGCGCGAGCGTCACCAGCTCACCGTAGGCGTCGACGATGTCGTCGAGGTTCGTGCCGTCCGGGAGGTACTCGAGGTAGTCCGCCTCGTTGCCGCTGAAGAGCACGCCGGCGATGCGCTCGGGCGGCATCGCGAAGAGGTCGACGATCGGCTTCCCGGGCACGTGCAGGCCCGCCGGCGTGATCAGCGTCAGGCTCTTCACCCGGTCCGGGTAGAAGATCGCGAAGTCGGCCGCGATCCAGCCGCCGAGCGAGTAGCCGACCAGGTGGACGCGCTCGAGCCCGAGCGCGTCGACGAGGTCGCGGTAGTGCAGGACGAGGTCGTCGAAGCCGTCGCAGCCACTCCGGCGCCTCGGTCTCGCCGAAGCCGGGATGCTCGGGCGCGATGAAGTCGACGGACTGCTGCCATCCGCTCGTAGAACGGCAGCCACATCCGCGTCGCGCCGGCGCCGTGCAGGAACACCGTGGGCTCGCCGGAGCCCTTGCGCCGGTAGGCGACCCGGATCTCCCCCACGTCGAGCCGGTGGGGCTCCGTGTAGAAGCGCCGCGGCCGCGGCACCGTGACCGGACTCTCAGACATGCCGTGTCCTTCCGTTCATGGGGATCCTCCGCCGCGAGACCACCGGAGGGCAGGTGCGGCGAAGGGGCCTGCGGAGGGCGCGGATGATATCGCATCGCTCTCGCCCGGAACCGACGCACGGGCTGGGCCCAGAACAGGCGGTTGACGACCGTGGATCATCTCATATACGATCGGCGCGCGTGCCGGAGCGTGCCGAGACCGACGGTCGTTCGGCGATGATCCGATCGCTCGGTCTCACGCCGTCGAAGATCATCGCGGTGCACCTGAACTACCGCAGCCGGGCCGAGCAGCGCGGACGGGTTCCGGATTACCCCTCGTACTTCTTCAAACCGCCCTCGTCGCTGGCCGGCCACGACGACCCGATCCTCCGGCCGGAGGGCTGCGAGCTCCTCTGCTTCGAGGGCGAGATCGCGCTCGTGATCGGCGCCACCGCGCGCCGCGTCCCGGTCGCCGGGGCCGAGGCGTGCATCGGCTGGATCACCGCGGCCAACGACGTCGGCGTCTACGACCTGCGCTTCGCCGATCGCGGGCTCGAACGTGCTCGCCAAGGGGCACGACGGGTTCACCCCGGTCGGCCCGCGTCTCGTCCCAGCTTCCGAGCTGCACCTCGACGACCTCACGGTGCGCACCGTGGTCAACGGGTCGCTCGCCCAGGAAGCACATACGAGCGAGCTGATCTTCCCGTTCGGAGTGCTCGTCGCCGACCTCTCGCGGTTCATGACGCTCGAGCCGGGTGACATCATCCTCACGGGCACCCCCGCCGGCTCCCGGCCGGTCGGCCCAGGCGACGTCGTCGAGGTCGAGGTCGAGGGCATCGGCAGGATCCGCAACGAGGTCGTCGAGGACGGGCGGCCTCTGGAGCCGATCGGTGCGATGCCGAAGGCGAGCCCGGAAGCGCGCGCGGCGGCGCTCGGCGTCAGCGCGCCCCGCCCCGTCACCGTCCCGGACGAGGCATTGGCCGCCCTGCGCACCGTCTCGACGGCAACGCTCACCACGCAGCTCCAGCGACGGGGAATCCGTGGCCCGTTCCTCCAGGGCCTCCGCCCCACCCGCCCCGACCTGCGCATGGTCGGCATCGCGCACACGCTCCGCTACGTTCCCGTGCGCGAGGACATCGTGCAGGCCGACACGCGGGAGCTGAACGCCCAGAAACAGGCGATCGAGAGCATCTCCCCCGGGGAGGTGCTCGTGATCGAGGCGCGCAACGAGCCGGGCGCGGGCACGATCGGCGACATCCTCGCCCTGCGGGCACTGCGTCGCGGCGCCGCCGGCATCGTCACCGACGGCGGCCTGCGAGACAGCCCAGCGGTGGCGGTGCTCGACATCCCGACCTACTACCGGGCTCCCCACGCGAGCGTGCTCGGCGTCCTGCACTATCCGCTCGCGACGAACGTCCCGGTTGCCTGCGGCGGTGTGCTCGTCATGCCGGGCGACGTCGTCGTCGGCGACGCCGAGGGCGTGGTCGTCGTCCCCGCGCAGCTCGCCGAGGAGGTCGCTGCCGCCGCCGTCGACCAGGAGCAGCGCGAGGAGTTCGCCTTCGAGCGCGTCGACGCCGGGGAGAGCATCCGCGGCGTCTTCCCGCTCGCCGAGGAGCGGCGTGCGGAGTTCGAGGCCTGGCGGGCGGGCCGTGCCTCGACCGACGACCCTGGAACATAGCGATTTTCATATATGATCCTGCGACCCGACGGACGATCGTGAAGGAGGCCGAACCGAGATGAGGTTCCGCTCGGATCCATCCCAGATTCGCGGTTCGATCGCGCCCGTCGTGACGCCGTTCCAGCGTGACGGCTCGATCGACACCGACACGCTCGTCCGCCTGATCGAGTGGCAGATCGAGAGCGGCTCGCACGGGATCTCCGTGCTCGGGTCGACCGGCGAGCCGAGCTCGCAGAGCGTGGCCGAGCGCCTCCAGGTGCTCGAGACCGCGGCGCAGGCGGTCGCCGACCGAGTCCCGTTCTTCCCCGGAACGGGATCGGCGCACCTCGGCGAGACGCTCGAGGTCACCGCCGCGGCCGAGCGGCTCGGCGCAGACGCGGCGCTCGTGATCACGCCGTACTACAGCCGGCCCACCCAGCAGGCGCTCTTCGACTGGTACTCGACGATCGCGCGCGAGTTCCCGGGCCTGCCGATCGTCGTCTACAACGTCCCCGTCCGCACCGCGGTCGACATCCATCCGGAGACGGTCGCGCGGCTCCGGCTCGCACACGACAACATCGTCGGGATCAAGGAGACGACGCGCGACTTCGAGCACGCCTCCTACGTCCTCAGCGCCTGCGGGCGCGACTTCCTCGTCTACTGCGGGATCGAGCTGCTCTGCTACCCGATGCTCGCGATCGGAGGCGTCGGCCATCTGAGCTGCGTCGCCAACGTCGCTCCCCGGCCTTCCGCGGCCCTCTACGACGCCTTCGCCGCCGGCGACCACGACGAGGCGCGGCGCCTGCACTATGAGCTCCACCCACTCGTCGAGATGGCGTTCGTCGAGACGAACCCGGGGCCGGTGAAGTGGGCCATGGAGCGCCTCGGCATCGTCCCCTGCGGGTCGGTTCGCCCGCCCCTCGCAGACCCGGCGCCGGCGAGCGAGGAGCGCATCGTCGCCATCCTGGCGGACGTGGGGCTCCTCGCCGAGGCGGCGGCATCGTAGGCGGACGGGGGCGGCCGTGAGCCAGGCGACGGAACGCACGACGGTGTCCGCGGAGGGCGTTCGCCTCGACCCGCAGCAGCACTTCATCGGCGGGCAGTTCCGCGACGGACGGGCAGGACGGACCTTCGAGACGCTCGACCCGACGACGAACCGACCGATCGTCGAGGTCGCCGAGGGCCTCGAGAAGGACGTCGACGATGCGGTTCGCGCCGCCCGGGCCGCGTTCGACGAGGGGCCGTGGCCCCGGATGACGGCGAAGGAGCGAGCAGCGGTGCTGCGCCGCGTCGCCGGGGGAATCCGCGACGGTGCCGGTGATCTGATCGGGCTCGAGTGCCTCGACATCGGAATGCCGATCACCCAGATGCGCGGCCTGGCCGCGCGAGCCGCCGAGAACTTCGACTTCTTCGCCGACGCGATCGAGGAGCTCACGGGAGACGCGTACAGGGTCGGTGACGAGTTCATCAACTACACGATCCACAAGCCCGTCGGCGTCGCCGGGCTGATCACGCCCTGGAACGCACCGCTCATGCTCGCCACCTGGAAGATCGCCCCCTGCCTCGCTGCCGGGAACACCTGCGTGCTGAAGCCCGCCGAGTGGTCGCCGCTGACCGCGACGCGACTCGCTGCGATCATGTCCGACGCGGAGCTTCCGGACGGCGTCTTCAACCTCGTGCACGGCTTCGGCGAGACCTGCGGGGCGCCCCTCTCGGCCCACCCGGGCATCGATCTCATCTCGTTCACCGGGGAGACGTCGACCGGCTCCGCGATCATGGCCGCCGGGGCGCCGACGTTGAAGCGCTACTCCTTCGAGCTCGGCGGGAAGTCGCCCGTCGTCGTTTTCGCCGACGCCGACCTCGAACGCGCCGTCGACGCCGTGGTCGCGCAGATCTTCACGATGAACGGCCAGCGCTGCACGGCGGGATCCCGGCTGCTGGCCGAGCAAACGATCTACGAGGACCTCGTCCAGGCGGTCGCCGCACGCGCGCGGAGCATCCGCGTCGGCGACCCGTTCGACGAGGGAACCGAGCTCGGACCGCTCATCCGCGCCGAGCACCACGAGCGGGTGACCGGCTATCTCGACTCGGCGCGCGAGCAGGGGGCCCGCCTCCTCGCCGGCGGCCGGCGGCCGCCCGAGCTTCCCGAGGGCAACTTCCTCGAGGCGACGGTGTTCGCCGACGTGACGCCGCAGATGCGCGTGTTCCGGGAGGAGATCTTCGGGCCGGTCCTCGTCGCGACGCCGTTCCGCGACGAGGCCGAGGCGATCCGGCTCGCGAACGCGACCGAGTACGGCCTCGCGGGCTACGTGTGGACGGGGGACCTGACGCGGGGACACCGTGTCGCCCAGGCGATCGACAGCGGGATGATCTGGGTCAACTCCCACAACGTCCGGGACCTGCGTACGCCGTTCGGCGGCATGAAGCGCAGCGGCATCGGCCGCGAGGGCGGCCACTTCAGCTTCGAGTTCTACTGCGAGCTCGAGACCGTCCACGTGGGGATCGGGTCCCACCCCATCCCGCGACTCGGCACGAGTGTGCCCCGGGACGGGGCCCGATGATCGACACGACCTGGCAACGGCCGCCGTTCGACATCGTCCGGGTCGCGCACGTCGAGCTCGTCGTCGGAGACCTCGACGCGGCGCACGAGTTCTACGTCGACCTGCTCGGCCTCGTCCTCACCGCCCGGACCGACGACGCACTGTATCTGCGCGGCGTCGAGGAGCGGCTGCACCACAGCATCGTCCTCCGCCGGGGTGACGAGCCGATGGTCGATCACGTCGGTTTCCGGGTGGCGAGCCCGGACGACCTCACCGCGATCGCCGCCGCCTACGAGGCGATGGGGTGCCCGGCCCGGACGGTCGAGCGCGTCGAGCTCGGACAGGGCCCCGCCGTCCGGGTCCAGGATCCGCTCGGCTTCCCGCTCGAGTTCTTCCACGAGATGGAGCACGCGGAGTGCCTGCTCCAGCGGTTCGACCGCTACCGCGGTGCGCGGATCACCCGAGCCGATCACGTCAACTTCTACGTCCCGGACGTCGTGCCCGCCTACGACTACTACCGTGGGCTCGGCTTCCGCTGCTCGGAGTACATCGCGACCGACCGAGACGAGCGGCTCGTGGCCGCCTGGCTCTACCGGAAGCCGACCGTGCACGACGTCGCGCTGACCACGGGACGCGGCCCGCGCATGCACCACTTCGCGTTCACGACCGCCGAGACCGCCGCGATCACCGGTCTCTGCGACATCCTCGCCGGCGCTCACCGGGAGGCCGCGATCGAGCGTGGGCCCGGACGGCACGGCGTCTCCAACGCCTTCTTCGTCTATCTGCGGGACCCTGACGGCCATCGCATCGAGCTCTACACCGGTGACTACTACACGGGCGATCCGGACCACGAGGCGATCCGCTGGAGCACCTCCGACGCGCGGCGGCGGACGTTCTGGGGCCACCACGTCCCGGACAGCTGGTACGAGGAGGGCTCCCTGGTGCGCGGCCCCGACGGGAGGCCGGTCGACCTCGTGGATCCGGTGCTCGACGAGCGGCTGGCGGCGGCGGAGTGACGGCAGGTATGGGTGTGGCGTTCGTGCGCGAGACGCCCGAGGTGGCCGCGGCGCCTACGCTCGCACGGCCCCGCCCGCTCGCCGTCGCCGAGGCGGCCCGATGATGGGCCGCGAGGTGGCGAGACCCGGCGAGATCGACGGCTTCGCCCTCCGATCCTGCCTGGCCAGATTCCCAACGGGGGTCGCCGTCGCCTCGGTCGACGGGCCGGACGGTCCCAGAGGGATCACGGTCAACTCCTTCACCGCCGTCTCGCTCGAGCCTCCGCTCGTGCTCGTGTCGATCCTGAAGACGTCCCGCAGTCACGACCTCTTCCCTGGCCGGCCCTTTACCGTCAACATCCTCGGAGCCGAGCAGGAGGCGGTCGCCCTCCACTTCGCCGGCAGATCACAGGCAGGGCCGCCCGCGTGGGAGGAGGCGTCCGATCCGCCGCGTCTGGCGAGCGCCCTCGCCATCATCCAGTGCGCCCCCTGGGCGTCGTACGACGGAGGCGACCACACGCTGGTCGTGGGCGAGGTCGTCGACTTCGGCTACCGGGAGGGCGAGGCGCTCGGGTACTTCTGCGGCCGCTTCGTTCGGCTCGAGACACCCTCGCTCGGAATCGAGTTCCTCTTCTAGTCACCGGAGGTAGGCATGCCGGCACGCACAGGGCAGGAGTACGTCGACGCGATCGGGTCGAAGGCGATCACGGTCGAGATCCACGGCGAGCGCACGACCGGGCGCGTGACCGAGATCCCCGCGTTCCGGAACGTGATCCGGTCTTATGCCGCGCTCTACGACCTACAGCACGACCCGGGCCTGCATGACGTGATGACGTACGAGTCGCCGACGACCGGAGACCGTGTCGGGATGTCGTTCCTGCAACCGCGGAGCGCCGAGGACATCGTCCGGCGCCGGCACATGATGCAGGTCTGGGCGCGGTGGTCGAACGGGATGCTCGGCCGCACCGGCGACTACCTGAACGCCTCGATCATGGCGATGGCAGGCGCGGCCGACTGGTTCGCGCAGGCGGATCCGCGCTTCGGCGACAACATCCGCGCCTACTACGAGCACGTGCGCGAGAACGACCTTCTCCTGACGCACACGCTCATCGCGCCCCAGGCCAACCGCGCGAAGCCCGTCTCCGAGCAGGCCGATCCGTTCCTGGCAGCGCGGATCGTCCACGAGACCGACTCGGGCGTCGTGCTGCGCGGCGCTCGGATGCTCGCGACGATCGGGCCGATCGCCGACGAGCTGGTCGTCTTCCCCTCGACTGTCGTGCGAGGCGGCGCCGACGACGCCCCGTACATGTACGCCGTCGCCGTCCCCTGCGATGCCCCGGGGTTGCGCTTCCTGTGCCGCGAGAGCTTCGACATCGGCCGAAGCCATTTCGACCACCCGCTCGCCTCGCGGTTCGAGGAGATCGACGCGGTCGTCGTCTTCGACGACGTGCTCGTCCCCTACGAGCGCTGCTTCATCCTGCGCAATGCCGAGCTGTGCAACGGCCTCTACACGGAGACGTCCGCCGCAGCGCACATGACCCATCAGGTCGTGACGAGGACGACCGCGAAGACGGAGTTCATGCTCGGGCTCGTCTCGCTCCTCACCGAGTCGATCGGCATCGAGGGCTTCCAGCACGTCCAGGAGAAGACCGCCGAGGTGATCATCGCCGTCGAGATCGTGAAGGCGCTCCTGCGGGCGTCCGAGGCGGACGCCGCCGAGAACCCGTGGGGCATCTACGCGCCGGACTGGGCCCCACTGAACGCATGCCGGAACTGGTACCCGCGCTTCTCCCAGCGATTCCCGGAGATCCTGCGCCAGCTCGGCGCGAGCGGCTTGATGGCGCTGCCCACCGAGGCCGACGCCTTCGGCCCGGCGCGCGACGACGTGGAGCGCTACCTGCAGAGCGCGGCCCTGGACGGGACCGACCGCGTGCGCCTGTTCCGGCTCGCCTGGGACACCTGCCTGTCGGCCTTCGCCGGCCGCCAGGCCCTCTACGAGTACTTCTTCTTCGGCGATCCGGTGCGCATGGCCGGGGCGCTCGTCGCCGGCTACGACCGAGAGCCCTACAAGGAGCGCGTGCGGGAGCTCCTGCACCGCGACGAGCCCGAGCGCTCGACGCCGGTCGGGGAGACGGCACACGCCTGAGCACGGGAGGGAGCGAATGTCGAACGTGTCGATCGTCCGAGGCTTCTACGACTCCGTCGCCGGCGGCGATCTCGAGGGGGCGCTCGACCTGCTGGCGCCCGACTGCGCCTGGAAGGAGATGGACGGCTTCCCCTACCGGGGGACCTACCGCGGCCCCGACGAGGTGCGCGCGGGCGTCTTCGCGCGCCTCGGCTCGGACTGGGACGGCTTCAGGCTCGACGTCGACGAGATCGTCGACGGCGGCGACGTGCTCGTCGGCGTCGGAACGTACTCCGGGACGTACCGGGCCACAGTCAGGCCGATGGAGGCACGCGTCGTGCACGTGTGGCGCGTTCGGGACGGCAAGGTCGTGGCCTTCGAGCAGTTCACCGACACGCTGCGCGTCGCCGAGGCGACGGGCGGAGCATGACCACCTTCGAAGCCGATGTGATCGTCGTCGGGTCGGGCTCGGCCGGGGCCGTCGTCGCCCGCCGGCTCGTCGACGCCGGCGTGACGGTCCTCGTCATCGAGGCCGGCGGCGACGGCAACGACCCTGCGATCCACGAGCCCTCGCGGCTCTTCGAGCTGTGGGACTCCGAGCACGACTGGGGCTACCGCACCGTCCCCCAACCCGCCTGCGCCGGACGGCGGCTGCACTGGCCGCGCGGCAAGGTCGTCGGGGGATCGAGTGCCCTGAACGGGATGATCTACGTCCGCGGGCACCGGAGCGACTACGACACCTGGGCCTCCCTCGGCAATCCCGGCTGGGCCCACGAGGATGTGCTTCCCGTCTTCAAGCGGTCGGAAGACTTCGACCGGGGCGAGTCCGCCTACCACGGCGCGGGCGGGCCAATGCGCGTGATCACGCGCTACGAGCCCCACCCCGTCATCGGCGCCGCGGTGGCGGCGGCGCAGGAGGCCGGAATCCCGTTCAACGACGATACGAACGGCGAGCAGCCGGACGGGGTCGCGTTCACCCAGCTCACGATCAGGGACGGACGGCGGGCCGGAACCGCGGCCGCCTTCCTCGAGCCGGTGCTCGGAGCGCCCGGGCTCACGCTGCTGACCGGCGCGTCGGCGCGCCGCCTCCTCTTCGAGGGCTCTCGCTGTGTCGGCGTCGAACTGGTTCACGACGGAGCCGTCGCGACCGCCCGGGCGGGCCACGAGGTGGTCGTCTGCGCCGGGACGATCGAGTCGCCGAAGCTGTTGCTGCTCTCTGGGATCGGAAACGGCTCCGAGCTCGGCCGGCTCGGGATCGACGTGCGGGTCGACCTGCCGGGTGTCGGGCAGAACCTCCACGATCACCTGCTCAGCCCGATGATCTTCGCCGCCGCGCGGGCCGTACCGCCCCCGGTGGCTGGTCTCCAACCGCTCCACGGTCACCTGTTCGGAAGAAGCCAGCCGGGCCTCGTGGCCCCCGACATCCAGCCGCTCTTCTTCCACCTCCCCATGTACATCGAGGACATGTCGGGGCCGCCGGACGGTTTCACGCTCATGGCAGGGATGATCCGCCCCGCGAGCCGGGGCTCGCTCACGCTCGCATCGACCGACCCCGGGGATGCGGCGCTCATCGACCCGGGCTGCCTGACCTGCGAGGCTGACGTGGACGCGCTCGTCATCGCGCTCGAGCTCTGCCGGAAGATCGGGCAGCAGGCGGCGCTCGCCGAGTGGAGGGAGCGAGAGCTGTATCCCGGTCCTGCGGTGCAGAGCCGCGAGCAGCTGCGCGACTACGTTCGCGCCACGGCGATCACCTATCACCACCAGGTCGGAACGTGCAAGATGGGCATCGACGAGCTCGCCGTCGTCGATCCCGAGCTCCGTGTCTACGGCGTCGACGGCCTCCGTGTCGCCGATGCCTCGGTCATGCCGCTCGTCACATCGGGCAACACCCACGCGCCGACCGTGATGATCGGCGAGCGCGCGGCGGATCTCGTCACCACGGCCCTTCGCGGCGCCTGAGGAGGATGCTTCAGTGAGCGACATCGGGATCGTCGGAGCGGGGACGGCCGGCCTCCACCTCGCGCTGCTCCTGCAGCAGCGAGGCCTCGAGCCGACGCTGTACGCGGAGCGCAGCGCCGACGAGGTGCGCGGCGGACGCCTTCCGAACACCGTGGCGCATCACCATCACACGCGGGCCCGCGAACGCGAGCTCGGCGTGAACCACTGGGACGACTCCGGGCCGTCCTACGGCTGCCACTGGCACTACTTCGGCGTGGAGCCCCCGCTCGCGTTCCGCGGCGACTTCACGAAGCCGAGCCTTGCCGTCGACTACCGGCTCTACCTTCCGCAGCTGCTCGAGGACTTCGAGGCGCGCGGCGGGAAGGTTCTGACCGGAGCGGTGCGCCCGGACGACCTCGATGCCCTGGGCGTCCGCCACGATCTCGTCGTCGTCTCGACCGGCCGGGGCGGGCTCGCCGAGCGCTTCCCGGCGATCACCGGCCGCTCGCCGTCTCACGGCCCGCAGCGGCTGCTCTCGGCCGGCCTCTACGCCGGGATCGCCTATCCGGTGCCCCTCGGCGTCACGCTCGGCGTCTCGCCGGGGCACGCCGAGATCATCGAGATCCCGATCGAGACGTTCGAGGGCAACATGACGACGCTACTGTTCGAATGCGTGCCGGGGGGAGACCTCGAGGAGCTCGCCGTCACGCCGTACGACGACGATCCGGAGCGGTACGAGAAGCTCGCGCTCGAGAAGCTCCGCGCTCACTTCCCGCCGATCTTCGAGCGCGCGAACGCATCGGAGTTCGGGCTCACCCGCCCGAGCAGCATCCTGCAGGGCTCGGTCGTCCCCACGGTGCGGGAGTCGTGCGCACACCTCGACGGCGGGACGTGCGCGATCGCCGTCGGCGACGCGCACGTGACCATCGACCCGGTCGTCGGCCAGGGCGCCAACGCGGCCTCTTACGCCGCCTGGGCGCTCGGCGAGGAGATCGTCGCGGGCGGGCCCTTCGACGAGGTGTTCTGCCGGCGTGTCGACGAGCGCCGCCTGCCGTTCGTGCTCGGCGTCTTCGACTGGACGAACTTCATGCTCGCCCCGCAGCCGCACCTGTTCGAGCTCGTCGGTGCGATGTCCCAGAACGCTGCGCTCTGCGACGACTTCACCGAGAACTTCAACCGGCCCGACCTTCAGTGGGACCACCTCGCGAGCCCCGACGCCACCGCGGCGTACATCGCCGGGTTCACGGCGTGATCGTCGTCACGGGAGCGACCGGCCACATCGGCCGGTTGACCGCCGAGGAGCTGTCCCGGCGGGGCGAGCCGGTGCGCCTGCTCGTTCGCGACCCGTCCCGGGCCCCGCAGATCGCCGGGGGCGAGATCGCGGTTGCCGACTACGGCGACCCGGAAGCGCTCGCGGCCGCGCTCCGGGCCGGCGACCGGGTGTTCATGGTCTCCGTCCACCAGGGCCCCGAGCTACGCATTCCGCTGCATCGCGGCTTCATCGAGGCCGCGGCCCGCGCGGACGTCGCGCAGCTCGCCTACCTGTCCTTCGTCAACGCCGGGCCGGACGCGGCCTTTCTCCACGCGCGGTCCCATGGCGCCACGGAGGAGCTGCTCCGGGCATCCGGCATTCCGTTCACCTCGATCCGCAACAGCATCTATGCGGACGACATCCCGGACTGGTTCGACCGCGACGGCGTAGCCCGCGAGCCGGTGGGCGACTCCCGGATCAGCTTCTCGTACCGCCCGGAGCTCGCGAGGGCGATCGCGCTGACGCTCACGGAGCCGGGCCACGACGGTCGCGTCTACGACGTCACGGGCTCGGAGGCGGTGACGATGGACGGGCTCGCACGGATCGCCTCGGAGGTGACTGGACAGGTCTACCGGTACGAGCCGCTCGCACGGGAGGGCTGGGAAGCGCGCTGGCGGGCCCGGGGCATGGAGGGCTGGGAGATCGAGGCGGGCCTCACGTCGTTCGACGCCCAGCTCGCCGGGGAGCTCGACGTCGTCTCCGGCGATTACTCGATGCTCACGGGCGAGGAGCCGCTCACGATTGCCGAGGTGATCGCGCGCCACGCGGACGAGATGCCGCTGGCGCGAAGCTGACCGGGGCGCCGCGGGGCGCGCAGGATCAGGAGACGAGCCAGCCGCCGTCGACCGGGAACGCCGCGCCCGTGCAGTAGTCCGACGCCGGCGCGGCGAGGAACAGCGCCAACCCCTTGAGGTCGTGCGGCTCACCGAGGTAACCGAGCGGGATCCGGTCGGCGAGGGTGCGACGGAGCTCGACGGCCCCCTCCTCCTCGGAGAACATGTGACCTCCCGCGATCCCGGTGCGGATGTACCCGGGCAGGATCGCGTTCACGCGGACGCCCTTCGGCGCGAGCTGCACTGCGGCCGTCCGTGTCAGCGACAGCACACCCCCCTTCGCGGCCGCGTAGGGGTAGACGCCGAAGAAGGGATCGCCGGTGACCGAGTACATCGAGCCGGTGAGAACGATCTTGCCGTAGCCGCGCGGCGTCATCCGGCGGGCCGCCGCCCGCATCGTGAGGAAGACGCCGGTCAGGTTCACGTCGATGACCTCGTGCCAGTCGGCGAGCGACATCTGCTCGAGGTCACCGCCCGCGCCGGCGATGCCGGCGTTCGCGAAAGCGATGTCGGCGGAGCCGAGCGCCTCGTCGATCTGCCGGAACGCCGACTCGAGCTCCTCCTCCGATCCCACGTCGGCGCGGATTGCGATCGCGCGCAGGCCGAGCCGGGCGAGGCTCTCGGCAGTGGCGGCCGCGCTCGTCCCGTCGACGTCGAGGCATGCGACGGCGGCGCCCGCCTCCGCGCAGGCCTCCGCGAAGGCGCGTCCGATCCCGCTGCCTGCGCCCGTGACGACCGCGACCCGGCCGTCGACGCGGAACGAGGCCAGAACGTCGGCGTCCGGGGTCACGCGGAGCCCCGTACCGCGTCCTCCGCCGGCTCGTGCTCGCGCCGCCAGGCCCGGAAGCTCTCGACCGTGTTCAGCTTGTGCTGGCGCGCGGCGACCTCGATCTCCGCGAAGGGCGCGCGCTGCTCGACGAGCCCGATCAGCCGCCGGTGCTCCTCGATCGACGCCGAGCCGCGGTACGGAATCTGGACGAACACCGTGCGCCGGATCGCGTCGAGGCGGCGTGCCACGTCCTCGAGGAGCTCCACGAGCGAGGGGTTCGGGCAACACGCATAGATCAGCGCGTGGAACTCCTGGTTGAGACGGCCGAAGGCGAGCGCGTCGATCCGCTCCATCGCACCGGCCATCCGCGCGTTGATCTCCTGCAGCCGCGCGATGTCCTCACGTCCCATCTCCGCGGCGGCGAGCGCCGTCGCATACCCCTCGAGCACGGCGAGCACCGTCAGCTCCTCGTCGTAGAGGCTCGGGTCGGCGGGTGCGACCTGTGCGCCCGCGTTCGGCCGGTAGACGAGCAGCCCCTCGGCCTCGAGGCGCCGTATCGCCTCGCGGACGGGAACCGCGCTCACGTCCAGCTCGCCCGCGAGGGTGCCGATCACGAGGCGGTAGCCGGGGCCGTACGTTCCGCTGAGGATCCGCTCGCGGATCGTCTGGTAGGCGCGCTCCTGCTTGTTGGCGCCGGCCGGGCTCGTCATGCCCCCCTCGCCGTGCGCATCGACCGGGGCCAGATGCCCTGCTTGCCGGGGGAGAGGATGCCGTTCGGGTCGAGCGCGTCCTTGATCGTCTCGTTGAACCGGCGGTACGCGTGGTCGCCGAAGCTGTACTGGTCGGCCGCGATGTCCATGAAGTCGAGGTGGGCGCGATACTCGCCGTACCCCTCCTTCGCGGCCTCCGTGACGAGCAGCCTCGACGTCTCGTACGCCCGGCGGGCCTGCGCCTCGTCCTTCGTGTCGAAGATCACCATCGTCACGTGGATGAAGCTGCGGGCGTTGATCGCGAGGGCGCCGACGATGTAGTCGAGCCCGGCCTTCTCCTCGACCAGGCCGCGCAGGAGGTTCCGCAGCGCGATCGCGTCGCGGCCGGTGAGCGGCGCGACCGGCGAGAAGCCGATGTGCCCTCCCTCCTCGCCGCCGTACCACCCGGTCATCTGGTTCCAGCCGAGGTTCGGGACGCCACCCTGGATCCGGTCGGCCGGATGCTCGAGGTCCGGGATCTCCTCGGGGGTGTGCTTCTGACCCCACACCTCGGCGCCCGGGATCCGCTCGAACGCGTCCTTGATCTTGCGGAACTTCAGGTCGACCATCGCCTCGTCGCCGTAGAGCGCGAACCGCATGATCCAGCGGCCGAGCTCGAGCTCGCGCCCGATCGTGTCGATCACCGTGTCAGGAATCGGCCCCTCGCCCTGGTACCAGTCGGCGCGGCTCGAGAGCACCGACGCGAGCGCCAGCGTGTTGTAGATCGACGGCACCCCCTCGATCGTGCGGTCGAGGAGGAGACGGCGGAGCGTGTCGGCCACCGCGGCCAGGTCGTCGTCCTTCCAGACCCGGAGCCAGAGCGGCATGTAGCACTCCGGCTGCGGCATCAGCCAGACGCCCATCTTCGTCACGATGCCGAAGTTCGACTGCATGAACATCTGGTCGGGGGTCGGCCCGAGGCCCCGCTTGTACACCCACTGGGCCTTGTTGCCGGGCATCGCTCCCATGCCGGTACGCATGACCTCGCCGTTCGGGAGCACGACCTCCATCCCGCACTGCGCCGACATGTCCGCTCCGTACGGCAGGTAGGTGACGCCGTGCTCGAGCGTGTTCCCGACGACGCTCCCCCAGCCGAGGTCGGCGATCGAGAGCATCAGCCTGTGGGACCCCGCCCTGATCGCCTCGTAGAGATCGAACCAGCGGACGCCCGGCTCGACGACCGCGTACGCGCACTCCTCGTTCACCTCGAGCACGCGGTTCATGCTCCGCAGCGACACGATGACCGAGCCGCGCACGCGCGGTGCGGGGCCGCCGTACCCGTTGTTGCGGCCCTGGCCGATCGTCCAGAGCGGGATCGTGAACCGGTTCGCGATCCGGACGATCTCCTGCACCTCCTCGACGGTCTCCGGTATCAGGACGGCTGAGGCGGTGTACTCGTCCCAGGTCGAATGGGCGAAGGGGTCGCGGTACTCGCGGAGCTCCTCCGCGGTCGCCAGCACGCGCCCGGAGCCGAGCGCGGCGGCGAACGCATCGAGCGCCTGGGCGAAATCCCGCTCCGACACGCCCGGGGGAAGGTTCAGGGTTCCGACGTCGTCAACGTGCGTCATCGCGTCACCTCCAGTGTCGTGCAGGAGCGCTCGGGCACCGCGCGGTCGAGCCAGTCGAGGATCACCGCGAGCACGTCGCGGCTGTTCCTCTCGAGCATCATCAGATGGCCGTTGCCGTGGACGCCGTGGTCGGCGAGGGGCACGTGCTCGGCGCCGCAGCCGGCCTGACGGAGGAACGCCGCCGTCGCGGCGTCCCCGTGGGCGAGCAGCGAGGCCTCGGCGCTGACCACCGCGATCGGGATCCCGGCCAGGTTCGGCAACCGGCGGGCCGGCTCGGCCTGGAGCACGGTGCCGGTCTCGTCCGTCGCGCGCAGGAGCTCCGACGCATCGGCGAGCGACGGCGCGAATGTCAGCGGCGAGCCGGTGAGGCCGTAGTCGAGGGAGATCCCGAGGTCGGCGTTCTCCACGAACGGCGGCCCGAGCGGCTCGATCGCGACGATTGCCCTCACGAGCCCGGGCCTGGCGTCGGCCGCATGCCAGCCGCACTGGCCGCCGGCGGAGTGCGTGATCAGGATCGCGGGGCCGATGCGGTCGAGCAGCTCCGCGCAGCGCGCGCCGTCGAGCGCCTGGGCAGCGGCCAGGTCCTGCGGCATCGGGCCGGAGGAGGCGGAGAACTGCTCGAGCAGCGGATCGTCGAGGCTTCCGTCTCCGGGCCATTGCGTGTGGAGGTGAGCGGTCGGGTGCGGCGCGCCGCCCGGCATGAAGAGCGTCCGGGCCAGCTCGAGGCTGAACTGCGGCC
The DNA here is from genome assembly GCA_963717955.1 of uncultured Thermoleophilia bacterium. GTDB lineage: Bacteria > Actinomycetota > Thermoleophilia > Gaiellales > Gaiellaceae > CAVQXR01. Next base: position 727,666 of record CAVQXR010000001.1, on the reverse strand, counting down.
CCATCGGCCCGAGTACGTCCGGGTGGTAGGCGGAGCGGCCGTGCCCGGGCCGGTCGACCACGTAGACCGTGAAGCCCTCCTGGACGAGGTGGGTCGCCCAGCCCGGCCGGCCGTCCGGCGTGCCGAGCCAGTCGGTTCCCTGGCCTCCCCCACCGTGAACGAGCACGACCGGGTGCGGTCGACTCGTCTCCTCCGGCGACTCCCACTGGACGAACATCGGCCCGCGGATGACCGTGCCGTTCGCCTCGCGACAGCGCTCGATCCCGACCCAGAAGAACCCGCGCCTGGACGCGACCAGCTCGCCGATGCCCGCGTCAGCGGTCATTCCTGGCGGAACCGTATACGATCGTCGATATCGAGGCCCGGCTCGCCAGGGCCGGCGGGTGCCGCTCCGGACGAGCCGGTCAGGGCTGGAACGTCTCGTCCGGCGCGACGACGACGTCGAGGAGCAGCGGCTCGTTGCGATGCACGAGCCCGGGTACGACCTCGTCGAGGACGCTGGTGAGCTCCTCGTACGTCTCGATCCGCCGCGCGGGGCAGCCGAAGCCGTGGGCGACAGCGGCCACGTCCACGTGAAACGACGGCCACGGTCCGGCGCCCCCGCGGCTCTCGGCGAGCCGGTCCATGATCGAATAGCCCCCGTTCGAGAGGACGATGAAGAGCGCCCCCGCGCCGTATTCTGCAGCGCTCCAGACGGCCTGGATCCCGTACAGCGAGGAGCCGTCCCCGACGACGGCGACGACGGGCCGGTCGGGCAGCGCCATCCGCAGCCCGGCCGCCCCGGCGAGCGCGAAGCCGAGGCCGCCCATCGCGGCGCTCACGAAGCCGAGCGGACGACGGGCTGCGTACCGCGCGCTCAGCTCGGGGCGGCTCGACGGTGCCTCCTCGACGAGCACGACGTCCTCGGGAAGCCGCTCGACGAGCGCCTCGAGAAGATGACCGGCCCGCAGCGGCTCGCCGTCAGCCGGGGGGAGCGCTGCCGACGGCCGGTCCCGCAGCGGCGGCCACGGATCCGCGCGGCGAGGGACCTCCCCGGCGAGCGCCGCGCAGAAGGCGGCGGGCGAGGCGAGCACGGCGAGATCGGCCGGGCTGCGGTGCACCTCGGCGGGGTCGTCGCTGACGAGCGCGATGGTCGTTCCCGCCTCGACGAACGGGCCCGGCTCGTACGGGTACTGGCGGAAGACCGGCGCGCCGACGGCGAGGACGACGTCGTGGCCTGCGAGCGTCTGCCGGAGCCGGGTGCGATCCGCGGGCAGGTGCCCCGCAAAGAGGGAGTGATCCTGCGGGAACCCGGCTCTCGCACCGAAGGACTCCTGCCAGACCGGGCAGCCCAGCCGCTCCGCCAGCTCCACGAGGGCGGCCCAGGTGCCCGGATCGTCGGCGCCCGCCCCGACGACGAGCGCGGGTGAGCGTGCCCCGGCGAGCAGCGCCGCGAGCCTCGCCACGGCGTCGGGGTCGGCTGCCCGACTCCGCAGGAGCTCGGCGGGGGCGGCCACCTCCCACGGCTCGCCCGCGGGAGCCAGCCAGTCGTCCATCGGGACGATGACGAGCGCCGGCCCGCGGCCGGTGCCCGCCTCGTGGTACGCCCGGGCCACGGCGCCGGGAACGTCCTGCGCGCGCACCGGGTGGTCGACCCAGACCGGGTATTCGCCGGCCAACCCGTGAAGGTGGCCGGCGAGAAACGGCTCGAGTGCCAGGTGACGGCGATCCTGCTGACCGACCAGCACGACGAGCGGTGCCCGGTTCACGCGGGCCGTCGCGAGCGCCGCCACAGCGTTCCCGAGCCCGGCCGTCGTGTGCAGGATCGCGAGCGCGGGCTCTCCCCTTCCGATCGCGAACCCGGACGCCATGCCGACGACGGCGTTCTCGTGCAGGCACAGGACGAATCGGAGGTCTCCCGGGAGATCCGTCAGGAACGGCACCTCGGTCGAGCCAGGGTTCGCGAACATGGTTGTGAGCCCGAACCGGCGGAACACGTCGAAGGTCGCATCGCGGACGGTCGAGCGCCCTCGGGGCGGGGCGGCCGTCGAGCCGGAGACGTCGACGATCTCCGTCACGTCGCACATTCCATCGCATCGGAAAACCTATACGATCGCGGGGCTGATGATGCGGGCGGCTCTCCTTCGCCAGTACGGGCGGCCGCTCGAGCTGATCGAGCGCCCCGTTCCGGAGCCCGCGAAGCCGCGCGACGTCCTGATCCGGGTCGGCGGCGCGGGCGTTTGCGCGACCGACCTGCATGCGATGGACGGGATGATGGAGCCGGCCGGCGTCACGCTCCCGCGCGTCCTCGGGCACGAGAACGCGGGCTGGGTCGAAGCGGTCGGCGGCGACGTCTCGTCCGTCACCCCCGGCGACCCGGTGATCGTCTATCCGCCGTACAGCTGCGGTCTGTGCGTCCAGTGCCGGCGTGGCAACGACATGCACTGCGCGCGGCACGAGTTCACGGGACTGTCGGTCGACGGCGGCTTCGCGGAGTTCGTCCTCGTCGACGAGCGCTCCCTCGTACGGCTGCCCGCCGGGGCCGAGCCGGCCGCCGTCGCGCCCCATGCGGACGCCGGGATCACCGCCTATCACGCAGTCCGGAAGCTCGCTCACCTCGCCACGCCCGGAACGACTGCCGTCGTCCTCGGCGCCGGCGGGGTCGGGCACATCGCGCTGCAGCTCCTGCACGAGCTCGGATCGTGCGCCGTGATCGTCGTCGACACCGACGCGCGGCGCCGGGGCCTCGCACGCGAGCTGGGAGCGGACGAGATCCTCGACGGCGGCGACGCCGTGGGCGCGGTGCGCGAGGCGACGGACGGCCGCGGCGCGGACCTCGTGTTCGACTTCGTCGGCTCCGACCAGACACACGCCGACTCGATGGCCATGCTCGCCAGGGGCGGGACGTGCTCGGTGATCGGGTACGGCGGGATGCTCTCCGTCCCCTCGCTCCTGTTGATCGCCCACGAGCACGCCGTCACCGGGAATCTCGTCGGGAGCTGGACCGACCTCTGGGAGCTCATGCAGCTCCACGGCCGAGGCCGGATCCGGCTCGTCACCGAGACGCATCCGCTGGAGGCGCTCAACGACGTCCTGCAGCGGCTCCGGGACGGGGACGTCACGGGCCGCGCCGTCATCGTCCCGTGAGCCGAGGAGGCGGATGCGCGTCTGCCTGATGATCGAGGGACAGGAGGATGTGACCTGGGAGCAGTGGCTGGCGCTCGCGCAGGCGTGCGAGGACGCGGGGCTCGAGGGCCTGTTCCGGTCAGACCACTACACGTCGGTCTTCGGCGCGCTCGACCGGGGCTCGCTCGACGCCTGGACGACGCTCGCCGGGCTCGCCGCCCGCACGAGCCGCATCCGGCTCGGCACCATGGTGTCGCCGGCGACGTTCCGGCATCCCTCGGCGCTCGCCCGGGCCGTGGCCACCGTCGACCACATCTCGGGCGGGCGTGCTGAGCTCGGCCTCGGGGCCGGCTGGTACGAGCTGGAGCACCGCGCTCAGGGGTTCGACTTCCCGGAGCACGGCGCCCGGGTCGAGCTCTTCGCGGAGCAGCTCGAGATCGTCCACCGGCAGTGGACCGAGGAGGCGTTCAGCTTCTCGGGCCGCCACTACGAGCTCGAGGACTGCCGCGCGCTGCCGAAGCCCGTGCAGCGCCCGCGCCCGCCGCTGATCGTCGGCGGCTCGGCGCTGCCCGGGACGATCGACCCGGCGATCCGGTTCGCCGACGAGTACAACACGCCGATCGCCTCGCTCGAGACCTGCCGCGAGCGGCGGGCGCGCGTCGTCGAGGCCTGCGAGCGCGCGGATCGCGACCCGGCCTCGCTCCCGTTCTCGCTCATGACGCCATGCGTGGTCGCCGAGGACCGTGCCACGCTGCTCGAACGCGCCAGGCAGGTCATGGCAGTCACGGGCGGGAACGGCGATCCTGCGGCGTTCCTCGCGGAGGCGCCCGACACCTGGATCGTCGGCACGGTCGACGAGGTCGTCGCACAGCTTCTCGCGCTCGAGGAGGCCGGCGTCTCGCGGGTCATGCTCCAGCACCTCGCCCACGACGACCTCGACACGGTCGGCCTGCTCGGTGCGGAGGTCGTGCCGCTCGTCCGCCGCGGCTGATCGGCCGGCTCGGCCGCCGCTCAGCCGCCGGGCCGCTCAGCCGTGGGCCGTTCCGACGGAGGCCGCTCAGCCGCGGTCGCGGAGGGCGTCCGCGATCAGCTTCGAGCCGCCGTGGGCGGCGTAGCCGCCGTCGATCGAGATCTCGGCGCCGTTGACGTAGGCCGACGCGTCGGACAGGAGGAACACGACCAGCGAAGCGACCTCGCCGGGGGTGCCGGGACGTCCGGCGGGCGTGAGCGCGAGCGAGGCTTCGAGGAAGGCCGGCGGCGCATCGGCCAGGATCGGCGTCTCGATGTACCCGGGGTGGATCAGGTTCACCCGGATCCCCCGCGGCCCGTACTCCATGGCGGCGACGCGCGAGAGGCCGCGCAGGGCCCACTTGCTCGCCGTGTAGGCGACCGAGTGATAGGCGGTCAGCGCCGCAACCGAGCCCACGTTGACGATCGAGCCGCCCTCGCGCATCAGCGGGGCGCAGGTCTGGATCCCGAGCATCGCTCCCGTCAGGTTCACCGCGAGCGTCCGGTTCCACCCCTCGACCGTCACCTCGGAGAGGCGCGCCCGGTGCGCGATCCCGGCGTTGTTGACGAGCCCGTGCAGGGGGCGGTCACCGACCCGCGCGACCACGTCGCGCCAGCCGTCCGGGCTCGACACGTCGTGCCGGGTGAACGTGACCGTTCCGGGGAGCCCGTCGAGGCTCCGGGCGAGCTCATGGCCCTCCCCCTCGAGCACGTCGGTCGCGATCACGTCGGCCCCCTCCCGCGCGAGCGCGGCGGCCTCGGCCGCGCCCTGGCCGCGCGCGGCTCCGGTCACGATCACGAGCTTCCCGGCGAGCCCGGCCACGGCTCTCAGGCGCTCGCGCCGAAGTAGCGGGCCGGGTTGCGAATCATCATCGTGTCGATCTGCTCCTGCGTCACGCCGGCCTCGAGCAGCGCCGGCACGACGGTGTTCGAGACGAGCAGGTAGTCGGGCCGCTCCTCGGCGAACTTCTCGTCGCCGGTCATGAAGTCGAAGAAGCACGCCGCGTCGTGCGAGAGGAGTACCTGGTCTTCGCACCCCTCGCCGAGGAACGCCAGGAGCGTCCTGATCCGGTCACCCAGCGGGTTGAAGTGCTCGATCCCGAACCGGTCGAACCCCAGGTAGGCGCCCTGGTCGGCGACCGCGCGAAGGTAGTCGAGGTCGTTGCTGTCGCCCATGTGGGCGACGATCACCCGCGACGGGTCGATCCCCTCGCGGACGAACGCCTCGAGGGCGAGCAGCCCGGTCCTCGCGACCGCGTTCGTGTGCACCATGATCGGCGCTCCGGTCTCCCGGCTCGCAGCGGCGATCGCGCCCACGATCGTCGGCACGTCGGCCGTGAGCCCGTGCTCCTCGACCGCGCACTTGAGGAACGCGGCCTTCACGCCCGAGTCGTCGATCCCCTCCCGGATGTCGCGGACAAACAGCTCCGCGAGCTGGTCGACCGAGCGGTAGCGGTAGAACTGCGGTAGCTCGAGGAACGCGTACAGGCCCGTTGCGACGACGATGTTGAGGTCGACCTCGGCGTTGATTCGCTGAAGCCGTGGGATGCAGCGGCCGAGCCCGACCACTGTCGGGTCGACGAGCGTCAGGATCCCGGCCTCGCGAACGGCGCGGAGCTTCGCGATCGCATCCTGCACGCGCAGATCCTCGTCCCAGTACCGGGCTCCCCACGCATGGCCGTAGTTCTGCAGCGCCTCCGGGTCGAGCACGAATACGTGCTCGTGGGCGAGCGTCCGGCCGAGGGCCGCCACGTCGACCGGCCCCCGAACGGTCTCGACCGTCGCCATCAGCTTCCTCCCCTTTCCTCCACGGCCTCCCCCACGGCACGCTCACCGGCGATCCGCCCGAACGTCAGGCTGCGCAGCACCGAGGTCCCGACCGGATACTCGTGGTAGTAGAGGCCGGTGACCTCGCCCGCCGCGTACAGGCCGGGAATGGGCGTTCCCGACGGGTTGACGACCCGTGCCGTGCTGTCCGTGCGGATCCCCCCGAACGTGAACGTGATCGCGCACGTGAGCGGATACGCGATGTAGGGCGGCGAGTCGAGCGCGAAGGCCCAGTTCGACTTCGGCGGGTCGAGGCCGGCGGTCGCCTTGCCGTCGAAGCTGTACGGGTCGAGCTCGCCCGGCCCGACCGCGGCGTTGTACTCGCCGACCGTCGTCTCGAGCGCGTCGGAGTCGAGGCCGAGCTGCGTCGCCAGCTCGCCGATCGTCCCGGCCGTCACGGGCGGCACGTCCGTGAAGATCACCGCCTGGATCGGCTCGATCCCGAGCGTCGTCCGGTCGCCGATGAAGAAGGCAGTCTGCTCCTGGTGGCGCCAGATCTCGTAGCCGAGCGCCTCGAACGTCGAGTCGAAGCTGTCCTGCCCCTCGTCGAAGAACCGCTCGGCATGCCGGTTGACGACGATGCCGTAGACGTAGGGGTAGAAGACCGGGTCGGGCTTCTCGGCCCGGGGATCGACCGGTTCGCCGTGGAACATGTCGAACTGGCCCGCGGTGTCGGCGCCGACCTCCATCGCCATCCGGATTCCCTCGCCGCGGTTGTTGCCGGGGCCCGGAGCGATCACCGGCAGGTCGCAGGCCCGCTCGCCGAGGTACTGGGTCAGCATCTCCCTGCTGCCCTCGAACCCGCCGCTCGCGATCACGACCGCGCGCGCGCCGAGCTTGCGTAGCAGCCCCTCCCGCCCCCTGACGACGACCCCGTCGACCCTGCCGTCCTCCGAGACGCTCAGCCGGACCGCCTCCGTCTCGTACAGCAGCTCGGCCCCCTCCTCCTGCTCGAGAATCGCTCCCAGGCCGTCGACGATCGCCAGGCCGCCGCCCACGGGCATGCCGAGCCCCCCGCCCGTGTTGCGGTTCGGGAAGGGCTGGGTGAAGTAGGTGACCTCCACGCCGTGAGCGTCGAGGAAGTCGAGCGTTGCTCCGACCTCGCGCTCGAGCGTGCGGCAGTAGTCGAGATCGGCGAGGCCGCCCGACAGCGAGTCCATCAGGCCCACGAAGTTCGGGTCGAGCCGGCGGTCCGACGTGACGCGGAACCACGAGCTCGTGTACCTGGTCGCTCCTCCCCGCTCCGCCTCGGTTGCACGTTCCACGACCGCCACCCGGGCCGCTCGACCCCGCCCGCCCGCCGTCTCGCACGCGCTGACCGCGGCCGCGAGCCCGGCGGCGCCCATGCCGATCACGACCAGGTCGTACGTCGCAGCGTCTTGCAGGCTCACCCCTCGGACCTCCGTTCGACCGCGCCCGTGGCGCCGGGCTCGGGCCCGACCGGGGTCTCTTCGAGCACGCGCTGGGCGACGGCGAAAGCGCCGTTCGCGGCCGGGAGGCCGGCGTAGAGCGCCGTGTGGAGGATGATCTCGGAGATTTCCTCCGGAGTCAGGCCGTTGCGCAGCGCGGCACGTACGTGCATCTCGAGCTCACCCTCCACCCGCAGCGTCACGAGCGCGGCGAGCGTGATCGCCGAGCGCGTGCGCCGGTCGAGGCCCGGCCGCGCCCAGACGTCGCCCCAGGCGCTTCGGGTGATGAACTCCTGGAATGGCGCGGTGAGCGGCGTCGTGCGGGCGATCGCGCGGTCGACGTGCTCGTCGCCGAGCACCTCCCGGCGAACACGGAGGCCTTCGGCATCGAGGTTCGAATCGGTCACGGTGTCGCCTCCGCAAGGTCGAGGGGCTGGCGGTCGATCCCATCCATCAGACGGGCAGCGCGTGTCGAGGGAGGCCGACGTAGTTCTCGGCAAGGCTCCGCGCGGCTGCCTCGGACGACGCCACGTAGCGCAGGCGTGCGAGCTGCGCCCGGTGCTCGAACGGCTCGTCCGGCAGGTGCAGAAGCCGGGTCATGTAGGCGGAAAAGTCCTCGGCCCGCCAGATGCGCGCCATGCACGTGTCCGTGTACCGCTCGAGCCGCTCGGTGTCACCGGTCCCGTACCAGGAGGCGAGCGCCTCGGCGAGGATCCGGACGTCGTGCACCGCGAGGTTGAGGCCCTTGGCGCCGGTCGGCGGGACGATGTGGGAGGCGTCACCGGCGAGAAGCAGCCTACCGTGCTGCATCGGCTCGGAGACGAACGACCGCATCGTCGTGATGCTCTTCTCGAGCGTCGGGCCGCGGTTCGGGCGCCAGCCCGGGTCCTCGTCGCTGGCCAGCCGTGCGTCGAGCTCGTCCCAGATCCGCTCGTCCGGCCAGGCCCCGAGGTCCTCGTCGGGCGCCACCTGCAGGTAGAGGCGAGAGACCTGCCTCGACCGCATCGAGTAGAGGGCGAACCCGCGCTCGTGACAGGAGTAGATCAGCTCCTCGGTCGCGGGAGCGGCCCGGGCGAGAATGCCGAGCCAGGCGTACGGGTAGCTGAGGGAGAACGAGCGGCGCAGGTCGGCAGGGATCGTCTCGCGGCAGGTCCCGTGGTACCCGTCGCAGCCGGCGATCAGGTCGCATGCGAGCTCGTGCTCGACGCCGCCGTGCCGGAAGGTCACACGGGGCGCATCGGTCGCGTGGTCGTGGACGACGACCTCCTCCGCCTCGAACCGCAGGTCGCCTCCAGCGTCGAGCCGATGGTCGATCATGTCCCTGACGAGCTCCTGCTGCCCGTAGACGACGACCGTCCGGCCGGTCAGCTCGGTCATCGCGATGCGATGGGGGCGGCGGTCGAATCGCAGCTCGATGCCCTCGTGCACGAGCCCGTCCCGCAGCATCCGCTCGCCGAGACCGATGTCCGCGATCAGTCGCGCCGCCTCGTGCTCGAGCACGCCCGCACGGACGCGTCCGAGGCAGTAGTCGAGGCTCCGCTGCTCGAGGACGACCGACTCGATGCCCTCGAGCGTGAGGAGGTGGGAGAGCAGGAGGCCGGCGGGGCCGGCGCCGATGACGGCGACCTGTGTCCTCCCCCGCACGATCCCCATGGGCTAGATGGCAAAGAACGTCGTCTGGCCGGGCCCCTGCAGGCGGATGTCGAAGCGCAGGAACCCGCCGTCCTCTATCGCGACCAGCGTCGAGCGCTCGGCCGGTGAGAGCAGCGAGAGCACCGGATCGGCCGCGTTCGCGCCTTCCTCGTCCGGAAAGTACATGCGCGTGACGAGGCGCTTCAGCAACCCCCGGGCCATGACCCCGACGGCGAGGTGCGGTGCCTGCAGCCCGCCGTCCGGATGCGGGACCCGCCCCGGCTTGACGGTCACGAGCTCGAACCGGCCCCCGTCCGTGGTGCCCGAGCGGCCGAAGCCGAGGAAGCCGTCCTCGAGGGCGAGCTCATGGCGGTCGTCCGCGGGATGGGCGTAGCGGCCGGCGGCGTTCGCCTGCCAGGTCTCGATCATCCCGTCCGGCACGCCGTCGCCCGCCCCGTCGAGCAGCCGGCCCCGGATCACGAGCGCGCGCGGATCGTCGCGCGAGACGAGCTCGCGGGTGACCAGCTCCCGGAGCAGCCCGATCTTCATGTAGGGCCCGACCGTCTGGGACGGCGTCCCCCCTGCCCGGGTGCTAGTCATCGTGGGCCTCCTCGAGCGGTGTCGCGTCCCGCCCACCGAGCACGATGTCGAAGCGGAAGCCGAGCGCCCAGTTCGGCTCGGTCAGCTCGAGGTCGAACCGGCTGATCAGGCGTTGCCGCGCCTTCTCGTCGGGCACGGAGTTGAAGATCGGGTCGAACGGGAACAGCGGGTCGCCCGGGAAGTACATCTGGGTCACCAGCCGCTCCGTGAACGACCTGCCGAAGAGCGAGAGGTGGATGTGGTTCGGGCGCCACGCGTTCGGATGGTTGGGCCAGGGGTACGAGCCGGGCTTGACGGTCGTGAACCGGTACCGGCCGTCGTCGTCGGTGATACACCGCCCCCCGCCGCTGAAGTTCGGGTCGAGCGGCGCCGGGTGCGTGTCGACGTGGTGGCGGTACCGGCCGGCCGCGTTCGCCTGCCAGATCTCGACGAGCTGGCCGCGGATCGGCCGCCCATCGCTCCCGAGCACCCGCCCGCTGACGACGATCCGCTCCCCCAGCGGCTCACCGTCGTGCTGGCGCGTCAGGTCGTTGTCGGTCGGCAGCACGTCCGACTCTCCGTACAGGGGGCCGGTGAGCTCGGACAGGGTGTGCGGCAGGATGACGAGCGGGTCCTTCGGCGCCCGCAGGCGCGTCCCCACGTAGTCGGGATACAGGTACGGCGGATCGAGGCCCGCGCCGTACTCGCCGTCGAGGATGCGCCCATGAGGGGCCCGCTGTTCCGCCGCCGTCACCGCTCCGCCCCGCTCGCCGTCGTTCGATCCGCGCAGCACGGGCCTAGAACGGGAAGTGCCGGTGCCCGCTCTGGACCGTCACCCAGCGCAGCTCGGTGAACTCGTCGGCCGCGAACGTGCCGCCGAAGCGGCCCCAGCCCGAGTCTTTCACGCCCCCGAACGGCATCTGCGGCTCGTCGCCGACCGTCTGGTCGTTGACGTGGACGATGCCCGTCTCGAGCCGGTCGGCGAGCGCGAGGCCGCGCTCGGCGTCGGTCGTCAGGATCCCGGCGGCGAGACCGTAGCTCGTGTCGTTCGCGCGGGCGACGGCCTCCTCGGCGCTGGACACGACCTCGACGGCCGCGACGGGACCGAACGTCTCGTGGCGGGCGAGCTCGCAGCCCGCGGGGACGTCGGCGAGCAGCGTCGCCTGGAAGCACGGCCCCTCGACGTCGCCGCCCGCGAGGATCCGGGCGCCGCCGGCCACGGCATCGTCCACGCGCTGCTTCACGGTTGCCAGCGCCCGCTCGCTGATGAGCGGGCCGATGATCGTGTCGTGCTCCTTCGGGTCTCCCACCTTCAGCCCCGACACCTTGCTGGCGAGCCTCTCCACGAAGGCGTCCGCGAGCCCCTCCTCGACGATGATCCGCCGCGTCGACATGCAGATCTGCCCCTGGTGGAGATAGGCGCCGAACGTCGCGGCGTCGACGGCGTAGTCGAGATCCGCATCGGCGAGCACGATCAGGGGGTTGTAGCCGCCGAGCTCGAGCACGATCCGCTTCAGGTTCCGGCCGGCGGCTTCGGCGAGCCGGCGTCCCGTCGCGGTGGAGCCGGTGAAGTTGATCCGCCTCACGAGCGGGCTCTCGACGAGCTCGTCGCCGATGGGGCCGGCCTCTCCGGGCCCGTGGGTGACGACGTTGAGCACGCCGTCCGGAAGCCCTGCCTCCGCGAAGATCTCGCCCCAGATGAGCCCGCCGACGTACGGCGACTCCTCGGAGGGCTTCAGGACGACCGTGTTGCCGAGGACGAGCGGCGCGGCGATCGACCGGGCCGACAGGATCAACGCCGCGTTCCACGGCGCGATCGCGCCGACCACGCCCACCGGGCGGCGGACGCCCATCGCGAACGCCCCCGGCACGTCGGACGGGATGACCTGGCCGAGCGGCGCATACGCCGCCCCCGCCGCCTGGCGGAAGAGCCCGGGCACGAAGCCCATCTGGAACATGCCGATCCCGAAGCTCGCGCCGGTCTCCCGGGCGAGCCAGGAGACGACGTCGTCCATCCGCGCTTCGAGGATGTCCGCCGCCTTGAGGAAGATCCGCTGCCGGAGCGCCGGCGGCGACTCCGCCCAGGCGGGGAACGCCGCCGCGGCGGCGTCGACGGCACGTCTCGCGTCCTCGCGCGTCCCGGCGGGCACGAGGGCGACGACCTCACCGGTGAAGGGATCGCGGTCCTCGAACGCTGCCGCCCTCGACGGCCTCGACCCACTCGCCGCCGATGAACTGGCGGCACTCGACGGTGCTGATCTCGGTGGCGCTCATCTCACCCTTCCTCGTCGGCCGTGTGTAGGGCGTACTTATAGCGCACAGACGTTTGCGGAGCGAACGCGGGCCGGCTGATCTATCCCCACACCTCGCTCGCCGTCTCGACGACGAGACGGAGCTTCGCGACCTGCTCGTCGTAGCCGAGGACATTCCCCTCGACCGTCGAGGAGAAGCCGCACTGGGGAGAGAGGCAGATCTGGTCGAGCGGGACGTACCGGCTCGCCTCCTCGATCCGCCGCTTCAGCCCGTCCTTCGACTCGAGATCGCCGCGCTTCGTCGTGACCAGGCCGAGCACGACCTGCTTGCCCTTCGGCACGAACCGCAGCGGCTCGAAGCTGCCCGAGCGCGCGTCGTCGTACTCGAGGAAGAACCCGTCGACCTCGAGCTCGTTGAAGAGCGCCTCCGCGACGAAGTCGTAGCCGCCCTCGGCGACCCAGGACGAGCGGAAGTTCCCGCGGCAGGTGTGGGTCGTCACGGCCATCCCCTCGGGCCGGCTCGCGAGGGACTCGTTGATCGTCCGGATGTAGTCGAGGTGTTGCCGCTCGGGGTCGCCGCCGATCGACGCCATGTAATCGCGCTGCCGCGGGTCGTTCAGGTAGGCGAGGCTCGTGTCGTCGAGCTGGAGATACGTGCAGCCGAGCTCGCCGAGCCTGCGCACCTCCTCCGTGTACGCCGCCGCGAGGTCTGTCCAGAAGGAGTCGAGCTCGGGGTAGAGGGCCGGGTCGATCGCCGAGCGTCCGCCGCGGTAGTGGACCATGCTCGGCGACGGGATCGTCAGCTTCGGCGTCGCCGAGGTGACCGAGTCGCGCAGCATCCGGAAGTCGTCCCCGAAGATCGTGCGCGACACGCCGACCCTCCCGTCCACGTGGATCGCGGCGGGCGTGAACTCGATCGTGCCCTCCTCGTTGCGGAACTGGACCTTCATGTCGCCGGGGGCCTTCGAGACACCGTCGAGCTGGTAGATGAAGTCCATGTGCCAGGAAGCCCGGCGGAACTCGCCGTCGGTGGCCGCCTGCAGGCCGACCTCCTCCTGCATCCGGACGACGTCGCGGATCGCCGCGTCCTCGGCGGCGCGCAGCTCCTCGGCGGGGATCCGGCCCTGCGAGACGGCCTCGCGCGCGGCGAGCAGCGAGGGCGGTCGCAAGAGGCTGCCGACGTGGTCGGCGCGAAACGGGGGCGTCGTCCGCTGGGCCAAGATCGCTCCTCTCAGCTCGCCGCGCGGGCGTCTCGCATCGCCTTCGGCCAGATCCCCTGCTTCCCGGGCATCAGGATGCCGTTCGGGTCGAGCAGGTCCTTGATCCCCTCTGCGAAACGCCGGCCCGCGTGATCGTTGAAGTCGTACTGGTCGGCGCAGAGGTCCATGAAGTCGAGGTGGGCCCGGTACTCGCCGTAGCCGAGCCCCTTCGCCGCCGGCACTAGCGCCTTGCACGCGTCGTAGGCATGCCTCGTCTGCTGCTCGTCCTTCAGGTCGAAGACGACGAGCGTGACGTGGATGAAGCTCCTCGCCGTGGTCGCGATCAGGGCCGCGCTGTAGTCGAGGTCGTACGTCTCGAGGGTCCCGCGAAGCAGGTCGCGAAGCGCGAGCGCGTCCCTGCCGGTCATTGGCGCTGCGGGTGAGAAGGCCCCGTGCCCGCCCTCCTCGCCGCCGTACCACTTCGCCATCTGCGCGATCTCGAGATTTGGAACGCCGGCCTGCACGCGCTCGGCCGGGTTCTCGATCGCGTGCACGGCATCGCCCGGGTGCTTCGTCCCGACGACCTGCGCGCCCGGGATCCGCTCGAAGGCCGCCTTCACCTTCGCGAACTTGTGGTCGACGATCACCTCGTCGCCGTGGATCGCGAACCGCATCGTCCAGCGGCCGATCCCGAGCTCCGCGCCCATCCGCTCGACGACGGCGTCGGGCACGACGCCCTCCCCCTGGTACCAGTGGTCCCGGTCGGTGAAGACCGAGGCTGCGGCGACCGGGCTGAGGACCATCGGGTAGCCGGTGATCGAGTTGTCGAGCATCAGCTCTCGCAGGGTGTCGACCAGTGGGCCGAGGTCGTCGTCTCGCTCCACCATCAGCCAGCACGGCATGTAGCACTCGGGCTCCGGCATCAGCCAGACCCCCATCTTCGTGACGACGCCGAAGTTCGACTGGAAGAACAGCCCGTCGAAGGACGGGCCGTAGCTGCGCCGGTACACGTGCCAGGCCCGGTTGCCGTCCATCGCTCCCATGCCCGTCCGCAGCAGCTCACCGTTCGGGAGCACGACCTCCATCCCGCAGGCGATGCCGGCGTGCTCCCCGTAGGGCCCATAGCCGACGCCGTACTCGGTGGTGTTGCCGATCACGCTTCCCCAGCCGAGGTCAGGCACCGATATCCAGAGCTTGTGGCCGGACGCCCTGACCGCGTCGTAGAGATCGAAGAACCGCACGCCGGGCTCGACGACCGCGTAGGCGGAGTCGGCGTCGATCTCGAGCACGCGGTTCATGCGGCGGAGGCTCATCACGACCGACCCTCGAACTCTCGGCGAGGAGCCGCCGTACCCGTTGTTGCGACCCTGCGAGCTGACCCAGAGCGGGATGCGACGCTCGTTCGCGATCCGCATGATCGCCTGGATCTCCTCGACCGACTGCGGCAGGACGACTGCCGAAGCTTCGAAGTCGTCCCACCCGGCGAACCAGTAGGGATCGCGGAACTCGTGAAGCGCCCCTGGCGTGGTCAGCACGTGCTCCCCGCCGACGGCCGCCCGGAAGTCGTCGAGCGCCCCCGAGAGAGCCTCGGGGGCAAGCGACGGTGGCAGCACGCTCGTCATCTCGACACCTCCGTGGTCGCGGCCTGCAGATCCTCGGGCACGCGCGGTGGTCGACGCCGGCACCCGCGCAGCGGCGATGGTACGAGGTCTCTGGAACTATGTCAAGCTACCTGATATAACCAGCGCGGCAGCCATCACGAAACGCCGCACCGACCCCGGGACGTCAGGGCTCGGGGAGGCCGGCCCCAAGCATGCGCACACAGCTCGTCATCCACGCCGCGAACTGCTCGCGATCCCCCTCGCCGAGCGGGCCGAGCATCGTCGCCTCGATGTCGTCCACCACTCGGTCGCAGGCCTCGAGCGCCTCGTGGCCGGCTGCGGTCAGCTCGACGCGAAGGATCCGCCCGTGATCCGGGTCGGGCTCGCGCCGGATCAGGCCGCGGACCTCGAGGCGGGCGAGCACCTCGCTCATCGACTGCGGGGTCATGAGCGCGCGCCGGGCCAGCCTCGCGTTGGAGAGGCCGCTGCGTGCGCGCAGCACGGAAAGCGTCGTGTACTGCAGCGTCGTGAGGCCGTGCTCCCCGATGCGCTCGTCGAGCTGACGTCGCAGAGCCCGGTCGAGGCGGCCGATGACGTAGCTCATCCGGGGCTCCGGCCGCGGGGATTCGTGGTGCTTCGTGCTCGTCACCGGGCGCAGGCTACCACTAGAACCTGTCAGACAACCTGATGACAAGGAGTCCTTCATGACGCTCGGCTCGTGGCAAACCGTGCGGGTCACCCTCGACGACGGCATCGCCTGGGTCGAGCTGAACCGGCCGGAGAAGCGCAACGCGATGAACCCGAGGATGAACGCGGAGATGGTCGAGGTGCTCGAGGCCCTGGACGCCGAGGACGGCTGCGACGTTCTCGTGCTCACGGGCGCGGGCGAGTCGTTCTCGGCCGGGATGGACCTGAAGGAGTACTTCCGCGAGGTCGACAAGGCGCCCGAGCACGTCCAGCGGAAGGTGCGACGCGACGCGAACCTCTGGCAGTGGCGGATGCTCCGCACCTACCCGAAGGCGACGATCGCGATGGTCAACGGGTGGTGCTTCGGCGGCGCGTTCACGCCGCTCGTCGCCTGCGATCTCGCGATCGCGGCGGATGAAGCGACGTTCGGCCTGTCCGAGATCAACTGGGGCATTCCCCCTGGTAGCGTCGTCAACAGGGCGCTCGCCGAGACGGTCGGCCTGCGCACGGGGCTGCTCTACGTGATGACGGGGCGTACGTTCGACGGACGGCAGGCCGCGGAGATGGGGCTCGTGAACTCGAGCGTCCCGCGCGCCTCCCTCCGCGACGAGGTCGAGGCCCTGGCGCGCGAGCTCCTCGGGAAGAACCCGATCGTGCTCCGCGCCGCGAAGCTCGGCTTCAAGCACTGCCAGTCGATGAGCTGGGACGCGTCCGAGGACTACCTGTACGCGAAGCTCGAGCAGTCCCAGTTCCTCGACCGCGAACGCGGCCGGGAGCAGGGTCTCGCCCAGTTCCTCGACGAGAAGCGCATCAAGCCGGGGCTGCAGGGCTACGAGCGGCAGGGGTGACCGGCAACCTCGCGAGCCTCCTCGCCGACACGGCGGCCCGTCACGCCGCCCGGCCGGCGCTGCTCCTCGAGGGCGAGCGCATCGGCTACGCGGCGCTCGAGCGTCGAGCCACGCTGTTTGCTGGCCTGCTGCGCGAGCACGGCGTGGGGCCCGGCGAGCGCGTGGGAATCATGCTCGGAAACGGCCCGTCATACGTCGGCGCCTTCTACGGCATCCTCCGCCTCGGGGCGGTCGTCGTTCCCCTCAACGCGCTGCTCAAGCCCCCCGAGGTTCGCCAGCGGATCGAGCACGCGGGGGCCCGTGTCGTCGTCACCGGCGCGGACGTCGTCCCCGAGTCTGCAATCCGCCTCGACCCCGGAGCCGCCGACGAGGCTCATCCCGTCGAAGCGATCACCGACCGCGACCCAGGAGAGACGGCGGTCATCCTCTACACGTCGGGATCGACGGGCGACGCACGCGGGGCGGAGCTCACGCACGGCGGGCTGAGGGCCCAGGCGGAATGCATCGCCCGCTCGGTGCTCGCTCTGACCCCGGACGACGTGGTGCTCGGCGCCGCCCCGTTCGCCCACATCTTCGGGCTCACCGGGGTGATGAACGCGGCGATCGCCGCCGGCGCCTGCGTGGCGTTGATGGCGCGGTTCGAGGCCGCTGCGGCGCTCGAGCTCATGGTCGAGAGCGGCACGACCGTCTTCATGGGCGTGCCGACCATGTGCATCGCGCTGCTCCAGGCGGCAGGGTCGGCGCCGTCCCTCCCGCGGTTCCGGGTCACGCACTCCGGCGGTGCCTCGCTCGCCCCCGAGACCCTCCGCGCGTTCGAGGAGCGCTTCGGCTGCCAGGTGGTCGAGGGGTACGGGCTGACCGAGACCGCGGGCCCCGTGGCGACCCACCGCTTCGGCGGGGTGTGCAAGCCGGCGTCCGTCGGCCCGCCCGTCGACGGGATGGAGGTTCGGGTGGTCGACGCGGGCGACGCAGAGGTGACTCCGGGCGAGGTCGGCGAAGTGCTCGTGCGCGGAGTCGGCGTGACGACGGGGTACTGGCAGAACCGGGCGGCGACCGCCGCCGCCCTCCACGACGGCTGGCTCCGCACGGGTGACATGGGCTACGAGGACGGGGACGGCTACCTGTTCCTCGTGGATCGCAAGAAGGACGTGATTCGCCGGGCCGGCTACAGCGTGTATCCGAGGGAGATCGAGGACGTCCTCTACGCTCACCCGGACGTGCTCGAGGCGATCGTGCTGGGTGTACCGGACCCGGTTCTCGGCGAGGAGGTCGTGGCCGTCGTCGTCGCCAGGCCCGGGCGAGCTTGCGATCCGGAGGGCGTGCGCGAGCACGTCCGCGAACGGGTGGCCGCATACAAGTACCCGCGCCTCGTCGCGCTCGCCGACAGCCTGCCCAAGGGGCCGAGCGGGAAGATCCTCCGCCGCGAGCTCGACCGGGGCGCGCTCCGACGGGCGCTCGACGAACGCCTCGCGCGTGAGGGCGCACGGTGAGCGAGGTCGGCGGCCTCTCGTTCGCGTTCACCGGGGAGCAGCGGGCCCTGCAAGAGCTCGCGCACGAGTTCGCGCAAAGGGAGATCCGTCCTCGGGCGGCCGAGCACGACGCGAGCGAGGAACACCCGGCCGACCTGGTCATGAAGGCCCACGAGGTCGGGCTGATGAACCTCCAGGTACCGGCCGGGCTCGGGGGGCCGGGGCTCGGCACGGTCGAGGGCCTGATCGTCGACGAGGAGCTGTACTGGGGCTGCGCGGGGATCGCAACCGCGGTCGCCGGGAACATGCTGGCGTCGGCAGCCGTGCTCGGGGCAGGCTCCGACGAGCAGCAGCGCGCGTGGCTCGGCCCGCTCGTCGAGGAGCCGTTGCTCTGCTCGTTCTGCCTCAGCGAGCCGAACGTCGGCTCCGACGTCTCGGCCGTCGAGACGACCGCGACGCGGCACCGCAGCGAGTACGTGCTCAGCGGCGCGAAGACGTTCGTGACGAACGCCCCGCACGCCGCCTGGTTCGTGGTGTTCGCCTCGACCGGCCGGTCGGCGGGCCGGCGGGGCCTGACCGCCTTCCTCGTCGCCGCGGACGCCGACGGCGTCTCGGTCGGAGGCCCGATCCCCAAGATGGGCCAGCGGGCGGCGGGCGCCGCTCCGGTGATCTTCGACGAGGTGCGGATCCCCGTCGCCAACCGCCTCGGCGCCGAGGGTGAGGGCTTCCCGATCGCGATGCGGACCCTCGACGCCACCCGTCCTCGGGTCGCGATCGCCGCCGTCGGGGTCGCGCGGGCTGCCTGCGAGCATGCCCGGCGCTACTCCCTCGAGCGGATCCAGTTCGGGCAGCCGATCGCCAAGAACCAGGGCGTGAGCTTCCTGATCGCCGACATGGCGACGAAGATCGAGGCCGCCCGGCTGCTGTGCTGGCGCGCCGCGTGGCTGGTGGACGGCGAGCACGGCCGGTCCGCGACGGTCCACTCCGCAATGGCGAAGCGTTTCGCGGCGGATACCTGCATGGAGGTCACGACCGATGCGGTGCAGGTCTTCGGAGGCTACGGCTACAGCCGCGAGTACCCGGTCGAGAAGCTGATGCGCGACGCGAAGGTGTTCCAGATCTACGAGGGCACGTCGCAGATCCAGCGTGTCGTGATCGCACGGGAGGTCCTTCGCGGCTGAGCGGACGGCTCGGCCGGCCGCGACCCGCGTAGGAGCCGGGCGGAGCCCCGCGTCCGGCCGCGACCCGCGTAGGGAGCCGGGCGGAGCCGCGTCCGCGGCCGAGCGGACGGCTCGGCCGGCCGCGACCGCGTAGGAGCCCGGCGGTCACTCGTCCTCAGCCGCGCTAGGATCCGGCCGTGAAGGCTCTCCGTCCCGAGGAGCTTCCGCTCGTCTTCCGGCACCACCTGAACGCCGGGGACGTCGCGGGCCTCATGGCGGACTACTACGCGCCGGACGCCACCTACGCGCCGGTGCCGGGCCTCGTCCTGTCCGGTGGCGATGTCGAGACGGCCATCGGCCGGCTCGCGGCGCTCGGCGCCCCGATCGAGGTCGTCGTCCGCCACGTGCTCGAGCGCGACGATACGGCACTCCTCGTCGTCGACTGGGAGATCCCGGCCGCCGGGATGAGCGGGACGGCGACCGACGTCGCCCGCCGCCAGGCTGACGGCACGTGGCGCTGCATCATCGACAACCCCCACGGCGCGGCGCCCACCGTCGAGGTCCCGCCCGCGACGGCGGCAGCCCTCGCGGGGCCGGCATGAGGGTCGTCTGCCTTCCCGGCGACGGGATCGGCCCCGAGGTGATGGCCGAGGCGATCCGCGCGCTCCGGGCGCTGCCGCTCGCCCTCGACCTCGAGGAGCGGCCGTTCGGTGGAGATGGGATCCGGGAGTTCGGCGATCCGCTGCCCGCGTCGACCCTCGAGGCCTGCCTCGCCGCCGACGCTGTGCTGCTCGCCGCGGTCGGGTCGCCCGAGTTCGAACGGGCCGAGGTCCGTCCGGAGCAGGGCCTGCTGCGGATTCGCAGCGGGCTCGGCGTGTACGCGAACCTCAGGCCCGTGCGTGCAGACGGTGTCGACCTGATGATCGTCCGCGAGCTCTCGGGCGGCCTCTACTACGGGCTGAAGGGCAGGCGCCCGGACGGAACGGCGTTCGACACCTGCGAGTACAGCCCGCTGCAGGTGGAGCGGATCGCCAGGCGCGCATTCCGGCTCGCCGAGCGGCGGAGAGGCGCGCTGACGGTCGCCGACAAGTACGGGGTGCTCGAGACGTCCAGGCTCTGGCGCGAGGTGGTCGACCGTGTCGCGGCGGACCATCCGGGCGTCGACGTCGACTACATGCTCGTCGACAACGCCGCGATGCAGCTGGTGCGCGATCCGGGCCGGTTCGACGTCCTGCTCACAGAGAACACGTTCGGCGACATCCTCTCGGACGTTGCGGCGGTCGCCACGGGCGGGGTTGGCCTCGCTCCGTCGGCGAGCCTGTCCGAGTCCGGGCCGGGGATCTTCGAGCCGATCCACGGCTCCGCCCCGGACATCGCCGGGCGCGGGATCGCGAACCCCGCCGCGATGATCCGCTCGGCAGTGCTGATGCTGGAGCACGGCCTCGGCCGTCGTTCCGACGCACGGCTGCTGGACGAGGCGGTCGACGCGGCGCTTCGCGAGGCGCCGACGCCCGATCTCGGCGGTCACGCCACGACCACGGAGTTCGGCGACGTCGTGGTCGGCGCGCTGAGCGGGGCGGCCGCCACGAAGGGCTGAGCGGATGGGGCGCACGCTCTCCGAGAAGATCCTCCTCGCGCACACCGACGCGGACGACCTCGCGCCCGGTGACTTCGTGATCGTCCGCTGCGACCTCGTGATGTGCAACGACCTCTCCGGCACCCATGCAGCGCGTGAGCTGCGGCGGATGACCGACCGTGTGTTCGACCCGGAGAAGGTGGTCGTGGTCGCCGACCACTTCATGCCCGCGAAGGACACCCGCTCGGCGGAGCTCCAGAAGGCGCTCCGGGAATGGTCGAGCGCGCAGGGAGTGGCCTTCTACGACCAGGGCCGCGGCGGAATCGAGCACACCGTGCTCGTCGAGGAGGGCTGGATCGTCCCGGGCTCGGTGGTCGTCGGGGGCGACTCGCACAGCTGCACGTACGGCGCTCTCGGCGCCTTCGGCACCGGGATGGGCGCGACCGACATCGCCGGCTGTCTCGCGATCGGCAGCTTCTGGCAGATCGTGCCGGGCACCATCGTCGTCGAGTTCGCCGGCGCGAAGCGAGGCTTCGTCGCGGGCAAGGATCTGATCCTCGCCCTCATCGCCGAGATCGGCGTCGCGGGCGGCACGAACATGGCGCTCGAGTTCGTCGGCGACGGTGCCGCGGTCCTGTCGGTCGACGAGCGGCTCGCCGTCTCGAACATGGCCGTCGAAGCGGGCGCCGACACCGGCATCTTCCCGGCCGACGACGTGACGGTCGCCTACCTCGAGGGCCGATCGACGGCCTCGTGGACGCCCGAGCGCTCCGACCCGGACGCGGAGGTCGCACGGCGCGTCCGGATCGACGTCGCGGCCCTGCCGCCGCTCGTCGCGGCCCCTCACTCCCCGGGCAATGTCGTTCCCATCGCCGACGTTGCGGGCCGGAAGGTCGATCAGGTCTACATCGGCAACTGTGCGAACGGCACGATGACCGACCTCCGCCAGGCCGCCGCGGTCTTCCGCGGCCGCGCCGTCCATCCGCGGTGCCGGGCGATCGTGGTGCCGGCCTCCCAGCGCATCTACCGCCAGGCGCTCGCCGAGGGCCTGCTCGACCTCTTCGTCGAGGCCGGGTGCGTCGTCTCGACGCCGACCTGCGGGGCCTGCTTCGGCGGCCACAACGGCATCCTCGCGGCGGGCGAGAATGCCGTGACGACGACCAACCGGAACTTCAAGGGCAGGATGGGCTCGCCCGAGGCTGGTGTCTACCTGGCCAACGCCTGGGTGGCGGCCTCCGCGGCCGTCGCCGGCGAGCTCGTCGACCCCGCCGAGCTCCTCGAGGCGCCGGCATGATCGTCGAGGGGCGTGCGCTGCTGATCGCGATGGACGACGTCGACACCGACGTCCTCTACCCGGGCCAGTTCCTGAACGTCTTCGACCCTGCCGAGACGGTCAAGTACCTCTTCGAGGGCCTCGATCCGTCCCTCCGCGACCAGCTGACCGACGACACGATCCTGTTCGCCTGGGCGAACTTCGGGACCGGGTCGTCGCGCGAGAACGTCCCGGAGGCGATGAAGGCCGCCGGGATCCGCTGCGTCGTCGCCAAGAGCTTCGCGCGCATCTTCCACCGCAACTGCATCAATCTCGGGCTCCCGGCGATCGCCTGCCCCGAGGCGGCGGCCGCGGCCCGCACCGGATCGTCCATTCGGGTCGACACCGAGGGCGGCACGATCGAGGTCGACGGCGTGACGTTTCCGGCTCCTCCGCTGCCGCCGTTCATGCGCGAGCTGCTGGGGGCCGGCGGGCTCGTCCCCTGGATCGCAAGGCGCGGAACGCGCCGCGCAGCGGACGGCGAAGCCGGACGCGAAGTACCGCGGCCCCGCAAGGAGCGCATAGCGCTCCGCGCAGCGGACGGCGAAGCCGGACGCGAAGCACCGCGGCCCGCCAGGGCCGCACAATCGCGCCCCGACGAAGCCGCACGCGAAGCCGAACGCGAAGCACCGCGGCCCGCCAGGGCCGCACAATCGCGCCCCGACGAAGCCGCACGCGAAGAGCAGTAGGGACAACGCTCGATGGCCGGACGCCTCGAAGCGAAGACGGCGGTCGTCACTGGGGCGGCGGGCGGCATCGGCTCGGTCGCCTGCCGGCGCTTCTGCGAGGAGGGCGCGGCGGTGCTCGGCGTCGACGTCGATACCGCGGCGGGCGAGCGGCTCGAAGGGGAGCTGCGCGGCGCGGGACTCGACTTCGGATTTCGCCGCTGCGACATCACGTCGTCGAGCGATGTGAGTGCGCTCGCACGCGCGGTCGAGCAGCGCTGGGCCCGCCTCGACGTGCTCCTCAACAACGCCGGGACGATTCTCGGAAAGCCGCTCATCGACACCACCGACGAGGAGTGGGAGCACGTGCTTGGCGTCAACCTCCGCGGCGCATTCGTCACGATGCGGGCCCTGGTGCCCCTGATGCAGGGCAGGCCGGCGTCGATCGTCAACGTCGCGTCCGGGCTCGGCCTCGTCGGGGCCGAGCAGATGAGCGTCTACTGCGCGTCGAAGGGCGGGCTCGTGCTCCTCACGAAGGCAGCGGCGCTCGAGCTCGGGCCGCAGATCCGTGTCAACGCTCTCTGCCCGGGAGTCATCGACACGGCGATGCCGGCGCGTGCGGTGGCGGGACTTCCCGACGACGTCGGGAGCGCGCTGCTGCGGGGCTGGGAGGAGTCGCACGTCGCGGGGAGGCTCGGCCGCCCCGAGGAGGTCGTCGCTGCTGCCATGTTCCTCGCGAGCGACGAGTCGAGCTTCATCACGGGTGCCGCGATCCCCGTCGACTCCGGGACCACGGCGAGATGAGCCGCAAAGCAAGGCGCGGAACGCGCCGCGCAGCGGACGGCGAAGCCGGACGCGAAGTACCGCGGCCCGACAGGGCCGCACAAACGCGCCCCAACACACCGCAGGCGAAGCCGGACGCGAAGTACCGCAGCCCCGCAAGGCGCGGAACGCGCCGCGCAGCGGACGGCGAAGCCGGACGCGAAGTACCGCGGCCCGACAGGGCCGCACAAACGCGCCCCAACACACCGCAGGCGAAGCCGGACGCGAAGTACCGCGGCCCCGCAAGGCGCGGAACGCGCCGCGCAGCGGACGGCGAAGCCGGACGCGAAGAGCCGCGGCCCGACAGGGCCGCACAATCGCGCGTCAACGATGCCGGTAGCCACGCCGGACGCGAAGAGCCGCGGCCCGACAGGGCCGCACAGACGCGCGTCAGCAAAGCCGGACGCGAAGTACCGCACGGGAGCAGACGGCAATGATCGGCGGTAACCGGCTGAAGCTCGGGCTCTTCGGCTTCAACTGCCTGGGCGGGATGGCGATCACGACCGCGCCCGAGAACTGGATTCCGACGTGGGAGAACAACGTCCGGGTCGCGACGATGGCCGAGGATGCAGGGCTCGAGTTCGTCCTTCCGATCGGGCGCTGGCGAGGCTACGGCGGCGCGTCGGACTTCCAGGGCATCTCGTTCGAGACGGTGACCTGGGCCTCGGGTCTGCTTGCGAGCACCCGGACGCTGACCGTGTTCGCCACTGTGCACGCTCCCATGATCCATCCGATCGTCGCGGCCAAGCAGCTCGCCACCGTCGATCAGATGTCGGTCGGTCGCCTCGGGCTCAACCTCGTTTGCGGCTGGAATCAGGACGAGTTCGAGATGTTCGGCAAGGAGCAGCTCGAGCACGACACCAGGTACGAGTACGGGCAGGAGTGGCTCGACATCGTGCGCACGCTCTGGCGTGAGGACCACCCGGTCGACTTCCACGGCCGCTTCTTCGACCTCCCCGGCCTCGTCGGCCGGCCCAAGCCGTACGGCGCATCAGGGCCGCTCCTCATGAACGCCGGCTACTCGCCGGCGGGCCGGGCGTTCGCCACTCGCAATTGCCGGCTCCTGCTCACGTCGCTGATCGACGTCGAGAGTGGGCGCCGCGACATCGAGGAGGTCAAGGCCGCGGCGCAGCGAGAGCACGGCCGCGAGATCGACGTCGTCGCGACCGCTTACGTCGTCTGCCGGCCGACGGCCGCCGAGGCGGAGGAGTTCCACCGCCACTACGCCGAGGAGCACGGGGACTGGGAGGCCGCCGATCACCTGATGGCGCTCGCCGGCGTGCACGCGCAGTACTTCCCGCCGGAGCACTACCAGCAGTTCAGGCAGCGGTTCACCGGCGGGCACGGCATGTACCCGATCGTCGGGACGCCCGACCATGTCGCCGACGAGCTCGAGCGGATCGCCGACGCGGGCTTCGCCGGGCTCGCGTTCTCCTTCGTCGACTACGTCTCGGAGCTGCCGTACTTCCGCGCCGAGGTGCTCCCGCGCCTCGAGGCCCGCGGCCTCCGCCTCCGCGGCTGAGCGGCCGGCTCGGCCGGCCGCGACCCGCGCAGGAGCCGGGCGAAGCCCGGCGGTCACAAATGGTCTGTGTGCGCGGCCGTGCCCGACCTCGGGATCCGCGGATCGGCCAGGGCCCAGCCGGCCCTCAGCCGCGAGGCCGCTCAGCCGCGAGGGTCTTCCTGGCCAGTGCCGCCTTCGGACACGGAGGGGCCCTGGCCGTTGCCACGCGGCTCGCGCAGCAGGTAGGCGGACTGGAGCAGCTCGGGATGCTCGCGGAGCTCCCTGGCGGTGCCCGCGTAGCGGATCTTGCCCTGCTCGAGGATGTAGGCCCGGTTCGCAAGGTTGAGCGCCACGTGGGCGAACTGCTCGATCAGCAGGACGCCGACGCCCGACGCCGCGACCGACTCGACGGTCGGGACGAGGCGCTTCACGACGACTGGAGCAAGCCCCAGCGAGAGCTCGTCCACGAGCAGGACGGCGGGCCGCGAGACGAGCGCCTGGGCGAGCACGACCATCTGCTGTTCGCCGCCGGACAGGGAGCGGGCCAACGTCTCCGAGCGCTTCGTGAGCTCCGGAAAGAGCTCGAGCGCGTATGCGATGCCCGCCCGCGCATCGTCCCGCGAGAGGGCGTAGGTGGCCACGCGCAGGTTGTCCTCCACCGTCAGGTCGGGCAGCAGCCGCCGGCCCTCCGGGACGACCGCGACACCCGCCATGCGGATCTTCTCGGGCCGCCGCCGCGTCAGCTCCTGCTCGCCGAGGTGGACGCTCCCCGCTGCCGGGCGCAGCACGCCGCCGACGGCGAGCACGAGTGTCGACTTCCCCGCTCCGTTGGCGCCGAGAAGCGTCGTCACCTCGCCCAGAGGCACATCGATGGACACCTCTCGCACGACGGTCCGGCTGCCGCGGGCAACCGTCAGCCCGTCCACCCGAAGCCCGGTCCCAGTCTCCGCCGCCTGGCTCACAGCACCTCCTCCGTGCCGAGGTAGGCGCGGATCACGTGCTCGTCCCGCAGAACCGTCTCTGTCGGGCCCGACGCGATCAGCTTGCCGAAGTCGAGCACCGCCGTCGTCTCGCAGCATGCGGAGACGAGGCTCATGTCGTGGTCGACGAGGATGACGAGGGCGCCGTACCGCTCCGGGATCCTCGCGATCACGCGGCCCAGATGATCGGTCTCCTCCTCGGGGAGCCCCGCTGCGGGCTCGTCGAGGAGCACGACCTTCGGCTTGCCGACGACCGCCCGGGCAACCTCGACGAGCCGGCGCTCGCGGGCTCCGAGCACCCAGACCTGCTCGTCGGGCGCTACCTCGAGGCCGACGAAGGCGACCGCGTCGAGAACGTCCCGGCGCCTGTCCGACCGCGGGGCGTGCGAGTGCTCGTGCACCATCGCGACGTTGTCGAAGACCGAGAGGTCTTCGATCGCCTGCTCCTGCTGGAACGTGCGGCGCAGGCCCCAGCGCGCGCGGCGGTAGTGCGGCATCGCGAGAATTTCCTCCCCGAAGGCGCGGACCGTCCCGTCGGCGGGCGAGACGAAGCCGCTGAGGACGTTGAAGAACGTCGTCTTCCCGGCGCCGTTCGGGCCGATCAGCCCACAGGTCCCTCCGGGGAAGGTCACGGTCATCTCGTCGAGCGGCGTCACCCCGCCGAAGCGCACCGTCAACCCTTCGACCTCGATCATCCCGCCGTCCCCCGGGAGCCGCCGAGTCGCAGGAACAGGCGCCCGAGCGCCCGCTTCAGCTTCGCGAGATCCTTCGGCACCTGATCGACGAGCCCGCCGGGCGCGGTCAGGATCACCTGCAGCACACCGACCCCGAACAGGATCGTCAGAAGCTCGGTGGAGACCCCCCAATCGTCGAGGAGGGCCGGTAGGAGACGCAGCAGCAGCGCCGCGACGAGCGCGCCCCAGATGCTGTAGATGCCGCCCATCAGCACCACGGCGAGCAGCGTGATCGAGTTCTGGACGGGGAACTGGTTGATGTTCACTCCACCGGTGGCCGCGGCGAGAAGCCCGCCCGCGACGCCCGCGAAGAACGACGCGAGCGCAAACGCCCACAGCTTGTACAGGGTGGTGTTCACGCCCGCCGAGAGCGCGGTCGCCTGGCTCTGGCGGATCGCGGCCCAGGCCCGCCCCGCCTTGCTCCTCACGTGCCAGAGCGCAACCAGGAACATGATGCCCGCGACGATCACGCAGTAGCGGTAGTAGGCCGTCTCGCCGGTGGCCATCTCGGGGCGGGGTAGGAGCGACGACGAGCCGCCCGCTGCCGTGTTGCCGAAGAAGCCGCCGCCGCCGTTCGGGAACTGCGCGATCCTGAGGATGACCGTGATCCCTCCCGCGGCCATCAGCGTGATCAGCGCCAGGTACAGACCGCGGAGCCGGAGTGCGGGCAACCCGATGAGCGTCCCGAGCAGGCCGGTGACGAGGCCCGAGAGCAGGAGCAGCACCGGGAACGGAATCGCCGACGTCGCGTAGTCGAGCCGCAGCGCGACCCAGGCGCCGATCGCGAGCAGGGCGAACTGGCAGAGGGAGACCATCCCGACGCGGCCGATCAGGAGCCCGAGCCCGAGCGTGACGACGCTGTAGATGACGACCGAGGTCGCGATCTGGAGCCAGAAGCTGTCCAGGAGCTCGGGCAGGCCGAGCAGGACGAAGGCGAGCAGCGCTGCGATGACGACGATTCGAACCGGGCTCGCGAGCTGGAAGCGCGCGAGCCCCCCGCCCGCCGGGAGGGTCTCGCCGGCGCTCGGTGTCGGGACCGAGGTCACCGGCTAGTGCTCCGTCCGGTGCACTAGTGCTCCGTCCCGGAAGTGGCTTGACGATTCCGGCGCGCGAAAAGCAAGCCGGGCAAGGACGCAGGGAGTCCCGATATGCGGACATATCGGGGCGACCGAGGACGCGGCCCGGCGCCGCTTTGCAGCCGCCCGGGATCCAAGGGATTTCCGGGACGGAGCACTAAACCCGGCCCACCGACTCGTTGCGGCGTGCCGCGAACCACAGGAGAGCAAGGATCGCGAGCACGAACGGCGTCAGCGTCCGGTACTCCGACAGCGACGCGAACGCCGTCAGGCACGACTGCACGATCCCGATCACGATCCCGGCGGCGAGCGTCACCCACAGCGAGCGGAGCTGGCCGATCAGGGCGGCGGCGAGTGCCGGGATGACGAGGAAGGTCAGCCCGGCGATGTCGAGGCCGACGAGGTTCGCGAGCAGCAGCCCCGCCGCCCCGCAGACGAGACCCGAGCCGAACCATGCGGCGGCCTCGACACGGCGTACCGGGACACCGAGGGTCGCCGTGATCTCGCGATCGTTCGCGAGCGCCCGCATGGCCGTGCCGATCTTGGTCACGCGGAGGAAGACGACCGTGCCGGCGGTGACGACGATCGGGAACGCGAGCCCGATGATCTGCGTCCAGCTCACCCGCACGTCCCCGAGCTGGTAGTTCCATCGCGACGTGGGCAGCGTGATCGAGTGCGCGTCGCGGCCCCAGACCCACTGCATCAGCCCGAGCAGGATCAGCAGGAAGCCCGAGCGTCGCCGTCGCCTTGATGAGCGGGTCGCGGGCCGCGAACGGCGGCCCGAAGACGACCCCGTAGGCGAGCGTCGCCAGGCCGCCGAACGCGACGCACGCGAGATAGGCCACCCACTCGGGCGTGCCCGTCCGGTCGAGCAACGACCAGGAGATCAGGGCGCCCACCGCTCCGATTGCCCCGTAGGCGAGGTTGAGCACGCCGGTTGCGCGGTAGAGGACAACGAGGCCCACACCGGACATGGCGAACACCCCGCCGAGCGCCAAGCCGAGCACGAGGAACGGCTTGAGGTCAGGCATCGGACGCTCCAGGCACCCTGATCACCACGTCTGTCGTCGTTGGTCGGTTACGGTCTGAGCAGCGCTACCCTCCCGTGTTCAGGCCGAGCTCCTGCTCCGCCGCGCGGATGTCCGCGAGCGGGTTCCCGGCCAGCTCGGCGATCTCGAAGCACTCCTCGACCTGCACCATGTTGCCGTCCTGCGGCGCGACGGTGAGGTCGGTGTTGTTCGACACGTTCGAGCCGACCGTGCTGTCGTAGTACCACGGCTTGCAGAAGATGTCGCTCGAGAAGTTCGTGATCGCGTTGAAGGCCGCGTTGACGCTCTCCGCCGTGATGTCGCCCTCGATCGAGAGCAGGCCCTCGGTCGCGATCCGCCCGGCGAGGTAGCCCATCTGGGCGAAGCTGACGAGCTCGGGATGTCGGGTGCGTACTGCGCCCCGACCTCGTTCATGTGGTTCTGGTCGGGCAACCCCGAGTCGAGCACGTTGAACTCCGCGTTGATCAGGAACTTGCCGTTCCATGCCTCGCTGAGCTCGGCGGCGACGGACGGGTCGTTGGGCGGCGTCGAGCTGGCCCAGATCACCGTGTCGACGAGGCCCTGCTGCTCGATCGCCTGCAGGAGCGGCACGACCGTCGGCCCGGTGAAGTCGAGGACGACGCCGCCGCCGTCACCGGCCTGCTGCACGAGCTTCTGGGCGAGTCCCGCCGGGTCGGCGATGGGCACGTCCTCGAGGACGCTGATGCCCTCCATGCCGTTCAGCTCGGCGAACTCGGTGACGCCGCTGTTGATGACGTCGAAGCCGGGCTGGTTCGGGGAGACGACGACGATCTTGCCGGTCGCCCCTGCCCGGACGGCCGCCTGCGCGCCGCCGAGGCTCGAGTAGTACGGGCCCATGTTCACGGCCGAGAAGTTCGGCTGCGTGAAGCAGTCCTGGTCGACGCCGGCGATGATCGGGTAGAAGCCCTGCTCGGCGTAGTAGGCGCCGTTGACGGAGCAGTCGATGATGCTCGTGTTGCCGACGAGGCCGAGCGACCTGATCCTGCTCGATCAGCTTCGTCGCGAGCGAGGCGATCTGCTGCGGGTCGATCTGCTCCTCTTCGGCGATGTACTCGATCGGACGGCCGTTGATGCCGCCGTTGTCGTTCACGCAGTCGAAGTAGGCCTTCGTCATCCCGGTGATCCACGTGAAGTCGATGCCCGGGACGTTCGTGGCGATACCGCCGATCTTGATCGGGTCGCCCGTCGCCGCCTCGCCGGTTCCGAGACCGCACGCGCCGGCCGCCTGGATGTTGCCGCTTGCCGGCGGAGCCGCGTCGGTCTCCGGCGGAGCCGCGTCGGTCTCCGGCGGAGCCTCCTCGGTCGTTGCCGGGGCCTCCTCGGTCGTCGCCGGCGGCGCTTCCTCGTCGCCGCCGCCACAGGCAGCCGCGACGAGCCCGAGGCTCAGCACGAGCCCGACGAGCAAGAGCATCGTTCGCAACCGCTTGGAGCCGGATTGCTCCCCCATCACCCTATCGCCTCCTTCTCCGTCAACTCGGCCGTTGTGTCCGCTCTGCGAACACCAGTGCGGGTAGCGAACCGTACTGCCGTCGGCGGACGATTGTCAAGAACGTGGAGTGGGACGAGCCGCGCGCGTCGGGGTTAGAACCTCGTTGCAGAATGACGTTTCGTCGCCCGGGGGCACGCACGGCGCATCACGGCGGCGCAAGGCTTCGTTCTGAAACGAGTTCTTAGCCAGCGTGGGCCATGGCGAGCGCTCCCCCGTCGATCGGGAACACGGCGCCGGTCATGTAGCTCGATGCGGGCGAGGCGAGCAGCAGGATCAGCCCCTTCATCTCCTCCGTCGACGCGATCCGGCCCAGCGGCACCTGCCGGCCCCACAGCTCGCGGAGCTCCGGATCGTCGGGAAGCGTCCCGTCGCCGATCCGCGTCACGAACGGCCCCGGCGCGATCGCGTTGACGAGCACGCCCGACGGTGCAAGGTCGAGCGCGGCCTGCCTGACCATGTTGATCACGGCCGCCTTGGAGGCCACGTACGCGTACTCGACCGCCGGCTCGGCCCGCATGCCCGCGATCGACGAGGTGACGACGATCCGCCCGGACCGCTGCGCTCGCATCACGGAGGCCGCGGCCTGCATCGTGAAGAAGACCCCGTGCAGGTTGACGGCGAGCACGCTGTTCCAGAGCGCGGTGTCCACCGTTCCCATCTGCCCGCCGGGGACGTCGACCCCCGGCCCGGTCGAGATCCCGGCGTTCGCGAACACCACGTCGACCCCACCGAGGTCGGCGGCAGTCTCGTTCACGAGGAACGTCACTGCCTCCTCGTCCGTGACGTCCACGACCCGCGCGCGGGCATGGGCGCCACGGTCGACGAGCCGGGCCGCCGCCTCGGCGACACCGTCGGCGTCCACGTCGGCGAGCGTGACCTGCGCCCCGCAGTCGGCCAGCACCTCGGCCATCGCGAACCCGATCCCGCTCGCGGCGCCGGTGACGATCACCCGCGCGTCGCGCACGTCGAACAGCCTGCTCTGGACGCTCTCGCTCGCCGTGTCCAGCATCACACCTCCAGACGGATGACGGCCTTCATGACCTCGACCGGGTGCTCCATCGCGTACGTCAGCGCCGCGGGCGCGCGCTCGAGCGGGAACTCGTGCGTGACCAGGCTCGCGAGGAGATCCCGCCGCCGTCCGACGAGGTCGACGGCCTCGGCGAACTCGGCAGCGCTGCAGCAGCTCACGCCGAGCACGTCGAGCTCCTTGAAGACGAACGACCCGACCGCGATCGGCACGTCGAGGTCGGAGATCCCGACGACCACCACGCGCCCCGCCGGGGCCACCGCGTCGACGGCGGTACGGATCGCCTCGGGCGAGCCGGTGGCGTCGACGACGACAGGCGGGCCCTCACCCCCCGACCACTCGCGGATCACCCCGACGAGGTCTGACCCCTCGTCCACCTGCACCACCTCGGCCCCGAGCGTCCCGCCGTGCTCGAGACGATTCGGGATCCGGTCGGCGAGCAGCACGGACGCGCCCCGGTCGAGCGCGGCGAGGCACACGGCCTGCCCGATCGGGCCCGCTCCGACGACGGCGACCCTCTCCCCCGCGCCGACCCTCGCCCGTGAGGCGGCGCGGACGCCGATCGAGACGGGCTCGACGAGCGCCGCGACGGCCGGATCCTGATCGCCGACGGGGAACACGTGTGAGGCGGGAAGTCGGAGCCGTTCCTGCAGGGCGCCATCCCGGTGGACGCCGAGGATCTCGATCTGCGTGCAGGCGTTCCCGCGCCCGATCCGGCAGGGATAGCAGCGACCGCAGGAGGCGACCGGCCACACGGCGACGCGATCCCCGACCGTCAGGTCGTCGCATCCAGGCCCGACCTCGTCGACGACGGCGCTGACCTCGTGCCCCTGGATACGCGGGAACAACGGCCCGAGCTCGCCGAGGAAGAGATGGAAGTCGGAGCCGCAGATCCCGACCACCTCGGGGCGGACGATCACCTCGCCGTGCCCGGGCGCGGGCGGCACGGGAACCTCGACGACCTCCATCGTGCCGGGCCCTCGGGTGACGGCGGCGCGCACGGATCAGCGGTCGAGCGGGAGGGCAGCGTCAGCCGGGTAGACGGCGTCGGGCTGCTGCACGAGCCCGGCCGGCCAGTCGAAGACCTCGCTCACGAACCCGAGGTCGCGGTCGGTCGACAGGTACGCGTACCGGACCCCGTTGTAGACGCCGCCGGTGATCGTCCGGTTGCCCTTGCCCTGCAGAAGCGACAGGGCAGAGGCGTAGTCCGGCACGCCCATCCCGACATGATGCAGCCCCTCGCCGTGGTCGCGCAGGAAGTCGGCGTACAGGCTGTCGTCGTCGAGCGGCTGGATCAGCTCGATGGAGGTCTCGCCGATCGTGCTCAGCGCCAGCCGCGCCGAGTAGGCGGTCGGCTCCCCGTCCCTCGTCATCTCGCTCACCGTGCCGGGGTTGAACTCGTAGATCTCCCACGGGCCGATGCCGTAGTCGTTCCAGTACCGGCGCATGCTCGCCTCGAGGTCGCGCACGACCACGGCGATCTGCAGCACCTTCGTGAACACCGGCTCTGTCATGTCGCGCCCTCCGGAAGGCAGACGTTGCGGCATTCGTGGGGGAGCGGCCCTCGCGAACGACCGCCTCGACGCTTCGTCAGCGGCGGGATCGCCGCTGCCGGCCTCCTGCTCGGTCGTGTTCGCCGAACGCACGTCGGTACGGCCGGCGAACGCTACCGACGCCCGCGCCGTCCTGTCAAGGACACCGCTCCGCTCCACCGGGCGAACGACTCGTGCTCCTTGACACCGCATCCCGGCGGGCGATACCGTTCGCCATTCGTACTTCTGTTCGCTGGGCGAACACAGGAGGCCCGTGAAGAGGTCGAGGACATCGGTGGCGTCGCACGGGGAGGGCCCGCCCGTCGGCCGGGCGCGTCCGCGGCGACTACGCCGAGACGCGGCTGTTCGGCGCCACCTGCGCGAGGCTCGCCGAGATCAGTCCGGCCGTCCGGACGACGGCGGGCACGAAGCGCTCGCGCATCGCCTCGACGGAAACACGTGCTGCCGCGCCGGAGGCGTTCAGCGCCGCGAGCGTCCGGCCGTCGCTGCCGCGGATCGGCGCCGCGACCGAGCGGAGGCCGACCTCGAGCTCCTGATCGACCAGCGTCCAGCCCTGCTCCCGGGTCGTGGACAGCACCGCCCGGAGCTTCTCGGGGTCGGTGATCGTGAAGGGCGTGCACGCCTCGAGCTGTGTACCGGCGAGGTACGAATCGAGCTCGTCCTCCGGCAGGTCGGCCAGGAGGACGCGGCCCATCGAGGTCGCGTGGGCCGGAAGCCGCGTCCCGACACCGAGCGCGATCGTCATGATCCGGCGCGTCGGCACGCGCGCCACGTAGACGATGTCCGGCAGATCGAGCGTCGCCGCGGAGCACGACTCGCCGGTTTCCTGCACGAGGTCCTCCATCATCGGTTGGGCGATCTCCCACAGGTTGAGCGAGGACAGGTAGGCCCAGCCGAGCGTCAGCACTCGTGGGGTCAGGGAGAAGCGCCGACCGTCCGAACGAACGTGCCCGAGCTTCTCGAGGGTCAACAGGATCCGCCTGGCCGTGGCGCGCGTCAGGCCGGTGAGGCGCGCGACCTCGCTCAGCGTGAGCGACGGATGCTCGCGCGAGAACACCTGGATCACCGCTATGCCTCGCTCGAGCGACTGGAGGTACTGCTTCTGGTCGACCGCGGGGCCGCTCACGGCTGCTCACTGTATCCGAGGCGTGCTGACAGCGTACAAGTGTGTGCAGAGCGAACGGCGGCCGCGTGAGCCCGACGGCCGGAACCGTGATGCCACTCCCGGAGGCGATCGCCGCCAACGTGCGCGACGGCGACGCGGTCGCGCTCGAGGGCTTCACCCACCTGATCCCGTTCGAGGCGGGCCACGAGATCGTTCGCCAGGGCCGCACCGACCTCACCGGGATGCGGATGACACCCGACGTCCTCTACGACCAGATGATCGGCATGGGCTGCCTGGCGCGAATGGTCTTCTCCTACGGCGGCAATCCGGGGGTCGGATCGCTCCACCGGTTCCGTGATGCCGTCGAGCACGGGTGGCCACGACCGCTCGAGGTCGTCGAGCACTCGCACGCCGGGATGGCGAACGCGTACGCGGCGGGAGCGTCCCGACTGCCGTTCGCCGTGCTGCGGGGGTACGCGGGCACGGACATCGCAGCCCACAACCCGTCGGTCGCGTTCGTCGACTGCCCGTTCACCGGGCAGCGCCTGACGGCGGTCCGGGCGCTTCGCCCCGACGTGGCGATCATCCACGCCCAGCAGGCGGACCGCCGGGGCAACGTCATGCTGTGGGGGATCACCGGCGTCCAGAAGGAGGCCGTGCTCGCCGCCGGGCGCGCCGTCGTCACCGTCGAGGAGATCGTGCCCAGCCTCGAGCCTCGGGCGCACGCGGTCGTCCTGCCGTCCTGGGTCGTGACAGCGGTAGCGGTCGTCCCCGGCGGCGCCTGGCCCTCGTACGCGGCCGGCTACACGACCCGGGACAACGAGTTCTACGAGCGGTGGGACGTCATCTCCCGGGATCGGGACGCGTTCACCGCCTGGATGCAGCAGCACGCCATTGCGGCGAGCGGGCGTGCGCGCGACGAGCGGGCGGCGACCACGCCGACATGACCGCTCCCGCGGCCACCCCGGAGGAGGTGATGACGGTCAATGCCGCCCGCGAGCTGCACGACGGCCAGGTCTGCCTCGTCGGCGTCGGCCCGCCGAACGCGGCGGCGAACCTGGCCCGCCGCCTCCATGCGCCCGGCTGCGTGCTCGTGTACGAATCCGGGGCGATCGGGGCGAAGCCGGTCTCCCTGCCCCTCTCGATCGGCGACGACGATCTCGCCGCGACCGCGGACGAGCTCGTGTCGGTGGCGGAGATGTTCAACTACTGGGTGGGCGCCGGCCGGATCGACGTCGGTTTCCTCGGCGCGGCTCAGATCGACCGCTACGGCAACATCAACACGACGGTGATCGGGCCGTACGACCGCCCTCGCGTGCGGCTGCCGGGCGCCGGCGGCGCACCGGAGATCGCCGCGGCGGCTCGCCAGGTGATCGTGATGCTCCAGCACTCGCCGCGCTCGCTCGTCGAGCGCCTCGACTTCGTCACGTCCGTCGGGCAGGGTAGCCCCGAGGCACCGCGCTCGGCGCTCGGCTTCCCGGGAGCAGGCCCGCGCGCGGTCTTCACGGATCTCGGCGTCCTCCGCCCGGCCGCCGACGGGGAGCTCGAGGTCACGGCCGTCAACGCGGGGGTCGGCGTCGACCAGGTGATCGCGGCGACGGGCTGGGAGCTTCGCGTCCGCGAGCCGGTCGCGACGACCGAGCCGCCGACCGACCGGGAGCTCGAGACGCTCCGCGAGCTCCGCGCGAGCGCGGGTGCGCGATGAGCGCCTCCTCCGTCGCGCGGGCCGGCGGCGCGCCGGCGGGCGGCGACCCGTCGCTCCGGTAGCCTGCGATCCAGGGACGATGCAGGGCGACGGCGGCCATGAGCGCGACAGCCGGGGCGACGCCTTCACGGCCGTGCACGGCGGGACGGCGCCGACGCACTGTGGGCGTGAGGTGTTCCGTGACGTGATCGGCCACTTCGCGAGCGGGGTGACGATCATCACCACCCGCGACGGCGACACCGATCACGGCGTCACCGCGAACGCCGTCACCTCCCTCTCGCTCGAGCCCCCGATGATGCTCGTCTGCCTCAACCGCAAGTCGCGGACACAGCTGGCCGTCAGCCGGAGCAAGGCGTTCTCCGTCAACATCCTCAACGAGAGCCAGGGCGACCTCGCCGTCCGCTTCGCCACGAGCTCGAGCGACAAGTTCGAGGGCGTCGGCCTCCGGTACGGAGACCTCGGCAGCCCGCTCCTCGACGGCGCCATCGCCCAGCTCGAATGCTGGGTGATCGAGGAGGTATCGGCGGGCACACACGAGATCTTCCTCGCCGGCGTCCACCGGGCCGAGCGCTTCGACGGCGAGCCGCTCGCCTACTTCCGGGGCCGTTTCGGCCGGCTCGAGCTCGAGCAGGACGTCCCTCTCGACGCGGACATCCTCGACGCGGGCCTGAGCCGGTACTTCTACGACGCCGTCAGCTTCTTCACCCACGGGTAGGCCGGTCGATGCGGGAACGAGCCTCCCGAGCCGTGATCGTCCGCTGGGGCCTCCCGACGATGCCGAATTCCATGCCCGCTTTCGCGAGAGGTATCGCCTCCCGTTCCCGCTGCTCGCCGACACCGAGCACAACGCAGGCGCGGCCTACGATGTGTGGCGCAAGCGAACGGTCGACGCCCAGACCGGGATGGGGATCCTCGGCTCCACCTTCGTGATCGACGCCGACGGAATCGCGACGCGGGTCACGCACGACGTGAGCCCCTGCGACCACGCCGACGCGGTGATCGAGGCGCTCGGCTGACCGCCGCCCCACGCCCCGGCGGCCGGTCCCGGCGCGCGCTCGCCGCCGTGCTCGGCGCGCTGACCGCGTTCGCGCCGATCTCCGTCGACCTGTACCTGCCGGCGTTCCCAGCGGTCGCGAGTCACTTCGACACGAGCGTCGGCTCCGTCCAGCTCTCGCTCTCGACCTACATGGTCGGCCTCGCGGCGGGCCAGGTCCTCTACGGCCGGCTCTCGGACATCCACGGCCGACGGCGGCCGCTGCTCGCGGGCGTCTCGCTGTACGTCGTCGCATCGTTCGCGTGCGCCTTCGCGCCCTCGGTCGAGACGCTCATCGGGCTGCGCCTGCTCCAGGGGTTCGGCGGGTGCGCCGGGATCGTCATCGCGCGGGCAATCGTGCGGGATCTCTTCACCGGTGCCGACGCGGCCAGGTTCTTCACCCTGCTCATGCTCGTGTTCGGGGTCGCCCCGATCGTGGCGCCGCTCCTCGGCGGGCAGATCCTGCCGATCGCCGGCTGGCAGGGGATCTTCGTCACGCTCGGGGTCTACGGCGCCGCCTGCCTCGCGGCCGTGCTCTGGCTTCCGGAGACGTTGCCGCCCGAACGCCGTCGGGCCGGAGGCTTCCGAGACGCCGTCAGCTCCCATCGCGCGATCCTCGGGAACCGGGCTTTCCTCGCCAACACGGGCGCTGGCTCGCTCGCGATCGCCGCCTTGATCGCCTACATCGCCTCGTCGCCCGCCGTCGTCATCGAGCAGTACGGCGTCTCTCCCCAGTCGTTCGGCTTCGTGTTCGGCGCGAACGCCCTCGGCCTGGTCGCCGTCTCCCAGATCGTCGGGCTCCTCGTCGGACGCGTCGGCGTCGAGACGGTCCTGCGGCGCGGCCTGATCGTGCAGGCGGCCGCGTCGCTCGTGCTCCTCGGCGTCGCGGTCGCTGACGTGGGCGGCCTCTTCGGCCTGCTCGTGCCGCTGTTCGTCGTCGTCTCGAGCGTCGGCGCGATCCTGCCGACCTCGACGGCGCTCGCGCTCACGCCGTTCCCGCACGCGGCGGGAGCGGCCGCAGGGGTGATCGGCACCGCCCAGGCCGGCCTCGGAGCGATCGCGGGCGCGGTCGTGAGCGCGATCGCGCTCGAGCCCTCGGTCACGATGGCGGCCGTCCTCGCCGGCGCCGCGGTGGCGGCGCTCGGCGTGCTGCTCGCAGTCGCGCCCCGCCGGGGTCTCGCGCCCGTCTCGCATGCCGAGAAGCCGCGCTGAGCGGTCCCTGCCGGCCCGCCGCCGCCCCGGCACGACCGCGACCCGCCCGGCGAGCTCACCTGCGGACGGCTGCTCAGTCGCTCATCCGGGTCCCCGGAGCTCTCGCGACAGCAGCAACGCCATCAGGTCCTTGTCCGCGTGTCCGTCGGCGATCGTCGTCTCCACTATCCCCTTCAGCGCCTCGACGAGCGGCAGCGGGACGCCCGCGCTGCCGGCCGCGGAGAGGACGAGTTCGACATCCTTCAGCATCATCGCCGTCGTGAACGTCGCGGAGTAGTCCCGGGCGACGAGCGCCGCCGTCTTGTACTTGACGAACGGCGACCCGACCGCGGAGTTGACGAGCACCTCGAGGAGCGTTCCCCGGTCGACGCCGCCGGCCTCGCCGAGGGCGATCGCCTCGGCGAGCAGCTCGGCCGTGCCGCCGATCACCACCTGCAGGGCGAGCTTCACGACCCGCGCCTGCTCTCCGTCCCCGACGTGGTAGACGTTGGGCCCGATCGCGAGCAGCAGCTCGCGGACGCGGTCGAGGGCCTCGGCCGGGCCGGAGACGACGATCGTCAGGTTCCCGGCCCTGACCACGGAGGGGTTCCCGCTCACCGGCGCCCGCAGGAAGTGGACGCCCGCCCGCTCGGCAGCCGCCGCCACGCGCGCCGACGCGACCGGCGAGATCGTGCCCATGTCGATCAGGATCGACCCGGGTCGCGCTCCCGGGAACAGGCCTCCCTCACCGGTCGTGACCGCTTCGAGCGCGGCGTCGTCGGACAGCACGGTGAAGCAGACGGGCGCCTCGGTCAGGAGCCCGGCAAGCTCCGTCGCGGTTCGCGCTCCCAGCGCCTCGAGTGCCGCGCTCTTCCCCGGCGTGCGGTTGTAGACGGTCAGCGTGTGCCCTGCCGCCAGGATGCGCTCGGCGATGGGCACGCCCATGTTGCCGAGCCCGATCAGCGAGACGTCCATCTCGACGACCCCCGGCCTAGTGCTCGCCGCCGGAGGGGCTCGCCGCCGCTGTCGCCTCGACGCCGACGACCTGCCCGTCGACGACCGTGTCCGCCGCCCTGAGGGGCGCCACGTTCGTCCGCGGCGACTCGGGGAAGTCGGCGCCGCGAACGTAGACGCGCCCGGCGACGAGCAGCTCGTCGGCCGGGAACTTCGTGATCACCTTGTTCCCGGTCGGCGTGACGACGACCTCCTCCTCGATGCGCGCGGCCGAGTACCCGTCCGTCGCCGGACAGTAGGTCTCGAGCGCGAACACCATGCCGGCCTCGAGCTCCACCGGGTGCTCGAGCGAGTGGAGCCGGGAGATCATCGGGTACTCGTACAGCGCGACCCCGAGCCCGTGCCCGAACTGGAGGCCGAAGCACGACTCCTCGCTCGGGAACCCGAGCTCCGCGGCCGTCGGCCACACCTCGGCGATCCGGTCGGTGGTCATGCCCGGCCGCACGAGCTCGATCGCCATGTCGAGCCACTCGCGGCACTGCCTGTAGGCGTCGAGCTGCGCCGGCGTCGAGTAGCCGACGCTGAACGTCCGGTAGTAGCAGGTGCGATACCCCATGAACGAGTGGATGATGTCGAAGAACGCCTGGTCTCCCGGGCGGAGCAGGCGGTCGGCGAAGACGTGCGGATGCGGGTTGCACCGGTCGCCCGAGACGGCGTTGATCGCCTCGACCTGCTCCGAGCCGAGCTCGAACAGGACCTTCATCGCCTCGGCCACGAGCTCGTGCTCGCACACGCCGGGCCGCAGCCGGCGGTAGATCTCCTCGTAGGCGGCGTCGACGATCGCGGCCGCGTGGTCGAGGAGGGCGAGCTCCTCGGCGGTCTTGAGCTTCCGCGCCTGGAGCATCACGCGCTGGGCGTCGGTCGTGGCGACGCCGTGGCGGTGG
The DNA here is from genome assembly GCA_963717955.1 of uncultured Thermoleophilia bacterium. Lineage (GTDB taxonomy): Bacteria > Actinomycetota > Thermoleophilia > Gaiellales > Gaiellaceae > CAVQXR01. Next base: position 688,153 of record CAVQXR010000001.1, on the reverse strand, counting down.
AGAGCCGCGAGCGTGACCATGTCGGTGACGTCGATGCCGAGCTGCTCGCCCTCGACCCCGTGGTCTCGCATCTGGTCTGCGATCCGCTTCCCGAGGGCGTCCGGCACCCCGGTCTCGTCGGGCATCGCGCCGCGCATGCTCGTGACGCCGGCCTGCCAGCTCTCCTCCGGGAACCACGGCGCGTAGAGCCGGTGGTGCTTCGCGGCCGACCCGAAGTCCCAGAGGATCGGGTCGCCCTCCCTGGGGAGAAAGACGTAGCGCGCATTCTTGTCGCGGGCCCACTCTCCGATGTGCGTGCTCGTGACGTAGCGGATGTTGTTCGGGTCGAAGAGCAGCAGGGCTCCGAGCTCCGAGTCGCGGAGGGCGGACTGGGCGAGCTCGAACCGGTCCCGCCGCAGTCGCGCGAAGTCGATCCGCTGCTCCCAGTCGACCGCACGGGTCGCACCACGAGAGGCGATGTCCATCAGGATTCCTTCCGGAGGGTTGTTCCCGGACGATAGACACGGCGGCCCGGGCTTTCAAGGCCGAGGGCACTGACCGTTAGCGCATGGAGGACGGCGGCCGTCGCGGCCGGGTCGCACAGCTGAGGATCGTGCGGTGCGGCCAGCTCGCGGTAGGCCCAACCCTCGGCCCGGGCCCGGACGGCCATCGGCTCGATGGGGTCGGCGCCCAGCTCTGCATCCAGGTCGCCGTGGGTACACCGGACGAAGGCGCGCGGAAGCCGGTCGATCGCGCCGCTCAGCGTGACGGGCTCCGCGAAGGTCGCGAGCGGCTGGTCGCGGAGGCGTGCGGCGTAGCGCTCCCGCTCCTCCTCGGAGACCCAGCCCGCCGGCGGCAGGAGCTCCGGCGGGATCGGCACCCTCCAGCCGTCGCCGATCTCGGCGGCCGCGCGTGCCAGGTCACCGAAGGCTGCGGGGAGAAGATCCAGAGCCGATTGGCCGTCGAGGGGCACGAGAGCGTCGATGTACACGACGAGCCGGATTCGCCCGGCGGCGCGGTCTGCCGCGCCGGTGACCGGCATGCCTCCGTAGCTCGCGCCGCACAGCACCACGTCGTGGAGATCCTCGAGCTCGAGCACGGAGACGACGTCCTCGACGTGCGTCGCCAGCCCCACGCCGGCGCCGCCCAGATGGGCGCGCTCGCCCGTTCCGGTCAACGTCGGGGTGAAGACCTCGTGCCCCAGCCGGCGAAGCTCCCGCGCGACCGCGGCCCATTCCCAGCCGCCGCCCCAGGCGCCGTGCACGATCACGAACGTCGCGCCCCCGGTGCTCAGCTCCTTCCCCCCAGCAGGTCGGTGGGCGTCGCGGGGCCGAGAATGCTCCCGCCCGCGCTCGCGGGCCGCCCGGTCGGCGAGCACCATCGTGAAGTCCTCGCTCGAGACGTCCGCAACCACCGCAGCCCCGGGCGGGGCAACGATCGTGACGTCCGCTCGGCAGCAACAGCGAAGTCGACGCCCGCGGCGACCACGCTCGCCCCCTCCTCGGAGTGCCGCCGCGCCGGTCGGGCGCCGATGCCGCTGCAGGCGCCGGCGACGACGGCCATCTTGCCTTCGATCCCTCTGAGCGCCACCCGGTCTCTTGTGTTGGTCTCTTGTGTTCGTCCAGCGCACGCTCGTACGCAGAGCGCAACCCTACTAGGCTGTCCGGATGACGACAGGCGCCGCCTGGGAGGTGCTCGCGGTCCGCTACGGCTCGAGGGTCACGACCCGCGGCGACCACTACCTCGGCTTCCAGGCGTGCAGCGAGCCGGACGGCCCGCTGCCGATGGACTACTTCTTCTGGGCGCTGCCGTGAAGATCAGCCAAGGGCACGGCGCCGCGCCGGGCACCTACCCGCTCCATCTCGCGATCTCGATGGGCCCGACCGAGCGGCTCGAACCCGGGACAGACGAGGAGTGCGAGCAGGCCGCGAGGTTCCTGTGAGCGGGCCGGTTCCGGCTCAGCAGGACGCGGGCGCCGGTTGTACGATCGCGCCTCTCGGCGCGGGATGCCCCGGCCGGACCGGGGCCTTCACGTCGGCGTCCTGCATCGAAACGCGCGTGGACAAGCAGCACCGACTCAGGAGGGGAAGATGAGCAAGGACGATCAACGACCGGTCAGCGACAATCTGTTCACGGCCCGGCTCACCCGCCGGAACTTCATGAAGCTCGCCGGCGCGGCAGGGCTCGCCGCCGGCCTCACGCCCGTCCTCGCAGCGTGCGGCGGCGGAGACGAGGAGACGACCCCGGCGGCGACGACCGCTGCCGACACGGGCGCGGCAGCGGAGGCCCCCGCGACGACGGGCGGCGCCACCTCGAGCGGTCGGCCGATCAAGATCGGGCTCGTCAGCCCGCAGACCGGCCCGCTAGCGCCGTTCGGCGAGGCCGACAGCTACATCGTCGGCGAGATGCAGACCGTGCTCGCGGACGGGCTCGACGTCGCCGGCATCGTGCACCCGATCGAGATCGAGCTCAAGGACACCCAGTCCGACCCGACCCGGGCGGCGGAGGTGGCACAGGAGCTGATCGACGGCGAGCGTCGATCTGGTCATTCCAGGCGCGACTCCCGAGACGACGAATCCCGTGGGCGACACGTGCGAGGCGAACGGCGTGCCCTGCCTCTCCAGCGTCTGCCCGTGGCAGCCCTGGTTCTTCCGGACGGAGGTGCCGACGCCCGACAACGTGGCGACCCTGCTCGAGGCGAGCTTCGAGTGGCAGTGGCACTTCTTCTGGGGGCTCGAGGACATCATCGCGATCTTCCTCGACCTGTGGAGCCAGGTCGAGACGAACAAGGTCGTCGGGGCGCTCTTCCCGAACGACGGCGACGGCAACGCCTGGGGCGGCCCCCTCGGCTTCCCGCCGCCGCTCGCGGAAGCGGGGTACACGCTCGTCGACCCGGGCCGGTTCGAGACCGGCACCGACGACTTCAGCGCGCAGATCTCCCAGTTCAAGTCGGAGGGCGTCGAGATCGTGACCGGCGTGCCGGTGCCGCCCGACTTCACGACCTTCTGGACGCAGGCCGCGCAGCAGGACTTCCATCCGAAGATCGTCACGGTCGGCAAGGCGCTCCTCTTCCCCGCCTCGGTCGACGCGCTCGGGGCGGACCTCGGCGAGGGCCTGTCGAGCGAGGTGTGGTGGCACCCGACCTTCCCGGTCGCCTCGTCGCTCACCGGGCAGACGTCCCAGGAGCTCGCGGATGCGTGGACGAGCCGCGACCGGGAAGCAGTGGACGCAGCCGCTCGGCTACGTCGCACGCCGTCTTCGAGGTCGCCGACCGACGCGCTCAAGCGAACGGCCGACATCGACGATCCCGCCGCCGTCCGTGATGCGATCGCGGCGACGAACCTCGACACGGTGGCCGGTCACGTGCAGTGGGGCAGCGGCCCCACGGCGAACGTCGCCAAGATGGGAGCTCGTCGGCGGTCAGTGGGTCACCGGCAGCGGCGAGTTCGCGTACGACCTCGCGGTCGTCTCGAACATCGCTCTTCCCGACGTGCCGACCGTCGGGACGCTCCAGCCGATCCCGGGCTCGTGATGGCGGGCTGATCGCTCGGTGAGACCCGGATGGAGGCGGTGGTCGAGCTCAGGGGCGTCTCGAAGTCGTTCGGCTCGCTGAGGGTGATCCAGGGCCTCGACCTCCGCGTCGAGGAGGGCGAGGCCCTCGGCGTCGTCGGGCCGAACGGCGCCGGGAAGACCACGATGCTCAACCTGATCGCGGGGAGCCTGCGCCCGGACGCGGGCGAGATCCTCTTCCGCGGCCGGGACGTGACCCGCGTATCGGCCCACCGCCTCTCGGAGATGGGGATCGCGCGAACGTTCCAGATCCCGCGGCCGTTCGGGGGCATGACCGTCTTCGAGAACGTCCTCGTCGGGGCGAGCTACGGCCGGCTCCGCTCCGACGAGACGCCGACGGCAGGCGCGATCGCCGCGCTCGAGACGACCGCGCTCTGCTCGGCAGGGCGAACGCGCTCGCCGGGGCGCTGACCCTGCTCGAGCGCAAGCGGCTCGAGCTCGCGCGGGCGCTCGCGACCGACCCGCAGGTCCTGCTGCTCGACGAGGTCGCGGGCGGGCTCGCCGAGCACGAGGTACACGAGCTCGTCGAGCACGATCCGGCAGGTCCGCTCCCGCGGCATCGCGGTCGTCTGGATCGAGCACATCGTCCACGCCCTGCTCCGCGTCGTCGACCGCCTCGTCGCGCTCGACTTCGGCCGCAAGGTGATCGAGGGCGACCCCAGGCGGTCATGGCCAGCCCCGAGGTCCGCGACGTCTACCTCGGAGCGGACGCCCCTTGACGCTGCTCCGCCTCGAGGGCATCGACGGCTTCTACGGGGACTTCCAGGCGCTCTTCGGCGTCAGCCTGCGAGGTCGACGAGGGCGAGACGCTCGCGATCATCGGCGCGAACGGTGCCGGCAAGTCGACGCTGCTCGGGGCAGTCGCCGGCAGCGTCCCCGTCACGTCCGGGGAGGTTCGGTTCGACGGCGAGGAGATCGGCCGGCTCCCGCCGCACGCGCGGGTCGAGCTCGGCATCTCGCTCGTGCCGGAAGGCCGGCGCATCTTCCCGAGCCTCTCCGTCGAGGAGAATCTCCTGATCGGCTGCGTACCGCCGGCGCCCGGGTCGCTGGGGCGTCCCGCAGGTCTACGAGCTGTTCCCGCTGCTCGCCCCACTCGCCCGTCGCTCGGGAGCGACGCTCTCGGGCGGCGAGCAGCAGGCGCTCGCGATCGGACGCGCGCTGATGGCCAATCCACGGCTCCTCCTGCTCGACGAGGTCTCGCTCGGCCTCGCGCCGGTCGTCGTGAAGCAGCTCTACGAGACGATCCCGGCGATCGTCGAGGCGGGGACGACGATCCTGCTCGTCGAGCAGGACGTCGGCCAGGCGATCCAGGCGGCCGATCGCGTCTACTGCCTGCTCGAGGGCCGCGTCTCGCTCCAGGGGCGCGCCGGCGAGCTGAGCCGCGAGCAGATCACGACCGCGTACTTCGGGACTGCGTAGAAGCGCTCGACTGTCGACTGACCTGGGTCAACGCGATCGTTCAGGGGATCCTGCTCGGAGGGCTCTACGCCCTCTTCGCGGCCGGGCTCTCGCTCGTGTTCGGCGTCATGCGCCTCGTGAACCTCGCTCACGGCGACCTCAGCATCCTCGCCGCGTTCCTCGTCGTCGCCGTCGTCGACGCCGCGGGTTCAGCCCGTGGGTCGGGCTCGTCCTCGTCGTCCCGGCGATGTTCCTGATCGGCTACGTGCTCCAGTACGCGGTGCTGAACCGCACGCTCGAGAGCGGCGAGCTCCCGCCGCTGCTCGTCACGTTCGGGATCGCGATCATCCTGCAGAACGTCCTGCTCGAGACGTTCTCGGCGGACTCTCGAGGCATCGACGCCGGCTCGATCGAGACCGACTCGATCCGCGTCACCGACGAGCTCTCGGTCGGCTGGTTCCCGCTGCTCACGTTCCTCGTCAGCGTCGCGTCTCCTCGGGAGCCTCCAGCTGTCTGATCGGCAGGACGCGGCTCGGGCGCGCCATGCGGGCCACCGCCGACGACCGGCGCACGGCCGAGCTGATGGGCATCGACCATCGTCGCGTCTACGCGCTCGCCATGGCGCATCGCCCTCGCGACGGTCGCGCTCGCCGGGGTCTTCTTCGGCATGAGGACGACGTTCGCGCCCGAGCGACGGGCCGGTACGGCTGATCTTCGCGTTCGAGGCGGTGATCATCGGCGGGCTCGGCTCGCTCTGGGGCACGCTCGTCGGGGGCATCGTCCTCGGCGTTGCCCAGACGGTCGGCACCCAGATCGCGTTCAGCGCGGGGATCTCTCCCGGCTGGGGCGGCATCCTCGCAGGTCACCTCGTCTTTCTCGCCGTGCTCGCCGATGCGGCCGACGGGCCTCTTCGCTCGATCGGCGGCGTCGTGAGCGAGCGCAGCTTCTCGGTCGTCCGGCACGACCCGAGCCAGCCGTGCCGGCACGGTCGTGGGCATCGCCGCGCTCGCGGTCCTCGTCACGGTGCCGTTCTGGGCGTCGTCGGGCAGTCGTCCACACGCTCATCGACGCGCTCACCCTGCTCGCGCTCGCACAGATGTGGAACCTCCTCGCCGGCTACGCGGGTCTCGTCTCGATCGGTCAGCAGGCGTTACATCGGGCTCGGCGCCTACGGACTCTTCGTCCTCGGCGACAAGGCCGGCCTCCACCCGTTCCTCGCGGTGCTCGTCGCCGCGCTCGCCGCGACCGTGATCGCCGTCCCGACTGCGGGCCTCGCCTTCCGGCTTCGAGGCGGCTACTTCGCGATCGGAACCTGGGTGATCGCCGAGGTGTACCGCCTCGTCATCGCCAACAACGCGGAGCTCGGCAGCGGCACCGGGACCACCGTCTCGTCGGCGGCCGAGCTCGGGCGCGCCGCCCGCGACAACGGTGCCTACTGGCTCGCGCTCGCCGCCGGCGTGGGCGCCGTCCTCGTCGTCTACCTGATCCTCCGCTCCCGTCTCGGACTGGCGTTGACGGCGATCCGCGACAACGAGACGGGCGCCCAGAGCCTCGGAGTCGACGTCCTGCGGGCGAAGGTGATCGTCTACCTCGTGGCCGCGTTCGGCTGTGCTTTCGCCGGCGGAGTCGTGTACCTCAATCTGCTGCGGATCCAGCCCGACGCCGCCTTCACCGTCAACTGGACGGTCTACATGATCTTCATCGTCGTTGTCGGCGGCATCGGGACGATCGAGGGCCCGATTCTGGGTACGGCCGTCTTCTTCGTCCTCCAGGAGCTGCTCGCCGACTACGGGGTCTGGTACCTGATTGCCCTCGGGGCCGTCGCGGTGATCGTCATGCTCTGGGCTCCGGCGGGCTGTGGAGCCTGCTCGCCCGCCGGTTCGACCTCGCCTCTTCCCGGTGCAGCGACGGCTTCGGATCGTGCGTGCCCCGGCGCCCGCCGAGGCCGGTACGCCCGGCGGCCGGCCAACGTAGGGTCGCCCGCTACGCCGAGGGCCAGTCGGCCTTGAAGCGCGCGGCCTCGCGCACCGGCGGCTGGGGCACCTGGGTCTCGACCCACCGCACCGGCTTCCCCGAGCGGTTTCGGAACGCGTGCGGACAGCCGATCCCGGTCCAGAAGTAGTCACCCGCGCGCAGGATCCGCGTCTCGCCGTCCGCGAGCGCCTCGATCTCGCCCTGGAGGAAGAAGTAGGCCTCCTCGAACGCGTGGTCGTGCTCCTTGATCAGCCCGCCGTCCGCGTACTGCACGACGAAGAAGTTCAGGTGCGCGGCCCCGAAGCTCGGGTCGACGAGCATCTTGAGCGAGGCGTTCGCAACGTTTGCGGCCGTGAAGCCGGCCAGGGCGAGCGGGGGCAGCTGGCTCTCGTCGAAGTGCCCGACGAGCGCCGATGCGTCGACCTCGGCGTCCCTGGGCCCGAAGAACGTGTCGGAGAAGTCTCCTCCCGCCGGCTTGGGCTGCGGCGCCGAGATGTCGAGCCAGCGCGCGGGCTCGGGGCCGGCGTTGCGCCACGCATGGGGAACCCCTGTCTGCATCAGCGCAAAATCGTCGCGACCGAGCTCGCGCACGATGTCGCCGAGGGTGAGCTCGACGCGGCCCGCGAGGACGTACGCCACCTCCTCGTAGGAATGGAAGTGGCGCTCGATCCCTCCGCCGGCCGCGAGTTGCGAGACCGCGACCCGCTGGGAGCTCGACCCGGTCGAGGCATCGACGAGCGCGGCCGAGGCGTAGCCGCTCGACCTGTTCCCGAGCACCGGGTCCGGGCCGAGCGCCTGCTCGCTGAACGTGCCGCCGTGATGCATCATCCCTCCTCGATCGTCGGCGCGAGCACGATGTCGTTCTTGATCGAGCACCATTCGCCGCCGACGCCGTCGGGCCGTTCAGGGTCGTCGGCCGAGCGCGAGACGACGGTCCGCAGCAGCGACGGCTTGACCGCGAAGACCGCGTCCGAGTCGAGATAGGCGCTCTCGCTGTCGAAGATGTGCGTCGTCACAGTCTCGTAGCCCGGTGCGCTCACGATCATGTGGATATGGGCAGGTCTCCAGGGGTGCCTGCCGGTCGCCTCCAGCATCAACCCGACCGGGCCGTCGTGAGGGATCGGATACGGGGTCGGCCGCACCGTCAGGAACGCATAGCTCCCGTCCGCCCTCGTCGTGAACACGCCACGGAGATGGAACTCCGGGGCTCCGGGATCCTGCACGGCGTAGAGCTCGTTCTCGGCACCCTCCCACACGTCGATCGACGCGCCCGCGATCGGGGAGCCGTCCAGGTCGAGGACACGGCCGTGCACCCAGGCCGGAACCTCGCCCGGGACATCCATGATGCTCTCGCCGTACTCCCGATGCGGGGAGCCGGGGACGTAGAAGGGCCCGAGGACCGTGGACTCGGTCGCCCCGGCGGGCTTGGGGTTCGCGAGCGCATCGACGAGCATCGACACGCCCAGCGAGTCCGACCAGAGGATGAACTCCTGTCGGCGGTCGTCGGTGATGTGGCCGGTGTCGGTCAGGATCCGGATGCCGTTCGCCCACTCCCGCTCCGTGAGGCCGACGTCCGTGACGAAGGCGTGCAGATGGCGTACGAAGCTCTGCGCGATCTCGCGCCGCCGCGGATCCTCGCAGCCGTCGAAGCTCGCTACGACCCGCGCGGTGATCGCCTCCGGTCGCGTCGCGCCGGGAACGACATCATTCTCGGACATTCTGCGCCCCACCCGGAGACGGTACTGTAGGAGCGGAGTGACCGGCAAGCAGGGCACGCACGGCGGCCGGGTGGAACCGGCGTCCGGGTCGGCGACGGAGTTGAGGCCGCGCGTCGAGGAGGCGCTCTTTCGCGAGGCCATTGCCTGCTTTGCGACGGGCGTGACGGTCGTGACGACGGCGCGCGACCGCGTCCCGGCCGGCATGACGGCGAGCGCGGTCGCATCGCTCTCGCTCGACCCGGTGCTCCTGCTCGTCTGCATCAGCGATCGCCTCGCGACGCACGAGGCGATCGAGCAGAGCCGGAGGTTCGTCGTCAACGTGCTCGGCGAAGGGCAGGAACAGCTCGCACGCCACTTCGCGACCCGCCGGAACGACAAGTTCGACGGCATCGAGCTGCGCGAGGAATTCGAGCTGCCGGTCCTCGCCGATGCGATCGCGCACTTCGTCTGCGACGTCCGCGAGCGCTTCCCGGGCGGCGATCACTCGATCTTCACCGGGCTCGTCCGCGAGTGCGGCTTCATCCCGGGCCGGCGCCCGCTCCTCTATTTCGGGAGCCGGTACGGCGCGCTCGACGACGCCGAGGCCGAGCTCTCCCGTGCAGCCGTCGGCTGGGACGTCGGCTCGCTCGGCGGCTTCGGGTCGCCGACGATCTCGATCGAGAAGAGCTAGCCCGGGGGCGACGACTTCTCGGTTCTCTTGATCACCAGGCTGACGTCGTCCGGGTTGACGAGGTCGGGCACGGTCCACCCGTCGAGGTCGTACTCGGACATGCACTGCTCGACGAAGCCCTTCATCCGGTCGACCGTGCCGTCGGCCTTGGCCATCCAGAAGCACTCGAGCCGGGTCAGCTCGTGGCTGCCGGAGTACGTGCGCTCGTACAGCTCGTGCCGGCCGCCGAACTCGCTTCCGATCGCGTCCCAGAGCAGCTTGATCAGCTTGATCTTGTCGAGAGCCGTGTAGCCGCTCGACCCGCGGTAGAACTGGTCGAGGAGGGGGCGAAGCTCCTCGCTCTTCCAGTCGACCGCGTGCGACGGCTGCACGATCATCGCTCCCGCGACCTGGTTTTCGATCACCTCCTTGATCTTGGGGATCGCGATGTTCGACAGGATGCGGTAGGCCGACGCGGCCTCGATGTTCGGAAGCACGCTGCCGCCCGCCGAAGGCACAGGGTTGCGACACATCGCCTCGGTCAGCGACCAGAACGTGTTTCGCCAGGCGATCAGCTCGCCGATCGAGGCCTGGATGCCGCGGAACTCGATTGTCCCGGTCGCCTCGAGCGCCTTGACGAAGAGGCCGACGATGAAGTCGAGCTTGACCGCGAGGCGCGTGCAGCCCTGCAACAGCGCTCGCCAGATGAACCCGGTCAGGTGATACGTGCTCGCGATCTCGAGATTCCCGTAGATGAGGAAGTTCTCCCACGGGATCAGGGCGTCGTCGAACACGAGGACGGCGTCGTTCTCGTCGAATCGGCTCGAGAGCGGGTAGTCGAACGGGCTGCCGACGGCGGCCGCTGCGAACTCGTATGACGGCCGGCAGATCAGCTTCGTGCGCGGCAGGTTCATCGGCGCGAAGAAGGAGAGGGCGTACTCCTCCTTCTTGATCGGGACGTTGCCGTGGTAGGAGACGAAGTTGTAGTTCGAGTAGGCGGACCCGGTCGCGACCATCTTCACGCCGCGCACGATCACGCCCTCGTCCGTCTCCTTGACGGCGTGGATGAAGACGTCCGGGACCTCGTGGATCTCCTTGTGCCGGTCGACGGGCGGGTTCACGAGCGTGTGGTTCATGAAGTAGACGTGCTCCTGCGCGTCCCGGTACCACCGCCGCGCGTTCTCCTGAAACGGCGCGTAGTAGTCGGCGTTCGGGCCATACGTGGCGAGGAACGCCGCCTTGTAGTCGGGGCTGCGTCCCATCCACCCGTACGTCATGCGCTGCCACTCCGCGATCGCATCGCGGCCCCGGACGAGATCCTCGACCGACATGGGGGCAACGAAGAACGGGTGGGTGTACCCGCCGGAGCCCGTGTCGGTCGGGACCGTGAGCACGTCCTTCTTCGCTGGATCGTGGAGCGCGTCGTAGAGACGCGCCACGCTTCGGGCCCCGTTCCGGAAGGCCGGGTGGGTCGTGACGTCGTCGACCCGCCCGCCGTAGATCCAGATGTCCCTGCCGTCCTTCAGGGTCTCGAGGTACTCCGCGCCCGTCATCGGCCGCATGGGGGAGCGGCGGTCGCCGCCCTGCTCCCCTGGAAGAACCTTCGCCATCGCGGGCCCCTTCTCCGGGCACGGGTCTCCCCGCCCCGCTGCTCGATCAGCTGAGGGACATCCTAGTCCGTCACCGCGCGCCGGCATGAGGCGGGGTCCGGACTGGGCCCATGGCCCGTGACCCGCGGCCCTCCCCGGGCCGCTGCGTCGCGGCTGAGGGTCGCGCGGCCGAGCACCGAGCCCGCCGGGAGTGACTGCGCGCTATCGTCGGGGGAGGATCTCGTCGATCCCGCGAGCATCGACCATGCCGGCCGTCACCACTCACACCAATGTCGTCGAGGGGGGCATCGCCACCAGGCTCATGACGCACATCGAGCCCGGCAGCCCGCCGGATTTCCTCGATCTCGACCGGCCGGATCTCGTCAGCGAGCTCCATCGCGCTTCCCGTGCGGCGGGCGCCACCGTGCTGCTGACCAACACGTTCGGATCGAACGCGGTCCGCCTCGAGCTCGACGGGCGGTCGGGGGACACGGAGGAGCTGAACCTCGCCGGCGCGAGGCTCGCGCGCGAGCAGGCCGAAGGGGCGCTCGTCGCCGGCTCGCTCGGGCCGACGGGACAGATGCTCGAGCCACTCGGCGCGCTGACCCCGGAGGGCTGCCTCGCCGGCTACCGCCGCCAGGCCGGGGCCCTTGCCGAGGGCGGCGTCGATCTCCTCGTCGTCGAGACGATGTACGACCTCGAGGAGGCGCGGGCGGCCGGCACGGCGTGCGTCGAGACCGGCCTCCCCACGATCGTCTCGTTCTCCTACGACTCGGGCACCCGGACGATGATGGGCGTTCGACCCGCCGATACCGTGTCGCTCGGGCTGCAGGTGGGGGCGGCGGGAGTCGGGCTCAACTGCGGCAGCCGCCTCGAGCTGGCGTTCGAGGTCGCCGAGCAGCTGGCGCAGGCCGCGGCCGGCACCGGGCTCGAGCTCTGGGCCCGCCCGAACTGCGGCATACCGGTCCCGACCCTGCAAGGCCCCGTGTATCCCGAGACCCCCGAGGCGCTCGGCCGTTTCGCGGCGCACGCCGTCGCGCTGGGCTTCGATCACGTCGGCGCGTGTTGCGGCAGTACCGACGCGCACGTCGCCGCCATCGCGGCGGGCGTCGTCGGGCGCCCCGCCGGCTGACGGTCCCGGCGTTCTCAGACGAGCAGGCGCTCGAGTGCGGCGCGAATCGACCCGGGTATCGGCACGGGCGTCATCGTCTCCCGATCGACGAAGACGTGCACGAAGTGGCCGGTGGCGGCGGGCTCCTCACGGCCCTCCCTGAACAGGCCGATCTCGTATCTGGCGGAGCGAGTGCGCAGCTCGCCGACCCGGAGGCCGGCCTCGAGCTCCTCCGGGAACCCGAACGAGTCGTGGAAGCGGCAGGCCGACTCGGCGCAGACGCCGACGACCGGGCTGCGCGCGGGGTCGAGCCCGCCCTCGCGCACGAGGTAGCCCGAGAGGGCCGTGTCGAAGTACGAGTAGTACTCGACGTTGTTGACGTGCCCGTACACGTCGACGTCCTTCCACCGCGTCGGGAACGACTCGAGGTGCGGGTAGTCGGTCCGACGTTCGTCGCGGCTCACGGCCGCCCATTCTCGCACGACGGCCGAAGGCGAGCGGGGGCGCTCGGCGTGTCTCGGGCAGGGCAATCCGTACGCCGCCGGCTCGCGTATGACCTTGCGGTCGTCTACTCGAACCGGGAGGACACATGAAGCCTGTACGACTCCTCGTGATCGTCGCTCTCGCCGTGGCACTCACAGCGGCCCTGGCGGTGGGTGCCGGAGCGGCGAAGAAGCCCGTCGCGGTCCACGCCTCGATCGAGCTCACGGCCTTCAGCCAGGGCGGCCCACAAGGGGTGGCCTACCTGAAGCGAGTCGGAACGAGGCTCACAGGATGGATCGTCGTCTGGGGTCTCGCCCCCGGAACATCGCACGCCTGGCACGTGCACGGCCCGCAAGGCTCCTGCACGGGCACGCAGGCGAACCCGGTGGCGAGCGACGACGACCTCGTGGCCGACGCGAACGGCGTGGCGTACGTGAAGGTCTCGACGACCTCGGCGCTGAACGTGATCCGGAGGGGCTTCTACCTCAACGTGCACGAGCTGGGGTCCGCCGACGGCGTCGGCGCCGGCATCACCTGCGGCGACATCCGGCGCTCTCTCTGAGCTGATCGCGATCGCGGCGGTTGCGGGCCTGGCGCGCCGGGCCCGCAACCGCCGATCGCGCACCCGCGAGGCCGGCACCGGCTCGCGGCTCAGGTTGTGTGAACGACGTGGGCGTCGCTCGAGGGGTAGAAGATCGTCTCCGTATCGTCCTCCCAGCGAACGCGGAAATGCTCGTGGCCGGGCTCCCCGAGCACCTCGAGGATCTCCCCCTTGCGGTGGGCCCCGCCCAGGTGGTGGGCCTCGATCTCGATCAGGTCGCCTGGCTTCGCTTCACTCATCGCTGTGCCTCCCCTTTTTGCAGCTCACGGCCCGATGATCCGCCCTCGGACGCGACGGCGCATCGGTGAGGACGCCGATCCGGGTTGCGGACGAGTACGGAGTGCCACGAGGAACGCAGTCGGTCGGCGACGATGTCGTTGACGCACCGCGCGCCGCGACCCATACTGGCCCGGGAGGCCACGAGGCCCGGGGAGGCGCGATTGGCGACGAGCGTGATCGAGCTGACGGCGAAGCCCGAGCCGGCGCCGGCGCGGCAGTTCTCGCACGGGCCCGAGTACCTGCTCGGCGTCGAGGAGGAGCTGATGCTCCTCGATCGCGACACGTTCGCGCTCGCGCACGCGATCGAGCCGGTGCTCCGCGAGTCGGCCGGCCCCGGCGACCTGAAGGCGGAGCTGATGCAGTGTCAGGTCGAGATCGCGACCACGCCGTGCCGGAACGCGGGCGAGGCGCTCGAGCAGCTCGTCGGGCTCCGGGCGGAGCTGATCCGGCGGGCTGACGCCTGTGGCGTTCGCGTGGCGGCGTCCGGTACGCACCCGTTCTCGCGCATGGAGGAGCAGCAGGTCACGGCACGTGATCGCTACCGGGAGCTGATCGCCGCGCTTCGCTACCCGGCCCGGCGAGTCGTCGTCTTCGGGATGCACGTCCACGTGTCGGTCGGCGGCACGGCCAAGGCGCTCGCGGTCATGGAGGCGCTGCTCCCGGATCTTCCGATCCTGCTCGCCCTGTCGACGTCGAGCCCGTTCCTCGCCGGCGAGGAGACCGGCCTCGCTTCGACGCGGCTGATCCTCGGTCAGGCGATGCCCCGAACGGGTCTCCCGCCCCACTTCGAGAGCTACGAGGAGTACGCGGCCGCCCTCGAGCAGCTCCGGGGCGCGGGCGCGCTCGCCGACTCCACGCAGATCTGGTGGGACGTGCGGCTGCACCCTGCATTCGGGACGCTCGAGGTGCGGATCATGGACGTGCAGCCGAGCGTCGAGGACACCGCGGCGATCGCCGGCCTCGTCCAGGCACTCGTGCGTCACTACGGCAGGCTCCACGACCGCGGAACGGGCTTCGCTCGCGCGAACCGGTTCGTCATCGCCGAGAACCGCTGGCTCGCGGCGCGGCACGGCCTCCGGGCCCCGATCGTCCACGAAGGGCCGGAGCCCGCGACCGCCCGAACGCTCGCGAGGGCGCTGCTCGAGCGGATCGCCGACGACGCGACGGCGGTCGGCGCGGTGGACGCGCTGGCACGGATCGAGCGGCTGATCGAGACCGGGTCGAGCGCGGAGCGTCAGATCCGCGCCTACCGCCGCGGAACCGACTTGCGCGGCCTGGTCGAGGCGCTCGCCGAGGAGACGGCCGGCTAGTGCTCCGTCTCGGAATTCCCTTGACGCTCCAGCGCGCGAAACGCGAGCCAGGCAAGGACGCAGGGAGCGCCCGTATTGGTGAATACGGGCGCGACCGAGGACGCCGCATGGCAACGCGTTGCAGCCGCCTGGCGTGCAAGGAGATTTCTGAGACGGAGCACTAGTGGAGCTCTAGGGTCAGTCGGCCGGTGCGAGCAGGAGCAGCGCGAGGAGCGCGGCCCGCTCCGGCATCCGCGAGATCACGACGTGCTCGTCCGGCGCGTGCGAGCCCTCGCCGACGGCCCCGAGCCCGTCGAGCGTCGCGGTGAAGGGGCTCGTCAGGTTTCCGTCGGACGCTCCGCCGACACCGACATGGTCGAGCTCGATCCCGAGACCGAGCCCGATCTCGCGCGCGCGGGCCCAGAGCGCGAGATTGCGCGGTGTCGCCTCCATCGGAGGCCGAGGGAAGCTCCCCGTGACCTCGACCGCGCTTCCCTCGAGCACGTTCGTGAGCGCCAACAGCTCCCGCTCGACCTCCTCCGCCGCCTCCACGGTCGGCGCCCGAACATCGACCTCCGCCGTCGCCTCCGGGGCGACCACGTTCGGGCGCAGCCCACCGTCGATCCGGCCGACGTTGACGGTGACCCCGCGGGCGGGGTCGTTGAGGGCGAACAGTCGCTGGATCTGGTGCGAGAGCTCGAGGATGGCGCTGCGACCCGCCTCCGGGCTCACCCCTGCGTGGGCGGCGCGGCCGCGCGCCGTCACCACGAAGTGTCCTGCGCCCTTGCGCGCGGTCTTCAGGTGGCCCTCCGGCCCGAATCCCGGTTCGAGCACGAGCGCGCGCGCCGCGCCGCGCGCGAGGAGCTCCAGGTAGCGACGTGACTCGCGGCTGCCGACCTCCTCGTCGGCGCCGATGAACACGACCGGCGTGACCTCGGGCTCGAACCGGAGCTCGGCGAGCGCTCTCAGCGCATAGAGCATCTGCGCGAGGCCACCCTTCATGTCGACGACGCCGGGGCCGTACAGCCGGTCGCCGTCGACCCTGACCGGCATCCGCTCGATCGTCCCGAGCGGCCAGACCGTGTCGAGGTGCCCGATCACGAGCTGACGCGGCGCGTGGCGCGTGCGGGCTCGCGGCCGCGCGTACAGATGGTTCCCGACCGTCCACGCCGGCACCCGGATCACCTCGAGCTCGGCGCGCTCGAGCTCCTCGGCCAGGATCGCGAACGCCTCGGACTGCGCCTGCGGAGCGGACGTCGGCGACTCCGCACGGACGAGGCGCTCGAGCAGCTCGCACATCGCTCCCCTGCGGGTCTCGAGCCACGAAAGGAGCGCGGCCGCCTCGGAGCTCCGGCGGTGCCCGGGCACTGCTACCTCCTCCCGAGCCGGGGCACTCGGACGGAGCACTAGATCGAGAAGCCTGCCGGGAACGGAAAGCCGTCGGTCTCGCGGATCGTCGAGAACCTCCCCGGGTGGACGTAGGCGAGGAGCGGGCGGTCCTGGAGGAGCTCGGCATCGTCGCGCTCGGGGCTGCGGATCGCCTCCCGGGCGGCGTGGGCGGCGACGACCCGGCCGATCACCAGGCTGTTCTCCCCGAAACCGTCGACGACCCGGTCGAGCGAGCATTCGAGGTGGACCTGGCATCCGGCCACGAGCACGCCCTCGACGGACGCTGCCGGCATCGTGTCCAGTGCGGCCAGGGCCGGCTTCGAGTCGTCGGGCTCGCGCGGGGACGCCGACAGGCTCGCCTCGACGATCAGCTCCGGCCCCGGGTAGCCGACCGTGAACGCCTCGACCGTGACGCTGTTTCTGTACGTGGTATGCCGCGGGGAGCAGGCGAAGCAGAACCAGCTCTCCCACCCGAGCGGCATCGCCATGTGCTTCGGGGCGATGTCCGGCGTCCCCTCGACGTCCACCGTGGCGACGAGGACGAGGGACGAGACGATGAAGAACCGCTCCCAGAGCGGCGCGACGAGCGGGACGGGCACGAGGGTCGATCGCCTGTCCTCCATGAACAGAACCATGACGCCTGGAGCGGTCGGATGCGACCGCGGCGGCGGTCGGCCTCGCAGCTCGCTGTGCCGGCCAGGCAGAATCGGGCGGAGATGGCCCACCGATCGACTCCCGCAGCCGGCCGCTCACCCGAGCGCACGCGTCTCGCGATCGCCGGGTGGCGCGCTCCGCATGCCGGGCTCGCGCACGGGTTCCTCGATCTCGACGTCACCGCGGCCGAGGAATGGTGCCGCGCCTCGGGCGTGAGCGTGACGCACCTCGTCGGAGCGTCGGTCGGGCGCGGCCTCGCCGCGGTCCCCGATCTCAACGCGCGCGTCGTGCTCGGACGTGCCCGCCGGCGCCCGAGCGCCGACGTCAGCTTCGCCGTCACGATCGCGAACGGAGGTCACCTGACGGCCGTGCTCGTCAGAAACGCGGACGCGAAGCATCCGCGCGAGATCGCCCGCGAGCTCTTCGCGGCCACGCGGGAGGCCCGCCGCGGCGGCGGCGAGTTCGGACGCACCCTGCGGATCGCCCGCCGGGTGCCCCGGATCCTCCTCCGGCCGGCGGTCTCCCTCGCCGGCTTCATCACGGCCGGGCTGGGCCTGCCGCTGCGCCCGGTCGGCCTCCAGCGACACCCGTTCGGCTCCGCGCTCGTGAGCGCGATAGGGACGTTCGGCGTCGATCGTGCGCTCGCGCCGCTCCTGCCCTTCGCCCGGGTCGGCTCGGTCGTGACGATCGGACGGCCGCTGTGGACGCCCCGCGTCGTCGACGGCGAGATCGTCCCGCGCCGGGTGGTGGAGCTCGGCGTCACCGTCGACCATCGGCTCGTCGACGGCGCGCAAGCCGCCGCGCTCGCGGCGATCCTGCGCAGCTGCATCGAGCGCCCGTGGGAGACGTGGCCGGCCGCCGCCAGCCGGCCCGAGCCGGTTGCCGTCGAGCGCCTCTAACCTCCTCCGGCGGTCGCGCAGATCGCCGTCACGACGAGCCGCCAAGGCCCGTCCGGATCCTGGAGCGCCTCGGCGGCGCCGACCCAGCCCGTCGCGCCGTCGGGAGCGCTCGTGGAGAGCGCAACGCCGCCGGCGGCGCCCTCGATGCTCGCTCCGCCGCCGACCACGACAGTGCCGGACGGGCAGGCGACCCTGAGCGGCCCTTTGACAGGCTGGAGGTTCTGCTCCGTCTGGCTCGACGCGAGCTCGACCGAGGAGAGGAAGGCCGACGCGGGCGACCCGCCCAGCCTCGCCGCATTGTCAGCCTGTTTCGCCGAATCGGCCTCGGCTGCCAGCGGCACCTTCCCGAGCGTCGACTCCTTGATGTTCTTCCCGGTCAGCGAGTCCGCGGCCACACGCGAGCTGTCGACCGCCCCCGGCCTGAGCTTGCCCCTGCCGACGGACTCGGCGGCAAGCGCGGCGTTCTCCACCCCGCCCGCCACGAGCGCGGGCCCGCCGACGGACGCCTCGGCGAGCTTCGCCGCGGTCACCGCGCCGTCGGCAAGGCTCTCGGTCCCCACCGCGCCCGGGGCGATGCTGTCGCCGGTCACCGCACCGGCGGCGATCTTGTCTGCGGTCACGGCGTCGGCCTGGATCGATTCCGTGCTCACGCTGGCTTCCTTCGGCTCGGCCTTCGCCACCGCCTCGATGTCCCGGTTCATCGCGACCACGCTCATCACGAGCGCCGCGATGAGGAGGATGATGATGCCGAACAGCGCCAGGATCAGTATGCGGTTCCGCTTGACCCCCTGCTCCTCGGCCTCGATCAGGTGTTCGAGCTCCGTGTCGGCCTCGGTCCATCCCGGCGGGTGTGGATGGGTGTGCGGATCCTGGGTGTGCGGATCCCTCGGCGGCTCGCCGCCCGGACGATCGGTGTCGCGCTCATCGGCCACGGTGCCTCCTCGCTCGGTTCGTTCGCGGCGCGTCGGCGCCCCACCGGCCAGGATAGGCGTCGACCCGGGCGAACGGCCCAGGCGCGGGCTCGGCCGCTCAGTCGAGCGCGATCTCGAGGCCCTCGTGCGCCAGCTCGACGTCGTCGCGCCCCGAAAGCTGCCGCGCCTCGGTCAGCATCTCCTCGAGCGAGTCGTCCGAGTGGGCGGGGTCGTGGTGGAACATGAGGACCCGGGCCGGCTCGGCCGCCGAGACGAAGCGCGCGAAGTCCGGAAGCGCGGAGTGGCCCCAGCCGACCCGCGTCTCGTACTCCTGCGCCGTGTACTGGGCGTCGTGGAACAGGACGTCGGCCCCGCCGGCGATCGAGAGGCCGGAGTCCCGCTGGAGCGCCGGCTCGTTGTCGGGGATGAAGGCGAACGACCGGCCCGCCTCCTCGAGACGGTAGGCGACGGTGCGGCCCGGATGCTTGACGGGGGCGCAGCGAACCCGGACGCCGTCGATCTCGAACTCGTCCTCCCAGACCTCGTTGAACAGGACCCGGGCCGGGATGTTCTGGAACGGCACGGGGAACAGCGGCGGCGAGACGTAGCCCGAGATCCGCTCCTCGAGCGAGAGCCCGTCCGGGCGCGGGCCCCAGACGTGGACCGAGCACTCGGGATCGAACAACGGCCCGAAGAACCCGAGCCCTTCGACGTGGTCGAGGTGCATGTGCGTGAGGAGCAGGTGGATCTCGGTGGGCCTGCGGTCGGCGAGCGCGACGCCGAACGGCCTGATCCCGGTGCCGGCATCGAGCACGATCACGGCACCGTCGGCCGGGCGCACCTCGACACAGGAGGTGTTGCCGCCGTACCGTACAGTCTCCTGCCCCGGCGTCGCGAGCGAGCCACGGCATCCCCAGATCCTCACCCTCATGGCAGTCGCGGAACACTACGCGACGCGGCCGGCGCCCCGCCGGGTTGACACGCGCGGCCGCCGCACGAACAATCAGCTGGCCGTGAAGCTGACGCCGGTCGAGCAGGAGCGCCTCTTGATCTTCCTCGCGGCCGAGCTGGCCCGGAAGCGGCGTGCGGCGGGCCTTCGCCTGAATCACCCGGAGGCCGTCGCGCTGATCACCGACGAGGTGATCGAGGCCGCGCGCGCCGGGCGCAGCTACGACGAGGCCCGACAGATCGGCCATGCGGCCCTCTCGGAGGACGAGGTGCTCGACGGCGTCGCGGAGCTCGTCGACTTCGTCCAGATCGAGGCGCTCTTCGAGGAGGGCACGCAACTCGTCACCCTCTGGTTCCCGGTGAAGAACGCGGCGGGCGCACCGTAGTGCACCGTACGGGGAACACGGCACGGTGCTGGCGGCTGCAAAGCGGCGCCAGACCGCGTCCTCAGTCGCGCCGATATGCATGCATATCGGCGCTCCCTGCGTCCTTGTCCGGCTTGCTTTTCGCGCGCCAGGAACCGCACCCCATTTCCCGGACGGCGCACTCGTGATTCCCGGCGAGATCATCCATCCGAACGGCCCGCTCACGGGGAACGAGGGGCGCCCGACCGTGGAGCTCGAGGTCGCGAACACGCTCGACCGGGCGATCCAGATCACCTCCCACTACCACTTCTTCGAGGCCAACCGCGCGCTCCGCTTCGACCGGGAGGCCGCCTACGGCATGCGCCTCGACGTCCCGGCGGGGTTCTCGGTGCGGTTCGAGCCGGGCGAGACGAGGACGGTGCGCCTCGTGCCGTACGGCGGACGCCGGGTCGTGCGCGGATTCCACGGGCTCGTCGACGGCGCGCTCGACGACCCGGACGTTCGCGCTCGGGCCCTCGAGCGCCTGCGGGCGGGCGGCTACGCGAGATGACGTTCGAGCTCGATCGGGCGCTGTCCGCCCTGATGGTCGGCCCGGGTGTCGGCGACCTCGTCCGCCTCGGCGACACGAACCTGTTCGCGCGCGTCGAGCGCTCGCTCGTCCCTTCCGGCGAGGAGGGGCTCATCGGCGCCGGGCGGAACATCCGCGACGGGCAGCTCGCGCGCCCCTCGGACAGCCGTGAGCCGACGCTCGACTTCGTCGTCACGAACGCGCTCGTGCTCGATCCCGTGCTGGGGGTCGTGAAGGCCGACATCGGGATCCGCGACGGCCGCATCGTCGGCGTCGGGCACGCCGGCAACCCGGACATCCAGGACGACGTCGACATGGTGATCGGAACCGACACCGGGGTCTTCGTCGGTCAGGGGCTCATCGCGACGCCCGGTGCGATCGACTGCCACGTCCACTTTCTCGCGCCCGCGATGCTGGACGACTACCTCGCGAACGGCTACACGACCCTGATCGGTGGCGGCGCCGGCCTCGCCTTCGACATCGGCACGAACCCGCGCTTCGCGCTCGAGCGGATGTTCGCGAGCCTCGCCGGCCTCCCGCTCAACATCGCGCTGATCAGCCGGGCGTCGAGCAGCGCCCCGCCACTCGAGCATGCGCTCGAGTGGGGCTCGTCGGGCTTCAAGATCCACGAGGACCTCGGCGCGTTCCCGGCGGTCATCGACCGCACGCTGTCGGTCGCCGACGCGTACGACGTCCAGGCCATCATCCACACCGACACGATCAACGAGTCGGCCTCGCTCGAGGACACGGTCGCCGCGATCGACGGCCGGACGATCCACGCGTACCACATCGAGGGCGCCGGCGGCGGGCATGCGCCTGACCTGCTCGAGCTGGTCGGCCAGCCGAACGTCCTGCCCTCCTCCACGAACCCGTCCAATCCCTTCACGGCCGCGGCGCTCGCCGAGCATCTCGACATGATCATGTCCGTCCACCTGATGAACCCGCTGATCCCGGAGGACGTGGCGTCCGCCCAGTCCCGCGTCCGGCCCCAGACGATGGCGGCCGAGGACGTGCTCCACGACCTGGGGGCGATCTCGATGATGGGGTCGGACTCGACCGGGATGGGACACGTGGCCGAGAGCGTCCGCCGGACGTTCCAGCTCGCGCACGTGATGAAGGAACGGCGCGGCGACCCGGGCCCGCCCGCCGACGACAACGGGCGGATCCTCCGCTCGCTCGCAAAGGTGACCGTGAACCCGGCGATCGCGCACGGGATCGGCGACCACGTCGGCTCGCTCGAGCCGGGAAAGCTCGCCGACATCGTCCTGTGGCGGCCGGGCTTCTTCGGGGTGAAGCCCGAGGCCGTGATCAAGGACGGGTTCCTCGCCTGGGGCGATACGGGGCAGGGAAACGGCAGCACGATCCTCGTCGAGCCGCGGATGCTGCGCCCGAGCTTCGGGGCCGTGGGCGATGCGCCCCACCTGCTCGGGCGCTTCTTCGTCTCGCAGGCGGCGCTCGAGAACCCCGAGCTCGAACGCGGCCCGTACGCCTCCCGGCTGCTGCCGGTCTCGGGCACGCGGGCGCTCGGGAAGCGCGACATGGTCCGCAACGACGCGCTCCCGGACGTGCGAGTCGACAAGGACAGCTTCCGCGTCACCGTGGACGGCGAGGACGCCTGGGTCGAGCCCGCGACGAGCGTGCCGCTGTCGCGCCGCTACCTCCTCGTCTGACATGGGCGGGCGTGGCGGGCTGGCCGGGCTGCTCCAGCTCGCCGACTCGGCCTTCCCGGCGGGCGGCTTCGCACACTCCGACGGGATCGAGGCGCTCGTCCGGCTCGGCGTCGTCAACGACGGCGCCTCGCTCGAGGCCGTGCTCGTCGCCCATCGGCGGTTGACCCTCGGCCCGGCCGACGGGTGGTTCGCCATAACCGCGCACGCGGCGACCACCCGTCGCGACGCGCCCGGGCTCAGGGCGAGCGCGCGCGAGGATCTCGGCTCGCGCGCCGCAGCCGGGGCCCGCGAGGCCAGCCTCGCGCTCGGGCGGGCCCTGATCCGCGCGGCGGCCGCGGCGGCGCTGCCGGGCGACGAGCGCGACGCCGTCGACTGGGTCGAGGAGACGCTCGGCGAGGCTGCGCCGCGGGCGAGCGCGTTCGGTGCGATCGCCTCGGCCTTCGGCGCTCCGGCCGGCGACGCGGCCGCCGCCTTCGCGTTCTCGGTGCTCGCGGGCATGGTCGCAGCGGCCGTGCGGCTGCGCGTCGTCGGCCCGGCAGAGGGGCAGCGAATCCTGCGGCGGGCGACGAGCCACGGCCCGACCGCGTCCGCCGACGGATGGGCGTCGTTCTCGCCGCTGCTCGACATCGCTGCGATGCGCCACGAGACGCTCGAACAGCGGCTCTTCGCGTCGTGACCGCGACGTCGCATCGGCCGTCGCTGCGTGTCGGGCGGGACGGGCAGGTTGCGGCCGTCCCCGCCGGCTGCTTCGACTGGACCGTGCACCGGCGCGGCGACCCCGTCGTCTTCCTGACGACCTCACTCCCCGGCCTCGGGCCCGGCGATGTCCTCGACGCGCGCGTCGAGGTCGAGTGCGGCGCCCGCCTCACGCTCACGACCCAGGGCCCGGCGGCGATGCTGCGCACCGACACGGGGGCCGTCCAGCGCTGGCGCCTCGTGCTGGGCGAACAGGCCCACGTGACCTTCGTGCCCTGGGTCACGCTTCCCTTCCCGCAGAGTCGCAGCTCGAGCGAGGTCGAGGTCGAGCTCGGGCCGGCAGCGACGCTCTGCGGATGGGAGCTTCTCGCCGTCGGTCGCGTCGCTCGCGGCGAGCGGCTCGACCTCTCGGCCTTCGCCTCGCGCTGGCGCCTGGGCAGCCCCGACACACTGCTACTCGACGACCGGTTACGCGTCGACGCATCCTGCCGCCCCGAGGCGCTCGCCGCGCTCGGAGGCCACACCCACCTCGGCACGCTCTACCTCGCGGGGCTCGCAGACGACTCGATCACGCGCGACGAGATTGGCCTCGCGCTCGGGGGTCTCGAGCTGGCCGGGGCGAGCCGGCCGTCGCCCGGGCTCCTCGTCGTGCGTGCGCTCGACCGCACGGCGGAGCGTCTCGAGCGCGCCTTCTGGCCGCTCGTGTCGTCGGCGAGGCAGCGGGCCGGCGCGTCGCCACTCTCGCCGAACGACGTCGCGCGGCGCTGGTTCGGGCCCCCCGCCGAGCGCTCGTAGAATCGTCGCGTGGTCGCGACGAAGTCGAGCGGGACGTTGCTCGCAGGGGTCGGCCTCTCCGCGGGCCTGTTCAGCGCGCTGTTCGGCGTCGGCGGGGGCATCGTCATCGTGCCGCTCCTGATCGTCCTCGCCCGCTTCCCGAGCCGCCTGGCGACCGGCACCTCGCTCGCTGCGATCGTCTTCACCGCCGTGTTCGGGACGATCGCGTTCGGAGCCCTCGGCGAGGTCGACTGGCTCATCGCTGTCGAGGTCGGGCTGCCGGCCGCCGCGGGCGCGCTCGCCGGCACCGCGCTGCAGCAGCGGCTCACCTCTCGCGCGCTCGTGCTCGCATTCGCGGGCTTCCTCGTCGCCGTGGCCATCCGGCTCCTGATCACGTGATCGAGCTCGTCGAGGCGACCGCTCTCGGGTTCGCTGCCGGCGTCCTCTCGGGCCTGTTCGGCGTCGGCGGCGGGCTGCTCTTCGTCCCGACCCTCACGCTCGTGCTCGGCCTGCCCCAGCTCGACGCCCAGGCGACCTCGCTCGCCGCGATGGTCCCTGCGGTGGCGCTCGGCGCATGGCGGCAGACGCGCTACGGCAACGTCGACTGGAGAGCGGCGACCTTCGTCGGCGTCACCTCGGCGGCAGGAGTCGCGGCCGGCGCCGCGCTCGCGACCTCGGTCGACGAGGGCCTGCTCCGCAAGCTGTTCGCCGTCGTCCTGCTCGGATTCGCGGCCCACCTCGTCTGGAGCGTGCGATCGCGGCGAGTGCCCGAGGAGCCTGTCCGCGACCTGCTCTAGCTCCCCCACGGTTCGCCCGGCCCGGCATGCCCGCGGCCGCTCAGCCGCACGGCACGGCGGTGCCCCGGTTCCGCACGTTCCGGGCGCCGCGAGGCGCCCCGGGGGGCCGCTCACCGAGCTGACCGCCAGGGCGTCTTGCTAGGCTGCGCCTTCTGCCGGGGCGCATTCGTCTAGTGGCCTAGGACGCTGGCCTCTCACGCCGGTAACACGGGTTCGAATCCCGTATGCGCCTCTTTCGGGGCGGGACCGGCCTCCGGCCTCCCGCCGTAGGCCGGCTACTCGGCGACGAGGACGTCGCAGCCGGCGTGCTCCTTCACGGCCCCGGCCACGTCCGCTCCGAACATCCGGCCGAGGCGGCTGTGGTGGTGTGACCCGAGCACCACGAGGTCGGCCTGCTGGTCTCTCGCTGCATCGACGAGCACCTGTGCAGGATCGCCGGCTGCCCACAGGAACGCCGCCTCGACGCCGGCCTGCTCGACACGCTCCCGGGCGCGGGCGAGAATCTCCTCGAGCTCCGCCGGCATGGCGAGATCGAGCGGCCCCGCCGGGACGTCGTCGAGCGAGGCGAACTGCGGCGGGACGGTCGGATCGAGCGGCATCTCGACGACCGCGGCGACGACGAGGCGCCCGTCGGCCGCCCGCGCCTCCTCGATCGCCCGATCGAGCGCACGGCGGGCAGCATCGTGGTCGTCGTACCCGACGAGGATCACCTTCGTCACCGCCCCAGCATCGCAGATCCCCCGTCGCGGGGCATCGCCACTGAACCCGACGACGCCCGTACGAACCTGCACGTGGCCGTCGTGGCCCACCTTCGACGTGTGTCGAGTCGACACGATCCGGGCGCAAACCAGGTACGGACCGCGCACCACCCGCGCGCCCGGCCCCGGTACGCTGAAATGCGGGTGGAGGCGTGGGGTGGCCCCGCGAGGCGGACAGAACGCCAGTCCCGAATCCGCTCGCGGCCGTCGCGCGTCGTCGAGCTACTCGGGCGACTCGGCGGCCGCGCTGTCGCGACAGCACCAGTCGACCACCGCGGGAGGCTCGCCGGGCGAATCGTCGCCCGGGAACGTGTCCGCCACCTGGCTTTGGATCCGCACCGGGCCCCGCCCTGCGCCGGGAACGAAGAGCCACTGGTTCCCTCGCGGCCACGAGACGGCGAGCCAGGTGCCGTCGGGCGACCACACGAGCTCCCCCACACGCCCCGGCACCGAGAGGAGCACACGTGAGCGATCCCCGGCGAGGAGCGAGATCGTCGTCTGGGCCGCCCGCCTCGCGTGGACGGCGAACGCCACGGCCAGCCCGCCGGGGCGGATCGCCGCGCTCGTGACCGTCCCGGTTGCCGGCGGGATCGCCAGGACGGCGACCGGGCCCTCGCGGACGCGGAAAAGCGCGAGCCGCTGCGGGGCCGCGGCGAGCACGTGCAAGCCGTCAGTCGCCCAATCGAGGACCGACGGCACCGGAGCTCTCGGCGTTCGCCAGAGGCGCTTCCCGGTCTCCGCGTCGGCGATCGCGACTCCGCCCCTCGGTGTCGGCGTACGCAAGCACCCGCGGGTCGTCGGGCTGCCACGCCGGCACGGCCGGGGCCACGTCGGTCAGGAGCTCCCGATCTCCCGACCCGTCGTCGGCGGCGATGTGGAGCGCGCGCTCCTGCACGAAGGCGAGCCGCGCCCCGTCGGCCGACCAGCTCACCCCCGCCGTGCCGCTCGTCGGGATCGACCACCGTACGTCGCCCGGCAATGCGACGTCGAGGCCGTCGATACGATCGTCCCGCCAGGCCGCGATGACCGTCCCGTCGGGGCCCCACGCCGCCCCCTCGTAGGCCCCGGCGTCCCGGAGGGAGCCGTCGGGGTCGACGATGGAGACCCTGCCCGAGGCGGTCGCGAGCAGGCTGCCCCCGCCCGGCACCTCTCCGAGCGCGGGCTCCGGGTCGGGAGCGGACTGGGCGACGGCCGGGTCCTCGCCGAGCCAGCCCCGCAGCTGGTCTGCACTACGATCCCACGCCGGTGTCAGGGCGAGCGCGACGATGCCGCCGATGGCGGCGAGGACCGCGAGCGTCTTCCAGGGCGGCCGTCGCCGGCGTCGGGGAATGAGCTCCCGCGCGACGAAGGCCGCTCGCACGACGTCCCAGGTTCGCTCCTCGGCGACGTGCTCGTCGGGCAGCGGCTGCTGCAGGAGGAGGCTGAGCAGGTCGCGCTCGCGCATCTGGGCCGCCTGGAGTCCCTCGCGCAGCGAGTCGAGGCCGCGGCGCAGCCACGAGTCAACGGACGCGCGAGGCACGTCGAGCAGCGCGGCGACCTCCGCCGGCGAGTACCCGAGGAGGTACCGGAGCACGATCACGCTGCGCTGCTCCGGAGGCATGGAGTGGAGCCCGGCGAGCAGCTCGTGCGCGGCCTGGTCGAGATGGGGCGGCCGCCAGCCCGGGGCCTCGGCTGCTCCGACCAGGGATTCGCCGGAGACACGGGTGCGCGCGAGCTCGGCCTGCGCATCGTCGAGCGAGCGCGCGCCGACCAGCCGGTGGAGCCACGGCGCGAAGGGACGGTCGGCATTGAAGCCGTGGAGGGCACGGATCGCACCGAGGAATCCCTCCTGCACCGTGTCCTCGGCACGGACGTGGTCGAGGACGATCAGGTAGGACGCCCGGTAGCACCGGGGCCAGTGTGCGCGGAACAGCGCCTCGAGATCCGACACGGAGCCGGACTGCGCGCGACTGATCCAGGCGCGTTCGTCACGCTCGAGGCCCGCCATGCGGACGGACTATAGGGCCGGAGGGGGTGTCGCGGACACGTCCGCGACGGTCGCGAGGGCGCGGTCGAGCCGCCCGAGCGTCTCCGCGCGGCCGAGCAGCTCGATCGACTCGAACAGTCCCGGCGAGACCTTCGAGCCCGTGACCGCGACGCGAACGGGCGCAAACGCCTCCCGGGGCTTCAGGCCGAGCCGGTCGCAGATGCTTCGCAGCGCGGCCTCGATCGACTCCGAGGTGAACGGCTCGACGTCCGCGAGCCCTTGACGCGCCGCTTCGAGCACGTCGCTCCGGTCGCCGAGCGCGTCCGCGGGGGCCTCGACGTCCTGGAACAGGAAGCCCGCGAACCCGGGAAACTCCCCGAGCCGGCCGATCTTCTCCTGGCAGAGCGGCGCCGCCCGTCGCACGCGCTCCTCGGGCCAGTCGTACCCCTGCTCGCGAAGGTAGGTCACGAGCGCGGACGCGTAGCGCTGCGGCGAGAGCTCGCGCAGGTAGACCCCGTTCAACCAGTCCAGCTTGTCGTAGTCGAACGTCGGCGGCGACGAGCCAACGCGTTCGAGCGAGAACCGCGCGACGAGCTCGTCGCGCGACATCACCGTCGTCCTGTCGTCGTAGCTCCAGCCGAGGAGCGAGAGGAAGTTGACGAGCGCCTCCGGCAGGTAGCCCGCGTCGCGGAACTCGTCGACAGACACGGCTCCGTGCCGCTTGGAGAGCTTCTTGCCGTCGGTTCCGAAGACGTTCGGCAGGTGGGCGTACACCGGAGGCTCCGCCCCCAGCGCCCGGAGCACCCGGATCTGCTTGGGCGTGTTCGAGACGTGGTCGTCACCGCGGATCACGTGCGTGATGCCGTCGAGCCAGTCGTCGAGCGGCGAGGCGAAGTTGTAGGTCGGGCGCCCGTCGGAGCGCACGAGCACCACGTCCTCGAGCCTCTCGTTCGGAAACTCGATCGTGCCCTTCACGGCGTCGTCCCAGCCCGTCGTGCCGTCGTCGGGCATGCGGATCCGGATCGCTCCTTCGTCGACGTAGGCCGTGCCCTCCGCGACCAGCCTTTCCGCCTCTTTCCTCGCACGCTCGGCGCGGTCGAGCTGGAAGCGGGTCACGCCATCCCAGTCGATTCCGAGCCAGGCCAGCGACCGCTCGATTTGCGCGACCGCCTCGTCGACCTCCCGGTTCGTGTCGGTGTTCTCGATCCGGAGCAGGCACTCCCCGGAGCGGCCGCGGGCGAAGAGCCAGTTGAACAGGAACGTCCGTACGCCGCCGATGTGGAGGAGCCCCGTCGGGCTCGGTGCCATGCGTACCCGTGCCGCCACGGCTGCCTATGCTAGTCCTTCGTCTCTGAGGTCCCCTGATGCTCCAGCACGTGAAACGCAAGCCAGGCGAGGACGCGGGGAACGCCCGTCTCGGTGAATACCAGCGTGACCGAGGGCGACGGATGGGGACGCGTTGCAGCCGCTTGGAGCCCATGGCAACGTCCGAGACGGCGCACGAGTGCACCGCGTGTTGATCGGCGGCCATGTCTCGAGCGCCGGCGGGATCCACACGGCCGTCGATCGCGCCAGCGCCATTGGCGCCGACGCGCTGCAGCTCTTCACCCAGAGCCCTCGCATGTGGCGCCCGACCGCGCACGATCCCGCGAACCTCGCCGAGTTCCGGCGACGGCGTGCCGAGGCCGGGATCGGGTACGTCCTCTGCCACGCGCTCTACCTGATCAATCTGGCCTCCCCCGATCCCGAGCTCCACGCCAGGTCGGTCGCCGCGCTGTGCGCCACGCTCGACGTCGCGACGGAGCTCCAGGGAGATGTCGTCGTCCACGTCGGCTCGCATCTGGAGGCGGGCTTCGAGGCTGGGCTCGAGCGGGTCGTGCCGGCCGTCGAGCAAGCGCTCCGGCACACGTCGCAGGCCACCTGGCTGTTGCTCGAGAACTCAGCCGGGGCGGGCGGGACGATGGGTCGTTCGCCCGGCGAGCTCGCGGCGATCGTCGCCGCGCTCGACAGCCACCCGAGGCTCGGCCTCTGCCTCGACACCTGCCATCTCTACGTTTCGGGCATCGACGTGACCGATGCCGCCGTCATCCGGACGCTGCTCGACGAGATCGACGCCCGGGTCGGGCTCGATCGCCTGCGTGCGGTGCATCTCAACGACTCGCAGACGCCGCTCGGCTCGAATCGCGACCGCCATGCCAACCTCGGCGACGGGCTCATCGGCGACGGACTCGGAGTGGTGCTCGGCGAGAGGCGGCTACAGCATCTTCCCTTCGTGCTCGAGACGCCGGGGCCCGACGGCCACGGGCCGGACGCGGCGCAGATCCGTCTCGCCCGAGAGCTCTGGGAGCGGTCGAAGCCCACGCCGCGGGGGACTTCAGGCCGCACGACCCTGCAAAGCGGCCAATGAGACTCGCCGGGCGGGTTCCTCGTCTCCGCCTTCCATCGGAAGGGCGACGGCAACGTCGCGGCCCGCCTCGCCGCTCCGGCACCCGGCCGTCCGGGCGCCGGGGTACGGTTCGTCCACGCACGATCTCCCTCCCACTGTGCGGAAGCCGCTCGCTCCGTATCCCTCGCTCGCCGCGGGCATCGGGCGGCGTGGGCGATGCTCGGCCCATTCCCTCCGGTGAGAGCGGGCCGCGTCCGGCGTGGCCCCTGACGTCCCGCGGCACCCTCTGGATCACGATCTCGTCGCCACGGTCGCCCACGAGCTCCAGGTGCCGATCGCGGCCGTGCGCACCGCGGCGGAGACGCTCGCGGGTCACCCGGAGCTCGCCGATACCGACCGTCGACGTCTGTTCGAGATCGTGCTGGAAGGCGTCGGCGAGCTCGGCCGGCTCGTGGACGACCTGCTCACCGCGGCGCAGCTCGACCCCGGGGAATCTCGCCGTCACCGTCGCGCCATGCGACGTGGCCGAGATCGCCGTCCGGGCGGCGGCGCTCGCCGCGGCGGCCGCCGGGCGGATACCGCCCACCGTGGAGGCGGCGCGCCCGCAGCTCGCGCTCGCCGACCCCGACGGCCTTTGCCGCGTCCTCACGAACCTCGTCGCGAACGCGTTCGCACACGGAGAGGGAGCGGTCACGCTCGAGGTCCTGGCGAAGGACGGCCGCGTCCGGATCACGGTCGGCGATGAGGGCCCGGGCATCGCGGCCGGGGATCGTGACCGAATCTTCGAGCGCTACGCGCGACTCCCGGGAGGGAGCGTGCGCGGCACCGGCCTCGGCCTGACGATCGCACGGGGGCTGACCGAGGCGATGGGCGGCACGATCACGGTCGCATCGCAGGCCCCACAGGAAGCCCGGTTCACGGTCGAGCTTCTCGCCGGTCCGTAGCGTGCCCCGGAGCGGCGCGCCTGATTAGGCGCGGCCGTCGAGCTGCGCGATGACGCGGAATGACGGGCGCTCGTGGGAGAGCTCGTTGAACTCCGGATTGAGGCATCCCAGCTCGTCCTCGCGCGTGTGATAGCACCGGACGACCTCCGCCTTGCACATCGGCAGCGGCTGGCGCCTGGCCCTCACTCCCCCGAAGCCGTCGCGGAGGTCACGACTCTCCTCGAGCACCTCGACGTCGATCTCGACGTCGAAGATCCGCTGCATGCAGCCGACGTAGGTGCGACCCCACTCCTCGTAGGCGTATACGAACGGGCACGACCGCTCGATGCATGCCGCCGGGTAGACGACCTTCTCGCAGTGGACCCGGCAGCGTCGGCACTGGACCTCGTCCTGCGGCCGGAGCGGCAGCTCGGTTGGACGGCGGGACCGCGCGAGGTTCCCTTCCATGACGCTTCGATTCTGCGCCACCGCGAGGGCGACCGCAAGACTTGACAAACCATGCGCAGAGGAGTAGAGCGGCTCGTCCGCGGATCTGCGGGTGCGACCGGCCCCGCCGGAGGACTTCGGTAGGCTCGCGCGCATGGTGAGAAAGTTCCTCTGGGCGGCGCTCGTCCTTGCGCCGCTGGTCATCGTCCTCGAGCTCGTCGGCGTCGGCGACGTGATGCTGTTCGTGGTCGCAGCCGCCGCGCTGATCCCGCTCGCCTGGTTGATCGGGGAGGCGACCGAGCATGCCGCGCACCACACCGGGCCGGGGATCGGCGGGTTCATCAACGCGACGTTCGGGAATGCGCCGGAGCTGATCATCGCGCTCTTCGCGGTCTCCGACGGGCTCACCGAGGTCGTGCGCGGGTCACTCACCGGCAGCGTGATCGGCAACCTCCTGCTCGTGCTCGGCTTCTCGCTCGTCTTCGGCGGGAAGGGCGAGCTCGACCGATGGTCGAGCCTCCTCTCCCTCACGCTCGTCATGGGCGCGAGCCTGCTGTTTCTGATCCCGGCAGTCCCCGGCTGGGAGGGCGACCCCGAGCGGCACTCGCTGGCGGTGCGTCTCCCTTCCGGTCTCGATCGTGCTCCTCGTCGTCTACGTCGGGCGTGACCTGGTACTCGCCCTGCGCCGCCACCGGCTGACCCACGTATCCGACGATCCCGAGGAGATGAAGGCCTGGTCGTTCCCGCTCTCGCTCGGCGTGCTCGCGGGTGCCACGGTCGCTCACCGCGTTCGTCGCGGAGGCGCTCGTCGGCTCGCTCGAGACGTTCGCGGAGAAGGCCGGGCTCTCCGAGTTCTTCGTCGCGGCCGTCATCGTCGCGATCGTGGGCAATGCCGCCGAGCACGGCGGAGCCGTCGTCGTTGCGGCGCACGGCAAGATCAAGCTCGCGGCCGAGATCGCGCTCGCCTCGAGCGCGCAGGTCGCCGTCTTCCTGATCCCTGCCGTCCAACTCCTCTCATGGGTCGTCACGCCGGCGCTGCCGCTCACGTTCCGGCCGGTCGAGATGGGCGCTCTCATCGGCTCGACGATCTTCGTCACGCTCGTGATCTGCGGACGGTCGCTCGAGCCGCGGCCGCGGCATTGCGCTGATCGCGGCCTACGTCGCGGTCGCGGTCGTGTTCTTCCTCGTGGGCGACCGCGGCTGATCCGGCCCGCCGGTCTATCCTCGGTCGAGATGGACCTCGTTCTCCTCAAGGAGGCGCTCGCCGCCCGCGGCGAGCCCGCCTACCGGGAGCGTCAGGTCTGGCACGCGGCCTCCCGCCGGGGTGTCCGGCTACGACGGCGATCACGACCCTGCCGCAGGAGCTGCGCATCGCGCTCGAGGCGGACGTACCGTTCTCGACGCTCACGCTCGAGCGGGAGGCCCGCGCGCGCGACGGCACGGTCAAGGTGCTGTTCCGTACCGTCGACGGCCACCCCGTCGAGGCGGTCCTCATGCGCTACCGCGACGGGCGGCGCTCGATCTGCCTGTCCGCCAGTCCGGCTGCCCGCTCACCTGCACGTTCTGCGCCACCGGCGCGATGCGCTTCGGTCGCAACCTGACCGCGTCCGAGATCCTCGACCAGGCGCTTGCACTTCCGCCGTCTCGAGCCCGTCGACCACTGCGTCTTCATGGGGATGGGCGAGCCGATGATGAACCTCGACGCCGTGATCGAGGCGTGCCGGCGCCTCCCCGACCTCGGCATCACGCACCGGCGCACGGCCATCTCGACGGTCGGCTGGCTGCCGGGCCTCGAGCGCTTCACGGAGAGTCGACCTGCCGGTGCGGCTCGCGCTCTCGCTGCACGCGCCCGACGACGCGCTGCGCTCACGGCTGATGCCGGTGAACGACCGCTATCCGCTCGCCGACGTGCTCGCGGCTCTGCGAGCGCTACCACGAGCGCCGGCGGCGCAAGGTCTTCGTCGAGTACGTGATGCTCGCGGGCGTCAACGACCGGCCCGAGCAGGCGCGCGCGCTCGCCGCGCTCCTCGACCCGCGCGTCTACAAGGTCAACCTGATCCCGTACAACCCGACCGGCGTCTACGAGGGCTCCTCGCCCGAGGCGATCGCGGCGTTCCGCGACGTCCTCGAGCGCGCCGGCCTCGGCGCCACCGTCCGGCTGACGCGAGGCCGCGACATCGACGCCGCCTGCGGGCAGCTCGCGACGAGCGCGAAGCCGAGGCGACAGCGCCCGGAACGGCCTGACGCGTGACGGTGCCTGCAGGCACCGCTCCTGAAGTGTCACGCGACGGTCGCGTATCAGCGCACGCCGTCGCGAACGCGCGGCGGCCCGCGCTCAGCCGCGCGTCGGATGCTCCTCGAAGCGGTAGCGCACCAGCGGCTGCTTGACCGCCTTCACCTCGTCGAGCCGCTCGACCGGGCGCGTGTGCGGCGCCTCCTGGAGCAGCGCCGGGTCGGCTGCGGCCTCGCGGGCGATCGCGAGCATCGCGTCGACGAACTGCGTCGAGGGTCTCCTTCGCCTCCGTCTCGGTCGGCTCGATCATGAGCGCCTCCGGCACGACGAGCGGGAAGTAGATCGTCGGCGGATGGAAGCCGAAGTCCATCAGCCGCTTGGCGACGTCGAGCGCGGTGACGCCGTGCTCGCGCTTGAGCGCTGCGTGCGGAGAGGACGAACTCGTGCATGCACAGCCGGTCGTAGGGGAGATCGTAGGCGTCTCGGAGGCGGCGAGCAGGTAGTTGGCGTTCAGCACGGCGGTCTCGGACATGCTCGCGCAGCCCCGGCCCGTAGGCGCGGATGAAGGCGTAGGAGCGCACGAAGACGCCGAACGGCCCGGCGAAGCCCCGCACCTTGCCGACCGAGCGCGGCCGGTCGCGCTCGAGGTCGAACGTCCCGTCCTCCCGACGGACGAGCACGGGCACCGGCAGGTACGGCTCGAGGACGTCCCGCGACGGCGATCGGGCCGCCGCCCGGCCCGCCGCCGCCGTGCGGCTGGCTAGAACGTCTTGTGGAGGTTGATGTGGACGACGTCGAAGCCCATGTCGCCCGGCCGTGAGATCCCGCAGACCGCGTTGAGGTTGGCGCCGTCGTAGTAGCAGAGACCCCCGGCCTCGTGGACGATGCGCGTCACCTCCTCGATGCCCTCGTCGAAGAGCCCGAGCGTCGACGGGTTCGTGAGCATCAGGCCGGCCGTCCGCTCCGAGACCCTCGACCGCAGATCGGCGAGATCGACGTTCCCGCGCGCGTCGGTCGCGACCCGACGAGCGTGAACCCGGCCATCGTCACGCTCGCAGGATTCGTGCCGTGCGCGGTGTCGGGGACGATGATCTCGGTGCGCTCGGTCTCACCGCGCTCGGCGTAGTAGGCCCGGAGCAGCAGCAGCCCGAGCAGCTCCCCCTGCGACCCGGCCGCGGGCTGCAGCGTGACCGCGTCGAGGCCCGGTCAGCTCGGCGAGGAGCGCCTCGAGTCTCCACATCAGCTCGAGGGCTCCCTGACACGCCTCCGATCTCCTGGTGAGGGTGAAGATCGCGGAAGCCCGGCAGCGCGGCCAGCCGCTCGTTGACCCTCGGGTTGTGCTTCATCGTGCAGGAGCCGAGCGGGTAGAAGCCCGCTGTCGATCGCCGAAGTTGCGGGTCGAGAGCTCCGTGAAGTGGCCGCAGCAGCTCCGGCTCCGCGACCTCCGGCAAGCCGCGGCGGTGCCGCGCGGCGCGAGCTCGCGCGGGACCTCGGGCACGGGGCAGCTCCGGGCTGCGGGAGCGGCTCGCCCTCGCGGCCCGGCCTGGACTTCTCGTAACAGGCAGCCTCATCGCGGCCACCTCGCGGAGCACCTCGGCGAGGCGGTCGATCTCGGCCGGCGTGCGCTTCTCGGTCAGGCGACGAGCAGCACGTCCTCGATGCCGCGGGTAGTCCCTGCCGAGCGCGTAGCCGGGGTGGATCCCTCGCGTCCCGCGCGCGCGCGCCCGCGGCCTCGGCCGCGACGGGGCAGCCGGACGGCGACCTCCTTGAAGTGCGGGCGCTCGAACGCCGGCGGGAAGCCGGCCTCGGCGAGCCGCTCCCTCGCCCGCCGGCCAGCGCGAGGCACGTCTCACCCAGCTCTGCCAGCCCGGTCGGGCCGAGCCAGGAGAGGTAGACGAGACCGGCGAGGGCGAGCAGCGTCTGGTTCGTCGTGATGTTCGAGGTGGCCTTCTCCCGCCGGATGTGCTGCTCGCGCGTCTGCAACGTGAGGACGAAGCCGCGCTGGCCCTGGCCGTCGACCGTCTCGCCGGCGATCCGGCCGGGCAGCCTGCGCATCAGCGTCCTCGCGTCGAGGCGAGGAACCCGTAGTGCGGGCCGCCGAACGACGGCGGGTTGCCGGCCGACTGCCCCTCCCCGATCGCGATGCGCGCAGCCGTAGGCGCCCGGCGCCTCGAGCACGCCGAGCGAGAGCGGGTCGACGTGGGCGCAGGCCAGCGCGCCCGCCGCCTCGGCCGCGGCCGCCAGCTCCGGCGCGGGCTCGAGGCAGCCGAAGAAGTTCGGCTGCTGGAAGAGGACGATCGCGGCGCCCTCCGCCGCCGCGGCGAGCTCGGCCGGGGTCGATCGTGCCGCCGCGGTGCGGCACCGTCGACGACCTCCATCCCGAACCCGACCGCGTAGGTGCGAGACGACCGCGCGCACCTGCGGGCTCAGCGTCTCGGCGACGACGATCCTCGTGCGCCCGGTCAGCGTGCTTCGCCATGTAGCAGGCGTCCGCCGCCACCGTGCGTCCCGTCGTAGCCCGAGGCGTTCGAGACGTCCATGCCCGTCAGCTCGCAGATCGCGGTCTGGTACTCGAAGATCGCCTGCAGCATCGCCCTGGCTCATCTCCGGCTGGTAGGGCGTGTACGCGGTGAGCAGCTCGCCGCGGGCGAGAACCGCGTCGACGACCGCCGGCACGTAGTGGTCGTAGATCCCGGCGCCGAGGAACGAGAGCTCCTCGCCCACGTCGCGACGTTCCGCGCGGCGAGCGCCCCCAGATCGCGGACGAGCTCGAGCTCGGACAGCGCCGGCTCGAGCTCGAGCTGCCCGCCGAACCGCACGCCGGCCGGGATGTCCCGGAAGAGCTCCTCGACGGTCTCGACGCCGATCGCCGTCAGCATCTCGCGGCGGTCGGCGTCGGTGAGCGAGAGGTAGGGGTGCGTTCCCGGCTCGTCGAGACCGCGGGCCATCAGGCGTCGGCGAGCAGCGCGCGGTAGGCGTCGGCGTCGAGCAGCTCGTCGACCTCGGCGGCGTCGCGCAAGCCGGATCCGCACGAGCCAGCCCGCGCCGTACGGGTCGTCGTTGACGAGCTCGGGCGCGTCGACGACCTCCTCGTTGACCTCGAGCACCTCGCCCGAGAGCGGCGAGACGAGGTCGGAGACGGCCTTCACCGACTCGACCTCGCCGTAGCTCGTGTCCTTCTGCGATCACCTCGCCCGGGCTCCGGCGGCTCGTAGTGGACGATCTCGCCGAGCGCGTCCTGGGCGTGCCAGGTGATGCCGAGCACGGCCTCGTCGCCCTCGATGCGCGCCCAGTCGTGCTCGGGGTGGTAGCGAAGGTCGTCCGGGTAGGTCTCGCTCGCGGCCACGGCTCAGTGCTCCTTTCGTCGGTAGATCGGCTTCCGACGACGTCGGGCGGCTCGCGGCCGGCCGCGCACGTCGATCGTCATCGCGGCTCCCGGCGACGACGAGCGCCGCCGGCACGTACGCGAGCCCGATGCCGCGGTCGAGGCTCGGCGAGAAGCCGCCCGAGGTCACCTCGCCGCCCTCGAGCACCGCCATGCCCGCGCGCGGGATCGCCTTCTCCTCCATCACGAACGCGACCAGCCGCTCGGCCGGCCCCTCGTCGCGCTGGCGGCGCAGCACCGCCACGCCAGGGAACGTCCTTCTCGAGCGCGCACGCCCAGCCGAGCCCGGCCTCGATCGGCGTCCGCTCCGGGCGTGAGGTCCTGCCCGTGCAGCGGATAGCACGCCTCGAGCCGGAGCGTGTCGCGGGCGCCGAGCCCGCAGGGGACGACGCCGCGCTCGAGCACGCGATCCCAGAGCGCGACGGCGTCGATGCCGGGGCGCAGAGCAGCTCGCAGCCGCGCTCGCCCGTGTACCCGGTCCCGCAGACGACGCAGCGGACGCCGAGCACCTCGTCCTCGCGCGACACGCGAACGGCTCGATGTCGATGCCGAGCAGCTCCAGCGCCGCGGGCCCCTGCACCGCCAGCATCGCCCACTCGGCCGACACGTCGCGGGCCGCGGCGAGCACGGCCGCGTCCACCTCCACGTTGGACGCGTTGACGACGAGCAGGTAGCCGTCCTCGCGCCGTAGGCGATCAGGTCGTCGATCACCCCGCCGCGCTCGTTCGACAGCAGCGTGTACTGCGCCTCGCCCGGGGCGATGCGCGTCGAGATCGTTCGAGAGCCTGCTCCTGCAAGTAGGCGCAACGCCCCGTACCCCGTCACCTCGAGCTGGCCCATGTGCGACACGTCGAAGACGCCCGCGCGCCCGCGCACGGCCCGATGCTCCTCGACGATCGACGTGTACTGCACCGGCAGCTCCCACCCGGCGAACGGGACGAGTCGCGCGCCCGCCGCCGCGTGTCGCTCGTAGAGGGGCGTGCGCCGAAGCCTCTGCACCGCTGGCCAGATCCTACCGACGGGCGGGCTGCTCGACGGGCGCGACTTTCCCGTCCCACGCACCCACGCGACCGCGATGTGTAAGGAGTGTGTAAGCGTTGTTGCGCCGCCGTTGTCCGCCGCCGACCCCGCTGCTACGGTCCCTGGTGGGGAAGGGGGTGTCCGGTGGGACTCCGAACGGCGAGGGGGCTCTTCACGGCGGCTGTCGCGGCGGTCGCTTCGCTTGCGGCATCGTCCGCCGCTCTCGCCGATCCGGGCGCCACGCTGCGGGTGCGTGCCGGCGAGCAGCTCACGATCGGCGCGGCCGGCGTGCCGGTGGCAAGCCGGCTCGTGCTCGTCGGGTCGAACGGTGCCGACTCGATCCGGGTCCTCGCAGGCCCGCGAGCGGTCGCTGACCTCGACGCCGACGGGCGCGCCGACGTCCGGCTCGCCCCGGGCGCAGCACGACCCGGGACGATCCTGATCCTCGGCGCAGGCGGCGACGACGTGATCGACGCATCGCTCGCAACGGTGCCCGTCGTCCTGGACGGCGGTGCCGGCGACGACGTGCTGCGCGGAGGAGTGGGCGCCGACCGCCTCGTGGGCGGGACCGGCGACGACGTCATCGACGGCGGAGGAGCCGCGACCGCCACCTGCGCGGTCGCGATCGACCCGGCGACGGGCGAGGTCGAGGTGATCGGCTCCGGCGGCGACCTGGCCGACTACAGCGCGTCCCCCGGCCCGATCGTGGCTGACCTCGATCCGGGCGAGCAGCACCCCGGCACCGCGACGAGCCCCGACGGCACCGACACGCTCCAGGGCGTCGAGCATCTCATCGGCTCAGCCGGTGACGACACGCTCTCCGGCGACGACGAGGGCAACGCCCTCGACGGCGGCCCGGGCGACGACACGATCGCGGGTGACGCGGGCGACGACTGCATGCTCGGCGGGCCCGGCGACGATACGTTCGACGAGAACGAAGGGACGTCGCTCGCCCAGGGCGGGAGCGGGACGGCGAGCGGCTCGGACTGGCTGTTCGGCAACGCCGGCGCCGACACGGTCAGCTACGCGTCGCGCACGACCCGGGTCGGCGTGTTCCTCGAGCCGCTGTTCGGCTCGGTTCCCGACGGCGCCGATCTGAACGGTGACGGCGACGCCGACGACTCCGGCGACGAGCGCGACCACGTGTTCCTCGACGTCGAGCATGCGATCGGCGGGAACGGGAACGACCTGCTGTCGGCGAACTTCGTCTCGAACCGCGCTGACAACGTCCTCACCGGCGGCACCGGCAACGACCACGTCATCGGCGGCGCCGGCAACGACGTCTTCGACGAGGGCGCGGCCGCGAGCGGCGCCGACGACCTCGACGGCGGCACCGGGCTCGACACCTGCGACTACGGCGGGCGCACGGTCGGCGTCGTCGTCACGCTCGAGGGCGACGACAACGACGGCGAGCCCGGCGAGGGCGACAACTGCGGCGGCGTGCGCTCGACCGGCCTTCCGGGCGAGGGGCAGCCCAGCTCGCTGTCGAACGTCGAGAACGTGCGCGGCGGTGCCGGCGACGACGTGCTCCGCGGTCAGCCAGGCGGTGCGAATGTCCTCCGCGGCGGCGCCGGCGACGACGTGCTCTCGGCGTTCGGCGGCACCGACTCGCTCTTCGGCGACGCGGACGACGACATTCTCGCCGGGGGGGCGGGCAGCGACGCGCTCGACGGCGGGGAGGGCGGCGACACGGCCGACTTCGCCTCCGCGGGCGGTGCCGTCAGGATCGACCTCGCGACCGGCCGGGGCTCCGGCCAGGGGGCGGACACGCTGAGCGCGATCGAGAGCGTGAGCGGCTCGTCGTTCGCCGACGCGATCACAGGCGACGCGGGCGCGAACGTGCTGAACGGCAACGGCGGCGACGACGCGATCCAGGCGGCCGCCGGCG
Organism: uncultured Thermoleophilia bacterium; assembly: GCA_963717955.1. GTDB lineage: Bacteria > Actinomycetota > Thermoleophilia > Gaiellales > Gaiellaceae > CAVQXR01. Next base: position 648,836 of record CAVQXR010000001.1, on the reverse strand, counting down.
ACGACGTCGCGAACGGCGGAGCAGGCGACGACGAGCTGGGCGGTGGAGCCGGCGACGACACGGTCAGCGGCGGCACCGGAGCGGACGCGCTGCGAGGCTCGGCGGGCGACGATCGTCTCTCGGGCGGGCCGGGAGCGGACACCCTGCTCGGTGGCGCCGGCGACGACGGCCTGTCCGGCGGCGCCGGCCGAGACGCGATCCTGGGCGGCACGGGCACCGACCGCTGCGACCCCGGCTCCCCGGGGCTCGGACGCGGCGACCGCGTGCAGGGGTGCGAGACGTGATCCGCCCTTCGGAGAACCGGGCGCGGGAACGTTTCCCTGCGCGCGATGGTCGAAGGGTCGTGGTGGAGAGCGGCACAGGGGCCTGACGCATCGCGTTCCGATCGAATGGTTGCCGCCGTCTGCGACGGGTGGTAGCGTCGTGAGAGGAAACGTGGCGTCTTTCCAGGGAAGAAGCGTCCGGGAGGCACCTGCGCCGCCCGGCACGACAGGAGGGGGACCCAGATGAGAGACACGAGTAACGGAACGCCGACGAAGCGGCGCGCGAGGAGCCGACTCGGCCTGCTGTTCGCGCTGGCGACGGCGGTCGTCGGGGCGGTCGTGTTCGCGAGCCCGGCGATGGCAGCCGTCATCGTCACCGATGATCCCAATCCCGTTTCGTCATCCAAATCACCGCCGACTCGGACTCGTGACTGTCACCTGCGACGGCAACGGCGGTACGACGTCAACGGCGACGTCCTACAGCACACACCTGTGAAGAGGTCGAGTCGCTCACGATCGAAACCACCGGGAACGGCGCGAACACGATCAACCTGAGCGGCGTGACTATCGCGGACTTCGACAACCCAGACTTCGGTGATATCGGAGACATCTCCGTCATCGGCGGAGGCGGCAGCGACACGATCACCGGTAGCCCGCACCCTGACCACCTGGAGGGCGGCGACGACGACGATGTCCTGAACGGAACCGCCGGGGACGATCGAGCTCTTCGGAGACGACGGGAACGACACCCTCAACGGCGGCATCGGTGGCGACGACCTGAACTGCGGCGCCGGCACCGACACGCTCGACTACTCGACCGACACGCTCGGTGTCACGGTCAACCTCCTCGTCGCCAACATGTTCAGCGGCGGGCAGGCGACCGGCGACGGTTCGCCGGACGATGACTGCGAGAACGTGACCGGCGGCTCGGGCAACGACACGCTCACCGGCGACGGCGGCCCGAACGCCCTCGGCGGCGGTACCGGGAACGACGATCTGAACGGCGGTGCCGGGGCCGACGATCTGAACGGCGGTGCCGGGGACGACACCCTCGACGGCGGCATCGGCGGCGACGACCTGAACTGCGGCACCGGCACCGATACGCTCGACTACTCGACCGGCACGGTCGATGTCACGGTCGGTGTCACGGTCAACCTCCTCACGTCGCCCGACACGTTCAGCGGCGGGGAGGCGGCCGGCGACGGTTCGGACGGCGACTGCGAGAACGTGACCGGCAGCGCCTTCTCCGACACGCTCATCGGCGACGGCGACGTGAATGTGCTCAACGGCGGCGGCGGCAACGACTCGCTCACCGGCGCGGCGGGCAACGATCCGCTTACCTGCGGGGACGGCAACGACGTCATCGGCTACAACGGCGAGACGGCGGCGGTCGTCGTCGACCTCGCGGCCAACTCGGCGTCCGGCGCGTCCGCCGGCACCGACACTCTGAGCGGCTGCGAGAACGTCGTCGGCTCGCCGCACGACGACACCATCACCGGCGACGACTTGAACAACAGCCTCGACGGCTTCGACGGGAACGACACGCTCGCTGGCGCGCTCGGGAACGATGCGTTCATCGGCGGCAACGGCGTCGATCTCGTCACCTTCCAGGCCTCCACGGGCGCCGTGGACGCGAACCTCGAGGCGGGAACCGCGACGGGCCAGGGGAGCGACACGATCGTGTCGGTCGAGAACCTCGACGGCTCGTCGGGGAACGACAGCCTCAGGGGCGACGGCGCAGCCAACAAGCTCCAGGGCTTCGACGGCGCGGACGTCATGCGCGGCCTCGGCGGCGTGGACAACGTGCTCGGCGGTGACGGCAACGACGACATCAGCAGCGGCGGCGGCGGCGACAGCGTGTCCGGAGGGAACGGCAACGACAGCCTGAGCGGGCACGACGGCAACGACACCCTCCTCGGCGAGGCCGGCAACGACACCCTCCTCGGCGAGGCGGGAGCCGACACCCTCAAGGGCGCTGCCGGGACCGACACGCTCAGAGGCGGCAAGGGCAACGACAACCTCCTCGGCGGCGACGCCAACGACAACCTCTTCGGAGACGACGGCACGGACGTCCTCGACGGCAAGGCCGGCTCGAGCGACGACTGCACCGGCGGCAAGGGCAGCACCACCTACAGACACTGCGAGAACATCCACTAGTCGCAGGCTCTACCCCCTCCCGAACGCCGGCCCCGCCATCGCGGGGCCGGCGTCGTTTCCGGGGCCCCCTGGACGGGGTGGCGGGCGAATCCCTCGATCAAGCGGTGTCCGGCTCCGACACGGGCGCCGATGACGCAGGGGAGCAACCGTCCGCGAGGAGAGCCCATGCGACGAGCAACGAAGACCGCACTCGCCCTGACACCGGCGACGTGTGCCGCGCTCGGCGTGCTCGCCGGGCCCTCGTCCGCCGCTCTCACCGGGAGCGACGACGGGGCCCTGACGTTCAGCCGGGCCGGCTCGACCGGTGACGACACGAGCACCACGTCCGGCGGGGCAGCCCGCGCATCTGGTTCGTGTTGAGAAACGACACGGTGCAGCGCCTCCGGCTCGACGCGGACCGCGACGGCGAGTGCACCGACGACGACATCCCGGACGCCCGTCACCGTCCGGTGGGCCGGATCGCGCTCACGGTCGAGGCCGGCGCACGCTGCACGAACGCCGTAGCAGGAGGGTGGCGAGCTTCCTCGCTGGCCGCAACGTTTCCCGACCCGGCTGCCCGCATGCCGTCGGCCGACATCGCCAGCAGCTCAGCCCGTCGCCGTCCCGTGGGCCGAGCTGGCGGTCACGGTCGACGCCGTCGCGCGCTGACGAACCGTCGTGCAGGAAGTGGCGAGCTTCTGCTCGGCCGTCGCGAAGTCGCTCGTCCCGGGTTCTCCGGCTCGTCGGCCGCCGGCATGCGCAGGCTAGCTCAGGCCGTCGCGGTCGGGTGGGCCGGGAAGCGCGGTCACGATCGTCGCCGGCGCCTCGGAGGCCCGCGGCTCGCCCGGTACCGATCGCCGTGCCCGACGACCGGGCCATCCAGAATCCGGGTCTCGAGCCAGGCCCATGGGACACGCCCGGCCATGAGGTCGGAGACGAGTCGCTCGCGAAGCTTGCGGCGATCCCGGAGTCGACGCTCGAGGTCGCGATGGACGAGCAGCGCGCGCCGCACGGTCGGGTAGCTCGCCTGCCGAACGCGGAGCCGGGCCGCGATCGGCGCGAGCCGCCTCCACGCCTCGGCGTGCGAGCAGTCGGTCATCCCTGCGAGCGCGTTCAGCAGCCGGCCGTCGACAGCCGCGTAGAAGGCCATCCATCCAGCATGCGCCCCCGACGACGCACACGACCCCAACGACCCGCACCGGATTGAGCCTGCTTGTGTTTCAAGTCACACCGCACCACCCCGCTTGCCACCGAGATACCGCAATTGTTGCTTGAAACACAAGCCTGATTGTGCGACCGCGTAGGGCGACTGGGTGGATGGGTGGGTGCGTGGGTGGGTGCGTGCGCCGGTCCCGCGCCGCCAGCGGGCGGGGGCCGGCCGGGAGGGGCACCGCCCAGGGAAGGGTGGCGTGCAACGCAGGGGAACCGCGCCGCCCGCGGGGCCGCGGACACCGGCAGGCCACCGCGCTTCCCGCGCGACGATGAACACAGACCACTGCAGGCCCGCGCGGCGACGAACACCGACAGACCACTACACGCCCCACGCGGCAGCGGACAACCGACAGGCACCTCGCGCCCGCACGGCGACGGACACCGACAGGCCACCGCACGCCCGCTCGCGAGGTACTGGATGCCGACAGGCCACTACGCGCCTGCCCGGCGACGGATACCGACAGCCACTGCATGTCCGCGCGTCGTGACCTCACTGCCGGCCGGGCCTCCGGGCGCGCGAGGTCTGACCGTCGGCACATGACACCCCCCACGCGATTGAACGCCTGCTGCGCCTCGGTGAGCCGGCGCGCATCGAGCGGGGCTCGGTGCCGTCCGTCGAGACGACGCACCAGTCCCCCTGCGCGCGCACATCGCCCGGGAAGCCGAAGGGGCGATCCGTCACTGGCGGGCTCTCACCACTGGAGCCCGGGCGCCGCGCTGACGGCCGGTACAGGAGCAGGGCGGCCGTCATGGCTCTTATTCGAGCCGGCGGGCCACACCGCAGAGCGTAGACCACTCCCCCGCTCCGGCGCGGAGGTCGCCCACGCCTTCACCGCCCCCGAGATCCGGCCGGCGCAGGAGCGCCGGCCGGTCCGTTTCTGATCCGTGTGGCCCGAATGCGGGCGGCGCGTTACTGATCGCGCAGGAAGGCCGGAACCTCGAGGACCTCGGGCGGGATGTCGACGCCTTCGGCTCCCTCGCCAGCACCCTCGCGGGACAGCCCGCGGTCGGGCAGCCGCGGCTGCGATGCCTGCTCGGCGCGCGTCGCGGTCTGGCGCCTGACGCGGGCCTGCTGATCGAACCCGGTCGCGATCACGGTCACGCGCACCGCCTCGGTCATCGACTCGTCGATCACCGCGCCGAAGATCACGTTCGCGTTGCGATCCGCGGCGCCGGTCACGACCTCGGCAGCCTCGTTCACCTCGAACAGGCCGATGTCGGAACCACCCGTGATGTTCAGAAGAATGCCCGTCGCGCCCTCGACCGATGCCTCCAGCAGCGGCGAGGACACGGCAGCCTTCGCCGCCTCGGCGGCGCGGCCGTCGCCCTGGGCGATGCCGATCCCCATGAGCGCCGATCCCTGGTCGCGCATGATCGTCCGGACGTCCGCGAAGTCGAGGTTCACGAGGCCCGGAACGGTGATCAGATCGGTGATCCCCTGCACGCCTTGCCGGAGAATGTCGTCGGCCATCCGGAACGCGTCCAGGATCGACGTCTGCTTCTCGACGACCGACAGCAGGCGGTCGTTCGGGATGATGATGATCGTGTCGACCTTGTCGCGAAGGTTGCGGATGCCGAACTCCGCCTGATCCGCGCGACGCTGGCCCTCGAACGTGAACGGCCGGGTCACGACGCCGACGGTCAGCGCCCCGAGCTCACGCGAGATCTCCGCGATCACCGGGGCCCCGCCGGTGCCCGTGCCGCCGCCCTCACCCGCGGTGACGAACACCATGTCGGCGCCCTTCAGCGCCTCCTTCAGCTCGTCGCGGCTCTCCGTCGCCGCCTGGAACCCGATCTCCGGATCGGCGCCCGCGCCGAGCCCGCGCGAGGCCTTCGCGCCGATGTGCATCTTCACGTCCGCCTCGCACATGAGCAGGGCCTGCGCGTCGGTGTTCACGGCGAGGAACTCGACGCCCTTCAGCCCCGCGTCGACCATCCGGTTGACGGCGTTCGTCCCGCCGCCGCCGACGCCGACCACCTTGATCACAGCGAGGTAGCTTCCGGTTTGATCTCTCACGCTCAACTTCCCTCTATCTTACTCTCAACTGGAACGTTGCATCAGGGTACGCCTCTATTGTCGGCATGTCAATCGCCTATTTGCAGGGTAAAATCAAACATTACCTAAACCTCAACTTTCGACTTGAGACTTTTCACCGAGGACGACCCGCGTGGGAACACTCACATCGAGGTAGGCCAGAGCTTCGCGTTCCGTCGCGGTCAGCGCCCGCAGCACGACGCCTGCCACCTCGAGCTTCAGCCGTAGCTCGGCCGTGTCCCCGAGCCTGATCTCCGTGTCGTTGCCAAGGATCATGTGGAGCTCGTCCGGTGTCCCGCCCGCCGCCTCGACCCTGAGGGGGAATCCGTCCGGAATCCGTGAGACGGCCTCGATCGCCACTCCTCCCTCCTCCGGCAGCACCGTCGTCCCGGCCGCCAGCAGCGCCTGGCTCCGGGGCAGCCAGACCCGCGGCAGACGGGTCAAATCGTCCGGCTCGAGCTCCTCGAGAACGCGGCCGGAGGCCGACACGAGCCAGGCCCTGGCGCCCTGGCGCAGAACCGCGATGCCCTTCTCGAGACGCACGGTGGCCTGCAGCGTCGCGGGAAAGTCCCGGTCGACGCTCGCCTGAACGACGGGCGGGAGCTTCTCGAGCGCGTCTTCGACGGCTGCGGCATCCACCGCGACGAGGCTCTGCCCCTCGAACGCGCCCAGCACCTGGTGCACCTGGGCCTCGACGTCGCCGGGCAGGGCGCCGACGACCTCCACCTGACGCACTGCGAACACCGACGTCTCCCTCGCGGCGATGTACGCCCCGCCGATCAGCAGGATGACCGCGCCCACGGCAGCGAGCGGCCGCGTCAGCCGCGCGTTCGCACGTCCTCGGCCCGCGCGGGCCGAGCGCCGGATGCCGGTTCCGGAGACGAGTGCGCCGTCGGAGGTCACGGCCGGGGATTCGCCTTCGCACCCCTCCCTCCTCCCCCCGCGGCACGGTCGTACGGTCGCGCGTCGGGGCCGGATGGATACCGTCCGGCCTCCTCCGCCGGCGCGCGCTCAGCCCTCGGGCGGCGGGATCTCGATCGCTCCGAGCAGCTGGACCTCGGGCTCGAGGACGATCCCGAACCGGGCCCGGGCACGCCGGCGCGCCTCCACGATCAACGCCACGACCTCGGCGCTCGTCGCTCCGCCGCCGTTCTCGATGAAGTTCGCATGCTTCGGCGAGATCAGGGCGCCGCCGATCCGATGGCCCCGGAGGCCGCACTCCTCGAGCATCCGGCCCGCGCCAAGCTCGTGGTCGGGGTTCTTGAAGACGCTGCCGAACGTCCGGCGGTTCGTCGGCTGCGCGTCCTTGCGCCTCCCCTGCATCTCCGCGACGGTGGCGCGGATCTCCCGCTCGGGTCGCGGCGTCAGCACAAGCTCGGCGGCGGCGACGACCTGACCGTGCCGGAGCTCGGAATGCCGGTAGCGCAGCCCGAGCTCCGCCGGGTCGAGCCAGACGGCACCGTCCGCATCGGCGATCAGCGCACGAGCGAGAATCCCGGCGAGGTCGCCCTCGTACGCGCCCGCGTTCATCCAGACCGCGCCGCCGACCGTTCCGGGGATCGCGGAGGCGAACTCCAGCCCCCCGAGCTCGGCCGCCCGCGCCCGGTGCAGGCAGACGGCGAGCGACGTGCCCCCTCCGGCGGTCATCCGCTCGCCGTCGATCTCGGTCGCCGCGAGCGCACCGCCGAGCCGAAGCGCGAGGCCGTCGAAGCCGGTGTCGGCGACGAGCAGGTTCGAGCCGAGACCGAGCACCGCGACGCCGGCATCGTGGTCACGGGCCCAGTGCAGCGACTCGACGAGCTCGTCGACGGTTCCCGGGCGGGCGAACCACCGTGCCGGGCCGCCGGTTCCGATGGTCGTGTAGCGCGCGAGGACGACGTCTTCCTCGATCGTCACCGCGACAGCTCCGCCAGCACGAGCGGGCCCGCCCGCTCGACGTCGCCGGCGCCGATCGTGAGCACCAGGTCGCCGGGGCGTGCCCGGGCTGCCGCGAGTCGAGCGGCGTCCTCGACCGAAGGCGCCCAGCCGATCGGCATTCCCGGCCGCGCCTCCGCGAGGCGCTCGACGACGACGAGCCCGGTGACGCCGGGAAGGGGCGCCTCGCGGGCCGCATACACGTCCGTGACGACGACCACGTCGGCAGCGGCGAGCGACGCGGCGAGCTCGGCCGCCAGGTACAGCGTGCGAGAGTACAGATGCGGCTGGAAGAGGACGATCACCCGCCCGGCTCCGGCGACGGGACGCGCAGCGGCGAGCGTCGCCGCCACCTCGGTCGGGTGGTGGCCGTAGTCGTCGACGACCCTGACGCCGCCGGCCTCTCCCCGCGGCTCGAAGCGGCGGCCGGCGCCGCGGAACTCCCCGAGCGCCTGCGCGGCGGCCTCGGCATCGACCCCCGCCGCCGCCAGCGCTGCGAGCGCGCACGCGGCGTTCGCCCGGTTGTGCGCGCCGGGCACGGCGAGCTCGAGCGTCGCCGGTGGCTCGAGCTGCTCACCCCGGATGACCACGGCCGCGGCCGGAAGCGATGCGATCCAGGCCGCGAACAGCTGCTCGACCTCCGCATGCGACGCGAACGTCGCATGATGGTCGAGCTCGACGTTCGTGACGACTGCGATCCTCGGCCTGAGTAGCAGCAGCGACCGGTCGGACTCGTCGCCCTCGGCGACCAGCCAGCCCGTGCCGGCGCGGGCGTTCCCCCCGAGCTGAGGCACCTCGCCGCCGATCAGATAGGTCGGGTCGAGGCCCAGCCGATCGAGGCAGAAAGCGATCATCGACGCGGTCGTCGTCTTGCCGTGCGCACCGGCGACGACGATCGAGGGCCGGAGCCCGACGAGCTCGGCGAGCAGCTCACCCCGCGTCGACCGGCGCGTCGCGTCGACGGCGAGCTCGGGGTTGTCCGCCGGGATCGCCGACGAGACGACGATCTCCGATCCAGGAGGGACGGCCGCCGCGTCGTGCCCGACGGTGACATCGATCCCGCTGTGCTCGAGCAGCTCGACGTACGCCGTCCGGGCGCGGTCGGAGCCGGCGACCTCGGCGCCCCAGGCACGGCAGACGAGGGCCAGCGCGCTCATGCCGGCACCCCCGATCCCGACGAACCAGATGCGCCTACCCGCGAGCGGCTGCAAGCGCCATCAGCTCCTCGGCGATGACGTCGGCCGCGTCCGGCCGCGCCAGGGCGCGCATCGCAGCGCCCATCCGGGCGAGCCCGGCCGGATCGGCGAGCAGCGCGCCGACCTGGCGGGCGAGGTCGAGCTCCGGCTCCGGAACGAGCACGGCACCGCCTTCGCGGGCGAAGTACCGGGCGTTCTTCGTCTGGTGGTCGGCGGTCGCGTGCGGGTAGGGGACGAGCAGAGCCGGGCGGCCCGCGGCCGCGATCTCCCAGACCGATCCGCCCGCTCTCGAGACGACGAGGTCGACCGCGGCGAGCGCCGATCCGAAGTCGTCGGTGAACGCCAGTGCCCGGTAGCCCGGGCGACTGACGCCCGCGCAGACGGTCTGGATGTCCGCGGGCCCGCAGAGGTGCAGCACCGACGGACCGCCCTCGCGAAACGCTGCGACTGCCGCCTCGTTGAGCGCGTGCGCACCCTGGCTGCCGCCGGCGACGAGGATCGCGGGCCCGTCTGCGGGCAGGTCGAAGCGCCGGCGAGCCTCGTCCGGATCCTCGGTAACGCGCGAACGGGCAGGGATGGGACGTCCGACGACCCTGTAGCGGGCGCCGGTTCGGCCCGCAAGCGGGTAGGCGAGGAAGATCCTGCGTGCGCACGGCGCTGCAAGGCGGTTCGCGAGCCCGAGGTGCGCGTCGGCCTCCGTGAGCGCGGCCGGGATCCCGAGCGTGCGGGCGGCGAGCACCATCGGCCCTGCGACGTAGCCACCGGCGCCGAGCACGACCTGGGGCCGGCGCCGCCGCAGGATCGCGCGGCATTGCCCCGGCGCGCCCACTGCCGTCATCAGCGCGCGGGCGGTGTCCGCGCCGAGCGACCTCGGGAGGCCCGAGACGTCGAACTCGTCGTACTCGAAGCCGGCGTCCGCGACCAGCCGGGGGTCAACGCGCGCCGACCCGGCGAAGCTCACGGTCGCTCCGCGCGCCCGAAGCGCGTCGCCGACCGCGAGCGCCGGCAGGACGTGCCCTGCCGTCCCGCCCGCGGCGATCAGGCACCGGATCTCTCGCTGCTCCTGCATCGCTCACTGCGATGTTAAGGAGGATGCCCACGGCACAGAGGGAGATGATGAGGCTCGACCCGCCGTAGCTGACGAACGGCAGCGGGACGCCGGTCATCGGGGCGAGCCCGAGCACGGCCGCGATGTTGATCGCCGCCTGCCCGCAGATCAGGGCGGTGAGCGCCGCCGCGAGCCGCTTGCCGAACGGATCGCGGCACGCGAGCGCGATCCGGAAGCCCGCGTAGCCGAAGACGCAGAAGGCGAGGATCACGGTCGCGGTGCCGAGCAGGCCGAGCTCCTCGCCGATGATCGCGAAGATCATGTCGGTCGACGCCTCCGGGAGGTAGTGGATCTTCTGCACGCCCTCGCCGAGCCCGACGCCGAAGATCCCGCCGGAGCCGACGGCGAGCAGCGCCTGGACGGACTGGTACCCGGCCGCCTCCGGGTCCACCCATGGATCGAGGAATGCCAGTAGGCGCGCCTTCCGGTACGGCTCGAGCCAGGAGAGCAGCAGCACGACGCCGACGAGCAAGGCGCCGGAGCCGGCGAGGAGACGCAGGCGAACCCCGGAGAGGAGCAGCACCGTGCCGGCGATGATCGCGAACGAGAGCGCCGTGCCGAGGTCCGGCTGGAGCAGCACGAGCAGCGCGGCGGCACCGGTGACGATGCCGATGGGTTTCAGGAGCTGGGCGAACGTGGCCGGCGCGGCTTTCCTCGCGAGCAGCGCGGACAGCCAGAGCGCGAGGGCCAGCTTCATCAGCTCGGACGGCTGGACCGAGATCGGACCGAGGTCGAACCAGCGGCGGGCGCCGTTGACGCTCGTGCCGAGCACGAGCACGGCGGCGAGCAGGACGAAGCCGGTCGCGAGCAGCGGTGTCGAGATCCGGCGCAGGGCCCGGTAGTCGACACGCGACAGCAGAACGAACAGGCCGATGCCGACGAGCGCGTAGATTCCCTGACGCTTGAGGTAGTACGCCGGATCGTCGGCCGCGATCGCCGACCGCGCGGAGCTCGCGCTGTAGACCATCACGAGCCCGAAGGCGACCAGCCCGAGCGTGACGAGCGCGAGCAGGCCGTACGCGAGCGAGCCCTGCGCCTCGCGCGTGTCGGCCCGCCGGGAGCGGCGAAGCGGCGAGACCGTGTCCGTCTGCGCCGTCACGAGAGTGTCCCCACAAGCGCGCGGAACGCGTCGCCGCGATGCTCGAAGTCGTCGTACTGATCGAAGCTCGCGCACGCGGGCGACAGGAGGACGGTCTCGCCGGGGCCGGCGTCCGCGAACGCGCGGCCGACGGCCGTCTCGAGGTCGCCGCATCGCAGGTGCGGCACGGCCTCTCGCTCGAGCGCGGCGGCAAGGTCGTCGGCCGTCTCGCCGATGAGGTAGGTGCGGGCGACGCCGCGATCGCGCGCGACGCGCGCCAGCGCGGCGAACGGTGTGCCCTTGCGGCTGCCGCCCATGATCACGCGCAGCCCGGGCGGGTACGCGGCGAGCGCCCGCGCGGCCGCCTCGGGGTTCGTCGCCTTCGAGTCGTTCACGAACCGGACTCCGCGCACCTCGCCGACCGGCTCGAGGCGGTGGGGAACCCCGGGGAACGTCGCCAGCGCCCGCGCGATCGCGGCGTCGGAGATGCCGACCGCCCGCGCGGCCGCGGTCGCCGCCGCCGCGTTCTCGCGGTTGTGGTCGCCCGGGATCAGCGGCTCGGCGGGCAGGGGATCGTCCGCCGAGAACTCCACTCGCCGGCCGGCGCCCGGGATCGGGCCGAGCTCCCGCGGGACGACGGCCACGTCGTCGCGCTCCTGGTTCTCGAACAGGCGCAGCTTGGCGGCCCGGTAGGCGTCGAAGCTGCCATGTCGGTCGAGGTGGTCGGGTGTGAGGTTGAGGAGCACGCCGACCGGCACGTGCAGCGCGTCGACGTCCTCGAGCTGGAAGCTCGACAGCTCGCAGACGATCGCCTCGCCCGAGAGCTGCCCGTCGAGGCCGCAGAGCGGCCGTCCGACGTTGCCGACGACCGCGACCGGGCGGGTCGCCGCCCGGTAGACGGCACCGACGAGCTCCGTCGTCGTCGTCTTCCCGTTCGTTCCGGTGACTCCGACCTCGGGCTGTCCGACGATCCGCGCGCCGAGCTCGATCTCCGACCAGACGGCGGCGCCGAGCTCCCGCGCTCGCATGACGAGCGGGGCGTCGCTCGGAACCCCGGGGCTTTTCACGAGTAGCTGCACGCCTTCGACGGGCGCGAGGTCGTGGTCCGCGCCGAGCCGCACTTCGACGCCGGCGGCGAGAAGCCTGCCAGCATCGACCGACGTCGAGCGGTCGACGCCCACGACCCTGATCCCCCGGCGGGCCAGCGCGAGGGCCGCGGCCTCCCCCGAGCGCGCGAGCCCGAGCACGAGCGCCTCGGTGATCGACCCGGGCATGCCGGCGGGCGCGGCGCGGCGCCGTTCAGGAGACAAAGGACGAGAAGTCGCGGTAGTAGAGGACGAAGGCGATCGCGCAGCAGATCAGGGCGGCGATCCAGAAGCGCACCATGATGCGGGCCTCGGACCACGCCTTCATCTCGAAATGGTGGTGGATCGGCGCCATGAGGAAGATCCGCTTGCCCGTCCACTTGTAGGACACGACTTGCAGGATCACCGAGAGCGCCTCGACGACGAAGATGCCGCCGATCAGGAGCAGGAGGATCTCGGTGTGCGTCATCACGGCGAAGGTCGCGAGCGCCCCTCCGAGCCCGAGCGAGCCCGTGTCGCCCATGAAGACCTGCGCCGGGAAGGCGTTGTACCAGAGGAACCCGATACAGGCTCCGATCAGACACGAGCCGAGGATCGCGAGGTCGAGCTGGGCCTGGTCTCCCCCGTCCGCGCCGCCGCTGACGATCCAGGCGACGACCGCCATCGCCGTGAAGGTGAACAGCGAGATCGTCACGGTCCCCGACGCGAGCCCGTCGAGCCCGTCGGTCAGGTTCACGCCGTTTGCCGTGCCCGCGATCATCAGGAAGAGGAGGACGTACCACCCGTAGGAGAGGTCGAGGTCGACGTCCACGAGCGGCAGGTACACCGTTTTCGAGAATCCCTCCGCCGGTCCGAGGTGCTCCGCGACGAGCGCGACCAGCACGGTCAGCACACCGAGCAGGAACATCTTCCAGCGGCCGGGGAGACCGAGAGAGCGGCGGTGCCTGATCTTCGTCCAGTCGTCGGCGAACCCGATCGCGGCAGCGCCGAGCGTGACGACGAAGACGGTGAGCGCCTGCAGGGTGCGGCCCGAGAAGGCGAGGAACGGCGCGACCATCGACGCCATGATCAGGAGGCCGCCCATCGTCGGTGTCCCCTGCTTGACGATGTGCCCCGTCGGCCCCTCTTCCCGGATGTGCTGCCCGAACTCGTTGCGGCGCAGGAAGTCGATGAACTTCGGGCCGGCGACGATCGAGATGACCATCGCGAGAACGCCGGAGAGCAGAACCTCGACCATCAGCCTGCGGCGTTCCCGGCCGTGGCTGCGAGCGCCTCCGCGACCTGCTCGAGCCCCATCGAGCGGGAGCCCTTGACGAGCACGCAGTCGCCCGGACGCACCACGGTCTGAAGCACGGGCACGGCGTCGGCGGCGGCGACGGCCCAGAGCCGGGTGGAGACGCCCTCGGCGCCCTCCAGGTAACCGCGGGCGAGATGCCCGACCGCGACGAGAACCTCGACTCCCGCGCGGGCGGCGGCCGCGCCGACCTCCCCGTGGTAGGCGGGCGCGTCTCTGCCCAGCTCGGCCATGTCGCCGAGCACGGCGACCCGTCGCCGGTGCCGGGAGCGGTCGGCGAGGTGATCGAGGGCGGCGGCCATCGAGACCGGGTTTGCGTTGTAGCAGTCGTTGATCAGCAGCCCGCCGCCGGCCAGCGCGGTCTCCTCCTCGCGAAAGCGCGAGAGCGAGACCTCGCCGGCACCGTGACGAGCGTCCTCGAGCGAGTACCCGAGACCGCAGAGGGCGGCGAGCGCGGCGAGCGCGTTCTCCGCGTTGTGGCGGGCCCGGAAGCTGAAGTCGAGCTCGGACCGTTCTCCGAAGGCGGCGACGACGAGGCGCGCATGGAGGTCGGCGCCGAACTCGAGCAGCCGGACGTCCCCGGCGGCCCCGTAGGTGATCACCCGGAGATCCGACCGCCCGAGGTAGGGCGCGAGGAGGGGCTCGTCGGCCGGCACGACGGCGATTCCGCCGGGCGGGAGCGTCGCGAGGATCTCGGCCTCTGCCTGCGCGACCCGCTCGACGGTCTGGAACAGCTCGAGGTGCGCGGGCCCGATGCGTGTGATGACGGCCATGTCGGGCCGCGCGATCCTGCACAGCTCGGTCACCTGCCCGAGGCCGCGGGTACCCATCTCGGCGACCACGAGCTCGGTGTCCTCCTGGATGCGCGTCAGGGTGAGCGGCAGGCCGATCTCGTTGTTGTGGCTCTGCTCGGCGGCGACGGTTCGCAGCAGCGGCCGGCTGAGCGAGGCGAGGATGTCCTTCGTCGACGTCTTCCCCGTCGAGCCGGTGATGCCGACGACCCGGGCGTCGCTGCGGTCGCGGACGGCGCGGCCGATCTCCGCCATGGCCTGGTGGGGATCGTCGGGCACGAGCGCCGCGGCGGCGCCCCGCGCGAGCGCGTCGGCGACGAACGCGGCGCCGCCCCCGATCGCGACGAACAGGTCACCGGGCTGGATGCGCCGCGAATCGATCTCGACGCCGCCCACCTCGCGCGCATCCGCGCGTGTCTCGAGACGGCCGGGACAGCGGGCGGCGATCTCGGCGAGGTCGAGGGCGATCACGCGGCGGCCCCCCCACCGAGCCGCCGGAGTGCCTCACGGGCCTCCTCGACGTCGGAGAATGGCACGGTGCGATCGCCGAACGTCTGACCCAGCTCGTGCCCCTTGCCGGCGATGACGACCGTGTCGCCGTCCCGCGCGTCGGCGAGCGCAAGCCCGATCGCGGCGCGCCGGTCGGGCTCGACGTCGACCTCGGCGCCCCCGCCGCGGCGCAACCCTTCCAGGATCTCCGCGATGATCGCCTCCGGCTCCTCGCTCCGCGGGTTGTCGGAGGTGAGGACGACCCGATCGGCGAGGGCGCCGGCCGCCTCCCCCATGAGCGGTCGCTTCCCGCGGTCCCTGTCGCCTCCGCATCCGAAGACGCACACGAGCCGGCCCCGGGTGATCTCCCGCGCCGCGCCGAGGACGTTCGCGAGCGCGTCGGGGGTGTGCGCATAGTCGACGATGACCGCGAACGGCTGCCCCTCGTCGACCGCCTCGAACCGCCCGGGGACGCCGGACACGTGCGAGATGCCGCGCACGATCGCGTCGTCGGGCAGCTCGAGCCGCCGGGCGGCGGCGACGGCCCCGAGCACGTTGACGACGTTGAAGCGGCCACGAAGACGCGTCGTCAGCTCGAGGCCCGCGGCCGAGAGGCTCGCTCCGCCCGCATCGAGCACGAGCCGGTCGGGGCGGATGTCGGCGCGATCGTCGAGACCGAAGGTCACCGGAGGCGCGCCGAGCTCCCGGAGCTCGTCTGCGAGCGTCCGCCCGAACGGATCGCCGACGTTCACGGCGGCCCGGGGCAGGCTCCCCTCCGGGGACGGGGTCGTGAAGAGGCGCCGCTTGGCGTCGAAGTAGGCCTCCATGGTGCCGTGGAAGTCGAGGTGATCCTGGGTGAGGTTCGTGAACACGAGCACGGAGAACCTCGTGTGGTCGAGGCGGTGGAGCTCGGAGGCGTGGGAGGATGCCTCCATCGCGCAGCTCCGGTCGCCGGCGTCGACCATCTCGCGGAAGGTGGCCTGCAGGTCGATCGCCTCCGGTGTGGTGCGCTCCACCCCGCGCCGCTCGCCGCCGACCCGGCTCTCGATCGTCCCGAGCAGCCCGGGACGCTTGCCCGCCGCGGCAAGGGTCGCGAAGAGGAGGAAGGCCGTCGTCGTCTTGCCGTTCGTGCCGGTCACCGCCGCGACCTCGAGCTCGCGCGTCGGCTGCTCGAAGAAGGCGTCGGCCGCCGGCGCCATCGCCGAGCGGACATCGGGCACGAGAAGTTGGGGCACCGCCGGCGAGTCCGGGGCGAGCGCGACCTCACGCTCGACGACGAGCGCGGATGCGCCGCGGGCGACGGCGCCGGCCGCGAACTCGTGGCCGTCCGACCGGAATCCGGGAACGCAGAAGAACAGCGTGCCGGGCGCGACATCGCGGCTGTCGTACGCGAGCCGGGTGACGGTCACCTGTCCCTCGCCACCCCGGCGTGACGCGCCGATCGCCCGGGTGAGGATCGCGAGGTCGATGGGGCGCGATTGTAGCAACGGGGCCCTCGCGCGCCTCGCAGGGAAGACGGGCGAAGGGCGTACGACGAACCTCGGCGAGGTGCCGGATCGGACGACAACCTCGTGCACGTCGCAGGGAGGCCGGGCGATGGGCAGTGCCCCGATGGGGGTCGCGACCGCCCTCCCGGTCCGGGCCGGCGCGAGGGGACGGCGTCGGGAAAACGACGGGTCATGGCCGGCGCCCGAGGGGATGCGGGCCGCGGGCCGGCGCGGGAAGTGCAGCGGGTCCGGGCCGGCGGCCGAGGGACGGCGGATCCGGGCCGGCGCCGGGGAAACGGCGGGTCCGGGCCGGCGCCGAGGGCAACGGTTCCGGAGGCGGAGGATCGGCACCATCACGTCGCACATCCAGCGCAATCAGGCACAGACACGCGCGAAATTCGGCCGTATGCTGGTCGTGGGTGGAGGGTCGGTCCCCCACCCTGGGTGGGGACATGCGAGCTTGGAGACGCCGCAGATGGGTGGGGACGTCGTCTCGATGAGCGCCCGATACGGCCGGACCGACGGGTTTCGGACGCAGCCGCGCGCACAGACTGAGCGCGCGGAGGGGTCGAAGCGTCTCGAGGCCTATCCAGGCCCGTCTGGGCGAGGGCCGCGGCGGGGAGCACGTGCTGGTCGCCGCCTACGTGCAGTCCGGCGCCGCACATCCGACGCTACCCCGTCGTCGTCGCGAGTGTCTCCGGCCTGTCCGGGGGCACCTCGAGGTACTCGAGCGCGAACCGGGCGATCTCGCGAAAGGCAGGCGCCGCGACGGTTCCTCCCCAGATCTCGGATCGTGGCTCGTCGACCGTGACCAGGACGACGAGGCGTGGAGCGCCGGCGGGCGCGAAGCCGACGAACGAGGCGACGTACCTCGTGTCGGAGTAGCCGCCGGACTCGTCCGGCTTGGCCGCGGTGCCGGTCTTCCCGGCGACGCTGTATCCGGGGACGCTCGCATTGACGCCGGTCCCGGCCTCGACGACCTCCTTCATCATTGCGGTCAGCCGGCGGGCGGTGCTCCGCGACACGACCTCCCTGCGCTTCGGCTCCGGCACCGGCTCTCCGCCGATCCGGCTCACGAGATGAGGCTCGACCCACTCCCCGCCGTTCGCGAGCGCCCCGTAGGCGCTCGCCATCTGGATCGGCGTCACGGCTATGCCGTGCCCGATCGGCAACGTGCCGATCGTCGATCCGGTCCACGCTCTCGGCACAGGGACGATGCCCCTGCTCTCGCCCGGGTAGTCGATCCCGGTCAGACGGCCGAACCCGAACCGCGTGATCCAGCGTGAGAGCCGCCGCTTCTGTACGAGTTGCGCGAGCGTCACCGCTCCGACGTTCGACGATCGCGACAGGATCTCGCTGACCGTCATCACTTCCCAGTCACGCTCCTCCGCGTCGCTGATCTCGCGGTCGGCGACCTGAAGCACAGGGGGAAGCGTGAATGTGGTCGACGGAGTGACGAGCCCCTCCTCGAGTGCCGCGGCGACGGTGACTACCTTCAACGTCGACCCGGGCTCGTACGTGTCGGTGACGGTGCGATTGCGCACCGTGTCCGGCGACTCTCCGTAGGCTTCTCCGTACTCGTTCGCGTCGAATCCGGGCTCCGCCGCCATCGCAAGGATCCCGCCGGTCCTGGGATCGAGCACGATCGCGGTCGCACCCTTGGCGCCCCAGGTGGCGCGAGTCCGCCTCAGGATCTGCTCCACGCGGGCCTGAAGTCGATTGTCGATCGTCAGCGTCAGATCGCTCCCGTCCTCGACCGACCGCGTCTCGATGACGTCGAGGACGAGCCCCTCGGGATCGTGCACGATCGTCTGCTCACCGGTCGTGCCGGCGAGGACACGGTCGTACTCCAGCTCGAGGCCGGCGAGGCCTTCGTTGTCGACTCCGGCGTAGCCGACGACCGAGGCAGCGACTCTCATCTGGGGGTAGGTGCGCTCCTCCTCGGGCAAGAAACCGATCCCGACCAGCCTGCGGCGTTCGAGCGTCCTCGCCCGATCGGGATCGGACTTGCGCCCGAGGTAGACGAAGCCGCGGGACCGGTCGGCAAGCGCGGCGAGCACGTCGTTCACCTCGAGGTCGAGGTCGCGTGCGACGACCGGCGCCACCGCCTCGGGATTCGCGATGTGCCGCGGGTTGGCGTACACCGTCGTCGCCTGCTCGCCGATCGCCAGCTGGACGCCCTGACGGTCGAAGACCGTGCCGCGACGAGCGGGGACGATCACCGTCTCGCGTTGCTGGCGGGACGCCAGGCCCTCCAGCGAGCGTCCCTCGACCGCCTGCAGCCACACCGACCGCCCCAGCGCGACGGCGAAGATCGCCGTGAACAGCGCGACGAGCAAGCGGATCCGCCGGTCGGCGAGCCGCAGCGTCACATGATCACCGGGCCAGCGAGCGGAGGGGCTTCAACTTGACGTACGTGACCTCGACAGGCTCGACCAGCCCGAGACGGGATCCGAGCGACTGGGTCCGGCCGATCGCGGCCGCACTCGAGACGCGGGCCTCGAGCTCGGCGTTCTCGGCCCGGAGTCGTGCGATGTCCGCGGCCACGGCACCCCGCCCGACGCGCAGCTGGAGCACGGCCACGTTCAGCGCCACGATTCCGGCGAGCAGGGCCGCGACGACCGTGATCCACAGCACGCTGCGGCCGACCCTGGGCCGGCGCGCAGGTCGGGATCGACGCCGGGGCGCGGGCGCGGCGTGTACGCCCCTCGACGGTGCGGCGACCGCCCCCGCCCGCTCGGCCGCGACCGCCATCAGGCGCCGGCGACCTTCGCGGCCGCCCGCAGACGGGCAGAGGCCGACCGGGGATTCGCGTCGATCTCGTGCGGCGAGGGTCGCACGGCCTTCCTGGTCAGCAGCCGCACTGTGGGTTCACGACCGCACCCGCAGACCGGAAGATCCGGCGGGCAGACACAGCCGCGACTCTGGTCGGCAAGGAAGCGCTTGACGATTCGGTCCTCGAGGGAGTGGAAGCTGATCACGGCGATCCGACCGCCCGGTCGAAGCATCTCCAGCGCCGCTGGAAGGGCCCGCTCGAGCGCCCCGAGCTCGTCGTTGACCGCGATGCGCAAAGCCTGGAACACGCGCTTGGCCGGATGTCCATCCCCGAACCGCCGGGGCGCGGGCACGCTGGCGCGGATCGTCTCGACCAGATCCCCGGTCCACTCGTACGAGTGGTCGTCCCGCCGCCGCACGATGGCTCGGGCGATCTGGCGCGCAAAGCGCTCCTCCCCGTAGCGGGAGAAGAGCGTGGCGAGCTCCCGCTCGTCGGCCTGGTTGACGATGTCGCGGGCGCAGCGGGGCTCCGATGGATCCATCCGCATGTCGAGCGGGGCGTCCGCGGCATAGGAGAACCCGCGCTCCGGCCGATCGATCTGCATGCTCGAGACGCCGAGGTCGAAGAGGATCGCGCCGGCTCCCACCCCGTTCTCTGCGAGCTGGCCGAGGACCGTGTCGAAGGCGCCGCGGAGGAAGCGTGTCTGGACGCCCGCCTCACGCGCGAAGCGGTCGAAGTGGCCGCGCGCGTCCGGATCGCGATCGATCGCGATCAGGCGACCACGGCCACGGAGATCCTCCGCGAGCAGGCGCGAGTGGCCGCCGGCCCCGAAGGTCGCGTCGACGACGGTCTCGCCGGGTTCCACGGCGAGGAGCTCGCGAACCTCGTCCGCGAGCACTGCGAGATGGTCACTCGCGCTTCGCTGCAAGGCGTTCGGCAACAAGCTCCGCACTCCCTTCCACCTGCTCGAGGTACCCGCGCCACTGCGCGCGGTCCCAGATCTCCACGTGGTCGCGGACGCCGGCGACGACGACCTCGCGGCTCAGCCTCGCGTGCTGGACGAGCGCGGGCGGGATCATGACCCGCCCCTGGCGGTCCGGTTCGGCCTCGGCGGCGCCCGAGAAGAGGAAGCGCTCGATCTGCCTCGCCTCGCCGCTGAAAGGGTCGAGCTCACCGAGCCGGTCGCTCACGAACCGCTCCCAGTCGTTCTTGGCGTACACGTTCAGGCAGCCGTCCATGCCCCGCGTGACGACGGCACCGCCACCGAAGGCGTCGCGGAACTTCGCCGGCAACGTGAGCCGATTCTTGTCGTCCAGTGTGTGCTCGAACTCGCCGAGGAACATCGGGGGCCTGCCTCACTCCCTTCCACGCCGACCCACTTTACCCCACTTATCTCCACTATGCAACCCCAATGCCCCAGCGCGGCGACGCCGACGGGCACCCGGCGCTCAGATGGCGTTTCCGGTCGGCCCCGTCAGGCCGCGGTCGTGCCGGACGCGCCGTCGTAGGCGCCGCGCCGGCACAGCGCCTCGGCCCCGCACCCGGCCGCCAGGGCGAGTGCTTCGCCGCGGGTCATTCCCGACGCGAGCCCGAAGGTGAGCCCGGCCGCGAAGCTGTCGCCGCAACCGTACGCATCAGCCGGTGGCCGCCGCAGCGGCGCGGCCGGGAACGATCCGGTCTCCCCCGATGCGGTCACGAACGTTCCCCCTCGCGCTCCGTCCGTCCGCACGACGAGCTCCGGCTCGGGCGTGAGCTCGCCCGCCGCATACCGCTCGCCGCTGTCGCGACCGCTCCCGACGAGCGCATCGATCCGGATCGCGGCCGCCTGGAGCGCGGTCAGGGTGCGCGGTGTGGCGATCACGATCCGCGCCTCGCGCGCCGCACGAAGCGCGCTGGGATCGCCACCCGTGACGTACACGGCGTCGAACGCTCCCAGCATGGCCCACGGCAGGTCGTCGGCGCCGTGCGGAACCGCCCGCTCGCCGATCACGGTGATCGTCCGTTCTGCGGCGTCGTCGACGAAGGTGAGCGCGCGTCGCTGGGGCTCGGGACGGAAGACGGCGTGGACGTCGATCCCCTCCGCCTCGAGCCCGGCGGCCGCGCGCCGCCCGAGCTCGTCGTCGCCGAGCGCCGTGAAGAACGTCGCCGCCCCGGCGAGACGCGCGAGCTCTGCTGCGGCGACCGCGCCGCCGCCGGCCGGTTCCGACCAGGACTCCGTCGCATGGACGATCTCGCCGGGCGTGGGGACGCGCTCGACGGCCACGAACTCGACCCACTCCACGTGTCCGACGACCGCGACCCGCACCCGGAGAGTCTCGCATCCGGGAGACTCCTTCCGCGGTGACCGCCTTCGTCCTCGCCGGGGTGGCCGGTGCGTGCTTCGGTGCGATGGCCGTGGCCGTCCGCGTGGGGCTGTCCCGGGCGTCCGAGGCGTTCGTCGGACCGCTCGTGACGGCGGCGATCGCGTGTGGGTTCCTCGCCGCGGCCGCCACCGTCACCGGCGACCTGGCCGATGCGAGCGGCGGCGAGGTCTGGCCCTTCCTGGCGATCGGTACGGTGATCCCGGGTCTTTCCCAGATCCTGTTCGTGCTCGCGGTGCGCGACGCAGGGCCCTCCCGAGCAGCGGTGCTGATCGGAACGGCGCCCCTCATCGCCGCGATGATCGCCGTCGCATTCCTCGACGAGCCATTCGGGCCCGCGCTTGCGGTAGCGACGTTCCTGATCGTGGTCGGCGGCGCGCTGCTCGCCTTCGAGGGCCGTCGACCCCCGGAGTTCAAGGTGATCGGAGCGGTGCTCGCGCTCACGTGCGCAGTCCTCTTCGCCCTGCGTGACAACCTCGTGCGCGCGGTTACGCGCAGCGAGGACGTCCCGCCCCTCGCAGCCGCGACCGCATCGCTCGCGGGAGCGACCGCTGCGCTGCTCCTGTTCCTGCTGCTCGTGCGGCGAGGCCGCGGCCTCGGACGGGGCCTTCCGCGAACGGTGCGAGCGTTCCTCCCGGCAGGGATCTTCCTCGCGGGGGCCTACGCGGCCCTGCTCTCGGCCTTCGACCGCGGCAACGTGACGATCGTCGCACCGCTGAACGCGACGCAGTCGCTGTGGGCCGTCGTCCTCTCGGCCATCGTCCTACGCCGCAGCGAGGCGATCGGCGTGCGGCTCGTCGCCGCCGCCGTGCTGATCGTCGCCGGGAGCGCGCTCATCGGCGCCACACGGTAGACGGAGGGAGGGGAGGGCGTCGCGGCTCCGATGCGCCGGGGCCACCCCGCGCCTCCACCCGCATTTCAGCGTAGCGGCGCGTGACGCGCGGGTGGCGCGCGGACCGCGCCGAGTTCGGCGCCGAACCGTGTCGAACCCGGCGCGGCCCTCGGTCGCGGGGGCCGAGCCGCGCCGAGGCGCACGCGGCCGCTCGGCCGCTGCGGCCGAGCAACCATCGAGCTCGACGGCGCGGGCGTCGGCTCCCGGATCACACGGCGCCGGCTCACGGATCACACGGCGCCCCCGTTTCAACGGATGATGGGGATCGTGCCCGTTCCGCCCTTCGAGCGCCTGTACGAGCGCCATGCGCCGGAGCTGCTCGGCTACCTGCGCCGGATCGCGGGCGCATCGGGCGCCGAAGACGCCTTCCAGGAGACCTTCCTGAGGGCGCTCCGCGCCTATCCGGGCCTCCGATCGGCCGAGAACCTACGAGCCTGGCTCTTCACGATCGCGACCCGGATCGTGATCGACGAGTCCAGGCGGTCGCGGCCCGTGCCGATCCCGAGCATCGAGGTGGGCACGTTCGACGAGCTGCCCCCACACGTCCAGCTCGCGGGCCTCACGGACTCGCTTCCCCCGACCGAGCGAGCCGCCGTCGTGCTCCGGTACGGCTATGACCTGTCCTACGGCGACATCGCGAGCGCGCTCGGGTCGACCGAGGAGGCCGCGCGGCAGGCAGCATCGTCCGGAGTGCGCCGTCTCCGGCGTGATCACGAGAGGAGCGCTTCATGACCGTCCCGGTCGATCTCGATCACCGGTTTCGAGCCCGCGCGGCAGCGGCGGGCCTCGTCGATGTCGCATTCGACTTCACCGACTCGCCGCTCGGGACGCTGCTCGTCGCCGCGACCCGCACCGGCGTCTGCGCCGTCTCATACGTGGGAGACGACGGGACGCTCGACGAGCTCGCGCGCCTCCACGGCCCCCGCGTGCTCCGTCTCGCGACCCCCGTCGAGGAGGCGATCGAGGAGCTGGGCGAGTACTTCGGCGGCTCCCGCGACCGGTTCGATCTGCCGCTCGACCTACACGGCATCCCGGCGTTCCAGCAAGGTGTCCTGGCGGAGCTCGCGCGCGTTCCGTACGGGACGACGGTCACGTACGGCGAGCTAGCTGCCCGGATCGGCCGCCCCGCCGCCGCCCGCGCGGTCGGCGGCGCGATGAACCGCAACCCGATCCCGATCGTGCTGCCCTGCCACCGGGTCGTCGGCGCTCGGGGCAACCTCGTCGGCTATGCAGGCGGCCTCGAACGGAAGCAGGCGCTGCTCGAGCTCGAGGGCGCCACTCTCTGAGCACCGCTAGTGCTCCGTCTCGGAATTCCCTTGACGCTCCAGCGCGCGAAACGCGAGCCAGGCAAGGACGCAGGGAGCGCCCGTATTGGTGAATACGGGCGCGACCGAGGACGCCGCATGGCGACGCGTTGCAGCCGCCTGGAGCGCAAGGCGATCTCTGAAACGGAGCACTAGGCCCAGTCCATCGGCCGGTAGCCGCTCGACCTCGGCGCCGACACGATCAGCACGCGCGCGACCGAGGTCGAGTCGTTGCGTACGAACCGCTTCGGCCGGGGATCGATCCGGGCATAGGTGCCCTCGGGAGCCGCATGCTCCACCCCGTCGACGACGAGCGTCGGCGACCCGCTCAGGGTGACGAACACCTCCTCGTGATCGCGGTCGGTCTCGTCGTGCTCCGGGATCTCGTCCCCCGGCTGGAGCACCGCCAGGTTCATGCCGAACGACTGCAGGCCGAGGCCCTTGCGGACGAGGATCCAGTTCGGCCAGGGGTGCTCGAACTCGTCTGCGTGCTTGATCGTGATTCCCTGTGGCATCGCTCGACCTCCTGACGGTTCAGGTTGACGGGTGGACGGCCGGACGGTCACCGGTCGATGCTCGAGGGCTCGCCGAAGCCGCCGCCTCCCGGCGTCTCGATGCGGAGGACGTCTCCGGGGGCGATCGCCCGGGTCACCTTTGCCGGCAGCTCCTCGCCGTTCAGCAGGTTCCGACCCGGCAGCCCCGGACGCCCACCCCTCCTGCCGGCAGGCGCGTGTGCCCGCCGCTCGGTCAGCAGCGAGAGCCGGCAGGGCTCCAGCGCCTCGAGCTCCCGGATGACACCGTCGCCGCCCACGTGGCGACCGGCCCCACCCGAGCCGAGCCTCAGCGCATACCGTCGCACCCGCAGCGGGTAGGCGAGCTCGAGTGCCTCGACCGGCGTGTTCAGCGCGTTCGACATCGCAACGTGCACGGCCGACGGACCGTCGCCGGTCGGGCACGCGCCCTGCCCGCCGCCGATCGTCTCGTAGTAGGTGAAGCGATCGTTCCCGAACGTCGTGTTGTTCATCGTCCCCTGCCCCTGTGCCGGAACATCGACCGCCGCGGCGAACGCCGAGAACAGGACGTCGGTGATCCGGCTCGACGTCTCCGTGTTGCCCGCGACGACAGCCGCCGGCAGGCGGGCGTTCACGAGCGATCCGGCAGGCGCACGCACCGAGACGGGCACGTACGCGCCTCCGGAGGCCGGGATATCGGGCGCCGTCAGGCAGCGTACGACGAAGAAGCATGCCGATCGCGTTACGGCGAGCGGGCAGTTCAGGTTGCCCTCGTACTGCGGCGACGTCCCGGCGAAGTCGATGTCGATCTCATCGCCGGCCACGGTGACCGCGACCTCGATCCGAAGCTCACCATCGACGGCCTCGAGGACGTCATCGGCGCGAAAGCATCCGTCGGGGAGCACCCGGATACCCGCCCGGACCCGGCGCTCCGAGTACGCGAACAGCTCGGCCATCGCCGCCTCCACCGTCGGGCGCCCGAATCGGAGGCACAATTCGCCGATACGGCGCTCGGCGAGCCGCTGGGCGGCGATCTGCGCCCGAAGGTCGCCGCGCCGTTCGTCCGGGTTGCGCATGTTCGCGAGCAGTAGGCGCACGACCTCGTCCTCGAGGCGGACGGGCGGGATGATCACGCCCTCCTGGAACAGCTCCCGGGACAGCGCCGGAAGGCTGGACGGCTCCATTCCGCCGACATCGGCGTGGTGTGCCCGGGAGACGGCGAACCCCGTCTCGGTGCGGGAGACGAGCGTGATGTCGGGAAGGTGGGTTCCACCCGTGAACGGGTCGTTGACGGCGTAGATCTCAGCGGGCGCCGGGTCGCGGGCCATGACCGCCTCCACCGCCTCCGGCATGGCGCCCAGATGAACGGGGATGTGCTCGGCCTGGGCGATCATCCTCCCGGCGCGATCGAAGAGCGCGGTCGAGCAGTCGCGACGCTCCTTGATGTTCGACGAGAACGCGGAGCGGATCAGGACCGCGCCCATCTCTTCCGCCGTCGCGCGGAGAGCGCTTCCGATCACCTGGAGCTCGATGTTCACGGCCGCGAGAGGACGAGGGTGGCGTTGTCGTCTCTCGTCCCCGACCACCCGGCGGGAATCCAGCACGTCGCTCCGTCGAGCTCGACCACCGCTGGGCCCTCGACGTGCAGCGGGTCGCCTGCGGGCAGCCGGATCTCGGGGCCGGCGACCACGTCCGCCGTGCGCACGGCGACCAGCTCGACCGGACGTCCGGGATCCGCGTCACCGTAGCGCTCTTCGTGGGCGCGGTGGAAGCGTGCGAGAAGGTCCGGGCCGAGCGGCACGGTCAGCTCGAAGGACTGGCCTCGATACCGGAGCTCGGCCTCCCCCGACGGAGGTAGCGTGTCGACGTCGAACAGCGGCCGGACGTACGAGGTGACGTGATCGCGACGCTCCTCGCTGGCCACGAGCCCGAGCGCGGAGAGCACGCCGGCGGCGGCCGGAACGAGCACCGTCTCGACGCCGAGCTCCTCGGCAAGCGCGCAGGCGTGAAGTGGTCCGGCGCCGCCGAAGGCGACGAGCGCGAACTCCCGCGGGTCGTGACCGCGCTCGACCGACACGACCCGGAGCGCCCGCAGCATCTCCGCGTTCACGACCTCGACGACCGCCTGCGGATCCAGCGCGCCCATTGCCGACCGCGCCGCATCGCGATCGAGCTCGATACCGCCGGGCAGACGCTCGGGCAGGCGGCCGAGGAGCAGGTTGGCATCGGTGACAGTCGGGCTCGCGCCCCCGCGGCCGTAGCAGGCGGGGCCAGGGTCGGCGCCCGCGCTCTCCGGGCCGACGCGAAGCGCTCCGCCCGGGTCGATCCAGGCGATCGAGCCGCCGCCCGCGCCGACCGTGTGCAGGTCGACCATCGGCAGCCGGATCGGAAGACCGCCGACCGACCGCTCGCTGGTCCGCTCCGCCCGTCCGCCGGCGATCAGGCAGACATCGGTCGACGTCCCGCCCATGTCGAACGAGATCGCGTTCTCGAATCCGGCCAGCCGGGCGGCGAGGGCGGCGCCGACGACCCCGCCGGCGGGGCCCGAGACGAGGATCCAGGACGGGTGGGCGGCGGCCTCGTCGACCGATGCGACGCCCCCCGAGGAACGCATGACGAGCGGCGGCGGCAGGCCCGCCTCTTCACTGGCCCCTGCGAGGGCACGAAGGTACCGGCCGACGACCGGGCCGAGGTAGGCGTCCGCGACGGTGGTCGACGCGCGCTCGTACTCCCGGAACTCGGGCGCGACCTCGTGCGAGGCGACGACGTGCGTCCCCGGCATGCGCCGGCGGAGCTCCGCCGCGACCAGCCGCTCGTGCGCCGCGTCTCGGAACGCGAACAGCAGGCAGACGGCGACGGCCTCGGCGTCGGGTGTCGGGATCGTGTCGGGTGCGAGCGGGACGATCACACCATCCGGGCCGATTCGCTCGCGTACTCCGTAGCACCGCTCGATCGGCACGAGCGGCGAGGGGTGATCCTCACACAGTCGGTAGAGGCTCGGCCGTGTCTGGCGACGCAGGTGGAGCACGTGCTCGAATCCCTCGGTGGTCACGAGCGCCGTCCGCGCGCCCTTCCGTTCGAGCAGGGCGTTCGTGGCAATGGTCGTCCCGTGGCTAAACCTGCTCACGGCAGCTTCCGCCCCCTCGGTGAGGAGGGATGCCGCTGCGATCACCGACTCCTCCTGCCGGTGGGTGGTCGGGATCTTGGCGGCGGTCAGCCGGCCGTCCGCGAGCAGAACCGCGTCGGTGAACGTCCCGCCGACATCGATGCCGAGGATCGCCACGGCCTCGCAGTCTAGTGCCGGCGAGCTGGGCTATCCTCCGCCCGACGAGCGAAGGAGGTCGAAATGCCGGCCTACAGGGTCGCGAGCCTGTCGGAGATCCCGACCATGACCGAGCCCGAGCCCGGATCGTACGAGTGGCGGCCCGTGCGCCACCACCTCGGGATCAAGGCGTTCGGCGTCAACGCATGGATCGGGCCCTCGACCGGAGACTGGGTGATCGAGGAGCACGTCGAGACGACCGAGGGCGGCAGCCCTCACGAGGAGCTCTACGTCGTCCTGTCGGGGCGGGCGACGTTCGTCATCGACGAGGAGGAGGTCGACGCGCCCGCCGGCACCTTCGTCTTCGTCTCCGACCCGATGGCTAAGCGCGGCGCGCGGGCCGCCGTCCCGGAGACTGCGGTGCTGGCGATCGGAGCGACACCCGGAGTCTCCTACGAGATCTCGCCCTGGGAGCGCAAGTACTGGGATGCATAGTGGCGCGTTCGACGTCCCGCTCGTCGGCGGTGGCGGCGAGCCCGTCGATTTCTGGCGAACGGTCAACTCCCATGGGCTTCCGGCGCTGCCGCCCGGCCGGGTGGACGAGGGGCAACGCACGTTCGAGATCACCCTGTCGCTGCCCCGGGGGCGGCCGCGCCGGGTCGTCCTGACCGAGAGCCCACGGTGCACGGTCGTGCTGCGGCCTGTGGGGCCCGAGCCGTCCCGGGCAGCGGCCGCCGAGATCTCGAGCGCCGTCTCCCACATCCTCCGCCTGGATCAGGACCTCGCACCGTTCTATGCAGGGATCTCGGGCGATCCGGAGCTCGGGTGGGCCGCGGCGGGGGCGGGACGCATGATCCGCGGCCAGACGGTGTTCGAGGACGTCGTCAAGACGATCTGCACGACCAACTGCACATGGGCCGCGACCGAGCGCATGGTTGGCGCGATCGTGGAGCACCTCGGTGAGCCCGCGCTCGGCCCTGCCCCGCTGGGCCCGCGGGGGCGGGCGTTTCCGACGGCGGCCGCGATGGTCGACTGCGGGGACGCCTTCTACACCGACGCGGCCCGCGCCGGGTACCGCGGGGCGTACCTCCGTCGCCTCGCCGAGGACGTCGCGGCGGGATCGCTCGATCTCGAGGCGCTCGCGGACCCCGCGCTCCCCGACGACGAGGTCGAGCGTCGGCTGCTCATGCTCCCGGGAGTCGGGCCGTACGCCGCGGCGCACGTGATGCTGATGAGCCTCGGCAGGACGTCTCGCCTCATCCTCGACTCCTGGACCCGACCCACCTACGCCGGCCTCACCGGCGGGCGGACGAGATCCGACGGAGCGATCGCGAAGCGGTTTCGCCGATACCGTCCGTACGAGGGCCTGGCGTTCTGGCTGTTCCTGACCCGCGCCTGGGTGGACGGCGATCCCGCTCCCCCACCTCCTGCGTGAAGGGTCACCGATCGGGCACACAGTCGGCACGAATCGGCACGGTTTCGCGCGTCGCGTCCCGGTAATCTGGTAGCGGGAGGAGGGTCCCCCACCTTTGGGCAGGGTCTGCCGAGCGGTCGGTGGTCGCGAGGCGGAACCCCGGCCGCGGGCGTTCCGCGGCTCGTGGCGCTGCCGTCCCGGGGGCGCGTTGCTACCGGTCGGCCGAGCGCCGTGCGCGCCGTGATCAGCCGCCAGGCGCGGCGAGCAGCCCCGTCAGGCTGACGGAGCGCAGCCCGTGGGCGCGGAGCCCGTCGAGGATCGCCGGGAGGGCGTCCGCGGTCTGCGGAAGCACATGGAGCAGGATGATACTGCCGCTCCGCGCGGGGCCCAGGGCCCGGGCGGCGATCGTGCCGGCGCCCGGTCGACGCCAGTCCTGGGGGTCGACGTCCCACATGACCACGTTCCGGAACCCGGCCGCTCCGATCCCCGCGAGCGACGCGCCGTCGTAGGCACCGTACGGAGGCCGGTAGAAGGGCATCGGCGCAACCCTCGCGAGCCGCCACCACGCCGCGGTCGCACGTTCGGTGTCGCTGCGCACCTGGGCGGTCGTCAGTCTCGGGAGCAGCGCATGGTTCCAGGAGTGGTTGCCGATCGCGTGGCCGTCGTGCAGCGTCCGACGCGCCTGACCGGCATGACGCGTGATCTGCGATCCGAGGCAGAAGAAGGTCGCCGACGCTCCACGCGCCGAGAGCGTGGCGAGGATCCTCGCCCAGGCCGCTCCGTCGTTGCAGTCGTCGAAGGTGAGAGCCACCCGCCGACCCGCGTCGTCGACCCGACGGATCACCCGGGTTGGCACCGCGTAGGTCACGAGCAGCGGCCGCGCCGACGACCGCCCCTCGTTTCCGGCCTGGTCGACCGACCGCAGCAAGACCCGGTACGCGCCGGGGAAGACCCGCGCGCTGCCCGCGGAGCGCAGCTGCCAGCCGACGCGCTGCACGCCCGCGTCGAGCTCGCGGTCCCCGCGCGGCGACCCGTGCCCGCCCGGCGCCCCGGCGACCAACGTGACCACGGCGCCGCCGCTCGCATCCGCCAGCCGGAAGCGGGTGACGAGCGGGCCCGTGCCAATACGGGCCGGCATCGAGATCCAGCGGAGCGCCGGCGCCTTCGTGTCGAGCCGGACGGTCGTGTCCGCGAAGACCGGCTCGGCGCCTTCCGCGGCGGCCGTGACGACGATCCGGTAGAGGCCGTCGGTAGCGACGCCGCCGCCCGCCGCGGTCCCGTCCCACCGCAGCGTGGTCTCGCCGATGGCGGGATCCACTCCATCGGCGAAGGTCGCGGCCGGGCTGCCGTCGGGAGCCAGCACGACGCCGGTCACGATGGCCGGTGCGCCGAGCTCGACCCTGATTCGCAGGACGTCCTTGACCCCGTCGCCGTTCGGGCTGAAGGCGGGTGGGACCGTGAGCGACAGGGGCGGCGGGGCGCCCGCCGCCGTCCCGGCCACCGCGAGCAGAGCCGCCATGAGTGCGAGCGACTCAACGAGGGCTCGCCGTCCCGCGGCAAGGCCCCGCGCCATCGGATCGTGGCGCGGGGCACGCCGCCGACGTCGGTGCCGCGTCGATCCGGTGCAGTCCCTGAGCACGCGGGCCATCGCTACCATCGTGCCACGCTCCGAGCCCGGCGAGACGCTCGACGGCGAGGGCGGCGCGACCGTCTGCGGCACCCTTGTGTCGGCCGCCCGGGCGCGGGAGCTCGTCGGGCTTCCGATCGGGCTCGCCGGCGGGCTCCGTGTGAGCCGCCGCGTCCCGGAAGGGGCGACCCTGACATGGGCCGACGTGAAGGCCCCTGCGCCTTCCGCGGCGCTCGCCCTGCGCCGGCAGCTCTACGTCTCGGGCGCGACCAGCCGGTAGCCGACACCCCAGACGTTCAGCACGTACCGCTCCTCCCCGGCCATCGTCAGCTTGCGTCGGAGACGGCTCGCATGGGAGTCGAGCGTCCTCGTGCGTCCGAGGCTCCGGAAGCCCCAGACGTCCCGGAGGAGCTCCTCCTTGCGGAACACGCGCTCGGGATCGGTGGCGAGCGCGACGAGCAGCTCGTACTCCTTCGCCGCGAGATCGACCGCGAGCCCGCCCACCCGAACGGTTCGCGCGCGCCGGTCGATCTCGAGCGGCCCGACCCGCATCCGGTCGAGGCGGGGGCCGCCGCTTGCCCGGCGCAGCACGGCACGCATTCGGGCGAGGAGCTCCTCGTACACGAACGGCCGCACGACGTAGTCGTCGGCGCCCCGCTGGAATCCTCGGACCCGATCCACCGGGTCCGCGCGCTCGCTCACCATGATCACCGGGATGTCACGGTTCCAGATCCGGCCCGGCTCGCCCTCGCGCAGCCGCCTGCAAACCTCGAACCCTGACGAATCGGGCAAGACGACGCCGAGCAGGACGAGGTCCGGGTCGGACAGCTCGAGGATGTCCAGCGCCCGCGCACCGTGGTCGGCGCAGACGACGTCGAATCCGTCGTCCGCGAGCTGGCGCTCGAGATACGTCCGGGCCGCCGGCTCGTCCTCGACGAGCAGGACCGATTCGCGGTGCATGGCTCGACGCTACCAACCGACGGCGCCGGACTCCAGATGTCCTTTCCGGCGAGACCGTCACAACCGCTCGACAGCCGGCCGAGGGAGACCCGTCCCGATCCCTCGATGGAGGGTCGCCGCGCCCGGGGGCCTCGGCCGCTACGGACCGGGTGAGGCTCCGGCGCTCGGTAACCGCCCTTCTCGCCTTCCTCGCAGCGGTGGCAGTGGCGGGCTGCCCCTCGCTGCCTGGCACTTCAGCCGAGGACGCGGCGGCCGCAAAGGAGACGCTCGAGCAAGCGGCCGCGCCGATGGAGACGATCGAGTCGCTGGGGTTCAGCCTGGTCGCGACGGGCGAAGCGAACGGCCAGCGGTTCTCGATCACGATGCAAGGCGCCGGCTACCTCGAGGGCACGGCCCTCGGCCCTGCCGTCTCGACGGACGCCCTCGACGGGCTCGGCGACGTCCACGCGGAGCTGTACGTCTCCGAGGCGACCGACCACCTTCGCGCCGCCCACGTCGTCCTCACGCTGGAGCAGGACGGGCAGACGGCGAACCTCGTGCTGACGATCACGTAGTTCGATATCAACGAGAAGCTCGCGCGCCCGAGACCGCCCGCGAGGGCCCTCGCGGCAGCGTCGCCTCATCCCCGGGCGCCGACCTCGGCGTCGAGCGGGCAGCCGAGGCAGGCTCGGAAGCTCCTTCCGTCATGGCGGGCTCGAGATCCAGGAGCCCTCCATGGTGACCACCCTCAGACAGGTCCGGTTGCCGCCCTCCGGGAAGTGGTCGTCGACTCCGGCTCGAGCGCCTCGGCCGCGGACTGAACGGTCCGCCGGAGGGCCCCGCTCCGGCACCCATCGCTCCCCTCATCGACAGGGCTACCGGCCCTGCAACAGCATCGGCATCGTCGTCGCCTTCGGCGGCCGGGCCCGGCTCGCCCGAGGTGACGCCGACGCTACGGCCGGCCCGCCCCGGGGAACCGAAGGCGCGGCCCGCTCGCGGAGCAGGCCCTCAGAGCCTCCCCGACTTCACGACACCCCAGGCGACCCAGGCGCCGAGCAGGAACGACAGGGCGAAGCCCGCGATCGCGAGCGTCTGCGCCCAGCCGGACGCGCCCCGGGAGGCGAGGATCGCCGAGCCGACCACTCCCGCGGCCGCGACGAGGGCGACGACGAGGCGGTTCATGATCCGGTCGAGGTTGTGGACGAGATCGTCGAGCCCCTGCGGCCGGACCCCGATCTCGAGCTGGCCGTCGCGGACCTCCTCGAGCACGTCCGAGACCTGATACGGCGCCTGCGCGATGACCGCACCGAGGCGCCGCGCCTCCCGCGTCGTCGACGTCACGAGCCGCCCGGGCGCGAAGCGCTCGAGCATGAGCTCCCGGGCATACGGCCGCGCCACCTCGAAGACGTTGAAGTCGGGATAGATCTCCATCCCGACGGCGGCGAGAGTCACGATCGCCTTGTCGAGCATCACGAAGCGGGACGGAAGCGTCAGATTCATCCGGTAGATGATCCCGAGCGCCTCGCGGAGGAGTGCTACCGGGTCGATCTCGTTCAGCTGCGTGCCGTAGTACCGCTCGTACACCTCGCGCAGCTCGTTGCGGAACTCGCGCTCACGCTCGCGCGGGTAGTACACGCCGAGGTCGGCGAGCCGGCGAGGCAGCGCGTCCACGTTCTCCCGCGCCGCGTCGATGAACAGGCGGGTGAGCTTGGTCATGTCGTCGGCGCCGAGCTTTCCCGCCTGCCCGAAGTCGACGAGGCCGACGCGATCGTCGGCGAGCACCATGATGTTCGCCGGATGCGGGTCGCCGTGGAAGAAGCCGTGGCGGAAGATCATCGTCATCCAGACCTCCGCGATCCGGTACGCGAGCCGCCGCCGCTCCTCGATCGAACGCTCCGCGACGGGGACGTTGCCGAGCTGGACGCCGTCCAGCAGCTCGAGCGAGAGAACCCGCGCGCCGCTGTAGTCCTGGATCACCGCGGGAACGAGCACGCCGGGATCGCCGGCGAAGTTGCGCCGGAACCGCTCGGCATTGCGGGCCTCCGCCCCGTAGTCGAGCTCTGCGCGGATCGACCGCCCGAACTCGTCGACGAGCGCGACGGTGTCGACGAAGCGCAGCGCCTGCACGCGCGAGCGGACGAACCGTGCAGCCTGGTACATCAGGTCGAGATCGGCGTCGATCTGCCGAGGCGCGTTCGGACGCTGCACCTTCACCGCCACCGCCCGCCCGTCCGGGAGCACCGCACGATGCACCTGGCCGATCGACGCGGCCGCGATCGGCTCGGGCTCGAACTCGAGGAATGCCCGGTCGATCGTCAGCCCGAGCTCGTCATCGATCACTCGCTCGACCTCCTCGAACGGAAACGGCCGGACGTCGTCCTGCAGCTTGCGCAGCTCGTGCACGATGTCGGGCGGCACGACATCCGGGCGCGTCGACAGCAGCTGGCCGAACTTCACCCAGGTGGGCCCGAGCTCGTCGAGCGTCTCGCGCAGGCGCTCACCCCGGGCCGAGCCCTCGACGGCACGGTCTCGCTCCTCCTCGGACAGGCGCCACGGGCGGAGGTCGAACCGCCGCCGCTCGAACAGGTACCCGAAGCCGTGGCGGGCCGCGACCTGCCCGATCTCCGAGAGGCGCCCGAGCTGCCGGACGGCCGGCCGCGTGCTCATGCCGCCCAGTCTAGGGGGGCACGGGCCCGGTCAGGAATCGGACGGGGCCTCGGGTTCCCGGTCGCCCCCGGCGGCGGGGCGCTCCTCGAGCAGCCGCAGCCGGTGCTCGTGCTGGGCGACTTTCAGCTCCAGCTCGTCGAAGCGCTCCCGCTTGACGAGCCCGAGGTCGTCCAGGAAGTCCGCCAGGGCGGACGTCGCGCGCTCGCCGAGCCGGCGCGGCCCCCCGGCGCCACCGACGATGCTCTCGGCCCTCTGGGCCGTGGCGCCGAGCGCTCCGACCCCGGCAGCGACGAGACGGTCGAGGAGATCGGCGATCTCCCCGCCGGTGAGCGGGCGCGCCTGCTGCTCGGGCGACGCGGCGTCCTCGCGGAGCTCGCCTGCCTCGTCCCCGGTCGGTGGGCCGTCAGCGTGCTCGTCCATGTGGCCTCGTCCGGCGTCGCTGTCGCCGCGCCTCGCGCCGCGCGGCCGGGTCGGCCGGCGGCGGCGCCTGGCCGGCAGGCGTCACCTCGGCGGGCTCGCCGCGCCCGTCGCCGGGCGCGGCCGCAGGCTCCTCCCCCGACGCGGATGCGACGGCGGGAACGTCCTCGTCCGGCGACGGGCCGCCCTTCGCGCTGCGGCCGGCACCGACCGTGGCGAGCGCGCCGCTCACACGACGCGACAACCCGCCGGCGGCTACCGCCGGCTCCGGGGCCGGCACGCGCTCGCCGTCCTTGTCGTAGACGTCCTCGGCGGCGGTGCCGCGACGGCGAGCGAACTCTGGCTCGCGCTCCATGATCATCGTCAACGCCGGCGTCGCGATGAAGATGGTCGAGTAGGCGCCGGAGACGATGCCGACGAGCAGGGCGAGCGCGAAGTCCTTCAGCGTGTCGCCGCCGAATATCAGCAGGGAGATGACCGGCAGCGTCGTGATCAATGTCGTCGCCAGCGACCGGCGGATCGTCTCCCAGATCGACTGGTTCGCGATCGCCGCGAAGCTCGAATGGCGCATGAGCGGGATGTTCTCGCGCACCCGGTCGAAGATGATGATCGTGTCGTAGATCGAGTAGCCGAGGATCGTCAGCACGGCAGCGACGGTGGCCGTCGACACCTCCGCCTGGACGAGGGAATAGATACCGAGCGTGATGAAGATGTCGTGGACGAGCGCGATCATCACCGGGACACTGAACCGCCAGCCGAATCGCAGCCAGACGTAGAGGAAGATCAGGAGCAGCGACACGCAGACGGCGAGGATCGCGTTGCGCAGGATCTGCCCGCTGAAGCTCCCGGTGACGGTGTTCGAGCCGACCGACTCGGCCTGGAGCTCCTCGGTGAGCGCGACGGTGAGCGCCGCGCCCTCGTTCACCTGCAGGGACTCCGTGCGAATCTGGAACTCGGTGAAGCGGTCGCCGTCACCCTGCCCGCGCCCCTGGACGACCGCGTCGGCGCCGACGACGTCGGCCGCGACGGCTCGCACCTCCTCCACCGAGGTCGGCTGAGGGGTCTTGAAGCCGAACTGCGTGCCGCCCTCGAAGTCGATGCCGAGGTTGAGGCCCTGCCAGGCCAGCGAGGCGAGGCCGATCAGGACCACCGTCGCGGAGACCGCGAACCAGAGCCGTCGCTTGCCCATGAAGTCGACCTTCTGCCAGCCCGGGACGGGCTTCGCCGTCGCGCCCATGAACGCCGGGTTGTCGAACCAGCGGAAGCCGGAGAGGACGCCGAGCATCGCCCGGGTCGCGGCGACGGCGGTGAACATCGAGAGCAGGGTGCCGATCAGCAGCATGAGCGCGAAGCCCTTGACGCCCGCCGTCGCGACCGCAAAGAGGATGAACGCGGTGATCATCGTCACGACGTTCGCGTCGACGATCGTCGAGAACCCCTTGCGATATCCCGAGGTGATGGACGCCCTGACGGACTTCCCGGCCCGCACCTCCTCCTTGATCCGCTCGAAGATGACGATGTTCGCGTCGGCCGCGACGCCGATCGTGAGGATCAGGCCGGCGAATCCGGGAAGGGTCAGCGTCACGTTGAAGAGCAGCAGCGCGCCGTAGAGCAGGGCCCCGTAGATCCCGAGCCCGACGATCGCGATGATGCCGAGGAACCGGTAGACGATCAGCAGGAACAGCGCGACGGCGAGCAGGCCGCCGATCGCGGCGATGACGGCCTCCCTGAGGGAGTCCTCACCGAGCGTCGCCGAGACGACCGTCCGGCTCAACTGCTCGAACTCGAGCGGCAGGGCGCCGGTCTGGAGGACGAGCGCGAGGTCCGACGCCTCCTGGTCGGAGCGCAGGCCCGTGATCTGGGCGTTGCCCGCGATCCCGTCCGGGTTCTGATTGAAGTCGATGAACGGCGACGTGATGATCTTCCCGTCGAGGACGATCGCGAAGTGCTGGAACAGGTCCTCCCCCGTCCCGTAGGTCTGGGTCTGCACGACGCCGCGCTCGGCGAGCTCGCGGGTGATCCCGTGGAACTTGTCCTGGCCCTCGTCGGTGAACTGCAGCAGCACGACCGCCTGCCCGGACTGGTCGAAGTCCGAACGCGTTCCACGGAGCTCGAGGTCGCGCCCGGTGAGCTCGGGCACGGGATCGGCAGCGTCGGTCGGACGGTAGGAGAACGCGTAGTAGTAGTCCTGCGTCGGCTCGACCCCGACGCCGGGACAGAAGATCGACTCCGGTGGCCCGCAGCTGAGGATGATCATCCCCTTCGGGACGCCGAGGAACTCCGATCCCTCGGGTGCCTCGCCGCCGGGCTGCGTCGCGAGGATCTCCTCCTGCGTCTCCTCGGGGCCCGCGAGGAGACGCTTGTCCTTGCCGTAGAGATACCAGGCGGAGGCGCCGTCGCTCTCGACCTGGGGCTGGAGCAGCTTCAGCAGCGGGTAGAGCTTGCTCGAGGGGATGACCTGGAGACGGGACGAGTCGACCGACGGCGGCTGCGCGTCGCCCTCGAGGTCGTAGAACTGCAGCTCGGCGGTCTTGCCGATGAGCGCCGCGGCGCGCTCCGGATCGTCGACGCCGGCGAGCTCGACGACGACCTGGGTCTCACCCTGCGTCCGGATCTCGGGCTCGGACACACCGAGCCGGTCGATCCGGTTGCGGATGATCGTGACGGAGCGGTCGAGCGCGTCCTGCGTCACCTCCTCGCCCGGCGGCGCTTCGGCCTCGAGCACGATCTCGAGCCCGCCTTGGAGGTCCAGCCCGAGCACCGGGCTCCTGGTCACCGCCAGTGCCGCCACGGCGCCGAGCAGCCCGACGACCAGGAGGATGATCAGGTGGTAACGGCGCACGCCGTGAGGGTACCGGGCGGCCTACCCGGAGCGCTTGCCGAATCCGCCCCAGCGCTTCGGCCCGGTGGCGGATTCGCGCGAGCCGCCGTTCGAGACCGTCTCGGCGGCGACCTCCAACTGGCGCGCGTCGGTGGACGCGTCGACCTCGGGGGCGATGATCTGGGCGACCGCCCGGCGGGCGACCTCAACCTGGATGTCCTCGGCGATCTCGAGCACCACGCGGTCGTCGTGCACCTCGATGACGTCACCGTAGATGCCTCCCACGGTGACGATCTCATCGCCGGGGGAAACCCTCGCGAGCAGGTCCTGCGCTGCCCGCTGGCGCTTCTGCTGCGGGCGAATCGCCAGGAAGTACATCACGACGAACATGACGACGATGATGATCAGGAATGCCACTCGGAACCTCCTAGCCGGTCTCGCCCGCGGTCAGCGCCTCGAGCACCGCCGCCTTGTAGGCGGCGAACGCCCCACTCGCGATCGCGCTCCGCGCACCGGCAGTCAACTCGATGAGAAAGCGCACGTTGTGCTGGGACAAGAGTAGCAACCCGAGCAGCTCCTGCTGGTTCACGAGATGCCGCAGGTAGGCCCGTGAGAACCGCCGGCACGCGGGGCAGGCGCAGTCGGGATCGAGCGGGCGAGGATCGCGGGCGTGGCGTGCGTTCTTCAGGTTCAGGCGCCCGCCTCTCGTGAGCGCGGTTCCGGTGCGGCCGAGCCGGGTCGGCAGCACGCAGTCGAAGAGATCGACGCCCCGCTCGATCACCTCGAGGATCCCTTCCGGGTCTCCGATCCCCATGAAGTACCGGGGCCTCTCCGTCGGGAGCAGCGGTGCCGCGAACGAGACCGTGTCGAGCATTCGCTCCCGCGGCTCGCCGACCGACAGCCCTCCGAGCGCGTGGCCGTCGAAGCCGAGCGCGCAGATCTCCTCGAGCGAGCGGCGGCGCAGATCGGCGTCGATCCCGCCCTGGGTGATCCCGAAGACGAGCTGCCCGGGCGCCCTCGGCGCCGCGAGCTGCCTGGCGGCCCAGGCCGTCGTCCGCTCGACGGCGCGCGCGAGCGCGCTCCGCGTGGCGCCCGCCGGCTCGCAGACGTCGAGGCACATCGCGATGTCCGAGCCGAGGCGCCGCTGGATGGCGGCGACTTCCTCCGGGGTGAAGCGGGCCGGTGTCCCGTCGTAGACCGACCGGAACGTGACCCCGTCGTCGTCGAGGGCGATGATCGTGTCCCGCAGGGAGAACACCTGGTAGCCGCCCGAGTCCGTGAGAATCGGGCCGTTCCACGCCATGAACGCGTGCAGCCCGCCAAGCTCCTCGACGACGTCCGCGCCGGGACGGAAGTGGAGGTGATAGGTGTTCCCGAGCACGACGGAGACGCCGAGCGCCGGGAACGTGTCGGAG
Source organism: uncultured Thermoleophilia bacterium (assembly GCA_963717955.1). Classification (GTDB taxonomy): domain Bacteria; phylum Actinomycetota; class Thermoleophilia; order Gaiellales; family Gaiellaceae; genus CAVQXR01. The sequence continues at coordinate 610,342 of CAVQXR010000001.1, read as the reverse complement.
TCGATTCCCTTCACCGTCGCCTTCGTGCCGACGGGCATGAAGGCGGGCGTCGGCACGTCGCCGTGCGAGGTGTGCACGACGCCGGCGCGCGCGTCGCCGTCGGTGGCGGCAAGGGTGAAGACGGGTGCGGGCACGCTCGCCCGAGCGTAGCGCCGGGCAGCCGGCAAGGCGCTACCGGATCAGCATCGCGTCGCCGAACGAGTAGAAGCGGTACCGCTCCCGTACGGCGAGCTCGTACGCATGCCGCGTCTCCTCGATCCCTGCGAACGCCATCACGAGGGCGAGCAGGCTCGAGCGAGGCAGGTGGAAGTTCGTCACGAGCGCATCGACGCGGCGAAACCGGAATCCCGGGGTGACGAACAGCATCGTTCGCCCGGCGAGCGGGCCGCCGGCGACCACCGTCTCGAGCACCCGGACGGTCGTCGTCCCGACCGCGATCACCGCGTCGGCCGCCGCGATCCGTTCCCACGCGGACGGCTCGACGCGGTAGCGCTCCCCGTGCAGCTCGTGCGCGTCGAGATCGTCGGCAACGATGGGACGGAAGGTGTCGAGCCCGACGTGCAGCGTCACGCGCTCGACGGAGAAGCGCGACAGGAGCCCGGGCGTCAGGTGCAGGCCGGCCGTCGGGGCTGCGGCGGAGCCCGGGTCGCGCGCATACACGGTCTGGTAGCGCTCGGGGTCGTCGAGCGGCTCGTGGATGTACGGCGGGAGGGGCATCTCGCCGGCCGGCTCCCCCTCGAGCGAGACCAGCCATTCGCCCGCCCCTCCATGCTCCTCGAACGTGACCGGGCCGAGCCTCACTCCCGGACGGAGCCGCCTCGTGGGGCGGGCGAGGGCCCGCCAGCGGTTCCCGTCCAGGCGCTCGAGCAGCAGCACCTCGGCGGCGCCCCCGCCGGCGCGGCGGAGGGAGAGCCGCGCCGGGACCACCCGGGTGTCGTTGACCGCGAGGAGCGCCGTCTTCGGCACGAGCTCGGGCAGCTCCGCGAAGCGGCGATGCTCGACCGTCCCGGTGCTGCGGTCGAGAACGAGGAGTCGCGAGTCGCCGCGCCGCTCCGGGGGCCGCTGTGCGATCAGCTCCGCCGGAAGCTCGTAGTCGAGCTCGCTCGTCTTCATCCGGCATCAACGGTACAGTCCGCCGCGTGGACGCCGACGCGATCGAGCGCGCCCAGAGACGGCTGCAGGCGCTGGCGAGCGAACGTCCGGACGAGCCGACCCTCCAGGCTGCCCTCGAGCGGGCACGCGAGGGGCTCGAGGCCTTCGCCCAGACGACGGCGGAGCTCGAGGCGACGCTGCCCGAGCGTGTCTCGGAGGCGCTCCACGACACCCTGCGCTCCGAGGTGCTGCCCGTCGCCCGCCACCTCGCCGAGGTGCGCGGGCTCTCGTCGCAGACGATCCGCCGCCTCGAGCGCCTTCAGGGCGAGCTCGAGGCCGACCGCAAGGCCCGCGTCGAGGACCTGGCGCTCGTCGTCGACCTGATCACGGCCGGCTGGCGAGGCGTCGAGCGACGCCTCGCGCGGATCGAGCTGCTGCTCGACCGGATCGAGCAGCAGCTCGAGGAGCGTCTCCGCGCCGGCTCCTCCGTCCGGCGGCTCGAGGACCGGCGCCCGCCGTCCGCCTAACGGAGACGGTGGACGTCCGGCCGCGCGGTGCGGCAGGCGCCCTTCGTGGCTCGGCGGCCCGGCCGACCCTCCGGCGACGCCGGCGTCAGGCGACGGGCAGCACCAGCCGGAAGCGCGAGCCACGCCCGACGGCGCTCTCGAGCTCGAGCCGGCCGCCGAGGGCGTGCGCGAGCTCGTGCGCGATCGCGAGCCCGAGGCCCGTCCCGCGGCCGTTACGCGACCAGAACGGGCGGAAGACCCGCTCGTGCTCTCCGTCCGGGATTCCCGGCCCGGTGTCGGCGACCGAGACCGAGACCCCGTCGCCGCCCGCGGTCACTTCGAGGATCACACTCCCCCCCGCCGGCGTCCACTCGAACGCGTTCACGAGCAGGTTCGACACGATCTGCAGCACGCGGTCACCGTCGGTGACCAGCACGAGCGGGCGCGCGCTCGGGCGGTGCTCGAGCCCGATCCCCCGCCGGCGCGCCTCCTCGCCGAAGGTCTGGTACGCCTGCTCGACGAGGCTCTCGACGTCCACCTCCTCCTCGACCAGCGTGAACCGGTTCGCCTCGAGCTTCGCGAGATCGAGCAGATCGCCGACGAGGCGCGAGAGACGCTCGACCTCGATCTGCACGACCTCGAGCGATGCGTCGCGGGAGGCCGGATCGTCCGCCACGCCCTCGCGCAGCGCCTCCACGTGACCCCCGATCGCCGTCAGCGGCGTGCGGAGCTCGTGGGAGATCGACATCAGGAAGCGACGTTCCAGCGCGTCGGTCTCCGCCAGGCGCTCCGTCATCTCGCCGAAGCGGTCGGCGAGGTGGGCGATCTCGTCACCCGGGCGCATCTCCGGGACGGCGACGTCGTACCGGCCCTTCGCCACCTCGTCGGCTGCCCGTGAGAGCGCGAGCAGCGGCCGCGTCACACGGCGCGAGAGGTAGACGAACAGCCCGGCGGCGATCGCGAGGCCGACGAGGAAGGCGATGCCGATCCGGGCGAGCAGCGCAGACCAGCTTCCGCCCAGCTCCGCCTCCGGCTTCGCGACCACGAGCTCGCCGAAGGTCTCGCCCCCGAATGTGACGGGCTGGGCGATCGCCAGGAACACCCTGTCGTCGCCGGGAGGAGTGAACTCGATCTGCACGGGGCGGGACGGCGGCGAGGTGAGCCCTGCCTGCTCGAGGCTGAGGCTGCGCAGGCCCGAGATCTGCCCCGGGAACACGGTCGTCCCGACGTAGTAGAGCCTGGTTCCGGTGGCCGCCTCCAGCCGCGGCGCGGCGAACGACGGCGCGGTGGCACCCTCGTCGATCGACTGCACCGCGGCGCCCTCGTAGAGGGCTGCCCAGCTCCCGCGCCTGCCGCTGCAGGTCGTCGATCGTCTGGCGCTCGGCGTAGCCCTGGACGAGGCGGACCGCCACCACCGCGGCCACGACGCCCGCGACGAGGACTCCCGCGAGAAACAGCGCCGGGAGCCGGAAGCGCAGCGACCGCATCCCCCACCGTCCTCGGCGATCAGGCCCGGACGGGCCGGGGCTTCGAGGCCACCTTGTAGCCGACCCCCCACACCGTCACGATCGGGCATGCGTCCCCCAGCTTGCGCCGCAGCTGGCGCACGTGGACGTCGACCGTCCTGGTATCCCCGGCGAACGTGTACCCCCAGACCCGCTCGAGCAGCTGGTCCCGGGTCAGGACGATCCCCCGATGATCGATCAGCTCCCAGAGGAGGTCGAACTCCTTCGGGGCGAGCTGCACCTCCAGACCGTCGACCCGCACCTCCCGGCCGTCCGCGTCGATCGCGAGCGAGCCGTGGCTCAGGGCCGCCCGCTCGTTCGCCCGGCTCGATGGTGCGGCGCGGCGGAGGATCGACTTCACGCGCGCGACGAGCTCGCGGGGATTGAACGGCTTCGTCAGGTAGTCGTCGGCGCCGACCTCGAGCCCGACGATCTTGTCGACGTCGTCGTCGCGAGCGGTGAGCATCAGGATCGGGACGTCCGAGCGCTGGCGGATGTGCCGGCAGACCTCCATGCCGTCGAGGTCCGGCAGCCCGAGGTCGAGGACGATCAGCGCCGGGCGCTCGGAGGCCTCCTTCGCGATCGCTTCGGTCCCCGTGGCGGCGATCGAGACGGCGAAGCCACCCTTCTCGAGGTACATGGAGACGAACGAGGCGATCCCCTCCTCGTCCTCGACGACGAGCACGCGCTGGGCTGCCCTGCTCATCCGTCCGACCGGGAGCGCTTTCGGGCCGAGCGGGACGTGCGCGCCGTTGCCGGCCAGGGCTGCGACGGCCCGCCCTCCGGCAGACGCGTACTCGCCCCGTCCGCACGGAGCGACGACGGTGCCCTTGCCCGGCCGGCGCTCGCGGCGATTCCCCGGCCCTGGATGGACAGCGCCAGGCGCCGCGGAAGAAACGGAAGCGGATCCCCTCGCCGCCGTACGCCACCTCGCCCGACGGAAGGCGGCGCGTTCCAGTCGTGGCCGTACGACCTTCCACTGCGTCGGGCCCGCCCGCCGGCCGACCGTGATTCGCCCGCGGTCGATCGTGCCGAGCGCCGCGCCCTTCAATGCGATCACGGCGCGGCCCTCACCGTCGCGAGCTCGATCCCGGACGCCGCCGGCGCGCGCGGATGCTGTCGCGGCCGCGACGAGAGTGGCGCGACGGCGGCGAGGATGAGGGCGATCGTACGGCACAAGACTGGTCGAGCTCCCTTCACTGTCGGCGACGGACGTGAGGGACGGCTTAGCGCTTTGTAAGGGAAGTGTGCACGCCCGCACGAATGCGCGCGCCCGTCAGGCCGGGTGTCGGCCCTCAGGCCACCAGCCGCACGGTCGTCCTGCGGGCCGGTCGCGCCGCGCGCTCGGCGCCCGCCTGCATCCGCTTCCACCCGTGGCGGACGGCCTCCGCCTCACACAGGCGCAGACGGCGAGGCGGTCCGTGCGGTCGGTGCGGCTACAGCGGCGATACCGCTCCCCTGTCGAGGAGTTCCGCCGCAGACCGAGCACGTCGACACGGACCCGATCGTACGGCGCAGCGACGGACGGCGCAGAGGCCGCCTACCCGTACGGGTGAAGAAGCCGCGGCCCGCCTTGCGGCCGAGGTGCCCGGCCTCGGCCTTGCGCGACAGCCGGGGCGGCGGCGCGAACCGTGGGTCGCGGTAGGCCTCCCAGAGCGACTTCCGACGCGTGGACGTGCACGTCCACGCCGATCAGGTCGATGAGCGCGAGCGGGCCGATCGGCCAGCCGTGCCGGCCACATCGCCCGGTCGATGTCCTCGGCGCTCGCCGTTCCCTCGTCGAGCACCCGGACCGCGTCGTTGAGCACGGGGACGATGATCCGGTTGACGACGAAGCCCGGGCGTGTCGCCGCAGACGATCGGCGTCCTTGCCGATCCGCTCGACGAACGCGAGCGGGCCGCCTCACGACCTCGTCGGACACGAGCTCGGTGCGCACGACCTCGACGAGCGGCAGCACGGGCGCGGGGTTGAAGAAGTGGAGCCCGACGACGCGCTCGGGCCGGGCCGCTCGCGGCGGCCAGCGGGTGACCGAGAGGGCCGAGGTGTTCGTGGCGATCAGCGCCGACTCGCGCGCACGATCGCGTCGAGCTCGCGGAAGACCTCTGCTTGGCCGGATGTCCTCGACGCCGCCTCGATCACGAGCTCGCAGGCCGCGAGCTCCGCGAGCTCCGTCGTCAGGTGAGGCGCGCGAGCGCCTGCGTCCCGCTCCGCTCCGGGGACTTCCCCTTCTCGACGGCGCGCGCGAGGCGAGCGGCGACGCCGCTCGGCGCGCTCGGCGAGCTCCGCGGATCACCTCGCGCCCGACGACGGGCACGCCGGCCTCGATGCACACCTGTGCGATCCCGGCTCCCATCGTGCCGAGTCCGACGATCCCGACCGGGGAAACGTGCCGCATCGCGACAGGGTACTCCGGGAGCGGACCGTCGCGCCGACGGCCTCGGGACGACCGCGAACCGGCCGGCATGGTTCAATAGCCCGGTGTCGCCGCCCCGGCGGCGCCAGTGCCTCAACCGTCGCCCCGAGCTCGTGGACGAACCCGGACATCAGGAGCAGCCCCGGCTCCCCGCCGTGGGTGTGGGCGGCGCTCGTGGCGCTCGCTCTCGTCGCCGCTTACCGCGGGAGCGATCGTCGGCATGGTGACGACGGACGGCCGCGACGGGTCGACCCGCCGTGCTCGTCACGCGCGGCGCCAGCCGATGCGTCGCCGACCACCGACCTTCCCCCGACCGTGCCGATTCCGCCGGTCGACCGAGGTGTCCCCGACACGGGCTTCGACCATCCCGACCGGCCGGACGCTTTCGACCGACGATCCCGACCGCCCCACGCTCGCCGACTCCGGACGAGCTCGTCGAGTGGCCGGCGGGCTCCTCGGGATTCACGATCGTCCTCCTCGACCCCGAGAGCGAGGGCCAGAGTGAGGCGCTCGCGTGGCCCAGCGCGCGATCGAGCCGGCCTGCCGTCGGTGGGCGTGATTCGTTCGTCCGACTTCTCGAGCCTCGGCCGGGCTGGTGGGTGGTCTTCAGCGGCGTCTACGCGCACGCTCCGCGAGGCGCGGCCGCCCTGCCCGACGCCCGCGCATCGGGTTCCCGTCCGCGTACTCGCGAACCGTCAGACCCTGACGATCGGGGCCTGACGACCGCCCGGCAGGCCCGGCGCCCGGTCGCCGAGAATCCCGTCTTTGTAACACGTCACGAAATGCGCTATCCTGTTACAATCCTGGTGCACCGGTGAGATCGTTTTCAGGACGATTAGCAGGGTATTCCTCCAGGTGACGCCAACCTCGACCGTGTAACGAGCGTGTCCATGAACGAGCGCATCCTCACGATCATGTATCAGTACTCCCGGGTGATCTACCGGTCGATCAAGGATCTCATCGATCCCTACGCCGATCCCGAGAGCCCGCCTCGCGTACCGTCGGGCCGTGCTCGCGGCCTGCGAGGAAACGGTCGAGCGCCTCGCGCGCGACCCGCGCTACTTCTCCCGCCCGAGCGCACGCTCTTCACGGACATCCGTCGCTACTTCCCGATCACGGCGCAGGCGCAGGTCTCCTGGGCGGTGACCAAGGGGATCGACGCGGCGGTCGCCTACGTCGAGGAGCAGATCGAGAGCGGAGCACTTCGACGGTGGCACGGCCCGCTGCCAGGCGACGACCCGCAAGGGCAAGCCGTGCCAGCGCACGCCGCTTCCCGAGCGCGACTACTGCCCGTCGCACCAGCATCTCGAGACGCACCGGCCCGCCCCGGTCGCGACCTCGAGCGGCAGCGTAGAGCGCTCGCGCGGAGGCCCGTCGCGTCGGCCGCAGTGCGCGGCCTGGCGCGGCCTGCGATTGACTCGCGGGCCAGATCTGTCGCACGACGCCGACAAGCTGATCCGCCAGCTCTCGCTCGTCGCCTTCCTCATGGCCGAGCGGCGTCCGCTGACCGCACGTGACATCAAGCAGCTGCGTGGAGGGCTACTCCGAGATGTCCGACGAGGCGTTCGCGCGCCGGTTCTACTCGGACCGGAGCGAGCTGCTCGCCCTCGGCATCCCGCTTCAGTCGCAGCGCGACGAGTTCACGGGCGAAGAGCTCTACACCCTGCGCTCCGAGCAGTACTTCCTGCCTCCGCTCGAGCTGTCCGACGAGGAGCTGGCCGCGCTGCAGACGGCGCTCTTCTTCCTCGACGGGACGTTCGCCTACGCCGAGCCGCTGCGCCTCGCGCTCCAGAACCTCGCGCTCGGCCGGCCGCTCGCACGAGGCAGCCGACGGCGAACGCGGTCAAGGTCAACGTGCCGGGCCCCGACTACTCGCCGGAGATGGCGGGCGGCTCACGAAGCTCGACGCGGCGATCTCGAAGCAGCGAACCGTGCAGTTCCGGTACCGGTCGATGGCGCGCGACGAGATCGGCGTCCGGACGATGAACCCGTACGCGCTCTTCAGCGACAACGGCGTCTGGTACGTCGTCGGCCTCGACCTCGAGCGCGACGACATCCGCACCTTTCGCGTGTCGCGAATCCAGGGCGACATCACGTTCGCCACGAGCCGCGAGCGCGACTTCCGGGCCCCGACCGACTTCGACCCGTCCGAGTTCCGCGGCCGTCCACCGTGGCAGATCGGCGAGCCCGCGGGCGAGGCCCGGATCGAGGTCGCGCCCGACACGGCGTGGTGGGTCGAGCGCTCCTTCGGCGCGAGCGAGCGCGCGCACGTCGAAGACGGCGTCTTCGTGACGGAGTACGCGGCACCTGCGCCAGCTCGCATCGTGGGTGCTGCGCCAGAACGGCCGCGCGCGGCCCGCTCGACCCGCCGGAGCTCGTGGCGGAGGTCGAGGCGAGCCGCTCGAGAGCGTAGCGACGCGCACGAGCGCCCGCCGCCGTAGCCGCGAGGCCGCTTCCGGTCGACGCGGCGGCAGCCCCCGGACGGAGCGGCCCTCGGCGGCCCGCTACCGCCCGAGCGCTTCGCGGTGCTGCAGGCACTGCTGGCCCACCTGCTCGCACGCTGCGGCGATTCCAAGCGCGCCGTGATCCCCGCCTCGGAGCTCGTCGACGGCTTCCGGATTCCCTATGACCAGCTCGACGACCACCTGCAGCTGCTCAACCTCGTCAACTTCGGCGGCGGCTGCTACGCCGTGTACGCGGTCCTCGACGGCGACGAGGTGCGGGTCGAGAAGGAGCTGTTCGGCGACGCGTTCCGGCGGCCGCCCCGGCTGACGCCGCTCGAGGCAAGGGCGATCCGGCTCGCGCTCGAGTTCGTGGGGCCGATCGTGGCGGCGCACGCCGAGACGCCGCTCGATCGCGTCCGGGCGAAGCTGGAGGAGACGTTCGGCCAGTTCGAGCTTCGCGACACGCCCGAGCCGCAGCCCGCCGGCGAGGAGGAGTCGCTGATCGCGCACGCTCGCCGCGGCGATCCGCGAGGAGCGGCTGGTCGAGATCGAGTACCTGCGCCCGGACGACGGGCACACGACCACGCGCGTCGTCGAGCCCCATCGCATCCAGCGCGACCTCCCGCACTGGTACGTCCATGTCTGGGATCGCTCACGCGACGCCTCGAGGAGCTTCCGCTTCGACCGGATGCGAAGCGCGCGGCTGCTCGACGAGCGGTTCGAACCCCGCCCGGAGCTGAAGCTCGAGTCCGAGCGCCGGACGGCGACCGTCCGCTTCTCGGCCAAGGTCGCGCGCTGGCACGTCGAGCGCGGCGCACGGCCGCTGAAGGACGGCGCGGCGCTCGAAGAGCTGGCCTTCGGGAGCGTCGAATGGCTCGTCGGCGAGCTCCTCTCGTTCCGCGGCGACGGCGTCGTCGTCGAGCCGCAGGATCTCCGCGGGATCGTGGCGAAGCGGGCCCGCGAGCTTCAGCGCGAGCTCGCACCGCCCCGCGCTCGCCGCTAGTGCTCCGTCCCGGAAGTGGCTTGACGATTCCGGCGCGCGAAAAGCAAGCCGGGCAAGGACGCAGGAAGCCCCGATATGCGGACATATCGGGGCGACCGAGGACGCGGCCCGGCGCCGCTTTGCAGCCGCCCGGGATCCAAGGGATTTCCGGGACGGAGCACTGGTGCGCTGTCCGGGGAATGGGGTGCCGTACTCCTCGGACGGTGCACGAGCGAAGGATCCGCTGCCGTCCGGACATCATGCGCCGCCCGCGTCGGCGGGCGTCGACGGGACCGACAGCCGTCGCGCAAGTCGCCGGCGAGCAGCCGCGGCCGGCCGAGCGAGCATCTCGTCGTCCCCGTCGGCGAGGCGCCCGACGAGATTGCGAGCAGCGACGCGTCGCCTGCGTGCTCGGACGCGAGGATCGCGTTGCGCTGCAGGTGGCGTCCGTCGTTGCGCGGGACGAACAGGCGCGCATAGCGGTCGCGAAGCTCGCCGGGCGGTGCCCCGAGCCAGTCCGCCAGCGAGACGGCGGGCTCCAGCCCTGGCGGATCGGGCGTGCCGGCGCGCCGCTTCTCGATCCCGCGGTTCCACGGGCACACGTCCTGGCAGGTGTCACACCCGTAGACACGGTCGCCAAGCTGCTCGCGGACGTCGTCGGGCGCCGGCGCCGACGACTGCGTCCAGTAGGACAGGCAGCGCGTCGCATCGAGGACGCCGGGCTCGTCGAGGGCACCGGTCGGGCAGGCGTCGATACAGAGCCGGCAGTCGCCGCAGTCGAGGTCGAGCTGCGGGCGTGGGCTCGATCTCGCACGTCGGTCACGAGCGTGCCGAGCACGACCCACGAGCCGAAGCGGCGCGTGATCAGCATCGTGTTCTTGCCGTAGAAGCCGAGACCGGCCCGGGCGGCAGCCTCGCGATCGACATGGTCGTTCTCGTCCACCAGGACCCGGCACGCTCCGCCGAGCCGGTCCGCGAGCGCGTCCAGCGCCGCCCGCAGCACGGCGTAGGCGTCGAACCACGTGTAGCGGGGTAGCCTCCCCTCGCCGACCCCCGGCTCGCGTCCGGGAAGGTAGTAGCAGAGGCCCGCCGAGACGACGCTGCGCGCCCCCGGGACGAGCCGCTCCGGATGGCAGGAGACCTCGGGCCGCGCCATCGTGAAGCGCATGTCGGCGAACAGGCCGCGGCTTCGCCGTTCGGCGATCGCGTCCTCCGTGCGCCGGTAGGGCACCGCCGGCGCGCAGCCGATGACGTCGATCCCGAGCTCCGCCGCGTACGCCTCGAGCTCGGCGTGCGTCACCATGCGCCCACGCTACCGAACAGCGGCACGATCCCGGCCCATTAGTGCGCCGTCCGGGGAATGGGTGCGGTTCCTGGTGCGCGAAAAGCAAGCCAGACAAGGACGCAGGGAGCGCCAATATGCAGGCATATTGGCGCGACCGAGGACGCGGTCTGGCGCCGCTTTGCAGCCGCCGGCACCGTGCCGTATTCCCCGGACGGTGCACTAGGATCAGCACGTGAGGGCATCGGAGCGCACCAGGGACGAGGCGGTCCGGCGCAACCTCGTGCTGCTGATGGGAGCCCAGGCGGCGCTGCTCGCGTCGGCCGCGGTCTGGTTCAGCCTGGCGGTCGTCGCCGCCGTCGACCTGACCGGGCGGGAGCGCTGGGGCGGGATCTACCTCGCCGTCTTCAACCTCTCCGTGGCGGCGAGCGCGCTGCTCACCGGCCGGCTGATGGATCGGTCCGGGCGGCGGCCCGGGCTCCTGATCGGGCATGCCCTCCTGGGCGCCGGAGGTGCGATCGGCGCGATCGCGGTCTGGGAGAGCTCCCTGTGGGGGCTGTTCGCGAAGCGCCGTGGTGTTCGGTGCCGGCCTGGGCGCGAGCATGCTCGGCCGGGTCGCCGCAGCCGACATGGTCGAGCCCGCGCGGCGCGGCCGCGTCGTCGGGACCGTCGTCGCCGCCGGGACGATCGGCGCGGTGGCCGGCGCCCCCCTCGTCGCGGCGATCGAGAAGGCGACCGGCTCGGATGTCCTCCCCTGGTTGATGATCCCGGCCTTCGAGGTCGTCGGGATCGCCGTCGTGCTCATGCTGCGCCCCGACCCGAGGAGTCTCGCGGTCGCCCGTCCGCCGACGACCGCCATGTCCGAGCCCGACAGGGCGCGGACACTTCGGGAGCTGCTCGCGATCCCGCCGCTGCGAGCGGCGATCGCGGCGATCGGGATCGCTCAGGCCGCCATGGTCGCGGTCATGGGGGCGACGCCGGTCGCGATCGACAACCACGGTGGCGGGCCGCTCGCGATCGCCGTCGTGATCAGTCTCCACATCGCAGGGATGTACGCGCTCGGCCCGGTGATCGGGACGGCGCTCGACCGCTACGGCCGGCGGCCCGGCCTCCTCGTCGGCTGTGTCGTCACGGCCCTCGGCGCGGTGCTCGGCGGGTTCTCGGAGGCGGTGCCGCTGGTGGCGATCGGGATGATCCTCGTCGGGCTCGGCTGGGCTGCCTGCTTCCTCGGCGCGACCGCCGTGATCTCCGACCTGACGACCGCCGCCGAGCGCGGCGGTGCGCTCGGGTTCAGCGACCTCTTCACGTCCCTCACCGCTGCCGCCGGCGCCCTCGCGGCGGGCTTCGTGCTCGAGACGTCCGGCCTCGGGGTCGTGGGGCTCGTCATGGCGGGGCTGATGGTGCCGGTCGTGCTCGCCGTCCTGCCGCTCCGCGAGCCCGCGCCGGGACGGTGGGCGCTCGGCGCGGCGCCGATCCCCGAATCGCCCTGAGGCGTGATTCCCGCCGGACCGTCGCAGCCAGTACGCTCGCGCAGGTGCGCAGGACGGTCCTCCTCCTCGTAGCCGGCGTCATCACCACGCTCGCCGTGGCGTCGCCCGCCCTGGCCCGGGACGCCCCGGCTCTGCAGCCGGCGCCGGTCGACGGACTGACGGCTGCGCTGCGCACCGGCCAGCTGACCGAGGCCGAGTACGCACTGCAGCGGGCGCTCGCGCTCTTCTCGCGCGACGAGGTGTCGCGCCGGTTCGGCTGGGTCGCCCCGCCGGGCCCGCGATCCGCGACGCTCGCGCTGCGCGATCTGGCGCTGCGGATCGACGACCTGGAGCCGGAAGCCCGGGCCCGGGCACTGCGCCTCTTCGAGCGCCCGAAGCTGGCGCGCCCCGACAACCCGGCGTCTCAGAACGATCCGTCGTACTACGACCCGGGGGCGATCACCTTTGGGAACTACGTGTACTGGTGCACGCGGTTCTGCGTCAACTGGGTCCTGTCCGGACGAGACGCTCCGCCGCCGTCCGACGGCAACGGGAACGGGCGCTCGGACTACATCGACGCGGTCTTCGACGTGATGGAGACGGTCTGGAGCACCGAGATCTCCGCCCTCGGGTACCGGCAACCGAAGAGCGACGCCACGTCCCCCGATCCCTTCGCCGTCAACAGCCAGCTCGACATCTACGTGATGGACGTGCTCGGGAAGACCGACGGGATACTCGGCTACTGCACGACCGACGACCCGAACCAGCTCACCTCGTCGTCGTATCCGGGGCTCGATGCGTCCGCGTACTGCGTCATCGACGACGACTATCTCGAGTACGGGGCCAACTGGCTGGCAGGTCTTGCGGCGACCGCTGCCCACGAGTTCTTCCATGCCGTCCAGTTCGCGTACAACGTCTGGCAGGACGACTGGCTCCTCGAGGCGACGGCGACCTGGGTCGAGGACGAGGTCTTCGACCACGTCAACGACAACTACATGTATGTCTCGGCGAGCCAGGTCGTGAGGCCGTCGGTGCCGCTCGACATCTTCTCGCCCGACGATTCCCCGCTCCGGCTCACCCCGTACGGCGCCTACACGTTCTTCCAGCTCCTGACGGACCGGAACGGCACCGGGCTCGTGCGCGACGTGATCGAGGCCGGTGACGGCATCCCCGGCGCGCCGGGAAACCACTCGCTGATCGCGATCCCGCAGGCGCTCGACGAGAACAAGATCGACTTCGCCTCGTTCTTCAACTCCTACGCGGTCGCGAACTGGTGGCCGCCCGACCTTCTACGAGGAGGGCGCGAACTGGTTCACCCGGGACGCGTCCGGCGATCCCGTTCAGCTCGCGGTGCCATTCCCGAAGTCGTTCGTTTTCACCGCCCGGAAGCGGCAGAGTCCCCTCCGCAGACTCGTGCTCGACCATCTCACCTCCGGCTATGCGACGTTCAGGCCTGGCGCGGGCGTGGCGCCCGACGCGAAGCTTCGCGTGGACGTCGACTCGTCCCGAGGGGGCAGTGCCGCCCGCGCCTCGCTCGTCACGGAGGCGAAGAGCGGCGCGCTGCGAGTGATCCCGATCCGGCTCCGCAACGGGTCCGGCAGCGTGCTCGTCCGCACGTTCGGCAGGCTGCGCTACGTCGCGCTCGTCGTCTCGAACGGGAGCACGCTCACCGCGAGCTGCGACACGGACATCGCCTACCCGGTCTTCGGGTGCTACGGGGTACCGCAGGAAGACGACCGCGTCGTCCTCCACCGGGCGCGGCTGCGGTAGCGTCCGCCGGCTCTCAGCCGAAGCCGAGAATGAACTTCGCGTCGTCGGACATCCGCTCCGGTGTCCACGGAGGGTCCCAGGTCAGCTCCGCCTCGACGTCGTCGACGCCGGGGAGCGAGGCGACCACCTCGACGATCTGCTGCTCGATCATCGGCCCGACCGGGCAGCCGAGCGACGTGAGGCTGTAGGTCACTTTCACGGCGCTGTCCTGCACCTCGGCGTCGTAGAGGAGGCCGAGCTCGACGATGTCCATCCCGAGCTCCGGATCCTCGACGACTCGCAGCGCATCGAACACTTCCTCGCGCGTGGGCATGCCTCAAGTGTACCGAGGCGGTCGCGGGCCGGCGCTACCCGTGGAGGCGGATCTCCTCCCGGCGCTCGCGCGCGAAGAAGTGGATGCCGTCGAGGAAGCGGACCCAGTTGCAGCGCGTGCACAGCACGAGCGACTGCGTCCTCGCCGATTCCGCGAGGTAGCGGACGCCGCGCAGCAGGTCTCCGCTCGTGATCCCCGTGGCGGCGAAGATCACATCGCTCGGCGCGAGCTCCTCGATCGTGAACACCTTCTCCAGGTCGCTGAACCCGAGCTCCGTGGCCTGGACGATCTCCGTGCGCGACACGGGCCAGAACTGCGCCTGCAGCTCACCGCCGAGGCAGCGGAGCGCGGCGGCGGCGAGCACCGCCTGCCGGGTGCCGCCGATGCCGATCGCGAGGTGGTCGTTCGTGCCGCGGACCGCGCAGCTGATCGCGGCGTTGACGTCGCCGTCCAGGACGAGCTTGATCCGCACGCCCGACTCGCGCAGCTCCTCGACGAGGTCGTGATGCCTCGGCCGGTCGAGCACGATTGCCGTGAGGTCGTTCGCGTTTCGCCCGAAGGCGCCGGCGATCGCTTCCACGTTGGCCGCGACCGGTCGTGCGAGGTCGATCCGGCCGCGGGCCGCCGGTCCGACCGCCATCTTCCGCATGTACATGTCGGGCAGACGCGGCAGGGTCCCGGAGCCGCAGACCGCGATCATCGCCATCGCCCCGGAGCCGCCGCGGGCGACGACGCTCGGGCCCTCGATCGGGTCGACGGCGAGATCGGTCGGCCGGCCACCGCTGCCGACGTGCGTGCCCGTGGCGAGCACACCTCCCTCCTCCTCCCCCGAGCCGATCACGATCGTGCCGTCGATCGGGACCAGATCGAGCGCGGCCCGCATGCCGGAGGCAGCGGCCTCGCGGGCACCCGTGTCGTCACCCCGGCCCAGCCAGCGGCCGCTCGCGAGCGCGGCCCTCTCGGTGACCGTGGCATAGGTCTGGCACTGGCAGCTCGTGTCGTCTGTGGCCTCTGGCATCCGCGATCCCTCGGCAATGAGTCTATTCCACGAGATCGCCGACGCTGGGACGGCGGCCGGCCGTCCGCAGGCATGGGTACATTCCTCGTGAATGGCGCTGGAATCTCCGGTGTTCCAGGCATATTGCGGGGCCGAGGGCCCGCGGTTCGCAAACGACGCCGAGCTCGAGTGCGCGAAGATCCTCGACTACTACGGGGTACCGTGGGAGTACGAGCCGAGAACGTTCGTCCTCGAGCAGGATGCCGGCGGGCGCGTGATCGAGGCGATCACTCCGGACTTCTACCTTCCGGAGCAGGATCTCTATGTCGAGCTGACCGTGATGAAGCAGTCGCTCGTCACGCGCAAGAACCGCAAGCTGCGCAAGCTCCGTGAGCGGTACCCGGACGTGCGGGTCAAGCTCTTCTACCGTCGCGATTTCGAGCGCCTGGCCCGGAAATACGACCTCGACCACAGGCGGCGATAGACATCGACGCTCGCATCGGGGAGGTCTACCTCGACCGGACAGGGATCGCGACGCGCGTCGAGGAGCTCGGCGCCGAGATCTCGTCCGACTACGCGGGCGACGATCCGGTGCTCGTCTCGGTCCTCCACGGGGCGGTGATCTTCGTCTCCGACCTGGCGCGGACGGTCACCGTTCCGCACACCCTCGACTTCGTCGCGCTCGCGGGATACGACGGCAGGATCGGCGGCCGGGCCAACGTCCGACTCATGAAGGACCTCGACGTCTCGATCGGCGACAGGCGCGTGCTCATCGTCGAGGACGTCGTCGACACCGGCCTCACGCTCAACTACCTGATCCGGACGCTCGACCTGCGTGCGCCACGCGAGATCGCCGTCTGCACGCTGCTCGACCGGCCCTACCGCCGGCTCGTCGACGATCTTCCGATCCGCTACGTGGGGTTCACCGTGCCCGACGAGTTCTTCGTCGGCTACGGCTTCGACCTCGACCAGCGCTACCGCGGCCTGCCCGACCTGCGAATCGTGAACGTCGAGGCTGCGTGAGGCCCGCGGAACGCTGCCCGCGGGCTCGCGGCGCCCTCTACAGGTAGCCGAGTGGGTCGACCGGGCTCCCGTTCACCCGTACCTCGAAGTGGAGGTGCGGGCCGGTCGAATTGCCGGTGCTCCCGACCTCGCCGATGACCTGGCCCTGCCCGACCTGCTGGCCGTAGCGGACGTAGATCGCCTGCTGGTGCCCGTAGGCGGTCGAGAGACCGCCGCCGTGGTCGATCACGACGAGGTTGCCGTACCCGCCCAGCCAGCCGGCATGGATGACGACCCCGCCTGCGGCCGCGCCGATCGGCGTGCCGAAGCCCACGCCGATGTCGATCCCCGCGTGCAGCCTCCCCCAGCGCTGCCCGAACCCGCTCGTGATCGGGCCGTTGACCGGCCAGCCGAGGGCGCCCGTGAGGACGACACTGCCCATCCGGGGGGCGACGCCGCCCGCGGCGCTTCTGATGCGTGCCGTCAGCTCCTCGCTCGCGGCCTCGAGCCCGGCCAGGTCTTCCTCGACGTCCTCCCGAGCAACCTGGATCCCGGCGAGCAGTGCCTCACGGTCGGCCTGGGCGGCATGCAGCTCGTCGCGGCGGGCGATCAGCTCGTCGAGGGCCTGCTGACGCTCGAGCGTCCGGGACGCGAGCGCCGCGGTCGTCGCGGCCTCTTCCGCTCTGATCGCCGCCGTTCTCGCCCGCGCCGCCTGGATCTCCTCGCGTGCCCGTGCGACCGATTCGGCGATCTCCCGGTCGCGACGCGCGATCGTCTCCGAATACTCGAGCTGGGAGACGAGATCGCCGAGGCTCGAAACCGTGAGGAGGATCTCGAGCGTGTCGGGCGGCTCGGTCTGGTACAGCTCGACGATCCGCTGCTCGAGGCGGTCGCCCGACTCCTGCTCCTGACGCTCCGCGATCATGAGCAGCCGGGTCTCGAGGGCGTACTGCTCCCTCAGCTCGGCGAGGCGATTCCGGTGGCGCACGAGCTCGGCCTCGAGCGCTGCGACCGCGCCGGCGAGCTGATCGGCCCGTGCCTCGACGACGCCGATCCGCTCGGCGGCCGCGCCGATGTCGGTCGTCAGCACATGCTCACGCCGCTTGGCTGCCTCGATCTGCGCCTCCAGGCGGTCGATCCGGGTGTCGACGGAGGCCTTCTCGCTCGCGGGATCGGCGAGCGCAGCCGGCGCCGCAACCGCGAGCGCGACGGCGAAGGCAGGCAGGACGAGCCGGCGAAGCCGGGGCACCTCGACCCGTTCGGGATCAGCCGGCGGGCTCCTCTCGCGCGCCGGCGGCGGCCGCTCCCTCCGCATCGAGCTCGCGCAGGATCCGCGCAACGTCCTGGCGCAGCGGCCCGACGGACGCACGGTAGTCCTCGTCGGAGATCTTCCCCGTGCGGTGATCGAACTCGAGCTCCTTGAGCGCGAGCAGGGCCCGGTCGCGTTCCTCGGCGAGCCGCAACCGGCCGGAGGCCGCCCCGTCCTCCTCCATTGGAGGACCGGCGTCGGCGCCTGCGGCGGCGTCGCGCAGGAACGGGCGTGCCACGGCGAGCACGGCGAGCACGGCGAGCACGGCCGCCACGACGACGGCGATCGTGCTCACGTCGGCGCGAGCGCCTTCGACTCCGCGAAGCGCCGCGCGAGCCGGCGCTGCTCGCGTGCATCCGGCCACATGGCGACGAGCGAGCCGAGCAGGAACAGGAGACCCGCGGCCCAGATCAGGTTCACGAGCGGGTTCACGATCACGTTCAGGTCGACCGACCCGTCCTCGTTGAACTGCTCGCCGATGATGAAGAGATCCTCGGCCCGCAGCCAATCGGTCCGGATCGCGACCTCGTTCGTGATGCCACCCTCCGAGTCGGGGAAGTAGCGGTTCTTCCCCGCCTCGATGGTCCCGAGGGACTCTCCGTCGCGCGAGACGGCGAGCCGGGCCCGGAGCTCTTCGCGGTTCTCGATCCGCTCGTCGGTGACGCCGAGCAGCCGAACCTCGTAGCCGCCGACCTCGACGGCGTCGCCGGTGCTGGCCCTCAGCCTCTCGCCGGAGCCGAAGGCGCCGACGCCGACAGCGCCGATGGCGAGCAGCGCGATCGCGGCGTGGACGACGTAGCCGCCGTACCGGCGCCGGTTGCGGCCGACGAGCGATGTGAACGACGCCGCCCAGCCGCCGTCGCCGAGCGCCTTGCGGGCGCGTGTGCCACGGACGAACTCGAGGCCGATCGCAACGAGGACGAAGACCGCGAACGTGTAGCCGACGAGCCCGATCGGGCTGCCGCCGCCCCCGACCACGGCGATCCCGGCGCCGGCGGCAACGGCCGCCGCCGCCGGGATCGCGACGCTGGAGCCGAGCGCCCGCATCGACGCACGGCGCCACGGGACGAGGGGCCCGAGCCCCATCAGGAGCATGAGCGGGAGCCCGAACACGATCGCAAAGAAGTCGTAGTAGGGCGGGCCCGTGCTCACCTGGACGCCCCGCACCGCCTCGGAGATGAGGGGCCAGGCGACGCCCCACAGCACGGTGAGCGCGAAGGCGATGAGGAAGAGGTTGTTGTAGAGGAACGCGGCCTCGCGCGATACGAGCGACTCCATCTTCACCCGTGCCCTGAGCTGGGGCAGGCGGCTCGAGATCAGGATCACGGACGCCGCCGCGACGATGCAGATGAACGCCAGCAGCCAGGGGCCGACGCCGCCCTCGGCGAACGCGTGGATCGAGTTGAGGACGCCGCTGCGGGTGAGGAACGTGCCGAACACGGCCAGGCAGAACGCGAGCGCGACGAGCACGACGTTCCAGACGCGGAGCATGTCCTTCTTCTCCTGGACCATCACCGAGTGGAGGTACGCGGTCGCGACGAGCCACGGCATCAGCGCGGCGTTCTCGACGGGGTCCCAGGCGTACCACCCGCCCCAGCCGACCTCCTCGTACGCCCACTTCGCGCCGATCAGGATCCCGAGCCCGAGGAACGTCCAGGAGGCGAGGGTCCAGCGCCGCGTGGCCGCGATCCACCGCTCGTCGACGACCCGGGACGCGAGCGCGGCCATGGCGAACGCGAACGGGATCGTCAGGCCCACGTACCCGAGGTAGAGCATCGGGGGGTGCGACATCATGTACGGGTTCTGGAGGCTCGTGTTCAGGCCGGCGCCGTCGACGGCTTCGGGACGCGTCGCGAACGGGCTCGTCACGAAGACGAGCAGCACGAGGAAGAACGAGGCGATCCCGCCCAGGATCGGCACCGTCCAGGGAAGCGCCTCGCGTACGAGCCGTCGGTTGAGCCACAGAGCCGCCGTGCCCATCCCGGTCAGGATCAGCGCCCAGAGCAGGAGCGACCCCTCCTGACCGCCCCAGAACGCGCTGAACGCGTAGACGGCGGGGAGGTCGCGGCTCGAGTGGCCGGCGACGTACTGGAACCGCATGTCGTCGCCGAGAAACGCCGCAATGAGGACCGACGAGCCGACCAGGCAGCCGGCGAAGGCGGCGAAGAAGGCGTTCCGTGCGGAGTCGCGAAGCCGGCGGCGGCCTCTCAGCGCGGCATAGCTTCCGGCCAGTGTGGCGTACAGCGCGAGACCGAGCGCGATCGCGAGTGCGGCGGTGCCGAGGCCCGGCACGTCAGGCGGGCTCGCCGTCCTTCGGCGCGTACTTCGAGGGGCACTTCGTCACCAGCGAGTCCTCGAGCCCCACGAACGTGCCGTTCTCGAGTGTCCCCTGGAGATAGATGTGCCGTCCCGTCCGGAACAGGTCGGGAACGGATCCCGTGTAGACCACCGCCACCGTCTCGGCGCCGTCGAAGTCCTTGAGCGTGAAGCGCAGACCGCCGTCGTGGGCATCGCCCGTGATCGGCCCCCGGACGATCCCGGCGAGCTGCACCTCCTCGCCGGCGTACGAGCCGGCGATCATCTGGCTCGGCCTCAGCGAGTCGGTCGTGCCGCCCTTGAAGCTCACGTACAGGAGGAAGACACCGAGGACGACGGCGACGGACAGCGCGACGATGAGCCGCACCGGAACGCGCTTCGCAGCCACGGTTGGGATTGTAGCCCGGGGGAGATACGACACGCCGGGAAGCGGCCGCCGTGCCGCGGCTCTCAGCGATCGACGATGGGCGACGCCCGCCGTCCCGGGATGACATAGCCATGGTCTCGGCACAGCGAGCCAGGCTTGT
Organism: uncultured Thermoleophilia bacterium; assembly: GCA_963717955.1. Taxonomy (GTDB): domain Bacteria; phylum Actinomycetota; class Thermoleophilia; order Gaiellales; family Gaiellaceae; genus CAVQXR01. Next base: position 590,414 of record CAVQXR010000001.1, on the reverse strand, counting down.
CCTCGGTCAGCGCGTCGCAGTACCCCTTGCCGTAGGCCGCCCGCATGAGCGCGGAGACGACCTCGATGCTCCACTCGTCGACGGCGAGCGCCTCCGCCCAGAGGTCGGTGAGCCTGAGGTCGATGTCGAGCTCGAGCAGCTCGATCCGGGTGGGGCGCCGTGCCATGCCTCGACGGTAGCGCCAGCACCGGACGGATCCGCGAGGCCGGTGCGGCCTAGACTGAGCCAATGGGATCGATCCGGGTCGGGCCCGCGTGGCTCCCGAGCCGCGAGTCGCCGGCGGAGGCCGTGGCGATGCTCGTCGAGCACGGCTACGGCGCCTGCGAGCTCGACTTCGAGGGCGGGTTCTGGATGGACCGGGAGTTCGCGCTCGCGCTCGGAGAAGCTGCTCGCGCCGGGGGGATCGCCCTCTCGGTGCACGCGCCGATCGCGGCGTTTCTCGGGCACGTCGACCGTGCCGCGAAGCTGAAGCGGGCGCTCGGAATGCTCGACCACACCGCCGGCCTCGCAACGGCCTGCGGCGCCTCGCTCGTCGTCTTCCACCCGGGCTTCCTCCTCGGGCGCAGCCGCGAGGAGGCGCTCGACGACGTCGTCGAGCAGCTCGGCGAGCTCCGCGAGCGCCTCCTTGCGAAGGAGCGCGACGTCCCGTTCGGCGTCGAGATGATGGGCCGCGTGCGCGAGCTCGGATCCGCCGACGACGTCTTCGAGATCGCCGAGCGGGCCGGCTGGGTCCACCCCGTGATCGACTTCGCGCATCTGCATGCGGTCACGGACGGCGCCTTCCTCGAGCCGGCCGCCTTCGGGGAGATCCTGGGGCGCGCCGATACCGCGCTCCCTCCGGACGCGCCGTTCCACATCCACTTCGCCGATATCGCCTACGCGAACCGGAACGAGACCCGCCACCTGCCCTACGGGCAGGGAACGTTGCGTGCCGAACCGCTGCGCGACGCGCTCGCGGCCTTCTCGCGCGCGGCAACCGTGATCAGCGAGTCACCCGACGAGGAGAGCCACCAGGCGATCCGGGCCGCGCTCGCCGCTGCCTGAGCGCCGGAGCGTCGCTCAGGCGATCCGGAAGGGGCTGCCCCCGGACGCGAGGTCGATGACCTCCTCGGGCGCGTCGGAGCGGTAGTCCGGCCCGAGCTTCTCCTCGAGCTTGCGCTCGAGCTCGCCCGTCTCTGCGAGCTCCTCGGTGATGTCTGCGCCGCCGATCAGCTCCCCGCCCACGAACACCTGGGGGATCGTCGGCCACCCCGACAGGGCTGACAGCTCCTGGCGGATCTGCGGGTCCGGCAGGATGTCGATCGCCGTCACCGGCGCGCCGGCCGACCGCAGGGCCTGGAGCGCCCGGGCCGAGTTCCCGCAGCCGATGAACTGCGGGGTGCCCTTCATGAACACGGCGACGGGCTCGTTCTCGATGATCTCCTTGATGCGATCGTGAAGCTCGCTCACTGGGGTCCTCTCGTCCGGATTCGCAGTTCGTGGATCGTGCCGTCGGCAAGCGGCTCCCCCAGCGCGTCGTGCACGAGCCGGTGTTGCTCGACGAGGGTGAGCCCCGAGAAGCGCCTGCTCTCGACCACGACCTGGAAGTGATCGCCGGTCCCGGTGCGGTCGATCACGTCGACCGTCGACGCCTCGGGGAATGCCTCGCTGAGCAGGATGCGGAGCCGCTCGGTTGCCATCATCCGACATTCTGCCTGAGCGCCGCGTGCGGGCCCGGGAACAGGGGCGCCGACACGGCGACGCGGGCCGGGCATTCTTCTCGGCGTCGCCGGCCGTCTAGGATCTCGCCGTGAAGATCTTCAATCTCCATGGGGACGAGTGGGACCGGGCCGAGGAGCGGAAGGGCTGGCGCTCGAAGGATGCCTGGATCGGCGCGCGCATCGGCGCAGAGCTCATCGGCGCAAGCATGTACGAGCTCGAGCCCGGAGATCGGCTATGGCCGTACCACACACATCACGCGAACGAGGAATGGCTCCTCGTCGTCCGCGGATCGCCCACCCTGCGCTCACCCGAAGGAGAGCAGAACCTGAAGGAGGGCGATGTCGTCTGCTTTCTGCGAGGCAAGGACGGCGCGCACCAGGTCAGCAACCGGACGGATTCCCCGGTCCGCGTCCTGATGCTCTCGACGCTCATCGCCCCGGACATCGTCGAGTATCTCGACAGCGGCAAGGTCGGCGCCCGCAGCGTCACCGGCGAGCGGATCCTCCTGAGCCGGCCCGGGCCGACCCTCGACTACTGGGACGGGGAGGACTAGAGCCCGCAGCTCGGGGCAACCAGCTGCCCGTGGGATAGCCCCGGCGATCCGGGCGGGCAATTGGCGCCCCAGTGGATACCTCCCCGATGCGCCAGCAACGCCGGACGCTCAGAACCGGATGGCTTGGGTAAGGTGATCGGCCAGGCCGACCGGCTCACCAAGAGCGCGCGAGTCGTCCCGCCTGCGGCGGGGATTCGTCTGGCTGTACGTACTCAGGCCCTGTTCGTCGCCCTGGCGGTGCTCCTGCAAGCGTTCTCGATCGCCGCGTACGTCCGCGGGGCAGGCCCGGACGCACTCGAGCTGCATGAGACTCTCGGGTTCATCACCCATGGCGTCGAGCTCGTGGTCTTTCTGGCGGCCCTGGTCGGCTACTGGGGCAATTGGCGGCGGGTCGGGTTCGCGTTTCTCCTGCCGCTGATCGGGACGGCCCAGCTGTTTCTGATCGGGGACAAGAGCGAGCGCGGCGGCTGGCTCAACGGCTTGCACGGCCTCCTCGCGCTGATCGTACTCATGCTGGCGGCCGTCCTGGCGCAGGACGGGATTCGCTGGCTGAGGCGGTGACGTCGACCGACCAGGTGAAGCGCGTCAGCGTCTGCCTGGGTGCGAGGCCGCCGGGGCGGAGTCCCGCTCGAACGAGGAGCACCGGCGGAGTCGCGTCCTCGAGCAGCGCGAGCCGGACCGAGCCGAGCTCACGTCGCCCTTCGTTGGCGGACAGCCCCGCCACGACCAGGGCAGCGTCGGCGACGGCCTCGAGGAACGCGTCCGCGCCCTCCGCGACGAGCAGCGGGTCGGCCGCGATGCCGACCGTCTTCTGGAGGAGCACGTTCGGATGATCCAACGAGGCGGCAAGCCGCGACTCGCGCAGGAACCGCTCCCGAAAGCCCTCGTCTGCCGAGAGCTCCGGCGCCATCAGCTTCAGCGCCACGCGACGGTCGAGCCGCTCGTGATGGGCCAGGTACACGACCGACATCCCGCCCCGGCCGAGCAGTCGCTCGATCCGGTAGCCCGCAAGCTCGGAACCGACGCGTGGATCCGCGAACACGGACCCGCTCATACCGCAGACTAGAACCCAGTAGCAGATGTTGCAAGCGCCGACGGCCGGCCGCTCGGCGCATTCACGGGGAACCCCCCTCAAGCGGACGACGGGGATCGAACCCGCGACCCTTGGCTTGGGAAGCCAATGCTCTACCGGCTGAGCTACGTCCGCGTCGAGCGGATTCTACCGCGCCGGGCCGCACGCGGAGTGGATCTCGGCCCGGCCGGAGACCGGCTACATGCGCTCCGGTGCCTCGACCCCGACGAGGTCGAGGCAGCGCGCGATCACGCTCTTCACGGCCTGCGCCAGGGCGAGGCGAAACGGCTCCGCCTCGCTGCCGAGCACCCGGTGGTGGTGGTAGAAGCGGTGGAAGTCGTCGGCGAGGCGGACGGCGTAGACCGGGATCGCGTGCGGCCCGCGCCGTTGGGTCGCCTCGGCGACGACCGCCGGGAACTCGACGAGCCGCTTGACGAGCTCGCGCTCCTCGACTGCCGGCGCGTAGCCGGGCAGCGGCCCGGGTCCCGACCCCTCCGCGTTGCGGAGGATCCCGGCGATGCGCGCGTGCGCGTACTGGACGTAGTAGACGGGGTTCTTCTCGCTGCGCTCCCGCGCGAGGTCGACGTCGATCTCGATCGTCTGGTCGTGGCCGCGGTTCACGAGGTACCAGCGCGCCGCATCGACCCCGACCTGGTCGAGGAGATCCTCGAGGAAGACGACGTTCCCCGCCCGCTTCGACATCTTCCCCTCGGTGAGATGGACAAGCTGGTAGAGGAGGACCTCGATCCGGTCCGGCTCGTAGCCGAGCGCCGACGCCGTCGACTTCAGGTAGTGGACATGGCCATGGTGGTCGGCGCCGAGCACGTAGACGAGCCGGTCGAACCCGCGCGAGAACTTGTCGCGCAGGTACACGGCGTCGGCGGCCTCGTAGGTAGGAAGCCCGCCCCGCTCCGACGAACGGATCAGGACGTAGTCCTTCTCGGCGCCATGGGCAGTCGCCCGCAGCCAGACCGCGCCCTCGGCCTCGTAGGTGTCGAGGTGCCCGAGCATCTCCGGGATCCGGGTCTCGAGCTCGCTCTGGCGCGCCCAGGTGTCGACGTGGATCCGAAACCGCTCGAGGCTCGCCTCGATACGCTCGAGCATGAGCGGAACCGGGTCGCCCGCGAGACCTGCGAGCTCGGCGACGTACGCGCCGCGGTAGCCATCCTCCGGTGGCTCCTCGCCACGCCGCAGCGCATCGACGGACTCCCGAAAGCGCTCCATCTGCCGGCCGGCGTCGTTGTAGTAGTACTCGCGCTCGACCTCGTGCCCGGCGAACGCGAGCAGGCGCGCGACCGCGTCCCCGTAGGCGCCGTTGCGCGCGCCGCCGATGTGCAGGGGGCCCGTCGGGTTAGCCGAGACGAGCTCGACCTGGATCCGCTCCGGCCGTGCCGCCGACCCGGCGCCGTAGTCCTCCCCAGCTTCGAGCGCCTCCGCGAGCGCGTCCGCGTACCACGCCGGGCTGAGCCGCAGGTTGACGAAGCCGGGGCCGGCGACGTCCGCCGCCTCGACGAGGCCGCCGAACTCGGCCCGCTCCACGAGCGCCGTCGCGATCTCCCGGGGCGCGCGGCGCAGCGCCGGCGCGAGCCGCAGAGCCACGGACGTCGCGAGATCCCCGTGCTCCGCGACCTTCGGGCGCTCGAGCACCAGGTCGAGATCGCCCTCGGCGCCGAGCGCTCGGAGCGCAGCCTCGAGCGGCCCGTGAAGCCGCTGCAGTGCGGCGGGCTCAGGCAACGGGCTCCGGCGTCCCGAGCAGCTCCTCGAACGAGCGGATCTCGTCGGGCGTGCCGACACCGCCGTAGCCGCGGATCAGATGGTGATCCTCCGGCCTGTCCGCGCCCTTCCTCGTCTGCATTGCCGCCACCTTCCGGTCACGATACCGCGCGCCGTCGGCTCGGTCACCATGCCGATGACGCAGAGCAGCAGCACCGCTCCGAACGCGACGATCACAACCGTGAACGCCTTCGCGACCGGATGACCGTTCGGGTCACGGGTCCGATCGTAGTGCGCCGCGGGCGTCACGGCGTGCGAAGGCCCGCGCCATCGCGACCCGGTCGGCGACCGTGGGGTGGGTGGCACGCACGATCTGGCTCCAGGCCGGTGGTTCCGGGTCGAGCAGCGCCTCCCGCGCCACCGTCCGCTCGAGGGCCTCGACTCCGCCGGGGTCGCGGGTGGCGACGAGCGCGAGCCAGTCGGCCTCGGCCTCGTAACGACGGGAGATCGCGGTCTGGACCGGGAGCGTCCCGAGGTACAGGGCGAAGGCCGCGAGCAGCGCGAGCGGGACGAGCGCCGGGCCCTCCGGGCCGCCCAGCTGCCCGCGCCGGCCGACGAGCCAGGCGAGGAGCGCAGTCCCGGGCAGGGCGAGCAGCGCGAACCAGGCGACGCCCTTCCAGACGTGGCTGCGGGCGACGTGGGCCAGCTCGTGCGCCGCGACCGCACGGACGGCCCCCGACTCCAGTCGCCCGTCGAGCAGGGTGTCGTCGAGCACGATCGCGCGCGTCGGGCCGAGGCCGATCACCCGCGCGTTGGGGATCGTGGTGCGACTGCTCGCGTCGCTCACGCGAACCGCACCGACCGTCGTGCCGAGGCGGGTCGCGAGCGCCTCGATCTCACCCGCGAGGCTGGCGTCCCCGAGCGGCCTCGTCCGACCGAGCAGCGGCTCGAGGACGACCGGCTGGAGCAGCGCCACGGCGACGCCGCAGACGGCGAGGAACGTCCACCCAGGGATCCACCAGCGCGAGGGGAAGCGTCGCGCCAGGCCGAGGAAAACGCCGACCGCGCAGGCGGTGAGGATCAGCAGCACCGCCAGAACGACGGACCGCTCCGCGAGCCACCTGCCGTAGCCCGCGAGCGCGAGACCGTCCCGGCGGGCGAAGCGGTGCGCGACGGCCCCCGGGGCGAGCGACGCGAGCCAGACGGCGAGGACGACGAGCGCCGCGACGGCCATCCCCGCACGCGCACGGCCGCGCGCGGCCCGCCGGCCGATTCGCGCGAGCGCGTGCCCCTTCCAGGCGAGCAGCGCCAGGACGGCCAGCTGCACGGCCACGGTCACGATCCAGAGCAGCCGGGTCACCTCTCGGTACCGCTCGGCCCGCGCCAGCGCGTCGGGCGCGAGGATCGAGGACGGATCGACGGGCGGGAGCTCGAGCGTCGGCACGCGAGTGCGGAGCAGCAGTGCGGCTGCCGCCGCCCAGAGCCCGGCGACGGCCAGCGCGACCAGCCACCGCGCTATCGTGCGGCGCCTGTGCGTGTCGCCGTCCTCTCCGACATCCATGCCAATCTCCCCGCGCTGGAGGCGGTGCTCGCGAGCGTCGACGGCGAAGCGCCCGACGCGATCTGGTGCCTCGGCGACCTGGTCGGCTACGGGGCAGAGCCTAGCTCCTGCCGCCGGCTGATCGAGCCCCGCGCGGATGTCTGTCTCGCGGGCAACCACGATGCCGCCGCGCTCGGGCTCGTCGACGTCGACGCGACGTTCGGCCTCGACGCTGCGATCGCCGCCCGCTGGACCGCGGCCACGATCACGGCCGAGGACAAGGAGTTCCTGAGCGGCCTCTCACCGTCGGCGAGCCGGCCCGGCGTCGGCCTCCATCACGGCAGCCCTCGTGACCCGCTCTGGGAGTACGTGCTGTCCGGCGAGGCAGCGGCCGCCGCGCTCGAGCTCGACCCTCACCCGGTCGTTCTCGTCGGCCATAGCCATGTGGCGCTCGCAATCGGGACGAGCGCCGGACCGATGCACGGTGGGCTCGCTCCTGGCGGCACGGTGACCGAGCTCGGCGACGGACGCTGGGTGCTGAACCCCGGCTCCGTGGGCCAGCCCCGCGACGGCGATCCGCGGTCCGCGTGGATGCTCCTCGACCTCGACCGTCGGACCGCCTCCTTCCGCCGCTGCGAGTACGACATCGCGCGCGCTCAGCGGACGATCGTCGCGGAGGGGCTCCCGCACGCCCTCGCTGCGCGGCTTGCGGAGGGAACCTGACGCCCGTGCCGCTTCGAGAAGGCTCGAGAACTAAAGTGCGACGGTGCGTGAGCCGAAGCTGATCCCCTGGCGGGCGAGCGAGGCCTGTACCTCCTCGCGCCCCTTGAAGATCCGCCACTTGACGGTCGCGAGCGTGATCTCGAGCGAGTCGGCGATCTCCGCGTACGAGAGGCCGACGACGTCCCGCAGGAGCAGCGCCATCTTCAGATCCGGGTTCAGCTCCCCGACGGCGCGCCAGACGCCGTCGATCATCTCGGTCCGCTCGGGCGGCAGGTCAACGGCGGCGAGCTCGGCGACCGCGTCGAGCGCGTCGGGCCGTGGCCGCCGGTCGCGGGCGCGCAGCTCGTCGAGCACGCGGTTCTTCGCCACCTGGAACAGCCACGTCGTGAAACGGCAACGCAGCGAGAAGCCCGGCAGGCCGTTGTAGATCCTCAGGAAGACGTCCTGGGTCAGATCCTCGGCCAGGGTACGCTCGCCGACCATCCGCAGCACGTAGTTGAAGACGGGGCGCTCGTACGCCGTCACGAGCTCGGCGAACGCGCGCGGATCCCCGGCCTGCGCCTTGCGGAGTGTCGTGTGCTCCGGCTGCGGAAGTGGCATCGACGTACGGTAGCGCCGTGGCCGCAAACCGGCCAGCTACCGGCAGTATAGGGCCGGACCCCGCAGACCGGCGTCACGGCCCGCGGCAGCGCGTCAGGCGAGCAGCGAGCGACCGGTCATCCCGGGCGGCTGTTCGATCCCGATGAGCTCGAGACAGGTCGGAGCAAGATCGGCGAGCGAGCCGCCGTCGCGAAGCCGGTAGCCGTGGCCCGTGAGGAGGAGCGGGACGGGGTTCGTCGTGTGCGCCGTGTGGGGGCTCCTCCCGTCGACCTCGAGCATCGTCTCCGCATTGCCGTGATCGGCGCACACGACACACACGCCACCCTGTCGCCCGACCGCCTCGACGACGCGGCCGAGCGCGGAGTCGACGGCCTCGACGGCGCGGACGACGGCCGGGATCGCGCCCGTGTGGCCCACCATGTCGGGGTTCGCGTAGTTCACGATCGCGAAGCGGTACGTACCGGAGCCGATCTCGTCGACGAACCGATCGGTGACCTCGGCGGCGGACATCTCCGGCCTCAGGTCGTAGGTCGGCACGTCCCTCGGCGAGGGAACGAGGACGCGCACCTCCCCGGCCCACTCCTTCTCGCGACCACCGTTCAGGAAGTACGTGACGTGCGCGTACTTCTCGGTCTCCGCGATGTGGAGCTGTCGCAGGCCGTGTACGGCGATCACCTCGGCGAGCGTCTCGGCGATGTCCTGCTCCGGGAACGCGACCGGGCAGTCGAGGTCGTCGCGGTACCTCGTCATCGTCGTCAGATCGAATCCGCCGTCGACCAGCCGCTCCGAGAGCTGCCGCGCGCGATCCGGGCGGAAGTTGAAGAAGATCGCGACATCGGCCGGGCCGAGCCGGGGCGCAGGAAGGATCAGCGGCTCGATGAACTCGTCGGTGACCCCGTCCCGGTAGCTGGCCTCGACGGCCGCGATCGCGTCCTCCGCCTCCGTTCCCTGCCCGTCGGTGATCGCGGCCAGCGCGCGGTCCGTGCGCTCCCAGCGACGGTCGCGATCCATGGCGTAGTAGCGGCCGACGACGGTCCCGAACCGGACGCCCTCGTCAGCGAGCGCCCGCAGGTCCGCGGCCGCGGCGTGTGGAGACACGTCCCGGCCGTCGGTGAAGGCGTGGACGACCGTCCGGGAACCGAGGCCGTGGCGCCCTGCGAGCGCGACCAGCGCCCGCAGGTGGTCGACGTGGGAATGAACCCCGCCGTTGGAGACGAGCCCGAGCAGGTGAACGTTGCCGCCGCGCCGGAGGGCGCGCTCGAGCGCGGTGACGAGCGCCTCGTTGACGCCGAACGCACTGCTCGCGATCGCGCGGTTGACGCGCTGGAGGTCCTGATCGATGACACGTCCGGCACCGATCGTCAGGTGGCCGACCTCCGAGTTCCCCATCTGGCCGGGTGGAAGCCCGACCGCCTCGCCGGACGCGGTGAGCGTCGTGTGCGGGTACCGCTCCCAGAGTGCGTCGAAGACCGGGGTCTCGGCCAGCTCGACCGCGTTTCCGGGGCCCGCGGGAGCGAGCCCCCAGCCGTCGAGGACCACGAGCGCGACGAGCGGCTCGCTCACTGCCCGGCCGCGGCGGCGCAGATCGCGAGGAACGGCTCGATCTCGAGCGACGCGCCGCCGACGAGGGCCCCGTCCACGTCCGGTTGCGACAGGAGCTCGGCGGCGTTGTCGGGCTTCACCGAGCCCCCGTACAGCAGCGGCACGTCGAGCAGCCCGCGAATGAGCGCATGGGCCTCCTGGGCCTGCTTCGGGCTGGCCGTCCGCCCCGTTCCGATCGCCCACACCGGCTCGTAGGCGACCGCAAGCCGGGCGTGTGCCCCGACCGCATCCGCAATGACTCCGACCTGGCGGCGGAGCACCTCTCCGGTCCGCCCCGCGACCCGCTCCTCCTCCAGCTCGCCGACGCAGGCGATCACCTCGAGCCCGGCCCGGAGGGCATGGGCGGCGCGGCGCGCCACCGTCTCGTCCGTCTCGCCGAAGTGGATGCGGCGCTCCGAATGGCCGACGATGGCGCCGTCCACACCGAGCTCGGCGAGCATCTCGGCAGAGACCTCGCCCGTGAAGGCGCCCGCTGCCTCCCAGTGAACGTTCTGGGCGAGCACCGCGATGCCGCTGCCCGCGAGCGCGGAGACGGCCGGGGCGAGGGAGACGAACGGCGGTGCGACGCCGAGACGGACTCCGGTGAGACCGGCCGCGCCGGCCGCGACCGTCGCGGCGAAGGGCCCGGCGTCGGCCGGCCCCTTGAACATCTTCCAGTTCCCTGCGATGTACGGGCTGTGAGCCACCCGGCCCATCCTATGCGGCCGGGATCGCGGCCACGCCGGGCAGCTGACGACCCTCGAGGTACTCGAGCGAGGCGCCCCCGCCGGTCGAGACCCAGTCGATCCGTTCCGCGAGCCCCGCCTCCTCGATCGCCCGGACCGAGTCGCCCCCTCCGACGACCGTGAACCCGTCACAGTCGGCGACCGCGTGTGCGACCGCGAGCGTCCCCTCGGAAAATCTCGGCCACTCGAAGACGCCCATCGGGCCGTTCCAGAACACGGTGCTCCCCTGTGCGATCCGGGCCGCGTAGCGCGCACGGGTCTCCGGGCCGATGTCGAGCCCGAGCCAGCCGGGGGGGATCGCGTCGGCCGGGGCGGTCGTCGCCGCAGCATCGCCCGCGAATGCCGCCGCCGCGATCACGTCGGTCGGCAGGAGCAGCTCGGCCCGCTGGCGCAGCTCGCGCTGGAGCTTGTCGTCGGCCCGTACGTCCTCGGCCATCTTGCCGCCGATCAGGAGCGCGTCGGCGCGGTCGGCGAGGCGGCGGAGCACACCGATCTTGTCGTCGACCTTCGCGCCGCCGACGATCACAACGAGGGGCTGCTCGGGCGCCTCGACGAGCCGCGAGAGCTCCTGCAGCTCGCGCTCGAGCAGCAATCCGGCGTAGGCCGGAAGCAGGCGTGCAACGCCCTCCGTGGACGCGTGCGCGCGATGCGCGGAGCCGAAGGCGTCGTTCACGAACACGTCGCCGTGCGCGGCGAGCTCGGCGGCGTACCGCGGGTCGTTCGCCGTCTCGCCGGGGTGGAATCGCGTGTTCTCGAGCAGGACGAGCGGCCCCGCCGCGTTGTCGAAGGCGACCTCCCGGCCGAGCAGCCGGGCGAGCCGCGCGGCCACGGGCCGCAGCGAGTAGCGCGCATCCGGCTCTCCCTTCGGGCGGCCCAGGTGCGAGCAGAGCACCACGGAGCTCGCGCCACGCTCGTCGAGCAGCCGTATCGTGGGCAGCGCCGCGCGGATGCGCGTGTCGTCCGCGACCTCGCCGGCGTCGAGCGGGACGTTGAAGTCGGCGCGGACGAGCACCCGCCTGCCCGTAACGTCGGCTTCGCGAACGGATCTCGGGCGGTGCATCGGGTCGCCGGCCGGGGACGGATCCGTCGCTAGAGCCGCCCCATCAGGTCGACGAGCCGGTTCGAGTAGCCCCACTCGTTGTCGTACCAGGAGAAGACCTTGATCTCGTGCCCGTGCGCCATCGTCAACCCGCTGTCGAAGACCGACGAGTAGGAGCTGCCCAAGACGTCCGAGGAGACCAGCGGCTCGTCGGTGTAGCGGAGAATGCCGGCGAGCGCGCCCCGGTCGGCGACCTCGCGGAAGCGTGCGTTGACCTCGTCCGCGGTCACCTCGTCACGGACGTGCACGACGAGATCGACGATGGATCCGTCGGCGACCGGGGCCCGCACCGCGATCCCGTCGAGCCTGCCCTCGAGCTCCGGGATCACGAGCCCGATCGCGCGCGCGGCCCCGGTGGAGGTGGGGATCAGGTTCACGGCCGCCGCCCGCGCTCGGCGCAGGTCACTGTGCGGCAGGTCGAGGATCTGCTGGTCGTTCGTGTACGCGTGGATGGTCGTCATGAAACCCGACTCGATCCCGAACGAATCGTTCAGGACCTTCGCGACCGGCCCGATGCAGTTCGTCGTGCACGAGGCGTTCGAGACGATGTGGTGACGCTCGGGGTCGTACGCCGCGTCGTTGACACCGAGGACGAGCGTCACGTCGGGGTCGGCAGCCGGCGCCGAGATGACGACCTTGGCTGCGCCCGCATCGAGGTGGAGCTGGGCCTGCTCGCGCTTCGTGAAGATCCCCGTCGACTCGAGGACGATCGCCACGCCGAGCTCGCCCCATGGAAGGTTCGACGGATCACGCTCGTTCAACAGGCGGAACTCCCTGCCGGCGGCCGTGATCGTCCCGTCGCCGACCGCGACGCTCTCGCCCAGCGGCCCGAGGACCGAGTCGTACTTCAGCAGGTGGGCCATCGTGCCCGCATCGCCAAGGTCGTTGACGGCGACGAGGTCGATGTCGGCGTTCTGCTTCAGGGCAGCGCGGAAGAAGTTCCTCCCGATCCGACCGAAGCCGTTGATGCCGACACGAACGCTCATCCTCGCTCTCCCTTCGTCGCGCTTCCTCTGGCCCTGTACGGAACCCGCCGGGCAGGCGCCCCCGCCCCGCCGATTCTATCCGGGCCGCCCGGCGCCCCACCGCTCTCGGCACCGTGCGCCGGGGGCCGAGCCTCGCTCCCGAGCCCCCCGGCTAAACGAACAGCCCCCACCCGGGTGGGTCCCACCACCCACCTCCTCAACCTTAACGGGGGAAATCGCGCGACACCGTCACGGATCGTGTCGACTCTCAATCCGACCCGTGTCGATCCTGCACCGGGCGGCCAGGCGGACTCGTCGCCCGATCGCGGCAGCCCCGAGGCTGGCGCGGTCCGGAGCCAGCGATGCTCCTTCGGGAAGCGCTCGGCGCGGAGGCCGCGATGGGCTGTGCGCGCCCCGGCTGCGCGGTCGGACCCCTACCCCGCCGCGAGGCGCTCGAGCCGCTTCAGGCGGCGGTGGGCCGCGGCCTTCGTCACGGGTGGGCGGCAGCGGGACGCGAGCTCGCGGAGCGACAGCGACGGGTGCTTCATGCGCAGCGCGGCGATCTCGCGGAGGTCCGGCGCGAGCGTCTCCAGCACTCCGACCTGATCGAGCTTGCGGATGGCACGAAGCTCGACCTGCGCCGCCCGGCTCGCCCGCACGAGGTTGGCGTGGTCGGCGTTCGCCACGCGATTGGCCTGCGAACGGGTCGCGCCGAGCACGCCGGACTCCTGGATCGCGAGGGCCGCGCCGTGGGCCCCGACCAGCCCGAGCAGCTCGGCGATCGTGTCCCCGCCTTTCGCGTAGACCGCGGCGTGCCGTCCGCGGTCGATGACGAAGAGGCGGACTCCCTCCTCGGCGGCGAGCGAGGCAAGGGCGCGAGCCGCCTCGAGATCGCCGCCGCGGATCTCCAGGTGCGGCGACCGGGGGCCGCTCACCGAGCCGGCCGCGAGCAACGCCCCTCGCAGGTACGCGCCGCGGCAGCACGGCCGGGCGACGACCCGCCGCGGAAGCTGCTCGAGCGGAGCCAGGCGCGCGTCGAGCACCCCTCCCTCGTTGAGGGTCTGGAGCGTCCGGGAGTTGTCCCCGAGGTGCAGCTCGAACCGGGTCTCACGGCCGAATGCGTGCCGGCGATAGGCTCGGATCTCGGCGCCAAGCCCGAATGCGCGCAGTAGCGCGAAGGCGCGGCGGGCGACCGCGTGGCTGCCGAGGTCGAGGTGCAGGGCGACGGATCCCCCGCCCCTGAGGTGCAGCGTGCCCGCATGGCGGGCCAGCGCGGAGAGCTCCGCCAGCCGGCAGCAGCCGCGGCGCGGCTCGATCGCCGCAAGCTCGGCGCGGACGTCCTCGGAGAAGCTCACCGCGACGTCCAGCCCTCGAGCTCGAGCAGCCGGCGCTTGTAGCCGACGCCGAGCTCGCCATACGACCCGATCCCGTCGGCGGCGACGACCCGGTGGCAGGGAACGAAGATCCCCAGATGGTTCCGCGCACAGAACGTCCCCGCTGCACGCTGGGCCCGAGGGCGGCCCGCGAGCGCGGCCAGCTCCCCGTAGCTGACGACCTCCCCTCTCGGCACCTGCCGCAGCGCATCCGCGAGCGCGCGCTGGAACGGCGTGAGCTCCTCGAGATCGAGCTCGACGTCGTCGAACTCCACGACCTCGCCCTCGAAGTACCTCACGAGCCGGCGCGCCAGCGGGGGAAGTCGCTTCCTCGGCATCGGGCCCGGAACCGGATGTTCGTGCCAGACCACGCGATCTCCGTCGAGCCACAGCTCGCCGACGCCCCAGCCCGGGGCTCCGTACCGAACGTGCTCGACGCTCACCCGTGCGCCGAGCGTACCATCGACCCATGAGCGCCCACGGGACCTTCCGCCCGCCCGACCCGGTCAACGAGCCGCTCCGAACGTACGCGCCGGGGACCGCCGAGCGGGAGAGCCTCGCACGGCGCCTGCGCGAGCTGCGCGCCGAGCGCCTCGACATCCCCTGCGTCATCGGCGGCGCCGACGTGCGGACCGGGACGACGCGCGAGGCCGTGATCCCCCACGATCATCGCCACGTCCTCGCCGACGTCCACCAGGGCGGCCCGGACGAGGTCGAGGCCGCGATCGCGGCCGCCGGAGCGGCGTGGCAGGATTGGAGCCGCACTCCGTGGGAGGAACGGGCGGCCGTGTTCCTGCGGGCGGCCGAGCTGCTCTCGGGCCCCTGGCGCGACACCCTGAACGCTGCGACCATGCTCGGTCAGAGCAAGACAGCGCACCAGGCGGAGATCGACGCTGCCGCCGAGACGATCGACTTCCTCCGCTTCAACCCCAGCTACCTGGCACGAATCTACGCCGAGCAGCCCCTCTCCTCCCCCGGGGTGTGGAACCGGCTCGAGTACCGCCCGCTCGAGGGGTTCGTGCTCGCCGTGACGCCGTTCAACTTCACCGCGATCGGCGCGAACCTCACGACGTCGCCCGCGCTCATGGGCTGCACCGTCGTCTGGAAGCCCGCGTCGACCGCCACCGTGTCCGCCTACTGGACGTTGCGGCTGCTCGAGGCCGCGGGTCTTCCGCCCGGCGTCATCAACCTGGTCTACGGCGCCGGCGCGACGATCGGCGACGTCGCGATCGCCCATCCCGATTTCGCGGGCGTGCACTTCACCGGCTCGACCGGGGTCTTCCAGGGCATCTGGAAGGCCGTCGCGAAGAACCTCGAGCGCTACCGGGGCTATCCGCGGATCGTCGGTGAGACCGGTGGCAAGGACTTCGTCCTCGCGCACCCGTCGGCCGACCTCGACGCGGTCGCGACCGCGATCATCCGCGGCTCGTTCGAGTACCAGGGCCAGAAGTGCTCCGCCGCGTCACGCGTCTACGCGCCGTCGAACCTCTGGCCCGCGCTGCGCGACCGGCTCGCCGCGGAGGTCGCGACGATCGGGGTCGGCGCCGTCGAGGACTTCTCGAACTTCATGGGCGCCGTCATCGACTCCGGCTCGCTCGAGACCCAGCGCGCGGCAATCGCCGAGGCGCGGAACCATCCAGGGACGAGGGTGGTCGCGGGCGGCGGCGTCGACGACGGGGTGGGCTGGTTCGTCGAGCCGACCGTGATCGAGACCGACGATCCCGGGTTCCGGCTCCTCCGGGACGAGCTGTTCGGGCCGGTCGTCACCTGCTACGTGTATCCGGAGAGGGGATTCGACGACGTGCTCGACCTCGTCGACCGCACCGCGCCCTACGCGCTCACGGGCTCGATCTTCTCGGAGGATCGCTACGCGACGCTCCGGGCCCAGGATGCCCTGCGGTACGCGGCGGGGAACCTCTATCTGAACGACAAGCCCACAGGCGCGGTCGTCGGCCAGCAGCCGTTCGGCGGAGCGCGTGCATCCGGGACGAACGACAAGGCAGGCTCGCTGTGGAACCTGATCCGCTGGGTGAGCCCGCGCACGATCAAGGAGACGTTCGTGCCACCGACCGACTACCGCTATCCGTTCCTCGGCGACCCCGGCTAGGCTCGTGCACCAGGGGCAGGCGCCGTTGGTGCTCTACCCCTGCGCGAGCGACCGTGCCTCGTAGCGCACGTGCAGCTGGCCGTAGTACTGCCCCGTGCCCGCCTCGACCATCCCGAGATGCTCGGCGACCCGCCGCGACGCCGTGTTCTCCGGCAGCATGACGGCGATGATCGCGTCGAAGCCGATCACGTCGAAGCCGTGGCGGAGCGACGCGCGACCGGCCTCGGTCGCGTAACCCCTGCCCCAGCGCTCCGGGTCGACTGCCCAGCCCACCTCGATCTCGGGGCCCGTGTGACCGACGAGCTGCAGGCCGCAATGACCGACGAGCTCCCGGCTCTCCTTCTCGACCATCGCCCACATGCTGAATCCATGCCGCCGCTGGTGGGCAATGCTCCGCTCGAGCCGCGCTCGCCACTCGTCGGGCGAGCGCGCGCCGAGCCAGGCCGCGACTCTCGGATCGGCGAGGATCCGGTGCAGCGAGGCCGCGTCCCCGAGCGTCTTCGGCCTGAGAACGAGCCTCTCGGTTTCGATCGGGTCCATCAGACTCCACGGTCCCGCGTCATGCGCCGCCCGCCTTGTGAAGGGCCGCATGGATCTGCCGGCCGGTCCTGGGCGGGACACCGGGCACTCCCTCGAGCTCCGCGCGACTCGCCCCCAGCAGACGCTCGACCGAGCCGAAGTGGCGGATGAGCGCCCGCCGGCGGGCCGGGCCGACCCCTGGTAGCTCGTCGAGCATCGACTCCTTCGCACGGGCGTCCCGCCGCTGGCGGTGAAACCCGAGCGCGAAGCGATGCGCCTCGTCCCTGATCCGCTGCAGGAGCTGCAGGCCGGCGGCGTCCCGGCGCAGCGTGACGGGGTCCTGGCGGCCCGGGAGGTACACGTCCTCCTCGCGCTTCGCGAGCGAGACGACCGCCACCCGCGGCAGGTCGAACTGGCGCATCGCGGCCAGGGCCGCGGCCAGCTGTCCCTTGCCGCCGTCGATGACGACGAGGTTCGGCACCGCGGCGAAGCTCTCGTCGTACTCCTCGGCCGTGACCGCCCGCAGTCGCGCGAAGCGTCGTGAGACCACCTCGTGCATCATCGCGAAGTCGTCCTGCCCGGCCGCGTACCGGACCGCGAACTTCCGGTAGTGCGCCTTCCTGGGCCCCGCGTCCTGGAACACCACCATCGACCCGACCGGCGACTCGTCCTGGATGTTCGAGATGTCGAAGCACTCGATCCTGATCGGGAGCGATTCGAGGTTCAGCGCCTCGCGCAACTCCTCGAGCGCCTCGATCCGGCGGAGCTGACGCCGCTGAGCTGCGAGCTCCTCGTTCTCGAGCGCGAGCTCCGCGTTGTGCTGCGCGAGCTCCTGCAGGCGCCGCTTCTCCCCGCGCTGCGCGGTCCGTACCTCCACCCGCGAGCCCCGCCGCCGCGAGAGGAGCTCCTCGAGGGCGTCGAGCGCCCCGGCACCGGGCGGGACGACGACGAGCGGCGGCACGCTCGGAGCCGCGCCGTAGTACTCGAGGCAGAAGGCCTCCACGAGGGTCGCGGGGTCCTGGCCGGCGACGTTCTCGAGCGTGAAGCCGTGGCGGTCGACCATCTTCCCGTCGCGCAGCGGGAAGAGCTGGACGGCCGCGACGTCGCCGCGGGCGGCGAGCCCGATGACATCGACCGTGCCGACGTCCCGGCGATCGGCCGCCTGGCGCTCCGCGAGGTGGCGGATCGCGCGAAGCCGGTTGCGATACCGGGCCGCCTCCTCGAACGCCTGCCGCGCCGCCGCGTCGTGCATCCGCTCCTCGAGCTCGCGCTGGATCGGCGCCGTCTCGCCGGAGAGGAACAGGGCGACGCTCTCGATCACGAGCGCGTACTCCTCCCGCGACACGTATCCGACGCAGGGTGCCAGGCAGCGCTCGATGTGGTAGTCGAGGCAAGGGATCCCCGAGTGGCGTCCCGGGGTCGGCCCCTCGCAGGGCCGGAAACGGAAGACGCGGTTCAGCACGTCGAGCGTCTCCCGGACCTTCTTCGCCGAGGAGTACGGACCGAAGTAGAGGACGCCGCGCCGATGGCGCTCCCGGGTGAACATGACGCGCGGGAACTCGTCGCCGACCGTGACGGCAATGTAGGGATACGACTTGTCGTCGCGCAGGCGCACGTTGAACGGCGGCCGGTGGCGCTTGATCAGATTCTGCTCGAGGTGCAGGGCTTCGCCCTCCGAGCGGGTGACGATCACCTCGATCCGCTCCACGCGCCCGAGCATCCGGTCGAGCCCCTGCCGCGAGTCGCCGCCCCGGAAGTAGGAGCGAACGCGCGCGCGCAGCGATTTCGCCTTGCCGACGTAGAGGACGTCGTCGTCCGAGCCGCGGAACAGGTAGACGCCGGGCTGAGCCGGCATTGCCCTCAGCTGTCCCTCGAGGCGCTCCTCGCGATTCGTCGGCTCCGCTGCCATCCCGACGCCGAGTGTAGACCGGGCCGAGCACGGCGCCGTCCCGGGCGTCCTCCGGCCCGCTCGGGGACGCCCGGGACGACCCTCCTCACCCTACGCCGGTGCGTGTGACGTCTCCAGACCCGACCGTGCCGGCTCTGTGTCGCGTCGGGCTACGATTCGCTCCATGAGCCCAGAACAGCACCGGCCCGACCCGTCGACGCAGTACGCGCTGTATCGCTACTTCACGCTCGACCCCGCCTGGCGCCGGCTCCCGATCGAGGAGCGCGCGGCGGCCAAGGAGGCCTTCGCGGACGTGGTCGAGGCCTGGGAGAGCAGGATGGGCCTGCTCACCTACAGCCTCGTCGGGGTGCGCCCGGAGACCGACTTCTTCTTCTGGCAGCTCAGCGAGCGCTTCGAGGACTTCCGCGACCTCGCCGCCGACCTCAACACGACGCCGCTCGCCGGCTACCTGTCCACGCCCTACTCCTACCTCGGCGCGACGCTCTCGTCGAAGTACTTCCACCGGGACGCGAAGCTGCCGCCCCGCCGGATCGTTCCCCGCAGGGCCCCGTACCTCGTCGTCTACCCGTTCGTGAAGGTGCGGCCCTGGTACTCGCTCGCGCTGCAGGATCGCAAGCGCGCGATGCAGGAGCACGCCGTCGTCGGCCAGCGCTTCCCGACCGTCACGAACCACACGACGTACTCGTTCGGGATCGACGATCAGGAGTTCATGACCGCGTTCGAGTGCGAGGAGCCGATCGACTTTCTGCACCTGATGATGACCCTTCGCGACACCGAGGCGAGCCGCTACACCGAGCGGGACACGCCGATCTTCGTCGGAGCGCTCGAGCCGGTGCGCGCGATCCTCGACTCGCTCGACGGCACCCGGACGCGCGCCGAGACGCCCCTGCCGAGCGAGGTCGCCGGCGACTGAGCCGGGACCGCCCGGGCTCTACCCGAGCGCGCGGAGGTCGACGTCGGGATCGGCGAGCAGGTCTGCCTCGACCCGGGCCCCCGACCGGATCAGCCCCGCCGCCCGCCGCAGATCCCGGCCGCTGTTGAGCGCGACCGCCGCCTTCACGGCGCCGCCCTCACGGTAGAACGCCACGAACCTCCGCTCGTCGAGGCTCCCGCGGACGACCAGCTCGTCCCACCGCTCGTGGTGGCCGAGGTACTGGAGGTTGTCGGCGTACTGGTCCGACCAGAACCAGTGCGTCGCCGCGTACGGCTCCCCGACTCCGAGCATGCTCCGCGCGGCTGCGGCCCCCTGCTCGACGGCGTTCTGCCAGTGCTCGACGCGGAGATACCCGCCGCCCGCGAGCGGATGACGGTGCCGCGCAACGTCGCCGGCGGCGAACACGCCGTCGGCCGACGCCCGGCACAGCTCGTCGACCACGATCCCGTTGTCGACCGCGAGCCCGGCCTGCTCGGCGAGCTCGACGGCCGGCTGGATGCCGACGCCGACGACCGCGAGGTCGCATTCGACCACCCTGGCGGTCGTCGTGCGAACCGCTCGCACGCGCCCGTCGCCCTCGAACCCGTCCACGCCCTCGCCGAGGAGGAGCCGGACGCCGTGATCGGCGTGCAGGCGCGCGATCGCCCCTCCGACGTCGGAGCCGAGCACGCGTTCCAGCGGCGCGCTGAACGGCTCGATCGCGATCACCTCGAGACCGAGCACGCGCAGCGACGCGGCGATCTCGGAGCCGATGAAACCCATCCCGACGACCGCGGCGCGCCCGGCGCCGGCGATCGCGTCACGCATCCGATCGGCGTCGGCCAGCGTGCGCAGGTCGAGCACACCGGCGAGGTCGATGCCGGGAAGCGGGAGCCGCCGGTTGCGGCCACCCGTCGCGAGCAACGCCGCGTCGTAGCCGATCCGCTCGCCCTCCTCGAGCTCGACCTCTCGCCCGCCCGGGTCGATCCGCGCCACGCGCGCCCCGAGCCGCAGCTCGATCTCCTGCTCGGCCCAGAACCCGGAGGGACGCAGCAGCAGCCGGTCGCGCGAGACCTCTCCTCTCAGATAGCCCTTCGAGAGCGGGGGTCGATCGTACGGCTCGTGCGGCTCGGCACCGAGGAGGACGACGCGTCCGTCGAAGCCCTCGTCACGGAGGGTGACGGCGGCGTGGACGCCGGCCAGGCTCGCGCCGACGATGACGAAGCTCCGCCGCACCGGTCAGTAGCCGTAGGTGTGCGCGTCACGCCACACGCGCCAGATGGAGAACCCGCACGCCCCGAGCACCGCGAAGAAGGCGATCGCCTCGAGCCCGCTGTCCGGGTAGGGGCTGACGAACGCAACCACGATGTTCCCGACTGCGAGCGCGACCGCGCCGTAGAGCACGGCCTGTGCCCGCGCGCTCCAGGTCGAGATCTCGCTGCGGTTGCGGCGCCACAGCGTGAACAGGAAGTACACGATCGCGGCGAGGAACGCGATCTGCACGACGAGGAACAGGGCCGCGAGCATGTCGTCGAGCTGGAGCGCCGTGATCACGCCCGCGATCAGGAAGACGATCACGAGCCCGCGAATGGTGGGATTGACGCGGCTCATTCGCCCGTGATCAACGCCCTGATCCCGAGCGCGGCCGCGAGCAGCGCCGCCCCCCCGAACCAGGCGACGCGCCTGCTCTGATCCGCCGGCGCGTAGAACCAGGGGGCGAGCACGGCGAGCAGGGCGAGCGAGCCGTACAGGTAGTGGAGCTGGTCCGGCGACCGCCGGTCGTCGGAGAGGAGCATGAGCCCGAGCGCGACCTGACCGACGAGCAGCACCTGCCCGAGCGCGACCAGGTGAGGGAAGAAGCGTCGCGGCTCGACCTTCCTCCACGCGGTGACGAGGCCGATCGCCCCGGCGATGCCGTTGACCGCGACGAGCAGGATCGCGTTGATCGAGTGCAGGCCGGCCATCCGCGCTGAGCGTACCAGCGAGCCTCGGATGCCCCTGCCGGCCGCGAGCAGGTCCCGGACGCCGTCCGGATGGCCATAGAATGCCGCCGTGGGCCACACGGTCCTCCTCCCCGAAGACCAGCGATTCGAGAAGCCGAGCTGGCGGCCCGACGAGCCCGCGCGCACGATCGTCGAGCTGGGCACGGAGCGCGGCCTGGTGCACTCCCGGGCCAACGTGTGGCGCTACCCGCCCGGAGCCTCCGGCCGCCGGCACCGGGAACGGACGCAGGAGGAGGTCTTCCTCGTCCTCCAGGGTACGCTCACGCTCGAGCTCGGCGAGCCGCCCGAGACCGTCGAGCTTCCTCCGCGCGGGATCGCGATCGTCCAGCCCGGGACCACTGTCCTCGTCCAGAACCGGGGTGAGCGCGACGTGCTCGTGTTCGCCTACGGTGCGCCGGCCGCGGGCGACGTTCGCGACGCCGAGATCGTCGAACCGGCCTGAGCTCTGAGCGCCCGGGCTACGCGCGCCGCGCCTGCAGCCGCTGACCCGTGTGCCACACCGCGGCGAAGAGCAGGACGGCCGCGCCAGCGAGGATCAGCATCGCCTGCGCGCTCACCGCGTAGTCGATCGCGCGCTGTGTGCCGACGCCGGAGGCGGCGAGCATCGCGGCTCCCGCGCCCGCCTGGGTCGCGGCGCCGGCGGGCGCGATCGGGAGGGCTCCCGACGCGGCGGCGGCGCAGAGGAAGCCGACCGCGAGCGGGAACGAGATGCTGATGTCCATGGCCGCGAGCAGCAGGAAGAGGGCCACCGCCCGCACGCCCCAGGACGCAAAGACGAGCGCGCCCGCCCGCGAGGCCTCGCGGAGCGGTGTCGCACGGTGTCCGATCCAGCGGGCGATCCGGAAGCGCAGGAGGCGGCCGCTCGCGACCACCCTCGGCATCGCCCAGATCACCACTCCCGCGCCGAGCCCGGCCGCCGCGACGATCGCGAGGCCGACCCGCAGTGCGGGCGACCCGCTCGAGGTGGCGGCAGCGGTCGCGCTCAACGGCATCAGCGCCGCCGCATCGACCAGCCCGAGCGTGAAGAGCGAGAGGGAGAGCGTGCCGATCCCGGAGGGGCAGCTCGGGTAGCGGCGCACGACCGCGATCCTGACCGCATCGTCGAAACGACCCGGCAGCGCCGCTCCGGTGACCGAGGCGGCGCCGCCCGCCGCGGCGAGCGACATCGCATGGGGCCGCTCGTCGGGGCGGAACAGGCGGTGCCAGCCGTAGGCCTTCAGCGGGTAGGAGAGCACGAAGAGCAGGCCGGCGGCCGCGAGCAGCTTGGGGTTCGCGTGCTCGAGCGGCCAGCCCGTGGACGCGAAATGCCGAGCGGCGAGGGCCGACACCGCGAGCGCGACGAGCGTGATCGCGGTGTTGAAGATCCGCTTGCCGCGGGTCGTCCTGACGAATGCGTAGGCCCTTCCCACCAGGAGACGAATCGTCCCCTGCCGCGGACCGCTGAACGCTCGATCGAAGGCTGTTGGCTGTTGCTCGGGGGGTTCGGGTGTGACGACAGGCCTGCTTTTCCAGTGCGGATGAGAGGACTCGAACCTCCACGGAGTTGCCCCCACACGGACCTGAACCGTGCGCGTCTACCAGTTCCGCCACATCCGCGCGGGTGATGGTCGATTCTAGCCTGCGCCCCGCGGTGGTCGGCGTTAAGTGTGCGTTCAGGGGCTGGTCCGCCTCAGGTTCGTCGCTAGCATCTTCGACATCCTTCGCCGACTTCTCCTCCCGCTCCTGCTCGCAGCGCTCGTCGCCCCCCCGACGGCCGGCGCAGCGCGGCCGTTCGCGCCCGTGGCAGCCCGGGTGCAGGTCATCGTCGAGCTGGACGCTCCTCCCGCGGCCGTCGGGGCGTCCCGCGGGACCGGGTCGCGCGCTGTCGCTGCTGTCTCACGGGCCCAGGCGGCGTTCGAGCGGCGGCTGGCTGACGCGGCTCCGACCGCGCGGGTGGGTTGGCGCTACGAGCTCGTGCTCGCCGGCATGTCGCTGTCGCTGCCCACGCACGAGGTCGAGGCTCTGGCGGCGCTGCCGGGCGTCGCGGCGGTCTACCCCAGCGTGCGCTACCGCGCGCTCCTCGACGAGAGTCCGGCCCAGATCGGCGCGCCCGAGCTCTGGGGAGCCGGACTCGAGCACGCCGGGCAGGGAATCCGGATCGGGATCATCGACGACGGGATCGACGCGGGCCATCCGTTCTTCTCCCCCGCCGGCTTCACCGCCCCGGCCGGCTTCCCGCGAGGGCCTGCGGCCGACACGAGCGCCCGCGTGATCGTCGCCCGCGCGTTCCCGCCGAAGGGTGCGGCCTGGCAGCACGCCGGGGCGCCGTTCGACCCCGTGTACTCGCGCCACGGGACGCACGTCGCCGGCATCGCCGCGGGTGGGCCCACGGCGGACAGCGCCGACACGTACTCCGGCGTCGCGCCGAAGGCGTTCCTCGGCAACTACAAGGCGCTGACGATCCCCACGGACAGCTTCGGGCTCGACGGCAACTCGCCCGAGATCGTCGCCGCGATCGAGGCCGCGGTCGCGGACGGGATGGACGTGATCAACCTCTCGATCGGTGAGCCCGAGATCACCCCGGCGCGGGATGCCGTCGCCCGCGCGCTCGCCAACGCGGCCGCGGCCGGTGTCGTCCCGGTCGTCGCCGCCGGCAACGAGTACGCGGAGCAGGGGAACGGGTCGGTCGGCTCGCCGGGCTCGGCCCCCGCCGCCATCACCGTCGGCGCCGTCAACGGGCAGGGGGTGATCGCCTCGTTCTCGGCGGCAGGGCCGTCGACCCGCGGGCTGGCCGCGAAGCCCGACGTGACAGCCCCGGGAGTCTCGATCGCCTCGGCCGTCCCCGGCTCCGACTTCGGAACGTTCTCGGGCACGAGCATGGCGGCGCCCCACGTGGCGGGTGGCGTGGCTCTCCTGCTCGGGCTCCACCCGTCCTGGACGCCCGCCCAGGTGAAATCGGCGCTCACTTCGACCGGCAAGCCCGTATGGGCGACGAGCGCCAAGGCCACGCAGGCGAGCTCGACCCGGCAGGGGGGCGGCCTCGTCGATCTGCCGGCCGCCTCGACGCCGCTCGTCTTCGCCTCTCCCTCGTCGCTCGGGTTCGGCTTGCTCGACGTGAGCGACGGCGCCGCCGAGGCCGTCACGACGGTCGAGCTCGCGGATGCGGGCGGAGGCGCGGGCCTCTGGGCCGTGACCGTGGAGCTCCAGCAGAGCGCATCCGGCGCGTCGATCTCCGTGCCCGCGACCGCGACCGTACCCGGCAACCTTCCGGTCGAGGTGACGGCGGCGGCCGGGGCGACCGAGGGCGAGCGCAGCGGCTTCGTCGTGCTGCGCCGCAACGGCGAGGCTCGCCGCATCCCGTTCTGGCTCCGCGTCGTCCGGCCCGAGCTCGACCGCCACCGCGCGACGACGCTGCGCAAGCCGGGGCGCTACGCGGGCGATCTGCGCCGCGGGCGGGCGATCGTCGAGCGGTACCGCTACCCCGAGAGCCCGGCCGGAATCCCGATCGTGCTCGCCGGCCCCGAGCAGGTGTTCCGTGTGAGCATTCCCGCGGGCACGGCCAACTTCGGGGTCGCCGTCGTGGCGCAGACCGCCAGAGCGCGCATCGAGCCGAGGATCGTCGTCGGGGCCGACGAGAACCGCCTTGCGGGGATCCCGGTGCTGCCGCTCGTCACGAACCCCTACCTCGACCGGTTCGGCGAGAGGATCCGGACCTCAGCCGTGCTGCTGCCTGGCGCCGGGACGTACTCCCTCGTCTTCGACTCCGTCTCGCGGGCGGCCGCCGGAGCGTTCGCGTTCCGGCTCTGGGTCAACGACGTCTCGCGGCCGACGGCGCGGCTGCTCTCGACGACGGCGACCCGCGGTCAGCTCCGGGTGAGGGTGGCCGACGGCGGCAGCGGCGTCGACCCGAGCGGGATCCGGTTCACGCTCGACGGCCGCCAGTGGCGCGCGGGAAGGCTCAGCAAGGACGGCAGAACCGCGATCCTGCCGCTCGCGGGGGTCGCCTCCGGCTCGCACTCGCTCGTCGTGCGGATCGCCGACCGTCAGGAGGCCAAGAACGACGAGAACGTGGCCTCGATCCTTCCGAACACCCGCGAGCTGCGGGCCACGATCCACGTTCCCTGAGCCTCCGGGCTTCGAGCCCGAGACTCAGCGCTTGCGGTCGTTCGGCTCCTCGATCACGGGCAGCTGGTCGAGGTCTCGGCGAACGCTCTCGGCGAAGTCGTCCCGGTCGCCGCCCTCGATCACGTGCAGCTCCGACCTGCGACGGTCGCGGTCGCGCTGGTCACGCTCGGCGGCCCTCGAGCGCATGCCTGCCGCGAGCCGGGGCCACTCGGCGCCGACCACGAGGAGCACGGCGCACGAGAGGAGCACGATCGCGAGGATGCTCACACGGCCATTCTACCCCCGTTCGGCGGCTGCGAGTGGGCGTCTCGGCCCGTGCAGGACGCCTGCCCCGGTGCAAGGATTACGTCCATGAGCACCAGCCCGATCGGCATCGACCGCGCCCGCAGCGCGGCCCGGATCGAGCAGGACATCGAGACGCTGGCCGGGCCGGAGTTCACGCTCTCGGGCGACGCGGTGCGCCGGTACGCCTACACCGAGGCCTACCGGAACACGCTCGACTATCTCGGCGCCGCGCTCGCCACGCTCGGATTCGAGATCGGGCACGACCCGGTCGGGACCCTCACGGCCCGGAATCGCCCCCCGGGCGAGCGGGCCTTCGGGATCGGCTCGCACTGCGACTCGAACCGCAACGGCGGCAAGTACGACGGGACGATGGGCGTCGTGACGGCGCTCGAGGTGTGCCGGCTGAGCGACGAGCTCGGCCTCGGTCTGCCGCTCCAGCTCGTGTCCTTCATCGAGGAGGAGGGCTCCGGCTTCGGGCAGATGCTGCTCGGCAGCCGGATCGTCGCGGGCCGCGTGAGCGACGAGCAGCTGCGCGACTCCTACCGGGCGATCGACGACGGGCGGAGCTTCTGGGAGCACGCCGAGGAAGCCGGCTTCGAGCCGGCCCGCTGGCGCGAGTCCGCCGCGATCCTCGACGACCTGGTGGGCTGGATCGAGATGCACATCGAGCAGGCCCGTGTCCTGCAGGACACGGGCAACCGGATCGGCATCGTGCGGGCGATCGCCGGCTACGTCCACGCGGACGTGGTCGTGCACGGCCGGGGCGACCACGCCGGGGCGACGCCGATGGGCTTCCGGCTCGACCCGACGACGGTGCTCGCCGAGTCGGTCCTCGAGCTCGAGCGCCTCGTGCGGGCCGCCGGCAAAGCGACGGTCGGCACCGTCGGGGAGATCGAGGTCGTCCCGGGGCTGATCAACGCGATCGCGGAGCGCGTCCGCTTCTCGCTCGACGTTCGGGGGCCCGACGAGGACGCCTTCCACGGTGTCGTCCGCGACATCGGGGCGTTCACCGAGCGGGCGGCGGCAGCCCGGGGCATGCGCGCGGAGCTCCACGAGCGCCAGACGCTGCCCGCCACCCCGCTGGACGACCGGGTCGTCGGCGCGCTCGCCGACGCTGCGGCGGCGAGCGAAGCGCCTTACACGACGATGATCTCGGGCGCCGCCCACGACACGATGTGCGTGGCGCCGCGCGTGCCGAGTGCCATGGTCTTCGTCCCGTGCAAGGACGGCATCAGCCACCATCCCGCCGAGTCGGCGGATCCGGCGGACGCCGCGCTCGCGGCCGAGATCATGCTGAACGCGATCGTCGTCCTCGTGTGAGCGGAGCGCCGCGGCCCGGGGTCAGGACCGGCTCTCGGGCTGGCGCCGGACGGCCTCGTGCTCGGTCTCCTCGAGCTCGCGGAAGCACGGAGCCTGCTCGAAGGCCGCCAGGCCCGGGGCGGCGAGCGGACGCGCCCGGCGAGGGCGCTCGCGGAGCCGTGAGGCCGCGAAGCCCGCGGCTCCCCCGATCAGCCCTCCGATGACGAACGTGCCCCACCGGGATCGCCCGTCGCTCTCGGCCATCCCGGCCCCCTACTCGTCGGCCCGTTCGATTGCCACGATGTCCTCGGCCCCGAAGGGTATCTCGCCGGCACCGCCCCAGCCCACGAGCTCGCCGCTCGGAAGCACGGCGACCGGAGCGACCACCCTGCCGTCGCGGAGCAGCAGGCGAGCGTGATGGACGCCCCACGCGTCCTGGGGCCACCCGGTGACCTCCTGGAGCGCCCAGTCCGGAAGCCGTGGCGGCTCGTTCACCGCAGGCGCGGCACCGGCCGGTCGCCCGTGTCCGCGCGGGCACGCTGGGAGAAGTAGAGCACGCCGAGGCCGAGGAAGAAGAGCGGCGCGAGGATCACCTGGACGATCGCGATCGCGGCGCTCTGGCTGTTGTCGCCGAGGCTCGCGAGGAGCCCGGCGAGCATGACGCCGACGAACAGGTAGAGGAGCATGAGCACGACGACGACGCTCAGCGAGTGCCCGAAGTCGGCGCGCGCGAGGTAGGCCGAGCGCCGGATCGCCCAAGCCGCCCGCGAGAGGACCGGCTGGGCGCCGTCCGCTCCCCGCGCCTCGAGGAGGGAGGCCGGAATCGTGTACGAGAAGACCGCGAGCCAGATGACCGCGATCGGGATGAAGATGAGGAAGCTGAGCGCGAGGTAGAAGGGGACGGCGACCCCGACGGCGAGCAGCAGCAGCAGCGGCAGCGACGTCCAGACCCGGCCGATCGCAACGCGCAGGTCGTCGCCGACGAGCATCCGGATCACGAGGCCGTAGCAGACGACGAAGACGGCGGCGAGGATCGCGAGGTTCGGCCCCCAGGGGAGCACCTCCTGGAGCAGAAACGCACCGGCCTGGAGCAGGCCGATCGCGACGAGCGGCGCCAGCCACCGGCCGTACGCGCGGACGGCCTCGGCGAGCACGTCCGTGAGGCGCAGCGGCTCGTTCAGGCGCAGGTCCGGTGCCGAGGCCATGCCGCCAGCTTACGTGGTGGTCGCGGCGACGACCCGTCTTCCGAACGTCAGGCCGTCGTCCCCGGCATCGACGAGGACGGTATCGCCCTCCTCGAACTCGCCCTCGAGCAGCCTGACCGCCAGCGGGTTCTCGACGAGCCGCTGCAGCGACCGCTTCAGCGGCCGTGCCCCGTAGACAGGATCCCAGCCCGCCTCGGCCACGAGCGCCTGTGCGGCCTCGGTCAGCTCGATCGAGAGCCCGCGCTCGGACAGCCGCTCCCGCAGGCGCCGCAGCTGCAGCTCGACGATCGCGTCGAGCTGCTCCCGCGTCAGCGACTCGAACTCGATGATCTCGTCGATCCGGTTCAGGAACTCCGGCCGGAACCGGTCGCGCATCTCCCCCGTGGAGCGGACGTTCGAGGTCATGATCACGACCGTGTTGCGGAAGTCGACCGTGCGGCCGTGCCCGTCCGTGAGCCGGCCGTCGTCGAGGATCTGGAGCAGCACGTCGAAGACCTCGCCGTGCGCCTTCTCGATCTCGTCGAGCAGGAGGACGGCGTACGGGCGGCGGCGGACCGCCTCGGTGAGCTGGCCCCCCTCCTCGTACCCGACGTACCCCGGGGGCGCGCCGATCAGGCGGGCGACCGTGTGCCGCTCCTGGTACTCGGACATGTCGAGCCGCACCATGGCTCGCTCGTCGTCGAACATGAACTCCGCCAGCGCCTTCGCGAGTTCCGTCTTGCCGACGCCGGTCGGGCCGAGGAAGACGAACGAGCCGATCGGGCGGTTCGGGTCCTGCAGCCCGGTCCGGGCACGCCGCAGGGCATGGGCGACCGCCTCGACGGCCGCGTCCTGGCCGACGACCCGCCGGTGCAGCCGCTCCTCCATGTGGATGAGCTTCTCGGTCTCGCCCTCGAGCAGCCTCGTCACGGGAACGCCCGTCCAGCGGGACACGACCTCCGCGATGTCGTCCTCGTCGACCTCCTCCTTCACCATCGGCGTCCCGGTGGGCTCCTGCCGCTCGGCGAGCTCCCGCTCGAGTGCGGGCAGCTCCCCGTAGCGGATCTCCGCGACGCGCTGCAGATCGCCCCCGCGCTCGGCCCGCTCCGCCTCGACCTTCAGCTCGTCGACGCGGCGCGTGGCGGCCTTGACGCGGTCGAGGGCGTCCTTCTCCTCCGCCCAGAGGGCGGCGAGCTCGTTTCGACGTTCCTTCGCCTCGGCGAGCTCCCGCTCGACTGGCTGGCGGATCTCGTCGGACTCCTTGGCCATCGCCGCCAGCTCGATCTCGAGCTGGCGCACGCGCCGATCGGCCTCGTCGAGCTCGATCGGAGAGGAGTCGATCTCCATGCGCAGCCGGGACGCCGCCTCGTCCACGAGGTCGATCGCCTTGTCGGGCAGGAACCGGTCGGCGATGTAGCGATCGGAGAGCACGGCCGCGGCCACCAGCGCCGCGTCGCGGATGCGAACGCCGTGATGGGCCTCGTAGCGCTCCTTCAGGCCGCGGAGGATCGCGATCGTATCCGCGACCGTCGGCTCGCCGACCATGACCGGCTGGAACCGCCGCTCGAGCGCCGCGTCCTTCTCGACGTGCTTGCGGTACTCGTCGAGGGTCGTCGCGCCGACGGCGCGCAACTCGCCGCGGGCGAGCATCGGCTTGAGCATGTTCGCCGCGTCCACCGCCCCCTCCGCGGCTCCCGCACCGACGATCGTGTGCAGCTCGTCGATGAAGAGGACGATCTCCCCCTCCGAGCTCTCGATCTCCTTCAGCACCGCCTTGAGGCGCTCCTCGAACTCGCCCCGGTACTTCGAGCCCGCGAGCAGCGAGCCGATGTCGAGCGCCCAGACCCGCTTGCCCTTGAGGCCCTCGGGAACGTCGCCGTCGACGATGCGCTGGGCGAGGCCCTCGACGATCGCGGTCTTGCCGACACCGGGCTCGCCGATCAGGACCGGGTTGTTCTTCGTGCGGCGGGACAGCACCTGGATCACGCGCCGGATCTCCTCGTCACGCCCGATGACCGGGTCGAGCTTGCCCTGCTCGGCGAGCGAGGTCAGGTCGCGGCCGAACTTCTCGAGCGCCTGGTAGGAGCCCTCGGGATCCTGTGACGTCACCCGCTGTGCGCCCCTGACCTGCGCGAGGGCCCCGAGCAGCGCGTCGCGCGGGACGAGCTCGAGGGCGAGCAGCAGGTGCTCGGTGGACACGAACTCGTCCTCGAGCCGGGCCATCTCCCCGCCGGCGCGATCGAGCACGGCCGAGAACGCTGTCCCGGCCCGTGGCTGCTGCAGGGAGCCGGAGATCGCCGGCCGCTCCACCAGGCGCGCCTCGAGCTGCGCCCGGACGGCCTCGGGCGAGGCACCGGAGCGCTCGACGAGCGTACGCGGCAGCTCCTCCTCGAGCAGCGCGAGCGCCAGATGCTCCGGATACACCTCCGGGTTGCCACGCCGGCGGGCGAGCTCGGCCGCTGCCGCGACCGCCTCCTGGGACTTGATCGTGAGCCTGCTGAAATCCATCGTTCCCGTAGTTCCTTCCGTTCTCTCGACTACCGCGACGCTCTGGGAACCGGCAGCCTCGAGCCGCCGGGATCCCGGTACAGGACGATCTCCCGCCGGTACTGGCGATGCACCTGCTCGACGTCGTCGCGGATCTGGCGCTCCAGCGCGGCGAGCTGGCCTCGGAGCCGCTGGATCTCGTCCTCGAGCGCGAGCACGCGCTCGACGCCAGCGAGGTTCAGCCCCACCTCGTTCGTCAGCCGCTGGATCGAGCGCAGCCGCTCGAGGTCGCGCTCCGAGTAGAGGCGCGTGTTGCCCGGCGTGCGACGCGGGCGCACGAGCCCGCGCGTCTCGTAGATGCGCAGCGTCTGCGGGTGCACGCCGACGATCTCGGCCGCGACGCTGATCATGTACCGCGGCCTGTCATCCATCGGCTCGGCCCCACCGGGCGGCGTGCGGGCTCACCGACCGGTCCGGCGCATTCCGCGTCCCTCTCACGGTGCGAACACCCTCTCCCGCGGGTTCTCGCGCGAGACCTTCTGGAGCGCCTCGATCGCCTCACGCTCGGCCTTCGTCAGCTTCTGCGGGACTGTGACGCGCAGCTTGGCGATCAGGTCCCCGCGGCCCGATCCCCGCAGCACCGGCACGCCCTTGTCCCGGACGCGGAGCAGCCTGCCGTCCTGCGACCCGGCCGGCACCTTCAGCGCGACGGGGCCGTCGGGGGTCGGGATCTCCACGTTCGCCCCGAGGGCCGCCTCGCCGTACGTGACGGGCACGTCGAGGTAGAGGTCGTTGCCGCGGCGCTCGAACAGCGCTGACGGCGCGACGCGCGCGATGACGTAGAGGTCGCCCGGAGGTCCCCCGTTCATGCCCGGCTCGCCCTTCCCGGCGAGCCGGATCCGTGTCCCGTCGGCCACTCCCGCCGCGATCTTCACCTGGAAGCTGCGCCGTGCGGTCTCGCGTCCGCTGCCCGAGCACGCCGTGCACGGGTCCTCGATCACGGTGCCGTTCCCGTGGCACCGCGGGCACGGCTGCGAGAGTGCGAACATCCCCTGGCTCTGGGCGACGATCCCTCGCCCCCGGCACTCGGGACAGATGACGGGCGAGGTGCCAGTGGCCGCGCCATTGCCCCCGCACGTCGCGCACGGCACGGCCATCTCGACCGGCACCCGTGCGGTCACCCCTTCGAGCGAGTCCTCGAACGAGAGTGTCACGACCGCCTCCAGATCGCGGCCTCGACGCGCCCCGCGCGCCCGCCCGCGGGCGCCGGCGCCTCCGAAGAGGCCGCCGAACAGATCGCCGAGATCGGTGAGATCGCCGAACTGGCTCGGATCGAAGCCTCCACCGACCCCCGCCCCCAGCCGGTCGTACTGCTCCCGCTTCTGCGCGTCGCCGAGGACGTCGTACGCGGCGGAAATCTCCTTGAAGCGCTCCTCGGCCCGCGAGTCGTCCGGGTTGCGGTCGGGATGGTGGGTTCGGGCGAGCTTCCGGTAGGCCTTCTTGATCTCCTCCTGTGAGGCCGTTCGGGGCACGCCGAGGATGTCGTACCAGTCGCTCACTCGGTTCCGTCTGCCGCGGTCGCGGCCCGGGCGATCACGACCCGGGCGGGTCGCAGCACGCGGTCGCCGAGCCGGTAGCCCTTCTGGACGACCTCGAGGATCGTTCCGTCGTCGTGGTCGGACGCCTGCGAGAGCAGGGCCTCGTGCACGTGCGGGTCGAAGCTGCCGGCGGTCTCGATCTCCTCGAGGCCCTCGCGCGTCAGCGCCTGGCGCAGCTCGCGCTCGACGAGACGCACCCCCTCTTCGAGCCTCGCCTCGGCGTGGTCGGCCGCCGCATCGAGCGCGCGCTCGAGGTCGTCGACGACCGGCAGGAGCTCCTTCACCAGGCGCTCGTGAGCCCGCGCCACGAGGCTCTCCTGGTCCCGCGCCGCCCGCTTGCGGTAGTTGTCGAACTCGGCCGCGACCCGGCGCAGGTCGTCGAGGTACTCGTCCCGCTTCGCCTCGGCCTCCTCGAGCCTGCGCTCGGACTCCGCAGCGAGCAGCTCCAGCTCCGTGACGCGGTCGGCCAGCTCGGCCTTCGTCGGAACCCGGTCGGTCACGAGGACTTCGCCTCCTCGTCGACGACCTCGTACTCCGCGTCCTCGATCACCTCGTCCTCGCCGGGCCCGGCCCCCTCACCCGTCGCGTCGCCTCCCGCCGTTGCCTGCGCCCTCTCGTAGACGGCCTGCGCGAGCCGGTGCGACGCCTCCGTGAGCGCGTCCGACTTCGCGCGGATCTCGCCGGCGTCGTCGGCGCCGAGCGCCTCTCTCAGCTCCTGGAGCCTCGTCTCGATCGTCGCCGCCGTCTCCTCGTCCACCGCGTCGCGATGGTCCTTCAGCGTCTTCTCGGTCGTGTACAGGAGCGTTTCGGCCTGGTTCCGCGCCTCGGCGAGCTCGCGCATCCTGCGCGCCTCGTCGGCGTGCGCCGCCGCGTCCTGCATCATCTGCTGGACCTCGTCCTCCTTGAGGCCGGACCCGCCCTCGATCCGGACCTGCTGCTGGTTCCCCGTCCCGCGGTCTCGGGCCGAGACGTTGATGATCCCGTTCGCGTCGATGTCGAACGCGACCTCGACCTGGGGCACGCCGCGCGGGGCGGGCGGGATCCCGACGAGCTGGAACTTGCCGAGGGTCTTGTTGAAGGTGGCCATCTCGGACTCGCCCTGCAGAACGTGGATCTCGACCGACGGTTGGTTGTCCTCGGCGGTCGTGAACACCTCGGACTTCTTCGTCGGGATCGTCGTGTTGCGGTCGATCAGCTTCGTGAACACGCCGCCCTTCGTCTCGATACCGAGCGACAGCGGCGTCACGTCGAGCAGGAGGACGTCCTTGACCTCGCCCTTCAGCACGCCCGCCTGGATCGCCGCGCCGACGGCGACGACCTCGTCGGGGTTCACGCCCTTGTGCGGCTCCCTGCCGATCAGCTCCTTGACCTTCTCCTGCACCGCGGGCATCCGGGTCATCCCGCCGACGAGCACGACCGAGTCGATGTCGCCGGCCTTCAGCCCGGCGTCCTCGAGCGCCTGCATCGTCGGTGAGACCGTGCGCTCGATCAGGGCATGGGTGAGCTCGTTCAGCTTCGAGCGGGAGAGCGACAGGTCGAGGTGCTTCGGCCCCTCGGGGGTCGCCGTGACGAAGGGGAGGTTGATCTGCGTCGACGTGGTCGAGGACAGCTCGATCTTCGCCTTCTCGGCGGCCTCGTACAGGCGCTGGAGCGCCATCGGGTCCGCGCCCAGGTCGATCCCCTGCTCCCGCTTGAACTCCGCGATCATCCAGTCGACGATCGACTTGTCGAAGTTGTCGCCGCCGAGGTGGTTGTCGCCGTTCGTCGACTTCACCTCGAACACGCCTTCGCCGAGCTCGAGCACGGAGACGTCGAACGTGCCGCCGCCGAGATCGAAGACGAGAATCGTCTGATCCGTCTCCTTGTCCAGCCCGTAGGCGAGCGCGGCGGCGGTCGGCTCGTTGATGATCCGGAGCACGTTGAGGCCGGCGATCTTCCCGCTGTCCTTCGTCGCCTCGCGCTGCGCGTTGTTGAAGTACGCGGGCACCGTGACGACGGCGTCGGTCACCGGCTCCCCGAGATAGGCCTCGGCGTCGGCCTTCAGCTTCTGGAGGATCATCGCCGACACCTCGGGCGGCGAGTACTCCTTCTCGCCCGCGTGGACGCGGACGTCGGCGTTCGGCCCCGAGACGACCTCGTACGGGACGATCTTCATCTCCTCGGAGACCTCGGAGAACTTGCGGCCCATGAAGCGCTTGATCGAGAAGACGGTGTTCTTCGGGTTCGTGACCGCCTGCCGCTTCGCGGACGCGCCGACGAGCCGCTGCCCGTCCTTCGTGAATGCGACGACCGACGGTGTCGTCCGGCCGCCCTCCGCGTTCGGGATGACGGTCGGCTCACCGCCCTCGAGCACCGCTATCGCGGAGTTCGTGGTCCCGAGGTCGATTCCGATGGTCTTGCCCATGCTCGCTGTGCCTCCTGAGGCTCGTGTGCAGAAAATCTTAGTCCCAGGATATCAGATTTTCTCTCCTTGCAGGGGATTCCCTGTCTCCTCCACGGCGGAGGCGTGGCGGGCGGGTTTGACAGTGCACCCGCCCGCCGCGCATGCTCCGGCCCATGCGAAGCGGCACCCTTCCGGGCCTCGCGCGGCCGCTCTCGCGGATCGTGCTCGGGACCGCACAGGTGACGCTGTCGGGAGCAGACCTCCCTGCCTCGGCGTGGTTCCGGCTCTGGGACGACGCGCTCGAGGCCGGGATCACGGCCTTCGACGCCGGCTTTCACTACGGCGCGCGCAGCGAGTCCCTGCTCGGGCGTTGGCTCGCCTCGCGGGGCGCGCGCGACGACGTCGTCCTGCTGCACAAGGTCGCGCACACGCCGGCTTGCACGCCCGAGGCCGTCGGCAGCCAGCTCGCGGAGAGCCTCGAGCGGCTCGGCACCGACCGTGTCGACGTCCTCGTGCTGCACCGCGACGACGAGCGGATCCCGGTCGGCGAGTTCGTCGACGCGCTGGACGACGAGGCCCGTGGCGGACGCGCGGCGGCGGTCGGCGTGAGCAACTGGTCGACGCGGCGGGCCGAGGGGTTCGGGCGCCATGCCGTAGACCACGGCCGGCAGGATCTCTCGCTCGTCTCGAACCAGCTCTCGCTCGCCGACATGGCCCGTCCCGTGTGGGACGGCTCCCTCCAGGCGGACACCGCCTGGCACGAGGCCCGGCAGGTTCCGCTGCTCGCATGGTCGGCCCAGGCGCGCGGGTTCTTCGCCGGTCGCCCCGACGGCGACGAGGAGGTCGAGCGGTGCTGGCTCACTCCGGACAACGTCGAGCGGCGACGGCGCGCCCGGGCGCTCGCCGCGCGGATCGGCACGCCGGTCGCGGCGGTCGCGCTGGCCTGGGTGCTCGCGCGTCCGTTTCCGACGTTCGCCGTCGTCGGCTCGGTGACGTCCGCGCAGCTCGCCCCGGCGCTCGCCGCCGGCGAGCTCTCGGTCGGGGCGGGCGAGATCTCGGCGCTCACCGCCGGCACCGGCTGACGGCGCTCGAACACCGCCGCCCGGCCCTGCGAGGGTACCCTTGACATCGTGGAGGCACCGCGCGACACGCTCGGACGGCCGCTCCGCGACCTGCGGATCTCGGTCACCGACCGGTGCAACTTCCGCTGCACCTACTGCATGCCGAAGACGGTCTTCGGGCGCGACCACGTGTTCCTGGGCCGCGAGCTCCTGCTGACGTTCGAGGAGATCGCCCGGGTGGCGCGCGTCGCGGCGGGCCTCGGCGTCGAGAAGATCCGCCTCACCGGCGGCGAGCCGCTGCTCCGCAAGGACCTCGAGCGCCTCGTCGCCATGCTCTCCGGGATCCCCGGTCTCGACCTGACGCTGACGACCAACGGGGCGCTGTTGCCCCCCAAGGCCGCGGCGCTCGCCGAGGCGGGCCTGCGCCGGATCACGGTGAGCCTCGACTCGCTCGACGACGGCGTGTTCATGGCGATGAACGACGTCGCATTCCCGGTCGCGCGCGTCCTCGAGGGAATCGACGCCGCGGCCGCGGTCGGCCTCACCCCCGTCAAGGTGAACATGGTCGTCAAGCGCGGTGTCAACGACGACGCGATCCTGCCGATGGCGCGCCACTTCCACGGCACCGGCCACGTCGTCCGCTTCATCGAGTTCATGGACGTCGGCGCGACGAACGGCTGGCGGCTCGCCGACGTCGTGCCCGCCCGTGAGATCGTCGAGCGGATCGCCGGCGAGCTTCCCGTCGAGCCGCTCGAGCCGGCCTACCGGGGCGAGGTCGCGCAGCGCTGGCGCTACCTGGACGGCGGCGGTGAGATCGGCGTCATCGCCTCCGTCACGCAGGCATTCTGCAGGGACTGCACGCGGGCGCGAATCTCGGCCGACGGGAAGCTCTACACGTGCCTGTTCGCGACCCGGGGCCGCGACCTGCGTGCCCTCGTGCGGGGAGGGGCGAGCGACGACGAGCTGGCGGGCGCGCTCGCGGAGATCTGGCGCGGCCGCGACGACCGCTACTCGGAGATCCGCTCCTCGCATACGATGGGCCTGCAGAAGGTCGAGATGTCGTACATCGGCGGCTGACCGGCCCCTGACGGCCATCCACCGACCCGCTTCGACCTCCCCACCGCGCGGTACGATCTTCCCTCGATGGAGGTGCTTCGCTCATCCTGGCGGTGGCTCGACCGCGCGCTCCCTCGCGGCATCGGCGATCTGCTCCTCCAGCTCGCGATCTGGTTCGGCTTCCTCTTCGCCTACCAGGTCGCTCGGGGCCTCGCCGACCACGGCTCGGGGCAGGCGTTCGAGAACGGCCGGCTCCTGATCGACGCCGAGCGCAGCGTCGGGGCGCTGTTCGAGCTCCGGCTCCAGGAGGTCGTCCTCGCAGCCGGCGACTGGCTCGTCCAGGTGGTGAACTGGACGTACTGGAACTCCCAGTTCACGGTGGTCGGGCTCGCGCTCCTCTGGGTCTACTTCCGGCGTACGGACGTGTTCCTCCCGCTGCGGAACGTGCTGCTGCTCGTGAACGTGCTCGCGCTGATCGGGTTCGTGCTGATGCCGACGGCGCCTCCCCGGCTCTTTCCAGGGGAGGGCTTCGTCGACACGCTGGCGGCCTCGTCCACGCTGAACCACGGAAGCGGCCTCGTGCAGCTCGCATCGAACCAGTACGCCGCGATGCCGAGCATCCACGCCGCGAATGCGCTGATCCTCGGGCTCCTGATGGTGAAGCTCGTCCGCAACCCGGTCGGGAGGACGCTCTGGCTGCTGTGGCCCGCGTGGGTCTGGTTCACGGTCATGGCGACCGCGAACCACTACTGGCTCGACGTGGCCGCGGGCGTCGCCCTCGCCGGCGTCGCGTCCGCGATCGTCCTGCGACTCGTGCTCGTGCGTCGCCGTGCGGGGCTCGAGCAGACGGCGCTCCCGTAGCCCGTCGCATGGCGGAGCGCCGACGCGGTCGAGTGGTAGCCTCCGGCCGATGACGCGCGAGCAGATCCCGATCGCCCAGCGACAGGGGCAGGTCAAGGACGAGGCCCGGCGCCTCGCCGCGCGGTCGATGGAGCAGCTCGGGCAGACGAGCGTCACGCCCGACATGCTCTCGCTGGGAGGGCTCGGCCTCTGCATCGCGGGCTCGGTCGCCGTCTACTTCGAGTACCGCGCGTGGTGGCTCTACGTCGTCGGGGCCGCGCTGTTCGTGCTCGGTGCCGTCCTCGACATCCTCGACGGCGCGCTCGCCCGCGCGGGCGGCAAGGGGACGCCGTTCGGCGCCTTCCTCGACTCCACGCTCGACCGTCTCGGCGAGGCGTTCATGCTCGGTGCGGTCGCGCTCGTGTTCATGCGCGAGGGCAGGGAATGGGCCGTCGCGCTGGCCTTCGCCGCGGTCGTCGGCTCGATGCTCGTCAGCTACACGCGGGCCAAGGCCGAGGGCATGGGCCTGAAGGGAGAGGTCGGGTTCGGCAGCAGGGCCGAGCGAGTCGCGATCCTCGGCATCGGGCTCGCGCTCGGATCGGTCGGGGCGTTGCCGTGGGCCGTCCTCGTGCTCTGCGGGCTCGCCTGGCTCACGGCGGTCCAGCGCATCCTGTACGTGCGCCGGCAGCTGATCGAGCGCGCCGGGGCGTAGGTCGCACCGATTCAGATCCGCCGATATACTGCTAGCAGTTTGGCTGCTAGCAGTTCGGACCGAACCGGCGTACTCGTTCGGATGCCTCAGTCGCTGAAGGCCGCGCTCGTGCGCGAGGTCGCCCGGCGCGGTGGCAATCTCAACGACGTCGCGACGGGCCTGCTCGCCGAGCGGTTCGGCGTCGCCTTCTCCCCGACGGGCCGGCGGAGCCCGCTCGCGGGAACGAGCGGTGTCGCGCTCCTGCGCATGCCGGCCGAGCTCAAGCAGCGGATCCAGGCCGCGGCGTTCCGCGCGGGGTCGAATACGAACGAGGTCATCCTCGCGACCCTCGCGGACGAGCTTGGCGTCCCGCACGAGCCCACGAGCGCACGAACCGTCCCCTTTGGCGGCGGGAGAGGAGAGGACGCAATGGAATCGACGAACGGCAAGACCAACGGGCGGCCGCGCTCGCACGACAAGGTGCACGTCGCGCTCATCGGCGTCGGCAACTGCGCGAACTCGCTGCTGCAGGGCGTCGAGTACTACCGGGACGCGGCGAGCGACCAGTTCGTACCCGGGCTCATGCACGTCGATCTCGGCGGCTACCACATCAGGGACATCGAGTTCACGGCCGCGTTCGACGTCGTCGAGGGGAAGGTCGGCAAGGACCTATCGGAGGCCATCTGGGCGTTCCCGAACGACACGATCAAGTTCGCCGACGCGCCGAAGACGGGCATCACCGTCTCGCGCGGTATGACCCACGACGGACTCGGCAAGTACCTCTCGCAGAAGGTCAGGAAGGCGCCGGGCGAGACAGCGGATGTGATCCGGATCCTGAAGGAGACCGGCACGGACGTCGTCGTCAACTACCTTCCGGTCGGCTCCGACATGGCGACGAAGTGGTACACGGAGCAGATCCTCGACGCCGGCTGCGCGATGGTGAACTGCATGCCGGTCTTCATTGCGCGCGAGCATTACTGGCAGCGCCGGTTCGAGGCGCGCGGCCTGCCGATCATCGGCGACGACATCAAGTCCCAGGTCGGCGCGACGATCACCCACCGGGTGCTCACGAGCCTCTTCCGCGAGCGGGGCGTCCACGTCGACCGCACGATGCAGCTCAACGTCGGCGGCAACTCCGACTTCCTCAACATGCTCGAGCGTGAGCGCCTCGAGTCGAAGAAGATCTCGAAGACGAACGCGGTCACCTCGATGCTCGACTACGACCTCGGCGAGACGAACGTCCACGTCGGGCCGAGCGACTACGTGCCCTGGCTCACCGATCGCAAATGGGCCTACATCCGCATGGAAGGCTCGGGCTTCGGAGACGTACCCCTGAACGTCGAGCTGAAGCTCGAGGTCTGGGACTCGCCCAACTCGGCAGGGATCGTGATCGACGCCGTCCGGCTCGCGAAGCTCGCCCTCGACAACGGGGTGTCCGGCGCGCTGGAAGGGCCGAGCGCGTACCTGATGAAGTCGCCTCCGAAGCAGATCCAGGACGACGAGGCGCACGATCTGGTCGAGGACTTCATCCGCAGGAACGCCCGCGAGACGGCGAAGGCGGCCGCGAAGTCGTAGGGGGCCCTGGCGGTTGCCGCCCGTTCGCGCGAGCGGGCGGCAACCGGATCTACCCCGCGGTGACGAGCGCGACCCCGGCGAACGCGCCGGCCACGCCGACCCGCTGCGACGGGGCGATGCGCTCGCCGAGGAGGAGATGGGCGAGCACGACGGTGGTCACCGGGTAGAGCGACGCGATGACCGAGACGACGCTGACCAGGCCGCGCGTGGTCGCCTCGGCGAGAAGGGCCAGCGCCCCCACGTCGAGTAGGCCGACCACGATCACGGCGGGCACGTGGCGGCCGGGCATCGAGAGGCGGCGCCGCAGCACGAACGCCACCGGGAGCACGAGCGCGACGAAGGTCGCGCGCTGCATGAGCACGGCCCACGAGACGCTCCCCTCGCTCGCCCCGTCGAACGCGACGTAGAAGAGCCCGAGACACAGCGCGCTCGCGATGCCGAGCCGGGCCCCGGCGGCGAGCGTCGAGTGCGTCGAGTCGCGACCGGGCTCCCGGGATGCGAGTACGACCCCGGCCAGCACGACGGCCATCCCGAGACCCTGGAGCCACGACGGCTGCTCGCCCCTGCCGAGCCCGACGGCCACCGGGATCACCGCGCCCGCCGCACCGATCGGCGCGACCACGCTCATGGCCCCGACCGCCAGCCCGCGATACAGCGCCGTCAGGCCCGCGATGCTGGCAAGCCCAGCTGCCGCGCCGTAGAGCAGGAACCGGCCGGCCGGCGCGCCCTGCTGCGTCGCCGCGACCACGACGGCCACGGGGACGAGCCCGGCGACCTGTGAGATCCCGACGACGGCGAGCACGCTCGCAACCCGGCTCTTGAGCCCGCCCAGGTAGTCCGCCACGCCCCACAGCACGGCGGTCCCGAACGCGAGGAGAACGGCGACCACCGGGCAGTTCTACCGCACGGCCACCGGTGTGAGCGACCCGAGGCCCGGCGGCCCCATCCTCGACGAGCGCGAAGATAGCGAGGTGGAGCTTGTTCTCGCTCTCGCGCTCGCCCTCGCGTTCGCACTGACGAACGGCTTCCACGACGCCTCGAACGCGATCGCGACGCTGGTTGCGACCCGGGGCGCCCGGCCGGGCCAGGCGATCACGATCTCGGCCGTCTTCAACATGGCCGGCGCGATCGTGGTCGGGACCGCGGTCGCCGACACGATCGCCGGCATCGTCGACGTCCCGCCCGACGAGGCCGTGGCGGTGGTCGGTGCGGCTCTCGCCGGCGCGACGGCCTGGAATCTCGCCACCTGGTGGCGCGGCCTCCCGTCGAGCTCCGGTCACGCGCTCGTAGGCGGGCTCGTGGGCGCGGCCCTCGCCGAGGGCGGCGTCGACGCGGTGAACTGGGGCGGCCTCGAGGACGGATGGCACCCCGTCGGCGTGTTCGGCATCCTCATCGCGCTCGCGGTCTCCCCCGTGCTCGGCCTCGCCGCGGGGATCTTCCTCCTCCGGCTGCTGACGGTCTCGCTGCGTCGCGTGACGCGCCGGGCGTCGGGCCCGGTGCGCG
Organism: uncultured Thermoleophilia bacterium; assembly: GCA_963717955.1. Taxonomy (GTDB): domain Bacteria; phylum Actinomycetota; class Thermoleophilia; order Gaiellales; family Gaiellaceae; genus CAVQXR01. The sequence continues at coordinate 549,231 of CAVQXR010000001.1, read as the reverse complement.
GAGCCGGGTGGGCGATGGCCGCGGGGCTCTCGTTCAGCCACGGCGCCAACGACGCCCAGAAGAGCATGGGGGTGATCGCTGTCCTTCTCTTCGCCGAGGGACGGATCTCGACGCTCGAGGTCCCGCTGTGGGCGAAGGTCGCGACCGGCGCGACCCTCACCCTCGGCACCGCGCTGGGCGGCTGGCGCATCGTCAGGACGGTCGGCCGCCGGATCTTCCCGCTGCGCCCGCTCGACTCGGTCGCAAGCCAGACGGCGTCCACCGGGGTGATCCTCGGGGCCTCGCTCATCGGCGCGCCCGTCTCGACCACGCAGGTTGTCGCCGCATCGGTCGTCGGCGTCGGGGGCGGCCGGCGCCGCTGGCACCACGTGCGCTGGGAGGTGGTCGAGGAGATCGGCGCCGCCTGGGTGACTACGATCCCCGCTGCGGGCCTTCTGGCCGCAGGGTTCCTCGTTCTCTGGAGGTGGGCAGCGTGACACGGCGGTGGTTCCTCCCCGAGACGCCCGACGTGCTCGGGATGCTGAGGACGCAGATGGACGTCACGGTGGAGGGGATGGACGCGCTGTCGCGCTGGGCGGACGGCGAGCAGGCGCAGGAGCGGGCCGTGCGAGACGCGGAGCACCGCGCCGACGAGGCGAAGCTCGCGCTGCGCTCCATGCTGCGCACCGCGTTCGTGACCCCGATCGACCCCGAGGAGCTGTTCGAGATCTCGGTCGGGCTCGACGGGATCCTGAACAACGCGAAGGACCTGGTTCGCGAGGCCGAGGTCATGGCGATGAGCCCGGATCCCCCGATGCTCGAGATGGCAGTCCTGCTCGCGGAGGGCGTCGGGCACCTACGTGATGCGTTGGGCTGCCTCGGCGAGGACGACGATCGCGCCACGGCCGGCGCGGACGCCGCCGTCAAGTCCCAGCGCCGCCTCGAACGTGTCTATCGAAAGGCATCCTCCGCGCTCCTCGAGCTCGACGACGTCCACGAGGTCATGGGGCGGCGCGAGCTCTACCGGCGTCTGTCCCGGATCGCAGACATGCTGTCGACCGTCGCCGAGCGCCTGTGGTACTCGGTGATGAAGCAGGCCTGAGCCACCCGGCGCCCGGGTCGAACGGCGGGAGTGCTCCGTTCGTGCTCAGCACTAGAATCGGTGGTGATGGGCCTGCGGATCTGCCTCGTGTCGCCGTTCGCGCTCTCGCAGCCGCACGAGGTGAACGAGCACGTGGCCGGCGCCGCGGCTGGGATGAGAGCGCTCGGCCACGAGGTCACGGTGCTGGCGCCCTCCAACCGCGCCAGCCACCTCGCGGTCGGTAGGCGCATGCTGCGCCGGCTCGCGAGCGGGGGCGAGCTCCCGAACGGCACGGTGGCCCTCGGGCCGGCGATTCCCGTGGCGCCGCGGAACCGCCTCTCCGTTCCCGTCGGCGTTCGGGCCAACCTCCGGCTCGCGCTCGCGCACGGTCGCTTCGACGTGGTTCACGCCCACGAGCCCGGGCTCCCGGGGATCTCCTACCTCGCGCTGCGCGAGGCGAGCACGATCGCGGTCGCGACCTTCCACGACCCGGAGCGCCTCGGCTTCCCGCCCGGGAAGGCGCAGCGCGCTCGCCTCCTCGGACGGATCGACGCGCTCACGGCGACCCGCGAGTCGACGCTCGAGGCCGCACGCGCCCGGTTCCCGGGCATGTACCGCCTCCTCCCGCGAGGAGTGGACACGGAGCGGTTCACGCCGGGCCCGGAGCGTCCGTTCTTCGTCCTCGAGTGGGACGGCGAGACGCGAGCGCTGGCCCGCGTTGCGATCCGTGCGCTCCAGGACCTGCCCGGCCACGACCTCGTCGTCCTGCGGAGCGGCGGACGGCCGTCGCGCCCCTACATCCCTCGCGCGCTGCACGACCGGGTCTCGGTGCAGCTCGCCGGGACGCCCGGGGCACGGGCTGCCGCGCTCCGGGGAGCCCGCGGCCTGATCGCGGGCATCGATCCGCGATCGGCCCTCGCGCTCGACGCGCTCGCGTGCGGCGTCCCCGTCGTCGCGCCCACGGCGAGACTCGAGCAACCCGAGCTCCTCGTAGCCGCGATGGAGCGTCTCGTCGACGACGAGGCGTTCCGGCAGCACGAATCGATCGCCGCGCGCCGATCAGCCGCGACCGAGGGCTTCGACCGGCTGGCGGCAGAGCTCGACGACGTCTACCGCTCCCTGCTCCGGCGCCGCCGTCCGCAGGCCGCCCTCGACCCGCTCGCCGACCGGCCCTGGATCCTCGCCGATCTGCACATGCACACGGAGCACTCGCACGACTGCTCGGTCACGGTGCCGGATCTCCTCGAGCACGCCGAGGCGATCGGGCTCGGCGCGATCGCGGTCACCGATCACAACGTGTTCGCCGGCGCCCGGGAGGCGGTCGAGGCCGGACACGGCCGCAGGCTGACCGTCATTCCGGGCGAAGAGGTCAAGACCGACGGGCAGGGTGAGGTGATCGGCCTGTTCCTGAAGGAGGAGATCCCACGCGGCATGTCGATGGCAGCCACGATCGCCGCGATCCGCGAGCAGGGCGGTCTCGTCTACCTCCCGCATCCATTCGACCGTCTCCACGCGATCCCCGACCCGGCGACCCTGCACCACCACCTCGCCGAGATCGACGTGTTCGAGGTCTACAACGCCCGGCTGCTGTTCGAGAGCTACAACGACGAGGCCCTGCGCTTCGCCCGCAAGTACAACCTCGTCGCCGGAGCGGGCTCGGACGCCCACGTCCTGCAGGGCGTCGGGACGGGATGCCTCCGGATGCGGGCGTTCCACGGACCGGAGGAGCTGCTCCTCAGCCTGCGCACGGCCGAGGTGGTGCGGCGGCCGAAGTCGCTGCTCTACCTCCAGGGTCTGAAGTGGCGCGCGCAGGCCCGCGAGCGGCGCGTGCGGGCGGCGGCGCGGTAGGACAAGGCGGCTCCGGGCCGAAACTCCATTCGGGTCCTCGTGTCTGTGGCGACGAACGACATCTCCGAGCGCTACCTGAAGAAGGCGATCGCCGAGATCAACGAGCTCGGCGCGGAGCTCGCCCGCGCGGTCGGGCCCGACGGGACGCCCGTGCTCGGCTCAGGGCACCCGCTCGCCGACGTGTTCCTGCTGAAGTACGGCCCGCAGGCGGCGGAGTTCCACGAAGGGGTCGCGTTCTTCGGTCGCGCCGGCCAGGCCGTGCTCAAGTCGCTCCAGCGCCTCTCGGTCGACCCGACCGCGATCTACGGGACGAACTGCGTCAAGTACCTCGACGAGCCGGAGCAGGAGGCGCGGTCCTTCCTCACGCGCGAGCTGCACGTCGTGCAGCCGAAGATCGTCGTCGCGATGGGCGAAGATGCACGGCAGTGCGTGAACGCGATCCGCTTCCCGCTCGCGACGGACGTCGAGGACAGGCCGGGCGAGATCCAGCGCTTCACCCCGACGATCGACGCGCTCGTGACGCCCGACATCGACGCGGCGCTCGACGACCAGGCGTCGAAACGGGAGTTCTGGGACGCGTTCAAGGCGCTCGGCCCGTGGTGGTCCGAGCTGCCGCCGTACTAGCGCTCGGCGGAGCGCTCGCGGCCTACGACCTGCTCGCCGCCAAGCTGCCCGACGTCTCGCTCGCGGCCGAGGTCGCGATCCTGGGCGGAATCGTGATCCCGGCGACGTTCGCGATCGCCTGGCTCGCGCTCCCGCTACGCCTGTGGCGCCTGCTCCCCTACGCGGTCCTTGCCGCCGCGCTGCTCACGGTCGTGCTGGAGGTCGCCGACCTCCGCGTCGCCGCGAACTACGTGAAGTTCGGGGCCATGATCGGGGCAGGGTGGTTCTTCCTGCGCTTCTTCGAGGACGCACGCTGGGTCGTGCTCGTCGCGCTGCTGATCGTCCCGGTGGACATCTTCTCCGTCGCCCGCGGGCCGACGCGCGCGATCATCGAGGACGCCCCCGAGCTGTTCGACTACCTGAGTATCGCCTTCCCCGTGCCGGGTGAGCCCGTGGCGGCCCAGCTCGGGCTGCCCGACGTGCTGTTCTTCGCGCTCTTCCTCGGCGCCGCCGTCCGCTTCCGATTGCGTCCGCGCCTGACGTGGCTTCTGTGCACGCTCTCCTTCGGGCTGACGCTCGCACTCACCGCGTTCACCGAGGTGAGCGGCCTCCCCGCCCTGCCGCTGCTCTCGCTGGCGTTCGTCGCCGCGAACGCCGACCTGCTCTGGCGGGAGGTCAGGACGCGGCGGGCGACGGGCTGACCGGCCCCTCCCCCGCCCGCACGAAGCTGGCGACGGTCTCGATGTGCGGGGTGTGCGGGAACATGTCGACGGGCCGCGCGCGCTCGAGCCGGTAGCCGAGCTCGCCACAGAGCACGGCCGCGTTGCCCGCGAGGGTCGTCGGGTTGCAGGAGACGTAAACGATCCGGGGCGCGGCGAGCTCGCCGATGCTCCGGAGGGCCTTGGCGGTCAGTCCGGCCCTGGGTGGATCGACGACGACGACGTCGGGACGCCCGGCCCGCGGGACCAGCTCGTCCACGGCGTCCGCGACCTCGCCGGCGAAGAACGCCGTGTTCGTGATCCCGTTGAGCTGTGCGTTCTCGATCGCGCACGCGACCGACTCCTCGGCGATCTCGATCCCCCACACGGTCAGCGCGTCACGGGCGAGCACGAGCCCGATCGCGCCGATCCCGCAGTAGAGGTCGTACACGGTCTCCTCGCCCGTCAGCGCCGCGTAGTCCGACACGAGGCCGTAGAGCCGCTCGCACATCGCCGTATTGGTCTGCAGGAAGGCGTTCGGCCGCACGCGCAGCCGGAGCCCCAGCAGCTCCTCCTCGAGCGCGTCGTCGCCGTAGAGGACGACGCTCGGGAGGTTCGTGACCTCGGCGGGCCGGTCGTTGACCGCCCACTGAACGCTCCTCACGGCCGGGATCTGCGAGAGGGCGCCGAGAAGGCTCTCGACCGGACGCAGGGTCCCGGGTGCGGTGACGAGCATCACGAGCGCCTGGCCGGTGTTGCGGCCCTCCCTGACGACGAGGTGCCGGAGGAACCCCTCGCCGGAGCGCTGGTCGTACGCGGCCAGACCCTCGGCGCGGGCCCACCGCTCCACGGCACGGCGGATCTCGTTGCCGGCGTCCGAGGTCAGGTGACACCGCTCGATCGGGAGCACCTCGTCCCAGCGGCCGGCCCGATGGAATCCGAGCGCCGGGCCGGCGTCCGTGCCGGTGAACGAGTACTCGAGCTTGTTCCGGTATCCGTACTGCTCGACGGCCGGCACGATCGGCTCCAGCTCGGCGTCCGCGATCCCTCCGATCCGCGCGAGCGCGTCGCGGACCTGGGTCGCCTTCTCCCGGATCTGCGCCTCGTAGGCGAGGTCCTGGAACCGGCAGCCGCCGCAGGCCCCGAAGTGCGCGCAGCGTGCCTCGACGTGCTCGGGCCCGGCCTCGACGACGTCGAGCGCGACCGCCTCCGCATAGCCTCCCTTGACCTTCGTCACGCGCGCATGGACGGTGTCGCCCGGAAGGCCGCGGCGGACGAAGACGACGAACCCGTCCAGCCGGGCGACGCCGTTCCCACCGTAGGCGAGCGAATCGACCCGCAGGTCGACCTCCTGTCCCTTCTTGACGGGGGCGGGCATCGGGCCATGGTAGAGGCTTGATGTGAGATGGGCGTGCGGTCATCTCACATCAAGCCTCTGGACGGAAGACGCTCCCGCGCCGCACGGGACGCCGGCACCCGCGATCGCTCAGGCGTGCGCGCCGGCCTCGAGCCGGGCCGTGAGCCAGGCCAGATCGGCCTCGACGAGCTCACGGTCCTCGACGTCCTCGATCTGCGCCGCCAGGGCACGCGCCCGTTCGAGCTCCTCGCGGGCCGCGGGCCGGTTGCCGGCGGTCAACTGCGCCCGCGCGAGCGCCTCGTAGGCGAACGGCAGATCGAACTCCTCGAGCTCGCCCGCGTGCGCGAGGCAGAGCTCGAGCGACCGGCGAGCGTGATGGAGCGCCGGCTCCGCGCGGCCGAGGACGGCGTAGACGCGGGAGCACTGCCACTCGCCGCGGGCGAGCTTCACGGGTCCGCCGATTCGACCCCAGTGGAAGCGCGAGGCGTGCGCCATGTGGAGCATCTCGTCGTCCTGCGCCTGCGTTCGGGACTCGAGGTCGAGCAGCATCCACGTGTGGTTGAAGAGCGCCGCTGCGAGCGCGCGCTCCTCCGCAGCACCGACCGGAATCGTGTCGTCGCCCGCCGCCACCGGTTCGGCTACCGGAGCGTGCCGACGAGCACGCGTCGGGTCTTCGGACCGTCGAACTCGCAGAAGAAGATCGACTGGTACGTCCCGAGCGCCAGCTTCCCGTCCACGAGCGGGATGACGATCGAGCTCGCGGTCAGCGCCGCCCGCGGGTGCGCCCACGGATTGACGTTGCCCTCCTCCTGGTGCTCCCAGGGCCAGCCCTCGTCGACGAGCCGGCCGAACGTCATCTCGAGGTCGCGCCCCACCGCCGGATCGTCGCCCTCGTTCACGATCACGCCGGCGGTCGTGTGCGGCACGTACACGAGCACGGCGGCGGCATCGGCCGGAGGCTCACCGACGGCCGAGCGCACCTGCGCCGTGATGTCGACCACGTGACTCCGGCGGTCCGTCGCGACGGTGAGCTCGACCACGGTCGGTATCCTACGCGCCCGTGGCCATCGACCTCGACGAATATCGGCACGAGGCCGACCGGTTCCTGGCAGCACTCGTCGACGAGCAGTACCGCCACTTCTCGGGGCAGAAGGAGCGTCTCGAGATCGAGGCGATCTACGACCGGTTCGCCGACCTCTCGGCACTGTCGACCTGCCGTGAGCTGCAGGACGCGGGCGCCCCACCGCTGCGCCGCTTCGCCTGCGAGGGCTACCTCGGGCATCTCGTCGCCGGCCACGAGGCCCGGCTGGCCGAGCTCGAGGCGACGCTCGAGGCCGACGTCGGCGGCGAGCGGATTCCCTACCGGATGCTTCGCGCGGAGATCGGAAACGAGCCCGACCGCGAGCGGCGGCGACGGCTCGAGGAGGAGCGCACGGCGCTGCTCGAACACCTCCTGCCGGTCAGGGAGGAGGCTCACCTGGCCGTCGCCGGCGCCGTCCCGAACCTCGGCGCTGCGAGCTACCGCGCCCTGTACGAGGAGTTCGGCTTCCCGCTCGAGACGATGCGCGATCAGTGCAGCCGATTCCTCGATCAGACGGAGGAGATCCACGTCCGGCTGCTCGACCGCCTGCTGCGCGACCGGGTCGGGGTCGAGCTTGCGCAGGCAGAGCGGTGGGACACGCCTCGACTCCTCCGTTCCGACCACTGGGACGAGGGCTTCCCGGCCGCCGGCCTGCTGCCCGGCCTCGAAGCGACGCTCGCCGAGCTCGGGATCGACCTCGCGGCCCAGCGGAACGTCGAGCTCGACGTCGAGGCCCGTCCGTTGAAGGATCCGCGGCCGTTCTGTGCGCCGATCGAGGTCCCGGGCCGCGTCGTCCTCTGCATCAAGCCTGCGGGAGGCGTCGACGACTGGCGGATGCTGTACCACGAGGCCGGTCACACCGAGCACTTCGCGCACACGCAGGCACACCTGCCGTTCGAGGCGCGCCGGCTCGGCGACTGGGCTGTGACGGAGGGCTGGGCCTACCTGCTCGAGCACCTCGTCTCGAACCCGAGCTGGCTCTCGCGCCGCCTCGATTTCGGTCGCCCGGAGGCGTTCGCGGAGGAGTCCGCATGCGTGCTCCTGTTCTTCGTGCGCCGCTACTGCGCGAAGCTGCTCTACGAGCTCGAGCTCCACGAGGCGAGCGACCTGTCGGAGATGCCCGCGCGGTATGCGGAGCTGCTGACCGAGGCGACGAAGATCCCTGCCTCCCCGGCTTCCTACCTCGACGACGTCGATCCGAACTTCTACGTGACGAGCTACCTGCGCGCATGGGCGTTCGAGGCCCAGGTCAGGAGCTCGCTCGCCGAGACATTCGGAAGCACCTGGTTCGCGAGCCGCAAGGCGGGAACGCTCCTTCGCGAGCTCTGGAGCGAGGGCCAGGGCCTCGACGCCGACGAGATCCTCCGCGAGCTGACCGGCGGCACGCTCGACCTCGCCGCCGTCGCCGACGGGCTGCCCGCGTAGCGATCGACCGGGGGCGCCGGGATGTGACCGCATCTGCGCGCGAGCCCCCCGGTACGATCCCGGCATGCTCGACGTGCCCGTGGACCTCAGGGGCCGAGATCTGCTCCGCATCCACGACTGGACGCCGGGCGAGCTTCGCACCCTCCTCGACCTGGCAGCGGAGCTGAAGGGCCTGGGCCGTGACGGAGCCCCGCATGCCCTCCTCCCCGGCCGGGCGCTCGGGATGATCTTCGACAAGCCCTCGACGCGCACCCGCGTCTCCTTCTCCGCCGCCATGACCCATCTCGGCGGGAGCGCGCTGACCTTTGCGACCGGCGAGATGCAGCTCGGGCGTGGCGAGACGATCCGCGACACGGCGCTCGTACTGTCGCGATACCTCGACGGGCTCGTCGTCCGCACCTATCGCCAGGCGGACATCGACGAGCTCGCCGAGTACGCGACGATCCCGGTCCTGAACGGCCTGACCGACGACTTCCACCCCTGCCAGGCCCTCGCCGACGCGCTCACGATCCGCGAGCGCTTCGCGGGCTTCGCGGGTGTGCGGCTGGCCTACATCGGCGACGGCAACAACGTGTGCCACTCGCTGCTGACGATCGCGGGCAAGCTCGGGATCGACATCGTCGCGGCGACGCCGGCGGGCTACGAGCCGCGCGCCGACGTGGTCGCCTGGGCCCGCGAGGGCGCCGCCGCGGCGGGCTCCACCGTCGAGCTCGTCCGCGACCCGGCCGAGGCCGCCTCCGGCGCCACCGTCCTCTACACGGACGTCTGGACGAGCATGGGCATGGACGACGAGGCGGAACGTCGCCGGGAGGCGTTCGCCGGCTACCGGATCGACGAGCAGCTGCTCGGGCTCGCCGCTCCCGAGGGGATCGTCATGCACGATCTGCCCGCCCACTACGGCGAGGAGGTCACCGAGGAGGTGCTCCACGGGCCCCGGTCCGCGGCCTGGGACCAGGCCGAGAACCGGCTCCACGCCCAGAAGGCGTTGCTCGCCCTCGTCCTCGCATGACGGGCTTCGAGGACACTGTCAGCCGGGCGCTCGAATCGCTCCCGCCGGCGCTGCGCGACGCGATGTCGAACGTCGAGATCGTGATCGAGGACGAGAACCCCGAGGAGCCCGACCTGTTCGGCCTCTACACCGGGATCCCGCTCACCGAACGGGACTCGGGCTACGCCGGCGTCCTGCCCGACAAGATCGAGGTCTACCGCATCCCGCTCGAGGAGGAGTTCGGGCACGACCCGGCCCTGCTCGAGGAGGAGATCCGCGTGACGGTGATCCACGAGCTCGCCCACCACTTCGGAATCGACGACGACCGGCTGACCGAGCTGGGGTGGGCATAGGCAAGGCCGGGCCTTGCGGTACGGGCCGGCTGGCGCCGGCCCGTGAGGCTTCGCGGCCTGGCGCCCGCTTCGCGGCCGCGTCCGCTGCGCGGCCGGGGCTGGCGCCCCGGCCTTGCGGATACGCTTCGCGTTCCGGTCGACACGAGGAGCGCCCATGTCCATGACGTTCGGCATCACCGTCCTGCCCGACCCGCCCCACGCACGGTTCATCGAGCTGTTTCAGCTCGCCGAGGAGCACGGGTTCGACTGGGGCTGGACGTACGACTCGCACATCCTCTGGCAGGAGTCCGTCCCGCTCCTGACCCTCGTCGCGCGCGAGACCGAGCGCATCCGCCTCGGCCATTGCGTCACGAACCCGGGGACGCGTGATCCGACCGTGCTCGCGAGCGCCTACGCGACCATGCACGACATCTCGAACGGCCGCATGTTCATGGGTATCGGCCGTGGTGACTCCGCACGCCGGGTGATCGGCCTCGAGCCGGTGCGGATGGCCGAGTTCGAGCGCTCCCTCGTCATGATGAAAGACCTCATGAACGGTCGACCCGTCGAGTGGAACGAGAAGGAGCTCGAGCTGACGTGGGCGAAGGGCCGGCCCGAGATCCCCATGTACGTCGCGGGCTACGGGCCGAAGGCGCTCGCGGTCGCGGGGCGTGTCGGGGACGGCGTCGTGATCCAGCTCGCCGATCCCGAGATCGTCCAGTGGATCATGGGCATCGCCCGCAAGGCCGCCGCAGAGGCCGGCCGCGACCCCGATGCGCTCGAGCCGATCGTCTGCGCCCCCGCGTTCCTCGGCGACGACCTGGCCCACGCTCGCGACCAGGTCCGCTGGTTCCCGGCGATGGTCTCGAACCACGTCATGGACCTGCTCGCGAAGTACCCGGAGTCGGAGCTGCCCCCTGCCCTCTTCGAGTACGTCAAGCGGCGCGAGTTCTACGACTACTCCGATCACAGCCGCGTCGGCGCCGCCCACGGCGCGTTCGTCGACGACGAGACATGCGACCGATTCACGATCCTCGGCACGCCCGAAGACCACGTGAAGAAGCTCCGAGAGCTGGAGGCGATCGGTGTCGCCCACTGGAACGTCTACCTGATGACCGAGGGCCAGGAGCAGATCCTCGAGACCTACGGCAAGGAGATCATGCCGGCGATCCGGGGCAGCGTCGTTTCACCGTAGGCGCGGGTCGGGCCCGGCCGAGCCGGCCCTCAGCCGCGAGCGTACTCGTCGGCGATCGACAGCACCTCGTCGAGGGTGCCGAGGCCCTCGAGGAGCTCGTCCTTCGTGATCGTGAGCGGCGGCGTGATGCCGACGCGGTTGAAGTGCGTGAAGAGATAGAGGCCCTTCTCCATCGCCGCCTTCGTCAGCCGCGCCATCGGCAGCGCGGCCTCGCCGCTCGCCCCGTACGGCACGAGCATCTCGCGGGTCTGGCGGTCGCGCACGAGCTCCAGCATCCAGAAGAGGCCGAGGCCCCGGAACTCGCCCACCGAGGGGTGCCGTGCCTGGAGCGTCGGAAGCTCCTCGGCCAGCACGTCGCCCATCGCGGCCGCGTTCTCCACGATCGCCTCCTCCCGGAACGCCTCGATCGAGGCCACGCCCGCCGCGCAGGCGAGCGGGTGCCCGGAGTAGGTGAGGCCGCCGGCGAACAGGATGTCCTTCATGCTGTCGTACACGCCGGCGGTGACGACCATCCCGCCGAGCGGCACGTAGCCGGAGTTGATGCCCTTCGCGATCGTCATGATGTCCGGCACGACGTCCCAGTGCTCGCAGGCGAACCACTTCCCGGTGCGCCCGAAGCCGGCCATCACCTCGTCGAGGATCAGCAGGATCCCGTGCCGGTCGCAGACCTCCCGGATCGCCTGCAGGTACCCTGGCGGCGGCACGAGCACGCCGTTCGTCCCCGTGACCGTCTCGAGCATCACCGCCGCCACGTTGTGCGCGCCCTCGTACATGAGGATCTCCTCGAGGTGCGGAGCGCCGGTGCAGACCGGGCACGGGTCGGGGTGGCCCGCCGGGCAGCGATAGGTGTACGGGTCGAGCATGCGCACGACCCCGGGAATCCCCGGCTCGGCGTACCAGCGCCGCGGGTCCCCGGTCAGGGAGATCGCGCCGGCGGTGGCGCCGTGGTAGGAGCGGTAGCGGACGACGACCTTCTGGCGCCCCGTGACCCAGCGCGCGAGCTTGATCGCGTTCTCGTTCGCCTCGGCGCCGCCGTTCGTGAAGAACGTGTGGTCGAGATCGCCGGGCGCGACCTCGGCGACCATCCCTGCGAGCTCCGAGCGCACGTCGTTCGCCATCGGCGGGCCGATCGTGCAGAGGCGGTCGGCCTGGTCCTTGATCGCCTGGATCAGCTTGGGGTGCTGGTGGCCGATGTTGACGTTGACGAGCTGCGAGGCGAAGTCGAGATACCGCTTGCCCGTGTAGTCCCAGAAGTAGCGGCCCTCGGCGCCGGCGATCGGCAGCGGGCTCAGCTTCGACTGCACGGACCAGGAGTGGATCAGGTGCGCGCGGTCGAGCTCGCGAACGTGCTCCCCTGCGCCGGGATCGACCTCGACGACGGCCATCAGGACACCATCCTTTCGCGCGCTTGCCGGCAGAGAGCGTGGCCCTTCGACCACGAAGCTTACCCGTGCCCGGCGTACGCATTCCCTGTCATCATGGATGGCCATGGGACGACGCGCCCTTCCGTGGCTACTGGCGGTACCACTCCTCGTCGCAGGCTCGCTGGCTGCCCATTCGCTCGCCTACCGGTTGTCCCACCCCGGCGCGCATGCCCGCGAGAGCACGCTCGAGGCGACCGGTCACGGCTACCTCGCGCAGGCCCCGTTCGCTCTCGGCGCGCTGACCGCTTTCCTCCTCGCCGGGCTCGTCGTCGCCGGCCGGATCGGCGCCCGCCGCGAGGCGTGCCCGGCACTTCCGACCTGGCCGCTGGCGCTCCTCCCGCTCGTCGCCTTCGCCGTCCAGGAGCACCTGGAACGGCTGCTCGCCACCGGAAGCCTCCCGCTCGATGCAGCCACCGAACCGAGCTTCCTGATGGGACTGGCGTTGCAGGTGCCGTTCGGGCTCGCCGCGCTCGCGCTCGGCCGCTGGCTGGGGCGAGGTGCTGTCGCAGCCGGTGCGGTGCTGGCTCCATCCCGCGCCGGGGTTCGGTCTACGGCCAGGCCGGTGCTCGTTCCCGTGCCCCGGTCGATCCGGCTCGTGCGGCGCGCTCCCCTGGTCGCCGGTTTCGCTCTCCGTGCTCCTCCGGCCTGACCGTCCTCGGGTGCCCGCAGCCTGCGGGCGGAGCGATCTCACGAGACAAGGAGGAGCGATGAGGGAACGACGGACGATCACGATCGCTGTCCTGGCCGCGGTCGCGGCGGCGCTCGCCGCCTGCGGCGGCGGCGAGGAGACGGCGCCCACCACCACGGCGCCTGCGACCGCGCCGGCGGCAAGCCAGACCGAGCCCGCGGGAAGCCAGACCGAGCCCGCGGCAAGCGAGACCGAGCCGGCGACGACCGCCGAGCCGGCCACCACTGCGGAGACGGAGACGGAGACGGCCACTACGGGAACCGAGGCGGAGACGGAGGGCGAGACCCAGGCGCAGACGGACGGTGACGACTCGGCGAGCGAGAAGGCCGACGCCGTGATCATGATCGAGGGCGGCGAGCCGGTCCGCGGCCCCGTCACCGTGAACGTGAAGAAGGGCGACAAGGTGCGCATCGTCGTCCGCGCGGATGCGGAGCAGGAGCTGCACCTCCACGGCTACGAGATCGAGAAGATCGTCCGGCCCGGCAAGCCGGCGATCTTCGCTTTCAAGGCGGAGTTCGAAGGAATCTTCGAGCTGGAGTCGCACCTGCAGGATGCCCTCGTCGCGGAGGTCGTCGTCGAGCCGTGATCGACCTCGTCCTCGCGCACGGGCTCTCGGGCCGCGCCGACCTGCCCATCCCCGCCTGGCTCTTCGTCTGGGCGGCGGCTGCCGTGCTGATCATCTCGTTCGTCTCGCTCGCGGCGCTCTGGCGCGCGCCGAAGCTCGAGGGGTCGTCCGTCAGGACCCTGCCCGGCTGGTTCTCACGCGCCGTCCTGAGCCGTGCGGTCGATGTCCTGTGCGGGGCGTTCGGGGCGTTGCTGCTCGCCCTGATGGTTTGGGCAGGCCTGTTCGGCACCCAGACGACGATCGACAACATCGTGCCGACCTTCGTCTACGTCGCGTTCTGGGTCGGGCTCGTTCCGCTCAGCCTGCTCTTCGGCGACCTCTTCCGCGCCTTCAACCCGTGGCGTGCCACGGCGAGGGCCATGGCATGGGTCGCCGGTCGCGTGCTCGGCGACCGGCTCGGAGCCGGCATGCCGTACCCCGACCGGGTCGGGTACTGGCCGGCAGCGGCCGGGCTGTTCGCCTTCGCGTGGATCGAGCTCCTCTCGCCGGCCGGCGTCGAGCCGAGGACGATCGCCGCGGCCGCGATCGTCTACTCCGCCGTGACGTTCCTCGCCATGGGCATCTACGGGATCGAGCCGTGGTGCGACCGCGGCGAGGCGTTCTCGGTCGGGTTCGGGCTCTTCGGACGCATGTCCGTCTTCGAGCGCCACGGCGACGAGGTCGTCCTGCGACCCCCGCTGGCGGGCCTGACGCTCCTGCGACCGGCGCCGACGCTCGTCGCGGTCCTCGCCGTGATGATCGGGACCGTCACCTACGACGGGCTCCAGGAGACCGGCTTCTGGGCCGACATCGGCCCGCCGATCGCCCGCTTCTTCGACGGCCTCGGTGCGGGGCCGTCGCTCGCGGACGAGCTGGCGGGCGGCGTCGGGATGCTCGGCTGCGTCCTCGCGATCGGCGGCTTCTTCCTGCTCGGAGTCGTCGGCGCCCGCACCGTCAGCGGCGGCTTCTCGACCCTCGACCTCGCCGCGAGGTTCGTCCACTCGCTCGTGCCGATCGCGTTCGTGTACGTGATGGCGCACTACCTCACGTTCATGCTCTTTCAGGGGCAGGCGCTGATCCCGCTCTCCTCCGACCCGGCGGGGCGTGACTGGAATCTGTTCGGGACGGCCGAAGCCGACGATCGACTACAGCCTGATCGGCGCGACCGTCGACCTGGTACGTCCAGGTCGCGATGGTCGTCGTGGGACACGTCAGCGGACTCGTCCTCGCCCACGACCGGGCGCTCGTGCTGTACCCGGATCCCAAGCTCGCCACGCGCTCGCAGTACTGGCTGCTCGCCGTGATGATCGGCTTCACGTGCCTCGCCCTGTGGCTCCTGAGCGAGGCCAACGCCTGACGCCGCTCGCTCACGCCGGACACTGGGCGATCTGGCTCGCGATCGTCCTTCCGCCGCTGCTCGTCGCAACCTGGATCCTCGGGCTGCACCTGCGACAACGCCGCCGGCCGCCCGGCACCTGACACGCGTCGGGCCGCCCGCAGGCGGCCCGACAGCTCGTCTCGCAGTCCCGGACGGCACGCTAGCCGGCGAGGATCTTGGCCTTCTGGGCCGCGAACTCATCCTCGGTGAGGATGCCCTGCTCCTTGAGCTTCGCGAGCTCCTGGAGCTGGGTGATCGCATCGTCCGAGAGCCCGCCCGCCGCCCGCCGGGGGAGGCGGCGGTGCTGCGGCGGCCTGCTGGGCCTGCTGGGCCGCGTATTGCTGCTCCTCGTAGGCCTGCTGGTCCTGGGTCGCGTACTTCTGGTCCTGGTGGTGGCGGACCGCTCCGGCCGTCCCCGCGACGACCGCGGTCGTCGCCGCCGCTCTCATGAGGCCGGGGCCTCGACGTCTCATCATGATGGCGTTCCTCCTTCGGTTCGGATCGAGCTGGCCTAGGCCTCGGACTCGGAGTACGCGACCGCGGCCTCGACGACCTCGGCCGGGATGCGCTCGTGCGCGACGAGCCGACCGTTCGCATTGAGGACCGCCTCGCGGAACCGCTCCGCCCAGGCGTTCTCCCACACGAGCAGCGCAGCCGAGCTGTTGTCGTCGAGCTCGGCGGCGATCATGTGGGCGTCCTCGTCGTTGAGCAGGGACATGGTCGTGCCGGTGACGTCCTCGAGCCCGGGGACGTCGTCCGCCACGTCGGCGAGCTCGACCCAGGTGACGGCTCCGTCCGCGTCCTTCAGGATGAAGAGGAGGTCGATGATCCTGACCGTCTCGTTCTCGACCAGCTCGGCGAGCGCCGGCACGATCTCGCCCTTGAACTGGTTCCCGGGGAAGCTGAGGACTACGTATTCGACTGGGCCCATGGGCCGTCCTTTCCGCGTGTGTCGTCGTCCGTCCGCGCCGGAACGGCGCAGCACGATTCTACTGACCGTCGTGTGCTCCCGTGGGGAACCGAACGAGGCGACAATGACGGCATGCGCGCGTGGCTTGTCCCGGCGCTCCTTGCGGGAGCACTCCTCCTCCCCGGGGTCGCCCTCGCCCACGGAGACGCCGTTCCCGTGTCGGAGCTCCGGTCGGCGTGGGAGCCGTCCCCGGTGGTCGTCGGAGTGGCGATGCTGCTGCTCGCGCTGTTCCTGCAAGGCTGGGTGCGGCTTCGCCGGCGCGGCCGGAAGGATCACGCGGGCATCGGGCGGATCGTCACGTTCGTCGCCGGGCTGGCGCTCGGCGTGCTGCCGCTGATCTCGCCGCTCGATGCCGTCGCCGAGGAGTACCTGCTCTCGGCCCACATGCTCGAGCACGTGCTCATGGCCGACGCGGCGGTCGCCCTCTGCCTGCTCGCCGTACGCGGGCCCCTGCTCTTCTTCCTCCTCCCGGCCCCGGCGCTGTCCGCACTCGCACGCCTCACGACCGTGCGCCGTGTGCTCGCGTTCCTGACGAGGCCCCCCGTCGGATTCACGATCTGGTGCGGCGTGATCGCCGTCTGGCACATCCCGGCGCTGTACGACGCCACGCTTCAGAATCAGGCGCTCCACGACCTCGAGCACGCGACCTTCGTCCTCGCCGGCTTTCTCGTCTGGTACCAGCTCATCGACCCGGCCGGACGGCACGAGCTCAGTCACGGACAGCGACTCGGGCTCGCCGCCGGGATGTTCGGCGCCGGGATGATCCTCTCCAGCGTGCTGCTCTTCTCCGGCCGCGCGCTCTACCCCGCCTACGCGGGTCAGGACGAGCGCCTGCTCGACATCACGCCGCTCCTCGACCAGCGACTCGCCGGCGCAGTGATGATGACGGAGCAGGCGATCGCGCTCGGCACGTTCGGGGTCCTGCTCCTCCTCGCCGCGGATCCGCAGGCCCGCGCCGCCGGGGAGGAGGCACCCACGCCGGTCCCGGCGGAGCCGCGGGCGTGATTCCCGCACCGACCTCGTTCACCTTCGAGCCGCTCTTCCTGGCGCTCGCGCTCGTCGCCGCCATTGGCTACCGGCGTGCCTGGAAACGGGCTCCGGACGCGCCCTGGCGCGCCTGGGCGTTCGGCGCCGGAGTGCTGCTCGTCGCGCTGTCGGTGAACTCGCCGCTCGAGACGCTCTCAGCCCATTACCTCCTGCTGTTCCACCTCTTCCAGAACGTCGTCATCGCCGACTGGGCCCCGCTCCTGCTCGTTGTCGGGCTCACCCCGGCGATGCGTCAGGCGATCGCGCGCCTTGGCGGGTGGCCCTTCGCCGTCCTCACCCGCCTTCGTGTCGCGCTGCCGGTCTGGCTTCTCGGCTGGTACCTCGTCCACCTCGCGGGCTTCTACGAGACGGCGCTGCGCAACCCGTGGCTGCTGAACGTGGAGCACCTGATCCTCCTCGCCGTCGGGCTCGTCTTCTGGTGGCCGCTCGTCTCGGACGTTCCCGAACCCCCATCCCACCCTGCACCGGCTCGCCTACCTGCTCGCCGGCTTCGTGACCTCGACCTTCCTCGGTCTCGCGCTCACCTTCGGCGGGGACGTCTTCTACGACTTCTACGCGACCGCCCCGCGCCTCTGGGGCATGTCGCCCGAGCAGGACCAGAATCTCGCGGGCGTTCTCATGACGGCCGAGCAGGCGATCGTCTTCCTGGCGGCGATGGGCTACTTCCTCGTGCGCCTGCTCAACGAGGAGGAGGCGGCCGCCAAGACGAACCTCCCCGGCGGCTCGCGTTGAACTCGGGACCGTGGCCTGCGCAACTTCCGCCGCCATGGCGGCGAGCAGAAGTGGCACAAATCGATGGGGACGAACTCCTTCCATCGGAACGCGTTGGCGCGTACACTGCGCCAACGCATGCGAAGCCGTGTCCTGATCGTGCTCGTCCTGTTCGCGCTCGGGGTCGCAGCGTGCGGCGGCGGTGACGAGCAGGGGGACACGGGCAGCGCCGACACCGGCCTGATCGAGACGGGCATCGCGGACACCGGAGCGATCGAGACCGCGCCGACAGTGACCGAGCCCGGGGTCGCCGTGGTCGTGCTCAGGGTCCCCCGCGCCGGTGAGGTGATCGGGCCGCAGAGCCCGAGCGCGAGGATCAAGGAGCTGCAGCAGGCGCTCAAGACGCTCGAGTTCAAGGTCGCAACCGACGGTCAGTACGGCCCGCGAACGGTGAGGGCCGTGAAGAAGTTCCAGAAGCAGCACAAGCTGGAGCAGGACGGGCTCGTCGGGGCGAGGACCGCACGCGCGATCAACAAGGAGCTGCGCGCGCAGGCACAGGACGGCTAACCGGCCGCGCCGTGCGCGCGCCGGCGTCGCGCCGCCCGGCAAAGGACCGGGGCGCTACCGTACCGGCATGGGCGCATGCGGCGCGGGCTACGGGTCCCTCGATTCCGCGTTCGCCGACCGCGTCGAGCTCGAGTTCGTCCACGCCGAGCTGCAGGCGCTGCTGCCGAGGCCGCCGTCGCGTGAGGTCGTCCGCGAGGAGCACCGCCGCAAGTGCGAGCGGCTCGGCCGCCGCGTGCCCTACCGGGAGCTCCTGCGCCGCCTCACCGGCTGACCGCCAGCCGCGGCCCGGAGGCGGCGGAAGCGGCGCCCGGCCGCGGGTGGCTGGTGGGTAGGCTTCGGTGAAACCATCCGGAGGATGCCATGGCAGTCGAGCTCGATCCCGATCCGAAGCTCCAGGAATACGCCCACCCCGGGCGGCTCGTCACGACCGAGTGGCTCGCCGCGCGTCTCGACGACCCCCGTATCGTCGTCGCGGAGTCCGACGAGGACGTGTTGCTCTACGACACGGGGCACGTCCCCGGCGCCGTCAAGATCGACTGGCACGCCGACCTCAACGACGCGCTCGTCCGCGACTACGTCGACGCCGAGGGCTTTGCCCGCCTGATGTCGGCGAAGGGCATCGCGCGCGACACGACGATCGTCTTCTACGGCGACAATTTCAACTGGTGGGCGGCGTACGCGCTGTGGGTGTGCAGCCTGTTCGGCCATCCCGACGTCCGGCTTCTCGACGGCGGCCGCCAGAAGTGGCTCGCCGAGGGGCGCGCGACGACCACGGAGGTTCCCCGGCCCGAGCCCGCCGACTACCCGGTCGTCGAGCGCGACGATCGCACGATCCGGGCCTTCAAGGAGGACGTTCTCGTCCACATCGGCCGCGGCAAGCTCGTCGACGTGCGCTCGCCCGGCGAGTACTCGGGCGAGCTCTCGCACATGCCGGACTATCCGCAGGAGGGGGCGATCCGCACCGGGCACATCCCTACCGCGGTCAGCGTCCCCTGGAAGCGGGCGGCCGACGACGACGGCACCTTCCGCGCGGTCGACGAGCTGCGGTCGATCTACCTGGCCGAGCAGGGGCTCGACCCCGGCGACGAGGTGGTCGCCTACTGCCGGATCGGCGAGCGGTCGAGCCACACGTGGTTCGTGTTGACGCACCTGCTCGGGCTCCCGAAGGTCCGCAACTACGACGGCTCCTGGGTCGAGTGGGGCAACGCCGTACGGGTGCCGATCGAGAGGCCGCCGATCACGTAGATGGGGATCCCCGCGCCGCTCCAGGAGATCGTCGGCGACTTCGCCGACTCGCCTGCCGACCTGCGGCTCGAGATGCTGCTCGACTACGCGAACGGGCTTCCCTCGCTGCCCGAGCGCTACGCGGACAGTGCCGACCTCGAACGCGTGCACGAGTGCCAGACGCCGTTCTTCGTGGCCGTCGAGATCGTCGAGGGCCACGTCCACCTGCACTTCGACGCTCCCCCGGAGGCGCCGACGACGCGCGGCTACGCGGGCGTGCTGGCGGCCGGCCTCGACGGGGCGACCGTCGACGAGGTGCTCGAGACGCCGTCCGACTTCTTCGTCGGCATGAAGCTCTCCGAGCTCGTCTCGCCGCTGCGACTGCGGGGGATGGGCGCGATCCTCGCGCACATCAAGCGGCGCCTCGTGGAGGTCACGGCGGCACCCGCCTGAGCGAGGTGCCCGGGGACCTGATGCTCGACGCGCTCGCCCGTGGCGGGCGCGCCCGCTGACCGGGCCCGCGCGCATGGCCCTTCGGGTGTAGGGGCGGGACCTGTCCCGCCCTGGCGCCAACCGGAGGTCCTGGCCGGCACGAAGGCGGGCCGGACAGGTCCGGCCCCTACACCGGGTAAGACGTGGACGACATGCGCAGCGGCTACCGTTGCAGGGTCGAGATGGGCACCATGAGGCTGGAACGGGCAATCGTCATCGGGCGGCCGGCGGAGGAGGTCTTCGCGTTCGTCAGCGACCCGACGAACCTCCCCGCCTGGCAGTCCACCGCGCTCGCAGTTCACGTCGACGGCGGCCCGGTCGAGGTCGGCAGCCGTTTTGGCGACGTGAGGCACCTCGGCCCCCGGCGGTTCGAGACGACCGTCGAGGTGACCGCGCTCGATCCCGGCCGCCGGTTCGATGTCCGCGTCACCGGCGCCCCCGTGCCGATCGACATCCACCACGTGTTCGAGGCGAGGGACGGGGCGACCAGGCTGCGAGTCACGATCGAGGGCAGGCCGCGCGGTGCGCTCCGCCTCGCGGCCGTCGCGATGACGAGGGCGGCCGAGCACATGATCGACGGCGACCTGGCCCGGCTCAAGACACTGCTCGAGGCGGGCGATGGGCAAGGCTAGCGACACGCTCGTCTTCGTCCCCGCCTGGAACGAGGAGCAGGGCCTGCCCGCCGTCCTCGACGAGCTCCGTCACGAGCTCGGCGACGTCGACGTCCTCGTCGTCGACGACGGCTCGACCGATCGAACGGCCGAGGTGGCCCGCGCTCACGGGGCGGAGGTGCTGTCGTTCGGCGAGAACCGTGGCCTGCGGGCGGCCATCGCCGCCGGATACGGCTACGCGGCGGAGCACGGGTACGCGCACTGCGGGCGCGTCGACGCCGACGGCCAGCACCCGGTCGAGGAGCTGCGCCGCCTGCTCGACCTCGTCCGGGCAGGATCGACGGACGTTGCCGTCGGCTCGCGGTTCGCCTCCGGGCACGGGTACGCGGAGGATCGCTACGAGCCGACGGCCGTACGCCGGTTCGGGATCGATCTGCTGCAGAGGTCGATCTCGACCGTGCTCGGCCGACCGTGGCACGACGCGACGAGCGGGATGATCGCCGCCAACGCCCGCGCGCTCCCGATCCTCGCCCGGCCGTACACGAGCGGAGCCCCGGAGGTCGAGGCGCTGATCCGCCTGCACGACCAGGGCCTGCGCGTCGAGGAGGTGCCCGTCCACATGCGCGAGCGCTCGAGCGGCGAGTCCAAGCTCCAGGGCAAGAAGGCGGTCGTGCTCGTCGCTGACCGTGATCGGGACGCTCGCCACGGCCGAGCTGATGCGTCGCCGGCGGCGCGCAAGCGGTGGCTGACCGGGGGCACGGACCGCGTCGTCGCGGTGCTCGGCTACTCGAGCCGCCGCGGCGATGGGCTCCATCCGATCTGCGCCGCGCGGCTCGCGCACGGCGAGCGGGCGGCGGCGGGCGCCTCCGCGGTCGTGCTCTCGGGCTGGGCACGCCGCCCGCACCGGCGCCCCGAGGCCGAGCTGATGCGCGCGTCGTGGGCGGGGCCCGACGTGCCCCTCCACTGCGACCCGGACGCGCGCACGACTGCGGACAACGCCGCGCGGGTGGCCTCCGCCGCGATCGCGCTCGGCGCCCGCGAGCTCGTGGTCGTGACGTCGTCGTGGCACCGCCGCCGCGCCGGGATCCTCGTCCGCGCCGCCCTCGGGACGCACCCTGTCCGCGTCACCGTCGAGGCGCCGACGACGACGAGACCGCCCGTCCTGCTCGCGCGCGAGCTCGCCTGCCTCGCGCTGCTGCCGTTCCAGCTCCGGCGCGCGCGCCGCGGCGGGGCCACCGCCACGGTCTGACCTGCCCTCCCCGGGGCCGACGAGCTGGGAGCTCGCCCTCTACGCCGTCCTCAGCCTGACCGTGATCCGGATGCTGCCGGCCGCCGTTGCGATGTCGGGCCTCGGCGCGAAGCGGCCGACCGTTGCCTTCCTCGGCTGGTTCGGCCCGCGCGGGCTCGCGTCGATCGTCTTCGCGGTGATCGTGCTCGACGATGCCGACCTGCCGCACACGGGCGTGATCCTGACCGCGGCCTCGCTGACGGTCGGGCTCTCCGTGCTCGCCCACGGCGTCTCCGCCCCGCCGCTGACGGAGCGCTACGTCCGCTGGCACCGCGCGGCGAGCCCGCGGATGGAGGGAGTCGCCGTGCACGAGCACCCCGTCCGCTGGGCCCGGCGGGGCCGGAGGACGTAGCGAGCGCAGGGGCGACGGCCGGCCGTCGAATCACCCCGCTCGTGTCGGCTCAGATCGAGCGGCCGATCGTACGGATCGTGATCCGGGGGGCCGCCGCCGCCGACATTCGGGCGGCAGCCCCGGCCGGATCACGTTCTCGGTATCAGGTCGCCTGGAAAGACGCCGTCGGCGTGCTATACGGGGAGCATCCGTTGGCGTTGCATGCCCTGACGCGCCACCGGTAGTAGTCGTCCGCGAGGTTCGACTGGGTGCGGCTCGTCGTGTCCGCGGTCGCGCTGGAAAGCGTCGTCCACGTTGTGCAATTCGCCGTCGCGGTGTTGGTCCGGCACCGTTGCACCCCGTAGCTGGTCTCGTTCAGCACGTTCGTCCACGTCACGGTCGCGTCGTTGGAGCCGGTCCTCGTCCAACTGGCCGCCGGCGTGGCCGGGACGGTAGCCAAGGGGTCCGCGTTCACGACCACGTTCGCCGTCGTCGTGTTGTCGTTGATGTTGTCGCCGGCCAGGTCCTCGACCGTCGCCGTGAGCACGTGGGTCCCGGGCGTGTTGGTTGGCGTCCACGGGAACGCGAGGGCGGATGCGGTGGTGAGGCCGGCGAGAGTCGCGATGATCTGGGCGGGCCCGACTTGGGCATTCGGAGGGGTACCGGGCGGATTGTCAAACAAGGTCACGGAGAAGGGGCCCGCGGCATTGGTGCCGTTGTTCCTCACGATGACGTTGACGTTCTGGGTCGCGTTCGCCAAGGCGGGGCTCGTCGTCGCGGCGACGGAGACCGCAGTGAGGTTGACTGCGGGAGGTGGCGGGTTCACCAGCACGTTCACGGTCGCGATGTTGTCCACGATGGTATCGCCGGCCAGGGTCTCGACCGTCGCCGTGAGCGCGTGGGTCCCGGTCGTGGTTGGCGTCCACGAGAACGCGAGGGCGGATGCGGTGGTGAGGCCGGCGAGAGTCACGATGGTCTGGGGGGCGCCGACTGCGACAGGCGGAGCGGCACCGGGCGGATCGTCCATCAAGGTCACGGAGAAGTTGGCCGCGGCCGTGCTGCCGTTGTTCCTCACGATCACGTTGACGTTCTGGGCACTGTTCTGCACCGCGGGGCTCGTCGTCGCGGCGACGGAGACCGCAGTGAGGTTGACCAGGGGAGGTGCCGCGTTCACCGTCACCGTCGCGGTCGCGACGTTGTCCGCCGTGTTTCCATCGGTAGCCAGGTTGACCGTCGCCTGCAGATTGTGGGGGCCGAGCGTGGTGGGCGTCCAGGTGAACTGGACGTCCGTGGCGCTGGTCGTGGTCGCGCCCACGGCGAGAGGCCCGACTACCGCCGACGTGGCGGCGGGACCGATCGTGGAACCGCCGGACAAGTCGACCAGGGTGACGGTGTAGCTCTCCGGGATGGTGCCGTTGTTCGCAACCCTGACCCTGACAGTCTGGGGGGCGTCCTGCGTAGCGGGACTCGTCGTCGCGGCGACGGAGACGGCGGTGAGGTCATCGGGGAGAGCTACCGGCGAGACGCGGATGCGCATCGCCGGTCCATCCGTCCGGAGGCCGTTCGCGTCCGTCGCACGCAGGGTGACCTGCCTGTTGTTGTTCGCAGTGGTCGTCGGCAGGGCGACCGCCTCGACACGCACGCACGTCTCGACGCTCGTCGGGGTCGTGGTGAGGAGCCCGCACAGCTCGTCGTCGGTCGTCTCCGTCGTGTCCTCCACATCATCGATGTTGTTGCCGAGGTTCCACGCGCAGAGGGCCATCGCCGCGCCCTCACCGCCCTTTCGGGTCTCGGTGTTGAGGAACGCGGGGGCCCCGTCGGGCAACCCCGCCAGGTCCGCCGTGATCGCCGGGGCGTCGGAACCGCCGGGCAGTCCGCCGCCGGGCGGGCTCGCGAACCTGACGACCAGGGCCGTCAAGGGGCCGGTGACGGTCACGTTACCGGCGCCAACAGTGCTCAGAGCCTCCAGAGCAGCCTGGACCGCTGCCGCGTTCGCGTTGAAGGCGATGCCCGCCGTGGTCTGACCGTTGAAGGTCAACGTGAACGTCCCGGTCGTCGGTGTGCCCGTGAGCCCCAGCGTCTGGATCTCGTTCGTTCCGGGAGTGCACTCCCCGGCGATCTTGACGTAGGCGACCCTCTCAAGAGTGGCGTCGTCGTCGACGTTGACGTCGTCTGTCCCGACGACGCGGTACTCGGGCGTGCTGGTGCTACCCGCCACGGGATTGGCACAGGTGGGCAAGGGGGACGGACCGCAGCTCGGCACGGGTGCCGTGATCTTCACGGCGGTCGGCGGCAGCAGGTTGGTCGAGCGGGCGTGGTAGACCGCGCAGCCGGTGCCGCCCTCCGTCTCGGTGACCCGGAGCGTGAAGGGGTGGTCGGTAAAGGGCGTGCCCGCAGCCCGGACGATCCCGCCGACCGGCAAGGCCGCGGTCGCGGTCGCGGCCGCGGGTGCGAGCGGGACCCCGATGGTCCCCGCACAGGAGCCGTCAGGCATTGTGTGGTCGCCGTCGAACCACTCGTAGGGAGTCGGGGTGAGGGAGTCGCAGAGCGCGGCGACTCCGCTGCCGTTGGGCGTGAACGTGACGTTCCCGTCCTCTACTTCTGCCGCCGGGACCCAGCCGTCGATCTTCAGGTCTATCGGGTCAAAGGGGAGGAGTTCCTCCCTGATGGACACGCCGCTCGGGTCGTTCGGGTAGTTGAGCGTGACGCGGGGCGGGGCTTCCGTGCCGCACGTGCCGGCGTAGACCTCGAGGCCGCCGTTCGGCACGTCGTCTTGGATGTTCGCGGTTCCGATCATCAGGACGTCGTTCGGCCCCCACCCGGCCGTCCCGCCGGGCACGGTGACCATCGACCGCACGCCGTAGGCTCCGGAGTTGCCGAAGCCGGTGTCGTTGACGACGCTCCAGGTGTTGCCGCCGGTGGCGCTCCCCAGATCGCTGCGCCACAGGTCGAAGCCGGCGGGCCCGGTGGTATTACTGTTGCCGCTGATGTCGAGGTTGCCCGCGTACAGGCGATCGCCGTACACCTCGAACCGCCACACGTACCGGCTGCGGCCCTGGGTGGTGGGCGACGGGACCTGGGGGCTGGCGCTGGTGCTCCCGGCGATGCCGAAGCCGTGGCCGAGCCCGGACACGGGGTCGCAGCTCCCGGCGGGCGTCGAGGCCGTGGTGAAGCAGTTGAAATTGCCCACGTTCGTCATGTTGGCGAGGGTGCGCCGCTCGCCCACGACGAGCTCCCACTGGTCGTTGGGGAGGATGCGGATGACCTCGGTCGGCTGGGGGTTGACGGCGGCGGCATCGCTGATGCCCGCGTACAGGAAGCCGTCGAAGATCTTGAACGCGGAGACCCCGGCGCTCCGGACGACGCCGTTGGTCAGCGGCCGGCCGCCGCCGTTGTCGATGATCTTCGTCCAGGTGCACTGGCCGGTCGTCGGGCAGCCGGTGCCGCCGCCGGCGGTGCCGTCCGTGCGCCAGACCTCGAACCCGGTGACGCGGTTCCAGACGCCGATGTAAAGCCGGTTGTTCCACTGCAGCATCTCGAAGACGCCGTCGTTCCCCGGATCACCGAGCGTGGCGTGGGTCCGGGTGTTCGCGACGATGCGCCAGGCCGACAGCTGGCTCGTCGGATTCGTGTTGGCGAGGACGACCGGCCGGTACGGGAGGTCGGCGTCGAACTCCTGTGCGGCCGTCAGGGGGTTCACCTGGCGGCCGGACGGAGCGATAAACAGCTGGTTCGCGAAGCACTGGAGCCCGCGGTAGCCCAGGTCTGCCGTGCCGGACCCAAGGTTCACGAGGCCGAGGCCGTTGATGGAGGCAAGGCTGTAGGTCGTGCCGTTGGTCGTCGAGATGACCCGCCCGCCCATCCCGAACGTCCCGATCCAGAGACGCGGGGCCGCGGTGGACGGCACACTGCACACATTCATCGCCCGGTAGCCGACGTCGCGAGCCGAGTTGGCGACCCCCGTCATTGCCGGCGACACGTACACCCGCGTCCACGTGCCCTGATGGGGCTGGCCCGCGACCGGGGTGTAGCGCCAGATCTCCGCCCGCTGGTTCACCCCGGGGGTCGCACCGACCGCCGGGCACAAGGGATCGGGAGGATCGCTCGGGGTGAGGTAGCAGCCGACGTCGCGGGCGGTGCCCTGGTAGTAGCTGCCGTTGAACAGCGAGTGCCCCCACGCGTAGTCGTTGCGGAAGCTGCCGACGTTCGTGACGAAGGCCCCGGCGTTGTTGATGGTCCGCGTGAATCCCTTCTCGGCGATCCTGACGAAGTCCTCGCCGCCGTTGAGCTCGTAGGCCGCCGACTGTGCGACCGTCGGGGCCAGGAGCGCCACGACTGCCGCCAAAAAGAGCACGCGCAATGCCTTCATCGTTCGCTCCCCTCCCGCATGGACACGCAGACTGTTCTTCCCCCAGTGTGACGTCGAAACTCGATACATGATAGAGACGATCCCGGAAGCCTGCAACGGGACCGGGAGGTCGGTGCGATCTGCTCGGATCCAGGATGCAATCGATCTCCACCTGCGAGGTGAACCGCCCGGCAACGCGTGCGGCCACAGAGCGGCCGTGTCACGCGGCACGCCTCCCATCCGGAAGCGCCTCCCGCCTCGAGGCGTCCCGGGCAGCGCGGCACTCGTGCTCGCGCAGCCGCTCCGGTCGCCGACGGCTTGCGGGACGGATCAGCGAGCGCGTGCCGGGCGATCCGCGCCGGGACGAGCGGCCTTCGCCGCCGCTCCCGGTGACCGCAGCCACGAGCTCGGCGGGGGCGACGATCAAGAGCCTTCGTACAGGCCTCATTGCCCCTCGTGTCGTTCCATGGACGTGCCGGATGTTCCTACGCGGACAACCGTCGGTCGGATTGGAGCATGCGCGCGCCCGCGAGACCCGAGCAGTGCGATCCGTGCGTCGTCCGACGTGCAGCCTAGCGACCGTTCGCCGGCGGATACGGATCGGAGAGCGGGGCGCCGTTCTCGAGCAGCGAGGCGACGTAGATGACGACCCGGGTCGATCCCACGCTCTGCACCGCATGGGCGGTGCCGGAGGGCTCGATCACCGAGTATCCGGCCCTGACGTCGTGGGTCTGGCCCGGCCCGATCTCCCGCACGAGCACCGGCGCATCGGCCCCGGCCGGCGTCCGCACGACCCTGACCGGCCGTCCCCTGATGACCGTGTAGCGGAGCGTTCCAGCCGTGACAGCCGCGATCTGCGTGCCCTGATGGGTGTGGGCGGCGAGCGGCGTGTTCCGCGGGATCGTGACGCGCTGCAGGATCATGGTGCGTCCCCTCGCGCCGGCCGGGTTCGTCGTCTGGACGAGAATCTCGCGCTTCGGCGTCGCGGCCTCGTGGATCGCGGACGTCGCGGCCGCACCGCCCGCGGCGCCGAGGGCGAGGACGGCCGTTGCCGCGAGGGCGCTGCGGACGGTGAGTCGGGGCATCGCGGGCGATCGCACGACCGACCGTATTCCCGCACGGCCGATCGTCTCCTGCCCGAACGGGCCGGGGCCGGCCCATTCACGTCCACGAGCCGTCGGCCTCGAGCACCACCACGTAGCCGGGGCCGTCGCGGCCGTCGTCGATGAAGCGGTCCACGACCCAGCCGGTGCCCTCCGTCAACTGCCTGACCTCCTCGCGAGATGCGAACAGCACGTCGTACCAGGGCGTCGCGTACTGTCGGTAGCGGACGCGCAGCCGCTCGACGCCGGCCATCTTCCCGCGTTCCCGATTGCGTGCCCGGTAGCGACCGGCGAGGTCCGAGCGTAGTGTCGTACGGGTCGTAGGAGCCGGCCAGGATTCGCCCGCCGGGCGTCGAGACGCGCGCAAGCTTGCGGAGCAGGCGACGACCCTGCCGCTCTCCGCCGAGGAGGCCGAGGTTGTTCCCGAGCAGCAGGATCGTGTCGAAGCGCTCGCCCGGCTGGAGAGCGCTGTCGAGGGTTCCGGGTCGCGCGTCGGCAAGACCCCGCTCCCGTGCGATCGAAACGGCGAGCGGCGAGACGTCGGTGCCGACCACCTCGTGTCCGCGGCTCTGGACGTGGAGAGCCACCCGCCCGGCCCCGCAACCGAGATCGAGCACCCGCCCACGGACGAACCGCATCGCACGACGCTCCTGCGGCCACCAGGAGCGAAACGGTGCGAGATACCAGCTCGGGTCGCCGGTGGAGACGCATCCGTCGTCCCGCTCGACCACCTCGACGACCTGGTGGCCGGCTACCAGAGCGCTGAGCAGTTGACCGAACGCATCCTGGCCCGGCGTGAGGACGGCCCGCAACACACAGCGACGATATCGGTATCGCCGCCGCCGACCGGTGCCGGACAGCCCCGACCATCTCGGCGGCGCACGCCGGTGCCCGGCTAAGCCGACGCGACGGGCGGAAGGACTGCCTCTACTTCGGCCCGGACGTGCGTGATCGCCGCACCGCCGAAGAGAGAGAAGCAGCGAATCCTGAGCCGTGGTCCCAGCGGCCCGGGTGAGATGTCCTCCGGGGTTACGAAGTCGTTGCCACCGAAGAGCGAGAACCCGCCAAGATCGACCTCGACGCCGGACGGCACGAGCGCGGTTAGCGAGCCGATCAGGGCGATCGAAGTGATCCTCACTTCCTCGCTCGTCGCGATGGCATGCCGGAAGTCGAGATCGGGGCTACCGATGAGGCTGAAGGAGATCATCCGCTCGGGCACCCGCCACGGCCCGCGCCGCTGCTCCGAGCCAAACATGGTCAGAAGCCAAGAACGTCGCTTCCCCGGGCGGGGCGGGTGCGCGGTCACCGGAAGCTCCCGCAGCACTGCTGCGAGCTCGGCTTCGGTCTGGGCGACATAGACCTCGTCCAGCCGTGCCGAGAACTCTTCGAGCGTCAGTCGTCCCTCGAGGCAGTGCTCGCGCAATGTCGCTGTAACCCGCTCACGGTCTCCGTCGGCGACGCGCAGCGCGAGCCCCGTTGTCGGTGATTCGGATGCCTGCGCCGGCGCGAGTGTGCGGCGCGGCTGCTTCGCTTGTGGCGCCCCACGCAGTGCAAACAGACGCTCGAGACCTTCGAGGCCCTTCAGCTTGCGCCGGCCGACCTCGTCGAGCTCGAGTCCCGGCGGCAGCGCGCCAGCGACGACCTCGCGTGTCGTTCGCGATACGAGCACCTGCCCGCCGGCGGCTGCAGCACAGATCCGCGCCGCGCGGTGGAGCGTGACGCCGACGTAGCGGTCCCCGACGACAGTCACCTCGCCGGTATGCAACCCCATTCGCACGCGCACCGGTTCTGGGAAGGGTTCCTCGCGCAGCGCCCGTTGTGCCTGGGCCGCCGCCACGATCGCGCCGGCGGCGCTCGCGAAGACGAACACGCAACCGTCGCCTTCGCGATCGACCAGTTGTCCGTCCTGGACGACACAGACCTCGCCGAGGATCTGCGCCTCCCGTTCCAACAGCGCGCCGTAGCGCTCGCTGCCGAGCCTCTGCAGCAGTGGCGTTGCGCCTTCGATGTCGCAGAAGAGGAAGGTCCGCGTGCCCTGCGACCGCATGTCTCGACCAGTCTACGATCTGCCTCCACGGTGTCGAGATCATGCGCCTCGTTCCCGAGCGCCGAATCTCACCATCCCCGCAGCCGCGTAGAGCTCAGCCGAGGTGACGCGCCCCAGCCTCATCCTCTTGCTCAGCCCTTCCAAGCCGCTGCGCCGAGGGGTGCCAGGACGCCGGCGGGATGACGATCTTGCCTGTCTACCGTCTCCTCTTCCCGTCATCGATAAGGATCCCGGGAGGGGCCTCGCGCTGCCCAGACTCGGGCCTTGTGATCACAGGTCGCCGGCAGGCACCTGGCCCGCGCGAACCAGCTCGATCTGCGCCCCCGTGAACGGGCGATCGAACAGCAGGGGATCCTGCTGCTCACAGCGGAAGAGCGCAGCGATGTAGCGCATGCGCTCATCGAGGTCGACCCAGTCGCGCGCGCCGCTGCCGGTCAGACTGCCGGCCGTCGGCCCGAGCGGCGCGAGCAGCGCGATGAGGTCCTCGTTCGTCAGCGTCTGAAGCGCCGCCGGGAACCGCAGATCGAGGTCTCGGGCGAGCGGCAGGATCCGGTCGGGCGGCAGCATGATCGACAGCAGGTGTTGCGTGGCGACGTCCTCCGCGATTCGAGCCGCCTCGGCGGCGATCTCGCGGGCCAGGGCCTCGTAGCGGCGGCGGACCCACGGAAGGGCGAACCGCATCAGCCGACCGAAGAGCGGTAGCTGTTTGACGATGAAGTCCCGGACGGGGCCCTGCAGCTCGTCGGGCGGGACCACGGCGGCGTCGAGCGCTTCGGCGATCTCGGGCTGAAGCCGGGTCTGCTCATGGAAACCGGCCTTCAGGTTCGCGAGCAGCATGAGCTGTGCGCACACGCCCGGTTCGGGATGGAAGCGCGCTCGGTAGTACGCGCGAAACGCGTCGTCCAGGAGCCCCTGCCCGTCGGGCGGAGGGCCTGCCCGAAGCTCGCCGCAGAACCCATCGATCGCCGCCCGGCCCTCCTCCCGGCCCTCGGCGACCAGGGGGAGAAAACGCGCGAACTCGCGCCCGATCTCCTCGAACACCTTCTTGTTCCCACGCGCCACGGCAGCCGACGAGCGCCGGAACGGCCCGAAATCGGCGATCACCTTCGCCAGGAGCTGCGCCTGCTGCTCGATCGTTCCTCCGACGAGCTCGATCAGTCGCATGATCGGTCCTTGCAGCAGGCTGGATCGTGCGAGCCGCGCCCTGAGCGCACGGACGAGATCCTCGTCGCGGATCGTCACCCCGGCCTGCTTGGACGCCCACACGGCAAAGGTGCACCAGTTCGCGTTCCCCCCCACGGGCATCGCGCCCGAGAGGTCGGAGTAACAGAGCGTGATCTGGAGGTTCCTGAGCACCGGTTGCGCCCCGCCCGCGATCCGCTCGACGTCCCGAACGGTAGGGATCGATGTGACGGCCACCGCGGCCGATCATAGACCGCCCCTCCAGGCAAGGCGGCTCCCGCCGGGAGCGCCAGCATGGGACGGCCCGGGCTGCTCAGCCGCCGTGCGCGCCCGGAGCGTCGCCACGGATCGGCATCATCGTCGGCGCCGGATCGTTCTGGATGAAATCCAGGATGAGCCGGTTCACGACATCCGGCTTCTCCATTGCCACGAGATGTGACGTGCCCCGCTCGATCGTGTGCTCGAGCGACACGAGGTCGTCGTGGTCGGCAACGACGAGCGTCGGAACGGCGATGCCAGTGCTCTGGGCGTCGGTCGACGGGCGAGTTCGCACTGCCAGAAGAAGCCGGCGCCGGACTGTACTACGATGCGCAGCAAACGGGTTGAAGGGAGTTCCGTGCGGCAGGTCACGTCATGCCGGGAGTGACAGAGAGACCACAGGCCGGCCGTCAGGGAATCCGTGGCTCGGCAACTCGAGCCGTCTCGCACATGCGCGCTCTTGCGCAGCTCGAGAGAGCGCTCGCACAGTCCGAGCTGCGGCGCAAAGGTGCTAGCGTCGGTGCCGGCACCGGGGTTGCCGTCGGCGCGGCCGTCCTTACGCTCTTCGCCGTCGGATTCGGTCTCGCCGCAGCCGCCGCGGCGCTCGCTCTCGTCGTGGACTGGTGGCTCGCCCTCCTGATCGTCTTTGCGCTCCTGCTGTTGCTCGTGCTCGTCCTGGTGCTGGTCGCGCGGAACCTCTTCCGGGCCAGCGCTCCGATGAAGCCGGAGCAGGCGATCGAGGAGGCGCGCCTCACGAAGCAGGTCATCAGGGGCGGCCGTGCAGGGTGACCGCCGCACCGAGGAGGAGATCCGCCGCGAGATTGCGACCGAGCGGGAGCAGCTGGCAGCCGCGCTCGCCGACCTTCGCGAGAGCGTCGCGGCAAAGCGCAGGCTTGCGGTCCTCGTGCTCGCCGGGCTCGCGGCTGTGCTGGCCGTCGCGGTCGCCGCAAGGATGCTCCGCTTCTTTCGCGGTGGCCGCTAGTGATGACCCTGGACGAGGCTCGGCGCGACCGAGCCTGAACGAACGGGATCGAAACCGCGTCCGCGGACGGTTCGACGAGTCAGTCGCGGCGCAAGCGAGCGACCGACGGGTCGGCGCATGGCGCATGTCGGATCACTTGTCCAATCCCCCGACATGCTGAGTCGCAGCCCCCTGCCGTGAGCCCTCAACCGAAGCTTTCTGGACGTGGACCGCCATGTTTGCTCCCTTCGTCCGATCGTTCGCTCGTTCGTTGCAAGTCGTTGAACATGCGATCGAGGATTGACGGCACCCTCCCGAAGATGACGACGCCGCTGATGGACAACACCGTGGCGATCACCACCGGCACAACCCACGCCGGAGAGTCCAGACCGACGGCGACGGCTAGCTGTCCGCATCCCGCCGCTACCAAGCCAGCGTACGACCACGTCATGCAGTACGCGTGGGTAGCGATAACCGGCGGCGACCACTTGCCGAGGAGCAGGGGTAAGAGGCCGACAGCAATCGTGACCAGGCTCGCGACTGCCAGCCCATGGAAGACGCCGAACGTGCTCTCTCGATGCAACGACAGGGCTGCCGCATTCACGAGGACTAACGCGAGGACGTAGACGGCTCCGATCCTTCGGTGGGTGCGTGTTCCTTTAGGCGATAGTAGGACGGCGGCACCCACGAGTAGCGCCGATACTGCCGCCACCATATGTCCGGTGGCGAAGGTCTGTTCCCAGTCCACGGAGCCATCCGATCGTCCCGAAGGATGCTACTTGCACTGTCGAGGGCCGTGATCCCCGCCGATCCTCGCGTCGACCGGCGCTGAGCCGTGGGAGCATCCCTACCTCTTGAAGCCCACGACGGAGTTGAGCCGGGTTCGCGGCGAACTGCCGCGGCGCCGGGACCGGGTGGATCCGGAGGTCGACGTCGGCCACGACCCGAGCGCCGGATGCGTATGGGCATCGGCTGCGCACGGATGGGCATTGAGGCGGGTGTCACCGGGGTCGGCACGTGGGAGTAGACGTCCGCCGTTATCGACAAGGACCGCTGGCCCACGAGATCACCGATCTCCGCCCATGAAATGCCCCGGAGCACGAGCACGACCGGCCCACCCCCCGCAAGGGGTGGGCCAGCCGCCCTCCCACTCATGGATCCCGCCGCGAACTCGCCTAATCGCTTCCCGTTTCGGCAGCTCTACGGCAGAAGATGGATCGTCTCGAGGGATGTTCCGTCTTCACGCCCCACGGAGTCGACGTGGCCGCTCGCCCCTTCGTAGGCCCCGGTTCCGCCGGTGACGGCGAGGGTCACCGTTGGATCATCTCCTGCGTCCGCGGCCTGGGCCCAGGAGATGATGCCGTCGTCGAGCGTGAAGGCGCCGTTGCAGAGAAACGACGCATGGGCGAAGTCCCTGCCTCCCGCGGTGATGTAACAGATTCCGTGGGAAGTGCCAACCCGCGTGTCGCTCTCCTCGGTGAACGCCTTGCTGGTGAAGACGAAGTAGTCGCCAGCCGACACGCGCCCCGTGGCCGACTTCGGCGGGTTGTCGATCAGTTTGATCCTTCCATCCTTCGTGACCAGCGAGATCGTCTGCGCCCCCTGTTGAGCTGCCCCTCCCGTTGTGGCGAAGATGACGGCGCTTACCGTCCCCGCCAAGGCAGCGGCGACGACCAGCGGCAATCGCTTCATGTGTTCTCCCCCTCCAAGGCGCCTTCGACCGTCGCCCACGTCGAGATCGTCATGACTCCCCCTTTGCCTGCGCTGCTTGGTCACACCTTCTCCCCTCCCTAGGTTGACGAGCCACCTTACGCCCATCTCATACTCGTGTCAATCAGCGCAATCAGTGCGGACCAAGCGCATATCGCGCTGTCGCCTGGGCGTGTCACCGGTGCCCGTTCAACCCGCGAGATACTGCGTGGGCGATGTCGCCCGGCCCTCAGTAGGAGCCCTCCACTTGCGCCGAGGACCCGTTCGGGTCCTCGAGGCGGGCGAACGACCGGTACGGTTTCCCGCGTTTCGGTTTCCCGGCCGGATGTAATACGGAGGCGCGGCAGCCCGCTTGCAGCGAACCCAGGACGCTCGGATTCCAGGACCGCACCGGGGACCGCACCGCACGCGCAGACGTGGCCTCTGCGTCACCGGCGCCACTTCCGAGAAAGTGCCCGGCTGCAGGCACTTCCTGTCTTGAAGCCGCGGCGCGGCCGCAGGTGAATGGGCGGTACTGGGCTCGAACCAGTGACCCCCAGCTTGTCGAGCTGGTGCTCTCCCAACTGAGCTAACCGCCCCGGCGAGTGCGGATTGTACCCGAGCGGCAGCGCTGGCCGGCCGTCAGGTCAGGGAGAGCGTGACGCCTCCGTCGACGACGAGTGTCTGGCCCGTGATGAACGCGGCCTCCTCGCTCGCGAGGAAGAGGAACGCGCTCGCGACGTCCTCGGGCGTTCCGTTGCGGCCGACCGGGACGCGGGCGCCGAAGGCGTTGACGCCCTCCGGGCCCAGCGAGTTGATCGGGTCGAGGCTCTGAGGGGAGACGATCACGCCGGGCGCGACCGCGTTGACCGTGATCCCGTGCGGGCCGGCCTCGAGCGCGAGCCCGCGAACCATCCCGACGATCCCGGCCTTCGCGGTCGTGTAGTGGACGTGGCGTGGCCACCCCTGGACGGCGCCCGCGATCGAGCTGGTGGCGAGCAGCCTTCCCCACCCGCGCTCGATCATGTGCGGCAGCGCCGCGCGGAAGCAGCGGAACACGCCGGTCAGGTCGACCTCGAGCAGCCGGGTCCAGCGCTCGTCGTCGAGCTCGGCGGACGGGACGTCCCGCGCGATCGCGGCGTTCGCGACGACGATGTCGAGCCGGCCGAATCGCTCGAGGGCGGCCGCGACGAGCGCGTCGACCGCTCCGGTGTCCGCGACGTCGGCCTCGACGACGAGGCAGTCCCGGCCCGCCGCCTCGACCGCCCGCCGGGTCGGGTCGACGTCGTGCGGATCGCCCGCATACCACCCGAGCGCGACATCGGCGCCCGCCCGGGCGAACGCGGCCGCGGTCGCGGCTCCGATCCCGGACGCCGCTCCGGTGACGAGCACCACCCTGCCGTCGAGCGAGAACACGGGCCGAAGCCTACCGCTCGCGCCTCAGAAGCCCTCCGGGCACCAGGGCGCGCGGTCGGCGCGGAAGATCGTGTCGGCCCGGGCGACGGCCCCGGGCTCGAGCTCCACGACACGGCCGGCACGCACAAGCTGACCGAAGGTGAAGGCGCCCAGGTAGACGCTCGCGAGATCACCCGCGGTCAGCCGCAGCCCGGCGGTCGCCTTGCTGCGGGTGAGAGCGCCCCTCCCCTCCTCCGCCACGAGCTCCCACTCGCCCGCGTTCCACGCGCAGAACTCGTCGAGAACCTCGAACACGAGCCGCCCGTCAGCCGCGTAGCCGCGGCCGGTCAGGGCGGCGCCGACGTCGACCAGCCGGAGGTAGAGGCCGTCGCCGATCGAGAGCCCGAGGCGGGTCGGCTCGGTCACGAGCAGCGACAGCGGCTCGTCCAGCGGCAATCGCCGGGCCATGACGGTCCTCACGAGGTCGGCCCCGAACAGGAACCGCCAGAGCTCGCGGTAGGCCTCCGGGGAGAGGGCGAGTGCCTCCTTCACGTGCAGCTCGCCCTCGGGAACGCCATGCGTCCACACGTGCTTCATCCGGTAGAGGGCGTACCCGGCGGGACGGCCTTCGAGCTCGAGGTGAGCCCGGAACAGGGGGCCGGCCCCGCGGCGGGACTCAGAATCGTCCGCGAGGCTCGCCGCGTCCCACCAGTCGCCCGAGCGCGTGTAGAAGCCCGGGGAGCTCGCACGGACCCGGTCGTAGAGCGGCGGCAGCAGCTCGAGTGCCTCGCCGTGCGAGAGCAGCCGCACGGTCGCGGGCTGCGGCGCGTCGCGGAAGACCATCCAGTCGCGATCCGCCGCCAACCGCACGTTCAGCGACGCGAGGCCGTAGCCGAAGTTCGGATAGATGCCGCCCTCGGACGCCCACAGGACGGCGAGCGGCTCGCCGCGGTCGCGGGCGTCGTCGAGCTGGCGCCGCATCAGGCCGCGCAGGATGCCGCGGCGGCGGTGGGTCGCATGGACGGCGACCGCGGTCACCCCGGCGGCGGCAAGCTCCCCTCCCGGGACGGTGAGCCGGAACGGGATCGCCCCTGCCGTGCCGACGATGGTCGGACCGTCGAACGCGGCGAGGTCACGTCCCGGCACGGCGAGCCTGCGCACCCGCTCGAGCCAATGCTCGTCCGGCTCCTCGAAGAAGCCGACGGCGACCGCCCGAACGAACTGCTCCAGCTCGTCGGGGCCAACGCTGCGGACCTCGACGTCCATCCGGCTACCCCAGCCGCTCGAGCGGCGCGTATTCGAGCATCAGCCGGCGCTCGCTTCCGTCGGCGGCGAAGCGGACGGTGACGACGCCGTCGGGCTCGATCCGGATCACGACGCCCTCGCCGAGCGTCCCGTGACGGACGGAGTCGCCCGTCGACAGCTCGGGCAGCGACGGCCGGGGCTCGATCCGCTCCTCACGCCGGCCGTACGCGTGCCACGACGCGGGCCGCAGCCGCTCGCGCTCGGTCTCCGTTCCGAGCTCGTCGAGGAACCTGCTCGGCAGGTTGTAGCTGCGGGAGCCCCACAGGGAGCGCGACGTGACGTGGGTGAGGGTCAGCCGCTCCTCGGCCCGTGTGACTCCGACGTAGAACAGCCGGCGCTCCTCCTCGAGGCCCTGCTCCTCGATCGAGCGCGAGTGCGGGAACACCCCCTCCTCCATCCCGACGACGAAGACCGCCCGGAACTCGAGCCCCTTCGCATTGTGCAAGGTCATGAGCGTGACGAGGCTCTGCTCGTCGCGCAGCGTGTCCTGGTCGGAGACGAGCGAGACGCCCTGGAGGAAGCCGGCCAGTGACGCCTCCTCCGCCGGGGGAACGGCGGCGCTCGGGTACTCGCGCGCGACGCCGACGAGCTCGCCGAGGTTCTCGAGCCGCCCGCGCGCCTCGACCGTCCGCTCGGCCTCGAGCGCCTCGAGCATCCCGCTCCGCGCGAGCACGAGCTCGAGCAGCTCGGGCACCTCGAGCTCCTGAGACGCCGACATCAGCGACTCCATCGTCCCGCGGAACGAGGCGACGGCGCGGGCCGGCGCAGCGGCGAGACCCGCCTCCTCGGACCGGCCGAACGCCTCCCACAGCGACAGCCCCTGCGCATCGGCGAACAGCCGTAGCCGCGCGAGGGACGTGTCGCCGATCCCCCGCCGCGGCCGGTTCGCGATCCGGGCGAGCGCCACCGCGTCGGTCGAGTTGACGAGCACCTGCAGGTACGCGACGGCGTCGCGGATCTCGGCCCGCTCGTAGAATCGAGGCCCGCCGATGACCTGGTAGGGGATGTCGTTGCGCGCGAGCAGGTCCTCGATCACCCGGGACTGCGCGTTCGTCCGGTAGAACACCGCGATCTCCGAGCCCGCGAATCCCTCATCGACGAGCCGCACGATCTCGGAGACGACGAGCCGCGCCTCGGCGTGCTCGTCCTCGACCTCGACGATCTTCACCGGCTCGCCGTCGCCGAGGTCGCTCCAGAGCTCCTTCTCCTTGCGCTCGGCGTTGTTACGGATGACCGCGTTCGCGGCCTGGAGGATGTGGTTCGTCGAGCGGTAGTTCTGCTCGAGCGCGATCACGCGGACATCCCCGAAGTCCTGCTCGAACTCGAGGATGTTGCGGATGTCGGCGCCCCGGAACGCGTAGATGGACTGGTCGGGGTCGCCGACCACGCAGACGTTGTGCTCCTCGCCGCCCAGCAGCTGGAGGAGCCGGTACTGCGCGTGATTCGTGTCCTGGTACTCGTCGACCAGCACGTACCGGAACGCCTTCGACCACCGCGCCCGCGCGTCGGGGAAGCGTTCGAGGACCTCGACCGTCAGCAGCAGCAGGTCGTCGAAGTCCATCGCATTGGATGCGTACAGCCGCTCCTGGTAGAGGTCGTAGACGTCGGCGACGGTCTGATCGAAGAACGACGCCACCTGCTCGCGGTAGGCGTCCGGCCAGACGAGCCGGTTCTTCGCACTGGAGATCTGCGCGTGGATCCCGTTCGGGGCGAAGCGCTTCGGGTCGCGGTCGAGCTCCTCCAGGCAGTCCTTGACGACCCGGACCTGATCGGCCTGGTCGTAGATCGTGAAGCTCGACCGGTAGCCGAGCCGGGGTGCCTCCCTGCGCAGGATGCGTCCGCAGGCGGCGTGGAACGTCATCACCCACATCGTCTGCACGACGGGCCCGAGCAGCTCGGAGAGCCGTGACTGCATCTCGCGGGCGGCCCGGTTCGTGAACGTGATCGCGAGGAGCTCGTTCGGCTTGACACCGCACGCCGAGACGAGATGGGCGACCCGGTGCGTGAGCACGCGGGTCTTCCCGGAGCCGGCTCCGGCGACGATCAGCACCGGCCCCTCCGTCGCGAGCACCGCCTCCCGCTGTGCCGGGTTCAGGTTGTCGAGATATTGCTCCGGCGACAGAACGGCCACGCGGACGATGGTAGTCGCACGGGCGGCCGCCCCGCCACGGGGCGGTGCCGTCCCGATCCGTCCCTACAGCGCCCTCGATGCGGGTCGCCGCACTGCTCCTCGCGGCCTCGGCGGCGCTGTCGTGGACCGTCGCCGTCGAGCACGTCGGCGCCACCTCGACGCCGACGGCGGCGGTGCTCGCCGTGGCGGCCTCAGGCGCGGCCGGCCCGCGGTCGGCGACGGCTAGAGACTTGATGTGAGATGGGCGTGCGCCTGGGGTGTCGCCTGCACCAAGCAGCGCGGCTGACTCGACCGGTGGCAAGGCTGGTGGCCTTGGTACCGGTCGAGGCGGTCGCGATCCGCCGCGTGCAGGCCCGCATCCAGGCGTGCGGTCATCTCACATCAAGCCTCTAGGTCGAGCGCTCCGGCGAGCCAGGCGATCGCCTCGTCGAGCGATGCGGCGTCGGCGGACTTGAGGACGACGTCCACCTCGGGGCCGTCGTCGAGGAATCGCGGGTAGCTCCCGACGGACACGGCCGGAAAGCGGAGCGTCGCCTCCTCGAGGAGGTGGACGATCTGCCCCTCGCCCGTCCGGTAGCTCCGTCGCCAGGATCGGATCGGGTCTCCGCGGAGCGTGCCGGCGAGCGAGTCGAACATCGCCTCCATCTCGCTCGGGAGCCCGGGCATGACGTACACGTTGTCGAGCCGGAATCCCGGTGCGCCCCCGAGCGGGTTCGCGATCGGCTCGGCTCCGTCCGGGATGCAGGCCCAGCGCGCCGCGTAGTCGGCCAGACCCCTGGGCGCGAACCGCTCCCGCAGGCCAGCGGCCAGCTCGGCGATCTCCGTGCAGCCGACGCCGAACGCCGCGGCAATCGCCTCCCTAGTGATGTCGTCCGGGGTGCCTCCGAGGCCCCCGGTGACGAAGACGAAGTCCACGCCGTCGCGCCCATCGAGGAACGCCCGGATCTCGTCGACGTCGTCGCGCACCGCGACGTGCATCCGCGCCTCGATGCCGAGCTCCGCCAGCCTGCGGGCGAGCCACGAGCCGTTCGTGTTCTCGACGTCGCCGGAGACGATCTCGTTTCCGATCGTCACGATGAGCGCGTTGCGGACGGAGGCCATCCAGCCCGATTGTAGGCTCGCCCGCAGCGCCGACCGTCAGCGCAGCGGGAACGGCCTGCGCGCGAGCGCCGCGGCCGCCTGTGCCGTGACCCAGGTCGGCGTCGTGACGTACTCGCGGCTGAAGCGGAAGCTCCCATTGGCCCGCTGCATGCGGTCGAGGTACGCCGAGGCGCGGGCGCCCGGTGCGGCGCCCGCCGCGAGCAACGCCTGGATCGCCCAGGAGGTGGACTGGGTGTTCGAGCCCCGGCCCCGGTCGCTCTCGAAGCCCCCGTCCGCGTTCTGGCGCGCACGGATGAACGCAACAGCCCGGCGGATCGCCGCGGAGCGCGCGGGCACGCCAGCCGCGCGCAACGCCTGGACGGCGGCCGCGGTGTCGTCGGTATCGGGCTTCAGCCCCACGCCCCAGCCCCAGCCGCCGCTCCGCGACTGGGCGTTCTTCAGGAACCTTACGGTCGCGGGCGCGACCGGCCTCCCGGCAGAGCGGAGGGCGAGGATCCCCCACATCGTCGAATTCAACGTGGGCCCGATCTGACCGGAGCTCCGCACCAGGCCCTCGAGCTGGCGTGCGAGCCCCGAGACGTCGCGGCCGAGCGCGTCGAGCGCCATGATCCGCAGCTCGAGATCCGTGGCCGACGGGTACGGTCGGCCGCTCAGGTACGCGGCCGCGCCGGCCGGTGCCCGCCCCGCCGCGGCGAGGCCGAGGACGGCCCAGGCCGTCAGGCTCGGGTCGGAGGCCCGGCCCGGCTCGGCGAACCCGCCGTCGGGGCGCTGACGGCTCTCGAGGTAGGAGACCGCCGTCCCGATCGAGGCGGTCGCCCCGCGCGCGGGGACGGCCGGGGCCGCAGGAGCGGCCAGGACGCCTGCGAGCGCGAGCGGGACGAGCACCATAGCGGCGATGCCCGCGAGCAGAGGGCGCCGCCGCCAGCGCCCGCGCCGCGGGTGGGCGCCCCTGGGCGGATCGACACGCTTTCGGCGCATTCCCGTCACGGTCCGCGCACCACCCGCGCGACTTCCGGCGCTACGATCGAATCGGGAGGAGGCGAGGGGTGGCCCCGGGCGTCGGTGCGGACGAGCGGTTCGCCCGTCGAGGCGTAGTCGATGCGGAGCCTGGCGCCGTAGCGGTCGAGGATGCGCAGCAGCGCCGGCCCGGCTGCCAGGGCGATGACCACGTTGCCGATGCCGTGGGCCGCCTGGAACGGGAACCCGCGCACCATCTGCGTGGCGAGCGCCTGCCAGGTGTGGGGGAAGAAGCTGAACCACATCCAGAGGTCCATCAGCGCGCTGAACGCGAGGCCGAGGATGCAACGCGAGCGCCGCGAAGGCCGTCCGGCTGCGAAGGAGCGACCCGGCGAGGGCGCCCGCCAGCCCGCAGAGGCCCCAGCCGAGCATCTGCCAGGGGGTCCACACGCCCTGGCCGAGCAGCATGTTGGAGGCGAGCCCCGCGAGGGCGCCGACGGCGATGCCGGCTCGAGGGCCGAGGGCCGCCCCGGCGGCGATGGCGATCACGGTGACCGGCTGGACGCCGGGGACAGCGGCCAGCAGCACCCGGCCGGCCGCCGCGACGCCGG
This sequence comes from uncultured Thermoleophilia bacterium, assembly GCA_963717955.1. GTDB lineage: Bacteria > Actinomycetota > Thermoleophilia > Gaiellales > Gaiellaceae > CAVQXR01. The sequence goes on along the minus strand of CAVQXR010000001.1, from coordinate 508,221 downwards.
CGAGCGTTGCGATCAACGCCAGCTCCTTGGTCGTTCCCGGCGAGAGCTCGAGCCACGACGCGCCGAACGCGACCAGCGCGAGCGCGACGAGCAGCAGCGAAAGGCCTCCGCGGGACGGATCGAGGGCCGCCCACGCGGCGGCGCCGAACGCGATCCCCGCGGTCATCGCGAGCCCCGCCCGCGGCGTCGCGAGGCCGCTCGCGCTCGTGCTCGAAGATCGTCCCGGGGTCCGGGCGGCTCGACGCCGTGCTTCGTCCTCGGTCGCGTGCGCATTGCCGAGGGCCGGCACGCCATGCGACCCCGCCTGACTCGCCGTTTGCGGCACCGGAGGATCGGAGGCCTTCCGGCTAGGCAACGACGGCCTCCTCGGCGCCGATCCGGATGCGGCGGTGCGCCGGAAACTCGCGATCGTGCGTGACGACGAGAACGGCGTTTCCACGGGCGGCGTAGGCGGCGAGCCAGGCGCCGAGCTCCCGCTTGCGCTCGGGGTCGACACCTCGCGTCGGCTCGTCGAGAATCAGCACCCTCGGCTCGGACACGGCGACGGCGGCGAGCCCCACGCGCTCACGCTCCCCGCTCGACAGGTCGCGCGGATGCCGCTCGGCGGCCCACTCGAGCCCCACGAGGCGAAGCGCTGCCTGCGCCCGCTCACCGTCGCCCCCCACGGACAGCGCCACCTCGTCGAGCACGCGCTCGCGCACGAGGTGCCGGCCGGGATCCTGTGCCAGATAGCAGGCCCTGCCCGTCCGCTCCACGGTGCCCGCCTGCGGCGTGAGGAGACCCGCCGCCAGCTTGGCGAGCGTCGTCTTCCCGCAGCCGTTGCGGCCCTCGAGCACCAGGACCTCCCCCGCGTGCAGGCTGAGGCTGACCCCTTCGAGCACCGGGACGGCGCCGTAGGCGAACGAGAGGCCGTCGGCGGCGAGGAGTGGCTCGCCGGCCGCGGCGGCCGTCAGACCCTCCCCGCCGCCGTCCGGAGCGAACGCCGGGCGCCATGCCCGCAGCCATTCGCGGGCGTCCTGCACCGGCGCGTCGCAGAGCAGGCGACCGCCGTCGAGGAACAGCACCCGCTCGGCGAGCGCGAGCGCCCGCGCGACCCGGTGCTCCGAGAGCACGACCGCGATCCCGAGCCCCGCGACCGCCGCGAGGAATCCCTCCGCCCCCTCCTCGTCCAGCTGCGACGTCGGCTCGTCGAGCAAGAGCAGCGCCGGCCGCATCGCGAGGGCGCTCGCGAGGCACACACGCTGCAGCTCGCCCCCGGAGAGCTCGGCCGTCCGGCGGCCGAGCAGGTGCAGCGCACCGACCGCCTCGAGCGCCTGCTCGACCCGAGGACCGATCTCGGCCGGCGCCACACCGAGGTTCTCGGGCCCGAACGCGACCTCGTTCTCGACGGTCGCCATCACGACCTGATCCTCGGGATCCTGGAAGACCGAGGCGACGACGCCCGCGAGCCCGGCCGGCCTGGCCGAGCGGGTGTCCAGCCCGGCCACCACCACGCGCCCGCCGAACGTGCCGCCGTGGAAGTGCGGGACGAGACCGCCGAGCGCGCGCAGGAGCGTCGACTTCCCGGAGCCCGACGGCCCGAGGAGCGCCACCCGTTCGCCCGGCTCGATCGAGAGCGACACGCCGCCGAGCGACGAGCCCGCCGCGTGCGGATAGCCGAAGCCGAGCGTGTCGACCGTCGCTAGAGCCATGCGATCGAGAGGACGACGAGGGCGGTTCCGGCGGCGAGCAGCGCACGGTCGGCCGCGCGCCACGGCGGGCCCGGCATCCGGGTGGCCCCGGGTCGCCCGAAGCCGCGGGCCTCCATCGCCTCGGCCAGGTTGACGGCCCGTTCGAGCGATCCCGTCACGAGCGGCGAGACGAGGCTCGCCCGTGCGCGCAGGCCTTCGACGGCGATGCCGCGCCCGCGCAGCGCCTCGACGAGGCCGGCGGCATCCCGCTCGAGCGTGGGCACGAGGCGCGTCGAGAGCGCCGCGGCGAGCGTCGAGCGGCGGGCGATCCGCAGCCCGGCCAGCAGGCGGTCGTGGTCGACGAGGAGCGTGTACGCGGCGAACGCGAGCGCGACGGCGGTCAGCCGCGCGCCGGACGTCAGCGCCGTGAGGAGCTCCTCGCGGGTCACGTCGAGCGGCCCGAGCACGGGCAGGACGGGGCCGCTCCAGAGCACGTCGGAGCCGATGCTCGCCACGAACGGGGAGATCACCACCACCCCGAGCCCGGAGAGCAGGGCCCCGAACAGGTACGGACGGCGCCGGCGCGCAGGGGCGCGCAGGCAGAGCGCGAGGAGGCCTCCGCAGAGCAGCAGGACCGTGACGAGCCGGTCGGCGAGCAGTGCCGAGGCCGCGACGAGAGCGAGGGCGAGCGCCGCGGCTGCGGGGGCGAACCTCATCCGCTCACGCCTCCGGTCTCGTCGAAGTCGGCCACGTACCGGTACCGCACGAGCGACGGGTCGGCGGCGAGCCCGAGCGCGGCGGCGCGAACGGCGGCCTCCGACCCCGCGAGCGTGAACGTCACCGGGTCGTCGTTCCCGGGACCGCGCGAGGCGCGGAGCGTGGCGCCGTTCGCCCCCGGCTCGACCACGAGCTCGAACACGTTCGGTGGGCCCGTTCCGCTCGCCCCGGCTCCGAGCAGCGCCCGCAGCGCGTCCGCCGCATCCGCGAGGCCCGAGGGCGCCCGCACCTCGACCGGTCGAGGCACGCCGGCGAAACCCTGGACGAACGGCTCGGGGAACGCGCCGACCACGACCGGCTGCTGCATCTCCTCCGACCACGAGCGGAAGTCCCACCAGGCGACGTCGCCGGGGCGCAGACGAATCTCCGCCGCCCCCCGGTCGGGCTCGATCCCGTTGAGGAAGTAGAACCAGTCCTGCTGCTCCGCGAGGCCGCCGCTCACGCCGTCGATCGACTGGACGTAGCGCCCCCCGTACCGCGTCTCGATCTCTGCGACCTGGTCGAGCGCCTGCATGACCGTCAGGCCTGCCGGGACGGTCGCCTCGAGGAGCACCTCGCCGCCTCGGTCACGCGTGATCCACAGCTCGGCCGTGCCGGCGTCCGAGCCGGCGGCCGACTCGGCAGGCGAACCAGTATCGCCGGACGTGCCGCCGCACGAGGCGAGCACGAGGGCGGCGCCGAGGGCTGCGAGGAGCCGGACGGCCATCGCGCCCGGCTAGCGCCGGATCAGCTGCGAGCGCACGAGCCCCTCTTTCGTAGCTCGCAACTCGTGCCAGTGGCCGCTGACGCAGAGCCGGCCCCCCACCGACGTGATGCGCCGCCCGTCGAGCCGGAAGACGACGCGCTTCGCCGCGGTGGCCTGCCCCGTGTCGTCGACCGCGTACGCCCGGAAGCACCCAGGCGCGACGCGCCGCAGGTCGAGGGTCAGGGGCCCCCCGGTGGGACCGAACGTCGCGTAGTACCACAGGACCGTGTCGCCGTCGTCGAGCACGTGGACGTCTGCGCCGACGGGGGGCGAGACGCCGTTGACCTTGTAGACCCAGCCGCTCGCCCCCGTGCCCGCGAGCCGTCCGATCTGGCTCACGTAGGGGCCGAACGCCGAGGCGACGAGCGCGTAGTACAGCTCGCCGGCCCTGCTGGCGGCCTCGAGCGCGCCGAGCGGCGTCGGGCCTTGCAGCTCGACGTCACCGCCGCCCTGGGCCGGGAGCGAGCCGAGAAACGGCGTCAGGAGCGGCTGCGACGCGCCGAAGAGCGTCGTGCTTGCGCCCTCGACGCGAACGTGGACGCGGATGCCGAGCGCCGCTGCGGGCACCGACAGTGCCGTCGCGAGCGCGACGACCAGAACGACCAACAAGCGCCTTCCGTGCACGACTCCTCCTTCCGCGAGGGGATCGGGTGCCAGGTGAGCGGGAGGTCTTCTGGCTCGGGGCTCCCCCTTCGCCGCCTTCCCGGCTCGCGGCCAGTGGCGTCGTGGCGATGGGCTTCTCCCCATACAGCGGCGGGACCGCGCCGGCGTTGCACCGGACTTCCCTTGACCGCTCACCTTCTGTGCGGACGAGCCTACCGTATCTGACGGCCGAGGTCGAGCCCGTCGCCCCGATGGTCGTCGGCGACCCGGTCCCTACACTGGTCGGCGTGACGCTCGCCCGGCTCAACCCGTGGATTCCGGTGTGCCTATGGGCAGGCGTGATCTTCGCCTTCTCGTCGATCCCGAGCCTCGGCACCGGGCTCGGCACGTGGGATCTCGTGCTGCGCAAGCTCGCACATGCCGCCGAGTTCGCCGTGCTCGCAGTGCTCACCTACCGGGCCACGCGGAGCTTCCCGGTCTCCCTGGCGCTGGCCTCCGCCTACGCGGCCACGGACGAGGTACACCAGATCTTCGTGGAAGGCCGCGTGGGCTCGCCCGCCGACTGGGCGGTCGACACGGCCGGGGCCGCCGTCGGCCTCGGTCTGGTCGCCGTTCGGGAGCGGCGGCGGTGACGCGGGCCGTCGCCGTCGACCTCGACGGCGCGCTCGGCGACACGCGACCGCTGTGGAATGCGTTTCTCGACGATGCCGCCCGCCGCTTCCGCTCGATCGCCGTGCTGGATCCGTCCACGCTCCCCGCGGAGCGCGGGGCCGCGGCCGACGCGCTCGACGGCTGGGCGGCCGGGGGCGTCGGTGACTGGCGCGGGCCGCTCGAGCGCTTCGCCGAGGACCACGCACCCGTCTTCCTGCGACCCGCCGCCGGCACGGGTGCTGCCGTGCGGGCGCTCGCCGCGGCGGGCGTCCGGATCGGCGTCTTCACCGACGCGCCCGAGGAGCTCGCCCGCGTGGCGCTCGCCCACCTCGGCGTCGCACGGCACGTCGCGCTGCTCGTGGCCGGCGGGCACTCCCGCGAACGGCTCGAGCGGCAGCTCGGCCCGGGATGCGCCGTCGTCAGAGCCGCCGCGGATCTGGCTAGCATCCGTCCCGATGGAGCCTCGGGATAGACCGCTCGACGATCGTCAGCTCGACGCTCTGCTGCAGCGCCTCGACCGGATCGGGAACGAGCTGCACACGCTGAACGACCGGCTCGAGACGACGGAGGGGCTCCAGCGGATCGCGCGCGAGCTCCAGGCCCTCAACGAGTCGCTGCAGGCCCTCGCGTACGCCGCCCTCGGCGCCGGCGGGCCGCAGGTGCGCCGCAACCGTCCCTCGTAGACCTCCTGCCCCGGGCGCCGGGACACCCGCCGACGAAGGGAGACACATGTCCGACGACCTGTACGAGCGCGGCCTTGCCATCCGCCGGGAGGTGCTCGGCGACGAGTACGTCTCGCGGGCGACGCAGACCGACGACTTCAGCCGCGACTTCCAGCGCCTGGTGAGCGAATACTGCTGGGGCGCCTGCTGGAGCGGCGACGGGCTCTCGCGGAGTCAACGCAGCCTCAACAACCTCTGCATCCTCGCGACGCTGAACCGGATGGAGGAGTTCGCGCTGCACCTGCGCGGGGCGCTGCGCAACGGCTGCACGCTCGAGGAGATCAGGGAGACCCTGATCCAGGTCGCCGTCTACGCCGGCGTGCCCGCCGGCGTCTCGGCCTTCCGGGCGGCACGAGGCGTGCTCGCCGACGAGGGGGTCGAGCTGTCGCTCGCTCCGCGTGCCTGAGCCGGGCCGGAGCGCGAACCTCTACGGGCTCTTCTTCGCCCGGCTCGACGCCGTCCGCGACGATGTCGCACGCGACCCCGGAGCCGCCGGCTTCGCCGCGGCCTTCTTGGCGGGCGCCTTCGTTGCGGACGTCCTGGCGGCGGCGCTCTTCGCGGGCGCCTTCGCAGCCGCGGCGGGCTTCTTGGCCGGGGAAGCCTTCGCCGGCGCGGCCTTTTTGGCCGGCGCAGCTTTCGTCGCGGCGGGCTTCTTGGCCGGGGAGGTCTTCGTCGCGGCCGGCTTCTTCGCCGGGACGACGCGGATCGCGCCGGGGACCGGGGCGAGCACCGTTACGCGCCCGTCGCGCCAGCGGATCTCGTAGCGGGCAGGATCCGCGGAGAGGACACGCTCCACCTGCCCCACCCGCTCCTTCGCCGAGGCCCGCCGGTTCTTCCCCGTCATGACGATCCAGTCTCCGCGCTTTGCGTTCATCAGCTGTCAGGCTCCTCTCTAGGTGTGAATCGAGACGACGATGGGGATGATCAGGATCGCGACGATGTTCGCGATCTTGATCATCGGGTTGATCGCGGGGCCGGCCGTGTCCTTGTACGGATCGCCCACCGTGTCGCCGGTGACCGACGCAGCGTGGGCATCCGAGCCCTTGCCGCCGTAGAGGCCGTCCTCGATCGATTTCTTCGCGTTGTCCCAGGCGCCACCGCCCGAGGTCATCGCGATCGCGAGGAACAGCCCCGTCACGATCGTGCCGACGAGCAGGCCGCCGAGCGCGCGCTCGTTGATGATGCCGACGATGATGGGAAACAGCACCGGAATCAGCGCCGGCGCCAGCATATACCGGATGGCCGAGCCCGTGACGATGCTGACGGAGCGGCTGTAGTCGGGCCGCTGGGTGCCCTCCATGATCCCGGGCATCTCCCGGAACTGGCGGCGCACCTCCTCGACCACCTGGCCGCCGACGACGCCGACCGCCTGCATGGCGAGTGAGGCGAAGAGGAACGGCATCAGGCCGCCGATGAACAGCCCGGCGATGACCCACGGGTCGGAGAGCGCGAACACGGTGGGCAGCCCGTCCGCGTCCAGGCCTCTGATGTACTCGTCGAAGAGGACGAGGGCGGCGAGCCCGGCGGAGCCGATCGCGTAGCCCTTCGTGACGGCCTTCGTCGTGTTGCCGACGGCGTCGAGCGGGTCGGTGACCCCGCGCACCTCCTCCGGGAGATCGGCCATCTCGGCGATCCCGCCGGCGTTGTCGGTGACGGGCCCGTAGGCGTCGAGGGCGACGATGAGCCCGGTCATCGACAGCTGCGCCATGACGGCGACGCCGATCCCGAAGAGGTTCTCGCCGGCAGCGTAGTAGGAGCCCACGACCCCGGTGGCGATGACGATGACGGGGAACGCGGTCGCCTGCATGCCGATCGCGAGCCCCGAGATGATGTTCGTGGCGTGCCCGGTCTGCGATGCGCGCGCGATCTGCTTGACGGGGTGCCAGCGGGTGCCCGTGTAGTACTCGGTGATCGCGACGAGCAGGAACGTGATCAGGAGGCCGATGAGCGCCGAGCCGTACAGGTTCCAGAACGTGAACGCGCCGCCGTCGAACGCGAGCGTCACGGGGATGAAGCCGAGCGCGGAGAGCACGGTGGCGACGAGGACGGCCTTGTAGAGCGCGTTGATGACGGCGTTCTCGCCGCGCCCGAGGCGCGCGAAGAACGTGCCGATGACCGACGCGAGGATCGACATGCCGCCGAGCGCGAGCGGGTACAGCCACAGCTCCTCGGCCGGGAACTGCGTGCCTAGCAGCATCACGGCGACCGCGGTCACGGCGTAGGTCTCGAACAGGTCGGCGGCCATGCCGGCGCAGTCGCCCACGTTGTCCCCGACGTTGTCGGCGATCACCGCCGGGTTGCGGGGATCGTCCTCGGGGATGCCGGCCTCGATCTTGCCGACCAGGTCCGCGCCGATGTCTGCGGCCTTCGTGAAGATGCCGCCTCCGAGCCGTGCGAAGACCGAGATCAGCGAGCCGCCGAACGCGAGCCCGATGAGGTCGTCGATCGCCGACTCGGCGGAGTTCCCGAGCACCTCCGTGAGGAGCATGTAGTAGCCGGCGACGCCGAGGAGTCCGAGACCGACGACGAGCAGCCCGGTCACGGAACCGGCCTTGAAGGCCACGTTGAGGGCGGGCCCGAGCCCCTCGCGCGCGGCCTCGGCCGTGCGGGAGTTCGAGCGCACGGCCACGTTCATGCCGATGAAGCCGGCGGCGGCCGAGAGCAGCGCTCCGACCAGGAAGCCGAAGGCGGCGCCCCAGCCGAGCTTGTCGTACAGCCCGAGGAAGAGGAACGGCGCGATCGCGACGACGGCGATCGTCGTGTACTGGCGTTTCAGATAGGCGGCGGCGCCCTCCTGCACGGCGCGCGAGATCTCCCGCATGCGCTCGTTCCCGGCCGGGCGGCGAAGGAGCCAGAGCGTCAGGTAGAGGCCGAACCCGACTCCGACGGCGGAGCAGATCAGCGCGAAGAGAACAGCATGATCCTGAAAGAACATCGTCCTGCCTTGCTCGGGGTCACGAAGTCGGCTGCCACGACCTCGGCGGGAGGCCGCGATCCCGCATCGCAAGCCGGTGCGGGACGGGGGCAGAAGCTATCACAAACCCGTGACGGCGGCCCTGTGTGGCGTCAGAGCCGAGCACCCGCGAGCGCCGTCCGGCACGGGTCGCCGACGGGCTGCGGCCCGATCCGTGGCACCACGGCAAGGAGCAGCTCGCGCAGGCGCTCGAGGTTCGCGTCGAAGACCTCGACGACACGGTCGGCCGACGCCGGCTGATGGCCGGGAACGCCGACGTCGTAGTCGGTCACCATCGAGACGTTCGCGTAGCACAGCTCGAGCTCCCGGGCGAGCCAGCCCTCCGGGTAGGCGGTCATGTTCACGACGTCCCAGCCCATGCTCGAGAACCACGCCGACTCGGCTCGCGTGGAGAACCGCGGGCCCTGCACGACGACCACGGTGCCGCCGTCCCGCGCCGGGATGCCGAGCTCGCGGGCGGACGCGACGAGCAGCGAGCGCAGCTCGGGGCAGTACGGGTCGGCGGCGCTGACGTGCACCACCTCGGGCCCGTCGTAGAAGGTGTCGGCGCGGCCGCGCGTGCGATCGACGAACTGGTCGCAGACGACGAACTCGCCGAGCACGAGCTCCGGCTGCAGCGCGCCGCACGCGCACGGCCCGATCAGGCGCCGGGCTCCGAGCTCCTTCATCGCCCAGACGTTCGCGCGGTAGGGCACCCGATGCGCCGGGAGCTCGTGGCGAACGCCGTGTCGCGGGATGAACGCGACGCGCACACCGCCGATCGTCCCGATCGTCGCCGGCGCGGAGGGCCGGCCGTACGGGGTCTCGACGTCGACCTCCTCGACCTCCTCGAGGAAGCGGTAGAAGCCGGAGCCGCCGAAGATCCCGACGTCAGCTTTCGCCATCGCCCTCGACCGCGGCCCTCGCATAGGCGAGCTGCAGGTTCGCGACCGAGCTCGCGAAATCGCGGACGAGCTCGGCCGAGAGCATCGTCTCGAAGACGGGCGTGAGCGCCTGCATGGTCGCAATCGCGAAGCGGACCTGCTCGAGATCGCGCTCGTCCTTCGTCTCCGGAGTGAGCCCGAGCCGCCGGTACCCGATCTGCGAGACGCTGACCAGCGCCTGCACGATGACGTCCTCGACGCGGAGCCGGCGAAGCTCCTCGGCGAGCTGCTCGGCGAGCCGCCGCTCCTCGTCGCTATCCACGTGCCTCCTCGAGCGTCAGATCGCGTGTTCGCTCCACCTGCTCCGCGTAGATCTCGCGCAGGCCGGCCCCCTCGGCGTGCCGGGAGATCTGCCGCTCGGCGGCATTCGCCTCCGGGACGGCCAGATAGTGGGCGCAGTCGAGCTCCTGCGCCGCGGGGCGCACCCAGTCGACGAGCTCCTCGAGTGCCTCGCGAGCGGGCCGCACGCGGTCGCTGCCGAGCGCGATCAGCTCGCCGGAGAGGCCGTGCCGGATCGCACGCCAGAGGTTCTCCTCGATCATCCGGCCGGGCTGGACGTCGAGCGGCTCCCCCTCGTCGTAGGCGATCGCGAGCCGCGCCGCCAGCGCGTAGCAGAGCGCCGCCAGCGAGCGGGCCTCCGCGAGCTCGGGCTGCGCGTCGCAGATCCGGATCTCGACGGTCGGGTACTGGAGGTGGAGGCGGACGCTCCACCACAGCTGCGTGTGCTCGGTGACCGAGCTCGTCCCGTAGAGGAAGCGCAAAAAGCCCTCGTAGGCCGACCACGTCTCGAACGCGTCAGGGATGCCGCAGCGCGGGAACATGCGCGTGAACGTCTGCGTCCGGGCCGAATGGAGATGCGTGAACACCTCCTCGACGAACGGCGAGCTGGCGGAGAGCGCGAGCAGGTCGGGCAGGTAGGTGCGCAGCGCGTCGCAGACGGCGACCGCGCGGTCCGCGCCACGGATCCCGACGTGCACGTGCAGCCCGAAGGTGTTGTTGCGCCAGACCACGTAGCGGAGCAGCTCGTCGTTGCGCCGGTAGTGGGGCGTGTCGATGAGCCGCTGCTCCTTCCAGTGGCTCCACGGGTGCGTGCCCGTGGCGCCGAGCGTGATCCCGAGCGAGTCGGTCAGATCGATCAGCTGCGAGCGCCGTTCGGCGAGGACGCGCTGGGCCTCGTCGAACGTCTCGCAGCGGCCGGTCTTGATCTCGATCTCGGACGAGATCAGCTCGCCCGCGGTGTTGCCCTCGAGGGGAGTTCCCGGCACGACCGCCATGAGGTCCTCGAAGCGGCTCACGAGCCCGAGCGCGTCCGGGTCGAGCAGCGCGAACTCCTCCTCGACAGCGAGCGTGAAGTCCTTGCCGTCCTCGAACTGCTGCCGGGCGAGGGTGATCTGCTCGTCCGCGCTCAGGCGCTGCTCGTCTCCCATCCGGCCGAAAGTATCAGAGCGGCGATCCTTTCCCAGCTCCAGCGGGTGACCGCGGCACGGCGGGCGGCGGCACGCAGCGCCGCGTGGTCGGCCAGCGGCAGCCGGCAGATCGCCTCGAGCTTCTCGGCGAGCTCGTCCACCGAGCCGTTCTCGAAGCTCGCGAGCTCGCGGAGCGGCTCGGGATACTCCCGCTCGAGGCCGTCGGCGACCTCTGCGAGCCCCGAGTGGCGAGCGACGAGCGGCGGCGTCCCGCACGCCGCGGCCTCCGCCGCGACCATGCCGAACGCCTCGGGAAACGTCGAGGGCGTGACGGCGACGTCGCCGAGCGCGAACAGGTGGACGAGATGGCGATGCTCCATCGGGCCCGTGAAGACGATGCGGCCGGGATCGACACGCGCCTCGAGCTCCTCCCTGATGTCCCCCCAACCCACCATCACGCAACGGAGCCCCGTCCGCTCGAGCGCCTCGACGAGCACGTGCGCGCCCTTCTCGCGGCTGACCCGCCCGACGAAGACGACGGTCGGCTCGTCCCCAGCGAGGAACGCGGCCAGGCGCCCGGCGTTCCCGGGGTCCGGCAGGCGATGGTCGTGGGCCTCCGGCGGGTTCGGGAGGTCGCGCCGGCATTCCTCGAGCAGGCCGGCCAGCGCCTCCGTCTTCGGGCACGGGCGGAACTCCTCGACGTCGACACCCGGAGGCACGGCGTGCACCTTGTCCATCCACGGCCCCGGCCCGAGCACGTCCGCGATCACGCGGCGGACGTGCTCCGTGCCCGCGAGGATCGCCGACGACGGCTCGAGCGTGCGGGCCGCCCAGTCGCACAGCTCGGGGTGCCCGCGCATCGTGAACTCGAGCTCCGAGCCGTGCGCCTTGACGATGTAGGGAACGCCGACCGCTGCTCCGACAGGGCCGCCGAGCAGCAGGTGGTTCGTGACGACCAGGTCTGCGGGCAGCCGCGCACGCACGGAGGCCGCGTTCGCCTCGACGACCCGGTCGAGCGTCTCCCGGTCGAGGTCCTGGATGCGGCGCGCCTCCAGGTCCTCGTAGCCGTCGACCACGTAGACGGGCAGGATCGGGCCGATCGGCGGCCGTACGACGCTGGCGCCCGCGAGGTCGTACCGGTCAGGATGCGGGTCCTGGCAGAAGACGACGACCTCGTGTCCGAGACGCCCCCAGGCACGCGCCAGCGAGCGCGTGTACACATTGGAGCCCGTACCAGCGAGGAGATACCCGTGCCAGAGGAGAATCTTCATCCACGTGGATCCTGACGGAAAGCTCGTCCGGCGCGCCCAGCAAGGCGACGAGCGCGCATTCGCGACGCTCGTCGAGGGGGAGCAGCATCGCCTCTTCACGCTGGCCGTGCGTCAGCTCGGCTCGCAGGCCGATGCCGAGGACGCGGTGCAGGAGACGCTCATCCGCGCCTGGAAGGCCCTCCCCCGCTTCCGGGCGGACGCGAGCTTCTCGACGTGGCTCTACCGAATCTGCCTGAACGCGATCCACGACCAGCGCGCCCGCAGCGCGCGCGGCGGCGGCGTTCCGCTCGACGACGTGCAGGAACCGGCGGACCCGCGGAACGCGATCCTCGAGCGGGAGCTCTCGGGCGACCTGCAGCGCGCGCTCGAGGGGCTCGACGAGACCTACCGCGCGGCGGTGATCCTGTACGACGTCCTGGGCCGCTCGTACGCCGAGATCGCGGCCGTTCTCGCCGTGCCCGAGGGCACCGTGAAGTCGCGGATCTTCCGCGGCAGGACGGAGCTCGCCCGCCTGCTTGGAACGATGCGCGACAGCGAGGAGTCGAAGGACTGATGGCGGGGATGCACCTGAGCGAGATCGAGCTGCTCGAGGTCTGCGAGAAGGAGCTCGGCGGCCGCGAGCTCGCCGACGCCGAGGCTCACCTCGAGGGATGCGCCGTCTGCCGGACGGGCCTTCGGGAGCTCGAGGCCGGTCGGGCCGTGCTGCGGGCGTCCCCGCGGTTCGAGCTTCCGCCGACCGTGCTTCGGGCCGTGCTCGGCTCGCTGCCCGCGCAGGACCGGGAGCCGAGGACGCGACGCTGGCTGGAATCGCCCCGGCGGCTCGCGCTCGTGGTGCTGCCCGTCGCCGCGGTCGCGATCGTCGCGGCGACGGTCTCCCTGACCGTCGGCGGGAACGGGGACGATGCGGCAAGCGAGCGGGCGGCCGCGGAGACAGTGCTCGAGGCCCAGGCCGAGGCCTCGGCGGGAGAGGCTGCCCAGGACTCGGCGTCCGAGGAGGCCGAAGGCGGCGCCGTCGAGAGCCCCTCGGCCGCCACCGAGAGCGCGTCGGCGACGCAGCCAGTCCTCGTCGTCGGCCCGGTCGAGGAGGTCGTGAAGATCCTCGAGGACGCCGGGCTCACGGTGCGCGCCGAAGGCGTGACGATCACGATCGTCGGGGCGGGCCCCGAGGAGGTCGCGAGGCTCCTGGCCGGGCGCCCCGCCGGCGACGTCGAGGTCGTGGTCGCTCCCTAGTGCGGCAGGCGCCGCGTGGAGCGCCGGGCCGGCGCCTCAGGTGAGGTAGAAGTACAGCGCGTAGAGAAGCTCGGCGGCCGGATTCGTCGTGTGCACCGTGACGTCGGCCGGCACGTTGAGCAGGGCCTCGGAGTAGTTGAAGACGATCTTCACCCCGGCCGCCACGAGATCGTCCGTCGCACGCTGGGCCGATTCGGCGGGGACGGCGAGCACGCCGACGATGATGTTGCGCTCGCGGACGAGGGCGGCCATCGAGCCGTAGTCGGAGACCACGGTCTGCCCGATCGGCGTTCCGACCTTTGCGTGATCGGTGTCGAAGACCGCGGCGATGTTGAACCCGTGATCGGCGAACACCGTCGCGCTCGCGATCGCCGAGCCGAGCCGGCCGGCGCCGACGAGCGCGATGTTGTGCTGGCCCTGCGTGCGCAGGATCTTCCGGATCTCGGCGAGGAGCAGGTCGATCGAGTACCCGACGCCCCGCTTGCCGAACCGGCCGAAGCCGGAGAGGTCGCGACGGATCTGCGTCGCGTTGATGTTCGTGTACTCGCTCATCTCCTGCGAGGAGATCCGCTCCTTGCCCATCTTCTTCGCCTGGGTGAGCACCTGGAGGTACCGGCTCAGGCGCGAGGCGACGCCGACCGTCAGCCGGTCGTCCGTCGTCCTGTCCGTCTCGAGATCTGGTCCGGAGGTCATCGGCGTCAGAGGATAGCGATTCCCAGGCCGCGACCCGGGGGGGAACCGATCGGTGCTACCCGCGCAGTCGCCGGCGCAGCGTGTCGGGGTGCACGAAGTACGTGAAGGCCTCCTCGCCGCCGATCTCGACCACCGGGATCCGCTCGCGGTATCCGCGCTCGAGGTCGGGATTCCCGGTGATGTCGACTGCCTCGAGCTCGAAGGGGATCTCCGCCCGTACTCGGTCGAGGACGCTGCGAGCGGTTTCGCAGAGGTGACAGCCCGCCGCGTGGTAGAGGCGGACGGCAGGTGTCATCGGCCGCGGCGCTCGATCTCGAACGACACCGCGACGGCAGAGCGACCGGCCCCGCCCTCCGAGGGTGCGGCTCCCTCCGCCCGCAGCACCAGCTGGTACCGCCCGGGGGACAGGCGCCGCCCGTCGGGCCCACGGCCCGTGATCGCGACCGCGTAACGACCGGGAAGGAGGTCTCGCAGCCGGGCGACGGCGCCGAGCCGCACGCCGTCGCGCCAGATCTCGACGTCGAGCCGTCCGACGGGCTCGACCACGGTGCCGCCGGACGTCACCGTGACGCCGCCGGCGCGGAAGGTCAGGATCGACGCGGGCGGCGTGCCCTTGCGGGAGGGAACGATGCTCGCGCTCGTCAGCGCCGCGTCCCCGACGAGCGCTCCCGCGGCCGGAGCGACGACCGCGGCCCACGGGACCCGGGCGGGAGGCCCGCCCTCGGGCGAGAGAACGACGACGCCCGAGAGCGTCGACCGCACGAGCGCGCGATCCCGTGACTGCACGAGCAGCTGGATCGTCGCCTCCTCGCCCGGTGCGAGGTCGAGGGCGGCGGGACGGGCGGTGAGGGTCAGCGTCGCCTCGTCCCCGTCGACCACGAGGCCGAGACTCACCCGCAGGCTCCTGATCGAGACGTTGCGGACGCGAACGGGCACGACCGCCGACCATCCGGCCGTCGTCCAGCGCCCGGCGGCCAGCGTGGCAGGCTCCGCCACCACTTCCGCGGCATCGGCCGCGACCGGATCGAGCATGCCGGCGCCCGCGCGCGTGATCGGCTGGGTCGGCAGGCCCGTGAGCTGTCGCGCGCCACCGACCAGGACGGCGCGCAGCGCCGCCGCGTCGAGCTCCGGTCGCTGGGATGCGACGAGCGCGGCCGCGCCCGCAGCGACCGCCGCCGCCACGCTCGTGCCGCTCACGATCGCGTAGCGAGGGGCCCCGTCCGCGGCCCCTCGCGGGTCGGCGGTGAGCAGTGCGACGCCGGGAGCAACGACGTCGGGCTTCGGCCGGCCGCCCGACGAGACCCCTCCCGAGGAGAACGGGGCCACCTGCTCGGCACCCGCGTTGCGCTCCGGGGGCGCGGTCGGCTCGATCGTGATCCGGACCGCCCCCTCGCCCGCGAGCGCCCGCTCGATGCTCGCGCCCGCACGGGCAGGGAGCGCGACCGTCGTGATCGCGGCGCGCTCCTCGAGGCCGAGCGACCCGCCCGGCAGCGTCGTGCCGTAGACGACGACCGCGCGGGCGCCGGCACGCGCGGCGTTCGCGACCCGCGACCGCAGCGGGCGCCCGTCTGCGGGAACGACCAGAGCCTTTCCGGCGACGAGGCTCCTCCCTTCGACGTCGAGGAGGTCGCCCCGGGCCAGCCCGGGCGCCAGGACGGCCGCGGGCCGCCCTGGGTCGGAGAGGGTCGGACCGCGGAGAGCCACGACGGGTACCTGGAGCGACCCGTCGGGTGCCAGGCCGCCGAGCAGCCTCACGGCACCCGAGAAGAGCGTTGCGCCGGCGGACGCGACCGTGATCCGCACGCGCTCGACCGCGGGACGGAGATCTGCTGCCCCCACCGCCAGGGCCGCGTCGGCCGAGGCGGGCGCCCCGACCGTGCCTGCTCCGCCTTCGCCGCCGGGGCCGTCGTTGCCGACGGCAGCGACGACGAGGGTGCCGAGGCGCGCCGCGCCCTCGACCGCGCGGCTCTCCGGGCTGTCGGGGAACGAGGCGTACGGCTCGACGATCGGCGCGAGGGCGATGCGAACCGCGTCCTCGACGTCCCCGTCGCCGTCCGGGTCGACGGCCCGCTCGAGACCGGCGAGCAGGGCATCGCCCGTGCCGGCCTCCTCGTACGAGCCGTCGACGGTGCGCCGCCAGCCCAGGATCCGGATCGGGAGGATCCGCGCGTCCGGTGCCGTTCCCTGACCGCTGCGCCCGACGACGAGAGCGGCCATTCGCGTTCCGTGCGTCTCGAGCTCGCCGGACCCTGGCCGCTTCCCCGGCTCGGCACTCGCATCCCGTCCGAGAAGATCGACCCCGAAGAGCACCCTGCCGGTCAGGGAGGGATGCTGCCGGTCGACGCCGGAGTCGAGCAGCGCGACCGTGACGCCCGCCCCGGTGCTCCCCGGAAGGGCGAGCGGGGGTGACGTCGCCCGGAACGCGGCGGCCCTTGCCGTCAACGCGGCGGGATAGACCGCACGCACCGGGTACACACCCGCGACGCCGGGCGTCCGTTCGAGCGCGGCGAGCGCCCGGGCGTCGACCACCGTCGAGAAGCCGTTCAGGACGAGCGTGTACACACGGTCGCGGCGGATGGCCACGCCTTGCCGGCGAAGCGCGGCGACGAGGCGCCGCTGCAGCACGTCCGTCTCGCGGGCCAGCTGACGTTGCACCTTCGCCGACGGGAGCCCTTCGCCGGCCGCGACCCGGTCGGCGAGCGACGGCGATGCCAGGACGACGATCACGCGTCCCCGGAGATCGAACTGCCCGCGCCGCTCGAATGCCGAGCGCCAGCTCTCCGCCTCGCCCGCTCCGCCGCCGAGCGCCACGGCCGCGAGCGTCAGCGTCGCCGCGGCTACGAGCACCGTGGCGACCGCCCACCTAGGCCGTGGCGTACGCATCGAGTGCAAGATAGCCTGGAAACCGTACGGACGGGGCATACCGGGCGGCGGACGCGATCATGGCCGCGTTGTCGGTGCAGAGCGACAGGGGCGCCGGGACCGCTCCCAGCTCGGCGAGGCGGGCGCGCAGCTCCGAGTTCGCGGCGACCCCGCCGACGACTCCGAGCCGCTCGAGCCCGGTTGCCTGCAGCGCACGGGCCGTCTTCTCGACGAGCGCCCGCACGATCGCGTGCTGGTAGCTCGCCGCCAGATCGGCCCGCGCCCGCTCGAGCTCGTCCGGCCCGAGCTCGCGAACGGCGTACAGCAACGCCGTCTTGACCCCGGAGAAGGAGAACTCGTGGCCGGGGACGCGGGCGACCGGGAACCGGTAGGCGGTAGCGTCTCCACCCCCGGCCGCCCGGTCGAGCGCCGCGCCGCCCGGGTAGCCGAGCCCGAGCAGGCGCGCGCCCTTGTCGAATGCCTCACCCGCCGCGTCGTCGAGCGTCGAGCCCAGCACGCGGAAGCCGGCACGGTCGCGGACCTCGAGCAGCATCGTGTGGCCGCCGCTCGCGAGCAGGCAGACGAAGGGCGGCTCGAGCGGCAGGCTCCCCGCCCCGGAAGATGCGTCTCCGTCGGGCGGCCGCAGGAACAGCGAGGCGACGTGCCCGTGGAGGTGGTCGACCGGTGTCAGCGGCAGACGGTGGGCCCAGGCAAGGGCCTTCGCCGCCGACAGCCCGACGAGCAGCGCGCCGATCAGCCCCGGCCCGCGGGTCACCGCCACGCTGTCGGCGTCTGCGAGTGTCGCGCCCGCGCGCTCGAGCGCGTCGTGGACGACGGGGACGGCGAGCTCGAGATGGCGGCGGGAGGCGACCTCCGGCACGACCCCGCCGTAGCGCGCGTGCAGCTCGGCCTGAGAGGCGACGACGCTCGACAGCACCCTGCCCTCCGACGTCACGCACGCGGCCGCCGTCTCGTCGCACGAGGTCTCGAGCCCGAGGATCACGGCGACTCCCCCTCGCCGTTCTCGTGCGCCGCCGGCCCCTTCCACATCACGTAGGCGTCCTCCCGGTTGTCCGTGTAGTAGCCGCGCCGGACCCCGCTCGTCCTGAACCCGAGCACCTCGTAGAGCCGGATCGCCTGGCGGTTCGAGACGCGCACCTCGAGCGTGTAGCCCCGCAGGCCGTCGGCGGCGGTGGTCGCGAAGAGGTCCTCGAGGAGGCGGCGCGCGATTCCCCGGCGCCGGTAGGGGATGTCGACCGCGACGTTCATGATGTGCCACGCGTCGACGTACCGGGAGACGATCACATAGCCGACGAGCCGGTCGGTTCCGGTGTGGAACGCGCCGCGGCAATGAGACGACGGCTTCGCGAGCTCGCCTGCGAACATCGAGCGTGACCAGGGCGTCGGCATCGACTGCCGCTCGATCCGCTCGATCTCGGCCAGGTCGACGGGCACGAGCGGCCGGAGCTCGATCGTCACGGCCGGCCACCTGCCCTCGCACGAGCCTCGTCGGCGTCGGGCGCGCGCAGGTAGACGGGCTCGACGAGCTCCGCCTCGCCGAACGAGGTGGCAAGCCGCGCGTGGAAGCGGGCCCGCGGCAGATGCCGCGGGTCGTCGTCCGGAGGCACCGTCGCACCTGCCTCCTCGAGGAGACGGCGGTAGCGGACCGCGCCGTCTCCGACGCAGAGGCCGCCGGCCGGGGTCGGCAGGCTGGTCGGAACGACGCACACCGGCCGGCCGCCCGCCAGCGTGAACACCTCACGCCGCCTGGCGTCGATCAGCGGTATCGCCCCGGGCGCGCCGGCGGCGAGCGCCTCGAGCGTCGAGACCCCCGCGACGGGCGCCCCGAGCGCGAACGAGAGCGTCCGGGCGGTCACGAGGCCCATCCGAAGGCTCGTGTACCGTCCCGGGCCGACGCCGACGGCGATCCCCTCGAGCCCGCGCGGATCGATGCCGGCCTGCGAGGCGAGATCCTCGACGGTCTCGAGCAGCCGCGCCGCGGACGTGACCCGCTCTCCGAGCACGTGCTCGCCTGCCACGAGCGCGACCGTCGCGACCTCGGTCGCGGTGTCAAACGCGAGCAGGAGCATCGCTGCGAAGGGCGGCCTCGACGGGGCCCGGGGCGTCGATCGTGAGCAGCCGGCGATCTCCCCCGCGGTGCTCGAGCCGGACATCGACGCGGGCAAGCGGGAGGCAGCCCTCCCCGGCCTCGGGCCATTCGACGAAGACCACCGCGCCGTCGAAGTACGGCTCGAGATCGCCCCACTCGGCGTCCGACACGCGCTCGAACCGGTACAGGTCGAGGTGGGACACCGGCACCGACCCGCTGTAGCGGTGGCCGATCGTGAACGTGGGGCTCGTCACGCGCCCCTCGACCCCGAGCGCCCGGCAAGCGGCGCGGACGAACGTCGTCTTGCCGGTGCCGAGCTCCCCCCGCAACAGAACGAGATCACCGGGCTCGAGCCTCCGCGCGAGAGCTGTCGCGACGCGCCCGGTCTCCTCGGCGGAGGACGACTCGAGCTGGATCATGGCGAACAGGGTAGACGAGCAGGGCCCCGCGTCCGGCAGCCGGCGGCTCAGAACAGCTCGAGCTGCCCCGCCCCGACGGCCGGCTCGCCCGCCTCCCCGGGCGGGGCGGGGCGGGCGGGAAACGAGACGACGAGTGCGCCGCCCTCGTGCCCCGACCGCGCGGGGACGCGGCCGGTCGCGGCGAGGAGATCCGGGAGGCGGGCGAAGTCCTCCTCGAGCGTCCGGAGCATCGCCGGCGTGTAGAGGGCCGCCGCCGGGTGGTAGAGCGGGTACAGCGTGACGCGGCTGCCCCCGATGGTGCGCTGCTCGGGCGTCCCGTGGATACCCGTGATCGCATGCTCCTTCCCCGAGAGCAGGCGGGTCGCGAAGTTGCCGAGGGTGGCGACGACGGACGGCTGCACGAGCCCGATCTGCCGGAACAGGTAGCCCTCGCACGGCTCGATCTCGTCAGGGAGCGGATCGCGGTTGCCGGGCGGGCGGCACTTGAGGACGTTGGCGACGTAGACGGCCTCGCGCGTCAGCCCGATCGACTCGAGCAGCCGGTCGAGCAGCGCACCGGCTGCGCCGACGAACGGCAGTCCCTGCCTGTCCTCGTGAAAGCCCGGAGCCTCCCCGACGAGCATCAGCTCCGCGTCGGGATCACCCGATCCGAACACGACCTGTGTCCGCCCTTGCGCGAGGCGGCAGCGATCGCAGCCAGCCGCCAGCGCAGCGAGAGCCGCAAGCTCCTGTTGACGGCTCGGTGCGTCAGTGGCCGCAGCCACAGCCCCCGCCGCAACAGCCGCCCCCGCCGGAAGGTCCGCCGAAGCTGGGCTGTTCGGCGGTGCCGTGAGCCGCGAACGACGAGAGCAGCTTCCGAACGTTGGCCGAGTCGCAGTCCGGGCAATCGGGATCGCCGGCGCCGAGCGACACGAGCTCCTCGAAATGGCTCTCGCACCTCATGCACACGTACTCGTAGATCGGCATCGCCGACCCAGCATAGGCGCCCGGGCGGATGCAAAGCAAACCGCAAGGCGCGCGAAGCGCAGGCCGCGCGCGCCCAGCGGACGGCGAAGCCGCCCGCGAAGCATTCGCGGCCCGAAGGGCCGCACCAACGCGCACCCACACCCGACGAAACCACAGCCGGCCGCGACCCGCAAGGCGCGCGTAGCGCGCCGCGCAGCGGACGGCGAAGCCGGCCGCGAAGCATTCGCGGCCCAAAGGGCCGCACAAACGCGCACCCACCACTCCACAAAGCCGACCGCGACCCGCAAGGCGCGCGAAGCGCGCCGCGCAGCGGACGGCGAAGCCGGCCGCGAAGCATTCGCGGCCCAAAGGGCCGCACAAACGCGACACACTGATGCCGACGAAGCACCGCCGCCCGTAGAGCCGAACCGACGCGAAACCCTGGTGCCCGCCGGAACACGGCCGGCCCGTCCGACGTTACACTGGACGAAGCCCGGTATCCCGCGAGGAACTGGAGCAAGTGTTCGAATCGATCTGCATCGTCGGTGCCGGCAGGCTCGGCCAGGCCGCGGCCGCACGTTTGCGCGCCGGGCCTCCGGACGTCCGGGTGACCGGCCGCGAGCTTGCCTGCGACGGTGCGCGACCTCGTCCTGCTCTGCGTTCCCGACCAGGCGATCGAACGAGGTCGCCGGCGCCGTGCCGCGCGGGCCGTGGGTCGGCCACATGAGCGGCGCCGCCCGGCTCGAGATGCTCGAGCCGCACCGGCGGCGCTTCGCCTTCCATCCCCTCCAGACCTTCCTGCCCGATCTCGGTCCCGGGCAGTTCGACGGCGCGTTCGGCGCCATCACCGCGGAGACCGACGAGGCGCGGGCCGTGGCCCTCTGGCTCGCCGACGCGCTCGGCCTGCAGGCGTTCGAGCTCGCCGACGAGGACAGGCCCGCCTACCACGCGGCCGCGACGATGGCGGCGAGCTTCCTCGTGACGCTGCACGGGGCTGCCTCGACGCTGATGGAGGCAGCGGGCGCGCCGCCTGCCGCCCTCGAGCCGCTGATGCGACGGACGATCGACAACGGCTTCGCAGCGACCGGGCCCTTCGTGCGGGGCGACGACGTGACCGTCGAGTCGCACCTGGAGGCGATCCGCGAGCGCCGGCCCGGGCTCGAGCCCCTCTACCGTGCGCTCGCGGCTGCGACGCGGGAGGCGATCGGGCGGTGAGGACGGTCGAGACCGTCGCCGCAGTGCGTGAAGCGCTCCGGCCGTGCCGGGGGACCGGCTCGATCGGGCTCGTCCCGACGATGGGGGCGCTGCACGACGGGCATCTCGCGCTCCTCGCCGCGGCGCGCGAGGAGTGCGACGTCGTGGTCGCGAGCGTGTTCGTCAACCCGACCCAGTTCGACGGCGGTGAGGATCTCGCCCGCTATCCGCGGAACACCGACCGTGACGGCGCGCTGGCAGCAGAGGCCGGCGTCGACCTCCTCTTCACCCCGCAGCCCGAGGTGATGTACCCCGACGGGTTCCAGACCTTCGTCGATGTCGAGGAGCTCTCCCGGGAGCTCGAGGGCGAGAGCAGGCCCGGGCATTTCCGCGGTGTCGCAACGGTCTGCCTGAAGCTCTTCAACATCGTCCGCCCCGACCGCGCGTACTTCGGGCAGAAGGACGCCCAGCAGGTCGCCGTGCTCGGGCGGATGGTGGCCGATCTCGACCTCGAGCTCGAGCTGCGGGTCGTTCCCACGGTCCGCGACCCGGACGGGCTCGCGCTCTCCTCGCGCAACGTCCACCTGTTGCCGGAGGAACGCCGGAAGGCGCTCATCCTCCCTCGCGCACTCGGCGCCGGCGCCGACACCCACCGCAGCGGGATCGGCCACCCGGACGTGGTCGCACGCACGACCCTCCTCCGCGAGCGCGGAGTCGAGATCGACTACTGCGCCCTCGCCCGCTGGAACGGGCGGCTCGTCCTCGTCGCCGCCATCACGGTGGGCGGCACCCGCCTGATCGACAACGTCGTCCTGGAAGGAGCACCCACGTGAGCACGCGCCCGACCACCCCGACCGCGGGCAAGCTGCCGCTGACCGAGCTGCTCGACATGGCCCGCCGCGGCGAGCGGCTCGTGATGGTGACCGCGTACGACTACCCGGGCGGCCGGATCGCCGACGCCGCGGGCGCCGACATGGTGCTCGTCGGCGACTCGGCCGGCATGGTCGTCCTCGGCAACGACTCCACCGTGCCGGTGACGATGGACGAGATGGTGATGCTGGCGCGCGCGACCACACGCGGCGCCCGACGCTCGCTCGTCGTCGCCGACATGCCGTTCGGCTCCTACCAGGTCTCCGACGAGGACGCCGTCCGCAACGCGGTCAGGCTCGTGAAGGAGGCGGGCGTCGACGCCGTCAAGGTGGAGGGGGCCGGGACGACGCTGCCGCGGGTGCGGGCGGTCGTCGGCGCCGGAATCCCCGTCATGGGGCACATCGGGCTGACACCCCAGTCCGCGACGATGCTCGGCGGCTACCGCGCGCAGGGCCGCACGGCGACGAAGGCCCGCGAGCTGCTCCGCGACGCCCTGGCCCTGGAGGCGGCCGGCTGCTTCGCGGTCGTGCTCGAGTGCGTCCCGGCCGAGGTGGCGGCGCGGATCAGCGACGAGCTGGCCGTGCCGACGATCGGGATCGGAGCGGGTGCGGCGTGCGACGGCCAGGTCCTCGTCTACCACGACATGCTGGGCCTCTACGAGGGCCGCCCACCCCGGTTCGTGAAGCGCTACGCGGAGCTCGGCGTTGCCGCGCGCGACGCGCTCGAACGTTACGCGTCCGAGGTCAGGGCGGGCAGCTTCCCGGGGACGGAGCACACGTACGCGATGCCCGAGGAGGAGCTCAGCCTGTTCGAGGCCACGACGCCGCCGCTCTGATCGGCGCCGCCGCTCAGAGCTGGGCGCCGAGCAGGATCGCGACCAGCCCGAGCGCGCCGAGCGCCATCGCCGAGAGTAGCAGCGCGCCGAGCGAACGGATCACCGTGAAGCCGTGCACGACGCGGATGCCGACGAAGAGCAGCGCGAGCGACCAGGCGAGAAACGCGAGCGCGAGCCCGGTGAACGCCCAGCCAGCCGCCCCGTCGTCACTCCCCCCTCGTTCGAAGTTGTCGCCCTGGAAGGCGAGCAGCCGGATCGGCCAGACCACGAGCAGCGACAGCGCGAGCGGCGTCAGCGCGAAGGCGAGCAGGTGGCGGTCGAGGCGGTAGCTCCCCTCGCCCTTCGCCCCGTGGACGCCCATGTGCAGCGCGAGCCCGCCGAGCCAGTAGCCCGCGATCCCGTAGAGGGCGCCGCCGAGGAAGATGACGACGAGCACGACGATCCCGTCGGCGTCGCGGTCGTCGAGGAGCGTGCGCGTCGCATCGGAGAAGGAGAGGACAGCCGCGACACCGGAGACGAGCAGCAGGAGCAGCGCGGGCTCCTGGCGGGCGCCGGCCGCCTCGTCGGAGTCGTCCCTCATCGCGGCGAAGACGGCCCGCGGCGAGCGCAGGACGGTGACGACGTTCCACCACCACTCCCGCTGCAGCGCTGCGTCCCGCCGATCCTTCTGCCGACGCGCCGATGCCGGGGCTCCCATCGCGTCAGCCTAAAGGCTCCAGACGATTGATTCCACGATCTCGCGCGGCTGGCTGCGCCGCCCGGCCTGTTCGGGCCCGGCGTCGCCACGGCGCGACTCCCGGTCTCCGGGCAGGACGTCGCCGAGACTCGGGCTCACCCCGGAGAGGATGGTCAGGCGGCGACGGCGGTACGCCCGAGCAGCGCTCGGAGGAAGCCGCCGGTGTAGCTGCCGTCGACCCGCGCCACCTCCTCGGGGGTTCCGACCGCGATCAGGTCGCCCCCCTCGTCGCCGCCCTCGGGCCCGAGATCGACGATCCAGTCGGCCTGCTTGATCACGTCGAGGTTGTGCTCGATCACCAGCACCGTGTTGCCGGAGTCGACGAGGCGCTGGAGCACCTCGAGGAGCTTCTCGATGTCGGCGAAGTGCAGGCCTGTCGTCGGCTCGTCGAGGATGTAGAGCGTCCTCCCCGTCGCGACCTTCGACAGCTCGGCGGACAGCTTCACCCGCTGCGCCTCGCCGCCCGACAGCGTCGTCGCCGGCTGGCCGAGCTTGACGTAGTCGAGCCCGACGTCGTGGAGCGTCTGGAGGCGGCGGCGGATCTTCGGGATCTTCGCGAAGAACTCGAGCGCCTCCTCGATCGGCATCTCGAGCACGTCCGAGATGTTCTTGCCCTTGAAGCGGACCTCGAGCGTCTCGCGGTTGTAGCGCTTCCCGTGGCACGTCTCGCACGGCACGTAGACGTCGGGGAGGAAGTGCATCTCGATCTTGATCGTCCCGTCGCCCTTGCAGGTCTCGCAGCGGCCGCCCTGGACGTTGAACGAGAAGCGTCCCGGGCGATAGCCGCGCACCTTGGCGTCCGGCGTCTGGGCGTAGAGCTCGCGGATGTGGTCGAACAGCTTCGTGTAGGTGGCCGGGTTCGAGCGCGGCGTGCGCCCGATCGGCGACTGGTCGATGTCGATCACCTTGTCGAACGCCTCGATCCCGTCCACGACGATCGTGGTCGCCGGGCTTCACCCGCACCCGGTTGAGGCGGTTCGCGAGCGCCTTGTAGACGATCTCGTTGACGAGCGTGGACTTCCCGGAGCCCGACACCCCGGTCACGCAGACGAAGCGGCCGACCGGGAAGTCGACGTCGATTCCCCGGAGGTTGTGCATGCGGGCGCCGCGAACCGCGAAGCGGCCCCTGTCCCCGTCGCGCCGCTCCGGGACGGAGATCTGGCGCGCGCCCGCGAGGAACTGCCCGGTGACCGATTCCGGCACGAGCTCCACCTCCGCGGCGGGCCCCTGCGCGACGACTCGGCCGCCGTGCTCCCCCGCCCCGGGGCCCATGTCGACGAGATGGTCGGCGGCGCGCATCATCTGCTCGTCGTGCTCGACGACGAGCACCGTGTTGCCGATGTCGCGAAGGTTCTCGAGCGTCGCGATCAGGCGGTCGTTGTCGCGCTGGTGGAGGCCGATCGACGGCTCGTCGAGGATGTAGAGGACACCGACGAGCTGCGCCCCGATCTGGGTCGCGAGCCGCAGGCGCTGCGCCTCGCCGCCGGACAGGGTCGCCGCGGCCCGGTCGAGCTGGAGGTAGCCGACGCCGACGTTGTCGAGGAACGCCAGCCGGGCCCGGAGCTCCTTGAGGATGCGCACCGCGATGTGCTCCTCGCGCTCGGTCAGCTCGAGGGCCGAGAGGAACTCGATCGCTCCCTTCACGGACTTCCGGGTCAGGTCGTGGATGTTCAGGCCGCCGACCGTGACCGCGAGCACCTCGGGCCGGAGCCGGGCGCCGTTGCAGGACGAGCACGGCCGGGCGGACATGTACTCCTCGATTCGCTCGCGCTGGGTCGGCGAGTCGGTCTCCTTGTACCGCCGCTCGAGGCTCTTGACGATGCCCTCGAACGTCAGCATGTACGAGCGCCGCCGGCCCATCCGATTGCGATATTGCACGTAGACCTTGTCGCGGCCGGTGCCGTACAGGAAGAGGCGCTGGTGCTCCTCGGAGAGCTCGCACCACGGCGCGTTGACGTCGATCTCGTACCGGTCTGCGATCGCCTGGATCACGGACTCGTAGAACGACGACCCTCCGACCGACCACGGCACGAGCGCTCCGTCGTCGACCGACAGCGACGGGTCCGGGATCAGGAGGTCGGGGTCGATCTCCTGCTGGTGCCCGAGCCCGGTGCAACGCTGGCACGCGCCGTGCGGGGAGTTGAACGAGAAGACTCGCGGCTCGAGCTCGGGCAGCCCCACCCCGTGCTCCGGGCAGGCGAACCGCTCCGAGAACGTCATCGGCTCTCCGCCGACGACGTCGACGGTGACGAGCCGGTCGGCGAGCTCGAGGGCGGTCTCGATCGAGTCGAAGAGCCGGTGACGGAGGTCGGGCTTCATCACGAGCCGGTCGACGACCACCTCGATCGTGTGCTTGTACTTCTTGTCGAGCTCGATCTCCTCCTCGAGCAGCCGCTGCTCGCCGTCGACCTTGACGCGCGTGAACCCCTCGTCGCGCAGGCTCTGGAGGAGGTCGCGGAACTCGCCCTTGCGGTCGCGGACGACGGGAGCGTTGACCGTGAGCTTCGTTCCGTCGGGCAGCGTCATCACCTGGTCGACGATCGTCTCGATCGCCTGACCCGCGATCGGTCGCGAGCAGACGGGGCAGTGCGGGCGGCCGATCCGCGCGAACAGCAGCCGCAGGTAGTCGTAGATCTCGGTGACGGTGCCGACCGTGGAGCGGGGGTTGCGGGACGTCGTCTTCTGGTCGATGGAGATCGCCGGCGACAACCCGTCGATCGAGTCGACGTCGGGCTTCTCCATCATCTGGAGGAACTGGCGCGCGTAGGCCGACAGCGACTCCACGTAGCGCCGCTGGCCCTCCGCGTAGATCGTGTCGAACGCGAGCGACGACTTCCCCGAGCCGGAGAGCCCGGTGATGCAGATCAGGGCGTTCCGCGGCAGGCGGACCGTGATGTCCTTGAGATTGTGCTCGCGGGCGCCGGTGACGAGGATCTCGTCGGCAGCCACGGGGTCAGTCTATCGAGGCGATCGGACGAACGCCTGTTCGCCGTTCAGGCTCGGGCCGCGAGCGGCGAAGCCACGGCCCCGGGTGCGAGTCGAAGGGCGGATGACTCGCGTCGAGCTCGACCACCTCGGCGGCACGGGTGGCGAGGCGACCGCGCTGCAGGTCCCCCGGGATCGCCTTGTCCCGGGCCCAGGCTCCGTGCCACGCGCCGTGGACGAGAACGATCGGCAGCTGGTCCTGGCTCACCTGGCAGCGACTCGACGATCGGGCTCGGCGGGGAGTCAAGCACCGAGACCGGGCGGCACGGGCACGCCGAGCTCGGCCTGCAGGTCGATCCCCGCCTGGAGCAGCTCCCAGTCGCCACCGGCCGGGCCGATCAGCGACACGCCGCACGGGAGTCCCGTCCGCGTGCCGATCCCGGACGGGAGCGCCGCGGCCGGGAATCCCGTCCAGTCCCAGTAGTGCGTGAGCGAGATCAGCGGGAAGTCGGTGCCCGCGTGGTCGTAGCCGTCGCCGCGCAACGGAGCGGTGACCGGCACGGTCGGCTCGACGAGGGCGTCGATCCGGTGCTCTGCGAGCCATTCCGCCCAGCGGGCGGTGACCTCCCGCCGGCGCGTTTGCGCCGCCACGTAGGCCTCGGCGGACGTCCCCCGGCGCTCGCTCTGCTCGACCCATTCGCGGATCGAGGGACGGTAGAGGTCACGCCGGCCGTCGAACCGCCGGTGGTAGGCGAGCAGCTCGGGGCACAGCACGTCGAAGAAGTCCTCCAGCACATCGAGCGGGGCGTCGGGAGCAGGCGGCTCGACGAGCACGGCGCCGAGGTCGCGACAGGCGCCGAGGGCAGCCTCGAAGCTCCCGGCGACGTCGGGCTCCAGGTCGACCGTGCCGACACGGGGAGACAGGGCGAGGCGCAGGCCCTCGAGGGGACTGGGGCCGCCGCGCGGTCGCGGCGGAGAGCCGGGTGCCGGCCGCGCGAGGGCGCTCATCGGCCGCCCGCGATCGGGCCCCGCCATCGCCGCGAGCAGCGCGGCGCAGTCGACGAGCGTCCGGGCCATCGGCCCTGCGTGGTCGAGGCTGACGGCGAGAGGGGCGACCCCGGCGAGAGAGGTCATGCCGCGAGTCGGCTTCAGCGCCGAGACGCCGGACAGCGCGGACGGGATGCGAAGCGATCCGGCGGTGTCCGTCCCGACCGCGGCGGGCACCATGCGGGCAACGAGGGCCGGGCCAGAGCCGCCGCTCGAGCCTCCGGCCGAGCGATCGAGCGCCCACGGGTTGCCGACCTGGTCGGTCGTGCCGCCGGCCGCGAACTCGTGCGTGTGCAGATGGCCGAGCAGGACCATTCCCGCGGTTCGCAGTCGCTCCCACACGTCGCTGTCACGATCGGGGCGATCGTCGAGCAGGCGGCTCGACGCGGTGAGCGGCTTGCCGGCCACCGCGTACAGATCCTTGAGACCGACCGGGATCCCGCACAGCGGCGGCGCATCCCCGGCGCGTAGCAGCGCGTCGGCCTGACCGGCGGCCGTGCGGGCGTCATCCTCGTAGACGCGCACCCAGGCGTTGATCGAACGCGGGTCTCCCTCATGGCTGTGGGCGCCGTCCCGCTCGCGGATCCGCGCGAGGCAGGCCTCGACGAGCTCGACGGACGAGAGGCGGCGCCGGCGGATCAGGGCGCATGCCTCGACGACGCCGAGATCTGCCGGATCGCTCATCGCCGCGCCCTCGCGGGTCCACAGAGGGCCTGAGGCGGGCGCTGCCCGCGCCGTCCCCGCCGCCGGCCGACGCAGCCGTTCCGGGCGATGCAGGCGACGACGGCGACCGGACACGCTGTTCGCGCAGGCGCTCTGCCCATGTCAGTTCAGGCTGCTGTACCCGATCATCGTGACCGAGGTCAGGGCGCCCATTGCGAGATCGCAGCCGTCCGCGCGAGCACCCGCCTTCCGGACAGGCCGTCGAACGCCAGCAGTCCCGCGAGAAGCCCGCAGCCCACCACGGAGAGCACATACAGCGCGTGAATCGCTCCGCCCGGCGAGGAGTACGCGTCCCACCGGCTGGTGCCGTTGTCGCGATAGTCGTCCTCGCCGAACACGAAGACGGTGAGGAGCGCGAAGGAGGCGACCGGTAGCAGGATCGGCGAGCCCGGCGCGGCTGCCGTAGCGACCGACGATCCGCTCCGCGGCTCCGAGCACGACGAGTGCGAGCCACCCGAGGAGGTTGACGACGACCACGAGCCAAGCATAGGTCGCGAGCCGCGCCCTTCAGGGTCCACCATCGGCACGGGCTCAATCGTGTGTGACGCGGGCGCGCACGGGCCTGAGACAGAATGCGGCGATGTCGAGCGAGGTCAGAGGTGTCCTGGTCGATCCCCTCGACGGCGTCTCGGGCGGGGAGCTGCAGATCGACGGCGGCGTGATCACGAGAGTAGAGCGCTCCGACGAGATCGACGGACCGTTCGTGTTCCCCGGCTTCGTCGACCTGCAGATCTACGCGTTCGAGCGGGCGGTCGAACAGGGCGTGACCGGCTACCTGGCCACGGTCGGGACGTCGGCCCGCGGCGTCGTCGAGCGGTTCCTGGAAGAGCTGCCGGGCGACGCGGCCTGTCTCGGCGCCCACGTGGAGGGCCCGTACCTGAACCCCGAGCGGGCGGGTGCCCAGGCGCTCGAGCACATCCGGCCGGTCGATCCCGGGGAGCTGGCCGGCTGGCTCGCCACCGGGCGGGCTCGGATGGTGACACTCGCCCCGGAGGTGGAGGGCGGATTCGAGGCGATCGAACGAATCGTCGAGGCGGGAGCGGTCGCCTCGATCGGCCACACCGGCGCCAACTACTACACGACGAAGGCGGCGATCGACACCGGCGCCCGCTTCGCAACGCACATCTGGAACGCAATGAGCGGCTGGACGGCACGCACACCCGGCGCGATCGGGACGCTGCTCGCCGACGGTCGGGTCACCCTCGGGCTGATCGGCGACGGGCGCCACCTGCATCCGGTGACAGAGCAGCTCAGCGTCCGCGCCGCCGGGCCTCGCCGCATCGCGCTCGTCAGCGACATGGTCCCGCCGCCACAGCAGAAGCCGGACGGGAAGCTGCTCGGCGGGGACCGGTGCGGAGCGGAGATCGTGCAGCGATTCGCGCCATTCTGCGGGCTCGCCGAAACCGCCACGATGACGAGCCTCGTCCCTGCCGCGGTGCTCGGGCTCGGGGACCGCGGCCGGCTCGCACCGGGTCACCGCGCCGACCTGGCCGTGCTCGACCAGGATCTCCGGCCGCTCTCGACGATCATTGACGGCGAGGTCGTCTGCTCGCGAGAGTAGGCGACCTCGACAGGTCGATCGTTGCCGTGCGACCGGTGGTCGAGAGCACACCGGTCTCGTCATCGAGCCACTCGAACGCACGAGTCGGCTACGTGTAGGCATGTCGGACCTGGCGGCGAGGACGCCAGAAGAGCGAGCTGGCGAGTTGTCGCGCTCTCCCCACTGACCGTCGAGTATCGTCGCCGCCATGGTCGCCGAGCCGTTCCCGGGGCTGCCCGACGTCACCGTCGAGCGCGACGTGTCCGCCCGGATGCGCGACGGGGCGACGCTGCGCGCCGACGTGTACCGGCCCGCCGAGAGCGGGCCGCAACCGGTGCTGCTGACGCGGAATCCCTACGACAAGCTCACGGCGCAGACCGGGTCCGGGCTACTACCACCCGTCCTGGTGGGCTCGGCAGGGCTACGTGGTCGTCGTGCAGGACTGCCGCGGCCGGTTCCGGTCGGAAGGCGTCTTCGAGCCCTTCGTCAACGAGGCCAGCGACGGCTACGACACCGTCGAGTGGGCGGCGCGGCTCCCGGGGGCCGACGGTCGCGTCGCGATGTACGGCTTCTCCTATCCGGGAGCCACGCAGCTGCTCGCGGCCACGGAGCGCCCGCCGAGCCTCGTCGCGATCTGCCCGGGCATGACGGCGTCCCAGTACTACGAGGGCTGGACGTACCAGGGCGGCGCGCTCACATCTCGCCTTCGCCGCGAACTGGGCGGCCGGGCTCGCCGCCTACACGGCGATCAGCGCCGGTGACGGGCCGGAGATCTCGCGCCTCGAGCGCCTGCTCGGGAGCGCCGCCTGGTTCTCGCACCTGCCGCTGCTCGAGCCTCCCGGGCTGTCACGCGCCGACGCCGCCCTACTACTTCGACTGGCTCGAGCACGCCTCCTACGACGACTACTGGCGGGCGACCGCGATCGACGAGGACTACGCGCGGATCCAGGTGCCCGGCGCTTCACATCGGCGGCTGGTACGACGTCTTCCTCACGCGGCTCGGTCGCGAACTTCGCCGGCCTGGCAGCGGCGTGACGGGTCGCCAGAAGCTGCTCGTCGGGCCGTGGCAGCACGGCCCCTGGACCCCGCTGCTCGGCTCCGGCGACGATGCGGCCGCACCGCGCCGTGAACGACTGGCAGCTGCGCTTCCTCGACGAGGTCGTGAAGGGCCGGCCGTCGCGGTGTGTTCGACGCGCCGGCGACCGTCTACGTGATGGGTGACGGCTGGCGTGACCTCGACGGATGGCCCCCGCCGGAGTCCGAGCCGGTCGACTGGTACCTGCACTCCGGGGGCCGCGCGAACTCGCGGTACGGTGACGGAACGCTGTCGCCCGACCCGCCCGGAGACGAGCCCGCCGACGTGTTCGTCTACGACCCGCTCGCGCCGGTCGGCGAGCGCGGGCGGCCACTCGTGCTGCGACGACTCGCTGACGCCGATGGGCCCGCGCTCGCAGCACGGTGCCGAGCGCTGGGGCGACATGCTCGTCTACACCTCCGCGCCGCTCGAGGCCGACCTCGACCTCGTCGGGGACGTCCACGTGACGCTCCACGCGGCGTCGATCGCGGTGGACACCGACTTCACCGCCAAGCTGTGCCGGGTCGATCGCCGGACGGTGAGTCCGTCAACCTCAAGCAGGGGATCGTCCGGGCGCGCTTCCGCGGCTCGCTCTCGCCGCCGTCGCCGATCGAGCCCGGGCGGGTCGACGAGTACCGGATCTCGCTCGGCCCGATCGGCGTCCGGATCCCGGCCGGGTAGCGTGCTCCGGCTCGACGTCTCGAGCTCCGACTTCCCCCACTGGGACCGCAACCTCAACACCGGCGGCCCGGTCGGCGGCGAGGGGCCCGAGAAGGCGGTCGTCGCCACGCAGACCGTGCTCCACGACCGTGCCCGGCCGTCGCGGCTGACCCTGCCCGGTGTCGCAGGCTGAGCCGGCAGAGCTCAGGGAAGCGGCAGCTCGCGGCCCGTCGCCGCTGCCTCCAGCGCAGGCCAGCGTGAGCTCGACGGCCTGGCGCGCGTCCTCGGGCCGGCCGCGACTCGGCGGACCGACCGCTCGGCGACACAGCGCGGCGAACTCCTCGACCTCGACGCACGTAGGGCGTCGACGTCGAAGGTCCACGGGCCGCCCTCGGTCTCCACCTGCGGCGAGTCGCCCTCCTCGATGCCCGAGTCGCGGTGACGATCCGCAACGTCGGCCGCCGTCGCGAGTCGTACTCGACGACGCCGCGCTCGAAGAAGGCGCGGTAGCCCGCGACGAACGGCTCCGCCTCCGGGTGTCCCCCAGCCGGTCTCGACGGTCGCCACGGCGTCGCCCGCGAGCCGCAGCAGCGCCTGGAGATGCGCGCAGCCTGCTCCGTCCCGGACGCCCTGGGCCGCGATCGCCCGGGTCGTCCGAGCAGGTCGGCCACGATGTCGAGGTCGTGGACCGCGACCTCCCCGAGCCCGAGCCCCTGCCCGGGATCGAGCAGCCACGGCGCGTACGGGCCCGGGCCGGTGACGAAGCCGGTGGCAGGCGAGCGCGCGGAGCGCGCCGAGCTCCCCGCTCGTCGACGAGCTCGCTGGAGGCGCACGTACTCGGGCCAGAACCGCAGGACGTGGCCGACCATCAGCGTCACGCCCGCCTCCGCGCCGCGTCGATCATCCGGTCGGCAGTCCGCGAGTCGTAGTCGCCATCGGCTTCTCGCAGAGGACGTGCTTCCCCGCCCGCGCCGCCGCGATCGACAGCTGCGGAGTGGCGGGCGGTCGGCAGGCACACGTCGACGACGTCGATCGCCCGGCGCGAGCGCCGCCTCGAGCGACGTAGGCGCGCCGCGCCGTTCCAGCGCTCGGCGAGCCGCGCGCGCGCGATCCACGTCGGCGTCGACGACGAGCAGGTCGACCGCCCGCGATGCCCGCCCACGCCTGGGCGTGGATCCCGCCTGCGAAGCCTGCACCGACGATGGCGACCTTCACAGTCACAGCCTTCGCGAGATGTCTCGCGGTACTCGGCTCCGCCACCTGTCCTCGGTGCCGAAGAACGCGTGCCTCGACATGTCCGGCGGAGTAGCGGCTCGCCGGCGGGGTGCGGCCGAGCGCCTCGGCCACGCGCGGATGTGGTGCGGGCCGGCGCCGCAGCAGACGCCGAGGTAGCGGACGCCGAGCCCGTACGCCTCGCGGGCGAAGTCGGCGACCTCGTAGCGGTTGCAGGTGAACGGCTCGAGCGCGGTCGGGAAGGCGCGTCCGCCGGGTACGCCCGGGTACGCGGGGTCGGTCGAGCGACGGAGAACGTCGGCTCCTCCTCGGTCGTCCGGTACGGGACGGGCAGCGCCGCGACATGGCACGAGACGGCGGCGCGGATCTCCGCGCAGCAGCGGCAGCATCGTGCGCGGGGCCCCGGATGCAGTTGAGGCCGACGACGTCGGCTCCCGCCTGCCTCGAGCCGCCTGCACGCCTCCGGCGATCGGCCAGCCCTCGAACGTCGCGGACTCCCGATGGACGCGCGAGCGTGACGACGCGCGGGCAGGCCGGCCGCCTTGATCACCTCGAGCGCGATCAGCGCCTCGTGTGCCCCACGAGATGCGTCTCGGCGATGACGAAGTCGACGCCCGCGTCGACGGCCCAGCCGACCTGCTCCTCGAACATCGCCCGCACCGCGCCGGTCGGAGTCCGCGTCGCCCTCGACGAAGACGTTCGTGTTGGAGATGTCGCCCGCGAGCAGCGTCCCGGTCTCGCGCGCGACCTGCTTCGCGATCGCGAGCGCCTGCCGGTTGAGCGGCTCGAGCTCGTCCTCCCGGCCGATGACGCGGAGCTTCTCGCGGTGCGCGTAGTAGGTGAGCGCCTCGACGACGTCCGAGCCGGCGTGGACGAAGTCGCGGTGGAGCTGGAGCACGACCTCCGGATGCTCGAGCACGACCTCGGGCACGAACGCGCCCGGCCTGCAGGTAGCCGCGGCGCTCGAGCTCGAAGACGTAGCCCTCGGCGCAGATGACGGGCCCCGCGTCGAGCCGCTCCCTCAGGCCCATCGAGCTCCGGCGGACGGCGCGCTCAGATGCCGAGGCCATCCCAGTAGGCCTTCGAGCGTCGCGCGGCCTCGACGCACTCCTCCCAGGCGGGCCACTCGTAGTTCGTGAACTCGATCTCCATGCTGACCGGGCCCGAGAAGCCGGTCTCCCGCGAGTCGCCGGAGGAGATGCGGGATGTCGACGTCGCCCTCGCCGAGCGGCGGGAAGTCGGCGACGCCCTTGCCGCCGCGCTGGTCCTTCAGGTGGAAGTGCCCGAGGCGCGGCAGCGCGAACTCGATGTCCGTGGTCGGGCACCGCGCCCGTGTAGTAGACGACGTTGCCCGGGTCGTAGTTGAACTGGACCCAGTCGTGGCCGATCTCGTCGAGGATCTTCCGTGCCGATCTCGGCCGTCGGCAGCAGGTTCGAGTCGGTCTCGATGCAGAGCCGGATCCCGGCCGCCTCGCGCCTCGGCCGCGATCTCGCGGACGTTCGCCTTGAACGTCGTCGATCTCCTCCGGGCGTCTCCGCGTCGCCGGTGAACGTGTTCAGGACCTCGATCCCGAGCTCCTTGCCGGCGCGAAGCACGTTCGTGAGCCGCTGCTTGCCGATCTCCTGGTGTGGAGCGGCGCGTGGCCGCTCATCGAGACGCACGCGAGCCCGTTCTCGGCGAGCAGCCGCGCGGCAGCCTTCGACGTCGGGATCGTCCGGATCGAGGTGCTCGAGGAAGCCCTTGACGGCGCCGATCTCGACGTTCTCGAAGCCGGCCTCGCGCGAGCCCGCGGAGCGCCTCCTCGAGCGTGTACGGCAGGAAGATGATCGACGAGCCGGTCTGGATCCAGTTTCCCACCCTGTCCTCCTCGACAGTCGTGCTAGGCGATGCCGCACCACTCGATCGCGCACGCGGCGAGGCCCTTCGCGGCGAGGAACACCTCGTCCAGCATGACGTACTCGTCCGTCGAGTGCGCGACCCTCAGATCGCCGGGGCCAAAGACGATCGACGGGATTCCCTCCCGCTGCAGCCAGGTGCCCTCCATCGCCGCCCCGAAGTTGACCGGGTACGCGTGGCTCGGCGCCGGCTGGCGCTCTCCCGTGACCTGCTCCCAGGCCGTCGCCATCGTCTGCGGCAGCGGGTGCTCCCAGTCGGTCGTCATGCCCGGGTACCGCATCAGCCACTCGAAGCGCGGGGGGTGCTCGGACAGCCACGGGTCGATGCGACACGCGTCGAGCACGTAAACGCTCGATCTCGCGCGATGACGTCCTCGTCGTCCTCCTGCGGTGGGTACCAGATCATCCAGTGCAGCTCGGCCCGGTCGGGGAAGTACGCCGGGAACGGAAGGCCCGGCGTCGGCCCGGAAGATGCCCGGCATGATGTTGAAGAACCCCGGTGTGAAGCAGGGGTGGGACTTCGTGAGCCCCCACTGGCGTTCGAGCTCCTGCAGAGCCTGCACGACCCTCACGCCCTTCTCGAGCGCGTTCACCCCGATCGAGTCGCCGGGACCGCCCGGGCGGATGGCCAGCGGGCGGTTGCCCGCGTGGGTCGCCTTGCCCTCGACGACGATCTTCAGCCAGCAGAAGCCGGCCGATACGGGCGCGATCGTCAGCGGCCGCGGCGGGTTCGTGGGCTCGGTCACGATCGCGCCGTCCGCGCGGAAGCCCGCCTTCACGCAGGCGACCGTGCCGAGGTCGTACTCGCCGGTCTCCTCACCGACCACCGAGTGAAGCTGCAGGTCGCCCGCCAGCTGGACGCCGGCGTCGCGGAGCGACTGCGCGGCGAGCCACATCGAGACTGCCGAGGCCTTCATGTCGGTCGAGCCGAGCCCGTAGAGCCGGCCGTCGCGGATCTCCGGGTTCCAGGGATCCCCGCACGGCCAGGTCCTCCGACACGGGCGGCACCGTGTCGACGTGGCCGTTGAGCATGAGGGAGCGCCCGCCGCCGGCGCCCTTGCGGACACCGACGAGATTCCGCCGGTCCGGATCCTCGAAGACCCAGTGCGTCTCGAGCCCGGCCTGCGCGTACTTCGCGCCGAGAATCTCGTTGACGCGGGTCTCGCCGCCGAGATGCTCCTCGCGCGACACGCCCGGGTAGCCCGGATTGACCGACCGCGTGCGGACGAGCTCCTGCAGCAGCGCCGTCCCCTCATCACGGCGCGCCTCGACCGCGTCCGCGATTCCGGCACAGAGTCGTTCCGAATCCGTCACGTTGCGCTCGCCACGGGTGCGTCGATCTTCGATAGCGTCGGCGCCGGGAGGTGGGCAGGGGTGCCCCGGGAAAGACTCGTGATTTCGTGTCGCGTCACGATGCCACCTCACACCAGTCGAGCACCGCCGCCGCGAGCGCCTTCGCCCCCAGCCTCACCTCGTCGAGCCGCACGTTCTCGTCCCGGCCGTGCGCGATCTTGAGGTCGCCCGGCCCGTAGACGATCGCCGGAATGCCGGCTCCCTCGTAGAACGAGGCGTCGGACGCGGCGCCGAAGTTGACCGGGCGCTCGGGGCTCGGAGCCGCCACCGCCTCACCCGAGGCGGCCTCGTGGGCGCGCACCATCGTCCGGGTGAGGTCGTGCTCCCACGGAAGCTCCATCGGCGGCCAGTTCTTCACCCACTCGAACGTGGGCGGATGCAGGGCGAGCCACGTGTCCAGCCGGCACGCCTCGAGGACGCGCTCCTCGATCTCGCGTGCGATGCTCGCGGCCTCCTCCTGGGGCGGATACCAGATCACGTACTCGATGACGGCCCGGTTCGGGAAGTACGAGGGGAACGACATGCCGGAGTCGGCGTGGAAGACGTTCGCGCCGATCGTGAAGAACCCCGGCGAGAACCACGGATGGGTCTTCGTCAGCCCCCACTGCTCCTCGAGCTCCTGGAGCGCGACGACGACCTTGATCCCCTTCTCGAGCGCGTTGACCCCGATCGCGTCGCCCGGCCCGCCCGGCCGGATCGAGAGCGGGCGATTCCCGCAGTGCGTCGACTTGCCGTGGACGATCACCCGCAGGATCCACACGCCGGCCGCGACGGGAGAGATCGTGAGCGGCTCGGGGAACGACGTCGGCTCGGTCACGATCGCACCGTCGGTGCGAAAGCCGGCGCCGATCACCGCCGAGGTTCCGAGCGGATGCTCCATCATCTCCTCGCCGATCACGGAGTGCAGGTGCAGGTCGCCGCGGAGGCGTACACCCTCGTCCTCGAGCGCCTGCGCGACCGCCCACATCGCGGCGCCCGAGCCCTTCATGTCGGTCGAGCCGAGCCCGTAGAGACGTCCGTCGCGGATCTCGGGGTTCCACGGGCTGCCGCACGACCAGCCGTCCGGGTCCACGGCGGCGACCGTGTCGACGTGGCCGTTCAGCGCCAGCGACTGTCCTCCGCCCGCCCCGGCGCGAATCCCGACCAGGTTCCGTCGCTCCGGATCCTCTGCGACCCAGTGGGTCTCGAGCCCGGCCCGGCGGTAGTGCGGCTCGAGGATCTCGTTCACGCGGGTCTCCCCTCCGATCACCCGGGCACGCTCGACTCCCGGGAGCGTCGGTGTCGTGGAGTTCACGGCGACGAGCTCCTGGAGCAACGCGACGGTCTCCTCGTGCAGCGCGTCGATCCGCGACAGCACCCTCTCGTGGGCGCCCATCAGACCGCCTCCAGCCTCCCGCTTGCGAGCGACCGGCTCGCGGCGAGCGAGACGCGAAGCCCGAGCAGCGCCTGCTCGCCCGTGCCGTCGACGGGCTTACGTCCCTGCTCGAGGCAGGAGACGAACTCCTCGATCTCGGGGCCCCACGGATCGACCGGGTCGAGGAGCACGACTTCGGGATCGCCGCCCTTCGGGTAGAGCCGAAGCCCGCGCGCACCCGGGTCGACGGCGCCGATGTTGCCGCCGCCCTCGGCCGGTGCGGCCCGGAACGAGTACTCGGCCGCGCCGCCCTCGCACACGACGCGGATCGTGCTCGAGAACGGGAAGCTCCTCGGCATCGCCATGCTGCCCTCGACGGATGCCTGGCCGTGCTCGTACTCGACGATCGCGTGCACGTGGGCGGGATACGAGGGGTCGGCCGACTGGATCGCCCGCGCATAGACGCTACGCGGCGTTCCGAGCAGCCAGTTCACCTGGTCGAAGTCGTGCACCATCAGATCGACGGGAGGTCCTCCCGACACGCTCACGTCCGCGTACCAGTCGGCCCAGTCGGCCGGCGGGGAGAGTCGGTAGGCGGTGACTGCAAGCGGCCGCCCCAGCTCGCCCGCCGCGATGCGGCGGTGCAGCTCGACGTACTCCGGCCAGAACCGCAGCACGAGCCCGACCATGAGGATCCGGCCGCTGCGCTCCGCCCCGGCCAGGATCGCCTGACCGTCCTCGAGCGTCAGAGCGAGGGGCTTCTCGAGGAAGACGTGCTTCCCTGCCGCGAAGGCCTGCTCCGAGACCGAGCGATGGACGGGGGTCGGTAGGGAGATGTCGACCGCGTCGATCTCGGGGTCGCCGAGCACCGCGTCGAGATCCGTCGAGACTCCCGCCCCGACGATGTCGGCAACGCGCTGCGCCCTTTCCGCCGTGCGCGAGAACACCGTCTTGACCCGGACCCGGCCGCCGAGCGCCGCGTAGTTGTTCGCATGTGCAGCGCCCATGAAGCCGCCGCCGAGGATCGCCACCGTGACTGCCATCAATGCTCCTTGATCCAGTTCGCCGTCACCTTGTTGAACTCGTCGGGGACCTCCCAGAACGGGGCGTGCCCCATCATCTGCCAGACCCGCACCCGCGCGTCGGGCATCTCGTCCTTGATCGCGTAGGTGTGGTATGCCGGGGTCAAGACATCCCGCTCGCCGACGGTGAGCAGCGTCGGCGCGCGGATCTCCCCGAGCCGCTCGAGCACGTCGTGGGTGATGCACGCCTCGGCCTGGTCGCAGAACGCATCCGGAGCCTGGGGCGCCGCGGCAGCCTGGCGCTCGAGCTCCTCGATCCCGCCGGGCCGGTCGTTGTACCACCAGACGGTGAACACGAACGGCCAGACCTGGCGACAGAGCTCGACGTACGGCATCGAGCGAGCGGCGACCTGCCAGTTGCGCATGATCGCCGTCAGGTGCCGATCCGCCCGCCCCCACGTGCAGTGGAGGGCGAGGGAGCGGACGAGCCCGGGCCGGGCGAGCGCGAGCTGCTGCGCGATCGCCCCACCCATCGACGCGCCGACGACGTGGGCCCGCTCGATCCCGAGATGGGAGAGCAGCGATGCGGCGACCTCCGCGAACAGCTCGGTCGTGTACGGACCGGGCGGTCCCTCCGTCCTCCCGATCCCCGGGTTGTCGAACACGATCACCCGGTGCGTCCCCTCGAGCGCCTCGACCTGCAGCGCCCAGGCCGTGTGATCCGCGCCGAGCCCGCTCAGAAGCAAGACCGGGTCGCCGTGCCCGTCCTCCTCGTAGTTCACACACCACTCGCCGAGATCAGCGAGCGGCATCCCGTCCGGCCCTCTTCTTCGTCCTCAGGTAGCGCGGCTCGAGCTGGTCGTGGACGTCCTCCAGGTCGTGGACGAGGTTGACGACCGCGGCCGTGCACCAGCCGAGGAACTCCTCACCCTTCTCGGCGGTCGACTCACTCGGCGCGCCCCAGACGCCGCCGCCGTCCTCGAGCAGCGACCAGAACGACCCCGGCGTCGCGAGAAACAGAGGATCGAGCAGTGCAAAGGGGCTCGTGCGCAGCTCGGGCAGGCCCGGCGTGTAGTCACGGACCCGATCCATGTCACAGAGCTTCTCGTCGATGGCGAGGACGATCGACGTCTCGCCGACGTTCGCGTGGATCCCGACCGACCCGGACAGGTACCGCTCGGCCTCGTCGGGCTTCAGCCCCGCCCAGTAGGGGAATGGATAGACGCGGACGCCGTCCGGGAGCTCGTCGAAGAACTGGCTGACGGCGAACTCCATCGCGTGCGTGTTGCAGTAGTGGCCGTTGAGCAGGACGATCCTGCGGAACCCCGCGTCGGCGAGCGAGCGGCAGACGTCGCGCAGGATGCCGATGAACGTGTCGAGGCGGACGTGGACGACCCCGACCGCCCCCCGGTGGTCGTGGGCGATCCCGAACGGGATCGGCGGCCCGACGAGCGCGTCCAGCTCGGGGGCGGCCCGCTTCGCGACCTCGGTCGGGATGTACACGTCCGTCCACAGCGGCCCGTGGTCGCCGTGGTCCTCGGTCGAGCCGACGGGGACGATCACGGTGTGGCCGCCGCCCTCGAGGTACTCGCGCACCTCGAGGTTGGTCATCTCGGGCATGGACAGCGAGCGTGGCATCAGATCCTCCCTTCCGGGCGTGACCGGCTAGGGCAGCCCGAGGGCCGACAGGTGCCGGTACGCGCTTCCCATCGCGCGGTTCACCTCGGCAAGCGGCGGCCACGGCTCGCCCTCGAACTCGATCTCGACCGAGTACGGGCCGTCGAACCCGGCGCTCTGGAGCGCCCGCAGGACCGCGCCGAAGTCGACGTGGCCCTCGCCCGGGGCCGGGAAGTTCCACACGCGCGGCCCGCCGACCTTGTCCTTCAGGTGGCAATGGGCGAGGTAGGGCGCGATCGACGCGACGTCGTCGACGGCCGCGACCTCGCCGTAGAACTCGCAGTTCGCGGTGTCGTAGTTGACCCTGATCTCGTCCCGCGCGATCCGTTCCATGAGCGGGAGGGTCACCGCGCCCGAGGCCATGATGTCGCCGTGGATCTCGAGAGCGACGACGACGCCGGCCGCCTCGGCCGCGCCGGCGAGCTCGCCGATGTTCTCCAGGAACGCGCCCTCGTTCTCGTCCTCCGACCAGTGGCCGCCGATCGCCGTGTTCACGATCGGGAGCCCGTAGGCCGCGGCCCAGCGGACGGCCTTGATCCCGTGCGCGAGGCCGTCCTTCGTCGTCAGGTCGGAATGGCCGGAAAGCGAGACCGCCGTGAGCCCGTAGCCGTCGAGCTGCCTTCGCACCTCGTCCGGCGAGCCGTCGACATCGACGTGCTCCGTCCAGCCCGGGACTGCCGAGAGCTCGACGCCCTTGTAGCCGGCGTCGGCGATACCGGCGAGGGCCTCATCGAAGGAGTACGAGTGGTAGCTGTTCGTGTGTCCTGCGAGCGGGTGCGTCATCTGTCCTCCCGTTCCGTTCAGGTCGAGACCACGATCTTTCACCACCGTCCGGCACGGGTCAAGGCGGATCCGTCGGCCGGCACGACCGGGCCGCTGCGACGACCCGGAGCCGGCTCATGCGGCCGTGTACCCACCGTCGACCGAGATCGAGGCCCCCGTGACCGACCGCGCCTCGTCCGAGACGAGATAGACGACGGCCGAGGCCACGTCTTCCGGGTCGGCGAAGCGGCCCTGGGGAATCGACTCCTCGCGCTCGCGACGGAACGCCGCCGGGTCGGGCTGTGCTTCCACCCAGACGTCGATCATCGGAGTGTCCGTGAGCCCGGGCGCGACGGAGTTGACACGGATGCCGAGGCGGGCCCACTCGACGGCGGCACCGCGCGTCAGCGCGTGCAGCGCGCCCTTGGATGCCCCGTACCAGGCCGACCCGGACATGCCGACGAGCCCCAGCCGTGACGTGATGTTGACGATCGTCCCGCCGCCCCGTTCGGCCATCACGCGCGCGCAGGCGAGCAGCATCCAGAACGCGCCGAACACGTTGACCTCGAAGGTCTCGCGCGCCTGCTCGCGGGTCGTCTCGAACAACGGGACGCCGGAGAGGTCGAGTGCGGCGTTGTTGACGAGGGCGTCGAGGCTGCCGAACGAGCCGAGCGCTTGGGCGACCGCGCGATCGGCGGTCGCAGGATCGACGACGTCACCCTGCACGAACCGGCACGCGGTGCCGAGCTCCGCCGCCAGCGCGGCCCCGGGCTCCGCGCGGCGGGCGACGGCGACGACGCTCGCGCCCTCGCCGACGAGCCGCCGGGCGATTGCCGCCCCGATCCCTTCCGTCGCGCCCGTGACGATCGCGACCTTGCCCGCTAGGCGTCCGCTCACCGAACGATCGACTCCGGCCACACGGCGGCGGCACCGTACTTCGGCACCTTGTAGGTGTCGAAGACGCGCACGCACTGGGGCGAGCAGAAGACGACGCGCTGCCCGAGCCGCTCCTCGATGAGTCCGCCGACCGTCAGCAGCTTGCCGCAGGAGCCGCACCGCGGCAGTTCGTTCACCTCGCGATACACGGTCATGCGCCCGTCCTCTGCGCCCGCCGTGCCTCCGTCGCCGGCGCATCCACGACGCCTCGCGACTCGTCGATCACGACGCCGTAGACAACACCTGCGTCGTCTGCGGACAAGAGCTCGTCGGCCCAGTCGAGCAGCACGAGCTCGGGATCGCGGTCGAGCGGCTCGCCGTACCCGCCCCCGGACGGCGTCACGAAGAGCATCTCGTCCCCGGCGTTCATGACGATGTTCGAGAACTTGCCGTACGACGCCGCGCCGAACGCCTCGCGCGCGCGCACCCACTCGGTCTCGCCGGCGCGACGGAACGCGATGATCGTGTTCGTGCCGTCCTCGCCGCCCTCGAGGCCCCACGCCTTGACGCGGTGGCGGTTCGTGTGCGAGCTGATGTGCACGCCGTCGGCGAGGAACCGGAACACCCGGCGCGTGCCGTACCCGCCGCGGTGCCGGCCGTGCCCGACCTCGCCGGGCTCGAGCTGGTACTCCATGTTCAGGAACGGGTAGCGGGTCTCCGCGACCTCGACGGGGGTGTTCGCGCAGTTGCCGTTCTTGACGAACTGCGCGTCGTTGCCGTCCGCGTCCGAGCGTGCGCCCCAGCCGACGCCCTCGAGGTGGAGGTGGGCATACGGCTCGCGGGTATCCGGATCCTCGCCGCCGAAGCCGATGCACCCGCACGTCCCGCCGTCGGCCGCCGAGGAGGCGTCGGAGAACTGCGAGAACGCCTTCAGCAGCACGTCGACGGTGGTCGGATGCGTGTCGGAGTTGCCACCGGTGCTCGCGGCGGGGTAGCTCACGTTCACGAACGAGCCCGGCGGCGCGACGACCGAGATCGGGCGGTAGCAGCCGTGGTTGTAGGGGATGTCCGAGCGCACCATGTGGAAGACGGCGTTGTACGCCGACGACGCGGTCGTCCCGAACGTCTGATTGGCCGGCCCGAAGCACTGGGGATCCGTGCCAGTGAAGTCGACGATCAGCTCGTCGCCGCGGATCACGAGCGTCCCGTTGATCTTCCACGGTCGGTCGGGCACGACCCCGTCGTCCTCGAGCAGCCCGTCGGCGGTGTACTCGCCGTCCGGCCACGAGGCGATCTCGGCGCGCATGAGACGCTCGGAGACGTCCTTGATGTCCTCGCAGCACTGGAGGTAGGTCTCCGACCCGTAGCGATCCACGAGCTCCGCGAGCCGTCGTTCGGCCAGATAGAGCGAGCCGATCATCGCCTTCATGTCGCCGTAGGAGTGCTTCGGCGTGCGAACGTTCGAGATCAGGATCCTGAAGATCGACTCGACCTCACGGTCTCCCTCGTAGATCTTCACCGGCGGGAAGCGGATCCCCTCCTGGAAGCAGTTCTGGTGGTCGCCGAACGCCGCCGGCACCATGCCGCCGACGTCGGTCATGTGCGCGATGTTCGCCGTGTAGGCCAGGATCTTCCCGTCGTGGAAGTACGGCTTGACGACGACGAACTCCGGCAGATGGCAGTTCGACCGGTACGGGTCGTTCGTGAAGACGACGTCGCCGGGACGAAGGTTCTCCTCGCCGATCTCGGCGATCGCGGTCGGCACGACGTGGACGGTCGAGCCGATCTGCGCCGGCACGAACGGTGCCTGGGCGATCATCTCGGCCTTGCCGTCGAACACGACGCACGAGAAGTCGAGCGCCTCGTTGAACATCGGCGAGTAGCTCGTCCGCATCATCGCGATCCCCATCTCCTTGCAGGTGGTGATCAGGAAGTTGCGGACGATCTCGAGCAGGAAGGGATCCGTCCGGATCCCGGCGGTGGCGCTCGTCGTCGTAGTCATCCCTCCCCCTCTCCCACCGTTATCAGCAGGTTCGCGTACTCGTCGACCCGCGCGGTCGCGCCCCTGGGCACGAGCGTCGTCGCGTCGACCTGGCCGACGATCGCCGGCCCCTCGATCTCGGTCCCGGCCGGAAAGGACTCCCGCCGG
Organism: uncultured Thermoleophilia bacterium; assembly: GCA_963717955.1. GTDB lineage: Bacteria > Actinomycetota > Thermoleophilia > Gaiellales > Gaiellaceae > CAVQXR01. Next base: position 464,293 of record CAVQXR010000001.1, on the reverse strand, counting down.
TAGACCGCCGTCTCGACCGGTCCGTCCTCGGCGCGGAAGACGACGCCGCGGCGGTCGATCGGGTCGGGGCGGGGGCCGGCCGCGATCCGCGGCAGCTCCACCGCGCGGCGCGTTCCGACGGCGGCGACGTTGAACGTGAGCATCTCGAGCTCCTCGCCGGGGATCGAGTAGCCGTAGAAGCGCTCGTGCTCCCCCTCGAACAACGTCGCGGCGCGCTGGAAGTCCTCGGCGGTGAGGGTGCCGCCGGGCATCGAGACGGTCAGCTCCCAGTTCTGTCCGACGTAGCGCATGTCGATCGAGCGGAGCAGCCGCGGTGCCTCGTCGAAGCCCTCCCGGCGGAAGTCCTCGGCGGCCCGCCGCTCGAGCCCGGCGAAGAGATCGTTGGCCCGTTCGAGGTCGAGGAATCGCATCCGCATCCAGCTCGTGCGCGTGTAGTCGAAGCGGGTGTCGGCGAGCAACGCCCCGAAGGCCGAGAACGCGCCAGGGTACTGCGGCACGAGCACCTGCCCGATCTGCAGCTCGCGGGCGAGCTCGCAGGCATGGAGCGGCCCGGCGCCGCCGTAGGCGACGAGTGTCGAGCCGCGCGGGTCGTGGCCACGGTCGGTCGAGACGAGCCGCAGCGCCTGCGCCATGTTGTTGTTCGCGACGTCGACGATCCCCTGGGCGACGCGCTCGCGGGTGAGCCCGAGCGCCGCGGCGAGCGGATCGAGAGCCCTGCCCGCCGCCTCGAAGTCGAGCTCGAGGTCGCCGGCGAGCGCGAACTCGGGCGCGAGGCGGCCGAGCACCGCGTTCGCGTCCGTCACGGTCGCCTGCGTCCCGCCCCGCGCGTAGCAGGCCGGGCCGGGATCGGCCCCGGCGCTACGCGGGCCGACCTTCAGGATCGCCGCCGGGTCGAGCCACGCGAGGCTTCCGCCTCCCGCGCCGATCGCGCGCGCGTCGACCATCGTGAGGGCGATCGGGACGCCGTACTCGAGCTCCTCCGAGTTCGTGAAGGCGGGCTCCGAGCCGGGGAGCAGGCAGGCCTCGAAGCTCGTCCCGCCCATGTCGCAGGCGATCAGGTCGCCGAGGCCGAGCTTCCGGCCGACGGCAGCGGAGGCCATGATCCCGCCGGAGGGTCCCGAGCGCACGAGCGCGACCGGCTGCTCCCGCGCCCGCTCGGAGGTCATCACGCCGCCGTTCGAGCGCAGGATGAAGAGCTGGTCGATGCCGCCCCGGTCGCACTCCTCCTCGAGCTGCTGCAGGTAGTCGTGCATGAGCGGCTTGAGGTAGGCGTCGATGACGGTCGTGGAGGTTCGCTCGTACTCCCGCCAGCGCGGCAGCACCTCGTGCGAGAGCGAGACGAGCGCTTCGGGCCACAGCTCATGGACGAGCTCCCGTGTCCGCAGCTCGTGCGACGGGTTGACGAACGAGAACAGGTACGAGACTGCGATCGCGTCCACCTCGCCCGATTCGCGCAGCCGTTCGATCTCGGCGCCCAGCCGATCCTCGTCGAGCGGGATCAGCACGGTGCCGTCCCGCAGCACCCGCTCGGGGATCCCGAAGCATCGTGAACGCGGGACGACGTGTTTGGGCTTCACCCAGTGGAGGTCGAAGTGATTCGGCCGCGTCACACGCTGGATCCGGAGGATGTCGCGGAAGCCGTCGGTCGTGAGCAGCGCGACGCGGGCACCCCGGCGCTCGATCAGCGCGTTCGTCGCGACCGTCGTCCCGTGCACGAAGGACGAGACGTCGTTCGTGGCGATCCCCGCCTTGGCGAAGGAGCCGAACACCGCCCGCGACGGATGATCCGGGGTGGACAGCACCTTCGACATGCGGAGCTCGCCGGTCTCCTCGTCGAGGACGACGAGGTCGGTGAACGTGCCTCCCGTGTCGACCCCTGCCCTGACGCTCATCGCCACCTGCCTTGCTCGGGAACGGGTCGTGCGAGGTTACTGTCGACGATCGGACACGTCAACGAGGCACCGTCGGGCGCGGCCCCCGGGTCCCGGGAACGTCAGCCGAGGGCGTCGAGCGGAACGATCGGACGTCGCACCGACCGGTACGGGAGCGTTGCGAGCCGGCACGTCGTGGGCCCGCCCGCGTCGACGGCGAGCGCGGCGGGCGCGACCTCGGCGAACGCCGCTCGCCAGGCGACCGCGGACTTCACGAGCAGGACGCGACGCGACGACGGCTCGATGCCGACCCGGCGCAGATGGTCGGTGACGGCGCCGGCGTACGCGAGCGGCACGGGGTCGGCGCCGACCCCCTCGCAGGCAGCGAGCGCGTCGCCGATCTCGGTCGCGGTGCCCGCGAACGTCTTACCTACGTCCGCTGCGTCCCCGGCCAGGACGTACGCATGGAAGTCGTCGAGCGTCGTCGCGCCGGGCACGAACGTGTTCGTCTCGTGCCACAGGCCGCCGATCCCGATCCGGAGCGACACTCGGCTACTGTACGTGCCCGTGGAAACGTCGATGTTCGCCTTCGCGACCGACATCCACGGCGAGGGCCCCGACGCCGTCCTCGACAACCTCCAGCACCGTGCCGGCGTCGGGGCGATCACGCTCGCAGCGGTCTACCACGAGGCGCGAGACGTCTTCCCGCACAACCCGCTGCGCCGCGTGCGGTTCATGGAGGCCGGTGCCGCGTACTTCCGGCCCGACCCGGCGCTGTACGGCGACCTGGCGATCCAGCCGCGCGTGAGCCGGCTCATCGAGGAGACCGACGTGTTCGCCGACGTGATCCCGGCGGCGAGGGAACGCGGGATGGCCGTCCACGCATGGACGGTCTACCTGCACACCGACTGGGTGCGGGACGGGAGCCCCGAGCACGCGGAGTCGAACGCCTTCGGCGACCCGAAGCTCACCGAGCTGTGCCCGGCCAACCCTCATGTGAGGCAGTACGCGCGGGCGCTGACGACCGACATCGCACGGCAGGGCGTGCAGACGATCGTCGCCGAATCGCTCCACTACCACCCGCTCGAGCACGGCTACCACCACGAGCGGTATTTCGTGGCGCTCGGGGCGGTCACGCGCTTCCTGCTCGGCCTGTGCTTCTGCGAGCACTGCCTCGCAGCGGCAAGGCTGCGTGGCTGCGACGCCGCCGGCGTGCAGCGGTTCGCGAGGGACGAGATCCAGCGGGTGTTCGACGGCGGAGCCGACGACGCCGAGGCGCTCGAGGAGGCCGAGGCGCGCGCCCTGGCCGGCGGCGAGATGGCCGCGTACCTCGACGCGCGAGCCGAGCAGGTCGCGAGCCTCGCGGCGGAAACGACGGATGCTGCGGGCGCCGAGGACACAGCGTTCACGTTCATGGACGCGTCGGGGGCGATCAAGGGCTACGCCGACGGATTGCCGACCGGCGCGCCCGCCCCGGAGATCGCCTGGCGGCTCGGCGTCGACCTGCCCGCGGTCGGCCGTGCCTGCGACGGGATCGAGGCGATCGCCTACGCGGCGAGCCCCGAGCGGGTCGCAGCCGACCTCGACGCCTACCGTGCCTGCCTGCCTGCGGCCGGCAGGATCGCAGCCGCGATGCGGCCCACGGCGCCAGACTGCGACTCCGCCGCCAACCTCACCGCGAAGCTGCGGATCGCACGCGAGCGCGGTGCCGAGCGGGTCGACCTCTACCACTACGGCTTCGCGCCGCTCAGCGCCCTCGACCGGATCCGCGAGGCGATCGACGCCGGCGGCTGACGTCCCGGCCGAGCCGGTCCCTCCAATCTCTGAGCCCGCACGAGCTTCGCACGGTACGTGGGGGCGGATCTGTGACCGCGGCCCTGCGGGCCGCTCCTGCGCGGGTCGGGCCCGGCCGAGCCGGCCCCTCAGCCGCGGAGGCCCCTACGGCGTGCGCAGGATCTCCCCCGCGACCCGGAGACCGCTGCGCAGCGCGCCCTCCATCGTCGCCGCTCGCTCGCCGGCGGTGTGCTCGCCGCAGAAGTGGAGCGGGCCAGTGGGAGCCCACGCGTCCTCGCCGGCCGGCGAGGGGAGATGCGTGGAGTACGCCGCCTCCACCCAGGGGTCGTCGTCCCAGGTCGACAGGGCCGCCCCGGCGGGATCGAGGGAGAGGTCGGGGCGCAGCCGGGCGAGCGATTCGAGCCAGGTGCCGGCGCCTTCGGCGACCCGCAGCGCGGCGAGCGCGGGCGCCGAGCCCGCGAATGCGTGCACCACGGGCTGGACCGCGCCCCCGGCCGCGGTTGCCGTCCACGTCCAGTAGCGCCCGGGCACGGAGAGCACCGCGCTCGGCGGCGGGATCTCGCGCAGCGGCACGAACAGCTTGGCCGCGTGCCCGTGCTCGACGCTCGCGTAGGCTGCGGCCACGCTCTCGGGGAGCGGCGGCTCGAACACGATCCGATCGACGACGCTCGCAGGAACGGCGAGGACGAGGGCGCTGCCCTCGATCTCCGCACCGGCGACGCGGGCGCGGACGCCTCCACCTCCCCACACCACGCGGTCGACCATCGAGCGGAGCGAGACGGCCGCGCCGAGCTCGCCGGCGAGCGCCAGGGCGAGCCGCTGGTTGCCGTCGGCGACGCTGGGACAGGGGTCCTCGGCGTGGCCGGCGATGCTCGCGAGCACCGAAGCGTCGATCCGATCGGCGGTCGTCGCGGACGAGACCTCCGCGCGGGCGATGATCGCTTCGCGGACACCCGGCTCGAGGTCGAGCGCCTCGAGGAAGGCAGCTGCCGAGGTCCCGGCGCCGCCCCGCTCGAGCGCGGCGCGTACCTGCGGCGCCGCCCGGAGCAGCCCCTCGCGTGTAACGCCGGCGATGCCGCGCGGCTCGCGATCGCCGTACAGCATGCCCTTGTCCCAGAGCCCGAGCCCGAAGCGGTCGACCAACCCCCTGAGCACGTCGTCGCCGGGGAGCACGAACTCCGCCCCCATCTCGACCACGGCTCCGTTGTCGAGCGCGCGCGACCAGACCCTTCCGCCGACCCGGTCCCGGGCCTCGAGCACGACCACGTCCACTCCTGCCCGACGGAGCGCGTCCGCCGCGGCCAGACCGGCGAGACCGGCGCCGACGACGATCGCGCTGCTCATGAGACCCGCGGGCTCAGCGACGCCCGAGACGCAGCGCCCGGCCGGGGAGGGCGCCGGTGTGGCGCCCGTCGTCGACCACGAGCACGCCGTTGACGGCGACGTACGGAATCCCCTCGGGGAGACGCTTCGGCTCGTCGTAGGTCGCCGTGTCCTGCACCCGCGCCGGGTCGAAGCAGACGAGGTCGGCCGCCATCCCGGGCCTGAGGAGTCCGCGACCCGGGAAGCCGAGTCGCTGCGCCGGGAGCGAGGTCATCTTCCGGATCGCCTGCTCCCAGGTCAGGATGCCGAGCTCGCGCACGTAGCGCGCGAGGTACCGCGGGTAGGTGCCCCACCCGCGCGGGTGGGGCCTGTCGCCGACGATGATCCCGTCGGAGCCGGGCATGTGGGCCGGGTGCTGCATGATCAGCTGGACGTTCTCCTCGTTGCCGATGTGGAAGACGCCGCTGACGCCGAGCTCCTCGTCGGCAAGCAGCTCGCAGACGAAGTCGATCGGCCGTTTCGCGGCTCCGGCTGCGGCCTCGGCGACCGTCTTCCCGACGAGCGCCGCGCTCTGCGGCCGGCGCACGCCCGCGATCACCGCGGTCTCCCAGTCGGCCGGGACGCCGTGCCAGCCGTCGGTTCCCTCCTCCTCGATCTCCCGTCGGAGCCGCTCGCGCAGCTCCGGGTCGCGCAGCCGCGAGACCGTCGCCGCCGGGCCGCCGGCGTTCATCCACCCGGGGAGGACGGAGTGCAGGTAGGTGCTGCTCGCGAGGTAGGGATAGGTGTCCATCGTGACGTCAATGCCCTGCTCCCGCGCCCCGTCGATCATCGCGATCAGCTCGGGCCCCTTCCCCTTGTTGACCGGGAACCCCAGGTGGGCGTGGGCGAGGTGGAGCGGGATCCGTGCCCGCTCGGCGATCGTGAAGCAGTCGGCGTACCCCTGCAGTGCGTCCGACCCGTAGTTGCGGTGATGGGGGGTGTAGTAGCCGCCCGTCTCGCGCATCACGGAGCAGAGCTCGACGAGCTCGTCGTCGGTCGCGTACATGCACGGCGCATAGGTGAGCCCGGTCGAGAGCCCGACCGCGCCCTGCTCGATCCCCTCGCAGACGAGGCGCTTCATCTCGGCGAGCTCCGCGTCCGTCGGCGCCCGATCGTCGCTGCCCATCGCGAGCAGCCGTACCGTGCCGTGCGGGACGAGGAAGGCGGCGTTGATCGCGACGCCGCGGTCGAAGCGGTCGAGGTACTCGGAGACCGTGCGCCAGCCCCACTCGAAGCCGGGCGGATCGTCGTTCCAGCCCGCGAGCTGCGCGCGGAGCGCCGCCAGGGTCTCGTCGTTCACCGGCGCGAGCGAGAGCCCGTCCTGCCCGATCACGTCGCAGGTGACGCCCTGGTGCACCTTGCATTCGTGGGCCGGGTTCGCGAGGAGCTGCAGGTCGGAGTGCGTGTGCATGTCTGTGAAGCCGGGGCAGACGAACAGCCCGTGGGCGTCGATGGTCCGCGCGGCGGGGCCGTCGACCCTCCCGACGTCCACGATCCGGCCGTTCTCGACACCGACGTCGGCCTCGAACCACGGATTCCCCGCGCCGTCGATCACGCGCCCGCCACGTACGAGGAGGTCGAGCATCAGATCTCGGCGTCCCTCGACTCGACGAGCAGCTCGTTCGTGAAGATCTCGTTGCCGGCGAGCAGACCGCCGTCGACGCGAAGCACCGTCCCGGTGATCCAGGCGGCATCGTCGGAGGCGAGGAACAGCGCGGCGTTCGCGACGTCGTCCGGCGTCCCGACCCGACGGAGCGGATACCACTTCACGAGCCGCTCGAACACGTCGGGCTCCCTGTCGATCCGCTCCTGCCAGGCCGGCGTTGCGATCGAGCCGGGCGCGATGGCGACGCAGCGGACGCCGTAATGGCCATAGCGGACGGCGATCGACTGCGTGAGGTTGATCATCGCCGCCTTGCCCGCGGAGTATGCCTCGTTCCCCACGTAGGTCAGGCCGTTGACCGAGGCGATGTTCACGATCACGCCGGTGCCGCGCTCGATCATCGGCCGCAGCACGCGCTTCGAGCAGAGGAACGCGCTCGTGACGACCCCGGCCAGGTCGCGCGACCAGGTCTCCTCGTCCATCACCGCCACGTTGTCGCCCTGACAGGAGTAGGCGTTGTTCACGAGCACGTCGACCGGCCCGAGGAGGCGCTCGGTCTCGGCGACCATGCGGTCGACCCCGGCGGCATCGGTCGCGTCGGCGTGCACGGCGATCGCCTGGCCGCCGGCGTCCGCGATGTCGACCGCGGTGCCGTTCGCCGTCTCCGCGACGATGTCCACGACGGTCACCCCGGCGCCCTCGGCCGCGAAGCGCATCGCCATCGCGCGGCCGATACCGGAGCCTGCACCGGTGATCACGACGGTCTTGCCGGAGAAGCGCACGCGGCGATCATAGAATCCCCGCGTGAACCGCGACGCCCTGGCCGCACTGCGCGACGACCCGCTCGACTGGCGCTACAAGGGCTTCCCGCCCGGCCGGGGTGTGACGGTCGGCGAGATCGGGCGCCAGGGCTGGAGCCTGCTCGCCGGCGACCTGCCGAGCCCCGCGCTCGTGCTCAAGGAGTCGGCGCTCGCGCACAACCTCGGGCTGATGCAGCGGTATTGCGACGAGCGCGGCGCCTCGCTGGCGCCCCACGGCAAGACCACCATGAGCCCCGAGCTCATCGCCCGCCAGCTCGACTCGGGCGCCTGGGGGATCACGGCTGCGAACGTGGCGCAGGCACGCGTGTTCCGGCGCTTCGGATTCGAGCGGATCGTGCTCGCCAACGAATGTGTCGAGCCGCGGTCGGTGCGCTGGGTGGCGGACGAGCTCGCCCGCGATCCCGGCTTCGACGTCTACTGCCTCGTCGACTCGCCCGCCGCCGTGCGGGCCATGGAGGAGGCGCTCTCCGGCGGGGTGAAGCGCCGCGTCCCCGTTCTCGTCGAGCTCGGCTTCACGGGAGGTCGGACGGGTGCCCGGTCGCTCGAGGCCGCGCGCGACGTCGCCGCGGCGGCAGCCGGCTCGAGCGCGCTCGAGGTGGCGGGGGTCGAGGGCTTCGAGGGGATCCTGCACGGCGACGATCTCGCCGGGGTGATCTCGGAGGTCGATCGATTCCTCGACGAGCTGCGCGAGCTCGTGCTCGCACTCTCGATCGACCGCGACGAGGTCGTGGTCACGGCCGGTGGGAGCGCGTTCTTCGACCGGGTCTGCGACCGCCTCGGGGACCTGCCGGCGCGCCTCGTGCTCCGCAGCGGCTGCTACGTCACCCACGACTCGGAATTCTACGAGCACCTCTCCGCGCTCGGCGGGCGGTCGACCGGCGGCGAGCGGCTGCGGCCGGCGCTGCAGGCCTTCGGGGCCGTGCTGTCGCGGCCCGAGCCGCAGCTGGCGCTGATCCTGCTCGGCAAGCGCGACGTGTCCTACGACGTGGCGCTCCCGGTGCCCGAGTGCGTCGTCAGCAGCGGCGAGCTCCGGGACGCGGGCGGAATGACGATCGTCGACCTGAACGACCAGCACGCGTACGTGCGGCTGCCGGTCGACGACCCGCTCGGGGTGGGCGACCTCGTCGGGTGCGGGATCTCGCACCCGTGCACGACGTTCGACAAGTGGCGCCTGATCCCGGTCGTCGACGACGACTTCACGGTCATCGACGCCGTGCACACGTTCTTCTGATGCCGCTCGAGGCGGAGATCGGCGCGGCGGTCGACGCCCGACACGACGAGCTCGTCGACCTGCTGCGCGAGCTCGTCGCGTGTCGCTCCGAGAACCCGAAGCTGCTCGACGACCCGGCCCGCCAGCAGGAGGGGCGCGCAGGCGAGGCGGCGTGCCAGACGGCGATCGCCGCCCGGCTCGCCGCGCTCGGCATGACCGTCGATCGGTTCGAGGCGCTTCCCGGTCGCGACGACGTCGTCGGTGTCCGCCCGGGGGCCGGGGGCGGGCGCTCGCTGATCCTGAACGGGCACGTCGACGTCGTCCCCGCCGGCGACCCGGCGCTGTGGCCGCACGACCCGTGGGCCGGGGAGATCGCCGACGGGAGGATCTGGGGTCGGGGGACCTGCGACATGAAGGGCGGCCTCGCCGCGGGGCTCGGCGCCCTCCGGGCTCTGCAGGACGTGGGCGTGCGCCTCGGGGGTGACGTCGTCTACCAGGCCGTCGTCGACGAGGAGACCGGGGGGCCGGGAACGCGCCGTGCCGTCGAGCGATACCGGGCCGACGCGGCGATCGTGCTCGAGCCCACGGCGCGCACGATCATGCCGTGCGAGGGCGGGCTCGAGTGGCTCGAGGTGACGGTGCGCGGCGTCTCGGGCCACTCGGCCCTGCGGTACCGCTCGGTGCACGCGGGCGGCCGGGGCACCGCCGTGAACGCGATCGAGAAGGCCGCGAAGCTCCTCGCCGCGGTTCAGGAGCTCGAGCGCCACTGGGGGAACCGCAAGGTGCATCCGCTGCTGCCGCGCGGGATCACCACGATCAACCCGGGCCGGATCGAGGGCGGCGGGCTCGCGCTGTCGAACATGGCGGACGAGTGCAGGCTCGGCCTCTCCCTCAAGTACCTGCCCGACGAGCGCGGCGACGAGGTCAAGCGCGAGTTCGAGGAGTACGTCGCCGCGGTGGCGGTCGCCGACCCGTGGCTGCGCGAGCATCCGCCCGAGATCGAGTGGGGAATCGCGGGCGTCTCGTTCCCGCCGTCCGAGCTGCCGCTCGACCACCCGCTGGCCGCCGCCGTCGGGGGCGCGTTCCGCTCCGTGGTGGGCGAGCCGGAGTGGCGCGGTTTCGAGGCGGTCTCGGATCTCGCCTGGCTGGCCGAGGCGGGCGTGCCCGGACTGCTCTACGGCCCGGGGGACGCCGCACAGGCGCACACGTCTGCCGAGTACCTCGACCTCGAGCAGCTCGCCGAGGCGGCCAAGGTTGTGGCGCTCGCGCTCGTCGCGTGGTGCGGCACCTCGTGAGCGGCGTCGGCGATCAGCGGCGGACGACCCCGCCGGTGACGCCGAGCGTGTGGCCCGTGATGTAGGCCGCGTCGTCGGAGGCGAGAAAGACGACGGCCCCTGCGATGTCGGCCGGCTCGCCGTGGCGGTGCAGCGGAACCCGCTCGACGATCGTGAGCCGTGCCTCCTCGAACGTGGTGCCGGCCTGCTCGGCCCACACGCGGATCCCCTCCCACTGCATGTCGCTGCGGATGTAGCCGGGAGCGATGCTGTTCACGCGCACCCCGTACGGGGCGAGCTCGAGCGCGAGCGTCTGCGTCAGCGCGATCACCGCCGCCTTGGTCGCCGAGTATGGCCCGGTGCCCGGAAACGGCTCCTGGCCGAAGATCGAGCTGATCGTGACGATCGAGCCCGAGCGGGCCTCGCGCATGTGGCGGCCTGCCGCCCGGCAGGTCAGGTAAGCGCCGCGCAGGTTGACGGCGACGACGGCGTCGAAACCGTCCGGCTCGACGTCGACGAGATCCTTCAGCTCGCCGCCGATGCCGGCGTTCGCCACCGCGAGGTCGAGCCGGCCGAACGCCGAGACGGCTCGAGCCACGGCGGCCTCGATCTCGCTCTCGACAGAGACGTCAGCGACGATCGCGACGAGCCGTGCCTCCGGCAGCCCGAAATCTTCGCGGATCGCCTCGGCGGCGCTGACCACGCTCTCCTCCCGGTCGAGGAGGACCACCGACCAACCGTCCCTCGCGAGCCGGTGGGCCACCCCCGCCCCGATCCCGCCGGCCGCGCCCGTCACGAGCGCGCAGGGACTGCTCACGGCAGCTCACGGTCGGCATGCGCGGCGATCTCGGCGCACGTCGTCACCCAGACATCCCCGAGAGACAGCGTGTGGTCGATCAGCCGGTCGAGCATCGCGACCCGCGACGGCCTCCCGATCACCTGGGGGTGCATGGTGAGGATGAAGCTGCCTCCGAGCCGACGGATGCCCTCGAGCTCCTCCTTCCAGATCAACTCGACCTCGGGTGCGCTCCGGATCGTGCGGGCGGAGTCCTGCGCCGCCCACGCGAAATGCGGCCAGTCGTCGAGCAGCCACTGGATCGGCAGCTCCACGATCCGCCGGCCGGGGTGACGGTACGGGCGCAGGTCGTCCATGAACTGGCTCGAGTAGCGAAGCCCCTTCGCCTCGAGCAGGTCGAGGGTGTGGGGGCTCACGTCCCAGGACGGAGATCGGTAACCGGTAACGGTGCCGCCCGCTCTCGTGAGGAGGTCGTGGGCGCGGTCGAGCTCGCCCGCCTCCTCCTCACGGCTCAGGTCGGCCGGCGAGCTGTGCGTGTAGCCGTGCAGGGCGAGCTCGTGACCTCCCTCGACGATCGCCGCGACCGTCTCCGGGTAGAGCTCCACGTTGACGCCGGGCACGAAGAAGGTCCCGAGAACGCCGTGGCGGCGCAGGACGTCGAGAATCAGCGGGACGCCGACCCGCGGCCCGTACCTGGCGAGCGAGAGGAGACCGGGACGGTTCGCGTTCTCCGGGTCCATGGCGAGCCACGGCGACTCGGCGTCGACGTCGAACGTGAACGAGGCCGCGGACTGCTTGCCGCCGGGCCAGCCCGGGACGGCCATCAGGCCGTGACCGGGGCCTCGAGCGCCACCTTCACGGGCTGACCGCCCTTCGCCGCGGACTCGTCCATCGCGACCGCGACCGCCATCGACTTCCAGGTGTCGAAGATCGACGCATGGGACTCGACGTCGTTCTCGATGCACTCGATGAAGTGCTCGATCTCCTCCTTGAACGGGTGATGCGCCACCTCGGCGGAGTCCGGCACGATCGTCGGGAACGTCCAGTAGCCGAGGCTCCCCGGGTAGTGCTTCGAGGAATACACCTCGTTGTTGATGATCGTCCCTTCCGTTCCGAACAGCCGGCAGTTGAAGATGTAGGGCGTGTCGGCGTCGAAGATCGTGGACAGCTTCCCGATCGCACCGTTCGCGAACCGCAGCGTCGCGATGATGTTCGGGTCGTACTCGTAGTCGAGGTTCAGCTTCGCCTTACCCGCGAATGCCGCGACCTCGACGATCTCGCCGCCGAGGAAGCGGAGGATGTCGACCGCGTGCACGCCGCCGCAGACGACCGCGCTGCCGCCGTGCTGCTTGGTGATGAAGTAGGGATACCCGGGGTAGGCCGGCTTGAGCGGATGCCAGTAGTCGGCTTCGCCGACGAGAAGCTCGCCGAGGACGCCGTCGCGCATCAGCTGCTGGACAGTGGCGAACTGCGGATTCCAGCGCAGGACGACGCTCGTGACGGTCTTGACCCCGGCCTTTGCAACCGCCTCGCGGATCGCAAGCGCGTCCTCGAGTGTTGTCCCGATCGGTTTCTCGATGACGATGTGGCGGCCGGTCTCCGCGGCTCGCACGCAGTGCTCGCGCCTGACGTCCGGGTGGGTGCACGAAGCGATGATCGAAACCCGGTCGTCCTCGAAGAGCTCGTCCGCGGACGCGTACACCCTTGCCTCCACGCCGTGCTTGCGCAGCAGCGCGGTCGGCTTCTCGGGCGTCTTGCTGTAGATGCCGACCAGCTCGGTGAGCGGATGGTCGCGGAAGACCTTCACGTACTCCTCTGCTACCCAGCCCGCACCGAGGATCGCAACTCCGTACTTCGCCATTTCAGCCTCCTACTCCCTGCCGTCCCACGTATGCGATGACGTCGATCTCGACCATGATCCCGAGCAGCTGACTCCCGACCGTCGTCCGGGTCGGCTTCGGGTCGGCGAAGAACTCCGCGTAGACCCCGTTGTAACGGTCGAAGAGCGCGAGGTCGGAGAGGTGGACGGTCGCCTTCACAACGTCGTCCATCGACGCGCCGGCGGCCTCGAGGATCGCCTTCACGTTCTCGAGCGTCCGGCGTGTTTGCTCCTCGATCGTGTCCCCGGCGACTCGGCCGGTCTCCGGGTCGAGCGGCCCCTGACCGGACACGAACACGAAGTCGCCCGCCCGCAGCCCCTGCGAGTAGGCACCGCCGGGCGCCGCGCCCTTCGTGGTCGCGATCTGCTGCTTCCCCACCTGCTCCTCCCTCGTTCGCTGCTCGCCCCAGGGCCGGACCGGCCCTAAAGGATCCCGTACTCCGCGAAGACCTGCCGGATGCTCGCGCCGGCGGCGAGCACGTCCCTCACGGTGTTCTCGCCCGCGACCTTGGCCAGCGCGCGCTCGACGACCTCGTCCTCGACGGCTTGCGGCACCGTCACGCATCCGTCCACGTCCGCGACGACGAGATCGCCGGGCGCGACGCGCACGCCGCCGACCTCGACCGGAACCCGGTAGGCGATCACGTCGAGCCTCCCCTTCGAGTCGGCCGGGGTGCTGCCCGACGCGAAGACCGGGAACCGCATCTCGACGATGCCCCAGGTGTCCCGCGTACAGCCGTCGATGACGACGCCGCGGCTCCCCCGGGCCCGGGCGTGAGTCGACAGCAGCTCACCCCAGACCGCGGCCCGGTGGGAGCCCTGCGTCGTGAACACGACGACCTCACCCGGCTCGAGCGAGTCGAGCAGCTCGAGCTCGAGGTTGTAGGGCTCAGCCGGCACCTCGAACACCTCGGAGACGAGCATCGTCGCCGCGCGCCCGACGATCCGCGCGCCCTCGTAGAGCGGTCGGATGTCGTGCCGCATCACCTGGTTGCGGAACCCGAGGTCGTCCATGACGTCGGCGAGAACGCTCGTGTAGAGCCGCTCCTCGACGAGGTCGTAGTACTCCCCGCCCGTGTTCACTCCACCTCCACCGGTCGTTGCTCCGTGACGGAGCGCTTCATCGCCTGCTCGAGACGGACGGCCGCGATCCCGTCGTCGATCGAGACCTCCGGGCGCGTCTCGTCGCGCACGCACTGCACGAAGTGCCTCACCTCGCCCGCGAAACCGTGCAGATGGCGCGGGTCGAGCGCGTCGCCGGGCAGCTGGTCATTCGGCTCCCAGACCTCCGGGCCGGGCGCGCCGGCCAGGTGGGCAGTCACGGTCCTCCAGCCCTCCACGTGGACGGCGCTCTGCCTGCCGGTCAGCACGACGCGCTCGTTGAGCCGTTCGAGCGAATTGAGCTGGATCGTCCCGACCGCCCCCGACGCGAAGCCGAGCACAGCCGCCCACGCCTCCTCCTGTGGCGGCTCTCGCCCCTCCGCGAGCCGCCACATGTCTCGCCACGCCGAGCCGGTCACCGGGAGGTCGAGCGTGCCCGGACGCCACTCGCGCGAGTCCCCGGGAGCGCAGGTCGCGCGGGCCGCGAACACCCATGCAACGTCCCCGCAGAGGAAGCGAGCGAGGTCGAGGTGGTGGCAGCCGAATCCGTTCAGGAAGTCGTACACCGACCGCGGCGGGTAGACACCGAAGGTGAAGCGCGCCTCGTACGCCGTGACGGGTCCGAATGCCTGCCGCGCGGCGATCTCCCTCGCGCGGAGGTACGGCTCGGAGAAGCGCTTCATGAAGCCGACCATCACGTGCCGTCCGGCGCGGTCGGCCGCTTCCTTCATGGCGAGGCAATGGTCGAGATCCTCGGCGGGCGGCTTCTCGACGAACACGTGCACGCCCGCCTCGAGACAGTCGATCGCGATGCCCGGCTGCAGCCGGGGGTGCATCGCGACGAGGACGCCGTCGAGGTCCTCGTGCTCGAGCAGGTCTCGATGGTCGGAGTAGATGCGTGCGATGCCGAAGTCGCGGGCGCACCGGCGCGCACGATCCTGATCGCGATCGCAGCAGGCGACGAGCTCGCCGATCTCGCCGCCCTCTGCAAGCTCCCCGATCGCGCCGCCCGTCTCCGGCGGGTTGAAGACCGCGAGCCGGAAGCTCGGGTAGAGGTTCTGGGTCGCGTGGCTCCCGCAACCGATGAAGCCGATACGTGCCAGGTCGGGCACGAGAAGGATCCTATGCGGCCGGATGTCCCTCCGCGATCCGAGCGCGCGAGAGGATCGGGCCGAGCGCCGGGTGGAGCTCGCGGTAGACGGCATAGAGCTCCGCGTAGTCGGATGCGACGGCCGGATCGGGCTCGACGACGCCTTCCACCGCGATGAAGCGCTCGATCTCGCTCCACGCCTCGAAGGCGCCGATGCCCATTCCGGCCGCGAACGCGGCGCCCAGCTCCGACCCGTGCGCGCTCAGCGATTCCAGGCGGTGGCCGGTCACGTCCGCCACGACCTGCTTCCAGAGCCGCGATCGCGCACCGCCGTTCGTGACGCGGACGCGGCCGGGAGGCCGTCCGAGCTCGGTGAACACGTCGAGGTGGTGGCGGAACCCGAAGGCGGTCGACTCGAGCACCGCCCGGAACAGGTGTCCCCTCCCGTGGTCGAGCCGTAGGCCCACGAAGGCGCCGCGTGCGGCGGGATCGTTGATCGGTGTCTTCTCGCCGAGCAGATACGGGAGCGCGACGATCCCCCCCGCGCCGGCCCCGACAGCATCGGCCTCGGCGTCCAGCGTCGCGAGATCGACGCCGCTTCCGAGCTCTCGCTGGAACCAGCGGATGAAGCTGCCCGACGCGGCCATGCAGCCGTTCGGCAGGAACTTGCCCGGAACGAGGTGGAAGTCGAGGTAGAGGCGCTCGTCGACGAGCGGATCGTCGCTCGCCATCAGGATGTCGCCGGCGCTCCCGAGCTTGATCAGCAGATCGCCCGCCTCGACCACGCCCGCGCAGAAGGCCGAGGAGACGTGGTCGGCCGAGCCGGCGACGACCGGGGTTCCCGCCGGCAGCCCGGTCTGGGCCGCGGCCTCCGCCGTCACCGTCCCGACGACCTCGTCGGCCCGCCTCGGCTTGGGCAGAAGCGCCGGGTCGATCCCTGCCGCGTCGCAGAGATCCGTCGCCCATGCGCCGCCCGCGAGGTCGTAGAGCCCGCTCTCGAGGGCCCAGTTCCGCTCGATCGACGGCACGCCGGCGAGCCGGAACGCGACGTAATCGTACGAGCCGACCAGCATCCTGGTCGCGCGCCACACCTCCGGCTCGTGCTGCGCGAGCCAGAGCGCGGTCGGGCCAACCGACTGCTGCGTCACGGCGGAGCCGGTTCGTCCCAGCACGGAAGGCCCGAGCAGCTCCCGCAGGTGCGTCACCTCCGCCTCCGCGCGCGCGTCATTCTGCTGGATCGACGGGCGAAGCGGCCGTCCGTTGCCGCCGAGGAGGATCACCGCAGGCACCATCCCGCTCACGCCGACCCCGGCCACGCCACGAACGGGAAGCTCACGGCAGAGCGCGCAGACGTTGTCCCACCACTGCCCCGGGTCCTCCTCGGCCCAGCCGGGTCGCGGCGAGGAGAGCGCCACCGGCCTCTCTCCCCGTGCGATCACGGCGCCCGCCGGATCGACGACGACCGCCTTCGTGGCGCTCGTGCCGACGTCGATCCCGAGCAGAAGCGTCACGCGCTCATCGCGGCCGCGCCGAACCGCCGCCGGCCACCGGTGCGAAGGGGCCCACGGCCACGACGATACAGCCCCACCCAGGGTGGGGACCCACCACCCACCTGGTCGCGAGCCTACCGACTCGCGACGCGCGCGACCGTGACGGATCGTGCCGAGAGTGGATCATCACCGCACCGATCTCACACCCGCGCGGCGGCGAGAAACCGCTCGACCCCGGCAACGTCCAGGGGATCGAACGGTGCTAGCCCCGTGACGAGCCGCGTCGGCACCGCGACATCCTGCGGCCCGGCCTGCAGCGCGTATGGCCGATCTCCCTCGTTGCAGAACATCACCGCGTCGACGTCCGCCGCGAGCAGGATCTCGAGGTCAGCGCGCGCCGCCTCGACGATTCCGGCGACGCCGCCGCGCTCGCCGTACAGCGGCCGCCCCGCGGAGCGGAGGCAGGTTCGCCATTCGCGATCACCCGGCTTCTCGCGCTCGAAGAGCTCGGCGAACGGCGACGGCTTGGCCAAAGCCGGGCGATCGTACCAACGCCGCGACCACGCCTCCGTGCTCAGCGCCGCGCGGAGGGCCGGTCGATGCGCCTACGCAGCGTGGCGGACGACCTTGCCGGCGAGCGTCTGCGTGTCGACCTCTCCTCGATCGACGAGCACAACGCCGTTCACGAGCACGTAGTCGATACCCCCCGGCGTGAGGTCCGGCTCGACGTACGTCGCCGGGCCCCAGACCTCGTCGGGGTCGAAGACGGTGATGTCGGCCCAGTAGCCCTTGCGCAGCACGCCCCGGTCCTGGAGGTGGAACCGCTCGGCCGAGAGCGAGGTCATCTTGCGCACCGCGTCCTCGAGGGTCAGGAGCTTTTCCTCGCGGACGTACTGCCCGAGCACCTTGGGGAACGAGCCGAAGAGCGCCGGATGTGGTTTGCCGCGTCCGAGCGAGAAGGCGTCCGTCTCGATGCACGCGTTCGGGTGTTGGATGATCTGGCGCAGCGCCCACTCCTCGTGCAGGTCGCCGCTGACGCCGAGGTAGAGCGCGGTCACCTGGCCGTTCTCCGCCAGGATGAGATCGGCGGCGACGTCGAACGGGTCCTTCCCGGTCTCCTCGGCGAGCCTTGCGAGACTTTTGCCCTCGTAGCCCTTGTTCTCCTCGCTGGGCACCCAGAGGATCCAGACGTTGTCCCAGCCCGTCGCCTCGATGAGGTTGTGCGGCCAGCCCCCCGGGCGCCAGGTCGGCCAGCTCGGGATAACCGTCTCGATGTCGTGCTTGATGCGCTTCCGCGTGGCCGAGTCGCGCAGCCGCTCGAGGAGCTTCGGCACACCGCCGTCGAGTGACCACGGAGGCAGGATCGCGAGGAACGTCGTGTTCGCCGCCGTGTAGGGGATCACGTCGAAGCCGTGGTCGACGCCCTCCTCGCGTACCTGCTCGTGGAGCGCGAGCACCTTCTCCACATCGGGCCAGAAGCGCTTGCCAAAGCCCTCGAGGTGCGAGTGCTGGACGCGGACCCCGGCGGCCCTCGCCACTGCGAGCACCTCCTGGGCGGCCGGCATGAGCGTCTCGCTCGAGCCGCGGATATGGGAGGTGTAGATCGCGTCGTACGGTGCAAGCACCTTCGCGAGCTCCGCCAGCTCGTCGGTCGTCGCGAACATCCCGGGGGCGTAGATCAGGCCCGACGAGAGCCCGAAGGCACCGCTGTCCAGACACTCCGCGAGCAGCGTCTTCATCTGCGCGAGCTCGTCGTCTCTCGGCGCGCGCGCGTCGAAACCCATGACTGCGATGCGCAGCGCGCCGTGCGCCGCCAGGGGCACGGTGTTCATGTAGACCCCGTGGGTCTCGAGATAGGTCAGGTACTCGCCGAACGTCTGCCAGTGCCAGTCGAGATCGCGTGGCTTGATGAACGCCGTGTAGGCCTGCATGAGCGGCGCCGTGGCGGGGTTGATCGGGGCCGGGGCGTAGCCGCAGTTGCCGGTGACGAGCGTCGTGATGCCCTGCGCGAGAAAGTGCTGCAGAAACTCCGCCTGGTCGGGGAGCGGCAGGACGAAGTCGCAGTGCGAGTGGATGTCGATGAAGCCAGGAGCGACGACGTCGCCGCCGACATCGATGACGCGGTCGGCCTCGGCGTCCTCGAGCGCCCCGATCTCGGCGATCCGACCGTCCTGCACCGCCAGGTCGGCCGTGTAGCCCGGAGCGCCGGTCCCGTCGACGATGCGCCCGTTGCGGAGGATGAGGTCGTACCGCATGCCGGCGGCCTCTACGATACCTGGCGGCGAGCCGACCTGGGAGGCGTGTGATGACAAAGGTGACGTTCGGTATCAGCCCGGAGTGTCTCTGCCACGACGTCCGCGACAACGTGCGCCGCGCGCGAGCGTTGGAGGAGGCGGGTTTCGGGCACATCTGGGAGGGCGACCACACGCTCCCGTGGCAACACTCCTCGGGGCATACGAGCGGGATCTTCACGACCCTCACGGCGTTCCTGGCGCGCGACCGAGCGCGCCGTCGTGGGCGGAATGGTGATCGCGGCGCTCGGCACGAGACACCATCCCATCGACGTCGCGATCGAGACGGCGACCCAGGCGCTGCTCCACCCTGGGCGCGTCGCGCTGTGTGTCGGCACCGGCGAGGCCATGAACGAGAAGACGACCACGGGAATCTGGCCCTCGACGAAGGAGCGCATGGGCCGCACCGTCGAGGGCATCGAGCTCATCCGCAAGGCGTGGACGAGCGAGGACTACTTCCGCCACAAGGGGGAGTGGTTCGACAGCTTCTTCTACCTCTACTCGAAGCCTCCCGAGCCGATCCCGCTGCTGTGCGCCGCGAACGGCCCCGTGATGGCGCGCAATGCCGGACGGCATGCGGATGGGTACGTCGCTGTCGGGGTGCCGCCGTCGCACCACCGCGACGTCCTCATACCCGCCTTCGAGGCGGGCGCACGCGAGGCGGGCAGGGATCCGGCCACGCTGATGAAGTGCGGCTGGGTCTCGACCTCCTACCACCCCGATCGGGACAAGGCGCTCGAGGGCGCCCGCGTGTACGGCGGCCTGCTCATCCCCGAGGCGTACCACTACATCCAGGATCCCCGCGTCATCGAGCAGCGCGCGCTGCTCGTCCGTGATGAGGCGCTGCTCGAGGCGTTCTGCATCGCGACGAGCGCCGAGGAGGTCGTCGCCCGCTTCGAGAGTTTCATCGAGGCCGGCTGCAACCACATCATCTGGGCCGACATGAGTCCCGACCCCACCCTGGTCGCAGACGTCGCGGGCGCCGCCCTCCCTCAGCTGAAGGCCAAGCATGGCTAGGGCTCGGGTCCTCGCTTGAGAGTCACACGCCCGGCATGAGCAGCGAGATGATCCCCGGCTCCGGAGTTCTTGTCGAGCGCGACGTGCCGCTGCGGATGGCCGACGGCGTCACGCTCTACGCCGACGTCTATCGTCCCGCCGGCGACGGCCCGCACCACGTCCTGCTCATGAGCCACCCCTACGACAAGATCAGCGGTGTCAGCTTCGTTGCCTATTCGCACCCCGCCTGGTATGCGCAGCAGGGCTTCGTCGTCGTCGGGCAGGACACGCGCGGCCGCTACCGCTCCGAAGGCGATTTCTACCCGTTCCGCCACGAGGCGGACGACGTCTCGGCCACGATTGCCTGGGCGAGCGAGCTCCCCGGTACCACCGGCAGGGTCGCCACGTACGGCTTCTCCTACCAGGGGCTCAACCAGCTCTACGCGGCGCAACGGCGCCCGCGCGGGCTCGCCGCGATCTCGCCCGCGTTCACCGGCGGGCGCCCGTACGAGGACTGGTTCTACCGCCAGGGCGCGTTCGCACAGGCGTTCGCGCAGGCGTGGTCCACGTACCTCGCGATGGACGTCGCCGCACGCACGCAGGACGACGCAGCGCTCGGCATGCTCGCCGCCGGGCTCGGCAACGGGCCGGCGCTCTCCTGGGTCCTGCCGCTGACCGCCTACCCGCCGCTCACGGACGGGCACGCGCCGTTCTACCACGACTGGCTCGCGCATCCGGCCCACGACGACTACTGGGAGACGTTCGACGTGCAGTTCGGGCAGATCGACGTGCCGGGCCTGCACATCGGCGGCTGGTGGGACGTGTTCGTCCGCGGCACGGTGAACGATTTCGCGACGCTCGCCGCCGAGGGCCGAGCACCGCAGAAGCTCGTGCTCGGCCCGTGGCACCACATGCCCTGGCGCCCCGTCGGCGGCGCCACCGGTGACGTGGGCCCGACCGCCGTCGACGACTGGCAGCTGCGCTTCCTCCGCGAGGTGCTCGACGACGAGGAGTGCGGCGTCTTCGACCACCCCGTCACCGCCTACGTCATGGGCGCAGGCTGGCGCGACCTCGACGGCTGGCCGCCGGCCGCGGCCCGCCCGGTCGACTGGTTCCTGCACTCGGACGGCCGGGCGCTGTCGAAGTTCGGCACCGGCACGCTCTCCACGGAGCCACCTGGCGCCGAGCCGCCCGACGTCTGGGTCTACCAGCCCGGCTTCGTCCCCGTCGCCGTCGGTGGGCACTCCTGCTGTCTCGACCACGTCACACCCATGGGCCCGGCCGACCAGGACGCGACCGAGCGCACCAAGCTCGTCCTCGTCTACACGGGCGCGCCCCTCGAGCGCGACCTCGAGGTCGTCGGCGACGTCGTGGTGATGCTCCACGCGGCCACCGACGCGCCCGACACGGACTTCTCCGCGCGCCTCTGCGTCGTCGACGAGGCGGGCGTCTCGACCAACCTCCTCGACGGCATCGTCCGTGCCCGCTTCCGCGCGTCGACGAAGCAACCGGAGCCGATCCGCCCGGGCCAGGTCTACGAATACCTGATCGACCTCGGTCCGGTCGCCGTTCGCGTCCCGGCCGGCAACCGGCTGCGCCTCCAGGTCGGCAGCTCGGACTTCCCACAGTGGGACCGTAACCTCAACACCGGCGGCACCTTCGGCGAGGAGCCGGCGAGCGCCATCCGGACGGCAACGCAGACGATCCTCCACGACGAGCGCCACCCGAGCCGCATCACGCTGCCGGTCGTGGCATAGGGTCGGGTGGGGTGTGTCGAGCCCTCCAGGCTCGACACATCTTCGCGGCCGGCTACGCCGTCCGCTGCGCGGCGCCTTTGGCGAATGTGTCGAGCCCTCCGGGCTCGACGAACACTTCGCGGCCGGCTACGCCGTCCGCTGCGCGGCGCCTCCGGCGAATGTGTCGAGCCCTCCGGGCTCGACGAACACTTCGCGGCCGGCTACGCCGTCCGCTGCGCGGCGCCTTCGGCGCCTTGCGCGCCCTCCGGGCTCGACGAACACTTCGCGGCCGGCTACGCCGTCCGCTGCGCGGCGCCTTCGGCGCCTTGCTCTACTTCGCCGGCGAAGACGATCACCTGGTCGGCGATGCGCTCGTACCACTGCTCGAGCATCGCCCCCATCGCCTCGGAGGACCCGATCTCGGCCTCGAACGCTGCCCGGTCGTCGATCTCCATCTCCTCGAGGTACTGGAAGGCCGGCTCGCCCTCCATCACGCCCGAGACCCGCCACACGCGGTAGTGACGGCTCGTCTGTAGCGTCAGGGCGGCCGGGACGTTCACCTCGCGAAACCAGGTCTCGTACTGCTCGGGCGTGACGCCGGGCTTGAGACGGAAGAGCACGAAGCATTTCACGCGCCACTCCTCTCGTCAGAAATGGGGTGGGGTGATCGCCGAGACGAGGACCGTCGGCTCCGACCCGAGGTTGCCGATCCGGTGCGGCACGCCGGAGTTGAACGAGATCGAGTCGCCCGCCTCGAGCAGGTGCTCCTCGTCGCCGATCCAGACGTGGAGCTGGCCTTCGAGGACGAGCGCCGCCTCCTCGCCCGGGTGCCCGTACGCCGCACGCGTCCCTCCCTGACCGGGCTCGAGCTCGATGAGGATGAACTCGATCTGACGGTTGAGATCCGGGGTCAACAGCTGATAGGTGAGCCCCGAGCGCGGGATGCGCATCGTCCGGCGGTCGTTGCTGCGCACCACGATCCCGTTCGTGGGAGCCTCGTCGAAGAAGGAGGCGATCGGCGAGTCGAGCGCCGCGGCGATGCGGCGCAGGGTGTCCACCGAAGGGTTGGCCCGGTCGAGCTCGACCTGGCTGATCAGGCCGCGTGAGACACCCGCCGCCCGGGCAAGCTCCGAGCTCGAGATCCCTCGCAGGGTACGGACGGCGCGGATCCGGGACCCGATCGACACCGCTCAGGCTCCGACAGGCGCGGTCGTCGGCTCGCCGAGCTCGGGGACCCATCGCTCGACGACCGTCGCGTCTACGTTGAGCTCGGCGGCAAGGAACTCCACCTCCTCCGCCGAGAGTGAACCGGCCGCCCTTGGAACCACCCGACGCAGGAACGACCGTCGTATCGCGTCGAGCTCCATCTCCGCGACCGACAGCTCGTCCGGCGTCCGGGGGATCGCGATCACCCGGCCCGGGACGTTCTCCCGCGGGTGCCCCCTGCGCACCTCGACGCCCATCTGCCGGGCGAACGTGAGTTGTGCCGTCGGGTGTTTGCCGGCCCCGGTGTACTCGGTCTCCTGCACGACCAGCACCGCGTCGGCGTCCAGCTCCTGGGCAATCACGAACGCCGCGGCGAGCGAGGTGTTCCCCGCCGGCCCGCGCTCGAGGCCCTCGAGCTGGGCGAGCGCCTCCGTCACGTAGAAGACCTCACCCTGCGTGACCGAGACGTAGCGGTCGAGATAGCGAAGCGGTCGCGCCGCGTTCCGGGGCACGTCCACCCGGTCGGGACTGACGAGGAACGGCACGCCGAAGCCGGTATGCCCGGTCGTGAAGGACTTCCGGTTGAAGTCGGCATCGCTGTCCATCCGCAGCCCGTGCAGGTCGACGCTGACGCCGACGATCTGCGTTCCGCCGCACCCGGCCGCCCGCAGGCCGCGGGCCGTGCCGGTGACGTTCCCTCCCCCCGCGTGCGTCACGATCACCGCGTCCGGCTCTCGCCCGTAGCGGCGGCGCACCTGCTCGCCGATCTCCGCCCCGAGCGTCTCGATGCCCGCGACCGCATGCGGCGTGTAGAGCGACGCGCTGAAGAACCCCGTTTCCTCGAGGAGGCGGAGCAGCATGTAGAAGAGCTCCGGGCCGACCGTGAGCTGCCACACCTCGGCGCCGTAGGCCTCGCACGCCCGCCCCTTCTCGACGATCTCCGGCTGGCCCCGGCCCGCCGAGTCGAACACCTCCTGCAGCACGATGCACTGCAGGCCGTGCATCGCCGCCTGCGACGCGACCGCGGCCCCATAGTTGCCCGAGGTCGCCGCGATCACACCCGGATAACCGAGCCGTGCCGCCTCGTGCACGGCGAGCGCCGCGCGCCGCGCCTTGAAGCTCCCCGACGGGTTCGCAGCCTCGTCCTTGAGCAGGATCCGGGCGCCCTTCCCCGGCGGAGCGACCTGGCGTGCGAGGCGGGTCAGCCGCGGCAGCTCGAGCAGCGGCGTCCGGCCGACCTTCGCGGCAGCCTGGATCCGCGCCACGTCGTCGAGGCCGTAGCCGGTGGCTGCGAGCAGCGCCTCGTAGTCGAAGGCGAGCCCGTCGCGCTCGAACCCGCCGTACTCGAGCCCGACGGCTTGACGGAGGATCTCGCCGCGCCGCCCCATCACGCCGGCGTAGGAACGGTCAGCCGTCATCCGCAGCCCTCAGCTCCGGCCCGATCGCGAGCAGCTCGGGCTGCGGCTCGCCGAACGAGTGCCCGGATGCCGGCCCGACCCGGAGCAGCGTCCCTGCGACCAGCCGCCCGGCAAGCGTACGGACGGCCGCCGACTCCCCGACCTGTGCGTCCCGCTCGAGGAACCCCTTGACGCGGGCGGCGAGCGGCGTCGAGGCCGTGTCGGGCGGGAGCCCGGGCGCCCGCTCGCCGGGCTCGAGCACCAGGACGACGACCTCGGCCCAGTCGCCGTGACGGCCGCTCAGCGACGTCCCGCTCACGCCTCCCCGGCCTCGGCGCCGCTCGGCATGGACGAGCGACGGACATAGACCATGCGGCAGACCGAGTCGCCGAGCGAGCGGAACTGGTCCTGCGTGACGAAGAACGTCTCCCACAGGCCAAGCGCCTTCATGAGCGCCTGGTAGTAGTTCGCGGAGGTCGGGCCGATCGTCTTCTTCATCATCTCGCTCGCCGCGTCCTTGCCGTACATGTCGACCATGTTGTCGAAATAGGGACACGTCTTGATGACCGCAACGAGCCGGTCGTCGGTCTGCTCGACCTCCTCTACCTCGCAGCCGATCGCCTCCCAGTAGGCACGGTTGAGCTTGGCGAGATCAGCGGTCGTCTTGAACTCCTGCATGCCCACCACGCCCTTCATGACGTCGAGGAAGGCCAGGGCGAACCCTTCCCAAACGCGGGAGTACATGATGACTCCCTCGCGAGCACCGTAGAAGTCCTCCCAGACGCGCCACATCTGGTGGTCGTGACCCGTGAACCCGCGGTTCCAGAGCACGACCGCGTCCTCCTTCGACAGACGGAGCCTGGACGCGATCTCGTCGGCGTCGATCTCGAGCGTCAGGCCGTAGGGGGGCTCCTCACTCCTCCACGTGAACACCTTGCGCGCCGCGTCGTGGTACTTGTCGGGGATCCGCCTCCACACCTCGGCGTGGTGACGTCTCGCCTCCTCCTCACCCTTGTACTCGACCGAGGCATTCCACATCAGGTCGTCCTCCAGCGCGAATCCGAACGCCCAGGTCGTGACGGCGGTGTCGAGGGGTTGACCCGTGCGCTCGATCGCCTTCAGCACCCAGTTGCGCTTGTCGGACGGGTCATCGCCGAGCGGTCGCAACAGGATCGGCGCCTTCATGTCGATCGGCTGCTGCTCGAAGCTCAACTGATCGGCGGGGATGAACTTGCTCGTGTCGGTCGGCATCGAGCCCTCCAATCAGACGGACGCTGCCAGGCACTCGTCGAGGAACGGGGTCGTCGTCAGCACCTCGACGCCGGTGTCCGAGACCATCACCGTCTCCTCGAGCGCGGCCTGGATGTAGGTGCCCTCGCCGGTCATCTTGTGGAAGCGCGGCTCGAGCGTGAAGCACATCCCCGGCTCGAGCACGACGTCGAGGTGAGCCGGTGCGGTTCCCGCTTTCATGCAAACCGGGAGCTCGCAGCAGTTCAGCCCGATCCCGTGCCCGGTGTCGAAGCGGTTCTCCATGTAGCCGAAGGAGAGCGCCGTCCGGCGCACGGCCGCATCGACCTCGGAGATGTGGGCACCTGGGCGCGTCGCCTCGATCCCCGCGTACATCGCCTCGTAGTTGACGCGGTACAGCTCCTTGAACTCGGGGGTCGGCTCGCCGACGAAGCCGGTGCGCATGCAGTCGCCGTTGTAGCCCTCGATGATCGGGCCCATGTCCATGACGATCGCGTCGCCCTCCGTCAGGGCGCGGTTCGTCGGGTAGAGCGCCCCCTCCGTCACCTCGCCGGAGGTGAGGAAGGGGTAGAAGCCGTCACCCTCGGAGCCGAGCTCGTACAGCCGGCCCATGAACGCGCCGTAGACCTCGTACTCGGTGACGCCGGGCGCGAGCGCGTCGAGGCCGGCCTGGACGCCCTCGCTGGCGACCCACGCGGCCTTGCGCATGAGCTTGCGCTCCTCGTCGTTCTTGACGATCCGCTCGAAGAGCAACGGCTCCTCGGCGTTCACGAACTCGATGCCCGGCATCGCGCTGCGGAAGGCCTCGAGGATCACCCACGAGACTCGGTCGACTCCGACCTTGCCGTTCGTGACGCCGAGGTCGCGCAGCGCGTCGCGAGCCCAGTTCGCGTAGCGCTCATGGATCAGGCTCGCATTGAAGATGGAGTAGTGATCCCAGCCCGTCTGCTCCTTCAGCCACGCGCCCTGGTTCGCCCAGTGAGGGCCGGGAGCGACATGCAGACCGCAGTCGACCGAGCGCACGGCGCCCTCCTTCGTGATGATCGCGAGCGAGTTCGGCTCCCACCCGTACACGAAGAAGCGCCGCACGTCGGCGATGTACTGCACGTTGTCGTGCTGGGTCGCGAGCAGCGCGTCCACGCCCAGCCGTTCGCAGACGCGGAGCGCTCCCTCCTGCCGCAGCTGGATCAGGCGCTCGTGGTTGACCTCACCGTCCGCCATGCGTCCTCCTTTCGTCAGGCCTCGCGCGACAGCGCCCCGTCGCCCGCCATGCGCCAGAGCGCGATCGCCGTGATGTCGGCGACGGCCTTGAGCGAGTTGCCGTCGAGCTTGTCGACCGTGTCGTGGGTCGAGTGGTAGTAGAAGTCGTCCGGCTTCCAGAACCAGGCGGCGGGCACGCCCGCCTGGATGAAGCGACCGGACTCGGCGACGCCCCAGGGAGCGGTCATCCGGCCGACCTCGTAGCCGAGCTCATCGGCGACGCCCTCCAGCAGCCGCATCAGCCATTCCGTGTGCGGGATCGGGTCGGTGTCGGGCCAGAGCCCGAGCTCGACGAGCTTGAGCTTGCCGCCGACCCCGAACATGTCGAGATCGACGGCGGCCCGCACGTCCCCGAGGCTGCCCTCCGCGCGCCTCGACTCGATGTACGCGGCGACCCCAGGGGTCGTTCCCTCCTCCGCGGTCGTGCACAGGAACTCGATCGAGCGCCCGGGACGCATCCCCGCCATCGCCTCCGCGATCTCCATCATCGTCCCGAAGCCGCTCCCGTTGTCGTTCGCGCCCGGGTGGAGCCCGTGGTCGCGGTGCGCGTGGACGACGACGACCTCGCCGGGCCATTCGCTGCCTCGCAGCACCCCGCTGACGTTCGAGCTCTGGACATCGCCCATCGTGCTGTCGACGACGAGCTCGGCCCGCCCCGCACCGGCTCCGATCGCGTGCATGAGCGCTGCGCCGTCGATCGCCGACACGGAGACGATGGGCAGCTGCTCGTCGAGGAAGCGGTTCGAGAGGTCGCCGTTCCCCGCCTCCATCGACATCCGGTACGGCCACGGCAACGGGTGGATCACGACCATGGCGACCGCGCCACGCCTCGCCGCGAGCGCCGCGAAGGTGCCGAGCCAGAAGCGGGAGTAGCCGAGGCCGACCTCCTGCATGACGACGATCCGGCCGGCGACGTCGAGCCCGTCGTAGTCGGATTCCTCGCCGCTGCCGACGAAGACGAGCTCGCCCCCGACCCCGCGGGGAGGCGTGGCCGGCGAGAAGTACGGCGGGATCGCGTCGAAGCTCCGCCCGTCGGCGAGCGTCAGCCTCGCCTCGTCGTGCCGGTAGCCGAGCGTGGTGAACGGCCGGTCCACCACCTCGAGCCCCAGGTCGGCGAACCGGGCCCGCACCGCTTCCGCGGCGAGCCGGTCTCCCTCCGCGCCGACGAAACGGTCGCCGACGGTGACGAGCTGCTCGACGTGCGCGACCGCGCGGGCGCCGCTGATCCGGTCCCGCAGCGCCTGCTCGTCGACCGAGAGCACGGCGCGATCCTATGTCCGGGGCCCGGGTGCGTCAAGCCACGCTAACGGCATTTGATGAGACTGACAACCCCGCATCCCCTGCGTTCCGACACCGAGCCGGGGACATACTCGTCGTCGGATTGTTCTCCCGCCCGTGCCGCATTGGCGGCGCCGGGGGCGTTCTCGCGGCCGGCTTTCCCAACTGCGCGTCACCGGAGGGCGGCCACGACCGAGCCGGCGCTCTCCAGGTGCTCCTCGACGTCACAGCGCCAGCCGACTCCGAACGGCGCGGCCACGACGCTCTCCAGGTCGATCCTCCCGTCCGTGATCCTCGAGCGCCGCTCGTCCGTCCCCACGGCGCGCGAAGAGATCCGGGTGGTGCTGGATCGTCTCCTCCTCGACCCGCTGAGGCAGCGAGGAGATGCTGCACAGGTAGTGGTACCCGTTCCTCTCGGGCTCGTCGATGCCGAGGGTCGCGATGACCGCAAGGTCGGCGAGCAGGCCGACCGGGCCGATCGTGGAGAGATCCTCGGCGCTGTACAGCAACGTGCGTCCGCGGTGGTCACCCCTCAGCTGCTCGATGCGGCACGCGTTGCCGATCCCCTTGAACACGCCCTTCGAGCTCTTGAACGCTCCGCCGTCGTAGCCGGCCTCGATCGCGCGCGCGACGGCGTCGAGGGAATCGTCCGACTCGTCGATGACGAGCGGCGGCCGTCCCGGCCAGGCGGCGAACCCGGCTGCGGTCTCCTCGTCGAGAGCCGTGGTGCGGGGGAGTGGCTGCTCGACGTAGTCGATCTTCTCGGCGAGCTCGACCGTGCGGCGATCCGCCGCCAGCTCGCTCCAGAACTGCCGCAGCGCAGGGACGTCGGCGAGCTGCTCGTTGCCGTCGAGCGTGACCCGGAACTCCCCGTGGGTCTCTCGCTCGAGCACCGAGCCGACCCGCCCGAGCCGGTCGAGGCTCCCCTGGCGGTCGCTGCCGATCTTCACCTTGAACCGCCGCAGCCCGTACCGCCTGATGGAAGCCTCGAGGGTCCCCGGCAGGCCGTCGGCAGGAGCGGCTCCCTCGTCGCTCTCGACCAGGCGGTCGCTGAGCCCCACCGTGTGCCGGACACGAACCGACGTCAGCGGCCGGCCCGGCAGGAGCTCGCTGGGCTTCCGGCCCGCGAGCGCCGGATGCAGAAGCTCGAGGCGCACGCCGAGGTCGTTCCGGCGAACCGCCGTCGCGAACGACACGCCCTTCGCACGGCAGAACGCGTCGATCGTGGCCCGCTCGACGAGCGACACGCCGAAGCCGGCGAGCAGCGGAGCGACCCCGGCCTCGTTCCGAACGACCTGCTCGCGGTAGACATCTCGCCAGAGGTCGAACACCGTCGGCCGGGGCCCGCACCGGGCAGCGGCAGCGCAGGCGCGCTCGATCACCCCGACCATCTCGGCCGCGTCCTCGCGGTAGGAGGTCTCCGGGTTCTTCGTGAACCACTTCGGGGCGAGGTTGTCGGCGGCGACGCCGAGCTGACGCGAACCGTCGATCTCCACGTTCGCGAACAGCACCACGTGCACGAGCTCCCGCACCTCGGCGATGCCGAAGCGGAAAGGGAGGCGCGTCCCGACGAGCGCGCCACGCAGGCGCGCGTCCAGCAGCCGGACGCTCACCCGGCGGCTCGGAGCCTCGGCCGGAGCGAGCCCGTCACACCAGGCCGTAGATCCGCGCCGCGTTGCCGCCGAGCATCAGGTCGAGCCCCTCCGCGGGAATCGGATCGAGCCCGAGCTTCGCGGCCAGCGCCGGCAGCGTCTCGCGGAAGAGCTCGAGGCTCGGGCCCGGAGGCGTCACGGGGAAGTCCGTCCCCCAGAGGATCCGGTCATACGTGCAGCCGAAGCGCGGGCAGCGCAGGAGATGGCGCAACAGGACCTCCGGCTCCTCGATCGTGGCCCAGTAGCTCGTGTCGACATAGACGTTCGTGTGCTTGCCCACGAGGCACATCGCCTCCTCGATCCACGGCACGCCGAAGTGACAGCAGATGAGCACGAGGTCGCGGAAGTCGCGCGCCACGTCGTCGAGCTGCGACGGGTACTGGTACTTCATCGGCGCGTCGACGAGGGTCGACCAGGACTGGTGGACGATGACCGGGATGCCCAGCTGCATGGCCTTGGCGTAGATCGGCCAGCACAGCTCGCGGTCGTCCGGGCGGAAGTGGTTGTAGGTCGGGTACAGCTTGACCGCGCGCGCGCCGAATTCCCGGACGCAGCGCTCCATCTCCCCGAGAACCGTGTCTCCTTCGTAGCGCGGGTTGACCGACATCACCGGCAGCGTCTGGTCGGGATATTGCGCGCACACGTCGGCGATGTAGTCGTTCGACACGTGTGCGCCTGCGATCTCCCGGGTCGCCGGGTCGCGCCCGAACGTCTTGGGCTCACGCGGCGCAACCGCATAGAGCATGACCTTGTCGACGCCCGCGGCGCGGTAGTCCTCCATCATCGCCGGGATGTCGGTGCCCTCGTAGACGGTCGCCGGTATGGGCGCACCGGAAGCACGGACGCCCGGCTCGATCACCTCCTCCAGGAACTTCGGGGACGACCAGTCGCTCCGCGAGACATGGGCGTGGCTATCGATGATCATCGGTCTTGGCTCCTCCGGGTTCAGGCGGGCGCCTTGGCGACTCCGCACCACTCCATGGCGAGAACCGCGTACGTCTTGCACGCCGTGACGAGCTCGTCGATGAGGACGTATTCGTCGTCGGCGTGGGCGACGCGCAGGTCGCCGGGACCATACGAGATCGCGGGCACGCCGCCGAGGTTGAGGAACGAGGCGTCCTCGACGGCGGCGAAGCCGTGCGTCTCTGGGCGTCCGGCGAAGCGGGTGCCCTCCGCTGCGATCTCGTGCGCGTCTCCGACGGCGCGGCAGATCGGGTGGTCCGGGTCGACCGAGAAGGCCGGCCAGCTCAGCTTCCACTCGATCACCGGCGCGTGCTCGCGCAGCCAGGAGTCCGTCTGCGCCGCCCGGTGGACGTGCTCCTCGATCTCACGCTTGACGTCCTCGGGATCTTCGTCGGGGTGGTACCAGACGCAGTACTCGATCGTCGTGAAGTCGGAGATGAAGAACGGGACGAGGACGCTCCGCGGCCCCCCGCTGATCACGCCGGGGTGAATCGTGAAGTGGCCGGGCGGGAAGAGCGGGTGGCGCTTCGTCTGCCCCCACTCGTCCTCGAGCCTGCGGATCGCCCCGAAGATCTCGACGCCCTTGTCGATCGCGTTCACACCGACCGCGGGACCGAGCCCCCCGGCCCTGAAGGTGTGCGCACGCATGGACGCGTGGGTCGCCTTGCCGGTGACGGTGACCGAGAACCAGAGCAGGCCGGGGCTCGCGGGGACGATCGCCAGCGGGGCCGGTGGCGAGCTCGGCTCCGAGACAACGGCAGCGTCGGCCGTGTAGCCGCGCTTCACCGTCGCGGTGACGCCGCACTCATGATCCATCACCTCCTCGCCGACGACGGACTCGAGGATCAGGTCACCCTGCAGGCGAACGCCGCACTCCGCGAGCGCCCGTGCCGCGAAGGCCTGGGCCAGGATCCCCGACTTCATGTCCGTCGCGCCACGTCCCCAGACCCGGTCGGCGTCGACCTTGCCGGAGAAGGGCGAGCCGCTCTTCCAGTTCGCCGGATCGCCGATCGGGACGACGTCGACGTGGCCGTTGAAGATCAGCGACCGGCCGCCCCCGGCGCCCTTGATCACCCCGACGGCGTTCTCGCGGCCCGGCTCGATCGCGAACAGATCGACCTCGGCGCCGAGGCTCCGGTAGAGGTCGCCCATGAACCTCGAGACCTCGCCCTCGCCGCCGACGACCGCGTCGTAGTCCTGGCCCGGGTACTTCGGGTTCACGCTTTCGATGCGAACCGCCTGCGAGAGCGTCTCGACGAGCTCCCCCTGGAGGGCGTCGACGCGGCTGAGCACCGCCTGCGTAAGGCCACGATCGAGGCCCACGGCCGCTAGAGGCCCGGGACTTCCAGCTCTGACGGGGTGGGCGGCGGCTCCGGCTCCCCCGGCGTCTGTTTCGCCCTTCGCCGCTGGAGGTACCCGCGGATCTGCGCCGGCAGCCCGACGATGCCACGCGTCGTGCCGAGGGTGATCGCGAACATGATGATCCCGATCCAGACGAACCGCCACGCGGGATTGTCGAGATCGGCGTACGTCCGGTCGATGTACAGAAGCAGCGCGGTACCGATGACCGCCCCCTTCGCCGATCCGACGCCGCCGACGACGATCATCGCCAGGAGCAAGAGGAGCGTGTTGAAGTCGAAGATGGTCAGCGAGACGTTGCCGTAGAAGCCGGTGTAGAAGCCCCCGATCAGGCCGAGCACGGCCGAGGAGATGATGAACACGGCGAACCGCGCGCGGACGACGTTGATGCCGACCCCCTTCGCCACGGCCTCGCTCTCGCGCGCTGTCCGGAGGAGCAGGCCGAGCCTGCCGCCGCTGACGAGCCGGTACACGACAAGGCAGAAGAGGATCAGCGCGAGGCCGACGAAGAAGAGGATGGTCCGCCCCGTCTCGGTCGCGACCTGATCCTCCTTCAGAAACCTCGACGCGCCGGCGAGGCCCACGCTCCTGCCCAGCTCCTCCTGCTGCTTGACGATCGCCCGGAGCACTTCCGCGATGCCGATCGTGAAGAGGGCGAAGTACACCCCTCGCAGACGGATCGTCGGGGCCGCGATGAGCGCCCCGAGCAGGGCCCCGAAGCCGGCCGCGGCGAGCACCATGATGACGACGTTGAGCGACCGGGCGCCCTCGATGTCCTGGCCCCCCGGGGAGCCACCGGCGAGGTACGCCGCGAGGTACGCGCCAGCGCCGACGACGCCGACCGTCGCGAAGGAGTAGATGCCGGCCGTCCCGATCACGAGCATCCACATCAGGTTGATCGAGACGTACAGGGAGAAGATGCTCCAGTGCCCGGCGAAGTTGTTGTGGTCGTAGACGAAGAAGAACAGGATGAACGCCAGCGCGAGGCTTCCCCCCCAGAATGCGGCGTCCCCTGTGTTCTTGGGGGTCAGGAGCCTACGCACGGGTCCCCTCCAGGATCCCTCCGATGCCGCGAGGCCTGACGAGCAACACGATGGAAATGAGCGCGAACTGCGTCAGGAGGACCCAGCTCGCATCGAGGTAGTGAATCGTCACGGCCTCGGTGGCACCGATCAGCAGACCAGCGATGACCGTCCCGAGGATGCTGCCGAGACCGCCGAGGAGGGCGACGATCAGACCCTTGACGAGGGGCAGGTAGCCGATGTTCGGCTGCGGGTAGAAGACCTGGGAGAGCAGGACGGCTGCGAAGCCGGCCAGCACGCCGGCGCCGATGAGAATCGCGAGTGCCGCCTGCTTGCGGCCGATGCCGACGAGGGCGGCGCCTTCGGGGTTCTGCGTCAGCGCCCGTACGCCGAGACCGATTCTCGACCGCATCAGCCCGACCACCACGAGGACGATGACGACGGTCGAGGCGATGATCGCACCGCTCTTGTCGGCGGTGATCGTCGTGCCTCCCAGCCTGAACTTGGTCGTGCCGAAGAGGTACTCGATCCCTTTCTGCTGGGGCCCGAAGACGAGGAGGTACGTGTTGACGCCGATGATCGCGAGCCCGAGCGAAGCGATCAGCGAGCGGAAGTCCCAGTTCACCCTGCCGTCGAGGGGCAGGAAGACGCTCACATGAATGATCGCCCCGGCGAGCGCCCCGACGACGATGCCGCCGAGGAAGATGACGGAGGCGTGGTCGGAGATGTTCTCCTGCGCCCACCAGGCACCGTAGCTGGCGGCCGCGAACGTGACGCCGTGGGCGAGGTTCAGGAAGCCGAGCCCGGCCCAGGTGAGCGAGATGCCGAGGGCAAGCAGGCTGTAGATGGCACCGAGGTTGATGGCGGTGACGAGATCGTTCACGCCCCCTCCTCCGCTCCGGCTTCGGTCGGCTCGCCGTCCGTCGAGGCGCCCGCGCGGGTGATGCGCACGATCTTGCCACCGTGAACCAGCACGATCCGGTCGATCCATCCCTCGAGCAGCGTCTGGTTCTGCTCCGCCAGGATGAGAGTCCCGCCCCCGAGATCGAGCTCCCTGAGCGTGGAGTAGAGGCCGGCGGCGATACCGGGAGCGAGCCCGAGCGACGGCTCGTCGATCAGGAACACTCGGGCTTCCGTCATCAGACCTCGCCCCAGCGAGCACATCCGCCGCTCGCCACCAGACAGCGTCCCGGCGCTCTGGCCGAGACGGTCGGCGAGGCGGGGGAAGAGCTGAAGCACCCGGTCGCGCCGCTTCTTGCGCTCCCGCCAGCCGGCCGCGAACGCCCCCGAGTCCAGGTTGTCCCTGACCGACAGGCCCGGGAAAAGGGCATCCCCCTGCGGTATCAACACGACCCCCGCCCGTGCCAGCTTGTGCGCCGGCATGCGCAGGATCGACTTCCCGTCCAGCTCGATCTCGCCGCGGCGCCAGTCGACGAGGCCCATCACCGAGCGCAGGAGCGTCGTCTTCCCGTGCCCGTTCAGACCGACGAGGCCGACGCGCTCGCCCACGGCCACGGCGAGATCGACGTCGTGGAGTACGCGCAGTGGCCCGTAGCCCGCCGAGAGCCCGCGAACCTCGAGGACGTTCGTCATGCAGCCTGCGGCACGTCGAAGTACGCCGCGCGGACGGCGGGGTCGTCGAACACGATCGCCGGTGGCCCCTCCGCGATCACCTTGCCAGCGTCCATGACGAGAACGGTCTCCGCCACGGCGCGGAGAAGCTCGAGGCGGTGCTCGACGACGATCACGGCGACTCCCGTCTCCGCCGTCACCTGCCGGATGATCGCGTCCATCTCGTCGATCTCGTCCTGCATCAGCCCCGAGCAGGGCTCGTCGAGGAGCAGGACGCTGAGCTTGCGCATGAGCACGCACGTCAGCAGGAGCTTGCGGCGTTCGAGGGTGTCGAGGCCGCCGCAGCGAGTTGCGTCGGAGGTCGAGAAACGCGCGAGCTCCCGGGCGGGCTGCACACCTGCGCGGTCGACCTTCGGTAACCAGGCGATGCGCGCCGCTTCGAGCGTTTCGCCAACCGTCAGGTCGGTCGGCACGATCGGCGACTGGAACGTGCGGGCAAGGCCGAGGCGGACGCGCCGGTGAACGGGCAGCCGCGTGATGTCGGTCCCGTTCAGCTCGACGCGGCCGCCGTCGGCCCCGTGGTATCCGGAGAGGACGTCGAAGAGCGTGGTCTTGCCTGCACCATTCGGCCCCGCCACCCCGAGGATGTGTCCCTCCTCGGCGGAGAGCGAGACCCCGTCGACAGCCACGAAGCCACCGTACAGGGCCCTGACGTCGGTGCAGGCGAGCGACACGAGTCTTCGATTCTGTGTTCTGGTTCAGCCTTCTAGAAGGTCAGCCACGGCGGCTGCTGGTACTCGGCCTGGATGTACGGCGCCGGGTCGATGATCTGGTGCGAGGCGTCCTGGATCTGGAAGAACAGGTGCGGGTTCCCGAGCGACGGATCCTGGATCTCGCTCGGGTAGGAGAGGCAGAAGTTCGCGTCGCCCGCCAGTTCGGACGCGAACCAGTAGCCGCCCGAGACGCCGCGGTAGATGTTCCGCTTGAGCTCGGCGATGTTCGCGGCGAAGTTCCGCGGGTCGCCCGTGATGCCCCAGGAGTGGGCGAGCAGGTAGACCGAGTCGTAGCCGGTGCCCGCGTTCGAGAACCCGGCGACTTCGCCCCACTTCGTCTGGTAGCGCTCCTGGAAGGCGAGGCCCACGTCATCGTTCATCGTGCCGAGGACCGTCGCCCAGATGGCGCCGTTCCCGGCGTCGCCGGCGAGCTCGAGGAACGCGGGGATCGACGCGCCGTACTGCAGGTAGACGAGTGCGTCCGGCGGATCCGCCACCCACGCCTTCATGAACGCGGCGTGGTCGGTCGGGTTCCAGTGCGTGTTGAAGACCACGGTCGCGCCCGAGTCCCTCACCTTGGAGATGAACGGCGTCCAGTCGGCCACCGGCGCGGTGCCGCCCGCGGTATCGACCGGATCCTTGCCGACGATCGTCCAGCCGGCGTCGGGAGCGGCCGTCTCGCAAGCCGCCGCGATCGTCTGGCCGTAGACGATGTCGCCCTCGATGATGTACATGTTCTTCGACGGCGGGCTGAAGAGCCCCTGCGTCTCCAGGGCGTTGAGGAAGGGCGGCATGCCGAGGCCGTACGGCACCTCCGTCGGGTCGGCCTGGAAGATGTTCTTGTACTTCTCCGTGTCCGACTTCATCTCGGTGACCTGCCACTCGGCGGTCGAGGCGTTCAGAACCGGGGCCCCGTAGGCGGCGAGGACCTCGTTCGTCCCCGCGATGTTGTGGTAGCCGAAGGCAATCGCGTCGACCTCCTTGCTGATGAGGTCGTTGAACGCGTTCACGATGCTCTCCCCATCGAAGCTGTTCATGTCGACGATCTCTTGCTCGAGCATGCGTCCGCCAACCCCGCCCGCGGCGTTGATCTCCTCCCTCGCGAGCCCGGAGCCCTGCTCCATCTGCACCGCGTCGTCCGGCGAGTTCACCGTCGGATAGGCGGAGCCGATCACGATCGGCGCACCGTTGTTCGCGG
Source organism: uncultured Thermoleophilia bacterium (assembly GCA_963717955.1). Classification (GTDB taxonomy): domain Bacteria; phylum Actinomycetota; class Thermoleophilia; order Gaiellales; family Gaiellaceae; genus CAVQXR01. Next base: position 428,051 of record CAVQXR010000001.1, on the reverse strand, counting down.
TGGTCTGCCCGGCCTGCGTGGTCGGAGCCGGCTCGGTGCCGCCCGTGTCGCCGCTCGTCTCGTCACCGCCGCTCGCCCCGTTGCCGCACGCGGTGAGGATGCCCGCCATCGCGAGCCCGCCAACGCTGGCGCTTGCAACGGTGCCGAGGAACTTCCTCCGGCTAATGCCATCTGTCATCGTCCATCCACCCCTTTCGTCCTCCCCGATTTACCTGATACCCCTTCTGACGCTGCAAGCGACCCGGGGTTAGTCCGCACCTCAGTGCGCGGGACTGTAACGGTTCGACCGGAAACGTTCAAGCGGGATTCTGCATCCCGCGCTTGCGCTGCCAGGCCCGCCAGGTGAGCGCCCAGCGGTCGGCCTCCTCGAGCCCGTCCAGCTCGATCCGGTGGACGGTCGAGCGGTGCGGCGAGCCGTGGATCACCTCGGGGCTCTCGTAGGCCTCCTTCGAGATCTGCTCGATCACGGCCGCGTAGGTGTCGAGATCGTCCCGGGACACGGTTTCGGCCGGCTCGAGGGTCATCGGTTCGTCGATCAGCCACGGCTCGTGGCTCGGGAAGTACTGGGCGACCCCGAAGTCCGAGCTGCGGCGGGCGACGTCGAGCGTACCGACGCCCGTGTCCTCCTTCAGCTTCGCGAGGCTGTAGCGGACCTGCTCGAGGCGGTGGTCGCCGTTGCCCTCCGTGAAGGAGATCGAGACGCCCGGGATCCTCGCGACCTTGCTCGCAAGGTAGTTGTTGTTCAGCACGGCGATCTCCGCGACCTCGCGCAGCCCCTCGGCCCCGAGTGCCCGCACCCAGGCGAGCGAGCGGACGACGGTCGCCGGAACGCCGTGGAACGTGCGGACCTTTCCGATCGAGTCCGGCCGGTCGTGGTCGAGGTAGTAGCGCGTCCCGTCGAACTCGACCGTCGGCTTCGGGAGGTACCGGGCGAGCTCGTCGGTCACGCCGGATGCCCCGACCGGCATGCCCATCGAGCAGTGCGGCGAGGAGAACGTCTTGTGCAGGTTGAACTGGCAGAGGTCGAACCCGGCGTCGCGCGCGCGGGTGATCCCGAGAATCCCGTTCGCGTTCGCCTGGTCGTAGTGGCAGAGCCCCCCGGCCTCGTGCACGAGCCGGACGATCTCGTCGATGTGCGGGTTGAACAGGCCGGTGTCCTCGGGGTTCGTGATCATCAGCCCGGCGGTGCGCTCGGAGATCGCGGCCTTGATCGCGTCGATGTCCGGATAGCCCTTCTCCCCCGCGTAGACCGTGACGACCTTCAGGCCCGCGGTCGCCGGGCCGGCGCCGTCGCAGGGATGGGAGAAGATGGTGGTGATGATCTCGTCGCGCTGAGGCTCGCCGCGCGAGGCGTGGTAGGCGCGGATCATCTCGGCGTTCGCGTACACGGCCTGCGAGCCTCCGCCGGGCTGGAACGTGAACCGATCCATGCCGGAGATCTCCCGTAGCACCTGCTCGAACTCGAACAGCGCCTGGAGGATGCCCTGCACGGTCTCGTCGTCCTGGTCCGGGTGCAGGTCGGCGACCTTGTGCGTACGGATCAGCGCCTCGTTCACCTTCGGGCTGTACTTCATCGTGCAGGTGCCGAGCCCGAGGTGGATGTTCACGTCTTGGCCGAGCGTCTCCTGGGACAACCGCAGGAAGTGCCGCAGCACGTGGGGCTGCGCGACCTCGGGCAGCGCGGGCGGCGACGAGCGGCGAACCCCGGCCGGGAGCCCGGCGAGGGGGTCGCCGACGGCGGTGACGATCTCGCCCTCGACGGGAGGGGGCACGTAGCCGCGCTCCCCGGGGCTTCCCTGCTCGAGGATGATCGGCTCGTTCCAGCTCGCCTGGTGGAACGGGCGCAGGTGTCCGCTGCCGCTCACTCAGATCACCTCCGACAGCGCCTGCGTCAGGCGGTCGATGTCGTCCTTCGTGTGGACCTCCGTCACGCAGTAGAGCGAGATCTGCCCGTGGGTCGGGAACTCGGCCGAGAGGTCCTTGCCGCCGTAGATGCCGCGCTCGCGAAGCGCGGCGTTGATCCCGGCGACGGTCGTGCCGGTGCCCGAGAAGTCGACCACGAACTCCTTGAAGAACGGGGCCGAGAGCGCGGGCGCCGTGACCCCGGGGATCTCCCCGAGCCGCTGCGCCGCGTACCGGGCGCGCTGCATGATCCCCTCGCCGAGCTCGGCGATTCCCCGCGGCCCGAGCAGCGACAGGTAGACGGCCGCTCCGATCGCCCACAGGTTCTGGGTCGTGCCGGCGTACTCCTTCGCCTCTCCGCGCTGCACGTACGACATCCGCTCCCAGCGGACCTCGCCGAACCCGTACTCCCCCTGGACGGTCGGCACCATCCCGACGAGGAAGGTCGGGTATTCGGCGACCCAGCCCTCGTCGTCCGGAGTGGCGACGAACCCGGCGAGACCGCCGCCGTAGTGCATGTGGATCCCGAGCGGCTGCACCTCGCCGCACACGATGTCGGCCCCGTAGCGCGGCGGCGCCTCGAGGACGCCGAGCGAGATCGGGTCGACGCCGACGGCGAGCTTCGCGCCGGCCCCGTGTGCCGCGCCGGCGATCTCGGCGACCTGCGTCTCGATCGTCCCGAGGTAGCCGGGCGTCTCGACGTAGACGACGGCGACGTCGTCGCGCGAGCCGGCCTCGCAGCGCGTCCACGTCGAGCAGGCCGGTCTCCGGGTCGAAGGGAACGAGCTCGAGATCGACCCAGGGCCGGCAGTAGCCGCGCATCACCGCGAGCCGCTCCGGCGACACCGACGCCGGGACGAGCGCCCGGCGGCGGTCGGTCACCCGGCCGCACATGCAGAGCGCCGTCGCGGACGCGCTCGCCCAGTCGTACGTCGGCTGGCTGACCGCGTCGAGCTCGACGAGCTCGCCGATCAGGCTGGCGAACTCGAACAGCGCCTGCATCTTCCCGTGGTCGGTGTAGCTCTCGCCGTAGTAGGCGGTGACGAACTCGCCGCGATTGACCACCTCGTCGACGACCGCCGGGACGTCGTGCTGCCAGCAGCCGCCGCCCAGGAAGGACAGCGCCTCCTCGCAGCTGTCGCTACGGCCGAGCATCGCCTCGAGATGACGACGCAGCTCGAGCTCCGACCGCATCGCCGGTGGGAGGTCGAGCGGCCGTCCGAGCCGCAGGCGATCCGGGATCGCGCCGTACAGCTCGTCGACGCTCCCGACTCCGATCTCCTGCAACATCGCTTCCTTGATGCGCGGGGCGGAGTTCGGGATGTACGGATGGGCAGAGGCATCGGGCATCAGGCATCCCTCCCGTGGTTATTGACGTGGGCAGACAGGGGACGGCAGCGGCAGAGGTCCGGCTCGCTCCTGCAGGAGGTTGCCCGGGTCACGCGGTGGCGGTGTCAGGCCCCGTCGCACCGTTTTCCTCACGCGGCAACGGGGTACACCGTCCACCGCTGATAGCCCGTGACGACGCGAGCGTAGCCCGTGAGCTGTCCGTCGACCTCGGGATCGCCCGTGTCGACGAGGAGCGGGCGCCCGCCGAGAGCCGCGAGCTTCGTGTCGGTCGCGACGATCGTGACGCCTCCCGGCCCGACCTGCCGGATGACGCCGGCCGAGAGCTGCTGGTTCCCGCGACCGAACACGAACCCCTGGCCGCCGACCGGCGTGACCACGATCCGTGCGTCACCTTCGCCCGTGAGCTCGAGCAGCCGGCTCTCGTCGGCGTCGGTGGCGAGCAGCTCGCGGCCGCGGACGACGTCCACCCCGAGCACCGTCTTCTCGAGCCCGAGCGCACGCATGATCGCCCTCGTCGTCGTTCCCGGCCCGACCAGGCACGCGTGGGTGTCGAGAACGTGGTCGATCACGTGGGCGGCGATCCCAGCCTGCGCCGCCTGCTCCCCGGTTCCCGAACGCGCCTTCCCGGACTGGACGAGCGCCGGCTCGACCGGGACGAGCAGGTACCCGTGCAGCCGCGGGGAGATCACGCCCTCACGGAGGGCGTCCTCGTCCATGTCCATCACCTCGGCCTCGACCGGCTCCCGGGCGCGCCCGCGGACGGCGGCCGCGGCCAGCTCGCCGGCGCGGCGCGGTGTCAGCCCGAACACCGCCGAGTGCATCTTCACGCCTGCCGGGATGCCGAGCACGGGAACGCGGCCGCCGATCGCCCGCAGGATGTCGACCGCGGTGCCGTCGCCGCCTGCGAACAGCAGCAGCTCGACCCCGGCGTCGGCCATGCGACGCGCAGCCGCCTCGGTGTCCTGCGCGGTCGTCTCACCCCGCGTCCTGCCGAGCACGGTCGGCTCGAGGCCGGCCGCACGGGCTTCGTCGGCGCCCATCGAGCCGGGCGCCGCGATCAGCTCGACCTCGCCGGCGTAGGGAGCGAGCAGCCGCAGCGCCTCGATCGCACGGGGCGGCGCCACGGGCACGGCCCCCCGGTCGCGGGCGGCTGCGACGAGCGCGCGGTCGTCGCTGCCCTTGAGTGCGAACCGGCCACCAATTCCGGCGACCGGATTGACGATCAGACCGACCTTCGCCACCGTCCTCCTGCCTCGACCGGGCGACCCCGGGTCTCGACGCGCCAGCCTAGCTGCTTCCGTCGGCGCTCGACCCGCCGCCCAGCTACGCTCCGATCGTGGCTGCCCCGAAGTGCTTCTACTGCGGATCGCCCGCGACGGCGGACGACCTCGGCATCCCTCGCTGGGTGGTAGAGGCGGTCGGCCTCACCGACGCGCCGGTCGAGCACCTCGTCGCCGACGAGGCGCCCGAGCGGACCGTTGAGGGCCCGGTCGACCAGCTGCCGTACGGCACGCCCTCGCACGCTGAGCTCGGCGACGTGCAGCCGGTGGACAGGCTCCGCCAGAACATCGAGTCGGAGATCACCGAGCGCGCCGAGCTCGCGCTCGCGGAGTACTCTGCCCGATCGCTCTGCAGGTCGTGCGCGGACGTGGTGGCTGTGCTCGACGAGCAGGCACGGCCGCTGCTGCTCACGATGATCGAGAGCGGGGCGGCACGGTACGACGCCGACGAGCAGCGGCTCCTGGCCGCATGGGGCGCCAGGGCCGCGTACGCGATTCTCGCGGCGGAGCGGAAGGCGCCCGGGGTGCCGAAGCCGCACCGCCGTTCCGTCCGGGAGCGAGGGGAGCCGCATCAGAACGTCTTCGTCGGGTACGGGCGCTACCGGGGGAACGACATCGGCGTTCTCGCCGGCCGCCTGCGCGTCTTCCTCGGCGAGGGTGAGGGCGGGCAGGTCGAGGGCTACAGCGTGCTGGCCGTCTTCGGGCACATGGCGCTGCGCGTCTTCGGCGTCCACAAGCGGCTCGAGAACACCCGGGTGAAGCCGCCGGAGGGCCAGCTTGTCCGCGTCTGGCCGTCGCACGCGAGCGAGATCTCCTGGCCGCCGCTCTGGAGCCTGACCGCGGCCCATTTCGAGGGCGTGTTCCTGCACGAGCCGTTCTTCCGCCCGTTCGAGTACTCGACCGTGCAGTACCTCGGCCCGAACAAGAAGTACAAAGCGAAGCGCAAGCGAACCGAGGGCCTCGGCCCCCGCGTCGCCTGAGTCGCGCAGCCCGCTGTCCTCAGAACCAGCCGGTCTCGTCCGGGTCCGCGTACTGCATGAACTCGACGAGCGCCCCGCCGACGTCGACGAACGAAACGATGCAGAAGCCGGTTCCCGCGGCATCGAAGGGCTCGAGGACGATCTCGCGGCCCTCGATCGCCCTCGCCAGGTCGTCGACCCGGTAGGCGACGTGGGGCTGGGTGCGCAGGGGGCCGGTGACCGGCGTGTCCGGCTCGAAGCGGAGGAACTCGATGTTGAACGGGTGCTCGCGCGGGCTCGTCACCCACACCCGGGTCGCCTCGACCCAGCTCTCCTTCGGCTGCTTCGTCTCGGTGACGATCCCGATGTGGTCGAACGTCGATCGATCCATCTGGTCCACGGTCCCCTCCGAGGTCGGTTGCGTTTCGGTCGCATCGCAGCCTACGATCGGCCGTCACCACGAGTCTAGTGCTCCGTCTCGGAGGTCCCTCGATGCTCCAGCGCGCGAAACGCGAGCCAGGCAAGAACGCAGGGAGCGCTCGTATTCGTGAATACGGGCACGACCGAGGACGACGGATGGCGACGCGTTGCAGCCGCCTGGAGCGCGAGACGACTTTCGAGACGGAGCACTAGTGCACCGTCCGGGGAATACGGCACGGTGCTGGCGGCTGCAAATCGGCGCCCGACCGCGTCCTCAGTCGCGCCAATATGCCCGCATATTGGCGCTCCCTGCGTCCTTGTCTGGCTTGCTTTTCGCGCGCCACGAACCACACCCCATTCCCCGGACGGAGCACTAGGAGACCTGGTGCGTGTTCTCGCCGTAGGAGCCCACCCCGACGATCTCGAGATCCTCTGCGGCGGCACGCTGGCGCGCTACGCGCGCGAAGGGCACGAGGTCGTCATGGCCCACGCGACGACCGGCGACATGGGCAGCTTCGTCCACGCCCGCGAGGAGATCTCCGCGATCCGCGTCGAGGAGGCCCGGCGGGCAGCCGAGATCGTGGGTGCCGAGCACCGGACGCTCGGCCTCGGCGACGGAGAGGTCAACGCCGCCGACCCGGCCCAGAAGGCGCTCGTCGTCGACCTCGTTCGCGATGCCCGGCCGAACCTGATCATCACGCACGCACCGAACGACTACATGGGCGATCACAACGAGATCTCGAAGCTCGTGTTCGAATGCTCGTTCTACGCGACCTTCCAGAACCTGCGGTCAGACCGCCCCCGCCACGAGCAGGTGACCCCCGTCTTCTACACGGACACGATCGCCGGGCTCGGGTTCGTCCCGACCGAGTACGTGGACGTCACGGACGTGATCGAGGTGAAGGCGGCGATGCTCGAGGCGCATGCCACGCAGCTCGTGTGGCTGCGAGATCACGACGGTGTCGACATCGTCGAGGAGATGAAGACCGCCGCCCGGTATCGCGGCCAGCAGTGCGGCGTCCGCTACGCCGAAGGGTTCGTCCAGTGCCTGACGTGGCTCCGCGGCACCACGACCCGGCTGCTTCCCTGAAGGAGGATCCGTTGACCGACTGGCAGTACGACCTCTCGCCGTTCATCAGCTTCAGAGACCGCGAGGCCTGCGAGCGGGCCCGCTCGATCCGGCGCGCGGATCTCGCGAGCCACCCGAACCCGGACTTCCGGATCCGCGTCGTCGACGATCCGGCCGTCTTCTACACCGCCTTCGCGGCGGACATCGTCGACCGCATTCGGGCGGGCCGCGACGAGCATCGCGAGGTCGTCCTCATCCTGCCGGTCGGCCCGATGCCGCAGTACGCGATGGCCGCCCGGACGATCAACGAGGAGCGGCTCGCGCTGCATCACGTCCACACGTTCAACATGGACGAGTACGCGAACGAGGACGGCGTCACCGCTCCCGTCTCCTGGCCCGGCTCCTTCCAGCGGGCGATGTGGGGGCGGTTCTTCGACCTCGTCGAGCCCGGGCTTCGGCCTCCGGCGGAGCAGATCCACTTTCCGACGACGGAGTCGATCGGGGACTACTCGGCCCGGATCGAGGCCCTCGGCGGGGCAGACTGCTGCTACGGCGGGATCGGCTGGTGCGGCCATATCGCGTTCTGGGAATCGCACCTCGGCCTCGAGTTCGACGGCGACCTCGATGCGTACAAGCAGGCCGGAGCGAGGCTGGTCGAGCTGCACGCGATGACGATCATGCAGAACGCCCTCCACTCCTTCGGCGGCGACTGGTCCTGGGTGCCGCCCCGGGCGAACACGATCGGGCCGCGCGAGATCCTCGGCGCCAAGCACCGCAGCTTCTGGCTCGACGGCGACCTCGGCGGCGGCGTCTCCTGGCAGCGCTTCATCGCACGCCTCGTCGCGCACGGACCTGTCTCCGAGCTCGTCCCGGGCTCGATACTGCAAGAGGCGCGCACCGACTACACGATCCTCGGCAACGTCGCAGACGACGTCGAGATCCACATGGCATGACGCGGCAGCCGTGAGCGAGGACGTCGTCCGCACGCAGCAGCTCTGGGAGGTCGTCGCCGGGCGAATCCGCGCCGCGATCCTCGCCGGCGAGCTGCCGGCCGGGACAAAGCTCGTCGAGACCGAGCTCGCGGACCGCTTCGGGACGAGCCGCGGGCCGGTCCGCGAGGCGATCCGCGAGCTCGCCCGCGAAGGGCTCGTGGCCGAGCTGCCCCGGCGCGGCACGATCGTGTCGACGCTGACCTCCCGCGACCTGGTCGAGGTCTACGCCGTCCGGGAGGCGCTCGACGTCGCCGCCTGCCGGGGTGCGATCGAGCGGGCGACCGACGAGGAGCTCGCCTCGCTCGCGACCGATCTCGACGCGATGGAGGAGGCGTGGCGCTCGGGCGCCGACTATCTGGCCGGGGCCACGCGCGATCTCGATTTCCACCGTCACCTGGTCGCGCTTGCGGGCAACTCCCGGATCGTCGCGATCGAGGAGCAGATGCTCACGCAGACGATGCTGCTGCTACGGACGGCGGCCGAACGGAATCCGACCCTGCGCACGGCGATCGACCCGAGCGTCCATCGCGACATCCACGCGGCCATCGTCGGCAGGGAGCCCGACCGGGCCCGTGATGCGGTCGAGGCCCACTACCGCACGGCCGAGCAACGGCTGTTCGCGGGCATCTGAGCCGGAGGTTGACGCCGGACGGCATACTGTTTACTGTTGACAGTAACGGTGAGCGCACACGTTCAGAACATCGGCGTTCGCGCGGAGCTCGTCCCGATGGACGCGCACTTCCACGACATCTCGGTCGCGCTCTACCGTCAGGACGGCCCGATCGCAACCGTCCACACGTACAGCCCGAAGCCGGGCGCGGCCGAGCGGGTGCGCTGGCTCGCGGCCGCGATGGTCGTGCTCGGCGGCCTCGAACGGCCGGACGAAGCCCTCGTGGCCTTCCCCTGCGGCACCTGGCACGAGGCGGCCGCGAAGCGGATCTTCCTCGAGGCGTGCAAGCTCGATCCCACGCTCGCGCCGACCCCGAGGCCGCTCGAGCTCGACGACCCGAAGACGGGCCAGCGCCTGCGGGCCGAGCACGCCGGCGCCGGTACGTACCGGGTCGTCGCCGAGGGCGTCGAGGAAGCCACGCCGAGCCGCGCGCCGGCCGTCGCAGCCGGGCTCGCGAAGCTCGGACAGCTCGACGTCTCCGCGGAGGATCCGGGCCTCGTCGCGTTCCCCTGCCACACCGCGCACGATGCGCTCGTCGGGCTGCTACTGCCCCGCGCGATCAACGTCCGAGCCGTCCTGCGAGAGCAGGAGGCGATGAGCGCCCGCGGCATACTGTCGGCACCGAGCGCCTCCCAGGAGGGATGACCGCATGACACCGTCCGGGCACAACGGGGATGGCGTCCCGCCGATGACGAGCCGGGAGCGCGTACTCGCCGCGCTGCGCCGCGAGCCCGTCGACCGCACGCCCGTCGTCAACCCGACCTCGGTCGCGACCGTCGAGCTGATGGATCTGGTCGATGCGCCGTTCCCGGCGGCGAACCGCGAGCCCGAGCTGATGGCCCGCCTGGCCGCGACCGGCCACACGGAGCTCGGGTTCGACTCGATCATGCCGGTGTTCTCGATCATCCAAGAGTCGTCGGCGCTCGGTTGCCAGATCCAGTGGGAGCAGAAGGACAACTGGCCGACGGTGCGGATGCGCGAGCCGATCTACGAGACGCCGGACGACATCCGGATCCCGGCCGATCTCCTCGACCACCCGGACACGCGCTGCGTGCTCGAAGCGATCCGGATCCTGCGGCGCGGAGTTCGGGGACGAGGTCGCGATCATCGGTAAGACGATGGGCCCCTGGTCGCTCGGCTACCACTGCTTCGGGGTCGAGCCGTTCCTGCTCATGTCGCTCGACGATCCCGCCGCGACGCGGCTCTGCCTGGAGCGGCTCAAGGATTCCACCATCGAGTTCGGCCTGGCGCAGATCGAGGCGGGCGCGGACGCGCTCACCCTCCCCGACCACGCGACCGGCGATCTCGTCTCCGGCGAGTACTACCGCCGCTACCTGAAGGAGATGCACCACGAGTTCGCCGAGCGGCTGCCCGTGCCGATCATCCTCCACATCTGCGGACGGACGGTCGACCGGATGGCCGACATCGCCGAGACGGGCATGGCCGCGTTCCACTACGACTCCAAGAATGCGCCGGCCGAGTCGATGGCAGTCGTCGACGGCAAGATCAGCCTCGTCGGGAACGTCAACAACCCGGAGACGCTGTTCGCGAAGGGGCCCGAGGAGGTACGCGCGGAGGTCGTCGCGAACCTCGACGCCGGCGTCCAGATGGTCGGGCCCGAGTGCGCGATCCCGCTACAGACCTCGATCGAGAACCTGCGGGCGATCCCGGAGACGGTACGCGACTGGCACGCGACCCACGGGCCCGGGGCGCACTGACGATGGCCAGCCTGGCCGCCATCCAGAACGAGTTCCTGCGCCAGGAGGTCGATGAGTTCGTCGAGCGCCCGGACGAGCGCGAGCGGCTGATCGGCCTCTACTCGGGCGCCTCACCCGAGATGCAGGCGATCGCGGCGGCGCTCGTCGAGGGCGAGGACGGGACGGTCGACACGCTCACCCGCGCGGCCCTCGACGCCGGCACCGACGCGCTCGAGGTGATGGACAACGGCCTGATCGCGGGCATGGCGCTCGTCGGGATCAAGTTCCGGGAGAACATCATCTTCGTGCCCGAGGTGCTGTCCTGCGCCCGCGCGATGAAGGCGGGGATGGCGCATATCGAGCCGATCCTCTCCGCATCGGGGATCGAGCCGGCGGGCACGGTCGTGATGGGCACGGTCAAGGGCGACCTGCACGACATCGGCAAGAACCTCTGCATCATGATGCTGCGGGGCACGGGCTTCGAGGTGATCGACCTCGGCGTGGACACCTCGCCCGACGACTTCATCGACGCCGTCGAGGAGCATTCGCCGGACCTGCTCGGGATGTCGGCGCTCCTGACGACGACGATGCCCAACATGGGCAGGACGATCGAGGCGTTCATCGACGCCGGGCTCCGCGACAGCGTGCAGATCATGGTCGGCGGCGCACCGGTGACCCAGGACTTCGCCGACGACATGGGCGCGGACGGGTACGGCAAGGACGCGGTGGCCTGCGTCACTCTCGCCAAGCAGCTCCTCGAGACGGCGAAACGTGTCTGATCTCGAGCCAACCGGAGGCGGCCGCGTCGACCCGGCCGAGTACCAGGCCCGCCTCGACCGGATCGGCGAGCTGCTCACGTCCATGATCGAGCGGGCCGGCGAGCTGAGCACGCAGCGGTGCCCGTACAAGAACCGCTTCGACCGCTGCACGGCGCAGTTCGGGTGCCGCAACCAGCGCCGGCCCGACGTTGCCGGCGAGCTGAAGGTCTGCGCGGGCGACGACCGGCTCGACTACCGGAGCGCATGGGAGACGGCCTAGGCCGTCGCCGGACCGCGGACGCGACCGCGACGTGAATCCCACGCCCCCCGGCCGCACCCTCTTCGACGAGGCGGACGAGCTCAGGCTCCAGGTTCCGACGTCCTGCCGGAGGTCCGGCCGCTGCCACGAGTGCGTCGTCGAGGTGCACGAGGGCGGCGCGTGCCTCTCACCACCGACGCCCGCCGAGGCATTCCTGCGCGAGCCCTACCGGCTCGCGTGCCAGGCCGCGGTGACCGCGGAGGCCACCCCGGTGCGGTTCTCGGTTCTCCGACGCAGGCTCCGCATCGTCGTCCCCGAGCCGGAGGAGCGCGTGCTGCCGATCGACCCCGCCGTGCACGTGGTCGACGGTGTCGTCCATCGGGGCGGCGCGGCGCTCGAGCCTGTGCGAGGCGGCGTCTACGGGATCGCGATCGATCTCGGCACGACGACGATCGTGCTCGAGCTCGTCGACCTCACGGACGGGCGGATCGTCGCGACCGTCGCGATCGAGAACCCGCAGCGGTTCGGCGGGAGTGACGTGATGAGCAGGATCAGCTACGACGAGGGCCCCGGGCACGGGGAGCTCCGGCAAGCTGCGCGACGGGCGATCAACACGGAGCTGAAGAACCTCTACGCGCGCCACGGCGTGGGCCGCCGCGAGGTGTACGAGGCCGTCGTCGTCGGGAACTCGACGATGCGCGATCTCTTCTTCGGGCTCGACGTCGGGTCGATCGGCCAGCGTCCCTACCGGTCGCTCACCGAGCACGAGCTGATCGAGGGGACGAGGGCGACGACCGCGCTCGAGGCCCGGCCGTTCGAGGTCGGGCTCCACCTGAACCCGCGCGGCAGCGTCTGGGCCGCTCCGCTCGTCGCGAGCCACGTGGGCGCCGACGTGGCCGCGGACCTCGTGGCGCTCGGCTTCGACCTCGCCACCGGGGACGAGGTGAGGATGCTCGTCGACGTCGGCACGAACACGGAGGTGGTCGTCGCCGCGAAGGGGCGGATCCTCGCCGCGAGCTGCCCGGCCGGCCCCGCGTTCGAGGGTGGCCTCGTCACGTACGGGATGCAGGCCTCCGACGGAGCGATCGAGTCGATCCGACTCCTCGCCGACGGCACGTTCGCGTTCGAGACGATCGGGGGTGCGTCCCCCGTCGGGATCTGCGGCTCCGGCCTGATCGACCTCCTCGCCGAGCTGCGACGTGGGGGCCGCATGTCTCCGAAGGGCCCGTTCGCCGACCGCTCCTACGAGCTGACGGTCGTGCCCGAGGCAGGAATCACGTTCTCGCGCGCCGACGCCTCCGCGCTCGCCCAGGCGAAGGCGGCGAACACGGTCGGCCAGTGGGCTCTCCTACGCCGCCTCGGCGTCGATCCGGGCGAGGTCGACCGGCTGTACCTGGCCGGCGGATTCGCGACGTACGTCGACGTTCGGAACGCCGTCGAGATCGGCTTCCTCGCGCCCGTCCCACCGGAGCGGGTCGTCAAGGCCGGGAACGCCGCTCTGCGCGGGGCGCGCGAGCTCCTCCTCTCGTCCTCGGCGCGGGAGCGTCTCGAGGCCCTCGTCCGCAGGATCGAGCACGTCGAGCTCGAGCAGGTTCCGGATTTCTTCGAGCTCTTCGTCGACGGCTGCCAGCTCGTCCCGATCCCGACCAGGCTGAAGGCTGCCGATGACCGGCTCGCCGTCTGACCCACCCGGCGAGCGGCGCCGACCCGAGGGCGCCAAGCCGCCCCTGCGCGATCTGCTCGCGCAGCAAGACCGCTTCCTCGTCCTCTCGGAGCTCGTGACCGGACGCGGGGGGCTCGTGGAGGACTCCGGGCAGCGCGCGCTCGAGCTCGGGCGCGCCCTTGCCGCAAACCCCCGAATCGACGCCGTCTCGATCACGGACAACGCGGGTGGGCATCCGATGCTCGCGCCCGACGTGATCGGCGTCGAGGTCGCCGCGCTCGGGCAGGAGGTGATCATCCATCTCGCCTGCAAGGACTGGAACCGCAACGCCCTGCTGAGCCGTGCCTGGAACCTCGCCGCGCTCGGGTTCGAGAACATCCTCGCCCTGTCGGGCGACTATCCGGCCACCGGGTACCGGGGGCTCGCGAGCCCGGTGTTCGACATCGACTCCGTCGGCCTGCTCCGGCTCCTGTCCGACATGAACGAGGGACTCGTCGTCGACGAGCCGAAGGGCCGGCGGCTGCGACCGGCGGCGTTCTTCTCGGGCGCGGTCGTCACGAACCACAAGCGGCTCGAGGCCGAGGTGATGCCGCAGTACTTCAAGCTGCGCAAGAAGATCGAGAACGGCGCCGAGTTCATCATCAACCAGGTCGGCTACGACGCCCGCAAGGACGACGAGCTCCTGCGCTGGATGGCGCTGCACGGGCTCGACATCCCGGTGATCGCGAACGTCTACGTCCTCTCGCCCGGCGCGGCTCGCGTCTTCCACGCCGAACGGATCCCGGGCGTGGTCGTGACGGACGAGCTGCTCGGGCTCGTCACCCGGCAGGCGGCGAGCCCGGACAAGGGCCGGGCGTTCTTCCTCGATCTGGCGGCCAGGCAGGTCGCGATCGCACGGGGCCTCGGCTTCCGCGGCGCCTACCTCGGTGGGCACCTGAAGCCCGAGGAGTACGACCTGATCCTCGATACGGCGGAAGGATTCGGCACCGACGACTGGCGGCAGTTCGCCCGCGAGCTCCAGTTCCCCTTCCCGGACGAGTTCCACTACTTCGAGCATGACCCGGAGACCGGGCTCTCCTCAACGGAGGTCAACGGCGCGTATCTCGCCTCGAAGGAGCGGGCTGCGAAGCGCCACGCCGGGCTCGCGTACCGGTTCAGTCGCGGCATGCACGGTGCCCTTTTCGAGCCAGGCACCCGGGCATTCGGGGCGGGCAGGACGATCGTCGCCGCGGTCGAGCGCGCTCCGAAGCCGATCGGCCGGCTCGCCCACGGGGTCGAGCACGCGACCAAGGCCGTCCTGTTCTCGTGCCGCGACTGCGGCGACTGCTCGCTGCCCGAGACCGGCTTCCTCTGCCCCGAGTCGCAGTGCGTGAAGAACCAGCGCAACGGCCCGTGCGGCGGCACCCGCCAGGGGCTCTGCGAGATCGGAGAGAAGGAGTGCATCTGGGCCCGTGCCTACGACCGGCTCAAGGCGTACGGCGAGGAGGAGACGATGCTCGACGGCCCCGCGGTGATCAAGAACGCTGCCCTCGAGGGAACGAGCGCATGGATGAACACCTACCTCGGGCGTGACCATCACGCGGCGCGGCATGCGGACACCTCGTCCGCCGATCCGACGAAGGAGCGCGAGACGTGAGCCTTCCGGCGGGCCGCGACTTCGTCGTCATCGGCGAGAACATCCACTGCACTCGGGTCGTGCTGCGCACGGGCCCACAGTGCGGCACCGACGAGGCCGGCCGCGAGGCGATCGTCTTCACGGACGGCGACGGGGAAGTGCGTCACCTCCCGATCCCCGAGGCCGAGAAGGAGCTGCAGCCCTATCTCGAGGGCCGGGTCAAGCACGTGCGGATCGCCGTTCAGGTCGCCATGGCCGGCGGGACCGACGCCGAGGTCGCCCTCGCATACCTCCGCACGGTGCTCGAGCGGCAGGCCGGAAGCGGTGCCCACTTCCTCGACGTCAACGTCGACGAGATCTCGCCGAGGCCGGCCGAGGCGATCGCGGCCATGCGCTGGCTCGCCGCGACGCTCGCGCCGTGGACAGAGCTCCCGCTCTCGATCGACTCGTCGAACCTCGACATCATCCGCGCGGGCTTCGAGGCCGTCCAGGGGCTCGGCCCGGCACCGATGCTCAACTCCGCGTCGCTCGAACGCGTGGGCGCGCTCGAGCTCGCCGCGGAGGCCGGTGGCCCGGTCGTCGTCACGGCCGCCGGCGAGTCGGGCATGCCGGCCGGCGCGGCGGAACGGGTCGCGAACGCCGGCCGCATGATCGAGCACGCGCTCGGAGGAGGAATCCCGCTCGCGAGCATCTTCGTCGATCCTCTCGTCTTTCCGATCTCCGTCGACCAGCAGTACGGCAACCACTGCCTCGACGCGTTCCGCCTGCTGCGCGCGCGCTACGGCCCGGAGATCCGGCTCACCGGGGGTCTCAGCAACGTCAGCTTCGGGCTTCCGAACCGGCGCCTGCTGAACGACGCGTTCATCGTCCTCGCGGTCGATGCCGGGGCAGACAGCGGGATCATCGACCCCGTGGCGAGCAGGCCCGAGCGCGTGCTCGCGAGCGAGCGAAGCTCCAGGCCGTTCCGGCTCGCCGCGGACGTGCTCACGGGCGCCGACGACCGTTGCCGCGCGTATCTCGAGGCCTGGCGGGCCGCCGAGCTCACGTGAAGGGAACCCCGCCGCGCTCGTGCGCGAGCGGCGATCCCGGCCGGGTTCAGACGCTGGCCTTCGAGCGGCGGCCGAAGACGAGACCGCCGAGCACGAACCCGAGGCCGAACGTCCCGAGCACGAACCCGCCGACCGCCAGCGACTTGCGAGCGGTCGAGAGCCGCTGCCAGCGGGTGAGCGCCTCCGCTTCCTCGGGCGAGAGGGGCTCGCCGCGGCGGCGCTTCGCCCCGGCTGCGCCGGCGCGAAGCCCGATGTACATGTCGTCGAAGATCTCGGCAGACTCGTCGCTCATGCGCTCACTATAGATGCCGGACCCCGGCCCTCACCGCGCGTAGGCGGCGCGGAGGCGCAGGACGCGCGCGACGTGGAGGTCGAGCACGCCGCGCCGCGCGAGCGACCTCAGGGCGTTCACCGCGAGCCGCGCGCTTCGCGGGCGCGAGAACAGGACGAGATTGGCTCGGGCGGGCATGCCCCGGACGGAGCACTAGGCTACGCGCGTGACCGGGCGGCTGCTGCACGTCTCGGATCTCCACGCCGGCGCCAAGGACAGCCAACGCGAGGAGATCGACGACGCGGTCCTTCGGCTCGCGGCCGAGCTCGACCCCGAGCTCGTGCTCTGCACCGGCGACCTCACCCATCGCAACCGCCGCGACCAGCACGAGCGCGCGGCTGCCTTCCTGCGCTCCCTCGACCGCCCGCTGCTCGTCGTGCCGGGCAATCACGATCTGCCGGCGATCCCGCCCGCGCGGTGGGCGACCCCGTTCTCGGCCTTTCACCGGGTCTGGCCCGAGACGGAGCCGGCCTACGTCTCCGAGTCGCTCGCCGTGATCGCGTTGAACTCGGTGCGGCCACTCAAGTACCAGCGCGGGGCACTCGATGTCGACCAGGTGGAGCATGCGGCGGCGATCCTCCGCGGCGCCCCGCCGGGCGCGCTCCGGGCCGTCGCGCTCCATCACCACGTCGCAGCAGCGCCGTGGCGGACAGGCAAGCGCTCGATCCCTCGCCGCGCGAAGGTGCTCGCCGCGCTCGGTGAAGCGGGGGCAGACCTCGTTGTCTCCGGGCACACGCACCAGTCGTCCGTCGTCGCCTCGGCCGAGTTCCTCGGCGCGGGCCGAGTGGGTTCGGGCGTCGTCCTCGCCACCACCGCGGGCCTGGGGCGGCCGCGATCGAGCCGGCACGCCGAGGCCTGCGGGCTGAACGTCTACGAAGCGGGGGCAGGTGCTCTGCGCGTGCGCACCTTCGCCTGGGCAGGACACGGGTTCGTTCCGGTCGCCGACCGCCGATTTCCGCGGCTGACGGCCCGGCTCGGCCGGGCCGGACCCGCATAGGAGCGGCCCGCAGGGCCGCGGTCACGCGGCTGACGGCCCGGCTCGGCCGGGCCGGGCGGGCTGTGACCGCCGGGCTCCGCCCGGCTCCTACGCGGGTCGCGGCCAGCCGAGCCGGCCGCTCAGCCGCTGAGCGCATGGGACTGCTCGCGCCGCAGCCCTTTGACCTCGTCGCGGAGCTTGGCCGCGTACTCGAAGCGCAGCTCCTCGGCGGCCGCGTACATCTCCTCCTCGAGCGTGACGATCAGCCTTTCGAGCTCTTCGCCCGACATCCCCTCGACCTGGCGGGTGCCGCGGCGGCGTCGGGTCGGGACGTTCGGCTGCTCGAGCGAGAGCAGCTCGGCGATGTCCGAGACCCCCTTGACGATCGACTCCGGGGTGATCCCGTGCTCCTCGTTGTGACGGAGCTGGATCTCGCGCCGGCGGTTCGTCTCGTCCATCGCGCCCTTGATCGCCTGCGTCAGCTTGTCGGCGTACATCACCACCTTGCCGTTGACGTTCCGTGCGGCGCGGCCGATCGTCTGCACGAGCGCGGTCTGCCCGCGCAGGAAGCCCTCCTTGTCCGCGTCGAGGATCGCGACGAGCGACACCTCGGGAAGGTCGAGACCCTCCCGGAGGAGGTTCACGCCCACGAGCACGTCGTAGTCGCCGAGCCGGAGCTCACGCACGATCTGGATCCGCTCGAGCGTGTCGATCTCCGAGTGGAGGTACCGCGCCTTCACGTTCGCCTCGAGCAGGTAGTCCGTGAGGTCCTCCGCCATCTTCTTCGTCAGCGTCGTCACGAGCACCCGCTCGCCGACCTCCTCCCGGCGACGGATCTCGTTCAGCAGGTCGTCGATCTGGTTCTTCGTCGGGCGTAGCTCGACGTCCGGGTCGACGACCCCGGTCGGCCGGATGATCTGCTCCGCGACCCGGGTCGAGTGCCGCAGCTCGAACGGCCCGGGCGTGGCGGACACGTACACGGTCTGCGGCACGAGCTCGAGAAACTCGTCGAAGCGCAGCGGGCGGTTGTCGAGCGCGGACGGCAGCCTGAACCCGAACTCGACGAGCGTCTCCTTGCGGGAGCGATCCCCCTCGTACATGCCGCCGATCTGCGGCACCGTCTGGTGCGACTCGTCGACGAACAGGAGGAAGTCGTCGGGAAAGTAGTCGAGCAGGCAGTGCGGCCGCGTTCCCTTGTCGCGGCCGTCCAGGAACCGGGAGTAGTTCTCGATCCCGTTGCAGTAGCCGAGCTCCTTCATCATCTCCATGTCGTACTCGGTCCGCTGCCGGATGCGATGGGCCTCGAGCAGCTTCCCCTGCTCCTCGAACCCCTTCACCTGGGCGTCGAGCTCGACCCGGATCTCCTCGACCGCGCGCTCGATGCTCGGCCGGTCGGTCACGTACTGCGTCGCCGGGAAGACCGCGAGGTGGTCGAGCTTCGCGTGCACCTCACCGGTGAGCGGGTCGAAGTGGGTGATCTGCTCGACCTCGTCGCCGAAGAACGAGATCCGGTACGCCGTCTCCATCGCGGACGGCTGCACTTCCACGACGTCGCCGCGGACCCGGAAGCGGCCGCGACCGAGGAAGCTGTCGTTGCGCTGGAACTGGATGTCGACGAGCTGGCGCAGGACCGCATCACGGTCTCGCTCCTCGCCGACGGACAACAGCACCGTCTGCTCGCGGTACTCCTCCGGCGAGCCGAGGGCGTAGATGCACGACACCGATGCGACGATCACCACGTCGCGGCGGAGGAACAGGGCCGAGGTCGCCGAGTGCCGCAGCCGGTCGATGTCGTCGTTGATCGACGCGTCCTTCTCGATGTAGAGGTCGGCCTGCGGGACGTACGCCTCGGGCTGGTAGTAGTCGTAGTAGGAGACGAAGTACTCGACCGAGTTGTCGGGGAAGAACTCGCGGAACTCGTTGCAGAGCTGCGCCGCAAGCGTCTTGTTGTGGGCCATGACGAGCGTCGGCTTCTGGACCTGCTCGATCACCCAGGCCATCGTCGCGGTCTTGCCCGTCCCGGTTGCGCCGAGGAGGGTCTCGTAGCGCTCGCCGGCGAGGACTCCCGCGGACAGCTTCTCGATCGCCTGCGGCTGGTCGCCGGTCGGCCGGTAGTCGGAGGAGACGCGAAACTCGGCCATGCGCTGAGCGTACCCTAGGGACATGCGCCGCTCGCTCCTGCTGGCCCTGGTACTGGCCGCGCTCGTCATGCCGGCCTCGGCGCCGGCCGCCGAGGTGATCGTCCAGGCGACCTCGCCCGCGGCTGCGCAAACGGCGGCCCGGGAGGTGGGCGGCCGTGTCGTCGCGTCGATCCCGCAGCTCGGCGCGTATCTCGTGGAGGTGAACGGGCCGGCGGGCCCCGTGCTGTCGCGGCTGCGCTCGGCACCGCGCGTGGTCGCCGCCGTCCCGAACACCGGTCAGCCGCTTGACGATGCATCGAGGCTGGCTCTGACCCCGGACGACGAACTCGTTCCGTACCAGTGGTACATCCAGCGCGTCGAGGCCGCCGAGGCCTGGGATCAGACCCTCGGCGACCCGGGCGTCGTCATCGCCATCCTGGACACCGGCATCGACCTCACCCACGCCGAGTTTGCGGGCAGGCTGATCGTCGGGCCGGACATCGCCGACGGCGACGACGACCCGACCGACACCCACGGCCACGGCACGGCGGTGGCCGGCGTGGCGGCGGCCGCCGCCAACGGCGCCGGCATCGTCGGCGTATGCCCGTCCTGCACGTTGATGGCGGTCAAGGTCGTCGAGGATGGAACGGGCGCGGTGACGAAGTTCGACTCGGCGGCCGGCATCGTCTGGGCGGTCGATCATGGCGCGGACGTCGTCAACCTCAGCTTCAGCAGCGCCAATAGCGACCCGGTGCAGCGGGACGCGGCAGCCTACGCGTGGGCGCACGGGGCGATCGTCGTCGCTGCCGCCGGTAACGAGGCGATCTCGACGCCCCAGTACCCGGCCGCCTACGAGAACGTCCTCGCCGTCGCCGCCGCGACCGACCGCAACCGGCTCTGGAAGGACTCCGCCTTCGGCGAGTGGGTCGACATCGCGGCCCCGGGCGTGAACCTGCTCACCGCAGCTCGCGAGCAGAGCTACCGGCGGATGACCGGTACGTCATTCGCGACCCCCGTGATCGCGGGCGCGGCCGGGCTCCTCCTCGCCGGCGTCTCCGGCCTCACGAACGCCGGCGCCGTCGAGGCGCTCGCCACGGGCACCCTCCCGCTCGCGGGCACCGCGATCCGCCGGGCGAGTCTCCCACGCGCCCTGCGCCGTGCGCTCGGCGGCCCGATCGAGCCCGATCCGCCGCTGCGGCTGACATTCGCCTCGTTCCTGCTGAACGGCGACGACCCGGTGGCTTCCCCCCGCATTCGCGTGACGGCGGGCGAGCGGCTCGATGTCACCGCCAGGGTGATCCGGAGCGACACCGGGGAGAAGGCACGTGCAGGGACCATCGCCTGCAAGGCGAGGATCGGCTCGCGAACCCTCCCGCCGACGCAGGCGACGTTCCGCCTGTCGATCGCCAGGTGCATTTGGGTGATCCCGGGCGACGCGGCAGGTCGGACCGTGCGTGGCTCGCTGACGGTGCGCGCCCTCGGGGCGGGCGCGCAGCACGCGTTCTCGACCCGGATCGGGCGGCCGTGAGCGACGGGCCGCGGAGGTGGTGGTCGGGCCGCCGGCATCAACCGGCCACGGGAGATCGGGGTCGTACAATCGTTCCATGGCGCACACAACGATCGTTCACGCCCGTGGGTGTGCCGTCTTCTGGGGATGGGCAGGCGCCGGCGCGCTGCTCGCGCTCTCGCTGGTCAGCTTCATCGGCGTCCTCACCGGCCCCGTTGCGGTCGGGCTCGTCGCGCTGATCGCCTGGAGGAGCCGGTCGTGGCCCGAGCCGCTCGGGCTCCTCACCGGGATCGGCGGCATGTGCCTGCTCGTGGCCGGCCTGGGGAACGTCGAGCCGGTGACCTGGGTCACAACCGGGATCGTCCTCGCCGTCGCCGGTCTCGGCGGCTACGCCTGGTCGCGCTCGAGGCCGTAGACGTCGCGGTAGATCTCGCGCAGGCGAAGGACGTCGTCGACGTACTCGCGTGTCTCGGCGAACTCGATCTCCCCGCCCTGACGCAACCAGTCGTCCACGTTGCCCTGACCTGCGTGGTAGGCGGCGAGAGCCAATCTGATGTCTCCGTACTTCCGGAGCAGGCGCCGGAGGTAGAACGAGCCGTAGCGGACGTTGATCTCGGGATCGTGGAGATCGTCGACCCTGAACTTCGCGCCCCCCGTGTAGGTCGCGATGCCCCGTGCCGTGTCGGGGAGGAGCTGCATCAGCCCGACCGCGCCGGCATCGCTGACGGCATCGGGGTCGAACTTGCTCTCGCGGAAGATGACAGCGGCGAGCAGCGCGGGGTCGAGATCGTAGTTCTCGGCATGGCCCTCGACGATGGCGCGGTACTCGAGCGGGTGGCGGAAACGGTCGATCCAGTCCGGCCCGGACTGCAGGTAGAGGACCGCGCCGACGACCGCGGCCGCGATCAGGACGACTCCGACGACCAGGCGCCGCACAGAGCGAGTGTACGGGCCGCCCGCGGCGGCGCTACCCGACTCTCGACGCGAGCCGTTCGACGACACCGGCGACGAATGCGTCCAGCTCTTCGAGCGTTCCGTCGTTCACATAGGCCACGTCGGCGCGGCGGGCCTTCTCGTCGTCGTCGAGCAGACGCTCCTCGCGCCGTGCGCTGTCCGCGTGCCGGGCGCGCCCTGCCCGGACGTCGGGCGACGCCGTGACCACGACCACCGCGTCGAACCGGCTCTCGCCGCCCGTCTCGTACAGGAGCGGCACCTCGACCACGCAAACCGTCGGTGGGCTCGCGAGCGCCGCCTGCTCGGCGCGCCAGCGGACCTGCGCGGCGAGGACGTGCGGGTGCAGCAGCCCCTCGAGCCACGCGAGCTCCTCGCGGTCACCGAACACGACCCGGGCGACCGCGGCCCGGTCGAGCTCGCCGCCGGGATCGAGCACGCCGTCTCCGAAGCGCTCCGCGATCGCGCGCTTCACGGACGGCTCCTCACGGAGGAGCCGGTGCACGATCTCGTCGCTCGAGAGCGTCGCGGCACCATGCCGCGCGAACGCCCGCAGCGCCTCGCTCTTGCCGGCACCGATCCCGCCGGTGACGGCGATCGTGACCGGTCTAGGCTTCTGCGTCGGAGTCGCCGGCGAGCTCGCCGGTCTCGGCCGCTGGATCGGAGACGGCGACGAGCTCCTCGGCCTCCGCGACGGCCGCGACCTCGACCGCAGGCTCTTCCTCGGCCGGAGGTGCCTCGCCGGGCACGGGCTCGTCCTCGGCGGATACGTCCGCGGCGGCCGCGAGCTCCTCTGCGACAGGCTCCTCGGCGGCAGCGTCCTCGGCGCCAGGCTCCTCGGCGGTGGGCTCGTCGACGGCAGGCTCGTCCGCGGTGGGCTCCTCGGCGGCAGGCTCCTCGGCGGCAGGCTCCTCGGCGGCAGGCTCCTCGGCGGTGGGCTCCTCCGCGGCAGGCTCCTCGGCGGTGGGCTCCTCCGCGGTGGGCTCCTCCGCGGTGGGCTCCTCCGGCGGCGGCGCGGGCTCGAAGGTGATGCCGCCGATCGTCGGCTGGACCTCGTCGAAGTCCTCCACCCGCTTCAGCGACAGCGAAAGACGGCGGCGATCGGCGTCCATCTCGATGATCTTCACGTTCACGACGTCGCCCTGCGACACGACCTCGCGCGGGTTCTCGACGTGATGCTGGGCGAGCTCGGAGATGTGCACGAGACCCTCGACGCCCGGGAGGATCTCGACGAAGGCGCCGAACGTGACGACCTTCGTCACGCGGCCCACCACCACGTGACCCTCGGAGTAGGCCTCGATGACCTGCGTCCAGGGGTCCGACTGTGTCTGCTTGAGGCCGAGCGAGATCCGCTGCCGGTCGCGGTCGATGTCGAGCACCTTGACCTTCACGCTCTGACCGATCTCGAGCACCTCGGACGGGTGATTCACATGGCTCCACGAGAGCTCCGAGATGTGGATGAGGCCGTCGATGCCCTCGAGGTCGACGAAGGCGCCGAAGTCGACGATGTTCGAGATCGTCCCCTCGACGATGTCGCCCGGCGAGAGCCGGTCGAGGATCGCCTGGCGCATCTCCTTGCGCTCGTCCTCGAGCACGGCGCGACGGGAGAGCACGACATTGTTGCGGCTCCGGTTGAGCTCGATGACCTTGCACCGGAGCTCCTGGCCGAGAAACTCGTCCAGGTTCTGAACGCGCCGGATGTCGACGAGCGAGGCCGGAAGGAACCCGCGCACGCCGAGGTCGAGGATCAGGCCGCCCTTCACGACCTCGATCACCGTGCCGTTGACTGCCTCGCCGCTCTCAGCGGCGCCCTCGATTCGCTTCCACGCCATCTCGAAGCGGGCCCGCTTCTTCGACAGGATCAGACGCCCCTCGGCGTCCTCCTTCGTCATCACGAGCGCGTCGATCTCGTCGCCGAGCTTCACCTCGTCGGCCGGATTGATCGAGCGCCGGATCGAGAGCTCCGACACCGGGATGACGCCCTCGGACTTGTACCCGATGTCGACCAGGACCTCGTCCTTGTCGACACGGACGACGGTTCCGCGCACGACCTCCCCCTCGTTGATGATGGGGATCGTGGCGTCGTAATCGGGGATCAGGGTGCCGTCCTCGGCGTGAATCCAGCCGTCCTCCGGCGTGATCGCTGCAGTTGTCGTCGACTCCGTTGCCATGTGAACGGACGATTGTAGCAACGCTGACTCCCCGGGCGGTGCGGTCGGGCGAGCGCGGAAAGCCCCCAGTCGGCTCCCATGCGCCCCGTCTGTGCGGCCGCCTCCGGCCGCGAGAAGCGGGCCCCGAAACCTCGCGGCCGGCTCCGCCACACCCCCGGGGACGCGATCGTGCCGGGCCGCGGTGCGGCCCGGCGGAACTTCGCGGGACGCTCCGCGCCCCTTGCACGCGCCCAGTGCGGCCCTCCGGGCCGCGAAACTTCGCGGCCGGCTCCGCCGACCGCTGCGCGGGACGCTCCGCGCCCCTTGCACGCGCCCAGTGCGGCCCTCCGGGCCGCGAAACTTCGGGGCCGGCTCCGCCGACCGCTGCGCGGGACGCTCCGCGCCCCTTGCACCCCCACGCGGCAGTGCGGCCCTCCGGGCCGCGAAACTTCGCGGCCGGCCCGGCCACACCCCCGGGGACGCGATCGTGTCGGGCCGCTGTGCGGCCCTCCGGGCCGCGAAACTTCGCGGCCGGCTCCGCCGACCGCTGCGCGGGACGCTCCGCGCCCCTTGCACCCCCACGCGGCAGTGCGGCCCTCCGGGCCGCGAAACTTCGCGGCCGGCTCCGCCGACCGCTGCGCGGGACGCTCCGCGCCCCTTGCTGTGCGGGCGACGCTTCGCGTCGCCCTTACGATTTCGCCTTCGCCCAGTCCTCGCCGACGCCGACGTCGACGACGAGCGGCGGGTCGAGTGGGAACGCGCCCGTCATCTCCTCGCGCACGAGCTCCCGTACGGCTCCGGTCTCGTTGTCGGGGACCTCGAGGAGCAGCTCGTCGTGCACTTGCAGGACGAGACGCGACGCGCGCCCCTCGTCGCGGAGGCGGCGGTGCATCCTCACCATCGCGACCTTGATCACGTCCGCCGCCGTGCCCTGCATCACGGTGTTCACGGCGAGCCGCTCGCCGAGGCTTCGCGTCTGGCGGTTCTGCGCCCGGAGCTCCGGGATCGGGCGGCGCCGACCGAGCAGCGTCCGCACCTCCCCGTCGCGCTCGGCCTGCTCCACCGTGCGCGCGATGAAATCCTGCACGTAGGGGAACCGGGCGAGGTAGGTGTCGATGTACGCCTGTGCCTCCTCACGCGGGATCTCGAGCTGATCCGACAGGCCGAAGGCCGAGATCCCGTAGATGATCCCGAAATTGACCGCCTTCGCCCGGTTGCGCTCCTCCTTCGTGAGCGCGGCCTGATCCTTCCCGAGCACCTCCGCCGCCGTCGCCGCATGGATGTCGTCGCGCCGCAGGAACGCCTCGCGGAGCTTCGGCTCGCCGGAAACGTGCGCCAGGATCCGCAGCTCGACCTGCGAGTAGTCGGCGGAGAGGAGCTTCCACCCTGGCTCGGCGACGAATGCGCTGCGGATCGAGCGCCCGAGCTCGGTGCGGATCGGAATCGACTGGAGGTTCGGATTCGACGTCGAGAGTCGGCCGGTCGACGCGACCGTCTGGTTGAACGTCGTGTGCAGGCGACCGTCGTCGGGTGCGATCGAGCCCGGGAGCGGGCCGAGGTACGTATTCAGAAGCTTCGTGTACTCGCGCCACTCCTCGAGCACGGGCACGATCGGATGCTCGTCGCGCAGGCCTCGCAGGACCTTGCTGTCGGTCGAGTACCCGGTCTTGCCCTTCCTGCCCGGCGCGAGGTCGAGCTTCTCGAACAGGATCCTCGCCACCTGCTGGGTCGAGCCCATCAGGAACTCCTCCCCGGCGAGCTCGTAGGCCCGGGCCTCGAGCTCCTCGACCTGGTCGGCGAGCCGCGCCGTGATCTCGCCCATGCGGTAGGTGTCGATCCGCACTCCGACGTCCTCCATCGATCGCAGGACAACCGCGAGCGGCAGCTCGACCTCCCGGTAGAGCGACATCAACCCGAACGCCGTGAGCCGCTCGTGCAAGGCGTCGGCCAGCGCGAGCACCGCCGCCGCCCTCCGCACGAGCGCTTCCGTCTCCGGCTCGGCCGGTGGATCAGGGACGAACTCCACGTCGTACTCGCCTGCCAGGTCCTCGAGCGCATAGGCGGACCGGTTGGGATCGATCAGGTACGCCGCAAGCTCCGTGTCGCCGACGGGGCCGATGCCGGCCCGCCACAGCCCGCGAGGGAGCGACCCGTACCCGTGGCAGAGGAGCTCCCCGCCGACGAGGGCGCTCTCGAGCTGGTCGAGCGGAGCGATCACGACCGGCTCTCCGGGACGGGCGAGGGCGACGCGCCCGTCGACGGCGACGGCGGCGACCGGGCCGCCGGCCGCTCGGAGGTCGCCCTCGATCCACGGTGCGGGGATCCCGGCCGCGATGAGCTCCGCCGAGGGCAGCGCCTCCTCGAGCTCGTCGACCCTGCGCAGGAGGTTCCGGAACTCGAACCGCCGGAACAGCTCCCTCAGCCGGGACCGGTCGGGTGGTGCGAGCACGAGCGCGGCCGGGTCGCAGTCGATCTCGAGATCCCGCCGCATCGTCGCGAGCAGCTTCGAGTCGCGAGCCTGCTGGGCATGCTCCTGCAGGGCCTTCGCGCGCGCCGGCGACAGCTCGGCTGCGTGCTCGAGCACGGCCTCGAGCGACCCGAAGCGCGAGATCAGCTCGGCGGCCGTCTTGTCGCCGATCCCCGGCACCCCGGGGATGTTGTCCGACGTGTCGCCCTTCAGCCCGATGAAGTCCGGCACCTTCTCCGGCGGGATCCCGTACCTGGCCTCGACGCGCTCCGGCGTGTAGACCTGGACGTCCGCGACGCCGCGCGGGGTCATCATCAGGCACACGTTCTCGGAAGTGAGCTGGAACGCGTCACGGTCGGTCGAGACGACGCACGTCCTCAACCCGGCCTCGTCCGCACGCGTCGCGACCGTTGCGATCACGTCGTCGGCCTCCCAGCCCTCGAACTCGAGGTTCCGGTAGCCGAACGCCTCGACGAGCGGACGGAAGTGCGGGAACTGCTCGCGCAGGAGATCCGGCATCGGCCGACGCTCGGCCTTGTACTCCTCCGACACCTCGAGCCGGTGCACCGGGCGTGTGTCCCAGGCAACGGCCACACCCCGCGGCCTGTAATCGACGAGCAGCTTGAAGAGCATGTTCGTGAACCCAAGCAGCGCGTTCGTCGGGATGCCCTCAGTCGTCGCGAGCTCCTCGGGGAGCGCGTAGAACGCCCGGTAGGCCAGGTTGTTGCCGTCGACGACGAAGAGCTCCGCCTCCCGCGCCGGGGCATCGTCGAGCTGTAGCTCCTCCCCGCTCGCCGCCTTCGGGCTCATGGCGCGAGTCTACGCGCGCCGTGCCTCACCGGCACCCGGGCGGGTGCGGGCGGGATCAGATCCCGCCCCTGCGAACCCTGGCGATCCACCACCCGCCCACGACGACCGATCATCCCGTAGGGGCTGGATCTCATCCGGCCCTGCCGGATCTCGGAGGCGACGGCCTCTCGGTGCGAGCGCTCTCGACGGCACCACCCCACCCGGGCGCGGCCGGCTACGGTGCCCGGATGAACGCTCGCCCCGCGACGACCGGCGATACCGGCGAGATCCTCGCGCTGATGGCCGAGCTCGGACGGCCCGCCGTCGCGGACGACCCGGCGGTCCAGCGCGAGATCGTCCTCGCCCACCTCGCCCACCCGGACGGGATGGTCCTCGTCGTCGACGGTGACGGCGAGCTGGCCGGGGCGGCCAGCCTGTGGATCAGGCCGCGCCTGAACTGGGTGACACCGGAGGCGTGGCTTCCCGACCTCGTCGTGCGGCCGGCCTACCGACGGCGGGGGATCGCGACGGCCCTTCTCGATGCGTGCGTCGCGGAGGCTCGCTCGCGCGGCTGCCATGCCCTGAAGCTCGAGTCCGGCCACGACCGCGCCGACGCTCATCCCCTCTACGAGCGCTACGGCTTCGACGCGTTCGGGAACGCGTACCGGCTCCGCCTCGGCTAGTGCCAGGGGCTCCGCGGTACGCTCTGCCCCTCCGATGTCGGACCTCCTTCAGCTCATCGCCAATGGCCTCGTCACGGGCTCGATCGTCTCGATCGCCGCAATCGGGCTCTCGCTCGTCTACGGGATCCTGAAGATCGTCAACTTCGCCCACGGCGAGTACCTCACGTTCGGCGCGTACATGGCTTTCTTCGCGAACGTGACCCTTGGCGGCCCGATGGTGACGGCGGTGCTGTTCGCGATGATCGCAACAGCCCTGCTCGGGGTCATCCTCGAGTTCGGCCTCTGGCGGCCCATGCGCCGCCGGGGAGCCGGGATCATGAGTCTCTTCATCGTCGCGATCGGGCTCGCCCTCGTGCTGCGACACGTCATCTTCCTGGTCTGGGGGCCGAGTCCCCGCAAGTACGACGTCGACGTCTTCCAGGTCTACGACCTCGGCCCCGTCCGCCTCTCTCTGAGCCAGATCGTCGCGGTCGCGATCGCCTTCAGCGCGATCGTCCTCGTCGGGCTGATGCTTTCGCGGACCCGCCTCGGCAAGGCGATGCGCGCCGTCTCGGACAACCGCGAGCTCGCCTCGGTCGCCGGGATCGACGTCGATCGCGTGGTCGCGTACACGTGGATCCTGGGCGCCTCGCTCGCCGGGCTCGGGGGTGTCCTGCTGGGGCTCGTCCAGAGCGCGTTCACCCCGAACATGGGCTTCGTCGTGCTCCTCCCCATCTTCGCGGCCGTCGTCGTCGGTGGGGTGGGGAGCGCGTACGGCGCTCTTGTCGGCGGCATCGCTCTCGGCCTCGTGATGGAGATCTCGACCTGGGACGCGCTGGGCGGAGGGGTCGCCACCGTGTACAAGCCCGTCGTCGCGTTCCTCGTCCTGATCGTGACGCTCCTCGTCCGCCCCCAGGGTGTCTTCGGGAAGGCCCGGTACGTATGAGCACCCTCGCGAGCCCGGGATTCTGGGCGTTCGTGGGCGTCGTAGCCGGGATCTTCACGATCTTCGCCCTCGGCCTGCAGCTCCAGTTCGGATTCACGGGCCTCCTCAACTTCGGCCAGGTCGCGTTCATGGCGATCGGGGCCTACACCATGGCCATCCTGGTCGTCAAGGCGGAGCTGCCCCTGTGGGCTGCCGCCCTGATCGCGATCGCGGTCGCCGCCGCCTTCGGCCTGCTGATCGGCCTTCCGACCCTGCGTCTGCGGGCCGACTACCTGGCGATCGTGACGATCGCCTTCGGGGAGATCGTTCGCTACGTCGCGCTCAACGAGCATGACCTGACCGGCGGGCCCCAGGGCTCGGTCAACATCGGCAGCCCGGATTCACCCGCGTCCTACAACGCCGACTGGCTCGCGTTCCAGGGCGCAGTGCAGGACGCGCTCTCGAGCGTGTTCGGCGACGTGAGCAAGGATGTCACCATGCTCGCGATCGTCTGGACGGTGGCGATCGTGCTCATCATCCTCCTGCAGGCGCTCGTCAAGGCTCCCTGGGGACGGGTGCTGCGTTCGATCCGCGAGGACGAGGACGCCTCGTCGGCCCTCGGCAAGAACGTCTTCTCCTACAAGCTCCAGTCCCTGGCCGTCGGGGCCGCGCTCGGCGCCATCGCAGGGCTCTTCTTCGCGTTCCAGTTCTCCGTGTTCAGCCCCGCCGACTTCGATCCGTTGACGACGTTCTTCGCCTACACGATCGTGATTCTCGGCGGGACGGCCAAGATGTGGGGCGTGCCCGTCGGGGCGATCATCTTCGGCGTGATCTTCGCCGGAACGCGGTTCTTCGACTTCCCCCCCTTCTCGTACTTCGACTCCGGCGAGCGAGCCTACCTCCGCCTGATCATCATCGGGTTGCTCCTCATCGGCTTGATGGCGTTCCGCCCGCAGGGCATCTTCGGCAAGCGAGAGGAGATGGTGCTTGACTAGGCGGCCGATCCTCGAGGTCGAAGGCATGGTCCGGCATTTCGGTGGAGTCGCTGCCGTCGACGGCGCAACCCTCGACGTCCTCGAGGATTCGGTGACGGCGCTGATCGGGCCCAATGGCGCGGGCAAGACGACGCTGTTCAACCTGATCTCGGGCTTCTACCGTCCCGAGCACGGGAGCATCCGCTTCGACGGCGAGCGGATCGACCGCAAGCGCCCCCACCAGATCGCCCAGCGCGGGCTGGTGCGAACGTTCCAGATCACGAAGGCCCTCGCCCGGATGACGGTGCTCGAGAACGTGATGCTCGCCGCGCCGGACCAACCCGGGGAGCGGATGTGGCGAGTGCTCGGCACGCCGAGGGCGGTTCGGTTGCGCGAGCGAGGGGTGAGGCTCAGGGCCCGGGAGATGCTGAGGCTCGTGCGCCTCGACGCGCTCGCCGACGACTACGCGCTCACCCTGTCGGGCGGTCAGCGAAAGCTGCTCGAGTTCGCCCGGGCGCTGATGACGAATCCCCGGATGGTCATGCTCGACGAGCCGATGGCCGGGGTGAACCCCTCGCTCGGCCTGGAGCTGCTCCAGCACATGCAGACGCTCCGCGCCGACCTAGGCATGACGTTCCTGCTGATCGAGCACGACATGGAGGTCGTGATGACGGTCTCGGAGCGCGTGATCGTCATGAACCAGGGCAGGGTGATCGCCGATGGTCCGCCGCAGGAGGTCCGCGCCAACGAGCTCGTGATCGAGGCCTACCTGGGTGCGCACCGCGAGGAGACCGCGAACGGAGAGAACGCTTGACCGGGCAACGCGCCCCCATACTCGAGACCACCAGCCTCGAGGCGGGGTACAGCGAGGTGAACATCCTCCACGGGGTTTCGATCTCGATCCCTCGGGGCAGCATCGTCTCCGTCATCGGGCCGAACGGCGCGGGCAAGTCGACGCTCCTCAAGGCCCTCTACGGCCTGCTCGTACCCAGGAAGGGCAGGGTCGTGTTCAGGCCCGATGGAGCCGAGCACGACATCACCGGGTTCAAGCCCAACCGCATCACGGCGCTCGGGATGAACTACGTCCCGCAGCGTGACAACGTCTTTCCGAGCATGTCTGTCCTCGAGAACCTCGAGCTCGGAGCCGTTCTCCGCCCGGAGGTCACGAAGGAGCAGCTCGAGAAGGTCTTCGGATGGTTCCCCTTGCTTCAGGATCGGCGCCGGCAACGAGCCGGGACCCTCTCCGGCGGGGAGCGCCAGATGCTCGCCATGGCGCGGGCGCTGATGATCGACCCGCAGCTGCTCCTCCTCGACGAGCCGTCGGCCGGGCTCGCGCCGATGGTCATCGACGCCATCTTCGAGAAGATCCAGGAGATCAACGAGTCCGGGATCTCGATGGTCATGATCGAGCAGAACGCGAGGCGGTCCCTGGCGCTCTCCCACTACGCGTACGTGCTCGACATGGGCCGCAACAGGTTCTCGGGCCCGGGCCGGGAGCTCCTGCACGACGAGACCGTGGTCGACCTCTACCTCGGCGGGCGCGGGCGCCTCGCCGCCGCGGGGGCGCTGGCCGAAGACGACTACGAGGCCCAGAGCGAGACCCGGTGAGCGAGGGGCGGGGGCCCCTGGGCCCCCGCCCTCTCACCACGTCTCTTTCCCGCCTACTCGAAGGGGTAGGGGAAGCTGTCGATCGGTACGAGCTCGCCGCCCTTGTATTCGAAGAACTCGTAGCTCGACCCCTCGGCACCGGGATCGCCGTTCTCGTCCAGGTTGACCGAGCCGGAAGCGCCCTCGTAGTCGATGTCCTCACCGGCCAGGATGGCGTTGATGGCGTCGTCCAGCTGCTCGAACGTGTACTGCGTTCCAGGCGGGCCGGACACGGCCTGCATGTTGTCGCGGATCCCGGCCGGATCCGACGATCCGGCCTGCAGCGCCGCGAGGAACGCGAGCATGACAGCGTCTAAGGCCTGGGCGTCGTAGGTTCCCCGGCCGATGCCCTCCGTGTCCCGCTCCAGGTACTCCGCGTCGAACGCCTCAGCCGCAGGCGCCGGCGTGACACCCGGGTTCGGCCGCGTCCCCCGCATGCCCTCGGTCAGCTCGGGGCCCAGCTTCTTCACGTCCTTGGCGGCGAGCGCCAGACCGTCGGTCGTGAATGTCCTCGTGATGTCCCACTCGCCCGTTCGAACGAGCGCCGGGCCGAACTTGGCGTACGTCTCGGGGAAGTCGACGATCAGCCAGCCGTCGGGGCTCTCGCTCGCGAGGTCCTGGGCCTCGGTGTCGAACGTGGTCGCATCGGGATTCCAGAGGATGGTCTTCCCGATCGTGCCACCTGCCTCCTGCCAGAGGAACGCCGAACGCCTCTGCAAGGCCGGCGCCGTACGCGTCGTTCCGCGCCCCGACGTTGATCGTCGCGTCGGGCCCGAACGCCTCCCCCAGCAGCTTGGTGAGCAGCTGGGCCTGGATCGTGTCCGGCGTCACTGTCCGCCAGAGGAAGCCGTCGTCAGCGAAGCCGGTGAGCAGCGCCGAGGTCGAGGCCGGCGTGATCTGCACGATCTGGTTGGGCACCGCCACCGACTCGGCGACCGCGAGGCTGACCGTGCTCGCGAGAGCGCCGATGATGACCTGCACGCCGTCCGACTGGACGAGCTTCGTCGCCGCCTCGACCCCGGGCGCGGAATCCGTCTGATCGTCCTCCGAGGCTACGATCTCGACACTCACATCGGTCAGGCCCACCCGCTCGAGGGACTCGCTCGCGATCTGAGCGGCGACGATCGCCCCGAAGTCGATCGGGGGCCCGTAGGGGGCCAGGTCGCCGGTGAACGACATGATGTTGCCGATCTTGAGATCGAACGACGGCGCGGCGGCCGGGGGGGTTTCAGTCGGCACGGCCGGCTCGCCCGTCTCGGCGGGGGCGCCCGTTTCGGCGGGGGCGCCCGTTTCGGCCGGCACGCCTGTCAGGGGAAGCGTCGCCTCGCCGCCTCCGCAGCCTGCGGCTGCGATGGCCATGCCGGCCACCACAAGTGCCAGCAAGGCGATCTGTCCTCGTCTTCTCACCTGGCCCTCCTCGTTCGTCGCCCTGCTTGTCCGGCCCGGGGTCGCCGGCGGCCCATGTGCGCCGGCCAGTGCCGGCTTTCGCCCCGAATGGCGCATTATGGCGCCGCCGTCCAGGGGAGTTTCAACCCCGGGAGCTATCATGGGGCGCCGCGCCGAAGTGGCGGAACTGGTAGACGCACTGGACTCAAAATCCAGTGGGGCCTTGCCCCGTGCGGGTTCGACTCCCGCCTTCGGCATCTGATCGTCACGGGTCCTTCACCACCGACTCCAGGCTCCCGACCGGATGAAGAAGGCAAGATGACGGCGTGAGCACGATCGGGATCCTCACCGGCGGCGGCGACTGCCCCGGCCTCAATGCCGTGATCCGGGCGGTCACGCGGTGCTCGCTCGACCGCGGAGATCGCGTGCTCGGGATCCGTGCCGGCTGGCGCGGCCTGATCGAGGGCACGGCGTGCGAGCTCTCCCAGCGAGAGATCTCCGGGATCCTCGCTCGCGGCGGGACGATCATCGGCACCTCGCGCACCAACCCGTACAAGGTGGACGGCGGTGTCGAGGCAGTGCTCGCGCACACGAAGGAGCTCGGGCTCGACGCGGTCGTTGCGGTCGGAGGCGAGGACACGCTCGGCGTGGCGTCGCGGCTGCACTCCGAGCACGCCTACCCGGTCGTCGGCGTTCCGAAGACGATCGACAACGATCTGTCGGCTACCGACTACACGTTCGGCTTCGATACGGCGGTGTCGATCGCGACGGAGGCCATCGACCGCCTCCACACGACAGCCGAGTCGCACAACCGCGTCATGGTCGTCGAGGTGATGGGCCGCCACACCGGCTGGATCGCCGTCATGAGCGGGATCGCGAGCGGTGCCGACGTGATCCTCATCCCCGAGCAGCCGCTCACGGTCGAGGAGGCCTGCGAGGTGATCGAGGCACGTCACGCGCGCGGCAAGGACTTCTCGATCGTCGTCGTCAGCGAGGGCTACGAGCTGACGTACGCCTCCGGCGAGGCCCGCCCCGTCGTCCAGACCGAGGACGTCGACCAGTTCGGCCATGTCCGCCTGGGCGGGGTCGGCGAGCTCCTCGCCGCCGAGGTCGAGGCCAGGACCGGGTTCGAGACCCGCGTCACCGTCCTCGGCCACGTCCAGCGTGGCGGGACACCGACCGCCCGTGACCGCGTGCTGGCGATCCGCTTCGGGCTCGTGGCGGCGCGGCTCGTCGAGGAGAGGCAGTTCGGCGTCATGACCGCCCTGCAGGGGGACGCGATCGTCGCGGTTCCGCTCGCAGAAGCGGTCGCCGAGCTCAAGACGGTGCCGCCCGCCTGGTACGAGGTGGCCCGGGCGTTCTTCGGCTAGCGACCGTACGGCTCTGCGCGCCCGGTCAGCGCGGCGAGCACCGTGCCGTAGTCCAGCCCCTCGCGTAAGCGGCTGACGAGCACGGCGTCGACGCCGGCCCGCTCGAGCTCGACCACCTGTTCGCGCGTGGTGACCGCGGAGTCCGAGACGACGAGCTTTCCGGCCGGGACGTCGGGGAGCAGCTCGAGCGTGACCTCGGTCTCGAGCTCGTCCTTCTCCCGGTCTCGCTCGGAGAGGACGAAGATCTCCGGATCGACGCGCTCGAGCGCCTGCTCGAGCTGCTCCTCGTCGCTCACGTCGAGCGCCGCGTCGAGCCCCAGCTCCCAGGCGACCGACAGCAGCTCCTCGAGGAGCTCGCCCTCGTCGGCGAGCGCCTCGTAGACGAGGACGCACGCGTCGGCGCCCGCCTCGCGGATCATTCGCATCGTCGCCGCATCGGCCACGGGCGTGCGCAGGAGCAGCGGAAGCTGTGTCCGGGACCTGAGCAGCTCGATCGCGTCGACGGTCTCGACGGCGAGCGCCTCGGCGCCGGCCTCCTCGGCGGCGTCCGCAACCGCCTCCTCCCCGCCGCCGAGCAGCGGGATCACGGAGATCCCGTCTCCCTCGGAGATGGCCTGGCTGAAGCGCCGGCTCGGCCAGGCGGGCGCGCTGTCGGAACCGGGGTTCACGAGGCCTTCCGCACGCCCGGGAAGCTCGCGAGGACCTCGCTCGCGAATGCGGTGCCGAGCCGGGCTGCGCCCGCGCCGATCAGTGCCTCGGCCTCTTCGAACGTGCGGATCCCCCCGGCGGCCTTCACCCCGATGCTCTCCGGTAGAGCGTCCCGCAGCAGCTCCACGTCGTCCGCCGACACCGTACGCTCGCCGAACGCGGACGTGGCCGAGACGAAGTCCGCCCCGGCGTCCTCCGCGAGCTTGCAGGCGAGCTGCTTGTGCCCGTCGTCGAGCAGGTCGCACTCGACCGCGGTCTTGACGATCACGAGCCCCCTGCCCGAGTTGACGCTCTTGACCCGCACGGCGCGGGCCAGGGCGACCAGCTCGTCCCTGACCGCGAGGAGCTCGCCGGAGCGGAGCGCCCCGACGTTCATCACGACGTCGAGCTCCTCGGCGCCGTTCGCGATCGCCTGCTCGGCCGCAGCGACCTTGATCCTCGCGACATCGGTCCCGTAGGGGTGGCTGATCGCGGTCGCGACCTTCACGTCGCAGCCGCGAAGGGCTGCGGCGGCGCGCTCGACGTGGAACGGCGTCACACAGACGGCCGCAACGTGGCTCGCGCGAGCGTCGGCACATGCCCGTTCCACGTCCGCGACCGTCGCCGACGGGTCGAGCACCGAGTGATCGATCGTCTTCGCGAGCTCCTCGAGCCTCAGTGCCATCGGCAGACCAGCATTCTAGTGCTGCGCGCGGGGCCCTCAGGATCCCGCGGGCGTCGAGAGCTCGGTGACGAGCGGGCCCGTGTCGAGCGGATCGAAGCCCACGCGCTCTGCGATCTCCTCGCTCGACGGGCGGGTTCCCTCGGCGAAGAGGCCCCGGAGCAACGACCCGGTCTCGGGGCTCCGCCACCATTCGGCGCCGACGGTGCGGCGGAGGGACGCGCGCACCTGCGCCGCCCGGATCCAGGCGCGCAGATAGTCGGCGGAGTAGAAGCCCTCGTCCATGTCCGACACGTAGCCGGACGGCGGGTAGCGGAAGCCGGACGCTGCCGACACCTCCCGCTCGTACACGCCCGCGTGCTCCTCCGCGTTCCCGAAGTCGCCCCAGAACACGAGCTCGTAACGCAGCTTCGCCGCGTAGCGGCGGAACAGGAAGGCGTCGAGGAACCGCGTCGCCTCGGCCCGGTCGGCGGCCTCCGCGGCGGCGAGCCCGAAGTGCTCCGCATGCCAGCCGGGCTCGTGGGTCAGCGACTCGACGAGGAACGAATAGATCTCGGTCAGCGCGTGGTCGCGCGAGAGCTGGCGGAACGCGTACGGCAACGCGGGGTCGCAACCCGCGTAGTGGAGTGCGTGCCCCGCCTCGTGGAGGAACGCCTGGTAGTCGGCGAGACCGCCCATCGCACGGGTGATCAGGTGGACGACGGCGGGCGGATCGGACGGGATCACGCATGCCCGCGGCGTCTTCTGCGGGCGGTCGTCGAGGTCGAGCCGGATGCTCTTCTCGGCGGCGAGGTCGAACCCGAGCTCGGTCAGGCTCGCCATGCAGACGGGGACCGACCGCTCCTTCGTGTACGTCGAGGCGAGCGGGGACAGCCGGCGTACGTAGGAGACGTGGGCCGACGTCGGCACGTTCTCGCGCTCCTCGCCGAGGATCCGGTCGAGCCAGTCGCTCCGCAGGCGCCCGTACGGCCCTTCGATCGCCGCCGACGCACGGGCCAGCTCGGCCGAGAGCCCGGGGAGGTCGATCCCCTTCAGCTCCGCGCTCCGCCTCACCGGATCCGGCTCGCCGGAGATCTCGGCCTCGAGCTCCTCGCCGGCGCGCATGAGGGCCAGCCGCTCGTCGTTGAAGGTCGCCGATGCCCCGACGACGAGCTCGCCGAGGGATGCGCGGTCCTCGTAGGCGTCGAGGACGGCCAGCGTCGCCTGCGCGGCCCGCAGCGGGATCTCCTCGCCGGCCCATGGGACGCGGTACGCGAGAACCCCGTTCTCGAGCGCGTCGTGGCGCTTCGCGAGCGCGGTCGCGAGAATGCCTCCCCGGCAGGCCTCGCGCAGCCGGAAGAGCCGCTCGGCGCCGCCGTTGCCCCCGGCCGCGCGCTCCGCCTCGTCGAGCACGGCGAGCTGGCCGCGGGTGAACAGGTCCGCGTACCGTGCCACGATCTCGGCCTGCTCGCTGGTGTCCTTCTCCCCGACCCGCACGGCGCGGGCCTCCTCTGCGCTCTCGTAGATGTAGTCCCGCAGCCTCGTCTCGAAGCCGTCGGGCGAAACGGTGTTCGTCACGCTGATTCCCTTCCTCGTTTCCAGGCCGGTCAGATTCCCAGCCGAGCCAGCAGCTGCTCGTCGCGGCGCCAGCGCGCCCGCACCTTGACCCGCAGGTCGAGGAACACGGGATGGCCGACGAGCTCCCCGATCTCCGGCCGGGCGCGCGTCCCGATCTCCTTCACCATGCTCCCGCCCTTCCCGACCAGGATCCGCTTCTGCGCGGCGGTCTCGACGAGGATCGTCGCACCGACGCGTCTCGGGGTGATCTCCTCGATCTCGACCGTCATCGCATGGGGCACCTCCTCGCGAGTGAGCGCGAGCGCCTTCTCGCGCACGAGCTCGGCGATCCGTAGCTCGAGCGGCATGTCGGTGACGGCGCCGGGCTCGAAGTACGCCGGGCCCGCGGGCAGCAGCGCGACGAGCTCCTCCCGCAACGCAGGCACCCCGTCGCCCGTCAGGGCGCTCACCGGGTGGAGGGCATGGAGCTCTCCGAGCCCGGCGGCGACCTCGATCTGGGAGGCGATCTCGCCGGCCGACAGCCGGTCGACCTTGTTGAGCACGACGACCACGGGGAGGCCGGTCGCGTACGCCCGTGCGGCCACGTACCGGTCGCCGCGCCCGATCCGCTCGTCGGCCGCGAGCACGAGTGCGATCGCATCGCCGTCGGCGAGCGAGTGGTCGACCGTCCGCTGCATGTGCTCGGTGAGCGCGTCGAGCGGTCGCTGGAACCCCGGCAAGTCGACGAGCACGAGCTGACAGCCGTCGCCGGACAGCACGCCCTGAATCCGATGCCGGGTCGTCTGCGGCTTGTCGGAGACGATCGCGACCTTGCCGCTGCACAGCGCGTTGACGAGCGTGGACTTCCCCACGTTCGGCCGTCCCGCGAGCGCGACGAAGCCGCTCCTCATTCGGCCAGCCTGAACGCGTCGGGAAGCAGAGCCTCGGGCCGGTTGGTGACGAGCGTCCCACCCCGGGGGTAGAGGACACGGTCGATGCCGAACTCGAGCAGCCACTGCCGGCAGGCGCCGCAGGGAGCCGCGGTCACCGCGACCGCCTCGATCGCGCCGGGGCCGGCTCCTTCGGCCACGGCCCTGGCGAGCACCGCGCGCTCGGCGCACAGCGACAACCCGTACGAGCCGTTCTCGACGTTCGCGGCCGTGAGCGTCCGCCCGTCGCGCGTGAGCGCGGCCGCGCCGACCCGATACCCGGAGTAGGGCGCATGGGCCAGCGCTGCGGACGCGCGCGCGAGCTCAAACAGTCCGGCATCGTCGATCACGCGAGGGCCTGGAACAGGACGAGGGTGATCGACGATCCGAGCAGCCCGCCGACCAGGACCTCGAGCGGGGTGTGGATCCCTGCCTCGACCCGGCTCTGCGCAACGAGCAGCGCGAGCAGGAAGGCGAGGCTCGACACGAGCACGCGATGAGCGAAGTCCTCGGTCACGAAGGTCAGCGCCATCCAGGCGGCGAAGGCGAGCGCCGCGTGGCCGGACGGGAACCCTCCCCGTAGCGGGGTCCCTCGACCCGTGGCGGCCTTCACGGCGATCACGACGAGGATCACGACCGTGAGCGCGATCACCGTGAGGTGGAGGGGCGCCTGGCGCAGGCTGACGAGGACGTCGTCGAGCTGCCGACCGAGGCGATCGGAGAGGACGAGGTAGCCGACGACGACCGCCGTCGCCGAGGCGACGAGCACGGCGCCGGCACTGACGTCCTTCGCCAGCTTCGCCAGCGGGTGGAACGAGCTCGTCGCCAGGTCGGTAACCGACTCGATCGCCGTGTTGAACAGCTCGGTGACGAGCACGAACGCGATCGCGAGCACGAGCGCGATCAGCTCCAGCTTCGATACGTCGTACGCGAACGCGCCGATCAGGACGCCTGTCGCGAGCAGGAAGTGGATGCGCATGTTGCGCTGCGTCTTGAGCACCCAGACGATGCCCTCGAACGCGTAGTTGAAGCTCTGGAGCAGCGACGTCGTCCCGCGCCGGGAGCCGAGCTCGTCCAGGTGCTTGCGCTCCGGGCCCGCCGGGGGCCGGGTGCGGGTCGTGCTCATGCGAGCAGCGCCGCCTCACGCCGCTCCATCTCCTCCCCGTGCTCGTAGCCGAGCAGGTGGAGGATCCCGTGCACGAGCGGCCAGCGCCAGGCGTCGCCGACGACGGCGGGGCACAGGACGACGTCGCCCAGCTGCCGGGGGATGCCGGCGGGCAGCTCGTCGGATCCGTCGATCGGGAACGAGAGGACGTCGGTGGGCTCGTCCACGCCGAGGTGGTCGCGCTTCAGCGCCCGGATCTCGTCCACGCTCACGAGCGCCACCCCGATGTCTCCGGCCTCGATCCCCTCGGCGGCGGCGACGTCGCGGCACAGCGCAACGACCTCCCCCGGTCCCGGGACCGCCGCACCGCAGCGGTTGTTCACCTCGACGTCGATCACCGGCGCCGCTGGGTCCCGGTCTCCTCGACGTGGCGCTTGTACGCCTCGACGATGCGCTGCACCAGCTTGTGTCGGACGACGTCGTTGTTCCCGAACTCCACGAACGCGACCCCTTCGACCCCGCCGAGGATCTCGCGAACCTGGATCAGCCCGGAGGACTGATGGTGTGGAAGGTCGATCTGCGTCACATCTCCGGTGACGACCATCCTCGACCCGAACCCGAGCCGCGTCAGGAACATCTGCATCTGCTCCGGGCTCGTGTTCTGCGCCTCGTCGAGGATGATGAAGGAGTCGTTCAGGGTGCGGCCGCGCATGAACGCGAGCGGCGCCACCTCGATCATCCCCTTCTCCATGTACGAGGCGAGCCGGTCGGCGTCGAGCATGTCGTACAGCGCGTCGAACAGCGGCCGCAGGTAGGGGTCGACCTTCGCGAGCAGATCGCCGGGCAGGAAGCCCAGCTTCTCTCCGGCCTCGACCGCCGGGCGGGTGAGGATGATGCGCCCGACCTCGCGTTCGGCGAGGGCGGCGACGGCGAGCGCCATCGCGAGGTAGGTCTTGCCCGTTCCGGCCGGGCCGATGCCGAACGTGATCGTGCACGTGCGGATGGCGTCGACGTAATGCTTCTGGTTGACCGTCTTCGGGGCGATCTTCGTGCCGCGGTGACGCCAGACGACGTCCTCGAAGAGGTCGCGGACGTCAGCGTCCTGCTCGAGCGCCCCCAGGACCGCATCGATCGTTCCCGGCCCGATCGCGTGCCCGGCCCCCGCCAGCTCCACGAGCTCGCCGAGCACGGTCATCGCTCCGTCGACGCTCGCCTGGGCGCCGTCGACGATCAGGCGGTTGCCGCGCAGCACGAGCGAGCAGCCGAACCGGTCGCGCAGCGCATCGAGGATGCCGTCGTCGATCGTGGCCAGCTCGGCCGCGACCTCGTTCGGGACGGAGAGCACTTCCTGCAACGAGCCCATTGTACGGGCCGGACCCGTCCGGCCCCCGAGCCCGGACCGCGCCACCGTGCCCGACGATCGGCCGGGTCCCGCCGGCGGTCGCC
The DNA here is from genome assembly GCA_963717955.1 of uncultured Thermoleophilia bacterium. Lineage (GTDB taxonomy): Bacteria > Actinomycetota > Thermoleophilia > Gaiellales > Gaiellaceae > CAVQXR01. The sequence goes on along the minus strand of CAVQXR010000001.1, from coordinate 387,728 downwards.
GCGCCCGGGGGCTCAGAACTCGTTTCAGAACGACGTTTCGTCGCCGGGGCGTGATGGGCGGGTGCGATGCGAGGACGCAGGAAGCCCCAATACGAGACGTATTGGGGCGACCGAGGACGCCACAGCGCGCCCGCACAGCGCGTCACGGCGGCACAAGGCTTCATGCTGAAACGAGTTCTAGTGCTCCGTCCCGGAAGTGGCTTGACGATTCCGGCGCGCGAAAAGCAAGCCGGGCAAGGACGCAGGAAGCCCCGATATGCGGACATATCGGGGCGACCGAGGACGCGGCCCGGCGCCGCTTTGCAGCCGCCCGGGATCCAAGGAATTTCCGGGACGGAGCACTAGGCGAGCATCTCGCGCACGAGCTGGCTGACGACCGAGCCGTCGGCCCGTCCGGCGACCTGCGGCATCACGTCGGCCATCACCCGCCCGAGATCGCGCAGCGACGTCGCACCGGTCTCGGCGATCGTGTCCTCGACGATCCGCTCGAGGTCGTCCTCCGAGAGCGGCGCCGGCATGAGCGCCTCGAGCACCGCGAGCTCCTCCTCCTCCCGGACGGCCTGCTCCTCCCGATCGGCCTCACGGAAGACCTTGATCGACTCGACGCGTCGCTTGCGCTCCCGCTGGAGCACCTGGAGCTCCTCCTCCTCCTTCAGCGGTCGCTGTAGCTCCTTCTCGGCCGATCGAAGCGAGGAGAGCGTCAGGCGCAGCGTCGAGGTGCGCACGTCGTCGCGCGCCTTCATGGCGTCCTTCAGGTCGGCTTCGATTCGCGCGATCATGGAAACGGCAGCTCCTTCCCGCCAAGGATATGCCAGTGGAGATGAAACACGGTCTGACCGGCGCCGGCGCCGGTGTTCACGACCAGGCGGTAATCGTCCAGCCCCGCGCCGGCGGCGGTCTCCCGGACGAACTCGAGCATCGCTCGCGTGGCGGCCGCGTCGAGCTCCCCGATCTCCCTGAACGACTCGAGATGGCGCTCCGGGAACACGAGCAGGTGCACGGGCGCCTTCGGGGATGCGTCCTCGATCGCCAGCAGGCCATCGGCGCGCGCGACGACCGTCGCGGGGATCTCCCCCCGGACGATCCGGCAGAACACGCAGCTCTCAGCGGACACCGACGATGCCCTCGTCGGTCACGGCGGCCGCCCGGGCGCGAACCAGCTCTCCCGGCGACCCGTCGACGAGCCACGGCGTGTAGTCGTCGCCGTACCCCCGTCCCGGGCGATCCACCAGCACGAGATCCTCCTCCCCGAGCCGCGAGCGCCAGCGCGCGGCGCAGGCCTCGTGTGAGATCGCGCGGAGCGCCGCGCTCCGCTCGCGCTTCGCGGCGGCAGGGATCGGGTCGTCTCCGGCCGTCCCGGTGCCGGGCCGGGGGGAGTACGGGAAAACGTGGACCTTCGTGATCCCCGCTGCACGCACGGTCTCGACCGTCCGCTCGAAGGCGGCCTCGTCCTCGGCGGGGAACCCGACGATCACGTCGGTCGTGAGGTTGAAGCCGTCCGCCCGTTCGAGCCGGCGCCGGTAGGTCGCGACGGTGTAGCGACGGCCCATCGCGGCGAGGACGGCGTCGTCTCCCGACTGGAGCGGCACGTGCAGATGCGGAGAGACGCAGGCGGTCTCGCGCATCGCGGCCAAGAGCTCGTCGGTGACGTGGTTGACCTCGACCGACGAGAGGCGCAGCCGGACGAGGCCCGGCGTCCGGCCGGCCGCCCGGATCAGGCCCGGCAGCGACAGCCCGGCGCCGCGGTCGCGGTAGCAGCCGAGATTGATGCCCGTCAGCACGACCTCGCGGTGCCCCTGCGACACCCGGCGGCGGATCTCGGTGAGGACGGCCGAGGACGGACGGCTGCGCGAGGCCCCACGCACGCGCGGGATCACGCAGAAGGAGCACGAGAAGCTGCAGCCGTCCTGGACCTTGACGAACGCGCGAACCCGGTCGAGGCCGAAGTCGTCCCGCACGCAGCCGATCGGGCCCACCGCGGCAGAGAGAAACGCCGCGGTCTCCTCGCTGCGCCGGTCGACGATCGTGACGTTGCGTGGCAGGCCGTCGAGGGCGCCGGGAAGGTTCGCGGCGCAGCCGGTGAGATAGACGCGTCGAGCCGTCGACGCGGCCCGGCGCGCCGCCTTGCGCGACTTCGCGACCGCCTCGTTCGTGACGCAGCAGGTGCTCACGACGGCCACGTCGGACGCCCCGGGCACCTCACGATGGCCGTCGGCGAGCAGGCGCTCCCGCACGGACTGAACGTCCGTGTGCGAGATCTTGCAGCCGAGGAAGTCGACGTGGAACGTCGCCATGCCGGCGCATGCTAGTGCTAGCCGCCGCGGGCGGCGAAGAGCTCGGCCGCCCAGCCGTGGGCGATGCGGCGGTCGAGCCGCTGCCAGCCGGGCAGCACGAGCCGGTCGCGCTCGAGGTACCCGGAGGCGATCAGGCGGTTGGCCCGGACACGCGGAACGATGGCGTCCAGCAGCCCGAGGTCGAGATTCGCGAGCACGAGCGGGGCCCGCGGCGGATCGTCCATGAGCAGATCGAGCATCCGGGCGCCAACGAAGACGTCGTTCGCGGCGGCGTTCGCGAGGCACGCCTCGACGGCAGCCGGATCTCGGTCGACGCCCTCCACCGGATCGAACCCGAGCCGGGCTGCCGCGATCGAGAGCACGCCCGAGCCGCACCCGAGGTCGACCACGCCGGCGCGCGGCTGCTCGAGAAGCAGCGAGAGGCACAGCCGAGTCGTCGGGTGGGAGCCGGTGCCGAAGGCACGGCCCGGATCGATCACGACTGCGAGCGCATCCCCGGGGACGGGCTCCCACGGAGGCCCGACCCAGAGCGGCCCGATCCTGACGGGCCGGTGGAACTCGCGCCAACGCTCGGCCCAGCCGTCCTCGACCGCCGCGCGCGCGACGGAGGGAAAGAGCCGGGCGAGGCCGGCCTCGTCCTCCGAGCCTCCGTACACGGCGAGTTCGAGCTCGTCACCTTCGTCGCGCTCCTCCCACCCCGCAGGAAAGCGCTCCGCGAGCCGGGCGCGCGCGTCCTCGGCGCAGGCGGCGGGCACGCGGACCGAGAGCCGCAGCACGCTCAGTGGAAGGCTGCCCGGATCCGGTCGAAGAAGCTTTCGCCGTGCGCGTGGTTGTCGTCCGTCACCGTGTCGGAGAACTCCTCGAGCAGGCGCCGCTGGTCGTCGCTGAGCCGTCTGGGGATGACGACGTTGACGACGAAGCGGTGATCGCCGCGGTGGTGACCGTGCAGCGTGGGCATGCCCTTGCCGCGCAACACGCGAGCCTCCCCCGGTTGCGTGCCCGGTTTGAACTCGAGCTGGGTCGTCCCGTCGAGTGTCGGGACGTCCACGGTGTTCCCGAGGGCGGCCTGTGTCATCGTCAGCTCGACCGACGAGATGATGTCGTCGCCCTCGCGAACGAACCGGGTATCCGGGGAGACCCGCACGCGAACGAACGCGTGACCGGCCGCGGTCCCCGCATCGCCCGCGTGCCCCTCGCCGTGCAGGCGGATGCGCTGCCCGTCGTGGATCCCGGGCGGGATGCGAACCTCGAGCCGGCGCTCCTCCGCGACGTGGCCGTGCCCGCGGCACTCCGTGCACGGCTGCGTGACGATGCGGCCGCTCCCGCTGCACCGGCCACAGACCTGGGCGGTGACGAACTGCCCGAACAGCACCCGCGACACCTGCTCGAGGCGCCCGGTGCCGCGGCACTGCGGGCAGGTGGCGAGCTCGCTGCCGGGCTCCGCGCCGTTGCCCTGGCAGCGGGAACACCGCGCGGCGACGCGGAAGCCGACCTCACGCGTCGCGCCGTGCGCCGCATCGACGAGGTCGATATCGAGATCGACCTGGACGTCGGCGCCGCGACGCTGCCGCGGTTGGCTGCCCATGGAGCCGAACAGCCCCTCGCCGAAGAACGCCCCGAGGAGGTCGGAGAGGTTCCCGATGTCGAAGTCGGACGGGCGAAACCCGCCCGATCGCAGCCCGTCGTGCCCGTACCGATCGTAGAGCTGGCGCGTCTCCGGCTTCGAGAGCACTTCGTAGGCCTCCGCGATCTCACGGAACCGCTCCTCCGCGGCCGGATCGTCCGACACGTCCGGATGGAGCTCCCGCGCGAGCCGGCGAAACGCCTTCTTGATCGTCGCGTCGTCGGCGTCCCGGGCCACGCCGAGGAGCTCGTAGTAGTCGCGCTTCACCTGGGCCATCGGGGCCTAAGCGTACTCGTGGCGCCGGCTCGGACCGCGCTACTCGCCGTAGATCTCCTCCACGAAGCGCGACAGCTCCTGCGCTGCTGCCCGAACCGCCCCGATCGCCCTCGGGTAGTCCATCCGCGTCGGGCCGAGCAGGCTCACCGTGCCGAGATTGCGATGCGTCAGCCCGTACGGAGCCGCCACGAGTGCCAGCTTCGCGAACGCCGGATCCTCGAACTCCGAGCCGACCCGTACGAACGTCCGCTTCGAGTCGAGGGTCGCCCGCACGAGGTCGAGGAGTGCCGCCCGCCGCTCGAGCGTCTCGAGCAGGTCGCGAAAGGCGTTGATGTCCTCATGCCGGAACTCGCCCATCAGTCCGGCGGCCCCGCCGACGTAGACGCTCTGCTCGCCGCTCTCCATCAGCTCGCGAAACGCCGGCCGCAACGCGTCCAGGAACACCCGCTCGCGCCCGGCCAGGTCCGGATCCTCGAAGCGGCTGCGGAGCATGCGCTGGCCCAGCCTGTTGCCCGTGACCTGCTCGTTGAGGTACTCGCGGGCCCAGTCGACGAGGCCCGTGTCGACCGGCTCGTCGAAGACGACGAGTCGCTTCGTGACCCCGCCCGACGACGTGATGATGACGACGACGACTACCTGCGGCTGGAGCTGCAGCACCTCGACATGTCGCACGACGGTCGTCTCGAGCGGCGGCGCCGTCGCCAGCGCGAGCAGGTGCGTCACCTGGGAGAGGGCCTCGATCGTCGTCGTCAGCGCCGCCTCGATCTCGCTCCGCACCGTCGAGAGGTCGAGCGGTAGCTCGGAGGGCTTCCCGGGTGCGCTCTCGAGCAGCCCGTCGACGTAGAACCGGTAGCCGCGGTCGGTGGGGATGCGGCCTGCGGAGGTGTGGGGATGGGTGAGAAAGCCGAGATCCTCGAGCTCGGCCAGCTCGGAGCGGACCGTCGAGGAGGAGACGGACATGCCGCGCCCCGACGCCAGGGCCTTCGAGCCGACGGGCTGTGCGCGCGCGACGTACTCCTCGACGACGTACTCGAGGATCACCCGCTGACGGTCGCTCAGCCCTTCCCGACGCTCGTCGTCCACGTTCCGATCGTACCCGACGGCGTCCGGGCCGCCCTGCCCGGAATCCCGCACTATGCAGGTGATTCTGCGAGCAGCTCCACGGTCACGCCGCCGCCGAGCATCCTTCCTCGTCGCGTCAGGCGGACCGCCTCGCCGTCGCGCACGAGGAGCCCGAGCCCGGCCATGCGCTCGACTCCGACCGGGTCGACGGTGCCGTAGAACGCGCCGAGGTCGAGCGCGCCGTCGAGGCGCAGCCCGAGCATCAGCCGTTCGCGATCGCGCAGGCGGGCGTCGAGCGGCTCGACCTCGCGAGGCGGCTCCTGCCCGTCTCGAAGCGCCGCGCAGTACCGTCCGAGCGCGGGGCGGTTGCGCCACCGGCGCAGCCCCACCGTCGAGACCGCCCCGATCCCGATTCCGAGATAGTCGTGCCCGAGCCAGACACCGAGGTTGTGTCTGGCCTGACGGCCCGGCCGACAGAAGTTCGACGTCTCGTACCAGTGGTAGCCGGCGGTGAGGAGGATCTCGATCACCTGCTCGAAATAGCCCTCCATCGACTCCGACTGGAGCGCGAGCTCCCGTCCGTGGGCGTGCGCGAAGCGAGTGCCCGGCTTCGCCTCGAGCTCGTAGCACGAGAGATGCTCGGGCGCGAGCGCGAGCGCCTCCCCGAGATCCCGCTCGAGGTCGGCGGGGGTCTGCCCCGGCACTCCGTACAGGAGGTCGAGCGAGATGTTGTCGATGCCCGCGGCGCGCAGGTCCCGGAACGCGCGCCGGACGGTTTCGGGGCGCGCCCGGCGCTCGAGCAGCTCGAGGACGGGCTCCTGGAAGCTCTGGACGCCGAGCGAGACGCGGGTGACGCCACGGGTCGCGAGCAGGCGGGCGATCTCCGGCGTCACGGTCTCCGGGTTCGCCTCGACCGTGACCTCGGCGGCCTTCGGCAGGGAACGCAGAAGCCGCTCCAGGACGGGCGCCGACAGCATCGTCGGCGTGCCGCCGCCGAGGAACACCGTCTCGAGGGTGGTGGCGAGACGGTGGCGTTCCCGTTCGAGCTCCGAGAGGAGTGCCGTCGCGTACCGCTCGTGCCACCCGTCCCGGCCGACGACGGTCACAAAGTCGCAATAGCCGCACCGGTGGGCACAGAACGGGACGTGCACGTAGAGGTGCCGGACGCCGGCGTCCCGGGCCCGCGTGGCCGTGCCGCATCCCCGGGTCACGGCTACTTCCTCTCCCCGTCGAGGTTGAGAACGGCGAGAAAGGCCTCCTGGGGGACCTCGACCGAGCCGACCTGCCGCATGCGGCGCTTGCCCTCCTTCTGCCTCTCGATCAGCTTGCGCTTCCGCGAGACGTCGCCCCCGTAGCACTTCGCGAGCACGTCCTTGCGCCGTGCCTTGATCGTTTCGCGGGCGACGACGCGGGATCCGATCGCCGCCTGCACGGGGACGTCGAAGAGCTGGCGCGGGATCTCCCTGCGAAGGCGCTCGACGAGCTGCTTCCCGCGCTGGTAGGCCTTATCCCGGTGCACGACGAGGCTGAGCGCGTCGACAGGCTCTCCGTTCAGCAGGATGTCGAGCTTGACGAGCTCGCCGCCGCGGAAGCCGACGATGTCGTAGTCGAAGCTCGCGTAGCCGCGCGTGCGACTCTTCAGCTGGTCGTAGTAGTCGTAGACGACCTCCGAGAGCGGTAGGTCGTAGACGAGCTGGACGCGCTCGCTGCTCAGGTACTCCATGTGGTGGAACTCGCCGCGGCGCTCCTGGTTCAGCTCCATGAGCGACCCGACGTATTCCTTCGGAAGGATGATCGACGCGCGGATGAACGGCTCCGCGACCTCGAGGACGTCGCGCGGCATCGCCGACGGGTTGTGAACCTCTACCTCCTCCCCGCTCTTCGACACCACCCGGTAGGCGACGCTCGGCGCGGTGACGAGCAGGTCGAGGTCGAACTCCCGCTCGAGACGCTCTCGGACGATGTCGAGGTGGAGCAGCCCGAGGAAGCCGCAGCGAAACCCGAAGCCGAGCGCCTGCGACGTCTCCGGCTCGTACGAGAGCGCCCCGTCGTTCAGCTTGAGCCGCGCCAGGGCGTCGCGCAGAGCGGTGTAGTCGTCCGAGTCGCTCGGGAACAGACCCGCGAAGACCATGGGCTTCACGTCCTTGTAGCCGGGGAGCGGTACGGCGGCCGGACGAGCGTCGCTCGTCAGCGTGTCGCCGGCGCGGAGGCTGCTCACGTCCTTCAGGCCCGTGATCACGTACCCCACCTCGCCGGCGGCGAGCGCGGTCGCCGGTGCTCGCTCCGGCGAGAAGAAGCCGAGCTCCTCGGCCTCGAACACGGTGTCGGTGGCCATCGTCCGGAGGCGCTGCGCGGGCCGGAACCGTCCGTCGACGGCCCGTACGAACGCGACGACGCCGCGGTACTGGTCGTAGGTCGAATCGAAGACGAGCGCCCGCGGCGCCGCCCCGGGATCACCGGCGGGCGCAGGGATTCGCTGGACGACCGCATCGAGCACGGAGCCGATCCCGGCGCCCGTCTTCGCCGAGATCCGAAGGACATCCCCGGGGTCGACGCCGACGAGGCCGGCGAGCTCGGCGGCGGCGCCGTCCGGGTCGGCCTGCGGGAGGTCGATCTTGTTGACGACGGGGACGATCTCGAGGTCGTTCTCGATCGCCAGGTAGGCATTGGCGAGCGTCTGCGCCTGCATGCCCTGCGCCGCGTCGACGAGCAGCAACGCGCCCTCGCACGCGGCGAGCGATCGTGACACCTCGTACGTGAAGTCGACGTGGCCTGGGGTATCGATGAGGTTGAGCACGTGGCCCTTCCACTCGACCCGCACGGCCTGCGCCTTGATCGTGATCCCGCGCTCCCGCTCGAGCTCCATCGTGTCCAGCAGCTGCTCGCGCATCTCGCGCTGCGACACGGTCTGCGTGAGCTCGAGGATGCGATCGGCCAGGGTGGATTTCCCGTGGTCGATGTGCGCGATGATCGAGAAGTTCCGGATGCGGTCGAGACTCATGAGCGTCGGCGGCCGCCGCCGGTTGGCCTGCCGAAGCGGCCAGCCAAGGTTAGCAGCGCCTCGAGCTCGCGAACCCGCAGGGCGCTCGACGCGACGATGTACGCGCAGGTCCCCGCGGCGAGCGCGAGGCCGAGCGAGACGATCTGCGCGCCGAGCGAGGTGCCGAGGGACCGGTCGAGGCCGTACCAGATCGCGTACGCGATGCCGGTTGCGGCAGCGGCCGCGAGGAGGCAACGCGCGTAGGCGGCGACGACGTCGCCGCTCCCGAAATCCCCAAGCCGCCGCCTGAGCAGCACGACGAGTGCCACCGTGCCGACGATGTTCACGATCGACGTGACGAGCGGGATCGCCCAGATCCCGAGCGGGTACAGCGCCCAGTCGAGCCCGGCGTTGAGGGCGAGGTTGCCGAGGGCGACGCCGGTCGGGATCCACGGCTGCTGGAGGCTGAAGAACGCGCGGTTGAGCATGAGCATCGTCCCGTTGAACAGCAGCCCGAGCGAGAAGGCGGCGAGCGAGGCGGCGACGACGGTCGTGTCCTCGGGCCGGAACTCGCCCCGTTCGTAGACGAGCCGCGTGATCGGGACGGCGAGAGCCGCGGACGCCGCGCTGGCCGGGATGAGCAGGAACCCGATCTGGCGGAGCCCTCGCGATACCCACTGCCGGAAACCGTCCATGTCCTGCATCGCCGCCATTCGCGACAGCGCGGGGAAGAGGACGGTCGCGACCGCGACCGAGAAGATCCCCTGCGGGAGCATGTAGAGGCGGAACGCCGCATCGATCGAGGCGGGCGCGAGGTCGGGGTCGATGAAGCGCGAGGCGAAGAAGAGGTCGATGAGCAGGTTGAAGTTGATGAGCCCGAGCCCGATCGAGATCGGGAGCATGAGCCGAAACACTCGCCTGACCGCCGGGTCGCGCCAGTCCACGAGCACCCGCAGACGCCCGTCGAGCCGCATCAGCCACGGAATCGGGAGCAGCACCTGGACGACGGTGCCGACCAGGACCGCGACCGCGAGGATCGTGACCTCCTGCGACGTCGTGTCCGCGAACGGTGCGCCGAGAACGACGCCGAGGATGATCACGAGGTTCCAGGCGATCGGTGCGAGCGCCGGGACGCTGAAGTGCTCGTAGCTGTTGAGGATCCCGACGATCACGCCCGACATCCCGAGCAGGACGACGGTCGGGAACAGGATGCGGGAGAGCGTGACCGCGAGCTCGGTCGCGTCCGGGTCGAGCCCGAACGCCTTGACGATGAGCGGTGCGAGGATCACCGCGAGCGCGCAGAGCGCGGAGAGAGCGAGGGTGAGCAGGAAGAGGACGGTCGACGCGACACGCCACGCGCGCGCCTTCTCGCCACGGGCGAGCAGCTCGCTGAACACCGGCACGAAGGCGCCCGAGAGCGCCTGGTCGGCGACGATCGAGCGGACGAGGTTCGGAACCGCGAACGCGACCGTGAACGCGTTGATCTCCGCGCCGGAGACGCCGAAGTACTTCCGGATCACGACCTCGCGCACCAGGCCGATCAGGCGGGACCCGGCGGTCGCGCCGGCGAAGGCGGCGGTCGACCTTGCGAGGCGGCGGCGATGCCCGAGCGAGCTCAGCGGTTCGTCGACGCCGGCTGCGGACACTGCGGCCGAGTATACGGAGGGGTGTGGCGGAGGGCTCTCGCGGGACCGGCGTCCTGCTAGACTGCGGGCTCCGGTCGAGGGCCGGAGCTTCGTATGCCCAACATCAAGCAGCAGCGCCGCCGTGTCGAGATCGCCGCCCGTCAGCGGGCGGAGAACCTTCGCTGGCGGTCGACGGCGAAGACACTGTTCCGGCGGCTCGATGACGCCGTGGCCGACGGCGACGACGCCGAGGTGGCCACCGAGCATCGCGCCCTCGTGCGGGCGCTCGACCGAGCGGCCGCCAGGGGCGCCCTCCATGCGAATCGCGCGGCGCGCAAGAAGGCCCAGGCCGCCCGGCTCGTCGCCTCCCGCACGTCCTCGTAACACGACGGCGCGAGCTCCGGCGCTTGCCGCAGGAGCCGGCGTTCATCGCCGGGGCCGTCGTCTACCCTTGGGCTGGTGGAGGGCGAGCCGGATCCCGCAAGCGATCAGCGCAGCGGCCGCCGCGAGCGGCGCCGACGACAGCTGCGTCGCCGGCGAATCGTCGCGCTTCTGGCCGTCGCGGCGATCGCTGCGCTCGTGCTCGGCTTTCTGGCCCGGGGTGAGAGCAGCTCGGCGGGCGGCTCCCCTCCGGCTGCGAGCGACGGCGCGAGCGGCGAGATCGGCGGGCAGGAGCCCGCGCTCGGCGACTCGACGTCTCAGGGTCCCGAGCAGGAGCAGCCTCGAAGCCGCCTCGGCAGCGGCAAGCCGGTGACGCTCGCGTTCGGCGGCGACGTCCACTTCGAGAGCCCGATCCTGGAGCGACTCCTCGCATCGCCCTCCTCGGTGCTGGCTCCTGTCGCGCCGCTGCTCGAGCCCGTGGACATCGCGATGGTGAATCTGGAAACGGCGGTCACCGGCCGGGGCCAGCCCGCGCCGAAGGCCTACACCTTCCGCGCCCCGGCACGCGCGTTCGCCGCGCTGAAGGCGGGCGGCGTCGACGTGGTCACGCTCGCGAACAACCATGGGCTCGACTACGGGCTCGTCGGCATGCGGGACACGCTGTCCGCCGCGAAACGGGCCGGCGTCGCGGTCGTCGGCGCGGGCAGGAACGCGAAGCAGGCGTACGCCCCGTACCGGGCGACGGTGAACGGGCAGCGGATCGCGATCATCGGTGCGACTCAGGTGCTGGACGACCACCTGATCGCCGAGTGGACGGCCGGGCCGGGCAAGCCGGGGCTCGCCTCTGCCAAGAAGGAGGCGCGACTCGCGGCCGCGGTCCGCACGGCGCGCGCGACGAGCGACACGGTGGTCGTGTACGTCCACTGGGGTCTCGAGCTCGACAGCTGCGCCACGGCGTCGCAACGCGCGCTCGCACGGCTCCTCGTCGACGCGGGAGCGGACATCGTGGTCGGCTCCCACGCGCACGTCCTGCTCGGGGCCGGCCGCCTCGGTCAGGCGTTCGTCGCCTACGGTCTCGGCAACTTCGTCTTCTACGCATTTCGCGAGAGCACGAGCCAGACCGGGGTGCTCGAGATCACCGTCACCGGTCGCAGGATCGATCGCTACCGCTGGACGCCGGCGCGCATCTCGAGCGGGATCCCGTCCCCGCTCCACGGTGCGGCCCGCGCCGAGGCACGCCGCGCCTGGAACGGCCTTCGCGCCTGCACCGACCTCCGACGCTGAGCGCTCGCGTCACGCCCGGCGGGCCGGCGGCGTGACACGGGCGACGGGCGGTTCTCGGCGGCGGGCTCTGCACGAAGCTCGGCGGGCAGCGCCGGCTGAGCCGGGTCCTGAGGCCGCGAAGAACCCTGCCGCGCCCTCAGCCGCCAACGACCCGCCGGTCAGGCCCGGCCGAGCCCGGCCCTCAACCGCCGAAACGACCCGCCGCGCTCCGCCCGGCTCCACGCCGGTCAGGCCCGACCGAGCCTGACCCTCAACCGCTACTAGCGGTCTCTCCGGGAAGCTCGCCACCCCTTCGCGCGGCTGCAAACGCTTCGCATGCCGTCGTCCTCAGTCGCCTCGATACCTTCTGGTATCGCGCGGCTCCCTGCGTCCGAGGCCTGCTCGGTTTTCGCCGTCGGTTGTCGCCGGCGAATAGGCCCCGAACTTCCCGGAGACGCCACTAGCGGATCGAGTATCCCCCGTCGACGACGAGCGCGGCCCCGATCGTCGACGCGGCCCGTGGCGAGCACAGGTACGCGACGGCGTCCGCCACCTCCGGGGCCGTGACCAGCCGGCCGTGCATCTGGGCCTGCTCGTAGCGGCGCCGCTCGGCGGCTGGTTCCGGGCTTGCCCCGAAGTAGGGCTCGAGGAGCGGAGTGTCCGTGGGGCCCGGGCAGACGCAGTTGACGCGAATCCCCTCGACACCGTGGTCCACGGCCATCGCGCGCGTGAGCTGGACGACGGCCCCCTTCGAGGCACAGTAGGCGGCCGCGTTCGCCGCGGCCACGATGCCGAGCTGGGAGGCGACGTTCACGATCGCCCCTCCCCCGGATCGTCTCAGGTGTGGGATCACGGCCTTCCCGGTCAGGTACACGCCGCGCACGTTGACCGCGAAAATGTGCTCCCACTCCTCCGGCTCGGTATCTGCGACGGTCCCCCGGCCGGCGATGCCCGCACAGGCAACTGCCATGTCGAGTCCCGAGAGATCAGCCGCCGCGGCGTCGACCGCGGCATGGAGCCCGGCCCAGTCGGTCACGTCGGCGACGTGCCGGCTCTCGAGCTCCACTGCGGCGAGTCGCTCGGTGTCGCGGTCGATACCGGCGGCTACCGCCCCGTCACGCCTCAGTCGTTCGACGGTCGCGGCCCCGATCCCCGAGGCAGCCCCGGTCACGACGGCGCGAAGTCCCTGGAGCGGCGCAGCCACGGTATCCACGTTAGACGATCCGGCTCTAGGCCCTTGGATGCTCGCGCCGATGGCCGGTATGCCGCTCACGATCCTCGTCGGTATCGACGGATCGCCGACGGCGACCCTCGACCGCGCGTTCGCTCACCGGCCCCGGCATCAGGATCGGCGCCGCGACCACCGTGCCCGTCGGGAGCCCGGCGCCAGACGGACCGGCGAAGCGACCGAGTCGGCGGGAGCCGACGGGGAGACCAGCCGCGCCGCGGCCGTCGAGCACACGGCAGCCTGAGAGGCCCGGCGGACACGGTTGCTCGGCGCGGGCCGCCCGGTCGACGCCCTGTCGATGCTGCCGGGCGACTCCGAGCCTCGCACCTCGTCGTCGGGCGCGGCGCCCCGGTGGGGCCGAGCGGATCGTGCTCGGCTCGGTCAGCACGGGCGCCCTGCACCGTGCGCCCTGCGACGCGCTGATCGTTCGCTGACGGCCTGCTCGCCCGGAACGGTTCCCGGAAACGTAGTGAGGGCCGGTCGCGGTCATCGTGCACAGGGCTGTCTGCGAAGGGCCTGGCTGACCTCCGGCCCGGACCGACGGAACGCTCCGTCGCAGACGCGGCTCGGCGCGGAGATCCGTCACACATCGTGAGCCCCGACGGCACGAACGGGCACAGACCCGTCACACCGATGCCGTCAGCATGGGTGCAATGCGAATGCCGACGATCTCGAGAGCGCGGGCGCTGCTGTATGCCCTCGTCGTGCTCATCGTGCTCGGGCTGGCTGGCCGGTTCATCCTCCCCGCAACAGGTTCATCCGACTCGCCGCCGACCGAGACCCTCAGCGCTCTGCCGTCCGGATCGGGCGGAGCCGACGTCCTCGGCGAGGGCGACGGGGACGGAGGACCGGGCACGGCCTCGAGCGGAGAGGGGAGCGACCCGGTCGTCGTCCACGTCGCCGGCGCGGTCCGCCGTCCGGGGCTGTACGAGCTCGAGCCGGGCAGCCGCATCGACGACGCGATCCGCGAGGCCGGCGGGCCGACACGACGCGCCGAGCTCATGCTCGTCAATCTGGCGGAGGAGCTCGTCGACGGCCAGCAAGTCGTCGTCCCCACCCATGCGAGCGGGGGAGCTCCGCCGCTCACGAACGTCACTGTGCCCCCCGTCGATCCCGGGCCCGTGCGGCTGAACGTCGCGACCTTCGAGATGCTCGATGCGCTCCCGGGTGTGGGGCCGGTCACCGCGCAGAAGATCCTCGATTATCGGGACGAGCACGGGCCCTACACCTCGGTCGACGAGCTGGACGCGATCCCCGGGATCGGACCTGCCCGCCTCGAGCAGCTGCGAGAGCTCGTCGTGCCGTGATCGACGATCTCGCGACTCGTGCGACACTTCCGCGGGAGGCGCGGACGATCAGGGCTCCGCACCTGCTGGCCGCGGCGCTGTGCGCCGGCCTCGGGACGAGTGTCGTGCTCCGGGTCCCCCCGCTCGTCACGGGCGCGTGCGCCATCGGCCTGTGCCTGATCGGGATCCTGACGACCGGTAACCGGCGCACGCTCGCGCTCGTCGTGGCGCTCGCCACATGCGGTCTGGCGTCAGGGTCGGCCCGCCTTGCGATCGTCGACCACACCGCGCTCGCCGCGCGCGTGGGCGATGCGGGGCCGATGACCGTCGAGGTCACGGGCCCGGTGCGAACCGGCCTCTACGGCCACCGGGTCCCGGTTCGTGTTCGGGCGATCTGGCACGATCCGTTCGACGAGGCGGCACTGCTCCGGCTACCGTCGCAGCGGGCACCCCCTCCTCAGGGGGCGCTCCTGGAGCTGATCGGCCTGCTTCGAGAGCCGCGAGGCGCCGGCCCCGACGGCGGCTTCGACGAGCGCGCCTATCTACGCAGGCAGGGCGTCCATGTCGTCATCACCGCGGATGGCTACCGGATCGTCGGAGCCCGCGGAGGCGTTGCCGGAGTCGTTGACCGCGCCCGGCACGGAATCGCACGCGGCCTGGAGCGTGGGCTCGCCGGCGAGCGTCGGGCGCTCGTTGCCGGCGTCGTGCTCGGTGCCGACGAGGGGCTCACCGAGGAGCTTCGCACCGCCTTCCGCCGCTCCGGTCTGTACCACCTGCTCGCGGTCTCGGGCCAGAACGTGGCGTACGTCGGGGTCGGGGTGGTCGCGACCGCGTGGCTGGTGGGCCTGTCGCGGCTGGCGGCGGAGGGTGCCGCGATCGTCGCGATCCTCGCCTACGTCGCTGCCGTCGGCTGGCAGCCGTCGGTCGTCCGGGCAGGCATCGCCGGCGGCCTGGCATCGCTCGCGTGGATCGCTGCCAGACCCCGCGACCGCTGGTACTTCGCGTTGGTCGGTGCCGCCCTGCTGCTCGCATGGAACCCGTACAGCGTGCTCGACGCCGGATTCCAGCTTTCGTTCTCTGCCGTCGCAGCGATCTTCCTGCTCACCCCGCGTCTCGATCGCCTCCTCGAGGGCTACCCCTTGCCGGCGGCGGTGCGAACGGTCCTCTCGATCTCCATTGCCTGCAGCATCGTCACGGCCCCCGTCCTCTGGTTCCAGTTCGGATCGCTCTCCGTGCTCGCCGTGGTCGCGAACGTGTTGGCTGCTCCCGTCGTGGCGCCGATCCTCGGACTGGGTCTCGGGGCGGCCGCGCTCGACCCGGCTCTCCCCTTCGCCGCCACGGCATTGGGCTGGCTCAACGGCTGGCTGGTCGCCTACCTGGCCTGGGTCGCGCGTCTCGTGGGGAACCTGCCGTTCGCCGAGGTCCGCTCACCCGGGGTCGTCCTGATCCTCGCCGGGATCGCCGGGGCGGTCGGCGCGCTGGTGCTCGTTCCTCGCCGTCGCCTCCGCCCCGTTCTCGGCGCGTTCGCGCTGGTGGCGGCTGCGGGTGTCGTCTGGTGGGGATGGCTCGCCCCGCGGCCCCTGGCTCCGCCTGCGGGTCTCCGCATCGCCGTGCTCGACGTCGGACAGGGCGACGCGATCCTGCTGCAGGTTCCGGAGGGTGCGATCCTCGTCGACCAGGGCCCGCCCGAAGCCCGGGTGGCGAAACAGCTTAAGCATCTCGGCGTCGAGCGGCTCGCGGCGCTCGTCCTCACCCATCCCCAGCGCGACCACATCGGGGGCGCCGCCGATGTTCTGGAGGCGTCCGACGTCGAGCTCGTGATCGACTCCGGCCAGGTGACGGAGAGCGCGGATGCTCGGCGTGCCCTCGCGGCGGCGACGCGGGAGCATGTGCCGGTCGAGACGGTGCTCCGGGGACGGCGGTTCGAACTCGGCGGCCTGACCCTGACCGTTCTCTGGCCCGGCGGGCCGCCGCCCCCAGGCGACGACCCGAACCGCCACGCGATCGTCCTCCTCGCCACGTTCGGCGAGGTGGAGGCGCTGCTGACCGCTGATGCCGAGTCGGAGGTGACGTCCCGGATCGCGCTGCCGCCGGTCGAGATCCTCAAGGTTGCCCATCACGGCTCCGCCGATCCCGGCCTTCCCGCGCTGCTCGAGCGGCTGACGCCGAGAGTCGCCGTGATCTCCTGCGGCGTCGGGAACGATTACGGTCACCCGACCCCGGCGACCCTCGCGGCGCTCGGGGCCCAGCCCGGCCTCCGGCTCCACCGGACCGATCTCGAAGGCACCGTGCTCCTCGAGACCGACGGCGTCGAGATCACGGTGCGCGTGGAGGCGTGACGTATGGTTCGTTCGTGGCGACACCAGCGCTCGAGCCCGTGTACTTCCTCACGGGAAACGACCTTCCGAAGCTCGAGCTCGCGCTGCGACGCCTCCGCGCGCGCTTCGAGGCCGGCTCGGTCGACCGGCTCTCGGCGGATACGTCCTCCGCCGCCGAAGCGGTCGCGTCGACGAACGCGCTCGGGCTCTTCGGGGGCGGCGAGCGGCTCGTCGTCGTCGACGGCGTCGAACGCTGGAAGAAGGACGACGTCGCCGCGCTCACTGCCTACGTATCCAGCCCCACGCCCGGGGCGGTGCTCGCGCTCGTCGGAGCACCCGAAAAGCTCCCGGCGGGGCTCGAGGCGGTCTGTGAGCGGGCCGGACGGGTACTGCGGTACGACATCCCGACGCGGCGAGAACGCCATCGAGAGGTTCCCGACTACGCCAAGTGGGTGCAGCAGCAGTTCGCCGCCGAAGGGGTGCAGGTCGGCCGAGACGTCGCCGACCGGCTGGTCGAGGTCGCAGGCGAGGACACGTTCGTGCTGCGCAACGAGATCGAAAAGCTCGTCGGGTGGTCGTCCGGCGGCGCGATCGGTACGAGGGACGTCGAGGCGCTCGCCGTGCCGGAGATCGAGGCCGGAGCCTGGGAGCTCGTCGACTCCTGGGGTGCACGGGATGTCGCTGCCGCGCTCACCGCGTGCGAGGCGATGCTCCACGACAGGGACGAGCCGTTCTCGATCTCGGCCAGGCTTGCCGCCCACATCGCAAGCGTGCGGGCCGTCCACAGCCTGCTGGAGCAGGATCTCGACGTTCGCGAGATCGCGCAGCGACTTGGCATGCGCAACGAGTTCCCGGCGCGCAAGCAGGCCGCCCAGGCCGCGAGGTTCACCGGCCGTGAGCTGGCGGATGCCCTCATTCGCATGGCCGATCTCGACCACCGCATCAAGGGCGGCAGCCGGGTGAGTGCCGTCCTCGAGCTCGAGCACGCGATCGTCCACGTCACGACCGGTCGCGAGATCCGGGCGACGTGACCGGGAGCTGGGGCGCGACACCGGTCGCGGGCGTCTGGGCGCCCGCATCCCGACACGGATCACACGACGAGGTTGACGAGCTTCCCCGGGACGACGACGGCCCGGCGGACATCCTTGCCGTCCATGTGGAGCGCGACGTTCGGGAGCGCCTTCGCCCGCTCGACCAGCTCGTCGTCGCCGAGCCCGACCGCGACCTCGATCCGATCGCGCACCTTGCCGTTGACCTGGACGACCAGCTCGAAGGTCTCCTGCTCGAGCTCCGCCGGATCGGCCGCCGGCCATGGCGCCTCCCAGAGCCGCTCATGGCCGAGCCGTTCCCACAGCTCCTCGGCGACGTGGGGCGCGTACGGCTGGATCAGGCTGACGGCCGTCTCGGCGGCAAACCGCGCGGCCGGATCGGACGGGCTTCTCAGGAGCTCGTTGACGAGCTCCATCACCGCGGCGATCGGCGTGTTGAAGTGGAAGCGTCGATCGATGTCGTCGGTCACCTTCGCGATCGTCTGGTGAGCCTTCCGCGCCAGCGGCGTCCCGCCCGTCACCCCGCCGGCGGTCGCGGTGACGTCGCCGACGGCGCTCCAGAGCCGGGCGAGGAACCGGGCCGTGCCCTGAATGCCCATGTCCTGCCACTCGGCATCGTCCTCCGCCGGGCCCATGAAGAGGATGTAGAGGCGGAGCGCGTCGGCGCCGAAGCGATCGACGAGCTCGTCGGGCGCGACGACGTTGCCCCTGGACTTCGACATCTTGGCGCCGAACCGGTAGATCATCCCCTGGGTGAACAGCCGGAGGAAGGGCTCGCGGAACCCCACGAGCCCGAGGTCGTTCATCACCTTCGTGAAGAAGCGGGCATAGAGCAGATGGAGGATCGCGTGCTCCACCCCGCCGATGTACTGGTTCACCGGCGCCCAGTAGTCGACGACCTCGCGCCGCACGGGCAGCTCCGGGCTCGTGGGATCCGTGTAGCGCAGGAAGTACCAGGACGAGTCGACGAAGGTGTCCATGGTGTCCGTTTCTCGGCGCGCGGGGCCACCGCAGGAAGGGCACGCGGTCGACACCCACTCCTCCGCCGCCGCGAGCGGCGAGCGGCCCTTCGGGAGGTAGTCGTCGATCTCGGGCAGCAGGAGCGGCAGCTCATCGCGCGGCAGCGGCACCGTGCCGCAGCTCGCGCAGTAGACGATCGGGATCGGACAGCCCCAGTAACGCTGGCGTGAAAGCAGCCAGTCGCGCAGCCGGTACCCGACCGTGGCGCGTCCGAGCGCGCGCTCCTCGAGCCAGGCGACGATCCCGGCGATCGCGTCCGGGGTCGGGCGTCCCGTGAACTCGCCGCAGTTCACGGAGACGGCGTCGGTCGACTTCTCGACGTACGGCAGCTCGACCGCGGAGCCGTCGCGCGGCGCGACCACCTGGACGACCGGCAGCCCGAATCGGTCGGCGAACTCGAAGTCGCGCTCGTCGTGCCCGGGCACGGCCATGATCGCGCCCGTTCCGTACTCCGTGAGGACGTAGTCCGCGACCCAGACCGCAAGCTGCTCACCGTTCACCGGGTTCGTGATCGTGCGACCGGTGAAGACCCCTGTCTTTTCCCGATCGGGATTCGCCCGCTGCACCGCCGTCTGCGCTCCGGCGTGTCGCACGTACTCGAGGACGGCCTGCTCGTGCTCCGTGCCTCGGACGAGGTCCACGACGAGGGGGTGCTCGGGCGCGAGCACGAAGAAGGTCGCGCCGAAGAGCGTGTCCGGCCGGGTCGTGAAGACCGGGACCTCGACGCCCAGCTCGTCGATCCGGAAGTAGACCTCCGCGCCCTCGGAGCGCCCGATCCAGTTTCGCTGCATCGTGAGCACGCGGTCCGGCCAGGACTCGAGCAGCGCCATCTCGTCGAGCAGGCGGTCGGCGTACTCCGTGATCCGGAAGAACCACTGCTCGAGGTTCCTCGCCTCGACCTCGGTGCCGCAGCGCTCGCAGGCGCCGTCGACGACCTGCTCGTTCGCGAGCACCGTCTGACAGCTCGGACACCACTTGACCGGCGCCTCCTTCCGGTAGGCGAGGCCGGCCTCGTAGAAGGCGAGGAACAGCCACTGCGTGCCGCGGTAGTAGTCCGGCTCGCACGTCGAGAGCTCCCGGCTCCAGTCGATCGCCCAGCCCATCCGGCGCATCTGCCGCCGGATCGCGGCGATGTTGCGATCCGTGATCACGCGGGGGTGCTCACCTTCCCGGATCGCGGCGTTCTCGGCGGGAAGCCCGAAGGAGTCGTATCCCATCGGACGCAGGACGTCGTAACCGGATCGGCGGCGGACGTGGGCGACGACATCGCCGAGCGTGTAGTTCTTGACGTGGCCCATGTGGAGATCGCCCGACGGGTACGGGAGCATCTCGAGGACGTAGGTGCGCGGCCTGCCCGGGTCGCCGGCGGACGGCTCCGGGTTCGGAACGGCGAACGCCTGCTCGCGCTCCCACACGGCCTGCCACCTGGCCTCGATCGCCGCTGGTTCGTACCGGTCCACCGTGGATGATCCTAGCGACTGGGCTGCGGCCTACCCCACCCGCGCCGCAGGCTCGGGATGAACTCGATGCAAGGATCCCGCGGAGCCGGCAGTTCGTACCTCGGCGGCCGCCCTGGTCGCGCGGAGCGGAGGTGCTCAGCGGTCGAGCGCGACCCGGTCCACCCGCTGTCCCCGCTGGGTGATCGCGGACACGATGAGCCGCTCCGGCGAGACGACGATCGACAGGAAGCCGAACCCGAGCCTTGACGCGGCACGGGTCGGGTAGCCCGCCGGACAGCGGGCCGGTGGATACGGGAACGCCCCTCCGCCGCCGTGAACGACGTAGGTGACGCCGCGGCGCGCGAGAAACCGCTGGTAGCTGTGCTCGTGGCCTGCGAGCACGAGTCGAACCCCGTAGCGCTCGAAGAGCGGGACCCAGCGCGACACCACCCGATCGTCGCCGGAGTGGAACCCGCAGACGAACGGCGCATGGTGGAGCACCACGATCTTCCAGCGGGCAGTCGATGCGGCGAGCCGCCTCCGCAGCCAGGAGGTCTGGGTCGCATCGACGGTGTTCGAGTCGAGCACGAACAGCTCGGCGGCGTCGATGCGCCGCGTGTAGTAGCGCGACGGCATCCCGAGCACGGACATCACGTAGGCTCCGCCGTCGACGACGACGTCGTGATTGCCGAGCGCGCCGGCGACGTCGACGCCGGAGCCGGCAAGCCAGCCGAACGCGGCGGCGAAGTTGCGCCGGAACGCAGCCGGGCTCTCCGTGTAGTCGTTGTCGCCGAGCGTCACGAGCAACGACGCGGGATACCGGCGCTCGAGGCGTTTCATCGCCGTGCCGGTCGCGAGCTCGGTCGCACCGCCCACTCCGTAGTCCCCGACCGCAAGGATCCTCGTCGCGGCCGACCCATGACCCGCCCAGACGAGCACCGCCGAAGCGAGGGCGAGCGCGGCGAGCAGACGCATCACCTCACGGTACCCGCGGGAACCGGGCCGGCGACGGGACCCGGCGCGGCCGGGTCCGGTCGCGGTTGAATCGCGCGCGAGAACGGGCTTCGCGGGTTCCGATCAACGCCGCTGCGACGCTCGTCGCGCTCTGGGACCCGTACACGGCGCTCGTGCTCTTTGCGGCGCTCGCGCTGTTCTCCGTGGTCGGGAGCTCGCTGGGCGGTCGCGGCTGAGAGCTCGTCTCAGAATGACCTTTCGTCGCCGGGGCGCGGTGGGCGGGCGCGACGTCACGGCAACACGAGGCTTCATCCTCAAACGAGCTCTCAAGAGATTCGAGGGGTGCGGCGCGCCGAGGGCAGGAACCCGCAGCGGGCTCGCCGTTCGCATCGACAGGCTCCCTCCTCGGGGTTCCCCTCGGGCACCGGGGAAATGGAGCCAACGGGATTCGAACCCGTGACCTTCTGGCTGCCAGCCAGACGCTCTCCCAGCTGAGCTATGGCCCCGAGAGTCTGAACTCGTCCCAGTCTACCGAGCCGAGCTCGTACCGGTCGGCCCACCGGATTCCACGCTCTTGGTTGTTGGCGGCTGGCTCGAGCCGCAACTGCACGTTCCGCTGGCCGCCGAGTACCGACACGGGTATCAGGTAACAGCGGTCGAGCTCCGCACAGTACGCGGCAACGGCATCGATCTCTTCCGCGTCCTACCCGCGATGCACGAAGCCTCCGCGATCCCGGCGCGACGTGTAGCAGCGGACGACAACGACGCCTCCATCACGAGCGGCCCACTTGCACTGCACGCGCAGGAGCCGCGAGCCCACGTCCAGGACGAGGTCGTACCGCTGCGGGGCAAGCGGTATCGACACGCCCAGACCGATCTTGACCGCGGCGTGCACCACCGCGGACTCCGCGATCGCGCCCTTGTGATCGGTGGTGAGGGTCATCGAGCCTCGTTCGACGATGATAGTTGTCCGATCGGACAACAGCGAGTCGTCCCGGGCTCCCGCTACGCCGACGCCACCTCGAGCTCGACCGAGGGGACGTCGCCCCAGAGCTCCTCGAGCCGGTAGTAGGCACGCGCCTCGGGCGTGAAGACGTGGAGGACCACGTCGAGATAGTCGGCGACGATCCAGATCGCCTCGCGCTCGCCGGCGGCGGTCCGCGGCAGGATGCGGTCGTCATGCTTGAGCCGCTCGCGGACCTCGTCGTAGATCCCCTTCGTCTGGCGGCCCGTCTGGCCCGTGCAGATGACGAGGTAGTCCGTGTAGGAAACCACCGCTCGCATGTCGAGAATCACGATCTCCCTCGCGAGCTTCGACTCGGCGAGGGCAGCGATCCGGCGTGCCAGCTCGATGGGGGTCAGGTGGTCTCCACGCGCCGTGGACGGGCCTCGCCGGAGCCTACCGGCCGGGGGGGACGCGGGTCAAACGGCTGCGGCCGGGTCGCGGTAGAGGCCGAGCTCGGCGATGAGCTCGGCGACCGCCGAGGGGACCAGCCCGTCGATCGGCTCGCCGCGCGCGACGCGCGCGCGAAGGTCCGTCGAGGCGACCGAGATCGACGGGATGTCGAACAGCTCGACCCTCTCGGGCGCGCCGAGCCGCGAGAGCACTGCCTCCAGCCGTGCGCGCGGGGATCCCGGTCGGGTGGCCACGCCCAGCCGGACGGCCTCGAGAACTCCCTGCGGATCGTGCCAGGAGAGGAACGAGGCGAACTCGTCGGCGCCCACGAGGAAGACGACGTCCCGGCCGTACCGGTCGCGGGCCCACCGGGCCGTGTCCACGGTGTAGGACGGCCCGGGCCGGTCGAGCTCGCAGCGAGAGACCTCGACGCCCGGCCGCCCGGCGAACGCGGCCTCTGCGAGACGGTAGCGGGTCGCTGCCGGCGTCTCGACGTCCTTGTGCGGCGGCGTGCCCGTGACGACGACGACCACGAGCCGGAGCTCGAAGTGCCGCATCGCCTCCGCCGCGAGCACGAGATGGCCCTCGTGGGGCGGATCGAACGCCCCGCCGAGGAGGCCGACCCTCACGCGCCGGCCCCCTCACCGCCGGGCCCCTGGCCGCGCCCGGGTTGGCCCACGTACTCGAGGATCTCGTCGCCGATCGTCACCTGGTCGCCGGACCTCGCGCCCGCGTCGGCGAGGGCCTGGTCGATCTCCTCTGCGGACACGGACGCGAGATTCCGCCCCGTGACGAGGAACCCGCGGTCGCTTCGCAGGACCCGAAACGCCCGGCTCCTCGGGGACCGCGGGCGGTAGACGAGGTAGTCCGCCAGCCCCTGGTCGGCCGACTCGGGGACCGGGACGGCCTCCGGGATCCGCTCGAACAGGAGGCGCTTCAGATCGTCGATCCCCTCGCCGGTCACCGTCGAGGTCGCAACCGTGCCCACGATGCGCGGGTCTTCGAGCTCGAAGCGGGGCGGCTCGGCGAGCAGGTCGACCTTGTTCAGCACGACGAGCTGCGGCCGGTCGGGAAGGCCCGCACCGTAGGCCCGCAGCTCCGCGTCGATCGTCCGGAAGCGCTCGTCAGCATCTCCCTCGTGGGCGTCCACGACATGGACGAGCAGCCGGGCACGCTCGAGGTGCGCGAGGAACTCGTGACCGAGCCCGGCGCCCGCGCTGGCGCCCTCGAGCAGGCCGGGCACGTCGGCAACCGTGAGCTGCCTCCCATCGGGAGCCTCTACGGTCCCGAGGACCGGTGCGACGGTGGTGAACGGGTAGTCGGCCACCTTCGGCGTCGCATTCGAGATCCGCCGCAGCAGCGAGGACTTGCCGGCGTTCGGAAACCCGAGCAGCGCGGCATCGGCGAGGAGCTTCAACCGGAGCTCGATCATGGCGTCCTCGCCCGGGAGGCCGGGCTCCGCGATCCTCGGCGCCTGCCGGATCGCGGTCGAGAACCGCTGATTGCCGAGACCGCCGCGCCCGCCACGCGCCACGACGACGCGGGCGCCCGCACTCGCGAGGTCGGCGATCAATCCGCCCGCGTCGTCGAGCACCTGGGTTCCGGCCGGAACCCGGATCTCGATCGGCCGACCGCTCGCGCCGCTCCGGTTGCTGCCCCCGCCGTGGCGGCCGCGCCCGGCGCGGAAGTCGCCCCGGCCGCGAAAGAACGACAGATCCCGCAGGTCTGCGTCCGCGACGAGCGCGACATCGCCGCCGCCGCCGCCGTCCCCGCCGTCCGGCCCGCCCTTCGGGACGTACTTCTCCCGTCGGAAGCTGATTGCACCATCCCCGCCGCGGCCGGCCTGGACATGGATGCGAGCATGATCGGAGAACACGGCGGGTCGGGCCGCCGGCCCGGTCAGTCGACCGAGATCGTGCGGCGATCGCCGCTCGACCGGAACGCGACCGTGCCGGCGCGCAGCGCGAAGATCGTGTCGTCACGACCGAGGGCTGCGCCCGGCCCCGGGCGGAACCTCGTGCCGCGCTGTCGCACGATGATCATGCCGGCCTTCACGTCCTGGCCGGCGAAGATCTTCACCCCGAGGCGTTGTGCTGCCGAGTCACGGCCGTTCCTCGACGAGCCGAGGCCCTTCTTGTGTGCCATCTCCTACTCCTTCGCCTCGGCCGGCGGCCCCGCGGCCGCTGCCTTCTTGCGCGGCGCGCGCGCAGCCTTTGCAGCCCCGATCGATTCGATCTCGATCCGCGAGAGGCGGGCGCGGAAGCCGTTGCGGCGCCGGTACCCGGTGCGCTGCTTGTGCTTGCCGACGATGATCTTCTTCCCGAGCACGTGATCCGTGACGCGGGCGGTCACCTGACGGCCGGCGAGCCCGTCACCCAGCAACGTGTCGCCGTCGCCGCCGACGAGCAGGACATCCGGATGAAAGGTCGATCCTTCCTCGTAGGGAAGCCGGTCGACGAGGAGCCACTCGCCCTCGCGGACCGTGTGCTGCTTGCCTCCGACCCTGATGATCGCGTACCCCATGTTCTGCTCCAGACGGACGACGAGCGGGCCCCGGGCCCGCCACGACGTGCGCATTGTAGCCAGAGCGGACCTGTTCGGCAACGGCGAGTCCTCGCCCAGCAACGTCCTGCTACGGGATTCCGGGCGGCACGGACGCCTCGACGGAGGGCAGCACGGCCGCGGGCGGCCCCGCCGCACTGCCGTCGCGCGCCGCACCGCTCCTCGCCCGCGGCCCGCGGCGGACGACCGTGTCCGGTGCTGCGGCCCCGGATGGAGTCTCACCGCTCGCCGGAGCCGGTTCCTCCAGCCCCTCCAACGGGGAGCCGTTCACCTCGGCCGGAGCGCCGTCGCCGGAGGGCGGGCGCCGCCGCCCCCGACCACCTCGTGACCCCCGGCGCGTGCGCTTCCGCGGGGCGCCGTCGGCGCCGTCGACGGCCGCGCCCGACTCGGGCTCGCCCGCGTCGACGGCCACCGCGGGCGGCGCCCCGTCCACCTCCGAGCCCGCCGTGCCGGCCGGCTCCACCACCGTCTCTTCGCCCGTGGCCGACGCCGGCTTCTTGCGGCCGCGTCCGCCCCGGGAGCCGCGGCGCGTGCGACGCTTGGGCCTCTCGTCCCCGTCCGCCTCCTCCCCGGCCGCGGCGGCTTCCGGCTCGGCCGGACCCACGGATCCGAGCTCGGGCTCACCGGCGACGGGCTCGACGGCATCCGCCGCCTCCGCCCCCTCGACCTCGGCCTTGCCCTCCTCGACGGGCTTCTTCCGGCCGCGGCCGCCGCGCGATCCCCGGCGCGTCTTCTTCTTCACGACCTCGCCGTCCTCACCGGCGCTTTCCGCCACGCCGTCAGCCGGCTCGACGGTCGTCGCCTCTTCCGCCGCCGTGGTCGCGGTGCCTGTCTGAGCCTTGCGCTGGCCGGTCCGTTTCGCACGCGGCTTCGCGGGGGCGTCTTCGCCTTTCGCGGCCTCGGCACTCGGAGCCGCCTCGGCCGGCGCCGGAGCCTTGGGCCTGGCGGTCCGCCTCGCACGAGGCTTGGCGGGGACGCTCGCGGCCTCGACGGCGGCCTCCGGCTCCGGCGCAACCTCGGCGGGCTTCGGAGCCCTGCGCTGCGCGGTCCGCCGCGCCCGCGGCTTTGCCGGGGCGGCCGCCTCGTCCTCCTCGGCCAGGACACCGGCCTCGACCGGCGCCTCTGCCGCGGGCGCCGCGCCCGCCAACACCGCGTACGCGGCCGTCCGGGTCGCCCGTTCGATCCGGATCGACACGCGCTTGCCGACCTTGCCCGCTGCACCTGCGACGCTGACGACGTAGCCGTCGATCCGCGCGATCGCATCCTCGGGGGCGTGCAGGTTTGCCTCCTCGAGCAGCACCCGAAGCTCCTGCCCGGCGACCACGGGCAGCGCCTGCGGCTCGATCTCGTCGACCGATCCCTCCACCAGCACGGCGACGTGGTCGAGCGGGAGGTCGTCGGAGGTCTCGAACGCGAACATGCGGCCGGTGGCCCGCTCGAGCTCGGCGAGCCTCGCCCCGGCCGGGCCGATCAGGATGCCCGCGACCCGGGAAGGAAGCTCGACGAGGAACGCGGGCGCCTTCGACGCGGCCGTCATCTGGCGCAGGCGGCGTTCGGCCTCGACGGCGTACGTCTCGTCGGAGACGACGATCCCGTTGCCCTCGCAGATCGGGCAGCGGGTCGTCAGGATCTCCCGGGGGCCGTCGGTGACGTTCTGGCGGGTCATCTCCACGAGCCCGAGCGGCGAGATCTCGACGACGTACGTCTTCGTCCGGTCGCGCTCGAACTCGCGCTTCAGGGCCTCCTCGACCTCGTGGCGGTTCTTCGGATTCGCCATGTCGATGAAGTCGATGACGATGATCCCGCCGATGTCGCGAAGGCGAAGCTGGCGCACGATCTCCTTCGTCGCCTCGAGGTTGTTCTTCGTGATCGTGTCCTCGAGGCGGGCTCCGGAGCCCTTCCCTCGCGCGCCGACGAAGCGGCCGGTGTTCACGTCGATGACGGTGAACGCCTCCGCGTAGTCGAAGACGAGGTATCCCCCCGACGGAAGGTCGACTCGACGTGACAGCGTCGAGCGGACCGCCGCCTCGACGCCGAACCGCTCCATCACGGGCTCCGCGCCCCGGTACCACTCCACCTTGTCGGCGAGCTCGGGCGACGTTCGATTGAGGTAGCTGACGATCCGCCCGTGGGTCGGCTGGTGGTCGATCGTCAGGTGCTCGAACTCGCGCGTGAACAGGTCGCGGACGACGCGGAGCGGAAGCTCGGCCTCGCGATAGACGAGCGAAGGAGCAGGCGATCGGGTCGCCCGCGTCTGGATCGTGGCCCAGAGCCTCTGGAGGAATGCGAGGTCGCCCGCGAGCTCCGCCTCGCTCGCCCCTTCGGCTGCCGTCCGGACGATGATGCCGCCGTCGGGAAGCTCGAGGGTCTTGCAGATCGCCTTCAGCCGCTCGCGCTCCTCGTCCTCGAGCCGCCGCGAAACGCCGATGCCGTCCCCGAACGGGGTGTAGACGAGGAAGCGCCCGGGCAGCGAGACCTCGGTCGTCAGTCGGGCCCCCTTGGTGCCCATCGGGTCCTTCACGGCCTGCACGAGCAGCTCCTGTCCACGCGAGATCAGCTCCTGGATCTTGCGCCCGTGGCGCTGCTTCCCCTCGAGCTCCGGAACGACGATCTCGTCGACGTAGAGGAACCCGTCCTTCTCGAGGCCGATGTCGATGAACGACGCCTCCATGCCCGGGAGGACGTTGTCGACGACGCCCTTGTAGATGTTTCCGGCGATCGACCGCCGTCCCGGCCGCTCGAGGTACACCTCGACCGGCTGCCCGTCCTCGAGCACCGCGACACGCTGCTCGCCGACCTCGATCGAGACGAGCATCTCCTTGCGGACGGGCGGGAGCGTGGAACGTCGCGGCGTCTCACTTCGCCGTCGTCGCTCACGCTGGCGAGGAGGCTGTGCCGGGGACTCCTCGCGTTTCTCCGCCTCCGCGCTGGCCGCCGAGGGCTTCCGGCTCCGGGCCGGGCGCCGGGCAGGCCGGGATCCGTCGTCAGCCGGCGGCGGCGGCTCCTCTTGCGTTTTCTCGGGCGGTGGGGCGGCTGCCTGCTCCGGCGCCTCGTCCCCGTCTGCGAGCTTGCGGCGAAACCACGAACGCACGCACTCCTCCTACTGCGCCGCGCGCGGGGAGGTGGAAAGCCGTGTGCACGAGCTCCCCTGCTGCGATGGCGTCTTGGGTTGTCACGGATTTGCTCCTTGCCGAGATCCCGCTCGCCCGATCCGGGCCGGTACCCTCGGTCTCGACAAGCCTACCAACCGGGGTCACCGGCCCAGGGCCCTCGGCAGGCGCGTGGCGAGCGCCGCGAGCGCCCGCGTTCCTCCGTAGGCGACGGCGGCGTCGACGACGGAGGCCGGAAGCGGCGCCCGCCGCCTCAGGCGGCGAGCCAGCGCGCGGCACGCGAGCCCGGTGCCCAGGCAGGCCGCGACCGCTCCGAACAGGGCAGGCCCGGCCGGTCGGTCGTCGCCGTGCGCCACGAGCAAGCGCATCAGCATCCGGAGCTCGCCGAGCGTGAGCGGGACGATCGACGGCTCGAGCAAGGGGGGTGCCGCCGCCAAGAACGCATGGCTCCGGGCGGCGCCGTTCACCAGGCGACGCTCCGCCGCCCTGCGCAGCACGGGAAGCTCGTGGGCCAGGACCCAGGCCTGGTCGGGCGCCCTCGCGGCGATGCGGGAGGCGAGCCGGGCGACGGCGGCCCCGTCGATCGTCTCGGCGGTCACGACGTCCGTCGCCAGCACGTACGGGAGGATCGGGGCGATTCCGTCCTCGGGCCGGAGCACGAGCGCGACCAGGGGGAGGCCCGCACGCTCGGCACGCCGGAGGGCACGCTCGTCGCCGGGCGTGGCCGCATGCCGGATCACGTAGACGAATGCCGCCCCGAGCGCGATCTCCGGGCGCCCGAGGTCGAGGATGCCCACCGTCCCGACGAGCGTCTCGTCGCCGCCCTCCGTGAGCGCCGCGCGAAGCTCCGCCGCGAGCGGCGGTGGCCCGGAGACGATCAGCGGTCGCACGCCCGATTCGGCCCGCCGGTGCTCCGAGACGACGCCGGGCACGGCGCGCCCGACGGCGGTGATCGCCGGGGCACGCTTCGTCATCGGCGTCCCGTTTGCGCGCGGACGTGGACCGCCTCCAGCATGCCGATCATCGCGAGCGAGACGATCATCGAGCTGCCGCCGTAGCTGACGAACGGCAGCGTGATCCCCGTGATCGGAGCAATACCGATGTTCATGCCGATGTTCAGAAAGACCTGGAACAGGAACGTGGCGACGATCGCGCCGGCGGCCGTCGCTTCGAACACGGTGCCGGCCCCGGCGACGATGCGCATGCCTCGCCAGATGACGATCGCGTAGAGCAGCAGCAGGATCGCGGCTCCGAGAAACCCTCGCTGCTCGGCCAGCGACGCGAAGATGAAGTCCGTGTGATGCTCGGGCAGGTAGTCGAGGCGGGTCTGGCTCGCGCCCGTGATCCCCCGCCCGTCGATCCCACCGGCGCCGACCGCGGTGATGGCCTGGTTGATGTTGTAGGTCGTGCCGCTCGGGTCGGCCTGCGGATCGATGAAACCGACGAGCCGGTCGACCTGGTACGGCTTCAGCACGTCGATCCCGGCCGAGGGCAGGATCCAGACGGCCAGCAAGGCCACGACGATCCCGAGGACCGCGAGCGCGCCGAGATGCTGCCAACGGACGCCGGCGAAGAACAGCGCTCCGAACGCGGCGAACACGTAGACGAGCGCGGTGCCGAAGTCAGGCTCGATGAAGACGAGCAGCGTCGGCACGGCGGCGATCCCCATCACCCCGAGCACGACACGCCACGATTCGAGCGCCCGCGCGCGGGACGCGAGGAACCCGGCCACGAACACGATCAGGCAGATCTTTCCGAGCTCCGAGGGCTGCAGCTGGAAGAACGAGAGATCGATCCAGCGCTTCGACCCACGGATGTCCGAGCCGACGAGAAGGACGACCACCATCAACGCGAGCGCGAGCGCGAACAGGACGTGGCGGGCCCGCCGGAGGCGCTCGGGGTCGAGAAGGGTCATGAGGACGAACGCTCCCACGCCGAGGACGGCGAAGATCGCCTGCTTGCGGACGAACGAGCCCGGGTCGCCGGGCAAGTCGTCCGCGGTGACGGACTGCACCGTCCAGAGCCCGAACGCGACGAGCGCCGCCACGGCCGCGATGAGCAGGTAGTCGAGCTGGCGCAGGGTCTCCCCCGCGTGCGCGCCGATCCCGCGTCTGCCTTCCGGCGTGCCCGTGCGGTAGATGGTCGGCTGGATCGCCATCAGTCGGACGCCCGAAGCTCGAACGGCGGGGACGGTACCCCCCACCACTCCTCGAACACCTTCAGCGCCACGGGCGCCGCGACCTCACCGCCGTGACCGCCGTTCTCGATCACGGCGCAGACGACGAGCGGGCGGCTCGCGTACCGGGGATCGTCGTCCGTTGGCCCGTAGCCGCACCACCAGGACTGGTCCTGCAGGTGGTTGTAGATGCCGCCCTCGTACCCGGGGTATCCCCGCGGGAACTGACGGTACTGCTCGGCCGTGCCCGTCTTGCCCGCAATCTGGACCGGGTAGCCGCTGAACACCGTGAACGACGTGCCGTAGCTCTTGTGCGTGGCATCCCAGAGCGCAGCCTGGATCAGGCCGACGTTCTCCGAATGGAGGCCGACGTCCCTGGCCGGCTTGCCGCCGAACGTCCGCAGGATCACGGGCGTCTGCTCGTCCGAGCCGCGCGGCTGCTCGACCTGCTTGACGACATGCGGCTCGACGAGCTTGCCGCCGTTCGCGATCAGGGCGTAGAACCGCGTCATCTGGAGCGGTGTCACCTGCAGCTCGCCCTGCCCGATCGCGAGCTGAACGGAGTTGCCGCTCTTCCACAGACGGTCGACCGGTCTCGAATAGCGCTGACGGCGCCAGGCGGGCGTGGGGACGAGGCCCTGGTTGTCGGGGACGTCGATTCCGGTGCGCTGTCCGAACCCGAGCCGGCGGGTCCACGCCTGGAGCGGGCTGCCCTCCGCTCGGTAGAAGCGCAGCCCGAGCTCGTAGAAGAACGTGTCGCAGGAGCGCGCGAGCGCCGTGTGGAGGTCCATCGGCTCGTTGACGTACGGGTCCCAGTTGCGGAACTTCTGACCGTCGATGATCCGCTCGGGCTCGCACTGGATGACCTCGTTCGCATCGAGCATGCCCTGCTCCATCGCCGCGAGCGCGGTGACCGGCTTGAAGGTCGAGCCCGGCGGGTACAGGCCGTCCGTGGCGCGATTCTGGAGCGGGAAGTTGGCGCCGGGCCGCTGGAGCGTCTTCCATTGCGTCTCGTCGAGCCGTCCGGCGAACATTGCCGGGTCGTAGGTCGGCGACGAGGCGAGCGCGAGGATCTCGCCGTTCCGCGGGTCCATCGCGACGAGCGCTCCCCCGAACGCCGCCCAGCTTCCATTGCTGCGGGCGAGATCGATCCCGTAGCGGAGCGCGTCTTCGGCGGCGGCCTGGAGATCGACGTCGATCGTCAGGCGCACGGTGTAACCCGGTCGGGGCAGCCGACTCGGCTGCGGGGTGCTCGTGAACTTCCCCTGGGCGTCGACGGTCACCTGGCCGGTGCCGGGCTCACCTCGTAGCAGCGTGTCGTACGCGCGCTCGACCCCCGCCTGGCCGATACGGTCGCCACCCCGATACGCCGGTCCGAGCTCCTTCAGCTGCTGCTCGCTGACCTCGCCGACATAGCCGAGCATCTGCGCGGAGATCGACCCGAGATCGTAGTGGCGAAGCTGGGTCTGATCGATCCGGACGCCGGGGAACTCCGAGAGGTGCTCGAGGAGGTAGTCGGCCTTCGGGTCGGCGACGCTCGTCTTCACGACGACCGGTGTCAGCGGGTCGTCGAGCTTCGCTTCGGCCGACCGCGCGAGCTGGCCGCGCGGCACCTCGAGCAGCTCGGACAGCCTGGCGACGACGACGTCGAGCTCTCCTTCGGGAACGTAGGCCGGCCAGAGCTGCACGATGGTCCCCGAGACGTTCGTGACGAGGGGCTTCCCGGTGCGGTCGACGATCGTGCCCCGCGGGGCCTCGATCCTGAACGTCCTCACCTGATTGTCGCGGGCGCTCTCGAGGTACTCCTCCCCGGAGATGACCTGGAGCGCCCAGAGCCGGAAGAAGAGCACCCCGAAGAGCACGACCGCGACGACGCCGAGGATCGCGATCCGGATCGCGATTCGCGGCGTGAGACGATACGGCTCCTCGACGCGCGGATCCCGTGGGAGGAACGCGCCGCTAGACAACGGCCACCTCCCGGACACGCTGACGGCGCGACGGCGGCGGGAACAGCCTGCGCAGGGCCCAGTACGTCGGGAATGCCAGCACGACGTTGAGGGCGACCGTCGGGAGCACGACTCGCGCGAGAACGGCATCGACCGAGGCCGAGCCGCCGAGCAGGAGATGGACGACGAGCTCGGCGATACCGACGCCGACCGTCACGAGAGCGGTCGCGATCAGGATCCGTGCCTTCTGATGCTCGTGGTCGGAGGTCGCATCGCCGATCCGTCCGGCCGCGTACCCGGCGATCGTGAGCAGCAGCGAGGTGAGCCCGAGCGTGCCGAGCGTGGACACGTCGATCAGCAGGCCCGTCCAGAAGCCCGCCACCGCGCCGAAGACCGGTCCACGCAGCAGGGCGAGCGAGACGAGCACGACCACTGCGAGGTCGGCCCGGCCCTCGACCAGCTCGAACGCGTTCACGAAGACGACTTGGAGCAGGGCCGCGAGCGTGACGACCACCGCCGCCTTGACGACGTCGACGGTCATCGGTGGACGAGGATCACCACCTCGGACAGATCGTCGAAGTCGACCGCCGGCTCGACCTGGATCTGCTTGAAGAGATCGATGTCCCGCTGACCGACGCGGGTCACCGTTCCGATCCGGATCCAGGGCGGGTAGAGGGAGGACAGCTCCCCGACCTGCCAGCCGGCGGTGGCGACGGTGCTGGCCTCGCGAACGACCTCGTCCTTCTCGACCCGGTCGAGCACGAGCGCCGACCCGTTCGGCGTCGCCGAGACGATGCCGCGCGCGCCGGAGCCGAGCACGACGGCCGAGACGTTGAGGGACTGGTCGGTGACCAGCGTGACCTGTGAGCTGTCGCCCGTGACGTTCGTGACGAGGCCGACCAGGTCGCCGCCGGCCGTGACGACGGGCGCGTTCCACGTCACGCCCGAGTCCGAGCCCGCTGCGACGATGACCTTCTGGTCGAACGGACCGGTCGGCTGCACGAGGATCCTGGCGGCGATCTTCTCGTAGTCCGCGAAGGCCGGCCCCTCGACGAGCTGGAGCAGCTCCCGGAGCCGGGCGTTCTCCTCGAGCGCCGCCTGCGCCAGCGCCGCCGCGGTCTCCAGCTCGAGGACCCGCGCCTGGAGCGTGTCACGATCGGCCTTGTCCGTGGCGAGGTCGGACACGTAGCCATAGGCGTCCCGGAACGGCCGCGAGATGCGCTCGCCGGCGACCTGCAGGGGATGGACGATGGCCAGGCCCAGTCGCTGGGCGCCGTGCAGGGACCCCTCGTCGTCCTCGCGGAGATACACGGTGAGCAGGGCCAGGGAGACGAGGATCAGCGCAGCGACGACCACCCGCCGAGCCAGGACGCTTCGAGCTCGGGAGGTCGGGACGGACGGCTGGGTCACCGGGCCCAGCCGCGGGAGCCGTGCGGTGCGTTGACGGGGCACGGAACAGAGATTGTAGGCACAGGCTCAGGCGGCCCGGTGCACCGGCGGCGCGGCCGGGCCCCTTCCTCGGACGACAGGAGGGGCGCGCTATCGCCTGCGACCGCTGCGGGAGCGAGCCTTGGCCGAGCGGTGGATCGCCTCGAACTCCTCGAGGCTCCGCCCGGAGCCGACGGCAACGCATGTGAGCGGCGACTCGGCCACGTGCACCGGCATGTGGGTCTCGTGGCGCAGGCGCTCGTCGAGGCCTTGCAGGAGCGCCCCTCCGCCGGCGAGCACGATCCCGCGGTCCATGATGTCCGCCGCGAGCTCGGGCGGCGTCTTGTCGAGCGTGCCGCGAATCGCGTCGAGGATCTGGGTGACGGGCTCCTCGAGCGCTCGACGGACGTCCTCGGAGCCGAGCACCACCGTCTTCGGCAGGCCGGACAGCATGTCCCTTCCGCGCACCTCGGCCTGGACCTCCTCGCGGGGCGCCCAGGCCGTACCGATCTCGAGCTTGACCTCCTCGGCGGTCTGCTGGCCGATCAGCAGCTTGTACTCCTTGCGGAGGTGATTGCCGATCGCCTCGTCCATCTCGTCCCCGCCGACGCGGATCGACTGCGAGACGACGATGCCGCCGAGCGAGATCACGGCGACCTCGGTCGTGCCGCCGCCGATGTCGACGATCATGTTCCCGGTCGGATCGGAGACCGGCAGGCCCGCGCCGATCGCCGCGGCCATCGGCTCCTCGATCAGGTACGCCTGCCGCGCGCCGGCCGAGAGCGTCGCCTCCTCGACGGCGCGCTTCTCGACACCCGTGACACCGCTCGGAACGCACACGATGACGCGCGGGTGGGCGAGGCGGTTCCCGTTCGCCTTGTGGATGAAGTGCCGGAGCATCTGCTCGGTGACGTCGAAGTCCGCGATCACCCCGTCCTTGAGCGGCCGGATTGCGGTGATGGTGCCGGGAGTGCGTCCGAGCATGCGCTTCGCCTCGACCCCGACGGCGTGAACCTCACCGGAGCGCTGGTCGATCGCCACCACCGAGGGCTCGGAGAGCACGATTCCGCGCCCACGCACGTAGACGAGGGTGTTCGCGGTCCCGAGATCGACCGCCATGTCGCGCCCGCTGAGACCGCCGAGAAGGTTGAAGACGCTCACGGCTCTGCTCCTAGTGTAGACAGGCACATTTCGCTCGCCGCTCCCGGAATCATGCTCCCACCCCGTAGACCCCCGGCAGGCGCTCGGCGAGCAAGCGGACCAGGAGGGCCGCCGGCAACCCGACCACGTTCAGATAATCGCCCTCGATTCGCTCGACGAGGGTCGCGCCCCGGCCCTGGATCGCGTAGGCGCCGGCCCGCCCCTCCCACTCGCCGTCCTCGAGGTAGCGGTCGATCTCGACCTCGGAGAGCGGACGGAAGGTCACGGCGGTGCGCTCGTGGCCGACGAGCTCGAGGCCCGGCCCGAGCAGGCACAAGCCCGAGATCACCTCGTGGGTGCGACCCGCGAGCAGCTCGAGCATCCGCCGTGCGTCGTCGCGGCCGCCGGGCTTGCCGTGGACCGCACCGTCCACGAGGACGGCCGTGTCCACTCCGAGCACGGGCTGCCCGGCCGCTGCGCCGACCGAGCGCGCCTTGCCCTCCGCGTGCAGGCGGACCGCCTCGACCGGCGAGAGCCCCGGTGGATCGTGCTCCACGTAGCCTGGCGTCGACGTACGGAACGGGATACCGAGCTGGGCGAGGATGGCACGCCGCTGGGGCGATGTCGAGGCGAGCAGGAGTGGAGGCGCGCTCACGGAGCCTTGATCGCCCGCCAGATCTCCTCGGACGGCCAGCGACGGGCCCAGTCGAGCGTCACGAAGTCCCACCGCCCCGGGTCCCCGCCCTCGGGCGCGCGAAGCTCTCGCAGCTCCTCGACCACGAGGCCGTTCCGCCGGAGGACGGCGATCAGCTCGCCGTGAGGCAGGTGGAACTCGACCGAGTCGTCCTCGTCGAACTCGACCCGCTTCATGTCGAACTGATCGCGCACGAGGCGCTCACCCGCCGGACCGCTGTCGGGGGAGCAGAGGAGCAGGAGCGGCGAGTTCGTCAGGAAGAGCAGGCGACCACCGGGTCGGAGCAGCCGCGCGGCCTCGGGGATCCAGAGCTCCGGGTCGCACCAGAGGCTGGCACCGTACTCGGAGAACCCGAGATCGAAGCTCCCGTCCGGAAACGGCACCGCTTCGGCGCTGCCGTGGACGAGCGGGAACTCGAGCCCGTGCTGGCGCTGGAGCCGGCGTGCGGTTTCGAGCTGGGCCTCCGAGTTGTCGATGCCGACGGCCCGCGCACCGCGGCGGGCGAGCCACGACGACCAGTACGCCGTCCCGCAGCCGAGCTCGATCACGTCGAGCCCGTCGACCTCCGGCACGAGGCCGAGCTCGCGCTCCGGGATGCCCCAGATCCCCCAGCTCGGGTCGTCGCTCGCCCACTTGCGCTCACCCGGCTCCGCGTAGTCGACTGCGAACCGGTCCCAGGCGGCGCGGTTGCGGAGCGCGTGCTCGGTCAGCTCCGGCTCGGAATGCGTCATCTCCCCGTCCCTACACGATCTCCGCGGGGGTGAACCAGAGCGCGATCTCGCGCTCGGCGGACTGCGGGGAGTCGGAGCCGTGGACGAGGTTGTCGGGCATGGACAGGGCGAGATCACCACGGATCGTCCCCGGAGCGGCGTCCGCCGGGTTCGTCGCTCCCATCGTGGAGCGAACGGTCGCGATCGCACCCTCGCCCTCGAGCACGAACGCGAGCGTCGGCGCCGACGTGATGAACTCGACGAGCTCGCCGAAGAACGGCTTCTCGCGGTGCTCGCCATAGTGCTGCTCGGCGAGCTCCGGCGTGACCGTGAGCAGCTTCCCGGCCCGGATCGTCAGGCCGCGCTGCTCGAACCGGTCGAGAATGCGTCCCGCCAGGCCACGGGCGACGGCGTCTGGCTTGACGAGGACGAGCGTGCGTTCGGCCACGGAGGCTCCTTTCGTCTTCGGCCCCGAGTGGAGCCGGCCCATCAATGGTGACCGGGCCGGGCGTTCCCGGGCGCGG
This sequence comes from uncultured Thermoleophilia bacterium, assembly GCA_963717955.1. GTDB lineage: Bacteria > Actinomycetota > Thermoleophilia > Gaiellales > Gaiellaceae > CAVQXR01. The sequence continues at coordinate 351,243 of CAVQXR010000001.1, read as the reverse complement.
TCGGAGGGTCAGAGGTTCGAGGCCGCCCGCGGCTGCTCGACCGGCGTCTCGCAGTACGGGCAGATCTGCCAGATTGGCTCGAGCGGCTGGCGGCACGTGCGGCAGGGCTGCCTGAGGCGGGTCGTGCACACGGGGCAGCAGAGGAAGCCCGCCTCGAGCCGGGCGCGGCAGACGGGACAGCGCTCGTCGTGGCCCACCGCCTCCTCCATCGCCCGGATCTCGAGCTCGCGCTCCCTCACGTCCTCCAGGTATTCCGGCGGCCGGAAGAACAGATAGATGAGCGGGCCGATGAACGGCGGGAAGACACCGAGGGCAACGGCGACGGCGATCAGCCACGGATCCTCGATCCGCCGTCGGGCGTCCTTGAACACCCAGTAGGCGGTCGCGACCCAGAACGCGACCGCGAAGAACAGCCCGACGTTGCGCACGACGAGCCAGGCATCGGACTCGAAGAAGTTCTGGACATCGGCGAAGATGTCCTCCTCGGTCCCGGTCGTGGCCGGGTTCGTGACGCCAGCCAGGAGCATGGTCATCGGTTCACGAAGTGGTCGGGTTTTCCTTCACAGCAGCAGCTTGCCGACGAGATAGCCGACGCCGAACGCGATCGCGAGCAGCCCGAAGACGACGACGATCGCAACTGCGAAGACTCCGAGCCTGTCACGCGCACGGATCATGGTACGTGCGGAGCGCGGACGGCGGCGAGCTCGGCGAGCAGGTAGAGCGAGCCCGTCACGAGGACGGGCTCTCCGAGCGCGTGCGCCCGCGCCACCGCGGCGGCCGGATCCGCGACCTCCTCGACGTGGGGGAAGAACGCACGGGCGCGGGCCGCCAGCTCCCCGGCGCCGAGCGCGCGCGGATTCGACGAGGCCGTCGCCACGAAGCTGTCCGTGAGGAGCGCGAGGAGGGCGAGCATGCCGTCGACGTCCTTGTCACGCAGGATCGAGGCGACGACGGTGCCGACCGCAGGCAGCTTCGACGCGATGTAGCGGAGCGCCTCCGGCGTATGGGCGCCGTCCCAGATCTCGCCGTCGAGGCGCTCGAGCCTGCCGGGCACGGCCACGCAGACGGCGGTTACGGGCCGGCCGAGGAACGTGCCGCACGCCGCCGCCGCCAGCGCAGCGTTCCCGCCGGGCTCGACGATCACGCTACCCGCGCCGCTCTCGCGGGCCAGCCCCTCCCACTCCGCCTCGCCGAGCACGACGGTCGCACCTGGCTGGACGACCGCGAGCTTCTCACGGGCGATCGCCTCCCTCGTGCAGCCGAGCACCTCGGTGTGCTCCGGCGCGACATTCGTCAGCACCTGCACCGGCGAGCGCAGCACGTTCGTCGCGTCGTGGCGTCCCCCGAGACCGGCCTCCACGGCGGCGACGTCCACCCCCGAGGCGGCGAACTCGGCCAGGGCGGCGGCCGTCACCGCCTCGAACTGCGTCGCCCCGAGCCGCGTCGCGACAGGTCGGATGCGGTCGACCGCGGCCGGGAAGTCCGCCTCACGTCCCCCGACCCGGATTCGCTCCGCCCAGCCGGTCACGTGGGGCGACACCGTGCAGCCGGCGCGCCGTCCCTGGGCCAGCAGCGTCGCCTCGATCGTTCGCGTGACGGTCGTCTTGCCGTTCGTCCCGACGACGTGGATCGACGGGTAGCGCGCCTGCGGATCGTCGAGCTCGGCGAGCAGGGCCCGCATGCGCCCCGTTCCAAAGCCGTCGACCGGCCAGGGCGAGAGCGACTCGATCCAGGCAACGGCATCCATGGGCGGCGGGCCGGGCCGGCGCATCCCGGGCCACCCCGACAGGGTAGTGGCCGCGGGGGCCCGCTCAGCCCGCGAGCGCCTCCAGCTCCCGGCGGAATCGTGCGACTTTCTCCCGCTCGGCCTCGACGACCTCGGCCGGCGCCCGCTCCACGAAGCGCTCGTTCGCGAGCATGCCCTCGGCACGGGCGATCTCCCGTTGGAGCCGGCCCCGCTCGGCCTCGACGTCCCCGTCGACGCGAAGCCGCTCCGGCCGAACGACGGCCGTGAAGATCCGCGCCTCCTCCTGTGAGAGCTGCAGCCGGACGCCGCTCCGCCGGAACGTCGCGGCGGCGTCCTTCACGAGCTCCATCGAGATCCCGTCCGGCATCGTCGCGCCGTCGGCGGTCGGCCACGAGGCCACGATCAGCCTGCCGGTGCGCGCCGGGAGGCTCGACCAGATCTCCTCGGTCACGTGCGGCATGATCGGGTGGAGCAGGGCGAGCAGGCGCTCGAGCGCGTAGAGCGCGGTCGCGACCGCGTCGCGGTCGTGTGCGTGGAGCCTGCTCTTGACCGCCTCCGCGTACCAGTCGCAGAAGTCGTCGAACGTCAGGTGATAGAGGACGTCGGCGGCACCGGAGAGGTCGAACCGCCCGATCAGCTCCTCGATCTGCGCCCGCTCCTCGTCGATGCGGGCGAGGATCCAGCGCTCGATCGGATCGACCGGCCGGGGGGCGGGCGCAACACCCTCGCCGCTCGCGAGGACGAGGCGCGCCACGTTCCAGAGCTTGTTGGCGAGTCGCCGCCCTTCCTCGATCGCCCCGTAGGAGAAGCGGACGTCCTGGGTCGAGGACATCTTGCACAGCCCGTAGCGCGTCGCATCCGCCCCGAAGCGCGCGATCACATCGAGCGGGTCGATCCCCGTGCCGAGGCTCTTCGACATCCGTCGTCCGTCGGGCGCGAGGACCGTCGAGTGGATGATCACGTCGCGGAACGGGACGTCGCCGACGAGCTCGAGCCCCGCCATGATCATGCGCGCGACCCAGAGGAAGATGATCTCGCGCGCCGTCGAGTTGACGTCACCGGGGTAGAAGCTCGCGAGATCGTCCGTGCTGTCCGGCCACCCGAGCGTCGCGAACGGCCACAGCGCGGACGAGAACCACGTGTCGAGCACGTCCTCGTCCTGGCGAAGCTCCCGACCGCCGCACGCCTCGCACCGGTCGGGAGGGGCGGCCGCCACGATCACGGCCCCGCACCCGCAGTACCAGACCGGGATGCGGTGCCCCCACCAGAGCTGGCGCGACACGCACCAGGGCCGAATCGCCTCCATCCAGCTGAGGTAGACCTGACCTTGCTGAGGCGGGTGGAACCGCACCCGCCCGTCCCGGTATGCCTGGATCGCCGGCGCTGCGAGCTCGGTCATCTCGCACGAACCACTGCAGCGAGATCAGCGGCTCGACCCGCGTTTCGCAGCGCTCGCAGTGACCGACCGCGTGACGGTAGTGCTCCCGGCTCTCGAGCTGCCCGCGCTCGCGGAGCCAGTCGAGGATCCGCTCCGTGGCCTCCTCCTGGGACAGCCCGTCGAAGTCGGGCACCTCGGCGTTCATGCGCCCGTCGAGCCCGATCACCATCGGCTCGGGGAGCCCGTGCTCGCGGCCGATCTCGAAGTCGACCGGATCATGGCCCGGCGTGATCTTGAGCGCCCCCGTCCCGAATCCGGGCTCGACCCGCGCGTCGGCGATCACCGGCACCCGGCGCTCGACGACGGGGACGAGGACCTCGGCGCCGACGAGGTGGGAGTAGCGGTCGTCGTCCGGATGAACGGCGATCGCGACGTCCGCAAGGATCGTCGCGGGGCGGACGGTCGCGACGGTGATCGCGCCGGAGCCGTCGGCCAGCGGGTAGCGAACGTACGTGAGCGTGTCGTCCTCGTCGGCGTGCACGACCTCGAGATCGGAGATCGCCGTCGCGCAGCGGGGGCACCAGTTGACGATCCGGTGGTCGCGGTACAGCCAGCCCCGCTCGTGGAGGTGGACGAAGAACCGGAGCACGGCCCGGACGTAGTCCTCGTCCATCGTAAAGCGCTCCCGCTCGTAGTCGAGTGACGCCCCGAGCCGACGGAACTGGCCCATGATGATGCCGCCGTACTCGTGGAGCCACTGCCAGACGCGCTCGACGAACGCCCCGCGACCGAGATCGTGACGCGTGAGGCCCTCCCGCGCGAGCTCCTTCTCGACGACGTTCTGCGTCGCGATCCCCGCATGGTCGTATCCGGGCTGCCAGAGCGTGTTGAAGCCGCGCATCCGATGCCAGCGCACGAGCACGTCCTGGATCGTCCCGTTCAGCGCGTGGCCCATGTGCAGCGCGCCCGTCACGTTCGGCGGGGGCACGGCGATGACGTAGCTCTCCCGCTCCGGGTCCGGTGCCGCCGCGAACAGGCCCTCGCTCTGCCAGGTCTGCTGCCAGCGCTCCTCGACGAGCTCGGGGCGGTAGAGGCTTTCCATCGGGGGGATTCTACGGAGGCATGCGGTGCAGCCCGGCGGATGGCCCACGACGTTCGGGCAGCACTCGCCACCCCGGCCAGCCGATCCGGAGGGCCTGCTCTCTCGAAGTCGTCTATCCTGGCGAGTCTCGGGTAGCCCATGCCACATGAGTGGGATGCACGCACGTACGACTCGCTCCCCCTCCCGCACACGCGTTGGGGGCGCCGGACGCTCGCTCGGCTCGACACTCGAGGCGTACGCAGGGCGCTCGATGCGGGCTGCGGGACGGGTCGCGATACGGAGCTGCTGCTCGATCTGATCCCCGAAGTGCAGGTCGTTGCCGTCGACGCATCGCGCCCGATGCTCGATCAGCTCGCCAGACGCGTCGCCGATCGGCTCGAACGAGTCGAGATCGTCCAGGCAGACCTCGTGCAGGCGCTCCCGATAGCGCAGCCCGTCGACGCCGTGATCAGCGTCGCAGCGTTCCACTGGATCTCCGATCACGCGGGGCTCTTCCGCAATCTGGCCGGTGTGCTTCGCCCCGATGGCCAATTCGTCGCCGAATGCGGGGGGCAGGGCAATGTCGCAAGCATCGTCGCGGCGATCGGGGACGTGCTCGGCGAATCTCCCGCCATCTGGAACTTCGCAGGGGTCGCGGACACCGAGAGGCGCCTTGCGGATGCGGGCTTCACCGAGATCGAGGTCGGGCTCGCCCCTGACCCGGCGCGACTCCAGGCAGGCGCGCAGTTCGAGAGCTACCTCGCGGCCGTCGTGCTCGGCGCTCACCTGGAACGGCTACCCGAGCCGGAGCGACCCGCGTTCGTACGAGCAGTGATCGACCGGCTTTCCGAGCCCGTGGTGGACTACGTCCGCCTGACGATCCGCGCGAAAAAGCACGGCGGCGACCGGACGACGGCGAAGCGGCTCCCCGGGACGCGGAAGTGACCGCCGGGCTTCGCCCGGCTCCTACGCGGATCGCGGCCGGCCGAGCCGGCCGCTCAGCCGCGGAGCCTCGCCACCGTACGTCCCGGCTCCGCCGCCGGAGTGACCGCCGGGCTACGCCCGGCTCCTACGCGGATCGCGGCCGGCCGAGCCGGCCGCTCAGCCGCGGAGCCTCGCCACCGTACGTCCCGGCTCCGCCGCCGGAGTGACCGCCGGGCTACGCCCGGCTCCTACGCGGGTCGCGGCCGGCCGAGCCGGCCGCTCAGCCGCGGAGCAAGGCGAGCCGAAGGCTCGCCTTGCGGGCCTAGGCGGACTCTTCGGCGAGCTCGTCGAGGTCGAGCGACCTGCCACCGCTCGTCACGAGCGTCGGCTTCAGGTGGCGGAGGATCGTCTCCTTCGTGATCACGCACTTCGAGACGTCGGTCCGGGACGGCAGCTCGAACATCACGTCGAGCAGCGCATGCTCGATGATCGAGCGCAGGCCCCGGGCGCCTGTCTCGCGCTCCAGGGCGCGGTCGGAGATCGACCACAACGCGTCGTCGGTGAAGACCAGCTCGATGCCGTCGTACTTGAAGAAGCGCTGGTACTGCTTCACGAGCGCGTTCTTCGGCTCGAGCAGGATCGTCACGAGATCCTCGCGCGTGAGCTGGTTGACGGCGCTCACGACGGGCATGCGGCCGATGAACTCGGGGATCAGACCGTACGCGAGAAGATCCTCGGGCATCACCTGCGTGAGCAGCTCGGCCTCCTCGGACCGCCGCCTCGACTTGACCTCGGCGCCGAACCCGACCTGGTTCTTACCCGTTCGCCGCGCGATGATCTTCTCGAGCCCCGCGAACGCGCCTCCGCAGATGAAGAGGATGTTCGTCGTGTCGATGGAGAGGAACTCCTGGTGGGGGTGCTTCCGACCTCCCTGCGGCGGCACCGACGCCACCGTCCCCTCGAGGATCTTGAGCAGCGCCTGCTGAACGCCCTCGCCCGACACGTCGCGCGTGATCGACGGATTGTCGGCCTTGCGCGCGATCTTGTCGACCTCGTCGATGTAGATGATCCCGGTCTCGGCCTTCTTCACGTCGAAGTCGGCGGCCTGGATCAGCTTCAGCAGGATGTTCTCGACGTCCTCGCCGACGTACCCCGCCTCGGTCAATGCCGTCGCATCCGCGATCGCGAACGGGACGTTGAGGATCCGCGCCAGGGTCTGAGCGAGCAGCGTCTTGCCGCAGCCGGTCGGCCCGAGCAGGAGGATGTTCGACTTCTGCAGCTCGACGTCCGAGTCGTCGGCCGCCATGCGAACGCGCTTGTAGTGGTTGTAGACGGCGACGGAGAGGGCCCGCTTGGCCTCTTCCTGCCCGACGACGTAGTCGTTCAGGACGCCGTGGATCTCACGTGGGCGGGGAAGGTTGTCGAGGTCGAGCTGGACCGGGGCGGTGAGCTCCTCGTCGATGATCTCGTTGCAGAGATCGATGCACTCGTCGCAGATGTAGACGCCCGGGCCGGCGATCAGCTTCTTGACCTGACGCTGGCTCTTCCCGCAGAAGCTGCAGAGAAGCTGCTCGTTGCCGTCGCTCGCTCGGGCCATCGTCCCCCCTAGCCGCTCGTCGCCCGCCGGCCGCCGGTCGTGTCCTCACACGCCGCCTCGCCGCTCTCGCCTGCCCTTACCTCGACCACCTCGTCCCCTTTACACCGAATCGGCGCGAGTGCCAAGCAGAATCCCCCTCAACGGTGAGCGATCACCGTATCGATGATCCCGTACTCCTTGGCCTCGTCCGAGCTCATGAAGTAGTCGCGCTCCGTGTCCTTCGAGATCTTCTCCATCGGCTGTCCGGTGTGCTCGGCGATGATCTCCTCGAGCCGCCGCTTGAGGCTGATCACCTCGCGCGCCTGGATCTCGATGTCGGTGCCCTGCCCCTGGAAGCCGCCGGAGACTTGGTGGATGAGGATCTTGGCATTCGGCAGCGCCATGCGCTTTCCCTTCGTGCCGCCCGCGAGCAGGAGCGCCCCCATGGACATCGCGATGCCGACGCAGATCGTCTGCACGTCGCACTTGATGAACTGCATCGTGTCGTAGATCGCGAGACCCGAGTACACCGAGCCGCCCGGCGAGTTGACGTAGATCGAGATGTCCTTGTCGGGGTCCTCGGACTCGAGGTGGAGCAACTGCGCGACGATCAGGTTCGCGATCTGGTCGTCGACCGGGGTGCCGAGGAAGATGATCCGCTCGTTGAGCAGCCGCGAGTAGATGTCGAACGCGCGCTCGCCGCGCGACGTCTGCTCGATCACCATCGGAATCAGCGGGCTCATCTCGTCAACTCCAGGGTCATGGCTTCTCCTCGCTTCCCGGCGTCCATATCTTCATGCCCGAACCGCTCTTCTCCTTCTCGGGCGTCCACAGCTTCTCGCGGGCCTTCGCCAGCTCCATCGGGATCCGCTCGACGCGCGCGACGATCTCGTCGAGCGCCTTGCGCAGGGCCAGGTCGTTGCGGACCTGCTCGAATCCACCCCGCTCCCGCATCGCCTCGACCGTCGCATCCGCGTCCTCGCCCGCGGCGGCCGCCTCCTCGCGGATCAGCTCCTCGATCTCGTCGTCGACGACCTCGATCCCGAACTCGGTCGCGACCGCCTCGAGCGCGAGCTCCCGCTTCACGGCGAGCTCGGCCTCGGTGCGGGCGCTCTCCTGCAGCGCCTCGGGCGTCTGCCCGGTCGCCTGCAGGTAGGCACCCGCCGAGACACCCTGGCGGCCGAGCGACCGCGCGAGGCTCTCGAGCAGCGCCGCCGTTCGCCGATCGACGAGCGGCTCGATCCCCTCGAACGTGGTCTTCTCGACGACGGCATCGAGCGCGTCCTGGCGAAACCGCAGCTCGAGCTCCGAGTCGAGCTGCTCCTTCAGTCGCGCCTCGATGTCCGCGCGCAGCTCGGCCAGGGTCTCGAACTCGGACAGCGAAACGGCCAGCCGGTCGTCGAGCGCCGGCAGCACCTTCTCCTTGATCTCCTTGACCGTCACCTCGACGGTGCCCTTGCTCCCGTCCTCGAGCTCGAGCTCGACCGTCCTCGTCTCGCCCTCCGCCGTTCCCGGGAGAGCATCCTCGACCTGATCGGCGAGGCGGCCGCTCCCGAGCTCGGCGACGTAGTCGCGATGCTCGGACGGCTCCTTTCCCTCCTCCTTCGCCACGAGGTCGAGGACGAGCGTGTCGCCCGCCTCCACCGGCCGCCCCGAAGCCGGAACGAGCTCGGCGCCGGCGTCGCGAATCCGCTCGAGCTCCTGCTCCACGAGATCGCTCGGCACCTCGCTCCTGATCTCGCCGACCTCGATCGCCGAGATGTCGGGCAGGGTCGGAAGGGGAGCGACCGGCACCGTCGCCCGAAACCTGAACGTCCCCGGCGACTCCGGCAGATCGTCCCACTCCACCTCGGGGGCACCGACGGGGCGGACGCCCGAGATCGCCGCCGCGTCCCAGAACCAGCCGTCGATGTGGCTGCGCACCGCCTCTGCGGCGAGCGCCTCCTTGCCGATCCGCGCGACGAGCACCGGCATCGGCACCTTCTTGCCCTTGCGAAAGCCGGGAATCCGCATCGACTCCGACATGTCCGCCGCCGCGTGCTCGAAGGCATGCTGCACCGAGTGCTCGGGCACCTCGACATCGAGGCGGACCTTGCTCTCGGGCAGCTGTTCGACCCTGGTGTGCATGGGGAGTCCCATTCAACCAGATCGGGGGGGCCCCCACGTCGGGGTGCCCGGTCGCAGCGCTCGCGGTCAGGGCGGAGCGGCGGTTGCGCCGCCCCGCCCTGCCCCAGGGAAATCCAGGATCAGAGTTCGTAGACGGTGCGCGGGACGAGCTGGCCGTCGAGCGCCCTGAGGCGCCGGACGCGCTCCACCATCGGCGGATGGGTCGAGAACAGCGACACCACGCTGCGCCCGCCGAGGCCCATCATCGGCTCCACGATGTAGAGGGACGAGGACGCGGGGTTCACCTGCATCGGCATCTCGTAGGCGCGCCGATCGAGCGTCTCGAGCGCATCTGCGAGCGGCGCGGCACGCCCGAGGATCCTCGCGCCGGTCGCGTCGGCGAGGTACTCCCGCTGCCGCGACACGGCGAGCTGCAGCAGCATCGCCGCGATCGGGGCGATGATGATCGTCGCGAGCATGCCCACGAACCCGAGCGGGTTGTCCTCGTCGTCGCCGCCGCCGAAGATCAGCGACCACTGGAGGATGCTCGCGATCGCCGAGATCGCACCGGCGATCACCGCGGCGATCGTCATCACCAGGATGTCGCGGTTCCTGACGTGCGCGAGCTCGTGGGCAAGGACACCGCGCACCTGCTCGCGCGGGAGCTGCTGCATCAGGCCGCGCGTCACCGCGACGGCCGCGTGCGAGGGGCTCCGGCCCGTCGCGAACGCGTTCGGTTGATCGTTCGGGATCAGGTAGAGCCGCGGCATCGGCAGCTGCGCGCGCTGGGTGAGATCGCGCACGTCGTCGTAGAGCTCCGGCGCCTCGGACTCGGTCACCGGCTGCGCCCGCGACATCTTCAGCGCGATCCGATCGGAGAACCAGTACATCGCGACGTTCATCGCGACCATGAGGACGACGAAGACCCAGAGGGCGCCGCCCCCGATCACGGCCCCGACGACGACGAGCAGTCCGGACAGGCCGGCGATCAGCAGCCAGGCTCTCAACCTCGTCGTGAAACTCTGTGCGACCAACGAAACCTCCTACGGCAATCAGTGTTCGACTACCGGAGGTCTCTCCCCCGCCTGGGCGGCCGCTCCACCGGGCCCCGCAGGGCCGGACTGACGACGGAGCATGGATGGGATACTCCCCTCCTGTCCCTCACTGTAACGCAGCGGGGCGGACGTCGTATTCCCGCACGCGGCGGATCGATCCGCGCCGTGGGCCGGATGCGGGCGAGAGGACTCGAACCTCCACGGGCTTTCGCCCGACGGGACCTAAACCCGTTGCGTCTACCAGTTCCGCCACGCCCGCCGACACCAGTGTAGGCCCCCACGGCTGACGGATTGTGATCGCCGGCTGCGCCGGCTCCTACGCGGGTCCGGGCCGGCCGAGCCGGCCCGTCAGCCGCGAGGGCCCTCCGGGGGCCGCGGTTAGACTCAGGCGCACGGCCCCGTAGCTCAGCGGATAGAGCGGCGGACTTCGAATCCGCGTGCGGAGGTTCGACTCCTCCCGGGGCCATCGCGCGGGCCCGGCGCTCCCGGGTGCACGCAGCGGGGCCGCCCGGAAAGGCGGCCCCGAATGACGTGGCATGTCCTGTGCGCTACCCCTTGACCGCCTTTCCGTCCCACTGGGTCGCACCGGTGAGGATGTACTGATCCGCACCGGGGCTCGTGCTCCAGGGGCCTCCCGTCACCTGCACGTCGACGTGGATCTTTCCGGCCGTGAACTTGCCGCCGGTGTCGGGGTACACCCACCAGATCGCCGGGGAGGTGATCGGAGGATGCGTCGCCCACGGATACGGCGGCGGGGCCGGCGGGTTGGTGTCGTCCGGGTCGTAGCAGAGCGTCGCGATCGCGGAGTCGTAGTGCGCGGTGACCGCGCCCTTCTTCCCGACAGGCTGGCGGGCCTTCCAGCTGACGGACACGCCGGCCTCGAACGCGTTCTGACCCCACTGGGCGATCGCCTGGGTGCAGTCGATCTTGCCCTCGATAGTGATCCCGCCGAGCTTGTTCACACGCACCCGCGTGACCGTCAGCAGCTCCGGGTGCTGCTCGATGTCCACCGCGTCGAAGGTCAGAAGCGCCATCGGCGGCTCCCAGTACGGTGAGACGACGTTGTCGGCGCTCGCGACGACGACGCTGCACCCGTCCACGCAGTCGTACCACTCGCCGTGGTCGAACGGGTCGTTGACCCAGACGAAGCGCGGCAGCGGCACGGCCGTGTTGTGGTAGTCGCCCTCGTAGGCGCCCGTGGTAGGAATCGGGAGCTCACTCGCGGGGATCGGGTCGCATCCCCCCGGGAACGCATAGCCGTAGCCGGCGCAGATATAGGTCATCGCCTGCGAGCCCGGCCGGTGCCCAGAGCTGTCGACCGTGACGAGTTGGCCGTCCGTCAGGTTCGACGTCGGCCCGGTCACCGTCGCCTTCGCGAGCGGCCCGTACAGCGTGTCGAACGGGATCTCTGCCCAGCTCCACGACTGCCAGTCCTCGGTCGCAGCGATGACGCAGTGCGCCCCGTCGGCTTCGCAGTCGGTGGTGTGGTTGCCGATCCAGTTCACGGTGCCCGGCGGGAACCCCGGATCGCCGTAGCTGAGCACGGCCTTCGTCGTGAACGGCACCGTCCACGGCGGGTCGACGTCGACCTGGACGCCCGTGCTGTAGTCGCACATGTTCCAGAAGTCCTCTTCACTCTGCGGCGAATCGGAGCACTGGTACAGCGAGACGCCACCTGCACCCGACCAGCCCATGTCCCCATTCACCTGCACGACGCCCGGCCCCGAACCGTCGACCGTGATCCCGCCCTGTGCGCCTGCCGTCGGCACACCGAAGACCAGCGCCGCGACGAGTATCGCAAACGGCACCAGCCATGGGGCTGTCCGTCTGCGGCTCGTTCGTTTCAGTGGGTTGCTCTTCGCTCTCATCTCGTCCCTCCGCTCTGTGCTGCGCCCGTCGTGGCGACGGGTAGGGTTCACGCTTCATCGTCGTGTGGCAGGGCTCCAGCCGAATCGGTGGATCCACGGGTTCGGTTGCCAGAAACCCGCAGAGTGAGGTAGTGCGCCTCTCCGCCTACCTCGACTCGCCGATCGCTCCTAGTAGGAGGAGTAGGCGAAGTCCGACGCGTAGCCGCACGTGCCGCTGAACTCGAAGTGGAGCGGCGCCTCGTCGACGTGCAGCACCTCCGCGATCAGCTCCTCCCCGATCCGGTCGTGCCCGGGGATGGCGCAGGTCACCGTCTCGTCGGCGAGAGCCGGGCGGGAGATGCGGACGGTCACCTCGTCCCTGACGCGGAACCACTGGCGCCGCGGCGTGTGGTCGATCTCGATCCGGCTCGGCTTCACCGCGAGCAGCTCGCTGGGCTTGCGCACCCACGGGAGGTTCGACACCCGCTCACCGCCGAGCCGGCCGAGGAAGATCGCCTCGAGGGCGTCGCGCTGGGCCTCCTCCCCGCGATCGTCGACATGCAGCACGAAGGTCCACGGCGAGCCGGGCTCGTCGTCGTCGTAGCGGCCGGTCAGCACGACTGCGAGGCCGCCGAGATCGACGTCGCCCGCTCGCCCGTCCTGCACGAGCCAGGAGAGCGCGAACAGGCAGATCCCGTGCGTCGAGCGGGTGCCGGGCCGACCGCCGATGCTGCGACACGGGCAGATGGCGTCGCAGTTGCACGACTCGGCATACGAGCCCTGCAGACGCCACGGGACCCCACCGGTCATCGCAGCAGGCTACCCCGGCCGGCCGACATCCGGCCGAGCGCGCGCCCGTCATCACGGTGCCGGGACGGCCACCCCGCCTGTTCCGGTGAGCGGCTAGGGTTTCGACCAGCCATGACGCAGACCGAGGAACCGGCCCGGCTCGACACCGACGTCCGGCTCACCCTGCGCCACGAGGGGCTCCGGGCCTGGGTCGAGGCGATGGCCGCTCTCTGCGCGCCCGATCGCATCCACTGGTGTGACGGGTCGGACGCGGAGTACGCGGCGATGTGCGACCTGCTGGTCGAGTCGGGCACCTTCATCGAGCTCAACCCCGAGCTCCGCCCGAACAGCTTCCTCGCCCGCTCCGATCCGAGCGACGTCGCGCGCGTCGAGGACAGGACGTTCATCTGCAGCCGGGCGAAGATCGACGCCGGCCCGACGAACAACTGGATGGATCCCCGCGAGATGCGGGCGACCCTCGATCGGCTCTTCGCCGGTTGCATGCGCGGCCGGACGATGTACGTCGTGCCGTTCAGCATGGGTCCGCTCGGCTCCCCGATCGCCCACACCGGCGTCGAGATCACGGACTCCCCGTACGTCGTCGCCAGCATGCAGATCATGACCCGCATGGGCGCGACGGTGCTCGACGCTCTCGGCGAGGACGGTGTGTTCGTGCCGTGCATGCACTCGGTCGGGATGCCGCTCGAGCCGGGCCAGCCGGACGTGCCCTGGCCGTGCAACGAGAACGAGAAGTACATCGTCCACTTCCCCGAGGAACGCACGATCTGGTCGTACGGCAGCGGCTACGGAGGCAACGCGCTGCTCGGCAAGAAGTGCCTCGCGCTGCGGATCGCGTCGAAGCTCGCGAACGACGAGGGCTGGCTCGCCGAGCACATGCTGATCCTCGGCGTCGAGTCCCCCGAGGGGGAGAAGACCTACGTCGCCGCGGCCTTCCCGAGCGCGTGCGGCAAGACGAACTTCGCGATGCTGATCCCGCCCGAGGCGATGAGCGACTGGAAGGTGACGACGGTCGGCGACGACATCGCGTGGATCAAGCCGGGCAAGGACGGGCGCCTGTACGCGATCAATCCGGAGGCGGGCTTCTTCGGGGTCGCGCCCGGCACCTCCGCGAGATCGAATCCGAACGCGATGGCGTCGTGCGCGCGCAACTCGATCTTCACGAACGTCGCGCTCACCCCGGACGGCGACGTGTGGTGGGAGGGAATGACCGACGAGCCTCCGGCGGCGCTGATCGACTGGCAGGGGCGCCCGTGGACACCGGACGCGGGCCGGCCGGCCGCACACCCGAACGCCCGGTTCACGGCTCCGATCAGCCAGTGCCCGTCGCTCGACCCGGACTGGGAGAACCCGAACGGCGTCCCGATCAAGGCGTTCGTCTTCGGCGGTCGCCGGCGCACCGTCGTCCCCCTCGTCCACCAGGCGTTCAACTGGACCTACGGCGTCTACCTCGGCGCGACCATGGGCTCCGAGACCACCGCGGCGGCGGCGGGCGCGACCGGTGCGGTCCGCCGCGACCCGATGGCGATGCTGCCGTTCTCCGGCTACCACATGGCGTCCTACTTCAACCACTGGCTGCAGTTCGGGCGCGAGCTCCCCGACCCACCGCGGATCTTCGCCGTCAACTGGTTCCGGCGAGACGACGGCGGCACGTTCCTCTGGCCGGGGTTCGGCGAGAACATGCGGGTGCTGAAATGGATCGTCGAGCGCGCGAACGGCCGGGCGGTCGGGATCGAGAGCCCCCTCGGCTGGATGCCGCGGTACGAGGACATCGACTGGCGGGGGCTCGAAGACTTCCCCCGCGACCGGTTCCAGCAGCTGATGTCGATCGACCGCGACGTCTGGGAGGAGGAGCTGCTGTCTCACGAGGAGCTGTTCATCCGCCTGTACGACCGGCTGCCCAAGGAGCTGCTCTTCGTCCGCCAGCTCCTGCTCTCGTCGCTGTTTCGCTCGCCCCAGCGCTGGGAGCTCGGCGGCGACAACGACGAGACCTGAGGCGCTCGGGTTCCACCACCGCAGGCGCCGAGCGCGACGTGCCACGAGCAGCAGCCGAGAACATCGGTGAGAACCGCGGTCCGGGTCGCGGAAAGCCGGTCAGGCCTCGGCGGCCACCGCGTACCGCAGGAACAGGTGCGAGCCGTCGCGGCGTACCCCGAGCACGGTCGCAGCGAGACGCTCAGCGGGCAGCAGCTCCATGTGCTCGACGAGGCCGAGCCGATTGCCGCGGCCTTGGCCGCGACCGGCGAACAGCGGCGAGACCGTCGAGAAAGAGCTCGTCCAGGCAGCCGGCGCCGAGCAGCGAGCCCAGCAGGCTCGGCCCTCCCTCCGAGAGAACGCGGTCGTGCCCGCGGGCCCGCAGGAGGTCGAGCACGGCGGGCGGCTCGACCGTGTCCTCGCCGGCCTGGATCACCTCCGACGCGCCGGACAGCCGCCGGCGCAGCCGGGCGGCGCCGGAGGACGTCGTGACCACGAGCACGCCCTCTTCGAACGCGGGATGGGACGGGTCGAGCCCCCCGCCGCGGGTCACGACCGCGAGCTCGGGGCCCTCGGAGAGGCCGAGCGCAGCCCGCAGCTCGGCGAACCCCTCCGCGGCGTCCGGGTAGAAGCGCTCGCCGGTCCAGCGGGCCGCCTGCGAGGCCCGGAAGGTCGAGGCGCCGACGAGCAACGCGCCTGCGCAGGCTCGGAGCAGCGCCATGACGAACCGGTCGGTCCCGGTCGCGCCACCGACCATCGCGCTCGACCAGCCGGGCTCGTCGGGCATCGCCACGACCCCGTCGACGGTCGAGACGAAGTTCGCGAACACGGAGGCGCCCCGGAAGCCGAGGCTCCCGGGGTAGAGCGCGCGGAGCGAGCCGGGCAGGGGATCCGAAGGCAGGCCCACGGGCTCGTACAGCAGCTGGAGCGGGCTCGCGGGCGGCGCGCCGGCGGTCATCGAGACAGCCTAGCCCTAGTGCTCCGTCCCGAAAGTCGTCATGCGCTCCAGGCGGCTGCAACGTGTCGCCATGCTTCGTCCTCGGTCGCGCCCGTATTGACCGATACCGGCGCTCTCTGCATCCTTGCCTGGCTCGCGTTTCGCGGGCTGGAGCATCACGGGACTTCCCGAACGGAGCCCTAGCGTCCCGGCAGCCAGCGCCTCACGAGGCCGACTCGACGCGCAGGGCGGCCGGTCCAGTTCCTCGTAGCGATCGGCGCTCGCCAGCACGGCGGGGATCACCTGCCCGGCGAGCCAGCGGGCCGGTTCGGGCTCCCAGCGTCGGCCCACGTGCCCGACCCACGGGAGCGTGACGAGCGCGGTCTCGCGTCCGAGGATCAGGTCGGCGAGCGTTCGGCCGCCGACGTTCGAGCCGACGACGCCGTGACCGGTGTAGCCGCCGGCGAAGCCGAGACCGGTCGAGCGGTCGAGCACGACGCCCATGCTCCAGTCGCGCGGCGCGGCGAACGGCCCGCCCCAGCGGTGGGTGATCCGGGTCTGCGCCGCCTGCGGGAAATGGCGCCGTAGCGCCTGCTCGAGCCGCGCATGGACGGCCGGCCGCTGTTCGTCCTCCTCGCGGATCACGTTGCCGAAGCGGTACGGCGCGCCGAGCCCCCCGATCGCGATCCGCCCGTCGGGCGTTCGCTGTGCGTAGAAGAAGAGATGGCGCTGATCGGCGACGGTCTCCCCTCGCTCCCAGCCGATCTGCTCCCAGGTCTCGGCCGGCAACGGCTCCGTGGCGAGCATGTGCGAGAAGACGGGCAGGTATCGGCGCCGCTCGCCGGGGAGCCGTGTCGTGTACGACTCGGTCGCGCGGACGACGATCTCCGCACGGACGACCCCGGCGTTGCACCGCACCCTTCCGCGACCGATCTCCCGCGCCGGCGAGTGCTCGTAGATCACGACTCCACGACGCTCGCAGGCCTCCGCGAGCCCCCGGACGAGCCGGGCCGGATCGACCCGCGCGCAGTGCGGCGTGTAGGCGCCGCCCAGGATCTCTGCCATGCTCACGTGCTCCCGGATCTCCTCCGCGCTGACCGGCCATGCGTCGTCCTCCCCGATCCCGCGCGCCCGCCGTGACGCAAGGGTCGCCCGGATCCGCGCGACCTGCGGCGCGCTCGTCGCGACCCGGAACGAGCCACCCTTGGCGAAGCCACAGTCGATCCCCTCGCGGGCAACGACGCCGCCGATCCAGTCGATCGCCTCGATCAGGACGCGCTCCGCGCGCATGACGGCAGCGGCCCCGTGCGTTCTCTCGTACACCTCGGCCCGACCCGCGAGCCCGGCCGAGACGAAGCCGGCGTTGCGCCCCGACGCCCCGTAGCCCGCGATCTCCGCCTCGAGGACGACGACGCTCAGCTCGGGATCGTTGACGGCCAGAGCATAGGCCGTCCAGAGGCCCGTCAATCCGGCTCCCACGATCGCGACGTCGCAGTCGGTGTTGCCGGTCAACGCCTCGCGAGGGCCGAGCGAGCCCCCCAGGCCGTCGAGCCACAGGCTCCGGGCCCGGTAGCGCGATTCGAGCGAAACGTCGATCCCGCGAGTCTAGGAGACGGTGCCGCCGGGCAAACGTCGGACTGCGCCTGTTGCGGCGACGCCCGTACCGGGACGGCCCCGGCTCGGCCGCGGGCTCAGCGCGCCGCCGCGTGCACGTACTCCCCGAGCACGGTGTCCCAGCCGCCCTCGTAGCTGGCGCGCACCTCCCGAGCGGCCTGGCCGAGGCGCTCCCAGCACCGGTGCACGAGCTCGACCTCGGTCGACGCCCCCCGGGCCGCGAAACGCACCTCGACCTCGGTCACGCCCGGCCGTTCGCGGTTCGGCTGCCAGTCGAAGATCACCCGGGTCGGCGGCTCCCAGGCGAGCACCGTCCCCCAGTCGTGCTCGCTCCCGTCCTGCAGGCGCTCGTAGATCCGGCCGCCGAGGCGACCCTCGAAGACCACGGCCACGACATGCTCGTGGCCGAGCGAATGCGTCCGCACCGGCCACCAGCCGGAGATCCCATCGGTGAACGTGGCGAATGCCTGCTCGATCGGACACCCGACCGTCACAGCCTTGCGAACGGTGAGGTCGGTCGCCTCGGTTGTCATGCCTCCTCCTCCTGGTTGCGCGTTGTCTGTTCGGCGGCCGCAGCGAAGGCCGCGAGCGCCGCATCCCAGTAGCTCTCGACGTACTCGCGCAGCCCCGCGATCCCGTCCGGGTCGATCCGGTAGAGGCGCCGCGTTCCGTCCGGCTCGACCGTGACGAGGCCGGCACTCCTCAGGGCCTTCAGGTGCTGCGAGACTGCCGGGCGACTGACGGGCAGCTCTCGAGCCAGCTCGCCGACCGCCAGCGGGCCCTCGCGGAGCCGCTCGAGGATCGCCCTGCGGGTGGGATCTCCGAGAGCCCCGAGTGCTTGGAAAGTCTCCACTTACCGTAACTATACACTTACTAAGAGCCTCGTCAACGCCTACCGGTTGCCCGGCCAGCCCGGCTACGACCGGGCTAGGGTTCTCTCGATGGGACATGTCTCGGCCTCGTTCAGCGCGACGCTCCGGGTTCGCCTCGAGGATCGACCGGGCGCGTTCGCGGATCTCGCCCACGCAATGGGCGAGGTTGGCGGCTCGCTCGACGCGATCGACCTCGTCCGGGTGGAGAAGGGCTCCAAGATCCGCGATGTCACCGTGCTCGCCGAGAACGCCGATCACCTCGACCGGATCGTCGACGCAGCCCGTGCCGTTCCGGGCGTCGAGATCGAGCACGTCTCGGACCGGACGTTCCTGATGCACCTCGGAGGGAAGATCGAGGTGCAGCCCAAGGTCCCGCTCAAGACGCGCGACGACCTCTCGATGGCGTACACGCCGGGCGTCGCCCGCGTCAGCCAGGCGATCGCGGCGGATCCGGACGACGTCTGGAACCTCACGATCAAGCGGAACACGGTCGCGGTCGTCACCGACGGAACCGCCGTGCTCGGGCTCGGCGACATCGGGCCGGAGGCAGCGCTGCCCGTGATGGAGGGCAAGGCGCTGCTGTTCAAGGAGTTCGCGGGGATCGACGCCTTCCCGATCGCGCTCGCCACGACCGACACCGACGAGATCGTGCGCACCGTCGAGGCGATCAGCCCCGTCTTCGGGGGCATCAACCTCGAGGACATCGCGGCTCCGCGCTGCTTCGAGATCGAGGGCAGGCTGCGTGCGTCGCTCGACATCCCGGTCTTCCACGACGATCAGCACGGCACCGCGATCGTCGTCCTCGCAGCCTTCCTGAACGCGCTGAAGGTCGTCGGCAAGCGGGCCGAGGACGTGAAGGTCGTCATGACGGGCGTCGGTGCCGCCGGCGTCGCCGTCACGAGAATCCTCGTGGCGGCGGGCGTCGAGGAGATCGTCGGCTGCGACCGGCACGGCGCCCTCTACTCGGGCCGGCCGGGCCTCACCGGCGTCAAGGCGGAGTACGCCGAGGCGACGAACCAAGACGGGCTCCAGGGCACGGCCGACAAGGCGCTTGCCGGGGCCGACGTCTACGTCGGGCTGTCGGTGCCAGGAGCCGTCTCCGCGGCCGCGATTCGAACGATGGCGCCCGACGCGATCGTGTTCGCGATGGCGAACCCGACGCCCGAGGTGATGCCCGAGGAGATTCAGGGCGCGGCGGCCGTGATCGCCACCGGACGCTCCGACTACCCGAACCAGATCAACAACGTCCTGGCCTTCCCCGGCGTGTTCCGGGGGGCCCTCGACGTGAGGGCGAGCGAGATCACCGAGGATATGAAGCTCGCGGCCGGAGCCGCGATTGCCGCGGTCGTCAAGGAGGATGAGCTCGAGCCCGAGTACGTCATCCCGAGCGTGTTCAACCGGGACGTCGTCCCGACGGTCGCGGACGCGGTCGCCGAGGCGGCCGCCGCCGCCGGCGTCGCGCGACGCCGGCCGACGTCGGCCTGAGGCTAGTGCTCCGTCCCGGAAATCCCTTGGATCCCGGGCGGCTGCAAAGCGGCGCCGGGCCGCGTCTTCGGTCGCCCCGATATGTCCGCATATCGGGGCTTCCTGCGTCCTTGCCCGGCTTGCTTTTCGCGCGCCGGAATCGTCAAGCCACTTCCGGGACGGAGCACTAGCCGGCGATCAGGCCGGTCGCGTACATGATCGCGACCCCGGCCAGGAAGCCGCCGACCACGTGTCCGGAGCGCAGGCCGCCGGGGGCGCTGCGGGCGACGTAGCGCCCGACCTCGACGACGACCTGGATCGCGGCACCGGCCGCGATCGCGAAGAACAGGACTGCGAGGACGTCGTTCACGAGGAAGCCGCCGATCCACGCGCCGAGGATCGTCGGTACGCCGGCAATGAGCGCGAGGGCCGCGAGGCGGCCGAGGCCGACCCGCCTGCCCTGCGAGACCGGTGTCGCGATCCCGAGCCCCTCCGTCACGTTGTGGACCATGAAGCCGACGATGAGAAACGTCCCGAGCGCAAGCTCGCCGATCGCGAACGAGCTCCCGATCGCGAGCCCCTCGCCGAGGTTGTGCAGACCGATCCCGATCGCGACCAGGGTCGCGAGCGCGAGCCCCGACAGGTTCGGAGCGCGCTCGCGTTGCTGCCGGGTGGAGAGCCGGCTCGAGACGGCGGTCAACGTGAGGTAGCTCGCGACGACGCCGAGCAGGACGAGGCCCGTTCCCTGCAGGGAGCCGGGCAGCGCCGCCTGGAGCCCGAGCGCCTCGTCGAGCGCCTCGACGGCGAGGAAGCTCAGCAGCCCGGCGGTCAGCGCCATGAAGGCCGCGATCCAGATCGCGCTCGCGCGGCGCAGTGCGGGGAGCCAGGCGAGCCCGATCGCAACCGGTAGCACGCCGACGAGCAGGCCGATCAGCGCGTAGCCGAGAAATCCCTCCGGCGTCGTCCCCTGCGACTCCACCGCGGCGGCCACCTCGGCCGTCGTCTGGATCCCGGTCGAGCTCGTCACTCCGACCGCGTACGGGTCGTTCTCGACCCAGTCGAACGGCACCGTGATCGTGCGCGACGCGAGCCGGCCGAGCGTGGCCGAACCATTCAGCTCGAACGGGACGATCGCGTCATCGACCGTCACCACCGCGATCGTCAGGTCGTCGCGCTGCGGGTTGCGGACGTGGATCCGGATCTCCTGCGGGACGAACTCGACGCGCCCGATGTCCACCTCGTCGGGCGGCGGGGCGTTCTTCCCGACGAGGCCCGTCAGCGACCCGCCGGCCGAGACGAAGATCGACGCCGCGCCGACGACGAGGACGATCGGAACGAGCGCGAGCCAGCGCCAGCGCGTCGAGCCGTCGCGGGCCTGCTCCCCACCGATGACCGCCTGACCCGGCTCCCCGCCCATCAGACCGTGTCCGGTTCGAGGTCGCACAGCGGGCCCATGGCGGCGGCAGGCTCTGCCCCGTCGTCGTCGACGACCTCGAAGTAGCCCATCCATCCGAGCTCGGCGAACTCGGACTGGTGCGCATGGAACATGAACGTCCCCGAGTGCGCGAAGTCGATCTCGATCATTCCCCGCTGCCCCTGGCACTGCATGACCGTGTCCGTGTACTCGAAGCGATCGGTCGTGCCGTTCGGGTAGTAGCGGAAGAAGTCCCCGTGCAGGTGGAAGGAGTTGATCGCGTCGAACTCGGTCAGGTTCGCGAGGTAGATGCGCACGGTCTCCGACCGGCGGACGCGGATCGGGTACTTCGCGTAGTAGAAGGCCTTGCCGTTGACGGTGTAGAAGTTGTTCTCGCCGTCGCCGTCGGTGTCGAAGCCGTTCATCACCATCACGAGCTCCTGCGCCGGCGGTCGCGGCGTCGGCGGGTCGATGATGAACGCGCCGTAGAGGCCGCGATGGATGTGCTTCTTCAACGGCCCGGCGTGGCAGTGGTAGAGGTGGAGGCCGGCCGGCCGCGCGGGAAACTCGTAGGTGAACGACTCCCCGGCGTGGACCATCTCGAACACACCGTCCATGTTCGCGGGGTGAATGCCGTGGAAGTGGATCGTGTGCGGATGCTCGCTCGCGTTGACGAATCGGACGCGGAGCAGGTCGCCCTCCGTGGCCCGGATGATCGGGCCCGGCACGGTCCCGTTGTACGTCCACGCCGGGAACATGACTCCCTGAGCCACCTCGAGCTCGGTGTCGGCGGCGACGAGCTCGTACTCGCGCACGCGCCCCGCCTGCGCCGGGAGGGCCGGAGGCGGCAGGAGCAGGGCGTCGAGATCGTTCGGACCGCCCGGTGCCGGAACGGCGGCCCCGATCATCGCGGCGTGGCCGTACGCGACCTCATGGCCCTCGTGGCCGGCCTCCGTTCCCGTCTCGGCGCCCGCAGACCCGGGGAGCGCGAGGCGCGCGAGCGGCACCGCCGCTCCCGCCGCCGCTGCCCCCGCGAGGAGCTGTCGCCTCGTCAAACTCGGTTTCGCCATGTCGAAAGTATAGTTTCTGCGGCGCTCCACCTGCAAGGCCGACCGCCGGCCCCGACGGGCCACCCCCCGCTACGCTTGCGACATGGCCGAGGAGCGCAACGGCGACGGGCACCTCGTCACCGTCTGGAGCGACTACATCTGACCGTTCTGCTACGTCGGCCTCGAGCGGGCGACGTGGATGGAGCGTCGGTTCGGCGCCCGCATCGAATGGCTCCCCTTCGACCTCCACCCGGAGTATCCGGCCGAGGGCATCCCGCGCGGCGATCTCCATGCCCGCTACGGTGAGGAGCGGATGAGCCAGACGAAGCGCATGGTCCAGGAGTGCGGGTACACCTACAACCCGCCGGCGGAGGTGGTCCCGAACTCCCGCAAGGCCCTGGAGCTGACCGAGCTCGCCCGCGACCTCGGCCTCCACGAGCCGGTGCACACGCGGCTCATGGATGCCTACTGGGCAGAGGCACGGAACATCGGAGACGAGGACACGCTCGTGTCGCTCGCGGTCGAGGCCGGCCTCGACCGCGGCGAGGCCGTCGAGGCGCTCGCGGACGGCCGCTACCTGCCCCGGATCGCGCAGAGCACGAGCGAGGCGCACGCGATCGGGATCAACGCGATCCCGTCGTTCGTGCTCGACAACAGGTTGCTCCTCGTTGGTGCGTACCCGAAGGAGGTGTTCGAGCGGGCGTTTGCGCAGCTCGCGCAGCCTGAGGCGGGGACCTGAGATGGTGTCGAGGACGAAGATGGCGATCGTCGCGGCGCTCAAGGCGAAGAAGGCCTGGGACCGGCTGCCGCCCGAGCAGCGGCAGGCGCTCCTCGAGAAGGCGCGCAGGCAGGGCACGGTCGCCGCGCAGAAGACGGCCGCGACCGCGCGGACACACGGTCCGGTGGTCGCCCGGCGCCTCGCCGACGCGCTCGCGAGGGCCCGCAAGACGCCGGGCCGCTGATCGGCCGACTGGTGCGCCGTCCGGGGAATGGGCTGCGGTTCCTGGCGCGCGAAAAGCAAGCCAGACAAGGACGCAGGGAAGGCGCCGCTTTGCAGCCGCCAGCACCGTGCCGTATTCCCCGGACGGTGCACTAGTGCTCCGTCCCGGAAGTGGCTTGACGATTCCGGCGCGCGAAAAGCAAGCCGGGCAAGGACGCAGGAAGCCCCGATATGCGGACATATCGGGGCGACCGAGGACGCGGCCCGGCGCCGCTTTGCAGCCGCCAGCACCGTGCCGTATTCCCCGGACGGTGCACTAGCGGCCCGTGTACTCGACGCTCGTCGTCTTCCACGTGCTCGCGGCCGCAGTGTGGATCGGCGGCACGGTGGCGCTCGTCTTCGCCGCCGTGCCGGTGCTGCGGAAGCTGCCGCGGGAGCAGCGGGCCGAGACCGTCCGGCTGCTCGGCCGCCGCTGGAAACCCGTCGGCTGGGCCTCGCTCGCCGTGGTCGGGGTGAGCGGCGTCTGGCTCGCCTTCGGGTACTGGGGCGCAGACGACCCCGACGTCCTCTTCGGTTCCGAGACCGGCCACCTGCTGATCGCGAAGGCGGTGCTCTACGTCTCCCTCGTCACCACTGCGGCGCTGCACGACTTCGTCCTCGGCCCCCGTCTGAACCGTCAGATCCGGGAGGGGCGCCCGAGGACGCTGCTCCGGCCGATGCAGATCGTGGGCTGGCTCTCATTCGCGGCGACGCTCCTCCTGCCGATCCTCGGCGTCCTGATCACGACCTGACACGTCCATTCAGAGCCATCGGCGATGGCGGAACAGCGTCAGCAGCCCGACGACGACGGCCACCGGCAGGCCGACACCGAGCACCCAGAACGCGGCCTCGCCGCCCACGGTCTCCACCATCCAGGAGAAGTTCTGGCCGAAGAAGCCGGTCACGAACGTCAGCGGGAGGAAGATGGTCGCGATCAGCGTGAGCTGCTTCATGATCCGGTTCAGGCGGTTCGAGACGGTCGACAGGTACACGTCCATGACGCCGGTGATGACGTCGCGGTAGCTGTCCAGCTGATCGGTCAGGCGGATCAGGTGGTCGTAGACGTCGCGAAACGACCGCTGCGTCTCCGGGCCGGAGCCCGGGAGGACGATCGTCCCGTTCGCGATGCTCGCCGCGAGGTCCCGCTGCGGGGCGATCACGCGCCTGAGCGCGACGAGACGGCGCTTGACGCGCGAGATCCGACGTACCTGCTCGTCGTCCGGACCCGCCGCGATCGCGTCCTCGAGCGCGTCGATCAGCTCGTCGATGTCCGCGAGCAGCGGGAAGAAGCTGTCGACGAGGCCGTCCACGAGGCGGTGCAGGACGAAGACGGGATCGTCGAGCTCCTGCGGACGCCGGGCCTGGCGGTCACGGGCCTCGGCAAACGCCGGGCAATGGTCCCGGCGAACCGTGACGAGGAATCGCTCGCTGAAGAAGCAATGGATCTCGACCAGGTCGTCCTCGTCCGGGGCGGCACCGAAGACGACGACGAACACGAAGTCGTCGTACTCCTCGATCTTCGGCCGTTGGCCGAAGTGCACCGCGTCCTCGATCGCCAGCGGGTGGAAGCCGTAGACCTCGCCGAGCTCGTGCACGAGCTCCGGCGCGGCGCCGTGGAGGTCGAGCCAGTAGAAGTCGGTGCGCGACCGGAGCATCTCGAGGACGCTGCGATCGGGCTCGACGTCCCCGGAGCCCCGGCTGTCGATCAGGTGCGCGGGCACGGGCGTATCGTCCAGGCAGCGCCGGACGGCCAGGACGATCCGGTCGCCCATCCCTGCCGGTTACCCTGGAGCCATGAACACCTCGATCGAGCTCGGGCGTATCCGCGGGATCAGCATCGGGGTGAGCTGGAGCTGGTTCGTCGTCTTCGCCCTGATCGTCTGGACGCTCGCGGACAACGTGTTCCCGAGCCAGAACGAGGGCTATTCGACCGGCGCCTATATCGCGATGGCCGTCGTCGCCGCGCTCGCCTTCTTCGTCTCGCTGCTCGCCCACGAGCTCGGCCACGCCCTCGTCGCCCGCCGGGAGGGGATGGAGATCGACGGCATCACCCTCTGGCTGTTCGGCGGCGTCGCCCGCTTCAAGGGCTCGTTCCCGACGGCCGGAGGCGAGTTCCGGATCGCGATCGCGGGCCCGATCGTCTCGCTGCTCGATCGGCGGCGCCTGCGTGGCGCTCGCCGTCGCTCCCCTTCCGGAGCCGGTCGACGGGGTGCTCTCGTGGCTCGGCTACATCAACCTCGTCCTGCTCGTGTTCAACCTGTTGCCGGCGCTCCCGCTCGACGGGGGCCGCGTCCTCCGCTCCGCGCTCTGGAAGGCACGCGGCGACTTCGTCTGCGGCAACCCGGAGTGCCGTGCTCGTCAGCCGCGGATTCGCGTTCCTCATGATCGGGGGCGGTCTCTGCCTGCTGATCTTCGCCGGCGCCTTCAGCGGCGCGTGGCTCGCCTTCATCGGCTGGTTCCTACTCTCGGCCGCGGCCGCGGAAGAGCGAGCGCTCACGGCCCGGGTCGCCTTCGGCGACCTGCTCGTGCGGGATCTGATGATGAGCGACCCGGTCTCGGTCGGCCCGGGGCTCACGCTCGGCCGGTTCATGGACGAGGTGGTGTGGGCCCGTCGCTTCACCACCTACCCGGTGGTCGACGACGGACGGGCGGTGGGGCTCCTGCCGTTCCGCTCGGTCGCGCGGGTCCCCCGCGGCGAGTGGGACACGAGAACGGTCGCCGAGTGCATGGTGCCGCTGCGGGACGTCCCGACGCTCGCAGCGGACGAGCCGCTCATGGAGGCGCTCGACGACCTCGCCGGGAGCGCCGTCAGACGGGGGCTCGTGCTCGACGGTGGCCGCCTCGTCGGACTGCTCTCGATCACCGACCTCGCCCGCGGGATGGAGATCGGCCGTCCCGGTCGGCAGCGGTTACGATCGCCGTCATGACGGGTAACGGCGACCCGGTGGTGCTCCTCGCGGGCGCCCGGACGGCGATCGGGCGCTTCGGCGGCGGGCTCAAGGACGTCGACGCGTACGAGCTGGGCGCGGCGGCGATCCGTGAGGCTGTCGCCCGCTCAGGCATCGATCCCGGCGAGGTCGACGAGGTCGTGATGGGCGAGGTCGGCCAGGTCGGGCCGGATGCCTACAACGCGCGGCGGTGCGCGATCGCGGCGGGCCTCCCTACGTCGTCGACGGCGATGAACGTCAACCGGCTCTGCTCCTCGGGGCTCCAGGCGATCCTGAGCGGCGCGCAGGAGCTGCTGTGCGGGCAGGCGTCGGTCGTCGTCGCCGGCGGAAACGAGTCGATGAGCCGCCAGCCGTTCCTCGACTACGGCGCGAGGGACGGATGGAAGCTCGGATCGCGGAGCACGCTCGACGGGACGCTGTCCCTCGTCACCGACCCGTTCGGGGGCTACCCGATGGGGATGACGGCGGAGATCGTGGCCGATCGCTACGGCGTCACCCGCGAGCAGCAGGACGCCTTCGCCGCCCGGAGCCAGCAGCGCGCGGTCGCAGCGATCGAGGCAGGTCACTTCGAGCGCGAGATCGTGCCGATCACGCCGCCGCGGGCGAGCGAGCCCTTCGCCGTCGACGAGCATCCCCGGCCGGGCACGACGGTCGAGATACTCGCCGACCTCCGTCCCGTCTTCGCCGACGGCGGTACCGTGACGGCCGGCAACTCCGCGGGGATCAACGACGGCGCGGGGGCGGTGGTGCTCGTGCGCGCGTCGGAGGCGAAGCGCCGTCGGCTCGAGCCACGCCTCGTCCTGCGCTCGTGGGCGGTCAGCGGGATCGACCCGGAGGTGATGGGCTACGCTCCGGCGCTCGCGATCCCGAAGGCGGTGGAGGCGGCCGGGCTCACGATGGCCGACATCGACCTCGTCGAGCTGAACGAGGCCTTCGCTGCCCAGGCGGTCGCGGTCGCACGCGACGTCCGGCTCGAGGAGGACCGGCTGAACGTCTCGGGCGGCGCGATCGCGCTCGGCCACCCGATCGGCGCGACCGGGGCGATCCTGACCGTCAAGCTCATGCACGCGCTCGAGCGACTCGATCTCCGTCGCGGTGTCGTCACGATGTGCATCGGCGGCGGGCAGGGGCTGGCCGCGGTCTTCGAGCGAGCCTGAGCTGATCGCTCAGCCGATCTCGAGCACGAGCTTGCCGAAATGCTCTCCGGCCTCGAGCCGCTCGTGTGCCGCAGCGGCCTCCGCGAGCGGGCGGGTGCTGTCGACGACGGGCGTCCAGGCACCGTCGCCAAGCATGTCGAGCAGGCCGGCGAAATCGCGAGCGCTCCCCATCGTCGTTCCGAGCAGCGAGAACTGGCCGAAGTAGAACGGGCGCACCTCGAGCGCGGCCGTCGTTCCCGCCGTCGCCCCGAACACAGCGACGCGCCCGCCCGGCGCGAGACAGCGGATCGAGTCGGGCCAGGTCGACCCGATCGCGTCGACGACGACGTCGACGCCCGCGCCGCCTGTGAGCGACCGCACCTCCGCGGCCCAGTCACCTGCCGTGTAGTCGACGCCCGCCTCTGCACCGAGCGCCTTCGCCCGCTCGATCTTCTCCGCGCTCGACGAGGTGACGAGGACGCGGGCACCCACCTGGTGCGCAAGCTGTACGGCGAAGGTCGAGACGCCGCTGCCGGCGCCGAGCACGAGCACGGTCTCGCCCGGCCCGAGCGCCGCGCGGGTGAACAGCGCCCGGTACGCGGTCAGCGCGGCCAGGGGAAAGGCGGCGGCCTCGGCGAACGAGAGCCGGGCCGGCTTGGGATAGACGTTCTCGGCGGGCACGCGGACGAGCTCCGCGTACGTCCCGTCCGTCGGACCGCCGAGGATCTCGAACCCGGGCCCCGGCGCCTCCTCGCGGTCGCCCCAGCGTAGCGACGGAAAGACGACCACCTGCTCGCCGGTGTCGCGCCGGATCCCAGCGCCGTCCGAGCCGGGGACGAGAGGTAGCGAGAACCCGGACGTGCCGTTGCGCACGAGCCGGTCCCGCCGGTTGAGCGCCGCCGCCCGTAGCTCGACGATCGCCTCGCCGGCCGAGGCGATCGGATCCGGCAGCTCGCCGACGCACAGCACCTCCGGCCCGCCGAACTCCCGCAGCGCGATCGCCTGCACGGCGCCAGCCTACTGCTCCGAGTCGGACCTCAGCGCTGGCCATCGCGCCGGCCGACCGGCACGGCCGTACCCGCCCAGGGCGGGGCATCGAGCGCACGGCAAGGAGGGTTCGCCCGGTCCGGCGGCTGCGTGCTCGCCGTGAACGTGCCGCCGAACGACTCCTCGACGGCCGGGACGCGAAGCAGCGTCCGCGCCGCGAAGCCTTCGCGGGCTTTCGCGGGCACGACCTCGACGAGGAAGTTGTCGGCGATGCCGTTCCGGTTGCCGTCGAGCTCGACCAGCCCGTACGCGGTGTCGAGCTGGACGCCGGCGATCGCGTCGAAGAGCGCCGGCCCGACCTCCCCGCCCGTCTCTGCGAGCGCCGCGACGAGCGCCGTGCCCGCATTGAAGTACGCGGCGAGAAACCGGGACGGGCCCGTCTCGAGCGACGGGTACAGCTGCCTGACGAGACGTCCGTACCTCGTCACCTTGCCGAGCCCCGTTGCCCCCGTCGGGGTCGACGTCGCGACCACCGCTCCCTGTAGCTGGGGGCCGATCGCATCCAGCGTCTCCCGATCGACCCAGCCGGCGGTGCCGAGGAACCGCCGTGGATCGACCTTCCCGGCCAGCCGGGCAAAGCTGTCGACGAATGCGACCAGGGACGGCCCCGACAACCCGACGAGATACCCGTCGACGTCGATCGGAAGCTCGGCCACGTAGGGTGCGAAGTCCTCCTCACCCGGTGGAGCCCAGAGCCGTGTCGTCACGACGCCGCCCAGTCCGCAGAACTCCGCCACGAAGCCGGCCACCGCGGTCGTGCCCGTCAGCGTGTCCTCGCCGACCACGGCGGCCCTTCCCCAGCCGAGCGTGCTGCGGGCGTAGTCGCCGAGCCCCGCCGCGCCCTGCGCGGCGTCGCCGGCGAAGCGGAACACGTTCGGCGCCCGGACGGCGAGCGTCGTCTCCTGCGCCTCCGACCCGCCGTCGAGGAACACGACCTCCGGATGCTCGAGCGCGAGCCGGGCGACCGCCAGCCCGCCGTCCGCTGACGGCGGGCCGAGCAGGATCTGCGCCCCCTGTTCCTCGATCAGCCGCCTCGCCTCCGCGACGGTCCCGTCGGCGGTCCCGTCGGCGCAGCCGTAGTCGACGATCTCGAGCGCCCGCCCGCCGGCGACGATCCCCGTCATGCCGTCGCTCGGCGACGTGCCGGCCGGGATCCCTCCGGCGTGGGTCGCGAAGGCCGCGTTGGCGGCGCCGAGCGTCTGCTCGTACAGCCCCGAGAGCGGACCCCGGCAGTCGGCGAGGACGGCGACCCGGAGCGGTCCGACCGGCGCCGGGCTCTCCACCGACGCCGTCTCCGGCGCGGAGGTCGTCTCACCCGGCGGCGGGGTCGTGCCCGTCTCGACCGCCGTCGTCGGGGACCGATCTCCGCAGCCGGCGGCCGTGACGATCGTCACGGAGGCCAGCGCAACGGTGAGCAGCCGCCGGCGCGTTGCGTGACGTGCGCGCGTCGCCCGCATGCCTTTCCCGACGGTACCGACCGCGCCAGACGGCGGCGACCGCCGGACAAGGCCTCCTCAGGAGGCGTTCGAAGCGGACGAGCCTAGAAAGAGCGTCGCCCGGAGGTTCTCCGGGCTCTGCGGCAGGTCGTCGGCGAGCAGCTTCAGATCGTCGCCGAACACGGCCCGGTCGAGCGTCGAGACGTCGGGCCAGTCGACCTCGACGAGGTTCCCGGAGGGATCGCGGAAGTAGAGCTGAACGGCTCCGCCCGGCAACTCCCACAGGTAACGGAACCGGGTCCCGTGCTCGAACGCGTCCCGCTCCACGATCCGCCGGTAGCACTCCTCGAAGTCGTCGACCTCGATCCCGAAGTGCTGGTAGCCGTGGGGCGGCAGCTCCGCAACCTGGAACAGGTGCAGCTGAAGACCGCCGAGCCGGAGCCAGCGAACCGCCATGCCGAAGTTCGGAGCCGGAAGATCCTCCATCGCGAAGAGCTCCTGATAGAAGCGCCGCGACTCCTCGATGTCCAGGCACGGGATGCTGACGTGGTTGAGGGCGGTCGCGCGCACAGATCGTGGATTGTAGGCACCGGGGCGACGCCCGGGGGCGGTCGTACAATGGAGTGCAGCCGACCCCGAGGAGGACCGATGGCCGATACCTACCGGGCCGTGATCCCATACGAGTCGCTCGACCCGCTGACGATCGGCGCATCGGGGGACGACAGCAAGGTCTATCGAGACACGCTCGAGCTGGAGATCCCGACCCGGAACCTCCTCGCGGCGATCTACCCGGACGAGCCGACGCCGGTTTCGAACGCGACCGAGGCGGCCGTGTACGCACTCGAGCACCCGGTCTCCGGCCGGCCCTTCTCGCACCTGCTCGAGGGCAAGTCGAGCGTCGCAGTCGTGATCGACAACCAGTTCCGCCCCACCCCGCAGTCGAAGCTGCTGCCGGCGGTGTTCGACGCGATCGAGGCGGCCGGGATCTCGGACGTCGTCGTCGTCTGCGCGAACGGGAAGGTCTTCCCGATGTCGGAGTCGGACATCGAGCAGAAGCTCGGAGCCGACAACCTCGCCCGGATGGAGCGGCTCGGGATCCCGTTCCTACAGAACGAGCCGCGCAACGCCGAGGCGTACACCTATGTCGGTGTCTCGTCGCGCGGCACGCCGGTGTGGCTGCACGGGGAAGTCGCCCGCTGTGAGGTGAAGATCACGATCGGCCAGGCACAGTCCAACCACTGGGGCGCGGGCGGCGGCGGAAAGCTGATCCTCCCCGGCGTCGTCTCGGACGAGACGATCGAGTCGAACCACTGCGCGTTCGTTCCCTCTCCGCAGACCCACTACGGCGCCTATGCCGGCCCGATGCGGGCCGACATCGACGAGGTCGCGACGATGTGCGGGCTGACGTGCACGATGAACGTCATCCTGGACACGCACGGGCGTGTCGTCGACGTGATCTTCGGGTCCCACCCCGACGCGCATCGGGTCGCGATCGGCCGCTTCAACGAGATCTACTCGTACGAGCACCCGGGTCCCGCCGACATCGCGATCTGCGGCGTCTTCGCCCCGACCGACCACCTGTTCTTCCATACGGGCTGGGGCTGCATGTCGGCCGATCTCGTCGTCGAGGAGGGCGGGTCGATCGTGTACTGCAGCCCGTCCCCGGGGGTGACGACGGCCGTGGGCGAGTTCCCGGGGCTCGCGCTGATGGACATGATGAAGCCGTACATGCCCGCGAGTCGCGAGAACTACGAGCGGGTGCTGCGTGACATCCACGGTCGCGTGATCCAGATGTGGGCGGGCTGCATCTGGGTGCCGATCTACGAGGTGCTCACCCGGAAGCACCTGACGATGGTGACGCTCGAGGACAATCTCGACATGGCAGCCGACATCGGGCTCGACGCCACGACGTCGCTCGAGACGGCCTTCGCAACGGCGATGCAGCGGCACGGCCCGGATGCGAAGGTGATCGTGCTCCCGTTCGCCCGTTACCAGCTACCGCGCAACGCGATCCGCATGCACGCCGACGAGGTGTCGGCGCTCGAGGAGGTGAGGTTGTAGCGCGCCCGGCTCTCGCCGGCGCCGCACCCGTGGCCTCCCGCGAAGCTCTCGAGATCCGCGGCTCGACGACGATCGTCGAGCTGTTGCGACGCTACCCTGCAGGCGAGGCGGCCCGCCTCATGTCCAGGCTCGCATGGCCGTGCGCCCACTGCGGCGGCGCGTTCCACGAGCCCCTGACGATGGCCGCGAAGCGCCACCGAAACTCTCCGCGCGACGTCCTGGAGGCGTTCCGCGCGCTCGACGACCCCCAAGGCCCGAGCGACGAGGCCGTCACCCGTGCTGCCAGGAGGTACCGATGAGCCCGAGACGCACGATCGCCCTGCTCGTTACGGCCGCCGCGCTCGCCGGCGTGCTCGCCGTGCCCGCCGGCGCGCGCCTTGCGGCGTCGCCGGGCGAGGTCGTCTTCGCCGGAAAGCGTACGGCCGGAGGCGACCCGTCCGTGTACGGCGTGGCCAGCGACGGCACACAGGCGCGCCGGCTTCCGCTCGGCACGCGCAACGCCGCCTGGTGGTCTCCGAACGGCGCCAGGGTGGTCGTCGCGCTCGGAAGGCTCACCGTGATGAACGCGGACGGCTCGAATCGCGTGCCGCTCGGCGTGTCGTGCGCGGGCCAGTGCGACGTCGCCTGGAGTGCGAACGGCAACTGGATCGCGTACACCGTCGTCGACGCGTGCGCAAACCGCCCGTGCGCGTCTCGGCTCGGCAAGATCCGGCCGAACGGCAACGACCGGCAGGTCCTGCTGCGGTTCGCCGGCGCCAGCGTCGAGAGCCCCGCATGGTCGCCCAACGGCAAGAGCATCGCGTTCGTCGAGGAGGCGTCGGGGATCCAGGATCTGAACCTCGTCGCCGCGAGCGGCCAGGGCTTCACGCGCCTGGCGCCCGCCGACGGCGGCAAGTTCGCCCCGCTCTACCGGCCGGTCTGGACGGACGACGGCAGGCGCATCCTCTTCTCTGCGCGCCGCGGCGGGATGCAGCGTGTTCTCAGCATCACCCGGACCGGAAGCAACCTGCAGACCCTCGCGACGGGCTGGTGGCCCGTGCTCTCGCCGGACGGCACGCGCATCGCGTTCGTCGCCGGGCAGGACGACGGGTACGTCGCACCGCTCGCAGGCGGCACCGCCACGCTGGTCGCCCGGCGCGTTGCCTCGCCGTTCGTCTGGTCGCCCGACGGCGCCGAGCTCGCATATCTCTCGGAAAGGCGTGTCGTGCGCGTCGCGCGCGCGTCGGGTGGGAGCGCCGCCGACGTCACGACCCCGTTCGCGACCCTCGGCTCGCTGGCGTGGCGCCGACGCTGACGGAGCCGCGGGCTTCCGGCTCGACGATGGATTCGTGACGCTGCGGGGAGTTCTCTTCGACTTCGACGGCACGCTGGCCGACACGGTGGCTGCCGAGCGCGCGGCCTGGCCCGACGTCGCCGCGGTGATCGAGCGGCACGTGCCAGAGATCGACCACGGAGAGCTCCACGAGCGCTATCACACGCTGTTCGAGCGCCACTGGACGGAGTACCTGTCAGGACGGATCGACTTCGCCGAGTACCGGCGCCGCCGGCTCTCGGAGGCAATCGCGCCGTGGCGGGAGGTCGACGAGGAGCTGTTCGAGAGCTACCGGGCCGCGAAGAGCCGCGGCCTCGAGGAGCTGCGCCTGTTCGACGACGCGGTCGAGACCCTGCGCGCGCTCCGGTCGCTGGGCCTCGCCGTCGGGTTGCTCACGAACGGGCCGTCGGAGCTCCAGCGGCGAAAGATCGAGCTGACCGGGATCGAGCCCGAGCTCGACGCGGTCGCCATCTCGGAGGAGATCGGCGTCGCCAAGCCGGCCGCCGAGGCGTTCCTGCTCGCGGCGGCGATGATCGGGTGCGACCCCTCGGAGGTCGCGATGGTCGGGGACTCGCCCGAAGCCGACATCATGGGCGGCGCAGCCGCCGGCGTCGCGCTCGCAGTGCTCGTGACGCATGGCCTACCGCTCGAGGCGAACGGCGCGACGACGATCGCCCACCTCGAGGAGCTCGCTGCGGTCCTCGCCCCGTATCTCTAGGCGCAATGCCCGGCCCTTCGGGCCGGCGATCGGCGGGTCCGGCCCGGCCAAGCCAGGCCGTCAGCCGCCGAGGCGGCCGACGAAGACGGCGTTCAGCGACCCGGAGCGGAACGGCTCCGGATCGATCTCGACGCGCCCGTACCCGGCCGATTGCACGGCAGCCTCGACGGCTGTTCGCCCTTCGGCGGTCTGGGCCCGCGGGAGCTCGTCCATCGCGAGCTGGACGCGCCCGAGCTCGCCGAAGTGGCGGACCCGCACCACGCGGTAGCCGAGCCGCCGGAGCGCCAGCTCGGCACGGTCTACCCGGGCGAGCGTCTCGGGCTCGACCGGCGTGCCGTAGGGCAGCCGTGAGGCCAGGCACGGCGAGGCCGGCTTCTCCGCGCTCGGAACGTCGAGCGCCCGCGCGAGCTCGCGAACCTCGGCCTTGTTCACCCCGGCCTCGAGCAGCGGGTGGACGACGCCGTGCTCGGCCGCGGCACGGAGGCCCGGCCGCCAGTCGCCGAGATCGTCCGCGTTCGCGCCTGAGAGCACGGCCGCCATCCCTCGCCGCTCCGCGAGGGTGGCGAGGAGCGAGTACAGCTCCGTCTTGCAGTGGTAGCAGCGGTCGCGGTCGTTGCGGCGGTAACCCTCGCGCTCCAGCTCGGCGGTCGTGATCGTCTCGTGCTCGATCCCGATCGCGCGGGCCACGGCCCCCGCCGCGTCGAGCTCCCCCGTCGCGAGCGCCGGGCTCACGGCCGTCACTGCAAGGGCGCGGGAGCCGAGGGCGCGTGCCGCGAGCGCCGCGACGAGCGACGAGTCCACCCCGCCCGAGAACGCGACGATCGCGCTGCCAAGGCGCGCGATCCGCGATTCGAGCTCGGCGAGCCGGTCCATGCCTCGATTCTAGGGGCCGGCGGCCGAGGGCCCCCGCGGCTGAGCGGCCGGCTCGGCCGGCCGCGACCCGCGTAGGAGCCGGGCGGAGCCCGGCGGTCACAGCCCCGCCCCGGAGCCGCCCGCCGGGGCGGCGGTCACATCTCCGGCCCCTACAGGGACATCGCGAGCGCCTCGGCCCAGACTGCCTTCACCGGTCGGCCCGTCCGCTTCGCGAGCGAGACGCAGTCCTCGTGCTCGGGGGCGACGTTCACGATCCGGCCGTCGAGCAGCCCCACCTTCACCCGCACGACGCCGCCCCCCACCTCGACGCTCCGCTCCTCGCGGTCGAGCTCGTATCGCCGAAGGCGGGAGACGCGGACGCCGAGCGCGCTCGTCTCCTCGAGGATCGCCGTCGCGACCGCGCGCTCGCCCGCGGGGCGGGCGAGCGCCGACAAGACCACGCCGGGCCGGCCCTTCTTCATCTGCACCGGCGTCACCCAGACGTCCAGCGCCCCGGCGGCGAAGCAGCGCTCGGCCGCATCCGGGATCAGCTCCGGGTTGAGGTCGTCGAGGTTCGTCTCGAGCAGGACGACCTCCTTCGCCGGCACGGGCTCGGCCTCGCCGAGCAGCACGCGGACGAGATTCGGGCGATCCGGGAAGTCGGACGTGCCGGCCCCGTACCCGACCCGCTCGAGCCTGAGCGGCGGGACCTCGCCGAACTCGTCGGACAGGGTCACCGCGAGCGCCGCCCCAGTTGGCGTGACGAGTTCCTCCTGGCCTCGGACACCGCGAACCTGGGCACCGCGCAGCAGCTCCACCGTCGCCGGCGCAGGCAGCGGAAGCGTGCCGTGCGCGGACTGCGTGAAGCCGCGGGCGAGCGGGAGCGGCGAGCAGGCGATCCGGTCGATCTCGAGCGCCTCGACGAGAAGGGCCGCGCCACAGACGTCGACGAGCGTGTCGACACCGCCGAGCTCGTGGAATTGGACATCCTCGACCGGGGAGCCGTGCACCTGCGCCTCCGCGGCGGCGAGCGCTGCCAGCGTGGCCAGGGCACGCTCCTTCGCACACGGTGGCAGCGCCGCCTGCTCGATCCGCTCTCGAAGCTCGCGCCACGTCCGGTGCGGGGGCTGTGGCGGCGGCACGACCTCGACCTTTGCAGCGGCGATCCCGTGCCGCAGGACGCGGGACACGCGGATCTCGACCGGGCCGATCTCGAGCAGGGCCGGCACCCGTTCGAGCGCCTCGTGCGGCGCGCCCGCATCGAGCAGAGCGGCGAGGAGCATGTCTCCGGCGAGCCCGCCGATGCAATCGAGGTACAGCAGGCGGCTCATCGGGCGCCGCCGGCGGCCCGCGCGATCCTGGCAGCGATCGTGCCGGCGCCGAAGCCGTCGTCGATGTCGACCACGGCGAGGCCGGCCGCGCACGAGCAGAGCATCGCGCGCAGCGCGGTCTCTCCGCCACGCGCGGAGCCGTAGCCGACGCTCGTCGGCAGGCCGATCACCGGGCATGCAACGAGCCCGCCGACGACGCTCGCGAGCGCCCCGTCCATGCCAGCGCAGACGACGACGCAATCGGCTCGCGCCAGGTCCGGCAGCACGGCGGCGAGCCGATGGATGCCGGCGACGCCGACGTCCTCGTGGACGACCACCTCGACGCCGAGCAGCTCGGCGCGGATCCGGGCCTCGTGGAGCACGGGGCCGTCGGAGGTGCCCGCCGAGACCATGACGACGACACCGCTCACCTCCGGCAGCGCGCGGGCGACCCAGATCGCCCGGGCGCGGACGTCCTCCTGCGCCTCAGGGGCGGCCGCGCGCACGGCCGCCCGGGCCTCCTCGCCGGCGCGCGTGACGAGGACGGTCCCCGCTCCCCCGTCGAGGAGCGCCCGGACGATCGCTGCCACCTGCTCGGGGGTCTTGCCCTCGGCGAGCACCGCCTCCGGCGCGCCCTGGCGCAGCTCCCGATGGACGTCGACCCGGGCGAAGCCGAGGTCCCGGTAGGGAAGCTCGGCGAGGCGCTCGAGCGCTGCCGACGAGTCGATCTGGCCGCGACGGACCTCGTCGAGGAGCGCCTCTAGCTCGCTGCGCAGGCCGGACATGGCCGGATTATCGCGGGCCGCGGAGAGCCGGCGCGCCCGGGCGCTACGCGGACGCCAGCGGGTAGACGCGCATCGGGCCGTCGATACCCTTGCCCTCGACGTCCCGCGGCGGGTCGAACGCGAACTCCCCGGTCGGCTCGACGAGGTCGTGCACGAGGCTCGAGACGAGGATCTCGCCTCCGCTCGCGGCGGCGGCCACCCGCGCCGCGTAGCTCACCGCATTCCCGAAGAAGTCGTCGGCCTCGCTGGCCACCTCGCCGACGTGCACGCCGATTCGCACGCGGATCGGCGATCCCGGATCGTCGAACGTCTCGTCGATCCCGCGACTCACGGCCTCGGCGCAGGCGAGTGCCCGCCGCGCGGAGGGGAACGCGAGCATGAAGCCGTCTCCGAGCCCCTTCACGACGGTCCCTCCGTGCTCGGCCACCGCGCGGGTGACGACCTGGTTGTGCGCGTGGAGCACCTGGAGCCAGACGCGGTCGCCGAATGACGCGTTCAGTGCGGTCGAGCCCTCGATGTCCGTGAACACGAGCGTCACCGTGCCCTCGTCCGACGTCCATGCGCTGACATCGGGCCGCTCCAGCGCGGCGGCCTGCGACAACAGCTCCATCGTGCGGGCGTAGTTCTGTCCCCACGCCTCCTGCGTCACCTCCGGAGCCTCGAACGACCAGTGCTCGTGGACGATTCGCCAATCGCCCTGCTCGAGATGGAACACGAAGGTCGCCCGCAGCTGGTGAACGATGTCGGCCAGCTCGACGGGTATGCGCGAGATCGACCAGCCGACGTTGCCCTCGACCCAGGCGTCGACCTCGGGTACGCCGAGCGTCGAGCCCCAGGCGGGGTCGTCCTCGTACAGGCGCCTGACGTAACGTTCCAAGTCGCCCGCGTCGTCGATGAACTCGCCGGAATCCGGCCCGAGGAGGGTGAGGCCGGGCAGCCGCGATTTCCGGGCGATCACTGCGTCGACGTCGCCGCCCTTCGTCGCCGCCCAGAATCGCCCGGTGATCGCACGCAGCTCCTCCGACCGCTGCAGGCCGCCGGGCTCGGGCTCCGTCGTCACGGCGCGAAGCGTACCCCAGTCCCTCCGGTGGACACCCGGCCCCGCGGAAGGCGGGCGCCCGCTCGGCGCTCGTGCCGCGCCGGGGAGCTTGTAGGCTCAGCGGCGTGGGCGCGGCACCTCGCACGACCTGGGTCGGGCAGCCTCTCCCCCGGCTCGAGGACGACGTGCTCCTCCGGGGAGGCGGCCGGTTCATCGACGATCTCGACCCCGTCGCGAATACGGCGCACGCCGCGATCCTCCGGTCTCCCTTCGCTCATGCACGGATCACGCGCGTCGATGTCGCGGCGGCGCTCGCGCACCCCGGAGTCGTCGGGATCCTGACCGGCGCCGACGTCGCGGCGCTCTCCCGCCCGTTCCCGGCCGGGGTAGAGAGTCCGATCCCCTACCACGCCGCAGCGGTCGAGACCGCCCGCTATGCCGGGGAGCCGGTCGCGGTCGTGGTCGCGTGCGACCGCTACGTCGCCGAGGACGCGCTCGAGCTGATCAAGGTCGACTACGAGCCGCTCGAGCCGGTGCTCGACCCGCTGGCGGCCGCCGCGACGGCCGGGCTCGTCGCCTCGGATCGCTCGTTCGCCTACGGCGAGCCGGCCGCGGCGTTCGCCGATGCTCACCTGGTCGTGCGGGAGCGCTTCTCGTTCCCGCGCTGGAGCGCCACCCCGGTCGAGTGCTACGGCGTGATCGCGGAGTGGGACGCGGCGACCGGATCGCTCACGGCCTGGGCGAACTTCCAGGGCCCGTTCTCCCTCCACTCGGTCGCCGCGGCCGCCCTCGGGCTGACCGGTTCGCGGCTGCGGCTGATCACGCCGCCGGACTCGGGTGGCAGCTACGGCGTCAAGGCGGCCGTCTACACGTACGTCGTCCTGCTCGGCCTCGCGTCGAGGAAGCTCGGCGTGCCGGTCAGATGGATCGAGGACCGGCTCGAGCATCTCGCGGCCAGCTCGACGTCGACCGCGCGGGTGACCGATCTCGAGGCGGCCTTCGCCGCCGACGGCGAGCTGCTGGCGCTTCGCTGGGACGCGATCGAGGACGTCGGCGCCTACGTCCGTGCCCCCGAGCCGGCGACCCTGTACCGGATGCACGGCTCGCTCTCCGGCGCCTACCGCGTGCAGCACGTGGCCGTCCGGAACCGCGTCGTGCTGACAAACCGCTGCCCGACGGGGCTGAACCGTGGCTTCGGCGGCCCGCAGCTCTACCTCCCACTCGAGCGCGTGATGGCGATCGCCGCGGGTCGGCTCGGCCTCGACCAGGTCGCGCTCGCGCGGCGCAACCTGATCGCGGCCGACGCGTTTCCGTACCGGACGCCGTCGGGAGGGCTGTACGACTCCGGCGACTACGCGGGCTGCCTCGACGACGCGCTCGCCCTCGCGCGGTACGAGGAGCGGATCGCCGAACGGGATGCGGCGCGGGCCGAGGGCCGGCTCGTCGGGGTCGGGCTCGCGTGCGTCGTCGAGCCGTCGATCTCGAACATGGGATACATCACGCTCGTCGAGACCGCCGAGGAACGGGAGCGGAGCCTCCCGAAGTCCGGCAACGCAGAGGGGGCACAGCTCCAGGTCGGCCCGCACGGGGGGATCGTCCTCAGGGTCGCGTCGACCGCGCAGGGGCAGGGCCACCGGACGGTGTGCGCGCAGATCGTCGCGGACGCGCTCGGCGTGGAGCCGGGCGACGTCGACGTGCTGACGGACGTCGACACCTCGACGAGCGCCTGGACCGTCGCCTCCGGTGCGTACAGCTCCCGGTTCTCCGGCGTGGTCGCCGGCGCCGTCCAGCGAGCCGCGGAGACGATCGCCGCGAAAGCTCCGGGCGATCGCGGCGGGCGTGCTCGAGTGCTCCCCGGACGACGTCGAGCTGCGCGAGCGCCAGGCGATGGTGCGCGGCAACCCCGATCGCTCGTTCTCGCTGCGACGCCTCGCCGGGGTCGCGCACTGGAACCCCGAGTCCCTGCCCGAGGGCACCGAAGCCGGCCTCGCGACGACCGCGTTCTCCTCGGTACCGAACCTCGAGCCGCCGGACGCCGGCGACCGGGTCGCGTCGTCGGCCGCCCACGGATTCATCGTCGACGTGTGCGCGGTCGAGATCGACCGGGTGACCGGGCGCGTCGAGGTCGTCGACTACGTCACCGTCCACGACGCAGGGCGGCTGCTCAACCCGCTGATCGCCGACGGGCAGGTGCGGGGCGGCTTCGCCCACGGGATCGCTCCGGCGCTCTTCGAGCGGGTCGTGCACGACGGCGACGGCAACCTGCTCACCGCGAGCTTCATGGACTACCTGTGCCCGACCGCTCCGGAGATTCCACCGCTGCGGACCGCGCACCGCGAGACCCCGTCGCCGTTCACGGCGCTCGGCGCGAAGGGCCTCGGCGAGGGCAACACGATGAGCGCGCCGGCGGCGATCGCGAACGCGGTCGCGGACGCGCTCGGCCGGGACGACATCGAGCTTCCGCTCACGCCGCCCCGGATCTGGGAGCTGCTCGAGGGGGCCCGATGAAGCCCGCCGCCTTCGCCTACGTGCGCGCGGAGTCGTCCGAGCACGTGCTCGCCGTCCTCGGGGAGCACGGGGACGAGGCGAAGGTCATCGCGGGCGGGCAGAGCCTCGTCCCGCTGCTGAACATGCGGTTCGCTCGCCCGACGATGCTCGTCGACATCAACGGCCTCCGCGGCGCGGACGAGATCACCGAGGTCAACGAGCGCATTCGCGTCGGAGCGCTCGTCCGCCAGGCCGCGTTCGGCGCGTCGCCGCTCGTCCGGGAGCGGCTCCCGCTCGCCGCCGAGTGCGTCCCGTACATCGGCCACTTCGCGACCCGCACGCGTGGCACGGTCGCCGGCTCGATCGTCCACGCCGACGCTCGCGGCGAGCTTCCGCTCGTGCTCACGGCCCTCGCGGGCCGGGTCGTCGTCCACTCGGCAGCCGGCGGCTTCCGCACGATCCCCGCCGAGAACTTCTTCGTCGGCCATTTCACGACGGCGCTCGAGCCGACGGACTTCGTCGTCGAGACCCTCTGGCCGGCGGCTCGACCGACCTGCGGCTACGCGTTCGAGGAGTTCGCGCAGCGGGCGGGCGACTATGCGCTCGGGATGGTCGCCGTCGCGCTACGGGTCGAGGACGGGCGCGCGGCCGATACGCGGATCGCCGTCGGAGCCGTCGGCGACCGGCCACGGCTCCTCCCGGACCTCGGTGCCCGGATCGACGGGAGCACGATCGACCCGCCGCTCGCCCGCGAGGCCGGGGAGGTCGCACGCTTGCTCGTGGACGCGGCCGACACGCTCCACGCCTCGGCCGGCTACCAGCGCCACCTGGCCGGGGCGCTCGTCGCGCGCGCACTCCTGCGCGCCTACGCGAACGCGACGGGGGAAG
Source organism: uncultured Thermoleophilia bacterium (assembly GCA_963717955.1). GTDB lineage: Bacteria > Actinomycetota > Thermoleophilia > Gaiellales > Gaiellaceae > CAVQXR01. Next base: position 310,400 of record CAVQXR010000001.1, on the reverse strand, counting down.
CCTGATGAGGAACGCGACGGGGGAAGCCCGATGACCCTGGGCCCGGCGCGGCGCTTCGAGCCAGTCCCGAGGCACGAGATCGAGGTGACCGTGAACGGGCGGCTCTACCGGGCGCCGGTCGCCGAGCCCCGCCTGCTCCTGTCCGACTTCCTGCGGCACACGATCGGCCTGACCGGCACCCATGTCGGCTGCGAGCACGGCGTCTGCGGGGCCTGCACGGTGCTGCTCGACGGGGTCGCGGCGCGCTCGTGCCTGCTGTTCGCAGTCCAGGTGGACGGTCGCCAGCTGACGACGGTCGAGGGCCTCGCGCAGGCGGGAGAGCTCAACCCGCTGCAGCGGGCATTCAGAGAGTGCCACGGGCTGCAGTGCGGCTTCTGCACGCCGGGGATCCTCATGGCGGCGACGCACTTCTTGGCGCAGACTCCGCGACCGACCCGGGACGAGGTCGTCGATCTGCTCTCGGGCCATCTCTGCCGCTGCACCGGGTACGAGTCGATCGTGCAGGCGATCCTCCGGGCCGCGCCGGGAGGGCCTCCGTGAACCTCGCCGTGTCCCTGCTCGGCGCTACGGAGCGGACCCCCGGGGCGGAGGCGATCATCGACCGCGACCGGCGAATCCCGTACGAGGAGCTTCGCTCCGTGTCCGCGCGCCTCGCAACCGGGCTCGTCCGGCTCGGGATCGCACGGGGCGACCGCGTCGCCGCGATCGCACGCAACCGCGCCGAGACCGCGCTGCTGCTGTGGGGGTGTCAGTGGCTCGGTGCGGTGTTCGTGCCGCTCTCCCACCGGATCTCGACCGAGGAGGTCGAGTACTGCGTCGACGACTCGGGGGCGAGGACCTGCTTCCCTGCCGACGTCGATCTGGGCGACCTGCTCGAGAACCCCGAGCACCCCGGGGCGCTCGACCTCGACGAGCGCGCCCCGGCGATCATGCTGTACACCTCCGGCACGACCGGACGACCGAAGGGCGTTCCGCGCTCACACCGGGCCGAGCGGGCCGGTGCCCTGTCGCAGGTCCTCCACCACGGCTACCGCGGGGGCGACCGGACGCTCGGCGTGATGCCGCTCTACCACACGATGGGCGTTCACTCGCTGCTCGCGATGTCGCTCGTCGGCGGCTGCTACGTGTGCCAGCCCGACTGGGATCCCGGACGCGCCCTCGAGCTCGTCGAACGCGAGCGGATCAGCTCGCTCTATCTGGCGCCGACGCTGTTCCACGACCTGGTTCACCATCCGGCGGTGGGAGCGCGCGACCTCTCGTCGGTCGAATCCGTCGGGTACGCAGGGTCGGCAATGACCTCGGCGCTCGTGGAGCGATGTGCCGACGTCCTCCGCCCCCGCCTGTTCCTCAATCACTACGGCTCCACGGAGATCTACACGTTCTCGATCCACCGAGACCAGGTTGCCAAGCCCGGCTGCGCGGGCCGTCCGGCCCTGAACGCGCGCTTGCGGCTCGTCACGCCCGACGCGGCGGCCGGGCCCGAGGACATCGTCGGCCCGGGCGAGGAGGGTCAGATCCTCTGCCACCTCTCGTCCGACGAGGCGTTCGAGGGCTACTGGAATCGTCCCGACGCCGACGAGAGGTCGCTCCGCGACGGCTGGTACGCAACCGGCGATCTCGGCAGGCTCGATGCGGACGGCGACCTCTGGATCGTCGGGCGCGTGGACGACATGATCATCTCGGGCGGCGAGAACATCCATCCCCTCGAGGTCGAGGACGCGCTCGCCCGCCATCCCGACGTGCGGGAGGTCGCGGTCATTGGAGTGTCCGACGAACGGTGGGGCCAGCGCGTCGTCGCCTGCGTGGTCGCGGAGCCGGGGACGACGGCGGAGGGGCTCGACGCGTTCTGTCTCTCCTACACCGAGCTCGCCAGGTACAGGCGGCCGCGCGAGTACCGCTTCGTCGACGCGCTCCCGAAGAGCCCGTCAGGCAAGATCCTCCGACGCAGGCTCAGGGAAGGAGACAGCTCGTGACGGGCTACGACGGCTTCCACGTCGACCGCGACGCGGAGCGCGGCATCGCGACGATCACCCTCGACGTCCCCGCGAAGATGAACCGCGTCTCGATGCCGGCCCGCGACCAGATCGCCGAGGTCTTCGCGGAGCTCGGCGCCGACACCGGCGTACGCTTCGTCGTCATCCAGGGCGCTGGCGACAAGGCGTTCACTGCCGGCGGCGACATCGCCGGATTCATGGAGCGCGAGCCGGAGCACCTGTCGCGGCTCGCATGGAACGTCGCCGCCGCCGAGCGTTGCCCGAAACCGGTGATCGCGAAGATCCGCGGCTTCTGTCTCGGCGTCGGGCTCGAGCTCGCGCTGACCTGCGACTTCCGGGTCTGCGCGGACGACGCAGAGCTCGGGCTCCCCGAGATCGGGCTGGGGATGATCCCGGGCTCCGGAGGCACGCAGCGGATGGTCGCGCTGCTCGGCCTCTCGCGCGCGAAGGACGTCATCATGCGCCGCAAGCGGATCTCGGCCGCGGATGCGCTCGCGTGGGGCCTCGTCTCCGAGGTCGTCCCCTCCGCCGAGCTCGACACGGCGGTCGACCGCGTCATCGCCGACCTCGAGCCGCTCTCGCCCCTCGCCCTGACGGTCGCCAAGCGCGTCCTCAACCTCGCCGTGGACGCGCCGCTGCACGTCGGCCTCGAGCTCGAGGGGCTCGCGTACGGCATGCTCCGCTCGACCCACGACTTCGCCGAGGGCGTCGACGCGTTCGTCGAGAAGCGCGACCCCCGGTTCGAGGGGCGGTAGACCGGCCCGCTATCCGGCGGGGATGCCGGCGCCGGAGAGCGGGACCTCGACCCCGCTGACAACGAGCACCGCCGCGTGCTCGGCCTCGTCGGTCGGGACGTAGATCACGTCGACCTCGCACGACTCGCCGGGATCGAGCTGGGCGCCGTCGGCGCATGTCCCGCCGGCGACCTCGAACATGCCGATGTCCTCGCCCGTGACGGCCATCCCGGACAGCATCGTCGAGCCGGTGCCCTCGTTCCCGATGGTCACGGTCTGCGGCTCGCTCTCGTCCCCGATCACGACCTCCCCGAAGTCGATCGAGACGGGCGTCGCGACGAGCGACGCCTCTCCCTTCCCCTGGCCGCGGAGCGCGATCTCGCTCGGGCTGTCCTTCGCATCGCCTGCGATCGTCAACGTCGCATTCGCCTTCCCCGTCTCCGTGGGCCGGAAGGCGACCGCAATCACGCAGCTCGCACCGACCTTGACCTTGGTGTCCTTCTTGCAGGTCGACCCCGAGCCGACCTTGTAGGCGCTGCTGCCGTCGATCGACAGCCGCTCGATCGTGAGCGGGGCATTTCCGATGTTCGTCAGCGTCGTCTTCACCGTCCGCACGCTGCCGAGCGTGACGCTGCCGAAGTCGAGCTTCGTCTGCTCGAGCTGGACGAAGGCGTCCCCGACCCCGGTTCCGTGCAGGTCGACCCGCAGCTCGCCCGTACCAGTCGTGACGACGAGCACGGCGGCCCGGTCGTCTCGCTTCTTGGGCTTGAAGCGAACCCCGATCTCGCAGGCATCGCCGGCGGCGATCGAGACGTTCGTCAGGCAGGTCGTCCCGTCGGTCAGCTGGAAGTCGTCCGGGTGGTCTCCGGCCAGCTCGATCGCGAGCAGCTCGATCGGCTGGTCGGAATCGTTCGTGAGCGTCAGCGGCTGGACGGCGCTCCGCTTCCCGAGCTGCTGGTCGCCGAAGTCGACGACCGTCGGGGAGAGGGTGAGCGTCGTGCCCGCGGTCGAGTCGGCCTCGCCCCCGTCCCGGAACGCGAACAGCCAGACGAGGATGGCCGCGACGACCAGGAGCAGGAGCGCGAGGAACGCGACCATCCAGCCCTGCCCGCCGCGCCGTGGCTCCGGAGGAGGCTGGCCGGACGCGCCTCTGCGCGCGTACGATTGCGGCGGTGGTTGCGGCGGCTGGCCCGGGTAGCCCGCTCCCTGGGGCGGCACGGCTCCCCCGCCCGCGGGCGGGCCGCCGGCCGGCGGGCGCGGGTAGGGGCTCGTCTCCTCGTCTGGGTACCGCTCGTCGCTCATCCGTGGCTGGTCGCCCGACCACCCTTCTGCATCCGGCAGCGCGCTCCTGCCCGCGCTAGTTTTCGCGCGCATGGGCCGGCCGACGCCTCCCGAGCGTGACTCCGGCGACGGCGCGGCAGCCGTCGCCCCGATCGCGGGCATCGGGCGCGCGGGCACCGAGGCGCTCGCATGATCGTCGACTGTCACACCCACCTCTGGCTACCGGAGCACCTCGGCCCCCCGTTCACCGACGAGGTTCGCGGTCCCGGCGGAGCGTTGCCCGACCTCACCGCCGACCCGGGCGCGCATGCCGCGGGCACGGCCGCCGCGGACGCCGTCTGTGTCTTCGCCTTCCATGCGCCGCGCATCGGGGTCACGGTCCCGAACGAGCTCGTCGCGGAATACGTTCGCTCCGACCCTCGCCGGCTCGTCGGCTACGCGAGCCTCGACCCGACCGAGCCAGCGGCCGTGGCGGTGCTCGACCGCGCGTACCTGATCGGACTGCGGGGCCTGAAGCTCCCGGCGACCTACCAGGGCTGGCATCCGCTCGACGAGCGCGGGTTCCCCGTCCTCGAGCGCGCGCAGGAGCTCGGCATGCCGGTCACGTTCCATCTCGGCACGACACCCCACCCGTCGGCGCCGCTCGAGTACGCCCGTCCGATCCACGTCGACGAGCTCGCGCGGATGTTCCCGCGGCTGCGGATCGTGATCGCGCACGTCGCGCATCCGTGGGAGGTCGAGGCCCTGGTCGTCTGCCGCAAGCACCCCCACGTGTTCGCGGACGTCTCCGCGCTCCACTACCGGCCGTTCCAGCTCGCGCACACGCTCCGGCTCGCCCACGAGTACGCCGTCGACGGGAAGCTCCTGCTCGGCTCGGACTTCCCGTGGCTCACGACCGCCCGGGCGATCGACGGGCTGCGCGACGTCGCCGCCCAGACGCGCGGTGACCGCTTCCCCGTGCCCGAGGACCTGGTCGAGGGGATCGTCCACCGCGACGCGCTCTCCCTCCTCGGCCTGCAGCTCGCGGGGTAGGGCGTGCGGCGCTCCGGGCCGCGGCACTTCGCGGCCTGGCACCTCCGGCGCAAACCCGTGAACGCGGCCCTCCGGGCCGCTCCTACGCGGCGCGGCTGCGCGCTCGCGCGGTAGACCGTGCGGCCCTCCGGCGCGTCCGCTGCGCGGCGCGCTGTCGCGCGCCTTGCATAGAGGCTTGATGTGAAATGGGCGTGCGCCTGGGGTGTCGCCTGCACCAAGCAGCGCGGCTGACTCGACCGGTGGCAAGGCTGGTGGCCTTGGTACCGGTCGAGGCGCCGCGATCCGCCGCGTGCAGGCCCGCATCCAGGCGTGCGGTCATTTCACATCAAGCCTCTAGATGGGCCAGGCCTCCATGCGGTAGCCCATGTCCCAGAACATCCACTCGTAGCGGCTCGTCTGCGCGAAGTGCTCGGCCATCCGCGCGCGCTCCTCCGCCCCGATTCCGGCGGCGACGCGGTCGGTCATGCGGAGCACGTCCTCGACGGCGTCACCGTACTCCTCGCCGCCGTAGGTGCCGATCCAGCGCCGAAACAGCGTGTCCGGCGAGCCCTTCGCAAGGAGCGTTCGTCCGACCTCGCGGTAGATCCAGAAACACGGCAGGATTGCGCCGAGCCCCTCGGCGAAGGAGCCGCCGTAGCATGAGGCGAGCAGGTAGCTGCAGTACGCACGGTTCGTTGGCGCCATCGGCGTGGAACGGACGTCCTCGGCCGAGATCCCGAACTCACCGAAGAACGCCTCGTGCATCGCGCGCTCGACCTCGATCGCGCCGGCGGCGTTCTTGGAGAAGAGCAGGATGCCGTCCGTGTCCTTCGCGCGGGCCGCGCAGAGCGCGAGCGCACGCGCGTAGTCGACGAGGTACAGCGCATCCTGGACGATGTAGAAGCGGAACGCGTCCCGCCCGAGGGTGCCGTCCGTCAGCCCGTTCATGAACGGGTGCTCGAGGATCGCCCGCCACGTGTCGTCGATCGAGTCCCACAGGTCGTCGGTGAAGCGGTTCATGCGGAAACGGATAGCAGAGCCGCGCTCAGCGCGGGACGCGAGCGATCGCCTCGATCTCGATCTTGATCTCGGGTATCGCGAGACGGCTGACCTCGATCAGCGTGCTCGCCGGCCTCGTCGCCCCGAAGAACTCCTGCCTGACCGAGTTGATCTTCGCCCGGTCGTCGACGTCCGTGAGGTACACCGTCACGCGCGCGACGTCGGCGTAGGAGGCGCCGGCCGCCGCGAGGATCGCACCGATGTTCTCGAACACCTGCCGGGCCTGGGCCGCGACGTCGTCACCGCCGACGACGTTGCCGGCGCCGTCCGTCGGCACGCACCCGGAGACGAACAACAGGTCGCCGACGCGCACGGCGTCGGTGTAGTGGCTGATCGGCTCCCCGAGCTCCGGGACGCGAATCTCCTCGCGGTCGGTCATGTCCCCTCCCAGTCGTTCGATGGCTCGCTCCGGCGACCCTATCTCACGAGTGCGGCGCGCCGGGCGCCAGCGGCCCAGGGACGCCATCGCCCGCGGCGCCAGGACAGCGATCCCCCGTCCGAGTGATCCGCATCGCTCGCATGCCCGGAGGGGTGATCTCGACTACCGTGCGATGTGCGGGGAGCGAGCCGGGGGACGTGTGCGGCACGCCTTCTCGGGCGCTCCCCGCCCTCCCGCTAGGCCGGCCCGGCCGCCGTCTGCTCGGCGTCGAAGAGCGCCTCCCAGCGCGCGAGCAGCTCCTGGAGCTCGTCACGCGCACGCCGGTGAGCGGCGATCGTGTCGACGTTCGCCCAGTCCTCTGCGAGCGCCTGCTCGAGCTCGGCGATCCGCCGCTCGCAGTCGGCGACGGCGGCCTCGACGCGCTCGAGCTCGGTCGGGCCTGCCGGCGGCCTCGCCCGCGCGGGCTTTGCCCGCTTCTCGGCGGGCTCCGCCGGTGGCGGGGCAGGGGCATCCCTCTCCTCGCGTGCGCGCAGGAAGTCCGCCCAACCCCCGTTGTGGGACCGGACGGTGCCGTCCTCGATCGAGAGGATCCGCGTCGCGACCGCGTCGAGCAGCGCCCGGTCGTGGGAGACGAGCAGGAGCGTCCCGGGGAACGCCTCGAGCGCGTCCTCGAGCGCCTCGCGGCTCTCGAGGTCGAGATGGTTCGTGGGCTCGTCGAGGACGAGGAAGTTGGCGCCGGACGCAACGAGCACCGCGAGGTCGAGCCGGCGCTGCTCGCCGCCCGACAGAGCCACGACCGGCTTCTCGTGGGCATCCCAGCCCGAGAAGAGGAACTTCCCGAGCAGCGCCTGCGCCTCGGGGCGCTGCATGCCGGTCGCCGCCTGCGCGTACTGGAGCACGCTCGCGTTCTGGTGGTGGACCGGCGCGGCCGCCCGGCTCTGCTCGTGCTGTGAGAAGTACGCGACCTCGACGCCGTACCCGACACGCGCCGACCCGGCGAGCGGGCGGGCCTGGCCGAGCAGCGCCTCGAGCAAGGTGGTCTTCCCGGCCCCGTTCGGCCCGACGAGCCCGACGTGCTCGCCGCGTTCGAGCCCGAAGCTGACGTCGGAGAGGAGGTGCTTCTCCCCGGCGGCAAGCTCGAGGCCCTCCACCTCCGCGACCGTGCGGCCGCTCCTGGCCGGCTTCAGGAACTCGAACCCGAGCGTACGGCGCCTCTCCCGCGGAACTTCGACCGAGTCGCGCTTGATCCGCTCGATCTGCTTCAGCTTCGACTGGGCCTGGCGGGACTTCGTCCCGTAGCGGAAGCGGGCAACGAACCGCTCCAGGCGGGCGACATCGTCCGCCTGCCGCTCGGCGGTCTTCGCCAGCGCCGCGGCTCTCGCGGCCCTCTCCTCCCGCCACACGTGCCACGGGCCGGGGAAGAACGTCGAGCGGCCGCGGTCGAGCTCGAGCACCGCCGTCGTGGTCGCCTCGAGGAACCAGCGGTCGTGCCCGACCAGGATCACGCCGGCATCGATCGCCTGCAGCTCCCCCTCGAGCCACTCGAGGCTCTCCATGTCCAGGTGGTTCGTCGGCTCGTCGAGGAGCAACAGGTCCGGATCGCCCGCGAACGCCCGCGCGAGCGCAGCCCGGGTCAGCTCGCCGCCCGAGAACGTCGAGAGCGGCCGCTCGTGGTGCCCGTCGCCGAAGCCGAGGCCGCGGAGCACGCTCTCGACGCGCTCGCGCCAGGCGTACCCCCCGGCATGGTCGAGCCGTGCCTGGGCATGCGAGTACGCGCGGAGGGTCTCGCGGCCGTGGTCTCCTCCGGCCATCGCCTCCTCGAGCCGGCGAAGCTCCTCCTCCGCCACCCGGCCGGCGGCCCCCGACAGCGCGTAGTCGCGCAGCGTCCGCTCTCGCTCCCGCGGTGGGCGCTGGTCGTGGAGCGCCACGCGCGCCCCCTTCTCGAGCACGAGCTCGCCGCCCTGGAGCCCCGTCTCGCCCGTCAGGCAACGCAGCAGCGTCGTCTTGCCGGCGCCGTTCGGCCCGGCGAGCGCGACCCGGTCACGCCGCTCGAGCTTGAACGAGACGCCGTCGAACAGCGGCGCCCCGGCGATCTCCTTGCGCAGGTTCGAGGCGATGAGGACGGCCATGGGCCAAGGCTACCGCCGCCGGGGCGGAGCACTAAAGTCGGCCGGTGGAGCTCCGGGCCCTCGACCTCGCCGACCCGGCGCTCGCAGCCGAGGCCCTCGAGCTGCAGCGGCGCGCGTACCGGATCGAGGCCGACCTCGCCGGCGACGACCGGATCCCACCCCTGCACGAGACGCTGGAGGGGCTGCAGCGCTGCGGCGAGACCTTCCTCGGCGCATTCGTCGACCGCCGCCTCGCGGGCTTCGTCTCCTGGAAGCGCGACGGCGACCTGCTCGACCTGCATCGGCTGGCCGTCGACCCTGCCCACGGACGGCGCGGGATCGGGCGGGCGCTCGTCCGGGCCGCACAGGCGTCCGAGCCGCACGCCGCCGAGATAGTCGTCCAGACCGGAGCAGCGAACGCGCCGGCCAAGGCGCTCTACCTCGGCGAGGGGTTCGCGGAAGCGGGAGAGCGGGAGGTGGAGCCGGGGCTGCGCGTCGTCCTGCTCCGCAAGCAGCGGGCGCGCTGATCAGACACCGGCGTCGACCGGCGCTGCGGCCCGGGCCCGGGCGATCCAGGGCTCGGCCCCGAGCCGTTCGAACGTCTCGCATGCCTCGGCAAGGAGGTTCCCGGCCTCGGCCTCCCGACCTGCCGCGAGCAGCCACTCACCGTGCTCGAGACGCACGACGGCGAGATGGAAAGGCATGGAGAGGCCGGCGAGGATGGAGCTCGCGCGCCGGAAGAGCCCCTCGACCTCCTCGGCGTCGCCGCGCACGGCCGCGATCCGGGCCCGGAAGCGGGCGGCCTGCGCGCTCAGGCTCTGTGAGCGCAGGCCCGCCGGCAGGCCCTCCACGATCGCGAGCAGCTCCTCGGCCCGATCGATTCGATCCTGTCGCAGCGCACAGTCCACCGCGATCGCGAAGGCCTCCCTGTGCTCGACCCAGATGCCGAGCGATTCGCGCGTCGCGAACGCCGTCTCGGCCGCCCGGAATGCCGCCTCGAGGTCTCCCTGCGCCTCGAGCAGGCTCGCCCGCGCGAGGCTGTAGTACGAGCGCTCCTGGACGTCGGCGGAGTCGGCCAGGTCGCGGGCGCGCTCGACGAGCTGCTCGGCCTCGGCGACGCGTCCGCGGTGAACGTTGATGGCCACCCCGGACCCGAGCGCGGCGCCGTATCCGAGACGTGCCTGCGTCCAGTCCTCGTGCGGGAGCTTCGCGTTGTTCTCGAGAGCCTCGTCCCACCGGCCCGCTGCATACAGCTGCTGTGCATAGCCGAGGAAGTTCCATTCCCAGTACCTGTTCCCCGCCGTGCGCGCCGCGGCGAGCCCATCGCGCGCGAGCTGTGCACCCTCCTCGTAGCGGTCGGCCACGCCCAGCGCCTCCGAGAGGTTGTAGGAGGCGCGGAGCGCTGCCGAGGGCTTGTCGTTCTCACGCGCGACCTCGAGCGCGTACCGGAGGAGCACCATCGCCTCCCTGGGGCGTCCCCGGAGGTCGAGCAGCAGTGACTTGGTGTTCAGCGCCTCGGAGAGCACCTCGGGCAGCCCGAGCCTCTCGGCGATGTCGAGGGCCGTTTCGATCCGCTCCGCAGCGAGCTCGCTCTTGCCGGCGAAGAACAGGAACCGCCCGACCTGGGCCGCCAGCGCGGCGATGCCCTCGTCGGGCTCCTCCTCCGAGAGGACGGCGAGCGAGCGCTCCATGCTCTCGAGCCCCTCCTCGAGCCGCCCGCGGTCCCACAGGATCTCGGCGAGCCGCGCCGACACTCTCGCATGCCGGCCCGTCGCGCCGGCGGCGTCGAACAGCCCGAGGGAGCGCTCGAAATGGGCGGCGGCTTCCGCGGCCCGTCCACCCGTGCGGGCCGCGATCCCGGCCCGCTCGTGGAGCTCGGCCTTGCCGAGGGGATCGTCGGTCAGCTCGATCGCGCGCTGAAACGCCCGCTGGGCCTCGACGGTGGCCGCGAGGGACGACGCACGCACCGCTCCGCGAACGAGCATCTCGCGGGCAGTGGCGCGGATCTCCTCGGCATCGGGGTCGTCCGGCGCCGTCGCGTACGCGTCGAGGTAGTGGGCCGCGAGCACCTCGGCGATCTCGTCCTCGTCCGTGCTCACGACGGACGACAGGTGTCGCGCCGCAGCCAGGTGCTTGAGCTTCCGGTCCCTGCGCGCGATCGTCTCGTAGGCGACGTGCTTGACGATGTCCTGGAGGAAAGCGTATTGCCCCCGCTCGGGTGAACGCGGGTCGGCCTGGATCGAGAGCACCTCCTTGCGGACGAGGGAGCCGAGCGGCGCTTCGAGCGCGGTCTCGGAAAGCCCGGTCAGGGCCGCGAGCCCCTGCCTCGTGAACGTCTTGCCGAGCACCGAGCCGTCCTGGACGATGCGCCGCTCCTCGGGCGCGAGGCTGTCGAGCCGGGCCGCGATGAGCGCGTGGAGCGTCTCGGGGACGTCGAGCGTCCCGATCGGGCCGGCCGGACGGTAGACGTTCCCCTCGCGAACCAGCAGACCCTGGTCGAGAAGCATCCGCACGGTCTCCACCGCATAAAGGGGGATTCCCTCGGCCCGCTGGAGGATGGTCGCAGAGAGATCCTCCGGCAGGCCGGGGACGAGTCCCGTGAGCAGCTCGACCATCGCCTGCGCTGGGAGCGGCTCGAGCGAGATGGAGGCCGCATGACGCTTTCCGGCCCCGAGGGAGGGACGCCTGTCGACCAGCTCCGGTCGCGCCAGGACGAGCACGTAGAGCGGGCGGCTGCGCGACCACTCGAGCAGGTACTCGAGGAAGTCGAGGAGCCCGGCATCTGCCCATTGCATGTCCTCGAACACGAGCACCGTCGGGTACTGCTCCGCCTGCCGCTCGAAGAAGATCCTCCAGGCCGAGAAGAGGTTCTCCTGGTCGCCCGGCACACCCTCCTCGAGCCCGAGCAGGTGAGCCAGGCGAGGCTCCACCCACCGTCGCTCGTCCGGGCTCGGCACGTACTCGCCAAGCGTTTCGCGGAGCTTCGCGAGGGCCGAGCCGGGATCCTCGTCCTCGACGATCCGACAGCGCATCCGCACCATCTCGGCGAGCGCCCAGTAGGCGACGCCGTCGCCGTAGGAGAGGCAGCGTCCACGGTGCCAGTTGACCTCGTCGGCGAGGCCGTCGATGTACTTCTCGAACTCCCACGACAGGCGTGACTTGCCGATCCCGGCGATCCCGATCACCGAGACGAGGTGCGCCCTGCCCTCCTCGGCGGAGGCGTGGTAGAGCTCCTTCACGAGCCGCAGCTCGCGGTCTCGTCCGACGAACGGGGCCTCGAGTCCTGCTGCCTTCATCGCTCCCTTGCGCCCGGCGGTCACCCGCAGGGCCCGGAGGAGCGCCATCGGCTCCGCCTTGCCCTTGAGCTCGTGCTCGCCGGCGTCCTCGTAGGCGATCGCCGCCTCGGTGGCGCGTCGCGTGGCCTCGCCGACGAGCACGGTGCCCCGCTCCGCCGCCGACTGGATCCGGGACGCCGTGTTGACGAGGTCGCCTGCGACCATCCCCTCGCCCTTCGCGCCGAGCGTCACGGCCGCCTCGCCGGTCAGCACCCCGGCGCGTGCCGAGAGACCGGGAGCGAGCTCGGGCACCGCCGCGACGAGCTCGAGCGCCGCGCGAACGGCCCTCTCGGCGTCGTCCTCGTGCGCCACCGGGGCCCCCCACACCGCCATCACCGCGTCGCCGATGAACTTCTCGACGGTCCCGCCGTAGCGCTCGATCAGCCGGCGACACGTCTCGAAGTAGCCGGAGAGCAGCTCGCGCACCTCCTCCGCATCGCGCGCCTCCGAGAGGGTCGTGAAACCGACCAGATCGGCGAACAGCACCGAGACGAGCCGCCGTTCGGACACCGGCTCCACCGGCCCGGCGCCACTGCCGGCCGCCGCGGGCGCCGTGGCCCCGGCCTGGAGCGCGGCGCCGCACTGGTTGCAGAACCGCATGCCGGGCTCTATCGAGGATCCGCACGCCGGGCACGCCGCGACGAGCGAGGCGCCGCAGCCGCCACAGAAGCGGGCGCCCGCCGGGTTCTCAGTGGCGCAGTGCGGGCAGTTCACGAGGGCGGAAGCGTAGCGCAGGGAATCGCCACCACCGAATGACCCCCGCCCGAGTTCGTCTACGGTGTCGGCCGTGAAACGATGGCTCGGCCTCGTTGCCGCATCAGGCGCCCTGTTCCTCGCGGGCCCGGCCGCAGCGGGCGTGAGCTGGCATTCCTGCCCCGCCGCCGTCGATGCCCGCTGTGGACACGTCCCGGTTCCGCTCGATCCGGCGGATCCGACGGCGGGGAAGCTTCGGGTCGGGCTCGAGCTCCACGAACGGCGTGATCGCAAACGCCCCTCGCTCGGCACGATCGTCGCCGCCGAGGGCGGCCCTGGGTACTCGACCACGTCGAGCCGAGACGGCTACCTCGACCTGTTCGAGCCACTCCTCGGCAGGCGGGACCTGCTGCTCGTCGACAACCGCGGCACGGGAACGTCGAGGCCCATCAACTGCCGGCCGCTCCAATCGTACCGGGGGGACTACATCCACAACGTGGGCCTGTGCGGCGCCCAGCTCGGCTCGCGGTCCGATCTCTACGGTACGGCGTTCGCCGCGGACGATCTCGCGCTCGTCCTCGACGCGCTCGGGCTCCGGCGCGTCGACCTCTACGGCGACTCCTACGGGACGTTCTTCGGCCAGACGTTCGCGGTGCGCCACCCCGAGAGGCTGCGGACCCTCGTCCTCGACGCCGCGTACCCGGTGGAAGGACAGGATCCCTGGTATCGCGACCTCAACCGTGCGGTGCGAGACGCCTTCGGCTTCGCCTGCCGCCGCGACCGCGGCTGCCGGGGCGACATCGTCGGCCGGCTCGATCGCCTCGCGGACACGCTGCGAGCGGATCCGCTGGTCGGCTTCGCCCGCGACGCCGACGGCGTGCGCCGCCGCGTGCGCGTCGATGCGGGCATGCTCGGCTACCTCGCCGCGAGCGCCGCGTACGGCATCCCGGTCTACCGCGAGCTCGACGCCGCGGGACGGGCCCACCTGGCCGGCGACCCGGCGCCGCTGCTCCGGCTCGCCGCCGAGCAGACCTACTGGGGCGACGGCGGCCCGGTTCGCGACTGGTCGGAAGGTGCGTACGTCGCCACGATCTGCAACGACTACCCCCAGCTCTGGGACATCTCCTCCCCCGTCGAGACACGCCAGGCGCAGTACGAGCGGGCGCTCGCGACGCTCCGGGCCGAGGATCCGGAGGCGTTCGCGCCGTTCACGATCGACGACTGGATCGGCTCGCCCTGGACCGAGTATCGCTCGTGTATCGAGTGGCCCGCGCCGGGCCGCTATGTCTTCCCGGTCCCCGAGCCGGCGGCCTACCCGGCGATTCCCACGCTGGTGCTCTCGGGCGACCTCGACTCGCTCACCTCGTCGGAGGGGGCGCGTCTCGTTGCCTCACGGTTCCCGAACGCGACGTTCGTGAACGTGCGCAACATGGTGCACGTCAGCGCCATCAGCGACTTCGACCGCTGCGCCTCGACGATCGTCGTCGAGTTCGTGCGCCTGCGGATCGCACCGGATACGACCTGCGCGGCCCGCTACAACGAGGTGCGGCTCGTGCCCCGCTTCGCCCGTCGCTCGGCGGCCCTTCCCCCTACGCCGCAGGGGCGGCGCCTCCAGTCGAGCGTCGACCACCGCCGCCTCGTCACCGCCGTGACCTGGACGGTCGGCGACCTGATCCCCCGTTGGCTCACCATGGTCGGATCCGAGGGGGTCGGCCTGCGGGGTGGCACGTTCACCACGGTGGGGCTCGAGCGGGTGCACTTCGTCGCGCGCGGGCTCCGGTACGTGAAGGACGTCGCCGTGAGCGGCCACGTCAGCTGGAACCGCCGTGGGGGCGCCGTGCGCGCGATCGTCACGATGATCGGGCCGGCGGGCGTACGCGGCCGGCTCGAGCTGCGCTGGAACGACTGGAAGCCGCACGCGGTCGCGGCCGCCGACGGGCGAGATCGGCGACCGGCCCGTCGAGCTATGGCTTCCAGCGCCGTGAGTCCGCCCGCACGGGCGGGATGAGGTCCCGCGCCTCTACGACGCCGTGACGCCGTGCACGGCACCCACCTTCTCGCGGAGGTAGGCGATGTAGGGCTCGGGATCGATCGGGCCGCCGACGACCCGCTCGAGCGTCTCCTTGGGCGTGAACATGCGACCCAGCCGGTGGAGGTGCTCGCGGAGCCACTCGGTGAGCGGCGCGAAGTCGGCCGCCTCGATCTGGTCGTCGAGATCCGGGAGGTCGCGACGCAGCCGCTCCCAGATCTGGACCGACATAACGCTCCCGAGCGCATAGGTCGGGAAGTAGCCGATGACCCCGCCCGACCAGTGCACGTCCTGCAGCACGCCGTTCGCGTCGTTCGGGACGTCGACGCCGAGGTACTCCTTCATGCGGGCGTTCCAGATCTCGGGCAGGTCCCGGAGCTCGGCCGCGCCGGAGAGGATGTCCTGCTCGAGCTCGAAGCGGAGGATGACGTGAAGGCCGTATGTGACCTCGTCCGCCTCGACGCGGATCAGGCTGGGCTCGACGCGGTTGACGGCCCGCCAGAACGCCTCCTCGGGGACATGGCCGAGTGCGTCCGGGAGCGCATTCTGCGCCTCGGGGTAGAAACGTCGCCAGAAGGGACGGCTCCGCCCGACGAGGTTCTCCCAGAGGCGGCTCTGCGACTCGTGGAGGCCGAGCGACACCCCGCCGCAGATCGGGGTGCGATCGAGCTCGGGCGCCATCCCGGCCTCGTAGAGGCCGTGACCGAACTCGTGCATGCCGGCGAAAAGGCCGGTGAGGCTATCTTCCGCGTAGCGCGTCGTGATGCGAATGTCGGTGACGCCGGAGCCCGACGCGAACGGATGCGCGGTGAGGTCGAGCCGCCACGAGCTTTCGTCGAAGCCGAAGCGCTCGAGGATCGTCCTCACGAGCGCTTGCTGGCGATCGACCGGGAGCGGGCCGGAGAGGAACGACGTGTCGACGGGCTCACCGTCCCGCACCGCCGCGATCAGCGGCACGAGCGCCTCCTTCAGCCGGTCGAAGACGACACGCACCTCGGCCGCGGTGGCGCCGCGCTCGTAGTCGTCGAGCAGCACGTCGTAGGGCTCGGCGGCAGGCTCGAAGCACTCGATGTAGCGGTGCTTGAGCTCGACGTTGCGCTGCAGCGCCGGCAGGAACTGGGCGAAGTCGGATTCGGCCCGCGCCTTCAGCCAGACCTCGTGCCCTTCCGAGGCCGCACGGGCGAGCTCGGCGGCGAGATCCGTCGGCACGCGCACGGCCTTCTCGTAGTCGCGACGCGCGACGCGGATCAGCGACGCCTCGTGGGAATCGTGGGGCAGGCTCTCCTCGAACGGCCGCAGCTCCTCGAGCAGGCGTCCGACCTCGTCGTCGGTGAACCTCTCGTGGATCACCCGGCGCATCGTCCCGAGCTGCTCCGCCCTGGGCCGCGCGCCTCCGCGCGGCATCATCACCTGCTGGTCCCAGCCGAGGACGCGGATGACCCGGCCGAGGTCGGCGACCTGGGCGAGGCGCTCCCGGAGCTCATCGTACGCCGCGCTCATCGAGCCCGCATGCTACCCGGGTCGCGGACGGGCGGGCCGCGCATCCGAGGTCGTCTAGTGCTCCGTCTCGGAATTCCCTTGAGACGGAGCACTAGGGTTTCGCTCCACGATGGACAACGCGACGGGCCGGGCGGCCGTGGTCGACTTCCTCCGGCGGATGACGCTGAAGGCCCCGCACCGGGTGGAGCACCTCCCGTACGGCTTCGCGGCGCTCGTCCCCGAGCTTCCTCGCGCCTACGACCTCAACCTCGTGTGGGTGGACGATGCCGGCGTCGAGGCGGCGGTGCTCGTCTCCGAGGGCGAGCGGCTTGCCGTCGACTACGGATTGGCGCATCGGGAGCTGATCGTCCCGGACGAGGCGGCGGCAGTGCGACTCGGGCCCGACCTCGGGGCCTGCGAGGCCAAGCGGGTCGTCGCGGCCTCACGCGCTCGTGTTCCTGCAGGCCGACGAGAACGACTGGCCGAGGCACCTCTACGCGAAGCTCGGCTTCGAGCCCGTCGGCTTCGTGACCCGCTACCTACGGGCCCCGTCCGGAGCCGGGGTGCCTCGGTGAAGCGCAGCCGGCGAGTGCCCTCACCTCCGGGTCCCGGCCCTACGGATGCTCCTCGCGGCTCAGCGCCGCCGAGTTGATGCAGTACCGCAGGCCGGTCGGCTGCGGCCCGTCCTCGAACACGTGGCCGAGATGGCCACCGCACGCTGTGCAGTGCACCTCGGTGCGCTGCATGCCGAGCGATCGATCGGATTCGGTCTCGACGGCCGCAGGGTCGGCCGGCTCCCAGAACGACGGCCAGCCGCTGCCCGAGTCGTACTTCTCGCGCGACCGGAAGAGCTCGGCGCCGCAGCCGGCGCACCGGTAGACGCCCGGTTCCTTCGTGTCGCAGTACGCACCCGTGAAGGCGCGCTCCGTTCCGTGCTCGCGCAGCACCCGGTACTGCTCGGGCGACAGCTGCGCGCGCCACTCCGCATCGCTCTTCGTCACCTTGCTCGCCATGTCATCACCTCCGCTCGCCAGGCTACCGGCTCGGGCGGCGCAGGGCCCCGAGCCCTCGTACGCTCTCCTCGCGGTCACAGCTCCTTTCTCCAGACCTCGAACGCACGCGCAGGCTCACGGCCGGAGCCGATCGCGATCGCGGTACTCCCGGGTCACGGCCTTCCAGCGCTTGCGCTCGGCCGACTCTGCTGCCTTGTCCCCCTTTCGTGCAAGGTGGGCGTTCTCTCGCTCGAGCCGCCGGTAGCTCTCGTAGCGCTCCCGGTCGAGACGGCCCTCGGCGAGCGCGTCCCGCACGGCACAGCCGGGCTCCGTCTCGTGACGGCAATTGCTGAACCGGCACGCGGCGACGAGGTCGGCCACCTCGCCGAACGCGGCGTCGAACCCCTCCCCCTCTCCTTCCCACGGCTCGATGACGCGGAGCCCGGGCGTGTCGAGGAGCAGACCGCCGCCGGGGACAGGGAAGAGCCTGCGGCTCGTCGTCGTGTGCCGGCCCCGGCCGTCGGCACGGGTCTCCTGGACCGCCTGGGCCTCGTGCCCGAGCAGCCGGTTCACGAGCGTCGACTTCCCGACGCCGGAGGAGCCGACGAGAGCGGCCGTGCGACCGCCCGTGAGCAGCCGGCGGATCTCGTCGACGCCCTCCCCGGTCACGTTGGAGACGGCCACGACCGGAAGGCCGACCGTGACCGAACCGACCTCCGCCAGGAGCGGTGCGGGATCGTCGCAGAGATCGAGCTTCGTGAGGACGACGACGGGGTCGGCGCCGCTCTGCCAGGCCGCGACGAGGTAGCGCTCGAGGCGGCGGAGGCTCAGGTCGCCGACGAGGTCGCTGACGACGAGCACGACGTCGACATTCGCGGCGATCACCTGCTCGCCGGCGGCCTGAACGCTGTTGCGGGCGAGATCGCGCTGGGCGCGGGAGAACTTCGAGGTGCGGGGCAGGATCGCGTGGACGAGCCCCTTGCCCTCGGGCAGCAGCTCGTAGGCGACCCAGTCGCCGACGGCGGGCAGCGCCTCGCGCCGGAGCTTGCCGGAGGCGTCCGCACGGAGCTCACCGGCTGCCGTGAACAGCACGTACCCCCCTCGGTACTGGATGCCGACACGGGCCGGCGCCAGGCCGGCGGCCGCGTGCGACTCGAACTCGCTCGAGCGCTCGGCTGTCCAGCCGAGGGCTTCGAGTGCATGATCGTGCGTCAAGCTGAATCCTCTCCTCGTGATGATGCAGGTCGGCGTGCGGCGGGCGGCGCCGAGCCGCGTCTCATCACGACGGTCAGCTCAGCGCGGGCCCGCAACCGGAGCTGGCGGTCGATGCATTCATCTTCCATCCCTCCTTGTCGTCGCGGGTTACGGTGTCCGGTCAGAGGTTACCGAGCCTGCCCGAGGCGCGTCAAGGTGCCGGTTTGTGCCGGGCGGCGCCGATTCCCGGAGGACTATCGTTCGGGAACCTCGCGGCGCCGTCGCCACCCGGGCAACGAGGAACGAGGAGCAGCGCCGCGAATGATCGAGATTGCGTGAGCCGGCAGACGACAGCCGCACTGGCCGCGATCGTCGGCCTGATCATCGGGCTCGGAGTGTTCGCCGGCGTCGTGCTCTGGCTCCGGGGTGACGAGACGACCGCGGGGACCGGAACCTCCTTCACGGTTGACACCGGAGCGACCGAGGCGATCGACACCGGCATCGTCGAGCTGCCCGACGAGGGTCAGACGTCGGCGATCGACGTCGGCGGGTTCCCGAACGCCGTCGCCGTCGGCGAGGGGAGCGCGTGGGTCGTCCGCGACGGCCGCCGGGTGACACGGATCGACGCGGCGACGGGCAAGGTGACGGGCCGGATCGGGGCCGGTGACGAGCTCGGGAGCGAGCGGCCCTGCGGAATCGACGTCGCCGCCGGCCGGGTATGGGCAACGACGCTGTCCGGCAACGTCTCGCGGATCGCGACGGAGCGGGGCCGCTCCAGCCGCCTCATCCCCGTCGAGGATGCCGCCTGTGTCGCAGCGAACGCCCGCGGGGTCTGGGTCACGAGCCCGAACCTCGGCCTCGTCACGCGACTCGACCCGGAGACCGGGGAGACGCTCGCCGAGATCGAGCTCGACGGCTTCCCGCAGGGCATCGTCGTCGGGTTCGGCTCGGTCTGGGTCGCGACGAGCGATCCGCCGGACGGAGCTGACGGAGCCGTGTCGCGCATCGATCCGCGGTCGAACGAGGTCGTGCGAACGATCCTCGTCCCGAACCTCCCGGAATTCCTCGCGGCTGGCGCGGGTGCCGTCTGGGTGAGCTCCAACAACGGAACGGTCGTCGAGATCGATCCCGGGACGAATCAGCTCGTCGCGACGATCCGGATCTCGGAGGGTGGCCGGACGTCGATTGCCGCCGGTCTGGACAGCGTGTACGCGGTCGCGCTCGCCCTGCCGGGGGAGACGGCGCCGGTCTATCGGATCGACCCGGCCTCCGCGCTCGTCGACGAGCGTACGATCGCGGCCGGCCGCAACCCGCTCGGTCTGGCCGTCGGGGCGGGCTCGCTCTGGATCACGAACTACGGCGACGGCACCGTGACGCGCTACACGCCTTAGAGCTCACGCGCCGGCGCGCTGCGCGCCCGCCTCACTTCGGCCGTCCGCTTCGGCTGCTTCTTCAGGAGCCGGACGATCTCGTGGTGGCGTCGCTCGATCGCGAAGTCGAGCGGACGGGTCATGTCGTACGCCTCGATCCAGGCGAGCGCTCCGCGCGAGAGCAGGAGCTGGACGACGGCGAGGTCGCCGCCGATCGCCGCGGTGTGCAGCGCGGTCCAGCCGCCGCTCTGCTGGGCGTTCGGGTCGGCGCCGCCGTCGAGCAGGATCGTCACGAGCGCGAGCGGCGCGCGTCCCGCGACGGCGCTGTGAAGCGGATGCAGCCCGGGAAGCTGCCGGTTGCGGGACTCGGCCTCGACGTCCGCGCCGTGCTCGAGGAGCAGCGACGCCGCCGCGGCCTGGCCGAAGAATGCGGCGTAGTGCAGCGCGCTGAAGCCGTCCTTCGAAAAGGCGGTCGCGCGCTTGCCGCTCCGACGCAGCTGCACGGCGAGCAGGTCGACGTCGCCGAGCGCAGTCGCCTCGAAGTGGTTCGGCTTCGCTCCGCGCTCGAGCAGCACCGCGACGATCGCCTCGTCTGACGCATAGAGGGCCGCCATGAGCGGCGAGAGGCCGTTCTCGTCCTTCTCGGCGAGCGCCTCCGGGTGGAGCGTCAGGAACCGCTTGACGCGGCTGACGCTGCCCGAGCCGATCGCATCGAAGATGCTGCTTCTCTTCGCCACGGCTCGATACTGTACGGGCCACGCGATGGGACCGCTCGAGGAACAGCTGACCCGGCAGCGCGAGCGGTCCGCGGCGAAGCGCCCGCCGGAGGTGCGCGCGATCGTCGATGCCGGCGTCGCACACGTCCGCAGCTCCGGCGTCGTCGAGCGTGCGTTGCGCCGGGGCGCCACGGCGCCAGACTTCGCCCTGCAGAACGTCCGCGGTGACGAGGTCCGACTCGGCGACCTGCTCGGGCGCGCGGCGGTCGTGCTCGCGTTCTACCGCGGCTCCTGGTGACCGTACTGTCACCTGCAGTTGCGGGCATACCAGACGGTCCTCCCGGACATCCACCGACTCGGCGGCATGCTCGTCGCGGTCTCGCCGATGCTGCCGGACGGCTCCCTGACGATGGCCGAGCACGACGAGCTGGCCTTCGAGGTCCTCTCGGACGTCGGCAATCACGTCGCGCGCTCCTACGGCCTCGTCTTCCGCCTCGCTCCCGATGTCCAGGAGCTGTACGCGGGGCCGTGGGACATCCGCCTCCCCGAGCACAACGGCGACGACTCCTGGGAGCTCCCGGTGCCCGGCACGTTCGTGATCGACCGTGAAGGAACCGTCAGGCTGGCGTACGTCGAGCCGGATCACACCCAGCGCCTCGAGCCGGACGAGATCATCGAGGCCCTCGCCGCGCTGTAGCGGAGCCACCGGCGATCCGGCGTCGCTAACGGTCGCGGCGGGCGCGATGCGCGTCTCGCCGGGAACCGCCGGTGCCGCCGATCTCGAGCACGACGCCCGGCTCGTCGGCGTACTCGACGGGCGGTGCGGCCGAGGCGAACACCGCGTACGTGTGCAGCTCGACCTCGCCGACGTTGAGGAAGCCGTGCCACGTATGGGCCGGAAGCAGGATCGCCTCGCCCGTGGCGACGCGCGTCACGACGCCGTCGCACGTGAACTCCGCCGCGCCGCTGATCACGCCGATCGTCTCCTCGACCTCGAAGTGCGTGTGGATCGGCGCGCCCGCTCCTGGCTCGGCGAACTGCTCCATCACGCACAGCTGCGCCGCACCGGTCGCGGATGATACGTGCATGCGGGTCCGGACGCCATCGCGCCACTCGACGTCGCTCATGGCTTCCGCGGTACGACGTAGGCCCGGTACAGCTCCTCACAGGCGGGCGAGCAGAAGCGCATCCGCCTCCCCTCCACCTCGACCGTCCAGAGGCGCTTCGCGACGACCTGCCCGCAGCACTCGCAGGGCGTGACGTTCGTCTCCCAGACCTGTACGTGCAGCGTCTCCCACTCGCCCACGTCAGCCCTCCCACCCGTAGAGGTCGCGGGCCGCGCCCGGGGTGACAAAGCCCTGGGCGAGGTCCTCGGCGACACGCTCGCGGTCGCGCTCGAGTGGGTCGCCGTACCCGCCGCCGCCCGGGGAGTCGATCAGCACCTCGTCGCCCGCCTCGAGCCGGATGTTCGTGAACTTCGAGGGCGACACCGTCCCGAACACCTCGCTGAACGTCCGGAACGCGTCCGCGCCCCGGCGCTTCACGAGGATCGCTGCCCGCGAGCCCTTGCCGCCGCCCTCCAGACCGTACGCGCCGAAGCCCGGCTTCGTGCGGTCGAAGAGCGCGTTCGCCGTCACCTCCGCACCCTCCTCGACGCGGAGGATCCTCCGGGTCCCGAGGCCCCCACGCATCCGCCCGGGCCCGCCGGAATCGGGGAGGAGCGAGTACGCGACGACCCGGAGCGGATACCGGGTCTCGAAGATCTCGACGGGCGTGTTCCGGCAGTTGCCGTTCTTGACGATGATCGCGTCGTTGCCGTCGTCGTAGGACTTCGCGCCCCAGCCACCGCCCTCGAGGTGGTAGTTGGCGTAGTAGTCGCCTGTCTTCGGGTGGAATCCGCCGAACAGGAAGTTGCACGCGGTCCCGCCCTCGGCCGCGGCGACCCGGTCGGGCAGGGCCGGCGTCAGCGCCGCGATCACCATGTCGGCGAGCTTCGGGTGGGTCTCGGTGTTCCCGCCGACCGAGGGCCCCGGGTACAGCACGTTCACGGCCGTGCCGGGTGGCGCGATGATCCGGATCGGCCGGTACGCCCCGGAGTTCTTCGGGATCTCCATGTCGGTCAGGTGGAAGATCGCGTTGTAGGTCGCGCCGGCGGTCACGCCGTAGGTGGCGTTGATCGGGCCGCGCACCTGAGGATCCGTGCCCGTCCAGTCGACGACCATCTCGTCGCCGCCGACCGTGACCGTGACGTGGAACGTCACGGGCGCGTCGACGACGCCGTCGTCCTCCATCCGCTCCGTGAACTCGTAGACGCCGTCGGGGATCGCGGCGATCTCGCTTCGCATCCAGCGCTCGGAGTAGTCCATCAATTCGTCGGCGGCCTGATCGACGAACGACCGGCCGTAGCGGTCGAGCAGCTCGACGACGCGCCGCTCGGCCACCCGCAGCGAGCCGATCTGGGCGTTGAGGTCGCCCCAGGTGTTCCGCGGCGTGCGGTGGTTGGCCATGATCAGCCGCCAGAGGTCCATGACGTGCTCGTCGCGGCTGACGATCTTCACGGGCGGAATCCGGAGGCCCTCCTGGAAGACCTCCGTGGCGTCGGCCGCGAAGCTCCCGACGGCCTTGCCGCCGATCTCGGCGAGGTGCCCGACGTTCGCGACGAAGCCGAACAGGTCGCCGTCGTGGAACACGGGCCGGATCACCGAGTGCTCGGGGATGTGCGCGCCGCCCCGGTAGGGGTCGTTGTGGAGCACGACGTCGCCGGGCTCGAAGGACTCGACGCCGAGCTCCTCGAGCGTCCAGCGGACGATGAACAGGCTCGCAGCGATCTGCGCCGGGCAGAACTCGGCCTGGCCGATCATGTTGCCGCGGCGGTCGAAGAGCACGCACGAGAAGTCGAGGCCCTCGTTGAAGATCGGCGAGAACGCGGTGCGGATCATCGTGATCCCCATCTCGCGGCAGGCGTTCACGAACGCGTTGTTGAGGACCGTGAGCGTCACCGGATCGATGCTCATGCCCGTGTCACCTCCAGGATGCCGTCGGGAAGGACGGTCAGCGACCAGGCGGGAGGGACGACCGCGGTCGAGTCCATGAACTCGACGATCGCGGGCCCGGAGAGGGTCGCGCCCGGGGCGAGATCGTCCCGGCGGACGATCGTCGTCGCGACGAAGCCGTGGTCGGGGAAGAAGACGTCGCGCTCCCGCGCAGGCGCATCGGTCGCGTCCGGCACGCCCGGGAGGCGTGCGAACGCCGGCGGCTCGCCGGTCGCGACGACCGAGAGCCTGACGAGCTCGATCGGGATCCCGTCCAGCCGGTAGCCGTAGAAGCCCTCGTAGAGACGCCCGTACTCCGCGTAGACGGCCGCGAGCACGGCATCGTCCAGGGGCCCGTCGGCGACGGGGACCTCCTGCTCGTAGTTCTGGCCCTGGTAGCGCATCGCCACCTGCCGCCTCACCGACGGCTCCTCGCCCGAGCCCTGAGCGGAGAAGTCCGCGCGCGCCGCCGCCTCGAGCCCGGCGAACAGCGTGTCGAGCTCGGCCGCGGTGGTCCGCGCGTCTGTCAGGTACACGCTGCGGACCGCATCGACGCGCACGGTCGCCGCGAGCGCGCCGAACGCCGAGCAGAGCCCCGGCGCAGGCGGGACGACGACGCGTCGCATCCCGAGCGAGTCCGCGATCTCGCAGCCGTGGGTGGCCCCGGCGCCGCCGAACGCGATCAGCGCGAGCTCGCGTGGATCGATCCCCTGCTCGACCGTGACGATGCGGATCGCGTTCGCCATGTTCTCGTTGCAGACGCGCAGCATGGCCGAGGCGACGTCGACGGGGTCGCGGCCGAGCCGGCCGCCCAGCCCGTCGAGGGCCGCCTGCGCGAGCTCCGGCTCGAGTCGCATCTGACCGCCGAGGAAGAACGCCGGATCGAGGCGGCCGAGAACGACGTTCGCATCGGTGATCGTCGCCTCGCTCCCCCCCTGCCCGTAGCAGGCCGGCCCGGGCACGGCGCCTGCGCTCTGGGGGCCCACCTGCAGGAAGCCGCCCGGATCCACCCAGCCGATCGAGCCGCCTCCGGCGCCGATCGTCCGCGTCGAGACGCCCGGGATGCTGACCGGGAAGCCGAACTCGACCTCGAAGTCCGAGGAGTAGAGGGGCTCGCCGCCGAGGATCAGGCACGCGTCGCAGCTCGTTCCGCCCATGTCCAGGGCGATCGCGTCCCGGACGCCCGAGGCCGTTGCCATTCTCGCGCCGCCGATCCCCGCGCCCGCGATCCCGGACAGGAGCAGGTGCGCCGGGCGCGCGTTGGCCTCGCCCGCGAGCGCGTGGCCTCCGTTCGACTTGAGCAGGGCCCAGCTTCCGGTGGCGCCCGCCTCGGCGAGCGCGCGGGTGACGGCGCTGACGTACTCCTCGAACAGCGGCTTCGTGAACGCGTCGACGGTCACCGTCGTGCCACGCTCGTACTCACGCCAGATCGGGGCGATCTCGTGGGAGAGCGACACCGGGACGCCCGGCAGCCGTTCCCGGACGACCTCCCGCGCCGCGCGCTCGTGCTCGGGGTTGAGATACGAGAACAGCATGCAGACGGCGACGGCGATCTCGCCTCCGTCCAGCTCGAGCCGGCCGAGGGAGGCGCGCAGCTGCTCGGTGTCGAGCGGCTCGAGCACGCGCCCCTCCTCGTCGAGGCGCTCGGCGACCCCGATGCAGTCCTTGCGCCGGACGAGCGGCGTCGGCTTGCGCCAGCGGAAGTCGTAGTGATGTTTGCGATTGATGCGCTGGATGTAGGGGATGTCCTCGAAGCCCGCCGTCGTGAGGTACACGACGCGGGCGCCGCGGCGCGTCAGAACGGCGTTGATCCCGATCGTCGTCCCGATGACGACGAAGTCGATCGCCGCCGGGTCGATCTCTGCCTGAGCGAGCGCGGCCGAGAGGGCGTCGACGGGGTTCTCGGGCGTCGACGGAACCTTGGCGAGGACGGACCGCCCGGCGTCGTCGACGGCGACGAGGTCGGTGAACGTTCCTCCGGTGTCAATGCCGACGCGAATACCCATCACGCAGCCTGCATCGTTACCAGGACGCGGCCGGTCGCCGCCGAGAGTGCGTCCTCGACAGCCTCCTGGGCGCGGTCGAGCGGGTACGCCGGCCCGAGCAGCGGCGCGAGCTCGAGCCCGCCGCTTCGCACGTCCTCGAGCAGCCGGGGAAGCGCCGCCGCAGGGTCCTCGGAGCCGTAGACGGACCCGGTCAGGGTCTTCTCACGGTTCACGAACTCGAGGGGCTCGAGGTCGAGCCTCGTGCCCGCGGCAGGCATCCCGACGAGGCACGCGTAGCCGCCCGGCCGGGCCAGCGCGACGGCCGCCTCGGCGGTCGCCGCCGAACCGACCGCCTCGAAGACCGTGTCGGCGCCGTCGCCGGTCAGCTCGGCGACGAGCGCGGCGGCCTCCCCGGGCGGGCCGGCAGCCGTCGCGCCGACGGCGAGCGCCAGCGATCGCCGCCCGGCCGCCGGCTCGATCGCGACGATCGTGGTCGCGCCCGCGAGCCTCGCCCCCTGGACGCAGAACTGCCCCACGCCGCCGGCCCCGATCACGACCACCGAGCTGCCCGGGCCGACCCGGCCCGAGTTGCGGACGGCCCCGACGCCTGTGAGCGCCGCGCAGCCGAGCAGTGCGGCCTCGTCGAGCGGGATTCCGGCCGGAAGGGGCAGGACGGCGCTCTGCGGCACGAGCACGTGCTCGGCGAGCGCGCCCACCGTCGTCATCCGGTAGACGGTCTCGCCGCCCGCTCGCAGGCGCGTCGTCCCGTCCGGCATCGTGCCCTTGCCGATCGCCTCGCGCAGCGGCAGGCAGGCCGTACGTCGCCCTTGCCGGCACGCGGCGCAGTCGCCGCAGGCGGGAGCCCACGAGAGCACGACCGGATCGCCCGGCCTCACCGACTCGACCTCGCTGCCGACGGCTCCGACGATGCCGGCGCCCTCGTGCCCGAGGATCATCGGTGCCGGGCGTCGCCACTCTCCCCTGACGACGTGGAGATCCGATCCGCACACACCGACGGCGGCCATCCGGACAACGACGTCGCGCGGACCTGGCTCGTCGAGCTCGACCTCGGCGAGCTCGAGCGGGCGCCCGGGCTCCCGGAAGAGTGCCGCTCGCATCCTCACGGGAGCGATCCCTACACCTTCCTCGCCGGCGTCCGTCGCTTCAGCGCGGCGACCACCTGCGCCGTCGTGACGCGCTCGGCGACCATGCTCAGCCCGTACTCCATCGCCGCCCGCTGCCACTCGTCGCTGAGCGTCCACGTCGCATCGGTGACGACGACCGGGCGATAGCCCGCGTCCGCGGCGTGCCGGCAGGTGTGCTCGACGGAGAGGTTCGTCCAGCCGCCCATCGCGACGATCGTGGCGGTGCCGAGGCCGTCGAGTAGCACGGCGAGCTTCGTGCCGTGGAACGCGTTCATGCGCATCTTCTCGACGACGAGCTCGCCCCTGCGCGGCTCGAAGCCCTTGACCGGGGCGGCGCCCCAGGTGCCCCGCACGAGGCCCTTGACGTCCTTCACGGCCTCGAAGAGCCCCGTGTTGAGCTTGAGCCCGGCCGCTCCCGGCTCGACGACGTAGTGGACGTGGATCACGGGCATGCCGGCAGCCCGTGTGGCGGCGAGGATCGCCCTCGCGTTCGCGAGCGCGTTCTGGCTCTTGGCGTGCGCGGCGGCGGCCGCGCCGCCCTCACCGAAGCTGCTCCCGGGCATCACGACGTCGTTCTGGAACTCGAGCGCAACGATCGCGCTCCTGCGTGGGTCGAGCCTCAGCGCCATCGTCTTCCTCCGTCAGCCCATGTAGGGGACAGGGTTGCCGCGCACCTTGCACGGGAAGCGGTACAGCGACGACGAGGCCGGCACGTACAGCACGTCCCAGCTCGGTCCGCCCCAGTTCAGGTTGCCGGTGTGCTCGGGGACCTCGACGGTGCCGAGGTGCTCGCCGTCGGCGGAAACCGCCCAGATGCCTCCCGGACCGGTCACCCAGACGTTGCCGTGCTCGTCGCATTTCATCCCGTCGCAGATCCCCCCCGCGAAGTCCTCGGGATCGCCGATCTCGTCGAGGATCACATCACCGCCCGAGAGGGATCCGTCCGCGTTCACGGAGAAGCGCCGCAGGTGCATGCGCCCGGAGTCGTTCACGTACAGCGTCTGCTCGTCGGGAGAGAAGCAGAGCCCGTTCGGCTGGTCGAAGTCGTCCGCGAGCAGCTGCACCGCGCCGCCGCCCGGGGGAATCCGGTAGACGCCCTGGAAGCCGAGCTCCGACTCCCGCCCGACCCCGTACAGCGCGTCGTGACGCCCGTACATCGGGTCGGTGAAGTAGACGGCACCGTCGCTGCGCACGACGACGTCGTTCGGGGAGTTCAGCTCCTTGCCGTCGTAGTGGGAGGCGATCGTCTCGCGGCTCGCCTCGGTGCCGTCGGGGTTCAGCCTCGCCCGCACGACGTGGCTCGTCGCGTGCTCGCAGACGTACAGGCTCAGGTCGGCGTCCAGCGTCATCCCGTTGCACTTGTTGGCCGGCGACAGCACCTCGACGATGCCGTCGGCGTCCGTCCAGCGTCGTCGCACGTCCATCGGCATGTCCGAGAACAGCAGGTAGCCGTCCGGATGCCAGATCGGCCCCTCGGTGAAGCCGAATCCCGTGGCGAGCTGTTCCACCTGCACGCTCGAGGCGACGAGGTCGTAGACCTTCGGGTTGTTGGCGAGGACACCCATCGGCGTCGTGCTCCTTTCTCGACCGTTCCAGGCGCGCGCAAGCTTATCGGGGCCCGGGCCGCAGCTCCTTCTCCCAGGTCGCGAAGCGCGGGTGGGCGGTCATCCCGACCCGTTCGTAGAGCCGCGTCGCCCCCGTCAGGGACTCGGCGTCCACGTGGAGATCGCAGCCCGCCTTGCCGCGGTCGGCCAGCTCCGAGAACGCCCGGAGAAGGAGCGCCTCGCCGATCCCGCGCCGGCGAAACGCGCGCCGGACGCCGAGCAGCTTGACGTACCCGCGGGCCGGATCTTCGGACGCCTCCTCGATCGCCCCCAGGTAGCCGACCGTCTCCTCAGCGGCCATCGCGACGAACCAGAGGCGGGAATCGAAGTCCGGAGCCTCGAACGAGTAGTGCAGAAAATCGGCGAGCGGCGTCCGGCCTTCGCCCCAGTGGTCCCCGAAGGCCGCGAGGTGAACGTCGTACATCGGGCCGGCATCCGCCGGCACGACCGTACGGATTCCGATCCCGTCCGGGGCCACGGCCGACCGCAGACCGGCCGCGAAATCCGTCCGCATGAGCCAGAAGCGCCGCACCTCCCGGTAGCCCTGAGCCGTCAGCAAGGCCGCTGCGGCCGGCACTCCGACGACGGTTCCGGCATGGACGACGACGCGCTCGTCCGGCCCGGCGAGCTCGAGGAACCTCCGCGCTCGGCGCTCGTTCTCGACCACGATCGCGGTGCCGAGCCCTCGTCCGCGAAACGGGAGAGCGACGACGCCGTGAGTGAAGACCGTCGTGTGGGGGGGGTCGGCATTGAGGTAGAGAAACCCGCACAGCTCGCCGGCGTCGGTCTCGATGACGGCGACGTCACGTTCGCGGTCGACCGACGGTCTTCGCCAGAATTCCAGCTCGACCGACGGTGCCATGATCGGCGTCCCGAGCACCGCCTCGGACTCGGCGTTCACGATCGCCGCGACGGCCTCCACGTCGGAATCGAGCGCGGGCCGGATCCTGAAGCCCTCCGGGAGCGTCACGCCCTCAGTCTGCCGTCAGCCCGAAAGCCCCGCCAGCTCGCGCGCGTAGGCGAGTGCCTCTTGCGGGTCGTACGAGCGGTAGAGCATCAGCTTCTCGGCCTCGAGCGAGCCTTCGGCGTGAACGGCGAGGACGCTCTGATAGCCGGCGTACTCACGCGCGAGCATGTCGGAGGCGAGGTTGAGGAGCGCGAGCCGCTCCCCGGCCGGCACGGCGCCGACGAGGTACTTCTCGAGGTACGGGCGGATCTCGTCCGACCGCCAGTCGTGCCCAGATGGACCCGTCACGAGCAGCCCCCCGGCGATGTCGATGACCTGCTCGACCGCCTCGTGATAGCCCCGCGCGAAGGTCCACTTCGCGAGGTTCGTCGTCATCGGGTCCGGAAATGCGATGCCCGTGGGCTCGTCGACCCGGGCTCGGTCGGCGGCGAGGTGGGTGAGCCCGCGCACGGTCTCCGCGTAGCCGATGAGGTGCGTGAGCTTGTCGCGGACGTGGGAGGCGCGCACGATCCCGTTCGCCTGCGCGAGCGCCGCCGCGAGGCCGACGAATGCGTCGACGAGGGGCAGCTTGTAGGAGACGGCGGTGAAGCGGTGGTACTCGACGAACGTGAGCGCGAGCTGCCCTGCCCGCGCGATGTCGCCGTCGAGGAAGATCCGCTCGCTCGGCACGAAGACGTCGTCGAAGACGGTGAGCGTCTCGATCATCCGGTGCTCGGCCGAGATCGGCCGTGTCCACGGGTCGTTCTCGGCATGGAGAAAGTCCGAGCAGAACAACTTCACGCCCGGGGTGGCGACGGGCACCGCGAACGCGATCGCCCAGTCCTCCTCGCCCTCGTCGAGGGCCCGGGTCGGGATCACGATCAGCTCGTCGGCGTTCGGCGTGTACGAGGTGTGCGCTTTCGCGCCTCGCACGACGACGCCGTCCGGGCGGCGGTCGACGACCCGGAGGTAGAGGTCGGGGTCGGCCTGCCCGGCAGGCCCTTTCGCGCGGTCGCCCTTGACGTCCGTCTGGGCGACGGCGAGGGCGAGGTCGCCGTCCCGGCACTGCCGGTAGAAGGACTCGACGTTCTCCGCGTGCGGCGTCGCGTGCGCAACCCGGTGCAACGCGAACAGCGCGTCCGTGCCGATCTCCTTGATCAGCAGCACGAGCGTCCTGCCGTAGGCGGTGGCGGCCTCGATCAGCGCCGAGCGCCGCCGCAGGTCGGCGGCGTCCCGCGGCAGGTGATAGTAGGTCGGGTACCCGCCGGTGACGCCGAGCGCCGGATGCTCCTCCGCAAAGGCGAAGTCGAGCGCGGCGTGCCGGGAGACGAGCCCGAGCTCGGGGTGGGAGACGACGTCAGAGACCCGCTCGCCGCGGTAGTAGACCTCCCGATCGTCCCGGAGTCCGGCGAGGTAGTCGTCGGCCGTGCGCACCGGACAACACTACTGCGCCGTCCGGGGAATGGGGTGCGGTCCTGGCGCGCGAAAAGCAAGCCAGACAAGGACGCAGGGAGCGCCAATATGCGGGCATATTGGCGTGACTGAGGACGCGGTCTGGCGCCGCTTTGCAGCCGCCAGGACCGTGCCGTATTCCCCGGACGGTGCATTACGCTGTAGCTCCGAGCGATGGGGAACGACCGGTTTCAGGGGCGCGTGTGCCTCGTCACGGGCGGCGGCCGCGGCATCGGCCGCGCGATCGCGCTCGGGCTCGCGGCCGAGGGGGCCTCGGTCGCCGTCGGGGCGCGCACGAGGTGGCAATGCGAGGAGGTCGCGGGGGAGATGGGCGGCCGCGGGCTCGCGCTCGAGCTGGACGTGACCGACCAGGCGGCGTGCGAGGAGGCGGTCGCCGCCGTTGTCGCGCAGCTCGGCCGGCCGTCGGTGCTCGTCAACGCCGCTGGAATCTCGCCGGTGCGCCAGAGGGCCGAGCAGCACAGCGTCGACGCCTTCAGGCAGATCCTCGACGTCAACGTCAACGGGGCCTATCTCACGACACGGGCTACCGCGCCCTTCCTGCTCGAGGGCGGCGGCACCGTCGTGATGGTGTCGAGCACGCTCGGGACGAACGCGAGCCCCCGCCTGGCAGGCTACGGTGCCTCGAAGGCGGCGCTGATCCAGCTGACGAAGACGCTCGCGCGCGAGTGGGCCGATCGGGGCGTTCGAGTCAACGCCCTCTGCCCCGGGTACGTCGAGACCGACCTGACCTCCGCGATGCTCGCGGTCGAGCGCCTGCGCGAGGAGGTCGTCGACGCCACTCCTCTCGGCCGTGTCGCGACCGTCGAGGAGATCGTCGGCCCGGCGCTCTTCCTCGCCTCGGACGAGGCCTCCTACATCACCGGGGCAACGCTGCTCGTCGACGGCGGCATGGCGGCCTGAGAGCTCTGACGCCTGCCCGCGCCCGGCTGGCTATCGTCACGGCGATGGGTGCGACCTTCGAGCAGCTCGCCCGCGCCCGGCGCGGCTCGTACGCGAAGGACGACGGCGACGAGCGGTTCCTGCGGGCGCTGAACGAGGATCTCCACAAGCGAGAGCTCGCCCTCTACCGCGACGTCGACGTCGAGCATCCGTTCGTCTTCGTGCTCGGGCTGCCGCGGTCGGGCACGACGCTGACGAGCCAGCTGCTCGCCTACTGCCTCGACGCGGGCTACATCGACAACGTGGCGGCCCGCTTCTGGCTCGCGCCGGTGCACGGCATCCGCCTGGCCAGGCTGATCGCCGGCGGCGAGCGCGGCGAGACGACGTTTCGCTCAGACCACGCGCGCACGCCCGGGCTCGCCGACATCCACGAGTTCGGCTACTTCTGGCGCCACTGGCTGCGCAAGCACACGTTCGACGACGTGGTCAAGGCGCGCGAGCGGGAGGACGAGATCGACTGGGTGGGGCTTCGGCGCACCCTGGCGAACGTCCAGCACGAGCTCGGCAAGCCGCTCGTGGCCAAGAACGTGCTCGCCTCCTACCACCTGGCGAAGGTTCGCGACGTGCTCGGCCCGGTCGTCTGGGTCTACGTCGAGCGTGATCCGCTCGACGTGTGCATCTCGATCCTCGAGGCGCGCCGGAGCTACTACTCAGACCCGCGCCGGTGGTGGAGCTACGTGCCGCCCGAGTACCCGCTCCTCGCGGGGCTCGACGAGTGGGAGCAGATCGCGGGCCAGGTGCACTATCTCGCACGCTTCTACGAGCGGACGTTTCGGGAGGCCGGCGACGACGCGGTCGTGAGAGTCGACTACGAGGGGCTCTGCGCCGATCCGGGCGCCGTCCTCGCAGCCGTCGCCCGGCGAAGCGCCGACGTCTACGGATACCCGCTGGCCGTGCGAGTCCCTCCGCCCGCGTCGTTCCCGTTTCGCCGCCACGACGGCCGCAATCCGGACAAGAGGCGCTTCGAGCGCCTGCTCGCCGACCTCCGCGTGAGCGAGTAGTGCGCCGTCCGGGGAATGGGGTGTGGTTCCTGGAGCGTCAAGGGAATTCCGAGACGGAGCACTAGCCGATGGCGGCTCGCGTCCTCGCGCTCCACCAGCCGAACTACGTCCCCTGGCCCGGCTACTTCCACAAGCTGGCGGGCGCCGACGTCTTCGTCTACCTCGACTCCGTCCAGTTCCCGCGGGGCCGCAGCTTCGCCGCGCGCAACCGCATCAAGACCCCGAACGGGGTCGCCTACCTGACCGTCCCCGTCTCGATCCCGCGCGGCCGCGACGGCAAGGCGACGTATCTCGAGGTGCAGTTCGCCGACGAGACCTGGCGCGACAAGCATCTGCGCACGGTCGAGCACGGCTACGGCCGCGCCCCGTACTTCGCCGATGTCTACCCGCTCTACCGCGCCGAGGTCGAGCGGGCCGGTACCTTCGTCGAGCTGACGACCGGGCTGATCGAGGCGTTCGCCGGCTACCTGGACATCGAGACGCGGCGCGTGCGCCTCTCGGAGCTCGGGCCGGGGCTGGGCGACAAGGCGCAGCTCGTCCTCGACGTCTGCCTCGCGCTCGAAGCCGACGTGTACCTGTCCGGCTCCGGCGGCGGGCGCTCCTACAACGACGAGGAGCTCCTGCGCTCGCACGGCATCGAGCTCGTCTACGACGAGTACCGCTACCGCGAGCACCCTCAGCTCTGGGGCGCCTTCGAGCCGAACCTCTCCGTCCTCGACCTGCTCTTCAACTGCGGCCCCGCCAGCCGGACGCTCGCCACTGGACGCTGACGAGGCGCGGCACGGTCGCGTATCGTCCGGGTCGGGGCGGGCCATGACCGAGATCACCTACCTCGAGGCGATTCGAGCCGCGCTTCGCGACGCGATGGTCGACGACGAGCGCGTGTTCCTCCTCGGCGAGGACATCGGCCACTTCGGGGGGGCGTTCGGCGTCACGAAGGGGCTTTGGGACGAGTTCGGCGACGCCCGGGTGGTCGACACGCCGATCTCCGAGGAGGGCTTCGTCGGCGCCGCATTCGGGGCCGCCTGGATGGGTGAGCGGCCGGTCGCGGAGCTGCAGTTCGCCGATTTCATCAGCTGCCCGTTCGACACGATCATGAACGTCGGCGCGAAGACCCACTGGCGCTCCGGGCTGGCGCTGCCCGTGGTCATCCGGGCTCCGTTCGGCGGCGGCGTCCGCGGCGGTCCCTTCCACGCGTCGTGCCCCGAGGGCTGGTTCATCGGCGCCGCCGGGCTGAAGGTCCTCTGCCCCGGGTCGGTGGAGGACGCCTACGGGCTCCTGCGCGCGGCGATCGACGACGACGACCCGGTCGTCTTCTTCGAGCACAAGGGCCTGTACCGGCGCCTGAAGGACGAGCAGCCGCCGGCCGGACACCGGACGCCGATCGGCCGCGCCCGGATCGCACGGGCGGGCGCGGACGCGACCGTCGTCACCTACGGTGCCTGCGTCGACACCGCGCTGCGCGCCGCGGAGGGGCTGGACGTCGAGATCGTCGACCTGCGCACGCTGTGGCCGCTCGACGACGAGGCCGTCCTCGAGTCGCTCGCCCGGACGTCGCGGATCCTCGTGCTGCAGGAGGCCGCGGCGTCGATCGGCGCCGCCGGACAGGTGCTGTCGCTCGTCGCGCGACACGGATTCGAGCTGCTCGACGCACCGCCGGCGCTGCTCGCCCCGCCCGACACGCCCGTGCCGTTCGCGCCCGGGCTGGAGGATGCCTACATCCCCTCCCCCGAGCGGGTGCGTGCGGCGCTGGAGGACCTCCTTGGCTACTGAGCCGACCGTCCCCCCCGCGGTGGACTCGCCGAGCGTGTCGCGCGAGACACGGCTGCGCCTGTTCTCGCTGATGCTGCTCCAGCGCCTCGTCGAGGATCGCGTGCTCGCGCTCTACCGGCAGGGAAGGATCGCCGGATCCGTCTACACGGGTCGCGGCCAGGAGGGCGTCGCCGCGGCCGCCGGGGCCGCGCTCGGGCCCGACGACGTCGTCGCGCCGCTCAACCGGGAGCAGGCCTGCCACTACGCGCGGGGCGTGACCGTCGCGGACGTGTTCGCGAACTTCCTCGGCAAGGACACCGGGCCCACGCGCGGGCGCGATGGGAACATGCACTTCGGGAAGCCGCAGGTCGACGTCTTCCCGCTCGTCTCGATGCTCGGCGACCTCGTTCCCGTGACCGTCGGTGCCGCGCTCGCGTTCAAGCGCCGTCGCGAGCGGCGGGTCGCGCTGACGTTCATCGGCGACGGGATGTTCTGCGTCGGCGACGTCCACGAGGGCCTCAACCTCGCCGGAGTCCTCCGCGTGCCCGCGGTCTTCGTCGTCCAGAGCAACCAGTACGCCTACTCGACGCCGACGTCGAAAGGGATGCTGAACACGAACATCGCCGAGCGCGTCCGCTCGGGCTGGAGCATCCCGTGCGCCCGGGTGGACGGGACCGACGCGATCGGCACGTACGAGGCGATCCGCGACGCGGTCGAGCGGGCGAGGGCCGGCGAGGGCCCCCAGGCCGTCGAGACCGTGACGTTGCGAGGCCACGGACACGCCGCCCACGACGACGCCCGGTACGTCCCCGACGAGCTCCGCGCGCGCTTCGCCGATCCGATCGAACGGCTGGCCGCGCGCCTGCTCGCGGACGGCCTGAGCGAAGCCGAGCTCGACGCGCTGATCGTCAGCGCGCAGGAGGAGGTCGCGGCCGGCCTCGCGGAGGCCGAGACGGCGCCCGCGCCCGATCCGGCCCGCCTCGAGGAAGGCGTGTACGCACGGCCGGTCGATCGCCGCACGACGATAGGCTGACGCCGCCGATGCTCTCCGTCGACGACATCCGGCTTCTCGCCACCGGCCTCGACCATCCCGAGGGCGTGGCGGCCGGATCGGACGGGCTGCTCTACGCCGGCGGGGAGGCGGGGCAGGTCTACCGGATCGACCCGGCGAGCGGCGAGTGCGCGGAGATCGCGAACACGGGCGGATTCGTGCTCGGCCTCGCCCTCGATGCGGGCGGTGCGATCTACGCCTGTGACATGGGCACCAGGTCCGTGGTGCGTGTCGATCCCTCCACCGGGAGCATCGAGACGTACTGCGCGACGGCCGCGGGGGGCCCGATCACCTGCCCCAACTGGCCCGCCTTCGCGGCCGACGGCTCGCTGCTCGTCTCGGACTCGGGCCCCGAGGACGCTCGCAGGGTGGAGGGCCGCCTGCTCCGCATACCCCCCGGCGGCGGAGACGCCGAGGTCATCGACCTGCCGCCGCTGCACTTCCCGAACGGTCTCGCGGTCGCGCCAGGAGGCGAGCTCGTGTTCCTCGAGAGCTTCACCCCGCGCCTCTCGGCGCTCGTGAACGGCCGCGCCGAAGTGCTCGCCGAGCTCCCTGGGACCGTGCCCGACGGGGTCGCGTTCGCGGCCGACGGCAGCATGCTCGTGTCCTGCTACTACCCGTTCCACGTCTACCGGGTACCCGCGGGCGGCGGCAGCGCGGAGCTGATCCTCGACGACTCGCTCGGCCAGATCCTGCCGATGCCGACGAACCTCGCGTTCTTCGGGCCCGACATGCGGAGCCTCGCCATCGCCGTGCTCGGCGGCTGGTCGATCCTCGGGATCGAGCTCCCCTTCGCGGGCGCTCCGCTCCACTACCCGGAGCTCTGACCGGCCGGGGAGCGCGATCCGGCGCGCCCGGCGCATCCGCCAACCCGCAGAGGAGGGAGCATGGTCTCGTGTGTCGTCACCGGAGCCGCGATGGGCGTCGGCAGGGCGATCTCGGCACGGCTCTTGGCCGATGGCGTCCACGTCGTCGGCGTCGACTGGAACGAGCCCGCGCTCGCCGAGACGGCGAGAGAGCTCGGCAACGGGTTCATGCCACTGCACGGGGACGTGGGCGAGTGGCACGCCCACGAGCGCGCCGCCGAGCTCGCGGAGCGCACCGCGCCGCTCCGCCACTGGGTCAACAACGCCGGGATCGACATCCAGGGCGCCGCGCACGAGGCGACGCCCGACGACATCGAGCGCGGCCTGCGGGTGCTTCAGATCGGCACGATGTACGGGCTCGCGGTTGCCGTCCGGCGGATGCTGGCGACCGGCCAGCGCGGCTCGATCGTCAACATCGCCTCGATCCAGGGCACGCACGCATTCCCCCGCTACTTCGTCTACCAGGCGGCGAAGGCGGCGGTGATCATGGTCACGCGGGGGGTCGCCGTCGACTACGGACCGGCCGGGATCCGCTGCAACGCGATCCTGCCCGGCACGGTGGAGACGCCCATGACCTACAGCGTCCTCCCCGACGACGTCTCGCGGGAGGAGGCGATGCGGATCGAGGGCGAGCTGCACCCGCTCCGACGGGTCGCACAGCCGGAGGAGATCGCCGAGGTCGCCGCGTTCCTGCTCTCCGAGCGGGCCTCGTTCGTGAGCGGCGCCGCCGTGCCCGTCGACGGGGCCGCAACGGCGCGCTGCTTCGCCTACCCGATCCCGGAGCAGATCGCCCAGGCTTCCCAGCCGGACTGAGCTTCCCGGCGGGACTGAGCTTCCCAGCCGGACTGCGCTTCACGCCTGCTCCGAGGCGGCTCCCGCGACCCGCGCCCGGCGCCGCGGTAGAATCGCGCGGCGCCGGGCGAACCGGGCGCACGCGCGACGACCAACGAGGAGAGGACGCTCATGACCCTGGAGGTGCTCCAGCCCAGCTCCCCCGGAGAGGCTGCGGCCGCATTCGGTGACGGGTCGGGCGTGACGGTGGTCGGCGGCGGGACGATCGTGATGCCGGGAATCACCCACGGGCGCCTGCGGCCGGGTCGGGTGCTCCTGCTCGGGGGCGCCGGGCTCGGTGGGATCGTCCGGTCAGGAGGTGCGGTCACGATCGGCGCTGCCTGCCCGGTCTCGATGCTCGAGAGCGGCGACGAGCCGCTGGCAACGGCGGCGCGCCACATCGCCGACGTCGAGATCCGGGGACAGGCCACGCTCGGCGGCAATCTCTGCGCCGGCCCCGGTGCGGAGTCGCCGCGGGGCGACCTGCAGGCGCCGCTGCTCGCCCTCGACGCCCGCGTGCGATCGACGGGAGCCGGCGGCGAGCGAACCGAGTCGCTCGCCGACTTCCTCGCCGGCGACGGCGATCGGCTCGTGCTGGAGACGACCTACGACGACGTTCCCCGCACCACCGGCTACGCGGCCGCGCAGCGTCCGCATGCCCACCACTACACGATCCTCGCAGCCTGCGCCGTGAGGGATGCTGCCGGCACCCGCGTCGCGGTGACGGGCGCGGCGCCGACCGGCGCCCGCTGTCCGTCGGTCGAGGCGGCCCTCGCGGGCGGTGCCTCCCTGTCCGAGGCGGCGGCGCGCGTGCTCGACGACGTCGACCCGGCCGACGATGCGCTCGCGTCGGCCTGGTATCGCCGCCGGACACTTCCGACCCTGGTCGAGCGGGCGCTCTCGACTCTCGCGTAAGGAGCCTCGATGAAGCTGATCGTCAACGGTCGCGAGCACGAGATCGACAGCCCTCCGCTCGCGACGCTCCTCCACGTGCTGCGCGAGGAGCTCGGGATCACGAGCCCGAAGGCGGGCTGCCAGGCCGGCGGGTGCGGCACGTGCACCGTGCTCGTGGACGGAGAGCCGCGCCGCTCGTGCCTCCTCCCGCTCGCGGCGGTCGACGGGGCGGCGGTGACGACTCTCGAGGGGCTCGGGGGACCCGATCGGCTCTCCCCGGTGCAACAGGCCTTCACCGACCACTACGGCATGCAGTGCGGCTTCTGCACGCCCGGCATGATCGTCGCAGCGACCGCGCTGCTCGAGCGCAACCCGAGCCCCAGCCGGGTGCAGATCGAGCACGCGCTCGGCGGCCACATGTGCCGCTGCACGGGCTACGTGAAGATCGTCGAGGCCGTCGAGGCCGCCGCCGGGGGTGTGGGGTGAAGTCCGTCGGCGCGCGGCTCCCCCGCTACGACGGCGTCGGTCACGTGACAGGGCGCACCGTGTTCGTCGACGACGTCCGGGCCCCGGGCACGCTGTGGGTGAAGGCGCTGCGCTCGCCGGTCCATCGGGCCGACATCAAGCGTCTCGACACGAGCAAGGCCGAGCGCCTACCCGGCGTGCACGGGATCGTGACGCACACGGACGTGCCGAGGAACGTCTACGGGCACCTCGAGGCACTGGGCGTGCCGGCCGACGAGCCCCTCCTTGCGGATGCCGACGTCCGCTGGAAGGGTCAGCTGATCGCGGCGGTGGCGGCCGAGGACGAGGCGACGGCGCTCGGCGCCGTCGAGCTGATCGAGCTCGACCTGGACGAGAAGGAGCCGCTGCTCGACATCCGCAAGGCCTTCGACCCCGACGCTCCGCAGATCCACCAGTGGGGCAACTGGTACCCCTACTTCGGTGGGCCCGATGCGGGCCCGGACCGCCGCCAGATCCGCAAGGGCGACATCGACCGGGCCTTCGACCGGGCCGACACGATCGTCCAGGGCGTCTATCGGCCCCAGGCGATCGAGCACGTGCCGATGGAGACCCAGGTCTCGCTGTCCGTGCCCGAGGCGAGCGGCCGTCTGACGGTCTACTCCTGCACCCAGGCGATGTACTTCTCGATGGGCGTGATCGCCGCGCACCTCCAGTGGCCGCTGAACCGGCTCAAGCTCGTCGGCGGGACGGTCGGGGGCGGCTTCGGCGGCAAGGTGGACACGGCTTCGGAGGCGATCACTGCGCTCCTCGCCGTGAAGACGAACCGGCCCGTGAAGTGGCGCTCGACGCGCGAGGAGGAGTTCCTGATCTCCTCGACCCGAGCGGCCTGGCACATCGAGATCGCCGACGCGCTCACGAAGGACGGCTGGATCCTCGGCCGCAAGACGCTTACGCTGCACGACGCCGGCGCCTACGCCCGCTTCTCGCCCTACGGCGTCACGAAGCATGCGTTCCACCACGCCGGGGCGTACACGATCCCGAACATCCACTTCGACGGCTACGTCGTGTTCACGAACCGCGTGCCGACGACGGCGATGCGCGGCTTCGGCGTCACCTCGGTGTCGTTCGCGGTCGAGACGCACATGGCGAGGGTCTCCGAGGAGCTCGGGATCGACCCCTTCGAGCTGCGCCTCAGGAACGCGAACCGGGTCGGCGACACGACCCCGAACCGGGTGGTGCTCAAGGATCCGTCGTCGGTTGCGGTGATCCAGGCGATGGCCGAGTCGGTCGGTCACGAGCTGGGCGCGGACTACCGGACGATGTCGAGCGAGCCTCGCTCCGGCGGCCTACTGCCCGAGTGGCTCGTCGAGCAGCAGGTCCTGAACGGAGGGCACTGAGATGGCCAAGCACGCAGGACGCGGCTTCGCCGCGATCGAGTACCCGACCGGGATGAACCAGAACGGCGACCCGAGCCAGGCCTGGGTGAAGCTCAAGCCGGACGGGCGCGTCGACGTCTTCGCCGGGACAGTCGACATCGGCCAGGGCTCGAAGACGGTTCATACCCAGATCGTCGCCGACACGCTCGGCGTCCCGTACGACTGGGTGACGATGGACAACACGAACACGGACTCGTCTCCCGTCTGCACCGGCACGTTCGCCTCGCGCGGCACCTTCATCGGCGGCAACGCCGTTCGCTACGCCGCCGAGCGGGCGAAGGAGCGCGTGCTCGCGATCGCGGCGAAGGAGCTGGAGGTGAGCCCGGACGATCTGGAGGTCGAGGACGGCGTGGTCTCGGTGAAGGGCGCTCCCGATCGCAGCATGGGGGTCGACGCCGTCGCAGCGGCCGCCACCTGGGGGCACGGCGAGCTGATCACGGGGACGGGCGCCGCGCTCAAGCCCTACGCGGTCGTCGACCCGGAGGACGGCTCGGTGACGATCGATCCGCACTCCGCGATCTCGTATGCGGCCTGCGTCGCCGATGTCGAGGTCGACGACGAGACCGGCGAGGTCAGGGTCGAGCGGCTGATCCAGGTCTACGACGTCGGCAAGGCGATCAACCCGACTCTCGTCGAGGGGCAGATCGACGGCGGCGCGATGATGGGCCTCGGGCTCGGGCTCCTCGAGGCCTGCTATCCGTACTACCCGAGCGCGGACCACCGCGGCGGCGAGTTCGGCACGTACCTCGCCCCGAGCATGCAGCAGCTGCCGGAGATCCAGTACGTGATCCTCGAGCATGCCTCCGAGGACGGGCCGTTCGGCGCGAAGGCGATCGGTGAGATGGCGTCGAACTCCCAGGCGCCCGCGATCGCGACCGCGATCCACGACGCGATCGGCGTCTGGATCACGGACACGCCGATCACCCCGGAGAAGGTTCTACGGGCGCTCGAGCGCAAGGCGGCCGCGGAGGACGGCCCGCGCCGGGAGGGCAAGCGCGTGATCTTCGACGAGGCGATGTCGCTCGCCGCGGTCGCCTCGCCCGACGGCAAGGTCCGCTTCGAGGTGCCCGCCTGATGGCCTCGCCATTTCGCAGCTGGAACGGCGTGCCCCTCCACGAGTTCGTCGATGGCGTTCGCCTGCACGCGATCGGCGGCGAGCAAGTGCTTCTCTGCCGCGTGACGTATGAGCCCGGGAAGAAGGTGGTGCTCCACCGCCACGATCACACCGAGCAGGTCATGTTCATCGTCGACGGCTCGGTCGACATGGCCGTCGAGGGCGAGTGGAGAACGCTCGCGGCCGGCGATGTCGCCGTGGTCAACCGCGGGCTCGAGCACGAGCTCTACTCGAAGGACGGCGTCACGTTCATGGAGGCGCTCTCCCCCGTGCCGCTCGACCACGTCCCCGACCGGGAGCGGGATCTCGTCCTCGGCCCCGACGGGGGCGCCACGCACGTCGAGCGCTAGCGGTTTTCGCGGCTGAGCGGCCCTCGCGGCTGAGCGGCCGGCTCGGCCGGCCGCGACCCGCGTAAGAGCCGGGCAAAGCCCGACGGTCACTCGGCCGGCCGCCCCGACGTCGCCAGGTCAGACGACCGGCTGGCCGATCCGCTCGCTGAGCGACTTCACTGCGACCTCGGCCTTCCGCACCAGCGCGGACGGGTCGACGCCGATCAGCTCGCCACGGCGCTTTTTCGCGACGCCGCCGATCCACACGGAGTCGACGTTGCGCGGCTGGGCCGCGAGCACGAGCTGGCCGTCCGGGACGTTGATCGGGCCGAGGTTCAGCGTGTCCGTCCGTACGAGCACGACGTCGGCTCGCTTGCCGGGGGTCAGCGACCCGGTCACCTCCCCGAGTCCCAGCGCCCGGGCTCCGTCGATCGTCGCCTGACGGAGCACCTGATCCGGCTGGTAGACGGTCGCGTCCTCGTGGCGGCCGCGCTCGATGCACATCTGCGCCCGCATCGCGGCGAACACGTCCGAATTGTCGCTCGCCGCCATCGTGTCGAGCGAGAGGTTGACGTTGATCCCCGCCCGCATCATCTGGACGACGGGCGGGATCCCCATCCCGGTGCGCAACTCCGACCAGATCGACACCGAGACCGGCGTCCCGGTCTCGGCGATCGCCCGTAGCTCCTCCTCGTCGACGTGGATCGCGTGGACGAGCAGATGGTCCGGCCCGAGAAACCCGTGCTCCCGATACAGCGAAACCGCCCGCACGCGCTCGACGTCATGGCGGGTCATCATCGTGTGCGTCGTGAACGGCAGCCCGTGCTCCCGGGCGAAGGCGTACTCCGCCTGCCAGATCTCCGGCTTCGAGTACTCGGCGCCCCGGCACGCGATCCCGAGCTGGAGCATCGGATCGGCCGCAAGCTCGCCATGGTGCAGCTCCAGCACGTGCTCGAGGTCGATCGTCTCCGTCCCCTGGGCGAACGAGCTTCCCGCACCGGGGTCGCTCGACGGCCCGTAGGAGAAGCGCCCCCGCAGGCCCGAGTCGCGCATGGCCTGGAGTGCCGCGGCGGCATGGTCGCGTGTCTGGAGGTTGTGCTCCCAGGCGTGCATCGTCGTAATGCCGGTCTCGA
This sequence comes from uncultured Thermoleophilia bacterium, assembly GCA_963717955.1. Classification (GTDB taxonomy): domain Bacteria; phylum Actinomycetota; class Thermoleophilia; order Gaiellales; family Gaiellaceae; genus CAVQXR01. The sequence continues at coordinate 268,030 of CAVQXR010000001.1, read as the reverse complement.
CGGCTTCCGCGAGGCCCAGCTCGATCGACGTGTACGTGTCGTCGGGGCTGAAGTTGGCTCCGTACGTGAAGACGACGTCGTGAAAGTACGTCCCGAGGTCGCCGTAGCAGGCGCAGCCGCGGAGCATCGCACCCCACATGTGCCGATGGGTGTCGACGAATCCGGGCAGGCAGATCGCCCCTGCGGCGTCGATAACCTCCGCGCCCCGAGGGTCGAGACCGCTGCCGACGGCCGCGATGCGATCTCCCTCGATGAGGACGTCGCCGCCCGGGATCTGCCCGAGCCCGTCGTCCATCGTGATGAGGTGGGCGCCGCGAATGAGGGTCTTGTCGGTGAACACGTTCAGCCTCCCTTCGATCGGGCGTTCGTAACCAGCCCGTGCGAGCGCAAGTCTAGGTCGTTGCTCTCGTGAGCTCAGGGAACGCTGCATCGAGCAGACACGCTTCGACGCGAGAGCTGGGACATGCGGATCCCCGAGGGTCTGAGGGAGGTGCGCCCCGGGCCGCTGAGCGGGCCTCAGGAAGGCGTCGTCGCCCAGTCCAGATCGGACAGGGTCGCGAGCGCCAGGATCAGGGAGTGGGTGCCCATGCGGCCGTGGCCCTGGGCGATGAGCGCGACGTAGAGCTGCTCCGCGAGCGCGAGCCCGGGCAGCGACAGGTTCATCCGTCTCGCCTCGGCGAGCGCGATCCCCATGTCCTTGACGAAGTGCTCGACCAAGAAGCCGGGGTCGAAGTTGCCTGCGAGCATCCGCGGGCCGTAGTTCGAGAGCGACCACGACCCAGCGGCGCCGCCGCCGACGGACTCGAGCACGGTCTCCGGGTCGAGGCCCGCCGGTACGCGTACAGGAGCGCCTCGCAGACCCCGATCATCCCGGTCGCGATCAGGATCTGGTTGACCATCTTCGTGTGCTGGCCCGCGCCCGGCCCGCCCTGGTGGACGATCGTCTTCCCGATCACCCCGAGCAGCGGGCGCACGCGCTCGACGATCTCGGCATCGCCGCCGACCATGATCGAGAGCGTCGCGTTGCGGGCGCCGATGTCGCCGCCCGAGACGGGAGCGTCGATCGCGCCCACGCCCTTCGGGGCCGCCGCGGCGTGGATCTCGACCGCGAGCGACGGCTCGCTCGTGGTCATGTCGACGATCGCCGTCCCGTGCCCGGCGGCCGACAGCACGCCCTGCTCGCCGAGGATGACCTCGCGCACGTCGGTCGGGTAGCCGACGATCGTGAACACGACGTCGGAGACCGCAGCGACCTCGGCCGGCGAGTCGGCCCAGATCGCCCCACCGTCGAGCAGCGGCTGCGCCCGCTCCGGCGTCCGCGTGAAGACCGTGATCGGATACCCGGCGGCGGCGAGGTGGCCGCACATGGACTGGCCCATGACGCCCGTGCCGATCCAGCCGATTCGCGTGGCCTGGCTCATGCGGAGATCCTAGTGACCGGTGCCGGCAGCGGCGGCGCTGCCGCCGAAGCTCACCATGAACCACGCGCCGCAGCGCGCGCAGGTCGACCCGGCGTCCGCCTCGACGCGCTCCGACAGCCGGCCGCCGCACCGCGGGCAGAAGCGCACCGCGGCCGCGACCTCCTCGCGGGCGAGCTCGCCGCGGCCCGCACGGTGCAGGATCGGCACGAGCAGCGTGAACGCGGCGGTCAGCACCGCGACGACCCCGAGAGACCGGCCGTACCACTCCGCATCCTGCGCCGCCTCCCAGAGCAGCGGGACGAACATCCCGGCGAGCGCCATGACGGCCACCACGGCGACCGGCATGACCCAGCGGAACCGGGGCGCGAGGCCAGCGAGCGAGACGAGGCTCCCCCAGGCGAGCGCGCCGGCGATGACGAGCAGCGTCCCTCCCGTCCGCAGGACGTTCTCGGACGGGTCGTCGAGCCAGATCGAGACGACGAGCACCGCGAAGCCCGCGACCCCGAGCACGAGCCCGGCCCAGGGCAGCGGCCAGAGGCGGCGGCGGTCGATCCCGGGAGCGCAGGAGAGCCCGATCACGCCCGCTCCCGAGACGCACAGGGAGGTGAGGAGCACCTTCCGCTCGAGGTCGCCGAAGTCGCCGCTGACGAGCGCCGCGATCCCGAGCGCGGCGTTGACCACGATCGAGCCGACGAGCAGAAGGAGGAGCCACCGCCTCATCGATCAACGCTACGCGCTCCGCAGCGGCCGGGCAAGGCGGTCGGCTCAGCCGCCCTGCGCGGCGGCGCGGATCTCCGAGAGGGTCGCCCGGGGCGTGATCGCCTCGGGATCGACCTGCAGCTCGATCAACGCCGGGATCCCGGCCTGGAGCGCCCGGTCGAGCGCCGGTCTTAACTGCGCGGTCTCCTCGACGGTCTCCCCGTGCGCCCCGAACGCGCGCGCGTAGGCTGCAAAGTCCGGGTTGACGAGCTCCGTGCCGACGACGCGACCCGGATACGCGCGCTCCTGGTGCATCCGGATCGTTCCGTACATCCCGTTGTTGAAGACGAGGACGACAATCGGTGCCTCGTGCTGCACGGCGGTCGCGAGCTCCTGGCCGGTCATCAGGAAGTCGCCGTCGCCGGCGAACGCGACGACCGTGCGCGCGGGCCGGCGAAGCTTCGCGGCGATCGCCGCGGGGACCCCGTAGCCCATCGTGCCGTTCGTCGGCCCGAGCTGCGTGCCGACGCTCGAGAACAGCCAGTGCCGGTGCGCCCAGACCGAGAAGTTTCCCGCTCCGTTGGTGATGATCGCGTCGGCCGGAAGGCGCTCGCGCAGCAGTCGCATGACGGCACCGAGATCGACCGCGCCGGGTGTCCGCTCCGGCTCCAGGTGGGCGAGAAAGTCGACCCGGGCCGCTTCGGTCCATGCCCTCCACCGTGTCGGGTCGACAGGCCCGAGCCCCCGCAGCGCGGCCGCGAACGCGGTCGGGCTCGCGACGATGCCGACCTCCGGCTGGTACACGCGGCCGAGCTCGGATCCGTCCGGGTACACGTGGACGAGCCTCTTGCCGGTGTCGGGGGCGTCGAGCAGCTCGTAGCCACCCGTGGTCGCATCGCCGAGGCGAGCCCCGAGCACGAGCAGGACGTCGCAATCGCGGATCCGGCGGGCGAGCGCCGGATCGATCGCGATCCCCGCGTAGCCGCAGTAGCAGCGGGAGCGGTTGTCGACGTGGGCCTGACGACGGAACGACGTGCAGACCGGCAGCTCGTTGTCCTCGGCCCATGCGGTGAGATCCTCCGCGGCCTGGGCGCTCCAGACCCCGCCGCCGACGAGGACGAGTGGCCGCTCCGCTTCGGCCAGCAGCTCCAGCACGAGCTCGAGGTCGGCGGTCCCGACATCGGCCTCGTACGGCGAGGTCGGCGAAGGCGCGTCGTGGACGTGGGCCTGCTCGGCCAGCATGTCCTCCGGAAGCGAGAGCACGACCGGCCCCGGCCGGCCCGAGGTGGCCACGGCGAACGCCCTCGCGATCGCCTCCGGCAGCGCGTGGACGTCCCTGACCTCGTGCGCCCACTTCGCGAGCGGCGCGAACATCGCCTCGAGATCGACCTCCTGGAACGCCTCGCGGCCACGATGCTCGCGCGGGACCTGGCCGACGAGCAGGAGCATCGGCGTCGAGTCCTGGAACGCGATGTGGACACCGACGGACGCATGGGTCGCACCGGGGCCCCGCGTGACGAAGCAGACCCCTGGCCGCCCGGTCAGCTTGCCGTCGGCCTCCGCCATGCTCGCGGCGCCGGCCTCCATGCGACAGACGACGAGCTCGATCTCCCGGGCGTCGTGGAGCGCGTCGAGCGCGGCGAGGTAGCTCTCGCCGGGGACGCAGAAGATCCGGTCGACCCCATGGAGCCGGAGCTGATCGACGAGGATCCGGCCGCCCGTCCTCACCGTCCGCCGCCCCTCAGCGAACCGGCGAGAACGAGGTGGGCACCATGATCCGGTTCCACTGCGTGTGGATCAGCGGCGCGATCCTCGGCAGGAACGCCTGCCAGCGGGGATCGGCCTGCAGCGCCGCGCGGCGCCGCTCGCGCTCGTCGTAGCTCTCGTAGCCCCAGAGGCTCACGATCGAGGACAGCTCGCCGACGTCGACGGTGAACCACCCGAGGAGGTTCCCGAGGATCTCCTGCTGGACCGCAATCCCGTCGTCGCCGTAGAGCCGGACGATCTCGGCGAGCCTGCCGGTATGGATGTGGTAGGTGCGCTCCTCGACGATCACCTCGCCGAGTCTACGCCGCCGGTGCGCCCTTCGACACCCAGAAGTCGTTGAGTGCGCCCTGGACCCGGAAGAACCACACGAATGCGCCGACGATCGGGAGCAGGAACCACAGCCCCCACAAGCCGCGGACCGGGCTCTCGCGCCCGTCCTGCTCGTACATCGCCTTGATCTCGGACGGGATCACGAACCACGTGACAGGCGAGATGAGGAAGTACACGACGAACCCGAGCACGCCGCCCAGCCCGTTGCCGGAGTAGGCCTTGACCTCCTCCTGCGTTCGCCACACCCAGATGTAGGTGTAGATGCCGAAGGTCAGGATCGCCCACAGGATCGAGAGACCGATCGAGCGGGTGTTTCCGACCTGGCCCTGCCCTCCGGCCGCTTCCAGCATCTCGTCCTCCTCGCGATTGACGTCATCTGGATCGTACGCCGGGCCGAGGACGACACCGGTCTGATACAAGACCGGCGTGGCGAGCTTCGACCTCGAAGGGCGCGTCGCCCTCGTGACCGGGGGCGGCAGCGGCATCGGGCGGGCTGCCGCCGAGCGCATGCGGGCGAACGGCGCCCGGGTGGCGCTGCTCGACCGCGACGCGGGGGCCACCGAGTCCGCCGCAGCGGAGACCGGCGCCCTCGCCGTCGTCGCCGACGTCACCCGATCCGACGAGGTCGACGCGGCGGTGGCCCGGGTCGAGTCGGAGCTCGGTCGCCTCGACATCCTCGTCTGCTCGGCCGGCATCGGCGGCGACTCCCTGCACACGGAGGACGTTTCCGACGCCGAGTGGAGCCGGGTGCTCGCCGTCAACTGCAACGGCGTCTTCTACTGCAACCGCTCCGTGATCCCGGGCATGAAGCGGCGCGGGTACGGGCGCATCGTCAACGTCGCCTCGATCGCCGGTAAGGAGGGCAACCCGATGGCGGCCGCCTACTCCGCCTCGAAGGCGGCGGTGATCGGGATGACGAAGTCGATCGGCAAGGACCTCGTGGGCACGGGCGTGCTCGTGAACTGCATCGCGCCGGCCGTGATCGAGACGCCCATCCTCGCCCAGCTCTCCCAGGAGCACATCGACTACATGGTCTCGAAGATCCCGCTCGGGCGGCTCGGCCAGCCGGACGAGGTCGCCGAGTTGATCTGCTTCCTCGCGAGCGAGGACATGAGCTTCTCCACCGGAGCGTGCTTCGACATCTCCGGCGGGCGCGCCACGTACTGATGCCCGACGACCGCTACTTCGTCACCGGGGTCCTCGGCTGCCTCGGCGCCTGGGTCGCCCGGCTCCTCGTCGAGGAGGGAGCCGAGGTCGTCGGCTTCGACCTCGGGACCGAGCCTCGCCGCCTGCGCGAGCTGATGAGCGACGACCGGCTCGCGCGCGTCTCGGTCGTCCAGGGAGATGTCACGAGCCAGGCGTCGATCGAGCGTTCGCTCGACGAGCACGGCATCACGCACGTGATCCACCTCGCCGCCCTCCAGATCCCTTTCTGCCGGGATGACCCCGCCCTCGGGGCCGCCGTGAACGTCCTCGGCACCGTCAACCTGTTCGAGGCGGTGAAGCGCCGGCGTGACCGCATCGCGGGCCCCCTGGTCTATGCGAGCTCGGCGGCCTACTTCGGCGCCGACGACGGGGAACGGGCGACGGCGCGAGAGGACGCTCTCTCGCGCCCGAGCACCCATTACGGCGTCTACAAGCAGGCGAACGAGGGCAACGCACGCATCTACTGGCAGGACGAGCAGGTCCCATCCCTCGGGCTGCGCCCGTACAACGTCTACGGGCCGGCCCGCGACCAGGGCGTCACGGCGGAGCCGACCCACGCGATGAGAGCCGCCGCTCGTGGCGAGGGCTACCACATCCCGTACGGCGGGCGGCTGACCTTCAACTACACGGCCGACACGGCGCGGGCGCTGATCGCGATGAGCCGATCCGACCACGCCGGCGCGGAGGTGTTCAACATGCCGGGATCGGTCTGCCACATGGAGGAGCTCGTGGCGGCGATCGAGACCGCGGCTCCCGAGGTCGCCGGCATCGTGACGTTCGACGACGTCCAGCTGCCGCTCCCGCCGGAGATGGCGGTCGGTGGTCTCGCGGAGGCGATCGGCGGTCCGGTCACGGTCACGCCGCTCGCCGACGCCGTGCGGGAGACGGTCGAGCACTTCCGCCGTGCGCCGGCCCCGTGATCGTCCTCGCCTCCGAGGAGCTTCTCGTCCGGCTCGATCCCGCGCACGGGGGGGAGATCCTCGACCTCGTGGACCTTCGTACCGGCCGGCAGCTGCTCGGCCGGCCACCGTTCAGCTCGAACCTTCCAGCCGCTGGGGACGTCGACGAGCCGACGTGGACGGCGGCCTACCGGGGCGGCTGGCAGGTCGTGCTCCCGAATGCCGGCAACGCCTGCGAGGCCGACGGCGTCCGCCATGGCTTCCACGGGCGGGCCTCCCACGATCCGTGGACGGTCGCCGCGGTGTCACCGTCATCCGCGACTCTCACCTGGGAGGGTCACGGGCTGCGCGTGCGCCGTGGGCTCGAGCTGCTCGACGGCGCTCTCGCGGTCACGGTCGAGGCGATCGCGATCGCCGACGGTGTCCCGCTCGTCGCCGTCGAGCACCTGTCGGTTGGGCTCGAGCTGCTCGAGCCCGAGGTCGGGATCGAGCTGCCCGCCGGGCTCGCCTACGAGCTCTCGGAGACCGACGGCCCTCCGGAGCGGCCGGCCCGCGCCTGCCGCTGGCCGGAGTCGCTGCTGCTCGACGGGTCGGTCGAACGCTGCGACCGTTGGCGCCTGGGCGACCCGCGCAGCCGTTACATGGTGGTCACCGACCTCCCCGAAGGCCGCGCCCACGTCCTGAACGCCGCGACGGGGCAGGGGCTCGAGCTTCGGTGGGACGCGGACTGGCTCCGTCACGTCTGGCTCTGGCACGAGGTACGCACCTACGAGGGGCCGTGGCGGCGTCAGGCGGAGATTCTGGCGATCGAGCCGGCCTCCGTTCCGCACGGGCTCGGGCTCGCCGAGGCGATCCGTCACGGGCAGGCGAGAGTCCTGTCTCGCGGCGAATCGGCAGGCTACCGGCTCACGGCACGCCCGACGCGGCGATCAGGATGACGCGGTCGAAACCCGGCGGCGACGCAGCCGCTCCGGGCTGAGGACCGACGAGAGCGCGAGGAACGCGACCGACGAGACGGCGAAAATCCAGAGCGACGCCGTGAAGCTCCCCGTGAGATCGCGGATGCCGCCGAGGACGAACGGCGCGAGTGCGCCCACGGAGTAGCCGATCCCGAGCATCATCCCGGCGACCGTCCCCGCGTCTGCGGGACGCTCACCGAGGTCGAGCGGCAGCGTCATCATCAGCGCGAACACGCCGCCGTTGACGAACCCGTACGCGATCGCCCAGACCCAGCCGGCAGCCGGCACGAGGATGGTGCCGGCGAGCGCGACCGCGGTGATCACGGAACAGACGACGATGAGCAGTCGGCGCGAGCCGTGCCGATCGGCGAGGGCTCCGATGAACAGCGTGCCCGGGATCGACCGCGACGAGCTGCGGCCTCAGGGCGAGCGACCCTGCGAACAGCGCGACGAGGAGGACGACCCGCCCCCGCGCCGGCCTCACGACTCCCGAGCGACCATCAGACGTCCCAGGTCTCGTAGAACGCGCGCTCGCGGGCCTCGAGCCGCGGGATCGCGTCGCCGAACCCCCACTGCTTGAAGTGCTCGGACTCGACGTGGGCCTTGTAGGCGTCCTCGTCGACGTACTGCTCGTAGAAGAAGAAGACGGTGGGGTCGTCCGGGTCGCGGTGGCCCTGATAGAGGAGGATGCCCGGCTCCCGCCGCGATGGCCCGGCGAGCTGGCGGATCGCTGCCTCGACGTTCTCGACCTCGTCTTCCTTTGCGATCCACTTCGCACAGACGACGTACGCCATCAGTTGCCTCCCTGTCGCTGGTTGCGTTTCTCCCAGTAGCGCTTCAGTCCCGCATACGAGAGCTCGAAGCTCGGCTGATGACGGTAGCACTCGACCGTCGCCGGATCCTCCGATGCGAGCTCCGCCTCCGCGGCGGCCGTGAACTCCTCGATCGTCCACCCGTCGCGGACGCGGTCACCCCACTGGCGCAGGCGCTCCCGCATGAGCGCCAGGTGAGCGGTGGGATCGGCAACCTCCCCGAAGTGGGCGATGCACAGCGAGCACGGGCGTCGAGCCTGGAGGGCAGCGAGCGACGAGTCCCATGCGTCGAGGTCGATCCCCGGCGGCGCCGAGGCCGGGTAGAGGAACCGCGCGGGTGGGACGACGATTCCCGCCGCATCGCCCGCATAGCACGTGCCGTCGGCGTCGAGGTACGAGACGTGATGCGGTGCGTGGCCGGGGGTCGGAAGGACCTCCAGATCGAGCACCCGGTCGCCGACGACGTGGACGTTCGCCTCCGGCACGGGCCCGATCGGGCCGAACATCCGGTCGTACTCGCCGCCATACACCCGCCTCGCGCTCTCCTCGAGCCTTGTCGGGTCGACGAGGTGGGGGGCGCCGATCGCGTGGACGTGCACCTGGAGGTTCGGGTTTCGCAGCACGAGCGCCCCTGCCGCTCCGCAGTGGTCGGGATGGATGTGCGTCAGCAGGAGATGCCGCAGGTCGCCGGGCCCGAGGCCCTCCCCGGCGAGCCCGTCGAGGAGGTTCTCGACACATGTCACCGGGCCACAGTCGACGAGCACGGGGTCGGGCGCGAGCACGAGATAGACCGCGATCACCCGCGATCGCCCGAGATGGCGGAGGTCGAGCAGCGTCGCCATGTCAGCGCGCGGCGCGGCGGACGGCCTCGTGGATCTTGACGTAGCAGCCGCACCGACACAGGTTTGCGGCGAGTGCGACCCGGATCTGCTCGTCGGACGGCTGCGGCGACTCCTCGAGGAGCTTCGCGACCGTGAGCGCGATCCCCGGCGTGCAGAAGCCGCACTGGTAGGCATGCGCGTCGGCGATAGCCGAGCGAACCGGATGGTCGGGGGCGATCCCCTCGGCCGTCGCGACCGCCGTTCCGTCCGCGAGCGGCGCGAGCAAGATGCACGAGGAGATCAGGTCTCCGTCGATCTCGACCGTGCAGGCACCGCAGACTCCGATCCCGCACGACTCGCGGGCCGATCGGACACCGAGTCGCTCCCGCAGCACGGTGAGCAGGCTCTCGGTCGCCTCGACCTCGACCACGATCGGCTCGCCGTTCAGCGTGAAGCGAATCGTCACGATTCCGTTCCACCTTTGGTGCAGAAACGGTGCGACGGGCGGCACGCACGCCGATACCCTTTGCCCCCACCCTGTGGGTGGGGGGTGGGATTGGGGACCCTCACGAGCAAGCCCGCGGACGGCCGCGCGAAAGCACGCGCGATCGGTCCCGACCGCCGGTCGTGCGATCGCGGCGACGCTCTCACGGCGCCCGCCCATCGCGGCGATCGATCGCGTCCAGTACCCGCTCGGGCGTCATCGGGAGCTCCGTGACGTCGATGCCGAGCGAGCCGAGCGCGTTCGCGATCGCGGCCGGGACCGGTGGCACGGCCGTCTCGCCGAGGCCGTGCACATCGGCGCCGGGTTGCTGCACCAGGTCGTGGCTCAGGCGTTCCGGCATGTCCGCGAGCGAGGGAATCTCGTAGTCGGACAGGTTCGCATTGGTCACCTGCCCGTCAGCGAGCTCGACGGCTTCGAACAGTGCCGTGCCGAGACCCATGATCATCGCACCCTCGTTCTGGAGCTCGGCCCCGGCCGGGTTGACGACCCTCCCGGCGTAGACCGACGCGTGGAGCCGGACGACCTCGATCCTCCCGGTCTCTTCGTCGACCTTGACCTCGGCGGCGGCCGCTCCCTGGTGCCAGTGCGACGACGCGATGCCCTGCCCGGTATCGGGGTCGAGCCCACCCTCGTTGGAGAACACGCCGACGCCTCGCACCCCGTTGCGGCGAAGGTCGCGCACGGCCTTCTCGAGCGCGCCCGACATCATGTAGGTGGAGCGGCTCGAGGTCGCGCGCGTGTCGTACGGGACGGCGTCGGTGTCCGGGTCGGGGAATGCGATCTCGGCAGGGGTGACGCCGAGCAGCTCGGCGGCGACCAGGGAGAGGGCCCTGCGAGACCCCTGCCCGAGCTCCGCCGTCGCGCATCGCAGCGTGTACGCACCATCCTGGCGCGCCTCGACGGCGATCTCGGCCCTGCTCGGTGTCTGCATGCCCTTCAGGACGAGGCACACGCCTTTGCCCCGGCGGCCCGCTCCCCAGTCGATCGCCCCGGCGGCAGACTCGAGGCAGCGCCGGAACTGGACGTCGTGCATCGTCTCGCCGGTGCAGAAGATGTCGCCTTCTTCGAGCACGTTGCGCAGCCGAAGCTCCACGGGGTCGAGCCCGAGGCGGTCGGCGAGCAGGTCCATGGCCCGCTCGGAGGCGAACGCCGCCTGCGTGGCTCCGAAGCCCCGGAATGCGCCGTTCGGCGGGAGATTCGTGTAGACACAGCGCGAGTCCACCTTCACGTTCGGGATCCGGTAGGGCCCCACCGCCGAGTAGCCGACCTTGACGGCGACGCCGGGCCCGCAATCCGCGTACGCGCCCGTGTCGATCGAGGAGTCGACCTCCTTGGCGACGAGCGTCCCGTCGGCCGTCGCGCCGATCCTGACCCGCAACAGCGCCGGGTGGCGGTTGTTCGTGACCCATAGCTCGTCACGTGGGAGCACCAACCGGACGGGGCGTCCCGCCTTGCGCGCGAGCGCGGCGGCGATCGCCTCGACATGGACGAAGGTCTTCGCCCCGAAGGAGCCGCCCATCGGCGGACAGACCACGCGCACCCGCTCCTCGGCGATTCCGAAGATCCGGGCGAGGTCCGAGCGGACGTTGAACGGGGTGTGGGTTCCGGTCCAGACCTCCAGCCGGTCACCGTCCCAGCGTGCGAGGCATGCGTGCGGTTCGAGGGGCGCGTGCTGCGCGGCCGCCGTGCGGAACGTTTCCTCGACAACGACATCGGCGAGCGCGAATCCCTGCCCAACGTCGCCGTGCCGGATCCTGAACAGATGGCAGACGTTCGTGCCCTCCTGCGGCCGGATCCCGAAGTACGCGGCATCGTTCTCGGAGATCCGATGGCGCTCGTGGACGAGAATCTCCCCTGCCAACGCCTCGTCGATCGAGAGCACGGCCGGGAGCTCCTCGTAGGAGGCAGCGAGGCAGCCGAGCGCCGCCGCGGCGAGTGCCGGCGTCTCGGCGGCGACCGCAGCGACCGGGTCGCCCACGAACCGGGCGCGGTCGACCGCGAGCACCCGCTGGTCGGCGATCTGGCAGCCGTACGGCTCGAGCCCGCGAACGTCATCGGGCGTCAGGACGACGACCCCGGCCGGCGCCCCCCGGGTGTCGACGCCGCGGATCCACGCATGCGGGTACGGCGCCCGTAGGATCCGGGCGTGGAGCATCCCCGGCAGCTCGCAGTCCTGCGAGTAGCCCACGCCGCCGTCGATGAGTACGTCGGCGACGCTCACCCGAGCTCCTCGAGCGCGCGGCGGACCTCGACGGCGATCACACGCTTGCGGTAGGCGGACGACCCGCGCACGTCGCCGATCGGCTCGATCCGCTCCGCATAGCGGCGGCCGATCTCGGCCGCCAACTCGGCGTCGGGCCGGCCGCGGCGGGCGAGCGAGCAGATGTCGGGAAAGTGCTGCAACGTGCCGGCGACCGCTCCGACGACGACGCGGAGCTCCTCCCCCCGCCGCGCGACGGCGACGGACACGCATGGCCGGTCCTCGTGGGAGCGGGAGCGGAACTTGCGATAGACGGCGCGTTCGGCTCGCGGCACCTCCACGCCGACGATCAGCTCGTCCGGCCCAAGCGCCGTCTCGTAGTACCCGGTGATCAGCTCCTCGACCGGGATCCGGCGATCTCCATCGGCGCTCCGGGCGACGGCGGTCGCGCGAAGCGCGCACAGCATCGCCGGCGGATCGGACGCATAGTCGGCATCCGCCAGCACGCCGCCGACCGTTGCCTGATTGCGCACGCGTGGGCTCGCGACCAGCGCGAACGACTCTTGGAGCGCGGGCCAGCCTGCGCGGGCGAGCGGCGAGCGCTCGACCGTGCGGTGACGCACCATCGCGCCGAGCCGAAGCGTCCCATCGTGCTCGTCGATCCCGTCGAGCTCGTGAACGTCCCGCAGGCTGAGCAGGCAGAGCGGCTCGAGGAGTCCCTGGTTGACGAGGACGCCGACGAACGTCCCGCCGGCGATGACCGTCGCGTCGTCGCCCCGCTCGGCCTTCCGGGCGAGCGCTTCGTCGAGCGAGCGTGGCGCAAGCCACTCGACGGCGCTCACCCCTCCTCGCTCCCATCGAGAATCGCGAGCGCCCGCCGGTACAGCGGGCGGGCAAGCTCCGCGGCGCCGGGAACCTGGATCCGCTCGAGCATGCGCTCGTGCTGTTGCCTTGCCCGGTCGAGACTGCACCGCCCCTTGTCGACCCAGCCACGGACGAGCCCGGCGTTCGTCTCGAGGAACGACAGTGAATCGGCCGCCTGCACGAGATCGGCCTCGGGGGTTCCGCCGATCTCGTGCAGCTCGACCAGCCGTCGCACCCGGGCCACGAGCTCGTCACCGGCGTCCTGCGTGACGAGCCAGTCGCCCACGATCCGGGCCGAGCGCTCTGAGTGTTCCTTGCGATAGGCCTCGTCGTAGGCAGCCATCGTGCCGGGATCGAACTCGCGCCCGCCTGGGACGGACCGCTCCATGTCGTGGGTGAGCGCGGCGAGGCGGGACGCCTCCGAGGCGTTCGGGTCGAGCACGAGCAGCCAGTCGAGCGTGCGGCGCAGGTGCTCCGCGTTCCAGTACGGGGCGATCCAGGCCTGGGCGGCGGAGACCAGATCGCTCACAGCGAGGTCACCGGCCGGGACTGGAGCAAGAACACCTCGCCCCCGGCGAGCGCCCACTCGACGTCCTGCGGTGAGCCGAAGTGCGCCTCGAGCTGCGTGCCGAGACCGACGAGCCGGGCGAGCTCGTCGTGCGTGAGCACACCTGCGCTGGCGAGGTGCTCACGCTTCACGCGACCCTGCCGATCGACGACGTAGTGGTCGGGAGTGACCTCGCCCGCCACGAGCCGCTCTCCGAGGCCGTGGATCGCCTCGACGATCATCTGGTCGCGGCGTCGCTGCACGGGGTCCACCGTGAACAGCACGCCCGCCTTCTCGGCCTCGACCATGCGCTGCACCACGACCGCCATCCCGAGGTCGTCGAGGGAGCCCTTGTGCCGGCGGTAGAACAGCGCCCGCTCCGAGAAGAACGACCCCCAGCACCGGACGACGTTCGCGCAGACCGCCTCCACCCCCTCGACGCCGAGGTAGGTGTCCTGCTGCCCGGCGAAGCTCGCCTCTTCGGAGTCCTCGGCGGTCGCCGACGAGCGCACCGCGACGCGTCCGGCGCCGAGCTGCGCGTACGCGGCCGCGATCTCGTCACACGGCGCGGCCGCGAACCCGACGACCCCCTGGGCCTCGCCGGACAGCCCCTCGTGGGCGAGCTCCCGCAGGCGGTCCGCATCGACCACGCGCTCGAGCACGTCCGCGACGACGACGAAGCCCGGCGGCACGGGCAGGCCGGCCGCCGTCATCGCGGCCAGGCTCGCGCCCTTCCCGCCGGCGACCCGCACGTCGGCGCAGGCCCCGTCGGTGAACCAGAGGAGGGACCGCGTCGTCACTCCTCGAGGATCGCGACCGCCCGCACCGGTGCGGCGGTCGTGCCGATCCACTTGACCGGGAACACGGAGAGCTTGAACCCGTGCGAGGGGAGCTGATCGAGGTTCATCAGATTCTCGAGGTGCCAGTAGTCGTCGTCGATCATCACCCGGTGCGCCTCCCAGAAGTGCTTGCCCTCGAACATCGCCCAGACCGGCGGATCGAAGGTGATCGCGTCGACTCCCATCATCCTGACGCCCTGGGCGATCAGGTGTCTCGTCGCCTCGCCGGTCATCCCGCAGTGGTCGGTGCGGTAGCGCTCCTCGGTGTTGTAGGCGCCAGCGCCGGTCTGGATCAGGACGATATCGCGCTCCCTCAGTGCGTATCCGATGCGCTCGAGCTCCGCGTCGAGGTCGTCCGGCGTGATCCGGTAACCGGACGGCTTCGCGGTGAAGTCGAGCTTCACGCCGTCGCCGTAGCAGTAGTCGAGCGGGATCCCCTCGACGCCCGGCGCATCGGGGCCGCGGAGATGCTTGACCGAGTCGCAGTGGGTGCCGACGTGATCGTTCGTGATCACGAGGTAGCTCGCGGTCAGCCACGTCGCCCCGTGTGCCGCGGCGCCGATGCGCTCGGCGAACTCCTCCCAGCTCTCGTACATCACCATCGTCGGCGGCGGGACGCGGGGGAAGGTCAGCATGTCCCGGTGGACGGGCATGGAGAGGTCGACGAGCCGTGTCATGCGGTTCCTCCTTGCAGGACGAGCCGGCCGAACTCCTCGATGTGCGCCCGCAGCACCGCGCCGGCCCGTTCGGGGTCCCGGTCGGCGAGCGCGCGCAGGACGGGCTCGTGCTTGTCGGCCAGCTCATGGGGGTCGATACGGGTTGCGAGGGCGGTGATCGCCGTACGGGACTCGACGTGCAACGCGCGCCACACCTCGACGAGCGTTCGATTGCCGGATGCCTCGACGATCAGCCGGTGGAAACGGACGTCGTGCTCGACGAGCGCGCGGAGATCACCCTCGTCGGCGGCACGGCGCATCGCCGCGAGCTCGGCCTCGAGCGCCGCCGTCCGTCCCTCGAGGCGAACCGCGGCGCCGCGCGCCGCGACCTCCTCGAGGGCCGCGCGTACCGGGTAGATCTCCGCGAGCTCGGCCGGTGAGACCTCGCGCACCCACGCCCCGCGGTAGGGCGCCGACTCCACGAGGCGCAGCTGCTCGAGCTCGCGCAGTGCCTCCCGCACGGGCGCCTGGCTCGTGCCCAGCTCCTGGGCGATACGCGTCTCGACGAGCCGCTCGCCGGGCGCGTACTCCCCGGCGAGGATCCGCTCGAGAAGGATCTCCTTGACCTGCGCGCGCAGGACGACCCGCGTCAGCGTCGCCATCCGCCGCCGCGGCGAGGGGGCCTCCCGCTTGCCTCCTCCCGGTTCAATCGTATTGCCGATTTCCGCACGCGTGGCGCACGGATCGCGCCTGAGGTGGAACGGGGGTGGAAAGACCTTCTCACGCGAGGATCTCCACGATGCCGGTCGAGCCGTTCACGCGCACACGGTCACCTGTTCTGATCCTGGCCGTCGCGGACGAGGTACCGACGACGGCCGGGATTCCGAACTCGCGCGAGACGACCGCGGGATGCGCGGCGACACCACCGGCATCCGTGACGAGGCCGGCGATCCTCGTGAACAGGACGACCCAGGCCGGGTTGGTCATCCGGCAGACGAGGATCTCGCCGTCGCGCACCTGATCGAAGTCCTCGAGCGACTCGACGAGCCGCGCCGTCCCCTCCACGATGCCGGGCGAGGCGGCGAGGCCGTGGATCTCGTCGGCCCGCTCGGGCGGGGCGCGGTGGAACTTCTCGGGAAACCCCCACAGGGTGAGATACGGGAACGCGAGCTGGGACTCGGTCGTTGTCCCGATCCAGTCCGGCGGACGGAGTCGGTAGGCGTTCTCGCGCGCGTCGCGCTCGGCCGAGACGCGCTCCCGCGCGTCGAGGGCCTGACCGTTCGCCATCAGCACGCGAAGCTCGTTGTAGCGCAGGAACATGACGTCCTCGGGATCGTCGAGCACGCCCATCTCGGCGAGTCGCCGCCCGATCGCAACCAGCACGAGCCGCACCCTCGCGTTCGTTCCCTGGTCGATGAAGAAGTGGTGGTCCGGGGTCAGCGGGTTCATCCGCAGCGACAGGTCGAGCGCGGCCTGGAGCCGGTCGCGCTCCTCACCTGCGGGGATGGGATCCATCAGCGCGTGGATGGCCGCATCGAGATCCGCCGTGACCGCCTCGAGCTCGGCCGCGAAGTCGTAGTCGACCTCGAGATACCCGCGGACGGCCTCGAGGACGGGGGCCGGATTCTCGCGCCAGGTCGGATACACGAACTCGTGCGACCAGATCGCCTTGTTCCCGAACTCGATCTGGTACGGGCGCAGCCGCTCTTCGACGAACCGCCGGCCCCGATCGGAAGATGCGAGTGCGCGCACGATCGCGGCCGCCGTGTCGCCGGCGTGGAACGCAGCGCGTAGCTCGGCGTCGCCCTTGGCCTCCTCCTTCATCTGCCACAGGGCCTCGATCGAGTCCCAGTTGCGGTCCGCGACCGAGCTCTGGAGCCGCGCCGGCAAGCTCGGGTCGACCTCACCGGCAACCTCGGCGATGGTCGCGTTGAGCGCCATCGTCGCCGAGAACTGGGCGAAGTTGAGCATCCAGTGGATCTTCCAGTGCCTGTCGTGCACGTCGAGTGCGTCCTCGAGCAGCACCGCGAGCTCGACGAGGCTCGCGCCGTCCATGTCGTACCCGTCGAGATAGGCGAAGTTGCGATCGATCTCCGGCCGAAGCCGGTCGTGCCACCAGTCGAGGAAATTACCGGCGTAATGCGGAAGCACGAACCCGAGGTAGGCACCGATGTCGCCGGCGTACGCGCCATCGCGTGGGACACGCGGTGCGTAGCGCGACTGGAACTCGGTCGCCTCCACGACCACCGACGGATCGGCGGGGATGGCGGCCGTGTAGACGTAGCCGTTCACGCGCTTCGCGACCCAGTCCGAGGCGAACGGCGTCCCGAAGCGCCGGAACATGTGGTCGCAGGTGAGCCACCAGCCGCCGATGTCGAAGAACATCGGCGAGACCGGGTTCGGGCAATGCAGGTCGTCGAAGACCCACAGCAGCTCCTGCTCCCCCGGCGCCCACTCGATCGGGAACTCGTCGGAGCCGCTGAAGCTGCCGAGAACCTCTGCTCCACTCGCCATGCCGGATCCTTTCGTTCCGCGGTGACGGACGTCTGTGGCGGGATCATCGATGATCGATGATCCTCCGTCAACCCCCCGGCCGGCCGGCTTCGGTCGACGCCCGGCGCCGGCCGTGGCAGGCTTCCCCCACCCGGCGGCGACAGCCGGGCTGCGGGTGCCTCAGAACAGCGTCAGGTCGGGCTCGCGCGCGCCGCGCAGGACGTCGAGGTCGACCTCGATGCAGGCGATCCCGCGGCTCTCGGCGAGCGCGCGCGCCTGCGGCTTGAGGACCTGGGCCGCGAGGATGCCGCGAACGCCGGCGAGCGCAGGATCCTCGCGGAGGCGCTCGAGGTACCGCGTGAGCTGCTCGACGGCATCGATCGTCCCTGTCCGCTTGATCTCCACGGCCACCCAGCCGTCCGACGCGTCGCGGCACATGAGATCCACGGGCCCGATGTCGGTCGCCCACTCGCGCCGTACGAGTCGCAGCCCGCCCTCGACGGCGCCGGGAACGGCGGCGAGCGCCGCCTGCAGCTCGGCCTCGACCCCCTCCTTCTCCAGGTCGGCCGCGTCGCCGAGCTCGTGCGAGATGTCGGAGAGGATCTCGGCGATGACGATGTCGAGACGATCCTCACCCTTCGTCTTGCGGACGACGATCCGCGCGAGCGGGTCACCCTCCTCCTCGATCACGGTCGGCGGCGTCATCCAGTTCTGCGGCTTGACTTTATGGCCGCCCAAGTCCGACCAGACCATGAACGTTCCGTCTGACTTGATCATCAGTAGACGAACCGCCTCCGACAGCCGTGTTGAGAGACGACCCGAGTACATGACTTCGCAGCGGGCGATGATGAGCCGCACCTTGCCGACGGTACTTCCATTCGCGGACGCCACGATGACCCGATGCGTTCGCAGCGCCAACTTTCTCGCGCGAGGGGCCCCGAAGAAAGAGTCATCTGGATGAGACTCTTTGGCGAGAAATCGAAAATCGGGGATCGGCCTCGCTCCCCGCTCTGCGAGCCGTCTCCGGCCTTCCAGCGCGTCCCGCGGCACCCGCTAGTGACTTCCGACTCGGCCTGCGTGAACCTCCCTCCCTCACCGACCGAAGGAGGAACGAGATGGCGAAGGAAACCGAGCTGGCGCAGGAGCTCACCGACGAGGCGAGGGCCACCGCGAACGCGAAGCAGGCCGAGCGCAAGAAGGTCGTCGCGCAGATCGTCCGGCTCCGCAGGAACGGGAACGGGTACCCGTCGATCGCGCGGATCTTGAACGACTCGAAGGTGCCGACCTTCGGGAAGGGACGCACCTGGTACCCGCCGGTCGTCAGGGCGATCTGCATTCGGGAACTCGGCGGAGCCGAGGAGTCGAAGACCGTCCGCGAGGCCGCGCTCGCGAAGGAGCCGGCGTGAACCTCACCATCAGCGGAACGATCAAAGACCTGTGTCGGCTCCTCGGCACGCTCGACGAGGCGCTCAACGAGGGAGAGCCGGCCGAGTACGAGATCAAGGCGAGCGACGGCGAGCCTCTCAGGCTCCGGCTCGAAGTGACGCAGGACGAGCCGCTTCTGTACGTCACCGACTAGCTCGACCGACATCTGTCGAGAGGGGCCGCCGCGAGGCGGCCTTCTCTTTGCGCTCCTCACGTCCTGGGCCGCAGCTCGAAGCCAGGGCCTCGGCCAGGGTCGGAGGCTGCTAGGTTCGACGGGGTTTGGCTCTCTCATCGCCCCGGCCTGCGCCGAACAGCCAGAGTCCCTGGCCTCGCGAGAGGAACGGGGCTCTGGCTGTCGCGCTGCGGTAGATCTCTGCCGAGGGTCCTAGTAGCCGAACCCGAGCTGAAGGTGGAGCGTGCCCTGGAAACACACGGTGCCGAACACGTTGCCCGGTGTCGGGATGGGGCACGGATCCCATTGCGTGTATTCCCCGGTCACTCGCGCGCCCCTCATCCATCCCTTGATGACGACGCCGCGGATCGTGGCGGTGATTGGGCTCGTCGTGTCGTTCTCCGTGATGAAGTTGTACGCGACGAAGGAGTGCTTGGTGCCGTTGAATCCGTAGAGCGCTTGCGCCAGCCAGAAGCCGGGCTTCAACGTCGTGTTGTCTCTGATCACCTTCCCCACAAAGACGCCAGGGCCGACATCGCCGCCGACCACCCCGGCCATGGAAACCCCGGCCAGCGTCGAGGGGTCGGCGGGGAGGCTCGTCACCCATTTCGTGAACGTGACGTTGGCACTGCGGTGCCAGCCATCATCGGGCGACCCCCCGGCCGCAGGACGTGCCTGTGCGACGACCGCGAGGCTGGCGGCCGTGGCGACAGCAAGGGCCAATCCGATCATGCGCTTCATGACCGATCTCCTTGTCGTGATCAACTTCTTGCTCATCGCGCCTCTCCTTTCACGTTGATCGCCCCTCCTTTTGTCGCTCTCACGGCTATCGACTCCTTCGCATAGAGACCTGGACGGAGCGAATCACGAAGGCTCGTCGACCGCGCCGGGAAAACGCCTAGGTTTGTGGAAAGCGTTACAATCGCCGGAAGGACAATCCGGAGGCAGGAGTGCGCAGGCCGGCGGCTTCCAGCACAGCTTCTATTCGAGGCGACGCGCTCGTGGGCCGCGTGGCGGAGTGCGCCAGTATCGACGCGGTTCTCGAGTCTGCCCGGAAAGGAAAGAGCGTCGTGCTGCTGGTCCGCGGCGAGCCGGGCATCGGAAAGACGGCGCTTCTCGAGTACGCGCGCGATCAGGGAGGGGGAATGGAGGTCGCGTCGGCGCGGGGCATCGAGTCCGAGTCCGAGCTTGCCTTTTCCGGACTTTCGGAGCTGCTCCGCCCGCTACTTGGGATGCTCGACGCAATCCCCGAGCATCAGGCTGCCGCTCTACGCGGCGCACTCTCGCTCGGACCCCCCGCCGCGGTCGATCCGTTCACGATCTCTGCGGCGACGCTGAGCCTCCTAGCCGCAGAGGCTGAGGAGCGTCCAGTGCTCGCTCTCGCCGACGATGCCTTCTGGCTTGACGAGAGTTCGCAGCAGGCTCTCTTATTCGCAGCACGCCGGCTCTCTGCCGAAGGGATTGCTCTGCTCGTCGCGCTGCGTGAAGACGTTCCCAGCCTATTTGACGGCTCAGGACTACCCGAGCTCGTGCTACAGGGCCTTGACGAGGAAGCCGCGAGAGTGCTTCTGGGCCGCGTGTCGGCCGAGCTCGAGCCGCCGGTGGTCGACCAAATCGTCCATGCAACAGAAGGGAATCCGCTCGGCTTGATCGAGATCCCGGGCCTGCTGAGCGGCGCGCAGCGCACCGGACGGGAGCCGCTGCCGGAGCCGCTGCCGACGGGAAAGGGGATCGAGCAGGCGTTTCTCGCGCGCGTCCGTCGCCTGCCAGCCGACGTGCGACAAGCGCTCCTTGTAGCAGCTGCAAGCCCTGAGGCGATCGACGCCATAGTCGGTGCGCTCAAGGTGCTTCGCGTCGACTGGAGCGCCCTTGAGCAGGCGGAGGAAGAAGGGCTTCTCGTGCTTGAGGGGGAGGTCCGCTTCAGACATCCGCTTCTTCGGTCCGCCGTCTACCACGACGCGACATCGGCCACTCGCAGGCGGGCGCACGCCGCGCTTGCTGAGGCGCTCGTCTCGGCGGACACGGAGTATCGACGCGCTTGGCATTTGGCCCTCGCCACGCTCTCACCCGACGAACCGGTTGCCGCGCTCCTGGAAGAGGTCGCCCGTAAAGCGCAGCAAAGGCACGGGCATTCCTCGGCTGCCCGTTCATTCGAGCGCGCAGCAGCACTCTCGAGTGACCGAGAGGCCCGGATCGGACGTCTTCACCAGGCCGCCATCGAGTTTCAGCTGAGCGGGCACCTTGACCTCGCGGATGCGCTGCTCGAGGAAGCCCTCGGCATGGCCGACGATCTCTGCACCCGGGCAGACCTCCAGCTCGCCCGGGGTAGAGGCCTTCTGTACCGAGGTGCGACCCTCGAAACGCACACCTTCCTCGTTCAGGAGGCGGAGACGGTCGAGCCGGTTGATCCCGACCGAGCCGCGGCCATGTTCGCGGAGGCCTGTATGCCAGCCTGGATGGCCGCCCAGAGGGCGCCCGCGCTCGAGAGCGCCCGCCGCGGCTATGGGCTTGCTTGCAAGAGCGGAAACCCCTCACTAATTGCGGCGGTGTCCATCCTCTACGGCTACTCACTCGCCTGCGGCGGCGAGAGCCAGGAAGCTTTCGAGATCCTCGGAGAGATGGAGTCGGCCCTCGCCCAGCAGGAGCCCCTCGGTCTTGTCGATCTCCACCAGGTGCTGGCGACAGGGCTCATGATTCTCGAGGAGTATGAGCGGGCGCGGCACATTCTCGGACGTGCGATCGCGGCTGCTCGCTCCGCCGCGGCTCCGGCGATGCTCCCCTACCCGCTGGCCACGTTAGCGCAGATCGAGTTCCGAAGCGGGCGGTGGGCAGAGGCGTATGCCCACGCCGGCGAAGCGGTTCGCCTCGCGACGGACACGGGTCAGCTGATTCTGCTCGGTTGGTGTTCTTCCTGCCTTGCTCTCGTGGAGGCGGGGCTCGGTCACGCCGACGACTGCCGCGAGCACGCCGGCCGCGCGCTCGAGCTCGCGAGAGAGCTCGGGACCGACTCGGTAGTTCCCCAGGTCGGCTGGGCTCACGGGATACTGGCCCTTGGGGTCGGCGCCGTGGATGAGGCGGTCGCGTGGCTCGAGCCCGCTGCCCAGATCTGGGTCGACCAATTGCTGGAACTCAACGCCATCCAGGGGTTTCCACTCCTGGTCGAAAGCTACGTTCGGGCCGGACGCCGCGGCGAAGCCGAGGCACTGCTCGAGGTCATCGAGGAGCGGGGCGAGCGGACTGGGCGGATCTGGACGCTAGCGTCGGCTGGACGCTGCCGCGGCCTCCTCGCTGGCGAGGACGAGTACGACGCCGCATTCGACCTCGCGTTTCGTTATCACGACAAGCTTTCCTGGCCCTTCGAGCGCGCGCATACAGAGCTTTGCTTCGGGGAGCGGCTTCGCCGGTCGGGCCGCCGCACCGACGCGCGCAAGCCGCTTCGCGCGGCTCTCGGGGCGTTCGAGCGGCTGGGCGCGGCTCAGTGGGCCGCGCGAGCGCGGAAGGAGCTGAGGGCAAGCGGGGAGTCCCCGCGCCGCCGCGACCCCGCCCTTTCCGAGCGCCTCACCGACCACGAGCTCCAGGTTGCCTTCATTGTTGCCCGCGGGGCGACGAACAAGGAAGCCGCAGCCGAGCTCTTCCTCAGTCCCAAGACAGTGGACTTCCACCTGCGGAACATCTACCGGAAGGTGGGCGTCCGCTCCCGCACCGAGCTTGCCGCGCTAACCCGCCTCGGCCAGAACTGATATGGAGGCGCTCGTGTCAAGGGTCCAGGGCGCATCGCCCAGTCTTCTTTGACGGGGTGAGGTGGCGTACCGGCCGGAGCGGACACGACGGTTCGGGCCCAAGAACCAGTGACGGCCCACCGCGAGGCGGACCGTTCAGGGTGGCGGACGGGACTCGAACCCGCGACCACCGGGACCACAACCCGGGGCTCTACCAGCTGAGCTACCGCCACCGAGCACTCTCACTCTATCGCACCACCGGCCGGGCTCCCGGCATGCCCGCACCCGCTGGAGGCGCTGCTACGCTCGGCGCGGCGCCTGTAGCTCAGAGGACAGAGCAGCGGCCTTCTAAGCCGACGGTCGGAGGTTCGAATCCTCCCAGGCGCATCGAGAAGCACCTGGAAATCACAATGTTTCGTTGCCTTCACTGGGAAACGATCGAAGCGTTCGTGCCCCGAGCGTGCCCTTGATCGAACTCGCGGGCGGCCCGTTTCAGCCGATCATCTCGAAGATGCGTGTGGATGCTGAGAGTCGTCGCGGCCGAGGCGTGGCCGGCGACGGCCTGCACGACGGGGATATCAGCACCCTGCTCGACGAGCCTCGAGACGGCCGCGTGCCGGAGGTCATGCCAGCGGTAGACGCCCTTGAGGCTCGCCTCTTCGAGCGCCAGCCCCGATACCCGATGGTGCCAGTTCGTGTGATCGAGCGGCCCGCCCTGCATGTTCGCCAGCACGACCTCGGCGGGCGCGTACCGGCCGCGGTCGATCGCCCGCGCCGCGAGCTCGCGTAGCGCCCGCTGCACTGGAGATGCTCGACCGCCGTGGACATCCGGAGCGTCGTGCACTGAGGTACCGCACGGGCGAGTGGAAGCAGGCGTTCGCCGGCTTGCGCTTCGGGACCCTACCGATCTTGGCCGGCGAGCCCGAGCCGCACTGCTTCGGCGCTTGCGTGGCCACGCGTGGGCACCTTGAGCTTGTGCAGAATCGCCGAGACATGATGGTCGACCGTCTTCGGAGCGAGGAAGAGGCGCTCGGCAATCTCGGCGTTGCGGAGGCCTTGCGCGACGAGGGTGAGCACCTCGAGCTCGCGTGCTGTCAGGTTCGCCGGATTCTTTCGTGTCGCGGGACGTGGTCCCCGCGGTAGGGCGCGGGCGCCACGCTCACGGAGTCGGCGGGCGACGATCGCCGCTGCGGGACGGGCACCCAGTCGCTGGAACTCGGCCAAGGCGCGGCGCAGGGCATCGTCGTCGTCTGCGTCAGCAAGCGCCAAGGCTGCCTCGTAGGGGCAGCCGATCTCGGCCCAGAGCGTTGCCGCCTGCGCCCATTCGCCCCACATTTGGAGCGCGTACGGTTCGGCCAGGTCAGCTGGAATCTCTTCCGGGATCCCTGCGCGCCAGCGCCAGCAGGCGAGCTCACCGATCACCCAGGGAGCACGGCGCTGCACGGCGAATTCGAGGGCAGCCTGCGTCGCGTCCGCGACCGCCTCGTGCTCGCCTTCGAGCCAGGCGGCCTCGGCTCGCGCGGCTGCGACCGGGGCGATCCGAGGCAGCTCTCCGGTCGGCTCTGCCAGCGCGAGCGCCTCGTCAAGCGGCGGCCGGTGCTCCGGTTCGCCGCGACGCGCTCGGACCAGCCCGAGCACGACCAGGGCGAGTGTGCGGGGCGTCGTCGAGATGCACCGCTCGTGGAGCACGAAGGCTGCCGAGGCGGCCGCCTCGCTCCAGCGCCCCTGGTCGAGCTCTGCCCGGGCACGGTAGACGAGCAGGTAGAGGCGCCCGAGATCGAGGCCGTGCTCATTGCATTGTTCGAGCCCGGCCTCGAGGTATCGGTTCACGAGCGCGTACGACCGGTGGTGAAGGGCAACCCGCACGAGGAGTTGGTAGGCGTGCCCGACGTGATCGTGGAGTTCTGCCTGTTGGGCGAGCTCGAGGCTACGCTCCAGCTTCTCGCGACCCCCGGGCGCGTTTGCCAGGAACTCCATCGCACCGATGCTGATCTGGGCGTGGCTGAGGACCTCGGTATCGTCGAGGCGCTGCGCGAGCTCGATCGCCCTTGTGCCCCAGGCCAGCGCTCCCTCGTCGTCCTCGGCGAGAGTGCAGAGCCGCAACACCTGGCTGTACGCCAACGCGAGCTCGCGTCCGGGCGGGAGCCGCTCGAGCAGAGCCACGGCCTCGTGGCCGGATTGCGCCGCCTCTGCTACTCGACCCGGACACCAGAGAAGGGCCGAGAGTCCGCGCAGCGCGTCCCCCTCACTGCGCTGGTCGCCAAGCCCTCGGTAGCAGTCGATGGCGCCCTTCTGCGCCTCAGCGGCCTCGTCCGCCAGGTCGGTCAGGTAGCACTCGAACGCGCGGCGCTTGAGGAGCTCGGCCCGCGCCTCCAACGGCTGCTCCTCCGCGAACCGCAGCGCCCGTGCGTACTGGGCAGCGGCCTCGAGGTGCGCGCCGTGCGCAGCGGCCTGAGCCGCCGCTGCCGGCGCGAACTCGAGAACCGCCTCCCGGTCACCAGCCGCTTCGGCGTGGTGGGCGAGCCGTGCAAGCTCGGGTGCGCCGGTGGGTGAGTCGGCGAGTGCCGCGAGCGCCTTCTGATGAAGAGCGAGCCTCCGGTTGGGTACCAGCGACTCTTCGACGGCGAGGCGTGCGAGCTCGTGGCGGAATGCCACGCTTGCCGGGGCGGCCGTGAGCATCCCGGAGGTCAGGCATTCGTCCAGGTGGTCGAAGGCATCCGCTGCAAGCGTCTCGAGGAGCCAGAGCTCGACCGGGGGCGGCACGACCGCCGCTGCCTCGAGCAACGTGCTCGCTCCCGAGCTCAGCCGCGCGGCGCGAGCAAGCACGGCGTCTCTGACGGTGTCCGGGATCTCGTCCTCGCCTGCCGCCAACACCTCGGTGACGAAGAACGGATTTCCCGCCGTCTTGCGGTAGAGCTCGTCCGGGTTCACGCCGTGGGGCTCGGCAAGCGTCGCTACCGCCCCCGGCGAGAGCGGCTCGATCTTGAGCCGCTCGACCGCCGGGCTGCTCGAGAGCTCGCCGAGCACGAGCCGAAGCGGGTGGTCGCGGTCGAGCTCCTCGTCGCGGTAGCTGGCCAGAACGAGTGCGCGAACCCCCTCGATTCTGCGAACGAGCAGCTTCAGCACGTCGAGCGTGGCCTCGTCTGCCCAGTGTAGGTCTTCGATGACCATGATCGTCGGCGCCCGCGTCCGCAGCTCGCGCATGAGCGCCGCTGCGACCTCGTGCGGTCGGGCGCCGCTCACGACCAGCTCCGCGAGCTCACCGCCTGTGACCTCCGCGACGTCCAGCAGCGGCCCGAGCGGACGCGGCGTGAACAGAGCGTCGCAGGCGCTCCACAGGATCCGCGGAGGCCGGCCGCGCTCCTCGCAGAACCGGCTCACGAGCGCCGTCTTGCCGACTCCCGCCTCGCCTCCCACGAGCACAAGCCGCCCGCGCGAGCCACCGAGGACAGCGCCTAGGGACTCACCCAGCGCCGCAAACTGGCGAGACCGCTCGAGCAGCTCGCTCCGCCTATCGGACGAACCAGCTTCGACTACGCCCATGTGTCTCGGCGCTCCCCTCGTACCAACGGCCACACAGTCTACCGGCCCCTGAATGCCTGACTCGCTCTGAATGGCCAGGATCGGCTCCAGGTGCGGGCGGGCCGTAGACCCGCCCGCACCTTTCTGCGAAGGCTGCCCTTCAGTGCGTTACCAGCCGGTGGCGCTGCCCTCTAACCAGGAGCAGAGCGCCGCCAAGGAGGAGGATGCTTCCGAACGCGATTCCAGCTCCGATGCCCGCATCGGCCCAGTCGAGCCCGCCCTGGCTCTCGATCCCTGGGCGGTTCAGCGCTGGCGTATCCTGAGCTGCGGTGGGGTCTGCTGTCGGCCCCGTGGTTGGTTCAGTCGCGGCTTCAGGGGACAACGCAGGCTGCCCCGCCGACCCCGCGCCCGGCTCGAGCGTGGCCCCAGGCGGGAGCGAGAACTGCCCCGCCGACCCCGCGCCCGGCTCGAGCGTGGCCCCAGGCGGGAGCGAGAACTGCCCCGCCGACCCCGCGCCCGGCTCGAGCGTGGCCCCAGGCGGGAGCGAGAACTGCCCCGCCGACCCCGCGGCCGGCTCGAGCGTCGCCCCAGGAGGCGGCGAATACTGCACCGCCGACCCCGCCGTCGCCGATGTGGGAACGATCGCGGTGGCGGCCACAAGCCCGAGCACTATCGTTCGCCTCGATCGGAATCGTGTGTTGTGATTCATTTGGGGCTCCCTTTCCTATACCTTCCGACCGCTGGTTGCGGTCTCCATGGCTTCCGTAGAAGCCTTGCCTGAAGCTACGGGGCCGGCCCCCCGGGGCGCATCGGGAGACTTCCCTAGGTTGGAGGGAGCCGCTACCGATCTTGGCAGGCGAGCCCGAGCCGCAATGCCTCGGCGTGGAGCCACTGCAGGGCTTTCCGACCGCGCGACCGGCAGTGTGATCCCGGACGGTTGGCGGAAGACTGGCCCGCCGCGGTCCCCGGCCGTCGGGCATGTGTCTGCGGCCGCTCCAGGGCAGCTGCCGAACCTCGTCCACGTCCTCTGCCAGTACACGCCAGCTGGCTCAACCAGATCGAGATCTACTCGGCTGCCCCGGCGAACTCGACCGCGCTGCTCCGCGGCCGCCTCGACGGCCGTCTACCGGAAAGCCGGCCGCGGCCAGGGGTCGTACCGCTCCAATCTCTCCTCTCGGTCACGTCGCCAGGGCGTGAACCGCCCAGACCAGGAGCAGGACCACAACGAGGACGAGGAACGCCCACCCCCTCCGGGCCCACGCCCACCTCGTGTATGCAGCCTGGTTCGCGTTCCACACCGCCCTGTCGATGACCGGGCCTCCCGGCCTCCTGTCCCACGGCATCTACGTCTCATCCTTTAGCGTTCTTCTTCGTGTTCACGGGAGCGTCTCCCCCCGGATAGGGTCCTGCCCGCCGCCGCGCGCTCAGGGGGATGGGTCGCCGAAGGTGGAGATCGTGTACCACGACCTCCGTGCCACCGATGTCCACCAGCACGATCTCAAACCTTCCCCGCCACCCCGGCCGTCGTGCAGCATCTCGCCTCGCTCGCGCTCGGTGCTCTCGAGCCGAGGTAGAACTCGTGAACCCGGAGGGGGGATCCGTTTGCGAGACGTCAAGAAGGCGCGTGTCCGGGTGCTGGGGGCTGAGGTCTGACCCCGCTGAGGAGACGCGCCTGGCCGGAGGCGGGGGCGGTCAAGGGTGCGGCAGCCTGGTCTGGCCGTCGCTGCTGGCAGTCGTGGCGCGTCATGACGACGGCGACAAACGAGTGATCACCGTTCAGGGCCACGGAGGCCACAGCTGTGATGCGGGCCGATGCACAGTCGGGTGACCCGGCGCAGTCGGGGCCGGCGCAGTCGATGTCCCCGCCGCCGTCGTTATCGATCGCAGAACGGCCACAGCAGCCAGCGCCACGTGTTGTAACTGCCGGTCACGCTAGGCCGGCGTGAGGTTGCCGATCGGCGGTCTTGGTTTGCGCTGATGGGCTCGACGTGCCGGACTGCATTAACCGGGTGAAACGCTCGTCGCCGCGAAGGCTCGTAAAGTCCTCGTCGTCCGCCGCCCAGCCGGGCACACGCTCGTCACGGGAGGCGACCTCCAGGTGCGCCAGGGCGGCGTCGGCATTCCCCGCGCGAGCTTCGTAGCAGGCCAGCTGGTAGTTCAGGTGTGGGTGGTCGGGGTAATCGACCAAGCCGTCGCTGGCGATCGCGACCGCCTCCTCGAAGTCGCCTGCCTGGTAGGCCGGTTCTGCCGCGTACCAGTACTCGAACGGCGACACGGGTAGGGCGGAGCCGGGGCGGCCCCCGACGACGACGACCGTGGTCGGAGCTGCACCGGCCGTCGCCTCGCGGTGTACACCGGGCGGTACGAACACGAACGTGCCTCTGGGCGCCTCGAGGTCGGAGTCCGCGACCCGGAATCGTGCCGTGCCCTCGACAACGAGGTAGACCTCTTCGTGGCGCCCCGAGCCGACGCTCGTCTCGTCGTGGGGCTCGATGAGGTCAGCACCGATCTCCTCGGCCGTATACGCGTTGATGCCGAAGCCCGTCACACCGAGCTGTCGCCGGACGGGCCGCCAGAGGCTTCCGTTTGCGACCCGCGGCAACTGGTCCAGGTGCGTGACTTTCCATGTGTTCTGAGGCGAGTCGGCCATGCCAGCAGGTTAGCGCCAGGCCAGAGCGCCCATTAGTGCCCAATGGAATCCCCCGTCGGGGCACCCCGGATAGGAATCCCGGCCGTCGCCTGCGTGTCAGGGGGGAGGGGGTCGCTCCGGACGCAGATCGCGCACCACGACCTCTGCACCGCCAAAGTCGACGACCACGATCTCGCACGCGAAAAAGAGCAGCAGGTGCTTGACGCGTGGCTCTCGAAATGGATGCGAGATCGCAATGGACGGTGAGTTGCGGGCAGGTCGTGGAATGGAGATTCGGCGGGGCGAGCGTACTGTCGCTCGAGAGGCAGTCGTGGACAAAGACAACTCTGTAGTCGCTCTGGCCGGCACAGGAGTCCCGCGCCCGCTTCCTCCCGCAGGGGGGAGGCGTGCCTCCACGGGTGCAGATATGCCCACACAGGAGCGTGGTCCCGTGTGCCCCGCTTCGCCCGTCATGGGTAGAACTCTGGGGTAGAAGCCTGACGGAAACCGCATGGTTGAGCGGGAAACCGGGAACAGCCGTGAACAGGCGGGAACAGCCAGGAACGCTCCGACCGGCCTTCTAAGCCGACGGTCGGAGGTTCGAATCCTCCCAGGCGCATCGAGAAGCAGCCGCGAATCATGAGGTTCGTCGTGGCCGTCACGTGGGTCCTCGTGCCTGCCGCTCTCTAGCTGACGATCTCCACCGCCGCCCAGACCGAGCCACGGGCGAAGACGAGGTCGCGGGGCGTCCCGCCGAGGTCGATCGTCTCGGTCCGGCCGGTCGCGAGGTCGTACCGCACGACCGCGCCGTCGTCAGGGATCGCCGCCCAGACGGCGCCGGCCCCGGCCGCAAGCGCGACGGGCGCCCGCCCGACACGGATCCGCTGGTTCTCCTCCCCGGTCACGGGATCCAGGCGAACGATCGTGCCGTCGTCCGGGCTCGATGCCCACACTGCTCCGCGTGCGACCGTGAACTCGCCCCACGGGAACTCCAGCGCGCCGATCGGCGTGGTTGCATGCGTCTCCGTGTCGATGCGCACGATGCCGGGCCCGACGTCCTTCGGGTAGACCGGCCACTGGAACCAGACCGCCCACACGAACCCGGGACCGGCTGCCACGACGTCGTCGACGCCGAGGATCCGCTCGAGTACCCGCCCCGTGGCTGGATCGATCCGCAGGAGAACCGGCGGCGATCCACCCGACGAGGCCCAGAGCGAGCCTCCTGCCGAGAACGCGGAGTGGAACCTCGCGCCGTTGGCTTCGAGCTCGACCGGCTCGGCACGACTCGCGCCCGGAGCAAAGCGATGCACCGCCCCGCTCTCGTCTACGACCCAGGCGCTTCCCCCCGCCGCGGCAAGCCACGGCGGCAAGGTCGCGGAAACGCCGCCGTCGAAGATCTCGGTGACGGCGTTCGTTGCCGCGCTCGACGCGAACCAAAAGCAGGCTTTCCCCGGGGTCCTCGCGACCGAGCGCCCAGATCGAACCGCCGCTTGAGGCCAGGGCGTGGGGGTGCGGCATCGCGACCCTGGCGAGGATCTCTCCTGACCTTGCATCGATGCGGACGAGCGAGCCCGAGCCGAGCGAGCCGTCGCCGACCGGCTCGGCCGCGGGCGCACGTGGCGGCTCGGTCCGGGCCGGAGGCTCGGCGTTCGCTTGCCCTGCCAGGGCAGCGACCTCACCCGCCGCTCCCAGGCCGGGCGACGCCGGAGCCGCCGTCTCGTTCCCGCCCGTATCTCCCCCGGTGAGCAAGAAGACGCCGGCCACGAGTGCGGCCGGGAGAACGGCAAGGCCGATCGCTGCGATCGCCCTCCGTGGGCGCCTCCGAACGCCCTGCGCCAACGAGTCGGGCTCGACGACCGAGGCCCCGTCAGGTGCTCCGAGAGCATGCGGCGGCAGTGCGGTCGGGGAGAGGCGCTCGTCGTCGGGGGCTCGTTCGGGCTGCTCCCCTGGCGCAAGCGCGGCCTGTGCGGCCGTTGCAAGCTCCGCGCAGGTCGAGTACCGCTCCTCGGGCCACTTCGACAGCGCCTTCGCGATCACTCGGTCGATCAAGGTAGGGAGACCCGGACACGAGCGGGTCGCAGCGGGCGGTTGGGTGTGGAGGTGGGCCTCCAGGACCGCCTCCGGTGAGTCCCGCTTGAACGGAGGCCCGCCGGTCAGGCACTCGAAGAGCACGCAGCCCAGCGCGTAGACGTCGGTGCGTGGGCTGACGGACGTCCCCTCGATCTGCTCGGGGGCGAGGTAGTCGATCGTGCCGAGCCGCCGGGCGGCGTCCCCCAGCCCCGCTCCAGCGGGGAGCTCCCGCCTCAACCCGAAGCCGAAGAGAAACACCTGCTCGCGTGAGTCGGTGTCCACGGCCGATGCGACGAGGACCTCGCTCGGAGTCAGGCTCCCGTGCATCAGACCCCGACTCCATCTCGCCGTATCCAGTGCCTCGGCCAGCCGGGCGACGATCGCAAGCGAACGGCCGAGGTCGAGTGGCCCGCTGCGCGCGAGCAGACTCGCGAGGTCGGCGCCCTCGACGAGGCCCATCGCGACGTATAGATGCCCCTCCGCCTCACCGGCCTGGATGACGGGGACGATGCTCGGATGGTCGAGCGAGGCAGAGACGTGCCACTCGCGCAGGAACCGCTCCCGGAACCGCTGGTCGGCGGAGAGCTCGGCACTCAGAAGCTCGAGCGCAACCGTCCGCTCCAGTCGCACGTCGTGCGCGCGGTAGACGACCGCCCTCCCGCTTCGGCGCAGCAGCGCCTCGATCCGGTACCCACCGATCTCGGTGCCGATGCGAGGATCGGCCTCCAGCACATGCCCTCCCTCTCTGCGCTCGAAAGGATAGTGCGGAAGGACGCAGCCTCGAGAGATCGACCCTGAGCCGACGGTCCGAGGCTCGAATCTCCCGGGCCCAATCGGGCCCTAGGACGTGTCGGGCGGAACGTCGGGGGCGAGGGCGGCGACGGTCTCGCCCCGTTCGCGACGGATGGCGAGCACCTCGTTCGCGATCACGAGCAGCGACCCGGCCGTGGGGATCGCGATCAGCGCGCCGATGACGCCCGGCGAGCTCCGCCCCGATCAGCACCGAGCAGAGGACGACGAGCGGCGAGAGCTGCACCGTCCGACCGTAGATCAGCGGGCTGGAGCAGATGGTTCTCGACCTGCTGGTAGACGAGCAGGAACACTCCGACGACGAGCGCCGATCACCCAGCCCTCCGTCGCGAGCGCGACGAGCAGGACGACGACCGCCGCGATGCTCGCGCCCGCGAGCGGGACGAGATCGAACAGCCCGACGAGCACGCCGAGCGGGACGGCGTACGGGAGCCCGACCGCGAAGAACACGGCGGTCGAGATCCCTCCCGCGATGATGCTGATCACGATGTTGCCGGTGACGTAACCGCCGACCGTCCGGTAGACGCCGCGGAGGACGCGCTCCCAGCTCGGACGCACCGTCTCCGGGACGAGGTCGAGCAGCGTGCCGACGATCCGGTGTCCTTCGAGCACCATGAACAAGGTGAGGAAGCCGATCGTGACGACGCCGACGACGGCGGTCAGGACGCTGCGCGCCAGCGAGAGGCCGATGTCGGTGAAGCCGAGGAAGCTGCCGGCGCCCTGGTCGCGGATCGCCTCGCGGATCCGATCGACGATCTGGTAGTCGCTCCTGCAGGAACCCGAGGGGGCCCTCGCCGCGGGTCAGCTCGGTCACGAGATCCGGGACGGCGTCGACGAAGTCGCCGACCTGCCGAACGAGCGGGGGCGTGAGCAGGTAGGCGATCCCGCCGACGACCACGAGCGCGATGAAGAAGGCGACCAGGGCGGCGCGACCGCGCGAGATCCCCGCGCGAGACGAGCCGCTCGACGAGCGGGTTCAGCGCGAGTGCGAGAAAGGCCGCGATCAGGATCCACGCGAGCACGCCCCGGGTCGCGACCACGACCCAGAGCACGAGCGTCACCGCGAGGAGGATGCCGACGATGGTCAGGACCGTGCGCGAGCGTACGACGACGGTCCGCTCTTCAGAAGCCATCGACGCAAGGATCGCGGTGCGACCGGACGGCGGGCTCGGCCCGGCTCAGCCGCCGACGCGCGGCGATGCCCGTGACCGCCGCGATGACGAGCGAGATCCCCACGAGCTGGCGCGGCCGCAGACGCTCCCGGCCGAACACCATCCGCGACGATCGCCGCGACGGTCGCGAACTGCGCGACGAGCACACCCGCGACCGCGACCGGCCCGCGGTCCGCGGCGATGAAGAAGAGAAGATAGGCGGCCGTGTCCCCCACGCCCCAGGCCGCGACGCGCCACCGATCGTCGAGCCATGCGCGTGCCGCGCCCTTGCGCAGCGCGAACGGGATCATCACCGCGAGAGCCCAGAGCCGGGTGAGGAGGAAGCCCCAGTACGCGCCGAGGTCGTCGGCCACGGGAGCGCTGAGCGCGAGGATCGCGCCCCAGGACACGGCACACGCGATCGCCGGCACGACGGCAGCCTTCCCTCCGCCGGCGCCCATCGCGGCGAAGACGACGCCGACGATCGCGATCGGCAGGAAGACGGCCAGGAGCGGGTCGACACGCTCTCCCCCGGCGATCACGAACAGCGCCGCGATGCCCCCCTCGCAGGCGATGATCGGCGCGACGATCGAGACAGCGCCGCCGCGGAACGCCATGAAGCCGAACTGGTAGGCAATGACCTGGAACGGGCCGAGGAGCAGGACGAGGGCGATCGCCTCCCAGGGCCATTCCTGCGGCAGATCGATGAAGAGCGCGCCCGGGAGGACGAGGACGGTGCCGATCAGGATCGACCCGAACACGACCGGGAACGGCCCGAGCCTGCGCGCGGCCTGCGCGAGCCAGAGGTCGGGGGCGCCCCAGCAGACCGCGGCTGCGAGTCCGAGCGCGATCGTGATCCCCACGGACCGACCCTAGATGATTGAACCGTGGCGCCGCCGGATGGCGGCCGGTACCGGCGCCTGGCGCCACGCTTGGTCCCGCCCATCCCCGGCAGCACCACAAGCTCCGATCAAGCATCTCGCGATCAGCCGGTGCCGGCCCCGGGAGGCCGCGCCCGCACGCCGCCGCGGCGCGGAAGCGCCTGCGCGGAGAGGAGTACCACGGCGACGACGATGAGCGCGCCACCGACGATCTGCGTGGCGGACAGCGTCTCGTCGAGGACGGCGTAGGCGAGGAACACCGAGACGAGCGGCTCAGCGCTCGAGAGCAGGCCCGCGACGCCGGCCTCGATGCGCGAGACGCCCGTGTAGAACAGGCCGATCGGGATCACCGCGCTCACGAGCACCGCGCAGGCCGCCCAGGTCCAGGCCTCGCCGCTGAGCGTGAAGTCGGGTGTGCGCGCCGGCCACACGAGGACGAGCGCGATCGCGGGGCTCGTGAACATGAGCGAGGACAAGACGAGCGGCGCGAGGGCGTGGCGGGTCATCAGGTAACGGCTCGAGAGGATCAGGCATGCGACGCCGATCCCCGCGACGAGCCCCAGCACCACCCCGACCCACGTGGCCGACTCCGGGATGCCGATGGTCAGCGCGATGCCCGCCAGGGCGACCGCGATGATGCCGAGTCGCCGCGGCCCGAGCGGCTCGTGGAACACGGCAGCCGCGCCGACCGCGGTCAGCAGCGGGTAGGCGAAGAAGAGGAGCGTCACGAGCGCGACCGGCGCTCGTGCGAAGCCCTCGAACAGCGCGTACGCGACGCCGAGCTGAAGGACGCCGAGCGACGCGCCGAGGAGTGCCACCGTGCGCGACGGCAGGGGGTCGTGCCGCAGCAGCGCGACCGCACCCAGAACCGGGCCCACTGACCGCGAAGCGCAGGAAGAGCAGCGTGTACGCCTCGCCGCCCGCGTCGTAGAAGAGCTTCGAGAATGTGCCGAGCGTCCCGAACAGGCACGCGGCTCCCAGCACGAGGACGTAACCGCCGAGAGGACCGCGCACCCGGCGACTCTACGTTCTCCGTCTCACCCCGCGATGCGAGATCAGGCGGACGGGAGACGCCCGTCGCCCGCATGCACGTACATCAGGTGCGGAGCGCCGCCCCAGATCGCCTCGCGCTCGACGTGCATGCCGAGCTTCTCGGCAACGCGGCGCGACGCGAGGTTCTTGGCGCTCACCATCGACACGATCCGCGCGAGGCCGAGGGTGTCGAACGCGTGGTCGCGCCAGGCAGCCCCCGCTTCGGCGGCGATCCCCTGCCCCCAGTGACTCCGTCGCGTGATCCAGCCGAGCTCGGTCTCCGGCTGCCCCTCGACCTCGGTCGGGACGAGGCCGCAGTCCCCGACCATCTCCCCGCTCGCGCGCAGGATGACGGCGCAGCGCCCGCAGCCGGCCGCCTCGTACCGTGCGAGGTTGCGCTCGATCGACGCCCGCGCGCCGTCCCGGTCGAGCGGGTCACCCCAGAGGCGCAGTCCCTCCGCGTCGCCGAGCATCGTCGCGAGCTCGTCGAGATCGTCGAGCGTCAGCGGGCGGAGGTCGAGCCGCCCGGTGCGGAGGACGGGAGGTCCC
This sequence comes from uncultured Thermoleophilia bacterium, assembly GCA_963717955.1. GTDB lineage: Bacteria > Actinomycetota > Thermoleophilia > Gaiellales > Gaiellaceae > CAVQXR01. Next base: position 233,052 of record CAVQXR010000001.1, on the reverse strand, counting down.
ACGCCCCTAGTGCGCCGTCCGGGGAGGTGCGGTTCCTGGCGCGGGCAAAGCAAGCCAGACAAGGACGCAGGGAGCGCCGCTTTGCAGCCGCCAGCACCGTGCCGTACTCCCCGGACGGCGCACTGGTCTAGGCTGGACTGTCACCGAGTCGTCCCGACACTTGGGGCCCTCGTAGAGGCTTGAGAGGACGGCACCCGGGTTTTGTAAGCCGGGTGCCGTCCGTTTCTCGGCTCACCCTCGCCTTCGAGACCAATCGGAGGAAAGGAGTGAGCCGCATGTCTGAGGATGACGTCCTCTTCGGCTACCGGTTGCAGTTGCTCGACTACGCCGCCCGCACGTCGGTCAGCGAGGCCTGCCGCACCTTCGGGGTGCATCGCTCGACCTTCTACCGCTGGAAGCGCCTGGTCGACCGACACGGCCTCGAGGTGCTGCGGCCCCGCGAGCGGCGCCGGCCGAAGATGCCCAACCAGCTGCCGGCGATGGTGGAGGAGCGGATCGTGGCCTTCGCGATCGCCCATCCCGGCCACGGTCCACGACGGATCGCCTCCGAGTTGGGGCGGGAGAAGTGGGGCGGGATCGTCGTCTCGGCAAACGGCGTCTGGCGCTGCCTGCGCCGACACGGCCTCAACACCCGCTCGAAGCGGCTCTCCCTCGTCGCGGGCTACCGGGCACCCTACGAACCACCGCGCGAGCCCGTCCCCGAGCCACACATCGAGGTCGACCATCCCGGCGAGCTGGTCGGCTTCGACTGCTTCTACGTCGGGCGGCTACGAGGCACCACGGGCGCCGTCTGGCAGCTGACCGCGATCGACTGCTACTCCTCGTTTGCCTGGGCGGAGCTCGTCGTGTGCCCCACTGGCAACCCGTCGGCTATCGCCACCTCCAAGCTCGCCCGCCGGGTGGCGCGAGACCTGAAGCGGGCGGCCTGGCGCCTCGAGCGCGTGCTCTGCGACAACGGCAACGAGTTTCGCAACGATCGCTTCAAGGGCACGATCGCCTCGCTCGGCTCGCGCATCACCTACATCCGCTCGGGTCGTCCGCAGACGAACGGCAACGTCGAGGCGCTGCAGCGGCTCATCCTCGAGGAGTGCTGGCGGCCGGCCTTCGCGCGCTACCTCTACCCCCACTGCACGGGCCTCAAGCGCGAGCTCGAGCACTACCTCGCCGAGTACAACTTCGACCGCGTCCACCACGGCCGCCTCACCCGTGGACGCATCCCCGCGCACATCGTCTACGGTGCCCGCAAGATGGAGGCGAGATGAACCGTGAGTGTCGGCACATCTCGGAGTCGGTCCAGTCTAGGCGGGCTGGCGCAGCCCGCCGGTGCGGGTGATCGCGAGCAGGACATCCCGTGGGAAGGCCACCTCGAGGCGCTGCGCCTCTGCATCGGCCTCAGCCTCGAGGTCGTCCTCGCAGGGCCGGCTCTCGCGCCGCCACTCGTCCAGGTAGGCGTCGGAGCCGACGAGCCCGGCCTTCGTCGCCGCCGCGTCGATCGCGGCCTGGAACCGGTCGGCGAGCTGCCGGCGGGCCGTCGCCCGACCCTCGGACGCGATGACCTGGGCCGGGATGTCGCGCCAGTAGATGACCGTCAACTGGGCCATCAGCGAAGCGCCGGGAACGCGAGCTGCTCGATGAAGCGGTCGTTGAAGTCCTCGCGGTCGGAAAGCTCCACGTACTCGACCTCGTCGAGCATCGCCGTCGCCGCATGGCGCTCCTGCATCGACAGCAGCGCCATCTTCGCGCCCTCGCCGGCCACGTTCCCGGCAGGGACGATCCGCGGCAGCGGCAGGCTCGGCACGAGCCCGATCCGCACCGCACTCGCGGCCGAGAGGTAGGAGCCGAACGAGCCGGCGAGCATGACCTGCTGGATGTCCGACTCGTCGATCCCGAGCTCTTCCACGAGGATCCGCCAGCCCGTCGCGATCGAGGCCTTCGCGAACTGCAGCTCGCGTACGTCGCGCTGCGACAGGTACACGGCGTGCTCGAGGTCTCCCTCCGCACCCTTCCAGTGCAGCACGAAGAGGCGCTCGCCGTCCGGACGGGCAGCGAACCGGCGCGAGAGCTGCGGCGCGATAACGGCCGCGTCCTCCTCGGGCAGGAACCGGCCCGACTCGTCGACCAGCCCTGCGCGGACGAGCTCGGCGACGGCGTCAACGAGCCCCGAGCCGCAGATCCCGGCTGGCTCGACGCCGCCGATCACCTCCAGCTCGAGTGTGTCCTTCCGGATCCGCACGACCTCGACAGCCCCTTCGGCGGCGCGCATCCCGCAGCGGATCTGGGCTGCCTCGAACGCGGGACCGGCGGGAGCAGCGGTGCACAGGATCCGCTCGGCTGAGCCGAGGGCGATCTCGCAGTTCGTGCCGACGTCGATGAACAGCCGAACGCGGCGGTCGCGCGTCATCCCCGTCGCGAGCAGGCCGGCGACGATGTCACCGCCGACGTAGGCGCCGAGCGCCGGGAAGATCGTGGCACGGGCACGCGGGTGCAGGGTGATGCCCAGCTCCGCGGCGGGCAGGTCCGGATAGGTGCGGGCGGCCATGATGAACGGGGCCACCCCCACCGGCTCGGGGTCGATTCCGAGCGCGAGCTGCGTCATCGTCGCGTTGCCGGCCAGCGCGACCTCGTAGACCTCGGCCGGTTCGACGCCCCCTTCCTCGCAGACCTCGTCGGCGAGCTGCTGCAGCGTCTCGCAGGCGAGGCCCCGCAGGCGCTCGAGCGCGGCCGGGTCGAGCATGGTGGAGGAGATGCGCGAGATGACGTCCGCCCCGAACGGCTGCTGCCGGTTGAGCATCGACCTCACCGCGATCGGCGTCCCGGTGTTCACGTCGAGCAGGGTCGCGACGACGGTCGTCGTACCGAGGTCGAAGGCGATCGCGTGCAGCCGGTCGGTCGTGTCGCCCGGCTCGACGTCGATCAGCAGCTCGTCGGCGACGACGCACGTCACCCGGAAGCCGGACTCGCGTAGGACGCCCGGCAGACGCCGCAGGACACCGGCCTCGACGTGCAGCTCCAGGTCGTCTACGGCATCACGGAGGCGATCGATGTCCGTCCGCTGGTCGGCGAGGCTCGGCCCGTCGAGCTCCACGTAACGCTTCTGCAGCGCCGGGTGCAGGATCACCTGCCGCCCGACGCCGACGGTCGCCGCCTTCGGCCGCGTCACGAGCGGCGGGACGTCCACGACGAGGTCGCCCTCGGCCTCGGCGCGGCATGCGAGGCGCCAGCCCGCGTCGAGCTCGCCGCGCTCGAAGGCGCGGACGTCGAGTGGCGTCACGGGGACCCCCCCGTCCACGATTCGCACACGGCACTTCTTGCAGGTGCCGTGGCCGCCGCACGTCGAATCGATCGCGATCCCGTTCCACGAGGCGGCATCGAACACCGTCACGCCGGGCGGCACTCGAACGGCGGTTCCCGAGGGCTCGAAGCGCAGCGCCACGCGCGAGGGATGGTCGGCCGTTCCCTCCTGCGCCTCGGGGCGAGTCACGGCGATGCTCACGCGAGCGCGGCCTGGGCCTGTCGGTGAGCCGCGATCCAGCTCGTGCCCCACTCGTCGCGACCCAGCAGCAGGTCGGCGGCCCGACATGCATCCACCGTCTGGGCGGTGCGCGCGTCCATGATCGCGCTCGTCAGGCCCGCATACGACGCCACGGAGAGGAACGCCGCATTGAGCGCGTGCCGGCTCGGGAGCCCGAACGAGATGTTCGAGGCGCCGAGGGTGGTGTTCAGGCCGAACCGCTCGCGGATCCCGGCGATCGTCTGCAACGTCGTCACGACCGCGGCCGGATCCGCCCCGACCGTCATCGCGAGCGGGTCGATCACCAGGTCCGCGAGCGGGATCTCGTACTCGCCGTGGACGATGTCGACGAGGCGCGCGCAGATCTCGAGGCGCTCCTCGGCGGTCTGGGGGATGCCGGTCTCGTCGTTCGTGAGACAGATGACGGCCGCGCCGTGCTCCTTCACCATCGGCAGCACCGCGTCGAGTCGCTCGCGCTCGCACGTCACGGAGTTCACGAGCGCCTTGCCGTCGTAGGCGGCGAGGCCGGCCTCGAGCGCCTCGACGACCGAGGAATCGATGCAGATCGGTAGCTCGCAGTGCTCCTGGACGATCCCGATCGCGCGTGCGAGCAGGTCGGCCTCGTCTGCGAGCGGCACGCCCATGTTCACGTCGAGGACGAGCGCGCCCATCGCGGCCTGGTCCTCCACGTCCTTGACGACCTCGGACAGGTCGCCGGCGCGAAGCGCCTCGGCGAACGCCTTCCGTCCGGTGGGGTTGATCCGCTCGCCGATGATGCAGAAGGGCTGATCCGGCCCGATGACGACCTCCCGGCTCGCCGACCTGAGAACGGTGTGCATTCGCTCCTCTCCCCTCGTCTTCGCGCCCGATCAGGCGGGCGCCAGCGCGCGGCGCTGCTCGAGCAGCTGCTTCGCGAGTTTCGTCGCCCCTGCGGCGTCGGCCGCGTAGCCGTCTGCTCCGACGACCTCGGCGTACTCGTCGGTCACGGGCGCGCCGCCGACCATGATGATCACGTCGTCGCGCAGGCCCGCCTTCGCGATCGCCTCGATGTTGACCTTGAACATCGGCATTGTCGTCGTCAGGAACGCCGAGAAGCCGACGACGTCCGGCTTGTGCTCGCGGATCGCCTCCACGAACGTCTCGGGTGCGACCTGCACCCCGAGGTCGACGACCTTGAAGCCGGCGCCCTCGAGCATGATGTCGACGAGGTTCTTGCCGATGTCGTGCACGTCGCCCTTGACCGTGCCCATCAGGAACGTTCCCAGGGTCTCCGATCCGGTGTCGGCGAGCAGCGGGCGCAGCAGGTCGAGGGCGCCCGTCATCGCCCGGCCGGCGATCAGCATCTCGGGGACGAAGAAGTCGCCGCGCTCGAAGCGCGCACCGACCTCCTCGAGGGCAGGGATCAGCGCATCGAAGAGCATCGTCTCGGGCTCGATGCCGATCTCGAGCCCTTGCTGGGTGAGCTCGACCACGGCCGGCTTGTTCCCGACCAGGGTGTTGTCGTAGAGCTGTTGCAGGATCTCCTCGGGGGTCATGCTGCTCGGTCTCCTCGGTTGTGGGACTGGCCGATGTGGTCGGAGAGGGCCTCGGCCTCCTCGACGATCTGCGCCGAGAGCTCGGCCAGGCGACCGCGCGACGTTCGCACGGTCGGTGCGGAGACCGAGATCGCGGCGATGACGGTGCCCCGGGCGCCTCGCACCGGCGCAGCGGTGGAGCAGAGGCCCTCCTCGAGCTCCTCCCAGGTCGTCGCGAAGCCCGTGCGCCGGACGTCGTCGAGCTCGGCGAGCAGGTCGGCGAGAGTCGTGATCGTGTTCGGCCCGAGCTTCGCGAGCCGACCCGTGGGAGGCTGCGCGGCGCCGAAGGCCATGAACAGCTTGCCCATCGACGAGGCGTGTACCGGGATTCTCCTCCCGACCCAGTCCCAGTTCCCGGCGCCGAGCGGGTGGGCGCTGTCGACCTGGGCCAGGCGCGCGACGCCGGTGGGCGTGGGGATCGCAACGTTCGCGGTCTCTCCGGTCGTGCGGCCCAGGCGCTCGAGGAACGGCCATGCGAGCGTCGCCAAGTCGCCGACGCTCGTGTCGCGCCGGGCATAGTCGACGAGCACGGGGCCGGGCCGGAAGCCGCCTCCCTGCCGGCGCTGCGCGAGCCCGTTGCGCTCGAGCGCGCGGAGGAGCCGGGCGGCCGTGGATTTCGGAAGCCGCGTCTCCTCCATCAGCCCGGCGAGCGTCACCGCCTCGTCGCTCTCGACGAGCCGGACGAGGATGCGGGCCGCCCGGTCGATCGCCTGAGATCCCTCCTCAGCTTTCGCCATCAGTACCGCATTGTGGCACCAACTCGATGATTCTGTCAAGTGACAAGCCGACTATGGTGCGATACGATCAGATGCTGGTGCCGCAGATTGGCACCAGCGAGACCTCGGATACTCTATTGCCAGAGCCGATCCAGGAGACAAAGGAGACCCACCCGTGACGACTGCCGAGCGCACCCGAATCGCCTTCCAGCGGGGGACTCCCGACCGGGTTCCCGTCCACTGCTGGCTGGGCCTGCCCATGATCAAGAAGCTCCGCCGGCCCGATCAGAGCTTCCTCGACCTGTTCGAGCTCTGGATCGACGACCCGATGGGCTCGATCGTCAAGATGCAGCAGGATCTCGGGCTCGACCCGATGATCACGACGTACAGCCAGCACATCGGCGAGCACGAGATCTGGCCGCGGATGCTCTTCCCCCGCCCGTTCGAGACGGACACCTGGATCGAGACGTTCGAGGAGACCGATCGTGGCGACAGCTGGCGCCATCACTCCCACACGATCCGCACCCCCGACGGGGACCTCGACTACTCCTACCGGACGGAGGACGGCTTCGGCACCTCCTGTCACGACTTCCTGCTCTCGGGCGAGGAGCCCGAGAAGCTGCTCCCCGCGCTTCGCCACTTCCCGTCGGCCGACCTCTACGACATGTCCGTGATGAAGGGCATGGTCGAGAAGGTCGGCGACGAGGCCTGGTGGCTGCACCACGTGATCGGCCCCTGGGACATGGCGGCCGAGGTGCGCGGGCTCGTCGACCTGTCGATGGACATCTACGACCGGCCCGAGTTCGTCCACGACCTGATGCGCGTCTGCACGGACTGGCTCACGGGCTTCTACCGGTGTCTCGGGGAGACCGGGATCCACTCGATCTCGATGAACGAGACGTGGACGGGCGTCGGGGTCGCGCCCGAGCATTTCGTCGAGTTCATGAAGCCCTACGAGGTCGAGTGCGTCCAGGCCGCCCACGACGCGGGCTACCTCGTCAGCTTCCACAACTGCGGGCGCGCGACGCTTCTGCTCGAGGACATCGCCGACACGCAGCCCGACGCGGTCGAGACGCTGACCTCCGACCGCTCCTCGGGCGACGTCGACCTCGCCGACGCGAAGCGCCGCATCGGCGACCGCGTGTGCCTGTTCGGCGGCTTCAACGAGCACCTGTTGCACGAGGCCGATGCCGATGCGGTCCGCGAGGAGGTCAGGCGCTGCCTCGAGGCGGCGATGGAGGGCGGGGGGTACGTGCTGCGCTCCACGGGCCAGATCTTCGACGCGAAGCCCGGGCTGATCGAGGTCATGTGCGAGACGGCGCGCGACCTCGGGCGCTACAACTGAGCGGTCTACAGGCCATTCGCCGTGGGTGATGACGACCTCTACCAGGTCCGGACGACCGCGCCCGGGCCGGCCGGTGCGCTGCCGCTGACGCCCGAGCTGCTCCGCGACAGCCCCTCCGGGGACGTGTTCGGGCTGACCCAGAACGCCGGCATGGGCTGGGAGGCGTCGAAGGTCGGACGGGACCAGTATCTGATCCTCTCGACCCAGGGAGGCGTGAGGGCCGACGACGGGACGCCGATCGCGCTCGGCTACCACACGGGCCACTGGGAGGTCGGCCTGCTCGTGCGCGAGGCCGCCGAGGAGCTCGACCGCCTGGGCGACCTGCCGTTCGCCGCCCACGTCTCCGACCCGTGCGACGGACGCTCCCAGGGCACGACGGGCATGTTCGACTCGCTGCCGTACCGCAACGATGCGGCGCTCGTGCTCCGGCGACTCGTGCGAAGCCTGCCTCGACGCCGCGCGGTGATCGGCGTCGGCACCTGCGACAAGGGCTTGCCGGCGATGTTGATGGCGGTCGCCGCGTTCAGGAATCTGGCCGGCGCGATCGTGCCGGGAGGCGTGACCCTGCCGCCGACCCGCGGCGAGGACGCAGGGGCGGTACAGACGCTCGGCGTGCGGTTCGCCCACGGCCTGGTGACGCTCGAGGAGGCCGCGGACCTCGGCTGCCGCGCCTGCGCGAGCCCCGGGGGCGGCTGCCAGTTCCTCGGCACGGCGGCGACCGCGCAGGTCGTGGCCGAGGCGCTCGGGCTCACGGTCTCGCACGCGGCGCTCGCCCCCTCGGGGCAGCCGATCTGGCTCGACGTCGCCCGTCGCTCCGCCCACGCCGTCCATGAGCAGGTCGCCGATCGGCGCACGCTCGACGGCGTGCTGACCGACGAGGCGATCGAGAACGCGATGCTCGTCCACGCAGCGTTCGGGGGCTCGACGAACCTCCTCATCCACATTCCGGCGATCGCACACGCCGCGGGCCTGCGACGGCCGACCGCCGAGGACTGGCGCGCCGTGAACCGTTCCGTGCCGCGCCTGGTCGACGCGCTCCCGAACGGCCCGCATCACCATCCGACCGTCCGCGTCTTCCTGGCGGGCGGTGTCCCCGAGGTGATGCTCCACCTGCGGAGGCTCGGGCTTCTGAACGTCGGCGTGCTCACCGTCACGGGACAGGTACTGGGCGACGCGCTCGACGAATGGGAGCAGAGCGAGCGGAGGGCCGCGCTGCGCGTGCGGCTCGAGGAAGCGGACGGTGTCGACCCCGACGACGTCGTGAGCCCGCCCGACCGCGCGCGGGCGAAGGGCATGACCTCCACGGTGTGCTTCCCGGGTGGGAACCTCGTCCCCGGTGGCAGCGTGATCAAGGCGACCTCGATCGATCCGGGCGTGCTCGACGACGACGGCGTCTACCGGCTCACCGGCCGGGCTCGCGTGTTCACGAGCGAGCCCGACGCGATCGCCGCGATCAAGGGCACCCGCGACGAGCAGATCGTCCCCGGCGACGTCATCGTGCTCTGCGGCCGCGGCCCGATGGGCACGGGGATGGAAGAGACCTATCAGCTCACCTCCGCGCTGAAGTTCCTCCCGTTCGGGAAAGAGGTCGCGCTCGTCACCGATGCGCGGTTCTCGGGCGTGTCGACCGGCGCCTGTATCGGGCACGTGAGCCCGGAAGCGCTCGAGGGCGGCCCGATCGGGCGGCTCGTCGACGGCGATCGCATTCGCATCGTGGTCGACACGCGGGCGCTCGAGGCCTCCGTCGACCTCGTCGGCCACGGAGACGAGGAGTGGTCGCCCGAGGAGGCCGCGCGCGTGCTCGCGGAGCGCCCCATGCGCGACGACGTCGCCCCGGATCCCGACCTTCCGGCCGATACCGCGCTCTGGGCCCGGCTCCAGTCGCTGAGCGGCGGCCTCTGGGGCGGCTGCGTGTACGACCCGGAGGCGATCCTGGCGGCACTGGAGGAGGGGCCGGCCGACCCCACGATCCGCCGGCGGCTCGACGTTAGCCCTGGGCCGCCATCCGGCTGAGCCGCTGCAGCAAGCCACACCCGGGAGTGCCCTCCGAGGTTGACCGCGCCGGCGAAGCCCTGGCCGCAGCAGCGCATCGGCCCCGACGGGAGCTCGGTTGCCGGCCGCCCGCTCTCGAGCGGTCACAGCGTTCCGGCGCGACCACGCGTACTGACCCCGACACGTGGCACGCTGCTCGTACACTCGGGGGATGGCCGTCGCCCTCGCCGCCCGCGGCCTCGAGAAGCGCTACGGCTCGACCCAAGCACTCGTGGGAGTCGATCTCGACGTCGAGGAGGGCGAGCTGGTTGGCCTGCTCGGCCCGAACGGGGCCGGCAAGTCCACGCTCGTCAAGATCGCCTGCGGGCTCGTCCGGCCGAGCGCCGGCCGGGCGGAGGTCTGGGGCGCGCCGGCCGGGTCTCGGGCGGCGCGTGGCTCACTCGGGTATCTGGCCGAGCTCTTTCGCTTCCCGGGCTGGTGCCGAGCCGGCGAGGTGCTCGAGCTGCACCAGCGCCTCGCCGGCTCCGCCGGCGGTGAGCGTGAGCGGGGCGAGCTCCTCGAGCTCGTCGGGCTAGCAGACGCCCGCGACACCCGGGTCGAGTCGATGTCGAAGGGAATGCAGCAGCGACTCGGGATCGCGCAGGCACTCGTCGGGTCACCGCCGCTGCTCCTCCTCGACGAGCCCACGAGCGCGCTCGATCCTGCGGGCCGCCGGACCGTCCGGACGTTGCTCGAGGAGCTTCGCGGCCGCGGCGTGACAGTGCTCCTGAACTCGCACCTTCTCAGCGAGGTCGAGCTGGTCTGCGACCGCGTTGTGATCATCTCGAAGGGCCGCGTCGTTGCCGCGGGACGTCCGGACGAGCTCGGGCGGACGCGGGGCGTCGAGGTCGAGACGTCGGCAGGAGCCCGGATCTACGAGCAGGCCGGGCGGGAGGACATCCCACGGATCGTCGACGACCTCGTCGCCTCCGGGGAACGGATCTACGGCGTCCGGGAGCTTCGGAGCGATCTCGAGGACGTCTACCTCGAGGTGATCGGAGGAGACGAGGCGTGACGGGCGTCAACGTCGTCGTCGGCTACGCGATTCGCGAGGCCCTTCGTCGCCGGGTGTTCGTCGTCGTGCTCATCCTCACGGCGGCGTTCCTCGCGCTCTATGCGCTCGGCGTGGACCGGGCGTTCGAGGAGACCACTGGCTTCGCCGGCGAGGCGACGGAGCTCGGCGTGGACGCCGCCACCCTGACCGGCGCGACGCTCCTCGGCCTCGCGATGTTCGCGGCGCTCTTCCTCGGGGTGATCCTGACGGTCTTCCTGACGCTCGGAGTCGTGCGCGGCGACGCGGAGCGAGGGCTGCTCCAACCGCTCGTCGTGCGACCGCTCGGCCGGACGACGCTCCTCGTCGCACGCTTCACCGCGGCGGCGCTTTCGTCGGCCGCATACGTGGGCCTCGTCTACGCGGCGGCGCTCCTCATCACCGGCGCCACCGGTGGGTGGTGGCCGGATCGGCTCGTGCTGCCGGCCGTCGAGCTCGCAGCCGCCGTCGCGATCGTCACGGCGTTGTCGCTGCTCGGGTCGGTGTTCCTCTCCTCGACCGCGAACGGCATTGCCGTCTTCATGATCTTCGGCGCCGGCCTCACCGCGGGGCTGCTCGGACAGGTGGGCGAGGCGATCGGCTCGGAGACGCTCGAGGACATCGCACGGATCGCGTCGTGGGTGCTGCCGTTCGAGGCGCTCTACCAGGACGCGCTGAGCGCGATCACCGCCGACACGGTCGGACTCACCAAGTTGGCCGTCGATCTCGGCCCGTTCGGCGGCGCCCAGTCGGCGGGGCCGTGGCTCGGACCGTGGGCCGCGGTCTATGTCGCGCTCGTCGGAGTTGCGGCCTGCGGGGCCTTCGCGCGCAAGGATCTGTAGCAGTCCTCCACCCGTGGCAACGCTTCGGCACCCCGATTGCGGACCGAGCGGCGGTAGCCACGCAGGCTCCAGCCTGTCCCCGGTGAGCAGCCGTCGGGGCCCTCCGGTGTCTGGAACTGCCTCATGGCGGTCCGCCAGACCCGTCGCTGATCGGTATTCGCCGATGGAATTGCCGAAGTCCGCGAGGGCAACCCTGACGTTTTCCCTGCCCGCCCGCCGCCACTTATCGGGGAAGGCGTCCCAAGCGGCCGGTCAGGCCGAGTCGAGCGGGTCGAGAGGCCGTCGTGTGGGCCCCCGGAACACCTTGCCGTCGGCCTCGTAGCGGCTCCCGTGGCACGGGCAGTCCCAGGTCTTCGCGCGATGGTTCCAGCCGACCGTGCAGCCCATGTGCTTGCACTTCGGGGACAGCATCGTCAGCTCTCCCGAGTCGTCGCGATAGGCGGCGATCTTCTTCCTGCCGACCATGACGACGGCCCCTTCGCCCGGCTCGAGATCCTCGACCGAACGGCCGGTCGTGTTGACGACGAGCACGTCGCACGGCGCGAGATGCGAAACCTTGTCCGGCACCGCTCCGAGCAGGAAGCGCAGCGCCCCCGACATCCCCTTGTTGCCGACGACGACGAGGTCGTGGCCCTGGGCTTCGGCGAGCTCGACGATCCGGTCTCCGGGATCGCCCTCCACCGTCCGGCGCGGCATCTCCTCGTTGCCGAGGCGTTGAGCCGTGTCCCGCAGGATGATCGTGCCCATGGTCTCGTCGCCGACGTGCAGGAGCTCGACCTCGGCGCCCGCGACCGCGGCCACGTCGTTCCCGACCCTGGCGGCGCGGTCGGCCGTCGGCGAGCCGTCGGTGGCGATCAGCACGCGGGAATAGACGCCCGGAGCCTTCGCGGGATCGCGCGCAGCGGTCCGGATGATCAGCAGGTCGCACGGCATCGTGTGGGAGATCTGATCGGCGACGCCCCCGAGCCGGAACCGCTTCGGGCCGCCGAGCCCGACGTCGCCGACCACGATCAGATCGGCGTCTGCACGGTCGGCGGCCTCCGTGACGGCGTCCGCCGGCTCACCTTCGATCGCCTGGGTCTCTACGCGAGACGCCGCCCGCCTCCGCGCGCTGCCGGGCAACTTCGACCGCCTCCTCCGACCGCGTCTTGCCCTCCTCGTCCGTGTAGGCGGACACGATCACGAGCTCCGCCTCCGCCGCCCGTGCCAGCTCGACGGCCACGCGCTCTGCGACGCCCGCGGTGGGCGAGCCGTCGGTGCCGATGACGACCTTCTCGTAAGGCATGGTCAGAAGGGCTTCTGCACCATCAGATAGGCGATGAACCCGAGCGACACCCCGCCGACCAGCAGCAGCAGCCTCGGACGACGGGAGGTGAGCAGGGCGTCGAGCTCGGCGGGAGCCACGGTGCCGCTGCCGGACTCGTCGATCGTCATGACCTCGCGGATGCGCTTGTAGTAGGGCGTGGCCGCCGCGTACATGAAGACCGTGTTCGCGACAAAGATGCCGAGCGAGACCCCGATCCAGCCCTGGTCCCACCAGCTGCCCTTGAAGCCGGCCCAGATGCCTCCCAGGAGGAGCAGCAACGTAGACACGTAGAACACGCCCGTCGAAGACGCCGACAGCTGCAGGACGACGCGGATGCGGTCCGGGTTTCGCTCGTGCTGGAGCCGCAGCGCCATTGCCGTGCTCACCCCGTGGGCGAAGAAGAAGCCCAGGACTCCGATGATGTGGATGAAAACGAGCCAGCTGTACACGAGCGCCCTGTCCTCGCGGACTGCGGCAGCCTAGCGCACGCGCGGGAGTGAAGTCCGCGGTCACGCCGCTCGTCGACCGTCGCCTGCCCGGCGTCCTTCGGGACACACTGGGGACAAGAGGCGATTGTGGCCTCGAATTGAAAAGAATGGAAAAGCCCTGACTAGCAGGGACTTCTTGAGAGCGGGCGACGGGACTCGAACCCGCGACCCTCAGCTTGGAAGGCTGACGCTCTAGCCAACTGAGCTACGCCCGCGTCGACGTGAGCTTAGCTCACGTCTGCCGACGCCGGCTCGCAGCGGCGGGATGCTCCCCGTCCGGGAGGCGCTTTGCGAGGTTCTCGGCGGACTCGCCGAGCAGCTCGAGCGCGATGCGGATCCCGGGGTCGTCCGCCTGTCCGGCGAGCGTGAACGCCCGCTGCGCGATCTTCCTCAGCTCGGCCGGGGTGAACTGCCCGCTCGCGCTCATCGCCCACCCCACGGTACCGTTTGGAGGCATGGCGGCGCCCTACGCGGAGCTCGAGGTGGGGCCGCGCCTCGTGCGGGTGTCGAACCCCGACAAGGTGTACTTCGCTGCGCGCGGCGAGACGAAGCTCGATCTCGTCCGTTACTACCTCTCGGTCGGAGAGGGCATCGTCCGCGCCCTGTACGAGCGCCCGACGCAGCTCAAGCGTCACCCGGGCGGCGCCGACAGCAAGCCGATCTACCAGAAGCGGGTTCCTCCCCACCCCGACTGGGTCGAGACGGTGCGGGTGCGCTTCCCTTCCGGCCGGCACGCCGACGAGCTGTGCGTGACCGAGCTCGCCCAGGTGATCTGGGCCGTGAACCTGGGGACGCTCGACTTCCATCCCTGGACGTCGCGGCGCGGACACGTCGAGAGCCCCGACGAGCTGCGCATCGACGTCGACCCCCAGCCGGGCACGGGCTTCGCCGAGGCGAAGCGCGTGGCCGCCGTCGTGCACGAGGTGCTCTCGGAGATCGGGTACGTCGGCTGGCCGAAGACGTCCGGGAACCGGGGGATCCACGTCGCCTGCCGCGTCGAGCCGAGCTGGACGTTCCCCGACCTGCGCCGCTGCGCGCTCGCGTTCGCCCGGGAGGTCGAGCGCCGCCTCCCGTCGATCGTGACGACCGCCTGGTGGAAGGAGGAGCGGGGCGAGCGTGTCTTCATCGACTACAACCAGAACGCCCGCGACCGGACGATCGCGTCCGCCTACTCCGTGCGGGCGCGAGCCGACGCGACCGTCTCAGCGCCGGTGACGTGGGACGAGCTGCCCGACGTCGAGACCGAGGACTTCACGATCGCGACGATGCCGGCGAGGTTCGCGGCTCGCGGCGACCTCCACCGCGGCGTCGACGACGCGGTCTGCGACCTTCGCGTGCTGCTCGAGTGGGTCGAGCGCGACGAGCAGGCGGGCCTCGGCGAGGCGCCCTATCCACCCCACTTCCCGAAGATGCCCGGCGAGCCGGCGCGCGTTCAGCCGTCCCGGGCGAGAGGCGACGCCGAGCCGTAGCCGCCGTGCAGGGCAGGTACATTTCAGATCCGTGCGCCGGTTGCTGCTCATTGCCCTCCTGCCCGTCGCCGTCGCGACGCTTGCCGCCTGCGGGGGCGCGGGCGGAAGCACCGAGAGCGGTGGCGGCAGTGGTTCGGGCGCGACGAACGAGGCTCCGATCGTCGCCGCGCCGACACCCGCCGAGGGCGCCGTTCCGTGGCCTGCGCCGCCGAACCCGATGGAGCTCACCGTGGAGGCGGGCCTCGAGCCGGAGGTCAAGGAGTTCCTGGACCACCACGTGCACGCGCATCTCGACGTCTTCGTCAACGGCGAACCCGTCGAGGTTCCCGCAGCGGTCGGAATCGACATCGAGAACCCCGGCGTCAACAGCGGCCCGCTCGAAGACGGGAGCATGTCGTACGGTGGGATCGAGGAGTGCGACGAGCCCTGCATCTCCCCGCTCCACACCCACGACAACACCGGGCTGCTCCACACGGAGTCACCCGAGGACGTCGACCACACGCTCGGAGAGCTCTTCACCGAATGGGGCGTGGCGCTCGACGAGAACTGTGTCGGGGGGTATTGCAGGGACGCGACCAGCATCGCCATCTACATCGACGGCGAGCTCTACGAGGGTCCCCCGGACGAGATCACGCTGACCGACGGCAAGGAGATCGCCATCGTGATCGGGACTCCGCCCGAGGAGATCCCGGACAGCTTCCTCGGCTTCGGCTAGCGGACGAGCCGCCCTACCGTCGGGTCGCCCGGCCGGGGCAGAGGCGCGACCTGGTCGATCGTGCACTGCGCCGGCTCCTTGTCCGGGCGGAGCCGCAGGAGCCGCGTCCCGTGGCGGAAGCGCCGCCCCTGCCACTTGTCGTAGCGCACCTCCACGACGAGCTCCGGCCGGACGGGCCGCTCCTCGAGCTCGCCGCCCCCCCACCGCGTCGGCTCGGAGAAGCGCCGCTCCGGCGCGTCGGCGAACAGCGGCGCGAGGATCCCGGCGAGCTCCTGCTCGCGGCTCGGCGCGACCGCCGCCGAGCCCACGTAGCGCAGGTCACCGTCACGCTCGCGCAGCCCGAGAAGCAGCGTGGCGAGACCGCCTCCCGCCGCGATCCGGACGCCGACGACGACGCAGTCGGCCGTGCGGTGGCTCTTCACCTTGACGACGCCGTCACGCGAGCCGGGGAGGTACGGGAGCCCGAGCCGCTTGGCGACCACGCCGTCGAAACCGGCGACCTCGAGCGTCTCGAGCCAGCGCGCCGCCTGCTCTCGGTCGCGGCTCGCGACCGAGACCCTGAGCGGCAGCTCCTCGAGGCGGGCCCGGCGGTCCTCGAGCGGGAGCTTCCACACCTCCTCGCCGTCCCAGAGCAGGACGTCGAAGACGACGAGCTGCGCGGGGATCTCCGCGGCCAGCCGTCTGACGCGGCTCTCTGCCGGATGCAGCCGCATCTGCATGGCGTCGAAATCGAGCCTCCCGTCGCGTTCGATCACGATCTCGCCGTCGAGGGCCGACCGGGGAGGGAGACGCTCTCCGAGCGGCCGCAGCTCCGGGAAGTAGCGCAGGAGCGGCCTGGCGTTACGGCTCCAGAGCGACAGGTCACCGTCCAGGTTCTCGAGCACGCCGCGAAACCCGTCCCACTTCGGCTCGTACTGCCAGCCGTCGCCCGGCGGCAGCTCCCGGACGAGCTGCGCCTCCATCGGCGGGAAGGGAAGACCGGGCGAAGGGCCGCTCACGAGGGCGAGGCTACCAGCGTCCCGCGCCGTCCCGGTGACGCCACCCCGGCGGAGCCGTGTCCTTGCTCCGCCGGGGCTGACCTGGGAGGGGGATGATGCGGTGGCGTGTACCGCCGCAATCTTTCACTAGAGCGAGCCGACGGAAAAAACTTGCGCGGGCGTTCCGACGTCTTTGGCCCCATCCGCATGGAGCCCGCATCGCGATGTCTCGAACGCCGATGCCAGAGCGTGCCCCGATGGGCCGTACCGCCGAGACGGCTACGCGCTCGTCACGCGCCGGAGCGTCCCCACGATGTGGAGGACGAGCGGGGTCTCGTCCATCGCCATCTGCACCTCGTAGTCCATGACGTCGCCGCTGACGCGGTACCGACGCTCGAGCGCGGTCACCGCGGATGCGCCGACCGGTGTCCGCCCGACGCTCGTGGAGGAGAGCTCGATCTGCCCGCCCCGGTTCGTGCCCTCGGCGACCTCGGTCAACCCGAGCGGGTGTGCGAGCGTCACGTCGACACCGCCGCCCGGGTGGGCGCGCCAGAAGCCGAGCTCGCTGTGCAGGTGCTCCCCGCCGGAGGGGCTCCACGTGCGCAAGTGGTAGTAGAGAAAGGAGGCGCCGGCGTGCCAGAACCGGGTCTCCTCCTCGAAGTCGAACGCCTCGATCGTCGGATACTCCCCCCGGCCCCTGCCGCTCCACGTTCCCAGCAGGAACGCGAGCGGCTCGGCGTCCGGGTGCAGCGGTAGCTCCGCCATCCTGACCTCCTCGGTGTCGTCGCGGCGATCACGCCGCTCGGCGCATGCCCGTCCCCAATCTTCCCTGACATACGCCTCGTCCATCGACCGACCGAGCGCGAAACGGTCTAGGATCCGCGGCGTGGCACGGGCGACGATCTACCACAACCCGCACTGAAACTCGTCGCAGAGTGCCCTGGCGGTCGCCAGGGAAGCCGGCGTCGAGCTCGACATCGTCGAGTACCTCAAGCAGAGGCCCGATAGAGCCACGCTCGAGCGTCTCGTCGCGATCCTCGAGGACCCGGTCGAGGATCTCGTCCGGAAAGACTCGCAGTTCGGGAAGCTCGGGCTCGACGAGGCGGATTACCGGACGCCGGAAGCCGTGGTCGAGCTGCTGGAGCGATACCCGCGACTCATGCAGCGACCGGTGCTCGTGATGGGCGACCGCGCGATCATCGGCCGTCCGAAGGGGCGCGTCGCGCACTTCCTCGCGGTCTGAGGCTTGGAACTCGTTTCTGAACGAAGCCTTGTGCCACCGTTACGCGCTGTGCCAGCCCGCTGTCGCGTCCTCGGGCGCCCCAATACGTCTCGTATTGGGGCTTCCTGCGTCCTTACATCGCACTGGCCCATCACGTCCCGGCGGCGAAACGTCGTTCCGAAACGAGTCTTCAGCCGCGGAGGAATGCGAGCGCGCCGACGCCGAGAAGCGTCAGCGCGATCCCGCCGACCTGCAGCGGCGTCAGACGCTCGCGGTAGACGAGGATCCCCCCGAGCACCGCGACCACGGCGTACTGGGAGGCGAGCACCGACGTGACGGCGACGCTCGAGGTCGCGCCCTTGAGGAAGGCGACGAAGCCGGCGATGTCCGTCGCGGCCGTCGCGAGCGGCCACACCAGGATCCGCCGGGGAGGGAGCGATGCGAAGCCGAGCAGGAGCGCGGCCGGGACGACGAGCGCCGTCGCGGCGAGGCGAGAGACCCAGACGGCCCACACGGCCCCGAGGTCGGCCGCCTCGCCCGCCGCCACGAACGAGAAGCCGTAGCCGAGCGCAGCGCCGAGCGCGAGCACGACCGCCGCCGTGCCTCCGTGCCCGCGAGCGCCGCCGGCGTCGAGGCCCGGGTGCAGGCTGGTGACGATGATCCCGCAGACGATCACGGCCAGCGCGATCGCGACCCCTCGGCTCACCGTCTCGTCGAACGCGGCGATCGCGATCACGGCGGCGATCGCGCCGTCCGTCGACACGATCGGCGTCAGCACCGAGATCCGGCCCCGCCCGACGGCGAGGAACCAGAACGCCGTCCCGACGACGTAGCCGACGCCCGAGCCGGCCGCGTACACCCAGGTCGACGTCGGCGCGTCTGGCACGTCCACGAACGCCACCGCCGGGGTGACGAGCAGCAACCCGATGGCCATCATCCAGAGCAGCGAGCCCCCGGCGCGGAGCACCCTGACCTGACGGACGCTGATCAGCGCCCCCGCACCCCAGAACAGGGCGGTGAGCACCCCGAAGCCGACGGCCGTCATCGCCCGCTGCTCCCGGAGCGTCGGCCGCACGTGGACTCGAGGCCGGAGGTCAGCGCCCGTTCCAGGAGAAGTGCTGGTAGTCCTTGACGCCGCCCGACCAGGCGCCGCCCCAACCCCACCCGACGGCCGCGAACGAGCGGACGACGACGTCGCCGGCGTGCACCATCCCCCTGCGTCGCTTCGAGCGGTCGACGTAGGCGCGGCTCGCGTCGTGGTAGACACGCCCTCCCGCGACGTAGGGGTTCTCGATCGGGTTGAGGTCGATGGCCTTCCCGTACGCGTGGTTCGACCAGCTCCCCGAGCCGGCCGCCCGCCGGCAGTTGAACGCGGAGGTGTTGTCGGCCTCGATCGAGCGGAAGTCGCTGCCGCCGTAGGCATCGATCAGCCGCATCTTCCGGATCGGGTAGCCGGCCGCGAAGAGGCGCCGGAAAACGTGCACGACGTCAGCGGCGACGTCCTCGTGCACGACGAGCTCCCTGTTCGGACCGTTCCGTCGAACCCCCTGTGCCGGAGCGCGAGCAGGCGGAGGTCGCGAAGCGGGACGGGGCAACCCCGGTGCCACGACACCCCGGTCATCCGGGCGCGCAGGTCGGTCGAGAGCGGGCTGATCGTCCCGCTGAACTGCGCCGCGCCGGCGCCCGCCGGGGCGAGCAGCACGGCGAGCAGCACGACGACCGCAGTCCGTCTCATCACAGTCGGGGCGGCGAGATTCGAACTCGCGACCTCTTGCTCCCAAAGCAAGCGCGCTAACCAGGCTGCGCCACGCCCCGCCGCCGACTCTCGAATTCGACCCGGCACCTCACAGTCTTGCAGCGGCTGCCGGGGTTAGCCTCCCGTCTCGATGGTCGACGCCCCGCTGACCGAGGAGCTGGCAGAGCTCGAAGCCCGTCCTGCGAGGCATCAGCGGCCCGTCCTCGGCTACGCGCTCGTGACCTCCGCCGTCACGCTCTGGGCGGTCAACGCGACCGTCTCGAAGGTCGTGCTGGGCTCGGGCATGACGACCCTCCGCCTCGCCGAGACGCGGGCGGCCGGTGCCGCGGTGCTGTTCGTCGCGGCCGCCCTGCTCACGCGACCTCGAGGGCTTGCGATCGCGCGACGGGAGATCCCGCTCCTCGCGGTGTTCGGAGTGCTCGGGCTCGCCTTCGTGCAGTTCTTCTACTACGTCGGGATCGAGCGCCTCGAGATCGGCGTCGCGCTCGTCATCCAGTACATCGCGCCGGTGATCGTCGCACTCTGGGTGCTGCTCGTCGTCAAGGAGCCGGTCCGTCGACGGCTCTGGTACTGGCGATCGCGGTCGCGCTCGGCGGCTTGACGCTCGTCGTCGGCCTCTGGGGCGGCGTCGAACCTCGGCGGGCTCGGTGTCGCCGCGTGCTTCCTCGCCGCCCTCGCCTACGCCGTGTACATCCTGATCGCGGAGCACAGCCTCGCCCGCGGTCGCGACGTGCTCTCCCTGCTCGCGTGGGGGTTTCTCCTCGCCACCGCGTTCTGGTCGATCGTGCAGCCGTGGTCGAGCTATCCGGCCGACCTGCTCGACGACCACGTCTCGCTGCTCGGCCGTCTCGCCGGCACGACAGCGCCCACCTGGTCGCTGCTGCTCTCGGTCGTCGTGCTCGGGACATTCGTCCCGTTCATCCTCATGGTCGAGCGCGCTCCATCACCTGTCGGCGACGCGGATCGTGATCATCGCCATGCTCGAGCCGGTCATCGCAGCGCTCGTCGCCTTCGCCTGGCTGGTAGAGTCGCTGAGCCCCGGGGAGATCGCCGGCGGCATCCTCGTCCTCGTCGGGGTGGGGATCGCGCAGACGGCACGCGTGCACGACGATCGCTGAGCGTCATGCCCGCCGCTCGCAGCTACTATCGACGGGACGTGGTCAGGCACGTCCTCCTCGCCTCGCCGCGCGGCTACTGCGCCGGCGTCGAGCGGGCCGTCGACACCGTCGAGCAGGCGCTCGAAGCGCTACGGGCCGCCCGTGTACGTCCGGCGGCAGATCGTGCACAACACGCACGTCGTGCGGGACCTCGAGCATCGCGGCGCGGTCTTCGTCGAGAGCGAGGACGAGGTGCCCGAGGGCGCGCCTGGTCATCTTCTCCGCCCACGGCGTCGCGCCCATCGGTGCACGAACGCGCGGCCGCGCGGCCTGCAGACGATCGACGCCACCTGCCCGCTGGTGACGAAGGTGCACTCCGAGGCCCGGCAGTATCGCCGGCGCTCGGCTACACGATCGCTGCTGATCGGACACGCCGGGCACGACGAGGTCGAGGGCACGATCGGAGAGGCGCCCGACGCGATCCTCCTCGTGCAGTCGCGCGGCGGATGCCGAGCGACTGTCGAGCCCCGCGACCGGCACGCGGCTCGCCTACCTCACGCAGACGACGCTCTCGGTGGACGAGACGGCGGAGATCGTCGCCGTCCTGCGGCGTCGGTTCCCCGGCATCGTCGGGCCGAGGAAGGACGACATCTGCTACGCGACCGTCGAACCGGCAGCGGGCGGTCAAGGCGCTGCTTGCCCGAGGTCGACCTCGTGCTCGTGATCGGCTCGCAGAACAGCTCGAACTCGCAGCGGCTCGTCGAGGTCGCCCGCAACGGCGGCGTCCGCGCGCACCTGATCGAGGACGAGAGCGCGATCGACGAGCGCTGGCTCGACGGGCGTCGAGACCGTCGGCGTCACCTCCGGCGCCTCCGCGCCCGAGCGGCTCGTCCGCGTCCGTCTGCGACTGGTTCCGGGCGCGCGGCGTCGTCGAGATCACGACCGCACCGCTCGATCAGCGAGGACGTCGTCGTTCCGCTTGCCGCTGCTCCCGCGCGGCCGGCCGTCGCGCGCGCGCTGATCGAGCTCGGCTCAGCGCTTCTGACAACGGAGAGCGGCTCGCCCGGGCGCCCGTTCGATCCCGACGGCGAGCGTCTCGCGAGCGATCCGCTCGCCGTGGGCCGCGAAGACGTCCTCGAGCCCGTCCGTCGCCGTCCCAGCGGATCTCGATCCGGTCGGTGATCTCGAGGCCGGAATCCTTGCGCAGGCGCTGGATGCGTGTGGATCACGTCGAGCGCTCGTCCCTCGAGAGCGAGCGTCGGGTCGAGCTCGGTGTCGAGCGCGACCGAGACGAGCCTTCCTGCTCGGATCGCCCAGCCGTCGGAGCCGAGATCTGCTCGCCCCGGAGACCTCGTCCGGCTCGAGCTCGATGCCCGCGCAAGGAGCACGCCCGCCCTCGAGGTGCTCGACGTCACCCGCCGCGAGCGCCTCACGGACGCTCGGGAAGCTCCTGGCCGAGCTTCGGCCCGAGCACGGGAAGGTTCGGCTTCAGCGCGCAGCGTCGCGACCCGCGATCGGTGTCGAAGCCGACGTCCTTCACGCGGAGCTCCTCCCGGATCTCGTCGACGTGCGTCCGGCGCCCTCGCGGCGCCCTCGCACGATGAGCCTGCCGGCAGCGGCTGGCGGTGCTTGACCCCTGCGTCCGAGCGCGCGCTCGGCGCCCGAGCTCGACGACCTGCCGCACCTGCCGCGATCTCCTCGAGCGAGCGTCTCGTCCGCGAGCGTCGCGTTCGGCGCGGGCCAGCCGGCGAGAAACACGCTCGTCGGGCGCGCCCTCGCACGCCCGGCGACGAGGTTCTGCCACAGGTGCTCGGTCGAGGAACGGCATGATCGGGGAGAACGCTCGGAGCGCCTGGACGAGCCCGTACCAGAGCGTTCGGAACGCCGCCTCGTCGTCGTCCTCCCAGAAGCGGCGGCGTGACCGTCGGATGTACCAGTTCGAGAGATCGTCGACGAACGACTCGAGCGCGCGGACGACGCCGACCGTCAGGAACCCCTCGTAGGACGCGCTCGCCTCCGCGAGGAACGCCTGCGTCCGCGCGAGCAGCCAGCGGTCGAGCGGGCGGAGCTCGACCTCCGGCGGGCCCGCCGGTCGAGATCCGCGTAGCGCGGCTCGAAGCCCTCGATCGTCGCGTAGGTGACGAGGAACGAGACGGAGTTCCAGACGGTCAGGAGCTTTCGCTTGACCTCCTCGGCGGGCCCGAAGCCGAAGCGGATGTTCTGGGTCGGGCGGCTGCGCGCAGTACATCCAGCGCATCACGTCGGCGCCCATCCGCTCGAACGCCTCGTCGGCGTCGATCGCGTTGCCGAGGCTGCCGTGCATCTCGCGGCCGGTCTCGTCGAGCAGCTTCTCGTAGGAGAGCACCTGCCGGTACGGCAGCGCGGCCGACCAGCATCACCGACATGAAGAGCTGCGCGTAGAACCAGAGCCGGATCTGCTCCCGCATCTCGGAGACCCAGTCGGCCGGGAACCACGTCTCCCAGTAGGCGTGGTCGGGGAGATCGGCCGTCGTCAGCCCGCGTGCGGCGCCGGTCGCGTTCCCGCCCTCGACCCACTCCGCGCTCTTCCAGCCGAGGGTGGAGAACGGGACGATGCCGGCGTCGAGCCAGACGTCGCCGACCTCGGCGACGCGCTCGACCTCCTCGCCGCAGCCGTCGCAGCGGATCGCGCACCTCGTCGATCCAGGGCCGGTGGAGCTCCTCGAGCTGGTCGAGCCCGCAGTCGCCCGTCTCCCGGAGCTCGGCGAGCGACCCGATCACGTTCAGCGTGCCCGCAGCGAGCACGGGTAGAACGGCAGCGGCAGCCCGAAGTAGCGCTTCCGCGAGATGTTCCAGTCGCCCATGTTCGCGGAGCCAGTCGTCCATCCGCTTGCCGAAGTGCTCCGGCACCCAGTCGACGCTCGTGTTGGCCTCGAGCAGCGCGCGGCCGGATCTCGTCGGCGGCGATGAACCAGTCGTCGGTGATGCGGAAGATGAGCGGCGTCTCGCAGCGCCAGCAGAACGGGTAGCGATGCTGGATCTCGCCGGCCTCGACGAGGAGGCCCGCGCTCGTGCAGGTCGCCGATGATCTGATCCTTCGCCTCCGCCGTCGAGAGCCCGTGCAGCCACCCGTAGTCGTCGTAGAAGCGGCCGGCCTCGTCGACCGGCGTGAGGATCGGGAGATCGTGCACCTTCGAGAGCTCGAAGTCCTCCGAGCCGCAGCCCGGGCGCGATGTGCACGATCCCGCTTCCCTCGTCGAGCGAGACCTCCGTCCCAGGGGATCACGCGATGCGCGACGGCCGCCGCCGCCGGCAGGTGGTCGAACGGCCCCGCGTACTCGAGCCCGACGAGCTCTCGCGCCCCGGACGCGCTCGACGAACGGTCTCCTCGGATAGCGCGCGACCGCGACCCAGTCGCCGTTCGCGAGCAGCCCGTACTCGGCGTCGGGCGCACGGCAGCCGCGACGTTCGCGGGCAGCGTCCACGGCGTCGTCGTCCAGACGACGAGTGACTCGCCCTCACGGTCCTTCAGCGGAAAGCGCACGAAGAGCGACGGATCGCGTCTTCGTCGAAGTAGTAGCCGGCCAGCTCGTGCTGGGAGATCGACGTTCCGCACCGGGGGCACCACTCGGTCGAGCGATGCCCGCGGACGAGCCAGCCGCTCTCGTGGACGATCTTGAGAAAGCGCCAGATGTACTCGATGTTCGTGTCCGAGAACGTGAAGTAGTCGTTGCCCCAGTCCATCCACATCCCGAGCCGTTTCGACTGCTCGGTGATCGCCTCGGCCGACCAGGCCACCTTCTCGCGGCAGCGGCGCGCGAACTCGGCGAGCCCGTACTCCTCGATCTCGCGCTTCGAGTTCAGCCCGAGCTCACGCTCGACCCCGACCTCCACCCACAGTCCCTGGCAGTCGTAGCCGTTCTGGTAGCGCTGCCGGAACCCGTCGCAGCGCCTTGTACCGCTGGAAGACGTCCTTGAGCGTGCGCCCCCACATGTGATGGACGCCCATGCGCTTGTTGGCCGTGATCGGCCCGTCGATGAAGCTCCAGGTCGGCCCGTCGGCGTTCCGCTCGCGCAGGCGGTCGAAGACCTGCCGCTCCTCCCAGAAGCGCGAGCACGTCGTCCTCGAGGCCGGCGTGGTCGGGCACGGGCGGAAGTGGCGTGAACACGACGAGTCAGTCTAGTGGCACGCGGATTTTTCCCGCCCACCGCTTCGTTTTCATGAGCAGGACGTGGCGACCAGGGCGTCACGTCGTGAACTCCGAACGAGACAGACGAGGGGCCGCCCGGCCCCGGAACGGAGGGTATGCATGTCGCAGGCAGTGACGACGACGACGTTCGACACCGAGGTGCTCGGTAGCGAGCAGCCCGTGATCGTCGACTTCTGGGCGGAGTGGTGCGGGCCATGCCGTGCGGTCGCGCCGGTGCTCGACCAGATCGCCGAGGAGCGCGCGCGAGATCCAGGTCGTCAAGGTGAACATCGACGAGGAGCCCGAGCTCGCGCAGCGCTACGGGATCATGAGCATCCCGACGATCATGCTCTTCAAGGACGGCGAGCCGTCCGCGGCGGCCGTCGGCGCCCAGCCGAAGAAGATGCTCGAGAAGAGCCTGGGGCTCTGAGAACGAGGTCGGGCCCTCGCCTTCGCGGGGGCGCGGGCGCGCCGGTGCGCGCCCGGCTCCTGCAGCGTGAAGGAGAGTCGCGCCCCGGATGGGCGGGTTCGGATGGGGGCTCCTCTCCTTGCAGCTCTGGGGCGTCCTCCTCATCATGGTCGGAGTGGGAACGATGGCCGCCGCGCAGGCCCGATCAGCGCGACGAGATCAGCTCGACGACGTTGCCGTCCGGATCGCGGAGGTAGATCGAGAGCTCCCCGCCCGGCCAGCGAAACGGCCCGCGGACGTCGTGGCCGGCCGCGCGAAGGCGCTCTCCCTCCCCGACCACGCGGGTCGCGTCGAGCTCGAGCGCGAAGTGCACGGGCCCATGCGACGGCGGGGTCGCACCGCGTGGATCGTCCTCGCGCAGGAGTGGCGGCGGAAGGCCCGGCCAGCCGGGCGAGGCTTCGACCTCCGCCTCTGCACGGGCAAGGATGAGCTGACCGCGGCGCAGGCGGAAGTGAACACGCCCGCGCGCATCGTCCCGGAGCGAGACGGCCAGGCCGAGCTCGTCGCGGTAGAAGGCCTCGAGCCCGCCGAGGCGATCGGTGACGAGCTGGATCTCGAACATCCCCGTGGGCCGGGAACGCTCTCCGAGCCGTCGCCGCAGCGCCGTGAGCGCGAGCCCGACGTTCGTGAACGCGAGCTCGCCTGCGGGCGGAAGCTCCTCCAGCGCGAACCACCGGAGCTCGGCGACGTCGTCCGCGGGGCGCGGCTCCCCGGAGACGATCCGCGCCGTCCAGAAGAGGTTCAGCGTCGCATCCCCCGCCTCGCCGTAGCGGTCGGTGAACCCACCGAGGAAGTCGAGCGGCTCGACCTCGCACCCCGTCTCCTCGGCAAGCTCGCGGCGCAGGGCGTCGAGGAGCTGCTCGTCCTCGTGGACGAAGCCGCCGAGGGCGTCCCACCTCCCGCGCTCGGGCTCGTGCGCGCGCCGGCCGAGCAGCACCCTGCCCCTCCCGTCGAGAACGAGCGCGCAGGCGGCCGGCGCGGGGTTGGCGTACGCGCGGTAGCCGCACGCGTCGCATCGCGCCGCTTCGCCGCTCACCTCGACGCCGGCGCCGCAGCGCGGGCACCGTCGCCACCCACGGAGGTCCGTCATCGCTTCCCGGGGTAGCCTAGCGAGGTGCCCCGCCACCAGCTCGCCGCCGTCCATGAGCTCGCGCAGCTCACCCGGCTCAGCATGCTCCCGGGCGAGACGCTCGGTCGCCTGGCGGAGCGGATGGAGCGCATCCAGCTCGATCCGGGCGAGGGGCTCGACCCGTCCACGGGAGAGGACGGTCGCTTCTACCTCGTTCTGGCCGGCATGCTCCAGACGAGCGCCGGCGTGCTCCGGGCGGGCGACGCATTCGGCGGACCGGAGCCCGTCCCGTCGTCCATTCGCGCGCTCGTGCCGTCGGCCGTCGTGGCCTGCGACCGCGTGACCTACGACCACTACCTCGGGCCGGTCAGCGGCCGCTGAGGCCGTCGAGGACGGCATCGGAGAGCTCGGGCCAGGCCGTCAGCGCCCACGCGCCGAACTCCCGGTCGGTGAGACAGCCGAGCGCGACCGCGCGGACCGGGTCGACCCACAGGAACGTTCCCGACCCGCCGAAATGGCCGAACGTGGCCGGCGAGGCTCTCGCTCCCGTCCAGTGCGGCCGCTTGCCGTCCCGGAGCTCGAAGCCGAGCCCCCAGTCCATCGGCTCGAAGCGCCCGAACCCGGGCAATACGCCGCCGAGGCCCGGGAACGCGACCGTCGTCGCCTCGGACAGGGTCTCGGCGGCGACGAGGCGGGGCTCGAGCAGCTCGCGCGCGAAGGTGAGCAGGTCGACGAGCGGCCCGTACGCACCGGCCGCGGGTGCACCCCGCGGCTCGTCCGGATCGATCGTCGTGCCCCGCATGCCGAGTGGCTCGAGCACGGCAGCCTCCACGTAGGTCGTGAACGGCATCCCCGCCTGCTCGGCGAGCACCGCTCCCACCACGTCGAAGCCGGTGTTCGAGTAGACGCGCCGCTCCCCGGGGCGTCCGAGGAGGTCCCACCCCTCGAACGGGAGGCCCGACGCATGGGCGAGCAGGTGGCGGACGGTCGAGTTGCTCGGGCCCGCCGCCGCGTCCAGGTCGAGCACGCCTTCCTCGGCCGCGATCAGGGCCGCGTAGGCGGTCAGGAGCTTCGTGACCGAGGCCCAGCGGAACACGTGAACGGGCGGCCCGTGCGTCGCGACCACCCCCGAGCGGCCGACGATCCCGGCCGCCGCATACCCGGCGTGCCAGCCGTCGATCCTGGCGAGCGCCTCCACGGGCGGCGATACTACCGCGGGATGGACCGGACGCTGATCTCCTCCGGCTCGCCGTACGAGGAGCGTGTCGGCTACTCCCGTGCGGTCCGGATCGGCAACCAGGTCTGGGTCTCGGGGTGCGCGCCGGTCATGCCCGACGGCGGCGATCCTCCGCCCGATGCGTACGGCCAGGCGCGGCGCTGCCTCGAGATCATCGCGACGGCGCTCGAGCACGCGGGGGCCGCGATGCAGCATGTCGTCCGGACACGTGTGTACCTCGTCCGAACGGAGGATTTCGAGCAGATCGGGCAGGCCCATGGCGAGGCGTTCGGGCACGTCCGGCCGGCGAACACGACGCTCACGGTCAAGGAGCTCGTCGACCCGCGTTGGCTGGTCGAGATCGAGGCCGAGGCGATCGTCGACTGACGATCGTCTAGATGGTTGATCGGAAATTGTGGTGCTGGCGGGGGTGGGCGGGACCAAGCGTGGGGCCGCGATCATCCCGTCGCTCGTACCAGCGGTACGGGCGACGAACGAGCGTGGCGCCAGGCGCCGGTACCGGCCGCCATCCGGCGGTGCCACGGTTTCCGGTCAATTACCGATCAATCATCTAGGCTGCCCCGCATGCTCGGCGAGGGTGACAGGGTCCCGGCGGTCGATGTCTGGCTCGCGCCCGGCAGCGATCCGGTCTCGCTCGGCACCCTCTCGAACGAGGGCCCGTACCTCTTGCTCTTCTACCTGTACGACTGGTCGGCCACCTGAACGGACGAGTTCTCCCTCCTGCGTGACAGGAGGAGCGAGTTCGACGATGCCGGAGTGCGCGTCTTCGGTATCTCGCGGGACACGGCGTGGTCGCATCGCGCGTGGACCGAGGTCCTCGAGCTGAACTTCCCGCTGATCTCGGACTGGAACGCCGATGCGACCCGGGCGTTCGGCGTCGGCTCCGAATGGCGAGGGATGCGCGACGTCCCCGGCAGGAGCGCCTTCCTCGTGGACGGGAACGGCATGATCCGCGGAGCATGGCCGTACGCCTCGAACGAGATTCCCGACTTCGACGCCTTGCTCGAAGCCGCGCGCTCGCTCTCCTGACGCTGTACGCGGGGGCCGCGGTCGTGGCGACCGCCCCGGCCGTCGCGAGCTTTCGCTCCTCGTTCATCGCGGGCGGCGCCGAGGGATTTGGCGGCCCGGGCGCCGGCGATCACCTGCAGAGCGTCTACCGCTTCTGGCTCCTCGGGCACCAGCTGGGGAACGGCGCTGCACCGTGGCGCGACCCATACAGCTTCCAGCCCCTCGTCCCCGAGCAAACGGTGCTCGCGGGGTGGCCGTTCGGGATCCCCTTCTGGCCGCTCGAAGCCCTGTTCGGCCCTGTGGTCGCGTGGAACACGCTCCAGTTGACGATGATCGTCGTCGCCGGGCTCGCGACGTACGGCTGGCTGCGCCTGCTCGCCCTCCCGATCGGAGCGGCCATCGTCGGCGGCCTCGCCTTCGGGCTCGCGCCCTATCGCCTCGCGCAGAGCGCGGGCCACCTGCTCGGCTGGATCGCCGTCCTCGTGCCCGTCGCGCTCTGGGCGTTCGAGCGCTCGCGCGTCGCCTCGACCCCGCGTCGAGCCCACGCGTGGGGTGCGGGCTGCGCGCTCGCGCTGCTCACGATCCCGCTGTCGGGGCAGGTCCATCTCTCGATCGCCGCACTGCCGTTCTGCGTCGCCTACGCCCTGCTGCGGCGGAATCGCCGGGCCACGTCGTGGGTCTGCGCCGGCGCAGTCGCCGCGATCGCCGTCGGCGTCGCGATCCGGCTGACCGTGATCGAGAGCTCGAACACCTCGGGTGGACGCACGCTCGACCAGGTCGAGATGTTCCAGGCGGGCTGGCTCGACCTCGCCAGCCGGTTCCGGCGTGACGGGCTCGAGCAGTTCACCTACGTCGGCTGGCTGACGCCCATCCTCGCGATCGTCGGGCTTGCAGTCCTGTGGAGGTGCCGGCCCTGGCTCGCCGCCCTGCTCTCCGTCACGGTGCTCGTCCCGCTCGTCTTCGCGCTCGGGACGCACACCCCGCTCTACGCCCCGATCTGGCGCCACTTCCCGCCCCTGCACTTCACCCGCGTCCCCGGCCGGCTCGTCCCGGTTGCCGCGCTCGCGCTCGCCGTGCTCGCCGCATTCGCGATCGCATGGCTGCTGCGGCGGGCCGGGCCGTCACGCCGCTGGCTGGTTGCCACCGTCGCGGCCCTGCTCGTGGTCGCCGACCTGCTCGTGCTGCCGTTCCGGGCGACCGACGCCGACCCCGCGAACGCCGCGTACACCGCGCTGGCCGCACGCCCCGGCCGCTCGGTCGAGCTCCCGCTCTTCGAGCCCGGGATCCACTTCGGCTCGATCTACGACTACTACGGGCTGCAGACGCCGAAGGAGCACCCGGGCGGCTACTCGACCCTCGCACCGGCGCCCGCGTACGACTTCTTCTGGGAGCTGAACCGGATGAACTGCGGGATCCTCGAGGACGGTGACATCGAGTATCTCCGGCGGCTCGGGATCGCGTCGCTCGTGTTCAACCTCCCCGCCTACCGCCAGTCGGGGCGGGCGAGCCCCTGGCACGCCTGGAAGGCATTGCAGGCGAGGGGCCTGCGGACGGGTGCGCAGGGCGGAGACGTCTGGCTGTTCCCGCTCGAGGCGAGCCCCGGGCGCGACGCGGAGCCGCCTCCGGTTCCCGAGCCCGACCACGCTGCCCCGATCTTCTGCGAGGGATGGCGCGGCTTCACGATGAAGGAGCGCGACGCGCCCCTCTGGGTCTACACCGGCTCCGACGTCGAGCTGACGTTGAGCGCGCCGGGCTCGACCGGGGCGTCCGTCCGCGTCGACCAGGGCCCGCCGCACCTGTTCCAGGTCGACGGGGAGACGACCGTCCACGTGCAGATCGGCGAGGCCGGCTGGCACTCCATCGTCCTGACCGTGCCCGCGCTGTTTCTGGATGCGAAGCCACCCCAGGGGCTGACGATCGAGCGGCTGCGCTTCGCGGACGAGAAGGAACCGGCCGGTGCGAGCGAGCCCGAGGCCGATGACGATCGGCGCGCGAAAAGCAAGCCGGGCAAGGACGCAGGAAGCCCCGAGCAGCCGCCCGGGATCCAAGGGATTTGGACAGCCCCATGCCGTGGTAGCCCGAGTCGACGTAGAGCGTCGTCGCCGTGACGTTGGCCGCACTGTCGGAGAGCAGGTAGGCGGCCGCTCCCCCGACGTCCGCGGCGGAGATGTTGCGATGGAGCGGCGAGCGCATCTCCACCATCTCCTCCATCGTCGAGAAGCCGGGGATCGACCGAGCCGCGAGCGTGCGCACCGGCCCGGCGGAAACGGCGTTGACGCGGATGTTCCTCTCGCCGAGATCCCACGCGAGGTAGCGGACGGCCGATTCGAGCGCCGCCTTCGCCACCCCCATCACGTTGTAGCGGGGCACGGCGCGGATGCCGCCGAGGTACGTCATCGTGAGGATCGAGCCGCCGCCGGCAGCCTCCATCAGTGGCTCGGCGGCGCGGGCGCAGGCGACGAGCGAATAGGCGCTGACGTCCATCGCGAGCCAGAAGCGGTCTCGCGGCGTGTCGACGAACCTGCCCTCGAGGTCAGCCGTATCGGCGAACGCGACCGCGTGCACGAGCAGGTCGAGCTTCCCGTCGAACGCCGCTCCGACCTCGCGGAACACCCGCTCGACGTCGTCGTCCGAGCGGACGTCGCACGCCGTCACGAGCGGGCTGTCGACGGTGGCGGCCAGCTCCCGGACCGACGACTCGATTCGTTCGCCCTGGTACGTGAACGCGAGCTGTGCGCCCTCCTCGGCCAGTCGCTGCGCGATGCTCCACGCGATCGAGCGCTTGTTCGCGACCCCGAGAACGAGGCCCCGCTTCCCCTCGAAGGCTCCCACGGGCGGGGAGTCTATACGGCTCCCGGTCGCAGGCATCGCCGCTCGTTCGGCAGGCGATGCCCGATGCGCACCGTCGCGATCGACGTCGCAGCGGTGGGTGTGCTCTCATCCAGGCGTGAAGGTCGCGGTCGTTACCGGCGGATCGAGCGGGATCGGCGCCGCGCTGTCCCGCCGCCTTGCCGCGCGCGGCTGGCATTGCGTGCTCGTGGCGCGGGGCGCAGACCGGCTCGAGCGCGTCGCCGCCGAGATCGGTGGGGACGCCGAGGTCTGCGACGTCGCCGATCGTGGGGCCGTCGATGCGCTCGCGGCGCGCGTCGGGGAGCGCCACGGGGCGGTCAGGCTGCTCGTCAACAACGCCGGCGTGCCCGGTCGGGCCGGCTTTCTCGAGCTTCCGGCCGAGCGAATCGAGGCCGTGGCGGCGACGAACTACCTCGGCGGCGTCTGGTGCCTGCGGGCGTTCCTGCCGCTGCTGGAGAAGGCGCCACCGGCGGCCGTGGTGAACGTGGTCTCGGTGGCAGGCACGGTCTCCGGCGGCCCGAGCGGCCCGTACTCGGCGGCCAAGCACGCGCAGATCGCGTTCTCTCGCAGCATCGGGCCAGAGCTCGCATCGCGAGGGATCCGCGTCTGCACGGTCAACCCGGGGCTCACCCACACCGAGGGCTTCCCGCAGGACCGGTTCCTTGCGCACCGCTTCCTCCGCCACGCCGTCGTCACGCCCGAACGGGTTGCCGACGCGATCGTGGAGGCGCTCGTCCGGGACCGGCGGGAGGTGTTCGTTCCCGGGTACTACCGCGCGGCGAGCGCCCTGTCGGGGCTTCTTCCGGGAACGGTGGCCCGGCTCGCGGCCCGGCGCCCGGGCGGTGGCTAGTGCGCCGTCCGGGAAGTCACTCGGATCCCGGGCGGCTGCAAAGCAGCGCCGGGATCGTCAAGCCACTTCCGGGACGGAGCATTAGACTGGCCGCGGGACGATGATCCGGCCGCGCTCCGAGGATTACCAGGGCGCCGCGGAGTTGCGCTCGGCGCTTCGCCGCTTCCTCCGCGTCAGCGAGGAGACGGCACGCCGCAGCGGGCTGACCCCGCAGCGATACCTCCTGCTGCTGATGATCAAGGGCGCGCCCGACGGCAGCGAGCGCTCGACGGTCACGGAGCTCGCGCGGCGGCTCCAGCTCGCGCAGAGCACGGTCACGGAGCTGGTCGGGAGGGCCGAGGGCACCGGGCTGATCCGGCGCGAGCCCTCCTCGCGCGACGGCCGCGTCGTCTACCTGCGGCTCACGCCCGAGGCCGAGCGACGGCTCGAGCGCGCGCTCGTAGAGCTCGGCCCCGAGCAGCAACGGCTCGCCGAGACCGTCGAGCGACGCCCGGCCGCGGAGGACGCCGCGTGAGCCGCGTCGGGGTGGGCACGTCCATGGCGTTGGACGTCGAGGTGGCGGCCCGGGAGGCCGTGACCGCGGCGGGACACGAGCTCGGCAAGGGGCCCGCCGACCTCGCGTTCCTCTTCCTGAGCCCCCACCACCTCCCGGACGGCGTCGAGGTCGCGGTCACGGCGGTCATGGAGGGGCTTCGCCCCGGCCGTCTCGTCGGCTGCGTCGCCCAGGGCATCATCGGCGGTGAGCGCGAGGTCGAGAGCGGGCCGGGCCTCACGGTCTGGGCGGCGTCGCTGCCGGGCGCGACCGTCACACCCTTCCGGATCGCGGGCGCCGAGGAGGGCGGCGAAATCCTCGTCCCCGACCTCGGCGAGCCGGCGCTCGATCATCCTCCTCGCAGACCCGTTCGACGTGTCGCTGAGCGACGTCCTCGACGAGCTGGACGCCGGGTACCCGGGGACGCCCGTGGTCGGGGGAATCGCGACCGGCGGCGGCCGGCCCGGCCTGCAGGCCATGATCCTCGACCGGACGACCTCGCCGCAGGGTGCCGTCGGCGTCGCGCTCGCCGGCGTTCGCGCCGAGGCAGTCGTCTCGCAGGGCTGCTCGCCGCTCGGCCCGGAGTCCGTGATCACGAGCGCAGAGGGGAACATCGTGCTCGAGCTCGCAGGGCGTCCGGCCTACGAGCGGCTCCGCGAGATCGTCGGCGGCCTCGCCCCGCGCGAGCGCGAGCTCGTCTCGCGCGGGACTGTTGGCCGGCCTCGTGATCGACGAGAACCGGCCGGACTACGAGCGCGGCGACTTCCTGATGCGGGGCATCATCGGCGTCGACGAGGACACCGGTGCGATCGCGATCGGCGAACGCGTGCGGGTCGGCCAGACGCTGCGCTTCCACGCACGCGACGCCACCACCGCGGGCGAGGACCTTCGACTCGCGCTCGCGGAGGCGCTCGACCGCGTCGGGAGGCCAGGCGGCCGGAGCGCTCCTCTTCACGCTGCAACGGGCGCGGCACCCGTATGTTTCAGACACCCGACCACGATTCCCGGGCCGTCGCGTCGACGCTCGGGTCACCGGCGGTCGGCGGGCTTCTTCTGCGGCGGAGAGATCGGCCCGGTCGGCGGCCGCAGCTTCCTCCACGGCTTCACGGCGACGATGGTCGTCTTCCTCGCCGACGACCGCGCGCGCCACGCGGCCGCTAGCGGGAGAGCCGGCGCGCGATCCGCAGGGCGAGCCGCCCGAGCATGCTGCCCGCGGCCGCATCGACGACGTAGTGGTTGGCCGTCAGCAGCACGACGGCCGCCACGAACGGCGGGTACGCCGGCGCGAGCGCACGGACGACTGCGGAGCGCGACGTCTGGCGGAGCCCGTCGGCCGTCACCTCCGCGATCGTGACGTGGATGCTCGGCATCGCCGCGAGCGGGTGGTAGAGATAGGAGACGAGGCCCGAGTCGAGGTCGACGCCTCCGACGTCGGCGATCGTGTCGACGAGATGATCGAGCTTGCGCGGGGGCGCCACGGGGAAGAACAGGAACAGCGGCTGCGCGCCGAGGCCTGCCAGCAACACCGCGCGCCGGTAGCGGTGGAACGCCGGGTCGCGGCGATGGAAGAGCAGCATCAGCCACCCCACCGTGAGACCGACGTTCAGGGTCGCGTAGGCGAGGTTCAGCGCCTGGACGAGGTCGCGGCGGTGCACGACGAGCTGCTGGAGCTGGGGCTCGACGTCGAGATGGAGCCGCTTCTCGAGCGCGACGATCGTGCGGGCGTTGTCATGGGCGCGCTCGCGCCCGTCTCCGCTCAGCGCGAGCCGGCGGACGAGGAGATAGACGGCGTAGAAGCCGAGGCCGAGCGCGACCTCGCGCTTGCGGGAGAAGCGCCGTTGCTGGTTGTGACGAGGCGTCATGTGTGGAAATCTCCGTCATCCATACCGTCGCGCCGTGACGGGACCCGTGCACGGCGCGACGGCGAGCGTATCGAGATACTGGGCCGCGACAGAATATGAGCAAGAAGCGTCAGACGATCTTCCGACTGCTGATCGGGACGGCCGCCACGGTCGTGTTCCTCTGGCTCTTCCTCCGGATCGCGAACCTCGGAGAGGCGTGGGCGGCAATCAAGGACCTCCCGTACTGGGCGATGATCGGCGGGGTCGGCTTCGTGCTCCTGAACAGCTTCTTCATCGCCGTTCGCTGGCGGTACCTGTACTCCGCCGCGCGCTACCAGACCCAGACCTCTCGCCTGTTCAAGATCTTCTGCGTCGGAGCCGGGGCGAACAACGTGCTCCCGGCCCGCGGCGGCGATCTGCTGCGGATCGAGTCGGTTCGCGAGCACTACCGGATCCCGCCGTTCGTCACCGCCGGCACGCTGTTCGCCGAACGCCTGCTCGACGGCATGGTCCTCTCCGTCTGGATCCTGATGGGAGCGCTCTGGATCGGGGAGACCGGCATCCTGCTACTCGTCGGGATCGGCCTGTCGGCCGGGTGCGTTCTCGGGATCGTGCTCGTCGGCCTCGCCGCGCGCAGCCCGGAGTCGGCCGAGGAGTTCATGTGGAGGGTCACCAGGTGGCTGCCGTCACGCTGGCACATGCGGGTCGGCCGCTGGACGGCGAACTTCGTCGAGGGGCTCGGCGCATTCCGCGCGCGCAAGCCGCTGCTGCGCGTGCTGTGGACGTCCGCCGCGATCTGGCTCGCGGACTTCGGCATGTACGTCGTGATCGGCGAGGCCTACGGGATCGACCTCTCGGCGGGCGGCTACTTCCTGCTCGAAGGGGTCGGGAACCTCGCCCTCGGGGTTCCGGCAACCGCGGCCGGGCTCGGAAGCTTCGACTATCTGACGCTCGTGAGCGCCGAGGCGCTGGGCGTCTCGTCCGACATCGGCACTCCGTACGTGCTGACGGTGCACGCGCTCGTGGTGCTACCGGTGACGATCCTCGGCGCGATCTTCCTCCGCTCGGCGTTCCCGAAGATCTTCGGCGCGAAGAACGCGGAGGAAGGTGACCGGGCACATGAGGCCGAGGCTACTCCGTGACCGGCGCGCGGGCGCTCTCGTGCTCCCGGGCGGCGTAGGCGAGCACACCGTCGCCGAGGATCGCGCTCCGCTGGAGCAGGACGGCACGCCTGCCCTCGCGCCGAACGAGCCCGCGGTCGAGCGCCCATGCGAGGGCGGCGGCGAGCCGACGGCGGCGGCGGGACGGGTCGAGCAGCGAACGCTCGAACGGACGCTCCGTCTCCCGCGCCTGTTCGATCTCCGCCAGCCAGCGGTCGTCGAGCTCCGCGGTACCGATTCGCTCGCTCCCCGCTGCGGCAGCCGTACGGAGGGTGACCGCCACGACCTGCCCGCACGTCAGGGGCGTGGTCGCGCGGAGGTGGGCGAGCACGGTCTGCTCGATCGCGCCGGTCGGGGGCGGGATCGCCCTCCCCATCGCGAACACGGCGTACGGCCGCCCGCGTGTCATCCGGTCGTAGGCGAGCCCGATCGGGCGCAGCGCCCCGGGGCTTCCCCGCCTCACGAGCAGCTTGAGCCCGGGCCGGAGCGGGCCTATCGAGCCGTCCGGCGACGGGCGGCCCTCGGGAAAGAAGAGCACCGACTCGCCCGCGCGGACGACCTCCACGAGCACCCGCAGCTCCTCGGTCGCGCGCTCCGGGCGCCGGCGCCAGACGGGCTCGAGCACGGGCGCGTCGAGAATGTCGCGCGGGTGGCTCGTCCAGAGCAGGTCGGCGTACTCCCCTCGGAGCACCTCCCCGGCCAGTGCCGGTGCGGGCAGGCCCGTCTCGACCGCCCGGGCGGCAAAGGACTCGAGGATCGACGGCGCGAGCGCATCGGCCAGGAACGTGCCCGGCGGCAGCTCTGCGAGCGCGCGTCCCACCCGCAGCACGTTGGTGGCGGGGAACGGCACGGGCCGCACCCGGACGCGCGGCAGGTAGGGACCGGCGTCGATCCGGTAGAGCAGCCGCCGGGCGCGAACCGAGAGACCCGGCGGAAAGCCGGCGAAGAAGCCGCGGTCGAACATGTCCTCCCGGGCGGCGAAGCTCAGCCTCGTCGAACGCGAGGCGAACAGATGCCCCCGGAAGAAGACCTGCCCGCAGATCAGCGGCACGTCCGTCTCGGCCCGATGAGTCGAAACGAGCATCTCGCCGCGGGCCATGCGCCAGGCGCGGTCGCCGACGAACCTGGTGCGAAACGCCGTGCTCGTGTACGCCCACATCCCGGTGCCGACGAGGTCGTAGAGCGGCTCCCAGGGGCGAAGCTCGGGCACGGTCGGGGAGGGTAGCATTCCGCGATGGCCCGTCTCCGCCTCGGTGATCCCGCACCAGCGTTCGCGCTGCCCGGCACCGACGGGAAGACCCACTCGCGGGCCGAGTACGCCGGCGCCCCGATGGCGGTCGTGTTCTCCTGTTGCCATTGCCCGTACGTGATCGCGTGGGAGGACAGGCTGAACGACATCGCGCGCGACTTCGCGGGCCGCGCCGCCCTCGTCGCGATCAACTCGAACGACCATGCCGGCGACACGCTCGAGCAGATGGTCCTGAGGGCCGCGGAGAAGGGCTTCGTCTTCCCGTTCCTTCGCGACGACTCGCAGGAGGTTGCGCATGCCTACGCAGCCGCGAGGACTCCCGAGGTGTTCCTGTTCGACGCCGACGATCGGCTCGTCTACCAGGGCGCGCCAGACTCCGACCACCGTGATCCGGCCGCCGCGCGGCCGTATCTGCGCGAGGCGCTCGAGGCGATCCTCGCAGGTCGCGACGTGACGCTCGCCGATACCCCTGCGGTCGGCTGTACCGTCAAGTACCGCGCCTGACCGCCGGCCCGCTCAGGCGCCGGGGCGCCGTGCGAGATACCAGGCGACGCGGATCCTGAACCGGAAGCCGTCTGCCTGCTGCCGCAGGTCGATGCCCGCGCCCCGGCCCCGGGCCACGGCATCGGTCGCCAGCGCGAGCACCCGCTCGCGCGCCTCGCCGGTGCAGCCCGCGAGCGCGAGGAACCCGTCCAGGTCGCGATCCTCGTCGACGACCTGCACCTCGACGAGCTCGAGGCCGGAGCCGGCCAGCATCGCACGGATCTCCGCGTCCGGAAGGGTGCGGACATGGGACGGGTCGCGCAGCCGCTCGATCTCCTCCTGGACAGCCGCCGCGGGCGCGTCGTCGGGCGCGATCTGGTCGACGACCACGACCGTGCCGCCCGGCCGCACGACCCGCGCGAGCTCGGCGACGGCGACATCGGGACGGTCGAGGTGGTGGAGCGTGCGCCCCGTGGTGCCGAGATCGAACTCCCCGTTCGCGTACGGCAACGCCAGCGCGTCGCCGATGCAGAGCTCGACGTTCGGGAACGCTGCGGCCCGCTTCCGCGCCTGGTCGATCATCGCCGGAACGAGATCGACCGCGACGACCGAGCGGACGAGCGGTGCGAGTGCGAACGCGATCGGGCCGGTACCCGTTCCCGAGTCGATCGCGCGTTCGTTCCCCGTCGGCGCGACGAGCCTCGCGAGCCGGGCGCGGATTTCACCGACACGGCTGTCGGCGAGGGCGGCGAGCTTCTCGGCGCTCTTCTCGAAGCGGGCGCGCGTGGCCTCCTCACCGCCCATCGGCACCAGCCTGGTCGAGGTTCCGGACGAGCTTCAGGGCCTCGTCGCGGGTCGTGACCGTACCGGCTGCGCGCTCCTCGGCGATCGCCGCGAGCGCCCGCCCGATCGGCGGTCCGGGCGGCAGGCCGAGCTGGTCGCCCCGGAGGAGCGGCTCGGTAGGCCGGGCCTCACGGGCCGCACGAACGGCAGGGGCAAGCTCCTCGACGCCCAGGTAGGCGAGCGCCTGGAGCGCCCAGGGCTCGGTTCGCACGAGGTAGCGGTGGAGCTCCCGCGCCGAGGTGTCGGCCGGCGGTGACGCCCGAAGCAGCGTCCGGGCGAACCGGCGCCTCGCGTTCGAGATGGGAAGGCGTTCGAGCGCCGGCCCGAGCGCGGCGACGAGCAGGACGTCCGGGCCGCTCTCCGCGGGGAGCCGGCTCAGCCGGTCGGGCGATCCACCGAGCTCCGCAAGGAGCCCGAGCTCCGCGAGGCGAAGCCAGCCGCGTAGGGTAAGCCGTTCGAGCTCCGCGAGGATCCGCTCCCCCGCAGGCCGCGGCGCGAGGGGGGCGTCGCGACGTACGAGAAGCTCCGTCAGCGACTCGAGCGCGAGACCGAGCTCGTCCTCGAGGCGGACGGCCCGCAGGAGCCGCAGCGGGTCGTCGAGGAAGACGGATTCCGAGACCGCCCGCAGGACCCCGGCCCCGATGTCGGCCTCGCCGCCGAACGGGTCGACCCGCTCACCGTCGGCGAGGGATTCCGCGATGGCGTTGACGGTGAAATCACGGGCGGCGAGGTCGTCGAAGATGGAGCCGCGGAGCGGGGTGAAGTCGACCGTGACCGTGGCGAGCGCGACCCGCCAGGCGCCGTGACGCTCCGAGAGCGGGAAGAGCGCACCGCCCGCCCGGCCTCGATAGGCGCGCGCGGCCCGTTCGGGCTCGTGACAGGCGACGTCGACGTCGATCACGGGACGGCCGAGCAGCCGGTCGCGGATCGCGCCGCCCACGATGTAGGCCTCACCGCCCGCGAGCGCCTCACGGATCCGCTCATCCATCGACGACGACCCGCTCGGCGCGTTCCCACCCGGTCCGGACGGCGCAGGTCACCTCGTACGGGATCGTCCCCGCCGTCCGGGCATGCTCCTCGGCGAGCACGCCGCCGCCGATCATCGTCACCGGCGTGCCCACCGGCTCGTCGCCGAGCTCGACGGCGAACGCGTCCATGGACACCGCTCCGAGCACGAGCCGGCGCTGCCCGCCGATCAGGACCTCGGTGCCGCTGTACGCGCGGCGGAACCCGTCTGCATAGCCGACCGGCACGATCCCGATGCGGGTCGCGCGGCCCGCCACGAACCGTCGCCCGTAGCCCGTGCTCTCACCGGGGTCGAGCAATTTCGTGTGGGCGACGTAGCTCCGCCACGACAGGACGGGCTCGAGCCCGTACCGTGACGGGCCGTCGCCGAAGGGCGAGATCCCGTAGACCGCGATCCCGCAGCGCACCGCGTCGAGCCGGGCTTCCGGGAACCGGAGCGCGCCCGCGCTGTTGGCCAGGTGGCGGACCGCGCCGGGGAACCCGAGGGCCAGCCCGGCGAACCGCTCGATCTGGCGGCGGGCGAAGCCCTCGTCTGCCTCGTCGGCGGTCGCGAGGTGGCTCATGAGCCCGACGACGCGCGCCGGGTCGACCGCGGCGAGCTCCGCCGGGCTCATGCCCCACCGCCCCATCCCGGTGTCGACCTTGGCGTGCACCCGGAGACCGGCAGGAAGCTCCGCGGTCGAGATCGCGATCTCGAGGTCGCACTCGCGGGCGAGCTCGTCCTCGCCGGGGGCGAGCGGCCCGAGAACGACGATCCGCGCCTCCGGGCACTCCCGGCGGAGCTCCTCGCCCTCCTGCGGCGTGGCGACGCAGAGCGCCTCGGCGCCGGCCTCCAGGGCCGGGCGCGCGACGTCGCGCGCGCCGTGCCCGTACGCGTCCGCCTTGACGACGGCCCACAGCGCCGCGGGCGCGACGACCGCACGGATGGTGGACACGTTGCGGCGGACCGCGCCGAGGTCCACGGTGACCTGCGAGCGCCTCACGGGAATCAGGGGGCGCCCCCGAGTCAAGCCTCCGGGACGCCCTCCTTCACCTCGAGGCCACCGAGGATCGCGAACGCACGGAGCGCGAGCGCGGGCCCGTCGCCCGCCTGGACATCGACGGATCGGCCACCGAAGAGGCTGAGGCCGCTCATCGTGACGCGTGTTCCCGGCGGGACGCGGATCGCGACGCGCCCGAGCACGGCGACCGCGGTGAGGCGGGCGCCTTCGCCGGGCGCGGAGGCCGTCAGATCGAGGTCCCCGCCGCCGAGGATCGCGACAGCCGTCTGCTTCGTCCAGCCGGGCGCGAACGGACGCTTGCCGAATCCTCCGAAGATCGCGACGTTCATAGCACTAGCTCCCTTCCACGGACAGTGCGTTCGACAGCGTCTCGATCACGTCTCCGGCGATCATTCCCGCGCCGCCGTGCCGTTGCGCCGCCAGCCCTGCGGCGACGCCCTGGGCGGCGGCGGCGGCCGCGGCCGCGAGCGCCGGCTCCATCCCCTTGGCGAGGAACGCCGCGAGGATGCCCGTCAGCACGTCTCCACTCCCCGCGGTCGCAAGCCCCGGGTTTCCGAGATCGACGACCACGTCGCCCTTCCCGCCGGCGGCCACGATGGTGTCGCTGCCCTTCAGGAGCACGACGGCGCCGGTGTCGGCGGCCGCGGCGCGAACTGCGGCGAGGCGACGGGCTGTGACCTGTGAGGACCTCCAGCCGAGCAGGCGGCCGAGCTCGCCGGCGTGGGGTGTGAGGACGGTCGGCTGGTCCCGGCGGAAGACCCACTCCAGGTGCCCGGCAAGCCCCCAGAGGGCGTCCGCGTCGAGGACGACCGGAAGTTCCAGCCGCTCGAGCAGGATCTCGACGAGCGCGCGTGTGCCCGCCGTACGGCCGAGGCCGGGGCCGATCGCCACCGCGCCCGCCTTCCGGGCGAGCTCCACGATCCGGTCCGCGGCCTCGGGCGCCAGCTGACCGTCGTCGTCCGCACAGGGTCGGCTCATCACTTCGAGCAGCCGCAGCTCGAAGACGGGGTGGAGGGAGGCCGGCACACAGACGACCGCGACCCCGGCGCCGGCGCGGAGAGCCGCCTCCGCGGCCATGCACGGCGCGCCGGTGAGCCCCGTCGAGCCGCCGACCACGAGCACGGACCCCGCGCTGTACTTGTTGTCGCGCTCGGCCCGGCGCGGGACGTGCCGGAGCAGCGACGGGAGCGCCCTGCAGGCGGCGGTCTCGGCCTCCGCGAGGCCGATCTCGGCGACCTCGACGTCGCCCGCATGAAACCGTCCGGGCGCGACGACCAGGCCGACCTTGCGGCCGTGGAACGTGACGGTGACGGTCGCGTTCACCGCGGCACCCGCGACCCTACCTGTGGAAGCATCGATCCCCGACGGCACGTCGACGGCGACGACCGGCGCACCGGCGCTGTTGATCGCCTCGATCGCGGCGGCCGCGTCACGCCTCGGCGTGCCGGCAAAACCCGTGCCGAAGAGAGCATCCACGACAACGTCGGTGGGGCCGGGCTCGGCGACGAACGGGATTCCGAGTTCACGTGCGCGTCGGAGGTTCTCGGCGGCGTCGCCGGTGACGCGTGACTCGTCCGCGAGGAGCCTGACCTCGACCTCCCTGCCGGCCTCGGAGAGCTGCCGGGCCACGACGAGCCCGTCACCGCCGTTCGCGCCGGGTCCGCACCAGACGGAGACCCGCCGCGCCTCCGGATAGCGTCGCAGGACGGACGCCGCGACCGCGGCGCCGGCCCGCTCCATCAGCTCGCCGGTCGGGCCGGCGTACGTCGCCTCCGCGGCGCGCATCTCGTCGGCCGTGTACAGGGGCTCGCGCCAGCGGCTCACGACGCACCCTCGTCGATCGCGCAGATCGCGGCGGCAAGCTCCTTCGAATGCGTCATCGAGAGGTCGATCCGTCCGGCGCCGATCCGCTGCGCCCACTCCGCGGTCCTGCCTGTGAGCCG
The DNA here is from genome assembly GCA_963717955.1 of uncultured Thermoleophilia bacterium. Lineage (GTDB taxonomy): Bacteria > Actinomycetota > Thermoleophilia > Gaiellales > Gaiellaceae > CAVQXR01. The sequence continues at coordinate 191,243 of CAVQXR010000001.1, read as the reverse complement.
CACCCCGGGTTTCGGCCTGCCCGCGATCTCGATCTCGTGCCACGTGAAATGGACGCCGCGGCCGAGGGCCTTGCCGACCGCCTCCTTGGCCGCGAAGCGCGCCGCGTAGTGCTGGGGCGGGCTCGGACGAGAGTCGCAGTAGGCGCGCTCGGCGTCGGTGAAGACGCGCTCCCGGAAGCCCGGGTAGCGCTCGAGCGCCGCCGCGACCCGGGCGATCTCGATCAGGTCGACACCGATGCGCACGGCCCCATCATGTCAGGCCCGGTCGGCGAGCCAGGCAGGCCCAGCGGCGACGGCCCCCATCCTCAGAGATTTCGCCGGCTACTCGACCGTGACCGTCTTCGCAAGGTTGCGCGGCTGGTCGACGTTGAGGCCACGCATCCGGGCGATCTTGTAGGCGAGCAGCTGGAGCGGCACGATCGCGAGCACGGCTTGCAGGAACGGATGCGTTCGCGGGACGTAGATGACGTCCGTCGCGTGGTGCTGGATGTCCTCGTTGCCGTCGGTCGCGATCGCGATCACCTTCGCACCGCGGGCGCGGCTCTCCTGGATGTTCGACACGACCTTGTCGTAGACGTGGGAGTCCGTCGCGATGCAGACGACGGGCGTGTGGGTGTCGAGCAGCGCGATCGGGCCGTGCTTCATCTCACCCGCCGAGTACGCCTCGGTCGGGATGTAGGAGATCTCCTTCAGCTTCAGGGCCCCCTCGAGGCAGACCGCCAGGCCGATGTGACGGCCCAGGTAGAGGAAGAACGGCTCGCGGTGATGGCGCGCCGCGATCTCGTCGATCGGGTGGTCGCTCGCGAGGAACTCGGCGATCTTCCCGGGCAGGGACTGGATCTCCCGAAGCAGTGACCCGACGTCGTCGGGCGCCATCGTGCCTCGCGCCCGGGCCATCTCGAGCGCCAGCAGGTACATGAGCACGACCTCGGTCGTAAACGTCTTGGTCGCCGCGACTCCGATCTCGAGCCCGGCCCTCGTGTAGAGGACGCGGTCGACCTCGCGCGTGATCTGCGAGCCGACCATGTTGGTCACGGCGAGGGTGGGCGCCCCCTTGTCGCGGGCGAGCCGCATCGCGGCGATCGTGTCCGCCGTCTCGCCGGACTGGGAGATGCCGATCACGAGCGTGTCTCGCGTGATCACGGGGTCGCGGTAGCGCCACTCGCTGGCGACGTCGGGCTCGCAGGAGAGGCGCGCCCACTCCTCGATCACGTACCGCCCGAGGACACCGGCGTGGTAGGAGGTGCCACAGGAGATGATCACGACCCGGCGGAGATGCAGGAGCTCGTCGCCCGACAGCCCGATGTCCTCGAGCTCGAGCCGGCCGTGGCGAATCCTGTCTCCGATCGTCTCGACGATCGCCTCGGGCTGCTCGTAGATCTCCTTCAGCATGAAGGTCTCGTACCCGCCCTTCTCGGCCGCCTCGTCGTCCCAGTCGACCTTCTCGACCCGGCGCTCGACCTCGACCCCATCGACGTCGAAGAACCGTGCGGCCGCGGCCGTGAGCGCGACGAGCTCGCCATCCTCGATGTACTGCACGAAGCGGGTCTCGCGCAGGAAGGCGGCGACCGAGGATGCGAGGAACATCTCCCCCTCGCCGACGCCGACCAGCAACGGGCACTGGAGGCGTGTCCCGACGAGCAGCCCGGGATGGTCGAGGTGCGCGACGACGAACGCGAAGTGGCCCTCGATCTCCGCGTACGCGGCCCGTGCCGCCTCGACGAGGTCTCCCTCGTAGTGGTGCTCGACGAGGTGTGCGACGACCTCGGCGTCGGTCTCCGAGCTGAAGGTATGGCCGTCGAGCTGCAGGTCGCTCCGCAGTTCGCGGTAGTTCTCGACGATCCCGTTGAGGACGACCGCGATCCGGTCGTCGCACCCGGTCAGCGGGTGCGCGTTGTCCTCGCTCACGCTGCCGTGGGTCGCCCAGCGCGTGTGGCCGATTCCCGTCGTCGCCACCGAGCGGCTCTCCTCGGCGACGGCCCTCAGGTTCGCGAGGTTCCCGACGGCCCGGAGGTAGTCCGGCGAGCCCGCCCCGAGCAGGCAGATCCCGGCGGAGTCGTAGCCCCGGTACTCGAGCCGCTCGAGGCCCTCGAGCAGAAGACCCTTGGCAGGCCGCTCGCCGACGTACCCGATGATCCCGCACATGGCCTGCCTCCTCGACGACGGTCGGCGCTCGATCCGCATGCGGCGCCCTCAGAGACGAAGAGCCCGAGCAGCCGCGTTTCTTGCGGTCTACCCGAGCTCCTTCTCGACGATCCCGGCAATCCTACAGCAGAGCTGTTCGGCTTCCTCCTCGCGCTCCGCCTCGGCGAGGACACGGACGACGGGCTCGGTTCCGGATGGGCGCACCAGCACGCGGCCCCGCCCGTCGAGCCGTGCGTTCTCGGCCGCGACGAGCGCGACGAGCGCGTCCGGAAGCGCCTTCGTGCGAACGCGGACGTCGGCCTTGGCCTGCGGCCACACGGACATCACCGATGCCGCCCCGGCGAGGGACTGTCCGCCCTCGACGAGCGCCCGGCACAGCAGCAGCGCGGCGACGAGCCCGTCCCCGCTCGTCTGGCCGTCGAGCCACAGGATGTGACCGGACTGCTCGCCCCCGAGACGCCCGCCCTCGCGACGCAGCGTCTCGAGCACGTACCGGTCGCCCACGTCCGTCGTCACCACCCGGATGTTCCGCTCGGCCATCAGGCGGTGGAAGCCGAGGTTCGTCATGCTCGTGACCGCGACCATCTCGACGCCGAGGTGGAGCGCGAGGATTGCGACGATCCGGTCACCGTCGACCTCCTCGCCCTCGGCGTCGACCGCCAGCATCCGATCGCCATCGCCGTCGAAGGCAACCCCGAGGTCGAACCGTCCGCCCCGGACAGTCGCGCGAATCAGCGCGAGGTCGGTTGCCCCGCAGCCGGCGTTGATGTTCGCGCCGTCCGGCGTGTCGCCCACGGCGTGGATCGAGGCGCCGAGGCGCGTCAGCGCCCGGTTCGCGATGGAGCTCATGGCGCCGTTCGCGCAGTCGATCGCAACGCGCAGCCCGTCGAGGCGGATGCCGAACCGTCCCACCACCAGGTCGACGTAGCGGTCGGCGAGGCCCTCCTCGCCGACGACCGAGCCCGCGCCGGCGACAGGCGCGTCGTCGAGATGCTCCTCGACGAGCTCCTCGTCGGCGTCGGTCAGCTTCCACCCACCCGCGAAGAACTTGACGCCGTTGTACTCGGGAGGGTTGTGGGAGGCGGAGATGACGGCTCCGGCCTCCGCGGCGAGGAGCGCCACGGCCGGAGTCGGAAGGACTCCTCCGAGGACGACGTCGCAGCCGCCGGACGCGAGCCCGCGGGCGAGCGCGGTCTCGAGCAGCGGCCCCGAGGCCCTCGTGTCGCGCCCGACGAGCACCGACCGGCCGCCGTTCCACCGCGCGAACGCCCGCCCGAGGCGCTCGACCAGCTCGGGCGTCAGATCCTCTCCGACGACGCCGCGAACGCCGTCCGTGCCGAAGTAGGTGCGCATCAGCAGCGGCGCTGCGCGCGGGCGCTCAGCGCTTCGAGAACTGCGGCCGCTTGCGCGCCTTCTTGAGGCCGGCCTTCTTGCGCTCGACGGCGCGGGCATCGCGAGCGAGGAAGCCCTCGCGCTTCAGCGGCACGCGCAGGTTCGGATCGGCCTCGACGAGGGCCCGGGCGATGCCGTGGCGGAGGGCACCGGCCTGACCGGACACGCCGCCGCCGTGCAGCCGTGCACGGACGTCGAACCGGCTCTCGAGGCCCGCAACCCGCAGCGGCGAGGTCGCCATGTGGCGGAGCGCCTCCCGGGGGAAGTAGTCCTCGAGCTCGCGGCCGTTGATCCACCACGTGCCGTCGCCGGGCCGGAGGATGACGCGGGCGACCGAGGTCTTACGCTTCCCCGTGGCGCGGTACTGGGCGATCTGGTTCATCACGAATGCTCTCGTTCGTTCGTTGACAGGGGAATCGGCTGCTGGGCCACGTGCGGATGCTCCGGGCCGGCGTACACCTTCAGCTTCAGGATCTGCGCCCGCGCGAGGCGTGTCCGCGGCAGCATGCCCTTCACCGCCTTGCGGATCACCTCGGTCGGGCGTCGCTCGAGCTCGGCGCGCAGGGTGCGCGAGCGAAGACCGCCCGGGTACCCGGAGTGGCGGTGGTACAGCTTCTGATCGAGCTTCTTGCCGGTGACGGCGATCCTGCCGGCGTTGACGACGACGACGAAGTCGCCGGAGTCGACGTGAGGCGTGTATTCCGGCTTGCCCTTGCCGCGAAGCGTGTCCGCGACGCGGGTCGCGAGACGCCCGAGCGTCTGCCCCTCGGCGTCGACGACGTACCATCGCCGCTCGATCTCGTGTGCTTTCGCGTTCCAGGTCTTCATGGCAGGCAAACAAAGCGGCGGACAGGGCCCGCCGAACGAGCAGTCTAGCAAGAGGGGGCCCGTCCTTGCAGCCCGCGGGTGGCTCACGCTACGGCGCGGCCGAGCACCTCTGCGAGGCCTCTGCGAAACGCTGTCGCGCCGCCGTGCGACGGATGGCGGAGCCACGGAGCCCCGAGCGCCTCACCCGCGACGCGGCCGACCGGGATGACCATGCGGCCGACCGAGAGCGCCTCGACGAACGGCCGGCCAGCGGTCAGCTCGGCCCGGGTGGGAGGGCGGTTCGACGAGGGCAGGCCGGGTCGGTGCGGGTGGGCCGGTACGGCGTTCCAGAGCATGACCCGGTGGCCGGCGTCCAGGTCCGCCAACGCACGCTGGACGATCGTGGCCGTGGCCTCCGCCGGCCCGCGCCCGGTGAGCTGGCGCTCGGAGGTGAACGGAATGCCCGAGACGCGGGCACCGCGAAAGCCCGGCGCCTCCCCCACGAGCAGGATCTCGGCCCTCAGCCGGGAGCGGAGGTAGTCGAGGAGGCGCCGGCGGCGTAGCGTGGCACCCCGGCCGTGACGGTAGAAGTTGAACGCGTCGCCGAAGGTTACGGCTGCGAGCTCGTTCACGAATGCCTCCGGCCTCACGGCGACGTAGCCTACGCATGTCGATCCGGGGGAGGACGCCATGGCCCGCTGGGAGCTCCACCAGGGCGAGGACGAGATCACGAGGGCGCACCCCTCGATGACGAAGCTGTTTCTCCTGCTGTTCGTGACGCTGTTTCTGTACCTGCCCTGGTTCATGGTCCGGATCTTCCAGAACCGCGCGACCACCTGGATCGTCACGAACCGCCGGCTGATCGCGGAGTCCGGGGTCTTCAACCAGTCGACCGTGTCGGTGGGGCTCGAGCGCGTGCAGGAGGTGCAGTACATCCGCACGTTCTGGGACCGAATCATCGGCACCGGCTCGCTCGAGGTCGTGAACGCCGGTGACGACCAGCAGGTCCACGTCGGCTTCCTGCGGAAGGATCAGGAGTTCCGGGACGCGCTGCAGGGAGCGATCGACGCACGCCAGCGAGAGCTGCGCGAGCGCTCGTCGCCGGGCGGAATCTAGTGCGCCGTCCTCGGGCGGTGCACTAGAGACGGCCCGCGTCCACTCCTCCCCGGCGCCTGCTTCCGGTCTACGCCGGCGGCTTCCTCGGACCGTTCGGCGGAGCGATGCTCGTGCCGCTCATCCCGGACGTCGCGGACGGCCTCGGCACGTCCGTCGGCCTCGTCGCCGCGTCGATCACGGCCTACATGGTGCCGTTCGCGAGCCTCCAGCTCTTCTCCGGCACGATCGCCGAACGGGTCGGCGGCGGGCGCGTCGTCCGCACCGGCTACGTCGTCTTCGGGCTCGCCTCTCTCCTCGCGGCGTTCGCCCCGGACATCGGGACGTTCATCGGGGCTCGTGCGCTCACGGGCGCCGCCAACGCATTCCTGACCCCGATCCTGCTCGCAGCGCTGTCGGAGATCGTCCCCGCGGCGGTGCTCGGCCGCAGCGTCGGCACCTTCGCGGCGGTCCAGGTCTCCGGGCTCACGTTCGCTCCGGTGCTCGGCGGCGCCATCGGCGAGGTGTCCTGGCGCCTCGCGTTCATGCTCGTGGCCGTGGTCGCCCTCGCGCTCGCCGCGCCCCGGCTCGAGCTCGTGGGAGGCGTGGGCAGCCGGCCGCGGGCGAGGCTGCGATCGCTGCTCGACCGCCGCCTCGGGCTGCTCGCCGGCAGCGCGATGACGGGGTACCTCGGCTTCACGGCGATCGGGTTCCTCGCCGCGCTGGTCTGCGCGGAGTCGTTCGGGCTCAGCTCCGGGCTGTCCGGCCTGGTCGTCGCCTCCTACGGCGTGGGAGGCGTGCTGCTCGGCCGCTACGGCGGGGTGATGGCCGACCGCGCGGGACGGCCTCGCACCGCGCTGATCGGTATCGTCGCCTGCGGGGCCGGGGTGCTCGCGCTCGCATTCGCGCCGACGGCCTGGAGCTTCGCCCTCGTCTACTTCGCGGTCGGGTGCGGATCGGCGTTCGCCTGGGCCGCGCTGAACACGATCGTCGTCGAGTCGTTCCCTGAGAACCGGGCCGGCTCGGTTTCCGCATACAGCGCGTTCAAGTTCGTGGGTGTCGCGTTCGCCCCACTCGTCTACGTCCCCCTGTTCACCTCGGCCGGCTCGCTGGCCTTCGTCGCCGCGGCCGGCTTCTCGGCCGTCTGCGCGCTGCTCGTCCTCCCGTGGTTTCGGATCTACGTGACCCGGGCGGCCACGCCCGAGATGCGGGCGATGACGGGCAGCGAGCCGTCGTGAGCGCTCGCCCGGGCACGTTACGGTGCCCGCCGCGATCAGCGGAGCCCGGGCAGCGCCGCGCGGATGCCGCGCACGGCCTGCCGGATCCGCTCCTCGTTCTCGACGAGGGCGAAGCGGACGAACCCCTCACCGCCCGGCCCGAACCCGACCCCCGGGCTGACCGCGACCCTGGCGTCCTTCGTCAGCTTGAGCGCGAAGTCGAGCGACCCGAGCGAGCGATACGGCTCCGGGATCGGCGCCCAGACGAACATCGTGGCGCGCGGCTTCGGAAACGACCAGCCGAGCCGGTCGAGACCGTCGCAGAGGACGTCCCGGCGCGCACGGTAGATCTCGTTCACGAGCAGCGGGTACTCGCTCGCCTCGTTCATCGCCACGATCGACGCGACCTGGATCGGCTGGAACGTCCCGTAGTCGAGATACGACTTCAGCCGGGCCAGCGCCTGCACGACGTCCGAGCGCCCGACGAGGAAGCCGACGCGCCAGCCCGCCATCGAGAACGACTTCGTCAGCGTGTACAGCTCGACCGCGACCTCGTGCGCTCCGTCCGCCTGGAGAATCGACGGGGGCTGGTAGCCGTCGAAGCCCAGATCGGCGTAGGCGAAGTCGTGGACGACCACGAGCTCGCGTTCCCGCGCGAAGTCGACGACGCGCTGCATGAACTCGATGTCGACCGTCGCGGTGGTCGGATTGTGCGGGAAGGAGATGATCAGCACCCGCGGACGAGGCCAGGAGCGTTCGTACGCCTCGACGATGTTGCCGTACAGGTCCTCGTCCGCGCCCATCGCGACCCTCGCGACCTCCGCGCCGGCGAGGACGGGCCCCCAGATGTGGATCGGGTAGCTCGGGCTCGGCACGACGGCCGAGTCGCCCGGCTGGAGCAGCACCCACATCACATGGCAGAGCCCCTCCTTCGCCCCGATCGTCGTGATCGCCTCGGTCTCCGGATCGAGCTCGATGCCCCACGTGCGGCGGTACAGCTCGCAGATCGCGAGACGCAGGTTCGGGATCCCGCGGCTCGCCGAGTACCGGTGGTTGCGCTCCTTGGCCGCGGCCTCGCAGAGCTTCTCGACGGCGATCTCGGGCGACGGGATGTCGGGGTTCCCGAAGCCGAGGTCGATCACGTCCTCCCCGGCGCGCCGGAGATCGAGCTTCAGCCTGTCGGTCGCCGCGAAGACGTACGGCGGCAGTGCACCGATGCGCCGGAACTCCACGGCGAGACCCTAGCTTGTCCCCTGCGGGACAGGTAACCGCCGGGCTCCGCCGGCTCCTACGCGGGTCGCGGCCTGCCGGGCCGACCGCGGTCACTCCCACTCGATGGTCGCCGGCGGCTTCGACGAGATGTCGAGGGCGACGCGGTTCACGTGCTGGACCTCGTTGATGATGCGCGTCGAGATCGTCTGGAGCACGTCGTAGGGCAGCCGGGCCCAGTCTGCCGTCATCGCGTCCTCGGACGTCACGGCCCGAACGACGATCGGATAGGCGTACGTCCGCTCATCGCCCTGGACACCGACGGAGCGGATCGCCGGGAGGACCGCGAAGCACTGCCACAGCTGCCGGTAGAGGCCCGCCCTGCGGATCTCCTCGAGCAGGATCGCGTCCGCCTCGCGGAGGATATCGAGACGCTCGCGCGTCACCTCGCCGATGATCCGGATCGCCAGGCCGGGCCCCGGGAACGGATGGCGCCACACCATCGCCTCCGGGAGCCCGAGCTCCTCGCCGACCCTGCGGACCTCGTCCTTGAACAGCATCCGCAGCGGCTCGACGAGATCGAAGTCGATCTCCTCGGGCAGCCCGCCGACGTTGTGGTGCGACTTGATCTTCGCCGCCACGCCGCTCTGGCCACCCGACTCGATCACGTCCGAGTACAACGTCCCCTGCACCAGATAGCGGAAGCCGCCGAGCCCGCGCGCCTCCTGCTCGAACACGCGGATGAACTCCTCGCCGACGATCTTGCGCTTCGCCTCCGGTTCGTCGACGCCCGCGAGCCGGCCGAGGAAGCGCTCCTCGGCGTCGACGTGGACGAGCGGCACGTGGAAGTGCCTCGAGAACGTCTCGACGACCTGGTCGGCCTCGCCCTTGCGAAGCAGGCCGTGATCGACGAACACGCACGTGAGCCGATCGCCGACCGCCTTGTACACGAGGAGTGCCGCGACCGCCGAGTCGACCCCGCCGGACAGCGCGCAGAGCACCCGCTCGCGGCCGACCTGGGCCCGGATTCGAGCGACCTCCTCCTCGATCACGGCCGCTGGGGTCCAGAGCGGCGGGGCATCCGCGACGTCGTAGAGGAAGTGCTTGAGCATCGCCATCCCGTGCGGGGTGTGGACGACCTCGGGATGGAACTGGACGCCGTAGAGCCCACGCTCCACGTGCTCGAAGGCGGCGATCGGCGTGGACTGGCTCGACGCCACCACGCGGGCGCCGGCGGGCGGAGCGACGACGGAGTCCCGATGGCTCATCCAGACGACCTGTTCGTGCGGCAGGTCGGCCAGCAGGCGGCTCTCCTCGTCGGTCACGTCGAGGTCGGCGGGCCCGAACTCGGCCGCGTCCGTGCGGTCGACCCGCCCGCCGAGCTCCTGCGCCATCAGCTGCATCCCGTAGCAGATGCCGAGCACCGGGACGCCCGCGTCGAAGAGGCCTTCGTGCACCCTCGGTGCGTCCTTCGCGTACACGGACGCGGGCCCGCCGGACAGGATCACGGCGCGCGCGTTTCGCCGCTTCACCTCGGCGGCGGTGATCGACGAGGCGACGAGCTCGGAGTAGACGCGGCAGTCCCGCACCCGCCGGGCGATCAGCTGGGCGTACTGGCCGCCGAGATCGAGCACCAGCACGGGCCGCTCCTCGGAGAACGGCTCCGGCAGGGGCAGCGGGACGACGTCCCCCATCAGCCGAGCCGGTAGTTCGGCGACTCCTTCGTGATCGCCACGTCGTGCGCGTGGCTCTCGCGCAGGCCGGCCGTGGTGATCCGCACGAACTGTGTCCCCGTTCGCATCTCCTCGATGTTCGAAGCGCCGCAATACCCCATCGCCTGACGCAGCCCGCCGACGAGCTGGTAGATGACGTGCCTGACCTGGCCCTTGTACGGGACGCGCCCCTCGACGCCCTCCGGGACCAGCTTCGCGATGTCGTCGCGATCCTCCTGGAAGTACCGGTCCTTCGAGAACGAGCGCGCCTTCATCGCCCCGATGGAGCCCATCCCCCGGTACTCCTTGAAGCGCTCACCCTGGTAGAGGACGACCTCCCCCGGACTCTCGTCGGTTCCCGCGAGCAGGCTACCGACCATGACCGAGTCCGCCCCGGCGGCAACCGCCTTGGCGACGTCGCCGGAGAACTGGATCCCGCCGTCGGCGATCACCGGGACGTCGTACCGCGCCGCGACCTTCGCGCAGTCCCAGATCGCCGTGATCTGGGGCACGCCGACCCCGGCGACGATCCGGGTCGTGCAGATCGACCCCGGGCCGATGCCGACCTTGACGGCATCCACGCCCGCGTCGATCAGCGCCTCGGCGGCCCGGGACGTCGCGATGTTCCCTGCCACGAGCTGGACGTCGTGCCGCCGGCGCAGCTCGCGCACCGTGTCGACGACGGCGTGCGAGTGGCCGTGCGAGGTGTCGACGACGAGCACGTCGACCTCCTCCTCGACCAGCGCGGCAGCCCTGGCGATCGCGTCGGGCCCGGTGCCGACGGCGGCACCGACCCTCAGCCGGCCCCGGTCGTCCTTCGTCGCGAGCGGGTACTGGATCTTCTTCTGAATGTCCTTCACCGTGATCAGGCCCTTGAGGAACCCGGCTTCGTCGACGACCGGAAGCTTCTCGATCCGGTGGCGGCGCAGCACGCTCTTCGCCTCGTCGAGCGTGGTGCCGACCGGCACGGTGACCAGGCTCTCGCTCGTCATCAGGTTCGCGATCGGCTGATCGACGTTCTCCTCGAAGCGGAGGTCGCGATTCGTCAGGATGCCGACGAGCTTGCCCTCGCCGTCCACGATCGGGACTCCCGAGACCCGGTAGGTCTCCATCAGCGCCAGCGCGTCGGACACGCGGTCGTGCGCGCCGAGCGTGACGGGCTCGACGATCATCCCGGCCTCCGATCGCTTCACCTTGTCGATCTCGGCGACCTGCTCCTCGATCGAGAGGTTGCGATGGACGATCCCGATCCCGCCTTCGCGAGCGAGCGCGATCGCCAGGCGCGCCTCGGTGACCGTGTCCATCGCCGCGGAGCTGATCGGCAGCGCGAGCTCGATCCCGCGGGTCAGGCGAGTGCGGGTGGAGACCTCGTCCGGAAGCACTTGCGACTCGGCCGGGAGGAGGAGCACGTCGTCGAACGTGATCCCTTCCTTCTCGAACTTTCGCTCGAACGCCAGCAGACGCTCGATCTCGCCCCGATCGAGCTCGACGCTCATCCGCCCACCCCCCCTTTCAAGCACGAAGCCCAGGCGCCGGTCGGCTTCCTGGGCTTCTGCAATCTGGCTCTCGCCGCTACTCTCAATATGGACGGATCGTACCAGCCGGGCACGATGCGACCCGCCCCGAGCGAGGTCAGTCGACGCTCACCGGCTCGAGCGCCCTCACCTCGACGAGCGACGTCAGCCGGTTCGCCTCACGGACGTCGAAGCGGCCCGCGCCGACCTCGAGCACCGACGCGGCGCCGGTTGCGACTGCGGCCCGCATCGACTCGTCGACAGGCTTCCCGGCGAGACGTGCGGCGAGGAACCCGGCGACCAGCGCGTCGCCGGAGCCCACCTTCGAGACCGGCTCGAGCGCGGGCGCGAGCGCCTGAAGGCGTCGCTCCGTCCGATCCTCGCGAAACAGCGCGGTGCATCCCCGCTGGCCGCTGATGATCACGTTACGCGCTCCCAGCTCGGCGATGGCGTCGAGCGCGGCGACGAGGTCGTCGTCGCCCCCGAACTCGTAGCCGACGAGCTGCTCCGCCTCGCGGACGTTCGGCGTGACGAGCCACGGCTCCCCCTCGATCCCACGCTCGAGCGGCTCGCCGTCGACGTCGAGTACCGTCGGCACGCCGCGCCGGTGCGCCTCGCGGATCATCTCGAGATAGAAGCCCTCGTCCATGCCACGAGGCAGCGAGCCCGCCAGCACGAGGAAATCCGCGCCACGGGTGAGGTAGGCGAGCTTGTCCCTGAGGATGGCGAGCTCGTGCTCCTCGACCTCGGGCCCCCATTCGTTGATCTCCGTGTAGGCGTTCGAGGTCGGGTCGATCACGGCCGTCGATGTCCTCGACTCGCCGCGAATGCGGACGAAATCGTTCAGCAGCCCCTCGCTGGTCAGCCGATCGACGATCTGCACGCCCGTCCGCCCGCCGGCGAGACCGGTGCAGACGACCGGGACGCCGAGCCGCTTCAGCGCGCGCGCCACGTTGATCCCCTTGCCCCCTGCGCTCGCCAGGCTCGTGCTCGCCCGGTGGCGCTGCCCGAGCTGGTAATTCGGGACGAGAAGCGTCCGGTCGATCGCCGCGTTCAGCGTGACGGTGACGATCATGCTCATCCAAACAGCCCGAAGAGCCCGCCGAAGAGGTCGCCGGCGTGATCCAGGGCCCGGCCAGCGTACCAGCCGATCCGCTCGGCGAGGGTGGGAGCGTCCACCGACGCGGCGGCCACGAGCGGGCTCGACGCGATCAGTCGGTCGCCGTCGAAGATCCGCACCTCGCCGACCCGCTCGCCCTTCTCCACCGGAAGCTCGACCAGTCCCGGCGTGACGATCCGCTCGACGAGCGTGTGGTCGACGAGGACGGACGCGGGCACCGCGGCCGGTGCGACGACCCGCAGCCGATCGTCCGAATACGGGATGGCGACGTCCGCGTACGCGCGGTCCGGCTGCACCGCGTCGACCCGGCGGTACTGGTCGAATCCCCACTCGAACAGCTCGATCAGATCGGCGTTGCGCTGCTCGCGGGTCGGCCCTCCGAGGAGCACAGCGTAGAGCGTCACACCGTTCCGGCGCACCGCGGCGACCTCACTCCAGCCGGCGTCGTCCGTATGCCCGGTCTTCACGCCGATCGTGCCGGGGTAGGCGAACAACAGATCGTTCCAGCTCCGCAGCGAGCGGCCGCCCTGGATCGTTGCCGTCCTGATGCGGACGGTCTTGCGGATCACGGGCTTGCTCATCGCGACCCGCGCGAGCTCCAACACGTCACGCGCCGACGAGTAGTGCCGCGGCGCGTCCAGCCCGTCGGGCCGGGAGAAGTGGGTGTCGGTGAGGCCGAGCTCGCGGGCCTTTGCGTTCATGAGCGCGACGAACTTCGGAACGCTGCCGTCTCCGACGTGATGCGCGAGCGCGAGCGCGGCGTCGTTCGCGCTCTGCACGAGGAGCGCCCGGAGCAGGTCGTCGACGCTGATCCGCTCGCCGGAGCGCAGGCCGACCGTCGACCCGCCGACCTTCGCGGCCGGCCCGCCGACGGTGACGATGTCGTCCGGTCTCGCGTGCTCCAGGACGACGAGCGCGGTCATCAGCTTCGTGATGCTCGCGATCGGCAGGCGCTGCCTGACCCGGGTCTGGTGCAGCCTCTCGCCGCTCACGCCGTTGCTCACGAGCACGGCGGCGGCCCGTACACTCGGTGGCGGCGCGCTCGTCGCGGTGGCGGCCGCCGCGAGCGTCGCAGCGGCGATCAGGATGATCGCGGCGATCCGGCGTGGCACGCCTTCAAGCGTATACTCAGCCGATGGGGGCGCTCGAGCGGACGGTTGCACCCGAGCCGATCGCGGGTACCGAACGGGCGTTCGAGGTCAAGCTCGGCGCTCTCGGCGGAGTGGAGCTGCGTCCGACCCGGCTGTTCCTCTGGCGAGGCGGTGCGCGGGATGCGAGCGAACGGCTCGTCTCGCTCGGTGCCCGGCCGGTGGGGCTCGGGTACGAGCGCCGGGAGAGCACGATCCGGGTCGGTGCCGTCGAGCTCCGGTCTCGCGGCAATCCGCTGCTGACGCTGGCGATGGCCGGCACGATCGCGTTGCGCCGGCTGGTCGAGGACGAGCCGGCCGCCCCCGGCCGCCCGCGGACATAGTGCTCCACTAGCCTGCTCAGGCGACGCGGATGCGCTGGCCCGGCTGGATCGCGAGCGCGTCGGTGATCTCCGGGTTGAGGACGAGCAGCTGCTCGACCGAGGTCTCGAACTGCACGGCGATCTGCTCGAGCGTGTCGCCGGCCTTGATGCGGTAGAAGTCGGGCTCGGTCCCGGGAAGCGTGCCGGTGTCGACGGTCGTCACGTCGACCGTGTCCGGCAGGGTCGCCGGGGTCGCCTGCTCGCCCCCACCGTCCTCGAGGGCGCGCTGGACGACGACGATGAGGATCACGGCCGCCGCCACGAAGAGCGCAGGTGCGAGGATGCGGACGATCCAGATGCGGGCCCGGTCCACCCCCTCACCACCCCGACTCGGTCCAGACCTCACGCCGGAAATGTGCCGCCGCCTGCGCCGCCGCGGTCCGCCAGTCCTCGCCGTCGGAGCGGAACGCATAGGTGATCCCGCGGGAGACGGGAACGAGCGCGCTCGCGGGCCCGCTCGTGAACGCCCGGGCGACGTCGCCGGCGCGGGCGCCCTGGGCGCCGAGGCCCGGAAGCAGCAACACGGCGCGGGGCAGCAGCTTCCTCGCCTCGGCAACGGCCCGTGGGTAGGTCGCGCCGACGACGGCGCCGACGGACGACAGGCCGCGTCCGCCGACGAGCTCCTCCCCCCAGTGGTCGACGAGCTGTGCGACGTGCTGCCACAGCGGGCGGCCGTCGGAGAGCGTGACGTCCTGGATGTCGGCGCTGCCGGCGTTCGACGTCTTCACCAGGCAGAAGATTCCCGCGCCGTGCCGTCGGGAAGCGGCGAGGAAGGGCTCGAGCGAGTCACGCCCGAGGTACGGGCTCACCGTCAGGGCGTCCGCCACGGGCGGCTCGCGCTCGCCCGGCTCGAGGTACGCCTCGGCATACGCGCGAGCCGTGGATCCGATGTCGCCGCGTTTCGCGTCGGCGATCACGAGCAGCCCGGCCGAGCGGGAGTAGCGGCAGACGTCCTCGAACGCCCGCATCCCGTCCGGCCCGAGGGCCTCGAAGAACGCGAGCTGGGGTTTCACCGCGACCACGTACTGCGCGACCGCGTCGACGATCCCCCGGCAGAACCGATCGCACGCCTCGGCGGCGTCGGCGCGGCTCGCATGGGCCGCCCCGCGGAGCTCGACGGGAAGGAGGTCGGGGCGCGGATCCAGCCCGACGACGAGCTGGCTTCGCCTGCGCTCCACCAGCTCAGCGAGACGGTCGGTGAACGCGGCGATGCCAGCCGCGGGCGACGCTTCGGCCCTCGAAGCCACAGGGAAAGGCTAGATGATCGACCGGCGCTCTCCGTGCCGCGATCGGAGCGAGGACGGCACGCACCCGGGTGACCCGGACGGGCTAGTGCTCCGTCTCGGAATTCCCTTGACGCTCCAGCGCGCGAAACGCGAGCCAGCCAAGGACGCAGGGAGCGCCCGTATTGGTGAATACGGGCGCGACCGAGGACACCGCATGGCGACGCGTTGCAGCCGCCTGGAGTGCAAGGCGATTTCTGAGACGGAGCACTAGGGCGGGTCGGCCCGGGCCTGCGAGCGAGGGCGACCCCAGGCGCAGAGGTCGCCCACCGTGGCCGCCCCGCGCTCCCGTGCGAGCTCGAGCAGGTGGAGGAGGATCTCGGCGGTTGCGAGCGCGTCGGGCAGCGCCCGGTGGCACGGCGCGGTGCCGGCGCCGAGGAACCCCGCCAGCGCGGCGAGCGAGAACGACCGCGTCCGCCCCGCGAGCAGGCGCCGTGCCAGCACGAGCGTGTCGAGCACGGGCGACGCGACACGGGCACCCTGACTCCGCGCGAGCGCGCGATCGATGAAGAGGAGGTCGAAGCGCACGTTGTGGCCGACGACGACCGCATCGCCGGCCGCCTCGAGGAGCAGGGCGGCGACGCGCTCCGGCGAGCGCCGTGCGGTCACGCGCAGCTCGACCGTCCGCGTGGCGCGGCCCTGCTCGACGCGGACGGCCGCCGCCTCGCAGATCGTGTCGCTGTCGGGCGAGAGCCCGGTCGTCTCGATATCGATCACCGAGTAGCGCCCCGCCTCGAGGCGCATGTCCGCCCACGGGGCCGGCGCCAGCACGAGCTCGCCGGCGCGCCACACGAGGCGGGCGTCGTCGTCGACCACCCGATCGAGGATCGCCCGGGCGAGCGACGGGGGACCGGAGGCGAGTGCGAGGAGCTCCCGTGCCGCCGCCTCGGCCGACAGCGGCCCGCCGGTCGTCACGGCCCGGACGAGGGGGTCTGCGGCAGCGAGCGACGTGAGCATCCGGCACCAGCATAGACGAACAGGTGTTCGATGCGAGGTGGCCGGAACAGCGCGAGGGCCGCAGTGCGGCCCTCGCACGAAGGGTCGATGGAGTCTGGTGTTAGCGGTTGACGGCGGCCTTCAACTGGCTCCCGGCCGAGAACTTGGGCACGGTTGCCGCCGGGATGTGCACCTTCTCGCTCGGGTTCCGTGGGTTGACGCCGACCCTGGCCGCACGCTGCTGGGTCGAGAACTTCCCGAAGCCCGTGAACACCACCTGATCGCCGTTTCTCAGCGCATCCTTGACGGAGTCAAGGAATGCGTCCACTGCGGCGCCGGCGTCCTTCTTGGAGAGATTCGCCTTGGCCGCGACCTTGTCGATGAAATCACCCTTCGTCAACGTTCTCCACTCCCCTCGTCTCGTCGGTGGTGGTACATGCCTAAGCGCCGGAGCCTAGCAGGCGCGGATGACGTCCTCAAACCCCGCGCGGCCGCATTCCTCCATCATTCGTCCGGCGTCCCGCCCGCGGCCAACACCTCGCTCGACAGGAAGAGGGGAACGAGCCGGGCTCCTGCCGCGGCGAGACCCTCCGCTCCCCCCTCCTCACGATCGACGACGCACACCGCCGTCCGGCAGCTCATCCCGGCAGCGCGCAGCGCCTCGATCGCGTCGACCGCGGCTCCGCCGGTGGTCACGACGTCCTCGATCAGGCAGACGAGCGCGCCTTCCCGGTAGACGCCCTCGAGGCGGTTCGCCGTTCCGTAGTCCTTCCCGGTCTTGCGAACGATGAGGAAGGGAAGCCCGGAGGCGAGGGATGCCGAGGCGGCGAGCGCAACCGCACCGAGCTCCGGGCCGGCGAGGAGGGAGGCCTCCGGCTCCTCCCGGCGGACGGTGTCGGCGAGCAGCTCGCCGAGCGGGCCGAGGATGTCCGGCCGCGTCTCGAACCGGTACTTGTCGAGGTAGTAGGGAGACCGGCGCCCCGACCGAAGCAGGAAATCCCCCTCGAGGTAGGCGTGCTCGCGAATCGCGCGGGCGAGCGCGCCTCTCGTCACCGCGAGGCGTCGCCGTTCATGGCCGAGAGCATCCCCTCCGCGACCGGGAGCAGCGTCCCGGCCTCGGACGACCCCGGTGAGAACGACACCATGGAGCCGTCGGCGAAGTAGAGATCCACGTGATCGCGTTGCCGCGACCGGCGCCGCCAGAGAACGACGCCGGCGATCCCGGCTGCGGCAACCAGCGCCGCGACAGTCCTACCCCGCGCCATCGTCCTCCTTCGCCTTCCCGGCAGGCGGCTTCGCCGGCGATTTCACGGCCTTGCGCGCAGGCTTCGGCGCGAGCGACTCGCCCGCCAAGTGCCGCAGGCAGGTCTTCAGGTCGTAGAACACGAGGCCGACGGTCGGGTCGGGGAGAGTCACCGCGGTGACGAGTCGCTCGTCGTCCGACACGACGAAGACGGATCCGCGGGAGGTCGCCGCCTCGAGCTGCACGAGCCGATCGCGGCTCGCGGCTCCGCCCATCGCCTCCTCCGCCGCCGCGAGCAGCGCGCGCGCCCCCTGGGCGAGCTGCGCCGCCTGCGCAGCATCTGTGCCGGCGCTCGCGATCACCTCGCCGCCGTCGTCGACGAGCACGGCCGCTCTGATCTGAGTCGCGATCTCGACGAGGTCGGCGAGTGCCTCGGCAGGCTCCATCGCGGGCACGGTACCACAGTGTCAGGGCCGGTCCCGCCCGGCCCGGTCGACCAGCGTCGCGACCGCCCGCGCACGGTGGCTGTGCCGGGCCTTCCAGCCCTCTCCGAGCTCGGCGACCGTCTGCTCCTCACCGTCGGGAACGAACACCGGGTCGTACCCGAAGCCCTCGCTGCCGCTTTGCCGGTGCGCGATCGCCCCCTCGAGGACGCCGGTCGCCGACAGCTCCCGGCCGTCGGAGGCGATCAGCACGGTTGCGCACACGTACCGTGCGCGGCGACCGGCCCCCTCGACGGCCGCCAGCTCGTGCAGGAGCCGCGCGAGGTTCCGGTCGTCGTCCGCATCCTGGCCCGCGTACCGTGCCGAGCGCACCCCGGGCGCCCCGCCGAGCCCGTCCACGCAGAGGCCCGAATCTTCGCCGAGCACCCACGCGTCCCCCGGAGCCCTGCCACGGCCCCATGCCGCCTTCTGCCGGGCGTTCTCCTCGAACGTCGTGCCCGTCTCCTCCGGGATCCCCGAGGTGTCGAGCGCCCCGATCTCCCAGCCGGGCAGCAACGCGCGCAGCTCCCTGAGCTTCCCGCGGTTTCGCGAGACGACCGCGACCTTCACGAGACCGCGAGGCGCTGGGCCTCGACGATCTGCGCGATCCCCACCGCTGCGAGAGCCAGGAGCTCGTCGAGGCGCGCGCGCGGGAACGGGGTCTTCTCGGCCGTCGCCTGCACTTCGATCAGCCGTCCGTCGCCCGTCATGACGACGTTCATGTCGACGTCGGCCGAGGCGTCCTCGGCGTAGTCGAGGTCGAGCAGGCATCGGCCCTCGACAATGCCGACGCTGACGGCGGCGACGTGATCGACGGGCGCGGGGAGACCGACGCGGCGCGCCGCGAGCGCGAGCGCGACCCAGACCCCAGAGATCGCGGCGGTGCGGGTTCCGCCGTCGGCCTCGAGCACGTCGCAGTCGAGCCAGACCGTTCGCTCGCCGAGACGCTCCATCGGATAGGCGGCGCGGATCGACCGCCCGATCAGCCGCTGGATCTCGACCGTCCTCCCCTTCTGCTTCCCGGCGCTCGCCTCCCGGGGGCTGCGGGTCGAGGTGGAGGCCGGCAGCATCCCGTACTCCGCGGTCAGCCAGCCCTTGCCGCTCCCGTGCATCCAGCGGGGCACTCCGTCCTCGATCGTGGCGGTGCAGAGGACGCGTGTGCGTCCGAAGGAGATGAGCGCCGAGCCGTGCGCCTGCTCGAGGAAGCCCGGCTCGATCGACAGCGCCCGGGCCTCGTCGGAGGCCCGCCGCTCACGCATCCCGACCCTCGACGGCCGTCATGCAGCCGACCGCTCGAGCTCGGCGAGCGAGACCCGCTCGACCTCCCCGATCGGAAGCTGGAGGAAGCGCTCGCCGAGCGCGCGGAACTCGTCCGGCGGCCCGGTCGTGAGGAACCGGGTCGCGCCCTCGCGCCCCTGATCGTTCGCGATCCCCTTGCGGGCGAGCGTCTCGGCGATCTCGCGGGCGGTCTCCTCGGCCGAGAAGACGAGGTGCACGCCGCGACCGAACACCCGCTCGACCGCGGGCCGGATGAGCGGGTAGTGCGTGCAGCCGAGGATCACGGTGTCAACGCCCGCCGCCTTCAGCGGCTGCACGTACTCACGGAGGGTCGCGGCGAGGTGCTCGGCGGGCGCGCCGGCCTCGATCAGCGGCACGAGCCTCGGGCAGGCGACCTCGATCACGTGGCAGCCCGCGTCGAGCAGGCGCACGGCGGCGCCGTAGCGCCCGCTCGCGACCGTCGCCTCGGTGGCGAGCACGCCGATGCGGCGGTTTCGTGTCACCTGCACGGCTGCCCGGGCTTCGGGCGTCAGCACGCCCAGCACCGTGACCGAGAGCCGCTCCTGCAGCAGCGGCAGTGCGGCGGCGGTCGCCGAGTTGCAGGCGGCCAGCACGAGCTTCACGCCGGTTGTCTCGAGGAAGGAGGCGATCTCGAGCGCGAACCTGGCGATCTCGCCGGCCGGACGCGGCCCGTAGGGGCAGCGTGCGCTGTCGCCCAGGTAGACGAAGTCCTCGTGCGGCATCGTCACGAGGCATTCGTGCAGGAGGGTCAGCCCGCCGGCCCCCGAATCGAACACCCCGATCGGCCGTTCGTTCATCGCCGCGATTCTACGGACGCCGAAGGAGCACCGCACCCCGTCACGTGTCGCCGCCCGCCGCCCGTAGACTCCGGGCAGATGCTCGAGGTCTACCAGGCATCCGGCGCCTTCGAGCGGATCGAAGCCCACCTCCGCGAGCAGGGCTTCTTCGACGGCGCGTCCGGAAGCGAGGGCTGGGCCGACCTCTATCTCGGCTACGGCCTGTCGTCCGCGATCCGCCGAACGTCGTCGCCCGATCCGCCGGAGCCGTGCCCGCTCCCCCTCGCGGCCTGTCGCGTCCGCCGGTCCGGAGAGTGCGTGCCGGCGCCTCGCGGGTTCAGAGTCGGGCGCTTCGCGCAGACGTGGAGCGATTCCGCCTACGGCGCCGCCGTGGAGGAGGTGCACGCGGCGATCGCCCGCGGCGACGTGTACCAGGTGAACCTCGTCCAGCACCTTTCCGCGCCGTTCAGGGGCGACGTCAGGGGCATTGCCGTCGCGCTCGCCCCCCTGCGCCCGCTGCACGGAGACGCCTTTGTCGGCGACGGCTGGACGATCGTGTCGGGGTCGCCGGAGCTCTTCCTCTCCCGCCGGGGCAGCCGGCTCGCGACGATGCCGATCAAGGGCACCCGACCCTGCGGATCCGACGACACGCTGCGGGAGTCGGAGAAGGACGCCGCCGAGCACATGATGATCGTCGATCTCGAGCGCAACGATCTCTCACGCGTCTGCCGTCCGGGCTCGGTTCGCTGGCCGGAGGTGATGGCCGAGCGACACCTCGCCGGCGTCGTCCATCTCGTCTCGACCGTCGAGGGCATGATCGCCGACGGCGTCGGGCTCGCCGACGTCCTGACCGCGATGTTCCCGGGCGGCTCGGTGACCGGAGCCCCCAAGATCTCGGCCGTCGATCACATCGCCGCGCTCGAGCCGGTCGGCCGGGGTGCCTCGATGGGCGCGCTTGGACGCGTCTACCCGAGCGGAGATTTCGACCTCGCGCTGACGATCCGCACGTTCGCCGTCGCGCGCGACCGGATCCACCTCTGGGTCGGCGGCGGTGTCGTCTGGGACTCGGAGCCGCGGGCCGAGATCGAGGAGTCCTGGGTGAAGGCCCGCCCGCTGCTCGCCGCGATCGGCGCGCCCGTCCCGGAGGCGGTGGCCGCCTGACACTGCTGGCCGTCGCCGTGTCCGGGCGCGGCCCGGTCGATCCGGAGCAGCCGGTGCTCCACGCGGACGATCTGGGCCTCCTCCGGGGCCTCGCGGCATTCGAGACGCTCCGCGTCTACGAGGGGCGCCCGTTCCGGATGGACGAGCATCTCGCGCGCCTGTCCGCCTCGGCCGCGCGCATCGGCATCCCACCGGTGGACGGCGTGGAGCTGGAGCGCCTGTCCCGGCAGGCGCTCGAGTCGGCGGCGGAGCGCAACTGCGCGCTCCGCCTCTACTGGACGGGCGGTCGCGAGGGAGGCGACACACCGTGTGCGCTGGCCCTCGTCAGCCCGCTTCCCCCCGATCTCGAGGAGCGGCGCGCCCGGGGCCTGAGGGCGATCGCGCTGACGCTCGCCCTCGACACCCGGCAGCGTTCGGAGCCGTGGATGCTCGCCGGGGTCAAGTCGACCAGCTACGCGCTCAACATGTCGGGCGAGGCCGAGGCCCGCCGCCGCGGGGCCGACGACGCCGTGTTCGTCTCGACCGACGGATGGGTGCTCGAGGGGCCGGTCACGAACGTCTGGTGGCGGGTCGGCACGACCCTCTACACGCCCACGCTCGAGCTCGGGATCCTCGCAGGCGTCACGCGTCGCCAGGTGCTCGAGGCCGCGGCGGGCGAAGGCTTCACCGTCGAGGAGGGCCGCTACGGCGTCCAGGCGCTCGCAGCCGGCGACGAGTCCTTCACCTCGTCGTCCGTTCGCGAGATCATGCCGCTCGTCGAGCTCGACGGACGGCCGGTCGGCGACGGACGGCCCGGACCGGCCTCGAGTGCCCTGCAGGCCGCGCTGCGCCGCGCTGCACAGGCGCCGCCGTCCTAGTGCTCCGTCTCAGGAATCGCCTTGCGCTCCAGGCGGCTGCAACACGTCGCCAGGCATCGTCCTCGGTCGCGCCCGTATTCACGAATACGGGCGCTCCCTGCGTCCTCCCCTGGCTCGCGTTTCGCGCGCTGGAGCATCAAGGGAATCCCCAGACGGAGCACTAGACTCCCTGGCGTGGACGTCCTCGCGCTCATCCACGAGCCGCCGCCCTGCTCGGGCGTGTTCGCCCAGGCCGCCGAGACGCGGGGAGACCGGATCGAGGAGTGGAGCCTCGCCTGGGGCTCTCCGCCTCCGCTCCCGATCGACGACTACGGGGCCGTGATGATCTTCGGCGGGGTGATGAACACGCACGAGGAGGACGACCACCCCTGGCTGCGTGACGAGAACGCACTCGTCCAGCGCTTCCTCGAGCGCGGGACGCCGCTGCTCGGGATCTGCCTCGGCGGCCAGCTGATCGCGAAGGCGGCCGGAGCCGCGGTCCACCCGTCGGAGTGGCCCGAGATCGGCTTCTACGACGTGGAGCTGCTGCCGGCGGCGAAGGACGACCCGCTCTTCTTCAGCCTGCCCGAGCGGATGACCGCCCTCCAGTGGCACTACTACCGGTTCGACCTCCCGCAGAACGCAGTCCCGCTCGCCCGCAACGCGCTCTGCTGGCAGGCCTACCGCCTCGGCGAGCGAGCCTGGGGCCTGCAGTTCCACGCGGAGACGACACGCGCCGACTGGCTGCGCTGGATCGCCGAGTGGGAGACGCTTCCGGAGGCCGACCGGACAGGATTCGACCCCGACCGGCTCCGCGCCGAGACGGACCTCTCGATCGGACGCTGGAACGAGATCGGCTACGAGCTGGCGACCCGGTTCCTCGAGGTCGCCGAGCGCGTCGCCCCGTCCCGGGTCTGAGGCTCGGCCTCCTCAGGTTCCGAACAGGGCGTGGACGACGTCCCGCTCGGCGGCAACGGCCGGGCGCTCCGCGAGCCGGTCCGCCCACGCACGAAGCGCCGGGTACGGCGAGAGGTCGAAGCGCAGGCGCGACTCCGCTCGGTAGATCCACGGGACGTAGGCGATATCGGCGAGCCCGTACGTCGACCCCGCGAGATAGGGAGACGCGGCAAGCCGCTCCTCGAGCGCGGCGAGAACCCCGTGCAGGCGTTCGGCCGATCCGCTGGGCCGGTCGAGGTAGAGGTCGTAGTACGGATTCCCGAGGTACTCGTCGAAGCGGAACAGAAGCAGGCGCGTGAAGGCCCGCTCGGCCGGGTCGGCGGGCAGGAGCGGCGGGGTCGGGAAGCGCTCCTCGAGATACTCCATGATCACGGGCGACTCGGGCAGCACGAACTCGCCCTCCTGGAGCACGGGCACCCGCCCTGCCGGAGGATTCAGCTCCTTGATGAAGGCCGGCCGGTCGTCGAGATCCACGATCACGAGCTCGTGGTCGATCCCCTTCTCGTCGAGCTGGATGCGAACGCGGGCACAGTACGGGCAGCGCGGCGCGTCGAAGATCGTCAGCAAGGCTTCCTCCCCGATCGGGTGTCGCTCGATCGTAGCCGGGAGCGCCGTAGGATTGTGGACCGTGCCCTTCCGCTTCTCCTACGGGCGACGGCCCACGGTCGCGTTGAACGCGATGGTGGCGACGAGCCAGACGCTCGCGACCCATGCCGGCCTGCGCGCTCTGCAGCGCGGCGGCAACGCGGCCGACGCCGCGGTCGCGGCGGCGGCGATGCTCTGCGTCACCGAGCCGATGTCGACCGGGATCGGCGGGGACTGCTTCGCGATCGTCTGGCGGGACGGGCGTGCCGACGGGCTCGATGCCGCCGGCCCCGCGCCGGCGAAGGCCGAGCAGCTCGAGCCGGTCGCCGAGCAAGGTCCCCTCTCGGTCACGGTTCCCGGCTCGGTCGCCGGTTGGGCGAACCTCGTGGAGCGGCACGGCCGGCTCGGCCTCGACGTCTGCCTCGCCGACGCGATCGACGTCGCCGAGCACGGGTACGCGGCCGGCTGGCACACGGCGGACATGTGGCAGCGGAGCGAGTCGCCGCCGGAGCTCGGGCCCGTCCCCCGGATGGGCGATCGCGTCTCGCTCCCGGAGCTCGCTGCCACGCTGCGGGCGATCGCGGAGGGCGGTCCCGACGCCTTCTACCAGGGACGCGTCGCCCGCGCGATGGCCGCGGTGAGCTGGCTCGACGAGGACGACCTCGCGGCGTTCTCGCCTGGCTGGGTCGAGCCCCTGCGGCTCGAGTACCGGGGCACGGAGGTGCTCGAGCTCCCGCCTCCCGGCCAGGGGGTCGCGGCGCTCGAGGCCCTCGGCCTTCTCCAGGGGCTCGAGCCGACGCTCGCCAACCGCGTCGCGTGCGCGAAGCTCGCGCTCGAGGACGCGTTCGTTCGCGTCCGCGACGGCGCCGACGTCTCCGATCTGCTCGAGCCCTCCTACCTCGAGCGCCGCCGCGGCGAGATCCCGGGCAACGCCCGCGAGCTTCCCGGCGGCACGGTCTACCTCTGCGTCGTCGATGGCGACCGCACGGCGGTGTCGTTCATCCAGAGCGTCTACTACTCCTTCGGCTCCCTCGTCGTCGCGCCCGGCACCGGCGTCGTGCTCCAGAACCGGGGCGCGTGCTTCTCGGTGTCCGGCGGGGTCGAGCCAGGTCGGCGCCCGTACCACACGATCATCCCGGGAATGCTCCTGCGGGACGGCGCGTTGCTCGGGCCGTTCGGCAACATGGGAGGCTTCATCCAGGCCCAGGCTCACATGCAGCTCGTCTCCGGGCTGGTCGACGACGGGCTCGACCCGCAGGCGGCCCTCGATCGCCCCCGCTTCCGCGTCGACGGGGACGCCGTGCTGCTCGAGGAGGGGCTGTGGGCCCTGGCGGAGGAGCTGGAACGGGCAGGCTTCACCGTGCGCCGGGACGAGGACGTGTACGGCTTCGGCGGTGGCCAGATCGTGCAGCTGCACGGGGACGGGCTGATCGCGGGCTCGGACCCCCGCAAGGACGGCCTCGCCGCCGGCTTCTGACCGCCGGGTCTAGACGTCCAGCAGGACGGCGCCGGGGATCCCGCGCGCGGCGTCGTAGCCGTGGACCGCGCCCTCCACGCCGATCACTGCCGCGAGGCCGGCGAGCAGCTCGAGCGGCGCGGGCAGCTCGGCGGGCGTCTCCGCAGTCAGGGCGACCTCACGCACGCGCTGTGGGTCGGCACCGGTCAGTCTCGCGAGCACGGTCGGGTTGGCCTCGAGCGAGATCACCTCGCCAGGTGCCAGCGAGCCCTGGTACTCGGGCACGGAAGCGTATTCGTCGAGCACGAGGCCCCGCTCGAGCAGGAGGTACCGGACGACGGCGGACTCCTCGACGCCGATTGCGAGCACGACCGCGCCGAGGCGGTCGGACAGCTCGCGGGCGAGCCGCCGCAGCATCTGCGGTTCGCGGTCGCAGAGCTCCTCGTAGACGGCGGTCCAGCCGTTGCGCGGCTTCAGGACGACGCCGCCGCGCGACTCGCCCGGAAGCCTCGGCATGTATTGCATGACGGCGCGGACGACCGCGTCCGCGTCGTCCGTCTGCACGTGGATCGACCCGAACGACGGCGCCCGCTCCGACCGGGCGACACGCGAAGCGAGGGCGTCGAGCGAGAGGTACAGGTTCCGCGACTCCTCCGCGAACCCGAGCCGCTCGTACACGACCCGCGCGTCCACGTTCGAGGTCAGCACCTCGAGCGTCATCGTCTGCGCGCCTCCGGTCCGGCCCCATGCCGCGACCTCGGCGATCAGCTCCTTCGCGACGCCTCCCCGGCGGCCCTCCGG
The DNA here is from genome assembly GCA_963717955.1 of uncultured Thermoleophilia bacterium. Taxonomy (GTDB): domain Bacteria; phylum Actinomycetota; class Thermoleophilia; order Gaiellales; family Gaiellaceae; genus CAVQXR01. The sequence continues at coordinate 165,710 of CAVQXR010000001.1, read as the reverse complement.
ACGGACGTAGAGGTCGACCAGGTGGCAGAGCCCCGGCGCCTGGAGCCTCGCGAGCGCGTACCCGACGGGGCCCGAGCCATCCTCGGCGACCAGCGCGAGGTGCTGCTCGAGGTAGGGAGGGATCTCCGCCCATTCGCTCTCGGGCGGGACCGCACGGTGCCGCGGCTCGGGCACCTCCGCCTGGAACGCGTCCCAGAGCCGGCGCAACGCCGGAAGATCGGCCGCCGTGGCCCTCCGGACGGCGCTCACCAGACGCCTCCCCCGCGCAGGCCGCCGACGACGTCGTGGAAATCGTCGAACGCGACGTACCCGGATCCCTGCTCCTCGAGCCAGCGGGCGAGCCCGCGCCGTGCGAAGACGAGGTCCGACGCGGCCGCGCCGCAGCGATCGGAGATGCCGTCACCCACGTACACGGCCGGCCCGCCGTTCGACGCCTCCACGACCGCCCGGCGCTTGCAGGGCTCGCCGCACACCTCGCAGTCGAGCGTGTCCCGGAAGTGGGCCACCCAGCCGTCCGGCCGCGGATCGATCCGGTTCGAAAGCAGCTCGAGCTCCCCGTGGCCCGCTCGCTCGAGCACCGGCAGGATGAGCTCGCGGAAGCCGCTCGAGAGCACGACGAGCCGCGCGTCCCGCTCCCGTGCGAACTCGACGAGCTCGTCGAAGCCGGGTCGCACGACCGCATGCGCGAGCACCCACTCGACGACCTCGGACAGCGGCGCCGTCACCGGCTCGAACTCCCGGCGCAGCACGTCGTGCAACGTGAGCCTGCCCACATCGAGGCCACGGTCGACCTCGGCGTACACGTCCGGATCGCCGAAGGTCTGGGCGATCCTGTCGAGGAGATCGTGCTCGGTGATCGTGCCGTCGAAGTCGACAAAGATGGTCGTCACGGTGCAAGGATAGTCAGCTCGGGATCAGTCCACGATCTCCACCGGCGGCCGCCGCGGGCGAGCGAGCAGGATCCCGGCCGCGATCACGGCGCCGCCCACGATCTGGACGGCGGCGAGCGACTCGGACAGCAGCAGGACGGCGAACAGCGCTCCCAGAAAGGGCTGCAGGTTCGCGTAGAGTGACGCGCGCGCGGCCCCGACCTGGTCGATCGAACGGAACCAGAGCACGTTCGTCAGCACGAACGAGAGGAACGTGCTGTAGAGCAGCGCCATCCAGGCGAGGGTCGAGACCGATCCCCAGTCGAGCGCGGCGAGCTGTGGCGCCGCCGTCGCGGCGAGCGGCACGATCGCGGCGACCCCGGCGACGGCGCTGATCCGGTACGGCGAGTAGCGACGCAGGAGCGGCGCCACGGTCACCGAGTAGACCGCCCAGGTCAGCGGCGCGACGAGCCCGACGAGAATCCCGCCGACACCGCCCGAAAGCCCCCCGCCGGCCCCGGTCGCGACGAGCGCGACGCCGGAGAAGGAGACGACGGCGGCGACCCAGTGCCGCGTCCGCAGCCGCTCGATCCCCACCGCGAGGGCGATCAGGCCGACGAACACGGGAAGCGTCCCGAACAGCAGCGCGACCGTGGAGGCGTTCGTGAGCTCGAGCGAAGCCGTGAAGCCCATCTGGTTGAGGTACAGGCAGGGGCCGATGAGCACGCAGAGGATCAGCGCGTCGCGGCGGCGGACGCGCATGCTCCCCTCCCGCGACAGCGTGATCCCGGCGAAGAGGAGCGAGCCGATCCCGAACCTCATCGCCGCGTAGGCGAGCGCCTCGAAACCGTGCTCCAGCGCGTACTTGATCGCCGTGAAGTTCAGGCTCCAGATCACGACGGTCGCGAGCAGCATCGCGTCCGCGGAACCAAGCCGTGTGCGCACGGCCGCGAGCATATCCGGGTGGTACTGTTCGGCCCGATGGCGGAGGAGCGCGAGCCGACGCTCGAGGATCTGACGGCGCTGACCTGCGCTGCCACGCCCCACTTCGCGTTCCAGATCCGCGCCCGCGTGCGAGACCTCGTCCGCGACCTCCCGGAGGGTCACCCGGTCCGGACCCGTGCGGATGAGCAGATCGCGATGCTCGAGCGGCTCGGGCGCTCGACCTCGATCGCCGCCGAGGGTCCGATCGAGTCGTCCCGGCGGATCGGCTGGGAGACCGTGAAGAGTCACCGCCCGCCGCGCGCCGCCACCTGATCGCGCGGTGACGTTCGCCGGCAAGAGCGTGCTCGTCACCGGCGGCTCGCGGGGGATCGGGAAGTCGATCGCCCTGCGGTTCGCCCGGCTCGGTGCATCCCGGGTCGGGATCGGCTACCTCCGAAACGACCGTGCCGCGGAGGCGACCGCCGCAGAGCTCGAGCAGCTCGGCGCCGGGCCGGTGCTCCTGCGCGGGAACGTCGGCGACCCGCACCGCCTCGAGGACATGCTCAGCCTGGTCGGCCCGCTCGACGTGATCGTCTCGAACGCCGCCACCGGGGTCATCCGCAGGACGCTGGACCTCGAGGAGAAGCACTGGGACTGGACGATGAACGCGAACGCCCGCTCGCTGTTCACGCTCTCCCGGCTCGCCGCGCCGACGATGAAACCAGGCTCCTCGATCGTGGCCCTGTCGAGCCTCGGCGCGACCCGCGTCCTCGACGACTACGTCCTCGTCGGCGTGTCGAAGGCCGCGATCGAGGCGCTCGTTCGGTACCTGGCGGTCGAGCTGGCACCTCTCGGGATCCGGGCGAACGCGGTCTCCGCCGGGCTCGTCGACACGCAGGCGCTCGACTCGTTCCGCGACCGGGAGCGGATGCTCGCGCATTTTCGCGAACGCACCCCGGTGGGCCGGCTCGTCGAGCCCGACGACATCGCCGGGGCCGTGTGCTTCCTCGCATCTCCCGACGCCTCGATGATCCGCGGCCAGACGATCGTGCTCGACGGCGGCTACAGCCTGGTCACGTGATCGCTGCCCCGGCCCGCGGTTCCAGGCTGGTCGCATGAGTCAGGAGCGGGCAGGCGCCGCGCTCTCGCTGCCGGCCCGCATCGGGCTCGCGGCCGGCTCGTTCGCGATCGCGGTCAGCACCTCGCTCTTCGTCTACACGATCTCGCCGCTCTCGAGCGCGATCGTCAGTGGGCTCTTCATCGCGGGCGGCGTCGTCGGTCGACGCCGCGTCCCGGCCGGTACCGGACAGGCGATCGCGGCCGCGACCATTGCGGGCGGCGGCGTCGCGGCGATCGCGGCGATCGCGCTCGCCGCAGCGGGTCGTTGACTACGGCCGCTCCCGCATGAACCCCTGACGGGCCGCCGAGACGAGCGCCACGGCCTCCGGGAAGAGGACGCGCATCGCGTCCCGGAGCGCGAGCGCCTGTTCGTCGACCGTCCCGCCCACCGTCAGTCGCTGTATCGCGGCGCCGGTCAGCTCGACCGCGGTGTTGAGCGTCAGGGTCGCGAACTGCTCGCGCTGGGAGTCCTGCATTGCCTCGGTCTGGCGCTCCGCGAACTCGCGCAGCCCCCGCATGAGCTCCTCGGGGTCACCTCCGAAAGGAAACCCGAATCCCTCCATGATCCTCCTTCCCGCCGCCGGCTCAGCCGAGCGGCCTCTTGTACCCTCGCTCAACGTCGCGCGCGAGCCCTTCGACGGCGCCCGCCCCGACCTTCATCGCGGCGGCGAAGGGGGACGCCCCGACCTCTCCGAGCGCATGCTCGAGCCGGTGCGCGGCCGAGCCGATCGCGTCGAGATACTCGACGCTCGCCACCCTCGGGGGCCGGCGCAGCGCGAGCTCGAGCGCCTCGGCCGCGGCAGCGACCTCGTCGAGCCCCTCCACCTCCTCGACGTCCTGCAGCTCCGTCAGGCGGGCGCGCAGACCGGCGGTATCGCCGCCGGCCGCGCTCTCCTCGGCGAGCTCGCACAGCCCCATGATCGAGACGGCGTCCCGCAGGAGCGTTCGGTCGCCGACCGGGACGCCCGACCGATCGAGCGCGAGCCAGGTGATGCGCTCGTCGTGCGCATACGCGCACAGGTAGAGCCGCAGCCCGGCCGTGGGCTCCGCCGCGACGATCCCGGCGAGCGTCTCACCGTTCTCGGCGAAGGCGAGCGCGGCCCCCGCCGCTGCGCCCAGCTCCTCCTCGAGGGCCATTCCCGCAAGAATACCCCTGTGCCGGTCGTCGAGACTGAGCGGACACGGCGGGCGCGGTCGCTCTTCGCCCCCCTCGGGCCGACCTACGACCGCTGGGCGTCGGCCCTGTCGTTCGGGCAGGATCCGCGCTGGCGCCGGTTTCTCGTCGCGAGGGTCTCCGCCGGCCCGTCGGACACGGTCCTCGACGTCGCGACCGGGACCGGCGCGGTCGCGATCGAGCTGGCGAGGCGGCACGGCTGCTCGGTCGTCGGGCTCGACCAGAGCCGCGAGATGCTCGACGAGGCCGCCCGACGCGTCGTTCGTGCGGGCCTCGACGGCCGCGTGCAGCTCCGCGAGGGCCGGGCGGAGGACCTGCCCTTCGCCGACGCGAGCTTCGCGGCCGTCACCGTGACCTACCTGCTGCGGTACGTCGACGATGCGGGCGCAACGCTGTCGGAGCTGGCGCGCGTCGTGCGCCCGGGCGGATCCATCGCCTCGCTCGAGTTCGCGGTACCCCGTGGCGTCGTCACGAGGCCGCTCTGGGACGCCTACGTCGACGTCGGCCTGCCGGCGCTCGGACGGCTGATCTCGCCCGCCTGGCACGAGGTCGGGGCATTCCTCGGGCCGAGCATCCGCGACTTCTACGCTCGCCTTCCGCTCGAGCGGCAGCTCGTGCTGTGGCATGCGGCAGGCGTGGCGGACGTGCGGTGGCGCCGGCTCAGCCTCGGCGGCGGAATCGTCATCTGGGGCCGTCGTGGCGACTGACCTCTCCCGCCCCGCGTTCTACGCGCTCTCACGCGGCAGCTGGCGTGACTACGTGACCCTGCTCCATCCGCCGTACACGGCGTGGCACCTGAGCTACGTGGTGATCGGCGCGTCGCTCGCCCCGGAGCCGTCGGTCGAGCGGCTCGGCGCGGCCCTGCTCGCGTTCTTCCTCGCGGTCGGGATCGGTGCGCACGCGCTCGACGAGCTCGAGGGGCGGCCGCTCCGCACGACGATCCCGTCGCGGGTGCTCGCCCTGGCGGCGGGGCTCGCGATCGCCGGCGCGGTCGGGATCGGCGTCGCCGGCGCCGCGCTCTACGAGCCGTGGCTCGCTGCCTTCATCCCGGTCGGCGTGTTCCTCGTCGTCGCCTACAACCTGGAGCTCGTAGGTGGCCGCTTCCACACCGACTGGTGGTTCGCGATCGCATGGGGTGGCTTCCCGGTGCTCGCGGCATACCTGGCGACGGCGGGAACGATCCGCCCGGAAGCGGTCGCGGCCGCGGCATTCGCGGTCGCGCTCAGCTATGCGCAGCGGTGCCTCTCGAACCCGGTTCGGCGGGTGCGTCGCGACGTGACGGGCGTTGAGGGCACGCTCCGGCTGCGCGACGGCAGCCGGGAGGGGATCGGACGCGGGACGCTGCTCGACCCTGCCGAGGCCGCGTTGCGGGCGATGACGGTTGGCGTCTGCGCGCTCGCGCTCGCACTCGTCATGATCCGCATGGCGTGATCTCGCTCGACGTACCCGACAGGGCGCTCCAGTCGCCGCCGGCGATCGTTCAGCCCGCTCCCCATCAGGCGTCGTTCGGCCAGATTGTCGCGCGCCTCCCGCCCGGGACACGGTTCGCGATCCTGTACGTCGACGGCAAGCCGAGGGACAGCGTGATCGCCTCGGGGCGCCGGGCGACCTTTGCCGTGCAGCTGCCCCTGCGGGACGCCACCCTGCGCGTGGTGACACTCGACCGAGCCGGGCGGCGCCAGCGCTCGCATGCGGTCGGACCCGTCTTCGGACTCCCGCGCGCCGCAGCCCCTCGCCTCACCGGCTCGGTCGAGGACCGGACGCTCGCCCGGCGCATCCGGACGCTCGTCCGCGGGTACGGGTCGGCCGCGGGGATCTACGTTCAGAACCTGCGTTCCGGTGTCGGCGCCTCGTGGAACGCGCGGGCCCGGTTCCCGGCAGCGTCGGCGCTGAAGCTCGCGATCGCCGTCGAGACGCTCCGGTCAATCGCCGGGCCACCCACGAGCGGGAGCAGCGTCGACGCCGCGATGCGGGCGATGCTCCTGTATTCGGACAACGCGGCCGCGAACCGTCTCGAGATCCTCATCGGCGGTTCGACGAGCGGAGGCTCCGCGCGGATCAACGCGATGCTGCGACGGATCGGCCTCGTCGCCACGGACATGTACGGCGGCTACCTCGTCGAACGGGGGGCCCGGCCGATCCCGACCCAGATCGAGAGCCAGCCGGCCATCGGCGCCACGAAGCACTCGACGGCATGGGACCTGGCAAGGCTGGTCCGCGCCGTCTACCTGGCCGTGGGCGGGCTCGGGCCGCTCCAGACGCGCGTCGGCGGCTTCACTCCGGCCGAGGCCCGCTACCTCCTCTTCCTGCTCCTCCACGTGGCCGACCGCGGCAAGCTCGACCGCTTTCTCCCGCCCGGGGCCCTCGACGCGCACAAGGCCGGCTGGATCGCGGTGGCACGGGTCGACAACGGCATCGTCTTCTGGCGGGGAGGTGCGTTCGCGGCGACGGTGATGACGTACTCGGCCTCCGGGGTCGGCACGGCCGCCGACGTCCTCGCCGGCCGCACCGCGCGCGTGTCGCTCGACCGGTTCAAGGCGCTCGGCGTGTCCTGAGCCCCGCTTCCCTCCGGGTGAGGCGTACCATGCCGGCATGACCGCGGCGCTCGAGATCGCCCTCGCCGTCGGCGTCGTCTGGGTCGGGCTGAGCTACTGGCTCGTGAGCAGCAGGCGCGTCTGCCTACGCGTCATCCGGATCGCGGCGCTGGAGCTCGCAGCGCTCGCGGTCGTCACCGCGGTGCTCCTCGTCGTCGGTCTGGCGATCGACCGGTGGGAATGGCAGGAGCTCGCCGTCGTCGCGGCCGGCTTCGCGGCCGCCGCGCTCGCCGAGCTCGGAGCCCTCGCGCTCGGAACCGGGATGCGGCGTCAGCAGGCCATGGACGATCGGGAGGCTGACCTCGTCGCCGTGCTCGACGAAACGGTCGATGCCCATGCCAGGCTCCGCGCCCGCGAGCTCGAGCGGACGCTGGAGCGGGAGCGGGCCGAGACGATCCATCTCCTCGACGAGCAGGAGCGCCGCCTCCGTGAGCAGCGGCGCCACGACCTCGAGGAGCAGGTCGAGGCGGCAAGGGCGGCCCTCTCGGACTCGGTCGCGGATGCACAGACGCGCCTGGAGCAACGCCTCACGGCGTGGACCGGCGACCTCGAGCGGGCGCAGCAACAGCTCAAGGTCAGGCTCGAGGATCTGATCCGCCGCCAGGCCGAGGCCCTCAGGGAACACGAGCAACGTCTCGCGGACCACGCCCAGGAGCTCTCGGCCCTCGAGGAGTATCAGGGAGCGACCGTCGGTCGGCTGCGAACCGAGGTCGACCGGATCGTCGACGAGTCGCTCGAGACCGCGAAGGCCGACATCGAGATCCATGCCGTCGAGCGGCGCCGCGCGCTCCACGAGGTCGGGGAGCGGTTGCGGACGCGCGAGCGGGCGATGCGGGAGCAGATCGAGCGGGAGGAGGGCGAGCTCAAGCTGCAGTTCTCGTCCTCGGCGGCCGAGATCGAACGACGCTTCCTCGATCAGCTCACGCGTGGGATCGACCGGTCGGTCGTCCGCCTCAGCGAGGATGCAGAGCGGCAATTCGACCGCCAGCTTCGGGAGGCTCGTGACCGGACCGGCGAACGACTCTCGAGAGAGCTCGAGCTCTCGCTCGAGCACTTCATGAAGGCCGCCGAGAACGAGGTCGTGAACCGAATCGCCGACGCTGCGCAGGCCTCCGCGTCGCGGGTCCAACGACAGATCGACGACCTCGTGCGCACGGCCGAGGTCCAGACCGAGATCTCAAACGAGCGGATCCTCGCGCTCGGCGAGAGCCTCGAGAGCTCGCTGGCCCAGGCCAACGAGCGGCTGTCCGCGTTCGAAGCCCACCTCCAGGTGGAGCTCGAGACGAAGCTCGCCGAGCTCGAGCGAACGCTTCGGGCCGCCGGTCAACGCACCGATCGGTCGCCCACGCGGGGCTGATTCCACGCAGCCCGCCGCCGGGCGCGCGGGCGACCACAGGGTCCGTTCCGGGACACGCCCCACACTCCGAGAAGGGATCGCCGCGGCCGGAGCGAACCCGGGGAACGGATGGAGGACACCCAGACCCTCGACCCGGAGCAGGACGAGCGCGGCGAGCTCGCGAAGGTGCAGTTCTGGCGGCTCCACGTGCTCATGGAGGCCGGCTATCCGCTCGAGCTCGCGGAGGAGGTCGCAGGCAGCGGCGCCGACCTCCACCACGCCGTCGAGCTCGTCGCCCGCGGATGCGCGCCCGCCACCGCGGCGCGGATCCTGCTCTGAGAACGGTGTCTGAGCTCCGCGGCGGAACGCGTCGCCGCACGTCGTCCCGGTCGCGTCCGCATGCTCCCTTCCGCAGCAGCGCCTCAGTCGATCCGGCAGCGAGCCCCGGGCCGCTCGAAGTCATCGTCCGTCCCGCGCGACCCTTTGGCCGATCGCGGAATCGACCGTCGAGAGGCTAGGCTCACTCGCGTGAGCCCCGAGGCGGTGCAGTACGGCGACCGGAAGGTCTACACGGTGGGGGCCTTCAACGAGGGCCTCGCATCCTGGGTGGCCCGCCTGCCCTCGCTCTGGGTGGAGGGTGAGATCACGGAGCTGCGCCGCCAGCCGAGCTGGGCCACGGTGTTCTTCACCCTTCGCGACCCGGAGGGCGGCGCGACGATCGCGACGATCATGCCGCGATCGGGCTTCGACGCGCTCCCCTTCGAAGCTGCGAACGGCGCGCGCGTACACGTCTTCGCACGACCCGAGGTGTGGATCGCGCGCGGCGAGCTGCGGCTCCGGGCTCTCAGCATCGAGCCGTTCGGCGAGGGCGCGCTCCTCGCCCGTCTCGAGCAGCTTCGCCGTCGGCTCGCAGCCGAGGGGCTCTTCGCGCCGGAACGGAAGCGGGCCCTGCCCGCGATCCCGGCGCGGATCGGTCTCATCACCGGCAGCGACGCCGCAGCCAGGCAGGACGTGATCGCGGCGATCACCCAGCGCTTTCCCCCGGCCCGAATCCTGGTCGCCCCGGCGGCGGTGCAGGGACCCCGCGCGCCGGCGGAGATCGTCGCCGCGATCGAAGCGGTCTGCGCTGCCGGCGCCGATGTGGTCATCCTCGCGAGGGGTGGTGGGAGCCTCCAGGACCTCCTGCCGTTCAGCGACGAGCGGCTCGTGAGGGCCGTAGCCGCGTGCCGCGTGCCGCTCGTGTCCGCGATCGGGCACGAGCAGGACACGCCGCTCTGCGATCTCGCCGCGGACGTACGCGCTTCGACGCCGACCGCCGCCGGCCGGCTCGTCGTTCCGGACTGGCACGAGCTGAAGGAGCGTCTGGACGTTCTGCGAGCACACCTCCGAGGCGGCGTCCTGCGAACCGTGGCTCGCCAGAGCGCGGCCCTCGAGCGCGACCGGCTCAGGCTCCTGCGGGCGCCGACGGTGCTGCTGGAACGAGGCCGTTCCGCCGTCAACTCGGCCGGAGGCCGGCTCTCCCGCGCACCGGTGACGCTGCTCGAGCGGCAGCGCGCTCAGCTCGACGGCCTTGCCGGCCGGCTCCGGGCGCTCTCCCCGGGTGCGACCCTCGAGCGCGGCTACGCGATCGTCACCCACGAAGGGAGAATCCTCCGCCAGGCCGCGGCAGCCGCTCCCGGCGACCGACTCGAGATCCGGGTCGCCGTCGGAGAGCTGGGAGCGCGTGTCGAGGAAATCTCGCCCTGACCGCGGCTCCTGCCTCGGTGCCCTCCACGACCCGGATCGGCCGCAGCCCGCGACCTGTCGCGATCGGGGCCGCCGGGGTCCCAGGCTGCGACCGTGTTTTCGGCCGCCGCCGTCAACGCCGCAGTCAATTGTCACGGTCGCACGCCGTTCGCGGCACGGTCCGCGCAACACGCGCGACACGTCCGGCGCTACGCTGAAAAGCGGGTGGAGGCAAGGGGTGGCCCCAGCGAGATCGACGAAGCGGCGGCGACGCCGAGCTTCGCGCAGGCACGGGCCGAGCTCGAGGAGATCGTCGGCCGGCTGGAGCGTGGCGAGGTCGAGCTCGAGGAGGCCGTCGCGCTGTGGAAGCGCGGCGAGGAGCTGTTCCTGCTCTGCGTTGCCAAGCTCGACGAGGCTCAGGGCCTCGTCGAGGAGCTCGGCCGTGACGGGGCGGTGACGACGCTGCCCGCCGCTGGGTTGGCGGTCGAGCAGACAGCCGATCCCTCACCGGGGCCGGACGCTCCGGGCTGACGCCACCTGCCTGATCGTGGCGCCTGGCAGGGTCGGGCCACCCCGCTGGTAGAGTGGCGCCGTGGCAAAGAGGACGTTCCCGGGCGCGCTGAACGAGCACATCGGCCGCGAGTTCGCCGCCTCTCAGCAGTACATCGCGATCGCCGTCTACTTCGACGCGGAAACCCTCCCGAACCTGGCGGCGCACTTCTACCGCCAGGCCGTCGAGGAGCGCAACCACGCGATGATGATGGCGCAGTACCTCCTCGATGCCGACGAGGCCGTGGCGATCCCCGGTGTCGAGGCTCCCCAGACCTCGTTCTCCGACCCCGTGTCCCCCGTCGTGCTCGCGCTCGAGCAGGAGAAGCGGGTCACCGAGCAGATCTCCGCGCTCGCCGCTCTGGCCCGCAAGGAGGGGGATCTGGTCGCGGAGAACTTCCTGCAGTGGTTCCTGAAGGAGCAGCTCGAGGAGGTTTCGAGCATGTCCGATCTCCTCACCACGGTGAGGCGCGCCGCGGAGCTGAACATCCTGCTCGCCGAGCAGCAGCTCGCCGCGGCCCCGGTCGGTGACGGCGGACACCCCGACGCCGGTGCGCCGGCGGCGGCCGGCGGGGCACTCTGATCGGGGCAGCTCAGCGCCCGAGACGGACGAGCAGGCGCGAGAGCGCTTCACCGAGCGACTCGAGATCGGCCTCCGCGCTCTCGCGGCGTCCCCCGAGCGGGAGCACCGCCGTCGCGCCGAGCGCGTAGAGCGCCTCCGCCCCGTCGCGAACGACGCCGCCGAAGACGACGCACGGCACGCCGGTCGCCCGGCAGGCGACGGCGACCGCGCCGGCGACCTTGCCGTCGCTGGAGGTGCGCGTCGACGGCACCCTCGCCCGTGACGACGAGCGCCGCTCCGTCGAGCCGCGCGTCGGAAGCCGACCGCGTCGAGCACGAGCCGGGCGCCAGGCTCGAGGGAGGCGCCGAGTGCTGCGAGCGCGGCGCCGAGCCCTCCGGCGGCGCCCGCTCCGGGAAGCTCGGCGAACGGTGCGAGCTCGGCCATGGCCGCGAGCCGCGCCTCGAGCTCCGTCACCTGCGCCGGGGTCGCCCCCTTCTGGGGTCCGAAGACGCGCGCGGCGCCTCGGTCGCCGAGCAGCGGATTCGGACGTCGCAGGCAGCGCGCAGCCGGACGCCGGCGAGCGACCGTCCCGCGAGCGCCGCCCGCAGGCCTGCGCCGCCGTCGACGGTGGCGCTTCCGCCGAGCGTGACGATGATCTCGCGCGCGCCGGCGTCGACGGCGGCGAGCAGGAGCTCGCCGAGGCCGAACGAGGACGCGCGCACCGGGTCGCGCTCCCCGGCAGCGAGCAGCGCCAGAGGCCGATCGCCTCGGCCGACTCGACGACCGCGACCTCGCCCGGGCAGAGCAGGAACCGGGCCTCGACCGGGCGACCGAGCGGGTCGGCGACCTGCGCCACGCCGCCACTCGCCGCCGAGCGCGGCTGCCAGCGCCTCCGCCGTCCCCTCGCCGCCATCGGCCAGCGGCAGCTCCTCGGCATCGATGCCGGCGGCACGCGCGCCAGCGCCGCGCGCGAGCGCGGCCGCCGCTCGCCGCGCGGACAGCACGCCCTTGAGGCTGTCAGGGCAGCAGACGAGCCTCACTCGCGCTGGCCACGCGGCTCGCGCGCCTGCGCTGCCGCGCAGCCGTGCACGACCGGGCTCGTCGAACCGCGATCGGATCTCGCTCCTCGAGCTCGCCTCGAGCTCGTCGTCGTCAGCGTGGGATCTGCTTGAGCATCGCGAACGAGATGCCCTCGCGGGCGAGGAACAGCAGCCCGAGGCCGATGCCGACCGACATCTCGATCGCCTGGAGCCCGATGCCGTAGGCGAACCCGTGCTGGTAGGCGATGCCGTACGGGAGCAGCGCGAGTGCCGTCGCCGCCTGGAAGAGGCCGACGCTCCCGGGCCAGAGCGGGAACGCGAGCGCGACGTTGATCGACGAGCAGCACGAGCCGCTGCGGCCGCGATCGGCTCGTCGATCCGGAACGCCCTGAACGCGAGGCAGACGGCGAAGAGCTGCAGCCGTCCAGCCGAGGATCTGGAAGAACATCGCCAGGAGTGCGGGCCCGGGCGAGTGGAGCACGCGCAGCCCGCCGACCGCTCCGTAGGCCAGGCCGGCGCACGCGTCCAGCGCCGTCGGGCACTGCGCGAGGGCGCTGGCGGTTCCGCCACGCGAGCACGAAGCCGACGAGCAGCAGCGCGATCGCCGATCGCCGAGCATGATCTCGATGTCCGGGCATCGCCCAGCTCGGGATCCGTGCCGTGACGAGGACGTAGACGACGAGCCCGACCGTCGGGATGACGTCGAACAGTCGATGCGCGACGACGGATCCGAGGATCGACGCGCCACGCTCCCGCCCGTCGGGTACGATGGCGCGCGAGCACGCCGACGCGGGCGACCTCGCCGACCCGGCCCGGCAGCACCGCGTTCCCGAGCAGGCCCGACGGAGAAGGCCGAGAACACGTGGCGGTGGCGCGGATGGCGGCCCCGGCAGCGCCTGCGTCCAGCACGATGTGCCAGGCGATCGCCCGGACGACGACCGAGAGCAGGTTGAGTGCCGATCGCGGCTGCGACCCATACCCAGCTGACCGCTGTCGAACGCCTTTCCGACGTAGTGGAGATCGGGCGCTCGCCAGACGCGAGCCCCACGACGACCCCGGCCACCGCGAGTCACGAGCGCGAGCCGGCCACGCCGGGTGTGGAGCAGCCGCCCGCTTCATGCCGGCGCCGCCTCGATTCGCTCCGGAAGCCCGGTCAGCGAGTCCGGGTAGATCTCGACGAGCCGCCCGGCGATCCGCTCCCACGAGTAGCGCTCCTCGGCGAGCCCGCGTGCCCGTCGCTCCGAGCGCGACGCGTCGAGCCTCGTCGCGAGCAGCCCGACGAGCGCATCGGCGAGCGCATCCGAGTCCCCGGGTGGAACGAGGATGCCGGTCTCCTGGCTCGCGACCTCGCCGGTACCCCGGGATGTCGGACGCGACGACGGGCGTCGCCGCAGGCGAACGCCTCGGCAAGCACCATGCCGAAGCTCTCGCCGCCGATCGACGGCGCCGCGAGCACCTTGGCCGTCGGCGACCTCCTCGGCTCGAGCTCTCGGTCGGTCACGATCCCGAGGATATCGATCCCACCTCCTCGATGCCCGAGTCCGCCGCAGCAGAAACCGACCGCGAGCGGGTCGGCGCCGATCAGGCGCAGCCGGGCGCCGGTCTCGCGCGTGCGATCTCGGGCCAGGCGCGCAGCAGCACCCGAAGCCCCTTGCGCTGCTCGTGTCGGCCGACGAACGACGACGTGATTCGCGCCGATTGCCGAGGGACGACCGCGTCCGGGATGCGCACGCCGTTCGGGATGATCTCGAACGGCCCGTCGATGTGAGGCTCTGCGCCGGCCGTGCCTGCTCGGAGACGGCGATCCGGTAGTCGATCTCGATCGATCGAGCACGTGCCAGAACCGGCCGCCCCACGCGACCACCAGCGGCCGCCGGAGGCGTGCGAGGTGACGCACGATCGGGCACGGCGTCGCGTAGAGCGCGTACTGGCGCAGGATCGGCGCGAGCGGCTCGTGGACGTGGACGACGTCGAACTGCTCGCGCTCGAACACCCGCCTCATTCGAGGCATCGCCGACGGCGTCAGGCAGATGTTCGAGAGCGAGCCGTTCGCCGGGACGATCACGGTCCGGCCGACCGGGATGACGTAGTCGGGCACGTCGCCCGTGCCGGCCGGCCCGCGGATGCAGCGTCCGCGTCAGGCGTCCGGGCGGGTCGTTGCCGATGATGATCCGGGCCTCGTGACCGAGGCGCACGAGCGAGCGCGCCTGGTTCTCGGCATGCTCGACGACACCGCCCCAGTACGACCACGAGAACGGGACGACGATGCCGACCTTCACCGGCGGACCCCGCCGTTACTTCGTGCCGGGCTGCGGTACGCGTCGACCACGACGTGGACGGCCTCGGCGGGATCGTCGGTCACATGGAGCAGCGACTCGTCCGCGGGCGAGATCATCCCCTCGCCGAGCGCGCCGTCGAAGCCGTCGACGAACTCGTCGGCGATCCGGTCGACGTGCCAGCGCTCCGGCGCGCGCACGTCAGCGATCTCCACAGGCTCGGTCACCCCGCATACATCCTACGGACGGGCGCTCACGTCTCGCTTGCGACGACCCGATACGGCAGGGAAGATCCGACCCTCACATGGCCGGAGAGATGACGGGAATCAGCTCACGGCCGGCAGTCGGGCGGCGGCAGGCGCCGCCGCCCGTCGCGCCACCTGCGGACGTAGACTCGCGGGGGTGACGCCGCCCTTCCTCGTCGACCTGCGCCGCTCCGGCCTCGCCGAGCTCCACACGCACCTCGGCGGCTCGGTGCACCCGGCCGTGATGTGGACGCTCGCCCACGAGCAGGGGATCGCCCTGCCGGTCAAGGACTACTGGGACTTCGAGAGCCTGATCTCGATCGCCGACCCGCGCGGCGTCGACGGGCTGCCCGAGCTCGACGCGATCTACCAGTGGACGGAGCTGATCCAGTCGAGCCCGCTCGCCGTCGAGCGCTCGGTCCACGGCGCGATCGGCGGCGCCTACCGCCGCCAGAACATCACGACGCTCGAGCTCCGCTTCAACCCGATGAAGCGCAACCGCGGCGGCGAGCGCGACCTCGACCACATCATCCTCGCCGCGATCCGCGGCCTCGACCGCGCCGAGCTCGAGTACCCGCAGGTGCGGTGCGGCCTCATCCTGATGATGGACCGCACGTTCACGCTCGACCAGAACGCGATCATCGTCGAGAAGGCGATCCGCTGGGCGCCGCGCGGGATCGTCGGCGTCGACATCGCCGGCCCGCGGCCCGCGCCGGGACGCTACCCGTACCGCGACCTCGCGCCGCTCGTGCGAGACGGCCCGCGACGCCGGCCTCGGCGTGACGATCCACGTCGGCGAGGAGGGCGGCGAGGACGGCCTGGCCGAGATCGGCGAGGTCGTCGAGGTGCTGCGCCCCGAGCGCATCGGCCACGGCATCCTCGCCGCGCCGCGACGAGGAGACTGATGCGGGCGCTGCGCGACGCGGGCATCGTGCTCGAGATCTGCCCGACCTCGAACCTGCTCACCAAGGCGCTCCCCGACGAGGACGCGCTGCGCGACACGGTCCGCGACGCTCGCCGACCGCGGCGTGCGCTTCACGATCGCCACCGACGGGCCGGAGATGATGCGACACCCACCTCTCGGACGAGCTCGAGCTGCTGCGACCGCATCGGCGCGCTCACCGACGCCGAGCTACGCGCGGCGAACGCGCTCGGCCACGAGGCGGCGTTTCTCCCCCGAAAGGGGTAGGGGCAAAGATACGCCCGCGGATCGATTCACATTCGTGCCGCCAGGTGCGAGGATCGTGGCCATGACACACGGTGTGCGCATCGTCAACTTCACCGAGCGGCAGCGGGAGGTCGTCAGGCTCATCGCGGAGGGATGCTCCAACGACGAGATCGCCGCGCGGCTCGGCGTCACGGCTCGGACCGCAAAGGCGCATTGCGACACCCTTCGCACGAAGCTGGGGGTCACCCGTCGCCGGTATATCCCTCTGGCGTATCGCGCCAGGACGGGTAAGGACCCTCTCGACCTGGGTCGCACGCCGCTCGAGCCCGAGGGCTCGGTCTCACGGTACTGGTCGACCCAGGGATGACGGCACCCCGCGCCCGCGTCGGTTATCTCGCGGGCGTGGGGTCATCCTCCGAGAGGTCGCGGCTCACGACCAACACTGCGGTAACCTCCGCTCGTCCCGCGAAGGATGAGCCGTTGGCAGTCCAGGACATGTCACGCATCCCGCCACTTCCCGGCCGGCATGTTCGGCGGCCGCGACTCACCGAGCGGCTGGACGACAGCCCGAGCCGACTCATCCTGCTCCTCGCGCCCGCGGGATACGGAAAGACCTCGCTTGCATGCGAGTGGCTGTTGGGTCGCCGTGATGCATCGTGGTATCGCTGCACCTCCGGCTCTGCCGACGTGGCAGCCTTCTCGGTCGGGATCGCGGAGGCTGTGCGGCATCTGGCGCCCGCAGCGGTGGACCGACTCCGGCAGCGGCTGACGGTCCCCGAGCCTCCGGAGGCGGCGGCACGCCCGCTCGCCGAGATGCTCGCGGAGGAACTGACGTCGTGGCCCCAGCACGCTTGGCTCGTGATCGACGACTTCCACCTCGTCATGGAGTCGTTCCCGGTCGGGGAGTTCGTCGATCTCCTGCTCGAGGCGTGCCCGATCCGAGTGGTCGCGACCTCGCGTCGGCGACCCGGCTGGGCGACGGCACGTCGACGCCTTCATGGGGAGATCCTCGAGCTCACGACCGAATCGCTGGCGATGACGTCTGAAGAGGCAGAGGCCGTTCTCGACGGCCGGTCGTCGGACGCGATCGAGACGGTCGTCGCACAGGCGGAGGGATGGCCCGCGGTCATCGGGCTCGCAGCGATCGCGGACTCCGACGAGATCCCGAGGTCGGAGGTGGCCGAGCAGCTCTACCGTTACCTCGCGGAGGAGGTCCTACGGCTCGAGCCCGCCGACATCCAGGCCGCTGTCCTCAGGGCAGCGATCCCGCCGACCTTCGATGAGGGCCTGTGCGGCTCAGCGCTGGAGATCCCCGATCCCGGGCACCTTCTCGACCACCTTCGCCGGGCCGGGATCGTCATCGATGTCGAGGATTCCCGAGTCGCGTTCCATCCGCTGCTCCGGAGCTTCCTGCTACGCCGTCTGGAGTCCATCGATCCCGACCTGGCGCGCCGTCTCGCCGGGGCGTCCCTCGAGCACGCTCGGCGTGCACGGCGCTGGGCGAGGCATACGAGCTCGTCGTGCGTAGCGGCACGGCCACCGACCGGGCCGAGCTCGCGGCCGGAGCCTCCGACGACCTCCTCGAGGCCGGCCAGGTCGAGATGCTCGAGAAATGGCTCGACGAGTGCGGTGTCGAGGCCGAGCACAATGCCGCTGCCCGCCTCGCTCGTGCCGAGATCCTGTACCGGAGAGGTCGTCTCGCCGAAGCGGAGGCACTTGCGCGAGACATCGCGGCCAGCGCCCCGGGTGTCAGCTCGGTCGCGGCTCGCGCGTGGTACCTGGCCGGGCGCGCCGCACACCTGCGGTCCCGCTCAGAGATGGCACTCGAGCTTCACACCCGGTCCGGGTCCGCCGCCACGACCGTCGCCGATCGATCCAACGCGCTGTGCGGGAGTATTCCTCGCCTCGATCGAGCTCGAGAAGGGGGTGGACGAGTGCCTTGCGCGCCTCCTCGAGATCGAGCCGGACACAGACCTCTTGCGGGCACGGATTGCCACGGCGCGCACGATCCGCGCGCTGGCGAACGGTCATGCACGGGAGGCGCACGAGCTGATGGCCCCGGTTGCCGGCCTGTTCCCCCACATCTCGGACCCGACGGTCCGAAGCGTCGTGCTCCTCCAGTTCGCGTACGTCCAGCATGCGCGTTCCGAGTACAGCGCCAGCCTCCAACTAGCCAGCGACGCGCTCCAGATCTGTCGCGCGTACCGCCTTGACTTCGCCCAATCCATCTGCCTCTACGGTTGCACTCTGGCCTCAATCGGACGTCACGACACCGCTGCGGCACGAAAAACCCTTCAGGCCCTCAGGGCAGGCGCTGCGTCCAGCCCCGACCCCTACCTCGAAGGCATCCACCGTTGCGCCAGAGTCCGACTCGCGATCGTCGAAGGTGACCTAGATCGAGCCCTCGCGCTGGCTTCGCAGCCGGTCCTCAAGGAAACTCAGCCTGCCATTCAAGCCGAACTTCTCGCGCTCGGGGCCGTGACCGCCGCCGGATTGGGGCTACACGAAAGAGCCCGTGCACTGGCCGACGCGGCCGCTGAAACGAGCTGTGAAGCCAGCGTTCACGCTCTGGTGCAGCTCACATCGGCGATTGACCTGTGCATGGCGGGTGCGATTGACCAGGCGAAGTTGCGCAGCCTATTCCGGGAGTTGGCTGATTCGGAACTCCTCGATCCAATGGTTGTCGCCTTGCGCGTGTCCCAGCCACTCCTCAAGGCTCTCGCGCAAGGCACCTTCCTGCCGCTTGACCTTGAGCTTCTTCTTGAACGCTCAGGCGACCTCAGACTGGTGGAGACTGCCGGGCTTCAGGCCTCGGACGTTCCCGTCGAGTCGTCCCGAGAATCTCGGCTCACACCGAGAGAACACGAAGTGCTCGGCCTCCTCTGTTCGGGCTGTTCAAATGCTGAGATCGCTAGACGGCTGGTTATCTCGCCGAGTACCGCGAAGTCTCATGTGAGGAACATCCTGCGAAAGCTCGGCGTGAATAGCCGGCTCCAAGCAGCCGCTTATGCGGCGTACCGACCCGAAAGCGGGCGCGCTAGGCAGCAAGAACAACCAACTCCGGATGCGCCTGGGTTTCGACCATAAGGTCGACGGTCGCCCCCAGCGAGTAACTTTCGAGGGCATCGGCCAGGATCCGGTCAAAGGCGCTCACCACGTTCGCGTCGAACTGCGACCCGGCACTCTCGAGCAGGCGCTGTCGGGCCACCTCGCTCGGCATGTCGTTTCGGTAGGGCCTGTCTGACGTCATTGCGTTGTAGGCGTCGGCGACGCAGATGATGCGCGAGATGATCGGGACCTCGCGGCCGTCGATTCCGTCGGGGTAGCCGCGGCCATCGGGCCGCTCATGGTGATGTCTGACGATGCGGGCGATATCCGCGTACTCTTCGACGCGCCCGAGAATCTGCTCGCCGACCTCCGAGTGAGCCTCCATGGCGTGCTCTGGTCGTCCACGACGTCTCGCCGATCTCGCGATTCACGAGCCCGTCCGAGATGAGCTGCAGGACCTGCGTGTCGCGCTCGGTGGGCTCCTGCTCGTGTCGGCGGCTCGGAGTACGCAGGGGCACCACCTCGCCGTTTCGGGCCTGGGCTGCCGGCGCGGTCTGGCCCCGCCGTGCCGCGGCCTGGTCGAAGCGGCGGGCTGATCGAGGTACCGGGCGAGGATCTCCTCGCGCTCTGCTTCGTCCACGTCGAACGCATCGGAACAAGGCACGCCCTTCGAGCACCCTGCGGCGGGGGAACGGCCACCCCCGTGCGGCGGGAGACGGCTCTCACCCCTCCGAGGGCAGCCGGGTGAGCGTTGCCCTCAGCGCGCCGTCGAGGCGACGCCGCCGCTCGCCTACGGCGCGGACGATGCCGCCGTGCCGGAGGGCACGGACGGATCGCAGGCGGGCGCGGGCGCGCACGTCCCGTAGGTGCCGTACGTGACCGTCTCACCGGCGCGGCCGCCCGCGTGGTAGTGCACACGGATCCCTTCGAAGCCGAGCGCGTCGCCCTCCCCGGTGATCTCGACGCCGACGATCACGCTCACCGCCTGGCCGGGCCCCACCTCGAGCTCCTCGAACTCGTTCGCGCCGGGCGGCACGCCGTCCCCGCTCACGAAGGGCGCGACCGGCTCGTCGCTGACGGCGGCACGCACGTCCGAGAGCTCGATCGCGTCGGCCGGGACGATCAGGCCGACGTCCTCGAGCGTGATCGCGGTGTCGCCCTCGTTGACGAACGGCGTGCCGAACGCGACGACGGTGCCGACATCGCCCTGCACGACGAGGCTCCCGTCATCGAGGCCCCCGCGGAGGGCGTTCTTCACCTCCTGCGACTCGACCGCCTGCCAGCCGAACACCGCCGTCATGACCGCGGACGGCACGACGACGAGCCCGAGGAACAGCGCGGTCGGCCTGGTCCTGACCAGCTCCAGGATCGCCTGCACGGCGGCATTGTAAGGCGGGGAGCACCCAGCCCGGAATCCACCGACTGTGACAGAGCCTACGCGGCCGCGACCGAGACGAGGTCTCGGATCGCCGAGAGGCGCGCCAGCGCCTGACCCTCGAGCTGGCGTACGCGCTCGCGCGTGAGCCCGAGCTCGGCGCCGATCGCCTCGAGCGTCCAGGGATCGCCTTCGAAGCCGAACCGCAGCTCCAGGATCCGCCGCTCGCGCTCCGGGAGCGCGTCGAGCGCCTTGCGGACACCCTGCTTGCGCAGCGACTCCTCGGCCTCCTCGAACGGGTCTGCGGCCTCACGGTCGGCGAACAGATCGCCGAGCTCGCCCTCGTCGTCGGTACCGACCGACTGGTTGAGCGAAACGGATGCCTGCGCCGCGCCGAGCGCCTCCTCGATGTGCTGCATCGGGATGCCCGTCGCGTTCGAGAGCTCCTCGCGCGTCGGCTCGCGCCCCAGCTCTGCCTCGAGCCGGCGTGCCGCGCGGAACAGCTTCTGCTGCCGCTCGACGACGTGCACCGGCACGCGGATCGTCCGCGCGTGGTTCGCCACGGCGCGCTGCACCGACTGGCGGATCCACCAGGTCGCATAGGTCGAGAACTTGAAGCCGCGGCGCCAGTCGAACTTCTCGACGGCGCGGTTCAGGCCCAGCGTGCCCTCCTGGATCAGGTCGAGGAACGGGACGCCCAGACCGCGGTAGCCCTTCGCGATCGAGACCACGAGCCGGAGGTTCGACTCGATCATCTGGCGCTTCGCCGCGCGATCGCCCTTCTCGATCCGCTTCGCGAGCACGACCTCCTGGCCGGCGTTCAGCAGCTTGTGGCGCCCCACATCGGCGAGAAAGAGCTGAAGCGAGTCTCCGGCGCCGAACATGTGCTCGACGGCCGGCGCCACCTCCTCGACCTCGTCGGCCTCCGCCGTGACCGCCGGCATCTCGAGGCCCATCGACTCGACCTCGCCGGCGATCAGCGCCAGGTCGTCCTCGCTCATCTCGAGCTCGGTTACGAGGGCCTGGAGCTCGAGCGGCTCAACGAAGCCGCGCTCCTCGGCGTTCTCCAGAAGCGAGCGAACCTGGTCGATCTCAAGAAGCTCCTGCAAGTCTCTCCTTACGTCGTCGGTCGTTCCCGGTCTTCGCGTCCTACCACCGTACGTTCGCTTCGGGCTCCCCGGATTGCGTGAGCAATCCGTCCCCGTTACGAGTGGTATTCCGGGTTTTTCTTGCTCCTGCCCACTCCAACGAGGCGAGGGCAGTTGCTATTCCCGCCGCGCGCAGCCGTCAAGTGCACGCGGGGAACGTGCCTCATTGTAGCCGATCGTCCGGTCGGCGGTCGAGAAAGGGGCTACTCGCCCGTCGAGGCGGCGGCCCCCACGGGCTCGGGCTCGGCCTCAGCGTCGCTCTCGGGCGGCGGCGCGCTGCCCGGCTGGCGGGCCCAGTCCTCGTTGAACTCGACCCGCCACTTCCCGTCCTCGCCCTGCTCGAGGCGCAGCTTGGCCCGGAACGTCCGCCCCGAACGGCCGCGAAAGCCCGCCACCTGCTTCTCCGTCGACCGCTTCTCCATCAACTCCTTCACGACGGAGACCGGCAGCGTCTTTCCCGCCTTCTTCTTCCAGATCACGAACCCGCAGCCGGGGTCGTCCTTCGCCCAGCAGGAGTAGCCCTTGCGATTCTCGATCACGTCCCGGCCGCACACCGGGCAGGGGCCGAGGTTCGCCCGCTCCACGCGGACGTCCTTCAGCCCGTCGAGCTCGGCGACCGTCTCGGTCGTGAAGCGCGCGATGTCGGCGATGAACGCCTCGCGACTGTCCTCGCCGTGCTCGATCAGGGACAGCCGGTGCTCCCAGGCACCGGTGAGCTCCGGGGACGTCAGTGCATGCTCGCCGAGCAGGGAGATGACCTGGATGCCCTTCTCGGTCGCATACAGCGACCGCCCGTCTCGCTCCACGTAGCCGACATCGATGAGACGCTCGATGATCGCGGCTCTCGTCGCGGGCGTCCCGATCCCTGAATCCTTCATCGCCTCGCGGAGCCGCTCGTCCTCGATGCTCTTGCCGGCCGTTTCCATCGCGCCGAGGAGCGACGCGTCCGTGTAGCGCCGCGGAGGCTGGGTCTCCTTGCGGAGCGCCTCGATCCGCCTCGCCTCGACGATCTCGCCCTCCCGTAGTGCCGGCAGGGACTGATCGCCGCCGGAGTCGTCCTCGTCGGCCGGCGACACCGGCTCCTCGCCGTAGACCGACTTCCAGCCGGCCTCGAGCAGTACCCGCCCGCTCGTTCGGAAGACGTACCGCTCGACCGTCGTCTCCACCCGGGTGCGCTCGAACACGGCCTCGGGGTGAAAGATCGCGAGGAAGCGCTTCGCCACGAGGTCGAAGACCTTCCGATCGTCGTCCCTCATCCGTTCGAGCTTGTGCTCGGACGGGGTCGGGATGATCGCGTGGTGGTCCTCGACCTTCGCGTCGTTCACGACGCGGCCGAGCGGTAGCTCGGCAAGCCCGAGCACGTAGCGCGCGGCGCGGCCATAGGCGGCGTGCGCCCCCACGGCCCGCACCGTCGGCCTGATCTCGTCGACGAGCTCGCTCGACAGGAAGCGTGAGCTCGTCCGCGGGTAGGTGATCGCCTTGTGCTCCTCGTAGAGGCGCTGCGCGGCCGAGAGCGTACGGCGGGCCGAGAAGCCGTGGAGCGTGTTGGCATGCCGCTGGAGCGAGGTCAGGTCGTAGAGGAGCTGCGGCGCCTCCCGCTCCTCCTTCTTCTCGAGCTTCGTGATCTCGCCCTGCCGGCCCTCGCAGTCGCGCACGATCGCCGTCGCCTCGTCGAGCCCGATCCGCTTGCCGCCGAGGTAGCGACCGACGTACGCGCGCTCGTGGCTGGCCTCGAACGCCCCCTCGACGAGCCAGTACGGCTCCGGCACGAAACCGCGGATCTCGACCTCGCGGCGGGCGACGATCGCCAGCGTCGGCGTCTGCACCCGACCGAGTGACACGGCACCGTCGAATGCCGCCCGCAGCCGGATCGTCGCGGCGCGCGTCGCATTCATGCCCACGAGCCAGTCGGCCTCCGACCGGGATCGCGCGGCGCGCTCGAGCGCCGCCATCTGCTCGCCGGGCCGGAGCCGATCGAACCCCTCCTTGATCGCCTTCTTCGTCATGCTCGAGATCCATAGCCGCTCGACCGGCCTGGCCACGTTCGCCGTCTCGTAGACGTAGGCGAAGATGAGCTCCCCCTCTCGACCGGAGTCGCACGCGTTCACCACGCGCTCGACGTCGTCGCGACGGAGCAGGGCGTGGATGACCTTCAGCTGCTTGCGCGACTTGTCGTCCCGGGGCTTCAGCTTGAACTCGGCGGGGATGATCGGCAGGTCGGCCATCCGCCAGCGCTTCAGGCCGGCCTCGTAGTCCTCGGGCTCGGCGAGCGTGACGAGGTGACCGACCGCCCAGGTGATCACGTACTCGTCCGACTCGAGGTGGCCCTCGCTCTTCTCGAACGCGCCGGGCAGCGCGGATGCGATGTCGCGGCCGACCGAGGGCTTCTCGGCGATGATCAGGGTCTTTCCCACGTCGGCTTACCTTAGCGGTCGGGTCGGAGCCGCCATACTCCCGTCCGGGTCGGAGCCGCCATACTCCCGTCGTGGCCGGATCCGGTGATGCGTCGGGCTTCTATCGCTTCGCCGCGACGATCTCGCGCCCAATCGTGACGAAGCTGTACCGGCTCCGGGTCTCGGGGCTCGAGCACGTCCCGCGCGAGGGCGGCTACGTCGTCGGCGCGAACCACACCTCGAATCTCGATCCGTGGCCGCTCAGTGTCGCGCTCTGGCCGCGGCAGCTCCACTACATGGCCAAGTCGGAGCTGTGGAGGCCGGGCCTGCGGACGCTGCTCCACCATCTCGGCTCCTTCCCGGTCGAACGCGGCAAGGGGGACCTCGCGGCGCTCGAGACCGCAATCGACCTGTGCCGGCAAGGCCGCGTGATGGGGATGTTTCCGGAAGGGACGCGGCGTGCGAAAGGCCTGCGCAAGAAGCATCAGCCGCGCCCCCATTCCGGGGCCGCGAGGATCGCGCTCGGTGCAGGCGTGCCGCTCGTACCGGCCGCCACCGCAGGCATGGACAGGCTCGCGCGCCTCGGCCCGCTTCGGGTTGCCTTCGGGCCGCCGATCGACCTGACCGATCTCGCCGCGGCCGGCTCCTACCGCGCGTCTGCCGAGGCGACCGCCCGTCTCTGGGCCGAGATCCAGCGCCTCGAGGGGGAGTTGGCATCGCCGGGCCGGTGACCGCACCACGACGGCCGCTGCTCGTCGTCGACGGCGACAACTGCGCGCACCGGGCATTCCACGCGCTCCCGTCCTCGATCAGGGACGGCGAGGGCCGGCCCGCCAACATGCTCGTCGGCACGGCCGACATGCTGACCCGCCTGTGGCAGCGCACGGCTCCGAGAACGATGTTCGTCGCCTTCGATACCCCGCGCACGCCGACCTACCGCAACGCGCTGCTGCCGCAGTACCAGTCCGGCCGGGACTTCGTGCAGGACGACGCGTTCATGGCGCAACTCGACCGTGTCCCTGTCGTGATCGAGGCGCTCGGGTTGCCGTTTGCCAAGCTGGGCGGCTACGAGGCCGACGACTTCATCGCCGCTGCGGTCCGCGCCGAGGAGGAGTCGGGGGGCACCGCGCTCGTGCTCTCGGCCGACCGCGACCTCTTTCAGCTGGCGAGCGACCGCACGACGATCCTCTCGCCCAGGCGCGGTGCCTCGGAGCCCGACCGTGTCGGCCCGGCCGAGGTGCGGGAACGCTACGGCGTCGGGCCGGGGCAGGTCGTGGACTTCATCGCGCTCCGCGGGGACCCGTCGGACCGGATCCCCGGCGCCGCGGGGATCGGGCCCGTGAAGGCGGCGGCTCTGCTCCGCGAGCACGGCTCGCTCGACGAGCTGTTGCAGGCGGGGCGGTTCTCTGCCGAGGCCGACGCGCTCAGGACGTATCGCCGCATCGCGACGCTGCAGGCAGACGCGCCGATCCCGCCGCTTCTGGACGCGACACCCGACTGGGACGGCGGCGCGGCGCTCGCGGACGGCTGGGGGCTGACGGGGCTCGCGAACCGGCTGCGGAACGCCTCGCGCGGAGGCCCCTGAGCCGCAGTCACCCGAGATCGGGGGCGTCCCCGGCCGGGACGATCACGACGTGCTCCTCGCGCGGCCCGTGCACGCCGAGTGCGAGCACCTGCTCGATGTCGGCCGAGCGACTCGGCCCCGACACGATCGCCATGCTGCTCGGAAGGCTGCCGACCGTCTCCGCGAAGAGCTCGTCGAGGCCCGCCAGCACCCTGTCCTCGGCCACGATCGTGAGGTGCACGTCGGGGAGGAGCGACCGAGCACGGGGCTCGTCGGGCGAGGCGGCGAGAACGACGCTCCCCGGATCGGCGAGCGCGTACAGCGCGGTCGAGATCGTGGCCCCCTCGAGCTCCGGGACGATCCGGTAGTGGAGGCGGAAGCCGTTGCGCTTCAGGTTGGCGGCGAGCTGCTGGACGAGCGCGGCCTGCTGGGTCATTTCCAGTCCCGGAACCGTCGCCGGGCGAGCGGCGGGAGCGTGCGGCCGGCAGACCAGATCTTCCCCGGCCCGAACGACGCGGCGAAGCGCTGGCCGAGCCGGGCCGCCCAGGTGCTGAAGCGGTATCCCCACGGGCGAGACCAGGCGAGCGACCAGAGCGTGTAGGCGGCGCGCTCGCGCCGGGACGCGATCTTCTGCTCGGAGAGGTCGCTTCGCAGCTCGAGCAGCAGCTTGTGGAGCGGGATCTTGACCGGGCAGGCCTCGGTGCACGCACCGCAGAGCGACGACGCATGCGGCAGCGCCGGCGCCTTCGGCAGGGTCACGAGCAGCGGCACGAGCACGGCGCCCATCGGCCCCGAGTAGACGGGCCCGTAGGCCTCACCCGCCGTCTTGCGGTACACGGGGCAGACGTTGAGACACGCGCCGCACCGGATGCAGGCGAGCATCTCCTCGTACTTCGTGCCCATCAGGTTGCGCCGCCCGTTCTCGAGGAACACCACGTGGAGCTCCTCCGGGCCGTCCTCCTCCCCCTCCCGCCGCGGTCCCGTGACGAGGTGCGTGTAGCTCGTGAGGCGCTGGCCCGTGCCGCTTCGCCCGAGCAGGGTGAGCAGCGGCGCGAGCTCGCCGAGCGTCGGGACGAGCCGCTCGATTCCGGTGATCGCGATGTGCACGCGCGGGAGCGAGGCGACGAGGCGCCCGTTGCCCTCGTTCGTCACGGTGACGATCGTGCCCGTCTCGGCGACCACGAAGTTCGCGCCGGTGATGCCGACGTCCGCCTCGAGGAACACCGGCCGGAGCTGGCGGCGGGCCGACGCGGTCAGCTCCTCGAGCTCGGCCGGGACCGGCCGGCCCTCGACCTCCGAGAAGAGCTCGGCGACCTGCTCCTTGGTCTTCTCGATCGCCGGCGCGACGATGTGAACGGGATGCTCGCGGCCGAGCTGGAGGATGTACTCGCCGAGGTCGGTCTCGACGGGCCGGATCCCTGCATCCTCGAGTGCGGCGTTGAGGCCGATCTCCTCGGACGCCATCGACTTCGACTTGGCGACGAGCTTCGCGTCGTGCCTCCGGCAGACCTCGACGATGTAGGCGCACGCCTCCTCGGCGGTCGCGCACACCTCGACGTGACCGCCGCGCGCCTCGAGCGCCGTCGTGAACTCGGCCAGGTACCGGTCGATCCCCCGGACCGCCTTCATCCGGACGTCGTGCGCCTTCTGACGCAGCGCCTCGACGTCGTCGAGGTCGTCCCAGGCCTCGAGGCGGTGCGCGCGAAGCCGCTGCACGGAGCTCTCGATCGCGATCTGCAGGCGAGGATCGGCGAGCTTCCGCTCCGCCACCTCGCGGAACCGGTCAGCAGGCTGCGTCAGGTCTGCCATCGGGTCACTCCGCGTCGACTCCCCGCGCGAGGGCGGTGGCAAGGTGCATCACTCTGGGCCCGCCGGCGTGCCCCGCCCGCCCGCCGAGGTGCATGAGGCAACCGGGGTCCGCCGTCACCAGGACCTCGGCGCCGACGACCTCGACACCCCCGAGCTTGTCGTCGGCCATCGCGACCGAGACCTCCGGCTGCCTGACCGAGAACGTCCCCCCGAAGCCGCAGCACAGGTCCGGGCGCGGGAGCATGACGACGGTCGCTCCCGATCGCTCGAGGAGCCGGCGCGGCTGGTCGTGCACGTCGAGCTCGCGCAGCATGTGGCACGAGTCGTGGTAGGCGACCGTCCTCCCCTCGTTGCGTCGCGGCAGCTCGTGGGCGTGACGATCGAGGAACGCCGAGAGCTCCCAGACGTCGTACGGCTCGACCCCGAGCAGCTCCGGGAGGTAGTGGGCGACCATGGCCACGCAGGAGCCCGACGGCGCGACGATCGGAGCATCGCGTGAGAACGCGCGGGCCAAGGTCTTCGCGACCCGGCGGGCGGCCGGGCGGTGACCCGCGTTGAAGGCCGGCTGGCCGCAGCACACCTGCTTCCCCGGGATCTCGACCTCGTAGCCAGCCTCCCTGAGCAGCAGGTCGGCGTCGGCAACGGCCTGCGGGAAGACGAGATCGCCGAGGCAGGTCGCGAACAGCTGGACGCGCGCGGCCACGTCGCAAGCCTAACGAGCGGGTCAGCTGGGACGGCGGCCGACGACGTCCACCGCCGGCACGCCTGCGCCCGGGCGGACGGCGCGGACAGCCGTAAAGCCGGTCGCGGTGAGAAGCTCCTCCCCCTCGGCGGACGAGAGCAGCGCACCCCCCGCCCGCGCAGTCCGCAGCCGCGCCAGCGCGCCGTCGAGATCGCT
Organism: uncultured Thermoleophilia bacterium; assembly: GCA_963717955.1. GTDB lineage: Bacteria > Actinomycetota > Thermoleophilia > Gaiellales > Gaiellaceae > CAVQXR01. The sequence goes on along the minus strand of CAVQXR010000001.1, from coordinate 137,894 downwards.
GCCGCCCTCGTAGAGCCCGAGCACGATCCAGCCACCCGGCCGGAGCGAGCGAAGCACGGCGGCCAGCCCGGCGTCGAGCACCTCCCGGGAGAGGAACGGCCCGGCGAGCCACGCGAGATCGAACGCGTCGACGTCCTCGAGCTGCTCGACCGCCTGGCGGCGAAGCTCGATCCGGTGCCCGACGCCGGCGCCGGCCACGTTCCGCCCCGCGAGCATCAGAGCCATGTCGTGCGGGTCGATCCCGACCGCGTGAAGCTCTGGCCAGATCCCGCACATCGCGATCGAGATCGCTGCCACTCCAGCCCCCACGTCGAGGAAGCGGGCGCCGGGCGCGGCCAGCGCGTCGGCCAGCCCGGGGAGGGAGGCGGCGAGGGTGCGCAACTCGGTCGCGACCGCTGCGGAGCTCCGTCCCTGTGACTCGAGGAGGTCGGCATCCGTGACCGTCCAGCCGGGAGCGCGACCGGGATCGGTCAGCAGGTCGACAGACTCGAGAAAGAGGGCGCGGATCGACGCGAGCGCTTCTGCAAGCTGTTCCCGGCTCGCGGCCTCGACCGCCTGCCGCATGCCGAGCGCGTCCACGACCTCGTCGAGACACGCCTGGACCTCGGGCGCGGCGGGCTCGCCGCTGACGCGGAGCCGCATCGCCGCGCCCAACGCGGCGAGCGCCTCGGCGGACACGGCCAGCCGCTCCACCTGCCCGACCAGATCGCCCGTCGCCACCTCAGGCTCCGGACAGGCGCCGGTAGTCCTCGCGCACCGGCTGGAAGACATCGATCACGCGGCACCCCTCGGGCCCCGCGATCGCCCCGTGCTCCACGCCTCCAGGGATCGCGTACGCGTTTTCCGGATCGAGCGGGTGGTCGACCCCCTCGATCGTCATCGTGATCCGGCCGGTGAGCACGATCCCGAGCTGCTCGTGCGGATGTCGGTGCGGGGGGACGACCGCGCCCGGCTCGAGGTCGACGACGTTCAACATGGCGTTCTCGCCGAACAGCGGGTACATCCGCACCCCTGCCGCAAGCTCGTACGGGCCCATCTCGGTGAGCTTCCCGACGAACGCCATGCGCGGAAACCTAGATGGTTCCCACGACGTCCGCGAAGGTGTCCTCGGCGATGTTGCGGCCGCTGACGACGCAGACCGGCGTGCCGACGAGGGCGACCCGCCCCGCGAGCAGCGCGCCGACCCCGATCGCTCCGGCCCCTTCGACGACGAAACCATGCGAACGCCAGAGCGCCCGGATCCCGTCGGCGACGTCGTCCTCGCTCACGACGACCACGTCGTCGACGTGCCTTCGGATCAGGTCGACGGTGATCGAGCCCGCCTCGAGATTCCCGGCGAGGCCGTCGGCAAGAGAGGGAAGCACGTCGACGGGCACGACCCGGCCGGCGTCGAGAGCCGCGCTGATCGCGGGCGACGCCTCGCTCTCGACGCCGATCACCCTGGCGTCGGAGCGTTCCGACGCCCAGAGCGCGATCCCGGAGAGCAGGCCGCCGCCGCCTGCGGGCACGACGATGGTGAGCGGCCCGTCGAGCGCGTCGAGCAACTCGACCGCGATCGTCCCCTGCCCGGCGATCACGTCGGGATCGTTGTAGGCGGAGACGTAGTGCGCCCGGCGCCCGAGCTCGAGCGCGATCAGCTCGGCGGCGTCGTAGGTCTGCCCCTCGACGACGAGCTCGATCGGGAGCTGCCGGAGCTTGGCGAGCTTGAGCGGCGACGCGGTCTCCGCGCACACGACGGTGGCGGGAAGCCCGAGCGTCTCGGCCGCGTACGCGACGGCGATCCCGTGGTTACCGGCCGACGCGGTGACGACGGGAGTCCCTTCCGGAAGCAGGGTGAGCGCAGAGAACGCGCCCCTGACCTTGAACGACCCCGTCGGCTGCACCGTCTCGAGCTTCAGGAGCGCACCGAGGGCGGGGCTCTCGACGAGCGGCGTCGGCTCGAGGTAGAGGTCGAGCCGGTCTCGAGCCTCGAGGACGACATCCCGGGAGGGGAGGGCTCCGGCAGTGTCCACCCTCCTACAGTACGGGCGTGCGTGTGCTGACCACGGGCGAGACGATGGTGCTCCTCGACGGGGTCGACGGTGGCCTTGCGCTCGGCGCGCCGTTCCGGCTCCGGATCGGTGGAGCGGAGTCGAATTTCGCGGTCGCTCTCTGCCGGCTCGGTGTGACGACGACGTGGATCTCGCGGGTCGGCGCGGACCGCCTCGGTGACTTCCTGCTCGGCCTGCTCGAGTCCGAAGGGGTCGATCTGCGTTTCGTGCGACGCGAGCCCGACGCACCGACCGGCGTGTTCTTCAAGTGGCACGAGAACGGCGAGAGCCGCGTCCTCTACCGGCGCGCGGGGTCGGCTGCGAGCCGCCTCGCTCCCGGCGACCTCGTGGACGATGCGTTCGAGGGAGTGTCGGTCGTGCACCTGACCGGGATCACGTCGGCACTGTCCGACGGCGCGCACCGGACGGTCGTCAAGGCGGCCGAGGAGGCGAAGCGCAGGGGTCTCGTGGTCACCTTCGATCCGAACTACCGGCCGGCCCTCTGGGCCTCCCCCCGCGATGCGGCTGCCCGGCAGCGCGAGGTCCTGCCGCACGTCGACCACTACCTCTGCGGAGAGGCCGAGGGCAAGCTCCTCTTCGAGACGGGCACGCTCGAGGAATTGCGCGAGTCGGCGCTTCGCGCCGGAGCCGGCGAGGTCGTCGTGCGGGTCGACGCTCGCGGCGCGGTGGTCTGGGAGGAGGGCTCGATGGTCGTGGTTGCTCCGGCACGCGTCGAGCAGGTGATCGACGAGATCGGGGCGGGGGACGGCTTCGACGCCGGTTACGTGCTCGGGCTTCTCCGCGGCTGGGCACCCGCCGACCGCGCCAGGGCGGGCAACCTGATCGCCGCCCGTGCGCTCCTCGGCACGGGCGACTGGGAGACCTACCCGCACCTGGCCGAGATCGCGGGCGACCTCGGCCTCTGATCCTGCCGAATTCGTCGCGAACTGTGACGAAGCCGACGCGAAGTTCCCCCCGGTGCCTGGCACGTGCCTGGCACCGACACGACAAGTTCCCCGGCCTCGCGACCTCGACACGCCTGGAAGCCCCTTGCCCGTGCGCCCGGCTCAGGGCTTCCGGGCGATCGCCTCGATCTCGACCTTGAAGCCGATCAGCCCGGCCTGAATCGTCGTCCGCGCCGGGTACGGCTCGGAGAAGTACTCCGTGTAGATCTCGTTGTAGAGGGGGACGTCGGCGAGGTCGGCGAGGTACGCGTTGACCTTGATCACGTCGGTGAAGCCACACCCGGCCGCCGCGAGGCACTTGCCCATGTTGCGCAACGTCTGGTGGGTCTGCTCGCCCACGTCGTCGGAGACGAGATTGCCGCTCCCGTCCATGCCGACCTGGCCCGCCGTGTACACGAGGTCGCCCGAGACGACGACCGGCGAGTACGGGGCCTTGGGCACGGCGAGGTCGTCGGGCTGGATCGCATGCCGTTCCATCTGATCGTCTTCCTCCCTGGCTGGTTGACGCGCCGAACGTTAGTTAGAGTCGCCGGGTCGTGAGCGCCGGCGAGACCATCGCTGTGATCGGCCTCGGTCTGATGGGGCGCCCGATGGCGCGGAACCTGGTCGCCGCCGGCATGTCGGTGACCGGTTGGAACCGGAGCCCGCTCGACGCGGAGCACGTGAGCGGCATCCCGCTCTCGGCTGAGCTGGCCGAGGCCGGTCGCGCGGACGTCCTGCTGCTGATGCTCTCCGACTCGGCCGCTGTCGGGGAGGTGCTCGCCCGGCTCGACCCCGAGCTGCGCGGCGGGCAGCTCGTCCTCGACATGGGGAGCTCGAGTCCCGTCGACACGGCGGAACGCGCGGAGGCGCTCCGAGCGCGAGGGGTCGGGTGGGTGGACGCGCCCGTGTCCGGCGGTGCGCTGGGAGCAGAGAGCGGCCGGCTGGCGATCATGGCCGGTGGCACCGACCCCGACGTCGCGCGCGCTCGTCCGATCCTCGAGACGCTCGGTGACAGCGTCGTCCACGTCGGGGGCCCGGGTGCCGGGCACACCGCGAAGGTCGTCAACCAGGTCATCGTCGGGCTTGCGCTCGAGGCGGTCGCCGAGGGACTCGCGATCGCCGAGGCGGCCGGCCTCGACCCCCGCCTCGTCCAGCGCGCCCTCCGAGGAGGCTGGGCGGACTCGCGAATCCTCCAGGAGCAGGGCGCACGAATGATCGAGAGGAACTTCGTCCCGGGGGGCAAGGTGCGCACGATGCGCAAGGATCTCGGCATGGCGCTCGAGCTCGCGGCCGCGCTTCACCTCGACCTTCCGCACGCCCGCAGCGCGCACGCCATCTTCGACGGGCTCATCGCACGGGGCGACGGCGAGCTCGACTGCGCGGCGGTGATCGCCCGCCTGCTGGCGACGTAGCCCTCCGTCGCTAGAGTTCGCTCCGGCATCGCGACCTGGAGGGAACCATGAGCTCGAAGTCGACCGCGACTCCCGAGAACGCGCTCACGCCGCAGGAGGTCGACGCGCGCCTGGCATCCACCGCGCTCGCCCGGCTGGCCTCCTATCGCGAGGACGGGATGATCCACCTCACGCCGATCTGGTTCGTCTGGGACGGCGAGCGCTTTCGGCTGACGCTCGGCGCCGGCCGCGTGCACCTGAAAAATCTGGCACGCGACCAGCGGGTCTCCATCCTCGTCGACCAGGACCCGCGACTCGAACAGGGTCTCGCTGCCGGCGCGTGGGCGATCATGTGCAGGGGCCACGCGGAGCTGTCGCGGGACGAGGAGCTCATCCGGTCGGTCACGCACGCCGTGCTCGAGAAATCCCTCGGGCAGGCCGACGCGGAGCAGTACACGGAGCCGATCATGGCCGAGGGCCGCACGATCGTCACGATCACGCCGCAGGACTGGCTCACGTGGGACTACAACAAGGCCGACGACTGAGTCGCGGCGAGTCGACCATCTAGTTCACGCGCCGGTCGAGCCCGGCCCACTCGCGCTCGCGCAGCACGAATTTCTGCACCTTCCCGGTCGAGGTCTTCGGCAGCTCGCCGAACTCGATCGTGTCCGGGCACTTGAAGTGCGCCAGCCGCTCGCGGAGGAAGCCGATCAGCTCCGGCTCGGAGAGAACGGCGCCGGGCCTGAGCGCCACGAACGCCTTGGGACGCTCGCCCCAGGTCGGGTGCGGGACGGCGACGACCGCACACTCGAGCACGGCCGGGTGCCGCACGATCGCCTGCTCGACCTCGATCGTCGAGATGTTCTCACCGCCCGAGATGATGATGTCCTTGGCCCGGTCGCGAAGCTCCACGTAGCCGCCGGGGTGCACGACCGCGAGGTCGCCGGAGTGAAACCAGCCGCCCTGAAACGCCTCGGCTGTGCGCTCCGGCTGGCCGAAGTAGCCCTGCATCACCGTGTTGCCACGCACCACCACCTCCCCCATCGTCTGCCCGTCGGCCGGCACGTCTCTCAGGTCGAGGTCGACGACGCGCAACTCGTCGGGCACGACGTGGACCTGACCCTGGCGGGAGCGCAGGCGGGCGCGCTCGGCGAACGGCAGGTCGTCCCATTCGGCGTGCCACACGCAGCTCGAGTGCGGCCCGTACGTCTCGGTCAGCCCGTACAGGTGATGCGGCGCGAACCCGAGCTCGTCCATTCGCTCGATGAGCGTGGGCGAAGGTGGCGCGCCTCCCATCGCAACCCGCACCCGGCGCGAGAGCCTGTGCGCCGCCGGATGGGCGAGGATCCCGATCTGGACGGTCGGCGCGCAGCAGTAGTGGGTGATCTCCTCGGCTTCGAGCAACTCCCAAACGAGGGCCGGGTCGGGCCGCCGGAGACAGACGTGGCGTCCGGCCACGGCCGTGACGGCCCAGGGGAAGCACCAGCCGTTGCAGTGGAACATCGGAAGCGTCCACAGGTACGACGTCTCGTAGCCCATCCCGGTGTCGATCACGTCGGCGAGCGCCATCAGGTAGGCACCCCGGTGCGTGTAGACCGCGCCCTTCGGCCGGCCCGTGGTCCCAGAGGTGTAGGAGAGGGCGATCGCGTCGTCCTCGGAGCCGGGGGGCTCGAGCGGCATGTCGCCCGATCCGGTCGCGAGCAGCTGCTCGTACGGGTCGTCGCCGCCGCCGCCGTCGACGAGCACGACCTCGACCTTCGCGGGGATGTCGGCGGCCACGTGCTCGAGCTCGCGGTCGAGCAGGAGCAGGCGCGCATCCGCGTCGGCCACGATCGCCGCGATCTCGCCGGGCGTGAGTCGACCGTTCACGGCGACCAGGACGCAACGCGCGCCGGGGACGCCGAAGTGCGCCTCCAGCGGCATCGGGCCGTTCGGCGCCACGACCGCGACCCGCTCGCCCGGCGTGAGCCCTCGCAGACGCAGGGCCGAAGCGAGTCGGCATGCGCGGCCTTCGAGCTCCGCGTACGTCAACCGGCGAGGCCCAGAGACCACGGCCACACGCTCCGGGAACAGTGACGCCGCTCGACGCAGGAAGCCGACCGGGCTCAGCTCGACGCGCGAGACGGGCTGGGACATCGGGCGCAGCGTACTCCGCGAACGGTGCGGCGCGGGCCCGTGGCTATCCTCACGCTCGTCGATGCCCCGCCCGTGGCCCGTGATCACGTGAACCCGGCGACGCCGATCGCAAGCGAGCCCGGCGATGGGCCGATCCTCGTCACCGGCGGGCCTCGCTCGGGAACGACGTGGGTCGGACGGATGCTCGCGCTCGCTCCCGGTGTCGACTACCTGCACGAGCCCTTCAACCCCCACATGCCGGCCGGCTACGCCGGCGGCGTCTTCGATCGCCACCTCGTGTACGTCTGCGCCGAGAACGAGGCGGCGTACCGTCCCGCGCTCGAGCGCACCCTCGCCTTCCACTACCATCTCGGCGCCGCGGTGCGGGCCGTGCAAACCCCCCGGGACGTCGCCCGGATCGCCAGGGACGAGGTCCGTCTCACCCGTGCGAGGCTGCGTCACGGCCGGCCGCTCGTGAAGGACCCGATCGCGTTCTTCTCGGCCGAGTGGCTCGCCGATACGTTCGGCATGGATGTCGTCGCGCTCGTGCGCCACCCGGCGGGGTTCGTGGCGAGCTTCAAGCGCCTCGGGTGGCGGCATCGGTTCCAGTCCTTCCTCGACCAGCCGCTGCTGATGGACGCCTACCTGCGTCCCTTCGAGGCCGAGATCGAGCGCGCGGCCGCGGGTGAGGACGACGCCGTCGGCGAGGCGATCCTGCTCTGGCGGCTCGTCCATCACACCGTGCTGCTCTACCGTGGCCGCAGGCCTGCCTGGCTCTTCCGCCGGCACGAGGATCTCGCGCGCGACCCGCTCGGCGAGTACGCCGACCTCTACCGCAGGCTCGGGCTCGAGCTGACGACAGGCGCCCGGCGCCAGATCGAGGCACACAGCGCCGACACGAATCCCGCGGCGCTCGAGCGGGCACACTCGGTCAGGCTCGCGAGCAGCGAGAGCCTCGGCAACTGGAGCGCGGTCCTCACCGGGGACGAGATCGCCCGGGTCCGGGAGGAGGCGGGAGAGCTCGCCGCCGCCTTCTACACCGACGCCGACTGGTAGCTGGCGGCGTGGCGTAAGAACTCACCGCGCGGTGGGCACAGCGCGGCAGAGCGCGTCGACCGCGACCGCCCCCCGCCGGAGAACGAGGAGCGGGTTCACCTCGAGCTCGAGGATGCGGCTCCCCTCCCGCTCGAGCAGCCCGGCGATCGCGAGCACGGCGCCGACCGCAGCGGAGATGTCCGCGACGGCGAGTCTCGGCCAGATACGAAGCCGGCGGAACGCCGCCTCGACCTCGCCCCGCTCGACGGGTGGCAGCAGTGCCACGGTGTCCGCGACGAGCTCCACCAGCACGCCTCCGCTGCCCACGACGAGCACATGCCCGAACGCCGGATCGTGGCGGGAGCCGACCAGCAGCTCGCACACCGCCTCCTCCACCATCCGCTCCACGATTACACCGGACAGCGACAGGCCTGAGTGCCGAGCGAGCATCTCGCCGACGGCGGCATCGACCTCCTCCCCGCTGCTGAGGCCGAGCGAGACGGCGCCCGCGACCGCCTTGTGTGGGAGATCCGGGCTTGCCAGCTTCGCGACCACGGGGAAACCGAGTGCGGCGGCGGCCGCCCCCGCCTCGTGCGGCGACACGAGTCGTCCGGCCGGGATCGAGACGCCCGCGGCCGCGAGAACCTCCTTGGCGGCGCGCTCGTCGAGCGAGACGGCGCCGGCCGCCGCCTCGGTCACGGCTGGGTAGACGGGAGGACGACCGGCTGTGAGGCGCGCGCCGAGCCTCCCGCAGGCGCCCAGCGCGCCCAGCGCCTCGTCGAGCCCCTGGAGCGGGCAGAGGCCCGCCGTCAACGCCTCGTCGCGGGCACGCTGCGGGAAGGACTCGGGGAGGACGCTCGCGACGGCGGCGGGGATACCGGCGTCGAGTGTCGCGTCCCGGAGCGCACGGATCGCGCTGTCGACGTCGGTCTCGTACGGCACGCCGGGAAGCGGGTAGTCGATCACGAGCAGGGCCGCGTCCGCCGGGTCGCGCAGCGCCGTCGTAAAGACGCGGCGAAGGGGCTCCTCCTGCCCCCAGAGTGCTGAGTTGTAGTCGAGCGGATTGCCGACCAGAGCAAACTCCGGGAGCGCCTCGCCGAGGGCGGCCCGGACCGCCGCGGACGGCTGCGGAAGGTCGAGGCCCGCCGACGCTGCGGCGTCCGCGACGAGTGCCGACTCCGCGCCGGAGCAGGTGAAGGCGAAGCACCGGGGGCCGCGGAGCGGCCCGACGATCGTGAGCGCCTTGAGCGTCTCGAGGAGCTCGGGAACCGTCGCCGCCCGCGCGACCCCGTACCGGGAGAAGAGCTCCTCGTAGAGCTCGTCCGAGCCGGCGAGCGACGCGGTGTGCGTGAACGCGAGCTCCTGCCCGAGCGCGGAGCGGCCCGCCTTGCAGACGGCGAGCGGCACTCCACGCTCGAGCGCGCTCGCCGCGGCCGCGGCGAAGCGCGGCACGTCGCGCAGCCCCTCGAGGTAGATGCCGATCCCGGTCACCTCCTCCTGCTCGAGATACGCGTCGACGACCTCGGCGATCTCGAGCGCCGCCTGGTTGCCCACGCTCGCCACGAAAGCGATCGGTAGCGATCGCTGGCTCATCGTCACGTTGATCCCGAGGTTGCCGCTCTGGAGAACGATCGCGACCCCGCGCTCGACGCGTGGAAGCTGCCACGGCACGGGCCAGACGCTCACGCCGGCCATGGCGTCGATCACTCCGTAGCAGTTCGGCCCGAGCACGGGCATCGCCCCCGCCGCCTGCCGGAGCTCGGCCTCGAGCGCCTCGCCCTCGGCCGTGCCGGCCTCGGAGAAGCCGGCCGCGTAGCACGCCGCACCGCCTGCCCCCATCCCAGCGAGCGTCCGCACGACGTCCACGGTGGCCCGGGCGTTCACGCCGACGAAGACCGCGTCGGGGGCCTCCGGCAGGTCGGCCACCGACGGGAATGCGCCCTGCCGCGAGGGATGGACCTCCCACACCGGGCCGGCAAACCCGGCCTCGTCGCATGCCGCACGCGCCGAGCGGGCGACCTCGCCGCCGACGAATGCCACCGTCTGGGGTCGCAGCAGGCGCCGGAGGCGCTCGGGCCCAGGGCTCACCGGCCGTGGAAGACCGGCTCGCGCCGCTCCGCCGCGGCGGCGAGCGCCTCGCGATGATCCTCGGTGGCCGCGCAGATCTCACCGGCCACGCGCTCGGCCTCGAGCTGCGCCGCGAGGGTCCTCCGATGCGAATCGTCGAGCAACAGCTTCGCGTGGCCGATCGCGATCGTGGGCCCTGCCGCCAGCTCCCGGGCCACCTGCGCACCGCGAGCGGCGAGCTCGTCCGGCGGCACGACCTCGCCGACGAGCCCCCGGTCCCGGGCCGTCGCCGCGTCCCAGAACTCACCCGTGTAGACGAACCGCTTCGCCTGCTCGATCCCGACGAGTCGCGGCAGGAGCCACGTGCCACCGACGTCTGGCGGGTACGCCAGCCACGTGTAGGCGCAGGCGAAGCGCGCGCTCTCGGCCGCGATCCGGAAGTCACAAGCGAGCGCGAGGTCGAGCCCTGCGCCCACCGCCGCGCCGTTCAGCAGGGCGACCGTCGGTAGCGGCGCCTGCGCGAGCTCGACGGCGAGCCCGTGCGCCTGTGCGACCCAGGGATCGTCGTCACCCTGCGGTCCCTGCTCGGCCCAGTCCTTGACGTCGGCACCCGCGCAGAACCCCTTGCCCGCTCCCGTGATCGCGAGGCAGCGCACGCCGGGGTCGGCGACGGCGTCGGCGACGGCAACGCGGAGCGACTCGAGGAGCGCGAGGTTGAGCGCGTTGCGCGACTCCGGCCGGTTCAGGGTGAGCGTCCGGACGAAGCCCTCGTCGGCCACGAGCAGCACGTCCATGGCCTGACCGTACAGGACGGGCGTGGTGCCCGTCGCCGCTCAGAGCGTCGCGGCGCGCTCCTCCTGGAGACGCCGGATGCGCCCTGCGAACTCACGGAGCATCGCGATCGCGATCTCGGGCTCGCTCTTCAGCATCTTCCCGAACGGCACCCGCGACAGGCGCAGGCACAGCATCTCCGTGTCGGCGAGGACGCTCGCCGAACGCTCCGAGCCGTCGATGAGCGACATCTCCCCGAAGTACGCACCGGGACCGATCGGGATCGGCGGCAGGTCGCGCGAGCGGTGCACCGACGCCTCGCCGTCGATGATCACGAAGAAGTCGTCGCCCGGCGTCCCCTTGCGGACGATGCTCGAGCCGGGGTGGAACCGCGCCTGGCGGCCGAGCCCGGCAATCTTCCTGACGTGACGCTTCGGGACCCCCGCGAACAGCGGGATCTCGGCGAGGACGTCCGTCCAGAGGCGGGCCATGTCCTTCCCGCTTCCTTCCGAGATCGCCGTGCTCGCCGCGACGAGCGCCGGAGAGTAGGTCATCGGTCAGCCCTCCACTCGAGAGGACGGCACTATAGCGCCGCTTCCCCGGGAAAGCCGCCCGGCGGCCGCCCCATCCGCAGGTCGCGTCCAGCCGCTACGCTGGTCCGGTGCTCGACCCCGTGCGCTGCTCCGCGCACTCATGTTGAACCAACAGACAACACGAGGGAGCCCGCGTCCGGCAGTCGTCTCCGTGGCGCCGTCCGGCAGGGCACCCACCTGGTAAGCCAGGTTCCTCGGGCGCGGAGCATGACGGCGGGGTGGGGCACATAACTCGTTTCAGGATGCCGCTCCGGCACAAGGCTTCAGTCTGAAACGAGTTCATACCCTGCCGGCGATCAGCCCGGACTGAGGGCGACTCGCCTGGCGCTCCGCACGACTCCGGGGCCCATGACCGCCCCGATCACGAGCACGATCGTGCCCATGCCCACGTAGAGGGTGCTGAGATCGACTGCGCCGGCGATCCCGCTCGCGGCGGCGGAGCCCACCGTGACCGCGGTCATGACGATCATGCGGCCGAAGATTCCGACCGTCGCCTGCAGCTCGATCGGCGCACGCCGCTGGCGCTCGCCGATGAACGCGGCAGTGATCACCGAATCGGAGAGATAGAACACGAACACGCTCACCACGGCGAGCGCGAACCCCGGAGCGACGCCGCAGGCGGCCGTCGACACGGCGACCACGGGGAGCCCGATCATGATGATCCTCACGCCGCCCATGCGCCCGGTGAGGAAGCCGACGACGGGCGAAGCCAGGATCCCGGCAAACCCGCCGGCGGCGAGGACGACGCCGACCTGGCCGGAGCTGAGGCCGACCTCCTCGCGGAGCAGCGGAACGATGAGACCCCACGCGCCGGCGGCGACGAGCACCCAGGCCACCGCAAACACGGTCAACCTGCGCAGGAGCTCGTCGCCGAAGATCGCGTCGAGGCCCGCCCGGACGACGGCGGGCGTGCTGCGACGGACGGTCGCCTGGCGGTCCACCCCGACCCGGAGCAGCCTGATCACCAGCGCGGCAACCGCGAGGCAGGCCGCCTCGACGACGAGGGCCCGTGCCGGACCGATCGCGGCGACGAGCACGCCTCCGAGCGCCGGCCCGGCGAGCATGCCGACGCTCCAGGCAGCACCGAGCGTCGCCTGCGCGTGGGTCAGGCGGGCCATCCCCGCGATCGGCGGCAGCAGCGCGAACACCGCCGCATCGGAGAACGCGCGCCCGGCCCCGATGAGGAACCCGGCCGCGAGAACGAGCACGATCGGCGGCGTGCCGCTGATCGTCCAGGCGGGAACGGTGATCGCGACGAGGGCCTGCAACGCATGCGTGACCCACATCACCGTTCTCGGCGGGACGCGGTCCCCGACGACTCCGGCCGCCAGCCCGAACACGACGTACGGGAGGACGGTGAAGGTGAAGACCAGCCCCGCTGCGGTGCTCGAACCGCCCGAGTCGAGCACGATCCACGGAAGCGCGACGGCCGAGATGCCGTGCGCTGTGAAGCTCAGCGCCTGGCTGAGGAGCAGCAGGCGCCCATCACGGCCGGCAAGCAGGGGATCCCGCGTGAGCACGTCCGGACGCTACTCCACGTGGGCGAGCGCGGTCCGGTCTGTCCGATCGAGGTCCTAGCGTGCTTCTCATGGCACCCCTGCTCGTGCTCGTCCTGGGCGGGATCGCGCTGCCGCTCGTCCCGCGACGGGTCCGCTGGACCGTCCCGATCGTTGTCCTCTCCGTGGAGCTGGCCCTCGTCGTCAGGGCCCTGACGGGCGAGCCTGCGCTCGTCGTCGGTGCCGCGGTCGCGGGCGCCCTCGCCGGCCTGCTGGTCCGCGAGATCATCGCGACCTTCAGCCTGCTGAGTACGCCGGCGCAGGACGCGCGACCCGAGCGGGACCGTGTACGGGGGAGACGGGCAACCCACCCAGCGACGAGGATCGTGAGCTACGCCGCCAGGAGCGCGAACGGCGGCGCCGGCTCGCCGCCTGACATCCCGGAACCGGCCGGCGTCCGTCCGACGCCGGTCCTACCGTTTGCGGCATGGCCCTCCTGCTCGCCCTCGGGCTGAGCGTGCTCGCCGTTGCCGTGATGCCCGGCATCCCACGGCCGCCCCTCCTCGTCGGCGCCGCGGCGATCGAGACGGCGCTGGTCGTGAAGGCGCTTGCGGGCGACAACCTTCTGACCCTCGCCGCTTCCCTGCTCGCCGCCTGCCTCGCCCTAGTGGTCTGCGAGGCGGCCGGGGCCATGTTCCGTCGCGCGGGGGCGAGCCGGGAGCTCGCCCGTCTGCGCGCCGTCGAGCAGCGTGTGCTCCTTCGCCGCGCGGCCGCCGAGGAGCGGCGGAGCCGGTACGAGCGGCGCGAGGTGCGCCGCGCCGCTGGCGATGAGAGGATCGCAGCCTAGAGAACCTGCGTCCGGGTAGGGTCACGGCGTGGCACGGGGCGAGCAGGCGCCGAGGCGGAAGTTCTGGGGCTGGGGGCTCGAGGGCGAGGGGCTCGCACGGGCCGAGGTGGAGGAGCTCGGACGGGCCTTCGCCGGACGGTTCGGCCTCGGAGACCTGACCATCGCGGCACCTCCGCAGCTCTCCGAGCTCGAGCTCCCCGAGCCCCGTATCACCCCGCCGACGTCCCTCGAGGCCATCTGCACGACGGATCCCCACGAGCGGGCGCTGCACAGTTACGGGCGCTCCTACCGCGACCTCGTGCGGGCGTTTCGCCGCTCGTATCCCCACCCCCCGGACGTCGTGTGCTTCCCGCGGGACGAGGGGGACGTGGAATCCGTCCTCGACTGGTGCTCCGAAGCAGGCGTCGCCGCGATCCCGTTCGGCGGCGGCTCGAGCGTCGTCGGCGGCGTCGAGCCCGCGGTGGGGCCCGGCTTCCCGGGCACGGTGAGCGTCGATCTCGGCCGGCTCGACCGCGTGCTCGAGATCGACCGCGCATCACGCTCCGCCCGCATCCAGGGCGGCGTGCTCGGCCCGTCGCTCGAGGATCAGCTGAGACCGCACGGATACACGTTGCGCCACTTCCCGCAGGCGTTCGAGTATTCGAGCCTCGGCGGGTGGATCGCCACCCGCTCCGGCGGGCACTTCGCGACGCTCCTCACCCATATCGACGAGTTCGTCCAGGGGTTGCGCGTCGTCACGCCGAAGGGCGTGATGGAGACCCGGCGGCTCCCGGGCTCGGGCGCAGGGCCGTCACCCGACCGGCTCATCACCGGCTCCGAGGGAACGCTCGGCGTGATCACCGAGGCATGGATGCGCCTTCAGGACCGGCCGACGTTCCGCGCCGGTGCCTCGGTCGAGTTCGCTGCCTTCGAGGACGCGGTCGAGGCGGCCCGGGCCGTCGCCCAGTCGGGCCTCTGGCCGAGCAACTGCCGGCTGCTCGATCACGACGAGGCCCTCCTCTCAGGGAGCGGGGACGGATCGGTGTCGATCCTCGTGCTCGGGTTCGAGTCCGCGGATCACCCGCTCGAGCCGTGGCTCGCCCGCGCGCTCGAGCTCTGCCGCGCGCACGGTGGGCACGTTTCGGACGCGGCCGACGCCGATGCCGCCGCGCGGTGGCGAAACGCGTTCCTGCGCGGGCCGCACGTTCGAGACGCGATGATCTCGCTCGGTCTGGTTCACGAGACGTTCGAGACGGCGATCACCTGGGACCGCTTCTCCGCCTTCCATGCCGCGGTGCTCGACGCGACACGCTCGGCGCTGACGGAGATCTGCGGCGGCGGGCTCGTCTCGTGTCGGTTGGCGTACGTCTATCCCGACGGCCCCGCCCCCTACTACTCCGTCTACGCACCCGGACGAGCGGGCTCCGAGCTCGAGCAGTGGGACGAGATCAAGGCCGCCGCCGCCGAGGTGATCGTGACCCACGGCGGCACGATCACCCACCACCACGCCGTCGGACGCGACCACCGCCCCTGGTACGACCGGGAGCGACCCGAGCTCTTCGCGACCGCGCTTCCGGGCGGCGAAGGCCGAGCTCGATCCGGCCGGGATCATGAACCCGGGCGTCCTGATCGACCCGCTTCGCGCCTGAATCAGGCGCGCCGCGCCGGCTGCTACCCAGCGTTTACCGGCCGGCTACCCGGCGTCGACCCCGTGCCTGTTTGCTCAATCCGACCACGACGGACGGAAGGAGCATGACCGTGCCTCACATCGTGCAACGAGCAGCCACAAGCGGCCACGGCCGGGTGATCGGTGTCCGCCGATACGGCCCCGGAGGGTATCGGCTTCCTGATCGCGTAACGGGCCCGCGTGACCCGCGCAGCTGGGGAGTGGCCGCCCCGCCCCGGGACAGCTTCCCACAGAGTCACTGGACGATCCGGTTTCCCCCGGTACGCGTCGTGGGGTGAGCCGGGTGCGCACAGCCCTCCCGCAAGCGACCGCGCATGGCCGGCTGCGCTTCGCGGCCCTGTACCTCGTCCAGTTCATCGTCGTCCTCGACGTCACGATCGTGAACGTGGCGCTGCCCGCGATCGGCGCCGATCTCGGTCTCGGACCGCGCGGGCTGCCGTGGGTGATCAGCGCCTATGCCGTGTTCTTCGGCGGATTCCTCCTCGTCGGCGGCCGCGCCGGGGATCTGCTCGGCCGCCGCCGGGTCTTTCTCGCCGGGCTCGCGCTGTTCAGCGCATCGTCCCTCGTCTGCGGGCTCGCCTGGAGCCCGGAGGTGCTGATCGTCGCGCGCTCGATCCAGGGACTCGGCGCCGCGCTCCTCTCGCCGACGGCGTTCGCAATGCTGGCTACGTCGGTACCGGAAGGGCCCCCGCGGACGAGGGCGATCGGTCTCTGGGGATCGACAGGAGCGGCCGCGGCGATGGTGGGCATGGTGCTCGGCGGTGTCCTTGCCGAGCTCGTCGGCTGGCACTGGATCTTCCTCCTCAACCTCCCCGTCGCCGCGATCGTCGCGGTCGCCTCACGTGCACTCCTTCGCGAGCACCGCGCCGAGCGCTCGGCCCACGTCGACGTGGTGGGCGCAGCACTCGTCACGGGCGCGCTTCTCAGCTTCGTCTATGGATTGAGCAACGGCCCGACGGCCGGATGGATCTCGGGCCACACGCTCGCGACGGCTGCGATCGGCACAACGCTGCTCCTCCTCTTCGTCCGCCGGCAGACGACCACACCGGACCCGCTCGTCCCGTCGGCCGCGCTCGCCGCGGCCCACCGCCGGGCTGCGAACGTCGCCGGCTTCGTCCAGGGAGCGATGATGCTTGCGACGCTCCTGCTGCTGAGCATCGCGATGCAGGAGGTGCTCGGCTTCGGCGCCGTGGAGACCGGACTCGGGCTCCTGGCGATTCGCGGGACGTCGATCCTCTGGGCCCAGCTGGGCGTCCGCCTCGTCGGTCACGTCGGCCCGAGACTACTCCTCACGGTCGGGATGCTCGCGATGGCGCTCGGCGTCGGCTGGTTCACGCGCCTCTCTCCTGGCGACTCTTACACGACCGACCTCTTGCCAGGGCTGCTCTTGCTCGGCCTCGGCATCCCGCTCATGTTCCTCTCCGTCTCCCTGATCGCGAACGCAGGAGTCCGCGCGGACGAGGCGGGACTCGTCTCGGGTCTGCTGAGCAGCTCGCAGTGGATCGGCGGAGCGATCGGCGTCGCAGCGGTCTCGACCGCGGCATCGCTCGACGTCCACGGCGCGCTCGCAAGCGAGTCGGCCGGCCTCGTCGCCGCCGGCGTACGCTCGGGATTCGTCGTCACGCTCGGGATCGCGCTCCTGGGAGTCGCCGTGGCCCTCGCGATACTCCGGCTGCGCTGCCCGGGCTGTCCCAGAGGAGGCTAGTGCTCCGTCCCGGAAATCCCTTGGATCCCGGGCGGCCCGCTCCGCATCTCGCGCGCGAACGAAGTGGGAGGCGAGCTGCGTCGCGATCTCACCCGTACGAGCACCGTATGCCTCATCCAGCCGCGTGCCGACCAGGGCGTGAAGGCGTGCGCGCCGTGCCGGAGCGAGCTGGCCGTACAGGACATCGCGGACGAGGTCGTGGGTGAAGCCGAACCGGCCCGAGAGCGTCCGGTCAGGCCACTCCTCCTCCCCACGCGGCTCGATGAAGGCCCGCACATTCGCGAGGCCCCGGCACCGCTCTTCCACGTCCTCCTCGCCCCGGCCCGAGGCGGCCGCGACGGCAGCGGTCGCGAACTCCTGGCCCGCCACGCTCGCGGCCTGCAGCAACTCCCGATCGCCCGGCTCGAGCTCGAGCGCGCGGTGCTCGATCAACTGCCGGAGGTTTTCCGGGACCGAGCCCGCGATCTCCTCCAGGCCGGCCCCGAGCAGCCAGCCGCTCTCGCCCTGCCGGAGCACGCCCTCGGCGATCCAGGCGTCGGACCGTCTCGACGAACAGTGGGCTCCCGCCCGTCAGCTCTGAGAGGAGGGACGCGAGCTCACGCGGCAGCTCACCCTCGGGAAACCGCTGTTCGAGGTACTCGCGGACGCCGTCCTCGCCGATCCCGCCCAACCCCAGCTCGGTGGCGAGGCCGCGTATGCGCAGGCTCTGAACGATCCCGTGGAGCGGGTGCCCAGCGTCCAGCCGGCTCGGCGGCCGGAGCGTTCCGATCACGAGCAGCCGCGCCGGCTCGCGACGCCGCGCCAGGGCGCCGATCAGGTCGACGGTGGAGTAGTCGGTCCAGTGCAGGTCCTCGAGCACGAGCACGAGCGGACGCGTCCCGGTCAGCTCGTCGAGTGCCTCCACCATCTCCCGCAGCATCCGCTCGTGCGTCGTGCCCACGAGCCTCGGCTGGAGCGCGGCGAGCTTGTCGGGGTCCACCAGCGCGGGCAGCTGTGCGAGCCAGGTGGGCGCCCGGCGCGAGAGCAGCTCGACGAGCCCACCGTCGGGAACCTGCCCCCCGAGGCGGCCGAGTGCCTCCAGAAACGGGAGGTAGGGCTCGCCGGCTCCGCGATGCTCGATGCACTGACCGCGCGCGAAGAGCACCTCCGGGGAGGCTGCGGCCTCAACGAGGAATGCCTCGGCGAGCGTCGTCTTGCCGATACCGGCCTCGCCGGTGACGAAGACGATCCGCCGCATCGCACCCATCGCCTCACCGAACAGGCGCCGTAGGTGAGCCAGGTCGCGTTCGCGGCCCACCACGGCCTGCGGCGACGCGACCCGCACGAGAGGCGAGAGCGAGACCCGATCGGCGACCGCCGGCGGCGTCGTCCGTCCGGTGGGCGCGAGGCCGGGATCCTGCTGGAGGATGCGCCGCTCGAGCTCCCGGAGCTGCTGCGACGGTTCGATACCAAGCTCCTCGTCGAGCCGGCGGCGGAACTCCGAGTACGCGGCCAGGGCCTCGGCCTGTCGGCCGCTGCGGTACAGGGCGAGCAGCTGCTGGCGGCGGATCCGTTCCCGCAGCGGGTGGCGGGAGACGAACGCCTCGAGCTCGCCGACGAGCTGGGCATGGTGGCCGAGGGCGAGGTCGGCCTCGATCCGCTCCTCCAGACAGGCCAGCCGCAGCTCCTCCAGCCGCGCCGCCTCGATCGCGGCGAACGGTTCCTCGAACTCGGCGAGCGCGTCACCGCGCCAGAGCTCGAGAGCCTCGCGGAGCGTCCTCCCTGCCTCCTCGGCGCGGCCGGTAGCGAGCTCGGCGCGCCCGGAGGAGAGCAGCTCCTCGAAGCGCTCGAGGTCGAGCTCGCCGGGCTCGACCGAGATCAGATAGCCCGGCGGGCGCGTCTCGAGCCGCCCCTGCGGCAGCACCTTGCGCAGTCGCGAGACGTAGATCTGCACGGCCTTGACCGCGGTCTCGGGAGGCTCGGCGCCCCAGAGCCCGTCGACGAGGCGGTCGATCGGGACGACCCGGTTCGGGCTCAGGAGCAGGGTCGCGAGCACGGCCCGCTGCTTTCCCCCGCCGAGAGGGAGGGCCTCGCCGTCGACGCGCGTCTCGAGTGGGCCGAGCAGTCGGTACAGCATGCCCTGGTCTGCACGGTACACCAGGCACCTCCGCGGAGCCGGTGACGCCGGGCTCAGCTCCCCGCAGATCCGTCCTGCACCTTGTACACGCGCCACTCGCCGGGGGTCCCGGCGAGCTCGAGCGGCCCGCGTGCGTCGAACGCGATCCCGGAGCCCGCGACCAGATCCCTGACCGTGTGAGAGACGAGCACCTCCCCGGGCCGTCCGCTCGCGGCGATTCGCTCGGCGATGCCGACCGCGAGGCCATGGGCGTGGTCACCGTCGAGCTCGACCTCGCCGGTGTGGAGCCCTGCCCGGACGTCGATTCCGAGCGATCGTGCGGCTTCCGCGATCGCGACCGCGCAGCGGATGGCCCGCGCGGGCCCGTCGAAGGCGGCGAGCATGCCCACTCCGGCGCGATCCACGGCCCGGCCACGGAATCGCACGAGATGGCTTCGCAGCGAGCCGCGGAGAGCATCAGGGAGCTCGCGCGGCGCGCGGTGACCGGTGCCGGCGTCCTCTGCAGTCGAGCCGACGACGCCGACCGCGAGGATGGTCGCCAGCACGCCGCGGTCCCGTTCGACGTGCTCGTCGGAGCGTTCCACGAACCGCTCGATCTCGTCGAGGAGCCGGTCGCTGTCGCCCTCCCACGGCAGGTGGTCTTCGCCGGGCAGCTCGACGACCCGCGCGGTCGCGATGTGCTCACCGATGTATCGCGACTCTTTCGCGTACCACTCACCGCACCGGAAGAGCACGATGGTCGGGGCGCCGATCGCCGGAAGCACGTGGCGCACGTCGATCTCCTGGTTCATCAGGCGAAGCGCCCGCGCGCCTGCCGGGCTCGCGCCACGCATCAGGTACGTGCGGTACCACCCGGCTCGCTCCTCGTCGGCCCCGAGACCGGGCGCGACTCGACCGAGCCACTCCGCCGTCGTCCGCTCGAGCCAGTCGTCGGCCTCGAGCGCCGAGAGCCGGCGGGCCTGCTCCTGCACGAGCGTTCCGATCGGGTAGTCGGGTGCCCACATGAGCCGCGCGAACGTCCCGACGAGCACGAGACCGGCGGTGCGCTGCGGATGAGTGGCCGCGAACAGGACGGACATGGGCCCGCCTTCCGAGATGCCGATCACCACAGCCCTGTCCGAGCCGGCCGCGTCCATCACCGCCCGCACGTCGTCGATCCGCGTCTCGAGGTCGGGGAGTCGATCGGGCGAGACACGGTCGGAGAGCCCGGTGCCCCGCTTGTCGAACAGGATCAATCTCCCCATCGCGGCGAGACGCCAGTAGAAGTGCGCGATCCGCGGATCCTCCCACCCCGGCTGGAACGTGCAGACCCAGCCGTGGACGAGCACCAGATCGATCGGGCCGTCGCCGACCACCTGGTAGGCGATGCGCGTCTCGCCGCTTCGAGCATGCAGGATCGGGCCGGGGCGAGGGGGCGTGCGCTCGTCAGGGGCGGACGCGGGCCTGCCCGCCGGCCGCGTGGCGTGCTCGACCCGCCTCGTCCCGGGTGACACCGCCATGGCGGCGGGCAGGTCGAGTGCGGGATCCTGACGGAGGATCTGCCGCTCCAGCTCACGCAGCTGCGGGGAGGGCTCGATCCCGAGCTCGTCGTCCAGGCGGCGCCGGAACTCCGAGTAGCAGGCGAGCGCATCGGCCTGCCTGCCGCTCCGGTACAAGGCGACGAGCTGCTGCGCCCGCAGCCGCTCACGAAGCGGGTGCTGCCCCACCAGCGACTCCAGCTCACCGACGAGCTCGGCGTGACGCCCGAGCGCGAGCTCCGCCTCTACCCGGGCCTCCACGCACCCCAGCCGCAGCTCCTCGAGGCGCCCGCTCTCGCGGGCCGCATACGGCTCCTCGAACTCCGCGAGCGCCGAGCCACGCCACAGGGAGAGCGCGTCCCCGAGCAGCTTCGCCGCCTCGCCGGCGCGCCCGTCCGACAGCGCCTCACGCCCGGCCGCGAGGCGGTCCTCGAACACCTGGAGATCGAGCTCGCCCGCCTCGACGCGCACGAGGTAGCCCGGCGCCCTGGTCTCCAGCCGTCCGGTGGGGAGTACCTTCCGCAGCCGCGACACGTAGATCTGAACCGCCTTGACCGCGCTCTCCGGCGGCTCGTCACCCCAGAGCGCGTCGACCAGGCGGTCGACCGAGACGACGTGGTTCGCCTGCAGCAGGAGTCGCGCGAGCAGTGCCCGCTGCTTGCCGCCGCCGAGCGGGAGCACCTCGTCGTCGACGCTCGCCTCAAGTGGGCCGAGAAGTCGGTAGTGCATGGCCTGCCGGGCGCACGGTAGCAGGCGCGATTCGGAGCACTCTGCGCCCTCGCCGGCCTGGCAAGCGCTCCGCTCGTATCGAAGAGCCGCCGGAGGATGCGACGATCCGTCGCGCGAGGTACTCGGCGTCCTCGCCGACACCGCCGATGAAGTGCGACTTGCGTTTGTGCTGGAACCGGAGGCCGAGCGCGTACAGGCCCGGCATGGTGGTGACGCCGCGGCTGTGGACGAGCTCGCCGTCGGCGTCGAGCACATCTCCGGGAAGCCAGGGGTACGCGCGGCGGTACCCGGTCGCCCAGATCACCGTCCCGATCCCGGCGGCAGCGAGCTCGACGGATGCCGGCCCCGGCGGGAGGGCGGCACCCGAGATCAGTTCGGCGGGTGGTGCGCCCCACCCCTGCGGCCCTGCGGCGATGTGATCGTCGATCTTCGCGAGCACGTGACGCATCCGCCGATCCGCCCGCGCCACGTTCTCGGCGAGATCGCCCGCGAAGATGGCCCGCGAGCCGTCGAAGCCCTCGAGACGGCCGGCGATCGTCACGCCGACGCGATGCAGCAGCGGGAGATCGAGATGCTCGCCGCCGTTCACCCCTGTCAGCGGGAGGCTCGACGTCAGCTTGGAGGCGGCTGGATCCGGCAGCATGTCGACGGTCATGTCCAGGTCGCCGATCGCGGCGAGCCAGTGAAAGATGTCGTTGCCGCGGTAGCGCCGGACGATCCGGGAGTGCCCGCCCGCGGCGAGAACGACGTCGCGCCCGGCCCGGCGCAGCTCGAGCGCGATCTGCTGCCCGCTCGGGCCGGCGCCCGCGACAAGGACGCCACCCGGCGGAAGGCGCTCGGTCGACCGGTACTCGCTCGAGTGGAGCTGGCGCACCCAGCCAGGCACGCCCGTGGCCGCAGCAGGGCGCCGGGGCAGGTCGGAGTCGCCGGTTACGCTCACGACGTTCCGTGCCGCCCACACGCCCGCGTCGGTCGTGACCCGGAGCCCTCCTTCGGGAATCGGCTCGACGGAGCGAACGGTCACACCCTCCCAAACGGGTGAGCGGAACGACGCCGCATATCCGTCGAGGTGGCGCAGGAACTCTGCGCCGCTCAGATAGCCGTCCTGGTCGTCGTGTCGACTCGAACCGGGAAGCTGGTTGAGCCAGTTCGGAGTGAGGAGCGTGAGCGAGTCCCAGCGCTCGGACCGCCACCGCTCCCCGACGAGCCCGCGCTCGAGGACGACGTGGTTCCGGCCGGCGCGCGTGAGGTGCCAGCTCGGCGCCAGGCCCGCCTGTCCGGCTCCGATCACGAGGGTCTCGGTGACGTTCATCGTCCCGTCCTAGTTGAGCGCCGGCTTCATGCCCAGTGCGACCTGGCCGACGAACTCGTAGGCACGGTTCGCGCCGAGCGGGTGCATGAACGCGCCCGCCCGGACGTCCCGGTAGGCGCGCGCGAGCGCGCTGCCGTTGAGGTAGCCGGCGCCACCGGAGAGGGCGAGCGCACGGTCGACGACCCGCGCTGTCGTCTCGTTGACGAACGTCTTTGCCGTCTGCACCTCGGCGAACACGGCGGTGATCTCGTCGCCGCTCCCGTCGCTCGTGGGGTTCGCCGCGTAGTGGGCGTCGACGAGCGCCGCCGCGCGGGAGAGCGCGGAGCGGCAGGCGTACAGCTCGATCGATGCCTCTGCGAGGAGCATGCGCGCCCGTGGGTCGTCGGCGTCGGTGCCGCGCCGCAGCAGGGCGGCTCTCGCCGTCTCGAAGGCGGACTCGGCGATCCCCAGTGAGGCCGAGGCGTGGAAGAGCCCCGCGGCGAGGTTTCGGTCCATGTACGGGACGGGGTCGCCGACGGGGAAGCCGCCGCGCAGCGCCGACGCCGACAGTTCGACGCCGTCGAAGTTCACCGAGTTGCTCCCGGACGCACGCATCCCGAGGGCGTCCCAGTCGTCGTGGACGGTCACGCCGGGCGCGTCCGCCGGGATCTGCGCGTAGCCGTAGCGCTCGTTGCCCTCGTCGTCGAGGAACGTGACTGCCGTGTAGAGGATTGTCGCGGCCGGTGACATCGTGCAGAAGAGCTTGCTTCCGTCGATGCGCCAGCCGGTCTCGGTTCGCGTCGCCGTCGTGGCGGGTCGCGTGAGGTCCTGGTTGCGCTCACTGATGGCGGCGGCCATGACGGTGCCGTCGCCCGCGATCGCCTCCATGGACGCCGCAAACGCCGAGGCGCGCCGTTCGTTGCCGCCCGCGACCGCCATCTGCCAGCGCCGCACGAGCTGCAGCACGGCCATGAGGTGCATGTTCACGCCGATCGCGACGGAGGCATCGCCGCGGGCGAGCCGGCTCGATGCGACGACGACGTCGTGCACGGTCGTGACCCCGAGCCCGCCGTGCTCCTCGGGGATCGGCGCGGCGAAGTAGCCGGTGCTGCGAAGCGCGTCGATGCTCTCGAACGGGTAGCTGGCCTCGCGGTCGTGGACGCTGGCGCGGGTCGCGGAGTCCGCGGCGAGCGACTCCGCGAGTGCGACGAGGCGGGCGCCGGGCTCGGTCGTGGCCTGGAGGTCGAAGGGCATGCGGATCATCTCCTCGGGTGCTGGACGTGGGCGGCGGCCGGGCGGTGGTTCCGGCCGCCGCCGGCAGTCCTCAGTCGGTGGTCACATCCACGGAGACAGGGGCCCCGTTGGTGACGATGTCGAACACGGCCGAGCGCTTCTGCGCCCGCGCGACGACCTCGCGGAGCTTCTCCGGCGGGGCGTCGCCCTCAACGTGGAACCAGACGCGAATGCGCTCGAACCCGTTGCGGTAGTCGTCGTTCAGTCCGAGCGCTCCCTGCACGTCCATGTCGCCCTCGAGCGTCGACTCGACGCGTGTGAGCCGAACACCGCGGGCGGCGGCGACGTACACGAGCGAGGTCGTCAGACACGCGGCCAGGGCGTGGAGCAGGAACTCGGCCGGGTTGGGGCCGGTGTCGGTTCCGAGCAGGATCGCCGGCTCTCCCGCGTCGATCTCGAACGCCTTGGTGCGGGACGTGTCCTCCTGGCAGGCGGCGTAGAAATCCCGGATCGTCGTACGGTTGTGCGCCCCACCGATCCAGCGGTTGGTCGCACGGAACTGGAACTTGGCGAGCTGGGGCTGCGCCTTGATCGCGTCGAGCGTCCCGAACATGACCTCGGTGTCGACGCCGTTGCGAACCTTCTCCGTGACCATCGTCATCGCTGCTTCCTCCTCGTGTGTGCCGGATTGCCCGGCGGGGGTGACGCCACGCAGGAGACACGGCAGCGGTTGCGGGCCGGTTGTCCGCCGGTAAACGTGTCGCAAACGCCCGGCCGGCCACGGTCCACGCGACCGTTGTCATTTGCCCTCGGAGTGGGATGCCGGTCGGGTTCGCCGGCATGCAAGAGGCGCACTCGACACGGCGCGGATGCGGCCGTACCCTTGCGAGGAGGTCGCTGGTGCGCGGCGTGCTGGCTCCCAGGAGGTGAGTCGATGAGAACCGACGTGCGGGTGGAGACCGTCATCGACCGACCCCGAGAGGTCGTCGCCGCCTACGCGACCGACTGGAGAAACGACACGAGCTGGATCGGCGCGCTGACCGACGTTCGGCTCGTCACCGACGGCGAGCTCGGCGTCGGCTCCCGGGTCGCGCGGGTGGCTTCCTTTCTCGGCAAGCGCATGGAGTACGTGAACGAGGTCGTCGCGCTCGAGCCCGGCCGCCGGCTCGAGATGCGCTCGGTCAAGGCGCCGTTCCCGATGACCGTCGTCTACGAGTTCGAGGACGCCGACGGGGAGGCAACACGGTTCCGGATCCGAACGCTGGGCGACGCGACGGGCTTCTATCGCGTGGCCGGGCCGGTGCTGTCCCGCGCGGTCCGCAAGGGCATCCAGGGAGATCTCGCCCGGCTCAAGGAGCTGCTCGAGGCGCCCCGGCCCGGCGGCTGAGAGGCGTGCGGTCGGCCCCGGGAGCCGTCACAATCCACCCATGAGCTCGATGACGACGGCGCCGGCCGAGGTCGAGGTCGAGGAGCCCGCTCGCCGCGACGAGGTCGACCGGGACGTTCCGTGGATCGTCATCGTGTGGAACGACCCGATCAACCTGATGTCGTACGTGACGCTCGTGTTGCAGAAGCTGTTCGGCTACAGCCGCGCCCGCGCGACGACGCTCATGCTCCAGGTGCACAACGAGGGCAAGGCCGTCGTCTCGAGCGGCACGCGCGAAAAGGCCGAGCACGACGTCTCCCGGCTCCATGCGCATGGCCTCTGGGCAACGATGCGCAAGGACACGTGATCGCCCGGCCCCGCGTCGACCGTACCCGGCGGGGCGAGGTCAGGCTCCGGCTCCCCGATCCCGAGCGCGAGCTGCTCGCAGGGCTCGCCGCCGAGCTCCGCGCGCGGCTCGACGGCGACGTCGACGACCCGGAGCTACGCCGGCTCTTCCCGCCGGCGCACGCAGACAGCGAGCCCGACGAGGCCGAGTACCGTGGCATGGTGCGCGGCCAGCTCCTCGACGGTCGGCGCGCGGCGCTCTCGACGTTCGAGACGACCCTCGACCGCACGCAGCTCTCCGACGAGGAGCTCGATGCGTGGCTGCGCGTGCTGAACGACCTACGCCTCGTGCTCGGCACGCGGCTCGACGTCCGGGAGGACACCTTCGCGCGGCGCCTCGACGCGAACGACCGCGACGCCGGCGAGCTCGCCGTGTACGCGTACCTCAGCTGGCTCCAGGAACAGGTGGTCGAGGCGAGCGCAGCAGGACGGGCATCCGCGTAGCGTTGCGCGACGGGATCGTCGCGGCGATGGGTCGTCTCCGCGAGCCCGATCGTTTTGTTCTCGCCTACCGCTGCCGCCTCGACCTGTCGGAGGTCAGACATGGCTGCACTGCTCGACTGTCCCCGCGGCACCGTGAGATCGCGTCTCTCGCGGGCGCTCGGGAGCCTTCGCCTCGGGCTGGGACGACGACTTCGCGGCCTGCACGGAAGGGCACCCGACGCCTCGTATGACAACATGCTTTCGACATGACCGAAGGGAGCTCGTCGTGAAGCAACGCTTCGCCGCCGTCATCGTGCTGGTCGCCTCGCTCGCCGTGCTCGCCGCCGGGTGCGGGGGAGGCGGGTCAGACGAAGCATCGCCGACCGCGACCGCAGGCGGGACGACGGCCGCCAGCGGAACGACGGCCGTGGAGACGTCCGGCCAGGTCAAGGGCGGCGCCGAGCCGGGCGGCACGTACCGCGTCGACGTCGAGTCGGCGTTCGACTTCACGGACGCGTTCGACCCGACCGGCGAGTACACGTCGATCGGCTGGAGCTTCTACACGATGCTGGTCCGGAAGCTGGTCACCTACCGGCACACGGCCGGTGCGGCGGGGAGCGAGCCGCTCCCCGATCTGGCCGCGGACTTCCCGACGATCTCGGAGGACGGGCTGACGTACACGTTCACGCTCAAGGACGGGATCATGTTCGGCCCGCCCGCGAGCCGTGAGATCACCTCACAGGACATCGCGTACGCGTTCGAGCGGCTCGCGAACCCCGACCTCGGCGGGGCCGGCTACCCGAACTACTACGTCGAGATCGTCGGGTTCGAGGAGTTCGGTGCCGGGGAGTCCGACTCGATCACTGGCATCGAGACGCCCGACGACAAGACGATCGTGTTCACGCTCGAGAAGCCCGTCGGCGACTTCCTGTATCGACTCGCAATGCCCGCGACGGGGCCGATCCCGGAGGAGGTCGCGAAGTGCTACACGGCGGCCGGAGACTACGGCCGCTACGTGGTCTCGTCGGGCCCGTACATGATCGAGGGGTCGGATGCGCTCGACATGACGAGCTGCGAGACGATGAAGCCGATCGCCGGCTACGACCCCGAGGCCCACCTCTTCCTCGTGCGTAACCCGGCCTACGACCCGGCCACGGACTCGACGGAGCTGCGCGAGAACCTGCCTGACCGGTTCGAGTTCACCATCAACTCGAACGCGGACGACTGCTTCGCGCGGGTCCGCGAAGCGCTGATCGAGGACACGATGTGCGCGGAGACCGGGAAGGAGCTCAAGGCGTACACCGAGGACGAGGAGCTGCAGGACAACCTGAAGCTGAACCCGGACGACACCGTCTACTACATCTCGCTGAACCTCGCGCTGCCGCCGTTCGACGACGTCCACGTCCGTAAGGCGGCGAACCTCGTGATGGACAAGACAGCCCTGATCCGCGCCTGGGGAGGCCCAACGGCGGGCGATCCCGCCACGTACAACCTGACGCCGAGCCTCGCACCGGCCGACCTTGCGGGCTACGACCCGTACCCGTCGCCGAACTTCGAGGGTGACGTGGCCGCGGCCATGGAGGAGATGAAGCTGTCGAAGTACGACACCGACAAGGACGGCCTCTGCGACGCGCCGGAGTGCACGGACGTGCTCAGCATCCAGGGCACGACGGCGCGAGACAAGGGCATGGTTCCGGTGCTGGAGGAATCGTTCGGGCAGATCGGGATCGCGCTGAAGACACGGCAGGTCGACGACCCGTTCAGCATCGTCTTCGACCCGACGAACAAGATTCCGCTCAACGGGGTCACGGGTTTCAGCAAGGACTATCCGGACGCGTACACGTTCTTCCTCTATCTCTTCGACGGCCGCGGCATCGCCCCCGGGTTCTCCTACAACCAGTCGCTCGTCGGCCTCACCGAGGAGACGGCGGCGGAGATCGGCATCCCCTACCCGCCCGGCGGCGTGCCGAGCGTCGACGCCGGCATCGACCGCTGCAGCGCGATCGCCGACAACGCGGCTCGCTCCGACTGCTGGGGCGAGCTCACGAAGACGATGATGGAGGACGTCGTCCCGACCGTGCCCTACCTGTGGAGCAACGCGACGACGATCGTCTCCGACGCCGTCACCCAGTGGGACTTCGACCAGGCGACCTCGCAGGCCGCGTGGGTGCACGTCGCGGTCGATCCCGAGAAGCAGAACCAGTAGCCGCAGAGACCGGGAGGGCGGCCATCCGGGCCGTCCTCCCGGCGCTGCGCCGAACCCGACGATGATCGCCCGGATGCGCCGCCTCGCTACGAGCCGCGCAGCTCCTCGCGGCGGGTCGGATCCGCGACGATGCGGATGTCGATCCCGGGCAGCTCGCGCACCAGGCGCGTGACGAGCGAGCCACGCGCGATCTCCTCTCGCCGCCGCGTCTCGGGTGTTCCGATGAACAGGTAGGTCGTGCCCCGATCGGCGCTGACCTGACGGACCGCCGTCACCAGGTCGTCCGACTCCTCCTCGAGAAAGTGGGCGCCGAGGACGATCGCCAGGCGCCGGAGCGCGGCGAGTTGCTCCTGCTGCTTCTCGTCCAGCTTCTCGCCCGGTCGCCTCACCCAGAGGGCGTCGATGCCCGCACCGAGTCGCTGCGAGGAGCGCCAGGCTCGGCGCAGGAGGCGCTGGGCCCGCTCCTGCGGGGTGACGAGGGCGAGGACGCGCTCGGCAAGCGGGGCCGCCCCCTCCAGATCGAAGACCGACGGGTGGCGGCGGTGCTCGACGTCCTCGGCCACCTCGCGCAGCGCCAGCTCGCGCAGGGACGCGAGATTCTCGTGCCGGAAGAAGTTCATGAGCGCCCGCTCGACGTCGCGGCCCGGGTAGATCTTGCCCGCCTGGAGCCGCAGCTGGAGCTCCTCGGGGGTCAGGTCGACGAGCACGACCTGGTCGGCCTCGTCGAGCACGCGATCGGGGAAGGTCTCGCGCACACGGACCCCGGTGAGCTCGAAGACGACGTCGTGGAGGCTCTCCAGATGCTGCACGTTCACCGTCGAGGTGACGTCGATGCCGGCCGCCAGCAGCTCGTCGATGTCCTCGTATCGCTTCGCGTTCCTCGAGCCCGGCGCGTTGGTGTGAGCCAGCTCGTCGACGAGCGCCAGGCCGGGGGCCCGCGAGATGACGGCGTCGACGTCCATCTCCTCGAGCACGACGCCGCCGTGCTCGACGCTGCGCCTCGGCACCACCTCGAGCCCCTCGGCCAGGCCTGCGGTCTCCGGCCGGTCGTGGGGCTCGAGGTAGCCGACGACGACGTCCACCCCCTCGGCGAGCGCCTCCCTGCCCTCGAGCAGCATCCGGTAGGACTTCCCGACGCCGGCGGCCATGCCGAGCAGGATCCGGTGCCGCCCTCGGGCTCGAGCCATTCGGGCGGTGCCTCAGGCCCCGAGCAGGTTGTGGACGATCAGGTCGATCAGCTTGATGCCGAGAAACGGGAGGATCACGCCGCCGACACCGTAGATCACCAGGTTGCGGCGCAGGAGCGCCGTCGCGCCGATCGCGCGGTACTTCACACCGTGGAGCGCGAGCGGCACGAGCGCGGGGATCACGAGCGCGTTGAAGATGATCGCCGAGATGATCGCCGACAGCGGGGTGCCGAGATCCATGATGTTCAGGCGGTCGAGGGGCCCGCTGCCGTCTCCGGCCGCGTAGGTCGCGGCGAAGATGGCCGGAATGATCGCGAAGTACTTCGCGACATCGTTCGCGATCGAGAACGTCGTCAGCGCTCCCCGGGTCATGAGCTGCTGCTTGGCGACCTCGACGATCTCGATGAGCTTCGTCGGGTTCGAGTCGAGGTCGACCATGTTGCCGGCCTCCTTGGCCGCCTGCGTCCCCGTGTTCATGGCCACGCCGACGTCGGCCTGGGCGAGCGCCGGCGCGTCGTTCGTCCCATCGCCGGTCATCGCGACCATGCGGCCCTTCCCCTGCTCCTCGCGGATCAGCGTCATCTTGTTCTCGGGCGTCGCCTCGGCGAGGAAGTCGTCGACGCCCGCCTCCTGGGCGATCACCGCCGCCGTGACGGGGTTGTCGCCGGTGATCATGACCGTGCGGATGCCCATGCGGCGGAGCTCGACGAAGCGCTCGTTCATCCCGCCCTTGACGATGTCCTTGAGGTGCACGGCACCGAGCGCGAAGTTGTCGCGGGCCACGACGAGAGGCGTTCCTCCCTCCTCCGCGATGCGCTGGACGGTATCGACGAGCTCCACCGGGAACTGCCCGCCGTTGCGTTCGACGAAACGCCGCACGGCGTCGGGTGCGCCCTTGCGGATCTCGGTGCCGTCGAGGTCGACCCCGCTCATCCGCGTCTGGGCCGAGAACGGGATGAAGTTCGCCTCCATCTCCGACAGCGTGCGCTCGCGCAGGCCGTAGGTCTCCTTGGCGAGCACGACGATCGAGCGCCCCTCCGGCGTCTCGTCGGCGAGCGAGGCGAGCTGGGCGACCTCGGCGAGCTCGCGCGGGCTCGACGCCGTCGGCGGGAACGAACTCGGACGCCTGGCGGTTGCCGAGCGTGATCGTCCCCGTCTTGTCGAGCAGGAGCACGTCGACGTCCCCGGCGGCCTCGACGGCGCGCCCTGACATGGCGAGGACGTTGCGGCGAACGAGCCGATCCATGCCCGCGATGCCGATCGCCGAGAGCAGGGCGCCGATCGTCGTCGGGATGAGCGCCACGAGCAGTGCGATCAGCACGGTCAACGAGACCCCGGTGTCGGCGTACACCGCGAACGGCTTCAGCGTCACGACGGCGAACAGGAAGGCGATCGTGAGGCCTGCGAGCAGCACGTTGAGCGCGATCTCGTTCGGTGTCTTGCGCCGCTCGGCGCCCTCGACGAGCGCGATCATGCGGTCGATGAACGAGGCGCCCGGCTCCTGGGTGACCTCCACGACGATCCGGTCGGAGAGCAGCCGGGTTCCGCCGGTGACGGCCGACCGGTCTCCGCCGGCCTCGCGCACCACCGGCGCAGACTCGCCCGTGATCGCCGACTCGTCGACCGAGCCGATGCCCTCGATGATGGTGCCGTCGGCGGGGATCAGCTCCCCGGCCTCGACGACGACGACGTCCCCGCGTCGCAGCTCGGGAGCGGGGGTCTCGACCAGAGACCCGTCCGCGAGCCGGACGCGCGCGACGGTGGTCTGGCGCGTGGCCCGGAGCGCCTTGGCCTGGGCCTTTCCACGCCCTTCGGCGATCGCCTCGGCGAGGTTGCCGAACAGGACGGTGAGCCAGAGCCAGAACGCCACGGTTCCGGTGAACCACAGAGGCTCGCCCTCACCGCGAATCGCGTCGCGAATGAAGATCGCGGTCGTGATCACGCTCCCGATCTCGACGACGAACATGACGGGATTCCGCACGAGCGTGCGGGGATCGAGCTTGCGGAAGGAATCCGCGGCCGCCCTGAGCAGAAGCTCGCGGGTGAACAGCGACTCGGCTTGCCTGGTCATTTCGTCTCCTGGTCGAGAAGGAGGTTGAGTTCGAGGACGTTGACGCCGGGCTCGCCGAAGAAGCCGAGGGAGCGGCCGTGGGTCGCCTCGTCGATCAGATCCTGGACTTGCTCAAGGCTCAGGCCACGCTCGGCCGCGATGCGGGGCACCTGCAGCCGGGCGTAGGCGGGGGTGATGTGCGGGTCGATGCCCGAGCCCGAAGTGGTCACGGCGTCGACGGGGATGTCACCCAGCTCGAGACCCGGGGTGTACGGGCCCTCGAGCGCAAGGATCGCCTGGGCCCGCTCGTCGACCTGCTTCTCGAGCTCGGCGCTGGTCGGGCCGAGGTTCGAGAAGCTCGTCCCGGCCGCGTCGTAGTCCACCGCGGACGGCCGGGGATGGAAGTAGTCGGGCCGCGTGAACGCCTGGGCGGCGAGCCGGGAGCCGACCGCCTCCCCGTCGGTCTCGACGATCGAGCCGTCCGCCTTGTTCGGGAACGCGAGCTGTGCGATCCCGGTCAGAGCGGCCGGGTAGGCGAAGCCCAGCACCGCCGTGAGAACGACGACGGCGACGAGCGAGCGGAATGCGAGCGTGATGATCATCAGAACACCTGGTCGGTCAGGGCCTCGACGATCGGCCCGAGCGCGAGCGCCGGGAAGATCGTGAGGCCGGAGACGATCGCGATCACGGCGACGAGCACGACGGCGAACGTCGGGCTGTCGGTCCGGAACGTGCCGGCCGATGTCGGTGCCGTCTTCTTCGCCGCGAGTGAGCCCGCGACTGCGAGGGCGGCGATCAGCGGCACGAAGCGGGCGAGCAGCATCGCGACTCCTCCGAGCAGGGTCGAGAGGTTCGTCGCCCCGTAGCCCGCGAAGGCGCTGCCGTTGTTGTTCCCCATCGACGTGTACGCGTACAGCGATTCGGTGAACCCGTGCGGGCCCGGGTTGAAGATCGAGGCGAGGCCGGACGGCAGGGTCACCGCGAGGGCGGTCATGACCAGCACCATCAGCGGCGGCACGAGCAGCCCGACCGCGACGATCTTCACCTCCCGCGACTCGATCTTCTTCCCGAGATATTCGGGCGTCCGCCCGACCATCAGCCCGGAGACGAAGACGGCGAGCAGGACGTAGAGGAGCATCCCGTACATGCCCGAGCCGACGCCGCCGAAGATGATCTCCCCGACGAACATGTTGACGAGCGGAACGGCGCCTCCGCCCGCCGTCAGCGAGTCGTGGGCGCCGTTCACCGAACCGTTCGAGGCGTCGGTCGTCGCAGTTGCCCACAACGCGGTGTTGGCGATCCCGTGCCGGACCTCCTTGCCCTCGAAGTTCCCTCCGCTCTGTCCGTCACCGACCGTGAGGTTGACGCCCGAGTCGCGGAGCACCTGAGAGCCGTGCTGCTCGGTCGGCAGCGCGATGGCGACGCCGACCGCGAACATGGCGAACATGGCGGCGAAGATCGCCCAGCCCTGCCTGGCCGAGCCGATCATCCTGCCGAACATGTAGGTGCAGGCGGCCGGGATCAGCAGGATGGAGAGCACCTCGAGGAAGTTGGTGAGCCCGTTCGCGTTCTCGAACGGCACCGCCGAGTTCGAGTTGTAGAAGCCGCCGCCGTTCGTCCCGAGCTGCTTGATCGCGATCTGCGAGGCGGCCGGGCCGCGCGCGATCGTCTGCTGCGCCCCTTCGAGGGTCGTCACGGTCTCGGCGCCGCTGAACGTCTGCACGATGCCGTTCCCGACGAGAACGAGCGCGAGCACGATCGAGAGCGGGAGCAGGATGTAGACGATCGACCGGTAGAGGTCCTGCCAGAAGTTGCCGAGGTTTTTCGTCGAGCGTCCCGCGAAGCCCCGGCAGACAGCGGCCAGAACGGCCATGCCGACGGCCGCGGAGACGAAGTTCTGCACCGCGAGGCCCGCCATCTGCGACAGGTACGACATCGTGTACTCGCCGCCGTAGAACTGCCAGTTCGTGTTCGTGACGAAGCTGACGGCGGTGTTGAACGCCACTGTGGGCGAGACGGCGGGCAGGCCGTCGGGGTTCAGGAACAGGTGACTCTGCAGGCGCAGGAGCCCGTAGAGGATCCCGAAGAAGACCGCGCTGAAGACGAGCACGGTCTTCGAGTACGACTTCCAGTCCTGCTCCTTCGCGGCCCTGTCTCCGACGGCGCGGAGGAAGAGCCGTTCCCCACCGCCGAGCCTGCGGACGAGGCCGCTGCTGCCCAGGTAGACGCGCGCCATGTACCCGCCGAGCAGCGGGGTGAGGGCGATCAGGACGACCGCGTACAGGATGATCTGGCCGATTCCGATGCCTGTCACGACGACGCCCCTTCGCGGAAGAAGACGATCAACAGGTACACGAGCACCGCGATCGAGACGACGAGCCCGAAGATCTCCTCGCCGCTCATCGGGTCCGGTCCAGTGCGTGGACGAGCCCCCAGCATGCGGCCAGGCACCCGATGGCGATCAGGAACGAGTAGAGGTCGAACATCAGCGGCTCCTTTCGGCGATCGAGACGGGTGCCCGGCCGACGATGAAGACCGGCGAGTGGGCATGTCGACGGACGCGGCGCGCGAGGCGGCCGCCACGAACACGGGCGAGCCGTCCGCCGCCGGGGGGCTCGAGGAGGATGACCGAAGCGTCGTGGCGGTTGGCGACCTCGGCGATCGCGGCGGCCGCATCGGCTGCTGCGACGAGCACCGTCTGCGTGTCGACACCTGCGGCGCGCGCCGCCTGCGCGGCCGACTCGAGACGGGGGTCGCCACCGCGCGAGAGCAGGAGGTGGGGACCGAGGTAGGCGAGCGGGCCCTCAACCCTCGGCACGCGCGGGTCGGACAGCGGCACGACCCGTACGGCGACGAGGCCGCTGCCGGCTCGTTGAGCCAGCGCAGCGGCCTCGTAGTCGACCTCGGCGTCGTCGGCCGGGTTGCCCTGCAGCGCCACGACGACCGGGCCCATCGATTCGCGCTAGGCCGCCTGGGCCATTCGGGGGCGCGCGATCAGCACCGGCCGGCTGGTGTGCCGGGAGACCCAGCGCGAGACGCTCGGCCCGACGCGGAGGCGCCGCGGCCTCTCGCCGACCACGATCAGGTCGGCATCGATCGCGTCCGCGAGCGCGACGATGATGTCGCCGGGCTCGCCGGCGATCAGCTCGCGCTCGAAGGCCACGCCGTGGTCCGAGGCCAGGTGTGCGGCCTCGTCGAGCACTTCGTCGCCGATGCTGCGGAGTCGCCGGGGCACGGCCCGCATCGACGCGCTGCGCCCCGCGCGGAACTCGATCGGGTCCGCGACGTGCACGAAGGTCACCTTGGCCTCCTCCAGCTCCGCGAGCTCGACGCCCATCTCAACCGCGTGCTGCGCGGACGCGGTGCCGTCGGTGGCGACCAGGATCCGGTTGATCTGCTTGTCACTCATGACTGTCCTCCCTGTCGTACTTGACCTCGGTCGCCGTTCCATCAGGGGCGACCCGAATTCCTTCTGCGTAGTTCCCCGCACGCGCGCTCGACACGGCTTCGTCGGGCGCGGCCCCGAGCAGCCTGTAGAGCTCGACGAGCGACGCGGGCAGTCGCGGCGGCACCGTCTCCAGGGCGAGCCGCTCGACCGCTGCGAGAAGCGGGGCGGGCAGCGGCTTCCCGCGCTCGACGAGCGAGGCGAGCCGCTCGAGCAGCTCCTGCTCCTCGCGCACAGCCGCGAAGACGACGACCCCGGACCGGTAGCGCCGCGCGCGCCGCGCGGCAGCGGCATGGCGAACGATCGCTGCGGGATCGTGATCCCTGCCGGTTGCGGTCACGCGGAGACGCACGGCATGCCGAAGCTGGGGAAGCCTTCCCCGGCCGTCGCCGTTCGCACCGTTGCCGTTGGAGCGATTGCGGGTCATGCCCAGACCGTAGATCCGGCCGGCTGAAGCCACCGCTAAGGCGCAGGGTGTCCCGCTTAAGAAGGTCCTAAACCGTTCCCGGGTCGACGAACCGGTACCCGGCGCCGGGCTCGGTCAGGATGTAACGGGGCCGCGTCGGCTCTCGCTCGATCTTGCGCCTGAGGTGCGAGACGTAGACGTGCAGGTAGTTCGACTCGGTCTGGTACGCGGGCCCCCAGACGTCACGCAGGATCATGCGGTGGGTGAGCAGCTTGCCGACGTTGGTCGCGAACAGGCGCATCAGCCCGAACTCGTGCGGTGTCAGGGCAACCGGCTCGCCGGCCCGGAAGACCGCGTGCTTGTCGAGGTCGATCGTCAGCTCGCCGATCTCGATCAGGGGCTCGCCGGGCGGCGCCGCCCGGCGGAGCGCCGCCCGCAGCCGAGCGAGCAGCTCCTCGACGCCGAACGGCTTCGTCACGTAGTCGTCCGCGCCCGCGTCGAGCGCCTCGACCTTCGCCTGCTCCTCCCCCACGGCCGAGAGCACGAGCACCGGGACCTTCGTCCAGGTCCGCAGCTCGCGGCAGACTTCCACCCCGCTCCGGTCCTCGAGAACGAGGTCGAGGATCACGGCGTCGGGCGGTCTCAGCGCCGCCTTCGTGAGTGCCTCGTCGGCCGTTGCCGCCGTCTCGACCTCGTACCCCGCCCCGCCCAGCGTCGTGCGCAGGGCCCGCAGGATCTGCAGCTCGTCGTCGACCACGAGCACGCGCGCCACGCTCACCCGTCCGCCGCTCCGACCTTCATCGGGGCGAGCGGCAGCGCGAGGGCGACAGCGGAGCCCTGCCCCGGTCGCGATTCCGCCCAGACGCGACCGCCGTTGGCATCCGCGAAGCCTCGCGCGACGGCGAGACCGAGGCCGGAGCCGTGCCGCGGGCCCTCGGTCGGAGCCTGGTAGAACGGCTCAAAGATCCGTTCGAGATCCCGCGCCGGGATGCCGGGGCCGCGGTCGACGACGCGGACGACGACCTCCCCGCGCGCTGTGGTCACCCGGACCACGACATCCGCCTCGTCGGGGGAGAACGCGATCGCGTTCTCGAGCAGGTTCACGAGCACCCGCTCGATATGGGCGGCGTCGACCTCGACGAGCGGCACCTCGTCCTCGAGGCCGTGGACGCGAACCCGGTCGGCGCGGTCGCCGAGCTGGGCGATCGATTGCGAGATGAGCTCGTCCACGGCCCAGAGCTCACGCTGGGGCTTCGCCGCGCCGGCCCCAAGGCGCGACAGGTCGAGCAGGTCGCCCACGACGCGCTCGAGCCGCTTCGCCTCGAGCTGGATCGTCTCGAGGAGGTCCGCCCGATCCTCGGCCGACAGCTCGAGCGCCGGGCTTCCGAGGCTGTCGGACGCGACCCGGATCGCCGTCAACGGCGAGCGGAGGTCATGGCTCACCGCCCGGAGGACGGCCGTCTTCACCGCGTCGCTCTCACGCAGCCGGGCGGCCTCGACCGCCTCCGAGGCAAGGCGGTCACGTTCGGCCGCCACGGCGAGAAGCGAAGCGAACGCAGGAAGGAACCGGCGCCGGATAGCCAGGTTGGGCTCCGAACCCTCCCGCACGAGCAGCGTGCCGATCTGCTCGCCACCCGCCTCCAGCGGATGGGGGGATACGCCCGGCGGCGGGGCCCCCAGCCTGCCCATGACGAGCCTGACGTCGGACACCTTCAGGATCGACGCGAGCTGCGGCGACATCTCGCCGAGCGCGGTCTGCGCCGCGGCGCCTCCGAGAAGCCGCGTCGCCGCCTGTGCCAGGAAGGCCTCCTCGCGCCCGCGCTGCTCGGCCTCGGTCGCACGCCGGCGCGCACGCGCCGCGAGGTCGCTCACCACGATCGCCACGAAGAGGTACACGGCGAGTGCGAACCAGTTCGCGCTGTCGGCGAGCGTGAACGTGTAGAGCGGTGGCAGGAACAGGAAGTTGAACGCGCCGACGCAGACGACGGCGAGCAGGACGCCCGCCGTCCGCCCGAACAGCGCCGCCACGGGAACGATGGCGAGTAGGTAGAGGGCCCCCAGGCTGAGCACCGGCACGTGCGGCTCGAACGCTTTGATCAGCCCGGTCACGACCGCCAGCCCGAACAGGGACGCAAGTGTCGCGAGCAGCAGCCTCCGGGCTCGCGGCCGGGCCGGCAGGGCAAGGCTCCCTCTCACCCGTCTCATGGTGAAGCATGCGCCGGAGGGGCCGGCGAGACCTCCCGCCGCCGGCCGGCATCACGGTCTGACGTCCATCCCGACCTCGTCGACAGTCGCGGGCAGCGGCGCGACCGACGGGACTTCCCCGTAGCGATTGCAGAACCGCATCTGACTCCGGGTACGGGAAGAAGTCGACGATCTCGCCGCCCGCGATCCTGCCGCTGGCAGTCCTGCCAGAACTCCGGGCGCGAGCAGGTCGGCGTGGTGGCGCAGGAACGCCTCGCGCACCCGTGGGTCGCCGAGCAGGAACGTCTCGAACTCCTCCGGGAAGACGTCGCAGCGGCCCGACCGGGTACCACGGCTCGCCCGAGAGCTCCGCCTCGGGGTTCGGCGCCGGCGGGATCGCGCGGAAGATGCAGTCGGTGAGGTACTCGATCTCGTCGTAGTCGTAGAAGACGACGCGCCCGTGGCGGGTGACGCCGAAGTTCCGCCAGAGCATGTCGCCCGGGAAGATGTTCGCGATCGCGAGGTCGCGGATCGCGTTGCCGTACTCGCGCACCGCGTGCTCGAGCTCGCTCGGGCGTCGCCGGTCGAGGTAGATGTTGAGCGGCGTCATGCCGGCGCTCGACGTAGCAGTGGCCGATCGATCGAGCGTTGTCGCCGTCCGTCCTCGATCGTCGACGGCGCGAGCTCGGCGAGCTGCGTCGAGCAGCTCCGGCGAGAAGCGGTCGCGCGGCAGCGCGAGGTCGGTGAACTCGAGCGTGTCGGCCATCCGCCCGACCCGGTCGACCTGCTTCACCATCGGGAACTTCCGCTCGCACCGTCGCGCGGTCGGTGTCCTTGCGACGTGGCCGAACACGTCCTTGATCACCTTGAACACGTACGGGTACGAGGGCAGCGTGAAGACGTGCATCACGTGGCCCGCGGGTGCCGGGCGCCTCGACGAAGACGTCCTGGGAGTGGTGCAGGTGCTGGAGCAGGTCGCGGTAGAAGAGCGTCTTGCCCTGCTTCGCCGAGCCCGAGCACCGTGTAGAGCTCGGAGCGCGGCTTCGTCGGCATCATCGTGCGCAGGAACTGCGACGTAGCCCGACGGCACGTCCATGTCGACCATGAAGTAGGCGCGCGAGAGCGAGAAGAGGAGCCGTGATGCTCTCGCGGGTCGAGCAGGACCGTGTCGAGCACGAGGCCGCCCGTCGTCGTCGTGGAGCACGGGGACGACGAACGGCGTCTCCTCGTGGCCGTTGACGATCTTGCCGATCACGTAGGCGGCCTTGTTGCGGTAGAAGGCCGAGCCGAGCACCTGGAGCTGGTGGTTCGGCTCGAGCGTGCGGCCAGCTCGCCGCCGACGTGCTCGAGCAGGGCGTGCATGACGTGGTCGACGTCGCGCTCGAGATCGGCGAACGGCCGGCTCCAGCCGAAGTCGCGCGAAGACCCGCACGAAGCGTCGCCCGCAGGCCGCGCTCGATCGGGTAGTAGCTCCGGTAGATCGGCGGGTCCGACTCGATGTACTCGG
Source organism: uncultured Thermoleophilia bacterium (assembly GCA_963717955.1). Taxonomy (GTDB): domain Bacteria; phylum Actinomycetota; class Thermoleophilia; order Gaiellales; family Gaiellaceae; genus CAVQXR01. The sequence continues at coordinate 99,166 of CAVQXR010000001.1, read as the reverse complement.
TCGAGATCGCGGCCCGCACGAAGATGAAGTCGTTGTGGACGTACGTCCGCCGCAGCATCCGCGTGATCACCGAGTTGAAGAACGTCTCGGCGAGCTCGGGCCGCTTGTGGTCGACGAGCAGCCCGATGTAGAGGAGCTTCGCCTCGCTGCCAGGTCGCGTCGTCGAGCGACTCGGCGTCGAACTCGTCGCGCAGCCGCTCGACGCACTCCCGCACGCGCTCGTCGTAGAAGCGGATCCGCTCGCTGCACCGCGCCGCTGCGACCTCGGCCCACGCGGCCGCCTCGAAGCGCGTCCTTCGCCTGCGGCGCTCGTCTCGCGGAACAGCCGGTAGTGCCGGTCGAAGCCCTCGATCAGATCGCCGTGCGATCCGCTCGGCGAGCTCCGGTCGGTGCGTCGGTCGATCGGTCACGTGCCCGGAGAGCGTAGACGACACGGCTGCCGCGACCGCGGCCGCGTCGGTTGGAATAGCGTTCGGGTACAACGGCCACGTACGAGAGCAAGGGAGCTGCATGAGCACCGACTCCTCATCGAGGTCCCGGCGGGCGGCGCGAGGATCGTCCCCGGCGAGCCGACGCCCGACAACCCGATCATCCCGTTCATCGAGGGCGACGGCATCGGCGTCGACATCACGCCGGTGATGAAGGCCGTCGTCGACGCCGCGGTCGAGAAGGCCTACGGCGGCGCGCGCGAGATCCACTGGATGGAGATCTACGCCGGCGAGAAGTCGACCCGGATCTACGGCGCCGACGTCTGGCTCCCCGACGAGACGCTCGAGGCGGTGCGCGAGTACTCGCGTCTCGATCAAGGGGCCGATGACGACGCCGGTCGGCGGCGGCATCCGCTCGCTCAACGTCGCGCTGCGCCAGGAGCTCGACCTCTACGTCTGCCTGCGGCCGGTGCGCTACTTCCCCGGCGTCCCGAGCCCGCTCAAGGATCCGTCCGAGACGGACATGGTGATCTTCCGCGAGAACACCGAGGACATCTACGCCGGCATCGAGTGGGAGGCCGAGTCCGACGGCGCCCGCAAGGTGATCGCGTTCCTCCAGGACGAGATGGGCGTGCGCAAGATCCGCTTCCCGGAGACCTCGGGCATCGGGATCAAGCCGGTCTCGCGCGAGGGCACCGAGCGGCTCGTGCGCAAGGCGATCCGTACGCGATCGACAACGACCGCGACTCGGTCACGCTCGTGCACAAGGGCAACATCATGAAGTTCACCGAGGGCGGCGTTCCGCGACTGGGGCTACGCGCTCGCGGCGCGCGAGTTCGGCGCGCAGCCGCTCGACGGCGGCCCGTGGATGAGCTTCGCGAATCCGCAGACCGGCGGCCGAGATCACGATCAAGGACGTGATCGCCGACGCCTTCCTGCAGCAGATCCTGCTCCGCCCGGCCGAGTACGACGTGATCGCGACGCTGAACCTGAACGGCGACTACATCTCGCGACGCGCTCGCCGCGCAGGTCGGCGGCATCGGCATCGCGCCCGGGCGCGAACCTCTCCGACGACGTGGCGATGTTCGAGGCGACGCACGGCACCGCGCCGAAGTACGCCGGCCAGGACAAGGTCAACCCGGGCTCGCTGATCCTCTCGGCCGAGATGATGCTGCGCCACCTCGGCTGGCGCGAGGCGGCCGACCTGATCATCTCCTCGATCGAGGCGGCGATCGTCGACAAGCAGGTCACCTACGACTTCGCCCGGCTGATGGAGGGCGCGACGGAGGTCTCCTGCTCGGCGTTCGGCCGGGCGATGATCGAGCGAATGGAGAGCGGCGCGGGCCGCAGGAGGACGGACTGACTGCTCAGACCGGCGCGCCCCGCGTGCCTCGAGGGCCGACAATACCGCCATGGTCACCTTCGCCGCGCTGCTCCGGGGCATCAACGTCGGCGGCAGGAACACGATCCCGATGGCCGAGCTGCGGTCGGTGCTCTCCTCGCTCGGTCTCGAGGACGTCGCGACCTACATCCAGAGCGGCAATGCCGTCTTCCGGAGCGGCGCGGCACCGGGTCAGATCGCCCGTCGCATCGAGCGGGGAATCGCCGAGGTCTTCTCGACGGACACCACCGTGGTGCTTCGCACCGCCGCCGAGCTCGAGCGGATCGCCGGCGGCAACCCGTTCCTGGAGGGCGAGGAGAATCTCTCGAGGCTCCACGTGGTCTTCCTCGGCGACGAGCCGGCGCCCGAAGCCGTGGCGCACCTCGATCCCGAACGGTCCCCGCCGGATGTCTTCACGGTGCGCGGCAGCGAGATCTACGTGCGCTACCCGAACGGTGCCGGCCGGTCGAAGCTGACGAACGACTACTTCGAGCGGACGCTCGGCGTGCGAGCGACCGCCCGCAACTGGAACACCGTGCTCAGGCTCGTCGAGCTGACACGACTCTGACGGCCCCCCGGCGCCCCGAGATCGTCACGACGCTCCGATGAAGACGGGCCGCCACGGGGTTGTCACGGGTGGGCGCCGCATCTAGGCTCAAATGGTGCTGGCTTGCCCATCGTGTGGGCACGAACACGGCGAGGGCGCCAGGTTTTTGCGAGGAGTGCGGCCATTCGTTCGGCGCTGCGCCTGCGCGGACGAGAGAGCAGCGCAAGACGGTGACGGTGCTGTTCTGCGACCTGGCCGGGTCGACCGCGCTTGGCGAGACACTCGATCCCGAGCGGCTGCGTGTGCTGCTCGCGCGCTACTTCGAGCGAATGAGGTCGATCGTCGAGCGGCACGGCGGCAGCGTGGAGAAGTTCATCGGCGACGCCGTGATGGCGGTTTTCGGCGTGCCGTCGGTGCACGAGGACGACGCTATGCGGGCGGTGCGTTCGGCGGTCGAGATGCGCGATGCGCTGCCCGAGCTGGGGCTGCAGGGTCGGATCGGGGTGATGACGGGCGAGGTCGTGACGGGGACGGAGGAGCGGCTGGCGACCGGTGATGCGGTGAACGTGGCCGCCCGCCTCGAGCAGGCGGCGCAGACGGGCGAGGTGCTGATCGGACAGCCGACGCTGACGCTGGTCCGAGACGCGGTCGAGGTCGAGCCGGTCGAGCCGCTCGCGCTGAAGGGCAAGACCGCAGCGGTTCCCGTCTTCCGGCTGCTGCACGTCCGCGACGTGCCGGCGCGGCGCCACGAGGCGCGGTTCGTCGGGCGCGAGCGCGAGCGCGAGCTCCTCCGGGAAGCGTGGAACGCAGTGCAGGCGGAGCGGTGCTGCCAGCTCGTCACGGTCGTCGGGGAGGCCGGCGTCGGGAAGTCGCGCCTGGTTGCGGAGGGTCTCGCATCGCTCGAGGCGACGGTCGTCCGCGGCCGCTGCCTCCCCTACGGCGACGGGATCACGTACTGGCCGGTCGTCGAGGTCTTGAAGCAGCTCGACGCGCTGCCGCCGGAGGCGGCCGCCGCGGCGGCGATCCGTTCGCTGCTCGGCGAGAGCGAGGCCGTGACGTCGGCAGACGAGATCGCCTGGGCCTTCCGCAAGACGCTGGACCATGCCGCGGCGCAGCGACCAGTCGTGGTCGTGTTCGATGACATCCAGTCGGGTGAGGAGACCCTTCGCGACCTGATCGAGCACATCGCGCTCCTCTCCTCGGGCGCATCGATTCTGCTCGTCTGCATGGCGCGTCCCGACCTCATCGAGCGCCGCCCGACCTGGCCGATCACACTTCGCCTCGAGCCTCTCGGCAACGACGCCGTCGACGAGCTCATCCCTGCCGAGCTTCCCGGCGAGCTCAGGGAGAGCATCGCTCGTGCCGCGGGCGGGAATCCGCTCTTCATCGGCGAGATGCTGGCGATGGTCGACGAGGCGGTTGAAGAGGTCGTGGTCCCGCCCACCCTTCGGGCGCTGCTCGCAGCGCGCCTCGATCAGCTCGACACATCCGAGCGGAGCATCCTCGAGTGCGGCGCGATCGAGGGAGAGATCTTCCACCGGGGCGCGGTGCAGGCGCTCGCTCCCGTGGAGACGGAGGTGACGCCGCGCCTGGCGGCGCTCGTCCGCAAGCAGCTGATCCGGCCGGAGCGACCGCTGCTCCCGGGCGACGACGGCTTCCGCTTCCGTCACCTGCTGCTGCGCGACGCCGCCTACGAGGCGCTGCCGAAGGCGACCCGTGCAGAGCTGCACGCGCGTCTCGCGGGCTGGCTGGAGGAGCACGGAACCGAGCTCATGGAGCTGGACGAGCTCCTCGGTCATCATCTCGAACGGGCGTGCCACTATCGCGCCGAGCTCGGGCTGCCCCAGGACGACGAGCTGACGGCGGCAGCGCGGCGGCGCCTCACGGCCGGCGGCCTGCGCGCCGCCCTTCGCCAGGACTACGCCGCCGCCGGGAACCTGCTCCGGCGCGCCGGGGCGCTCGCGCGCGATCCTCGCCGAGACGCGTGCGGAGCTGGCCGACCGCGGCGGCGGACTGCTGCTGGCAAACATCGCCGGGATCGATTCCGTCGCCGTCGAGCTCCTGGCCGGCGACCCGGACGCCGCCGCAGCGCTCGGCGAAGAGGGATGCCGGCTGCTCGAGCAGATCGGTCTCGGCACGCACCTCGCGATCGCAGCCGGCATGCGTGCGCAGACGCTCTACGCGCTCGACCGGCTCGAGGAGGCAGACGCCTGGGCCAGACGTGCGGCAGAGCTCGGCTCGAGCGCCGACGCCATGGTGCAGATGCTCTGGCGGCAGGTCCGCGCGAAGGTGCTCGCTCGCCGCGGCGAGCACGAGGAGGCGGAGCGACTCGCGCGCGAGTCGGTTGCCGTCTGCGAGGAGACGGACATGCTCGACTGGCAGGGTGGCGCGTACGCCGACCTCGCGGAGGTGCTCCTGCTCGCCGGGAAGCCCGACGACGCGACGGCGGCGCTCGAACGGGCGCTCGACCGCTACGTGCTCAAGGGGATCCCCGTCTCGGCGCGGTGCACACAGGCGAGGCTCGACGAGCTTCGCGACGCAGCGTCGCGATGAGCGTTCCCGTCACCGTCGAGGGCGAGCGCTTCGGCGATCTCCGCGTTACACATCGCGCCCGGGAAGTGAGAACAGACACCGTCGAACGCGGAGGGTCAGTAGAGGCCTTCGCGACGGGTGTAGCGGGCTGCCCGCTGCTCGTCGTAGTCGGCCGCGTCGAAGTCGTCGCTTTGCAGCGAGCGCATGATCTCTCCCGGGCTGGGTAGCTCGGCCCGCTCGATGTGCCGCTCGGGGTTCCACAGGTCGGAGCGGATCAGCGCCTTCGGGCACTGCGTGTAGGCCTCCTCGATCTCGACGAGGATGCCGAGCGCCGGCACCTTGCCCCCCACGGCGGAGGGGGCCAGCAGCTCCGGGTCGTCGACGGTCGCCGCCCGTCCGTTCACACGGAACGTGTCTCCGATGCCCGGGATGAGGAACAGCAGCCCCACGTGCGGGTTTGCGAGGATGTTGCGCAGCGTGTCCGCGATCCGGTTGCCGGGCCGATCGGGGATCAGCAGCGTGCGCTCGTCGAGGATGCGAACGAACCCGGCAGGGTCGCCGCGCGGGCTCACGTCGCAGCGCCCGTCCGGCGCCGAGGTGGCGATGCAGAGGAACGGCGAGCGCTCGACGAACTGGCGCGTCAGCGCGTTGAGGCGATCCGAGAGCTTCGCGACGACGAGCCCGTTCGGCGATCCGAGAATCGCCCGCAGCGCATCCCTGTCCCCGATGGCCGCGCGGGCGAACACGCAGCCGATCCTAACCTGGACTGTCACCGAGTCGTCCCGACACTTGGGGCCCTCGTAGAGGCTTGAGAGGACGGCACCCGGGTTTTGTAAGCCGGGTGCCGTCCGTTTCTCGGCTCACCCTCGCCTTCGAGACCAATCGGAGGAAAGGAGTGAGCCGCATGTCTGAGGATGACGTCCTCTTCGGCTACCGGTTGCAGTTGCTCGACTACGCCGCCCGCACGTCGGTCAGCGAGGCCTGCCGCACCTTCGGGGTGCATCGCTCGACCTTCTACCGCTGGAAGCGCCTGGTCGACCGACACGGCCTCGAGGTGCTGCGGCCCCGCGAGCGGCGCCGGCCGAAGATGCCCAACCAGCTGCCGGCGATGGTGGAGGAGCGGATCGTGGCCTTCGCGATCGCCCATCCCGGCCACGGTCCACGACGGATCGCCTCCGAGTTGGGGCGGGAGAAGTGGGGCGGGATCGTCGTCTCGGCAAACGGCGTCTGGCGCTGCCTGCGCCGACACGGCCTCAACACCCGCTCGAAGCGGCTCTCCCTCGTCGCGGGCTACCGGGCACCCTACGAACCACCGCGCGAGCCCGTCCCCGAGCCACACATCGAGGTCGACCATCCCGGCGAGCTGGTCGGCTTCGACTGCTTCTACGTCGGGCGGCTACGAGGCACCACGGGCGCCGTCTGGCAGCTGACCGCGATCGACTGCTACTCCTCGTTTGCCTGGGCGGAGCTCGTCGTGTGCCCCACTGGCAACCCGTCGGCTATCGCCACCTCCAAGCTCGCCCGCCGGGTGGCGCGAGACCTGAAGCGGGCGGCCTGGCGCCTCGAGCGCGTGCTCTGCGACAACGGCAACGAGTTTCGCAACGATCGCTTCAAGGGCACGATCGCCTCGCTCGGCTCGCGCATCACCTACATCCGCTCGGGTCGTCCGCAGACGAACGGCAACGTCGAGGCGCTGCAGCGGCTCATCCTCGAGGAGTGCTGGCGGCCGGCCTTCGCGCGCTACCTCTACCCCCACTGCACGGGCCTCAAGCGCGAGCTCGAGCACTACCTCGCCGAGTACAACTTCGACCGCGTCCACCACGGCCGCCTCACCCGTGGACGCATCCCCGCGCACATCGTCTACGGTGCCCGCAAGATGGAGGCGAGATGAACCGTGAGTGTCGGCACATCTCGGAGTCGGTCCATCCTAACCCAGGGGCCGCTCGGCCTGTCGCCGCCAGACCCGTTCGCCGTCCGACTGCTCATCGGTCGGTTCGAGGCCGGCCCGGATCGCAACCGCCGCCGACGCGCGATGATCGGGGTGGATATGCGCCACGACGTCGGCTGCACCTTGCTCGAGCAGCCAGGCGACGAGCCCTTGCGCCGCCTCCGATGCAAACCCGTGGTTCTGCCACTCGACGCCGATGACCCACGCGACGTGGGCAGTACACCGACCGTCGACGGCGGTGACGGTGGCCTGCACGGTGCCGACCGGCTGGCCGTCGGTGCGGCGACGGACGATCCAGTTGAGCCAGAGCTCGTCGAGATTCGGTGAGCCGGCGGCGAGCCTGGCGAAGTTGTCGCGGCGCTCCTCGGGCGTGGCCGGGCGGCCGCCGATGAACTCGTGCAGCCGCTCGTCACCGAGCACGTCTGCCATCTCCTCGGCGTCCCCGGCGGTCAGGGGCACGAGGTCCAGACGCTCCGTCGTGAGAACGGTGTCTCGATCGAAGGATCGGTCACCCGCGCCGCGGCTCACGCGCCCCCGCTCCCCCGGAGCGCCTCGGCGATCCGAAAGCCGATCCGGTTGACCCAGCGGGCACTGTTCGACAGCACGGCGACGTGGGCCTGGGCCTGCGGGTCGAACGCGCAGAACGAGCGGAAGCCGCCCGTCCCGCCGTCGTGCCACAGCAGCCGCCTGCCGTCGCGCGATTCGAGGCTCATCCAGCCGAGGCATTGCGTCAGCCTGCGGCGACGAAGGCGGGGCTCGTGCGTCAGGTGCGCCGCACGCTCGAGCACGCCGCGGCCGTGCCGGTGCTGGAGCTCGAGGAACCGGACCATGTCCGCGACCGTCGAGCGCAGCGCGCCGGCTCCCGCGAGCGACGGGAGCTCCCAGTGCGGTACCGTCCGGCCGCGCCGGTCGTGACCGTCGGCGAACCGCTGGAGGTCACGGGCCGGCACCTCGACCCGGGTGTCGAGAAGCCCGAGCGGGTCGCAGATCCGCTCGCGAACGAGCGCCTCGTAGCTCTGCCCGGCTCGGAGCGCGAGGACGTGGCCGAGCAGCCCGGCGCCGAAGTTCGAGTAGCGCACCTTCTCGCCCGGCTCGCGCTTCGGCCGTGCCCCGGCCACGGCGCGCTGGAGGTGGGCGACGGTGAACGCTGCGTACGGGTTGTCCCGGTGGTGGAGCATCGACATCCGCAGGAGCCCCTTCGGCAGCCGCGGCAGCCCGCTCGAGTGCGTGGCGAGGTCGAGCAGCGTGACCGGGCGGCCGCGAGCGGGGAGCCGCGCGCCTGCGGGAAGGTACCGGTTGACGGGATCGTCGAGCGCGACCATCCCCTCCTCGACCATTACGGCGAGCAGCGTCGCCGTGAACACCTTGGTGATCGACCCGATCTCGAAGATCGTGTCGGAGGCCGGCGGCCCCGGCCGGTCCTGACCGACGCGGCCGCGCCCGAACGTCCACGTCCCGCCCTCGCATCCGACCCCGACCGCGACCCCGACCATTCGACCGGCATGCCGGTCGAGCACCGACTCGACGCACGCCTCGAAGGGGCTGTTGGGATCGCTCACTCCGGAACTATGGCCGGTAGGTGGGGATCGATTCGGGAAGCCGCCACGGTTGTGTCGCTCGACGAGGGCATATCATCTCCCGCATCGGGCGCCTCGGCGTTCCTGGGCATACATCGGCGACGCGGGGGAGGATCATGTCGAGCGATACGGCAGCGCAAGCCGGCACCACGGGATTCTTCGCGAAGCGGACGCCGTTCACCGGGGCGGAGTACCTCGAGAGCCTTCGCGACGGCCGGGAGATCTGGATCTACGGCGAGCGGGTCAAGGACGTCACCGCCCATCCGGCGTTTCGCAACACGGTGCGGATGCTCGCACGGCTCTACGACGCCCTGCACGACCCGGCCCACCGGGATGTCCTCACGACCGAGACCGACACGGGAAACGGGGACGTCACCCACCCGTTCTACAAGGGGCCTCGCTCCGTGGAGGAGCTGGTGGCGTCGCGCGATGCGATCGCCGAATGGGCGAAGATCACGTACGGCTGGATGGGCCGCGCGCCCGACTACAAGGCGTCGTTCCTCGCGACCCTCGGGGCGAACCCCGACTACTACGAGCCGTTCAAGGACAGCGCGCTCAACTGGTACCGGCACTGCCAGGAGACGGTCGCCTTCGTCAACCACGCGATCGTCAATCCGCCGGTCGACCGCCAGAAGCCGCTCGACGAGGTCAAGGACGTGTACATGCACGTCGAGAAGGAGACCGACGGGGGCCTGATCATCAGCGGGGCGAAGGTGGTGGCGACGACGTCCACCCTCACCCACTACAACTTCATCGCGAACAACGGCGCTCTGCCGATCAAGACGAAGCCGTTCGCGTTCGTCTGCATCGTGCCGAACGACGCGCCGGGTCTGAAGCTCTTCTGCCGCCCTTCGTACGAGATGACCGCCTCGGTGATGGGCAGCCCCTTCGACTATCCGCTCTCCAGCCGTCTCGACGAGAACGACTCGATCATCGTCTTCGACAAGGTCTTCGTGCCGTGGGAGAACGTGTTCGCCTACGGCGACATCGACAAGGTCAACAACTTCTTCCCGAAGTCGGGCTTCCTGCCGCGGTTCATGTTCCACGGCTGCACTCGCCTCGCGGTGAAGATGGACTTTCTCGCAGGGCTCCTGCTGAAGGCCGTCGACTCCACGGGTGTCAAGGAGTTCCGTGGCGTGCAGGCGCAGGTGGGTGAGCTGCTGGCCTTCCGGAACCTGTTCTGGGGCCTCACGGATGCGATGGCGCGGACGACCGAGCCGTGGACGCCCGGCTACGTCTCCCCCAATCTCAGCTACGCGCTCGCGTACCGCGTCATCTCGAACATCGCCGGCACGCGCATCAAGGAGATCGTCGACAACACGCTGGCGAGCGCCCTCATCTACCTGCCCTCGCACGCCGTCGACTTCAAGGCCCCGGAGATCCGCCCCTACCTCGACCAGTTCGTCCGCGGTTCGAACGACTACGAGGCGGTCGATCGGGTCAAGCTGATGAAGCTGATCTGGGACGCGACGGGCACCGAGTTCGGCGGGCGCCACCTCCTCTACGAGCGCAACTACTTCGGCAACCACGAGAGCATCCGCTTCGAGACGCTCCTCGCCGCCGAGGGGAGCGGGCTCGCCGATCAGTACCGGGGCTTCGCCGAGCAGTGCATGGCCGAGTACGACCTCGACGGCTGGACCGTCCCCGACCTCATCAACCCGGACGACATCAATGTGATCATGCGCAAGCTGAACAGGGAGCAATAGGCGCGGCGAGCGCGCTCTCGGCCTACTCGGCCTCCGCACGGGCGGGAACGCCGATCATCTCCTCGGCCTCCGCCTCGCGCGCGGGCGCAGGCGCCGCGGCGCGCAGGAACACGGCGCCCAGCACGGCCGCCCCGGCCGCGAAGACGGCGCCGACGAGGAAGGCGGCCTGGTAGCCGTCGTTCAGCGCCGCGAGCGGGTCGTCCCCGGAAGCGAGCAGGCTTTCCGTGCGCGAGGCGGCGAGGCTGGCGAGGATCGCCAGGCCGAGCGCCCCGCCCATCATGAACGAGGTGTTGACGACTCCCGAGGCGAGACCTGCTTCGCTCGGCTGGACGTCGCTCATTGCCGCGAGCAGCAGCGGGTTGAACGCGATTCCGGCCCCGAAGCCGAGCAGGATCATGCTCGGCAGCACGTCGACGGCGAAGCTCCCGTCGATCGGAGCCCGCGCGAAGAGCACGAGCCCGGCCGCGGCCAGCGCCAGCCCGATCGTCAACGGCTTCCTGATGCCGAAACGCATCACGAGCCGGGCGGAGAGCCCCAGCGAGAACGCTCCCATGATCAGGTTCGCCGGCAGGAACGCGAGGCCGACCTCCATCGGGCTGTAACCGAGCACCAGCTGGAGGTAGAGCGCGGAGAGGAAGAACCAGGCGAACATGGCTGCCGCCCACAGGACGCCGATCCCGTTCGCGGTTCTGAGGTTGCGCAGCCGGAAGAGGCCGAGGGGCACGAGCGGCGAGGAGACGCGGGCCTCGATCGCGACGAAGACTGCGAGGAGCGCCGCGGCGGCTGCGAGCAGGCCGACCGTCTGGGTGGACGTCCAGCCCGCCTCGTTGCCGTTCACGATCGCGTACACGGCCAGCATCAGCGCGGTGGTCACGGTGACGGCGCCCGCGATGTCGAGACGCCCTGCCACCCGCACGCCGCCGGTGGGGAGCAGGACGACGCTCGAGGCAACGACCGCGATCCCGATCGGGACGTTGACGAGGAAGATCCAGTGCCAGTCGAGCGTGTCCGTCAGGATCCCGCCGAGGAGCACGCCGAGGCTTCCGCCGCCCGCGGCGACGAAGCCGATGACGCCCATCGCCTTCGCCCGGTCGCCGGGCGCGGTGAAGAGCGTCATGACGAGCGAGAGCGCGACCGCCGAGACCACGGCACCGCCGACGCCTTGCAACGCCCGGGCAGCGATCAGCATCTCCTGGGAGCCCGCGAGCCCGCAGCCGATCGACGCCACGGTGAAGAGCGAGATGCCGATCAGGAACATCCGCCGGTGGCCGTAGAGATCGCCCAGCCGGCCACCGAGCAGCAGGAAGCCGCCGAAGGTGAGCAGATAGGCGTTGACGATCCAGGCGAGCGATGTCTCCGAGAACCCGAGGTCCTCCCTGATCGACGGCAGCGCCACGTTCACGATCGTCGTGTCGAGCACGATCATGAGGTTCCCCATGCACAGCACGATCAGGGCCCACCAGCGGGCCCGTCCTTCGACCTTCACCCGTCACCTCCTCAGGGTCCCGTCGCAAAGTCTCGCACGAACAGACGATCCGTCGGACGGTGACTCATCGGTCGCATCCGTCGCGTGGCCCCAGGGTCGGGTAGACGCGCGCGTAGGGGAGGCGCACCGGCCAGCAGGTCGTCACCCGCGAGCGTCTCGACCGGCTCGACCTCGGTCCGGCTAGCGACCCCAGCCCGCCGCCGGCTCGTGCGTACCCGGCTCGACGAACCAGTACTCGCGCAGCTCGGCGCATCGACCGTCCGGGACGAAGCGCAGCAGCATGCAGCCGGCCAGCGTGACCTCCTCGCCCTTGTTGCGCATCGTCGTCCAGAACTCGACGGCAGTCCGGTCTCCCGAGCTGAGCGGGCGGCCGAACCGCACTCGCTGGTTCTCCTGGGTCGCAGTGACGTCGCGCCAGTACTCCTCGACCCCCGCGTGGCCGATCGCTGGCGGCTGGAGAGGGTGCCAGCAGTAGATTGCGTCGTCGGTGAAGATGCGGCCCGCGGCCTCGGCGTCCTCCTCGTGCCAGGCCCGGATGTATTCCTCGATCCATTCGGACGGAGTCACGGACTCCCCTCCTTTCTCGGTGCGGGCCCTCGGCCCGGGCTGGCCATCATGACGACGATGAGCGAGCGGAGAGGCCGAGACCTACTCGCGGGCCGATGCGGTCGAGCGGGCGCCGAAGCTGGCGACCTAAGCTCACGCGGCCCCGATCTGCCGCATCAGTGACCGCAGATCGAAGGAGTTGCGGCCCTCCTTCAGCTGTCCGTTCTCGGAGTCGAGGATGAGCGCGCTCGGCGTCTTCTGTCGCTTCCCGGACGGTGGGATCGCACCCTGTTCCGTCATCAGCTCACCGGTCTGAGTGCCCACTCGGCCATTCAGTCGGTTCCCCAGGGGTTGTCGATCACGAAACGCCAGGTGCCGTCTGCCTGACGGCGCAGGACATCCGCATTCTTCGCCGCCAGCTGCACCGGCTCGCCGTCTGGTCCTGTGCCGTTGAAGGACCAGACCCCGATCACGAGGGCCAGGCCGTCCACCTCGAGGACGCGTGTCACCCGGAGGTCGAGCTTGCCCTTCATCGAGATGAAGCCGGTCAGCGCCTCACGGATGCCGGGCAAACCGTGAGCGAGGCTTCCGGGCTGAGTTGCGAACGCTGCCTCGCTCTCGTAGAGCGGCATGAGGCCTTCGAGATTCCCGCTGTTGATTCCGTCGACGATCGATTCGAGCACCTGCTCTGGCGTGGCTGTGGACACATCTTCCTCCTTGCACTCGTGGGGTGGGATCGCTACAGGGTGCCGATGTGATCGGCGCTGGCCGCGAGAAGCCTTTCTGTGTCCGCCGGCTTGCGTTGTCACGGTGCACCTGCAACATTGCCGCGGGTGGCGAAGCGATATCGCCTCACTCGGGCAACGCGGCTGGTCAACGTGCTCTTCCGGACATTGACCCGGCTCGGCCTGGGAGCCTCGTACCGGCAGATCCTCACGGTGCCCGGACGAACGACCGGCCGCCTCTACTCGACGCCGGTCGACGTGATCGAACTGGACGGCCAGCGTTGGCTCGTCGCCGGCTACGGCCCCGCGAGCTGGGTCGCGAACGCTCGCGCCGCGGGCGAGGTGACGCTCAGCCGCGGCCGTCACTCGGATCGTTTCGCGGTCGAGGAGGTAGTCCCGGCGGCCGCAATTCCGGTACTCCGCAGGTACATGCGCGAGATACGCGTGACCCGTGCCTACTTCGACGCGAACCCCGATTCCACCGACGAGGCGATCGCGGCAGAGCTTCCGAGACACCCCGTCCTCCGTCTTGTGCGGAGCTGATTCCGCGGCCGTCTTCCGAGTGACCGTGGCGAACGCTGGGGGCAGGCTAGGGCTCTGCTGTCGGCGCGGTCTGCGGCGACCACACCCATGGTGTCGTTGTCGTCACCGCGGTGAAGCCGAGACGCTCGAGGATCGGGCGGCTGTCGTCGGAGGCTTCTGTCTCGAGGTAGCGGAAGCCGCGCCCGGCGGCGAGGTTCGCCCGGTAGGCGACGGTTGCCCGGTAGATCCCGCGTCGGCGCCACTCCGGCAGGGTCGCGCCGCCCCAGAGAGTCGCGAACTCGGTGCCGCGCTCGAACCGGATCCACGCGACGCAGACGACCGTCGCTGCGGCCTCTGCCACAACGACCGTGAGCGCGTCCGCATCGACGGCACGCTCCGACTCGAGCATGTCGACCAGCCAGCTCTGCTGGTCCGAGTCCCCCCACACCGCCTGCTCGAGCGTCGCGATCCGTTCGAAGTCGCCGCGGCTCGTCACCTCCCGCAACGACACGCCCTCGGGCAACGGCGCCTCCCCGGCGATGTCGGCGGCCGGCGCGATCACGACCGTCTCCGTGTCCTCGGGCACGAATCCCGCCACGCGCAGCCGCTGCCGCAGGTCCAGCGGCCGGTCGTGGCCATGCAGCTTCCACTCGAAGCGCTCGCCCCGCTCGGCGAACACGCGCACCTGGCGCGCGATCAGCTCGTCGAGGCCGGCACCCTCGAGCCCTTCGAGGTCGCGATAGACGACGAAGCCGCGGTCTCCCACACCGAAGAAGCGCAACAGCGGCCCGTCACGCTCGACCCGCACACCCCTCGCTAAGCGATCGGCGACGTGGGCGCGAACCTGCTCGTCGTAGGCGGCTCGCAGCTCGGCAACGTCGGGCACGAGCGAACCCTATCCCCCAAGCGGTCGCCCCCAGTCACGCTTCGACCTGCGCGGGTACCGGCTTCTTGATGGGCGCTCGCGCGCCGGGGTGGTGCGAGCTCACGTATTGGTCGTCGTGACGCTGTCCTCCTCGTCGAGCCCGGCCGCTACCTTCTCGACCGAGCCGAGCCGCTCCCCGGCCGGCGGCTTCCGGCCGAGCAGCATGTAGGTCGTCATCACGCCTTTGCCCTTGACTTCGACGTTGTCGCGCCGCTGTAGGAGGAACCGTTGCCGGAGGCGCTCGTACGTCCGAGTGGTGACCTGGATCGTGCCGGGAAGCGCGTGCGACTCCATCCGGCTTGCCGTGTTGACCGTGTCTCCCCAGAGGTCGTAGGCGAACTTCGTGCGGCCGATGACCCCGGCGACGACGGGCCCCGTGTCGATGCCGATTCGCAGGGCCAGGCCGGAGGCAACGGGTAGCTCGGCCATGCTCTCCATCATCTCGAGCGCGAGACCCGCGACCGTTTCGGCGTGATCCGGCCGCGCCGTAGGGATACCGCCGGCGACCATGTAGCCGTCGCCGATCGTCTTGATCTTCTCCAGGCCGCGCGCTTCGACCAGGCGATCGAACGTGGAGAAGACCTCGTCGAGCAGCGACACGACCCGCTCCGGCGGCAGCCCCTCGACGGCTGCGGTGAAGCCGGTGAGGTCGGCGAACAGAACAGACACCTCCTCGCCTCGATCGGCGATGACACCGTCGGCGGCCTTCAAGCGCTCGGCGATCGGCCGCGGAAGGATGTTGAGAAGCAGGCGCTCCGAGCGCTCCTGCTCCGCCGCGAGCAGGCCGAACGCGCGCTCACGCGAGCGGACGAAGTACTCGAGGGCGAGGAACGACGTCAGCGAGACGCCGGCGACGTTGAGGAAGAAGAACGTCGTCGCGAGCCAGTCCGGGATCTCCCCGCCCTTGCTCGTGAGCTCCCCGTCGATCCCGGCCGAGACGGCGAGCAGGACGAGGAAGCCGAGAAACCACGGCACTGCTTCGCGCGGCCCACTGAACATCAGCGCCCCGAGCGGTGCCATGAACGCCCACAGCGCGACGACGCTCGAGTCGACGAAGCCACCCAGGCTCCACTGCAGCAGGAACGGCAGGACGAGGAGGAGCGCCAGCTGGCTCGTTCGGAAGGCGGCGAAGCGTCCTCGAGGAACGAGCAGGACGAGCCCGACCACCCACGCAGCCTGGTACAGAAGCGGGATGAGCGCGGAAACCCAGAGGCCGAGCGCGAAGTAGATGCCGACCCAGCCGAAGGAGAGGAGCGCGATCAGACCCGACGCGAGCATCAGCGTGGCCTTGCGCAGACGCTCCTCATCGGTGTCCGTCGGTACCACGCCGGCGAGAGCGAGCCGCTCGACCTTCCCGCGCAGCCATGCTGCAGCCGCCATCACCGACACTCTAGGTCGTGTGGCCCACGACCCCGTTGGACGGTGTTCTTCGCTCGATCTCATCGCGGCGAAGGAGGCCGCCCGGGGCGGAGCCGTCATCCGGCGGCGGGCCGGGGCCGTGAAGGAGGCGGTGCTTCAGGTGCTCGCCATGGCCGAGCGGCCGTTACGAGCTCAGCCTCGGACCGGTTCTGTATCCAGCGTGAGCGCCCGGCGAGCTCTTGCTGTCCCGCGCCAAGATTCGTGAGGCAACCGCTTGTGGGATCTCGCTGCCGGCCGGCGCTGCGCGTGGGAGCTGGCTGACACTCGCCAGAGGTGACGTATTGCGGCCGCGGGAATCAGGCCGCACCGTCCGTTCCCTCTGCCGGGATGACCATCCCGAACCGGGCGCACCCCTCGACCAGCCGCCGGATCGCGTCCTCGCTGACCGATGCCTCGAACGCCCCGGGCTCCGCCGCGTCGAACCCGAACTCCTCGAAGAAGCGCTCGAAGCCCATCGGTTCGTAGCCGGTCATCATGCGCACCTCCTCGTCGCCGTCGTTTCGGAAGCTGTGGACGACCCCGCACGGCACCTCGGCGTACTCGCCGGGACCGAGCGACGTCCACTCGCCGTCCTTCATCACGCCGAGCCGCCCTGCCGTGACGAAGAAGAACTCGGCGCAGTCCTCGTGGTAGTGCGGCGGCGGCCCGGGGACACCCGCGGGTGTCGCTACCTCGAGGACGATGACTCGCCCGCCCACCGGGATGGGCGTGACGCGGTGACCGACCACCCAGAGCGGCCTCAATGCCGTCCCTTCCCGTTCCATCGTCCTGTTCATGATGCACCTTCCTTTCGTGAGACTTTGTCTTATCAAGAGAACGTGTATCATGAGCTGGGTGCCGATGTCAAGCGCAAGGGGATCAGGCGAACGAATCGCCCAGAAGCTCCGCACACGAGCCGCCCTGCTCCGGGCAGCACGGGATCTCATCGCCGAAGGACAGGCGCCGACGGTCACGGAGGTGGCCGACGCGGCAATGATCTCGCGGGCCACGGCCTACCGGTACTTCCCCACCCAGGACGCCCTCCTCCTCGAAGCGCGGCTCGACGAGACCGCGCCGACGGTCGCATCCCTGTTCGGCGCGGGCGCACCCACCGACCCCGAGGATCGTGCTGCGCTCGTGCAGAACGTGCTCTACGACCTCGCCCGCGAGAACGAGGCGCAGTACCGTCTCTTTCTGCGGGGATCGCTCACGCGCTCGCTTCAGAATTCCGACGGTGCGCAGGAGCCCTTCCGCGGCGCCCGGCGAGCGGGGCTCCTCGCCGCGGCGCTCGAGCCGCTGGCGGGCGAACTGCCGCCCGCGGAGATCGAGCGGCTGCAGACGGCGCTGGCGATGCTGGTCGGCGTGGAGTCGATGGTCGTGCTGCGCGATGTCCTACGCCTCGAGCACGACGATGCCCGCGACGCGGGCGAGTGGGCCGTTCGACATCTGGTCCGCGCGGCGCGGCGGCGCCCGAGCCGCCAGAAGGCCTAATGAAGGGCGACGTGAACGCCCGGCCGATTCGCGCCGGATGGTGCCGAGGCGGTCATGCGCCCGTCGTCGCCGTGCCGAGATAGGCGGCGAGGTGGTCGGTGAGCTCACGGGCGTCGTCCTCGGCTCCGTGGATGAAGCTCGACTTGCGACGACGGAGGAGGTTCAGCCCGATCGCGTACATGCCGGGGGCGCCGGTCACCACGCCGCCGTCGTGACGCAACCGCCCCTTGCGGTCGAGCACGGGTAGCTGCAGCCACGAGTAGTCGGATCGGAAGCCGGTCGCCCAGACGATTGCTGCGATCTCCCCTGAGCGGAGATCCAGCGAGAGCCGCGGCTCGGCATCGATCCGAGTCGGCTCCAGGCGGTGTGGAGGATCGACGTCGCCAGCGACGCCGGCGCCGAGAGCCCACTCGTCAAAGCGGTCGAGCAGGCGGTCTAGCTTGAGGTCCGCGAGCGAGCACACGTTGCGCAGCGACCCCGAGAAGAGGGCGACGCCGCCCCGCACCGCGCCCAGGCGGCCCACCAGCGAGACGCCCCGGGCGGTGAGGGCGTTCAGGTCGAGCGTGGCTCGCTCCGGCGTTCCGACGAGCTGAGGGGAGGGGATGTTGCGGCCGCGGACGATGTCGTCGATCTCGTCGTAACGCTCGTCCCAGACGCCCGCCATCCTCATCCACCACGTGACGTCGCGTCCCCGGTAGAGACGCGGCATCCGAACATGCTCTCCGACACAGACGGTGACGGGCCGCCCCGACCGGTGGATCTCGTCCGCGAGCTGGATTCCGGTCGCTGACGCGCCGACCACGAGGACCCCGCCCGTCGGGAGCTGGTCCGGCCGCCGGTAGTCGAGCGGCGAGATCACCTCCACCGAGTCGGGCACATCGGCAGCGAGGTCCGGCACGTGCGAGAGGTTGAACCCCCCGCTGGCCAGCATGACGGTCGGGGCCTGCCACGCCCCCCGGTCGGTTGTGACGCGGTAGCCGCCATCGACGCTGCGCACGTCTGTCACGGTTGTCCCGGTCCGCACGGGTGCGTCGACGGTGGACGCGTACCGGTCGATGAACTCGACGATCTCGGGCATCGTCATGAACCCGTTGGGGTCGTCGCCCTCGTAGGCGACGCCCGGTAGGACGCTCAGCCAGTTGGGCGTCAGCAACCGCAGCGCATCCCAGCGCTGGGTCCGCCAGCTGTTCGCAACCTCCCCGCGCTCGACGACCACGTGGTCGATTGAGCGCCGGGAGAGGAAGTGGCTGACTGCGAGACCGGAGTGTCCTGCTCCGATGACGACGGTCGTCGTACGTACCGGGAGGCCGGACTTGCTCAGTTGACCTGCACCGTCACGCTCGTCGGGTTCGTGACCACGTCGAACACGGCGGATCGCTTCTGCGACTGGGCGACAAGCGCCTCGATCTCCTCGGGCGTCGCGTCCGCGTCGATCTCGTAGTGGACCCTGATCCCGGTGAAGCCGTTGCGGACCTCCGGGTCACCTCCGAGGATCCCGAGGATGTCCATGTCGCCTTCGAGTGTCGCTTTCACCGAGTTGAGCTGGAGCTCGCGGTTCTGCGCGACCGCGGCGATGCCCGCGGTGAGGCAGCTCGCCAGGCCGACCAGCACGTACTCGACGGGCGTCGGACCGTTGTCCTCGGACGCGAACACCTCGGGGTGGTCGGCGTCGAAGGACCAGGAGGAACGGTGGCTCTGCTCGCCGCCGAGGCCGAAGAAGCCGGTGATCTCATTGTTGCTGTGCGTGCCCCGGATCCACTCGTTGCTGGCGCGCCAGGTGAACTGCGCGCCCTCTGGCGAGTCCACGAGCGCCATGCGGGCGTCGAGGAGAGCCTGGACATTCACTCCGTTGTCAGTGGGGGCTTCGCTGGTCGTCATCGTTCCTCCTTGGATCGGCGGGGTCGCGCGGCCGCCTGACCGGGATCTCCACGCCCGGCCGCGGAAGTGCGCGCCTGCTCATACGGGCCGAGCGTCGCGGTGTGGGCCTCCGATGCCGACGAGCCGCGTCACGGTCTCGGTGGACGAATGTCTGCCCGCCAGTTGTACACGATCGGCGTACCAGGGGTGATGCGCCCATCCCGGAACGCGCGCCTTCCCTCCGAGGGGTCGTTTGTCGTTACCCGACACCTCTTCCACGCGACCCACAACAGCGCCCCGTGGCCGATGCCGCCGAGCTAGCATCTAGGGCCATGCACGAAGACAGGCAGTTCGGCTTCGACACGCTGGCCGTGCACGCTGGTCAGCGGCCCGATCCGGTCACCGGCAGCCGCGCTGTGCCGATCTACCAGACCGGAGCGTATGTCTTCGAAGACACCGACCATGCGGCGAATCTGTTCGCGTTGCAGCGGTTCGGGAACATCTACTCGCGCATCATGAATCCGACGGTGGCCGTGTTCGAGGAGCGAATAGCCGCGCTGGAGAACGGCATCGGAGCGGTGGCGACGGCGTCTGGGCAGGCCGCGCAGCACCTGGCGCTGTTCACCTTGATGGAGGCTGGGGACGAGTTCGTGTCGTCGCGCAGCCTCTACGGCGGGAGCTTCCAGCAGTTCGACGTGAGCTTCCGCAAGGTCGGCATCAACGCGCGCTTCGTCGACGGCTCGGACATCGACCAGTGGCAGGCTGCGGTCACGCCGAAGACGAAGGCGTTCTACGCCGAGATGATTGGAAACCCGACGATCGACGTGATCGACGTCGAGGCGCTGGCGCAACTCGCACACGAGAACGACGTCCCGCTCGTCGTGGACAACACGTTCGCCTCGCCGTACCTGTGCCGGCCCCTCGAGTGGGGCGCAGACATCGTCGTGCACTCGGCGACGAAGTTCATCTGCGGCCATGGCACCGCGATCGGCGGCGTGATCATCGACAGCGGCCGGTTCCCGTGGGACAACGGAAACTTCCCTGGCATGACCGAACCGTCCAAGGGCTATCACGACCTGCGCTTCTTCGAGTACTTCGGTGACTTCAGCTGGTTGCTCAAATGCCGCGCTGAGACGCTGCGCGACTACGGACCGACCATGGCCCCGTTCACGGCCTGGCAGATGTTGATCGGTCTCGAGACACTTCCGGTGCGGATGGACCGCCACGTGGCGAACGCTCAACGCGTGGCCGAGTTTCTGGAGCAGCACGAGGCGGTCGAGTACGTCGACTACCCGGGCCTGCCCTCGAGTCCGTACCACGAGCTCGCCCAGAAGTACCTGCCGATCGGTGCGGGCTCGATCCTGACCTTCGGAATCCGTGGCGGCCGCGATGCCGGTCGGAGGCTGATCGAGTCGCTCGAGCTCTTCAGCCACCTCGCGAACGTCGGCGACGCGAAGTCCCTCGTCATCCATCCGGCCTCGACGACGCACCAGCAGCTGACCGACGATGAGTTGCGCGCGGCACGGATCGGCCCTGAACGTGTCCGCCTCTCGATCGGCATCGAGAGCGTCGAGGACATCCTGTGGGACCTCGAGCAGGCGCTCGCGGCCTCTCAGCGGACGACAGCGCGTCCGGGTCTTGACGGCCGGGGACATTCGATCCTCTCCAAGGCGTTCGGCGCGCCCTACCAGTCATGAACCCGAAGTGAGCGAAGTCGGCGAACGCAACACGTTCGGGCTCGCGAAGGCGGAGCGCTACCGGATCCTCACGGAGTACCGGACGATCGCGATGGTCGGCTTGAGCACGAACTACTACAACGCGAGCTCGTTCGCGGCCATCTACCTCGACGCGAACGGGTACGACATCGTGCCGGTCAACCCCGTCCGGGCGGGAGAGGAGATACTCGGCCGCCCGGTCTACGAGGACCTCGTGGCCGCGGCCGCCGGCCATCCTCGCCCGATCGAGATCGTCGACGTCTTCCGACCCGCCCACGAGGCCCCGGCGATCGCCGAGCAGGCCGTCGCGATCGGGGCCAAGGTCTTGTGGCTGCAACTCGGCGTGATCAGCGAGACCGCTGCGGAGATCGCGCGTGCAGCTGGCCTGGACGTCGTCATGGACCGCTGCTGCAAGATCGAGCACGCACGGCTATTTGGGGGCCTCCGCACGATCGGCCTCAACACCGGGCTGGTCACGAGCCGTCTCGCGGTGCGCTTTCCGGGCTAGCGCCGGGGCGTGGCGGCCGGGATCGGCTTGTCTTGCTCCGATGGCGGAATTGGGCACGAACCAGCGCAATAGCGGTCGGGGGTTCGTACGAGCACCTTCTCCTAACTTCGCCGATCGGACGTTAGAAGGCCCTGCTTGCAGAGGGAACGCTGTACTTTCGACAACGGATGGACCTAACCGGGCAGCTTTACAACCCTTCCCCAATGTTGCAGAAGATCCAGGGAGGAAATCCAGGCGCAGAGCCAAATCCGGCCGCGGGCCGGAGCTGTCCAGCAGGCAGTGATCCAAGCTGTCGCGGCGGCCGAGCGGCCGCTACGAGCCCGCGAAATCCACGCAGCAGCCGAGAAACTCGCCGGAACGCCGCTTTCCTGGAACACCGTGAAGGACTGCCTGCACAAGCATGCCCGCCGCCCCGACAGCCCCATCGGACGCGTTAGCCACAGGCGCTACCGGCACCGCGCACACCATCCCACCCGTGAGGAGCTGGCCGCAGAAACGCCGCTCAGTTGAGGCGGGTTCGCACCTGATGCCTTGCTGGCTTATCCGCGGCGCTCATATCGGCCCACCGGCCGATGAGATTTCGCGAGGTGCACACCGGAACTGAGTTCCCTCCCGCCACGCCACTCGCATGGAGCCACAGTGAAGAACTATCTCGCTGCGAACGCAGATGGCGGTCAGCACGACGGTTCGAACGGCTCGGCCTGGCACCGCGCGGTGTCAACGAGATCGGTCAACTTCAACTTAGGCCGCGCACAAAGGTCGGGATCGATCTCCCCGCTGAGGACATCGGGGCCGGCCCTGCCGGTGATCGTGCAGCCACCACCTGGCGGCGTCGGCGGTTGCGGACATGACCGGACAGCCTTACAACCTTCAGACTTGTTGCAAAGGTTACTTTTTGACCTCTTGCCGCCTCGTTCCGGTCGCTCGCGGTCTCGAGCGCGACGGTGAACGTTGGCTACTTCTTGATGGAAGCTGCCCGTCGGGCCGGACGTCAACTACGTCCACGCGAACCTGCTCACCGACGAGGAGTACCGGCTGATCGCGACGAGCGGTGGATCGATCTCCGCCTGCCCGAGCGTGGACATGCTGATGGGCATCGGGACATACCCTGCGACTGGCCATGCCCTCGAGCACGGCATCACGACCGGCCTTAGCGTCGACACCGGCACGGACCTCTCTATTGAGATGCGGGTCGCGCTCGCCGCCGAGCGGGCTCGAACGAACGCCGAGGCCGTCGCCCGGGACGAGTCGCCCGCCGAGGTTCAACTCGATCGCCGCGACATGCTGCGCCTGGCCACGCTCGACGCTGCCAAGGCTTGGCACCTCGACGGTGCCGTCGGGACCCTCACCGTCGGCAGCAGGCGGACGTCATCATCGTGGACGCGCAGCGGCCGCACCTGCAGCCGCTCACGGATCCCGCCACGACGGTCGTCATGAATGCCGGCCCCCCGGACTCGAAACCGCGATCGTGGCGGAAGAGGTCAAGCCGGAAGGCAGGCCGGTTTGCCGCATCGCCGGCCGCGCCCTGGAGCCCGCCTCGGCCTCACACGATCGGCTCATGACGCGAGCTGCTGCCGGCAGCGCCGTCCCGGCCTGACGAATACCGTCCAGCCACGACCGGAAAGGAGCAAGAGCGATGAGCAGCATGACCCGCGAGCAGATGGACGCGCTCGTCAACGAGCACTTCGGGTTCGAGGCGAGCGACGATGTCGACGGTGTCATGGGCACCCTCGACGACGACGCCGAGCACGAGGTCATCGCCTCCCCGGTCGGGCTACTCAACGACCCGGCGGAGCAGCGTCGCTACTACGAGAAGGTCAGCTTCAGGCTCCTGCACGTCTTCGAGATCCGCGACGGCAAGATCACCCGCGAGCAAGCCTGGTGCGACCTGGCCGCGATTGCGCGACAGCTCGGCTGCACGGTAAGCTGACCGCGGAATCGGTGGCGGGCTGCGAGGACTATCGTGCGGAAGCGATCAGCGGCGCCCCGAGGGCGGGCGGGCGACACTCGGGGATCGAGCGCCTTCTCCGCCGGCTCACGGGGATGCACCGCGATGTCGACTGCCTGGCTCAGGCCTTTCCGCACGCATCCGCTCCCCTTCTCACCGAGGCGGCCGGACGGCTGCAACGGATCCGGTACCGACGCGGCGAAGTCATCGTGGCCGAGGATGAGTCGGCCGATCGCTTCTACGTCATCACGTCAGGCGAGGTCGAGATCACCAAGCAGAGCGCGGGCCGCGACGTCTTTATCACCACGTCCGCGGCCGGCGAGTACTTCGGCGAGGTAGGTCTGCTCGCAGCCCTGCCATGCAACGCGACGGTGCGAGCCATCAGCAGGGTGAAGGTGTTGAGCCTCGATCGAGAGACCTTCCGCCAGGTGGTAGAGGAATCGGAGTCGACGGCTGAGCAGATGGCGCAGGTGCTCAAGGCGCGCGATATCCCGCTCGCGTATGCCACGCCGAGTGGCGACGCCATCCCGTTGCCGCCTTGGACGCGGCTGATGGAGCGAGTCTTCAAACACCCCCGCGCCATGCATTACAACCGCCTGATCGCTCTCGTGCTGGCCGTGAACGCAACCGTGCTCTGGTACGGCCTGTCGGTCGGTCACTGGTGGAGCAGCCAGGGCGCGGATCTCGCTGCCATCGCGCTTGCGGCGCAGGTGAACTTCGGACTGGCGATCATCCTGCGCCAGCAGTTCGTCATCAACTTCCTCGGGTGGGCCGCTACATTGCCGCCGACGTCCTGGCCGCTGCGTCTTCGGTGGATGATCGCGAAGTGGTACCACTTCGGCGGCTTGCACGTCGGCGCAGCGATTGCGGGAACGCTGTGGTACGCGGCATTCGTGGGCTGGCTCACCTACGACCAGGCGAGAGGCCTCGTCGATGTCTCGGCCACGGTCGTCGCGATGTCGTACGCCGGGGTCGTGCTCTTCGTCGTCATCATCGTCCTGGCGCTACCCGGTCGGCGTGCAGCCGGGCACGACACCTTCGAGTACACGCATCGATTCGGCGGCTGGGCCGCGCTACTGCTCGGATTCGCGAGCACGGTGCTGTTCGTGGCGAGTCAGCGGGGCGACGACAGCCTCGCCTCGTCGGTACTGACCGCGCCGACCATCTGGATCCTCACGGCGTGCTATCGCGTGTGCCGCATGGCCGTGGATGCTGCTACGCAAGGTGCCGATCGTCAGTCGAACGACCGGCCGCGCATGCAGCCGTGATCTGCTTAAACCATGGCGTGACACCTTCGCTCGGGACGACACGGCCGATCAGCCGCACCCCGTTCGTGGGCTGGCATCAGTTCGCCAATATTCCGGCGCCCGCCGGGTCCGCCGGCTATCGCATGATCATTTCCCGGGCCGGCGACTGGACCGGTGCGTTCATCGACGATCCGCCGGAGCACGTGTGGGTGCGGGGAATCCCCACGACCGAGATGGCCAACGTCAGGAAGCTGTTCACCAAGGTGGTCTTTGTCACCACCGGTAGCGGCATCGCACCGATACTCGGGCACCTCCTGACCAGGGAGCCTCCGTCCCGGCTCGTCTGGGTGACGAAGGACCCGGTGGGAACCTACGGCGAGGCTCTGTTCAACGAGATCAGCGAGGCGCAGCCGGACGCCGTCATCTGGAACGCCGACAGGCGCGGTAGGCCGGACGTCCTCCGGCTGGCGTATGCCGCATGCCGGGACTCCGGGGCCGAGGCCGTGATCTGTGTCTCCAACAAGAAGGTCACCGGGGAGGTCGTCCACGGTTTGGAGCGGCGCGGGATCCCGGCATTCGGCCCGATCTGGGACTCGTAAGGAGCGGCCGGGGTCAGGTCTTGCATTGCGGCATCAGCCGACGGATACATGGCCTGGGTGGGCACGGAAACCGGATCGCGCGACGCGCTGACCACGTGGTTCGGATCACGATGACGTCCCCCCCTCCCCCCTCCAGAGCAGCACTCATCGACCGGTTCGAGTCCGGTTAGGCGCGCAACGAGCGATCGGAATAGCACGATGTCCCTGTTTGCAGGGACATCGTTGCTAGCTCGACATCAACCGAATGGAGGCCGACGGCCAGGAACCGCGCCACACGGGGTTGCGGTTCATACCTGACCGTTTTCCTACTCACGTTCTCCCTGGAAAACAGGGGTATGGAACTAAACGGGGCATTTTCGAACCCTCGACTCCAACTTGACCTCTCTCGGTTGGGCGCTCTTCACCGAAGGCTGCTGCTACGACCGTCGGCAGCGCCGTGCCAGGCCCGGCCGCTCGGAAGGCGCCAGGGCTTCGTGCGCGATACGATCATTCGCGTCCTCGCCGCTGCGAACGAGCCGATGCGACCCCGCGAGGTACACGCTGCCGCCGAGTTACTGGCCGGCGCGGCGCTCGCATGGAGCACGGTGAAGAACTGCCTCGCTGCCAACGCCACCGGCCCAGCGTCACGGTTCGAGCGGGCCGCACCCGGGCGCTACCGACTGCGGAACTGAACGATTTCGCGACGCTGCCCCGAACATCCAGACTCAGCGGTCAAGAGAACCGCTGCTCTATCCACTGAGCTACGGGGGCTCGGCTCCACAATAGCCCCGGGTGCGGGCAAGTGGCCGTGAGCGACCAGATCGGAATCACTTAGAGGCCGCAGAGACGGTGACGAGTCAAATTCGAATCGACCTGGCTCTGTCTCCGGTTCGATCGGGGCATGGGTCTCCTCAGCCGGATTCTTGCCGCGCACGATCACGTCGACGAGCGTGGCGACCAAGGACGCCATCGGGATCGCAATGATCACCGCGAAGCCACCGAAAAGGATGCCGACGGTCGCGACCGAGGCCAGAACGACGAGCGGCGAGAGCCCGACCGAGTGGCCGATGAGCTTGGGGATGACGATGTAGTCCTCGAGGAGGCGGACAGCGAGCGCGGCCAGGCCAGCGAGGACAGCGACCTGGAGCGAGGCCGTGAAGCCAACTCTTCGGCAGCGGATCGAAAGATAGGGGGCGTAGATGGGTGATCCCCCCGACGCGGTGCCGGCCCCGCGGAGAGATCGTGGTGGCCATGAACACCACACTCATCCCCACTCCACTTGCCGCCGCCCTGCGGGCCCGCGGCTTCGTCGGCCGGCTTGTCGAACCGGGCGACTTCGACTACGACGAGGCGCGCGCCGGCTGGAACGGCGCGATCGACCGCCATCCAGCGGCCGTCGCGTACGCGAGCGACGCCGACGACGTCGCCGCCGCGATCTGGGCCGCCCGCTCCGCTGGGCTCGCGTTCACCATCCGTGCCGGCGGACACTCGGTTTCAGGGCGGTCGGTGCGCGACGGCGCTGCTGTGCATCGACCTTCGCGAGTTGAACGACGTCGACGTCGACCCGCAGCGAGGAGTCGTGCGTGTCGGCGGTGGTGCGCTGCTCGGCGAGCTCGACGCGGCGACACAGGAGCACGGGCTCGCGGTGCCGGCGGGCCAGATCTCGCACACCGGCGTCGGCGGGCTGACGCTCGGCGGCGGGATCGGCTGGCTCATGCGCCACCACGGCCTGACGATCGACTCGCTGCAGGCAGCCGACGTCGTGCTGGCCGATGGGCGGATCGTGCGGGCCTCGGCTGACGAGCATTCCGAACTGTTCTGGGCATTGCGCGGCGGCGGCGGAGATTTCGGTGCCGTGACGAGCTTTGAGTTTCGCGCCCACCGGGTCGGCCCGATGATTCTGGGCGGGCTGCTCGTCTACCCCTGGGAACGCGCGCGCGAGGCCTTGCGTGCCAGCCGTGAACTCATGGCGGGCGCCCCGGACGAGCTGACGATCTTCGTCGCCCTGATCACCGCACCGCCCGCAGAGCCATTCCCCGTGGAGCTGCAGGGCCGGCCCATGGCGGCGGTGGGCGTCGCCTGGAGCGGTGACCTGGCCGAGGGCGAGCGCGTGATCGCACCGCTGCGGGTGGGCTGTCCCCCTGCCCGCGACCTGGTCGGCCCGATGCCGTATCTCGCGCTGCAGTCCATGCTCGACGAGTCTGCGCCTCACGGCTGGAACTTCTACGACCGGCTCCACTACCTCGCCGAGGTCGGCGATGACTGCATCGACGCGCTCGTCACGGGGTTCGAGCGAGCGCCTTCACCCGAGGCGCACATCATGACCGCCTGGATGGGCGGAGCCATCGACCGTGTCGCGCCTGGCGCGACGGCGTTCGGCCACCGCGGCGCTCGCGCCCTGACCTGGATCATCGGTTGCTCGGGCGAGCGGCCTCTCGAGCCCGTCGCCGAGTGGGTCCGCTCCGTGTGGGAGGACACGGCGCCCTTCGCGACGGGCGGCGTCTACGTCAATGCCCTGAACGCGGAGCGCTCGGTCCGCGACGCCTACGCCAACGACGTCTGGGAACGCCTCGTGGCGGTCAAGCGCCGCTACGACCCCGACGGAGCCTTCAGCGGCAACGGGATCCGCTAGAGCCCTTCGCGCACGGCGTGCGCGGCCGCCTCGGCGCGGCTGCGCACGCCGAGCTTCGCGAGCACCCGACTGACGTGGTGCTCGGCGGTCTTGGGCGCGATCACGAGCCGCTTGGCGATCTCGGCGTTCGACAGGCCGGCGGCGATCAGACCGAGGACCTCGCGTTCGCGGCCTGTCAGCTCGCGGCGCTCGCCGCGCGCAGCCGTGCGTCCCCCGGCGCCCAGCTCGCGCAGGAGTGCGGCCGCTTGATCGGCGTCCCGCCGCGCGCCGAGACGCTCGAACGCATCGCGAGCGGCGCGAGCGGACGGGAGCGCGAGCGGCGAGCCCGCGGCGGCCTGGACGGACGCGAGCGCGAGCCGTGCGCGCGCCTCCTCGAGCGGAAACCGCAGCGCGGCGAACCGATCGACGGCGTCCTCGAGCTCTCGTGAAGCCGTCGAGGTGTCGCCGCGGGCAGCCCCCGCACGGCCGGCGAGCACCGCCGACTCGGCCATCAGGTCCTCGCGCGTGAGCTCCCCGGCGAGCTCACGCAGCCGGTCGGCGGCAGCTCCGGCGGCATCGACGTCGCCTTCGGCAAGCGCGACGGCGCCGCGCAGGACGAGCACGTCGCCGTCCACTCCGGCTTCGGCTCGGCGCTCGAGCAGCGCGCCGGCAAGCTCCAAATCGCCCCGGTTGAGCTGTAGCTGCACGAGCGGCACAAGCGCGGCAGGATCGTCCTCCAGGCCGTCGAGCAGCCGCTCGGCTTCCTCGGTTCGCCCCTGGCGCAAGCGAAGCCCGGCGAGCACGACCAGCGGCAGCGCCCGGCCGCCGCTCCGGCGACGGTCGGCGTGGCGTTGCAGCGCCTCGGCGAGCACGGCCTCGGCCCGCTCCCACTCCCCCGCGCGGACGAGGACGGCGCCGAAGATGCTGCGACACCACGACTGGAGCGGGGTAAAGCGGCGGCGCTCGTTGAACTCGACGACCGCCTCGCACCACTGGGCAGCACGGTGCAGGTCGGCGAGGCCGTTGCAGACGACGAGCGTCGTACAGCAGGCATCGCCGCAGGCCAGCGGGTCGCTCGACTCACCGCCGAGCGCGACCGTCATCGCCTCGTCGAGCAGAGCCACACCCTCCTCGACGCGTCCCTGGTGCACGGCCGCGCGTCCGAGCTGAGCCAGGGCCATGCACTCGATATCGGGGTCGACCAGCTCATGGGCCAGGTCGAGCGCGACTCGAGCGTGCTGCTCGGCGTCGGCCGGGTCGGCCGCCCGCTTGGCCTCCTCGATCGCGAGCCAGCCAGCCTCGGGAACACTGCCCTGGCCGGCCAGCAGGCGGCGTGCCCTCGCCAGCCATCCCGCAGCGGCCGCATCCTGACCGTCGATGCGGTGCTCGCCGGCCAGGTAGGCGGCCAGGCCCCCCGCCCGACGGCTGTCGCCGCGGCGCCGGTACGCGGCATATGCCTCGCGCCGCCGATCGATCGCCGCGTTGCGCTCGCCCAGCCACCACAGCGACTGGCCCAGGCCGTCGAGCGCCTCCGGATCCCCAGGCTCCTCCTCGAGCGCGGTCGCGAACGCATCACGCGCGGCCGCCCACTCGGCGTCGGCGAAATGCTGCCAGCCCATCTGCTTGCTGCCCATGCCGGCATTCTGGCTGCTTTCCTTCAGCGGAAGGCCCCTGGCCGGGCACGGTGCCTACTCAAGTCCCGTCGAGCAGGTTTCTGTTGTCTGCAACCGGGCCTGCAACAGGGTCAGGTCCCTTCTGGGTTGGAGAGGCGCACGAGGCCGCTGGCTTCGGCGCGCGCGGCCGCTGAGGTTTTTCCGCGTGTCGAGCCACGCCTGATCCATGGCCGAGGCCGGGGCGGATCCGCGCTATGTCATGGGGCAGATCGGGCACACGCGGGCGGAGTTCACGCTGGCCGTCTACACGGACGTCGGCGATCGGAAGCACGCGGCGCATGCCCGCCTCGGCGAGCTTCTACTCGGAGCCGACAAGGGCTCCGATTGGGCACTGAATGGGCACTACGGGCGCGAGATGGCCGCCACGGTGAGCGGCGGCCAGAGTGTCGAGGCGCCGGAAGGGCCCGATATGCAGGCGCTTCCTGAGTGGAGGCCGACGGCCAGGAACCGCGCCACGGGGTTGCGGTTCATACCTGACCGTTTTGCCTACTCACGTTCTCCCTGGAAAACAGGGTATGGAACTAACCGGGGCATTTTCGAACCCTCGACTCCGGCTCGAGCTCTCTCGGATCGGCGATCTTCACGAAGGGCTGCTGGCACGACGGCTCGAGATGCCACGCCAGGCCCGATCGGTCGGAAGGCGCCAGGGCTTCGTGTGCGACCTGATCATTCGCGTCCTCGCGACCGCTGACGGGCCGATGCGACCGCGCGATGTGCACGTCGCTGCGGGGCTGGTGGCCGGCGCGCCGATCGCATGGAGCACCGTCAAGAACTGTCTCGCATCTAACGCGATCGGGTCAGCACCACGGTTCGAACGACTCGCCAGGGGGCGCTACTTGCTCCGGAGCTGACCGCTTGCTCACGGTGCAGGATCGCGAAGCGCGGTGATTATCCGGGTGGCTGACTGCCGGCGGTGACGAGCTGGGGCGTCGGCGAGGCCTCGGTGACGGTGGATGAATCTGGGGCGAGGATGGGGGCGAGTTGGTCGCGGGATTCGATCTCGAGCTTGCGGTAGACGCGGTGGAGGTGCGCTTCGACCGTCTTGACGCTGAGGAAAAGGCGGGCGGCGATGTCGCGGTTGCTAGAGCCGCCGGCTGCAGCGAGTGCGACGTTGAGCTCCTGCGGCGTGAGCTGTTCGGTGGCGCCTGCCACGGGCCGGGCTGGGAGTGTCTCCCCCGCGGCGCGGAGCTCGCCGCGGGCCCGTTCCGACCATGACTCGGCGCCCATCCGCTCGAATAGCGCCGTGGCTGCGCGGAGCTGTTCGCGGGCGTCGACGCGACGTCCCGCACGACGTAGCCGCTCGCCGTAGCAGAGCCGGCTGCGTCCCTCCTCGAAAGGGGCAGACAGCTCGAGGAAGCCTTCGATCGACTCCCGAAACGGCGCGTCGAACTCCTCCGCGGAGGCGAGCAGGCCGCGGCAGCGGGCAATCCCAGCGATCGACCAGGCCTGGCGCGAGTGGGGTGTGATCCGTGCCAGGGTCTCGGCTGCCGCGTCTGTGCGGCCAAGACGGACGTACGCCTCGACCAGGTCGAACGCGCCGGTGCAGATGTCGTAGGAGACCTGTGGTGCGTCGAGGTCGACGCCCGACTCGAGGCCGGCGAGCGCTGCCTCCGGCTCCCCGAGTCCGAGGTGCAATCGGCCGAGTAGACACGCGGCTGAGTCCCACCCGAGCCACCACTTGGGGCCCGCGCCGGGTCCCTGCGCCTGCGCTAGGTAGGCCAGGCAGGGTTCCCGCTGGCCACGTCTGGAGGCCACGTCACTCAGCAACCATGCAGCCCAGCTCTCGGGCTGGGAGTGTCCGATCTCGCGTCCGATCCGCTGCGTCTCGCTCGCGGCGGCGACGGCGGCGTCGAGGTGCCCAGCCAGGACGTGGAAGGCGGCGAGCGCGACGCCTGCGTAGGCGAGAGCGCTCAACGCCCCCTGCTCACGTGCCGTCGCCACCGCACGCATGGCCAGTTCGCGGGCAGCGGGGTACTCGCAGAGCCAGCCGTAGGCCGTCGCGGCGGAGATGAGGTCGTAAGGGTCGTCTGTCACGTCGGGGGAAGCCTCGAGTTCGGCCCGGAGCCGCCGCAGGAAGCGCCTGGCTTCGTCCGGTTCGTCGGTGAGGATGAGCGCGGCACCGAGCCAGGGCGTGGCGCGGGCGTCGAGCGCGTCGGTAGCGGAGTGTGCGAGCTGCACTGCCACGGCGGCGGTGTGCAGGGGCGTCTCGTGCCCGGCAACACAGAGCGACGCGCCCAGGGCCGCGCCGGCAAGCGCTGCGGCGCGGGGCGCATCGAGCGGCGCGATTCGCGTGGCTTCCTCCAGGAGCAGTGCGTGCGCAGCCTCTGTCTGGCCACGTATCTCCGCGATGCGGCCACGCAGGAGCTGGACGTCGGCACGCAACAACGGATCGACCGACCGTTCCAGCGCGGCGTTGAGCAGCTCGACCGCTCGCGGCCATTGGCCGGCGTGCCAGTGCGCGTCGGCGGCGGCTAGGGCGCGGCGGGCACGAGCCTCCGCCTCCGGTGTCAGGTCGGCGGCGCGCTCCAATGCGCGCGCGGCCGCCGCGTATCCGCTGCGCGCGCGCGCCTCATCCGCAGTCGCCTCGAGCGCTTCGGCGACGGCTTCGTCCGGCTCGACTGCGGCCGCGGCCCGGTGCCAGGCCCGACGGCCGGCGTCCCAGTCACCAGCCAGGCAATCCGCAAGCGCCGCATGTGCCGCCCGGCGTTCGTGGGCGGCCGCGCGCTGGTAAACCGCAGACCGCACCAAGGGGTGGCGGAACTCGACGCGACCATCGCCGATCAGGATCAACCCCGCCGCCTCTGCCTCCTCAAGGCCGGAATCCTCGATGCCGAGACCGTGCGCGGCGCCGCGCACGGTCGCGACCTCGCGAGAGTCGTCGGCCGCCGCAACGATGAGCATTGCCCGAGCGGCAGGCGCGAGCTGTGTCACACGGCGCGCGAAGGCCGCCTCGAGCGCGCCCGAGATCGCGATCGGCAAGTCAAAAGGCTCCGCGACCGCCTCGAGGCTCCCAAGCTCGACCACGGCGAGCGGATTCCCACGCGTGAGCCGGTAGAGCCTCTTGCGCTGATCGGGTGTGAGTGTCAAGCCATGTGCCCGCTCTGCGAGCCGCGCGGTCGCATCCGGATCGAGGCCGCCGAGCGCCAATACGGGCGGCCCGCCGAGATCGAGCAAGCTCGGCTCGCCCTCACGCTCCGTCAGGACGACGGCGACGGAGTCGGTGGTGAGCCGGTGCGCAGCAAACAAGAGCGCCTCGAGCGACGCCGTATCCAGCCACTGGGCGTCGTCCACCGCGACCAACAGCGGCGCTTGCTCGGCCACGGCGGCGAGCAGGCTGAGGGTCGCTGCGCCCACCGCGAAACGGTCGCGCTCCACCGACCGGGCGAGACCGAGCGCACCCCGCAGGGCTTCCGCGCGAGCCTCGGGTAGCGCGTCGAGGTGATCGAGTGCGGGCCGCACAAGCTCCAGCAGCCCGGCGAACGCCAGCTCGCTCTCGGCAGCGATGCCACCCGCGCGCAAGACCTGCATCCCTTCCGCACGCTCGCGGGCGAACGCGAGCAACGCGCTCTTGCCGGAACCCGCTTCGCCGCGAATCACCAGAAGACCCCCCTGCCCGAGGCGGGCGGCGTCAAGCAGATCCACGATCCGCCCGCACTCCGAGTCTCGGCCAAGAAGCATTCCGCACAATCCTACAGCCCGCCCGCGTCCGCGCCCGGCCCGGAGGCAAGTGTCGGGTAGCGGTGTAGGGTCGCCATGGAAGCGCTCGCGGACACCGCGACGTACCGTCGAGGCAACCCGTCCGAAGGAGCACTCCAATGCGCTACGGGATCCGCCTCAGCACCGCGACGTTGATTGCGACCGCCAGCCTCGCATTCGTTCCCACCACCGTCGGCGCCACCGACCGGGTCGCCCCGCCACAAGCCGACCAGCGCAGCGGGGTGCCACACATCGCGCCGCCAGAGGCCGACCTACTGGCCGAGCAAGCCGCACTCGACGACCGCGTCACGTCACCGCTCCCGGCGCTCGCCGCGCCACAAGCCGACCAGCCCAGCGGGGTGCCACACATCGCGCCGCCAGAGGCCGACCTACTGGCCGAGCAAGCCGCACTCGACGACCGCGTCACGTCACCTGGGCCGGCGCTCGCCCAGACAGGCGACGGCTTCGATTACACCGATGGCGCGATCGGCGCGGCCATCACCGCAGGCACGGGACTGATCCTCATCGCCGGCATCCGGCGACGGCGCAAGTTCGTTCTAAGGGTTCCCTAGACCCGGGACACGCGAAACGAACGGGGAATCGCGCTTATCGCCCAGCCATGGTCGGACGCCAGCACCTGACGATCGCGAATCCTGCTCCGGTCGTCGATGTCGGTTGTCGAGCCGGCTGTGCGCTCACGCCGCGGAGCACCTCGCGTTAGACGACGGTGCCCCGCCGCCAGATGCAAGGAGTGGAGCTAGCCGGGCTCGAACCGGCGACCTCCTGGGTGCGATCCAGGCATCCCTAGCGGGCCGAAGGGGCCTGGAAACAGCTTGGTTGAGCGGAATCCAGGCCCTCGCGACCTTCCTCCGCGGGCCTCGGATTGCCGTGGATTCGGCCCGATTACCGGGGATTTGGGCACTGGAACCGGGCCAGTGCCCAATGGAAGCGAGGTCGATCTGTGCTCAGCTTCGGGCTTCCAGTGTCCCCTAGTCTGCCTCGCGTGGGCAAGAAGAAGGAGCGGCGGCGCAAACGCAACTCAGGTCGGAAGGCAACTCGGGCTACTCGAAGCGGCGCAGCTCATCGATCTCCCGGCGCGGGAATCGGCTGCGTCCCTGCATGCCGTCACTCCAGTCCCGCCGGGCACGAGTCGTAGTCGGCGACGGGCCAGGGAACCGTGTAGTAGCGCTGCTCCCTCGCGCGTTCGAGGAGCCTCGCGAGCCGCGCTCCGCCGAGCACCTTGAGCGTGAACTGGGCTGCATCGCCCTGACGCACGTTCTCGACGACGTAGACGAAGAAGTCGGCGTTGTGTCGCGCCTCGTCCACCTGACGCGTCTCCAGCCAGAGTTCATAGCCCCGGTTGCTGACCCCGAACGCCTTGACCTCGATCAGCCGCGGCGGGCTCTCGATGTCGGCGGGCGCCCCGGCGTGGCGGGTGTCGCGCGGC
Organism: uncultured Thermoleophilia bacterium; assembly: GCA_963717955.1. GTDB lineage: Bacteria > Actinomycetota > Thermoleophilia > Gaiellales > Gaiellaceae > CAVQXR01. Next base: position 64,674 of record CAVQXR010000001.1, on the reverse strand, counting down.
TCGCGCCCAGCGGTGCGCTCCAACTCCATCACCCACGCGATCGCAGCGTCCTCGATCGCCTTGTTGCCGAGCAGCTCAGCCATCCGGATCGGCTTCCGGGCTGGACGGCATCAGGTACGGCCCGTAGGTGGGTGTCCGAGCTGGCTGCGGCTCCTTCAGCCCCGGGCCGCGCGGGCGGACGAAAAGGATGGGGACATGGCCGAACAGCGGCTCGTTCACGTGACGCATCCGCTCGAAGCAGTACGACAGGTCGTAGTAGCGGGGCTGGAGCAGACCGTCGCGGAGTGAAAGCCTCAACCTGAACGTGGTGACTCACCTCGAGGTGAGAACCATCATCTCACAGCACCCGGAACGTCGCCCCCAGCTCCACGGAGTCCCCTCAAAGGGGAGACGGCCGAGCAGAAGACCGTGGTTCGTCGCCTGCTCAGCGAGGGCATTTCTAACGCGGAGGTCGCGCTCGGGGTCTCGACCGCGGCAAACAGCTCCTCGCCGGGCCACAATTTTCCGCGGCATCTCTAAGGGGTACCCCGTGTGTTTTCGCCTACGTTAGTTTGGGGGGGTTTGGCTGAGACCGTCAACTCCTGCGTTGGGTCTTGGGCATGCCGAACCGGGGTCTAGATGTAGGAGCCAGGAGCGTTGTTCCATCCGGGCCTCCTTGGAGGCTGGGGGTGTCGAAGCCACCCAGTTCCAAGGAGGACCCGAATGAGGCTGCACGGTAACGCCCGCACCTGTCTGCACAGCCGCTCGCTGATGGTGCGCCGCGTGCTTGAGGAAGGTTGGACGCTCGCGCAGGCGGCCGAGGCCGCCGGCGTGAGCGTGCGCACGGTCTCGAAGTGGCTTGCCCGCTTCCGCGCCGAAGGCGGCGACGGCCTGGTCGATCGTTCCTCGGCGCCTGTGCTTGTTCCACACCGCACGCCCGAGCAGCGGGTGGAGCTGATCGTGCTGCTTCGCCGGTTACGGATGACCGGGGCGGAGATCGCCGAGACCCTGGCGATGCCGCGCTCGACGGTCTCGACCGTCCTCACCCGGATCGGGCTCGGCAAGCTGTCGCGGCTCGAGCCTCCCGAGCCAGCGAATCGCTACGAACGCAAGCGGCCGGGCGAGCTCGTTCACATCGATGTCAAGAAGCTCGGCCGGATCGGCCGCCCCGGCCACCGCGTCAACGGCGACCGCCGCACGCGCAGCCGCGGGATCGGTTGGGAGTTCGTGCACATCTGCATCGACGACGCGACCCGGATCGCCTACGTCGAGGTGCTCGACGACGAGCAAGCCACGACCGCGGTCGGCTTCCTACGCCGTGCCGTCGCTCACTTCCGCGCTCACGGCATCCGCGTCGAACGGGTGATGACCGACAACGGCTCCGCCTACGTCTCGGTCGTGCACGCACTCGCCTGCAGGGCCCTCGGGATCAAGCACCTGCGCACCCGCCCCTACCGGCCACGCACCAACGGCAAGGCCGAGCGCTTCATCCGCACCCTGCTCGGCGGCTGGGCCTACGGCGCGATCTACGGCACCTCCGACGAACGACGCCGCGCACTCACCAGCTGGCTCGACTTCTACAATCGCCGCAGACCACACGGCTCCCTCAGCCACCAACCACCGCTCCAGCGGCTGGAAGCCCTCACGAGGAACAACCTGGCTGGGTCCTACATCTAGATCGGCAGGTCGGCCGGGTGAATGTCGGGCCAGAGGCGGTAGATCTCGCGGGCCTAGTCGAGGATCAGGTCGACGGCGGCCTGCCGCTGTATTGGCCCGCCGCCGCCCTGCCGGGGCTTGTAGCCGAGGCGGCGGAGGAGGTGCTTGATCTTCGTGCGGATCGCGGCCTCGGTGGCTTCGTGGTCGGCCCAGTCGATCGTGAGGTCAGCCCGGATGGCTTGGACGAGTGCGCGGGCGATCTCTGCGAGCTTGGGGTCGGGTTCCCAGTCCTCGGATCCCCCGCTTGTGTCGTGGAGCCGACGGCTCCAGGAGGTCGCCCTCGCGGGCGGCTACCTGCAAACGTCAGACCCGTGGCTGATCGAGAACCCGGACGATGACCTGCTCGCGCGGCCTCGTCATGAACCACACGATGCTCAGGACGACGAAGCCGACAAACCCCAGCCCGAGGATCAGCGCCACCCCGATCCCTGTTCCGATCTCCTGCGCCGCCGTGCAGTCCTCGACGGTCAGGAAGCCGTCGCTCTCGGCGGCGCAGGCGGCAGCCGCCGTCTCGTCGATCGCGGACTTCGCGCCGACGACGATCCACAGGACGATCAGCCCCACCCACCCGAGCAGAACCCACGTCATCTTTCTCCAGTGCCTCATCACTTTCTCCTCTCGATTGGACGCGGTTGGGTATCCGGCAACAGCCGTCGGAACACCAAAAGCACGCCCCCGGTCGCTGCGACCCCGATCGCCAAGAGCGAAGTGATGCGATGCGGTGTCAATTTGCGAGCCCCCAGGTGAACCTCGAGAAGTCGGGCGCAACGGTCGCGTCTACCGTGTATCCGTAGGCGCTTCCGTCTTCTTTCTTCTCGGTGGTCACGAAGCACTCCAGCTTGAGGACTTGTGGGTCAGGCTGTTTGCAGCCGACCGAGAGGGCGTACTCGCCCGGGATGCAGACGTCGTTCTCACCGCAACGGTTCCAGGATTTCCTTACCGCACGGGCAACATCTCTTGCGGCCTGGCCCGGGATTCGCGTCTCGGCGAACTCGTCGGCCGACGGAACCGGCTCCGGGGAGGATCCCGTGCTCTGGTCGACCGCGGTCGACGTAGGCTCCTCAGCAGGCGTTGTGACGCTCGGCGTGGTGACCGTCACCGTCGCCGGTGTGCCGCCCTGTCCGCCGCCACAGGCAGCGACTATCACACCCGCAACCACAACCATCGCCGCTAGCCGGATAGCCGTGAGGTTCCACATTATCTCCCACCCCCCTGTCGTATCCCTCTTGCATGCTGGCGGCCGCATCGCCGTAACGCCCTAGAAGATCCGGTAGCCGTGGTAGCGGCCCAGCCACCAGCCGTGCCCTGCCTTGCTCGTGCACGTGAGACCCGTCCTGCGGCTGACGCACCTGAAGAGCACGTCCCTTCCCGCGCCGCTCCCTATCCCAGACCGTGTCGCGTCGCCCCACCAGCTCTGGCCGAAACGCAGCGTCCGCACCGCAAAACCACCGGAACCCGCGTTGTTCGCCACGTAGCGAGCCTTCGGATGAGCTCTCGGACGCATCGTGACGGTGAACCCGTCGTTCGGCGTCCAGCAGATCAGGGTGGGGGTCGGGTTCGCGACCGCGTACTGCTCCACGAATCCGCAGAACGCAGCCCCAGCCGGGGTCTTGAAGTCAGCCACCGCCCCCGCGTTCGCAGGCAATGCGACCGCAAGAACAAGACACAGGAGAATCATCCGCCGCACTCGCCCTCCCGAACCCCGAAGCGTTGCTGGATATGACGATGATCACAGCTGGATTCGGTCGCGACAATGGTGCGAACCCGCACATATCGTGCGGGCTTCTACGGAACCTGCTTTCTCTGGCATCGCATCGCAATTCGATGCCGTCGAGGGTCCGGGGGGCACTGGCACGCAGGTAGTCGCGGGGCGCGTGAGGCAGGGCTCGACGCGACTAGGGCGTCGTGATCGAATGCCAGCCGGCATCCACGCCCGGAGGGGTGTGTTCGCGCTCGCGACCTCAGGGCCGACCGTCTACGTGGGGGGTTGGTTCCACAAGGTCGGCGACTGGCTCCGCCGCAACCTCGCCGCCATCGACACCGCAACCGGAACAGCCTCAAGAGGGCGCTGACGCAACGCCCGGGCCCGCCACGCCGCCTCCCGGCACCGGCGGCACCCGACAAGCCATGCGGGGTTTCGCGGATCCGGGCTCGGATGCTTGCGCGTTGTTCAGTCAGGGTCTTCGCCCAGTTCAGCACGAGCCCTGTTCTCGGCTTCGCTGGCCCTGAACGTCCTCGAAGAGCCAAGCTCCCGCTCCACATCCTGACGTGCTTCCTCTCCGACCTTGCCCCCGCGGCGAGCGCCCGACCACGACACGACCTGGTCGAGGTTGACCGCGTAGGCTTCGCCACCCCGGTCGAACACCGCCGAGAATCTCGTGTCGGTGAGGTCGGTATTGGTCAGGTCGGCGCCGGCGAGGTCAGCCCCCCAGAGCTCGGCGTCTCGGAGGCTGGCGCCGGCGAGATTGGCGCCTCGCAGCTTGGCATTTGTGAGCTTGGCGAATCCGAGATCGGCGTTTGCGAGGTTGGCGCCGCTCAGGTCGGCGCCGTCCAGGTTCACGCGACGGAGGTTGGCGCCGCTCCAGTTCTTCCCAAAGAGATGCTCGCCATGCCAGTCGAGTCGGGCTGCCGCGATGTCTGGACCCTTGCCTCGCTCACGCGTCGGTTCCTCCGCGGCAGTCGGGCTCGACGGCTGCACCGCCACCTCGACGTCCTCACCCCTGACTGCCGCTCGAAGCCGGTCCCGGAAGCCCATGACGCTTCGAGCCTACAACCTGACCATGAAGCACGGCACCGGTCATCCCCACAGCCACGCCCCAACCCGACATCTCGACAGTGCCCCGGCCCGCGCGCGACACTTGGGCGATGGCCCCGACCTTCTACGGCCTCCACGACCGGGCGATCCGCGAGGTGACCGAGTTCTACTTCCACCTGGAGGACGCCGAGCGCGAACTGGCCGAGATGCTGCGCGACGAGCCGGGGTGGCGGGAGAGGTTCGAGATCGTGGTTGTGGACTTCGGTGGGGCGGAGGTCGTGGTGCGCAAGTCCAGCTTTGACCGACTCCCTCCCCCCTGAAGCGCGGCACGAGGCCGGGACTCCTATCCGGGTGGGCCAGCCTCCCCGTAACCAGCAGTGGTGAAGGCCAACGCCCAGACCTGCGAATCGGGAGACCTGGTGAGGGGACGCTGGACTGGGCGAGTGCTCGGGAATGTCCCTTGACCGGCTGCCTCCGGGTTAGGGGGATGCCGGGTTCCCTACGAGCCCATCGCCTCCATGTTCTTCTCGACGACCTCCATGGTCTTCGCAAGCTCTGCCGTGGGATGGAATTCGACCACTTCCGAACCGGAATAGAGGTGCGGTGTGTGCCCCGGCGGTGCGTAGTACGCATCGCCCGTCTCGTAGGTCTCCGCGTGGCCGTCAGCGAACGTGAACGTAACCTTGCCCTTGATCACGTAGCCCCAGTGCGGGCACTGGCAGCGGTCGTCTGGGAGGCCATTGAACAGCGGTGCGAGATCCGCGTCGGCCGTGTACGTCTCGAACCCGACCGAGTAGCCGCCCTCGAAGTGCTCGAAGTGCCCCTCATAGCCCTCAAGGGCCACGCTTTCCGCCGCCGTCTCCTTCGATGCCTTGGGCATTGGGTCTCCCGTCCGTGGTGAGGGTTCCGATCGTCGCAGATCATCCAATCACGTGCGGGCCTCAAGGGACATGCCTGTCAACCTCGGAAGACAGACCCGCGGCTTGTCCGAGCGTGCGGGAATGTCCCTTGAGCAGTCAGCGAACTGTGTCGGCTGCGCCCGTTCTGCGATACTCCCGGTCACCGTGTCGACGGCTTTCACGCGTACAGGGACGGTTCCGGCCGCGGGCACAGAGCTCACGTACCTGCGGATCGGCGAAGGCGCACCGCTCGTGGTCATCCCGGGGGGCCCGCGGTTCGGATTCGCCCACGTGCGGCCCGCCCTCGACGTACTCGCGAACGGCCGCGAGGTCGTCTACATCGACGAGCGCGGAAGTGGCTCGAGCCCTGCCGGCGACCTAGACAGCATCTCGACCGCGGGCACGCTCTCGGATCTCGATGCACTCCTCGACGGACTCGGCCTGGAAGAGGTCGCTCTCGCCGGACACTCGCTTGCCGCGCATATGGTCGCTCTCTATGCGGCGACGCGACCCGAGCGTGTTCGTGCTCTCGTGCTCTTGAACCCCGCGCCACCCTTCACTCCCGAACTCCGAGAGCAGTTCGGGAAAGAAATGACCTCGCGACGAACGCCGGAAGACGCCGATGAGATCGAGCGCATCAAGGCGTCGTCCGAGTACGAGGCGGGTGACGTCGCCGCCGTCGAGCGCTACTACCAGGTGCTCTACGTCCCGTTCTTCAATGATCGCCAGGTCGCGCTGAGCACGCAGTACCGGCTCACTGAAAACAGATCGAAGAACCGCGACACTGCACAACGGATCTTTGCCGACTTCGGCGAGCACGCATTGCCCATGAAGCTCGGCAGCATCGCGTGCCCGACCCTCGTCATCCATGGCGAGCATGATCCCGTGCCAGTTGCGTCATCTGCGGCGATCGCCGATGCGATCCCACAGGGCCAGCTCGTTGTCATTCCCGGCTCGAGCCACTACGGATTCCTCGAAAGCCCGGAGACCGTCGCGGCCGCCGTCGAGACGTTTCTCGTCGCTCACGCTTCCTAGCGGAGCCGCGACCGCGCCATCCATTCGAAGATGGCCGGGCCGGCACGCCGAACGACCTCGGCAACACCCTGACGCTCACGCCCCCGCCTCCTCGGAGTCCCCTCAGAGGGGAGACGCCCGAGCAGAAGACAAGGTTCGCCTGGTCGGCGAGGGCATTTCTAACGCGGAGGTCGCGCTCGGGGTCTCGACCTCGCAAGCAGCTCCTCGGCCGGGCCACAATTTTCCGCGGCATCTCTAAGGCGTACCCCGTGTGTGTTTGCCTACGTAAGTTGATGGGGTTTGCCGGAGACCCCAACTCCTACCTTGGGTCTGGGCGTGCCCTGACCGGGGTCTAGATGTAGGACCCAGCCAGGTTGTTCCTCGTGAGGGCTTCCAGCCGCTGGAGCGGTGGTTGGTGGCTGAGGGAGCCGTGTGGTCTGCGGCGATTGTAGAAGTCGAGCCAGCTGGTGAGTGCGCGGCGTCGTTCGTCGGAGGTGCCGTAGATCGCGCCGTAGGCCCAGCCGCCGAGCAGGGTGCGGATGAAGCGCTCGGCCTTGCCGTTGGTGCGTGGCCGGTAGGGGCGGGTGCGCAGGTGCTTGATCCCGAGGGCCCTGCAGGCGAGTGCGTGCACGACCGAGACGTAGGCGGAGCCGTTGTCGGTCATCACCCGTTCGACGCGGATGCCGTGAGCGCGGAAGTGAGCGACGGCACGGCGTAGGAAGCCGACCGCGGTCGTGGCTTGCTCGTCGTCGAGCACCTCGACGTAGGCGATCCGGGTCGCGTCGTCGATGCAGATGTGCACGAACTCCCAACCGATCCCGCGGCTGCGCGTGCGGCGGTCGCCGTTGACGCGGTGGCCGGGGCGGCCGATCCGGCCGAGCTTCTTGACATCGATGTGAACGAGCTCGCCCGGCCGCTTGCGTTCGTAGCGATTCGCTGGCTCGGGAGGCTCGAGCCGCGACAGCTTGCCGAGCCCGATCCGGGTGAGGACGGTCGAGACCGTCGAGCGCGGCATCGCCAGGGTCTCGGCGATCTCCGCCCCGGTCATCCGTAACCGGCGAAGCAGCACGATCAGCTCCACCCGCTGCTCGGGCGTGCGGTGTGGAACAACCACAGGCGCCGAGGAACGATCGACCAGGCCGTCGCCGCCTTCGGCGCGGAAGCGGGCAAGCCACTTCGAGACCGTGCGCACGCTCACGCCGGCGGCCTCGGCCGCCTGCGCGAGCGTCCAACCTTCCTCAAGCACGCGGCGCACCATCAGCGAGCGGCTGTGCAGACAGGTGCGGGCGTTACCGTGCAGCCTCATTCGGGTCCTCCTTGGAACTGGGTGGCTTCGACACCCCCAGCCTCCAAGGAGGCCCGGATGGAACAACGCTCCTGGCTCCTACAGCTAGATCGGCAGGTCGGCCGGGTGGATGTCGGGCCAGAGCCGGTAGATCTCGCGGGCCCGATCGAGGATCAGGTCGACCGTCGTGCTGCGTTGGGTCGGCCCGCCACCGCCCTCCCGTGGCTTGTAGCCAAGGCGGCGGAGGGGGTGCTTGATCTTCGTGCGGAACGCGGCCTCGCTGGCATCGTGGTCGCGCTCGGTCGGAACGTCCTCAAAGAACTGCGCGAGAGACCCAGGGATCGAGTCTCTCGCGCAGTGACGGCGAGCCCGGGCAGGCCCCACCTGCCGCAGGGGTGCGCCGTTTGCCGGGCAACCCGGCTCGGCACCGGACTCGCATCGCCCACGGTAGGTGGGGGCGCCGCGGCCGTACATGACACGATCGGGCCATTCCGGACGGCATCGATTGACCCGAATGGGTCACACCGTTTCGGCCTGGGTGTGGCTACGCTCGCCTTACGCGATCGAGAACGGGTTTCGGGGTTGCGTGTAGTTGACGGGATCGCCAAGAGGGGCGTAATCCCGGCGAGTAACCAGTCGCGGCCCGTACGGCTCCGCGAGCATGGGAGGGATCTGAGATGGGAGCCCTGGTGCGGAAGAGGCTCATCGCGGCTCTAGTCGTCGGGTTATGGGCCTGCATGTACCTCGCGGGCCCCTCATATGCAGGATCCGATACGGCTCCGCCTGTGTTGACGGCGTTGTCGGTGAGTCCCGGTGCTGTTGATGTGTCGTCTGGGTCTCAGGTCGTGACTGTGACGGCGACGATCACCGATGACCTGGCCGGTGTTGCTGCGGCGTCGTGCGCGTCGCCGGCTTCGGGTTCGATCAGCGACGTGATGCTTCGTTCACCGTCGGGCAACCAGACGGTTGGGCGGGGGTTCGCATGCGCGAGCGGTGATACCTATGTCGCCGACGTGACGATCAACCAGAACGCGGAAGCGGGGGTATGGACGGTCGATCGTGTCTGGCTGTGGGACAAGGTCAGCAACAACAACCTCCTCGACCAGCAGGAGCTCGCTGCGCTCGGGCTTGCTGGCACCGTGGAAGTAGCGAGCGAGTCCGATACGGCTCCGCCTGTGTTGACGGCGTTGTCGGTGAGTCCCGGTGCTGTTGATGTGTCGTCTGGGTCTCAGGTCGTGACTGTGACGGCGACGATCACCGATGACCTGGCCGGTGTTGCTGCGGCGTCGTGCGCGTCGCCGGCTTCGGGTTCGATCAGCGACGTGATGCTTCGTTCACCGTCGGGCAACCAGACGGTTGGGCGGGGGTTCGCATGCGCGAGCGGTGATACCTATGTCGCCGACGTGACGATCAACCAGAACGCGGAAGCGGGGGTATGGACGGTCGATCGTGTCTGGCTGTGGGACAAGGTCAGCAACAACAACCTCCTCGACCAGCAGGAGCTCGCTGCGCTCGGGCTTGCTGGCACCGTGGAAGTAGCGAGCGAGTCCGATACGGCTCCGCCTGTGTTGACGGCGTTGTCGGTGAGTCCCGGTGCTGTTGATGTGTCGTCTGGGTCTCAGGTCGTGACTGTGACGGCGACGATCACCGATGACCTGGCCGGTGTTGCTGCGGCGTCGTGCGCGTCGCCGGCTTCGGGTTCGATCAGCGACGTGATGCTTCGTTCACCGTCGGGCAACCAGACGGTTGGGCGGGGGTTCGCATGCGCGAGCGGTGATACCTATGTCGCCGACGTGACGATCAACCAGAACGCGGAAGCGGGGGTATGGACGGTCGATCGTGTCTGGCTGTGGGACAAGGTCAGCAACAACAACCTCCTCGACCAGCAGGAGCTCGCTGCGCTCGGGCTTGCTGGCACCGTCGTTGTGTCTGTCGATGACGACAGCAGATTCCTGGCTGTCGCGTTGGCAGGTGACGGAGAGGGTAAGGTCACCAGCAGCCCGGAAGGTATCGACTGCGGAACGGACTGCACCGGCGATTTCGTTGCGGGAAGCACGGTGACGATCACGGCCATCGCAAGCCCCGGGTCAACCTTTGTGGCGTGGTCGAGGGATTGCTCAGGGGCTGAGCCTGTGTGTAATGTCGTCATGGATTCGCACAAGAGTGTGATCGCGAGCTTCGATCTGGCAGGCGGCAGTGACGGTTCCGGAAGCGGGGGAGACCCAGCGGTCGTCGAAGGGAGCCTGACGAACATCGCCGTGGGTGTCGACGCTCGCGGACGGCGGCAAGTTAGTGCGCGGCTCGCTCTCAAGGAAAGGCTCGAACATCTTGCCGTACGCCTAACTCGGAGTGGGAAGCTGTTGGTGTCCAAGAAGCTCGAGGATGTACCGTCGGGCACTCGTGTTGTTCGGCTCACTGTCCCGCGAACGACTCGCGGAGGAGCCACGCTTCTGCGTGTCGTCATGGAAGACGAAGATGGCAATCGACTGGTTCAAGTGCGCCGCGTGCGACTGCGGCCCCTGGCCTGAAGGAACCCACCGAGCGGCCTCGGGGACAATGCTACGCGCGGGGTGGCCGAACGTCTGAGCCCGTTCGGTTCGCCACCTGACGGCCTCGATGATCCCCTCCCGATCTGGCTATCGTCGCACTATGTGCTCGTAACCGGTGGCGAGCTCGTCACCCCCATCAGGTTTGCTGCGAGCATCCAGCGGTCGCCTTCATCGCGTAGTTCCTCGACCTCGCGTTCGAGCCGCTCGATTCGGGCCCGCAAGGTAGGCAACTTTCCGGACCCAGGTGTCGTCGTCACTGATTGTGGATGGTAGGCAGTTGCACCCTGCTGCCGGGCACCATCGCGGGCGGTCGTCAGCTCAGGGGGCCGCCGTCACCGCCATCCAGCAGACGAGTCGTACGTCGTCACGCTCGATGACCGGGAGCGGCTGGCGGGCTCGGGTGGCTCGAGACCTGCCTCGGTCACGAACTCGACTAGCTCGTCGATCCGTGCCGAAGCAGTTGCCTCGGATCGGACGATCTCGCGAACACGGTCGACGATCCGTTTCTCCCAGCGGGCGTTCAGCCGCTGCAGCAACCCCTGCTGCTTTTCGATGCCGAGGTGTGAGCCGTGGTTGGCGACGAGTTCGGCTGCCTCGCGAAGCGCGAGCGGGACGTCGGGTTGGAGGTTGGCGACGTCGGTCAGTCTCGTCCAGGTGCTGTAGATGTGATCGTGGGCGTGCGCCCAGGCGTCGAAGACACCCTCCGCTGCGCCCTCGGGGAGATGCTGCTCGGTGTCGCGTCCGCCGGGGTCGGCGGCCACGAGCGAGGTGAGCGTGTCGTCGATGATCCACGGCCTGCCTGTCTCCTCGCGGATGAAGGGTGTCCAGTCGGGCGTCGGCGGCGACGAACCGGAACCATGGTTGCGGGTGGTCGGCGATGCGGGCGCAGAACACCCAGCCCGGGACCTTGGTCTTCGCCGAGGCGAAGCCGCTGCCGGCCCCGTAGGGGAGCGCGAGCACGTCGGCCTTCATGCGCGGGTCGGCGATCGCCTTCTCGAGCCGGCGGCGGTACTCCTCGCCCGAGAGGGCGGCCGATCCGCCGCCGGTCTCGAACAGCTCCGTGCGCTCGTCGTAGATGTCGTCGATCTGTTGGCGCAGGTCGTTGAGCGCGACCTCGATCGTGGGGTCGGCGATCTGCCCGGGAAGCACCTCTCCCATCCCGATCGCGGCGTTCGCGTAGGCGACCTTGCGTTGCAGTCGCTCCTCGAGCCGGAGAAGCCGGTCGAGGTTCGCTGGCGGGGAAGAAGCAGTCGATGTCGATGAAGCGGTGGTGGGAGCCGATCCGGTCGATGCGGCCGTGGCGCTGCACGAGCCGCATCGGGTTCCAGGGCAGGTCGACGCTGATGATGTGGCCGGCCTGCTGCAGGTTCACGCCCTCGGACAGCACGTCGGTGGCGAACAGCACGTCGTACAGGTCTTCGCTGAGCGGGGTGCCGTCCTCGTCGAGGAACGCCGGCGGTGGCGGGCACGAAGCTCGCGAGCGTGCTCGCCCGCGCCTCCTGGGAGATGCCCGTCTTCGAGCCGTAGATCGCCTCCGGGATCCGCTCCTTGTACACGGCGAGCGGCGAGTCGACCTCGGCGGCCATGATCGCGTTCGACGATCTCCTCCCGCAGGTGTGTCGTGGTGTCGGTGAAGGTGGAGAACACGATCACCTTGCGACGATCGCCGGCGCTGACGCCGTCCTTCGACGGGCGCTCGGCCTCCTCTGCGACCTGCTCGAGGATCCCCAGCACCTTCGCGACCTTCGGGTCGTCGACCGACGCTGCCTCGGCGGCGAGCCGGCGGAGGTCGCGCAGGAGCGCGATGTCGAGCTCGATCCGGTCGCGGAGTCCGTCGACGTCGAACGCCGAGGCGGCTCGACGTCGTCGAGTCGCTCCTCGTCGGTTCGGTCGAGGAACTCCTCGATGTCCTCGTCGCTCGCGCCGAACTCTGTCAGCAGCTTCCCCGACAGCACCATCCCGCCCTCGAGCGCCCGCAGGAACGTCTCGTGCGATGCGATCAGCTTGTCGAGCGTGTTCCGCAGCGCGACCGCTGACGACTCGAGCCGCTTCAACAGGATCGACTCGAGCAGCCCGGCGGTCGTCACCTGCCGCGCCTCCAGGTCGTCGCTCAGCGCGAACAGGCTCGGCATGTAGCGCGCCATCGACAGCCGCTCGGAGTCGGCGCACCGATCCCGCAACCGCTGCAACAGCGGCACGGGCGGATCCGCGTCGGCCTGCGGGTCGTCGAGCGCGTACACGACCGCGTCGAGCAGCTCCTCCCCGATCCCGGTCAGCTCGTAGTCGACCCGGTGCAGACGCGGCGTCGGGAACTCGATCGCGACCTCGCTGCCCGTCCGGGCCGCGCAGCGTCTCGCCGACGTACTCCTGCTTGATGAACCGCCGGGTACGTCGCACCGCGACCCTGTCCATCAGATCGAACAGATGCTCCGGGCGAGAGCGTCTGCGGATCCTGCGCCTGCGCGTTCTTGATGTACGCGCCATCGACGGGATCCCGATCGACGCGAACTGCGCGTCGTTGCGGACGAAGTACGAGATCAAGCGTCTGCAGGTCGAAAAGGCTGTTGTTGACCGGGGTGGCGGTCAGCAGCACCAACTTCTTGCGGTACTCGCCGCCGAGCAGCTCCTCGACCGCCTTCGACCGCTGCGCCGCCGGGTTCCGCAGGTTGTGTGCCTCGTCGATCACGACCAGCGCGTACTGGTCGAGGTTCTGCAGCTCCTGCCGTGTCGCCAAGCCGCACGTCGTCGTAGGTGACGACCTGCACCCGGTTCGAGTACAGGTTGAAGCGGCGCAGGAACGGCACCCACGTCGAGTCCTTCAACGCCGCCGGCGTGATGACCAACACGTGCTGTCGGTCGCGAACGCTCGCCTGATGAATGATCTCCCCCGCGATGAACGTCTTCCCGAGACCGACCTCGTCGCACACCAACACCCCGCCGAGATCGTCGAGCAGCCGAAGCGCACGCGACACACCGTCACGCTGGAACCCGAGCAGCTCTAGCCCCAACCGCCGATCGACGTCGTCCCGCTCGCTGCCGTACAGCTCGTGCAGCATCCGCAGGAACACCACCCACGGCGGATGCGGCATCCACCGCGCCTCGTAGAACCCCGCCAGGTCGAACTCCTCCGCGTCCGCCCACAGCTCGTCGAACCACTCGATCACGAGCTGCGTGTAATCACCCGACGGGTAACCGAGATTCAGCTCACGGTTCCGCGCCAGGCCCGCATAGGTGAAGTTCGACGACCCTGCCAGCACCGCGGGAAGCCTCGGATGCACCGCGATGAACGCCTTCCCGTGCAGGAACCCCTTCGTGAACCGCCTGACCTCGACCCGGGGCTCCCCCGTCTCGGCCGCCTTCCGCAACCAGGCCACCAGCCGACGGGCCGACCGATCCGCCTCCAGCGTGAACCCCGTCAGATCCCGCTCCACACGCAGCCCGTCCACGACGAGATCACCAGGCGCTGAGCCGTCCTCCCGTCGCTCCATCGGTGCCTCCGGCTCCGCCCCTAACAACAGCCGCACCACCGGGGCTTGCTCGACCTCGTCTGCCAGGAGGTCGAACCCACCTGGGTTCAGGTACGCGGTCGCGATCGCCAATTCCGCCGGCGTCGCCAACTCCTCCCGCAGCCCTCGGAGCAGGCGGTTGACCTCGGACGCGACCGTCTCACCCGAGTCAGGACGGTTCGTCGCGAAGACCGGCGGGAACGACTCGCGGAGACTCACTCAGCCCCCTCCAAGGCATCGAAGTAACCGCAGCACGCTCGCCAGGCGCGGCCCATAGTCCCAGCCGCGATGGAACGTCGCGAACACATGCACGAGCTGCACTCGCGAGAGTCCATAAAGCTGCGCGACCAGAGCATCAGTCTCCGCCTCAAGGGCATCCCGCTCTTCTCGGCTCTTGACTGAACCGATGGGGACACCGACCATCGACGCCCAGTCCTCGAATCGCGCATCCAGCGCAGCGAGCCGGCCGGCGATCTCAACGACTCGTGCACGTCGAGGGTCTCCCAGCGTCGACTTCGCGGAATCGGGAGAGCGTTAAGAAGTTCGAAGTGTGATGTGGAACTCTGACGATACACCGCGCGAACCAGTCGAATGGGATCGAGGCAAGAATCCCGAGGACGAATGCCTCGTCCTTCTCGTCTCCACGCCGTCGTAGCAAACAAGGAGCGGTCTCGATGGCCGTGACACCCGGTGGAATGAGCGCAGACAATGATCGTCCGGGAGTTGGTTGCGTTCGGTCACATCCCTGAGGGCGATACGAGCTCTGTTAAGTGGAAGGTCAGAGGAAGTGGCGATCCCGAGGCCATACCAAACCGAACTCGAGCCCTCGCCGCTGAACGAGTGATCTTGCGAAGCATCTGCTGACGCGCATCGTTTCCAGCAATCGCATAGGCGTCTCCGAAGTCTGGATCCCACAGGTTTATCGACGACCCCGTAAGCACGGGAAGATCGCCTCTTGCGGTTGCCAGGTCAGTGTCAAACAGGTGCTTGTCTGCCGATTCCATCTCTCGAACCCTTCGGAACTCGAATCGTTTCGTCTCCCCAAAGTTCGGCGCGTTCCGAATCTGCCGAAAGACTTCCGCGGCAACCACGTCTTTGAGGTAGGGAAACGACGAAGAAGGCGTCCATGCCACAAACTCATCTACGCCCACTCTGGCGAGCGCAGCATCACGACCCTCCAGAAACTGATCCAGCGTATAGAACGGGCCTCCAAAACAGACCGCGTCTGCCTGCTCCCCCGGAACGCAACAGTTAAAGCAATCGAATAGCTCGCGTGGACTTCTGGGAACAGCCAGCTTGCCGTTGTTCACCACGAACACGACGTTTGAAAAGGTGCCCTGGGACAGGATCGTCTTGCGCCAGGTCTCAGTGCCCGATCCAGTCAGCGCACCCCGCGGCAACACCAGACCTAGACTACCGCCGTCGCGAAGAAGCAGCCAGTTCCTCCACGAAAAGGCCTTGATAGAGGTCAATATCTCCCGAACCGATACCCGGATAAGGACCCGAGGCCATGACACTCCGAGTGCCAGCCGTCAGCTCTACGTCGCGCAGATATTCGGCATCAAGATCAGGGCGTTGCTCGCGAAGCGAACCAATCGCCGTTGCTCGCGCAGCTACTGCGAGACTACGGAGACCCGGGAATCGGAGCCACCACCAAGAATGCTCCTCGACCTTCAGCTTCTCCCACGGCGGGTTCCCGATGAGTACGTCGAATCCGCCGTTCTCGCGCAGGAATACCTCGGGGAACAGGAGCGGCAGGTGCGCGGGTGCGAGACCTTCCAGACGCTCCTGCGCTGCGGTCCCCCGGCAAGTCGTGCAATCTCATCGGGTTCGACCGCGGCGACGAGGACCTCGTCGCCAATCCGCTTCAGCACAGCGGCATCGAATAGAAGCTTCGCCTGCTCGGCCTCTTCTCTTCGCCTTGATGACGGCGCGGCTTGCGTCCTGTGCTTCCTTCCGTGTCGCCTCCGCCGCATTGGCGACGTCGACGAGCACGACTCTTGCGTCGCTCGAGCGCGTTCTCGATTGCAGCGTCGAAAAGCGTTCGGAGCCCCGTCGCGTCCAGGTACGAGGACGTCGAGCGCCTCGTCGACGGTGCCGATCCCGGTGAGGCTGTTGGCGCAGACGAGGTTGTGGTCGAGGCTCGACATCGGCAGGCCGCGCACGAAGGTGTGGATCCAGATCGAGACGCGGGCGAGCTCGACGGCGATCGGGTTGATGTCGAGTCCGTAGATGCAGCGGCGGGCGATCTGGCGGCGCAGCAGCGAGGACGGCTCCGGGTCGAGGGCGTCGGGGCCGACGGCGTCGCGGGCGGCTTGCTCGAGGTGGCGGAGTTCGTTCGTGACGCCGGGGATCGGGTTCTCGGCGAGGAACGCGGCCATGCCCGCCTCGAGGTGGTCGATCGCTGCGGTGAGGAAGTGGCCGAGCCCATCGCGAGGTCGGCGACCCGGAAGTCGAAGAACAGGTCGGCGGCGCCGGCCTGGTCGCCGGCATCGAGCTTCTCCTTGACGCGGGCGAGGTGCTCGTCGAGGGTCGGGTCGAGCGCACGCTCGAGCAGGTGCTCGACGACGAACGACGGGGTGAAGTACGAGCCGGTGCCCTTCCGCTGCCCGCTCGTGTTGTGGAAGTAGACGCTGCCCGCGGGGGCGCTGCGCTCCGGGTCAGGTGCTTCGCCAGCCTTGGCGGGCACCCAGGTGTCGTTGTCGTCGAGGACGAGGTCGGTGTCGGCGATCGCGAGGTTCGACTCGAGCAGGCCCTCGTAGATCGTCCCGAACTCGCGGACGCTGAGCGACCGGAAGTCGATCGGGCCGGTGACATCCTCAGCCGTGTCGATCAGCATGGCCCGCAGCACCGGCCCCATCACGTCGTTGCGTGACGTTGATCCGCTCGAGCAGCGCGCCTTCGGGTTGCAGTTCGGGATCGCAGCCGAACAGGCCGCCGTTGTAGGGCGGCACCGACCAGGCCGTGTCGCCCTTGTCGATGACATGCCAGACCTGCGCGAGGTCGTCCCACATCGAGGTCGAGTTCGCGATCGAACACCTGCTCGGGGTTCTCGGCGAGGTCGCTGGCGAGCGTGTTGAGGGCGTTGCGGTCGTAGCGGGGGTTCTCGCCGAACGGCAGCAGCTTCCTGTCCTCGGCGTACGCCTGGAACAGCAGTCGGAAGAACACGCGCAGCGTGAGCTGGTAGGCGAGGTCGAGGCCCTCGCGGTCGAGCGGGTGCCCGAGCGCGGGAAGCTGGGGGGCGATCGCGAGCGAGAGGCGCGGCACGATCTGCTCGTACACCTGGTCGCGCAACCGCTCACCCAACGCGACCGCGTACTGGGCGCTCGAGGCAAGGATCTCGGCTGTCGATCCCTTCTCGGTGAGGGCGGGCGCAGAGAACACGAGCGGCAGGAACCCTGCCGTCTCGTCGGTGACAAGTGCGAGGTCGATCTCGAAGTACGTCTCCGCCAAGCCCCTTGCGGCCCACCCCGAGCTCAGCGCGGGCCGGGTAGAGGCGAAGCTGGGAGCCGCGCAGAATCATCACCCACGACAGCTCGTGCTTCTGCGCGATCGACACCGCGTAGGCGACAGGCGACACCGAGAAGCGGCTCGAGTCGCCGTCGAAGCTCTCGCTCTCGTCCAGCATCACCGCGACCGCCCGGGACGTGACCCCGTCGGCGAACAGGATCAACGCGTGTGCGGCGACCGACTGTGCCGTGTACCCGAGCGCCTCGATCAGGGCCTCGCGTCGAAGGCGTAGAAGTGGCTCTGATGCCACGCACGCCGATGGCCAATCGGGACGTCGACGGACGCCGTGGCGCAGCTCGTGGGTTGCGAACAGCCCAGCGTTCGCGACACCCGGCAGGTAATCGGTTACGACCCCCGGTTTCGTCCCCTCGATCGCCGCGTACATCCCGCCGAGCCGTTGCCGCGCCGCAAGCCCCGACGGCTCATCAAGCGCCGACTGCAGCATCCGCTGCGCCTGCTCAGCAGGAAGCGGCCCGACAACCGCAGCCTGCGCGTTCGGCCCGAACAGCCACGCCTGCCCCAAGCGTCGCGCCACCACCACCACCGGGCTCACGCGTTTGCCGAGACGGGCAGCATGGAACGACCCCAACGCCTCACGTGACATGCTCGCCGTCGGGCCGGCATCGAGCACCACGATCTCGAGCGCAAGCTGAGCCTCATCGCGACCGACAACGAGCTCGACCACCGCGAACCCGGATGCGACCTTGCCGTCCGGAACCCACTCCCGGAGCGTCCGGGTGCCCTCAAGGGGAGCTCCTTCTTCGCCCATCCCTTATCAGCACCCCCTACTCGTCACGGCTGCATCATCGTCCATGCCGCCAATCGACGCCACCGGCAGGCTCCGAAGAACAAAGCATCCGGCGGACCTTGGCCACAGTCGCCGGGCGAGGCCCGCGCGACCAGTTCGTGCGACAAGCGATCCGCCCCAACAGCCACGCCCGAACCGGCCATCTCGACAGCGCCCCCGCCCCGCGCGACACTCTCGTGATGGCCCGCACCTTCTACGGCCTCCACGACCGGGAGATCCGCGAGGTGACCGAGTTCTACCTCCGGCTCGACGACGCCGAACGCGAGCTTGCCGAGATGCTGCGCGACGAGCCGGGGTGGCGGGAGAGGTTCGAGATCGTGGTTGTGGACTTCGGTGGGGCGGAGGTCGTGGTGCGCAAGTGTCGTCTTGAACGACTCCCTTCCCGGTGAAACGCGGGACGGGGCCGGGAGTCCCGCCGTCCGCACCTACCATCTCAACGGCCGGCCGCGCAGACAGGTTCACTACCCGTACGGCACGAACATTCTCCGCGAGAACCTAACCAGCGGGTGACCAGACGGCACCACTGGGGAAGCCGAGATCTGATGCTTCGAACACCCTTCTCGTCCCGGTCCCGTTCGAGTTCATCACCCAAACCCCGGCCATTGGCCCGGCGACGACCGTGAACGCGATCTGTCGACCGACCGGTGACCACGACGGGGATTCGCCGTCCTCGACAAGCCGAAGCTTCCCGCTGCCGTCTGCGTTCATCGTGTGGATACCGCCGTCGACACCGGTATAGGCGATGTGTTGCCCGGCGGGCGACCAGGCCGGATGCTGGGCTTTCCTTGCGAGTCGCTGCAGGCCGCTGCCGTCTGTGTTCAACCGGTAGATGGTGGGGCAAGAGAGTAGGGGCCGTCTCCGAAGACCAGGCTGCGCCCGTCAGGAGACCATGAGATGGTGCACGGAATCGGTGAGCAGTTTCTCCGTGCGAGCCGGCGCTGCCCGCTGCCGTCAGGGTCGATCAGGTAGATGCCGTCAGCCTTGCTGACCGCGATCAGTGCTCCGTCCGGCGACCATTCGGCCCCCTGGCCTCTCGTGAGCCATTGACGGCCGCTGCCATCGGGGCCGATCAGGTAGATGCCCTTGCCCGGTCGTCGGAAGGCGAGCTGCGTGCCATCTGGCGACCAGGCGGCAGGCCAGTCTCGCTGTGACCGAGTCAGCCGCCGAACGCTCCCGTCCTCGACCCCGACGACATGATGCCGTACTCACATGGCGTGCGGAAACAGCTGCTAGTGAGAAACGCCAGCTCACGGCCATCGGGTGACCAAACGGGCGCGGTGTCGTCGCCGTTCGGCCGCGAGGAGAGATTGCGAATCCCGCTGCCATCGGCGTTCACCAGGAAGATCTCGATGTTGTCGCTGACGGTCCAGTCCCGGAGAGCGAACGCGATCGGCCCGCCCTCGGAACCAACCAGGCGCTCCGGTTCAGCGCTGAGAACGGCCCCATGCGAGCCACCGGCCGCCAGCGCCCACAGCATCACCGCCAGCACCGTCAGCCACAACCGCCGTCGACCTACGCACACACCGCACCCCCGAGCGTCGTCCCGAACGATCGCCTTGCCAGAAGCCGAAGTCAAGAGGCCGATCCGCCGCCCAAACGACCCCCCGCTTCCGGTCGATGCTCGAGAGAGGGGTACGAAACAGACAACCGGATGCCAGACACACGAGCCGGGCTGGCGCGTGACAGGTTCGAGATCGTACTGGTGGACTTCAGTGGGGCGGAGGTCGTTGTGCGCGATCTCCGGCCGGAGCGATCCCCTCCCCCCTGAAAGCGCAGCGGTGGGGTGGGACTCCCACGGCCGGTCGGCTGGTTATGGGACCTTGGACGGTGCGGATGTGGGCCATGCTTGCTGGGGAGGTGTCCGGTATCCGGTCGACCAGGCCGCTTCGAATGCCGTCTCCCCGATTTTGCTGCGGAGGGGTCGGATGTAGCGATCGATCATCGCGTCGACGACCGTCGGTTGTGCGCCGGAGAGGTCGCACCGTTCGAGGACTCCCTGAGCGCATGCGGCGAGTTGAACTGCAAGGGCTGGATCAGTCTGTGCGGCGATGCATCCCTGGGCGGCAAGGAATTCGCATTCGTTGCAATCGCCGAGGCCGTGGGTGCGGTTGAGATGGAATGCCTGCTCGAGAAGCGGTTCGGCCGTCTCCGGGTGGTGGCCGAGCATGAGACGGGCAATTGCGAGGTTCCCGAGGGCACCGCAAAGCGAGTACACGCTGCCGCCCGGCATGTCGCTTCCTAATGCTTGCTCGGTAAGCGCAGCCGCCTCGGCCCAGTCGCCGACCTCGAGCGCGACGGCGCCAAGGTTGACCAACGCGATCCCCTCCCGGACACGGTCTCCGACCTGGCGGTATAGGGTGAGCGCCTCCTCCGAGGCGCGGCGAGCGCCCTGGGGATCCTCGAACACTAGGGCGGGTTTCCAGCCCATGAGGAGCACGTCGGCGACATCGACTGGTTCGCCGAACTCGCGAGCCAACGCCAGTGCCTCGGAGTAGCCATGCCGTGCCGCGGCCGCATCCTCCCGCGTACTGGCGACCCAGGCGAGCGTCCTCGCGTGAGCCCGCCGGTCGGTCGTTGCAAGGAAGGGAAGGACTGGAGCGAGCCGGGATTCGATCTCGGAATCGTTCCCGCTCCAGCCGAGATAGAGCGGCAAAGCAGCCAGGGCCCGAGCGCGAACGTCGGCAGGCAACTGCCCTTCATACTCAAGTGCCCGATCGAGCCAGTGTCGTCCTTCCGGAACGGACTGCCCTTCCCAGAAGTAGAGAAGCGACGAGGCGAGGCGTGCTCCAAGCTCGGGTGCCCCGCTGTCAAACCCGTGGCTCATCGCGGCACGGAGGTTGTCGAGATCGGCGGTGAGCAGGTCGCGGGCCCGAGCATGATCGCGGCCGCGGAGGTCATCCTCCACGCCTTCGACCACCGTCACGAAGTAGACGCAATGCCTGCCGGCCACCGCGTGGTGGCTGCCGGATGCGAGAAGCCGATCCGAGGCGTACTCGCGGATGGTTTCGAGCTGCGTGAAGCGGTGCCCGTCGAAGCGCAGCAGAGAGGCGTCGACGAGGGCGTCGAGATCGTCGAGCTGGGCGTCGCAGACGTTCTCTGCGGCGTCGAGTGTGCAGCCGCCCGCGAACACCGAGAGGCGTTCCAGCAGCTGTTGGGCGGTCGGAGCCAGGAGCTGGTAGCTCCAGTCGATGGTGGCGCGGAGCGTCTGTTGGCGGTCTGGCGCGTCCCGTCGCCCGCTGGTGAGCAGCGAGAGGCGCCGGTCGAGGCGTGCCAGCAGCTGTTCGAGGGTGAGCGTGCGGAGACGGGCGGCAGCGAGTTCGATCGCGAGCGGGAGGCGATCGACACGCTCGCACAGTTGGCGCACCGCCGCTTCCTCGATCTCGTCCAGGGCAACGGTGGGGGCTGCGGTGGCGGCCCGTTCGCGAAACAGGGCGGCTGCGTCGACGGGCTCCAGCGGCGCGACCGGGAACTCCCGTTCGGCGGCGATGCGAAGCGGCAGCCGCGACGTCGCGACCATGCGCAACTGGCCGGTGGCGGCGAGCAGTTGCGCAATCCCGCTCGCGGCGTCGAGCACGTGTTCGAAGTTGTCCAGGACGAGCAGCGCCCGGCGGGCGTGCAGGTACTCGGCCACACGCTCGGCGACCGGGCGTGGCCCTTCGTCGCGCAGCCCGAGCACGGCCGCGATC
Source organism: uncultured Thermoleophilia bacterium (assembly GCA_963717955.1). GTDB lineage: Bacteria > Actinomycetota > Thermoleophilia > Gaiellales > Gaiellaceae > CAVQXR01. The sequence goes on along the minus strand of CAVQXR010000001.1, from coordinate 42,967 downwards.
GTCGGGATCACGAGGCCGTGCTCTGCCAGCGGAGCCAGATCGCAGAAGAAGATCCCGTCGGGGAAGCGATCGGCAAGCCGCGCGGCGGCTTCGACGGCAAGCCGGGTCTTGCCGCTGCCGCCGGCTCCGGTCAGCGTCACCAGCCGCGCCCCCTCCTCGGTGACGATCGTGGCGAGACGCTGCAACTCGCGCTCGCGGCCGATCAGCGCGTCCGCTACCGCGGGAAGCTCGACGGGGCCCGGTTCGAGCGTCCTCAGCGGCGGGAACCTCGACGGTAACCCGTCGACGGCGAGGTCGTAGAGGTGCTGCGGCTCGGCGATGTCCTTGAGACGGTGGATGCCGAGGTCGCGAACCGTAACGCCTGCCGGCAGCCCCTGGGCGCCAACAAGGGAACGGGTCTGCTCGGAGAGAACGATCTGGCCGCCGTGGCCGGCCGCCCCGATCCGTGCCGCTCGATGAACCTCAAGCCCGACGTAGCTGTCCACACCGACCCGTGCCTCCCCCGTGTGCACACCCATCCGCACACGCACCATGCCTCCGTGCGCGAAGGCATGGGCGGCCAGCGACCGCTGCCCCATCACCGCCGCCGCAACCGCGGCCGTGGCGCTGGCAAACGTGACAAAGAACGCGTCACCCTCGGTCTGCACCTCATAGCCGCCGTGGCGATCGAACGCGTCACGCAGCAACCGATGGTGCTCCGCAAGCACGACCCCGTACCGCTCATCCCCGAGCTCGGCCAACAGCCGCGTCGAGCCCTCGATATCCGTGAACAGCATCGTCACCGTCCCCTGCGGCGCACCCGCAAGCCGGTGCCGCTGCACGCCGAACCGCTCCCGAGAATTCGCCGAGCCCGGGATCACGGAGGGGTTGGTCGCCAGACGGGGTCGAGGTCGGGAGCGGGGTCGTCGGTGAGGCGCTGTCTGGCGCTTCCGTCGATTCGTACCGCATGGATGTCGATGTTTGGCACCGTCTCGCCGCAGTTGTCGACGGCGAACGCGAGCCAGGCGCCGTCGGGCGACCACGAGAGACCGGCGAGGTAGGTGTTGGCGCAGAGCGACGTCACGAGGCGCGGGCTGCCGCCTTCGCGGGGAACGATGGCGATACCGTCGGGGCTGCGGTAGGCGATCCAGGCGCCGTCCGGCGACCAGGTGGGGTGCTCGCCGGGGTCGGCGACCAGCTGACGCATACCCGTGCCGTCAGGGCGCACGACCGCGATGCCGCCGTTGGCAAACGCGATCAACGAGCCGTCCGGTGACCAGGCTGGGCTCTCCGCCCAGGCGTCGTCTGGCCCGTCAGCGGGCGTCACCGCCTGCGCTTCGCCGCTGCCGTCGGCTGCTAGGACGGCGATGAAAGAGGGCCTGTCGACGGTTGCCCGCGTGAACGCGATCTTGGTGCCGTCCGGCGACCAGGCCGGCTCCCAGGCGTAGATGTAGTACGGGTTGTTCGTCAGCCGTCGCAGCACGTCGCCGCTCTCGTTGAGTACGTAGACGTCGACCGGACAGCCGTCGCAGTCGTAGGGTGAGCGGGAGACCGCGATCTGACGGCCGTCAGGCGACCAGGCCGGGTGCCTGTCGTCGATCAGGTCCGACGCCAGTTGCCTGACCTGTCCTGTGCCGGCATCGAGGGTGTGCAGCTCGAGCGTGTAAGGCGCGTGCAGCTCGTAGGCGATCCGCTCATTCGAGAGCCACGCCGCACGCCAGATCTCAGACCGCTCCGGCCCGAGCGCCACGACGCGGCCGGCACCGCCAGCGGCCGGGACGACGCTGAGGGTTGAACTCCCGAGCACGGCGAGCCGGCGTCCGTCCGGCGACCACGCAAACGACCAGCCGAGCGCGTCGAGGCGGCGGCCCGTGCCCCGCGCCATATCGACCACGACGACGGGTGCGCCTGCGACGGCGAGCCGGCGGCCATCCGGCGACCATTCAACGTTGCCTCGATAGGGCAGCCGCAGCAGCACCCGGCCGCTGCGGTCGGCCACCCTGATGCGACCGTTCGGCAGCAGCCGGTAGGCCAGCCGCGAGCCGTCCGGCGAGAACGCCACCACCTCACCCGGCAGGCGGCCGACGACACGCGCGTGCAGGTCAAGCAGCACCGTGCCGTTGCCGCGGCGCACCGCCAGCTCCCGACCCGTCGGCGACCACAACGGTGCCAGGCCGGGCACACGCCACAGCCGGCGGCCCCCCAACGCATAGACCGCCACCCGACCCTCTCCCCGCGGACGGTCCTCGACCACGGCAACGAAACCGCCACCAGGTGCCAGCGCCGGCCAAATAGCGTTGGGAACCCGCAGACGTACCGTGCCCGACCGCGGGTCGACGACCTGCACCTCGCTGTGCTCATAGTCGCGGGTCGCAAAGGCGAGCCAGCGGCCATTGCGCGACCAGACGAGCGGAAGAATGTCGTCATAGGGGCCAACCTCGCTGCTCACGCGACGCAAGCCGCTGCCGTCCCGGCCCACCACCCACACCGCCCGACGGCCGCTGCGATCGCTCACGAACGCCACCAGCGAACCGTCCGGCGAGGCAGCCATCTGCTCATCCACCCCCGCGAAACCAGTCAGGTTCAGCGGCGCGTCACCCTCTGCCCCGACCACATACACCTCACCGCCGTACGCCTCCGCGCGGGCGCTCGAGAAAAGCACCGTCCCCCGCGGCACAGCGCCCGCCGTCTCGGCAAGCGACGGCGTCTGGCTCGCGAGCACGGGCTGCGCCCGCGCCCCCGCCGACAGCACCAAGACACCGACAACCCCACCCGCAAGCGCGGCAAGCACAACCAACCCCAGGACGCGACCCCTCACCACCGCCCCCCGACCCGAAAGGACCCGCAGCAGACAAGAGAATGCGCCCCCACACGGGCAAAGTCAATGGGACGCACTCCGCCCGGTCACGGGCCGCCACGCCCGAAGCGGACATCTCGACAGCGCCCCCGCCCCGCGCGACACTGCAACGATGGCCCGCCGCTTCTACGGCCTCCACGACAGGGAGATCCGCGAGGTGACCGAGTTCTACCTCCGGCTGGAGGACGCCGACCGCGAGCTCGCCGAGATGTTGCACGACGAACCCGGGTGGCGGGGAAGGTTCGAGATCGTCGTCGTGGACTTCGGTGGTGCGGAGGTCGTCGTGCGCCATCTCCACCTTGACCGATACGGGGCCGGGACTCCGATCCGGGGCCGAAGTTCTACCCGTGACGAGCGAGTGGGGTGCCAGGTGCGGCCGCGACGGCTCGGCCAGCGCGGCTTGCGATCGGACGCCTCCTAGGAGGGGTTGGCGAAACGGAGCATTGTCCATGCGTTGTCTTCACGCCCGTTTCGCACGAAGCCTGCCCGCTCGTAGAGCCTCAGAGCAGGGTTGTCTTCCTCAACGCTCAGGCTGAGGCCCGGTAGACCCTCTCGGTGGGCCTGTTCGATTAGTGCATCCAGGAGAGCTGTGCCCACACCTCGTCGGCGAGCGTTCGGACGGACGCCAATGGTGACCTCGGGTATGTCTGGCCGCACATAGCCGTAGCCGTGCTCCTCGCGGCTGAAGACGCGATACCACGCTGCCCCGAGGGGAATGTGCTTCTCGTTCTCCGCGACGACGCCGCTGTCGCCCGCACGACCCCATCCCTCGACATAGAGGGCAATGTGCGGGTTAGCTAGCAAATCGTCGGCAGGCGGGCGCGGTTGTCGTGGCCGCCAGAGGGTCGCCTCATAGAGCATTTCGCGCAAGAAGGCGGTGTCCTGCCGGCTCGCAGTAGCGGGGCGTACTTGAAACTCTCCCACGGGCATTGACGGTAACGCACGACACCGGAGCGCTCACCGACGAGGAGTTCACGCGAGAGAAGGAGAAGCTCCTCGTCGCCCAGCGCACGGAGCCTGGGGCGACAGGCGCCCGGAGAGCGGAAGGCTGTCGCCCCACCCCTCTCGAAGCGGGCGGTCTACCGGACGTCGCCAGCCATCGGTGCTCTGACCAGTAGGCCCGGCTCCAGGTAGTCGCGGAGCGTGTCTCACCTTGAGGTGAAAGTCTCAACCCAAACGGTGGTGACTCACCTCGAGGTGAGAACCAGCATCTCACAGCACCCGGAACGTCGCCCCCGCCGTGGCTCATCCGTTCCGGCACAGCCTACGAGAGCCTGGCCCGGATGAACAGCCCCGTGGGCATCGGTCGCTCCGAGTCCCACCGTCTCGCCCGAGATCAGCCATCGCCCCGTCTCGTTCGAGGTGCCCTCGCCGCCTTGCGCCGCTTGACCGGCTAGAAGCCGTAGATCGGCCGGAGCATCTTCTTGTAGTCGGTCTCGCTCATCGAGCGGTAGGCGTCGGCGAAATGCTCGCTGTCCTCGCCGACGAGGACGTGGACGGATGTTGCGTCGAGCGGTCGCTCGACGGCGGCAACGATTGCGTCTGCGACGATCTGCGCGTTCGGCGCGGCCTCGATGCCGTTATCGAAAAACGAGACGATGGCTTCCTCGTAGGCGTGGTAGGGCGAGCTGGCATCCTCGGGCCGACCACTGCGGGCAAGGAATTGTGTCTTGTAGAAGCCCGGATGGACGCATACGACCTTGATCCCGAACGGCTCGAGTTCCCATGCCAGGGCATCGCTCAGTTTGCCGAGCGCCGCCTTGCTGGCCGCGTACGACCAATTGATGGGCGGGGCAGCGATGAGACCGGCGGCCGAAGCCACGTTGACAACCGTTCCGGCCCGTCGCGCTCGCATCGTCGGCAGGACAGCCCGGAGAACGGTGACGGCCCCAAGCAGGTTGGTCTCGAACGTCTCGCGCAGAAGCGGTTCCGGTAGGAGCTCGACCGATCCGAAGTGCGCGACGCCTGCGTTGTTGACCAGCACGTCAACGCGCCCGGCCGCAGCTTCGACGCGCTCGACGCAGTCGCGCACTGAGGCTGGGTCGGTCACATCCATCCGCTCGACACTCACCTCGAGGCCATCGCTCCGCGCGATGCGCACGAGTTCGTCTGCACGCTCGGGCGAGCGGGACGTCGCATAGACGCGGTCTCCCTGTCGCGCGAAGGCCAACGCAGCGAGAAAGCCGATACCGCTGCTTGACCCGGTGATCAGTACGACGGCCATGTCGTCCCCTTCTCGTCTGGCTGAGCGCGGGAGCGTACGGTGATCCCGCACTTGTGTCAAACCGCCTCAGCGTGGCGCTTTTGGAGCTGCTGTCAGCGCCCAGACGCGCGGCCGCCCCGGGCAAGTGGCGCAGGCGGCCTCGGTCGCGTCGCGGGTCGCGGGACTCGGGTGCCGATGGACGGTCGGTGCAAGGGTCCCGTGCCTGCCGGCCGGAGGAGAGTGCCGGAAACCGCTGCCCGAGGAGAGTCAACGCCTGGCGGGCGGCACACCAACTTTAGGAGGGGACGACCATGAAGAAGCTGCTTGCCTCGCTCGCGGTGATCGGCGCTCTCACGGCCGTTGCGGCGCCAATCGCTGCGGCGGAGGCGCCCGATCCACATCCCAGGGGCGTCGCCTGCCCCGCGCTGAATGGCGTGGATGCAAGTAATTTCGGCATCGCCCAGGCGCTGCGAATCCACGACTGCCAGATCAGCTGATCCCACCCACACCCGCGCAGGAAACGGCCTCGCCCTGCATATGCGTGGGCGGAAGTTGCGGAGCGAATGGAGCGGGCTTGTCGGTGGCGTGGGGTGCCCGATGTGTTTGCCGTGCCGGGCCGCCACCCCCTGAAACGCCGGCGACGGGCGGCACTCCTATCCGGCCATGAGCAAGCAGGTGTCGTTCGCCTCGCCGTGCGGCCCTACCATCAGGTGATGCCGGATGGACGACGCACGACCGAAGCTAGCTGTGGACGACGCCCTCGTCGACCAACTCGAGCACGGGCCTCTTCATCGCTTCGCGGAGTATCCGACGCTGGCGGGCATCATCCCGAGCAGCGGCGCCGGTGTCTACACGATCTGGGACGACGAGGGCGGATTGGTGTACGCCGGGATCGCAGGCCGCAATCCCAGCGGAAAGGGTCTTGCGAGTCGTCTGCGAAGCCACGCGAACGGCAGAGAGCGGTGACCAGTTCTGCGTCTACGTCGCAGACCACTTATGTCCTCCCCGAACTCACGCGAGAGCAAATCGAAGCGATCCGCGACTCGCGACTCTCGATGGACGCGCTCGTGCGCGAGAAGATCCACAGCGTCTTCGGGTTCCGGTTCATCGTCGTCGACGATTACCGGACGGCGATCCAGGTCGAGAGCACCATCAAGAGCGGGCGGCTGCCGGCAGGCCGACCGCGCCTTAACCCATCGCGATCAGCCCTCTGATCCCACGTCCTCGCCAAGGAGGTTGCAGGGTCATGGCCCGGCGGCGGGCTTGACAGGCTGGCGCCCCCGGGTAGAGGCTGCCGGTTGTGTTGAGAGGCTTTGTCGTGTCGGCGGTGACGTTGCTGGCTCTGGGCCTGTCGGCGTGTGCCAGTACCGAGATCAAGACCGAGCCGAATGCTGCTGCCCCTGCGACGGTGACCGTCGCGGAGACAGTGACCGTCGCGGAGACAGTGACCGTCACCGAGCCGGGTGAAACCCAGCCGCCGCCTGCCACCGACGAGGCTGCGGCCAGCGAGGAACCACCAGCGACAACGGCGGCGGAGGCGAACAGCGGAGAGGCTGGGATCGGTGACTCGATCACGCTTGCGGGTACCGAAGCCGGCCTTCTCATGCGGGTGACCGTGCTTGAGGTCGTCCCGGTCGAGCCGAGCGAGTTCAACGAGCCGTCGGCAGGCAACCGGTTTGTCGCGGTTCGGCTCGAACTGGCCAACGTCGGGGAGCTTCCTTATGACGACTCGCCATCGAACGGCGCGTTTCTGATCGACACCGAATCGCAGCAGTGGAACACGACGTTCGGGGTGATCGAACCAGACCTCGGCTCCCCGAAGATCCGGCCCGGCGACAAGCGGGTCGGATACATCTCGTACGAGGTGCCCAAGGGGGCGAAGCTCGCACGCTTCCAGTTCACGCTCGACTCCGGGTTCGGCCCCGAGACAGGGGAGTGGAATCTGCGTTAGAGCTGGCTCCGTCGTCTGGCGTATCGCTTCCGGCACGTCCCATCCCTCGAAGCGGTGGTCTACCGGACGCCGCCGGCCATCGCTGCTCTGACCAGTAGCCCGGCTCCAGGTAGTCGCGGAGCGCGTGCGGGGCGCCGCGACTGGGGCGTCGTGACTGGGGCGTCGTGATCGAGTGCCAGCCCGCGTCGACGCCTGGCGGTATCTCCTTGATGTCGAGGGAGCGCCCTGTGCCGAACGACTTCGGCAGCATCCTGACGTTCACGTTCCCATCTTCTCGGTCTTCCCCTCTGAGGGGAGAAAGTCTAAACCCGCACTTGAGGGTGACTCCCCTCTGAGGGGAATCATGTGAGAGCACACGGAAGGTCGCCCCCGCACCCAGCTTCGTGAACGCACCGGCAGCGGCATCCACCCTGGTCGTCATGGCCGAGCCCCGGCTCGTCGCCCGCGACAAGGCGAGCCTCGACATCACCTGGCTCAAGGACGAGTCTCTTGAGGACACCGAGAACCTGCCCCGCCCGAGGTGATCGCCTAGGACGATCCGCTCGGAGGTGTGAAGCGGGCGGGGCCGGCTCCCCTCGAAGTCGCGCGGCCTACCAGCCCCGGGAGTCATCGCGGTCTGACTCGCGGGGGGCTCCAGGTAGTTCCCAGAGCCCGTGAGGGAGAGCACGGCGCGAGGCGGGAATCGTGACTTGGGACTCCCCTCGAGGGGAGTCCCCCGATCCACCCGGAACATAGCCCCCGCTCGCAGCTTCGTGAACGCGCCAGCGGCGGCGACGCGCGTCGCGACGGAGACCCGTCTGATGAGGCTCTCAGGCCCGGCCCGGCGGAGGCTGTGTGGGGTCGGGAACGTCCGCCAGCACAGGTAGTCTGGCTTCTCCGAGCCGTCAACCCTGCTCGGGCTCTCATCACCCACAGACGGGGCCACAGCGGCCCCGCTGTGGCTTTTTGGCGTTCCGTCCGACGGCCTGGCTAGCGTGCACATCGCGATGACAGCTCAAGGGTTGAACCGGTGCCGGATCGATACCCGCCTGATCGCGGCCGCGTAATCGAGAAGGCGGGCCGGGCCTCTGCCAGGCCTCGGGCGCACGGTGCAGCACGTGTCGTCGCGCACCGCCCTGGAGATGTTCCGGTGCATTCCCGATGGTTAGTTCGACCGCGCCAGGCTGGCCGCGGCTCGCGACGCGTGGTGGCGGTTCGCCCCCGGGCTGGCTCGCGGCGCGGGCCGCCCTCATCGTCGCCTCCGTCACCGTCACCTAGCTCATCGGCATCGGGCTCCGAGCCCGATGCCGAGCCGCCTGTTGGGACGGCGGGGCTGCCGGAAACGTTCGGGGTCGCTGCTGGCCGCGCCGGGCGACACGGCTGCTTCGCGAGCCCGTTTAGCGTCTCGACCGGCAACTCGGCAGCGAGGCTCGGACACGGCATCTGCCGGGAAGACGGACAGCGGCGGCGGGGCGATGCAAGCGCAGGTGGGTCGCTGCTCGTGCGCGGCCGGGAAGGCTCATCGTGGGCCTGACGGTCGACGAGTTCGCTCGGGAGAAGCTGCTGCCCAACGAGTTCCTGGCCGACCTTGGGGTCACGGACGCCGACTGGTTCGGAAAGCAGGCTGTCGGTTTCGAGTACCGGGGCCAGGACGGTGAGGTGCTGGCGGTGCGTTACCGTCTCGCGGTCGGTCAGCCCGATCCGTTCCGCTGGCCGAAGGGCACCCGCGCCAAGGGGCTCGTGTACGGCCTCGACGGATATAAGGCCGCGGCCGGGGCGAATAGTGCGCTGATCGTCGAGGGCGAGTCGGATCAACTCACCGCGCGACTGCACGGGCTGCCTGCGTTCGGGATTCCCGGCGTCAGCATGTTCGACGACGAGTTGACCTCGCCCTGTCTGGAAGGAATCGGCGAACTGCTCCTAGTTCGGGAGCCCGACGGTGGGGGCGACCTGTTGGTGGATGCCTTCCGTAGGTCGCGGCTGGCGGACCGAGTCCGGGTCGTTGAACTCGGCGCTCACAAGGACATCTCCGACCTCCACGTGGCTGTGAACGGCGACCGGGAGCGATTCCTGGTCGAGATCGAGCGGGCGATTGCTCGTGCCCGATCTCTCGGTGGGCCACTCCGCACCCGGCCCGAACCCGTCGACGTACGTGACCGATCCGAGGAGGAGCTCCATTACACCGACCTCGGGAACGCACGGCGGATGATCGCACGCCACGGCGAGGATCTCCGTTTCGTTCCCGGCCTCGGCTGGCATGCCTGGAACGAGCGCCGCTGGCGTAGCGACTCTGACGGCGAGGTGATGCGCCGGATGAAGGAGACAGTCGGGGCGCTGTACGCGGAAGCCCCGACCCTCGATGACCTCAACGAGCGACAACTGCTCGTCGAGCATGCCCTGGCCTCGGAGCGAGAGCCCCGGCTCACCGCCGCGGTCGAACTTGCTCAGACCGAGCTCGAGATCGTCGCCCATGTCGAGGATCTCGATGCCGACCCGTACCTTCTCAACTGCCTCAACGGCACGATCGACCTGCGAACCAGCGAACTCCGCGAGCACCGACGCGAAGACCTGATCACGAAACTCTCGCCCGTCAACTACGCCGCTGGCGCAACCCACCCGGCCTGGTCGACGTTCCTCGACGACACCACGGGCGGCGACCCAGAGCTTGGAACCTTCCTCCAGCGGTGTGCTGGCTACTCGCTCAGTGCTGACACCGGTGAGGAGAAGCTATTCTTCGCCCACGGGCCTGCAGCGACCGGCAAGACCACGTTCCTTGAGGCGCTGAAGGCCGCGCTGGGCGACTACGCCCGCACGGCCGACTTCGAGACGTTCCTGAAGCGTCGCGGCGACGCTGGCATCCGCAACGACATCGCCCGTCTTGCCGGTAGTCGACTGGTGGTCTCCGTTGAGGTAGACCAGGGGAGAGAACTCGCCGAGGGCCTTGTCAAGCTGATCACTGGCGGGGACAAGGTCAGCGCTCGCTTCCTGTACCGTGAGGCGTTCGAGTTCCGACCCACGTTCAAGATCTGGTTGGCCGCGAATCACCGGCCAACCGTTGACGCCGCCGATGGGGCGATGTGGAGGAGGATCCTCGTCATCCCGTTCACGCACGTTGTCCCCGAACGGGAGCGCGACCCCGCCCTCAAGCGGCTCCTGAGATCAGATCCCGACGCGCAGGCCGCGATCCTAGCCTGGGCCGTCGAGGGCTTCCGCGCGTGGCAAGAGGGTGGCCTCGCGATTCCCGAGGTGGTGCGCGACCACACCGGTTCGTACCGCGAGGAGAACGACCCGCTCGCGGACTGGATCGCCGATTACTGCGTGCTCGGCGAGAACCGCTGCGCCACCGCTCGGGATCTGCGGAGAAGCTATGAGGACTGGGCCAAGCAGAACGGTGAGGTGGCCCTTGCCAATGCCGCCTGGGGCGCCGGCCTCCGAGCTCGGGGATGTTCGGCCGAGAAGCGACAAGGGGTTCGTGGCTGGCGTGGAATCGCGCCCAAGGGCGTGGACTGATGGACGAACGTGGACGCCGGCTTCCGGAAACCTCCACACGCGCACGCCATGAGGCAGGTTTGCCGAATCCCCCGTCCACGTCCGTCCATCCGTCCACCGGTGCACGAGAAGGCCCTTGAGCTCCGATGGGTGACCCGATCACCATTTCGATCCGCGTCAACCCCGATGCGATCCTCCGCAGCTACCCAGCCCTCGCCGACACGCTCAACGCGCTCCTCGCCCTCGGCGAAACCCAGCCCCGGCAACCGACCGCGACCGACGGCCTGATCGACGCCGCCGAGCTTGCCCGCCGCTTCGGCCTCAGCCGCTCCTGGATCTACGGGCACGCTGACGACATCGGCGCGATCCGGATCGGAATCGGCCCTCGGCCACGCCTCCGGTTCGACCCCGAGATGGTCGCCGAACGCCTGATCGCCTGCTTGACCAGCAGGAGGTCGCCACCCCCGGAAACTCCGGCAGCCAAGCCGAACCGGCCACGCCGCAGGAACGATCCATTGGGCACTGAGGTCGATCTGCTGCCCATTCGAGGCCGTTCACGGCCCAGTACGATGAAGGAGTCAACTTAAAGTGGCCGGGCGGCGTTGGAGCGCCCCCGGCCGTGGCCCCGGAGGAAGCACCTCCGGCGCGAGTGGCACGCTACCGTGCCTCACTCCCGTCGGCTGCCTCCGAGATCGGAGGTAGCCGACGATGGCACGGGCAAGCACAGGCACGGTGGTCGAGCGGAATACGACGCGAGGTAAGGTCTTCGCGATCAGGTTCCGTGCGTACGGCCGACGCGAGTACGTGACGCTCGGACGCTCCGAGGACGGGTGGACAAGCAAGAAGGCCGGGCAGGAGCTTGCGAATGTTCTCGCCGACGTTCGACGCGGGATCTGGCGGCCACCCGAATCGGAACCCGTTCTTCCGGCGATCCGGGAGGAGCCGACCTTCCACCTGTTCGCGAGCGAGTGGCTGGCCGGACGCGAGGCGGAAGGTCTTGCTCGGAGAACAACGGAGGAGCTTCGGTGGGCGTTGACGATTCACCTTCTCCCCCACTTCGCAGGACACCGGCTCTCCCAGATCACCTCCGAGGAGGTGGATCGCTACAAGCGAGCGAAGGTACAGGAACGCGACGCGGGACTGGTGGCTCGGCCGCTCTCGAACCGCAGCATCAACCGGACACTCCAGATCCTCTCCCAGGTGCTCGACGCCGCTGTCGAGTACGGCTACATCTCGACGAACCCGGCCAAGGGTCGAAGGAGGCGCCTGAAGCCGGGCTCGCCGCGACGAGCCTCCATGACCGGCGAACAGGTCAAGGCGCTGTTCGCTGCGGCCGGGGAGCATCGTGTCCTGCTCGCGACGGCGATCATGGCCGGTGGCCTCAGGGCATCCGAGGTGACGGCCTTGCGCTGGCGTGACGTCGACCTCGCCAGCGGTTGGCTGCACGTCGGGAAGTCGAAGACGGACGCGGGCGTCCGGCGCGTCGATCTCGCACCTCACCTCCTCGACGAGCTGAAAGCGTGGAAAGCAGCCTCGCGATTCTCCAAGCCCGACGACTTCGTGTTCCCGACCCGCGCAGGGACTCGCCGGGATCGGAACACGCTCAGGACACGGATCCTCTATCCCGCGATCGAGAGAGCCAACAAGAAGCTCCGCGAGATGGGCAAGGCCCCGATCTCGGAGGAGGTGACGTTTCATTCGTTGCGGCGCACCTACGCGAGCCTGATGGCCGAGGCAGGCGCCGACCCCCGGTACGTGATGGGCCAGATCGGCCACCGCCGCGCCGAGTTCACGCTCGCTGTCTACACCGACGTGGGCAACCGCAGGCATGCGGCGAACGCGACCCTCGGCGACCTTCTCCTCGGCTCTGATTGGGCACCAATGGGCACTAGCGGCACTTCGGCTATCGCGTCGGTGCCGGATACGGTCGAGGAGACCGACACAAAAGGGCCTGATTTGCAGGCCCTTCCCGAGTGGAGCTAGCCGGGCTCGAACCGGCGACCTCCTGGGTGCGATCCAGGCGCTCTCCCAGCTGAGCTATAGCCCCCCGCCCGCGGATTCTAGCCGATGTCGCGGGCGGTCAAGCGCGCGGCCTGCCTCAGCTCCCGGCGGGATCCGATCCCGCGTCGGTGATGCCGACCCCGCTGCCCTGGAAGAGCTGGCCCGCTCGGATCCGCTCCGCCATGGCCTTCGACTCGGCGCGGTAGGCGGTACCGTCGGCGAACTCGATCACGGGTAGCCGGCGCTGGTGGGTGAGGCGCTCGATCGCGTCGCGCTTGCCCTTCCGCCACGGCTCCTTGACGATCTCGTATTGGATGTCCTTCTCGTCGAGCGCGCTCTGAACGCGCCAGCAGGCGTGACGGCGGTGCTTGGCAAAGATGAGCGGACATCGATGCAGCGTGACCTTCTCCACGAGCCCTCCTCCGACGGACGTGCTTGCGTTGCGCAACGTTCTCCCTTTTGATGGAGCCTGTCAAGACGACCGCCAGAGGAGGATCCGATGACCCGGGCACCCGTGACCCCGGCCAAGCGCACGGCGCTCGAATGGGTCGACGACCACCGGAACTGGCTCTCCCGCACGACGAAGGAGATCTGGGACTTCCACGAGCCGGCCTGGCGCGAGTACCGGTCGGCCGCGTACTACGTGCGGCTGCTGCGCGAGCTCGGGTTCGAGGTCGAGGAAGGCACGGCCGGGATGCCGACGGCGTTCCGGGCGACGCTTCGGGAGCGGCCGGCCCGTGATCGCGAGCGTACGCCGAGTACGACGCCGTGCCGGGCAACAGCCAGGAGGCCGTGCCCGTACCGAGAAGCCGCGCGACGGGCGTCCACGAGCAGGCGGCCGGCCACACCGATCCGCACTCCGCGCTCGGCACGGGCGCGCTCGGCGGGGTGCTGGCCGCGAAGGCCGCCGATGGAGCGGCACGGCCTCGCGCGGCACGCTCGTCTTCTTCGGCGAGCCGGCCGAGAAGGTCTGCGGCTCGAAGCCGGTCCATGCCGCGCACGGCTACTACGACGACCTCGACGCCGCGATCAGCTTCCACCCCGCCTGGGTGCCCTCGCACGCGAACACCGTGCTACTGGGACACGCACTGCGGCTCGTACTGGAGCGCGGTCTACACGTTCGAGTGCCCCGAGCCCGAGACCTGGGCGAGCGCCGGCGGTGCGGAGCGGTCGAACCCGCACACATCCGCCCGCGCGCCGGGCGCGATCGACGCCGTGTCGCCTCATGTACACGGCGCTCGAAGACGCTGAAGGAGGCCATGCTCCCCCACACCGGCACGTGGACGGTGAACGAGGCGATCCTCGCCGCCGGGCAGGCGACGGCCGACAACGAGCCGCCGCGCTTCGCGCCAGATCCAGTACGCGAGCCGCGCGCCGACGCTCGAGATGCAGGAGCGGGTCTTCGCCGTCCTCGACCGCAACGCCGAGCACGCCGCCGCGATGACGCACTGCACCGTGCGGAAGGGCTGGGTGTCGAAGACGCGGCCGGGCCTGCCGAACCACGCGCTCGCCGAGCTCTGCTACGCGAACCTCGAGCTTGCCGGGCCCCCCGCCTGGGACGAGGAGGCCCGCGAGTTCTGCCGCGAGATCCAGCGCGGCCTCGGCCTCGCGCCGATGGACGACCCGATCCTGCCCCGGATGTCGCGAGCTGCTCGCCGCCGCAGGACTACGAGGCGCTCGTGCGCGCCGAGATCCCGCCCTGGCAGACGCACTACACCTCCGACGACTACACGGAGTACACGTGGCATGCGCCGACCGCCCGCCTCTACGTCGGCCGCTGCCTGCTCGACGGTGCCCGCGCCCGAGGTACGACTACCCGGCCTGGGTCTTCAACGCGCTCGGCGGCCATCCCGGCCACGATCGATCCCACCGTCGTCTGCGCCGGCCGCGACGATCGGCGGCACGATCGTCGATCTCCTGACGCGGCCCGGACGACCCTCGAGCGGGCGCAGGCGGAGTTCCGCGAGCGCACGGGCGGCGGCATCGGCGGCACGAGCTGGACTGCGCGCCGCTGCTTCCGAAGGACTTCGCGCCGCCGATCCACTACCGCTGGCCGGAGTACGTCACGACGCGCCCGCGGCGAGGAGTGGTGGATTCCGCTGGGGGCCTGACAGTCGCCCACTCCCCCGTCGCTACGATTGCGCCACGACTTCGCTCGCATCCACACGTTGACCGCGGCGGCGGGACCGCCGCACAGGAGGACAGATGGCAGGGCTCTTGAGCAGGGCGACGACGGTCGTCAAGGCGCGGATCTCGAAGCTCCTCGACCGAGCCGAGGATCCGGCGATCACGCTCGACTACTCCTACGAGAAGCAGCTCGAGCTGCTGCAGAAGGTCAAGAAGGGCGTCGCCGACGTCGTCACCGCGAAGAAGCGCCTCGAGATGCAGACGCACGAAGCTCGAGCAGCGACGTCGCGAAGCTCGAGGGCCAGGCGCGCCAGGCGCTCGGCGCCGGCCGCGAGGATCTCGCGCGCCAGGCGCTCGAGCGGAAGGCGCTCGTCCAGCAGCAGCTCCAGGGGCTCGACCAGCAGATCGCCGGCCTGCAGGCCCAGCAGGAGAAGCTGCATCGACGAACGAGAAGCGCCTCGCGACCAAGGTCGAGGCCTTCCGCAGCCAGAAGGAGGTCATCAAGGCGCAGTACTCCGCGGCCGAGGCGCAGGTCAAGATCGGCGAGGCGGCGAGCGGGATCGGCGAGGAGATGGCCGACGTCGGGCTCGCCGATCCAGCGCGCGAAGGACAAGACCGAGGACATGCAGGCGCGTGCGGCCGCCGTCGACGAGCTCGTCGACGCAGGAGCGCTCGAGGACTTCACGGCGACCGGCGAGAGCGCGCTCGACCGGGAGCTGGCGCAGCCGTCGGCCTCGAGCAGGTCGACGACGAGCTCGAGAAGCTGAAGGCCGAGCTCGGCTCCGGCGACCGAGACGAAGGAGATCGAGGAAGGTGACGTCGTGATCGTCCGGCTCATGGGCGAAGGGCAGTACCGGCTCGACGACGCCGTGGCGAGCAGCTCGACGGGCTCGACGACGAGGCGGTGGCGGCGCTCGAGCGCAGACGACGAGGCCGGAGCTCGACCGCTGCCTCGACGCGATGTGGCGGATGGTCCAGGCGCAGGGCGACGCGCCTGCGCCGACGACGAGATCGCACACCTCCGACATCGTCATCCCGCCGAGCGACCTGACGCTCGAGGAGACGCGCGACGCTGTTCTCCGAGCACGGTCTGATCCCCGACATCCCGGAGTGAGCGCCGGACGCGTCACGGCCCAGGCAGCGGTCTCATCCGGCCCGCCTACAGCGGACGCGTCGAAGAGCGCGAACCAGCGCGAGAGGTCGTGCTCGATCGGCAGCTCCCTCTCGAGCTCGCTCTTCAGCCGCAGCTCCTCGGCGTTGTCGCGCTTCTGGTCCTCGTCCCGGTCGGGACGAACGGCCAGAACGTCGCGCGCTTGTAGCCGTAGATCAGGTAGACGGGGTGCTTCCGCCGTCGAAGCGGAACGGCGGCGGCGAGCAGCTGCTCGCCGAAGCCGCGCGCCTGCAGCTCCGAGCTGACGAGGTGCGTGGTCGGTCACGAGATCCTCGAAGTCCGGGTCCCGGACGACGAGCCACTCGTAGCCGTACGTGTCGCTCGCGGCGGCTCGACGTCGGAGCCCGCCTCGGCGGCGGCAGCGTCGAGCAGCTCGCTGCAGTCTCGTTCTCGGCCCGCACGAACTCGCGCGGCCGAGAGCGGCTTGAACACGACCGCGGCCGCGCGCCGGCCGGCTTCAGGCCGCAGCTCGACCTCGAGCGTGACGCGCGCGGTCGAGAGCGCGAAGAGCCGGTCGAGGTTCGCGCCCTTGAGCTTCTTCTTGCCGAAGAGCGTGTCGAGCAGGCCCACCGGCAGTAGGGGCCGGACTATCCGACCGCTACGGAACCGGCCGGCCCATCTCCCGGGCGATCTCGGCGAGGCGGCGAGCCGCTTCTCGAGCGGCGGGTGCGTGAGGAAGAGCTCGCCGAACGGAGCTGCGCCAGCTCGTCGGGACGATGAAGAAGGCGTTCATGCCGGCGACCTCGCGCAGGTCGCGCTGCGGGATCTGCGTGATCCGGCTCGCGATCTTCTGCAGCGCGCTCATCAGGTGCTCGGGCGCGCCGGTGATCAGCGCCGCGCCGCGGTCGGCCGCGTACTCGCGGTAGCGCGAGATGGCCATGATCAGGATGTAGCTGATCGCGTAGGTCACGATCGAGACGACGAACATGATCAGCCAGACGGGCACGGCTGTTCTTGTCGCGGTTCCCGCCGCCGAGAACATGCTCGAGTAGAGGCCCGAAGCGGATCAGCATCGCCGCGACCATCGAGAAGAAGCTCGCGATCGTCATCGTGACGACGTCGCGGTTCGCGATGTGGGAGAGCTCGTGCGCGAGCACGCCCTCGACCTCCTTGCGGCTCGAGGCGCTGCCAGAGCCCGCGGGTGACGGCGACGGCCGCCCGCTTGGGGCTGCGACCGGTCGCGAACGCGTTCGGAACGTCCGTGTCGATGACGGCGATCCGGGGCTTCGGGAGATCGGCCATCGCGCACAGCCGCTCGACCATGTCGTGCAGGTCCGGCGCCTGGTCGCGCTCGACGATCTTCGCGCCGGCCGCGCGGAGCGCGAGCTTGTCGGACGTCCAGAGCTGGACGAGCAGCAAGCCGCCCATCAGCACGATCACGAGCGCCAGGCCGAGGTTGAAGCAGCTGGAAGAGGACGACGAAGAAGACGACGTAGAGCAGGCCGAGCAGGAACGTCGTCAGCGCCATCCGGGCCGACAGGCCGAAGTCTCCTGCCGTAGGCTCTTGCGCTTCACTCGCCGCTCACTCCCGTCGATGGCCCGTCCACCTGCGATTGTACTGTTCAGCCTGTGAAGCCCAGATTGACGCGGGCATTGCGCCCTGTTAACCGCCGCGATCCTCCTTGCCCCCGATCCTGGCGCGCGGCCGGCGCCAGCGACGTCGCGGTCGAGAGTCGTCGCCCGCGCTCGACCTGGCTGCGGCCGTCCGCGGACGGGCGCGGTCGGCCTGCTCGTCCCGGGCTGGGGCGACACCGTCTCGCGGGAGGCGGCGCTCGAGGCGCTGCTGGTCGGGCCGGCTCGATCACCCGATGCTCGCTCGCGACCGGCAGCGCCGGCCATCGCGATCGGCGTACCCGATCCGTGCGCCGGGCGGCTGGACGGTGACCTCGGATCCTGCTCGAGCTGCCGCCGCCCGGCTCGCATCCGAACGACACGCGCTACCCGATCGCGATCGTCGGGCGCCGGCTGCGAGCGGCCTCCTGACCTCGCCATCGACGCGCATCCCCGGGCTCGTCTCGATCGCCGACGTCGCGCCGACGGTGCTCGCGGCTGCGCAGCGAGCCGACACCGGCCGGACCGGCGGCCGGCAGCTGCTCGACGGAGGCCGAGCGGCCGAGCCGATCTCGACGCTGCGCGAGCTCGACGGCGGCTCGGCGCACACCCGGGATGCCCGGCTCGAGCGACGGCGGCCTACGGCGCCCTCCTCGTCGCCCTCTCGCGGCCGCGCTGCCTCCTCGGGTCGGCCCTCGGCGGCCGCGGTGCGCTGCTCAGCGCTCCCGGCCGCGATGACCGCGTCGCTCGGGCTCTCGCTCGCCGGCGTCGCCGCCTGGTGGGCCTTTCGCGCTCGCGACGGCGGCGCTCGCCCTCGCTGCGCCGCGCTGGCACGGACGCGGCTGCGCCTCGGCCTTCTGATCGTCGGCGCGCTCGCCTTCTACTACGTCGGCCTCGCTCTGGCGGACGGCCAGGCACGTCTCGCTCTCGCTGCTCGGCCCGAACCCGGACGGTGGCGGCCGCTTCTTCGGACTGGCGAACGAGCTCGAGACGATCCTCGTCGGCACGGCGATCGTCGGCCGCGGCGCTCCTGTGGGAGCGGTTCGGCCTAGGGGCGCTGATCGCCGTCGGCAGCGCTCGGGCTGGTGACGATCGCCCCCGGCAGGCTCGGTGCCTCGGTCACGGGCGCCGATCGTGCTCGTCGTCGGGCTTGCCGTGCTCGCATCGACCTCGAGGGCCGCCGGGGGCTGATCCGCTCGTGGCGCGTCGCCGCGGCCGCCGTGCGGCGGTCCTGGCCTGATCGCGCCGCCCGAGCACTTCGACCGGGGCCAGCCCGAGCCGTCTCCTCGACCGGATCGAGCTCTCGGCACGGCTCGCGGTCGACTCCGCCCGTCGGCGATCCGCTCGTCTTCGTGCCTGGGGCTCCTGCCCCTGGTCGGTCATCGCGCTTGCGCTATCCGCCGCCTTCGCGGCCGGCTCGAGCCGTCCGACGGCGGCTGCCCTGCTCGCCCTGCTCGTCGCCGCGACCGTGGTCTCGCTGCTCGCTCAACGACTCGCCCGGCGAGGTGCTCGCGCACGGCGCGGCTGGTGCGCCGCGGTCGATCGCCTTCGGGCCTCGCCGGCTCACGCGATCGACGTCCAGGACGACTCCTATAGACTCGCGCCCGTATGCCGTCGCGCTACCGTCATCGCGGCTCGCGGCGGTCGCCGTCGCTCCTCGGGCTGGCTGCGTGCGGCAACGAAGAGACCAAGCACGACCGCTCCCGAGACCGTAGCGGATCGGCCTCCCGCGAGACCGGCGGGACCGAGACGCGGGGCGGACGACCGACGGCGGCGACGACCGACGGCGGCACGACGACCGGCGGTACGACCGACGGCGCACCAGCGAGGAGCGCTGCAGGGCGATCCGGCCGCCGGCGAGGAGCGTCTTCGCCGCCGACGGCTGTGGCTCGCTGCCACACGCTCGCCGCCGCCGGCGACGAGCGGCGTCGATCGGGCCGAACCTCGACGACGCGCAGCCCGATTCGAGCTCGTCGTCGACCGCGTGACGAACGGCGTCGGGCGCGATGCCGCTCGTTCTCCGGGCACGCTCAGCCGGCGAGCAGATCGAGGACGTCGCGGCGTACGTCGTCCGTCGACGTCGGGCTAGGGCGTCGCCGCGGGGCTCGGGCCGACGGCGTTCCGGCCCCTACGCTTTCCGGCGACTTTCCGCCGAGATGAGCTCGTCGCCTGCGATCTCGACGGGACGCTGCTCGCCGCCGACCTCGTCATCCGCGAGCGTACCCTGCCGCGCGATCGCCGCGGCGCGGGAGCTGGGATCCGGGTCGACGATCGTCACCGGGCGCATGTTCCGGTCGGCGTTGCCCTACGCGCGGGCGGCCGGTCATCGACGACCCGATCGTCTGCTACCAGGGCGCCGCGGTCGTCGACCCGCCGAGCGGCGAGTTCCTGCGCCACGAGCCCGATCCCCTGTCGCGCTCGCACGCGAGGCCATCGCCGCGGTGCAGGAGCGGCGGCTACACGGCTCAACGCCTACGTCGACGACGAGCTGTACGTGGCCGAGATCACGCCCGAGGCCGAGCGCTACGCGCGCTTCCAGCACCTCGAGCTGCACGCGCGTCGGCGATCTGCTCGCACTGGCTCGACCGAGCCGCCGACGAAGCTCGTGGCGGTCGCCGAGCCGGAGGAGATCGACGCGCTGAAGGCGACGCATGGTGGCCGCGCTTCGACGATCGCCTCCACATCTCCAAGTCGCTGCCCGATCTTCCTCGAGCTGTCCCGCAAGGGCGTCACGAAGGGCTCGGGGCTCGCCTTCCTGGCCGGTCGGCTCGGGTGTCGAGCAGGACGCGCGTGGTCGCGTTCGGAGACGCGGAGAACGACCTCGAGCTGCTCGCAGTGGGCCGGCTACGGGGTCGCGCGTCGCGAACGCGCGACGACCGTGCTCCGCCGCTCGCCGACCTCGTCTGCCCGCTCGGCCGAGGACGAGGGCGTCGCCCAGGTGCTCGAGGCGCATCGCTGCACCGACGGCGGCCCGGCCGTAGGATTGCGCGCCGTGATCGACATCCGCGCCGCGCGGAACGACCCCGAGGGCTGGCGGGCGGCGCTCGCCCGCAAGGGCGCCGCCGAGGCCGTTCGACGAGCTCATGGCGGCCGACGTCGAGTGGCTCGGCGCTCGTGCCGCAGGTCGACGAGCTGCGCTCGAAGACGAAGCTCAAGGGCAAGCCGACGCCCGAGCAGATCGAGGAGCTGAAGGGCGTGAAGGCCGAGCTGGCGCAGCTCGACGAGTCGCTGGCGCGGGCGGCCGCGCGAGCGCGACGAGCTGCTCGCCCAGGTGCCGAACCCGCCCGATCCGTCGGCGCCCGGACGGCGTGTCACGGACGAGGACGCGATCGAGCTCCGCCGGGTCGGCGAGCCGCGCAGCTGCTCGAGAGCCCAGCGACCACCTCGAGCTCGCCTGGATCGACATGGAGCGGGGGGCGCGCATCTCGGGCTCGCGCTTCGCGTACCGCATGGGCACCGTTCGCCCTGGCCGAGCTCGCGCTCTACCGCTACGCGCTCGACACGCTCGCCGCGCAAGGGCTTCGTGCCCGGTGCTGCCGCCCGTGCTCGTCCGCGAGGAGGCGATGTACGGCACCGGCTTCCTGCCGACGGACGAGGTCAACATCTACGCGATCGAGCGCGACGGGCTGTACCTCACCGGGACGTCGGAGGTCGGCGCTCGCCGGCCTCCACATGGGCGAGATCCTCGACGTCGAGGAGCTGCCGCTGCACTACGCCGGCTACTCCACGTGCTTCCGCCGCGAGGCCGGGGCAGCCGGCAAGGACACGCGCGGCATGTTCCGCGTCCACCAGTTCGACAAGGTCGAGATGTTCGTCTTCTGCCTGCCGGAGCGCTCGGCCGGACGAGCACGAGCTGCTGCTCGCGATCGAGGAGGAGCTCGTCCAGGGCGCTCGGCATCCCGTACCGCGTCGTCAACGTCGCCGCCGGCGACCTCGGCGCATCGGCGACGCAAGAAGTACGACATCGAGGCCTGGTTCCCGGCACAGGGTCGCTACCGCGAGATCACCTCGACCTCGAACACGACCGACTTCCAGGCGCGGCGCCTCGACGTGCGCTACCGCGGCGAGCACGGCGTCCAGTCATCTCGCACACGCTGAACGGCACCGCGGTGACGGCACGCGCGCTGCTCGCCGTGTGGAGAACTTCCAGGACGGGACGGCGTGGTGGCGGTGCCCGAGGTCCTGCAGCGCTACGGCGCGCCGCGCGCATCGACGACGGACCGCCGCTTCGGTCTCCTGACACGCGGCTGGATCGGCAAGACTGCCCCCGTGGCGCGTCCACATTCGCACCGACTTCCCGTCCGAGGTCCGCGTCGTCGAGCACGAGTGGATCGCCGCTCTCCGACGGAACGCGGCTCGCCGCGAAGCTCTGGCTGCCCGATCGGCGCCGGCCCCGTTCCGGCCGTGCTCTGCTACCTCCCGTACCGCAAGAACGACGGCGCCGCGGTCGGCGACCACCAGGAGATGGGCTACTTCGCCGGCCACGGCTACGCGGGCGTGCGGATCGACATCCGCGGAACGGGCGACTCCGACGGGATCATCGCTGGACGAGTACACGCGAGCAGGAGCAGCTCGACGGCGTCGAGGCGATCGCGTGGATCGCCGCGCAGCCGTGGTGCGACGGCTCCGTCGGCGATGACCGGCTACTCGTGGGGCGGGTTCTCGAGCCTGCAGCTCGCCGCGCGGCAGCCGCCGGCGCTGAAGGCGGTCATGAGCCTCTTCGCCTCGGACGACCGCTACGCGGACGACGTCCACTACCGCGGCGGCTGCGTGCTCGCGATGGACATGCTGCACTGGGCGACCTGCATGCTCGCCTTCAACGCGATGCCGCCCGACCCACGGTTCGTCGGGGACGCTGGCGCGAGCGCGTGGCTCGACCGCCTCGAGCGGACGCCGCCGTTCATCGAGCCCTGGCTCTCCCACCAGCGCCGCGACGCCTACTGGAAGCACGGCTCGGTCTGCGAGGACTACGCGGCGATCCGCTGCCCCGTGTACGCCGTCGGCGGCTGGACGGACGGGTACACGGACGCCGTGCTGCGCCTGCTCGAAGGGCTTTCCGGTGCCCCGGAAGGGCCTCATCGGCCCGTGGGGCCACAACGACCCGGTGCGCGGTGTCCCCGGCCCGCCGATCGGAATCCTGCAGGAGCAGGTGCGCTGGTGGGATCGCTGGCTGAAGGGCGTCGACAACGGCATCGACCGCGAGCCGATGCTGACGGTCTGGCTGCAGGACTGGGTGATCCGCGAGCCGGCTCGCCGACCGAGCCGGCGCCTGGGCGGCCGAGGAGGCGTGGCCGTCGCGGCCCTCGCCGCCCTCGATGCGAGCCGGGCGAAGCCTCGTCCTCGGCGGACGGCGCCACGCTCGGCTGCACGCCGACCGGTCGGCGCGGATCGCTGCGCGGCGTCCAGCTCTGCGGCCTCGACTCGGGAGCGTGGTGCGCGGACGGTCGCTCGCCCGACCTGCCGCCCGGACCAGCGCCGCGAGGACGGCCTCTCGCCTCGTGCTACGACTCCGGAGCCGCTCGGCCGAGCCGCTCGAGATCCTCGGCAGGCCGGAAGCGGTCCTGCGAGCTCGCCGCCGACCGGCCGCACGCCCTCGTCTGCGTCCGCCTGTGCGACGTCGCGCCCGGACGGCACCTCACTCCTCGTCACCCGCGGGCTCCTCAACCTGACTCACCGCGAGGGCCACGAGAATCCGCGACCGCTCGTCCCGGGCGCAGCGCGTACCGGTGACGGTGCAGCCTCGACGCGATCGCGCACCGCTTCCCGGCCGGCCACCGGCTCCGGCTCGCGGTCTCGCCGACGTACTGGCCGCTGGCATGGCCCTCACCCGAGCCGGTGACGCTGACGCTCGAGACCGGTGACGGGAGCATGTTGGTCCTCCCTATCCGACCGCCGCACGAGGCCGACGGCGTGATCGCGTTCGACGGGCCGGAGGAGCCGCCGGCCTATCCGTTCACGACGCTCCGGCCGGGCGTCGGCGGCCGGACCGTCTCCCGCGATCTCCACACGGGCATCACGGAGCTGCGCTTCGAGTGGGAGCAGGGCGGGCTGTGGCGGCTCGACGATACCGGCACCGAGATCGAGTTCACCTCGACGGCGCTCTACTCGATCACCGAGGACGATCCGCTCACGGCGCGGGTCGACTGCGAGAACGGGATGACACTACGCGGCGACGGTCGCGACACGGCCAACCGCGCGGCCGCGACGATGACCTCGACGGCGACCGAGTTCCGCGTGACGACCGCGCTGGAGGCGTTCGAGGCGGGCCGGCGCGTGTGGGCCAGAAGCTGGACCCACACGTTCCCACGCGACCACGTGTAGCTGTCCCCATCCAGGTCGTGCGGACGCCCTGCCTACAATCGGCGCACGGCGGGGTGGCCGAGCGGTCGAAAGCGGCGGTCTTGAAAACCGCAACCCGTTGGAAGACGGGTCAAGGGTTCGAATCCCTTCCCCGCCGCTCGAATAGCCGAGAAAGCGCTTGCTCAAGCGGTTTCTCGGTAGAGGCACCAAGCGTGTCGCAATGCCGCTCAAGACCGCTGGAAGCCGCAGGGGAAGGTGATTGACTGGCGCGCAACTGGCGCGCGCGACGCCAAGAAGATCCGCAAGAGCTTCCCCACACTGGCGGCGGCTAAGGCCTGGCGCCAGGACTCGGCGGTCGCGCTCCGCAAGGGCACGATGCGTGCCCCTTCATCCATCACGGTCCGGGAAGCGGCCACCGCCTGGGTGACGGGCGCCAGGGACGGTACGATCAGGAACCGCTCGGGCCACCTGTACAAGCCGAGCGCGATTCGCGGCTACAGCACGTCCCTCCGCCTGCGGATCCTGCCAACGCTCGGTGGCGCCAAGCTGTCGGAGGTCACTCGCATGGATCTCCAGGATCACGCGGACAGGTGGCTTGCCGATGGCCTCGACGCGAGCACGATTCGCAACACGCTGATGCCGCTCAGGGCCATCTACCGCCGCGCCCTCGCTCGCGGAGAGGTCGCCGTGAACCCGACGAGCGGCCTCGAACCGCCTGCGGTCGAGGGACGGCGTGATCGGATCGTCGCTCCGGACGAGGCGACGAAGCTCTTGGCCGTCCTGCCGGAGGCAGAACAAGCCGTCTGGGCCGCCGCCCTTTTCGCTGGGCTTCGACGTGGTGAGCTAATGGCTCTGCGATGGTGCGACGTCGATCTTGCTCGCGGGGTGATCCGCGTCGAACGGGCATGGGACCCGAAGGAAGGCGTGTACGTCGATCCGAAGAGCCGCGCGGGCCGACGCGCCGTTCCCGTCGCAGCCATCCTCCGCGACTACCTCACGGAGCACAAGGCCACAATGAGGCGCGACGGCGAAGACCTGGTCTTCGGGCGGACGGCCACCCGGCCGTTCGACGCCGGGAATCTCACCGCCCAGGCGACCCGCGCCTGGGGCGCAGCCGAACTACAGGGGCTCACGCTTCATGAGGCACGACACACCTTCGCGTCCCTGATGATCGCCGCAGGAGTCAACACGAAGGCGCTCTCGACCTACATGGGGCACGCGAGCGTCACGATCACCTACGACCGGTACGGACACCTGATGCCGGGCAACGAGGACGAGGCCGCCCAGTTGGCCGGGCCGACAGGGAAACGGATCCGCCTGATCGCTCGCGACGGCGTCATCGAGACGCAGGATGCCCGAGTCGCCGAGCAGCTCAGTCGGCGTCCGGCAGCGGCCGGCCGAACCTGTCCACCCCGGCAGCGCGATCGGCACGGCGGCGCTGCGGCGAGCGCAAGCGGTGTCATGACCTCGGTCAGCCTGTTCGACACGTCGGCGCACGCCGAGGAGTCGACCCAGCTTTGCAGCTGGACTCCACCTAGCCGCTGAACGCCGTGCCACTCGCCGGATAGTCGGAGGGCACCGGCGGCGCGAGCCGCTTCTGCCCGCTACTGCCGCGGGCCCCAGCGGGTCGGTTGCTCGTGCACGGCGACTCCTTCGATTGGTGGTCTCGCCGCCCGGTGCCAGCGGACGTAGCGTTCGGTCAGGAGGGGTGCGGAGACGCCGTGGGCGAGGACGGAGAGCGCGACCGTCAGCGCCGCCGCCGTCAGGATCAGACCCGTGTGCGGCAGGTCGGCGTCGTCGAGGACGATGACGGCGAAGACGATCGATGCGAGCCCGCGCGGCCCGAACCAGCCGAGGAACGCGACGGTCGGCCGCCTCGCGCCGAGGCCGACCATGGCGACGGCGACGGGCAGCATCCGGATCACGGTCAGGCTGAGGACTGCGTAGAGGGCGAGTTCCCAGGTCGCGTCGGTGAGCGCGGCGCCGACCACGACTGCTCCGAAGACGATGAACGTCGCACCGTTGAGCAGCTCACCGACCTCGTCGAGCAGGTGGCTGACCTCTCCTCCGGTATCGCGCCGGAGGGCGCCGAAGACGAGCCCGCCGACGTAGGCGGCGATGAAGCCGCTGCCTCCGAGGGGCGCCGCGATCGCATAGGAGAGCGCCGCGAGCGCCACGATCAGGATCTGGAGCCAGGCCTCCTGGAGCCAGCCGCGACGGACGGCCGCTCTGAGCACGAGCGCGCCGACGGCGCCGGCGATGACACCGCCGACGATCCCGTACCCGATCTCCTCGAAGATCACGACGACGGCATGGCCTGCGCCGGTCGCACCCTCCTCGGCCTCGGCGACGGCGAGCATGATCACGAGCAGCGGGACGCAGATGCCGTCGTTGAGGCCGCTCTCGACGTTGAGGCCCTGCCGGATCCTCGACGGGAGGCGCCGGTCGGAGACGACCGCCTGCCCGAGCGCCGCGTCGGTGGGCGCGAGCACGATCGCGAGGATCGCGGCCTCGGCCCACCCGAGGCCGGGGATCAGGGCGACGGCAAGGGCGGCGCCGACCACGATCGTCAGCGGCAGTCCGATCCCGAGCAGGCGAGCAGGAAGCGTAATCTCGCCACGAAGGCGTCCGAGGTCGAGGCGGGAGGCGTCCGAGAAGAGGACGAGCGTCAGCGTTGCCTCCGCGAGGAGCCGCATCTGGTCGCTGGAGACGCCGAAGTCGACGAGATCGAGGACCTCGTTGCCGGCGATCAGGCCGGCCGCGAGAAAGAACATCGCCGCCGAGACGGGCGACCCCTGCAGCCGCCGCGAAAGGGCCGCGTAGGCGACGATGATGACGGCGATCGCTGCGAACGCCCAGCTGTCCATCGGCGGACGACTCTATCCGGCAGGACCGACGCCGACGGTCCTGCCCCGAAGGCAACGCCTCGCGCTTCCATCGGGACGCGGTCCGGGTCGCGACGGCCAGGTCGCTTCCTCGGCTCGACGAAATGCTTGGCGATCGACCTCCGCTTCACAAGGAGCTGTGGTTCATCGAGTCGTCCAACCCACGTTCCGGGACGCATCCGCACCGGCATGCCCTGCGGTTATCGAGACCGCGAAGCTACGTCAAGTGCCTGCAAATTCAGGTACGCGCGCCAGTTGTACGCCAGTCTTGATTCCGCGTCGCGGTTGGTCTGCACGCCGAGGGGCACGTATCGGATCGCGCTGGGCAAGGCCGCCGACGATCTCGTGCTAATCGGCGAGGCGCAGTGCGCCACTGACTGGCGTCTCCGTCGGGGCGCAGTCGAGCGCTGTTCGGCTCGGGCTCGACGTGCTCAGACGGTGACGCTGACGGGCGAGGTGGCGATCCAGACAGCGGTGAGGAGGAAGACGGCACAGCCGATGGAGAGCATCACGACGCGCAGCTTCGGCGATGTCAGCTTGGTGCTCATGCCTGCGAAGAACAACGCCGACGCGAACAGGACGACACCCAGCACGTAGTTCGATGCCCGCTGGATGTTCTCGCGTGCCTGCCCGGCATAGACCTCTGCCTCCGCTTCGAGCCGGTCGGCCTCCGCGCGTGCCTCGAGCTCGTACTGTGGCATCGCGAACGGTGTCAGCGGCGCGTCCGGGTTCTTGAGCGGCGTGGTCGCAACCCATGCGTTGACGGCGGGCCTGAACTCCTCGCGGAAGCGCCTGAAGTAGAAGTCCGCGAGCTCCGTCTGGTTCTGCGCGTAGGCATTGACCCACTGTGTGAAGGTCGCCACGTCGACCTCTGTCTGGCTGTTCGCGAGCCCGGCCGCCTTCGCCGACTCGATCCGCAGCGCGTTGGCACGCGCCCCTGCTTTCGCCTGTTCTCCGTTCCACCTTGTCGACTGGTAGCCGCTCCACGCCGTCGCGATGGTTGCGACGGCGAGGAGCACGGTCGCCGCGAGCTCGACCCTGTTGCGACCCGCGCCCGCGGTCATCCCGACGACACCGGTCTCCCAAGTGCGTCGCAGGGAAGCTGCACCTGGGCGTCGACCGCACCCAGAGCCTCGTCGATTATCCGCAACGACCGCTCCATGGCGACGGGTTGCAGTCCGCCCACGCCGGCATGGAACGGCGTGTTGAGCCCGTTCAGCAGCAGCAACAGCGCGGCCATTACCGCAACTACCGATCCGATCAACATGCCCTGCACAAGGGCGCGCTCGCCGCGGTCGGCGAAGAAGAGCATGAACACGAAGATCACGGCCGCGATGAAGAACAGCACGATCCAGAGGGTGGTCGGGATCACGCCGACGGCGCCGTGGACGCGATCGCGACGTGCTTCTTCCCGGGCGGATGTCTGGTCGAGCCACTTGTCGTAGGCAGACTGCTCGGTCGCCGTCTGCGGTTGCACGTCGTGCAATGTGCGAAAGAGCGTCACACCCCACGGGTTGATCGCGTCTCCCTGCGTGCCGGCGCGCATCCTGTCCCACTCGTCGTTGACGACCGATCGTCCGTAGCAGACGAGCTCAGCGGTCAGCGCGCTGCCAGCCGGCTGCGGGAAGAACTGCGCGTTCTCGACCTGCTGCACGAGCACGAGCGCCTCCTGCTCGGCGCCGCTGCGAGACTGGTCGAAGCTCTCGAAGGCGAGGAAGACGATGAACCCGAGCAGGACGGAGAACCCGGTCGCCAGCACGCCGAAGACCCCGGCTGCGCGATCGCCGTCCTCGAAGTAGCCGCCTTCGGGTGCGCGACGGCGCACGAGCAGCAGTGCCGTGACCGCCACCGCGCATACGCCGGCGATGATGAGGATCGCCCAGACGACGTTCATCGCCACACGCCGAGAGCTACGGGCACGGCATCGAAACGCGGACGCACAATTGAGTCTTCACGATCGGTCCACGCACGCCCAGCCCCGTCTCCGTCATCTCGTCAATCCTCGTTTCTCGGCCGGTCAGGCCAATGCTTCAATCGTGAGCGCCTAGACAGCCCCGGCGTACTCCGCGGTGCGCAGCACTTCGTGAAGCAGGACACTTCGAATCTTATGATCGGGTCAGAGGTCTGTCAGGGCGTTGACTCGGCCGGTTTTGGCGGCGTCCTTGAGTGCTCGGTAGTCGCGTTCGTTCTGGTCGGCGTAGGTCTCGGCGAAGGCCGCGATGGCCTGGTCGAAGACGTCCGATCTGCCGAGGTAGGAGGCGATCGCGACCCGGTCGCCGGAGCGGGCGTGGGCGCGGGCGAGCGTCCAGCCGCACGTCTTCCCGTAGGCGGCCGCGCCCGCCGGGACGGCTGCCTCGATCGCGAACGAGCCCTTCCAGTCCTTGAGCTGGCGGACGTAGAAGTCGCGCGCCTGCCCGTCGAGGCCGGCAGCTGACGTGCTGCCAGCCGAGGAAGATGTCGCTGGTCGCCTGCATCAGGCGCTGGCCGGCGACGACGCGCTGGCCGCAGTTGCCGTACTCGCTCTTGCCGACGAACCGCTCCAGCACCGACGGCTGCGCCTCCTTGATCTGCAGGAACAGCGGGTCTTCGTCGTCGATGCCGAGGAAGAGCGCGATCCAGGCGCGGGTGCCGACGCTGCCGACCCCGACGACCTTGCGGGCCAGGTCGACGAACCGGAACTGCTCCAGCAGGTGGCGGCGGTCGGTCTCGAGCGTCCGCCGGTAGGAGCGGATGAGGTCGCGGATCTCGCCCTCGATCGCGTCCCGCTCCATCGTCGGCCGGGAGCGAGCTCGTCGATCGGGACGATCAGCGGCGGGTCGCTGATGATCCGACGGCTCGCCGTCGACGAGCGTGGTCAGCTTCTCGAACGCGTGCATGCTGTCCTTCGTGCGCGCCTTCGCGATGTCCGCCTCGGCCTTCTTCAGCCGCTTCGGGATCGACGCCGCGCGGTGAACTCCGCGAACGCCTGCTCGACCGACAGGTGCGAGTACCAGACCTCGAGGTTGCGCATCCCCGCGAACGCGCGCATCGCCTCCCGGTAGGAGCGCACCGTGTCGAGCACGACCGTGCGCCGCTCCTTCGTCGGAGAAGCCCGTTCTCGCGTCCGGCGATCGCGAAGCTCGCCGCCAGCCGCTTCACGTCCCACTCCCACGGGCCGGGCGCCGTCTCGTCGAAGTCGTTGATGTCGAACACCAGCTTCCGCTCGGGCGAGCCGAACACCCCGAAGTTCGACAGGTGCGCGTCGCCGCACAGCTGCACGCGAAGCCCCGAGATCGGCGTTCGCGCCAGATCCGCCGCCATGATCAGCGCGCCGCCGCGGTAGAACGCAAACGGCGACACCAGCATCCGGCCATACCGGATCGGCACCAGCTCCGGCACCCGCGACACCGCCTGCTCCTCCAACAGCGCGACCGGATCGCGCGGCTCGGGAACTCGATCTCCGCCGTGCGTCGAGCGCGGCACCTCCGCCCGCGCCGCCTTCCCCCGCGCCGCCCGCTCCGCCCGCGTGAAATGCGAGATCACCTTCGCCGCAGGCACTGTCCTGCCCCTCACCGTGGAGCCGCCGGCCACACGCCCCGACTCCGCGCTGGCTGCACCGTCGGGCGCCTGTTCGACGCCGAGACGACCCTCGCTGAGCTCCCAATTACTACCACTCATGTCTCGCTTTCTCCTTCGGTTCCGGTGACGGTCCCATTCGCAACATCGTCGAGATCGCCCTCAGCCTAGAGAAACGCCTTCGATGGAGCTGGCCGGCGTCGGGTCGGGGAGACGTCTCATGCGGAAGGCGTTGAGCAGGCCAAGGAGGCTGGCGAGGACCGGTACGAACAGTTATCCCTCGCTTTGCTCCTGCTCGTCGAGCTCTGCGACCTCGATTGCGACATCGAGCGCGTCGACGATCTTGCCCGTCGCGGAGGCGACCCGTGCTGTGCCGACGATCGGTGCGATCGCGGCGAGCACACCGCTCACCTGCTCGGGGTTGATGCCGATCTCGTTCGCCGCTCCGAGATTGAGCAGATAGGAGACCGACGGGGCATCGACAGCGACAAGCGCGGCGATGCGAACGAGCAGGAGCGTCTCCGGGTCGAGACTCGACGCTTCGATCGAGTCCGCTGTCATGCTCTCCAGCAGATCGAGCACCCCAGTCGATTCAGCCATGATCCTTCCTTTCGTGTCGACGTTCGTTTTCAGGACGGAGCCGTAGGCAGAAACCTGTCTAGCCCACGGGCTCGATCTCGCTCGGCCGCCAGGTCTTGTCGAAGAACGGGGCGAGCGGGCTGTAAAGGCGCAGGATCGGGAACCAGCCCTTGCCTTCCGTCGTCTGGATCCAGTTACCCTCCGGAGCGTCGTTAGGCCTGTCGGGGCTGAACGTGATGGTCGTCGAGCCGTCGTCGTTCGCGGTCGCCGCCGGAGTCGGGTAGGACTGGCTGCCGGCGCGCGGGAAGCGCTGCGGCGTCTGGAGCATCGAGCGCGTCTCGTTGTCGTAGAGGGTGAGCGACCAGAACCGCGCTGCTGGAATTTCGGGTGGCAGCGTCATCCGGTAGCTCTGCCCGCCTGCGAGCCGAACGCCGTCGGCGTCCTTGACGGTCATGAGGTACTGCGACCCGATCCCTGTGAGCCGCATGCACATCGCGGGGGTGACCCCGGTGGCCGCGTACAGGAAAGCTGTCCTGGAGTGTTGCTTCCGGACGCCGGTCGTGGGGAACGGCTTGATGCCCTCTTTCGTGACCAGCGGCGGCGGCGTCTCGAACGTGTAGCCGCCGACCCACAGCGGGTTGAACCACCCCGAACCGTCGTAGTACGTGAACCCTTCCGCTGCTCGCGGGTCGAAGTACAGCGTCCGCGAGGTCGCGTTGCCGACGGCGGCCGCATCCTCGAGGATGCGCCGCATCCGCTCGTCGGGCTCGAACGGCTGACCCTTGACGATCCCGATCGCGGCAAGCTGTCCCATGAGTTCTCGGTTGGTGCTGCCGGCGGGCTCGTCCTGCACCACCTCGTTCATCAACTCGAAGAAACCGAAGTCGCTCGGCGGCACCGTGTTGAACGCCTTCCCGCTTCCCTCCACGAACACCGTCTCGGGTATCTCCGCCGCAGGGGTGGGCGGCGCGCCGCCCTGGAGCAGCGTCGCCACGCTGGTACCGGCGCCGCCCGGCGCGTAAGGGTAGAGCTTCAGCGTGCGCTTGATCGTCTCGACGGTCGGCGCAGGATCGTTGTCCGTCAGGAACGACCGCCCGAGCAGGAGCGCCCTCGACGTGCGCGAGTGCCCCACGTGGTAGCCGCTGTCCGGCAACAGGCCGTCGTAGCCGGGCGGCACGAGCAGGAAACGACCGCCTTCGCCGCGATCCGGGCCCGACAGGCCGAAGTCGATGATCCACCCCCACCACATGTCGTCGAACAACGCGAGCACCTGCGGAGGCGTCTCGACCACCATCGGCCCCGACGTGAGATCGACGATGCCGAGGAAGTAGACCGTGTCGGCGTTCGCGGTCAAGAACACGGACTCCGAGCCCATCAGCTCCGAGAAGATGAGGATCGCGTTGTCTTCCACGCCGATGTCGTGGAAACCCTTTCGGATCGCGTACGTCGACGCGCCGGCGAAGCCGTCGAGATACACGTTGAGGGCGTGCACGAAGTCGAGGTGCTCGTACACCGTTTCGGTGGTCTCGCTGCTAGGCACGCCGTCGACGAACCCGAGCGTTCCGAGCCGGGTCTCGAGCCGCTCGGGCGCGCCGATGGAGTTGATCATCTCGCTGGAAATGGTCATGTTCTCCTCCCTGGCGTCAGGGCGGCGTCGCGGTCGCGCGCCGATCTGCCAATGTGCGATTGCAGCGCAGAGTATGGGCGTGGGCCGGTCCATCGTCCTCATACCGATGGCATGAAATGGGATCCTCTCGGAGCGGCAAATCGCCCTCCGGCTCGGGCGTAGGTCAGCCTTGCTGTGAGGTCATGCTGAGCGGCAGCCAGGCCTGACGGATGCGGAGTTGCGGCTGCCTCCGACGTGCCTACGCTGTTCCCCGCGCGGGGCTGAGGCCATCGTGTGCCCTGCGAGTTGCCCGCGCCGGATCCGGACAGAGCGGAGCAGGCCCGCGCTCTGTCCGGATCCGTGTTCCTGTCTCAGCGTGGCAGTCCGGATCCGTGTCCGGCTCAGCCGGTCTCGGTCACATCGGGCTCCGCGCTGGCGGCGCAATTCAGGCCGCCTGAGATCTCGGCGAGGCTGTCGCCGACTGCCTGGAGCTGGGGCTCGAGTGTCGAGATGGCCTGTTCTGCCGTCACATCGTCCGGTAGGTCGCCGACGGCGTTCTGCAGGTCATCCTGAGCGCTTTCGAGCGCGCTTTCATCCGCCTCTGTGACATCTTGCGCGTTGCTCTTGACGTCATCCCAGGCGCTCTGGACGTTGCCCGCCGAGTCCTCGATGTCCTGAGTCGTGCTTCCGGCATCCAGCTGCCGGAAGTCGACAACCGCCGAGGCGAAGCTCGCCAGGCTCGTGCACAGATTCTGCTCAGCAGTGGCTTGACTTTCCTCGCCACAGGCTGCGGCCCCGAGGGCCAACGCCGCGACGAGTGCAGCACTGGCTCCCATCTGTCGTCTTCCCATCGTGAAGTTCCTCCACTCTTTGTCGGTTCCCCGGCGATCTGGGGTTGAAAGGTCTCGCGGTCGTGTGCGGGCCAGACCACGCCGAAACGGCGAACGAGCCCCGAGCCCTGGCCCAGTCCGTGGCCAGTTACTCGGTGGTCGCGGTTGCCTTGACGTCCTCGGCGCTTTCGGCGTCGACCTGGTGCTTGGTGACGTTGTCGGCGTTCCCGAGCGTCTTCTCGATGTCCTCGCCCCAGCGCTCCTCGAACAGCGCGACGATGCCCGAGCTGCCCGGCGGAAGAACCTCCTCGATGTCCGCCTTGATCTCGTTCTTGTGCTTGCGATCGAGGATCGCACCGGCGCCCGCGCCGATTCCGGCGCCAACAACGGCCGATGCCAGGAACGCCGGCGGGAAGATGAGGCCGATGACCGCGCCACCGACCGCCCCGAGCGTGGCTCCCCTGCCCACATCGTGGGCGTTGTCCTTCACGTCGATCTTGCCGTCGGCGTCACGGCTGACGAGCACGAGACCGTCCACTGTGATCACACGGTCGCGCGCGAGCTGCTTGATGTCGTCCCAGTCCTGCTGGGCGGCGTTTGGATCGGAATAGGTCGCGATATACAGGTCTACAGGAACGGCGCTCATTATTCCTCCTTCGGTTGAGCGAAAGGTCTCGGCACGTCCTTCACTTCGTTCCAGGGACTATCGGTGCGGACGCGCCCGCTTTCGTCATACCAATGGCATGAATTCGCCGAGCTCGTGAAGGCTCGCGCCACGCGAGAGCGGCTTCCACCTCGAAACCGAGCGCCGCCATGACGTCGTCACTCGTGGGCGAGACTTGCCTGCGGCGAGAAGATCGAGCTTTCGAGGAAGCCCACCTCGACGGCACGGTCGATCGCCTCGCTGCGAGATGAGGCACCCAGCTTGCGGTAGATCGAGACCGCTTCGGTCTTGACGGTGTTGCGCGAGATGAACAGCCTGGTCGCGATCTGCGGGAACGTCAGATGGGTGGCAAGGTAGGGAAGCAACCGCAGCTCCGCACCCGTCAGGCTCATCGCCCAGGCACCGGCCGGTTGGGACGTTGCGGCGACGCGCTCGCGCAGCTCCCGAGCCTCCTCGGCAAGGGAGCCCATGTGCGGCCGGAGCTCGAGCACCCGCACGGTCTCTGCGAGGACCGTGCGGGCAGCGCCCGACTCGGCGAGGGCGAGATGGGCGCGGGTGAGCTCGAGCCCCACCTGGATCGTGACCCAGGGAATGCCGTGGTCAAGCTCTGGTCGCAGACGATGCGCCCGTGCCAGCGCCTGGCGCGCGTCTTGGTGTCTCGCCTCGTGGACGGCAACACGGGCTGTCGCCGCGCTCGAGAGCGCGCTCGACGCGTAGTCGCCGAGGCCCGACTCTGCGACGCGCGCTTCGGCCGCCCGTGCGCGCCGCCCTGCCTCGCCCCAGGCTCCTCCGTTGGCCGCGAGGAGCGCGAGCTGCGCCTCCGCCAAGAAGACCTCTTCGACGCTGCCGGCGGCCAAGCCGCGCTCGACAGTTGCAACAAGGTCCGCCTCTGCACGATCGATCGCGCCGAGCAGGGCGTGCGTAACTCCTCGGCCGAGGAGTGCCGTAGGGATCCAAAAACTGTCTGGCGAGAGCTGATCCAGCGCCACCTCGGCGTCGGCGAGCGCCTGCTCGACACCGTTCGGCAACATGTGCGCGCGCAGCGTGGCGACCCACGGCTCGATCGTGGCGCTGCCGTCCGGGAGCTCGATCTTCGAGGTCGCCCCCTCGGCGAGGGCGAGCCAACGCTCAGCATCCTTGGCTCGCCCCGTCAGCGCACGCCACCAGGCTCCAAAGACGGCGAGTGCAGGGAACTGCACAAGCTCGTCGTCGCCGAACCACCCGAGCCACTCCTCCACGGTCTGCAAGCGGCCGTCGTAGTAGAACGACGGACTCAGGGCGCCGATCAAGCCAGCGACGGTGTCCACCTCGCCCGCTGCTTGCCCGTAGCCGATCGCCTCCTCGGGCAGGTCGTTAGCGACGCACCAGGCCATCGCACGAGCGTTGAGCGCAGGCACCAGCTCCGGCTCCGCGTGCCCGAGCTCGTTCCTGAGGCGCTCGCCGAAGAGGTGGTGGTAGCGGTACCACTCGCCCCGCCGGTCGAGGGGCACCACGAAGCCGTTCGCACGTGCGAGCGTCTCGAGCCTCTGTCCCGACCCCGTCGTCTGGAGCACGGCGTCGCAAAGAGCGCCAGACATACGATCCAGAACCGAGGTGTACCTGAGGAACTTCGCCTCGGCTTCCGGCAGCCGGGACAGCAGCTCAAGGTGGAAGTACTCAGACACGAACCGGTCGTCGCCAGCGAAACTCTCGACACGCGCCGTGGCGGTCGCCCCGGCCTTCATCGACAGCGCCGCGAGGTACAGACCGGCGGCCCAGCCTTCCGTCCGCTCGGTCAGCTCCGAGAGCTCGCCCGCGTCCAGCTCGACTCCGGCAGCTTTCAGAAGCAGCCCGGCCTCTTGCTCGTCCAGGCGCAGGTCCGCCACCCCGACCTCGTGCACCCGCCCCTGTGCCCGCCAGCGCGCCAGCGGCAGCGGCGGCTCTTCCCTACTCGTAACCGCGACCTGCGAGCCCGCCGGAACGTAGCGAAACAGCTCCACCAGCGCGTCCCAACAGGATCGATTGGCGACAGCGTGCAGATCGTCCAGCACCAACACCAGCGAGCGCTTCAGAGCAGCGAGTGCCCTCCCCATACGCGCAACCCGGGTGAACCAGCTCGATGCTGCTGGGCTGGACAGCGCGGCGAGCGCGTCCGGCGGGAGCGGCTCCACACGGTGAATCGCGCCCGCGATGTGGCGCAGCAGCACGACGACGTCGTCGTCTCCCCGGTCGAGCGCGACCCATGCGAACGGACGCGGATCGACCTCGGCCCACCGAGCAAGAAGGGTGGTCTTGCCGTACCCGGCCGGCGCGGTCACGGTCGCGAAGGTCACCCTCGCGTCGGAGAGCCGTGCGATCACGTGCGTCTTCACCAGAGTGTCGGGCCGGGTGAATGGCCTGGCCAGCTTGGCCTCTATGAGGTCGAATGGAGTTTCGGCGACGGCCATCCGGCTCGAATGCTATGGGAGGCGCCCGGATTCGGGTAGGCAGTAATCGCTCCCCGAGACGCCGTCGAATCATCCGTACGCGCCTCGGCGGCTCGAAGGCGCCATCACGAAGGCGGCGAGGTACCTGCGGCGCTCACGACGTCCGCGTGTTCGCTCAGGAAGCCTCCGCCGGACTCGTTGTCCCGTCGTCCCGGGCCGCATCGCGCTTCTCGCGGAGCTCGTCGTAGACCGAGCGGTTGAGGATGGGTGCGGCGACGACAAGGCTTGCCATCACGTACATGAAGAACAGGAACGTCGCCGTGGCTCCGAGATCGCCGTACAGGGAGGTCGACTTCTCGAGCTTCGGGACGAGGAAGTTGCCGACCAGCTCGTGGAGAAGCTGAAATCCGATCGAGACGAGGAGCGCGCCTGGCAGCAGCTCCCGCCAGGAAGCATCCCGGTGCGGAAGCCGAAGGGAGACCCAGAGCCACAGCCCCGCGAGCGGAGCGAAGGTGACCACGGGGGCGAGGAAGCCCGGCCAGTCATCACGGACCCACCACGTGAGTCCAACCACGACCACGAACGCGCAGAGGACGCCGGTGAAGGAGAGTGACGACCTTAGCGGTTTGATCGTCGGTGGAGGCTCGTCCCAGACGAGCGCGTGAATGAGCGTCACCGCCTTCGAGCCCGAGTATCCCGCCCAGAGCAGGAGCGGTACACCAACCGCGAGGAGCCACCACGTGTCGGACTGCGCGGCACGCGAGGCGTCGCCGATCGCGTTGGTCACCGCCCCCGGAACGCCGCCGCCCTCGACCGCATCCTCGGTGCTGTTCGCGTTGCTGAGGCCGAGTCCACCTCCGACGACCAGGCCGAACGGCAGCAACCACAAGAACAGCCGATACGCGAACCCACCGGCGAGAACGCTCGCCGCGACGCGCTTGTTTCGTTCCACTGCCCGGATGGGGACAGCGACCGCCACGTGCCGTTCACCCGCGCTCTTCGCGCTCGCCGCCGCGGCCGTGAGCCTGGCGCCCACGCCATCGGAGCGGCCGTCGTCAGAGGCCTCGTCACGATCCCCCGCCGCGTCAGCTTGACGATCCTCGACGTCGCTCATCGTTCTCATGGCTCCAATGGCTCGGCTGCCTCATCACGACGCGAGCCGGCTCGAGGGCGTGCGTTGCTCTCGTGTCTTCAGTGATGAGGTCCAGCAGGCCGGAGTGTCGCCGGCTCTGCGCTCACGTGGGCTTCGGCGCCAGCGCCCTCCGCCTTGCCGTGGCTGGGCTGCTCAAGCAGGGTCACCAGCCACCTCAGCGGGCTCCGGCTGGGAGCTTGCCGTCTGAGCCTGCTGCTGCTCGTAGTTGCGCTTCAGGGATCGGTAGAGGATGGCGAGAACGCCACCTGTGACTGCCGCCGATACTAGAAGCGAGAGCAGTGAGTACTCGCCGAGCTTGGTCGAGCCGATGAGGTAGGAGAACCCGCAGTTGAACGCCGCCCAGAAGAAGCCGCCGAGCATCGAGAAGGTGAGAAACCGGGCGTATGGGTAGCGTTCCAGGCCCATCGTCACCCCGATCACGAACCGCATCCCGGGCACGAATCGGCCGGCGACGATGACCAAGGGGGCGCTCGTGCCGAGCACCTGGAACGCCGTGCCGATCTTCGGGTCCTGCTTTGCTTTCTCCAGCTTGACCGCCAGGTACTTGCGACCGACCGTCCTCGCGAGCCAGTACAGGCTGCTGTCGCCGAGAATCGCGCCGAGTGCGCCCACGAGGATCAGCAGCCAGAGCTCGAGGTTCAGCTCTCCGGACGCGATCAGCGTCGCACCCGTGTTCAGGAGCGACTCGCTCGGGAAGACGGGAATGATCGCGTCGAACCAGACAAACAGGAATGTGAGGAGGTAAGGACGCTCGACGCCTTGGATGTCGATCGAGCCGAGCGCCGCGATGATCTCCGGCACGACCCACAGGAGAGCGAGCGCGCCCAGCGCGATGTAGATGAGGGTGCGCAGGCTCGGCAGCCGATTCCGACTCTCGGATGTTTGGGCTTCGTCGTTCATCGCTTTCGGCTACCTCCCACGCCTATCCTTGGCGATCGGCCTGTTGGTTCCACTTCCTGCTGCCGGCCCTCGTCCGTCGACCTCTCGTCGCCGAGGAGCACGCCGACGAGCGCATCGTCGTGGACGGCGAGACGGCGGAGGTGCTGCCCATAAGTCGTCCATCGCGGCGCCCATTCAACTCGTTGAGGCTTGCTCGCGCGTCACCCTTTCTGGATGAGATTGCGCGACCGGACGACATTTCGGCCGCCTCCTCGAGGTCGAACGCCACCGTGCTGATCAGCACGCCCGGGCCGAAGCCCATGATCAGGCCGATCACGCGCAAGTTGATGCGGAAGTGACCTGCTCCCGTTGACGCCGACGAGGGGGCGACCGGGCTGCCGTTCGATCGCCTCCTCGTGTTCACTCGCGTGACCGACGCACTCACAGGCTCATCGAGTCATGTGCGGCCACCGATCCCCTGGTCGTCGCCCCCGCTTGCGCGATCGAGGTCGACCGAGTCGCGCCAGGCATCGGCGAC
This sequence comes from uncultured Thermoleophilia bacterium, assembly GCA_963717955.1. Taxonomy (GTDB): domain Bacteria; phylum Actinomycetota; class Thermoleophilia; order Gaiellales; family Gaiellaceae; genus CAVQXR01. The sequence goes on along the minus strand of CAVQXR010000001.1, from coordinate 4,265 downwards.
GGTGGCATCGAGACGGCGGAGCTCTTCTTCGAGCGCTGCTCGGTGCTCGATCCGCACTGTCTCGAGAAGCTCCTCGAGCAGTGCTCGGAGTCGTCGCATGATCTGCACCGACGTTCCGCCGAACTCACGGATCTCGGTGAGTCCAAGCGTCACGAAGTCCTCCCAGCGGCGAGCGACCATGACGACCGCGGCCGGCGTATCGGCACTCGCCGGCTTCGTACGCTCCTCGAGATCCGTCCTCCCGATCAGGCCGAGAACCTCTCCGATGTGGTCGAGGACCTGCAGGGCGGTGGTGGGATCGTTCACCGCCGGTGAGAGAGCTCTGTTTGCCATGTCGACCATGATCCGTATCGCGAACGCGGGGTCCTGCTCGAACGTGCGCTCGTCACCGAGCGCGATCATTCCCTCGAGCTCCTCTGCGGCGTGATCGTCGAACTCGCCTCCGTAGACCCGCACCAGCACTCCACCCGTGGGCACGAAGTCGCCTACGGGGTGCGGCAGGACGAGCTCGGCGCCTCGCGCGCGCGCCCACTCGACGAGACCGTCGGCATCGACAGCTTGGATCGCCCCGCCGCGGCTCGCTCGGACGACGTCTGTTGGATCCGCGCGGGTCGTTCCGAGCTCCCACCGGATGTCCGGCCGATCGGCGAAGCGCACAGTCTGCGCGAACATCGAGCGAGCCGTCCTCGCGACATCCGCGGCGACCACCGCGGGTCTCAGCCGGCGGATGTATCGATCGAAGAAGACGATGAAGGCCAGCAGGGACAGGGAGACCAAGAAGCCGGACAGTGTCACGCCGAGGTCCGGGACGAAGTCGTCGTCGATCCGCCGGAGCACCGAGAACGAGAACGTGAGGGTGCCAACGAGAACCGCCAGCGTCGCCTTCAGCATGTGGTCGCGGTACCAAAGGCGCAGGACGCGGGCCGAGAACGTCCCGGTCGCCATCTGCACGACGAGAACGGTCACGGTGACCACGAAGCCGGTGAGCGCAGCCGTCGCCCCGATGACCGAGGACAGGACCGTGCTGGCGGTCGACGGCGAGTACTGCCACAACGGCGCCCCGATGTGCTCGTCGGCGAACGAGACGACGATGCCGAGAATCCCACCGAGCGCAGCTCCCACGAGAGGGATGACCCAGAGGCTCTCGAGCAGGCTCTCGCGCAGACGGAACCGCCTGGCCCACGTCATCTCGCTCGCCTCAATACTTGGCGCGTCACGGTCACGCTCCTGGAACGGGCTCTAGGCAAGTTGGGGCGATCAGCATCCGCGCGGCTACAGCCCGAACTCCTCACCGGATGCCAGCGGTTGCCGGTCGTATCCGGCGAACGCCTCTCCCGGTTTGATGTGCGGGTACTGGGCCGCGCTCTGCCAGAGCGCCCAGCCAGATCCCACTGCTCGATCGGGGCGTTGATCAGATCGAACACCATCGGCCATTGCGGCTGGAAGATCGGGCCGCTGTTGCTCTCGCTGAAGCGAGAGACGACCTTCATCGTGCGCCACTTGACCGACATCACCCCGGCGTCCGAGCCGTAGTAGATGACCTGATCGCGCCCGGTCGCCCGGCTCTCCCCGGGGAGGAACCCCGAGGCATCGACTCCGTCGAAGCGCTGTCCCTCGGCGGCCAGGATGTTTCCCCAACCGACGTTGTCGCCGACGATGAAGACGACGTTCGGACGCGGCTGAACGCTCACGTTCCCCACCCCCTGAACTCGCTGTGGCGCTTCGCGAGCGAGGGTGGCTGGTCCACGAAGGCTGGGCATCATCCATACGGGGTGATTGCGCTCGACCGTGATGGCCGTGATCGTGCCGCGGCAGCGTTCGCTGACCGGGTGTGGTGCCGCGACTAAGGGCCGGAGTTCATCCGATCCGGGTGAGGCGATCCGAATGGCTGGCGGCATACCGTTGTCGGGACGCGCCCGGATGGCGCGAGGCATGCGAACAAGGGAGATGGCGCCATGAGCGCGACTACTGACGTGCTGGCTTCGATCTCGACGCCGGACAAGGTGGAGAGTCGGCTCGGAACGTTGGAATTCGACGATGGCGCGCCGTCGGAGACGACGGCCGCACTGCTGTACGACCATCTCGACTTTCTCCACGGGGTGGAGGCGTTCCTGGGTGCGTTGCCGGGCGCATCGCTCGCGGCCATACGCCGCGGATACCGCTCGATAGGGGTCGAGGACAACTCGTTCGTGTTCTTCCCAGAGCTGATGGATTCGGCGTCGGTGTTCCTGACCGCGAACTGCGACACGGTCTACTTCTGGGGTTTTCTCGACTTGACCGACGGACCGATGGTGATCGACGTGCCGTCGATCGAGACGCCGTCGGGGATCCTCGGCACCGTGGACGACATGTGGTTCCGGTGGGTCACCGACCTCGGCCTGCCCGGTCCGGACCGCGGCCAGGGCGGTCGCTATCTCATGGTGGGGCCAGGCTACGACGGGCCCCTTCCCGACAGCGGATTCCACGTCTCGCACGTTCGAACGACGCGCGCAACGGTGATCGGCCGGGCGTTCATGATCGACAACGCCCCAAAGATCGCAGCCGAAGCGATCCGGACCGACTTTCGTGTCTCTCCCTACGTTCCGGGTGCACAAGGGACCGCGGTCGGCACGTTTCTCGCCGGTGAAGCCCCGCTAGGGGCGGTCGCTCCGGTGCCGGAGACGCGTTTCGTCGAGGCGACGGGCAAGTCGTTCAACACCGTTTACCCGAACGACTTCGGGTTCTGGGAGCTGGTGCACGAGCTGGTGCAGCAGGAGCCGCCGGACGCGAGCGATCCGGACTTGCTCGGCCTGCTGGCCTCCCTCGGGATCGTTCACGGCAAGCCGTTCGAGCCCGACCCGCGAATGCGCAGGATCCTCGAAGAGGCGGTCGTTGTCGGCAACGCCACCGCCCGTACCGTCACGTTTGCGGCACGACCTGAGGAGGGTTTCGCCTTCTATCCGGACTCGGCGTGGGAGAGCGCGCTCTTCATCGGTGGCTACGAGTTCCTCGATCCGCCGCCGCCGATCACCGCGGGCGGCGTGGTCGCGGCCCCGAGCGACGGTGCCCGCAAGCTCAATTCCCGCACCAACTTCTTCTACATGGCCACCGGGATCACACCGGCGATGTGTATGCGCCTCACGGGCATCGGCTCGCAGTACATCTACGCGATGCGCGACAGCCAAGGCGAGTACTTCGACGGTACGCGCGACTACCGCCTCACGCTTCCGCCCGACATTCCCGCGAGCCGGTTCTGGTCGGTGATCGTCTACGACCGCCAGACACGCTCCATGCTGCAAACGGATCAGCACCTGCCTCGCCTCGGCAGCCAATCCGGCACGGTCGAGACGAACCCCGATGGCTCGACCGACATCTACTTCGGGCCCACAGCTCCCAGCGGTAGCGAGTCCAACTGGCTCCAGACCGTTCCCGGCAAGGGCTGGTGGACGATTCTTCGGCTCTACAACCCGCTGCAGCCGTTCTTCGACAAGACCTGGCGGCCGAGCGAGATCGAGCCCGTGGGCTAGACAAGCTCCTGCCTACGGCTCGGTCCTGAGAACGAACGTCGAGACGAAAGGAAGGATCATGGCTGAATCGACCAGCGACACCCCGGTGCTCGACCTGTTGGTCGCCTCTGCGACGGGCAAGATCGTCGCCACGCTCGACGTCGCGATCGAGGTCACCGAGCTCGATGAGCAAAGCGAGGAACGATCGTGACCCGCCGCTTCGCGGTTGCCCTCACGGTCGTCCTCCTCGTTTCCGTCCCCGCCTTCGGCTGCGCTTCGGGGGATGAAGCGAGCGCCCCGGACGAGCCTACGGTGGGTGCCACCGGCAGCGCCGATACCGGTGCCCTCGGTGAGGGCATCGAGAACATTGAGGAGACCCAGGTGGAGCTCTGTTCCGAGCTCGCGGACCTCGAGGCGAACCTCACGGAAGTTTCCGCCAGCGGGACAGAGGCCGGCCAGGACGCGCTTGACAGCCTCGCATCCTCCGCGGCAACCATTGCGGCACGCGCTGCGGACCTTGCCGCAGCCGGGGCAGAGGACGCGGCGACCGCCGCCCAAGACCTTGCGGCTAGCCTCGAGTCACTTTCCACGTCCGGCGGCGAGGACGCTCGTGCTCTCGCGGGCGAGGCGGCCGAGGGGGCGCAGCAGCTGACGGACACCCTGCAGTGCCCGTGACCCATTGCCGATGAGGCCTGGATGGTTGATTTCACGAGAGCGCACTGTGGTGTCTCCGCACCGGCGGGCTCGTGGAATCAACCGCTTAGGCACGGGCGCGCGCCC